>CAVZYW010000001.1:0-2724324 GCA_963779665.1 uncultured Solirubrobacteraceae bacterium | reverse complement strand
ACGTTGCTGGAGTTGAAGTTGTTGGTGACGGAGCTTTCTTCGCTGCAGTAGAAGTCGTCGAAGATGGTTGACTCCAGGAAGTCCTCGACGCACGTCTGCACGATGCTTGCGAAGTTGAAGTTGTTGCCGCCGATCGACAGGGCCACGAGCTTGACGTTGTGGCTGGCTGCGTAGTGCTGCAGCATCAGCGCCTGGCCTTCGTGGCCGCCGGAGTTGTAGAAGTCGATGCCCGGCTTGAACAGGCCTTCCTCGCTGAAGCTGGATGTCTTGGCGCCGGAGCAGGCGAGGTTCTCGCCAACCACACCGCCGCCGATGTACACCTCGGCCGATTTGGAGCGGTGACAGCCTTCGATCAGTTCGCCGGTGTCGGTGGAGTTGTCGTAGTAGGCGGTGGAGCCGAGCGCGTCGATCTTGGAGGAGCTTTCGTTGGTGTTACCGGCCCAGCGTCCTGCCTCCCCGGAGATGAACGAGTCACCGAGGCTGACCGTCGTGGGCGTGCCGGATCCGGGACCTTCGGCCCGCGCGACTGCTGCGAGCGCGCCGCATGCGTAGATGAGTGTCGCGGCGGCGAGAGCGGCGGCCAGCGCAAGGTGCAGCGTTCTGCGATCTGCGATCGGTTGATGCATGAGTTCCCCTCTTCTCCACGCGTCGCCCCTCAGCGGCGCTGTACGTCCAACCTTAACCGGCAGGCATGCGGCTGGTCAACTGAGTTCGATAATTCAAAGCAGGACAGTTCGCCTGCTCCGACCGGCGTCTCCTACTGGGAGGCCTCGGTACCGACGACGCGTGCGGGAACCTCGCCCCACAGCTGCTCCAGCCGGTAGAACTCACGCGTCTCGGGCGTGAAGATGTGGACGACCACGTCGAGGTAGTCCATCAGGATCCAGCCGCCGTCACCGGTGCCCTCGACCCTGCGCGGGAGCGTGTCGTGGTCGTGCTTGAGCCCCTCGATGATGCCGTCGTGGATCGCTTTTGCCTGGCGGCCGGTGTTGCCTGAGCAGACGAGGAAGTAGTCGGTGTAGCCGAGCACGCCGCGTAGGTCTAGCTCGACGACGTCGATCGCCTTCTTGTCCTCGGCATAACCGACGATCGCGCCCAGCAGCGCCTCGCCGAGCAGCGGCTTGCCCTCGCCGGTCATCGGCTGGCCACCGCGCTCGCGTACAGGGCGCGCTCGGCGATGTAGCCGGCGACGGCGGGACCGACGAGGTCGTCGATCTTCCTGCCTTCGCCGACGCGACTGCGTGCCATCGATGAGGACACCTCGATGGCGGGCATCTCGAGGAAGCTCACGTCGGTGGCGACGCCGGTGCGCGCGAGCGCCTCGAGCACCTGCCGTCTGGCCGCGCCGGCGCGCGCGGCCACCGCGAGATGCGCGAGCTCCAGCAGCTGCGCCGGCTCGCGCCAGGAGCCGAGGGTGGCGGCGGTGTCGGCTCCGACGATGAATGTCAGCTCGGCCTGGGGATGGCTTGCATGGATGGATCTCAAGGTATCCACGGTATAGGACAGCCCACCGCGCTCGATCTCCAGGGCGCACACCGACAGCCGTTCCTCGCCGGCGACGGCCAGCCGGCACATCTGCAGGCGATGCCGTGGACCTGGATCGCGCCCGCCCGGGCCGCCGTCCCCGTCGGCCTTGTACGGTGAGGTGTTGGCGGGCACGAGCAGCACGCTGCTCCAGGCCGAGCTCCTGACGGGCTCCCCGCGCGACCGCGAGATGCCCGAGATGCGGCGGGTTGAACGTCCCCCCGAGAATCCCGAGCGAGCGCACGGCGGTGTCTGGTCGGTCGGCGCTCGCCGCCGGCCGCTCATCCGCGGACGTGCCCGTCGCCTTCGATGAGGTACTTGAACGTGCACAGCTCGCGCAGGCCGATCGGGCCGCGCGCGTGCAGCTTCTGCGTGGAGTTGCCGATCTCCGCGCCCATCCCGAACTCGCCGCCGTCGGTGAAGCGGGTGGAGGCGTTGACGTACACGCAAGCGGCGTCGACACCGAGCTGGAAGGCCCGGGCGGCGGCGGTGTCGCGGGTGACGATCGCCTCGGAGTGCCCGCTGCCGTAGCGGCCGATGTGCTCGATCGCCTGCTCGGCCGAGTCGACGACCCCGACGGCGATGATCGGCGCGAGGTACTCGTTGGCCCAGTCGGCCTCGGTGGCGTCGTCGATGATCAGATCGGGGATGGCGTTGTGTTCGGCGATGGCGTGGCGGGTGCGTGCGTCGGCGCGGATGCTCACGCCGGCGCCCGCCAGCGCGCTGAGCACACTGGGCAGGAACTGTGCGGCGACGCGCTCGTGGACGAGCAGCGTCTCGGCGGCGTTGCACACGCCGGGGCGCTGGGTCTTGGCGTTGAGCACGATCGCCTGTGCCTGCTCGAGGTCGGCGCCGGCGTCGACGTAGACGTGGCAGTTGCCGGAGGCGGCGTAGATCACGGGGACGGTGGCGACTGCCTGCAGCGCCTCCTTCAGCCCCTCGCCGCCGCGCGGGATGATCAGGTCGACGGCGTCCTTCTGGGTGGCCAGCTCGGCGAGCTCCTCGCGCCCGCCGCCGGCGACGAGGCTGACGCAGCCCTCCGGCAGCCCGGCGGCGATGGCGGACTCGGCGGCGATCTGCGCCAGCGCGGCGTTGGAGTAGGCGGCGGAGGACGAGCCGCGCAGCACGATCGCGTTGCCGGACTTCAGGCACAGCGCGGCGGCATCGATGGTCACGTTGGGGCGCGCCTCGTAGACGACGGCGACGACGCCGAGCGGCACGCGGACCTTGCGCACGTCGAGGCCGTTGGGCAGGCGGTGACCGTCGATCAGCTCGCCGACGGGGTCGCCGAGCGCGGCCACCTGGCGGACGGCGTCCGCCATCGCGCCGATGCGCGCCTCGTCCAGGCGCAGGCGGTCGAGCAGCGCGTCGCCGATTTCGGCTTCGCGGGCGAGCTCCATGTCGCGCTCGTTGGCGGCGAGGATCTCATCGAGCGCCGACGATCAGCGCGGCGGCGATCGCCTCCAGCGCGGCGTCCTTGACGGCGGTGTCGGTCTGCGCGAGCGCGCGCGCGGCGCGCTTGGCGGCACGGCAGATGTCAGCGACCGGTGAGACGGCTACAGCCATGCCTTACAGGGTACGACAGGCGCGCTGAGCCGCTCGCCGGCGGCAGTCCATCACCAGGTAGTCGCGGTGCACGGCCTCGTCGCTGGCCCGCGGCAGGATCTGGCGGACGTCGTCGGACTTCAGCCCGACCACGCGCCGCAGCTCCTCGGCGGAGTAGCTGCAGATGCCCTTCGCCAGCGTGCGGCCCCGCTGGCGGCCCTCGTCAGGCTGTTCGGTGATGTCTACGGCGTCGCCGGCGTCGAACTCGCCGATCACGTCGACGACCCCCACCGGCAGCAGGCTGGCGCTGCCGTCGCGCACTGCCCGCGCCGCCCCGGCGTCGATCACGAGCGTGCCGCGTGTGGGCTTGGCGTACTTCAGCCACAGCTTGAAGCTCGAGTAGCGCGCCTCGCGGGCGGCGAAGCGCGTGCCCTCGCGCTCGCCGGCGAGCACGGCGGCGCAGCGCCTGTCGGCGCGCACGCCGTTGCAGATCACAGTGGGGATCCCGGCGGCGGTGGCCATCTCGGCGGCGACCACCTTCGAGCGCATCCCGCCGGAGCCGAGCGGCGAGGTGGTGTGGCCGATCTCCAGGTCGTCGAGGGCCGAGAAGTCGCTCACCTCGGCGACGATGTGGGCGTCGGGGTGCAGCCGCGGGTCGGCGGTGTACAGGCCGTCGATGTCCGTCAGCAGGATCAGCTCGTCGGCGCCCACGAGCACCGCCACCTGGGCGGCCAGGAAGTCGTTGTCGCCGAAGGAGATCTCGTCGGTGGCGGTGGTGTCGTTCTCGTTGATCACCGGCAGCACCCGCCACTCGAGCAGCGTGCTGAGCGTCTGGCGGGCGTTGAGGTAGTGCGTGCGGGCGCTCATGTCGAAGAACGTCAGCAGCACCTGCGCGCTGGTCAGGCCGCGCTCGCGCAGCAGCTCGTCGTAGATGCGGTAGAGCTTGCCCTGCCCGACGGCGCTGGCAGCCTGCAGCGCACCGGTGGTGGTGGGGCGCTGGGGCAGCTCCATCACGCGGATGCCGCGAGCGATCGCGCCGCTGGTGACGACGATCGCCTCGGCGCCGTCGCGGTGCAGGGCCGCCAGCTGGTCGCACACGTTGGCGAGCACGTCCATGCGGGGCATGCCCTGATTGTCTGCGACAACGCTTGAGCCGAGCTTGATGACGACGCGTCTCATCGAAGAGACCGAGCGTAGACGGTCACTGCGCCGCCTTCCGGCTCTTGCGCGTGCGCCGCCTGGCGATCTCGAGCGATTCGAGGTCGACCAGGTCCTGGGGACGTCCGGCTGCGCGCTTCATCGCCATCAGATCGTCGATCGACGCGACGCGCACAATGATCCCATCGATGTCCATCCGGTCAGCCCTGCGCCGCAGGCTCGCGTAGCCGGGGGCACCGGCAGGTTCGACGAGCAGGTCCAGCCCTCCGTCAGCCGTGGTGAGCGTCAGGATCTGAGCCCTGCGCAGCGTACGCCCGTCAGCAACGAACGGTAGATCCTCATCGATGCCCCGCAATCTCGCCCGAAGCTCGACCAGCACCTCGCCCAACCGCTGCAAGTTCTTCTGATCCACGGCGTAGCAGATGTCCAGATCCCTGGTGAACCGGGGGCTAGCCTGCAGAATCACCGCGACCCCGCCGACGACCACGAAGTCCACCCCACGATCGATCAGGCGTCTGAGCAGCTGATGCAGCCGGAACTCGGGTGCTCGGGGCCCTGGCTCAGGCGTGCTCACCGCGACTCCTGGCTCCTGCCAGGGCCAGCGTCCGTGCCTGTACATACATCGTTTCGATGCCGCGCACGCGCTCGGCCGGGGTGAGCTCGAGCTGCTGGCGGATCAGGCTCTCGTCCACGCCAGGCGTGCGCACGCGGGCATCCAGCGCCAGACGATGCCCTGTCGCCCACAGCGCATCCTCGAGTGTCGCCACGGTCGGATTTGCGCCCGCTCTCTCCAGCCGAGCCACGGCCGCCTGGCTGACTCCAAGGCGGCGAGCCAGCTCTGCCTGGGTCAATCCGGCTTGTTGGCGGGCGTCTCGGAGCAGTGCGCCAGGCATCGACATATAGAAATCATAACGTATAACTTATTATTTGGCTACTCCTGTGGATCCAGCTCGAATGTCACGCCACCGATCTCGATCTCATCGCCGGGCTGGAAGCCGGCGGACTCGAGCGCCCCGAGCACGCCGATCCGCCGCAGCCTTCCCTCCAGGTAGGCCATGGCGTCGTCGTTGTCGACGTCAAAGCGATCCAGCAGCCGTTCGATCCCACGGCCCCTGACGGCAAACGCGCCGTCGCGCAGCTGCTCTACGCGAAAGCCGGAGCCGCCGGTCGGGCGGAACACCATGTGCTCGACGAGCTCGTCCTCGCCGGCGGGCGCGCCCGCTTGCGCGGGCTCACCGGGCAACGCCACGGCGTCTGGCACGAGCGTGAGCAGCAACTCTCCGAGCTCGCGTACGCCGGCGCCTGTGGCGCTGGAGGTGGCCAGCACGGGGATGTCTGCGCCCAGGCGCTCCTGCCATGCGGCGATGCTCTCGCGGACGCGCTCCTGCGGCACGAGATCGGCCTTGGACAGCGCCAGCACCCGCGGCAGCCGTGCCAGTCGCTGATCGTGTGCGGCTAGCTCGCGCTCGATCGTGGCATGGTTGGCCAGCGCGTCCGCCTGCTCGCCCATGGAGACCTCGGGCGCGACGTCGAGCACGTGCACGAGCAAGCGCGTGCGCTCGACGTGCGCGAGGAAGTCGTGTCCGAGGCCGGCGCCAACGCTTGCGCCCTCGATCAAGCCGGGGATGTCGGCGACGATCAGCTGGCGTTCCTCTCCTTCGAGCACGCCCAGCACGGGCGAGAGCGTCGTGAACGGGTAGTCGGCGACCTTCGGCGCCGCGCGGGTGAGACGCGCCAGCAGAGAGGACTTGCCGGCGTTGGGCAGGCCCACGAGCCCGACGTCTGCAAGCAGCTTCAGCTGCAGCTCCAGCCAACCCTCCTCGCCGGTGAGGCCGCGCTCGGCGAAGCGCGGGGCCTGGCGTGTGGGCGTGGCAAAGCGCTTGTTGCCTTTGCCGCCGCCGCCGCCGCGGGCGACGGTGGCCCGCTGGCCGTGTGCGAGCAGCTCCCAGCGGCGTCCCACCAGGTCGCCGTCCTCGCCGTCGAGCCCGGTGATCTGCGTCCCTGGCGGCACCCTGATGGTCAGTGTCTGCCCGTCGGCGCCGTGACGCAGGGCGCCCTCTCCGTGTCCGCCGCGCCCGGCACGGTAGCGGGCGGTGCGCCGGAAGCTCTGCAGGTCGCGCAGCGAGTCGTCGCACACGACCAGCACGTCTCCCCCGCGCCCGCCGTTGCCGCCGTCTGGACCGCCACGCGGGACGTGCGCTTCGCGGCGGAAGCTCATACAGCCGTCTCCGCCGGCGCCGGCGGAGACGTGGATCCTTGCGCGATCGTGCAGCACGCTGTCCATCGTGACAGCAGCGCCGCGGATCGACAGGCCGGATCGGATATGGGTAGAGGCTGACAAACGCATCCAGCACGTCCAGCACTCAAGTCCACACCGGAGCAAAGGAGCACAGCCCATGAGCAACGACACCCCTGCCGCCAGCGACCGCGTCTTCCTGATCACTGGCGCCTCATCCGGGATCGGCGCGGCCACGGCACGCCGCGCACGCGCAGACGGCTGGCGGGTGGTGCTCGCCGCGCGGTCGCTGGAGCGTCTGGAGACCCTGGCGGAGGAGCTGGGCGGCAGCGAGCACGCGCTGGCGGTGCGCTGCGACGTCAGCGAGTGGGAGGACCAGCAGCGGATGGTGCAGGCGGCGCTGCAGGCGTTCGGGCGGATCGACCTGGCGTTCGCCAACGCAGGCTTTGGCGGTCCCCGCGGCTTTCTCAAGGACACGCCTGAGCACTGGCGGGAGATGGTGCTGACGAACGTCTACGGCGCGGCGCTGACGCTGCGCGCGACGATCCCGGCGCTGACCGACTCAGGCGGCCACCTGATCCTGACCTCGAGCGTGGCCGGTAGGCGCGTGCTCCCTGGGTCGATGTACTCGTGCACCAAGCATGCGGTCACCGCCATGGGCGAGGCCGCCCGCCAGGATCTGCACGGCACGGGCGTGCGCGTGACGCTGATCGAGCCTGGCATGACCGACACGCCGTTCTTCGATGAGCGCCCCACGGATGCGCTGCAGGACGACGACATCGCCCGCGCGGTGCTGTACGCGGCCTCGCAGCCGGCGCATGTGAACGTCAACGAGATCCTTGTGCGCCCGACCGCCCAGGCCGGGTGAGGCGGAGCGGGCAAGCGAGCGAGGCTCAGGCGTACGCGAGCGATGCTCAGGCGTGGCATGGCATGCTCAGGCGTGGCCTGGCAACACTCAGGCGTGGGCGAGCTTGTGTGAGCAGTAGAAGCCGGCGCCGGCGCCTGCGCCGGCGAGCAGCACGGTCCCGTAGACCCCTTTTCGCGGCAGGCTGCGACGGGCGACGACGGTTGCAAGCACGTCGGCGGTGTCGACGAGCGCGCACAGCAGCTGCACGCGGGGACCGGTGACGGGATCGTTGAGCGTCTGCAGGGTGACGAGGCCGAGCGCCAGATCGCGCGCGCCGAGAGAGCGTGCGAGGTCACCGACGACGGGCAGCTGCGCGTTGTCGGGCCCCAGCCACCTGGAGGTGACGCTCTCGGGGGCGGCCAGCACGGCCACCCCCAGGGCGGCGCGCCCCGCGGCCAGCAGCAGTGCGCCGCTCCGCGGGGAGGCGCCGCGCACGATCAGACTCCGACGCTAATCCTGCCGGCCGTCGGGCAGCACGCTGACGACGCGACCGCGCCAGCCGTTGCTGAACTGCACCGTACCGGCGGCGCGCGCGTACAGCGTGTCGTCTTTGCCGATGCCCACGCCTGCGCCCGGCTTGAAGCGCGTGCCGCGCTGGCGCACGATGATCTCGCCGCCGGTGACTGCCTCGCCGGCGAACGTCTTGACGCCCAGGCGTTGGGCGTTTGAGTCACGACCGTTACGACTGGATCCGAGCCCCTTCTTATGTGCCATCTGCTGCGGTCTCCTTGCTGGCTGTGGGCGCCTGTTTGGCGGCGTCGGCCTGTTTGGCGCTGCTCGCTTTGGCCGCCTGTTTACCACCTGGAGCGGTGATGTCGGTGACCTCGATCTGGGTGAGATCCTGGCGGTGGCCGGTGCGTCGTTTGTAGCCGCGCTTGGGCTTGAACTTGAACACGCGCAGCTTCTCGCCGCGGACGTGCGCGACGATCTTGGCGGTCACCTTGACGTCTTTGAGGCCGGCCTTGTCGAAGATCGCCTCGTCGGAGCGGTACATCAGCGGCTCCAGTTTGACGTCCGCGCCCTCGGCTGCGGGCAGGCGCTCGACGAGCAGCTTCTGACCCCGCTCAACGCGGTACTGCTTGCCGCCGGTCTTCACGATCGCGTACATGTCTGTGTGTCTCGATTCTCTGGCTTGTCAGGGCCGCGCCGGCCGGCTTGTGCCGGACGAGCAGTCGGCTACTCGGGGGTTGCCTTGGCCTTGGCAGCCGAACGGCGCCGTCCGCCCCTGCGGCCACGACGCCGAGGTTTGGATTGTAGGCCATCCTCGGCGGCCTCGCCTTGCGGAGTGTCGGCGCCTGCCTCCTCCAGCGCGATCACCGCTGCCTGCTCCTCCGGCTCGGAGTCGATCGCGGTGGGCGACTCGCTCAACCCAGCTTCGCGTCGCGCCTCGGCGTCCTCGCTTTCCACGGGTGCCCGGCGGCGGCGCGAGCGCGGCTGCGGCTGGGCCTGCTCGGCGGCGTCATCGCCACCGGCGCTCTCGGCGGGGCGGCGCCTGCTGCGGGAGCCGGCGCGGGAGCCGACGGCGCGGGCGGGCGCGGCGATGACCTCTCCGGACTCGTCGAGCAGCAGCGCGCTGGCGGCTGTGCGACCCACCTGGTCGATGCGCACCATGCGCTTCTCGCCGACGTACGGCGAGGCGCCGGCGATCGAGATGATGTAGCCGTCGATTTTGGCGACGGCGTCGTCGACGTCGTACATGTGTGGCTCGACGATCTCCACGAGCACCTCATCGCCCTGGCGGAAAGGCAGCGCGCGCTCCTCCACCTCCGCCCTGGTGCCCATGAACGTGATCGCGAAGTGGTCCAGCGTCAGGCCTTCGGAGCCCTCGAACAGGAATGACTTGCCCGTCTGCGTCTCCAGCGCGTGCAGCACGCGCGAGCTGTGGCCGGTGAACTGGGTGCTGACGCGCGGGTTGATCTGGACCAGGAACGCCTCGGCATCGGGGTGCTCGACGGCGACGTCGCGGAGACGGCGCTCGAACTCGATGGCGATCGTCTCCTCCGAGCGGATCACGCCCTCGCCCTCGCACGTCGGACACGGCCGGCTCATGATCTCGCGCACGCCCTCGGTGACGTTCTGGCGAGTCATCTCGACCAGTCCGAGCTTTGAGATCTCAGCGGTGAACGTCTTCGTGCGGTCCTCGTCGAGGGTCTTGCGCAGCGTCTTCATGACGGCGTCGCGGTTGCGTGCGCGCGCCATGTCGATGAAGTCGATGACGATGATGCCGCCGATGTCGCGCAGACGCAGCTGGTTGACGACCTCCTCGGCGGCCTCGAGGTTGGTCTTGGTGATCGTGTCCTCCAGCGCAGCGCCCTTGCCGCGGCCGATGAAGCTGCCGGAGTTGACATCGATCACCGTCAGCGCCTCGGCGTAGTCGATGATCAGGTAGCCGCCGCTCGGCAGGTCGACGCGTCGCGAGAGCACGCCCTCGATCGCCTTGTCGACGCCGTATGACTCGAACAGCGGGTCCTCCTGCTGCCACAGCTCGACGCGCTCGACCAGCTCCGGCGCGGTGCGCGTGAAGAACGACACGAGGCGGTGGTACTGCTGCTCGTCATCGACGATCGCGCGCTCGAAGTGCGCCGAGAAGATGTCCCGGACCACGCGCACGGACAGATCGGCCTCCTGGAAGACGAGGTCGGGGGCGACGGTCTCCTCGACGCGCTTGACGAGCACCTCGTGGAGCTTGTGCAGGTACTTCAGCTCCCGCTCGAAGTCCTCGCGCTTGGCCCCGTGGGCGGCCGTGCGCACGATCACGCCACCGCCGTCGACGGTCAGGTTGGCGGTCTGGCGGCGCAGGCGTTCGCGCTCGCGGTCCTCCAGGCGCCGGGACACGCCGACGCCCTCGCCGGTGGGGGCGTAGACCATGTAGCGCCCGGCGATCGTCAGCTCCATCGACAGGCGCGCGCCCTTGGTCTTCAGCGGGTCCTTGACGACCTGCACGACGATCTCCTGGCCGGGCTTGAGCAGATCGGCGATCTTGCGGCCGCTGCCGCCGCGGCCGCGCTTGGGCGTCTCGACACCTGGCAGCACGATCTCATCGACGTGCAAGAAGCCGTTCTTCTCGAGGCCGATGTCGACGAACGCGGCCTCCAGGCCGGGGAGGACGTTGTCGACCTTGCCCTTGTAGATGTTGCCGACGATCGAGCGTCCGCCGCGGCGCTCTATGTAGAGCTCAGCGACGCGGTAGCCAGCCTCCGGGCCCTTGCTGCCGCGCTTGCGGCCACGGCTGGAGGAGGAACGCGAGGCGGCGGGCGTTCCGCTCGCCTCCAGTAGCGCCACGCGCGTCTCCGCGCGGTCGACGCTGACAAGCACTTGCTTTTTCAATTTGATCCAGTCTTTCGGTATGGAAAGGAGCCGGGCGTCGGGCGGATTGGCGCCGCGTCGGCGAGCCCGCGTGCACACGGGGCGCCCGATCGGGCGCACCCAACGCGACTGGGCGTAGAACCCAGCGGGGCTGACGATGTGGTGAGGGACGCTCGGCGGACATTGGTGTCTAGTAACGCAGTACGCGGTCCTTCAGTGCTGCTGAGGCGCGCGCCTGGACGTAGATCGATTGGAGCAGACCTATCCCCAACAAGGTGGCGATGACCGACGAGCCGCCGTAGCTCATGAGCGGAAGCGTGACGCCGGTGATGGGCATGATCCCAACAGTCATCCCTACGTTGACGAAGACCTGAAACATGAGCATAGCCGCTACACCGGCGGCGATCAGCGACCCGAACAGGTCCTTGGCCATGACGAGCACGCGCAGCGCGCGCGATATCAGCAGCGCATACAGCAGCAGCACGATGCCGGCACCGGCGAAGCCGTACTTTTCGCCGACGGCTGCGAACACGAAGTCGGTGTCACTCTCCGGCACGAAGCCGTAGGGCACCTGGCTGGCGTTCACGCCCCGTCCGGTCTTGCCGCCGGAGCCGATCGCGATCTTGGACTCTTCCTGCTGATAGGAGGGGTCCGTGGATTCGGTTCCTTCCTTTTCCGCGTTCGCCGATGCGGTGCCTTCCTTTTGCGCATTTGCGTTGGGGTGGATGAACGCAGTCAGCCGTTCGACCTGGTAGGGCTTCAGGACGTGGAAGCCGATTGCGGGGGCGACGACGAGCACGAACGCGATCGACACGCACACGAGCGCGGCGAGCGCTGCCAGGTGCCGCCAGGAGCTGCCGGCGACGAACAGCATCATGCAGGCGATCGTCATGTACACCAGTCCCGAGCCGAGATCTGGCTGGGCGATCACGAACATCGTCGGGACGAGTGCGGCGATCAGCACACGTACGATCGTCTCGCGCTCGCGCAGCGCGCGGGAGCGCTCGACTATGAACGCCGACAACGACACGATCAGCAGCACCTTGCCGAGCTCGGAGGCCTGGAAGGAGAACAGCGGGAAGTTGATCGCCCGCTGTGCGCCCTGCGCGGAATGTCCGAGACCGAGCACCGCGAGGATGCTGATCAGCAGCGCCGCGTAGATCGCGTTTTTGTACTGGCGCAGCCGCGCGTAGTCCAGGCGCGAGAGGCCGAGCATCGCCACGAACCCGATCGCCAGGTAGATCACCTGGCGCTCGACGTAGTAGTGGGGGTCGCCGGGGACCAGATTGCGCGTGGCCACGCGCAGCGTGACGATCGAGCAGGTCCCCAGCCCGATCACCGCGAGCACCATCAGCGGGTCGAACGGCAGACGCAACGTGCGCGCCTGAGTCGTGGGCGCCTCTTCGGGCGCCTTGATCGGGCTGAGCGGGCTCAAAAGGTCTTGGAGCTTCCCGGGACGAACTTCTTCGCCTTCCCATACCACTGCGAGGCGATCAGTCGCGCGATCGGAGCGGCAGTTTCGGCGCCGAAGCCGCCTTCCTCGACGGTCACCGCGATCACGATCGGACGCTGGGCGTTGCCGAGATAGCACATGTACCAGGACTGTTCCACGTGGCCTGCCCGTTCTGCGGTGCCCGTCTTCCCATATACCGGGTCTTCCTGCTGGTCCCAGCCTGTCCACACTTCCGTCGAGGTGCCGCCAGGCGCGGTGGCCGCCTCGTGCAAGCCTTCCATAACCAGACCGAGGTCTTCGGAGTCGAGGTGGACGTGGCGGCCGGGGAAGTGCAGCGTCTGCAGCAGGCTGCCGTTGTTTTCGTCGATCTGCTTGCCCAGGTGCGGTGTGACGACGGTCCCGCCGCCGCCGTTGCGGTAGGCGTTGGCGAGCGTCGAGTAGGCGACCGCCATCTGCAGCGGGTCGGTCAGCAGCTCACCCTGGCCGACGGCGAGGTCCATGTTGTAGCCGACCGTCCACGGCGCACCTGGTTCGGCGACGATGTAGCACGGGTGCCCGTGGTGGGCCTTCGTGCACTTGGCTTCGAGGGCGTTCTGTTCGGCCAGCCACTTGGGGTCGGGGATCACGCCGGGGAACTCGCTGGGCAGGTCGATCCCGGTCTGCTCCCCCACCCCGAGCTCGTGGGCCTTCTTCTGGATGATTTCGCCGCCGTGTTCGTTGGCCAGCTTGCCGACGGTGAAGAAGTAGGTGTCCGATGACTCCTTCAGCGCTTCCACGAGCGTCGCCGCCCCGTAGTCGGTATGCCCCGAGTTGCAGAACGGCTCGGTCGAGACATATATGCACTGCCCTGCGCCGAGCCCCTCGGAGGGCGTGATCACGCCGGCTTCGAGCGCCGCCATCGCGGTGATCGGCTTGAACGTCGATCCGGTTGGGTATTCGCCTTCGTCGGCCAGATCTGTGAGGCGCCCGGGTTCTTCGCCGTTGCGCCCGGTCAGTTCGTCATATTCGGCGTCGGTCAGCGGTTTGGCGAACCTGTTGGGATCGAAGCTCGGCGAGGAGCCCATAGCGAGCACTTCGCCGTTGAGCGGGTCGAGTGCCACGAACGCGCCGGCGATCGCCGGTTTGCCGCCGGCGCGGGCGTGTTCCATGCCTTCTAGCAACGCCTTTTCGCTCGCGCGCTGCAGGCCCAGGTCGAGCGTCGTCTGCAGCGTGTGCCCGGCCTTGGGCGGCGTCGGCGCGAGCTTGCTGGGCACGGGCTGACCTTCGGCGTTGACGGCGACCCGCTTCACGCCGGGCTTGCCACGCAGGTATTGGTCGTAGTAGTACTCGAGACCAGCCTGGCCGATGATCGTGCCGGCTTTGACGCCGCGGAACGCGCGCATCTTCAGCTCCGGTTCGCTGATCTGGCCGACGTAGCCGACGATCTGCGCGGCCATTTCGCCGAAAGGGTATTCGCGGATCGAGACGGGTTCCTGCACCACTCCGGGGAATTCGCCGGCGCGCTCGCCGAGGACCGTCAGCGCACGGCGTCCTGCGGCGGTCTTGATCGTCACCTGCGCGTACGGCGTCGCGGTCATGCCCTCGACGACGCGTTCGTCGATCGTACGGGAGCTGACCCCGATAACACGACTGAGGCGCCTGAACAGCGCTTTGAGCGCCACGGCGGAGGCCGGTAGCGGCGGCACCGCCACGCGCGGGGGTCCGGTGGCCTGCTGCAGGCGCCCGAGCTCTCGGTGCTGGGCATGGGTGAGGCGCCGGACTCCGCCCAGCGCGGCCTCGTAGCCGGACAGGCGCGTGACCGCTTCCCGGCGCTTGGCTTCGGCTTCGTCGAGGCTGCTCTGATATTCGGCCACCTGCGGCTGGATGCCGGCGGGCAGCTGCTGGGGTGCGATCTGCACGGCGTTGGTGACGGTGCTGCCGACGATCGGCTGGCCTTCGCGGTCGAGGATCGCGCCACGCGGCGCGGCGATCGGCAGTTCGCGTGCGC
This sequence comes from uncultured Solirubrobacteraceae bacterium, assembly GCA_963779665.1. GTDB lineage: Bacteria > Actinomycetota > Thermoleophilia > Solirubrobacterales > Solirubrobacteraceae > Palsa-744. Next base: position 2,710,208 of record CAVZYW010000001.1, on the reverse strand, counting down.
GGTTGGCGTCAGCTTGAGCGACGTACTGTTCGCTTGAGAGCACCTGCAGGTACCACAGGCGGAAGAAGATCACGCCGAACATGACCATCGCCACACCGCCGATGATCGCCACCCGCAGCGCCAGCTGCGGCGAGACGGGGATGCGGGGGTCGCGTTTGCGTGCGGGCTCGAGCGCGCTCATCTGACAGTCAGGGCCCTCACGGGCGGGAGAGGGGGCTCAGGCCACCGGTCGTGTACGTGCGTCGGCGGCGACGGCGACGTGGGTCCTCGGGCAGCGCGCCCTCCAGCACCCGGCGCGTGAGCGCCCACATCGGCACGGCGACGATTGTGTTGACGAGCACTCCAAGCACGATCTGGCGCAGCAACTCGAAGCTGACGGGCGCGTCGACCCCGAGCATGAACTCCATCAGCGAGTAGCCGACGAGCGCGATGGCGGAGGCGCCGGCGCCGAGCAGCAGCGGTGTGTAGGCGGCCTGCGGGTCGCGTAGCTCGCGCAGCCGCCCGCACCAGTAGCCGAGCAGCGTGAACACCAGCGAGGTCAGGCCGAGTGTCTGCAGCAGCGCCAGGTCGACGAGCAGCCCGACCGCAAAGCCGCAGGCCGCGCCGACGGTGGAGCCGCACAGCAGCCCGACGAAGGCCACAAGCAACGATGACAGGTCGGCGTTGACCCCGAACACCGGCACCTCTGAGACGACGCCGATCTGGAAGAAGACGACGACTACCGCGAACAGCGTCAATCGCACCGGCAGTGACATCGAGGCTGTGTTGCTCATTCACCCACCTGGGTCGAGGCGAGCTGTTCGCCGGGGCTGCCGTTGCTCCCGGCCGCGGGCAGGCTGCCGGCGAGGCTGCTGAGCTGCGACGCGCGCGTCCCCGCTCCGGAGGTCAGGACCTGGACGATGTTCAGATCGTGCAGGTTGGCGATCGGGTGAACGTTGACGGACTTGTATGCGCTTTCTTCGTTGACGGAGGTGACCTGCCCGATCATCAGCCCCGGCGGATACAGCGATTCGCCGGCGGCGACGCTGCCGGCGGTGACAACGTATTCACCGCTGTTGGCCTGCGCGTTGCTGGGCAGATAGCCGAGCAGCAGGTCGTTGGGTTCGCCCACCTTGGGCTGCAGCAGGCCCGTGGCCTTGCTGGTGCCGATCCTCCCGGAGACGCCCATCGAGCTGTCGGTGATCAGGTCGACCTGGGCGCCGTCGGCGACAACGGCGGCCACCTTCCCGACCAGTCCTTCTTCGTTGATCACCGGGTCGTTGACGTGCACGCCCGCCGATTCGCCCTTGTCGATGTTGACGGTCGAATACCACAGGTTCGGGGTTTTGCCAATGACGGTGGCGGTCACGGGGCTGTAGTCGGCGACGCCGAGCTGGTCGAGATGTGTGAGCGCGAGCAGCTGGCGATACGAACGTTTTTCGGACTGGTCGGCAACCAGTTCGCGGCGGAGTTTGTCTGTCTGCTTGAGTGCCTGAGCCAGCTGGCTTTTCGCATGCAGCGTGTTGCCGAACCAGCCAAACAGGTCACGGACGGGCTTCAGCGCCTTGTTCGCCCCGTCCTGGATCGGAGAGACAACCGTCAGGAAATCCCGCTGCACGCCGTGCAGGCGTCCGTTGGGAGACTCGCCGAAGTAGGCGGTCAAAAGCAGCAATGAGAGCACGACAAGCAGTACGAGGACCGCTCGCCGGCGCCGGACCGTCTTGTCATACACCGATGAATACCTTCCGAAGCGTTCACGGAACAGACTACCCACGCAGCGGGCGGCCCGTCACACATGCTCAGCGGCGGCGTCTGTTGCGTGAGGTGCGGTTGGAGCGGTGGATCGCCTCGAACTCCTCCAGCGAGCGTCCCGAGCCGACCGCCACACACGTCAGCGGCGACTCAGCCAGGTGCGCCGGCATCTGTGTCTCCTCGCGCAGGCGCTCGTCCAGGCCCTGCAGCAGCGAGCCACCGCCGGCGAGCATGATGCCGCGATCCATGATGTCGGAGGCCAGCTCCGGCGGCGTGCGGTCGAGCGTCTCCTTGACCGCGTCGATGATCTGTGTCAGCGGCTCGGCCAGCGCCTGGCGGATCTCCTCGCTGGTCAGAACCACCGTCTTGGGCAGGCCGGCGACCATGTCGCGCCCGCGGATCTCGGCCTGCAGCTCCTCGGACATCGGGCATGCGGAGCCGATCTCCAGCTTCAGCTCCTCGGCGGTCTGCTGGCCGATCAGAAGCTTGTACTCCTTCTTGGCGTAGTTGATGATCGCCTCATCCATCTCATCGCCGCCGACGCGGATCGACTGCGAAACGACGATCCCACCGAGCGAGATGACCGCGACCTCGGAGGTGCCGCCGCCGATGTCCACGACCATCGAGCCGGTCGGCTCGCCCACCGGTAGACCGGCTCCGATCGCCGCCGCCATCGGCTCCTCGATCAGATAAGCCGTGCGTGCGCCGGCCGACAGGCAGGCCTCCTCGACTGCGCGCTTCTCCACGCCGGTCACGCCTGAGGGCACGCATACGACCACCCGCGGGTGCGCCCAGCGGTTCTGGTGGACCTTCTGGATGAAGTGCCTGAGCATCTGCTCGGTCACGTCGAAGTCGGCGATCACTCCATCCTTGAGCGGGCGGATCGCCTGAATGGTGCCTGGCGTGCGTCCGAGCATGCGCTTGGCCTCGATCCCGACGGCGTGCACTTCGCCGGTGCGTGAGTCAATCGCCACGACGCTCGGCTCCGACAGCACGATGCCACGCCCACGGACGTAGACGAGCGTGTTGGCCGTTCCCAGGTCGACCGCCATGTCGCGGCCGCCGAATCCTGTCAGATAGCTGAAGATGCCCATGTATAGAGAGAGAGGGGCACGTTCAGATCCGGTTCTACGTCGCCGCTTCGCGGCGCGCTCGTAGGCCAGCGTTCATCGGGGCGTACCCGAGGGGGAGTCTAGCGGACTCCCCCGCTCGCCCTCCAGCCCTGCGATCGGATTTGCAGATCTGGCGGGTGCGGTGACGCAGAGCCCGCCGTTGTCGGTGGGCTCGTGCCCGTTCGCGCGTGGGTGTATAGCTTTCGTAGCTACCGTCACCCTTCACCGGCGAGCAGCTCGGGATAGATGTCGCGGAGCGTGGACAGCGGCAGGCCGACGACGTTGTCCTCCTCGCCCTCCAGTGCCAGCGCCAGTGTCGAGCCGGCGCCCTGGATCGCATAGCCGCCGGAGCGTCCGCGCCACTCCCCCGTGCCCACATACCAGTCGAGCAGCTCGCCGTCGATCGGCCGAAACGTCACGCGCGTACGTGCCACTGCTGTCCGCTCAGCCAATTCGGATTGGCCATCGCAGAGCAGTAGCGCCAGACCGCTGATCACCTCGTGCGTGCGTCCGCCGAGCGCCGTCAGCGTCGCTCGTGCCACGGTGGCATCGGGCGGCTTGCCGTAGATGACACCGTCGAGGACGACGATCGTGTCGCAGCCGAGCACGGCCTCAGCGACCCCAGGACGGGCGACGGCGCGCGCCTTGCGCAGAGCATTCTCGACGGCCACCTGCGCCGGGTCCTCACCCTGCTCGAGCTCACTCGCGTTGGACACCCTGACCGTGAAGGGGATACCCAAGCGCTCGAGCAGTGCGCGCCGCTGTGGCGAGCCGGAGGCGAGGACCAGCGGTAGTGGAGCGCTTGCGGCTACTGCAGGTCCTCGAAGAACAGCGCCGACTCGCGTGCGGCCGACTCGGGCGAGTCGGAGCCGTGGACCATGTTGGCGCCCATCTCGATCGCGAGATCTCCGCGGATCGAGCCGGGGGCGGCCTCCAGCGGATTGGTGGCTCCGATCAGCTGGCGCGCGGCTTTGACGGCGTCGATCCCTTCAAGCACCATCGCCACGATCGCGCCGGAGGTAATGAAGTCGACGAGCTCGCCGAAGAACGGTCGCTCGGCGTGCTCGGCGTAGTGGCGCTCGGCGAGCTCGCGTGAGACGGTCATGTGTCGCAGCGCGACGATGCGCAGGCCCTTGCGCTCGAAGCGGGCGATGATCTCGCCGCTCAGTCCCCGGGCGAAGGCGTCGGGCTTTACAAGGATCAGTGTTCGGTCCATGGGTTCCTTTGGCTGGTTGGGAGGTGCCGGTCAGGGGGTCGGGCGAGCCCGACCGCTTCGACGTGCGGCGCGAGCCGCGGCGGCAGATGATCTTCGATCGGCAGGCGCAGCGGTCGGCTCGGTGGCCAGCGCAGGCTGTGCCTGCTCCTCGTCGTCCTCGTTCGCCGCCGGCACCTCCACGTCCGCCTGCTCGGCGTCCGGCGGCGAAGCGCTCCGCCGCCGCCGTGAACGCGGAGCCGTGAGACCGGGGACGTCGGCCTCGCAGTACGGGCAGATCGTCCATGCCTGGTCCAGTGGCCGCGAACAGTTGACACAGCGCTCCTTGAGCTTGCGCAGACAGCTGGGACAGCGGATGAAGTCGTGCTCGACGCGGTAGTCGCAATACGGGCACAGCGTCTGATCGAGCTGACGCAGACGCGCCTCGGCGGCCTGTGTCTCCAGCTCGCGCTCGCGCACGTCCTCCAGATACTCAGGGGGCCGCAGGACCATGTAGACGATCGTGCCCACGAACGGGAAGAACGACGCCGCGGTCGCACAGGCGACGAGTATCGGATCGAAGATCCTGCGGCGCGCATCGGCGTAGGTCCAGTAGATCAGCGACAGGTACAGGACGGCGACGAACAGGATCAGCAGGTCGATGGCCAGATTCAAGCCGCTGCTTTCGATTCCAAAATAGGCGAAGGGAAGCATCGGCCGGCTGAGTTTAGAGAAACAGGCGGCCGAAACCATAGCCCGCAGCGAAGAACACGAGTATGACCAGCGCTACGAACAGCGCGACTGCGCCGATCATGGTGAGCACGGATGGACCGTCGTTGTTCATCTTGCTGAGCTCTCGGGATCTGCGCGCGGCAGCGGCAGGGTATCGAAGCCGGAGCGCCGGCCGAGCAGGGCACCCACCAGGTAGACCGATCCGGTTGCCAGCACCGCGCCGCCGTGCTCCGCTGCCCAGCTGCGCGCCTGCTCAAGCGCATGCGAGGGCTTGGGCTCGCACACGCCGGCTTGGAAACCGAGCTGTCGCGCGAGTGACTCCAGCGCTGCGGGCGACAGCGCACGACTGCTCGGCGGCGCGGTGAACCACGCGCGCTCGGTGACGGGTAGCAGTGTCGCGAGCATCGCTGCTGCGTCCTTGTCCTCGAGCACTCCAAGCACGAGCGCCAGCGGCGCGGCTCCGAGCACGTCCGGGAGCGACTGCACCAGAGCGCGAACGGCGTCCGGATTGTGCGCTCCGTCGAGCACCGTCGGCGGATCCCCGTCGATCAGCTGCAGGCGTCCGGGTACGTCGGTGGAGGCGGCAGCCTGCTCTACCGCCCGCTCGCTCAGTGTTCTGCCGGACTGCTCCAGGTAAGCCCGGGCGGCGGTTCGCGCTACGGCGAAGTTGCGCCGCTGGAATGCGCCTCGGGCCCGGAGCATGACCTCGGCGGCGTCACCCGGCGGGCGTACGATCCGAGCCTGCTGCTCGGCGGCGACGCGCTCGGCGACGCGGAGTGCTGCCGGCACCAGATCCTCGCCGAGCACGAGCACCGATCGGGGGCGCACCACGGCGAGCTTCTCCTCGGCAATGTCGGTGATCGTCGGCCCCAGCCAGCGGGTGTGCTCCAGCCCGACGTTCGTCAATACGGTCACCTGCGCGTCGATCACGCTGGTCGCGTCATAGCGTCCGCCGAGGCCGGCCTCCACGACCGCCACGTCGAGCTCTCGGCGTGCCATCTCCCACAACGCCGCGGCGGTAAGCAGTTCGAACTGGGTCACGTGATCGTCCTCGGACAGCGTGCGGTTGACTCGCTCAGCTGCCCATGAGGCGCGAGCGATGGCGGCGGCGAAGGACTCCCTGTCGAGCTCCTCCCCGTCGATCAGGACGCGTTCGCGATATGAGACCAGGTGCGGTGAGAGGTAGGCGCCAACACGCAGCCCATGGCGTTGGAGGATCGCGGCCGTCATCCGCGTGGTCGAGGACTTCCCGTTGGTCCCCAGCACGTGCACGGCGTCGAAGCGCTGCTCGGGCGATCCCAGGACGGTCATCATCCGCCGCATCCTGTCCAGGCCGAAGCGCATCCCGAACAGCTCCAGCGATCGCAGCTGACGCTCGGCCCGAGCCTCGGTCCAGATCGTTTCCTTGGACGGTTGCATGAGTTCGCTGCTCGTCTGCCCAGGCTCCGGCCCGGAGCGCCTACGCGTCGGGGTGCTTGCGCAGATAGTCGATGAACAGCGGGCGCAGCGCCTCGCCCAGCTGACCGTCGCCGCTGTGCAGCGCGTCGTAGATCTTGCCTTTGGAGAACTGTAGGTCGTACTCGGCCTCGCCCTCGTCGCCGCTGAGCGCCTCGGCGGCGGGAATCAGCTTGAGCAGCGTCCAGAAGAACTTGACGTCCAGGTGCTTCTCGGCGCGTGCGACCGCTCGATCGTGCAACTCGTGCGTGGAGAGCTCGTCCAGCGCGTCGGCCATGCCGGCTCCGGGGGCCTGCTCGCCGGCGCTCACGGCGAGCCGCGGCGCCGCTTGCGCCGGCTCCGTCCGCCGCGCGCGAGCCCGGTCAGCTCGATGCCGATGCCCTTGAGGTCGAGCTTGCCCGCCAACTTGCGCAGCTCGGCACGCTCGCCGGCGCTGAGCCGGTCCAGCCGGCCACCGGAGTCACGCACCAGCCCGCTGAGTCGTTCCCGGTCCTTCTTGGGGAGCGAGCGCCAGTGGCGACCGATCACGGCGACAGCTTGCAGCAGCACGGCCCATGGCAGCGCCTTGACGCGCTCGCGCTTGGACTTGGACTTGGACTTGGACTTGGACTTGGGAGTACCGCTGGACCTGAACACAATCGCGATGGTAGCGGTCGGGAGGCGATCCGGGACCGAGCCGGGGAGCTACGCGGACTCCTCGCGCAGCGAGGCCTCGTCTGCCTCCTCGGGCGCGGCTTCGGTGACGAGCGTCGGCGTCAGGCCCTTTTCCACGGTCTCCTTGGTGACCACGCACTTCTTGACGTCGCGACGCGAGGGCAGCTCGAACTGCACCTCCAGCAGGATTTCCTCGATGATCGAGCGCAGTCCACGCGCCCCGGTTTCGCGCTCCAGGCCCTTCTCGGCGACAGCCGTCAGCGAGTCCTCGGAGAACACCAGCTCGATCCCGTCGAAGGCAAAGAAGCGTTGGAACTGCTTGACGAGCGCATTGCGCGGCTCGACCAGGATCGACACGAGATCCTCGCGTGTCAGCTGGTGTACCGCAGACACCACCGGCAGCCGGCCGATGAACTCGGGGATCAGCCCGTACTCGATCAGATCCTCAGGCAGGCACTGCTCGAATACTTCACCGGTGTCGCGCTCAGCCTTGGCTTCGATCGCAGCGGCAAAGCCGACGCCTTTGTGTCCGATACGTCGCTCGATCACCTTGTCGAGGTTTGCGAAGGCACCGCCGCACACGAACAGCACGTTGGTGGTGTCGATCGTCAGGAACTCCTGGTGGGGGTGCTTGCGACCGCCCTGTGGCGGCACCGAGGCCTGTGTTCCCTCAAGGATCTTCAGTAGCGCCTGCTGGACACCCTCGCCGGAGACATCCCGCGTGATCGAAGGGTTGTCCGCCTTGCGCGCGATCTTGTCGACCTCGTCGATGTAGATGATCCCGGTTTCTGCCTTCTTGACGTCGTAGTCGGCGGCTTGAATCAGCTTGAGCAGAATGTTCTCGACATCCTCGCCGACATAGCCGGCCTCGGTCAGAGCCGTGGCGTCGGCGATCGCGAACGGAACGTTGAGAATGCGTGCGAGCGTCTGCGCCAGCAGCGTCTTGCCGCACCCGGTGGGGCCAAGCAGCAGGATGTTGGACTTCTGCAACTCGATGTCCGAATCGCCGGACATCATCATCTGCACACGCTTGTAGTGGTTGTACACGGCCACAGACAGCGTGCGCTTGGAGGGGTCCTGGCCGACGACATACTCGTCGAGCACCTCGTAGATCTCCCGCGGCTTGGGCAGATTCTCGATGTCGAACGCCGGTGGCGCCGAGAGCTCCTCGTCGATGATCTCGTTGCAGAGATCGATGCACTCGTCGCAGATGTACACGCCGGGCCCGGCGATCAGCTTCTTCACCTGCCGCTGGGACTTGCCGCAGAAGCTGCACAGGAGCTGCTCGTTGGAATCTGTTGGTCGTGCCATATCCGTTGATGCTCCCCTGCGTGTGGCGACCGATGAACGCCGAGCTAGTGCTCGGAGATCACACGATCGATGATGCCGTACTCCTTGGCCTCCTCGGAGCTCATGAAGTAGTCGCGCTCGGTGTCTTTACCGACCTGCTCTAGGTCCTTGTGCGTGTGCTTGGCGATGATCTCGTCCAGGCGCCTGCGTACGTCGATGATCTCCTTGGCATGGATCTCGATGTCGGTTGCCTGGCCCTGAAAGCTGGATGACACCTGGTGAATCAGGATCTTGGCGTTGGGCAGCGCCATGCGCTTGCCGGCGGCGCCTCCGGCGAGCAGCAATGCCCCCATTGACATCGCGATGCCAACGCAGATCGTCTGCACGTTGGGCTTGATGAACTGCATCGTGTCGTAGATCGCCAGGCCGGCGTAGACCGAGCCGCCGGGCGAGTTGATGTACAGCGACACATCCTTTTCGGGATCCTCGGACTCCAGGTGCAGCAACTGCGCAACGATCAGGTTGGCGATCTGATCGTCGACAGGTGTGCCGAGAAAGATGATCCGCTCGTTGAGCAGGCGGCTGTAGATATCGAACGCTCGCTCACCGCGCGAAGTCTGCTCGACGACCATGGGAACAAGTGGGCTCATATTCCTCGTCTCTGGCTCATAGTCCTCGCCTTTGTTTCGCCTCGCCGACCGGATTCCTCTAGAAGGCTAGCGATCTGGTGTCCACAACCTGGCAGGTGCGCCTGGCGCATCGCCCGCCGCGGCACCGCTTGCCGCCTCGTCGGTGCCAGGTGTCCACAGCTGCTCGCGAGCTTGGGCTTGCGCCAGGGAGATTGGCTTGGCGGCAGCGGCGATGAGATCGATCGCCTGGCGCGCAGCCAGATCCTCGCGTACCTCATCGACGCGTCCAGCGCTCTGTAGTTCCCCAAGCAGCTTCTCGGGCTCCAGTTGCTCGCGCTCGGCGGTCGGCGCGAGCGCCGCCAGCAGCTCCTGCTCGGAGGGATCGATCCCCTCGGCGGCAACGACCGCCGTAATCACGGCCTCCCGGCGCAGCGCCTGCTCGGCTTCAGGCTCCATCTCGGCAAGAATGTCGGCCTCCTGACGGCCGACCACCTGCAGGTAGGCCTCGCGTGAGATTCCGCGGTGGGAGAGCGAGTGCAGCATCCGCTCCCACATCTCCCGAGCCCTGGCCGTGACCAGCTCGGGCGTGACCTGCACCTTGGCGCCGGCCACGGCGGCGTCGAGCGCCGCTTGGCGGAACTCGGCCTCGATGCGCTCCTCCTCGACCTCGGTCAGCCGACGACGGATGTCCTGGCGCAGCTCCTCCAGATCGTCGAAGCCGGCATCGACCGCGAAGTCCTCATCAACCTCCGGGAGCTCCTTGAGCTTGACCTCCTTGACGGTCACCTCGAACGACGCCTGGCGCCCGGCCAGCTCCTGGTTGCCGTAATCGTCCGGGAAACGCAGCTCGACGGTCCGGGTGTCACCGGCGCCGGCGCCGAGCAGCCCCTCCTCGAAGCCGGGGATCAGGTTGCCGGAGCCGAGCTCTACAAGCTGGTCGCGTCCCTCCCCGCCGGCGAACGGCTCCCACGTCGAGGCATCCGGGTCATCTGAGGCGATCGAACCGACGTAGTCGACGACGACGAAGTCACCGGCTGCTGCGGGACGCTCGGCGGTCTGTAGCCGCGCAAGGCGCTCGCGCATGCCCTCGATCTCCTGCTGGATCTGCTCGTCTGCGATGTCCGGCTCACGGCGGCCGACCTCCAGGCCCTGGTACTCGCCGAGCTCGGCTGTCGGCAGCACCCCGATCTCGATCGAGAACTCAAGCGCCTGGCCCTGCCCGGGAAGCTCGCCGAGATCGAGCTGTGGATCGCCCACGGGGACGATCCCGGCGCTCTCGATCGCATCGGAGTACCAGCTGGAAAGCGTGTCGCGAACGGCTTCCTCGAGCACGACCTCGCGGCCGATGCGCTGGATGACCAGCGGCGCCGGAACCTTTCCACGGCGAAAGCCGGGCAGCTTCAGCTCGCGCCCGAGCTGTTGGGCCTTGCGCTCCAATCTGCCCTGCACCTCACCCGGCGGCACCTCTACCTGCAGCCGCACGCGCGAGTCCCCGAGCTCGGTGACGGTTGTCTTCAGGGCGGCTGGCACCACCGCCACGATACCGTGCCGCTCGATGGCGCTCCGCCTCACCACCCGTTATCCGTCGACCCCGTCGCATCGCCGCGTGGAGGCTTGGCTGTGGACCGGTCCGGTGGGCCACCTAGTCGGCGGCTCGCTGGACGTGCTGGTAGCACTCGTGCGCTACCAGCTCACACGGGCTCGCGGCCGGACAGGTTGACGATGTCCGGCCGCGTGTCGTGTGCGGTTGAGACTGCTTAGGCCGCGGGGACCCCGGCAGCGGCGCCGGCGAAGCCCAGCGTGACGCCGCGCGGCACCACGATTACCGGGCATGCGGCGGTCTCGATCAGGTGCGAGGCCGACGAGCTGAGCGAGATCCGCCCGGGCTCGGCGTCCGGACGCGAGTCGACCACGACCAGATCGGCCTGCTCGTTGGCGACCGGTGCGACCGTTGCACCGAGTGCCCTTGCAAGTGTCTCGGCGCTCTGACGGGCACCACCGTCGGCGTCACCGACGGCGACGATCCGCTGAACGCCGCGGCCCTCGAGCTGCTCGGCCAGGCCGACCGAGGCAATCGCGACCGCAGTGCGGCCACCCTCGAGCAGGCGCTGGGCGGAGTTGCCGACGGCCACGTGGCCCTTGGCGGTGTGGGAGTCCGAGCAGAACACGATGACATCCGCGCCCTCTCGCTCGGCAAGCGCCGCCAGACCCTGCGGCGTGGAGCGATCGGTGACGACGTGGCGCTTTGCGCTTGCGTCACCCAACAGCTCGACACCGTGGTCGAGGATGCTCTCGGCCTCAGCCTGAGCGATCTCCTCACGGACGCTGTCGGTCTCGGGGTTGTGGCGTACGTATGCCAGCGATACCTCGCCGCCCGCGCCGCCCAGAAGCCGACCGAGGACGATGGCGTCCTGCTCGTTGGCCGTACCGTCGTAAGAAACGATGATCTTGGTGGACATTTGAACCTTCTCCTTCTTGTATCGCAGCGCTGCTGCGGCCTGTTGGACTGTGTCTAAGTTCCGTTCTGCATCATGTTGGCACCTTCCTGCCATCAGTACCAATAATCTTGATGGCCTCTGCTATAAGTATAGCTAATGCTTAACGTGGGCCGGCTGAGGATCCTCAAGGAGGTCGCATACCGTGGCTCGTTCTCGGCTGCTGCAGAGGCGCTGTCCTACACGCAGTCGGCCGTCAGCCAGCAGATAGCGACGCTGGAGGCCGAGACGGGGATGGCGCTACTGGAGCGCCATCCCCGCGGGGTCAGCCTCACCGCTGCAGGTCATACGCTGGTCGGCCACGCGGAGGGGATCCTCGCCCGGCTGGAGGCGGCGGAGTCCGCGCTGGCAGCGATTGCCGGTCTGCGCGGCGGGCGTTTGCGCGTGGCCTCGTTCTCGACAGCCGGGGCGACGCTGATGCCGCTGGCGATCGCGACTTTCCGAGCTTCCTACCCGGACGTCGAGCTGACACTCGCCGAGGGCGAGCCCGAGGAGATCGTCCCGCGCCTGCGGGCGGGCGAGCTCGACCTGGCGCTGCTGTTCGAGTTCGCCGGCGAGACGCTGCTGGGCAAGGACATGGATCGCACCGAGCTGCTCGACGACCCGATGTACCTGGCGCTGCCGCGGGCCCATCCGCTGGCCGGCAAGAAGCAGCTACGCCTGTGGGACCTCGCGGGGGAAGCGTGGGTGCAGACCTCGCGCTCCAGCCCGTGCGCCCTGCACGTCGTGCGCAGCTGCCACGAGGCCGGGTTCGAGCCCAACGTGGCATTCGAGAGCGATGACTACCAGACGGTCCAGGGTCTCGTGGCGGCCGGTGTAGGGGTCGCGCTGATCCCCGAGCTGGCGCTGTCGGTGGTGCGCGAGGACATCGCCATCCGCTCGCTCGCGCCCACCCCTCCCCTGCGCCAGGTGATCGCCGCGACGCCGGCGAGCGCTCGCCTGGTGCCGGCGGCGCCGGCGATGCTGGGGGTCCTGGAAGCGGCCGCCCGGCGCTATGAGCAGCAAAGGGGGCGCCCGGCCGACTAGGCCCGGGCGCCCCCCTGTCACATCTCAGCCTGCCGGTGGCTCAGACGCCTTTCCCTACCAGTTCCAGATATGCCGTGTTTACGAGCTTGCCGAGCTCCTTGTAGCCCTTGAGCGTCGGGTGGATGTCACCTTCGTCTTTCGATCCGCCCGGGTCGTTCGTGTTGCACATTTCCGTGTACTTGCAGATCGACTGCTGCTCCTTTTCGGCATCCTTCCCCTTGTTGAACACCGGGAACGGGTTGGCCAGTGCAACGTTCGGGAAGTTGGCCACGATCTCGCCTTCGACCGCCGCGTTGGTGGCCTCCTGGAGTTCGTCGCTCCCGGGAAGGATCAACGAGTCCGGGTTGTAGAAGCCGAGAATCACGATCGGGCCTTTGTAGCCGGCCGCATCGATTGCGCCGACGGTGTCACCGATGTTTTCGATGATGTGCGGGACCAACACGTGTTCGGAGCTGTCTTTGATGCACTCGAGCGTCGCGATGCTGGGGGGTGCCCCATATTTGCTTTTGTGTTCGGTGGCCTCTTCGTAAAAGACTTCGTCCTTGCACTGTGTGATGCCCGCGAGCTCGTCGTTGGAGCCGATGTTCAGTGTGATCGCTTCGATCTTGGCCCCCGAGGCGATCGTCGCCAGCGCCTCTTCGAGCTGCGAGACTTCCTTACCCCCGTTGATGTAGCCGCCGTTGTGCAGCGGCAGGTGGTCTTGGAAGGTGTATTTGCAGGGGTGGTAGTCACCAAGACCCTGGTAGCCGCCGTACCACAGTGACTCATCTTCTTCGGGTTTCTGTTCGATTTCTGCGTAGCTCTCGGTCGACGTCTTGCCACCGTAGCTTTCGTTTTCACCGATCAGCCCGTTCGATGTCTCGCCGGGGCAGGCATCGTTCACCAACCTGATGCTCTTGCCGACCTCCGAGGACTTGGCCAGGTCCTTGGCGAAGTCATTGGTGAAGCCTTCTTCGAAGAACGATGGTGACTCGGTCGGGTAGTGGTTGTCATACCGTTCCTCTGTGTAGCCAAAGGAGATCGAGTCGCCGAGGGCCAGGTACGTGGTGGTGGTCGGCTCCTGGGCGTTGGCGGCAACCGGTGCGAGCACAAACGCCGAAAGCATCAAAACCAGCGCTGTGCAAAACCCGATCAGCCGCCCGTGTTCACGGAACGAAACAGCAGAGCCATTCATGGCTGACATCTCACATCCTCCAGTGCGTACGTGCGGGCCAAGCCCGCAGGCCCAAGCCCGATGATTAAAGAGAGGCATCCCTCATGCATCCCTCCCCGTTCCTGGCCGGTCAGCCAGGATGCTGGCAGCTTAGCCAGCACGCGTTCTTATGTCAAGCCTCCCCCGGGAGGACGCGCGGTCCCGATCGCGTCCGCCCTCGGCGTCATTCTTGCTCGTTGGCCGCGATTCAAATTCGGAGGGACGCAAACCATGGACATTGTGCTGCTGGTCGTCGGAGTGCTGTTGGGCGCAGCGTGCGCCGTCGTGCTCGCGAGACCCAATCGCGCACGGATGCGTGACGAGCTGACGGCGATCTCGGTTGACGTGCTCGCGCAGACGGGGGAGTCGCTGGCGCAGCGGATCGCGGAGGCGCGCCGAGCCGAGGAGGAGCGCGCGGCGGGCGAGATGGCCAGGCGTACGGAGGAGATCAAGGGACTGGTCGGTCCCGTGCAGGAGAAGCTCGGCAAGATGGAGAGCGAGATCGGGCGCCTGGAGCGCGAGCGCAGGCAGGCGCACGGCGAGCTCGGTCAGATGATCCGCCACCTGGGCGACGGGGTGGGCACGCTGCGAGCGGAGACCGGCAACCTCGTCTCCGCGCTCAAGCGACCGGCAACCCGCGGCTCGTGGGGGGAGATCCAGCTTCGCAATGTGGTTGAGATGGCCGGCATGGTCTCGCACTGCGACTTTCTCGAGCAGAGCACGATCCAGACCGGAGAGGGCACGCTGCGACCGGACATGCTGGTGCGGCTGCCGGGAGGAAAGCTGGTGGTGGTCGATTCCAAGGTCCCGCTTGACGCGTACCTGTCGGCGCTGGAGGCCGGCACCGAGGACGATCGCGAGCTGCATACGGCACGCCACGCGCGCCAGACACGCGAGCACATTGCAAAGCTGGCGTCCAAGGGCTATCAGCGCCAGTTCGACTCGACGCCTGAGTTCGTCGTCATGTTCGTTCCCTCTGACGGCATCTACCAGGCCGCGCTGGCGCAGGATCCGGCGCTGATCGAGTACGGCGTCCAGCAGCAGGTGCTGATGGCCACGCCGACGACATTGATCGGTCTGCTGTGGGCGGTCCATTACGGCTGGCGCCAGGAGCTAATTGCCGAGTCCGCGCGTGAGATCGCGGAGTCCGCACGCGAGCTGCACGGCCGCCTCGGACGCTTCGTCGAACCGTTCGCCAAGGTCGGACGCCAGCTCGACTCGGCGGTCGGCGCCTACAACGAGGCGATCGGCTCCTTCGAGCACCGGGTCATCCCGCAGGTGCGCAAGATCGAGCAGGCGGGCGCGGCATCCGAACGCAAGGTGCTCGCACCGGAGCCTGTTGAGATCACCGCCCGGGCGATCACCGCGCGGCCGGAGTTCGCGGCCGCGCAGCCTCCGACTGATGACTCGGGCGAGACCGAGGAGCCCCCTGCGCGGACGCGGATCTCCAGCGGCGCCTGAGCACCACCACGACCAGAGCCAGCGCCACGGGAACCGTGGCGGGGAGCTCGTCAACGAGGAAGAACAGCAGGTCAAAGCCCAGCGCCAGGAGCGCGGTGAGTGCCGCCGCGCGCCGCTGCAGCGCACACCCGACGGTGGCCGCCAGCAACCCGCCGAGCACGCCCGCGATGAACAGGTCGCCGTAACCCATGACCGCCGAGCCGAGCACAGCGCTCTGAAGCTGGGGCAGACCGGCCACCGGATGCGCCGAGTTCAGGGCGTTGTTCGGCGCCTGCAGCAGGTCTGAGACCACCAGCGCCGTATCCGCGATCGCCATTGTCACGATTCCCGCGGCCAGCCAACGCGGCGGCGTGACGGCGGCCAGCAGCACCCCGAGCGCGACACAGCTGAGCCCCGAGAGCGCCAGCGCGCATGCCTCGCCGGCCAGACCGCTGCGGTCGAGCCAGGCGAGCGCGAACAGCGGCAGTACCAGCGCCGCCCGCAGCAGTCGTGGCCGCGGCGCGTCCCCTGCCAGCCAGCCGAGCGCGAGCGCTGCGAGCAGCGGCACAGCGCCCAAAGCGAGATACGTCAGTCCCTGCGCGCTGGCGCGTTCGGCTTCGCGGGCAATGAACACGAACGCGATCACCGACAGCGGCGGAATGATCGCCCAGCGCCTGCCGCGCATCGATGTCAGCCACGGCGCTGTAAGACTTCCAGGCAGCGCCACGAGCGCACCCTGCACGAGCGAGAGTAGGGCGATCGAGATCCAGAACGGGAGCACCGAGCGTACGATGACACCCGTGAGCGCGCGCGCGACGCAGGCACCACCGATCCTCCATCTGTCCGCCGTGGTGGGCAGCCCGCTGCGCGACGCCGACGGCGAGCGACTTGGCAAGGTCGAGGACCTGATCGTGCGGCTCGGTGGCAGCGGCTATCCCCCGATCACCGGCTTCCTCGTGAACGTCGCCGGAAGGCCATCGTTCCTGGGCGCCGACCGCGTCTCTGAGATCGGTACGGGCGGCATCGTGATGCGCAAGGCAAAGCTCGACCTGCGTCCGTTCGAGCGCCGCGCCGAGGAGGTGCTGCTCAAGCGTGACCTGCTCGATCGCCAGTTGATCAACGTCGAGGGCGCACGGCTGGTCCGCGCCAACGAGATCGAGCTTGCACTGGTGGCCGGATCCTGGCGCGTCGTGGGCGTCGATACCGGACCTCGCGGTGGCTTTCGCCGACTGCTGCCGAAGGGCCTGGGCGCACATATCGCGACCGGCGAGTTCCTCGACTGGGCCGGGGTTGAGCCGTTCGTAGGGCACGTGCCGACGGTGCGCCTGCGCGTGCCCCACCCCAAGCTCGCCAAGCTGCACCCGGCGCAGATCGCCGACCTCGTCGAGGCGGCTTCGCGGCACGAGGGCGAGGAGATCATCCAGGCCGTCGGCGACGATGACCGCGAGCTGGAGGCGGATGTCTTCGAGGAGCTCGACGATCAGCATCAGCGTGAGTTCCTGGAGGATCGCCCGGATGCCCAGGTCGCGGAGATCCTTTCGCGGATGGCCCCCGATGACGCCGCCGATGTCGTCGGCGAGCTCGATGAGGATCGGCGCGAGCCCGTGCTGGCGCTGCTGCCGGTCAGCCATCGGATCAAGGTGCGAGCCCTGCTCGGCTACGACCCGGCGGAGGCCGGCGGGCTGATGAGCCCGGACTTCATCCTTCTGCGGGGCACCACCTCAGCCGGCGACGCGCTCGACGCGGTCCGCCGCAGCGTGATCACGCCGGAGCTGCTGAACAGCGTGTTCGTCAGCTCTGCCGAGGGACCGTTGGAAGGCAGCGTTCCCGTGACTGCGCTGCTGCGCGCGGAGGCCGGTCGCAAGCTGGCGACGATCGTCAAGCACGAGACCCCCTGCCTGGCCCCGGATGCGTCATTCGAGGAGGTCGCACGCCTGATGGCCGACTACAACCTGACAGCAATCCCGGTCGCCGATGATCACGGGCAGATGCTGGGAGTGGTCACCGTCGATGACGTGCTGGAGGCGATGCTGCCCCGCGGCTGGCGCCGGCGCTTCGGTCTCCTCGGCGAGGATTAGCGCTCGGCTGTCTGTCTCGCGCGGGGACGGAATACACTCCCGCGCAGTGAAGGCTCCCAGCGGACAGTTCGATGGCGGTCCGAGTACCGCCCGTCATGCGTCGGATCCGGTCGGCCACTCGTGGCCGACCGCGTCTGCCTGCCCGGCTTAGCCCCCGCCGCGCCCGAATCTTCGCGTTCCTGGGGCTGCTCGGCCCCGGCCTGATCGCCGCCAACGCTGGCAACGACGCCGGCGGAATCGCCACGTACTCCTCGGTCGGCGCCAAGTACGGCTACGAGCTGCTGTGGACGATGGTGCTGATCACGATCTCGCTCGGGCTCGTGCAGATGCTGGCGGCGCGGATGGGCGTCGTCACCGGCAAGGGCCTGGCGGAGCTCGTGCGCGAGGAGTACGGGATCCGCTGGTCGGTGTTCGCCACCAGCGCCGTGCTGATCGCCAACGTCGGCATCTGCATCTCGGACTTCGTCGGCATCGGCGCTGCGCTCGGCCTGGCAGGTGTGCCCGTGCAGGTATCGGTGCCGATCGCCGCAGTGGGGATCTGGCTGATCATCGTCCGCGGCTCCTACCGCTCCGCGGAGCGCATCTTCATCTGGTTCACGATCCCGTTCTTCGCCTACCCGATCGCAGCCGTGCTGGCACACCCCCATTGGGGAGCGGTAGGCAAAGCGCTGGTGGTGCCGCAGCTGCACACCAACTCGGCGTTCCTGGTGCTGCTGATCGCCACGACCGGCACCACCATCACCCCATACATGCAGCTGTATCTGCAGTCGGCGGTGGTCGAGCGCGGCGTGCGCGAGGACGAGCTGCCGCACGAGGAACGCGAGGCCGTCGCAGGCGCCGTGTTCGCCAATGTGGTGGCCACGTTCATCATCATCGCCACGGGCGCGACGCTGTTCACCCACGGCATCCACAACATCTCCTCGGCCGCCGACGCGGCACGTGCGCTGAACCCGTTCGCCGGGCGCTACGCCGAGGTGCTGTTCGGGATCGGCCTGTTGGGGGCCAGCCTGCTCGCGGCGGCGATCCTGCCGATCGCCACCTCCTACGTGGTATCCGAGTCGCTGGGCTATGAGAAGGGCGTCGGCAGACGCCGTTCGGAGGCGCCCGTGTTCGTGAACATCATCACGGCGATGATCATGATCAGCGCGTTCGTGGCGATCGTGCCCGGAGTGCCCGTGATCTCGCTGCTGGTGGGCGTGCAGGTGGTCAACGGCTTCCTGCTGCCGATCAACCTGTTCTTCATCTGGCGTCTCTCGCGCTCCGCGCACATCATGGGCGAGCGGCGCAGCCGCGGGGTCCTCGACGGTGCGGCTGCCGTCACAGTTGCCGTCACCTCGACGCTGTCGATCGCGCTGGTCGTGATCACCATCGCGGGCGTTTAGCGCCCGCGATCACTCGACCAGCAGCGCTGCCCCGATCGCTCCGCCGAGGTCCCCGAGCGCCGCGACGTGCACGTGCGGAGGCCGGGAGTCGGCGAACAGATGTGGCTGCATCGCCTCGGTGATGCGCTCGGCGTAGGGATGGCCGAGCCGGATACCGAGCCCACCGCCGATGATCACCGCCTCGACGTCGAGCACGTTGACGACCGACGCGATCCCGGCTCCCAGCGCCCTGACAGCGCGGTCGAGCGTCTGCACCGCGAGCTTGTCCTCGCGCGCCAGCGCCCGCGCCCAGATGCCGCTCGTCAGACGAGTGTGATCGTGCTCCTTCATCAACTTGAACAGATCCGTCTTGCGGCCCTTGTCCTCATGCAGCTCGCGAACATGAGCCTCCATCGCGGCGCGGCCGGCGTATGCCTCCATGCAGCCGCGCCGACCGCACGTGCAGCGGGCGCCGTCTATCTCCACGACGACGTGACCGATCTCTCCCGCGCCCCCACGCCCGATCCAGGGCTTGCCGTCGAGGATCAGCCCGCCGCCGACGCCGGTGCCCCAAAAGACCCCCAGCAGCGAGTGATAGAGCCGACCGGCGCCCAATTTGAACTCGGCGTCGGTCGCCACCTGCACATCGTTGCCTACAGCGACCTTGCAGCCGAGCCCATGTTCGAGCGTCTCCGCGAGCGGGAAGGAGCCTTCCCAGCCGGGAAGGTTACGAGCGCTGGTGACAGTGCCGGCGTCGATCGTGCCTGGCGAGCCAACGCCGACGCCGGCCAGCTTCGCCGGCTCGATCTCAGCCGCCTTGGCAGCATCGCGCAGCGCGGTCTCCATCTCGCCCGCCACGTCGCCGGGACCGCCCGTTGTCGGCGTGGGCCGGCGAGCCGAGCCGAGCACGCTGTGTGAGTCGTCGACGATCACCGCCTGGATCTTGGTCCCACCGAGATCTATACCGCCGTACTTGGACATCTGCGCGGATAATCGCAGACGCCGCGGGCGAGACAGATAAAGAAGGACGATTCCCGGCTTTAGGCGAATTTAGCTCTGCTTGCGGGGTTTCTTCGCCCCCTCTTACAGGTCGGGCCGAGGATGAGGCGTGAACAGATGACCGAGCGCACCAGAGCATCCTGGCTCCTATACGCACTGGGGGCTCTCTGCGCCGGTGCGATAGTCGCCGCCGTACTGCTGGTCGGCCCGGCGTCGAGCAGCCAGGCAACCGTCACCCGAACTGCCAAGGTCGCACAGGGGGTCGTGCAGTCAACAGTCTCCGGCAGCGGCAACCTGCAGGCTGCCAGCCAGCTGGACCTCGGCTTCAAGACAGCCGGGACCGTAACCCACATCTATGTGGCTCAGGGGCAGCACGTTACTCAGGGCGAGCTGCTGGCCACGCTCGACCCACAGAGTGCCGAAGTCACGCTGGAACAGGCCAAGGCAACGTTGCAATCCGCCGAAGCGAACCTCGCCAAGGAGGAAGAAACCGACGGTGAAAGCTCCACCGGCGCGAGCGGAGCGAGCTCCGGCGGCACGAGCGCGGGCGACGCGTCCGCAGCATCGGTGAGCGACCCCGCCGGCGTGCAAACCGCTGCTACGGCGGCGGTGGCGTACACCTATGCGGGCGCTCCGCCGAGCACCACGACGACACCGGCCTCCAGCACTCCTACGACCACCACACCCACCAGCACCACGCCGGCGGCGACCACACCGACAACCAGCGCCCCCACCACGACCACGCCGGCGGCGACCACACCGGCAACGACGACGCCGACCAGCACGACGACCTCCACCACACCCGTCACAACCGCGCCAAACAGCACCAGGACGCGCACCGGTAGCTCCACGAGCAGCAGCACGCACGAAGGCACGACCAAGGAATCCGGCGCTGGCGCCTCGTCGTCGAAAGCGACCGTCAGCACCGCGACGCGCGAAGCGAACCTCGCATCCGCGAAAGCGGCCGTCAGGAGTGACACGCTGACCGTGCAGAGCGACGAACAGGCGGTTCAAGACACAAAGCTGTACGCGCCCGAGAGCGGCACGATCGTGTCACTCACCGGCCAGGTCGGAGAAGTCGTCTCCGGAAGCGGCACCACCAAGGCGTCCAGCTCGGCCGACTCCTCCAGCTCATCGGCCGCAAGCACCTCCGGGGCGACGGGCGCCGCCTCGACCGGCCGCTCCGCCGCCACTACCGGCTCCACCAGCTCCAGCGGATCTTCCAGCTCCTCGTTTGCCGTCCTCAGCGACCTCAGCTCGATGCAGCTCGTGGTGCCGCTCAGCGAATCGGAAATCGGCAGCGTCAAGGACGGCCAGATCGCAACCGTCACGATCGAAGCCATCAGCGGGACCAAACTCGCTGCGCACGTCAGTGAAGTCGCCCTGCTCTCGACCAGCAGCAGCGGAGCGGTCAGCTACGACGTCACCTTCCAGCTTGACCAGCTGGCGGCGGGCCTGAAGGTGGGGATGAGCGCGACCGCCGAAGTCGTCATCAAGCAGGCGGAAGGGATCAATGTCCCGACAACGGCGATCTCCGCCGACAGCGTCACGGTGCAGCGAAGCGGCAAGCAGGTGCACCAGCGGGTCGTGACGGGACTCGCCGGGAACACCTCGACGATCGTCCTCAGCGGCCTGAAGGCCGGGGAAACCGTCGTGCTGCCGGCCGCGAGCACCACCAGCTCGAGCACCGGCAGCCTCGCCTCTCGGCTCGGCGGCCGCGCGGGCGGCCTGGGCGCGGCAGGCGGCGGCTTGGGAGGAGCGGGTGGAGGCTTTGCGGGCGGCGGCGGCGCCGCCTTCTTCAGGGGCGGCGGCTGATGCGCAGAACGCTACGCCCGCGCCGGCAGGGTGGGTCACGCGTCCCTCGCGCCACGCCGCTGGTGCAGCGCGAGCAAGGCGAGGCGGCCACGACCACGGCCACGGCCACGGCCACGAATGATCCGCAGCGCGCGCGCCACCCGGTCATCTGGGTGCACAAGGTCTCCAAGACGTTCGACCTGGGACAGATCCGCGTGCGTGCGTTGCGCGGCGTGTCGCTGAAGATCGAGACCGGCGATCTTGTGGCGATCATGGGGAGCTCCGGCAGCGGCAAGAGCACGCTGATGAACATCCTCGGCTGCCTGGACATACCCACGAGCGGCCGCTATCTGATCGACGGCGTCGATGTCAGCCAGATGGATGAGGACGACCTGGCCGACCTGCGCAACCGCAAGATCGGCTTCGTCTTCCAGAGCTTCAACCTGGTCCCACGCACGAGCGCGCTGATGAACGTCGAGCTGCCGTTGGCATACGCCGGGCTGCGTGGAGCACAGCGGCGACGCCGAGCCGAGCGGGCGCTGCGCTCGGTGGGAATGGGTCACCGTCTGGAGCACCAACCGTCAGAGCTCTCTGGTGGTCAACAGCAGCGCGTGGCGGTTGCCCGCGCGATCGTGACGAACCCAGCGCTGATCCTCGCCGACGAGCCCACCGGGAACCTTGACTCGCGCTCGACCGAGGACGTGCTGCGGATCTTTGCGCACTTGAACGAGGAAGGACGCACCGTCGTCCTGATCACCCACGAGCCCGACGTCGCCGAACAGAGCAAGCGGGTGATCCGCCTGAGCGACGGTGAGATCGTCGCCGATGAACGCACGCTCGCCGTACACGACGCGCCTCCGGTGTCCCACAGCCAGAAGTCCGCCCACCACCGCGTGCAAGCGGGTGCCGTGGAGTCACCGGCATGATCGGGCCGGAGATGCTGCGCATCGCATGGGGTGGGATCACCGCCAACAAGCTGCGCTCGGGCCTGACGATCCTCGGGATGACGATCGGGGTCGCCTCGGTGATCGTCCTGATCGCCGTCGGCAACGGCTCCTCCAAGGCCGTCCAGTCGACGATCCAGAGCCTCGGCACCAACGTGCTGGTGGTGCAGTCCAGCGGTGGCTTCCGGGGTGGCGCAGGGGCGAGCAGCGCCGGCACCGTGTCGCTGACCAAGTCCGACGCAGAAGCACTGCAGACTCACAGCCTTGCCCCCGATGTCAAGAGCGCGTCTCCCGTCGTCAACGCCAGCGACGTGTCACTTGTGTACGACGGCACGAGCTTTGAACCGTCGTCGTTCGTCGGGACAACGCCTTCATACCTGACGGCCCACACCTACAAGATCGCCGAAGGTGCGTCTTTCACCGCCGAAGACGTCGGCAAGCACAGGCGCGTGGCGGTCATCGGCGAGGAAGTGGTGCAGGAACTGTTCGCCGGCGCCAGCGCGGTGGGACAGAACAT
The DNA here is from genome assembly GCA_963779665.1 of uncultured Solirubrobacteraceae bacterium. Lineage (GTDB taxonomy): Bacteria > Actinomycetota > Thermoleophilia > Solirubrobacterales > Solirubrobacteraceae > Palsa-744. The sequence goes on along the minus strand of CAVZYW010000001.1, from coordinate 2,687,567 downwards.
GAAGGTCAACGGCAGCAACTACGAAGTGGTCGGGGTCCTGGCCAAAAAGGGGACCAACGGCACCACCAACGAGGACGACGTGGTGATGGCCCCGATCACGACCGTGCAAGACGCGCTCACCGGTGTCGGCCCGATCGACTCGATCACCGTGCAGGCCTCCTCGGAATCCACTCTCGATGCCGCGGAAGCCCAGGTCACGACGATTCTGGAGGAACGCCACAAGATCAAGGACACCGCCGAACCTGGCTTCAGCGTCCTCAACCAGGGTTCGCTGCTTGAAACCTCCAGCTCCACCAGCAGCGTGTTCACCACGCTGCTCGGCGAGGTCGCTGCGATCTCCCTGCTGGTAGGCGGAATCGGCGTGATGAACATCATGCTCGTCAGCGTCACCGAGCGCACGCGCGAGATCGGCATCCGCAAGGCCGTCGGCGCCAGACGCTCGGACATCCTCACCCAGTTCCTGACGGAGGCCGTGTTGGTATCCCTGTTCGGCGGCATCACCGGAGTAGTGGTCGGCGTGATCGGGAGTCAGTTCGAAATTGCCGGGGTGCACCCGGAAATCGCCACCTACTCGATCTTCCTTGCCTTCGGCGCGGCTGCGATCTCGGGGCTGTTCTTCGGCACCTACCCCGCTGCCCGCGCCGCTCATCTCAGACCGATCGAAGCGCTGCGCTTTGAGTGACCCGCCTTCCCCCCGCGAGGAGCCTGCCATGTCCGACGAGCAATCGACCACCCACGACACAGCCAGCCAAAGCACGGCGGGCACCGACACGGTCCTCGGCGCTCCACCTGCAACCCCCTATGAGCCCTACGGGGAGAGCGAGGAGTGGCTGGAAGAGTCTGCTGAGCTACCCCCTCGGCCGCGCCGGCGCCTGTTTGGGGCGGGCGGCAATCCGGTGGCGCTGACGCTGCTCGCCGTGCTGCTGCTCGCGTGCGGGTTCATCGGCGGTGTGCTCGTCGAGAAGGGCGAAACCTCGTCGGGCTCCTCGGCGGGCTCCGCGTCGAGTTTGACCTCGCGTTTTGCAGCGCTGCGAGGTGGCACCTCTGGCAGCGGCGGGCGCGCCGGTGCCGGCGGGGCGACAGGTGGCTTCGCAGGTGGCTTTACCGGTGCAGGCGGCGGCGCGCGCCCAACAGCCGGTACGCTCGCCTATCTCGCGGGGAGCACGCTGTACGTCACTAATACCGAAGGCAATACCGTCAAGGTCACGACCTCGCAGGCCACAAGCGTGAGCAAGACAGTGAAAACGAGTGTCAAAGGAATTCACCCCGGCGAAACGGTCACGGTCACCGGAGCCACCGGCTCAAGCGGCACAGTCAGCGCCGAATCGATCAGCGTCGGTGCAAGCGGCGGCGGCCTGGCCGCGCTGTTCGGCGGTGGCAAAGCGAGCACCGGCTCCAGCTCAGGAGGTGGTGGCGAAGCAGCGCTATTCGGCAACGGCGGCTGAGCGCGCTTAGCAGAGCCTTAGCCACACAAAGCACCATTTCGGCGTACCGCTCGCACCGCAACGCGCAGCGTGTCCGCGAGCACGATCATCGACAAGGAGCTCAATGCCTCAGAACATCAGCAGCAAACGTAGGCCCACCGGCACGGCTGCGGCCATCCTCCTGGTAGTGCTTGCCAGCCTCGTGCTGGCCGCTTGCGGTAGCTCGTCCAAGAGCTCGTCCACATCGACGAGCACAAACGCGAGCGCGAGCGCGACCTCATCCAGCACCGGCAAAGGGCCGGGGGCCGTCGGCAGCCGCTTCAGCGCGCTTCGCGAATGCCTGCAGAAAAACGGCATCGCGCTGCCCAAATTCACACGCGGTCAGCGACCGTCACCTCAAAGCCATGGTCCGGTGCTTCCCAAAGGCGTGAGTAAGACCCAGTACGAAGCGGCCATCAAGAAGTGCGGCGGCAGCGGGGCCTTCGCCGGTGGCGGCGGCCACTTCAACCGCACCGCAATCAAACAGTCGCTCGCGAAGTTCGCAACGTGCATGCGCGAAAACGGCGTGAAGGTGCCAAAGGCGAACACGACCGGTAAAGGCCCTGTCTTCAACACCAAGGGCCTGAACACGAGCAGCGCAACGTTCAAGGCTGCTGAGAGCAAGTGTCGCGGCGACCTGGGTGGCGCCTTCCGTGGTGCTCCCGGCGCGCACGGGGCGCCAGGAGCCGCACCGGGAACTACGCCGCCCGGTACGACCGGTTAGCCCCTGGCGCGCGGGCGGCCAGATCGCCCTGCACAGCCTCCGGGATCGTGCACCAGCGGCGGCGCGGTCCCGGAGCGCCCGGCGTCACCCGCCCGGCGCTCCGCCGCCGGCGTCACTCTGCTGAGCTGAGTGTCACCGACGGTTCGTCGGGTCCGGGATCGCTGCGGAGCTTGGCTTGGTTGGGACAGTCGGGATCGGGAGCGAGCCGACGCGCTCCATCAGCTGGTTCCACTGAGCGGCAGCGAGCGTGCTGGTAGTGACCAGCGGAGAAGGGGCGGTGCGTCCGGAGCGCGCCGAGTGCGCCACGGTCGCGGCTGCTGCCGGGTTGAGCGTCTTAGTTGCAGTGACGGGCTGGAACTCGAGATGAATGTGGTTCCAGGCGGCAGGAGAGGCGTGGGTGCTGGGCGCGCCCGGGAACCGCATCAGACTGGTGATCGTGTGCGGCACGAATTCACCGGGCAACGTGAGCAGAGCACGAATCGTGAGGTCGGTGATCGTTTCCGGACCTTGGTGGCCGGCAATGGCAGTGCCGTTGATGGCAGAGATGTCGACCTCGTCGCCGGTAAGCGAACCGGTGTGGCTGTACTGGCGCTGAGTGCAGCGAAGCGCGCTGACCGTCGGCTCAAGGCCACTGCGCGATAGGAACGCAAGCACCGCCAGGACGCGCTTGTCAACCATCCCCGAGGCGACTTCGTGGCGGCTGCAGGCATCGAGCGTGATGCCGGGATCGGAAAGCACGGCGCGCTCCAGCTGTGCTTTGGAGAGCAGGAAGGCATCGCTCGCGGTTGCCCCGAGCAGCGCATTTGTGGCTTTTGCCCCCTGCGGGTGCAGCGCTGTCTGCAGCTGTGCCCAGTTGGCGAGGATCGGACCGGGGTTGACGGTTTCGCTATCGCCGGCGGGACGAACGGCGAAGCGCAGATGACCGTCTTTCGCCCCGGACGGGACGCGCACCTTGCCGAGCACTGTTCCCGACGCGACGACCGACCCTGCGCGCAACGGCAACGGCTGACCGGCCTTGTTCTGCCGAGCCTTCCTGGCGGCGCTGGCGGCGACCGCCGCACGCGCGTCCGGGTTCCCCGGGTGGGCGAACAGACGAACCTTGCCCATGCCGGCGGGCGTCGCTTCCTGCTGAGCTGTCTGCACCGAGACCTCGCTGTCGGCGGTGGCGTGCGCTGGCTGTGGCGTCTTGACATGCAGCGTGAACGGCGACTGGATCCCTGCGCTGGCAGGCTGGGAGGGCGCGGGATCGCGTTTGCTCGCCGTTTCGACGACCGGCGAGGCGACCTTCACACCAGACGCCTTCGGCAGCGCGTATGTGGGGGCGATACTGCCGAGCCCGGCGTATGTGAACACATCTCCGTAGACGTCGCGCAGGACCACGTACTTGCCGAGCTTGCGAGAGTCGCCGATGTGCATGATGCGGCCGTCTTGCACGGCGACAACCGAGGACTTCGGAGAGCTCAGCAGTTCGATCAACTGCAGTTCAGGGCTTTTCCGGCCGGCGTGCGACGTGGCTGCTGCTGCTGCCGCCGTCGGTGAGAGCGGCGCGGTTGAGCCCGGTGTCGCGTCGGCTGTGCCGGAGGCCGCCGTCGTCGTGCCCGAGGCACCGGGCACGCCAGCGGCGTTGGGGGCGACCGCTGTGGCGCCGGCGGTGGCACTCGACACGGGCTCAACCGGAAGCGGATTCCAAGCGACCTTCTTGCCGGTCACCGGCAGACGACCGTCGATCAGGCCGGTGAGCGTGGCGATCACGCCCTTGGGGTAGGTCGAGATCAGCTTCGCCCGCAGCAGCACCGATTCGACATATTCTTCGGAGTGGTTGTAGGCGAGGATCGCGGTGCGCAGGTTGGTCGCAGCTCCGGCGGCCCGCAGGTAGCGCGCGGCCGCAAAGATCGCATCGACAGGGTTGTATGGGTCGGCGTAGCCGGCGTTGAGCGCGTCGACGCCGTACTGCAGCCACGTGCTGGGCATGAACTGCATCCAGCCCACCGCGCCGGCGGTGGAGACAGATAGATCGGTGCCGTAATTCGTCTCGATTTCGTTGATCGCAGCGAGGATCTGCCACGGCACGCCGTACTGGACCGCGGCCGCCTTGTAGATGGGAAGCAGGAACAGCGGGATTCGGTAGAAGCCCAGCGCCTGGTCGGAGGCTTCCGCGGAGGCAAGCATCGCCACCAGATCGCCGGCCTCGGCCGCCACCGACTGCGGCGATGGCGCAACGTTGTTGGGGCCTGAGGCTTTCTTCCCCGGCTTCTTGGATTGGGGTTCCGTCTTGCTCCTAGCTTCGCTGGTCGTGGTCTGCGCAGGGTTGGCGGGGGCGCTGGGGCTGACCTTCTGCTTGCGCTGGAGCACGACGGCGGGGGCTGCAGCGGGGGCGGGTGCGGCGGTGGTGGTCTGCTGCGGCACGGTCGCCGCCGGGGCGCTGGCCTGCGGAGCGGTGGTGGCGGTGGGAGTACTTGCCGTCGGCGTCGTTTCGGTCGGCGTCGTGGTCGGCGAGGGCGTCGTGGGGGTGGTCGTCGTTGACTGGCCCGGTTCAGTTCCCTGAGAGGCGCCACCGGTTTCGGACGCCGGGGCAGAGCCTTCCGGCGTAACTGGAGTTCCGCCCGCGAGCGCCGCGCCGGCGAGCGGGCCCCCCAGGCCGACCGCGGTCAGGCCGCCACCGGCGAGGGCGGAGAGCATCGCTTGCAGCGCCCGCCTGCGGGCACGGTTCAAAGGCGGCATACGCGGAAGTTGATCATCTCGGGGGCGGTCCCATGTTCGTGGTCGGCGCAGATCGCCCACAGTCGCGGGGTACGCCCACCGGGATTCTTATCGGCAGCCAACCACGAATCCGTAAAGGATTCGTAATCGCACCGACAAATCTTGGAAAGCTCGGATCGCATGGTAGGCGCCAGCGGCGTGCTGCGAGACCGTAACGAAAGCAAAGGCGGAAACGTCGCAGTTGGAGCCGTCTGCTTGCGAGTTCTCGACGCCTGGCCGCACTCCTGCCAGAGATTTCCCCCGCCCATACGAGTCGCGGGCCGCTTGTATCGAATAGCACTACAGCTGTTTGTGGGCTGAGGCGTTATTCTGAGGCGCGTGGAAACGATTTTCTCCGTCCTGCAGGTCGCCATCGCGGTGATCGTCATCTTCCTGGTGCTGATGCACTCAGGTAAGGACGCCGGTCTCTCGGGCGCGTTCGGTGTCGGCAGCGGTTCCGGGCCACTCGGCGGCGGATCGCTGGTCGAGCGCAACCTCAACCGCTGGACGATCTTCTTTGCGGTGTTGTTCTTCCTGAACGCGTTCGTGCTGCTCACACGACCCTGGGCCTGACAGCCGAGCAGGCGGGGACCGCGTCGGTCTGCGCCTGCGGGAACCGCGTGGGTCGGTCTGCGCACGCGGGAACCGCGTCGGTCTGCGCCTAGGACTGGGCGGACTCGCCGGCCCCGGGTCGGGCGCCCCCGAAGCGCCCGGCTGGGTCCGCCGCAGGCGCCTGTGGATCCGCCGGCTTCAGGCGGTTGAGGATGTCGATCGCCTCGGCGCGAAGATCGGCGTCGATCGCGTCGTAGTCCTCGCGTGAGAGCTTGCCCGTGCGGTAATCGAGCTCGGCGTCGCGAATCTCGCGGTACTTGGCCTCGCGCGCGGACTCCAGCTCCTCCGGCTGATAAAACGCCCGCGCCTCGCCCCCGTCGGCCCGCTGCGTCATAGCGCCGACGCCACCAACCGCGCGCCCCGCCCGGCGCCCGCGGCGCACGGGTGCGCCGACGACGAGCACGACGACGCCGGCGAGCGCCAGCGTCAGGATCACGATCAGAAAGTCCAAGCGGTCACCGTCGCCGACGCGAGCGTCAGGCGCGAGCCAGACCCCGCACGGCACGCTCACGCGAGCGTGCGGCCACGCGGCGACGTACGGCGCTGGGTGCCGGCCACAGCGCGATCAGGCCGCCGCCGAGGACGATCGCACCGCCGATCCAGATCCACATGACCAGCGGCGACACGAGTAGGTTGAACTGCGCCGGCGGCGGGTGCTTGAGGTAGGCGCGTGCCAGGTAGGCGATTGCCACAACGGCCTCTTCAGGGGGCAGCGTGCTGTTGCCGTCGGTGACGATCCGCTTCAGGGCAGGGGTTTCGATGTCGGGCTCGATCGCGGTCCACACGTTTCGCGTGAGACCGATGTCGAGCGCCACGTGGCTGACGGGCTGACCGCCGATCAGGCTGCCGACGGTGCCCTGGCTGGCTTCCTGTGAGGCATAGAAGCCCTCGCTGGGGTTTAGCGTGGCGACGTGGTGTCCGTGCTTGGTGACGTCGAGGATCGCGCCCAGGCTGAGCGTCGAGCCCGTGTGCGCAGCGTCGTACTTGGGTGTGATCGTGGCCGTCGGGCGCACATAGCGCACGTCATAGGAGCCGACATGGGTGGACTGCCCCGGTGACAGGCCGAGCTGCGATGCGTGCTGGAAGGACGAGGAGGCGGCGACCCCGACGAACAGCACAGCGATGCCGATATGCACGATGTAGCCGCCGTAACGGCGTCGATTGCGTCTGACGAGCGCCAGCAGCGCCAGCGGCGCGGCCTCGCCGGCCATCGCGCGACGCGCCCGCGTTCCCCGGAAGAACTCCTGGCCAATGCTGCCGAACACGAACGCCGCACAGCAGAACATGGCGCTTGCCAGCGGCTTTTGGGTCACGCCGCCGACCTCCAGCACGACCAGCATCCCCAATGCGCACCCTATGGGCACGAGGAAGTTGCGCCGGGCATTGGCGAGCGTGGCGCGTCGCCACGCGATCACCGGCCCGATGCCGCTGAGCAGCACCAGGATCAGCGCCAGCGGCACCGTGTAGCGGTCAAACCACGGAGGACCGACCGACGCTTCTTGGCCGGTGAGCGCCTCGGAGATCAGCGGGAAGTAGGTGCCCCAGAAGATCACGAAGCACAAGCCCACCAGCACGAGGTTGTTGGCGAGGAAGATCGACTCGCGCGAAACCAGCGAGTCCAGCCGGTGCTCGGAGCGCAGCATGCTGCGACGGGTGACGACGAGGTAGATCGAGCCGGCGATCATCAGCGCGATCAGGCATACGAACGGAATCCCCAGGGTGTGTCCCCCGAAGGCGTGGATCGAGTCGAGGATGCCACTGCGCACCAGGAACGTGCCCATGATCGCCAGAGTGCCGGTGGCGAGCGCCAGCGAGACGTTCCACACCTTCAACATGCCCCGCTTCTCCTGGATCATCAGCGAATGCAGGAACGCGGTGCCGGTCAGCCACGGCATCAGCGATGCGTTCTCGACGGCGTCCCAGCCCCAGTAGCCGCCCCAGCCCAGCTCGGAGTAGGACCACAGCGCCCCCAGCAGGATGCCCACGCCCAGGAACAGCCATGCAGCGAATGCGAAGCGACGAATCGCTTTGATCCAGTCGGCGTCCACCCGGCGGGCCAGCAGCGCGCCGATCCCGAAGGCAAATGGGATCGTGCACAGCGTGTAGCCGGAGTACAGCATCGGCGGGTGGATGATCATCGTCGGGAAGCGCAGCAGCGGGTCCAGTCCCACGCCTTCCGCCGGCGCCGGGTGCGTCGTTTCGAACGGGTTGGCGTCAAACACCATCAGCGCGACGAAGAATCCGCCGAAGCCGAGCATGATCGCGGTGGCGTAGGAGGCGACGTCGCGCAGACGCTTACGCGTCAGGAACAGCGCCAAGCTCGACCACAACGACATCAGCCACGCCCACAGCAGCAGCGAGCCTTCCTGGGAGGACCACACGGCCGCGGCGCGATACAGCGCCGGGGTGGTGCGGCTGGAGGTGTCGGCGACCGTGTTGAACGTGAAGTCGTTGCCCAGGAACGCGATCTCCAGCACGATCATCGCGACCGTCAGCACCCCTGCCAGCGCATACACCGAGCGGCGCCCGGACTCCGAGAACTCCACCCGCCCACGGCGCACGCCGTACAGCGAGGCGCCGATGCCATACAGGCACACCACCAGCGCCAGCAGCAGGCATGCGAATCCCAGGCCTGCCATCAGCGCGTAGGACCGACGCCGCTCGTGTCCGCCATCGGGTCAGACACTCAGGAGTTCTGGTTCTCGCTCGGCGGAGCGGTCTTGTACTTAGAGGGGCACTTGGTGATCAGCGAGTCGTTTTCGCCGATGTAGCGGCCGCCCTGCTTCTCGACGTTGACGATCACCTCGCGGCCTTCCCGGAACGGGTCGGGCACGATGCCCGTGTAGGCCAGGGGCACTGCGGTGCCGCCCACGCGGTCCTCCACCGCGAAGTGCAGCACAGCACCTTCGCGGTGCACGGAGCCCTTGACGACCGTCCCGGTCAACTCATAGCTACGACCTGGCTGGGCCTGGTGGACCAGCTGGCTCGGCGTCAGGGCAGGACTGGCCGCACTGAAGCTCGTGTACATCAGGGCAGTGGCCAACACCACGGCCGCGCTCAACGCCACGACCAGGCGCACCGTTCGCTTGCGCGCAGGGTTCATCGAGCCCAAGTATCGCAAACCCCGTTTCGGCCCGCGTCAGCGGCGCTCCGGCCGCTACGGACACGCCCGACCGCACGAACAAACGAGGAAATCGCTCGTGCAGAGCGAAACCTTCCAGCGTGCCTGACGTTGTAGGGGGTAGCCCATCATGAGACCAAGCCTCCTGCATCCTCATCGCGAGCCGCGGCACGCGCGCCGCCGGCGCCGCGGCTTTGGCCGTGGCAACGCAAGCGTCGAGGCGATCCGCGAGCCACTGCCGCGAGCCTGCCATCCCACCAGCGGGCAGGTCGATCTGGCCGTCCAGCGCGTACGTGACGCCGGCGGGCCCATGGATCGCGCCTCTTATACCTGCCAGTGCGGCTACCTGTTCAGCGCCACGGTCTCCACGACCGTTATGTGCCCGCACTGTGGCACCGATCAGGCCTGGTAGCGATACCGGGCTCGGAGCCCGCCCCAGCTGTGCCGCTCTCGGGGCCTTTCCTATGCGATCCGGCGGCAACCTCGGAAATCGGCGTCCGCGCATTGCCTGCCGATAGCCATAGCGCTACAGCCCGTCGCCAAAACAAACTCTCTCGATTGAAGTGCCGATAGCCATGGCAATACACGCAGCGGTCGTCGCCAAACAAACTCGTCGTCAACAAACTCTTGATTGCCGTGCTGATAGCCATAGCAGTACAGCGGTCGTCGCGAGGGAACCAACTTCCGGCTGGGCCCGCTGATGGCTGACACCACCACGCACCCGGCGGGCGCGCGATCCCGACTGCACCAGACGCGACGGAGGCCCCACGATTAGCGGGGCCTCCGAGCGCTTCCGTCTGTGATTGCGCTGCTCCCTGTGCCCGGAGCAGGCGATCTCTGGCGATCCGGCCTAGCCCTTGACCTCGATCACCGGCTGGTAGCCGCCTTCCGGACCCCAGCATGTTCCGGTGAACGCGAACGTGTTGAGCGATGAGGAGCTGCCGCAGTACATTTCGTTCGAGCTCGAGTTGGCGTACAGGCCTTCGGTCGGGTCGGCGCCCTTGGAAAGCGTGCCTTCCCATGATTCGCTGAGTGCCACGTTCAGCGAGTTCTCGGGCCCTTCCAGGCCGGTCGGGCTGGCACCGTATGTGGCGGTGTTGTAGGCGAGGCTGACAATCATCTGCTTGGGCACGGGCGCCGGGATGCTGACCGGCGAGAACGTGACCTCGGAGGCGATGCCGTTCGCGCACGCGTGAGTCTCGTTCTTGCCTTTGCCGCTGGTGGACAGCCACGTACCCGCCAGCTCACCCTTGCACTCCGGGCTGGCCGACGGCCGGTACGCAATCGCGAATTCCTGGGTCTCCTCGCCGATGAGCGCACCCGGTTCGCCGCCCGCGCCGACGGTGTAGAGCTTGAGCGTGATCGGCCATTGGAACGTGGTACCCGGCGTGGTTTCGCAGTTATCGGTGGACCAGCCCCCGCTCTGGCATGCCCAACTGCTCATGACCGCGCTGACGGTCAGGCTTTCAGCGTGCTTGGCCGACGGCTTTGTGAGTTCCACCTCGCCGCCGAACTCCGACGTGGATGTCGCCTCGAAGCCGATCGATGCGAAGTTGGCGGGCAGCGTCTTGGGGATGTTGTTGTAGAGCACCTTGGCGCTTGCCGCGCCGGCTGCCAGTGCCGAGAATGCGGTTGCCACGAGGATCGCTGCAGCCAACTGCGCAGCTCTCCGAGGAATCCTTCCAGTCATTGATGTCTCCATTCGTCGTGAAGCTCCGCGACCGCGTGGTCACGGAGCGATCTGACCCCCCTCCAGGAGGGCATCGAGACGGGCCACTTCACGGCGAACGCAGACGACGGCGAGCGCTGCTCGCGCAGCAGATCAAGCCGTCGTCAACCGCCCCTCCGCGGCACCCTCCCAGGCTGCGACGGTACTCGACCGTTCAGATGCTGTCAACCCCGCGAAGACCGCGACCCCGGCCCGGTAGAGATCAAGTTATGTGCATACCGGAGATCGCCCGGGCGATCACGAGCTGCTGGATCTCGGCAGTGCCCTCGAAGATGTCGTAGATCACGCGCGACCTGCATGGTTGAGCCATTTTCCGCACGGTTGAGCCAAACACGCTCCGGCTGAGTCCGCTGGAATCCGGTCGAATCAGGGCTGAACTGGCGCGAGACTGGCGCGAGTTGAGGCTCGTGCTTCAGGTCCGTGGACCGAGAAAGACGCGCCGCTCGCTGCGCGTTTCAGCCCGTCGCCGCCTGGCCCTGCTGCGCCGCCAGGTACGCGTCGAGCAGACCCGCGGCCTCGCTCTCGTTGCCGGGCATCAGGTGGCCATACAGATCCATCGTGACCGCGATTTTCGAGTGCCCCATGTACTCGCTCAGCGCCTTGGCGTTGACGCCGGCGGCGATCATCAGCGAGGCATAGGTGTGCCGACACTCGTGCAACGTGATCCTGCTCAGCCCGGCGCCCTCCCACGCCCGGTCTGCGCGTTCGGTCAGCGTCCGGTCGCAGAACGGGACGACCGGGGTGGCGCCGAACAACAGACCCTCACGCCAGCCGAGCGCAAGCACGTGCTCGGCCAAGTGGGAGCGCAGAGCGCCCGCGATCGGCACCTTGCGATCCTTCCCCGACTTCGTAGCGATCTCCCCCGCCTCAGCGTCCCACCCCCGGCACACCCGGATCACGCCGCCGGGCAGGTCTACGTCCTCGACGTGCAACGCCATGAGCTCGCCACGCCGCAGACCCGCGTACATCGCGGTCGCCCACACGCGCCGGTCAGCCGCCGATAGCTCCGCGAGCAGCTTGGCGCACTCACCTGGCGTGGCGATCCGGTCACGACGGCTGCGCACCCGCGGCAGCTTCAGGCCCGAAGTCGGGTTGACGGCCACCACGCCCTCCTCGATCGCCTCCCGGTAGATCGCCCTGAGCGGCAACAGCGTGACGCCAACGTTCGACGCGCTGCGACCTTCGGCGATCAGGGGGTTGACGAGCAGCCGCTTCAAGTCGATCGAGCGGACCTCGGACAGCCGCATCGAGCCGATCACGGGGTTCACGCGCAGCCGCATCGCGTCCGCGTAGGCCCGTAGAGCGCTCGGCTTATACGGGTCCCCTGAGCGCGTCAGGCTGGTGCCGGCACGGGCTCGGGCAAGCCACGCATCGGCCGCCTCGGTGATCGTGATCGCCGTCGGAGCAGACATAGAGCCCTTGCGCACCGCAGAGCGGCTGTCATCACGCCACGCGACCGCCGCCGCTTTCGTTGGGAACGTCTTGCGGATCTTCTTCGCATCGCGCTTGCTGTAGACCGACGCCTCCCACGGGCAGTCACAGCGCCCCTTGCGGTTGCAGTTGAGACCGTGGCGCTGACGCACTCCGGTAGCCATCAGAAATCACTTCCAGACGATGCGGCGGTGTACGGTGCCGATTGCATGGGAGCTCAACCTCCTCTGCCATGCCCCCGGCCGCGCCAACGGTGCGGGGGCGCTTTGTAAGACGCCCGCATCCTACCTCCCCACTCCGACGCCTTCCGCATGCCGGTCGAGCCAAGCCTGCAGCTCACTTACGGGGATCAGCTTGCGACGCCCAAGGCGGACAAGCCGCATGTCGGGCTCGATATGCGCGCGCCAGGTGTCCCAGGACACGCCCAGCGCTTCGCACGCCTGCTCGACGCTCAGCGCAAGGATGGGTGTGCTCCGTTTTTGGACGGCAGTGGCCGCTGCCGCATGTGGCGATATTGGGGCCATCGCGGATATAGACCCCAACTTCCTCAAACCGGCCACGCAACTGTGCAGTGCAGACGTCGTCGGAGCGCGTCAGCCCGGCGGCGTGCGCCATGCTTCGAGCACGCTGCTCACCGTGACGCGCACACGTTCGCGCGCCTCCGATCGGTCGACGCCAGCCATCAGCAGATCGTCGTAGTCGCTTTCGCGATGACGCGCGGCGGCGGCCACTGCGAGCGTGATCGCAGTGGGGTCGAGCGCCCGCGCCGAGGCGGTCCGGCCGACGCGACCACTGCCGCGCCTGCTTGTGTGTGAGGCGATCTCCTTCACGCACTCAGGGGGGCAGGCCGGGAACAGCCTGCCGATCTCGTTCGCGAGCGCACGCTCGAAGTCCGCGTCCTCGACGGCACGCCGCTCGCGTTCTCGCTGACGACGCCGCAAGCGGGCGTCCTCGTCGGCGAGGCATTCCGCTTCGGCCTGTTCGAGTGCCGGCTCCTCGACGAGCACGCCCTGGCGCTCGTAGCGCCTGCGCGCACGGCTGAAACGCACGACGACGGCAGAGAGCCGGCTGTGCTTGCGCGCCCTGCGCGTCAAGGCCGCATCTCCGGCGCCAAGAAATGTCAGGTGCGCGAGGTCCGCACAGGAAAGACATAGCGGACCGCCGTCATCCATCGTCAGCCAGCCAGCATCGGTGTCCCCGCACGCAGAGCATGTCCATTCCTTCAGCGGTGAGACGACCACGATCTCGGACCTCTCAGGCGACGCGCTCACCGCGCGATCCTAGCTCCGCCACGACGCCGCGCCACGCCGGACCAGATGGCACGATTGCGCGGTGCCTGCGCGAGCTCGCCGCGACTCCAAGGACGTTCACGAGGTCGTACGCGGCCTTGCGGCTGAGGAGCTGCGCGAGATCGTGCGCTCCGCTGTCGACCGCCATCCAGATGTAGAACGCCACGTCCTGCTCGCGGCAGCCCGTAGCGAAGGGGATCTCGGCGAGCTGCGCCGCGAGGTCGACCGTGGGCTGCGCACGCGCCGGTTCCTCGACTACCACGAGAGCTCGGGCTGGGCGCGGTCAGCGCAGCCGGTCCTCGAAGAGCTGCGCCTCGCTGCGGAGCAGTCACCCTCAGCTGAGCTGATCGCCCTCATCGAGCGAGCAGCCGGGCACGTCGTGAAGGTGATCATGCACGCCGATGACTCGAACGGGACGATCGGCGATCTCACCCGCGAGCTGCTCGACCTGCACGCGCGGCTGTCCGACGCGCGCGTCGCCGACCCGGTGAAGCTCGCCGAGTGGATGGTGCGCTTCAGCTGCGACGACCAGGACTTCTTCGAGATCGATCCCGTCCGCTACCGCGCGGCGCTCGGCGAGAGCGGCCTCGCCGCCTACAGGCAAGCGATCGAACAGCGCCACGCCGACGGCAGCGAGCTGTTCGCAGTGCGGTGGGCGCGCGAGCGGCTCGCCGTGCTCGACGGCGACACCGAGGCTATCGTCGCGCTGCTTGGCGGGGACCTCAGCGCTCCGCATCAGTTCATCGCCGTGTGCGAGGCGATGGCAGAGCTTGGGCGCGAGGACGATGTGCTCTCGTTTGCGCTGCGCGGCATCGCCGAGACCAGCGGCTGGCAGGTCGACAAGCTCTACGACCTAGCCTGCGACGTGTACGAGCGCGCCGGCGCGCCAGTCGAGGCGCTCGCGCTGCGTCGCCAGCAGCACGAGCGCACACCCTCCGCAAGCACCTACTCGACGCTGCGCCGCGCCGCGGAGGCGCTCGATGCCTGGGGACTCGAGCGCGACGCCGCTAGACGGGCGCTGCGCGAGCGCGACCGCGGCAGCTACATCGACGCGCTCCTTCAGGAGGGCGACGTTGAGACCGCCTGGGCGATCGCGACCGAGGACCCGACCTGGGACCCAGGCGGCGATCGCCGCGCCCGGCTCGCCGAAGCACGCGAGGCCACACACCCAGACGAGGCGCTCTCGTTGTACATGCTCGTCGCCGGGGAAGAGCTGCTCCAGACAGGCCGCCGCGCATACGCACGGGCGATAGCGATGCTGAAGCGCGCACGCCGTGCCGCAGGCGCCGCCGAGCAGGATCGCTGGTTCTCAGAGCAGCTCGTCAACCTGCGCGAGCGACACCGCCGCCGCCCAGCCCTCATCCAGATGCTCGACAAGGCCAAGCTCCCCTGAGCGCTCGCTACTTCGGGACGACCATGTCTGGCGCTGCTCGTAGCTTGTCTGGGTGGCCGACGACGATCCAAGCACGACTGATCCCGACGGACGCCTTGTCGTCTTCGACGCCGGCACCCGTCTGCACCTGTCCCTGGGTCGGCCGGAGCTCGTAGACGAGCACGAGCTGATCCTCGGCACCGTTGCGCACCCCGATTACCGCGTTGACGACGCTATCCCGGGCCGCGAGCACTTCTATCGGCGACACGTCGATCCCCGAAGATGGCTGCGGGTGGTCGTAGACTTCAATGACGAGCCCGCGTGGGTCGTGACCGCACTGGTCCAAGAAAACCCGCCGCGCGGCTGGAAATCATGACTATCACTATCGCCGGCATCCCGTTCGACCATCACCATTACGACGAGCGCGGCGACGTGCTCTACCTCAACGTCGGTGAGCCCCGTCCTGCAGCACGCGGCCTGGAGACGCCCGACGGGCACGCGATTCACTATGACGAGAGCGGCGCGGTGATCGGGTTGACGCTGCTGAACGTCCGTCACATCCTGGAACGCGACGGGCGGCTGACGCTCACGCTGCCACCGGAGCACCTCGGAGCCGACGCACTCGAACCCATCCTCGCCGCAGCCTGAAAATCGTAAGGTCGCTCAGCCGGTTTGATCGCCGCGCCTGACCGCCGCTCCGCACACGGCGACCGGCAACGACCAGATAGCGCACGCCGGCTTCGCCGGCTGTAACCGAGCCTCCCTGCGGTCGGCTCTCCACCGACCCCGGCGTCGTGCAAGCCGGCCGGCAGCCCTGACGGGCTGCTCGCTCGCCGCTCGCAAGCTCCCGCGGCCGGCGCACACCGCCAAGCCCGGACAGACTAGATGCACCGCTGTGCCAGCGCTGTGTCCGCGCTGTGCAAATTCGTTGGCCGGTCTGGGGCAGTTGGGGTCTGTACCCGTTGTGATGACCGCAGCCAGCATCGGCGCCGCCAAGGGCGGCGGGTACGCGCGCTACCTGGAGTCGAAGACCGTCGAGCCAGAGCGCGGCGACTACTACCTCTCCCCCAACGGGGAGCCCACCCAGGCGCCCGGCCGGTGGCTCGCCTCGCCGGACACGCTTGCGCGCCTCGGGATCGAGGGCTCCACCGTCGAAGGCCGGGACTTCGTCTCGCTGATGGAAGGCAAACATCCCAGGTCAGGACGGTGGCTGCGCGATGCCGGCTCCAACGGCGCTCGGGGCGGCGGGATCGACCTGACCTTCAGCGCCCCCAAGTCGGTGTCCGCTGTGTGGGCGCTCGCCGATGAGTCCCAGCGACGCGAGATCGAAGCCGCACACGCCGCAGCGGTCAGCGAGACGATCGCGCACCTGACGGACACCGTGCCGACCGTGCGCCGGCGCTCCCACGGGCAGGTGTTCGAGGAGCCGGCGCGGGACGTCGTGGCCGCCGAGTACCGGCACACCACCGCCCGCGGCGTCCTCGAGACAGACGCGCCCGACCCGCAGCTCCACAGCCATGTCGTCATCACGAGCGCCGTCCGCGATGACGGGAAGATCGTCGCCGTCGCCTCCCGCCCGATCTTCCGCTCAGCACGGGAGCTTGGCGCCTACTACCGCTCCGCGCTCGCGCACCAACTCCAGCAGCGGGGTTATGCGGTCGAGCGGGGCACCGGCAAACACGGCCGCTACTTCGAGATAGCAGGCGTACCGCGCGGCTTGCTGGACGCCTTCTCCTCCCGCAGCCGCGAGGTCGCCAGGGCCACCGAGCGCTTCCGCGCCAGGTGGGGCCGCGCACCCGAGCGCGGCGAGCTGCGCCAGCTCAAGCTGGAGAACCGCAAAGCCAAGGTGCTCATCACCCGTGCCGACCTGCAGCAAGCTTGGAACGACACCGCAGCGCGCTTTGACTTCGCCGGCGAGCAGCCCGGCCGGCTGCTCGGCGCCACCGTCGAGCCCCCGCCGGAGGGTCCGCTTGAGGATCGTGTCGAGCAGCGCCTGACCGAGCGCGCGGCGACGTTCGAGCCCGGCGAGTTCCGGGCGGTCCTGCTGGAGCAGTCCGTCGGCGAGCTCTCACCCGGCGACGCGCTCGATCGCTCACGGGCGATGATCGCCGAACGCCGCGTGCTCCCCCTCGAGGGCGGCCTGATGACGACGCTCGCCGTGCGTGCCCGCGAGCAGGCGATCGAGCGCTCCTTCACCGCGCTCGCCGCCGGCGGCGGCCGCGACGTTGGCGTCCAGGCTCGCGCGCTCGCCGGCGACCGGATCGCCGAGCGGATCGGCGGACGCCTCAGTGCCGAGCAGGCACACGCCCTGGAGGTCATCACCGGCCCCGAGCGGGCCGCGATCCTCGTCGGACCCGCCGGCACCGGCAAGGGCGTGGTCATCGACGCCGCCGCCCGAGCCGAGCAGCACGTCGGCAACCGGACGCTGGGGATCGCGGTGTCCGGGTCAACCGCGCAGCGCCTCGGCCAGGACAGCCCCGCGCTCGCCGGCCAAACGCTGACCCTCGACGCGCTCGTCTCGCGCGTCGAGCGCGGCCAGCTCGCCGTCGACACGCACACGACGATCTACTTCGATGAGGCGGGCATGGCCGACACCGACCGCCTCAGCCGGCTCACCGAAGTCGTGGAGCAAACCGGCGCGAAGCTCGTGGCGATCGGCGACGCCGCGCAGCTGCCCTCGATCGGGGCGGGCGGCATGTTCGACGGGCTCTCAGACATCGCCCCGAGCGCCGAACTATCGAACATCCGGCGCACCCTTGACCGCGACGAACAGCGCGCGTGGGCGGACCTCCGCGCGGGCCGTTCAGACCGCGCGATGGCGCACTACCACGCGCGCGGGCAACTGCACATGGCAGACACCCGCGACGAGGCCGTCGAGCAGGCCGCGCAGAACTGGGCGACGCTCACCGAGACCCTCGACCCGAGCGAGGTCGCGCTGATCTCCGACGCCTCAAACCAGGAGATCGGCCGGCTCAACGCCCGCGCACAGCACTTCCGTGCAGAGCGCGGTGAACTCGGCGATCTCGAAGTCCCTGTGCCCGGCGTCCACTACGGCATCCGCCAGGGCGACCGGGTGGCGCTTATCGACCAGCACCGCGAGCGCGGCGTCGAGCGGATCGAGAACGGCAGCCGCGGCGAAGTCCTCGACATCACCCCGGCCGGCGAGGTACTGATCGAGTTCGACGTGACCGGCCGCCGGCGAACCATCACCGGCGATGACCTCGCTCGCGTCAGGCTCGGCTACGCCCAGCACATCCACCGCGCCCAAGGCGCGACCGTCACCCGCACTCTGGTTGTCACCGGCGGCTGGCAGACCAGCAAGGAGCCCGCCTACGTCGAGGCGTCCCGCGCCCGCCAGGGAACCGCCTGGTCCGTGTCCCGCGAGGATCTCGGCGTCGAAGGGCACGACACCGATCGCATCCAGCGGCTCGCCGAGAACATGCGCCGCAGCCACGCGCAGACGCCGTCGCTCGCGCATCCCGAGCTGGCAGACCGCGACTGGGGCACGAACTTCCACCGCCAGCTCGCGCCGAGCCGCACCAGCCGGATACCGGGGATCGTCCGCGCGATCAACCGGTTAGTCAACCCACCAGCACAGGAGCGAACACGATGAGCCAACGAGTCCAAGTCGTCCTATCCGACCCCGCAGCCCTCCAGCTCCGCGAGCTCGCCGCGGGCGCCGACACACCACACTCGACGCTCGCCGCACAGTTCGTCGGAAACGAAATCGCCCGCGCCATCAAGAACGGCCACGTGCGCCCGCTGCGCACAGCCCCCGTGCTCGCCGACGGCAACAGCGGCGAGCGACCGCCCTGGCTTGAGCCCTACGGCGGCGACGCCGAATGGCGCCAGCAGATGTGGGGCGCCATCGTCGCCCTGCGCGGCCGCTACCCCGAACAGCTCGAAGCGCTCAAAGAGAAATGGTGGACCGACGAATCAACCGTCGAGACACTCGGGGCGCTCGCCGTCTGGCGAGCAGAGCTCGACGAAACACGCCAGGACCCCCGCGACGAGATCGCGTTCCAAACCCAGCTCAACGACTACTCCCAACTGCTACGCCAAAAGGGTGGCGGCGCCACCAAGGCATGGAAGCCCGGCGCGACCCCGCCAGAGTGGGCCGCGAAGTAGCCAACTGTTACATCTTCAGCTCGTCCTGTGTCAGCTTCGTGTCACACGCTCACAAGCCAGCACGGAGTGTGTACGGTCGGCTGACAACTGCACATTTTGGCGCCGGCGGCAGCTCTAACTGCCCCGACGCCGTGGCACAAGGAGCAGTAACTCCCCATGCACAAACACCGTACCCCAGAAGGGTTGGCGGAGCACGCCTGCATCGACCGGTCCGTGCTCGACCTCATGCTCGATCTCGACAGGCAGCGGCCGTGGGCCGAAGACGAGATCGCCCGCACCATCGGCGTTCCCGGCGATGTCCGCGACAGCCTGCGGCGTCTGCGCGCCTGCAAGCTCATCCACCGCTGGAACGACCTCGCCGTCGCGGCCCACGCCGCGGTGCGCTTTCACGAGATCACCCAGCCCGGCGACGGCCTCAGCCCCGGCGACGCCAGCGAGCGCCATTGGGATAAGGCCGTCCTTGAAGGTCTGCTCGCGCGCAGCGCCGACGGCGAAGGGCCGCGCACCGCACAGCAGACCTACGAGGCGTTCGGCGCGACAAAGCAGAAGAAGCGCCTGCAGATCGACGACGCGCTCGACCGCCTGGAGGGCGCCGGGCTGATCGAACGCCGCGGCGGGCGCTCGATCGCCTCAGAGGTCGCGCGGCGCCTCGACGAACTGCTGACGCTCTGACGCGTCCGCTCAGCCATGCGCGTCAACCAAATGGCCTTGAGCCAGGCTGTCCTCCCCAGCCTGGCCAAGGTCGGCATCCACGAGGTCGAGCAGCTCGCCGAGCACCGCATCGGTGAGCTGCTCCGCCGCCCCGAGTTCGGCAGCGGAGTCGAGCTTCACGAGCTGATCTGCGAGCTTCACCGCCACGGCCTGACACCGTTCTCTCGCCGCGGCGGACACGTCCAAGCAGAGCGCGAGCGTGAGATGTTCCGCCTGCGCGCCGTCGAGGGCCTGACGCTTGCGCAGATCGGCGCGCGGTTCGACGTCAGCGGCGCACGGGTGCGCCAGTTCCTGAAACTGCACTTCGGACTCGATGGAGTCCCGCCCGCAGCAAGACGGCGAAGGTCCACCAGGCCGCGCCCATCCACCCTCGCCGAACACCGTCGCCTGTACCTGCTCGCGCGAGCCGCCGTGCAGCGCTATTACCACAAGCCACTGACACTGGAGAGGATCGCCAGGGCAATCGCAAGTTCCCCCCGCCAGATGCAGCGCGCCTACGCGCGGTTCGGCGAGAACACCTTCCGCAACGACCTCTCTCGCAGACGCATGGAAGTCGCCGCTGAGCTTCTGCGGTCGACCTCGCTGCCGGTGCGCGACGTGGCGCGGCGCGTCGGCTACACCAACCCGTCCCACTTCGCCCGCGCGTTCAGACGCCGATACGGACTCTCACCCTCGAATCATCGCGCCCGTTCACGCCAGGCAACGCGCACAGAGACACACGGGGCGCTCGCCGCATGAGCACACAAGCAATCGCCACCAGCTCCACCGGCATCAGCCGCCAGCAGGCGACACCAGGAACGAGCACCGGCCGCGAGCCGATTCTCGTCATCGAGGCCGACGCAGGCTTCGGACGGGCACTCGTCGAACAGCTCGCCGCCGACGGCCATCCGGCGGAGCTTTCCCGCACCGCCAGCCATGCCGCGATGACAGCAGGCGCCCACCCGCCGCGGCTGCTCGTGCTCGGGGAACTCGACTCGACGCGGGGCACCCTCGACCTGCTGGAAACCATCCGCGGGCACGACCCGGAAGCCTCGCGGCGACAGACAGCCTCTCCGTGGCCACGGAACCTCCCCGTGATCGTTCTCAGCTCACGCAGGACCGAGCCCGACATGCTTCGCGCGTTTGAGGCAGGCGCAGATGACTTCATAGCCCGCCCCGCCCGCTATCTGGAGCTGCGAGCACGCGTCCGCGCGCTACTACGCCGCACCGACGGCGCCGACCAGCAAATCGTGCCGCTCCAGATTGGCCCATTGACGATCGACCCGGCCGCCCACTCGGCAAGCCTCGCAGGCGACCGCCTGGAGCTACGCCGCCAGGAGTACGAGCTGCTGCTGCACCTAGCCGGCGACCCGCGACGAGTCTTCCGCAAGCACGAGCTACTGGAAGCCGTGTGGGGATACCGCTCCCCCAGCACCACACGAACCCTCGACAGCCACGCCAGCCGCCTACGCCGCAAGCTCAGCGCCGCAGGCGAACACTGGATCGTCAACGTGCGCGGCGTCGGCTACCGCTTGGTCTGAGACACCGCCCCGATCGGCAAGCGCGGCGCCGCTACGCCATCCTGTAAGCCGCACGGCGGCGCGGCCATGCCGAGCAGAGGAATCGATACGAGCGTCGAGTGACCGCGGCAGCCAGAAGCCCGCTCCTCATCGCCGTATCCGTGCCCCAGCCGCGTCCAGGACAGCCTCGAGATAGGTCGGCAGGAAGGCCGCCATGTCAGCGGAAAAAGTAATCACGGCACACAGGCCGAAGCGGGCGAAGTAAATCCCGGCACGATCAACCGGAATCCCTGTTGCGCGAGCCATCGCGGCGTACCCAAATACCTGCGCCCAATCCGCCGTGCTATACCCGAGACTCACTGTGGACTTTATGTCCAACAATGTTGAGTCAAATATGAAGTCCGCGTCTGCCCCTCCAACTGCCGCACTGTACGCGGCAAAGACTGGATTCAGCGATACGTGCGTCATAGGCACATTGCTAAAGAAGCGTGTGAAGGCGTTCCCCAACTGCACGACATTAGCGAGCAGATCATCGTCACCGCCGGTTCGGCTTTGCGCAAAAAACGCTTTGCCGAGTTTCCAGCGCAAGAACTCATCGACTACGCCGACTGTGCCCGGTCGGAAAACAGCATCCAATCTCGCCATGAAAAGCGTGTGCTGGGCGTATTCCTCTATAGACAGGGCGTCGCGCACAAACTCGTCCTTCGCGGATATTGCGGCATCCAAGCGATGCCTCATGTAATCCAAAAGCTCCGACTCATGCTCCAGCGCGAGCTTTAGTCCCTCCCCTCGCTGTTCACGGACGACGAGGTCCTTCGCCGCGTAGAGACCTTCGTTCTCCGCGTTCAGACGTAGAACTTCAGGGAGTCGAGCTAGTCCGGCCTGTGCGACCGGCCGGCGGGCTTCGGCGTTCTCTACCCCCACCTTCCGCGTCAATATCGCACGAGCCACGTAGTCAAACGCTGTACCAATTTCGCCCGCCTCATGCGATTTCCCTACGCTAGGCACCATGAGTGTTGCTTTCCAGTCTGCCGGCAACAGCGGTGCCCCATCCAGCGTGACCAAATCGGGCTTCAACTTTGGCAACGAGTTGCGCACGTCTGGGCTCGCGCTCAGGACTGAGGTCAATGACATCGCTGTTACCTTCTTTTCCTCTGGCCGCGAGGATCAACAGTCATCCGGTCGGGCACGGGATACCCACCTGTGAGCACCAGCGGACCACGCCGATGATCCAGCCTGTAGGGACGGGCCCCCAAAACCTGCTGTCGTCCGATTCGCCTCGGTTGTCCCCTATCATGTACCAGTCATCAGCCGGAATCTTGATCGGCGTGGGGAAGTTGCACTCCGGGCTCACCCCGCAGGGCTTGATGTAGGAGTCCTGCTCAGCGACGAACTGGCTTGTGCCTTCCGCCTTGCGAAAGACGTGGCCTTCCTTGACGTAGATTTCATCGCCGGGTCCAGCGACAATGCGCTTGATGAACTCTACGCTTGAAAGTTGTGGGATCGGTTCCGAGCACGCTGCGCCACCGAGCCTGATGACGTGCGCCGTTGGTCCGCACTCCTCCTGCTCGGCACCTTCGGGCGGATGAAATACGACGATATCCCCCACGGCTGGAGAGGATTTGACACCTTCGACCCATACGTGTGTGCCGATGCTGAGGCTCGGTTCCATCGAGCCGGAAGGAACGCGATACGCCGCAAGCGGTGGTGCCGGGACCTGTACGACCGTCTTGATCGTCGTGGTGCTTCCTCCGCAGCCAGAGATGGCGCACAGCACTAGAGCGGCCGGGACCGCGATAAGGCGGCGCATGAGCCGGCAGCCTAACCGTACACGCCGGCCCGCGTCTACCCGGATATCCGAACTAGGCTGGCTGTGAGCGAGGTATGCGGATCGTCGCCCCGTCAGACTAGGCACGATGCCGACTTGGGGAGAGCGAGGCCACTGAGTTCCCGCGGCTCGAGCTTCCATAGCCCTTTGCCGTAGTGGCGGGAGCTGCTCTCCAGCGAGGTCGAGCGGCCGAGCTCCCGGAGGACGGCGAGTAGCTCATCGGGGTCAACCCCGGGATTGGGGCGGATCACGAGCCAGTTGTTGAGCGGCGCCGCTTCGGCGAGATTGCGCACGAACCGTGCGTGGGAGCTGTTGAGGTAGCGGAATAGGATCGGCGCCGTCATGGGGCGCTCGATCTCGAACCACTTTCTGCCGGCTGTGACACGTTGCCGAACGAGGGTGCGGTCGCGTACACCGAGTCCGCTTCGGCCGTGGTGCAGGTAGGAAGCGAGCGGGCCTGAGCGGGGGGCCTGCTTGAGATTCAGCAGCCAACGCGGCACCGAGTCGTCCATCGCGGCGAGGTCGTTCTTGGTGAGAGTCGCGCCCGCAAAGTAGCGTGGCGAGGCGACACACGGCACGAGGTGGCGGAGCGGGATGCCGAGCTGCGCGCGCCGCTCCTCGCTGAGTACGAAGAAGGCGTTGTATCCGGTCGCGATGCCGCGGTGCACGCGCGCGAGATCACCAAGTGTGACCGCGTCTTTGCGTCGGGGAGCGCGCCTGGCCCCGCTCCAGCGATGATCGCTTCGCAGGATGACCGTTTGCCGACTGGATCCTCCGCTAATCGCGTCGCGCAGACCGGTCTCCGTCGAGTCGGCAGAGCTAAGCCGAACGACCCGCGTCGCCGCCGCTGGGTCTCCGCCCTTGCGAATGAGTGTGATCGCCGCGGTCGTGACGGCGTGGTCGAAGATGCGTTCCTTCACCGGGAAGCTGATCAGCGCCTCGACGTGCGCGCGCTCAAGCAACGTCGCCTTGATCGCCCGCGCGTAGTTCATATCGAGCCAGTGGGCGGGCGTCAGAAACGCGATGCGCGCATCGGTGTCGGCGACCTCGAGTGCTCGCAGCAAAAACAGCACGTGCAGGGAGGCGAGTCGGCTGAAGCTTCGCCCGAGGCGGGATGCGAAGCCGTCGTGGATGACAGACTTCAGGTCGGCTGGGATGTCCTGATGGCGTGTGTAGGGCGGATTGCACGTGACCGCCTGTGGGCACTCATCTAGGTCGTCGAGCAGGAAATCGGCGCGTCGCAGCTCGAGCTTTTTGATCCTGCGCACATCGCGCGTGGCGGCGGCCATAGCGAGGGCGAGCGGATCGACGTCGAGGCCAAGCAGCCGCGTGGCGCCGTGTCCGCGGGCGTGGGCAGCCGCGATCATCAGCGCCCCAGAGCCGACCCCGGGGTCGAGCAGTAGCTTCGGCTTGTCAGCCAGCAGCCACTCGGCCATCGGCCGGGCAGCCCAGAGGGGCGTGAAGAACTGTCCGAGCTTCCGGCGCCCTGCGGTCGGTACGAGCCGCTCGAACGCCTCGCCGACGACGTCGCGGCCGTCGGCCCACGCGGGGTCGCCGGGTTTGACCGCGAGACGCTCAAGGACCAGCGTGAGCGCTTCGCGGCGGTCGTGGTCGCCTGTGACTGTGTGATCTAGGACGTCGGCCACCAGCTCGTCGATCGCCGCAGCGGCTTCAGACATCGCCACAGAGTATGAGCAACTGCGGACGGGCGCTTCGGGGGTTGGTAGCGCTACGCTGCCCCAGTCGTGTCCCAGATCACCGAATCCGAGCGTGTCGCGCGCGTTCAGCAGCTGCTGGCCGAGCTGCACAAGATGCCGCCCGAGAAGCACGAGACGGTGCACATGCCGTGGACCGCCGGCGAACCGCTGCTGGAGGTGATCCGAATCGGTGTGGATGAGGTTCTGCTGAACCCGCAGTCGCACCGGATCCGCGCCCAGCTGCAAGACGACCCCGAATGGGAGGCCCTGAGCCGCGAACCCTACGGTGAGCCCGCGCAGAAGCTGATCGAGCGGCATGTTCGCGCGGCGCGGACACCGGAGCAGTTCTCTGCGCTGAAGCAGTCGCTGCTCCAAGACGGTCAGACCGACCCAGGCGTCATGACCCACACCGGATTGCTGATCAACGCGAACACCCGCGTGGTCGCGCTTCGCGAGGTCGAGGATCCCCTCAAGCAGTCGATCCGCGTTGCCGTCCTTCCGCCGACCGCCAAGCCGGAGGAGCTTGCACTCCTGGAGCTCCGGCTGCAGATGCAGAAGCAGCTCAAGGTCGAGTACACGATGACCAACGAGCTGCTGTTCATTGAGGAGCTATCGGTCAACCGGGGCATGTCCGCGGCGCAGATCGCGACCGAGCTGCGAATCGCGCCTGAGAGCGCACGCAAGGGCGAGTCCGAGGTGCAGCTGCGCCTGAAGCTGCTCGACCTTGTCCGGATCATGCAGAGGCTGCCGACCGAACCATTGCGCCTGACGTTCTTCGACGAGCGGATCTCGCTCGAGCAGCTTCGCGAGCTCTACCGTGTCTATACGTCTCTGCTGGAAAGCGACCCTCGGGCCGCCCGGACATACCTGGAGAGCTTCCTTCTCTCAATAGCCGTCGGGGTGAGCGCGGTACACCAGATCCGCCACGTTGACGCCGACTTCATGAGCAGCTACATGCTGCCCTCCCTGGAGGAGGACGAGCTCGTAGGCCCGGTGGCTGATGCCCTCGCGGCTCGAACCGGCGCAGCCACGCCCTCCAGTCAGCCCTCGGGTGTCGAGCTGCTCGACGCCAGAGAGCTCGATGACGGCGAGCTGCCCGACGTAGATACCGCGCGGCTGATCGACGTCGTGACCGCCGCGGACAAGCGCGTCGAGGTGCCCGGGACCAACTTCATCCTGGACCAGGACGAAGTCAAGGAAGCGGTCAAGGCGGCGATCACGGTCGGAATCAAGGACAAGAAACGGGTCCAGAAAGACGAGGACCAGCTCGCGGCACCCTCAGCAGCGGTCAAACAGGCCACACAGCAGATCACGCGCGCGAAGGAAGCGTTGCTGGCGGTCCGTGATGACCCAGATTTCGATGAGCGGCTGCGCAAGACGCTTGAGGCCGCCTATAAGAAGCTAAACCGGACCAGCCGCGATCTTGAGGCCCTGTTGATCAAAACGGGCGTACTCCCGAAGTCCTAGACGATGGCGGGGACGCTGCGCGTCGGGCTCACAGGCAGCCCGCCTCGAGCCCAATTCTCGCGTGACGCCGAAGTTCCCGATGAGCTGTGGAACGCCCTCGCCCGCAACATCGCGCCCGGCGTCCGCCAGGTCGATGATCGGCATGTAAGCGTTCCTGTCGAGCGTCTGCTCGCGGCACGCCAGTGGCTCGCCGAGACGCTTCGGACTTACGACTGCGCCTTCAACCCGACGAATGCGATCATCGGGCTGCTGTCGCGCCACGACGCCGAGTACGACGAGGTCGACCGGGCGCTTGAGGTTGACCCGGCGCCAGCAGATGGCAACGAGCTGCTGCGAGAGAGCCGCTTTATACGTCCGCTTCGCGACTTCCAGCAGCGCGACCTCGCGCGGCTGCTCGCGCTATCGCATGGGGCGAACTTCTCCGTCCCCGGTGCAGGCAAGACGACCGTGGCCTACGCGCTTTATGAGGCCGAACGCCAGCGACGCGGGATCGAGCGCCTGCTCGTGATCGCACCGCTGTCCGCGTTCGATGCCTGGATAACCGAGGCGGACGAGTGCTTCGACCCTGCACCGGTGCTGCAAGTGCTTCAGAACCGCCCTCGAGTGGGAACCGAGATCCTGCTCGTCAACTATCAGAAGCTCGGTGCCGCGCGCTTCGGGGCGATCGCCGAATGGGTCGCTGCAGCTCCCTGCCACCTGATCCTCGATGAGGCGCACCGGATGAAGCGCGGCCGCGACGGGGAGTGGGGCGCAGCGTGCCTTGACCTCGCCCATCTCGCCGTACGCCGCGACATCCTCACTGGAACCCCTGCGCCACAGCACCCCAGCGACTTCATCGCGCTGCTGAACTTCCTTTGGCCCCAACAAGCAACCCGCATCCTGCCCGCGGGCACCCGCCAACAGACTCCGACGACTACGACGATGCAACAGGTCTCGCAACGCCTGCGGCCCCTCCACGCACGAACCCGCAAGCACGAGCTCGGACTGCTTCCACCAGACCTCCACGTTGAGCTGACCGACATGAAGGACATCCAGGCCGAGGTCTATACGGCACTACGCACGCGCATGGCGCGAGCGCTACGCGCCGGCGGTCGAGACCAAGTCACGCTCGCGCGCATGGGTGCCGTCACCATGTACATGCTGCAGGCCGCCTCCAACCCGGCGCTCCTCGCAACCGCGCTCGGAGCGCCCGGCACCCCCGCCGTCCAATGGCCGCTTGAGCCGATCGCGCCAGACTCCGACCTCGGCGAGCTGATCCGCGAGTACAGCCGACGCGAGACCCCGAGCAAGTTCGACAAGCTCGCGACCCTGGTCGCCGCGAATGCCGCTGACGGCCGCAAGACGCTCGTCTGGAGCAACTTCGTAGACAACCTCACAGAGCTCACCGAACACGTGCTCGCCCCCTACGAACCCGCAATGATCCGCGGCGACGTGCCCGCCGAAACCACCCGCCCCGGGGAGCGCAGCCGCGCAACAGAGCTACGACGCTTCCGTACTGACGACAACTGCACCGTGCTCGTCGCGAATCCCGCTGCGATGTCCGAGGGCGTCAGCCTGCACCAGGAGTGCCACGACGCCGTCTACCTGGACCGGACGTTCAACGCCGGGCACTACCTCCAATCCCTCGACCGTATTCACCGCCTCGGACTCGCCGAGGACATCGTGACCCGGATGACTTTCCTCGTCTCGGTCGGGACGATCGACGAAACCGTCGATCAGCGGCTGCGCACCAAGGCTGAGCGGCTCTCGCAAATGCTCGAGGACGACGACCTCGTGACAATGGCACTCCCCGACGAGGAGGAGGGCTACGGCGAGGTCATCGATCCCGACGATCTCGAGGTTCTCTTCGGCCACCTGCGCGACGATGGCTGAGGAGCCCGCAACCTCGCCCGCCAGCCAGCTACCGAGCCTGCACGTCGCACAGGCCGCCCTGCACGTCGCCCTCATCGTCGATCAAAGGGGATCTCGCTCCGCGGACGCCCAGGAGTCCTACTGGCATCACGCGACGGGCGGTACCTTCGCGCCGGCCGACCTGCATCGTGGCGAGCGCCTGCTGATTGACGTTGGCCTGCTCGTCGAGCGCGACGGCCAGCTAACGCCCACACCTCACCTCGCGCAGCTAGTCCAGGGCTCGCCTGCCGACGCCCTCGTAGTGCTCATCCACCGGCTGCTTGCCCTGACCCGGCCGGCCGAGCTTGAGGCACCAAGCGTCGCCCTGCAGCTAGCGGAGCTGGTCCCAGACGCGGCCCGTCGCGAGGAGTTGCTGCTCGCGCTCGCGCGGCGATTCGACGATACGCGTCAAAGGCTGGTCGGCGAAATCGGCGAGGAACTCGTCGTCAACGCCGCGCGCACCGAGCTACGCAACATGGGACGCCCCGATCTCGCTTACGAGGTGCGGCGCGTCAGCCTGCTCTCCGACCAGCTCGGCTACGACGTCAGTGCCCCACGCGTGACTGGCGCTCCGCGACTACTCGAGGTCAAGGCCACGACAGCTGACACCGAGGGGCACTCGCTCGCAATCCATCTCACTCGCAACGAGACTGATACCGGGATAACCTTGCCCGACTGGGCGCTCGTCGCTTGTCACGTCGAGAACACCGACCAGCGTCAAGGCCATATCGTCGGCTGGTGCACGGGCCAAGCGCTTGCCGACCTTCTGCCGGTCGATTCTCCCGCCGGTCGCTGGGGACAGGCGGTCGTCGCGCTACCTCTCGAGCGCCTGTTGCCTGGTCTGCCGGGCGTCGCCGCATGAGGCGTAAGCCTCTAGCTGTCGCGGTCGGCGCAACACTCAGCCCGCCTCGAACACACTCTCCCCGCCGCCGAGATCAGCTACACAGACGGCGTCGCCGGGTCGCTACTGACGGGGCTGTTCAGCGAGCCACTCGTCGAGCACAGCAACATGGACGCCCGGCAGGTCCCCGGCGAACTGGACTCTATGGTTGGTCTTGGGCTGTCGACTCCGCTAGCTCCACGAGTCGGCACAGGGCGTTGATGAGCTGCATCTGCTCGATTGAGCGTGGCTCGACGTGCAGGAGCTCCGGGTTGCAGACGAGCACGGCGAGGCAGCGGGCGCGCGAGATCGCGACGTTCAGTCGGTTGCGGCTGTAGAGGAACTCGACGTTGCGCGGGACCTCTGCGCCGGATGAGGTGGCCATCGAGAAGAAGACGACGTGCGCCTCCTGGCCTTGGAACTTGTCTACGGTGCCGATGCGTACACCCG
Organism: uncultured Solirubrobacteraceae bacterium; assembly: GCA_963779665.1. GTDB lineage: Bacteria > Actinomycetota > Thermoleophilia > Solirubrobacterales > Solirubrobacteraceae > Palsa-744. The sequence continues at coordinate 2,658,537 of CAVZYW010000001.1, read as the reverse complement.
TGGGCAGGCGGGCGGTCAGGCAGCGCACCTGGGCGTTGTAGGGGGTCACGACCATGATGTCCTCAGGGCCGAGCGGACGGCTGCGGCCGTCTGCTTCGGTGACGGCTCCGCGCTGAAGATCGTCGATTGCGGCGCGGATCAACTCGGCCTCCTCGATGGATTCGCGGGTGTTGCCGGTGTGCTCGGCCTTGATGAAGCGCACCCCGGTGCCGGTGAGCGTCCCAGGCACATCGACGTTCTGGCGTGCGCATGCCTCGATCGTGTCTAGGCGGCTCTCGTAGATGACCTCCGAGACGAAGCGGCAGACGTCGGGGTGCATGCGTCTGGTGCGGTCGAGGAAGATTCCAAGCTCTGGAGGGACCGTGCTGTGCTCTCCGAGCAGGTGCTCGAGCACCGAGGCGCCCGCTCCGTCCGGATGGACGCCTTGGGAGACCTGCGCGAGCTGAAGGGGGTCTCCGAGGAGGATCAGGTTGCGCGCGGAGGTGCCCATCGCCAGCGCGTCGGCGAGCGAAACCTGCCCTGCCTCGTCGATCACGAGATGGTCCAGGCTGCCGTCCATGTCCGTGGGCGAGTGCAGCCACGCGGTGCCGGCGATCAGACGCACGTCGTCAGGCGGTGGAAAGGCATGCACGTCCGGCTCGTTCTCGATGAACGAGCCGGCGAGTTTCGAGACGAACTGCGACTCGGGGTTGTCTTTGGAGCACTTCTTCCAGCCGCGGAAGCGCACGTGTTGCTGGTCGGCGGCTTCCTCGACCTCGTGCAGCAGGTTGTGGATCGCCTTGTGGCTGGTCGCCGCTACGCCGACTCGAGCCCCCCGCGCGATGAGGTGGACGATGAGCTGCGCGCCGGTCCACGTCTTGCCTGACCCGGGTGGCCCTTGGATAAACAGGTAGGAGCTGTCCAGGCCCTCGGCGAGGCGCTTGAGATCGTCGATGTGTGGGGAGCCATCCTGCAGCGGCTTGTCGTGGATGCGCCCGGAGATGCGCGGCGGGGCGCGGCGGAGGAGGTCGCGCAGCGCGCGAAACTCGCCGGGGCCGTCCACGCCCGAGGCGGCGATCACGGCGCCGAGGCGACGTAGGGCGGCGCGCTGCTCGTCGCTTCGGTACGGGCCGCCAGGCACGAGGCCCTGCGGGAGAGGCTCGTGTGCGCGGCTCTGCCCGCGGCGGATGCGCAGCAGACCGTTGGGTGTATCAACGTCAACGACATCGACTTGTCGCTGGGTCTCGACGTCGCGGATCTCAGCGCCGGGAGCAAGCTTGTGCTCCTGCTCGCGGAACCGCAACGTGTGGATGAGCGAGCGCTTGTCGATGATCGGTGGCTCGGCTGGGTCCTCGATTAGCTCGCCGATCGCCTCGCCGTCCTCGACGAGTTCCTCCTGCGACATTTCAAGCCGGTGGAAGTACGCCCACCAGACCGGCTTCTCCTCGCGGCGGTGGTAGTGCAGGACGTGCGCCATCAGCCAGCGCGCCCGCTGCTCCTCGCTGCCTTCCGAGTGATCCTCGGGCAGGTTCCGGACGAGCGCGGCCTCGATCCGGACGATCTCATCGAGCACCGCGGTGGCCTCCGGCGAGGCCTCGTGTGGCTCTGAGGCTGGGCGCCACGGGATCGCGATGGCGAACTGCTCCTGCGCCTCGGTGCGCCGGTCGAGCAGCCAACGGTGCAGCTCTACGGTCGAGAGACAGTCGACCTCGTTGTAGGTTTCGATCGCGTCCAGGATGCCGGACTCGCCCGTGTCGAGCCATTCCTCAAAGCGCACGATCGAGTCACCTGCGTCGCTGACGTCCTGGTCGCGCTTTCGCATGTAGAACTCCTCGATCTGCTTGATCGAGTACCCCGGCTTCGAGATACGCATCGCCTGGACCGTGACCGCGTACAGGTCCACGAGAATCTTTTCGCGTAGCAGGCGGTCGACCTCCTCCTCGCGGGTGCCGTGGCGGCCCATGAGCCGCTTCAGTGCCGAGGGCTCATACGGTGCGTAGTGGTAGACGTGGAGTGCCGGATCTTCCGCGAGCGCCGCGAGGACGAAGTCGACGAACGTCTCGAACGCGACCTTCTCCTCGCGCCGGTCGTGCGCCCAGAACGAACGAAAGACGGGATCGCCGTCCTGGATACGGGTGACCCCAAAGAGATATTCGAGCCCATCGCCCTCGTAGAACGGGTCGCCCTCCATGTCGAAGAAGAGATCGCCCGGCCGCGGCTCGGGCAGCCGCGCGAAGCCCCGTCCCTCCTGGGGTCGCAGGAGCTCATAGCTTTGCTCGCCGGTTGAGCGCTCGTGCAACTGCAGCCGAGCCTGCTGACGCAGCCGCTCGAACGTGGCTCGTCCGATGCGCGCGGGCCGATCCGCGGGCTGCGCCACGGCGAGTTGCGTCCATCTCGTGATGCCCGTGTCGCTCAGCCGGATCGCCTGGGCGCGCCCGAGCCCGGCGACGAGCGATAGGTGGTCGTCGGCTTCACGGCGTGCTGAGCAGTGCTCTGACCACCTGCACAGGCCGCAGTGCTCAACCGGATCAGGGTAGGTCCCAGCGAACTCCTCTGTTAGCCGGGTCTCATAGCGGCGGCGCAGCCGGCGATAGAAGGCCGAGAACTCATCGAGCCGGAAGCTCGCGCGCTCTCGCGAGCCGAGGATGACGTGCATCTGCGTCGGCGAGATGCCCTGAACGCTCGCGAGCAGGTCCGAGTACAGACAGAGCTGGACGAGGTAGCCGGGCTTGGCGTGCCGGGCGAGCTTGGTGTCGAGCACCTCGTAGCTGTAGCCGCCGAGCCCCGGACAGGGCTTGGGTACCTTTTCGAGGAAGTCCGCGAAGCCACGCCAGGAGCCGTCGGCAAGCGCGGCCTGGTAGATCACGTCGGCGCCAGCTTGCATCGCGGAGATCGTTTGTTCGACCGCCTCGGCGTCGCTGACGAGCCCGTCGATCACTGACGGAATCACCGCGACATCCAGTCCCTGTCCTATCAGTGAGTCGAGGAACGCCTGCTCATGCTCGTCGCCCTTGCGGGCCACCAGGTCCGTCGAGTCGGTTCTCGTGCGCTCGATCGTCGCGGTGCCGCGAGCCACCCTGAGGTCGAGTGCTGACAGGTGCTCGCACTCCAGGAAAGCAACTAGGTCCGATGCGGAGAGGAGGAGCCGCTCGTCTGTGTGCTGCATCCGAACATCATGGACGGTTCCGGGCACACGGCGCACCCAAAGCGCAGGCCGTAGCACGTCCCCGAGGGACAGCTCAATGGGCCCGGGAGGTTCAGCCCGCTACGTCCTGCTCTTGGGTCATTAGGTCGCGCCACAGGTCGCCCGCCTCTTTCGAGACGACGTCAAGACGACGATCGAAGCTGATCCCGTTCTCTTGGCGTGATTCGGCTTCGGCTGCGTCAGCGAACAGGTACATGAAGGAGACGGTGCGAGGCAGGAGTGTCTCCAAGCGCCCGGGTGGAATCAGCGAGCGAGCGAGCGACGCATCGGGCGATTCCAAGACGGCTTCGACGATGCTCAGATCGAAGAGTGCGGTGAGAAGCATCGCCGCAGCGGCGTTTGCGTCCTGCTCGACCGGCTTGAAGTTGTATAGGACGTTCGAGCCAGGGAGGCCGCCGGCCTTGTAACCGATCACGTCGTCTGCGTACTGGTCCACGTCGAACAGCAGCTTGCCGCAAACCATTCGCTGTCGAGCGTGCTCAATCTCGTGCCGCAGCGTCGCAGTGATGATCGCGGTGTTGAGCGGATCGTCCCAGTCGACATCCTCGAAGACTGCAACGCGATGCTTCACCAGATGCTCGGGCTCGTTCGCCTCGACTAGGACCTCGCCGCTCAGGAGGTCGTCTGCCTCGCGCGTGGTCCCAGGTTCATAGCTGGCGCCCTTGGCGTATCCGTCTAAGGCTGCTCCTGGACACGAGAGCAAGTAGAAGTGGTCGTCGTTGAGCGCGGCGTGGGCAAGGGCAACGCTCCAAGCGTCGATCAGGGGCAACTCGACATTTGCGGATACGGGCACGGTCGGACCCTACTAGTGTCCTGAGTCGTTAGTTCGTCTGCTGTTGTTGGTATTCTTTGTGGATGAATTCTTCTCGTGTTGGGCGGCGTGGGCCGCGGCCGGTTGAGGTAGTTCTTTCTGATGGTGAGCGCCGGATGTTGGAGGGGTGGGCGCGCAGGCGTTCTTCAGCGCAGGGCTTGGCCATTCGTGCGCGGATAGTGCTTGGCGCGGCTGAGGGTGAAAACAACACCGAGCTTGCGGAGCGGCTCGGGCTGACGCGGATGACGGTCGCGAAGTGGCGTGGGCGTTTCGTTAGTGATCGTGCGGATGGTTTGCTTGACGAGCCCCGGCCGGGCAAACCTCGCACGATTTCTGACGAGAAGGTTCAGGAGGTGATCGTGCAGACGTTGGAGAGTACGCCCAGGGACGCGACGCACTGGTCGACACGCTCGATGGCGGCACAGGTAGGGCTCTCCCAGAGCGCGGTGTCACGAATCTGGCGGGCGTTTGGCTTGCAGCCTCACCGGGTGGAGTCCTTCAAGCTCTCAGCGGATCCGCTGTTCGTGGAGAAGGTCCGTGACGTCGTCGGTCTCTACTTGGATCCGCCGGAGCGAGCGCTGGTGCTGTGTGTCGATGAGAAGTCCCAGATCCAAGCACTCGATCGCTCCCAGCCGATCCTGCCGATGCTCCCCGGGGTCCCAGAGCGCGCGACCCACGACTACAAGCGCTCCGGCACGAGCAGTCTCTTCGCAGCGCTGGACATCGCCTCCGGGAAAGTTATCGGCTCGCTGCATGCCCGCCACCGTACCGTCGAGTTCAAGAAATTCCTGGTGCAGATCGACGCTGCCGTTCCGCCAGAGCTGGAGGTCCATCTTATTCTCGATAACTACACCACGCACAAGACCAAGGCAGTGCAGCGCTGGCTACTGGCACACCCCCGGTTCCATCTTCATTTCACGCCGACCGGCTCTTCCTGGCTGAACCTCATCGAGCGCTGGTTCGCCGAGCTCACCAACAAGAAGCTCAAGCGCTCAGCCCACAAGTCAGTCCGCGAACTCAACGCGGACATCCGCAGTTGGATTGAGCACTGGAACGAGAACCCCCGCCCCTACGTCTGGACCAAGACCGCCGACGAAATCCTCGACAGCCTCACACGCTACTGCCAACGAATCACCGACTCAGGACACTAGCTCGAAACGCGCACCTGAGGTCACTCCGAGGATCGTCAGGCAGCTCCGATAAGCACCTCGAGCTCGGTGGCCTCTCTCTCCAGTTCCTGGCGCCCGTTGCCCGCATGTTTCGCCGCCTAACGGTCCGGCGCGAGGATCGGAGGCTCAGTGGACGCGCGCTGGCGAGAATCTCCGGTTGGACCGGACTATCGTGCACGCGGATGGCGACGGAGGCGATCATCGAGGGCCCAGGGTGGGCGGCGTCCGGGCTTGACGAATCGTCTGGCCTGTACCCCCTACGTGTGGAGCCCGCCGTAGGTCGGCTCGTTGAACGTCTTCTCCCTGGCGTGATCACAACGACGACGGGTGCTCGCTACTTCGGGCTGCACACGCTTGCCTGGTCTGATGCTCGAGACCGCGGCCTCAAGGATGGCGCTGCCGAGGAGTTCGTCAGGCGCTGCGAGGTAGTCCTCGCGGGGGTCGCCGTAATTCACGGCGACACATCGGGCGGGCACAGACGGCTCGTTCCGGCGGCGCATGGCGAGGACCGAATCCGAGGGTTTTTCGATGGCGGTGTGTTGGACGTGTCGTCGGCGGCTGCTCCCGGCGGGTATAGCAAGGGCGGATTCGCGGGAACATACGCCGCACCGGAGCGGGTGTTGGGCCTTCTTGGCGGTGGCTGGCCGCCGCGCTCGGGGCCGAGAGCTGACATGGCGCCGCTGCGTGAGGGACTGGGGCTCGTACTTGAGCTTGCTCGGCACGACACCTTGTCGGACGCAAGCCTCGCGGGTGGCGCCGACCTGTGCCCGTGTTGCGCAGCCGAGGGTCCGGACGGCCGCTGGCTGCGACGTGTGATGTTCGAAGAAGCAGGCACTGAAAGCGAGGGGGACCGTAACCGTCAGGTCACGGCGCTGATGCTGCTCGAGGCGCTCGACGGGGGTCCGCATGGTGACCCGGAGCGCCCTTTTCGGCTCGCGCATGGCTTCGGAGGTGTGATCGCAGGTGACACGCTCGAGGCTCGTGCTCGTCGGGCGTGGCGCGCAGCGATCCTCCGCAACTATTCCGTGAGCGCGTGGAGGCATCTATGGCGGTGGCTGAGCGAGCAGCTCGTCGGCGAGGCGATCACGGCCCGCAACCTTGGCGACCAGCTTGCTGACGCGCTGGGCACAGGAACCGTCAGCGACCTTATGTCAGGACTGCCGGAGCGTGTCGACAAGGAGGGGCTGCGTCCGATCGAGGAGGAATTGCGCTCCTCCGAGGACTCCGTCCCAGTGCGGGCGTTGCGGCAGCTCGCGATCGGCGCTCTGCGTCTCGGGGACCTCGACGGCGAGACCCGCAACGCGTTCCTCGGACGTGATCGAGACGACCTGGGACCGGCCTGGGTGCAGCATCAGCTCACTGAGCACGCAGACAGCGCGGTCGCCGACCTTGGACGAGACCTCGCACAGACAATGTTGCGTCGTGCGCAGCGGGTCGCAGCGTCAAAGATGCGCATGGGCAGTGACCTGCGTCCATATGTGCCCACCCGGCTGCGTGACCGTGACGGGCTGCTCTCGATGGTCGGTACTGAGCCTGACGCCGACGTCTCGCTGCGCGGATGGACGCTCGCGCAGGTCATGGCCGGGCTCGGAGCGATCGACCACGGCGAGAACGGCTACACAACGACCACATCCGGCCAGGAACTCCAAGGCCGCCTGCAGACGAGCATCGCGAACGCGACGTGAACGCTGTCGAGACGCCGGTCGCAGCGAGCCGTAACCCGTTCGCGCTGCTCCGTGAAGCAGAGGAAGCCGAGGAGGTACTCATCCTCACCTACACGGCGAACCTCGGCTTCTTTGAGCGATTCGCGCTCGGAGAGGCGCGCAGCCTCCAGGCCAGGACGACCGTCATATCTGACGCGGCGATGGTCACAAGCGACCCCACGACAGTCCGGGGCGCCGGAGTCCGCTACGCGGACGCGCGCGCCGTCTGCCCCGGTCGCAGCGCGTTCCATACCAAGCTGCTCGTCATCGCTGGCCGCCAGGCCGCGACGGTGTGCGTCGGCTCCGGGAACCTTACGCTCGCAGGCTGGCATGGCAACGACGAGATCTGGACCATCCTGCACGCTGACGAGGCACGCGGACCATCCACGCTCCACGAAGTCTCGGGGTTCCTACGAACGCTCGCCAGCAGCCCGATCCGGCTATCAGCCGAAGCTCCCGAAGCCCTGATTCGGACCGCGGGTCTCCTGGAGGCGCTGCCAGCAAGCGAGCCCGGCCCAGCGCTCGCGTCAACGCTCGAGGGCCCAATCCTCGCCCATCTCCCCCGTGGGCCAGTCGATGAGCTGGTGGTCTATGCACCATTTCACGACACTGAGCTCGCCGCACTTGAGGCTGTCCACTTGCAGCTGCAGCCCGCTACGACGGCGGTCTATGTGCAGCCACAGACCAGTGTCGACGGCGAACGACTGTGGCGATGGATCACCGAGCACGACGCTGAGCTGCGGTGGTGCTCGGGCGAGCGCTACCGCCACGGCAAGCTGATTGAGTGGTCCCGCGGCGGTGTCCGTGAAGCACTCACCGGAAGTCCGAACCTCTCTCGCCGAGCCCTGCTGCGAGGCATCACACCCGGCCACGGACCCCTCGCAAACCTCGAGCTCGCGATCATCTCGCAGCTCGACGTCTCGGTGGCGCCTCCTACAGCCGAACCACCGACCGATGGGCTTGGCGTTCTGACTCTCGGCATTGACCCTGCGGAGGCGCCGCGGCCAGGCATCCTGCTGCTCGGCGCAACGCTTATCGACGGGATCGAACTCGAGCTGCGCCTGGCTGATCCCCCGCAAGCGCCAGCGCGGCTCCAGGTATGTGACCCTGAACGTGACTGGACCAGCGTGCCAGGGGTCGACGAGCTCCCGCCAGGCTCTAGCGGCTATTTGCTGCCCGTGGTCGGGCTAGAGGCGCGCAGCGCGATTCGTCTGTTGGGGGCGCAGGGCGCAAGCAACGAGGTCTTCATCACCGACCCGATCCGCATACGGCGCCGGCCGCTACAGCGCATCGGCCCGGAATCCGGGACACCGGTGGAGCTGCTGTTCGACGGGAAGCTCGAGGTGCTCTACCAGATCGCAGAGCTACTGCGCCCAGCGCTGCTCAAGCACGGCGCGATGGTCCCGAAGCCACAGCAAAGTGATGGACCTGCTGAGGATGCCAAACCGGAGCAAGAGGACGGTCAAACTGTCAGGCCGGCCGAAGGCCAATCGCTGTCGGACTATCTCGAGGCGTGCGCCGCAGTGCTCGACGAAACCACCGTTGCATGGGCGCTGATTCTCCCGGGGCTTCCCGGGCTCGGGGGCGACTCAACATCCGACTCCGGAGAACTGACGAACGCCACAGACGATGAGGCCGCGGATGCCGGCCAAGAGGGCACCGAGATACCGCCCGTCGATCTCGCGACAGCTCTTCAGCGAGCCAAGAAATTCAGACGTGACCAGTTCCGCCGATTCTGTCGCGGCGTCCTCGAGCGGATCGAGCGTTGGCCCAACCTAATGCGTGCCTACGGTGCCCGCCTCGTACTGTGCGGCATAGCAGCCGATCTGTGGCCGGACCCCGCAGAGCGCGGCGAGGTCCTCCTCCGTCTGGTTCACGCGATCTGCGCGCCCGGCGACGACCCCACACCCGACGAGCAGACCGCGCTGGCGGCCTACACCGCCGTGGCGCTCGCGATGCTGCGAGCCGACGTGCGCAAGCTCTCCGTCAGCGACGAGGCGACCCTGCGCTTCAAGCACGCCGCCACCCTGAGTCAAGCCATGCTGCGCGAGCTCGATCCGGCGCTCATCGACGCTGGGACGGAGGAACTTCGCGGCACGCTCGGGCACCTGGCGTCGACCGAGCAGATCCTCGCGATCGCAGCCGACGTCATGGAGCGGTCCTCGGGCGTGTCTGCTGCGATTGCGCTGCTCAGCGACGAGGAGAACATCGACGCCCACGAGGACGACGGAACGCTGGTCGTTGACGACCCGATGCCTCAAGTGCCCGAGCTACAGCTGCTGAGGATCGTCGGGATGGTAGGCGGTCCGGGCCCGGTCAAGGTCACGGGCACCACCGAGGCCGAGGTCGCGACGTTCTGCATCTGGCAGTCCCCTCTGCTTGTGATCGCCAAACGGGCCAAGGGCCGCCTATCCGGACGCCTCTACCGCATACCGAACTCGCACCCAGCGACGCTTGCCGCAGGCTGGCAACCCAGTCTCGGCGTCAGCGAGAACCTCCCAAAGCCGGCCGGCGAATGGTACGCAGGCGGGACACCACCCGCGGATGCAGTCGAGTTGCTACGGGACAGCGGTGTCCTTCCTTCGCCCCGAACCTGACGTTTCAGGAGCCGTCGGAGGCGCCGTCGGCCTTTCTTCAGGCAACCATCGCATACCTCGCGCCGTGTGTTTGCGGGCGGAGCACTGACGCGTTCCCCGTCATGCGGACCATCGACGGGACTATCCGATCGAGCAAGTAGCCGCGCTGAATCCAGGCGGTTCGGCACCGGCTTCCGCGTCGTGCCCCGCAGTCGTTAGCCGACTGGCGGAGAAGAGGACATGCGAGCCGACGCGCCACTGATATTCGACGAGCCCCCTCAGATCATTGTCGCCTTCCGATCCGGCGGGTTCTAGTTCGAAGGTGGTTCCCGCCTGCCGCGTCGTCTCTGCCGCGCCAACCTTCATGAAGTGCGTGCCTTCGTAAGGCACATCCGCCCATCCACCCGTCGCGGCGTCGAGCGCCTGCAAGCCAAAGCGCATGAACATCGTGCTCTGGGAATCGGCGTCGCCTGGCATCGAACCACGGACCCCGATCAGATCCGGCGGGCTCATCACGCTGCACTCGTCCACCGTCGCCCACAGCTCCGCCGTTCGGGGAGGGCGTATGCAGGGTGCCGTCGCCCCAGCAGGCCGATGTCCACATTCGTCCGCCACCCATTCGGTCGAGATGGTGGCGCCCGCCCGCTCGCAACTTGCTGCCCCCGCCCCGAAGCCACAACGCCAACCATCGAGCGTCCACCACTCCTGATACGCGTACGGGCCACCATGCTGGACCCCCCCTCCTGCCAACAGTCGACCAAGCACTCCCCGCGCGGTCCCGCAGCTGACGTGGCCGCTTTCGACCGTCACGCTAAAGAAGGCATCGCTCTCGAGACGAGATTCCGAGACGCGAATCGCACCGCAGCCGGGCGTCGCGGCGTTCCCGCTCGCCGGCGCGGCCCCCGCAACGCAGACGACGGCGAATAGCGTGCCCAGAGCGACAACTAGGCGCTCTCTCGACAGAGACGCCCAATGCCCCACTCGACGCCTTCCGGAGAGCGTCACGACGACCGCCAAGGCAACGAACACCACGAACCGCGGTTGCCGCCCCTGCGGTGTCACCGCGTACTGCGCAGGTACAGGTGCACGCCGAGCGCGCCGAACAGCGTCAGCATCGCGAGCACAGCGCTGCCATTCAGACCGCCGACGATCAGCGCGAGCGCCGCGGTCGTGACGAGGCTGCCGCCGGTGCGCTTGCGCCACAGCCGCCTCGCCCACCGGTATTCAGCGCCGGTCTTGAAGCTCTCGGGCTGAGGCCGTGTGCTCATGGCAGCAGGCTACCGCCCGTCGACCGGCTCTGGGAGGCTACGCGAACCGCACCCGACATCCGAGGAGGCCCAATGACCCACAACATCAGGCGTGCAACGATCGGAGTCCTGCTGGCGGTGATCTCCACCACAGGCGGCGTGTTGGCGTCGAGCGCTGCGGGCAGCTCAGGGAGCGTCGTGCTCGGCTCGGCGGAATTCGCGAAGCCCGACGGAGAAGGCTGGGGAAGCGCGCAGCCGGCGAGGGTCTACAACGGCGGCGACCCCAGCGGGCTCGTGACCGAAATCCACTGGACGAGCTGGGGCAGCAGCACCGCAATCGGGTACGGCCTCAACTCGATCTTCAAGCCCGGCGGTGGCTACTACAGCCGCCCGGTGATCGTGGAGCTACGCGCGCAGGGGCTGGGGCATTGCGGCAGCCGGCCGGCTTACACGCAGCTAGCAATCCGCGGACCGTCGAAGCCAGAAGGGCAGCTCGGGTCGTGGCACTTGTGGTCGGAAGCCAAGAGCTTGTGCCGATTCGGGTTCTAGAGCCAGCGCCCCGGCCGCTACTGCCGAGGCTGCTGGGCGAGCCACTCGTCGAGCATGGGGCGCGTGAAGCGGATGTGCCGGCCGACCCGATGGCAGGGCAAGCGGCCGGTCCTCACGGCCTCGTAGACCCAGCTCGTCCTGACGTTGAGATACCAAGCGGCCTGATCTGGCCGAAGGAGCCGGTCCTGCTGTAGCGGAGCCTCTGTTGTTGGTGTTGTTGCTTCCATGCGGGTATAGACCCCAACGTGGCCGAACCGGCCAACGGATTCTTCCGTCGAACGCTCGGCCGCCTCACGACCTGGCGTGCCAGCAGGGCCGACGAAGACGCCCCAAAACCAGCCCCGGCGACCGCGCGACGACCGCTGGGGAACGATGCAGGGAACGATGCCCTGCCGTCGCAACCTCGTGATAGGGTTGCTTTTGTTGCGTTTGCAGGTGTTTTGGAAGTGGGCCCGGCGGGACTCGAACCAGCGACCTACCGATTATGAGTCGCTGGTAGCGCGTCGAGTTCGCTCCAGTTAGCTGGCGTTGCCTCCAGAAGCACGAGGTTCGCTCGGGTTGCAAGGTTCCGAGTCGGGAACTCTTGGGGAATCGACGGCGTGGTCGCCACAAGACCGCACTACTGCCGCCGCAAGCACGCTGACGGCAGCCGTTTCGGGCGCTCCACGACGCCTACGCGACGCCCTGACACGACAAGAGGGTCGCACGACTGGCGCGAGAACTGGCGCGAGGCGTGCTGCCGCAGCCTGGACGAGCACCCCCGAGCAGAGCACTTCTCACCGAACGCACTCTCCAGATTTGGCTCTACAGCGCTACTTGATGTGCATCCCGGAGATCGCGCGCGCGATCACGAGCTGCTGGATCTCGGCGGTGCCCTCGAAGATGTCGTAGATCTTCGCGTCGCGGTGCCAGCGCTCGACGGGGAACTCGCGCGTGTAGCCGTTGCCGCCGAGAATCTGGATCGCGCGCTCGGTCACCCACACGGCGACCTCGCCGGCCTTGAGCTTGCTCATCGAGCCCTCGGCGTTCTCGAATGGCACGCCGGTTGCGGCCCATCCACGAGGCGCGCCAGACGAGCAGCCGCGCAGCGTCGATCTCCAGCTTCATGCGCGCGAGCGTGAACGCGATCGACCTGGTTCTCGACGATCTTGCGACCGAACTGTTCGCGCTCCTTGGAGTACTCGAGCGCGTACTCGTAGGCGGCGCGCGCGATGCCGAGCGCCTGCGCGCCGACGGTCGGACGCGAGGACTCGAATGTCTGCATCGCCGCCTGGGAGTTGCTCCGCTTGCCCTCGCGCACGCGCGCGAGCCGCTCGTCGAGCTTCTCCTTGCCGCCGAGCACGTAGCCGGCGGGCACGCGACAGTCGTCGAGGAACACGTCGGCGGTGTGCGACGCGCGCAGGCCGTGCTTTGAGACCTTCGTGCCCTGCGAGATGCCCTTGGCCTCGCTCATCGGCACGACGAACGCCGCGTGTCCGCGCGCGCCGAGCTCGCGGTCGACGGTCGCGATCACGACGTGCACGTCGGCGATGCCGCCGTTGGTCGCCCACGCCTTCTGCCCGTTGATGACCCACTCGCCGGCGGCCTCGTCGAACTTGGCGCGTGTGCGCACGCCTGAGACGTCGGAGCCTGCGTTCGGCTCCGAGGCGCAGAACGCCGCGACCTTGAGGTCGTCGCGGTGCCGAAGCAACGCGGGATCCATTCGCCGATCTGCTCGCCGGTGCCCTGTCCGAAGATCGCAGCGACGGCGAGCGCGGTGCCCATGATCGCCATGCCGATGCCGGCATCGCCCCAGAACAGCTCCTCGTTGACGATCGGCAGCGTCAGGCCGGTCGGGTCGGCGAAGAACTGCGCGAGACCTTCGAAGCCGTACAGGCCGATCTTGGCGGCCTCTTGGATGATCGGCCACGGCGTCTGCTCCTTCTCGTCCCACTCGTGCGCCGCCGGGCGCACGACGTCGGCGGCGAAGCCGTGGACCCAATCACGAATGTCCTTCTGGTCCTGTGTCAGCGCCAGCGAGAACGTCGCGTCCTGACTGGCGGGGCCGGCGATCGCCTCGGCGGTCGCCGTCTCCAGGGTGGAAGGCGCTGGGGGCGGGCGAAGCGGCTGTGGGTGTGGCTGACATCGGGTCGGGACCTCCTTCGGGGGACGGGGGCACCGGCGGGGGGGCGGGGCCGGCGGGGGATGCCAACCTTCACGGTGCCTTCTAGCAAAACCTTGACAGGTAACCCCCAGCGAGGTATTGACAGCTGCGTGCATACCGAAACGATGCGCTTGGCGCCGCTAAACGATCATTACCCGCGTGAGGGTCCGCTAAGCAGCCCCAGCGACTACCGCGTCTGCCAGGCTTCCTCGGCGCGGGTCAGCGCCAGAACCTCCTTGGGCAACTTGCCGCCTGCAACGTCGGCGACAGTCACGTTCTCGAGCACTTTGCGCAGGTTGGAGCGCAGCGCGATCCACACCTGCTGCAGGCTCTCAGCCGACCCGACGTACTCGACCTCCTCCGGGCGTTGGCCACGAACGCCGACGAGTGGTCCCTCGACCGCGCGGATGATCTGCGCCAGGTTGACCTCCTCGGCCGGGTGAGCCAGCCAGTAGCCGCCCTCCGGACCGCGTTGGCTGCGCACGATGCCGGACGAGCGCAGCTGCGTGAGGATGTTCTCCAGGAACGAGACGGGGATGTTTTGCGCCTGCGCGACTTCGTCGACCTTGCGCGGCGAGTCCTGTCCGCTGTCGGCGAGCTCGACGACAGCGCGCACGGCGTAGTCGGCCTTGGCAGTGACATGCATCGGCTGATTGTCACGCATTCGGCGTCGAGCCGCGGCCAGACACCGGTGGCTCGGTAAAATCGGACGTCGATGAGCAACGTCGATCAGCAGACCTACAACGTGACGGGCATGTCGTGCTCGCACTGCGTCGCGGCGGTTAGGACCGAAGTCGGCGAGCTTTCCGGCGTCAGTCGCGTCGACGTGGATCTCGCCAGCGGCGCCATGCTCGTGCGCGGCAGCGTCGACGGCGAGGCCGTGCGGGTTGCCGTCGAGGCAGCCGGCTACAGCCTCGCCTCGTCCGCTTAGCTCATGGCCCGGAGAGGCCCCGCCAGGCGGGCCGACCGTCTGGTCGCTCAGGACAGGCCCGGTACCTCGACCGGTTGGGTGTGCTCGACGGCTTCGCGATCGGCGCCGGCGCCTTGGGCCACCGGGAACAGCGCGACGGCGAGCAGCACGAACAGCGGCCCAGCGTTGACGTCCGTGGCGTTGCCGACCCAGAACGGACCTCCGAGGCTCTGCCCGAAGACCCAGTAGGCGAGCGAGACGATGATCCCGGCGCCCAGCGCCGGCCACCGCAGCGGCGTCCACACGCCGACCGCCACGACAAAGGAGATGATTGCGAGCACGGCGGCGATCGTGGCGCCGTGGCCCTGTGTGTGGCCGGCGACCGAGCTCTGGAACTTGGCAAGCCAGTGCGGTGAGGCTTCGGCCATCCCCTTGATCATTTCGTTGGTGGCAGCCTTGGCACGGTTGACGTTGACCAGCCACAGCGCCAGCCGAGAGCAGCCACAGGCCTGACCATGCATACAGGGCCCCACGGTCACCGAGCGGAGCCGTGTCCACCGGCGAGCGGCCCTGCTTCCTGGCGGTCGGATAGACGAGCAGGCCGACGATCGCGTACAGGATCACTCCTCCCGGCGCGCCCATAAGCGGCGAGGGAAGCGTGTTTGAGGTGAGCCCCCCGAAGCCCTCGCCGAACCACCAGACCGCCAGCGCCCAGCCGAACGAGACGATCAGCGCCGGCTTCACCGTGCGCCTGCTGAGGATCAGCCCTAGACCGACAGCGCACTGGATCTCGGCGGCGAGCGTGTTCCACAGCGTCAGGTCGCGCCCGTAGAAGCTGTCGATCGCTTTCATCGGCCCGCCGACGATCGACCACTGTTTCTCGGCGGCCGGCGCGAACACTTCGCTGATGATCCCGTGCGTGTACATGAAGCTCTGGAACTGCAGAAGGCCGGCGAGCAGCCAGATCAGGCCCAGCGTTATCTGGACGCCGCGCGTCGTCACGATCGGCGATCGACGGGGTCTCCGATCCTCCAGCGGGCGAGCACCGACTGCGGCGCTCATGAGAAAAGCGCGTGCGCCCGATGACGGTGCGCGCGCCTGTGGCAATTGGACATGACGGCTCCTCTATCGGTGATCAACACCGACCGGGAGCCTCGCTGGGCCATTGGCGGTGTCAACTCGCCCCTGTTCACAGGGCCTGACAAATGGAGACGCGAGCCCTGCGCTCAGCAGCGGCCCGCGAGCGCAGTCGGCGGAGCACGGCCCGCCAGTGCGCCGGCGAGCAAACGTCCGCCACGCGCCACAACGGCCCGCCTGCGCAAGCGAGTAGGCATCGTGCCAGCCACGGCTGCGCGCCGCGGACGCCTGCCGGCCAACCGTGCGATCACATGCTGTCCGATATACGGGCGCGTGAGCATCATCACCGCCAACAGCAGCGCCGGGAACATGATCAACACGCCACCTTGAGCGCTGCCGAGCGCCCCAGTGAGGGCGAGCAGCGCCAGCGCGATCAGCGCGAGGAGTAGAGCCATACGTCGAACGACGCGTGCACGCGTTACAAGCACAGAGCCATGGCTGCTCATCGCGAGGCCATATTAGCCTAGTGACCAGCGCATGTTCGCAGGCACCGTGTGCCGTCGCGGCGGCGATATCCCTGTGGTAGATTCGCGCGAGCGATGGGCAGCATGAGCGGCATGAGCATGAGCCACGGCGGCGTTCACCCAACGTCGATTGGCGGGATGTCCATGGGCGGCGGCGCACACGGGACGAACATCCTCCCCGCGTGGCTGGCTGTGATCTGGACGCTGGCGTTCATCGCGATCATCGTCATCCACGCGCTGCACCTGCGCGACAGCGAGGGCCAGCGCCGGCTCTGGCACTCCGGGCATGTGCTGATGGCGGTGGGGATGGCGTTCATGTTCGCGCCCTCCTCGATCGACCACTTCAACATCCCCAGCGGCTTCTGGCAGCTGGCGTTCGCCAACGCCGCGATCGCGATTGTGCTCTGGATGCTCGCCCAGGCCCTCAGTGGCCGCGCCATCAACGTCCTGTGGCTGGTAATGGCGGTCGACCTCGGTGCGATGGCTTACATGTGGTCGCCGGACGGCTTCCAGGCCCCGATCACGTGGATGCTCGTCGCCTACTTCGCGGCACAGGCGCTGCTGTGGGTCACCAACAGGATGCGGGAGGTCGACCACAAGACCCTCCTGGGCGGCGGCATCGCGGTCACGCCCGGCGGCGCGGTGGCGATGTCCTCGGCCGAGCCGCTGGTCTGCTTTCGCGATCTGCGAGCGTCGATGTTCGCGATGACGCTCGGCATGGCGTACATGTTCGCCGCCATGCAGCTGTTGATGTAACCGGCACGACGATGTACCGGGTCGGCGGTACAGAAACGACCGGGTAGGCGGTACACCGGCGGTTCAGTTGATCGGCACCGCGAAGGACCCTCTGAGCGGGCGTCCAGCGGCATCGACACCGGCCACGTGGAAGTCCCAAACGCCGCGTGTGAGCCGCGCTTCGGCGATGTCGTGGCCTGTTCCGGCAACGTAGAAGGTGACATCGGCGTGCTCGCCGGTCGCCGAGGTCGCACGCATCGCGATCGAGCGGAAGCCGACACGAGCGCTTGTCGTGCCCGCCAGGTACAGGTGCAGGTTGACGTTGCCCGGACGCAGTGGCAGCGCGTAGATCTGGAGTGTCTCCCCGGCCGGCTCGGCGAGCGTGACCGAGGCGGTGCGCGGCACGGCGAAGGAGTCGGGATCGGCGAGCACCAGGCCGCCGAGCAGCACGGCCGGGATGACGGCGGCGGTGGCGATGCTCGTCAGCCGCCGGCTGCGGCTGCGAACCGGCGTGGAGCGACCTGGGCGACCGAAGTGCCGCAGCCGCAGGCTGTTGGTGACGACGGTGATGCTCGACACACCCATCGCTACGGCAGCCAGCGCCGGGCTCAGCAGTCCTGTCATTGCCAGCGGTAGCGCGATCAGGTTGTAGCCGAACGCCCAGCCAAGGTTCTGCAGCACGATCGTGTACGTCTCCCGCGCCAGGCGTAGCGCCCGCGCGACGCCACGCAGATCGCCGGACAGGACGCTGATGTCGGCTGCCTCGATCGCCGCACCGACGCCGGTACCCATGGCGATCCCCAGGTCAGCCTGCGCGAGCGCCGCGGCGTCGTTGACGCCGTCGCCGACCATCCCCACGCGGTGGCCCGCCTCCTGCAGCCGCGCGATCTCTGCGAGCTTGCCGGCCGGGCTGACGCCTGCGAGCACGTGCTCGATGCCCACAGCGGTGGCGACCGCGTGCGCGGCACGTGGGTTATCGCCGGTCAGCAACGTCACGTCGATCTCCATGCTGCGCAGCCCCGCGATCGCCGTCTTGGCCTCCGGCTTTACCGTGTCCGCCAGCGCAAGCGCCCCGAGCACCTGCTGCTCGCGTTCGATCACAACCGCCGTTCGCCCGGCCAGCTCCCAGCGCTCGAGCACGGACGCCAGCTCCGGCTGCCCGTCAAGCGTGTTCGGGCGACCCACCCAGACATCCGAACCGTCCAGCAGCGCGCGCACGCCGCGGCCCGGAATCGAGCGGAACTCGGCCGCGTGCACCAGCTCGAGCCCCCGCTCGCGTGCGCTGGCCACGACCGCCAGCGCCACCGGGTGCTCGGAGCCTGCCTCTGCGGCGGCGGCAAGCGCTAGCACCCTCTCGGATTCCTCGCCGGCAGCCGTCCAGATGTCGGCGAGCGACAGTTCGCCGGTGGTCACCGTGCCGGTCTTGTCGAGCACGATCGTGTCCAGATCCTGGCTTCGCTCGAGTACCTCGGCGCTGCGGATCAGCAGGCCCAGCCGCGCGCCGCGACCGGTGCCGACGAGGATCGCCACGGGGGTGGCCAGGCCCAGCGCGCACGGGCAGGCGACGATCAGCACCGCGATCGTCGCGTCCATGCCGCGCTGCAGGTGCATCGAGGCGAACATCCCGTGCAGGCCGTCGCCCGTGAGCACCCATACGAGCGCCGTCAGTGCCGCCAGCACGAGCACCACCGGCACGAACACGCCGGCGATCCGGTCCGCCAGCCGCTGGATCTTTGGCTTGGATGCCTGCGCGCGCTCGACCAGCGCCACCAGCTGCGAGAGAGCAGTGTCGGCACCGACAGCCGTCGCACGCGCCTGCAGGACCCCGTCGACGTTCAGCGTGGCACCGGTGATCAGCGCGCCGACGTCCTTCTCGACCGGGAGCGACTCGCCGGTGAGCATCGACTCGTCGAGGGCCGATGCTCCGGCGATCACGATGCCGTCGACCGGGACGCTGTCGCCGGGGCGCACGCGAAAGACGTCGCCGCGGCGCACCTGCTCGACGGCAACCAGGCGCTCGGGCGCGCTCGGATCCTCCGGATCGAGCAGGCGGGCCTGCGTCGCTCCGAGCTGCGCCAGCTCACGCACGGCGCGTCCTGAGCTGCTGCGGGCCTTGGCCTCGCACCAGCGCGCGATCAGCAGCGTGGCGATGATGATCGCCCCCATGTCGTAGCAGAGGGGCATGTCGAACTTGCCGATCGGCACGCCGTGCTCGTAGACGTGGTCGGCGGTGAGCAGCATCACCGTCGAGTAGATGAACGCGGCCAGCGTGGACAGCGCGATCAGCGTGTCCATGTTCGTGGCGCGCGCGCGGGCGCGGGTCCACGCCGAGCGCAGGAACGGCAGCCCGCACCAGAACTGCACCGGCACAGCAAGCGCGGCGACGAGCCAGCGAGCCGTCGTGTCGTGTGGCTGTAGGTAGGTGAGCAGCGCGATTGCCGTAGCCAGCGGCACCGCGAGCGCTATCCGCCGCACCAGCTGGGCCTGCTCGCGCGCCTCGGTGCGCTCCAGCGCCTCGAACGTGCGCGCCTGCTCGGTGGCGCTCGGAGCCACCGGCGAGGCGCCGTAGCCGATGCCCTGGACAGCGGCAACGAGATGGTCGGCGTCGACGGCCCCAGCCGCGAGCTCGACCGTCGCGCGCCCGGTGGCGTAGTTGACGAGTGCGTTGCTCACTCCCGGCTGGCGCGCGAGCGTGCGCTGCACCCGCGCCGCGCACGAGCCGCAGGTCATGCCGGACACGTCCAGCTCCATCACCTCGTGGCCTCCGTCCGAGGACTCGGGGCCGACGGTCGGCTCTGCGGTCTGACTCGTGCTCATCGTCCAGGCTCCAGTCCAGGGTAGCGGCGGCGCGCCGCCATAGGTATTTCAGCATGGCGTAGCCTGCGGTTGCCATGACCGCCACGAAAGTCCTGCTGGCCGGCGCGCTCGGGCTGCTGCTGGCAGGCTGCGGTGCGAGCGACCGGCCGAGCTCCCACAGCACGTCCTCCTCCTCGAGCGTGCCGGCGTATGTCACTGAACCGTTCACGCACGAGCAGAAGCTGATCGAGCAGGGCGCCCGTGTGGTCGTCGCCGACGGCTGCTCCGCCTGCCACCTGAACCTGAGCAAGCCCGGCGTCGCCCCCAGCTTTTCGAGCTTCGCCGGCCACCATGTCACGCTCCGCGACGGGCGCAGCGTCCTCGTCGACGAAGCATTTGTGCGCGAAGGCCTGATCGACCCCCGCAAGAACGAGCTCAAGGGCTTTGACCCAGTGCCGATGCTCGCTGCGCTCGCCCGTCTGCGCCTGGGCAGCGAACCCAAGCAGGTGGCCGCACTGGCGGCGTTTATCGAGCAGATCGGTCCGGAACCGGAATAGCGCGTGCAAGGCTCGACTGCAACCGCGCTCGCGCGAGCGCGCAGGCGCCTGATACGCCGCCGCCGCATCATGGCCGCGTTCGTGCTGGCCGCTGCGCTCGCGTTGATCGTGGCAGCTGTATCCGGATCGGGCCATAGCAGTCGACCTGTAGCGAGGAGGATCGACAGGCGCCCGGCACCGGTGCAGCGCCGCAGCGCCCCTCAGGTGAGCCCCGATGCTGCAGTTGAGTCAGTTATGGCATACACCCCGTTCGTCAAAGAAGGTGGCGATCGCGGACATGACGTCGCGTTGACCTTTGACGACGGCCCCGGGCCGTACACGCCGGGTGTGCTGGACGTGTTGGAGCACCTGCACGTCCGCGCCACGTTCTTTGAGATCGGGGAGATGCTGCGCTATTTCAGCGCGTCCACGCTGCGTGAGCTGCGCGACGGCGATGTCATCGGCGATCACACTGAGACGCACCCTGAAATGGCGACGCTGTCGGCGCACGCCCAGCATGAAGAGCTGTTTGAACAAATTGCGCGTGTTGAACTGCTGGGCGGCCCACGACCTGTGCTGTTCCGCCCACCGTATGGCTCGTTTAACGCGACCACGATGCGCGAGCTGCACACGCTGCACCTGCTGATGGTCCTGTGGTCGGTCGACACCGGCGACTACCTGCAGCCGGGTGTCTCAGTGATCGTGCAACGGGCGCTCGCAGGAGCGCACCCGGGGGCGATCATCCTGATGCACGACGCCGGCGGCACGCGCACACAGACGATCGCTGCGCTGCCGAGGATCATCCGCAAGCTGCGTGCCCGTGGCTTTCGCCTCGTAACCGTGCCGGAACTGTTGAGGGACGATCCGCCGACGCCGGGGCAGCCGCTACCGTCGAGCCTGAGGGGCGACTGATGGACATCGATGCACTGCACGCGCGGCGTGAGACGCGCCGTCGAGAGATTCGTCGCCGCCGCCTGCTGGCGACGGGATTGATCGCTGTCGTGGTCGCGGCGCCGGCCGCCGTGCTGGCTTTCGGCTCAAGCGGTGGCTCACGAGCCACCCACCCGCTCGCCGGTGGCGCGCGTCGGACAGCGAGCGCGTATACGCGTCGGGCGCCCACCGGCGTCGCTGTAGCGACGAACAGCACAGGTGCCGGCGCCGGCACCGGACCGCCGGGCACCGACCCGATCCCGATCCTCATGTACCACGTGATCGCCGCCCCTCCCCCGGGCGCTCCGTTTCCCGGGCTGTATGTGGAGCCGGCCGAGTTCGCCGAACAGATGCAAGCGCTGGAGCGCGCCGGCTGGCATGCGGTGACGCTCGATCAGGCGGAGGCCTATTGGCGTCGCGGCGTGAGGCTCGGGCCGGGCAAGCCGATTGTGGTCAGCTTCGACAACGGCTATCAGTCACAGTACACGCAGGCGCTACCGGTGCTGCGCCGGCTCGGTTGGGTGGGCGAGGAGAACATCCAGCTCACCGGCCTGCCGCCGTCGCAGGGCGGCCTCGGCCGGGGAGAGATTCGCGGCCTGCTGGCGGCCGGCTGGGAGCTCGACACGCAAGGCATCAGCCACGCCAGCCTGATCAGCCTGGACGCCGAACAGCTGCGCTACCAGGTGCTGGACGCGCGGCGCACGTTGCAGCACCGCTACCACATACCGGTCAACTGGTTTTGCTACCCGTCGGGCCTGTACGACCCTGCGGTGGTGGCAGCGGTCAAGACAGCCGGCTACGTCGGCTCAACGACCGTCGTCCCCGGCTGGGCGCATCCCGACGAAGACCCATACCGACTGCATCGTCTGCGTGTCCTCGGCGGCACGACGGGCCGGCAACTGCTGGCGCTGGTCGCCGCGACGCGGGCGCAAGGGCCCGCGCCGCTGTCATTCACCACGCCTTAGTCGGTGGGATCCTCGACCGTGGCGAGGCGCGCCTCGGCCGCTTCGGCGCGCGTGCGCATTCGATGGCACTCGATCTGCGCATCGCGGAGACGCTCGTTGACCTTGCGGTTGTGCTCCTGAGCACGGGTGAGCTCATGCTCCAGGAAGGCGCGTGAGTCTTCGATCAGCCTGATCTGTCCACGCACGCGCGGGCGGGAGAGATCAAACTGCATGGCGAACTCCTCCAGGGTCACTGTGCGCGGCTCACCCTCCAGCGCGAGCACCGCCGGGTGATCGCACGGGTCGCTGTGCGCGCTTGCCCCCGGCCACCACACCCGCGCCTCGCCGCGGCGAACGGCGAGCCTGGCTCCGAGTATCTCCCGCAGGCTGTCGAGCAGCTCCTCCCTGTAGATCAGGTAGATCGGGACACCCGGCCCGACCAGCGCACGCACGTCGCTGCACACGAGCACGGGGCCGTCCATGTCGACACTGAGCGTCAGCCCGATGACGGCCCGATCGCGGCGACCGAGTATCTCGGCGCAGAGACGGTGCAGCTGCGGCAACGTCTCTACGGCTGTGCAATCCGCGTCACAGGTGTCGAACACGCCAAGTAGGAGCTGCTCGTCGATCGTGAATGCCATCGGCTGATCCTGGTCCTCAGAGCTCACACGAGCCTGTATCGTCGGGTCGTGGGATCGCGCTCCAGCAGCCCCACGGCGACGAGCGTCGACACATAGCGATGTGTGGTGCTCGGGTTCATGTCCAGCAGTCGCGCGATTTCGGCGTTACCCAGATAACTGCCGTCGGTGGGAAACGACGCGAGCATCAGCAGGCCGGCGAGCAGTGAGCGTGACAGCCTGTTGTCGTCCATCTGGCTCGGCTCACGCGCGAGCACCTCGCGGACGTCCCTGAGACCGGACAGCAGCACCGACATGCTGCCGCCGTCTGCGGCGGTGCGAATCACCCGGTCGACCTGGGCGGGGGAGAGCTCGATGACGACCCTCTCCTCCTCCCGCTCGCGCCGCATCTCGTTCTCCCTGACGTCGCGAATCGCGACGGAGGGTGCGTCGGCGTGCCCCGGCCAGGTCGGCGGAACCGATGTCGCGAGCTCGGCGTTCCTACGTTCGCGCCGGCCACTGCTGTTCTCCCGATGTGCGTTCGGGGTCCGAGAAAGGCGCGGAGTCGTGTCTGCGTCGAGCCTCACGTCGGAACATCATGAAGCCGTTCGATTTCGCTGACAAGTCAGGCTGTTGAATGTTCTAGATCGTGACTGTGGCGAGAAAGATAGAAACGTTGCTTCTATTCACCGTTGGCCGGTCCTAGGCTGTGTCGTGCGATGAGCGCCAGGCCGATGGTAGAGAAGCGTCCCGGTAAGGGCGCCAACCCGATGCAGTCCGCTGTGCACTGGGCGTTGCTGGGACTCGTCATCGAGCGCCCGAGTTACGGATATGAGCTGGCACATCGATTCGAACATGCGTATGCCGGCATGTTGCAGCTGAGCGGCTTCTCGTATGTGTACACGGCGCTCGACACGCTCCAGTGCAGGGGCATGATCGAAGAGATACCCGGCACCCGCACCGGACGCCAGCCGAAGCCACGCTACCGCGCTACCGACGAGGGTGTCAGCAGCTATCAGGAGCGCCTGATCGTGCAGATGCGCGAGGACTTCCGGCGCTCGCGACTGTTTGCGCGGCAGCTGGCGGTGTTCGCGCACGAGCCCGAGATGGCGTTGGACGTGATCGAGCGCTACGGGCAGGCGTGCCTCGAAGAGGCAGGCGAGATGCCCGTCCTGGCACCAGCAGCCGCGTGCGCGGACCCGGTCTCTGGCCTGGCGGCGCGCCTGGTGTCAGAGGAGCGCCGGCTGGCGTTGGGAGCGCGGCTGCCGTGGATCGATTACGCCCGGCGCGAGTTCAAGGCTCTGACGAGCGGCAGGATGTGACGACGATGAGCCTGCTTGAGCTCGAGCACGTCAGCAAGTGCTACGGCCGGCTCAACGAACGCGTGGCGCTGCGCGATGTCTCACTGCAGGTGGGGGTCGGCGAGATGGTCGTCATCTGGGGGCTGCGCCGCTCCGGTCGCTCGACCCTGCTGCGGATTGCGGCCGGGATCGAGACACCGGACATCGGCTCTGTCAGCTTCGAAGGCCGCGATGTGCGTGCACGTCCGGGCGAGACGCTGGGCGAGGGCATCGGCTACTGCCGCAAGCGCTTCGCCCCCGGCGAAGGCCTACTCGTGATCGACCAGCTGATCACCGGCCTGATCGCACGCGGTGTACCGCTGTCCTCTGCCGCCAACCGCGCGCGGGCGGCGCTCGAGCGCACGGAGATCGCCGACTGCGCGACGCTGACGCCGGCGGAGCTCGATCATGGCGAGGCGGTACGCGCGGCGATCGCACGCGCGCTCGCTTTCGCGCCAAGGCTGCTCCTGATCGACGAGCCGACGATCGGCGTGGACCTGCTGGCGCGCGACGGCATACTGATGTTGCTGCATTCCCTGGCACAGGAGGGAATGGCGATACTTGCGAGCACCGGCGAGTCACCGGGCCTGTCTGGAGCGCGCGCGTTGACGTTGAGCGAAGGCGAACTTCACGGAGGTTCCACTCACGAGCTTGCGACGGTCGTACCGATACGCCGCACCGGCTGATGCTCGCAGCGCAAGCAAGTACATCGCGATCCCAGGGGTCGCGGAGAGGCCTACCGATACTCGAGCTGGCGGGAGTGGTCAAGCACTATCGAGGGGCCGGTGAGGAGGTGCGCGCCGTCGACGGCGTCAACCTGAGCGTCGAGCCGGGCGAAATGATTGCGCTACTCGGACCGAGCGGCTCTGGCAAGACAACCCTGCTGTTGCTGATCGCCGCTCTGTTGCGCCCCGAGCAGGGCACGATCCATTACGAAGGCCGTGACCTGTCCTCGCTGTCGGAGAGCCAGGTGTCTGACTACCTGCTCGGCGACGTTGGCTTCATCTACCAGAACTATCACCTGATGCCGCGTGTCTCAGCGATCGAGAACGCATCGATAAAGCTCGTGCTGGGCGGCGTCGGGATGCGTAAGGCCCAAGCGCGTGCGACCCCTTGGCTGCGCCGCGTTGGCCTGGGCGACTGTTTTGGACGCACGCCGGGTGAGCTGTCGGGTGGCGAGCGCCAGCGTGTCGCGATCGCGCGGGCGCTCGCCGGGGAGCCGCGGCTGATACTCGCGGACGAGCCGACCGGCAACCTGGACAGTGCCCGCAGCGAGGAGATTGTCGCGTTGTTGCACTCGATCGCGCACGAGCGCGGCGCTGCGGTGCTGATTGCGACCCACGATTCGGAGGCGGCGGCACAAGCCGACCGCCGCTGCACGCTGCGCGACGGCAAGCTCCACGACAGTCGCCGCGACGGCGGGGAGCTCACGCTCGCGCAGGCCACATTCGAGCGGCATCCCGCGAGCGCGCATGGTGAGCCCTCTGGCGCGCTTTGAGCCGCTCAAGACCGGAGCTCTGGTACGGCCGTACGCCCTGATCTTCCTGTACCGCAGGCGACTCCGAGTCCACCTGGCTCAGGAGGTGTTCGCCGGTATCGGGGTGGCGGTTGCAGTTGCGCTCGTGTCAGCGGCGATGATCGCCAACAGCAGCGTTGAGGGCTCCGGCTCACAGGTCGTGCACGCGGTCATCGGGTCGGCCAGCTTGGAGTTGCGCGCACGGGACGCAGATGGGCTGCCCGCGGGTTTGCTCGGACGTGTCCAGCATCTCGCCGGAGTCGAGCAGGCGGCCCCATTGCTCGAACAGAGCGCGACAATTCTCGGGCCCAGCCATCGGCCGGTGCTGATCGATCTCGCCGGCACGGATGCGAGCCTCGCGCGCTTGAACGGCCTGGACAGCACGCTCCCGCTCGCGGCCTTTGCTCCCGGCGGGATCGGGATCAGCAGCTCCACTGCCGCGGATCTCCACCTGGCGCCGGCGAACGCCACCAACCGTGTCATCACGCTGGAGCTGAATGGAGCGAGTGACAGGCTGCAGGTAGTGGCGCTGCTGGGGCCGGAAGCGGCGGGCGCGCTGTCGCAGGCACGCGTAGCGGTGATGCCGCTCGCGCAGCTACAGCGGCTTGCCGGACTGCCGGGGCGATTGACCGGCATCCTCATCAGCACAGAGTCGGGACGCACAGCTTCGGTGCGCAGCGCATTGCGCAGGCTCGCCGGCGGCACGCTCACGGTCGCGCCCGCTGACGCGGACATCGCGCTGCTGCATCAGGCGTTGCGCCCGAGCAACCAGGCGAGCGGCTTCTTCGCTGCGATCAGCGCGATGCTGGGGTTCCTGTTCGCCTTCAACGCGATGCTGCTGACGATCCCCGAGCGTCGAGCTGCGATTGCCGACCTGCGCCTGATCGGCACCAAGCGTGCGGCGATCGTGCAGATCGTCGCCTTCCAGGCGCTGTGCTTGGGGATCGCCGCTTCACTGGTCGGCTTGTTGGCCGGCTACGCACTCGCGATCAGCGCTTTCCGCCAATCCTCCGGCTATCTGGCAGAGGCGTTCACGATTGGCACGAACACGGTCGTGAGCGTGGGGCCGCTGCTGGTATCGCTCAGCGCGGGGGTGATCGCAACGCTGCTCGCCTCGGCGGTACCGCTGCTGGATCTACGACGGGGGCAGGCGGTGGACGCCGTTTACTTCGAAGACGGAGCACCGGGCAATGCGCTCGGCAGCCACAGCCGACGGCGGCTGGGCATCGCCGCCGTGTGCCTGCTGGCGTTGGCCACCGCGTTGTTCGAGCTGCGCGCATCGCTCGCGTTCATCGCCAGCGGCGTGCTTGCGCTGGCGACGGTGCTCGCGGTGCCGCTGGTGTTCGCCGGCGTGCTTCGTGCAGGTGCTGTGCTCGCCGATCGCTACCAGCGGCTGACTTCCTTGCAGGTGGCGCTCACCTCGCTGCAGGCTGCCACCCTGCGCTCGCTTGCACTGGCTGCCACCGGTGCGGTGGCCATCTTCGGGGGTATCGCGCTGGGTGGCTCCCGCAGCGATCTGCTTCGGGGGATCGACGCCTTCTCTCACAGCTACGCCGCCGACGCTCAGCTGTGGATCGGTAGCCCAGGTGACAACCAGGCGACGGTGCCATTTGCGCCCCACGGTTACGCGAGCCGCATCGGCCGGCTTCCGGGCGTCGCCGGCGTCAACGAGTTCCAGGGTGGCTTCCTGGAACTCGGCGACAGGCGCACGTGGGTGATAGCGCGCCCGCCGGGAGCGGATCGCGATGTGCTGTCGAGCCAGATCGTCGACGGCAACGCGACCGCCACCATCAGACGCCTCGGTGAAGGCGGATGGATTGCTCTGTCCAAGCAGATCGCCGAAGAACGTCACGTCAAGCTCGGGGGGCGGCTCACGCTGCCGACCCCAAGCGGAGAGGTTCCCTTCAGGCTCGCGGCAACCACCACCAATCTCGCCTGGAGCCCGGGTGCGATCTTCATCGGCACCGGCGATTACAGACGCCTGTGGCGCACGAGCGCACCGACGGCCCTCGGCGTGGAGCTCGCGCCCGGCGCCGACGTCAGCCGGACGCGAGCGGCGATTGCACGCGTACTGGGACCCGCCAGCGGACTGGAAATCACGACCGCGAGTACTCGCGAAGCGCGAATCGACACGTTGACCAAGGAAGGTCTCAGCCGACTTGGCGAGATCTCGGCGCTGCTGGTGGTCGCGGCAATCCTGGCAATGGCCACGGCGCTGGGATCCAGCATGTGGCAGCGTCGCCGGTCGCTGGCGGGCCTGCGCCTGGCGGGCGTCAGCCCTACGCGGCTGCGACGCGTACTGCTCACCGAAGCGGCCCTGATGCTGAGCGCCGGATGCGTGACCGGCGCAGTGGCCGGTGTCTATGGCCAGCTCATCATCGACGGCTACCTCAAGCACGTCACCGGCTTTCCCGTCGCAAATGTTGCCCCGAGTGGGCGTCCGTTCGAGATCCTCGCGCTGGTGATCGCGCTCGCGCTGATCTTTGTCACCATCCCCGGCTGGGCCGCCTCGCGCGTCTCCCCCACCCTTGCCCTCGATGACTGAGCCGTCAGTGCTCGACCGCCGGCTGGCGGCACGTGCCGGCGGCGCGCTCCTGCTCGTCAACGCGCGCTACTGGTCGAGCGTGGCGCCGCAGGTTCGCCGCGAGCTGCACCGCTGGCGCCGGCGTGCCGAGGAGATCGCTGACCCTTCTCTGCGTACGCTCGCGCTCGAAAAGCTCGCACAGGAGGGGTTCAACGCGGAGGCCGCAGCGGTGCTCGCCACGCTCACACTCCGCAAGCACCGCCGGCACGCGGTCGCGGCGATGGTAGCGGTGGAGATCATCTACGACTACCTCGACGGGCTGACCGAGCCTCCCTGCGGGCAGACGCCCGACGACAGCGAGCGCCTGTTCACCGCGTTCACCGACGCCGTGACACCCTCGGTGCAGCGCGGGGGTGACTACTACCGCCATCATCCGCGAGCGGAGGACGGCTACCTCGATGAGCTTGTCGACACCGCACGAGCGGCGCTGGCCCGCCTGCCGGCGATGACCGGCCTGGCCGGAGTCATGCGCGCGAGCGCCGCCCGCGGCGCCGCGGCGCAGCTCCAGATCCATAGCGCCTCGGCTGCCGGGATTGAGCAGCTCGAAGCGTGGGCAAAGCTGCACGCCGCCGGCACGGCGCTCGAGTGGCGGGAGTTCCTGGCGGGCGCAGCGTGCTCGGTGCTCGCGGTACACGCATTGATCGTCGCTGCAAGCGATCCGCGCACGACCCGTGAGCAGGCGCTGGCGCTCGACCGGATCTACCTGTCGATCTCCGTGCTGCCGACGATTCTCGACAGCCTGATCGACCACGATGCCGACGCGGCCGCCGGGTCCGCGGGGTACGTGCAGCACTACGACAACACAGACGAGCTCGCACAGCGACTCACAAGCGTCATCGACGGCGCCGTCAGATGCTCGCGTGGCGCCGTGCATGGCGCGCACCACGTGATGACACTTGTCGGCGTAGTCGCCTACTACGCCTCTTCACCTTCGGCAAACAGCGATTTCGCGCGGCCGGTCACCGCGCATCTCGAACAGCAGCTACGCCCGCTGCTGGCCCCGACACTGGTGATGCTGCGGGGCTGGCGCGCGGCCAAGAACCTGCGCGCTCGCAGCCGAGACGCCTACATTGCCAGGATCGAGCGCCCGGCATGACGGCCGTGCTCCCACCCGAGAGCTCGCTCGCCGGCACCGCGAGATACGTGGCGATCATCACCGATGGCAACGGCCGCTGGGCGCGTTCGCGCGAGCTGCCGATCATGGCGGGCCATGACGCCGGTGCCGACGCTCTCAAGGCACGGCTGAGAGATGCTGTGGAGCTAGGCATCGAGCAGTTGACGGTCTACTCGTTCTCGACCGAGAACTGGTTACGATCGCCAGAGGAGGTGCAGGGACTGATCGCGGTGCTGGCCCAGCGAATCGCAAGGGAGGCGCCGGAGCTGCACCGCCACCAGGTGCGGATCCGCTTCATCGGCCGTCGCCACCGCGTCGGACAGGAGCTGTTGGAGGCGATGACACGGGCCGAAGCGCTGACGGCCGGCAATCGCCTGATCACACTGTTCATCGCTGTCAACTACGGCGGCCATGCCGAGATCATAGATGCGGCCAAGAGGTTCCGCGGGGACACCGAGCAGGATTTCCGTAGCTGTCTGTACGCACCGGATCTGCACGACCCGGACTTGATAATTCGGACGGGCGGTGAGCGGCGACTGTCCAACTTCCTACTGTGGCAATCGGCATACTCTGAGCTCGTGTTCAGCGATGAGCTGTGGCCGGACTTCACGCGTGCGGACCTGGAACAGGCCCTGACGGAGTTCCGGGCACGCCAGCGACGGTTCGGCGGGCGATGAGCGCACAGCAGGCGATCACGGCGGTCACGCTGCCTGGGACAATCACCTTCTACGACGTGGTGTTGTGGGTCCACATCACCGCCGTGGTGAGCGCGTTTGGAGCACTGTTTGCCTATCCGGTGTTCCTCGCGGTGAACGCCAAAGCACCACTTTCCGAGCGCGCGAACTTCCACCGCCTGCAGATCGCGTTCAGCAAACGTGTGACCGGACCGGCAATCGGCCTGTTGTTGTTGGCCGGCATATATCTGGCCAGCGATGCGCATCTCTGGTCGCAGGCATGGGTGATCGTGGGGCTGGTGTTGCTCGCGGTGATCGCCGGCCTCGGAG
Source organism: uncultured Solirubrobacteraceae bacterium (assembly GCA_963779665.1). GTDB lineage: Bacteria > Actinomycetota > Thermoleophilia > Solirubrobacterales > Solirubrobacteraceae > Palsa-744. The sequence goes on along the minus strand of CAVZYW010000001.1, from coordinate 2,628,528 downwards.
CGACGGTGCTCCGTCGCGGTGAGCGACGTCTGATCGCCAGCTCCGAGGCAGGCGATGAGGCGGGCTACGCGGCAGCGCTGGGCGCCGTGCAGGCGTGGACCGCGGTGACGATCGTGCTGATCATCACCGCGATCTTCTTCATGGCGGTGAAGCCGTTCAGCTGACGCTCAGCGCATGTGCGGGTCGACGAACACATCGTCGATCTGTGAGGAGCCTCCCAGCGCGGTGAAGCGAAGCGCCGCCCGTGCGGTGCCACCCGATAGAGCGCCGGTGAGGACCGAGCCGGTGAGCATCGGCAGCGTCGGCTGCCAGGTGGCGCTCAAGGCGGCGGCGCCGAGCGGCAGCGCGACCGTTCCCACAGGCGTCTGGTAGACAACCTGCGCGAGCACGCTCGCCAGGAGCGACTCGTTGTGCGCGAAGAAGCGGAAGCTTGGGTAGGCGGCGTCCACGCAGGTAAACGGCGACTGTACGGAGGCACCGGCAGGGAGCTGCAGCGAGTAGGAGCCGACCGACCCGGTCGCGCCAAACGGCTCGCTGCCCGCTACGCGCTGCGCGCCGCCGCTCAGGCTCCAGCCTTCGAGCGAGCCCTCAAAGTCGCCGCCGGGAACGAGCTCGTAGTCGCTGGCGTCACCCCACCTGAGAAACGGCTGCGAGAGCGTAGCTTCGTTGCAGGCACTGGTGTTCACCAGCGCGGCCTGCGCCGGAGCGCTGGACAGAAGCGTTACAGCGACGCTGACAAGCAGGGCTGTGAGCCCGGCCGAGGCGCCTTGGCGCCGGGAAGGGCGGACGAGCTTTGACAGTGACGGCATGGCGAACACACGAGCCTCCTTGCGTAGGCTGGCGGCTGAGCCATCTCTGGATGAGACCTCTGGCTTTGCGTCCCCACCTCGCGGCGGGTTTGCCTTTTTTCAGTCTGTGGTTAATCCGATCGCAGCGCAGCATGCACCACTGCGCACAGTTCGCAAACTGGAGCGGACGCTTGTTCGAGGCCGGGAGGCCCCCGCAGCCCCCTTTGTTCCACTTCTGCGAATTAGCTCGCCAAAACCGCGGCTATTTGTCGAATCCCTTCGCTCTGGGGTCGATTCTGACGATACGCGGAGCTAGATACCAGATGTCCGCCCACGCTTTCACAGAATCAGAGCGGCTGCGTGAGTCCTTTGCCGGGCGCGAGCAGCGCATGGTCGATGCTGAGCGGCGCTCAGCGCTGATCGTCGGCGGCTGCTTCCTCGTCGCAGCCATGGCGCTGGCGCTGCTGGCCGGCCCCCAGCCGTCGGCTTCCCTGCCGGTCGTGGCGTTGTATGTGCTGGGCCTGGCCGCTGCCAGTGAGGTTCGCTTTGAGATTGGTGCCGGCTTCACCGTCCCCACGCAGGCCGTGTTCGTGCCGATGCTGTTTGCGGTCCCTGTCTCGCTGGCGCCTCTGCTCGTGGCGCTGTCACTCGGGCTGGCGCTGATGCCGTCGATTCTTACCGGGCGCGCGCCGTTCAGTCGCCTTCTGAGCGTTCCCGGGAACAGCTGGTTCGCGCTGGGCCCGTCGCTCGTGCTGACGCTCGCCCACGACCACAGTCCGAGCGGCGATTGGGGTGTACTGGTGCTGGCGCTGATCGCGCAATGCGCTTGCGACGTCTCAGCGAGCGCCGTGCGCGAACGGCTGCGCGGCGGGCTGACGTTTGGCGAGCTGGCCGTTGAGATGCGCGAGGTGTATCTGATCGACCTGACGCTGGCGCCGCTGGGACTGGTTGTCGCGATCGCCGCCGTCGGGCGCCCGTGGGCGATCGTGCTGATCGCGCCGCTGTTCGGTGTGCTGCGGTGGTTCTCCAAAGAGCGACGTGGCCGACTCGATCAGTTGATCGAGCTCAACGACGCCTACCGCGGCACGGCGCTACTGCTCGGGGACGTGGTCGAGGCCGACGACGCCTACACGGGCGAGCACTGCAAGGACGTCGTGCACCTGGCCCTCGACGTCGCCCGCGAGCTTTCTCTGGACCTCGATCAACAGCGCACCGTCGAGTTCGGGGCGCTGCTGCACGACATCGGCAAGATCGCGGTGCCCAAGGAGATCGTGAACAAGCCCGGCAAGCTTGACCCCCACGAGTGGGAGATCATCAAGACCCATACCGTCGAGGGTCAGAGGATGCTGGAGCGTGTCGGCGGCTTCATGGGCAAGGTCGGCTGGATCGTTCGCTCCCATCACGAGCGCTGGGACGGTGGCGGCTACCCCGATGGCCTAAGCGGTAGCGACATCCCTCTGGAGGCGCGGATCATCTCCTGCTGTGACGCGTACAACGCGATGACCACCACCAGGCCGTATCGCAAGGCAATAGCGAGCCCCGCCGCGCTCGCAGAGCTGGCGGCGCACGCGGGCGCGCAGTTCGACCCGCTGGTGGTCGACGCGCTGAGCAGGGTGCTCCTACGCGAAGCAGCCTGACGCTCGACAGCTGGATACATGCACTAATTGAATAAGCCTGTCTTGTGCGCGGCACGAACACGCCTTATCGTCACGAGCCGTGCCCGAGCAGGAGACGGTCAAGATCCTCTCAATCGACGGCGGCGGCATCCGCGGGATCATTCCGGCGATGGTGCTCGCCGAGATCGAGCGCAGGACCGGGCGCGCGGCGTGTGAGCTGTTCGATCTGATCGCGGGGACCTCCACCGGTGGGATCATCGCGCTCGGTGTAACCGTGCCTGACACATCCCGGCCTGACGCCGGCCAGCTACCACGCTGGAGCGCGCAGCAACTGGCCGACATGTACGCCGACGACGGCGGGGAGATATTCCATCGCTCACTGGTACGCACGATCAACACGGCCGACGGCCTACGGGTGGAGAAGTACGCTGCGAGCGGGCTCGAAGCGCTGCTGGAACGCTGCCTGGGCGACGCGCTGCTGTCACAGGCGCTGACCGACGTGCTGATCACCTCCTACGACATCCAGCAACATCAGCCGTTCTTCTTCAAGAGCTTCCGTCCTCAGCCTCGCGCGCCGGTCGCTCCCGGCAGCGGCGCTGGTGGGTCGGCGGACCCAGGCGCCTCCCCTCCCCCATCGACCGGACTACGCGATGCGCGTGGTCGGACGCGCGACGTCGGCGGCGCCGACGTACTTCGAGCCGGAGCATGTGCCGGCGCTCTCGCCGACAACCACGCCGCCGAACTACGCGCTCGTCGACGGTGGCACGTTTGCCAACAACCCCGCGATGTGCGCATACGCGGAGGCGACTCGCAATCATCCCGGCGCAGATGTGCTGATCGTCTCGCTCGGCACCGGTCGTCTGACGGAGTCGATCTCCTTCGAGCAGGCCAAGCACTGGGGCCTGGTCCAGTGGGTGCATCCACTGTTGGGAGTGATGATGGACGGCTCAAGCGCGGCGATCGACTATCAGCTCGACGAACTGCTTGGTCCCGACCGCGGCCATTTCCGCTTTCAGGGAGTGCTCAACGGCGTCAGCGACAGCCTCGACGATGCAAGCGCCACGAATATCGCCGGCCTGCGCGAGCTCGCTGGAGGTCTGATCGCGGAGAACGCGGACCGTCTCGATGCTGTGTGCGGGAGGCTGACCGCCACCTAGCAGACAGTTGGCTGTTACAGACGCCCTCGGATAAGTAGACAAGCGCTTAAGTGCCGCAAGGCGGTTGCCGATTGGCTGAATTGATGCCAAGCCCGTCATCCACATCTGCACGCAACGATCTTCGTCGCCTGGGGGAAGCCGTCAACGCACGCACTGACGACGTGGTTCAGGCGATGCTGCTTCGCACACGGGACTCCGAGCATCAGCTGGAGGCGGCGGTGGAGGAGCGCTTTGCCCGCGTCGGCGCTGTGTCCACCGTGGCGGTGGCACGATGGATGTCCGGCGAGAGCGCCGAGGTCGCACGCGAGGTGGGACAGGAGGCCTGGCAGATCTTCGGCCAGCTCGCCTCCCAGCGCGCGGCTCCGTTGAACGAGGTGACAAAGCGCTGCCTGCGCTGGTGCGATGCCGCCCGCGATGTGGTGCAGGACTGCGCGCGTGAGCTCGAGCTCGCTCCGGAGGTGCTAGCCGAAGGCTTGGCGATGCTCCAGCGCAGCCTCAACGTGACGCTCGTGCGGATGTGTGAGTCGTTTGAGTCGGAGCGTCAAGCGGCGGATGAAGAGCTCACCCGCCGCCAGCGGGAGCTGGCGTTCCTGGCGACCCACGACGAGTTGACAGGGCTGCCCAACCGGACGCTGATCCTAGATCGTGTGGCACAGCTGATGCTGCGCGCCCGCCGCGAGCAGACCCCGATCGCGGCGCTGTTCATCGACCTCGACAACTTCAAGGCGATCAACGACTCGCTCGGCCACGCGGCCGGCGACCAACTGCTGCGCGCGGTGGCCGCACGACTGACTGCGGTCGTACGCGAGAGCGATGCCGTCGGCAGGCTGGGCGGCGATGAGTTCGTGGTGATCGCCAGCGATCTCACGTTCTCCTCGGGACCGGAGCTGATCGCCGAACGGCTGCTGGAAGCTCTCGACCAGCCGTTCAAACTCGACGGCGCGGCACAGCCCGCGCTGAAGGTGACCGCGAGCATCGGCATCGCAGCCGGAGATCGCGAGTGCGCCGATGAGCTGCTGCGGGACGCGGACATCGCGATGTATCAGGCCAAGTGGGACGGTCGCCACCGCTGGGTGCTGTTCGAGTCGGGAATGCAGACCGCGGTGCAGACGCGGATGGAACTCGAGATGGATTTGCGCATGGCCCTGGAGAACGACGAGTTCTTCCTCGTCTACCAACCGACGTTCAACCTGCGCGACATGAGCCCCACCGGCATGGAGGCGTTGCTGCGCTGGAACAGCCCGACACGGGACATCGTCCAGCCGAATGACTTCATCCCCGTGCTGGAGGAAACGGGTTTGATCGTGGAGATCGGCCGGTGGGTCCTGCGCGAGGCCTGCCTGCAGGGCGTTCGCTGGCGCGAGGCAGGGCACGCGATCGGTGTTGCCGTCAACGTCTCGGCACGCCAGCTGGACAGCGACGAGTTCGTGACCGACGTGCGGCGCACGCTCCAGGAGACGGGGCTGGACCCGGACTCGCTGACGATCGAGATCACCGAGACGGCGCTGATGCGCGACGTCGAAGACACGGCGATGCGCCTGGCAACGGTCAAGGAGCTGGGCGTTCGCATCGCGATCGACGACTTCGGCACGGGCTACTCCTCGATGGCGCATCTGCAGAAGTTCTCGGTTGATGCGCTGAAGATCGATCGCTCGTTCATCACGCAGATGACCCACAACCAAGAGGGCGAGACGATCATTCGCACGCTCGTGCAGCTCGGCAAGGCGCTGTCGATCGAGACGCTGGCCGAGGGCATCGAGCAGGCACGGGAGCTGAGCCTGCTCCAGGGTGAGCGCTGCGACAGCGGCCAGGGCTTCCTGTTCGCACGACCGCTCGATGCGGCCGACACGACCGTCTTCCTGGGCAACTGGGCGACGAACAGGGCGCTGGCGGCGGGCTAGCTGCGCGAGCGCGGACCGCTGGAGCGGGTTCAGCGCACCGGATAGGGCGGCGGCGGGCTGTCGATGATGCCGTGCTGCACGCCGCTGCGATCCATGTAGATCGCATAGCCGACGATCAGCAGGCCGAAGGCGATCAGCGCGGGGATCCGCCAGCGCGGATAGCGCGTGAGGGTGTGCGCGCCGGCAGGATAGACGGCGGGCGCTGACAGGAGCATCATTCGCCCCCAGTCCAGAGCGAAGGTCATGGAGATCAGCGAGCACACGACGAGCACGAGCCCGCGCCGCGCGAAACGGCTGCCGGCAAGCGCCACCGGCGCGGCCAGCCACAGCGGACCGTAGATGGAGAACAGGCGCCTGAGCTCCGTTGGCAGCGTGCGCAGGCCCGTTTCGATCACGTCGACGCGCTCGCCGATGAGCGAGCCTCCGTAGCCGGGCACAGAGTCCTTGCCGACGCTCGGGATCGCCAGGTGCAGCGCCACATATGCCAGAAGCGCAGGCGCACCGACGAGCAGCGCGCGCTTGGCGGCGCCTCTGTCGAGCACCTGTACCGCCCAGACGGCGTAGGCGAACGGGATCACGAACAGCACGGCTTCGCGGAAGGCGACGCCGACGAGCAGCGTGATCGTGAGCGCGCGCAGCCTGCGTTCGACCAGCAGGACGATGGCGGCCATCATCAGGCAGACGGTGATCGCATCGGTGTTGCGACCGTCGCGCAGCGCGACGACCAGCATCGGCGGCGATACGGCCAGCGCCAGTGCCAGGGACGCTGCGAGGCTGCGCGGCGTATGCAGCCGGGACATCAGGATGTAGGCGAAGCCGGCGGCCCCGCCTGCGCCGACGCAGGCGAGCAGCTGGAAGGAGAGCGTGTAGCTGAACGGGAGCACGTGCACGAGCCACGGCAGCCCGATGCGGAAGGCGAACGGAAAGGTGTGCACGGCGAACGGGTGCTCCGCCATGCGCTGATAGATGAGGTCGTCGCCGCGTGGAACCCGCTCGCGGCGGCTCAGCTCGCCCAACACCCCCAGGGCGATGGCGCCGAGGAGCCCGACGCATGCCGCCTGGCGCCAGAGCGACGGCAGCGTCTCGCTCGCCGGCACCGTCGTGATGCTGTCCGAGCCAGTGCGAACGGAACTCACGCGGGCATCGTCGGCACGAGGACCATAGGCCGGGCATTCTCGCGGGTCGCGCCGTCGTACGCGGGAGACCCGCGGATCGGCTCAACCAGGCGGCAGCGGGCGTATGCCGGTCGATCCGTCCGTGCCGTGCCGCAGGATGCCGGGCTCTTTGACTCCCAGCTCCTCGACATCGCTTCGCGCATGGCAACGTCTCGCGCTCGAGCGCCTCGGCGATTGGCGCGATGGCCCGTTCCTGATCTCGGCGGCGCCCGGCGCGGGCAAGACCCGCCCGGCGCTGGAGCTGGCCCGGGAGCTGCTCTCGCAGCGCCTCGTTCGCTCTGTGGTGGTGCTGTGCCCGACGACGCCGCTGACGCGCCAGTGGGCGGCTGCAGCAGCTGTCCTGGGCGTGCAGCTGCAGCCGGATGCCTCCGGACCGAAACCACCGCGGGACTTCCACGGCGTGTCGGTCACATACGCGCGTGTGGCCAGCGACCCGGCGGGCTGGGCGGCGAAGGTCTCCGCGGACACGCTGGTAGTGGTCGACGAGGCGCACCACCTCGGCGAGGATCTGGCGTGGGGCACGAGCTTCCAGCGCGCGTTCGCGGCAGCGCCACGCTGGCTACTGCTGTCGGGCACGCCGTTTCGCTCGGACGCCACGCCGATCCCCGGCGTGCGCTACGACCGCGACGGCCTGGTCGTCCCGGACGTGTCCTACACGTACGCCGAGGCTGTCGCCGACGGTGTCTGCCGCCCGGTGGCGTTCGTGACGTTCGACGGGAGCCTGTCGTGGCGCAGCGGCGACGACGTGATCGAATCGTCGTTTGAGACGGTGCTCACCGCTCGCGAGGCCAGTCGTCGCTACCGCACGGCGATCTCTACGGAGCTGCCGGACGGCCTGCCGCGCATCCTGCGCGAGGCGGACGGGAAGCTGCGCGCGCTGCGCGCTGACGGCCACCGCGACGCCGGTGGCCTGGCGGTGGCGGCGGACGCCGGCCACGCCCGCCAGATCGCCAAGCTGCTGGGCGAGGTCACCGGCAAGCCACCGGTGGTGGTTCTCCACACGGACACGAACGCGGCGCGCAAGCTGCACGACTTCCGCAGCTCGCGCGAGCCGTGGATCGTGGCCGTGAACATGGTCTCCGAGGGCGTGGACATCCCCCGCCTACGGGTCGGCGTCTACGCCAGCGCGGCGAAGACGCCGCTGATCTTCCGCCAGATCGTCGGGCGCTTCGTGCGCACGATCCCCGGCCGCCCGCCGGAGCCGAGCTGGTTGTACCTGCCTGCGGAGCAGACGCTGCGAACGCACGCCGCCCAGGTGGAAACGGAGCTGCTGCACGCGCTGCACCGCGACGAGCCGAATGGCGACTTGGATGAGCCACCGGAGCGACGCGAAACCGAGCCGTCCCCGAGCGCCGAGTTCGTGCCCCTGAGTGCTGAATTCGCAGCACAGATGACGCTGTTCGGCCCGCCCCAGCGCGCCACCTCGACCATCGCGGCACAACCGCCGCCGCCCGCCCCCGACGCTGCTCCGGTGGCAGCGTTCGAGCGTCGCGCAGACCTGCGCCAAGAGCGCAGCCGCCTGGTCGCGGAACTACACCGCCGCGACGGCCGCAGCCACCGTGAGATCAACGCCTGGGTCAACCGCGCCGTGGGAGTCGAGCGCGTCGACAAAGCCACGATCGAGGAGCTCGAGCGCTCGATTCAAGCGCTGGTGAAGGAGCTGACGCGAAGCAGTCGCCAGATGCTACGGCGACCGGTGCAGAACGCGTGACTTTATCCAGCCTCTCGTCTTGCCGATGCGATCGCCCCGAACAAATGGCTGCTCGGGATCACCTTCACTGAAGGTCCGTTTGGCACAGATTGTTGTGGGCGTACGTCCAGACTGCTAGCGAGAAGCCGGTCGCACTGCAGTGGCGCATCACTGGCAGCACCGTGGTCCCATCGTCACCGCGACAGCCATGCCGCGCCTGAGCTTCGTGCCACGCTTGGCGCTCTGGTGCGTGACGACTAGCGCCCGAGAATCCTGTTGGCTCGATAGCCCCTGCAAGCAAGACTGGTACTACGAGACCGACCGGCGCTCTACGATCCGATGAGCCCGCACTTAGTTGACGGTACACAACGAGTCGGCCGCTGGCGATGTACAGAATCGCCGAAGGCGTGATCATGGCGTACTCAAGCCACCAAGCCCAGTTGAGGGCTGCGCCGACTATTGCCGCGACGAACATTCCTACCATCGCGAGCGATCGCATAGCTCTACCACCTAGTCGATGGGACCGCAACCTCTCGCTCAGCCCATTACTGTTCACCTGCGGCACCATCTTCTGCTCACTTAAACTCGCTATCCTAGCTCGCAGTAACCAAAGCCAATGGCCCACAGCACCCATCCGCCAGGACCCGATGCCGCGGCGAGAGGCGTCGTCGCACCTGCGCCAGAACGGCAAGTATCCCCAGTATTGCCTCCGCCGCCACCGCCGCCTCCGTGGTTTTTCTGGCCCGGGCATTGCCCGCTGCTGTTGCACTTGGATTGGACATTCGGGCTGTGATCATCCGGGTAGGTGATAAAGCCAAAACGATTCGCGGCGACGCCTCCGCCGCCTTCTTCTTTCTCACGACCCGTTACGAGATGCGCGCCGGATCGACTCTTGATTTCTTTTTGCCTGGTTACGCCTCTTGGCCGCAGCGCCACCGACACTAATCGACGCTGCAACCACCGCCAACTCAACGTCCAGACCCCAGCTCAACTCACGTGTCAATCGCAGAACAACAATCATAATTACTACACAGGCTAGCCAGCTCACAGCGTACCGTCTTTTCATAATTCACCCACACACCAAGCTAGCGGCCCAGGCACCCACCAAGCCCCCCCATACGCCTCCTGCTGCAGTTCCGACCAGCGCGCCAGCCGATCCGGCTACCCACACACAAGCGCTTTTACTACCACCGCCGCCGTGTCCGCCGCCTCGGTGTCCTGGACATTGGCCTGTTCTGTTGCACGTGGATTCGATGTTCGGGCTGTGACCATCGGGGTCCTCGTTGTTCGCGAAGCGTCCCCCCCCTTCGCCGTAGCTGCCTTCTTCTTCACCTGGTGGTTCTCCAATGCCTGCGCCCTCGTTGTCGCGAGCGTTCATCGCAGCGGTCGCGGCAGCCGAGGCGTTTGCGTAGGACGCACGGAGAGCCGCTTCAGCCGTCTCGATTTCGGCTGCCTTGCGTTCCGCTTCGGCGCGTGCAGCGGCTTCTTGCGCAAGTCGTGACGCGAGTAGTTCTGATGCGACCCTTGTTCCTCCTTCGATCGCCCAGGCCGGCGGTCCACCTTCGGTCATTTCTCCCGTGACGTCGGTTTCGTCAACCGGATCCCCGTGAACGTACGCGTAGGGGTCTGCCGAACCACCTTCGACAGGATCCGTCTGCAGGAAGCGCCCCAGCTGCGGTATGTAGGAGCGCACTCCCATCGCGATCACGCCCGTGGGAAGTTCGGTCGCCCGCTCGTCCGCCCCCAGCCAGCTGTACTTCCCCGGAGACGCAGTGGTGGGCACGCCATACTCACTGGTGTTGGTGGCGGATAGCAGTTTCGTTTCTGTTTCGCTGAGCGCGGCGCTGCCAACGATGTCGCCGTGCAGGTTGGCGAGCTGAAGGGCTGGGGTTCCACCGTTGGTCTGGATCGCAGCGAGCCCCGTAATGCCCTCGATGTAGCGCGTCCAGTGCCCGCTGCTGGGTTCTTCGGTCCATGCAGGAATTTCGCCGCTGTTCATGTAGTTGGAAATGATAGCGGAGGTGATTTTGCCTGTCGAAACGGTTTCGCGCGTCCGCCCAGCGGGATCGATTTGATAGGCGAGCGTCTCGCCGTTCTGGGTCTGCGTGGCGAGCTGGTCGTCGACGTAATAGCTGCTCGTCAGTTCTGTCCCGCCGATATCGGCTGCCGGTAGCGTCGTCGTGCTCCCGAAGGCTTCATACGCCACGCCGGCATCGGTGAGGCGGTCCGCTTCGTCGTAGCTATGTTTTTCGGTTGTTCCCCCTTCGGTTGTGCATTCGCCTTTCGAGCCCGGTTTGCTCGTCGTCAGCGCCGTACGGTTGGTGTCGTTGTCGTAGGCATAGGTACGAGTTGTACAGCCTTCTCCGACGGGTGTTTCCTGGACCTGGGTGAGTCTGCCGGCAGCGTCGTATGTGTCCTTGTTGCTCGTGAAGGTGTTCGTCTGCGTGGTCTGCTGCCCGTAGATCGACGGCACGACCGTTTCGCTGTACCACGTGCAGCCGGTGATGCAATGCGTCGTCTTGAGATATTCGAGCCCGATAGGTTCGCCGCTCGTGTTGGCCGTGTAGGTCGCGGTCATGCCGTTGGGGTAGCCCTCGCTCGTGAGCGCCCCTTCGACGTCCTCGCTCGCCGTGAATGTCCCCGCGGCCGAGTCTTTGAGCGAGGCTAGGTATCCGGAGGTCCCGTTGTAGCTGTAGGTTTGTGTCCCCTTTCCGTCGTTGATTGTTTCTGGACGCCCGTCGATGTCGTAGGTGTAGGTCGAAGTGGTGCCATCCGCGTCGGTGTAGCTTTCGATCTGCCCACGCTTGTTGGAGACGGTGCTCACGCTCTTGGTTTTGCCTTCGGCCGTGCTGCCCTGCTTGACGAGCGCACCAGTCGTAGAGCTGTATTCGCTCGTGACGGTCGGCAGCGCCGTACCCGTGGAGGAGGAGATAGTGCTTGAGAGCACGCGGCCGGCACCGTCGTAGTTCGTCGTGGTCGTCCGTTTCGCGGAGCCAGCCGTTTCGGTGGTCGTTTCCGGCTCGTCCCAGAGGTTGTACGTGACGACGCTCACCGGCAGCTTGGGGAGGCTGCCTTCGGGTTGCTTGGCGGGCTGGGTTTGGCATGGCAGACCGGCCCATTCGGGATGTTCGCCGCACGCGGTGTACGTCGCGTTGGCGGCGGTGCTGTAGTAGATCGTCTGCGTCGAGTGTGGACTCGCTTTGCCGGGCGCTTCGTAGCCTGAGCCGTTGGGCGTCCACTCCGAGACGCGGTTGTTGGCCGTGTCGGCGACCCATGCGTTGCCTTCGAGGTCGACGGCGATGCCCTTGGGTTCTTTCAGCTGCCCTTCGCCGGCCCCTTCTTTGCCGAACGTTTGCATGAACGTGCCGGTGGCGCTGAACTCCTGGATCCGGTTGTTGCCCGTATCTGCGACCCACACGTGGCCTTGAGCGTCGGTGGCGATGCTGTGCGGCGCCTTCAGCTGTCCGTGCCCTGTGCCTTCGGATCCAAAGGCCACTTTGAGTTTGCCGGCAGTCGTGTACTCCTCGATTCGGTTGTTGCCGGTGTCCGCGATGTAGAGGTTGCCTTCGGCGCCGATGGCTACGCCCTGTGGTTCTTTGAACTGCGTTTCGCCCGTGCCTGCTGTGCCGAATTTGCTTACGACGTAGAGGCTTTCTCCTTCCTTGACGAGCTCCTCGATGCGACTGTTGCCGGTATCGGCGACCCAGATGTTGCCTTTCGTGTCTACCGCGATGCCTTGTGGTTTGTTGAACGCTTTGTTTTCTCCGCGTCGTTCTTCTTCGATCGAGGGATACGCGGCGAGATGTTCGCCTGCCGGCCCGTACTCCTCGATGCGATTTTCGCCGGTGTCCGCGATCCAGACGTCGCCTTTCGAGTCGACAGCTATGCCCTTGGCCGCTTCGAGTTCCCCGCTGAAGCTTCGCAGCGATTTTCCTTCCGGGTTGAACTCTTGTATCCGGTTGTTGCCGGTGTCCAGCACGTAGGTGTCGCCGCTGGCGTTGACGGCGATCCCGGATGGTTCTTTGAACTGCCCGCTGCCCGTTCCGCTTTTGCCGAACTGAAATCCGAACGAGTAGCCCGCTTCTTCTCCCGGGGCACCGGCCGCCGGCAGCCGTGTTTCGGTCACCTCGCCGGTCTTCGGTTCGTAGGAGACGCTGTGGACGAGCTTCAGCCCCGACGGGTTCGTCGTGGTGGACGTCGGTTTGCGCAGTCGCCATCCGAGGTTGTTCTGGCCGCTGTAGGAATTGGTCTGCGTGTGGACTTCTTCTTCTTTGCCTGACACGATCGCGGCGTTGGTCGTCTTGGTCACGAGTTCGTAGGGCCCGCCTTCCGACGGGGCTCCTTCGTTGTAGAAGTAGTCGGTCCGAAGCCGTGCCTGGCCTGCCCCGCTGGCCCATTTGACGTTGTGCTGCGGCCCAAGCGTGCTCTGCAGCTCAGTGCCTTCGCTGTTATAGGTGCTCTCGGTGTCCCATAGCTTGGAGTCCGCAGCGGATTCGCTGCCGGCAGCGAGCGCCGACTTGCGGTTATCCGCAGAGAGCGTGCGCACGACGTCGTTGGCGGCGTTGTATTCGTCCGTTGAGACCCCTCCTGCGGGGTTGGCGACGTTGACCGCGCGATCGTGGCTGTCGAGGTAGTAGACAGTGGCGCGCTTGTAGTCTTTGGCCGGCCAGCCCATCGGTTCATCCGGCGGGAAGATCGCCGTCGCTTCGGCTGGGACATCGGTCTGAGCCCACGCTTCGGTTTCTTTGGCGCCCATCGCATACGGCGCGCCACCGCCGGAGACCGGGACCTGGTAATCGATCGTCGTGACCGCGCTACTCCCGAGGGCGGGCGGTGCCTGGATCGGCTCCTGCGTCGGCCCGCTGGGCGCCCAGACATCGACGCGGTTGTTGTCCTGATCGGCGATATACAGCGCACCAGCGGTCGGGCTGATCGCGAGCCCTGATGGCGCGTCGAAGTCCTGGCTTTCTGAGCCGAGCTGGCCGAAGCCTTCGACATACTTTCCTTCGGGCGTGAACACCTTCGCGGGACCACCCCACGCGGTCACGACGATGTCCCCGTTGAGGGGGTCCGTCGCGATCCCGTAAGGCAAGCTGAGCCTTTCCGCTTCGCTACCTGTGGTGCCGAGTTCCCGCACCCATGAGCCCGATGCTGTGAGCTCCTGCACCCGATTGTTTTCGTAGTCGGTGACGTAGACGTTGCCGCCGGCCAGCGCAACACCGATGTCGTCCTCGAACTGGCCAGCGTTTTTGCCCGCTTCGCCAAAGCTCGTCAGGAACTGGCCGGAAGAGGAGAACTCCTCGACGCGAGAGTTTCCGGTGTCCGCGACCCACACGTCGCCGCTCGAGTCGATCGCGAGCCCGTGCGGGTTCGATAGCTTGCCTTTTTCGCTGCCGTAGCCACCGAATGATGTGATGTATGCCCCGGTGGAGGAGAGCTCTTGCACCCTGTCGCCTTCGACTTCGGCAACGTAGATATCGCCGTTGTTCTGGTTTATTGCGATCCCCTGCGGGTGGGAGAACTGTCCCGACCCATAGCCCGCGATGCCGGCTTTGCAAGAGCTTGTGCACGTCTGCAGTTCTTCTTTGCCCGTGCTGACGCCCCAACCGATCGACTCGATGAACGCCCCGGTTGAGGAGAACTCCTCCAGCCGATGGTTCCCTAGGTCGGCAACCCACGCGTTCCCGCTGGGCGCAAGCCCGACAGCGGTAGGACTCTCGAACTGGTCGGCGCCGCTCCCGCTGGACCCGAACGTCGATGAGTACACCGTCGCGGCTATCGGCACCGCGCTGCTGGTCGCGGTGACGGCCGACACCGAGCCGGCAGCGTTCGTCGCGGTGACGTGGGCGACCAGCGCATGCCCGTTGTCTGCCAGAATCGGTGTGTAGGTCTGGTTCGTCGCGCCGTCGATCGCTGCGCATTCGGTTCCCGTGGAGCTGCACCGCTCCCACTGGTAGCCGTAGCTCAACGGACTGTTGCCCCACGTGCCGTTGGTCACGCTCAGCGCTGTACCGATCACTGGGCTCGACGTCGAAAGCAACGGCACTGCCGTGCCTTTCGGCGCACTGCCGCTCCCTAGCGCGGTCGAAGCCGCGGGGCGCGCGACCGACAGAAGCCTCCCCGTGCCGGCATCCGCCTGGCCGGTCCCATAGCTGAACAGCCACGGCTCCTGACCCGGCGGTGCGAACGCGGTCACGTGAGATTCGCTGTCGTAGCCATACGTGGTCTTCAGCGCCGGTGAGATGCGCGGGTCCCACTCCGCTCGCAGTCGTCCTTTCGCGTCGAAGGCATACTGCGCGACCGCGGTCGTCGTCATTTCTTTTTTGGCGGGGTTCCAGCCGGTGAACGACACGCTACTCAAGCGGCCCGTGTATTCGCCCCATTCACTGGCGCCTTCCCCTGTCGCGGTCGTGCTCGTCGCATACGCGAACGTCAGCGCGCGACAGCCCTTGCTCAGCGTCGGTGAGCACGAGACCCCAGCGGGGACGGGTGCGAGCACCTCGGTCGGCTCGGTGACGTACTTCCCGCCGACCACGACCGTCTTGAACGAGAACGTGCTGGTGTTCTCACCAGCCACGCCTTCGGTGACCGCAGGCATCCACACGCTCGTGCTGCCGCTGACCGGATGCTCGAACGTCGTGACCGTCAGCCCGCTGCTCAAGAGCAGCGCCGCGGCGCCTTTTACCGTCGCTTCGCTGAGCTTGACATCCGTATCTCCGGATGGGGAGTTGAACCCACCTTTCCCGTTTTTCGTGAACACAGTCTGCTGGCCCGCAGTGTTCACAAGTTCCGCGTTGCCGTCGGGCGTCGTGAGGATGCTCTGCTCGCCGCCAACGCTCATGCTCCACGGCGCCCCCAGCGGACCTTCGCTACCCGACGATAGATGACGCGAGCGATAGCTGCGGGAGACCATCAGCGGCGAGCCCGAGCTACCAACCGAGACATCGGCTGCCTTCAGGCTGAACTCGCCCGTCACCGGGTCGACGGTGCCCGGCCCGATCGGTAGCGGACTCGAGCGATGCAACGTGAACGGGATTTCTTCCGACGCAGAGTTACCAGCGCCGTCGGTCGCCGTCACGGTCAGCGTGTGCTTACCGGCAGGATAGCCTTCCATGTTCAGCGTCCATTCACCCGTGGCAGTGCACGGCCCCGGCGAGCAGCCACCCGACGGGCTCCCGGCCGGGCTCCCGTCAATCGCCAGTGCAATTGACGCCACCCCTGAGCTCGGCGTGGAACCAGACCCATCAGTCGCAGAAGCCGATAGCTGCAGCTGTTTCTGGGACTCCGAGATTTCTCCCCCCGCAGATAGCCCGGTTAAGGGTGATGCTATGCGGCGGCGCATCGTCGATTTTCACTTTGGTGCTTGCGGTCGTGCTCGTGCCCGTCGCATTCGACGCCTTGAGTTCGATTGTGGCTTCGCCTTCCGGCAACCCATAGAGCGCCGTTGTGACCGGTTCGCCGCCGGTCGGCGTACATATGACCCCTACGCACTGAGCGCACTGAACGCCCTGGCATTTGCCGACCGCTATCGGGCCAGAGTAATAATTCGGGAAATAGTAGGCTTCCCATTTGGGGTCAGTCGGTGATTTCCATTCAACCGAATCCACGCCGATACCGGTTTCCTTTGCTTCAAAGCCGATCGGCGCGTCGCCTTCGGACCATTTTTTCCCAGCGTTTACCCAACGCCCACCACCGTAAAGAGGGTTGGGATAGCCTTCGACGGTCGCGGTCGTGGTGTCAAAGCTCACCGTTGGTGCGACGTACTGGACGATGCCGATGGTCGACGCTTCGATGTGATCTTGAAATCGCCATCCGGTTTCCGGATCGTCGTAGCTTTTCACGGCGGCCGCGTCGAGGAACACTCCATTGGTTTCGCGACCCGCGATATGTTCCTGGCTTGGTACCGCACACCCCAGCTCCACGCACTCCTGTGTTTCCTTCGTGCTGTTTTCTTCAAAGACCGCCTTTTCGCCTTCGATTCCGTATTTGCCTTCGATGTAAAGCGCGGCGCTGACGATCGGCTCGCCCGAAGTCGACGTCTTGGCCCAGAAGGAGTAGATCTGCGAAGCGCCCTGCGTGACGTAGTAAACGTAAGCCCACTGGCCTGGGACGTCGGGAGCGCCGCCGTTGTTCCCTACGCCTATGTAGGTTTCTGACCATGCGAACTCCGGGCCGTCTGCGTTGTAGAAGGCCCACGGGAGAACCTGGGCGTTGCTCGTAACTTCGGGGTCGACATCGATCGGATAGCGGTATTCCCCCGTGCGTTGGCTGACCGTGAGCGTGAGCAGATCGCCAGATACGCTCATCGACACCGGCACCGCCGTTCCCGCGGCATCCTGAGCAGCGGGCGGCGATACCGTCGCCAGCACCTCGCCATCATCAAGGATCTGTACGGCCCCCGATCCAGGCTGGGCCTGGGAAACGCTCGCGCCTTCAGGCAGACCCACCCGGAAGTAAAGCTTTTCAGAGCTGTCCACCGAGCGCAGCAGCGTCTCTACCGAGAAGCCCGCCGTACCCGGCTTGATCGCGGTGTCCGCGTCCAGGCCGCTATTGGCATAGAGCACGGTCGCCCCGTCGATACTGCCTTCCGAGCCGTCGAGCGGCACACCGGACGAATCGACTGGAGTCAGCGAGACGCCAGGCTCGGTCAGGGACGCTCCTTCACTCAGCCGCTTGGGGATCCCCACGCCCACCACGGGGTTCAGCTCCTCGTAAACGCCGCCGTCTTCGCTCAAGCTCAGATTGACCGGCGCGCGCTGTCCGGATGCGCTTTCGATGGCCATCGGCATCGACGATTCGATTACGCCATGCTTGCCTTCGCCGAATTCGACCGATGCTGCGTTGTCCGAAGGAAAGGCCGTGATCCGCTGCCCTGACGGCAGCTGCGGAGGGCCACCGGATGGGTCATCGATCACGCCCGGAAACGCTTCAGCATCCACCTTTCCGGCCTGTTCGGCGGTGAGCCCCTCATACGCCGTTCGCGACGCTTCACGCGCGACCACCGCCCCCGAGCTGCTGCGTACCGCTTCTTCCTGCTCATGAGCCTGTTGGCCTTCATCCAGTGCCTGCACGGCCGGTACCACAAGCGAGCCACTGACCGCACCAGCGCCAGTCACTTCCGCGGGCACCGCTGCCTGGGAGACGCACGCCGCGCAGCACCATAGCCCGATACAGAGCAGCAGGCATATCGCGAGTTGTCGCACGGCAGTCCGCATGTGTCGCCCCCAAGTACGAGAACGTCCTGGCATCGCGAATCCCGATGGCCTGAACCGTTGTCGCCAACCGTATGTGAGGCCGTATGCGTTGTCTATCCGTAATGCGCGCGACTTCTACGGAGGAGAACAAGGATCACGTACATGACCGGCTTGTCTAGTCGCGTTCTGCGTGGCTATCCGGCAAGGGCATCCCGATCAGCTCGTGTTTGCCCCGAACATTCAGCTTGTCGCGTAGCTGAGCGGCGTACGTGTGAACGGTTCGGACGCCGATGCGTAAGTCGCGGGCGATCTCAGCGTGAGACCTACCGCGGCTTAGGTGACGCAAGACATCACGCTCGCGCGGCGTCAGGGCAGGCACGTCGCTGGGGTAGCGCCGTTCGACTCGGTGACCGCTAGCGGAGACGAACAGCCGCTGTCCTTGCGCCACCAGATGAAACGCAGCGAGGATGTCAGCCGCCGAGGCGTTCCAAGCGACGCAGGTGGCTCCGGCAGCGAGCACCCGCATCCCGTGAGCACGCGAAGGATGATGCGCCAGGACGAGAAGTCGGGTTGCGGGAGCGATCTCTCCGAGGCGCTCTAGCAACGAGCTCTTGGCCGCCTCCGCCATGACGAGGACTCGCGGGGCTTGTTGTTTGACCACAGGCTCCAGCTGATCCTCCCCGACATTGTCCGCCAGGACATCGATCCGGCGATCAGCGCCTAGGATCGCCATCAGGCCGCTGTGCACCAATGGATCGAAGCGACCGACAGCGACAGTGACGATTCCGTTCTCGGGCATGGGTCCGCTTTAGGCGCGTGGAGCCCGCGACCGTCGATCGCTCTCGCGGGATGACCGGCGCGCGACGCACTTTAGACGGAGTCCCGACGCATGTCAACTTATTGGAACTTCTCGTGTATACGGCGTAGTGGAATGCCGATCGAGCGTGAGGGCCGGGGGGGTGGATCCATCGAGGACAGCCTCGGTCACGAAGCAACGCGCAGTCATAGGCGTCATGTATCTCCTCGCCTTCTTCGCGCAGGGCCCCGCAGACTGGTCGCTCTGGCTCTGTAAGCGGCGGACGGGGGTCGAACCCGCGACCTCAAGCTTGGGAAGCTTGCGCTCTACCAACTGAGCTACCGCCGCGCTGGGAGAATTCTAGGGCCTGGAGAGCCGTTGCGGCTCGAAGGCTGGTCGCTGGTGCCTTACGTGATCTGCTCGCGAAACGGAGGATTCCGGGTCCTTGCGGGATCGTTCGCCACCTCCCACGAGTCCCGAGCCAGGTATTCAGTGAGCCTCTGATCCCAAGGCACCTTCTTTGGATCATCGCGCGCCACGAGGGCAATCTACAGCCTTGATCACACTGAGCTACCGTCGCGCTGGCGCAGATATTACGCCGCTTGGGTCTAATCTTGGGTGCCTTGAGACGCCGCGCCCTACCGATCTTCGTCACGCTCGTCGGCGCCTGCCTGATCGCGTTGCTGATCTACGGCGTGTCCGCGCAGTCCGCCAACCGCACGCTCGACGAACTCGTCGCGCGCAAGCAGTACCCGCTGGCACCCAATGCCACGCGCTCGCTGCCGGTGCTCGGCGGCAAGGGCCACAGCTCGCTGGCCGCGCTGCGGGGCAAGGTCGTGGTGCTGAACTTCTGGGCTTCCTGGTGCGAACCATGCCAGGAAGAGGCGCCGCTGCTGGAGCGCGCTCAGCGCAGCCTCGAACGCCATAACGGAACGGTGCTTGGCGTCACATACCTCGACGCCTCGCCCGACTCCGAAGGCTTCGTCCGCCGCTTCCACCTCAGCTACACCAACCTGCGCGACAACACCGGTGCGTTCGCCCACTCCTACGGCACCGATCAGCTACCGGAGAGCTTCGTCATCGACCGCCGGGGCCGGATCGTCGCCATCTCCCGTGGCGAGATCGGACAGGCGTTCCTCAACCGCGCAGTGACGCTCGCCGAGAGCTCGTGAGCCGCACGCGGAGCCTGCCGAGGCTGCTGCTGGGTCTGGCTGCCGTCGCGCTCGTGATCGCCGCCGCGCTCGGCGCATCAGCCTCACAGGGGGCGCGGATCAAACCGCGCACTACGCTGCCGATCATCGAGCGCCAGGTCATGTGCGTGACCTGCAAAATCCCGCTGCAGGTGGCGGAGTCCCCGCAGGCCAACCTCGAGCGCGCATACATCCAGGGGCTGATCGACCAGGGCAGGGGCGAAGCCGAAATCAAGCGCTCGCTCGTCGCCCAGTACGGCCCCACGGTGCTCGGCCTACCGAGCACGCACGGCTTCGACCTGGCCGCCTATCTGGTGCCGCTCGCAGTCGTGCTCGCGCTGCTGGCGGTGCTGGCGGTGCTCTTGCCCCGCTGGCGACGCCAGGCGCGCGCCCAGGCCGCCGCAACCACCGACGCCCCAACGCTCAGCTCCGCGGACACAGCCAGGCTCGACTCCGACCTGGCACGCTTCGACTGAGCTCCTGCGGAACGCCGGCCTGAGCTACAGCTCGACCGAGCTACATCTTCAGCGGCGCGCTCACCCCGAGCAGCCCCAGGCAACGCGCGATCGTGCCGGCACTCACGACACACAGTGCGATCCGGAAGGACTCCACCGTCTCCGGCTGCGCGCCGACGACGTGACAGTCGCGGTAGAACGCCGTGAAAGTCTGCGCCAACTCCAGCGCATACGCGGCGATCCGGTGGGGGGCGCGTCGCTCGGCCGCCTCCGCCAGCTCGGCTGGGAACGCAAGCAGTTGCTCGACCAGCGCGCGCTCGGTCACATGCAGCAGCTCGCGCTCGACCTCGAGCGCCGCGTCGATCACCGCCTGGCCGGCCACGCGCACGCGCTCAGCTCCGGCCTTCTCCAGCATCGATGCGATGCGCGCGTGCGCGTACTGCACGTAGTACACCGGGTTCTCGCTCGACTGCTCCCGCGCCAGATCCAGGTCGAGGTCGACGGTCGTGTCGTGCGAGCGCGCCAGCAGATACCAGCGGGCCGCGTCAACGCCGATCTCCGCCACCAGCTCATCCAGGCTGACGAACTCTCCTGCCCGCTTGGACATCTGCGCGCGCTCGCCTGAGCTCATCAGGTGCACCAGCTGCATGATCAGCAGCTCCAGCTCACCCGGGTCTCCGCCGAGCGCCTCATACGCCGCCTTCATCCGCAGCACGTAGCCGTGGTGGTCGGCGCCCCACACGTCGATCTGGCGCTGAAAGCCGCGCTCGCGCTTGTCCTGGTGGTAGGCGATATCGGATGCGAAGTACGTGTGCTCGCCGCTGGAGCGCACCAGCACACGATCCTTGTCGTCGCCGAAATCCGTCGTGCGCAGCCACAGCGCCCCCTCGCTGCGATACGTGTGTCCGTGCTCCTCGAGCAGCGCCAGCGTGTGCGCCACCGGGCTCTGCTCGCCCTCGTGCAGGGAGCTCTCGAAGAACCAGCGATCGAAGTCCTCCACGCCGAACGCCGCCAGCGAGGCCTGGATGCTCTCGATCATGAGCGCCACCGCCGCCTCACCCAGCTCTCGCGGGTCCATGCTCGCCGCGTCCGTCAGCCGCACTGCCAGCTCGACCACGTAGTCGCCCTTGTAGCCGTCCTCCGCGACCGGCTCTCCGCGCGCCAGCGCCCCGATCGACTCGCCCAGCTTGCGTACCTGCGAGCCGGCGTCGTTGACGTAGAACTCGCGCTCCACCTCGTGGCCCTGCAGTGCGAGCATGCGCGCCAGCGCGTCGCCGTAGGCGGCGTTGCGCGCATGTCCCACGTGCATCGGCCCGGTGGGGTTGGCGGACACGAATTCCACGAGCACGCGCTCGGGCGCCGCCACGGCGTCCGCACCGAACGAGTCGCCCGCTGCCAGTGCCTGGGCGAGGGCAGCCGTCAGCCAGGTGTCCGACACGAACAGGTTGAGGAACCCCGGACCGGCGACCTCGAAGCGCTCGAGGCTCGCTCCCAGCCGCGTCTGCAGTGCCTGCCCAAGCGCTCGGCCACCTCGCGAGGCGGGACGCCCAGCCCCGGCGCCAGCAGCAGCGCCGCATTCGTCGAGTAGTCGCCGAACTGCGCCCGCCGCGGACGCTCCAGCGTGATCTGCGCACGACCGGCACCGGTGCCGCCCAGCTCGCCTGCAACGGCGACGACCGTCGCGCGCAGGCGCTCCAGCGGCGTCACCGTCGCGCTCGCGCCATGCTGGGAGGAAGGTTGGTCGTCTTCGGGTGGGAGCTCGGTCATGGGTCTGTGGACGGCGATTGCGATACTAGCTGTGTGAACGACCAAGACTCAGGCGCCGAGCGCCACATAAACATCCACCTGTCCCCCGAGATCATGGGGGGCGTATACGCCAACTTCGCCAACGTCAGCCACTCCGACTACGAGTTCACCGTCACGTTCGCGCGCGTCGACCACGAGGTCGAGTCCGAGGAGGTCCCCGGCGTGGTCGTCTCGCGTGTCAACCTCTCCGCCCGCTTCATGCGCGAGCTGATCGACGCGATGGAGGACAACTACTCCAAGTGGAGCGCCCGCGAGGGCATCAAGAACCTGCCCGAGTACGGCGGCGGCGAGCCCGAATCCGGCGCCGAATAGCCGGCGCCGGCCCCCGCCGCCCGCGTACCAGCGGCTGGCTGCGCGCTTGCAGCGTGACTGCTCGTGGAACGCCGGAGGGCCGACGGTGTTCGTACCCTGCAAGGATGAAGGTCGCCGTCATCTCCGATATCCACGCCAACCGGCACGCCTTCGAGGCGACGCTCGACGCCGTCGCCGCCAGCGACGCGTCCGAGCTGTGGTGCCTCGGCGATCTCGTCGGCTACGGCGCCGAGCCGGACGCCTGCGTGGAGCTCGCGCGCGAGCACGTCGCCGTCTGCCTCGCCGGCAACCACGATCTCGCCGTCACCGGCGAGATCCCGCTCGACGAGTTCTCGCGCGGAGCCAGCCTCGCCGCACAGTGGACCAGAGACGTGATCGCGCCCGAGAACCTGGCCTTCCTGCAAGGTCTGCGCCCGCAGGGCGAGGAGGGCCCCGTCGGCCTCTACCACGCCAGCCCGCGCGACCCCGTGTGGGAGTACGTGCTCTCAGTCCTGCTCGCCGAGCTGTGCCTGGACGTCCAGCGCCAGCGCATCTGCCTGATCGGCCACTCCCACGTGGCGCTGTCGTTCGTGCGCCACGACGGCGAGCTCGGCGACCGGCGAGCCGCGCCGCGAGCGGTTCGCAGCTCGACGTCGCCGAGGGCGAGTGGCTGCTCAACCCCGGCAGCGTCGGGCAGCCACGCGACGGAGACCCGCGCGCGTCGTGGCTGCTGCTCGACCTCGACGACATGGCCGTCTCCTTCCACCGTGCCGACTACGACATCGCCGGCGCCGCCGCCGCGATCCGCGCCGCGCGTCTGCCCGACTCGCTGGCCGAGCGCCTGGAGTACGGCCAGTGAGACTGCGCCTCGGCTCCGGCGGCTTGCTTGCCGGCCTGCTCGGCATCGCCGCCGCCCTGCTCGTCGCCTGCGGCAGCTCGAGCGGCAAGCTGATCCCTGTCGCCGACGCCGGGCCGCTGCAGAGCGACTTCGAAACGGTCGCGCAGGCCGCCGAAGCCGGCAACGGCAACTGCTCGGCGACCGAAACCGCGCTGGCAAAGACCGAACAGGACTTCAACGCGCTGCCCGCCACCGTCGACGCCGGTCTGCGCCAGACGCTGCGTCAGGGCATCGACAACCTGCGCTCGCACGCGCTCGCGCTGTGCGCGCAGCCGCTCGCGCAGGCCACCACCACGAGCAGCACCGCCCCGAAGACCACACCGAGCACCACCACCAGTACACCCACCACCACGACACCCACGACGCCGACCGAAACAACCACCACACCCACAACCCCGACCGAAACGACCACCACGCCCGGCACCGGCGGAGGCACTGCAGCGCCCGGCGTCGGCGAAGCAACACCAGGCGCCGGCGGCGGCACGGGAGCGGGCGAAGGCGTCGGCGGCGCGGGCGCCGCCGACCCCGAAGCCGGCCGGGGTGGGCATCGGCGGACAGGAACCCGGGAAATGAGCACCGCTGAGATCGCCGGTCGCTACCGGCTGGAGAGCCGGCTGGGCTTCGGCGGGATGTCCACCGTGCACCTCGCCATGGACCTGCGCCTGGAGCGCCAGGTCGCGGTCAAGCTGCTGGCCGAGCATCTCGCCGACGACCCCGCGTTCGTGTCGCGCTTCCAGCGCGAGGCGCAAGCCGCAGCGCGCCTCGTTCACCCGAACATCGTCCAGGTGTTCGACTCCGGCCGCGACGAGCGCACGAGCCAGTACTTCATCGTGATGGAGTACATCGAAGGCTCCTCCGGCGCGGAGATCCTTCGCGACGACGGCTGGGTCGAGGTCGACGAGGCGCTGTCGATCATCGAACAGGCGTGCGAGGGCCTGCACTACGCGCACCGCCACGGCGTCGTGCACCGCGACGTCAAGCCCGGCAACCTGCTGCGCGCGCGCGAAGGCGAGGTCAAGCTCGCCGACTTCGGCATCGCCAAGGCCACCGAGCAGTCGAGCATCACCCAGGTCGGCTCCGTGCTCGGCACCGCCGCCTATCTCGCGCCCGAGCAGGCGCGCGGCGAGGAGGCCGGCCCGAGCGCCGACCTGTACGCGCTCGGCGTCGTCACCTACCAGCTGATCTCCGGGCGCCTGCCGTACGAGGCCACCTCGCTGACCGAGCTGGCGCTCAAGCAGCAGCAGGAGCAGCCGCCGATGCTCGACACGCTCGTCGCCGCCGTCACCCCTGAGCTCGCCGACGCCGTCGCCATCGCGCTGGCGCTCGACCCTCGCGATCGCTACGAGACCGCCCTGGAGATGCGCCACGCGCTCAGCGACGGCGCCAAGGGCATCCCTGTCGCCGGACGCGCCCGTGGCGTCGCGCGGATCCTCCCGCACGCAGGCCACCACCGTGCTCGCCGGCGCCCGCCGCTCCGGCGCGCCGGCCCCCACCGTGGCCGCCCGCCGCCCACGACCGGGACCGCCCAGGGCCGGCGCCGCACCCGTGCAAGCCGGCGGGCGGACCGATGCAGCGCCACGGCGGCGCTCCAGCCGCCTGCTGGTGGCCATGCTGGTGGCGCTGGTGCTGGCGCTCGTCGTCGTCGCCGTCGTCGTGCTCACCGCTCCCGCGCCGACCAAGGTGGTGCTGCGCAACGTCGTCTACTCCGACGTCCAGCAGACATCCTCGGCCCTCAAACAACTCGTCTCCGAAAACACGCAGTAGGGGGACTGAGCCCAGCAACCCGGCCTGCCCATGCTCGCCTCCATCCTCGATGTCAACCACCTCGTCAAGGACTTCGGCTATCCGCTGCTGTTCGTGCTCGTGATGAGCGAGTCCGGCGGCGTTCCCATCCCCGGCGAGACCGCGCTGATCGCTGCCGCCGTGCTCGCCAGCCAGGGCAAGCTGCAGATCGAGCTCGTGATTCTCCTCGCGGCCGCCGGCGCGATCGTCGGCGACAACATCGGCTACCTGATCGGCCGCAAGGGCGGACGCTGGCTGCTGGAGCGACCCGGCGCCTTCCAGCGCCAGCGCCAGGAGGTGCTGCGCATCGGCGAGCCGTTCTTCGAGGCCCACGGCCCCAAGGCCGTGTTCTTCGGCCGCTTCGTACTCGGCCTGCGCGTGTGGGCGTCGTGGCTGGCCGGCGCCACACGCATGCGCTGGCGCTCGTTCGCGCTGTGGAACGCGCTCGGCGGGATCGCCTGGGCGAGCGCCGTCGGCCTGATCGCCTACCTCCTCGGGCACTCTGCCGGCAACGCCATCGAAGCATTCGGCATCTACGGCCTCATCGCGGTGCTGCTCGCGATCGTCAGCGCGATCGTGGTGCACCGTCGCCACGTCAGCCATGGGCATCACGATCCAGACGAGTAGGCCCTCGAGGCGCGGACGTCGACACCGATGCCGGCTCTCGCGCTCAGCAGCCGCTGCAGGGAGCGATGCGTTCCCACATGTCTGCCAGGACGCTCAACTCCGCCTCGGAGAAGTGCGAGAAGAACTGGTCCCTGACGACTGCCAGATGGGTTCCGCGCGCTTCCTGCAGACGCTCGCGCCCCGCGGAGGTGAGACACGCGTAGGAGCCGCGCGCGTCGTGGTCGCACGAGCAGCGCTCCAACAGGCCGTCGCGCTCGAGGCGATCGACCAGCCGCGTCAGCCCGCTGCGCGACAGCTGCGCCTGCTTCGCCAGTTCGCACATGCGCATCCGCCCGCCGCTCGCCTCCTCGAG
Organism: uncultured Solirubrobacteraceae bacterium; assembly: GCA_963779665.1. Classification (GTDB taxonomy): domain Bacteria; phylum Actinomycetota; class Thermoleophilia; order Solirubrobacterales; family Solirubrobacteraceae; genus Palsa-744. Next base: position 2,602,810 of record CAVZYW010000001.1, on the reverse strand, counting down.
GTGATGCAGCACCTCGTAAGAGGTCATCGGCAGGCCGTGCGCATGCTCCAGCTCGGAGTCCAAACGCTTTGCCAGGCACGCATGCGCCCGCAGCAGGCCACGCCAGGCGCGCAGCTCCCCCAATGTCAGGGTCTCCTGCTCGGAGTGAGCGATCTTGACTGCGGTGACGGTCGACATGGCGGTCCGATCCAACGTCCTTCTCAGTCGAACATAGCAGCGACAACGCCCGCCGCTCGGAGGATCCCATTCATGAGCGTGTCGCCCGCCACGCCCACAGCATCATCAGCGGCTGCAATGGCAGTCGCGCATACAGCGCCCAGCGAGGGATCTTGCGGAAGCGCTCGGGCTCCCGCGCCATGTGCAGGTTCGCCGGGAAAACCGCCGCCAGCAGCGCGACCAGGCCCACACCCGACAGGCGTCGCGTCCACGGCAGCAGCACCCCTACCCCTCCCGCGATCTCCGCCACGCCGCTCACCTGCACCAGTAGCTTGGCGTTTGCCCGCAGGCGCGGCGGCACGATCTGCTCGTACGGGCGCGGCATCGCGAAGTGGTTGATCCCGGAACCAACGAAGAACGCCGCCAGCGCGCGGCGCGAGCGGTGCCTCGGTCCTGCCGTCTGCTCGTCTGCCTGCATCTGCGCTCCTTCTCTCACCGCGAACGCCGGGCAGCCGGAAGGCTGCCCTCTAAAGAAAAGATCCAGTCGAGAAAAATCTAGCGGCCCTCGATCAGCGAGTGCCCGGTCATCGCCGCCGGCTGCTCGATCCCCAGCGCCTGCAGCACCGTCGGCGCCACGTCCGCCAGGATCCCACCCTCGCCGCGCAGCGAGGCGCCGGCGCTGGTCAGGATCAGCGGCACCGGGTTCAGCGAGTGCGCCGTGTTGGGGCTGCCGTCCGGCTCGAGCATGTGATCCGCGTTGCCGTGGTCGGCCGTCACCACGCACACACCACCGCGCTCGTGGACCGCCGCAACCACCTCGCCAAGGCACTCGTCCACCGTCTCGATCGCCTGCACCGCAGCGGCGATCACGCCCGTGTGCCCGACCATGTCCGCGTTGGCGAAGTTGATGATCCCGAACCGGTAGCCCTTCTCGTCACCACGCCACGCCCCCACGAACGCCGCCGCCGCCTCTCGTGCGCTCATCTGCGGCTTGTGGTCATATGTCGGCACGTCTCGCGGCGAGGGCACCATCTCCCGCCGCTCGCCACGCAGCGGCGTCTCTTCGCCGCCGTTGAAGAAGTACGTCACGTGCGGGTACTTCTCCGTCTCCGCCACATGCAGCTGCGACGCGCCCGCCTGCTCCAGCACAACCGACAGCGTGCTCTGAGGGTGCTCCGGCGAGAACACCACCGGGTACGGCCAGCCCTCCTCGTAGCTCGTCAGCGTCGTGTAGCGCGCAACCGCCGGCGCACCGCCGCGGCCCGTCCATCCCGGGAGGGCGCCGTCCGCGTGCTCCACGCCAGGGTCGCCCGCGCCGTCCGCCTCGCCAAAGCCAGGCTCGGCCAGCGCCCGCGTCAGCTCACGCATGCGGTCGGGCCTGAAGTTGAACGCGATCACGCTGTCGCCCGGGCGGATCGTCGCGTCGGCGCCGACCAACGTCGGCTCGATGAACTCGTCCGTCTCGCCTCTGCGATACGCGTCCTGCACCGCCTGCTCGCCGCTGTCCGCGTGCTGCGGCGCGCGCCCATGCACCAGCATGTCGTACGCCCGCTGCGTGCGGTCCCAGCGCCGATCGCGATCCATCGCCCAGTAGCGCCCCACGACCGAGCCGACGCGCGCACCCGGCGTGCCGTCGAGCTCTCGCAGGTATCCCGCCCCCGCGTGCGGCAGCGTGTCACGACCATCCGTGAACGCGTGCACCACCAGGTCCGCGGGTGGGTGGGGACTCAATTCCCGACCGAGCGCGATCAGCGCCTGCAGGTGCTCCAATGATGAGTGCACGCCGCCGTCTGACACCAGCCCCAGCAAGTGCACCCGCTCCGCGTCGGCGAACGCCGCCCGCAGCAGCTCGCTCTGCGCCAGCGAGCCGTCCGCCACGGCGTCGTCGATCCGCATCAGATCCTGACGCACCACCGCCCCGGCGCCGAGGTTCAGGTGTCCCACCTCGCTGTTGCCCATCTGCCCTTCCGGCAGCCCAACCGCGCGTCCCCATGACGTCAGCGTCGTATGCGGGTAGCTGCTCCACAGCTCGTCGAACACCGGCGTGCGCGCCTGCGACACGGCGTTGCCCGGACCCGGCTCCGCCAGGCCCCATCCGTCCAGCACGATCAGGCAGGCGCTCGCGGCAGGCAGCGTCCCGGGGCCCGGTGGGACGCTCATTGGCGCCTCGACGCCGCCGCCACGATCTGCGCGAACTCCTGCGCGTCCAGCGATGCGCCACCCACCAGCGCGCCGTCCACGTCGGTGAGCGCCAGCAGCTCCGGCGCGTTCTCGGCCTTGACCGAGCCGCCGTACAAGATGCGCACGGCGTCGGCTGCCTGCTTGTCGCGGTCACCCACCAGCGCGCGGATGAACGCAATCGCCTCCTGTGCCTGCTCCGGCGTCGCCACCCTGCCCGTGCCGATCGCCCAGACCGGCTCGTAGGCGATCGTCACCTCCGCCAGCCGCTCGTTTGTCACGCCCGCCAGGTCCTCCCTGATCTGCTGACGCAGCTTGCGGTCGGTGTCGTCGTTGTCGCGCTCCTCCTCGGTCTCCCCCACGCACAGGATCGGTGCCAGCCCCGCCTCCAGCGCCGCCGACACCTTCAGCGCCAGCGCCTTGTCCGTCTCACCGAACAGCGCCCTGCGCTCGGAGTGCCCGAGCACCACCCCCTGCACGTCCAGCTCGCCCAGCATCGCCGCCGACACCTCGCCCGTGTAGGCCCCCTCCGGCGCCTGATGCATATTCTGCGCGTACACCTCCACGCGCGAGCCACGAGCGCTGTCCACCATTGCCCGCAGATCGGTGAACGGCACGCAGATCGCCACGTCCACGCCGTCCACAGAGGACACCCGCGGCAGCAGCGCCTGGATGTATTCCTCCGCCTGCTCCTCCGTCTTGTACATCTTCCAGTTGCCCGCGATCAGCGGCGTGCGGGCGCCGGGTGGGTGTGGTTTCACTAAGAAACCACCCCTGCGCCTTCCAGTGCCTGCACACCCGGCAGCGTCGCGCCTTCCACCAGCTCCAGCGTCGCGCCACCGCCCGTCGAGAGGTGGTCGACCTCCTGCTCCAATCCGAAATCTGCCAGCGCCGCCGCCGAATCGCCGCCGCCCACAACCGTCATGCCCGGGGCGCTCGCCACCGCTTCGGCCACCGCGCGCGTGCCCGCCGCGAACGGCTCCAGCTCGAATGCGCCCATCGGACCGTTCCAGAAGACCGTGCCCGCACTCGCGATCACGCTCGCATAGCGCGCCGCCGTCTTGGGCCCGATGTCCAGTCCCATCCACCCCTCCGGCACCTCCACCCCGTCGAGCACGCGGTGCTCGGCATCCGCCGCCAGGCGCTCACCGATCACGAGGTCGTTCGGTACCAGCAGGCGTGCCCGGCCAGCCTGGGGCGCATGCGTGTCGCTGGCCCGTGAAAGCGCGCTGCGCGCATGCTCCACGTCCTCGTCGTCGCACAACGACTTGCCCACCGTGTGGCCCTGCGCACACAGGAACGGGAAGCACATCGCGCCGCCGATCATCACCACGTCCGCCACCGCCAGGAAGCGCTCGATGACCTTGATCTTGTCCGCCACCTTGGCGCCGCCCACGATCGCCACAAGCGGGTGCTGCGGATGCTCGAGGATCCCCGTCAGCGTCTTGACCTCACGTTCCAGCAGCCGTCCTGCCGCACTGGGCAGCAGGTGCGTTATGCCCTCATTGCTCGCATGTGCACGGTGTGCCACGCCGAACGCATCGTCGACGTACAGGTCCGCCAGCGCCGCCAGCTCCTTCGCGAACTCGGGGTCGTTGCTCGTCTCTCCCGGCTCGAAGCGCACGTTCTCAAGCACCAGGATGTCACCGTCGCGTAGCTCCTCCGCCAGCGCCGTCACCTCCTCGCCCACGACAGCCGGCGCCAGTGTCACCTTCGCCCCCGTCAGCTCGCGCAGGCGGTCCGCCACCGGCGCCAGCGACAGCTCCGGCACGGGTTTGCCCTTCGGCCTGCCCAGATGCGAGACCAGCACCAGTCGCGCGCCGCGCTTGCGCAGCTCTTCGATCGTTGCCAACGCCGCTGCGATGCGCGTATCGTCGCTAACCAGCGGAACGCCACCGGCAGTGGCGTCGCCATCCGTGCCCAGCGGCACGTTGAAGTCCACGCGCACGAGCACTCGCTTGCCGTGGACGTCCAGGTCGTCAATGCTCCTCATCGACTGTCTCCGATCTCTTCGTGCTCCTTCACGTTACCCCCCGGCAGATCCTCGGAACCGTCGCGCCAACCCGTATGGACAAGCGGACCGGCCGGAATCCTCGTGGCTCACAGAACCCTCTGCGTCAGGTCCACCAGGCGGTTGGAGTAGCCCCACTCGTTGTCGTACCACGCCAGCACCTTGACCATCGTGCCGTCCACCACCGATGTCAGCTGCGAGTCGACGATCGAGGAGAACGGCGACTGCACGATGTCGCTTGAGACGATCGGGTCTTCCGTGTACTGCATGATCCCCTCCAGCGGCCCGTCTGCCGCCGCAGCCTTCAGCGCCGCGTTGACCTCATTCACGCTCGTCTCCCGCGGGCACTCCACCGTCAGGTCGACCAGCGAGCCCGTCGGCACCGGCGCACGCACCGCGAAGCCGCTCAGCTTGCCCTGCAGCTCCGGGATCACCAGTCCGATCGCCTTCGCCGCACCGGACGATGCCGGGATCAGGTTGATCGCCGCCGCTCGTGCGCGGCGCAGGTCCTTGTGCGGGAGATCCTGCAAACGCTGATCCGCCGTGTAGGCGTGGATCGTCGTCATCAGGCCGTGCTTGATCCCCACCGTGTCGTTCAACACCTTCGCCACCGGCGCCAGGCAGTTGGTCGTGCACGACGCGTTTGAGATCACGTCGTGGCGCTCGCGGTCATAGATATCGAAGTTCACGCCCAGCACCACAGTCACATCCGGGTTGCTCGCCGGCGCTGAGATGATCACCTTCTTGGCGCCCCGCGCCAAGTGCTTGGCCGCGCTGTCGCGGTCTGTGAACAGTCCCGTCGACTCGATCACCACGTCTACACCCAGATCGCCCCACGGCAGCATCGCCGGGTCGCGCTCCGCCAGCACCTTCAGCTCGCGACCGTCCACCTCGATCGCGCCCTCGCCGTCGGTCCGCACGTCGCCCGGATACGGGCCCAAGATCGAGTCGTACTTGAGCAGATGCGCCAGCGTCGTCGAGTCCGTCAGATCGTTGACTGCCACCCACTCAATCTGTTGGCCAAGAGCCTCGCTCCGTGCCTTCGCGGCGCGGAACACGTTTCGACCGATCCGGCCGAAACCGTTGATGCCCACGCGTACTGCCATTCACTGCCTCCTGAAGGGAAAATAAACGATGCCGGGCCTCAGGAGTCCCGCTCCTTCGCCCGGCGTGCTCCCGGAGGCTATCAGCGCACCGGGCCGCGGCGACTTGGCGTCCGGCATTGCGGCAACTTCGCGTCGGGCGTTGCCGGGGCCGTGCCGGCTTACTCCTCGTGCGTTCGCCGTATAACCATCGCTATACGCCGCCCGCGCCGGCTAAGCGCTGCCGGGAGACCTGTCGATGTCCCGATGCGCGACCGCCACGTCCAGATCGTCGTGGTCGCGATAGCGCGCCGCCAGGTGCTCTGCGATCGCCACCGAGCGGTGACGGCCACCGGTGCAGCCAACGGCGATCACCAGGTGCGCCTTGCCCTCGGTGACGTACTGCGGGAGTAGAAAGTCCAGCAGCGCCTGCAGCCTGTCGTACAGCTGCTCCAGTCGCCCGTCGCGAGCGATGTAGTCGACGACCGCCTGATCGAGGCCGGTGAGCTCCCGCAGTTCTGGCTCGTAGTGCGGGTTCGCCAGGAAGCGCACGTCGAACGCCAGGTCCTCCTCCCGCGGCGGGCCGTGCTTGAAACCGAAGCTCATGAACGTCACCGACAGCCGCCCCACAGCCTTGCGGGGAAGGAACTCCTCGGCGATCTTCACGCGCAGCGTCGCCGCCGACATACCGGTCGTGTCGATCACCATATCCGCGCGACCGCGCAGCGGCTCCAGCAGCGCACGCTCGGATGCCACCCCCGCCGCGATGCTACCCTCCGGCGCCAGCGGGTGACGTCGGCGCGTCTCCTTGTAGCGGGTCACCAGCGTCTGCTCGGCCGCCTCCAGAAACAGCACGTGGTGGCTCAGGCCGAGCGCGTCCAGATCGTCCACCACCGCACGCAGCGCCTCGAAGTAAACGCCCCCGCGCACATCCGAGACCACCGCCGCCCGCTCGACCTTAGAGCCCTTGTGCACGAACAGCTCCACCAGCGAGCGGATCATCTCCGGCGGCAGGTTGTCCACGCAGAAGTAGCCCGCGTCCTCGAACACGTTCATCGCCGTCGACTTGCCAGCGCCGGAGAAGCCTGTGATCACCACGAAGTCCTGCAGGCGCGACTCGACAACCGGCTTGCCGGATTTCCCACTGGCGGCTCGCAGCGGACGCAGGGGCCTGATCACGGCCATCACGTTGCATTGTGCCGCCCCGCACGGACGGGCGTGTCACTTTGCGGAGAATGGATCAGCCGGCGCGGTGCAGGTAGGCGTGGATGTCTCTCCCCACCTTCGACGGCAACCCGGGCACCGCCTGCAGTTCCTCGCTCGACGCCGCCGCTACGGCCTCCGGTGAGCCGAAGTGCGTCAGCAGCGCACGCTTACGCGTCGGGCCGACGCCCGGCATCCCGTCCAGCAACGAGCTCGTCATCGCTTTGTCACGTCGCGTGCGGTGGTGGGTGATGGCGAAGCGGTGCGCCTCGTCACGCACGCGCTGCAGCAGCTGCAGCTCGGGGGTGGAATGCGAGAGCACCAGCGGCGCGCTGCGTCCCGGCTGGAAGATCTCCTCGATGCGCTTGGCCAGCGACACGACGGCGACGCCGCGGTCGCGAAAGCCCCGCAGCGGCCCCAGGCCGGCCGCCAGCTGACCCTTGCCACCATCGATCACGACAAGGTTCGGCAGCGACGCGAAGCTCTGATCGTAGGCGGGGTCGTGCGGCGAGATGTCTGCCTGGCGCTCCCACTGGGCGAAGCGCCTGCCGAGCACCTCGGCCATCGACGCGAAGTCGTCCGGCGCGCCCTCCGTCGTGCGGATCGTGAAGCGCCGGTAGTCGGACTTCTTCGGCGCGCCGCCCTCGAACACGACCATCGAGGCGACCGTGTGGGTGCCGCCGAGGTTGGAGATGTCGAAGCACTCGATGCGGATCGGCGGCACGTCGAGCCCGAGCGCCTGCTGCAGTCCCTCCAGTGCCTCCACACGACTCTGGCGGCGGCGCTCGGAGCGCAGCTTCTCCTGATCGAGCGCCAACAGCGCGTTGCGCTCGCGCCAGTTCCAGGATCCGGCGCTTCTCACCGCGCTCCGCCGCGCGCAGCTCCACCGGCCCGTCGCGACGGCTGGCAAGCGCGTCCGCCAGCGCCGGGCGCCGGAGGATGGGCAATCATCTCCTGCTGGACGACCAGCAGCGCCGGGATCGACATCGTACCGCCGTAGTACTGCAGCATGAACTCCTCCCCCACCTCCGAGAGCTCGCGCTCGGCCTCGTTGGCCAGGTAGAAGGACTGGCGATCGGACAGCACGCCATCGCGCACCTGGAAGACCTGTGCGTTGGCCTCGCGGCCGTCGAGTGCAACCGCGACCGCGTCGAACGTGCCAACCGACTCGCTCGTCACGCGGCGACGCTCCAGCAGCGAGCGCACCGCCTGCAGCCGGTTGCGCTCCAGCGTCGCCTGCTCGAACTCCTCTTCCGCTGCCGCCGCACGCATCCGCGCCTCGATATCGCGCTCGATCGCCGAGAAGCGCCCGCTGAGGAAGTCCGATCACGCCGTCGATGCTCTCCCGGTACTCCTCCTTGGAGACGTAGTCCACGCACGGCGCCTCGCAGCGCTTGATGTAGTAGTCCAGGCACGGGCTGCCGCTGCGCCGTCCGGGCTCCGGTCCCGGTGCACGAGCGGAACATGAATACCTTCGCCAGCACCTCCAGCGTGGCGCGCACCCGCTTGGCGTTCGAGTACGGGCCGAAGTACGCACGGCCGGGACGGTGGCGCTCGCGCGTGAAGTACACCCGCGGGTAGTCCTCGTCGAGCGAGATCGCGATGAACGGATAGGACTTGTCGTCGCGCAGCCGGATGTTGAAGCGCGGGCGGTACTGCTTGATGAAGCTCTGCTCCGCCAGCAGCGCATCCGCCTCGGTGGCCACGACCACACACTCGATGTGCTCCACGCTCGCCACCATCTCCGCGTGGCCGGGTGAACCCGATCCCCGCCCGCCCACCTGGGCCTTCGAGAAGTGCGACGCCACGCGTTTGCGCACCGACTTGGCCTTGCCGACGTAGATCACCCGCCCGCCAGCGTCCCTGAACAGGTACACGCCGGGCTGGTCGGGCAGCGCGCGCCGCTGCTGCGCGAGGCTCGCGCGTCGCATCCTCGCGTATCCGTCAGCTCGCTCGGTCGCTGCCATCGCCTCCGAGGATAGGCGCCGCAGCGCCCCGCATGCGAGGACCTCAATAGTGCGCGGTGACGGTAGACCGTCAACTGGCGGTACACCACGTCCCAGCAGCGCGTACCACGCGACTCCCCACCCCGGCCAGCGGTGCACCTGCACGAGCTCGCCGGCGCCTGCGTCTACCACATCCTTTGCCGCGCCACCCACTCGAACACGGCCAGCGCGACCGCCCCGTACAGCAGCGCCGCGGTGGCGTTCGCCGAGGCTGTACAGCGCGACGTGGTGTTCGCGGTACATGCGCAGGCCGAAATAGCCGATGCCCACCCCGAACGCCACCCAGCAGCGCCGCTTCGAACGTGTCCGCAGCGCGGCCGCCGCCCGGGATGAAGTACACGGCCGCCGCGATCGCCAGCATGATCGCCACGTTGCGCGCTGTTTTGAGCTGTTCGCTCACAAGCAGAGATTAGCTGTGTGTGGGCCTCACTCCACCAGCGCCTCCAGCGCGGCGTACGCGTCCTCGACCGCCCGCGTGGCGGCCGTATGGCGCGCTTCGGACTTGGCCGACTCGTAGCGCGTCGCCCACGCCGCCGGATCGGCCAGCTCCGCTTCGAGCTCGCGCAGCGCAGCCTCCGCCTCTTCGATCGCACGCTCGGCCTTCTGCTGCGCGCTCAGCCGGTTCTTGGAGGGGCCCTTGCGGCTTGGGCTTGGGCTTGTCCTGCACCGCTGCCGCCGCGCCGGCGCCCTGCATCGTCATTGCGCCCGTTGGCGGCACCCGTGGCGCCGGACCCGTTGGACGCGCTCGCCGACCCGTTGGTCGCGCTCGGCAGATCCGTTGGCCGCGCCGGCGTCGGCGCGAGCGCGCGGCATCGGCCGCCCGCGGCCTTGCCGTTGCGCCCCGAGGCTGCTGCCCGGCGCTCGTCGCGTATGCGCACATACTCGGGCCAGCCGCCGACGTAGCTGTGCAGCGAGCGCATCCTCGACCGCGACCGTGCGCGTGCCCACCGCGTCGAGCAGCGCGCGGTCGTGGGAGACGAGCAGGATCGCACCGGTGAACGAGCGCAGCGCGTCCTCCAGCGCCTCGCGGCTCTCGATGTCCAGGTGGTTGGTGGGCTCGTCCAGGATCAGCACATTGGCTCCGGACTGGACCAGCACCGCCAGCGACAGGCGCCGGCGCTCGCCACCGGAGAGGCCGCTCAGCGGCTTTTCCGCGTCCTCGCCGGAGAACAGGAAGCCACCGAGCAGCGCGCGCGCCTTGCCCGGGCTGAGGCCGGTTGCGCGCTGGGCGGCCTCGACGACGCTCTGCCCGGGGTCGCCGCCGGCGCCGAGCTCCTCGGCGTGCTGGGAGAGGTAGCCGACCTTGACGTTGTGGCCGGTGCTCAGCCTGCCCGCCGCCAGCTCGCGCCGGCCGGCGAGCGTCTCGATCAGCGTCGTCTTGCCGGTGCCGTTTGGGCCCACCAGCGAGACGTGCTCGCCGCGCTCCAGCCATAGCTCCGCGTGATCCAGCAGTGTGATCGGATTCCCGCCCCCTCCCCGGATCGCCTATCTCCACGCGCCCGTCGAGCAGCTCGAAGATCACGCGGCCTGAGCGCTCGCGGCGCGGCGAAAGCGAACTCCAGGCTCCTGCCGTCGCTGGGGTCGCGCTCGATGCGCTCGACCTTGGCCAGCTTCTTCACGCGCGACTGCGCCTGTTTGGCCTTCGTCGCCTTGTAGCGGAAGCGCTCGATGAAGCGCTCCATCCGCTCGATCTCCGCCTGCTGCTTGTCGATCGCCTTACCCAGCGCCATCTCGCGCGCGGCCTGTTCGCGGCGCCACTGATGCCAGGTACCGGCGAAGAAGCGGGAGCGGCCGGCCTCAAGCTCGAGGACGGCCGTGCCGACTGCCTCCAGGAACCAGCGGTCGTGCGCGACCAGCACGATCGCCGCATCCAGGTCCACGAGCGTCTGCTCCAGCCACTCCAGCGACTCGATGTCGAGGTGGTTCGTAGGCTCGTCAAGCAGCAGCACGTCCGCCCCCGTCGCCAGCGCGCGCGCCAGCGAGGCGCGTGTCAGCTGGCCACCGGAGAACGTGTCCAGCGCGCGATCCAGGTCGGCCTCGCGAAAGCCCAGGCCGTGCGCCATCGCCGTCGCGCGATTGCGCCACAGGTAGCCGCCGCGAGCCTCCAGCCGCGCCTGGGCGCCGGCATAGCGCGCGAACGTCGCCTCATCGCTCGCGCCGTCCGCCATCTTCGTCTCCAGCCGGCCCAGCTCCGCCTCGATCGCCAGCTCTTCGGCGCAGCCCGACAGCAGGTAGTCGCGCAGCGCCATGCCCCGCTCGCGGGGCGGGCGCTGGTCGTGCAGCGCGATGCGCACCCCCTTGGCCACGCTCAGCTCACCGCGGTCGATCGACGTCTCACCCGAGAGCATCCGCAGCAACGTGGTCTTGCCGGCACCATTGCGCCCGGCGATCGTCATCCGTTCGCGGCGCTCCAGCTTGAACGACACGCCACGCAGCAGCGGCTGCCCGGCCATGTCCTTATTGAGATCCGATGCGATCAGTAGGGCCATCGGCTGCTGATGGTAGGCGCCCGGGTTTGTGTCCTCGGTGTGTGACCGAGTTTGTGTCCTCTGTGTGACCGGCCGAGCGGCGGTTGTTCCTTTACGAACGCTGTATAGCCATCGTTATACAGCGAGTGCGCGAAGAAGAACGTGCCGCGGCGACAGCACACCAGCCGCGACACATCGGGACGCCGGCGCACCAGGCCACCGGCACACCCGCACCGCCACGCCAGCCACCGGCACGCCCGGCACACCCGCCACCGGCACACCCGGCACGCCAGCCACCGGCACGCCAGGCGTCTGGCTGCCGACACACCAGCCGGACTCCACCGAGTGCCTCGCCGGGCGGTCCTCCGCGGGCTCAGGTAGGATTTTGCGGACCGATGCGCAAACGTCTTCTCGCCATGCTTATTCCGCTCGCGCTGCTGGCCCTGCTGGTGCTCGCGCCGGCCGCCGGTGCATTCAACGATGGTCGCGGCTTCTACGGCGCGACGACGGATAAAGACATCGTCGACACGGGCTTTATCCTGATCATTTTCTTTCCGACGTTCGTGTTCCTGATGAGCATGCTCCAGCGCCATCTGGAGAAGCGCAAGGAAGCGCGCAAAGCCGCGCACAAGGCACTCCTGAGCAACGCTCAGTGGCGCGGCGGCTGGTAGACCACAGCCTTCGGCGATGAGCGAGCCAGAACCGGTTCGCTACGAGCGCAGCGGCGCCACGGCGCTGATCACGATCGACCGTCAGCAGCGCCGCAACGCGGTGGACGGGCCGACCGCCGCGCTCCTGCATGAGGCCTATCTGCGTTTCGAGGCCGATGCTCAGGCACGCGTGCTGGTGCTCACGGGCGCGGGCGACGTGTCCTTCTGCGCCGGCGCCGACCTCAAGGCGCAGGACACGTTCGCCCCACGGCTGATGAGCGAGGAGGGGCCTATGGGCTTCACCCGGCTGACGCCATCAAAGCCGACGATCGCCGCGATCTCGGGCTTCTGCCTGGCTGGTGGCCTGGAGATCGCGCTGTGGTGTGACCTGCGGATCGCGACCGAGGGGTCGATGCTCGGCTACCCCGAGCGCCGCTGGGGCGTGCCGCTGATAGACGGCGGCACGCAGCGCCTGCCGCGCATCGTCGGCCTCGGACGCGCGCTGGACCTGATCCTCACGGGTCGCATGGTCGAGGCGACGGAGGCGCTGGCGATGGGGCTGATCAGCGAGATCGTGCCCGCGGGAGCGCACCTCGAGCGCGCGCTGGCCCTCGCCGAGGGGCTGGCGTGTTTCCCGCAGCGAACGATGCTTGCCGATCGCCGGGCAGCGATCGAGGGCCTGGGGATGACGCTGGCAGAGGGGCTTGCGTTGGAGGCGAAGGCCGGGCCGGAGGTGTTCGAGGACGGGGCCCGCGGCGCGGCACGCTTCGCCGCCGGCGAGGGTCGCGGAGGAGCGGGCGCGGGGGCCTAGCGATTCGAGGTGCTGATTCGAGGTAGGCTCCATTGAGGATGTCGTACTTCGTCACAGGGGCAACTGGCTTCATCGGTCGTCGACTGGTGGAGCAGCTCCTGGAGAAGCGCCAGGGGGATGTGTATGTGCTGGTGCGCGACAGCTCCAGCGGCCGTCTGGATGAGCTGATCGAGCGCTGGAGCATGATCGTGGGCGCATCGGCCGCGGATCGCGTGAAGCCGGTTACCGGCGATCTGCGCCGGCCGCTGCTGGGCGTGGAGAAGGAACAGGTGGCGGAGCTGCGCGGCAAGATCGAGCACTTCTTCCATCTGGCTGCCGTGTACGACATGACCGCACCGGCGGAGCGCAACACGGCGGTGAACGTCGGCGGCACGACGCATGCAGTGGAACTGGCGCGCGCGGTTGACGCGGGGCGCCTGCATCACGTCTCCTCGATCGCGGTGGCCGGCACCTACAAGGGCGTGTTCGCGGAGAACATGTTCGATGAGGGTCAGCGCCTGCCATCGCCGTATCACCGCACGAAGTTTGAGTCCGAGCGGATCGTGCGGGAGCAGCCGTACGTGCCCTGGCGGGTGTACCGGCCGGGAATCGTCGTAGGAGACTCCCGCACCGGGGAGATGGACAAGATCGACGGCCCGTACTACTTTTTCAAGGCGATCCAGCGCATGCGCCAACTGCTGCCCGAGTGGGTGCCACTGGTGGGACTGGACCTCGGCTACACGAACATCGTTCCGGTCGACTGGGTGGCGGGCGCGCTCGAGCAGATCGCCCACGAGCCGGACCTCGACGGCCGCGCGTTTCACCTCACCGATCCGCGCCCCCAGCGCGTGGATGACCTGATCAACGAACTGGCGACTGTTGCGCACGCGCCGCGCTTTGCGGTGAGCATCGACAAACGCCTGATCGACCCGTTGCCGAAGTGGCCGTTGTCGCTGGCGCTGGCGCTGCCGCCGCTGCGCCAGGTGCGCAGCTTGGCGCTGCGCGAGCTGGGCATCCCCAGCGAGGTGCTGGCGCACATGGAGTTGGTGCCGCGCTTTGACACGCGCGAGGCAGGACGGGCGCTGGCCGGCTCGCCGCTCGAGCAGCCACCGCCATTGCCGCAATACGTGGCCCGCCTTTGGGACTACTGGGACCGGGAGATGGACAACGAGCTGCGCCGTGGCGCCACGCTCAAGCAGGCGCTGGAGGGCAAGCACGTGATGATCACGGGCGCCTCCTCGGGCATCGGGCGCTCTGCCGCACTGAAGGTGGCTGCCGCCGGCGGGGTGCCACTGCTGGTTGCCCGCAACGTCGAGAAACTGGAGGAAACACGAGCGGAGATCGTCGCGGCGGGTGGCACCGCGTATGTGTACGCCGCGGACATCGCAGACATCGAGTCGATCGAACGGCTACTCGAGCGCGTACTCGCCGACCATCGCAACGTGGACATGCTGGTCAACAACGCCGGGCGCTCGATCAGGCGCTCGATCGCCCTCAGCTACGATCGCTTCCACGACTTCGAACGCACGATGCAGCTCAACTACTTCGGCGCGGTCAAGTTGATCATCGGCCTGCTGCCGCACATGCGCGAGCGCGGCTCCGGGCACATCGTCAACGTCTCCTCGATCGGCGTCCAGGCGAACCCGCCGCGCTTCTCCGCCTATGTCGCCTCGAAGGCGGCGCTAGACGCGTTCTCGCGCGTGGTCGCCTCGGAGGTGATCGGCGACGGTGTGACGTTCACCACGATCCACATGCCGCTCGTGCGCACACCGATGATTGCCCCCACGAAGATGTATGACGCGTTCCCCACGCTTAGCCCGGAGGAGGCTGCGGACATGATCTGCGAGGCGCTGCGCGGGCGGCCGAAGGAGATGGGCACGTGGATGGGCAAGTTCGGCGAAGTCGCGTACACGCTGTCGCCGAGCGCCGTCGACAGGCTGCTGCACCTCGCCTACCGTGTGTTCCCGGACTCGGCGGCCTCCAAGGGCCATGCCGATGTCGAGGAGCGCGCGTCGTTTGAGCAGATCGCGATGGCCACGCTGACCAGGGGCGTGCACTGGTAGATCACGGTGCGCCTTCGGCGAGCGCTGACACGCTGAGCGCGTCCTGAGATGATCAGGGGGTGAGCGAGACAGCCCCGGCGATCGAGGTGAGCGCGCTGTGCAAGCGCTACGGCGACTACGAAGCGGTCCGCGGCATCGATATCACCGTGCAGCGAGGCGAGGTGTTCGGGCTGCTCGGCCCCAATGGCGCGGGCAAGACCACCACGGTGGAGATCCTGGAGGGCTACCGCAGGCGCACCAGCGGTGAGGTCTCGGTGCTCGGTCACGATCCCGCCGCCCGCTCGATCGAGCTGCGCCGACAAATCGGCATCGTGCTGCAGTCCGGTGGGATCTACAGCCATGTGACTCCGCGCGAGGCGCTGGCTCACTGGGCGAGCTTCTACCCGCACCCTCGCGATGTCGAGGAGGTGCTGGCGCTGGCGGGGCTGCAGGAGAAGGCGGACGTGCGCAGCCGCAAGCTCTCCGGCGGGCAGCTGCGGCGGCTGGATTTCGCGCTGGCGCTGGTTGGTGATCCTGAGCTGATCTTCCTGGACGAGCCGACGACAGGCTTTGACCCGGAGGCGCGGCGGGCGGCGTGGGAGACGGTGCGCTCACTGCGCGCGTTGGGCAAGACGATCCTGCTGACAACCCACTACCTGGACGAGGCTCAGGCACTGGCCGACCGCGTGGCGATCGTCAAGGACGGCCGCGTGCTGGCGATCGGCCCCCCACGCGAGTTGGGTGTCGGTTCAGGCGGCGATGCCGAGGAGGCAGGCGGGCTTCGCTACAAGGTCACCTACCGCGATGACAGCGGCGAGTTGGTGGAGCGTGAGACCGAGGACCCGACGGCGCTGCTGTATGAGTTGACGGGCGAAGCGCTGGCGAGCGGCCGGCGCCTGGAGGAGCTATCGGTGGGCCGCCCAACGCTCGAGGACGTGTATCTGGAGCTGACGGCTGCATCGTCCGGGGACCGGCATGCCTGACACGCTCGGCGCCGCCAACCCAGTTGCCCTGACGTGGCGTCAGTACCGCCTGGAGCGACGGATGTTCTGGCGCAACCCGAGCGCAGCGTTCTTCAACTTCGCGCTGCCGCTGCTGTTCCTGGTCGCGGGCGGGGCGATCCTCAGCGGCAACCAGCACGATCTGAACAAGCTCGTGCCGTCGATCGCCGGCATGAGCGTGATGTCCACCACTTTCACAGCGCTGGCCTACAACATCGTGTTCCTACGCGAGCGCGGTGTGCTCAAGCGCATCCGCGGAACGCCGTTGCCGACGATCTCATACTTCGGAGGCGTGGCCGCCAACGCGGTCACCAACACGGTGCTACAGATCACGATCATCGTGCTCGCCGGGCGCGTGTTCTTCGGTATCGGATGGCCGCTGCAATGGGTCGAGCTGATCGTGTTCGTGCTCGTCGGTGTCGTCAGCCTGGCGGCGCTGGGTGTCGCCTTCGCACACGTGATCCCCAACTTCGAGTCGACAGCCGCTTACGTCAATGCCGTGTTCCTGCCGGTCGTGTTCGTGTCGTTCTTCGTGTTCGATGACTCGAGCGGCGCCCCCGGTTTCATCCGCACGATCGCCGAAGCGCTGCCGTTGAAGCCGTTGATCGACGGGCTGTCGGGAGCGATGGTCACGGGCTCGGGGCTCGGCAGCCACCTGGACGCGCTCGCCGTGATCGCCCTGTGGGGCGTGTTCGGGCTGTATTTCGCGGTGCGCGGCTTCTCCTGGGAGGGCTCACGCTCATGAGCAGCGACGCGAGCGCGGCGAGACGATGAGGGAGCTCGCCAGAGACGTGCAGCTGCTGCGGGGTTGGCCGCCGAACGCGATCAACGTTTACCTGATCGGTGACGTGCTGCTCGATGCCGGCACCCGCCAGGCGCGCGGGCGGATAATGCGCGAGTTGGCGGGCCGGAAACTGAGCGCGCACGCGCTCACGCACGCGCATCCCGACCACCAGGGCTCCAGCCATGCGATCTGTGAACGCCTGCAGATACCGCTGTGGTGTGGCCAGGGCGACGTGCCGGCGATGGAGAGCCCCGGCGGGATCGCCAACTCACAGGCGCCTGGATGGATCAATGCTCTGCAGCAGCGCTTCTGGACGGGACCGCCGCACCCGGTCGCGCGGGCACTGATCGAGGGTGATGAGGTAGCCGGCTTCACGATCCTGGAGACGCCGGGCCATTCGCGCGGACACCTCGCCTATTGGCGTCAGTCCGACGGTGTGCTGATCCTCGGCGATGTGCTCAACAACGTCAACGTCAAGACCGGCGTGCCGGGGCTGCACGAGCCCCCGAGCGTGTTGACGCCGGATCCTGGCCACAACCGTGTCTCAGCGCGCCGGCTGGCCGAGCTGCGCCCGCGCCTGACGTGCTTCGGCCATGGCGCGCCGCTGCGCGACCCCGGCAGGCTTGCTGACTTCGTCGCGCGACTGCCGATCTGAGCAACGATGGCGGACAGCATCTTCCTCGCCGAGGGTTCGAGCTTCATGCCGACGGCACACGCCCGTGGGCCGTGGGACCTGAATGCGCTGCACGGCGGCGCGCCGGCGGCGCTGATGGCAGCCGCATTCGAGCGCGTGGTGCCAGGCTCGCAGCTGCGTATTGCGCGCCTGGGCTTTGAGCTGCTGCGCCCGATCCCGCTGGCACCGTTGAAGCTGTCCACGAGCATCGTGCGCCCTGGGCGGCGCGTACAGGAGCTGGCGGGAGAGCTGAGCGCGGAGATCGGTGGTGTTGAGCAGGTTGTCTGTCGTGCCAGCGCACTGCGGGTGCAGGAGGTCGCGGCAGAGGTGGCCGACGCGGCCGCAGCGCTACCGGCGCAGACCGACAGCCCTTCTGCCCAGCCGGATCGGCTGCCCCCGCCAGAGGACGGCAGGCTGGTGCGCTTCGCGCTTGACGACCCCGACCGGGACAGCTTTGCCGCGAGCGCGATGGAGATGCGCTGGCTCAGCGACCCGCGCGAGCTGGGGCCTGCACGCGTGTGGATGCGCTTGCGCCACCCGCTGCTGGCGGGCGAGCCGCTCACCGCACTTGCACGGCTGGCTGCTACCGCGGACTTCGGCAACGGCGTCGGCGCGGCGCTGCCGTTCGAGCGCTTCCTGTTCATCAACGCCGACCTGACGCTCCACCTGCAGCGCCAGCCGCTGGGCGAGTGGATCGGGTTGGATGCGCGCACGTGGCTGCACGGCGGCGGCACAGGGCTGGCGGAGAGCGTGCTGCACGACGTACACGGCCCGCTCGGCCGCGCCTTCCAGACGCTTGTCGTCCAACCACGCTAAGTCAAAATAGTTGCAGGTGCAAGTAATTTTGCTAGTGTCGAGGGCAGCTTGTCCCAGTTGAGACGGCACCCGCATTCAGACAAGGAGATCCAATGTCAACACCTGAGTCCACGGCCACGCAAACCCCGCTTCCGACGGGCACCTGGAAGATCGACCCTGTCCATTCGAGCGTTGAATTCCAGGTCAAACACCTCGGTATCGCCAGCGTCAAGGGTCAGTTCAAGGAGTTCGAGGGCACGTTGGAGGTGACGCCGGAGGGCGTCAGCGCATATGGCACGGTGCAGACCGCCAGCGTCGACACGCGTGAGCCTCAGCGCGACGGCCACCTGCGGTCGGCTGACTTCTTCGACGCCGACCAGCACCCCCAGATCACGTTCAAGTCGACATCGATACGGGCGATCGACGACGAGGACTTCGAGATCGAGGGCGACTTCACGCTGCACGGCATCACCAGGCCGCTGACGCTGACCGCCACGCTTGAGGGCACCGAGACCGACCATGAAGGCCACCCGCGTGTGGGTGTCTCCGCCAAGGCACAGATCAGCCGCGGCGATCACGACATGAAGTTCAACATGGCGCTCGGCTCGGGCAACGTGGTCGTCGGCGACAAGGTCAAGATCCAGCTCGACCTCTCCGCCGTCAAGGCCGACTGAGCAACCCCACAGAAACGGCGTGAGCTTGGTGGCGTCGTCAGCGCACGACAACGTCGCCGAGCGCCTCGTCGATCGCGTCGAGCGTGTTCGCGCTGAGCGTCAAGCCCGACGCCGAGGCGTTGGCGTGCACCTGCTCGGGACGACTTGCACCGACGATCGCCGATGCCACGTTCGGCTCGCGTAGTACCCACGCAAGCGCCAGCTGAGCCATCGTCAGCCCCGCCTGCTCGGCGATCGGCCGCAGCTGTTGCACCGCCTCCAGGACGCTGGGCGCGATCAACCGGTCGATGAAGCCGCCCATGCTGTCGCTCGCCGCCCTGGAGTCCGCCGGCGGCGGCTGACCGGGCAGGTACTTGCCCGTGAGGACCCCCTGCGCGAGCGGCGACCACACGATCTGTGAGATCCCCTCCTGCCGGCACAGCGGGATCACCTCCGCCTCGGGCGCGCGCCACAGCATCGAGTACTGCGGCTGGCTGGATAGGAAGCGCTCGACGCCGCTCAGTGCCAGCGACTCGTCGATCTTCTCGGCCGGCCACTCGCTGAAGCCGATGTGTCGCGCCTTGCCAGCTTGCACCACTTCGGTCAACGCACCCATCGTCTCTTGCAGCGGCGTGTGCTGGTCGTAGCGGTGACATTGGTACAGGTCGACGTAGTCGGTCTGTAGGCGCTGCAGCGAAGCGTCGATCTGCTTGTGGATCTGCTGTGCAGAGAGACCGCGATCGCTGTCGGACATCGGGAAGTACACCTTCGTGGCCAGCACATAGGAAGAGCGAGCATGCCCGCGGAGCACATCGCCGAGCAGCGACTCTGCCGCACCGCGCCCGTACACGTTGGCTGTGTCGATGAAGTTGATGCCGGCGTTGAAGGCCGCCTCGACGCAGGCCTTGGCCTGCTCGCGCTGCACACCACCGGAGTACGTCAGCCAAGAGCCGAGGCTGATCTCAGAGACCTCGATGTCGCTGTTGCCGAGCTTGCGGAGGTTCATACTGGCCGTCACACTAGCGTCTGGACCGATGGCTGCAATCGACCCCAATCTGCGCATTCGCTCCGTGCAGCTCGACGTCGGAGAGCTGTCGCGCAGCATCGACTTCTACGAGCGCGTGCTAGGGCTACCGCTGATCTCTCGCGACGAGCACCAAGCGCGGCTCGGCCTCGATCCGCTGCACCCGGCGCTCGTGCTCGGCGACATCGCCACTCCGACGCCTCTGCCGCCGAGCACCACCGGCCTGTTCCATGTTGCCTGGCTGCACCCCTCGCGAGCTGCCCTGGCGGAGAGCGTGCGGCGCGTCGCCGGGGCTCGCTGGCCGTTCGAGGGCGCCTCCGACCATGGCGTCTCCGAGGCCCTGTACCTCAGCGACCCCGATGGCTTGGGGATCGAGATCTACGTCGACCGTCCGCGCGAGCAATGGCAACCGGGGAGCGGCGGCCGGGGTGTACGAATGGTGACGCTGCCGCTCGACCTGGATGACCTACTGGCGCAGTACCAGGATGATCCCGGCTCGACGGTGGCGCCGCAGACGGGCATCGGTCACGTGCATATGAAGGTTTCCGACGTCCCCCGCGCGGCGTCGTTCTACCGCGACGCGCTCGGCTTGGAAGAGCGCGCGCAGCTTCCCGCTGCGGCGTTTCTTGCAGCCGGCGGCTATCACCATCACATCGGCCTCAACTCTTGGCAGAGCCACGGTGCGGACGGCGCGCCGGACACCGCACCGGGGCTACGGCGCGTCGAGCTCGAGCTCAGCGACACCGACGCGCTTGATGCACTTGAGCGCACCCTCGCTGAGGCCGGGACACAGCCGGCGGTCGCGCGCGACTCCAGCGACGAGCTGGCCGTACGCGACCCCGACGGGCAGCTGCTGAGCTTTAGCTACACCGGCAGCGTCTTGGATTCAGGCGGCGAGGTCTGACTGAACGTTCAAGCGGTCAAGCTCCCCCGGCGAGAGCTCCAGCTGGCTACACGCCAGCAGCTCCGTCAGCTGGGCAGGGGATGTAGCGCTGGCGATCGGTGCGAGGACAGTCGGCTGGGCTAGCAGCCAGGCGAGAGCGACGGCCGCCACAGACGTGTGGTGCTCCGCAGCAATCTCATCCAGTGCATGTAGGACCGCAAAGCCACGCTCGTTGAAGTAGCTCTCCCGTACGCCGGCAGCGCGGGGACTGTCGACCTCGGTTCCCTCGCGACGATACTTGCCGGTGAGAAAGCCCCTGGCCAGGCCGAAATACGGGATACAGGCGAGTCCGTGCTCGCGGCAGACGGCGGCTAGCTCACCCTCGTACTCGCCGCGCTCCAGGAGGTTGTAGTGGGGCTGCAAAGCCACATATGAGGCCATACCGGTGTCCTGACCGAGGCTCAGTGCCTGATGCAGGCGCGCGGCACTGTAGTTGGATGCTGCCGCGTGGCGGATCTTGCCCTCGGCGATCAGCGCACCGAGCTCGCCCAGCGTCTCCTGCAGCGGCGTGTCGGGATCGTCTCGATGTGCGTAGTAGAGGTCCACGCAGTCGATTCCCAGACGCTGCAGCGAGCCTTCGATGCCGCGCCTGATCGTCGCCTGAGAGAGTCCCTGCAGCTCGGGGGACATGCCGACCTTGGTCGCGATCACAAGCTGGTCGCGGTTGCCCCGTGAGGCGATCCAGCGACCGATGATCCGCTCGGATTCGCCCGCGCCGCCGGGGCCGCGCCGGCCGTAGGAGTCGGCCGTGTCGATGAAGTTGCCGCCGGCCTGGAAGTACGCGTCCAGCACGGCGAACGAGCGCTCCTCGTCGATCGTCCAACCGAACACGTTCCCGCCCAGGCACAGCGGGAACACGTCGAGAGCGGTGTCTGCCAGACGAGCGATGCGACCAGGGTAGCGCGGCCGCACACGCTCGCTCTCGGCGCTGCCGGACGCTCAGGCCACGGTGAAGCGAACAGGGCTGGCCGGCACGGTCGAGCCGTCCTGCGCGCGCGCGCTGAATTCGTGGATGCCCGCAGCCAGCCCGCTGATCGTCACGTGCCACTTACCGTGAGCATTGACGGGCACTTCTTTGGCTTCGCTTTCGTGCCCGACTTCGTAGAGCTCGATCGGCGTTTCCGGTTCGCCGTCACCCGCGAACGTGGTCTTGCCGGTGCCGATCGTCGCGCCGTTGCTCGGGCGCGTTATCGCCGGTATCTGGAACAGCGTGTCGTGGAAGTCAGCGGGCGTCTTCGCTTCGAGCGAGCGGTACTTCTTGCAGACCGGTGGCAGGCTGCTTGGAAGACCTTCGTGATGGGGCCCCAGCGATTCGTAGTTGTGCCTCACCGTGACTTTGCCACCGTCGGTTTCGCGCATGTAGTCGGTCGATTCCACAACCGCTACCTGCATGTACGTTCCGGGAAAGAGGGTGACTATTTCTTCAATTGGATTGGAGCCCAGTACTTCTCTGCGGCTTGTCGCCTCGCCGAAGGCTCCGATGATGATCCGTTTGCCGCTGACCAGCATGCACGTGACTTCGCCGGTGAATTCGTCGAAATAGAAATTTCCCAGGGGGTTGACCTTGCCAACTGTGGTCAAGGTCCCGCCGGCCAGCCCGTTCGCGAGCGTGGCGTCGACCGAGATCGTCGAGATGCCAGTGGTGTCGGGGGACTCGCCGGTGTCGCCGAAGCCGTCGAGCGTGACTGAGCGAGACGATGCGAAGGCGGCACCTGCGGCTGCGGTGATCCCTAGGATCAGCACACCGACCAACAGCATGATTTTCCAGCGAGTTCCAAGCATCAGCTTGCCCCCTGTTGATGAACTTCTGCTCGCGTTACGCTACACACCGAACACCAATCGTGTCGTTCTGATTAAGGCCGGGGCGAGATGACGTCAGCTACCGTCGCCGTCCCGCTGCGAAGCTCTGTACAGGCGGTGCCGCGGCGCGCATGCTGGACCCGACCTCCGCGCCGTCCATGGCTTCCTCACCGGGCGCGGAGCCTTCGCCCGGGGACATTTGGCTACCGTCATGCGCCGTCGCGCTGTCGCGCCCCGACAGACGATGTACGCGCGCGCTCGCAGCCTGGCCCTCTCCCCCTTCGATACCGCCGGACAAGATGCTCTCGAGGGCTGCCAGCTCACCTACGATCACGTTGACGACCCCCTGCCTGTGCCCTTTAGGGTGCGAGCACTCCACGACACCCTTGGCGAGCAGCAGCGGCTCTGCTCGTGCCAGATGACGGTGACGCTCGTAGATCGCCTTGGGGACGATCAGGTTAATCGTCCCGAACTCGTCCTCGAACAGCAGGAACATCGTCCCCTTTGCTGTCCCCGGGCGCTGTCTGGCGATCACCAGCCCGGCCACCGCCACCGGCGAGCCGCTCTTTAGGCCTGGCAGCTGTGCGCTGGTGGCAAGCTCTGGTATCGACAGCCTGGGGCGCAGGATCGCCATCGCGTGCTCGCCGATCGTGACCCCGCTGGTGGAGTAGTCGGCGATCAGCTTCTGCCAGCGCCCCAGCCGCCGCAGCCTGGGGGCCACCGGTAGATCGAGGGGCAATGCCAGCTGGACGCCACCGCCGCCGCCCTCCTGCGACCCGACGCCTGCGGCTTGCGCCGTGGCTGCCAGCCCCAGTTGCCACAGGGCCAGGCGCCGGTCGGCCTGTGCGCCCGTTTGGGTGTCCAGGCCCCCGCGCGCCCGCGCCGTGAGGCTGTCGCAGGCGCCAGACCAGGCCAGTTGCTCGAGCGTCTCGCGTCTCACGCCTGCGCGCCCCGCAAGCTCAGCCAGGCTCTTGAAGGACCCGGCCCGCTCGCGCTCGTTCACCAGCGCCTGTGCCTCGACGGTGGCGATGCCCTTGATGTAGCCCAAGCCCAGACGCACCCCGCCATGCTCGACCGTGCACTGCACCTGCGATGCGTTCACGTCGAGCCCGAGCATGGCGATCCCTCGGCTTTCGGCCTCGTGGACGAGGCTGTCCGGCGCGTAGAAGCCCATCGGCTGCTCGTTCAGCAGCGCACACAGGAACTCCGCGCCGTAGTGGACCCGCAGCCACGTCGACTGGTAGGCGAGCAGGCCGAAGGCGGCGCTGTGAGCCTTGGGAAAGCCGAAGCCGGCGAAGCCCTCGACCATCTCCCACACGCGCTCCGCCGTCGCTCGATCGGGTGACGGAGCGGTCGCACTGGTGTGTTGCAGCGCCCCTTCGATGAAGCGCTCGCGGTGGCGCTGGAGCAGCTCGTGCGAGCGCTTGCGACTCATCGCCCGGCGCAGCCCGTCCGCTTCGCCGGGGCTGAAGCCGGCGAACGCTTCGGCCACCTGCATCACCTGATCCTGGAAGATGATCGTGCCGAGCGTCTCACGCAGGACCGGCTCGAGCGCCGGGTGCTCGTAGGGGATCTCATATGCCGGGTCCTCACGCAGGCGCCGGCGCCGCTCGATGTAGGGATTGATCGCTCCACCCTGGATCGGCCCGGGCCGCACGATCGCGACCTGGACGACGAGATCGTCGAGGTTCTCCGGCTGCGTGCGACGGATCGACTGCATCTGCGCGCGGCTCTCGATCTGGAAGACGCCGACGGTGTCGGCCGCGCGAATCGCCTTGAAGGTGCGCGGGTCGTCGAACGGGATGCGGGATAGGTCGATTCGCTCGCCGCGCACGCGCGCGATCTCCTCCACGCAGCGCTCCACCGCCGAGAGCATCCCCAGCCCCAGCAGGTCGATCTTCAGGAAGCCCGCGTCCGCGCACGAGTCCTTGTCCCACTGGACCATCTGCCTGCCCTCCATCGCCGCGGGCACCACCGGGCAGCAGTCGATCAGCGGCCTGGTCGCGATCACCATCCCGCCCGAGTGCTGGGAGAGATGCCGGGGCAGCCCGTGGGCCTGCTCGACCAGCTGCGCCAGCCAGCGCCAGCGATCGGAGCTCCCTCCCCCGCCGGCGATGCTCGACCGGTGCCGACGCCCGTCCCCAAGCGAGACGGAGATGTCGTGCTCAGTGCCGTCCGTGGGGCTCGGCGCCTCGGGCCGCGCGCTCGATCTCGCCGGCGGGCAGCCCGAGGACCTTGCCCAGCTCGCGGATCGCCCCGCGCGCGCGGAAGGTCGGAAAGGCCGCCACCAGCGCCGCGTGATCGCGCCCGTAGCGCTCGTGCACGCGCGGGATCAGCCGCTCGCGGATGTCGCGCGGGAAGTCCAGGTCGATGTCCGGCAGCCCGTGCAGATCCTCGTGCAGGAAGCGCCCCAGCGCCAGCTTGCCGGCGATCGGGTCGATGTGCGAGAGCCCCGTCAGGTAGCACACGATCGAGGACACCGACGAGCCGCGCCCGCGCCCGGGCGCCAGCAGCGCGCGCACCGAGTCCGGTCCGCGGACCTCCAGCGCGACCTCGCGCGCCAGCTCGAGCATGTCGTGGTGCAGCAGGAAGAAGCCCGCCAGCCCGAGCCGCTCGATCACGCGCAGCTCCTGCTTCCAGGCGCGCCTGCGCCTCCGCCTGGCGCCGCGCCCGCACCCGGCGAGGCGCGCGCGCCGACCCATAGCGCTCGTCCAGCCGCGCCCGGCACAGCTCGGCCAGGCGGCGCGAGGAGCCCTCGTCCTCGGCCCCCGGGTAGCGGTAGCCGAGGTCCTTGGTCAGATCGAACGTCAGCCGCTCGGCCAGCGCCAGCGTCTCGCGGACCGCCTCGGGATGGTCGGCGAAGCGGCTGGCCATCGCCTGCGGCGTGCTCATCACGTGGCTGTGGTTGCCGCGACGCAGCGGCTCGCAGGCGTCGAGCGTGGCGTGGTGGGCAAGCGCCACGAACGCGTCCTGCAGCTCGGCCCTGGCGCGCGCGTGCGCGTGGACGTCGCCGGTGGCCACACACCTGACCCCCAGCCGCCGGGCGAGCGCCGCGAGCGCACGATTGCGGGCGCGATCGTGGCGGGCGTACGGACGCTGCAGCTCCACGTACAGGTCCTCCGGCCCGAACGCGTCGAGCAGCCGCCGCGCCGGTGCGCTCGTCCGTCGCTCGCCGCGGCCGATCACCGAGCGCTCGGCGCAGCCCGTCAGGCAGACGAGGCCCTCGGCGTGGTCGATCACCGCCTGCACGTCCACCCACGGCTCCGTGCGCTCGCGCCGGGACGCGCCCTCGCGGGTGTGCGCGTGGGCGAGGGTGATGATCCGGCAGAGGTTGCTCCAGCCGCGCGCGTCGCGCACGAGCAGCGTGAGATGCCGAGTCCCCGTGCCCGTACGGACTCGCCGCCGTCGCCGCCGCCGCCGCGTTGCTTCGGCCCGCGGCCGGCCGAGCGCCACGTCGATCTCCGCGCCGTGGATCGCCCTCACCCCGCTAGTCCGCGGCGACCTGGGCCAGCTCCATCGACCCGGAGACCGAGTTGTGGTCGGTCAGCGCAAGCGCCGTGTGACCCAGCTCGCCCGCACGCTGCGCCAGCTCCTGCGGCAGCGAGACGCCGTCCAGGAACGAGTACGCCGAGTGGCAGTGCAGCTCGACGTATGGCGGGCGTGGCGCGCAGCACTCCACGGCCACTAGAGCCCTGGACGAACCAGCGGCCCGAGCCCAGATCGTGAAAGACGACCACGTTGCGTCCCCGCTCGCCCACCAGCTCCCAGTAGCGGCGTCGCAGCGGCTCGGCCGTCCACCAGCGATCCTCCACCAGCCAGGACTCGCGCAGCGACTCGACCGCTTCGCCGTTCACCTCTGCCGGCATGCCATCGGGCGGGCGGGGTCCAACGCACACGCGCGCGGCCGGGGCTGTTCAGGGTCGCGCGCCATGGTGCGGACCCATCACTCCGGGATCGGCGCCAGCACCACCCGCCGCTCGGGCACGCGCGAGTCGGGATCGACGCACACGGCCCGCAGCGCCGCGTCCTGCCCGGCCACCGCGCGCACCTGGGCGACGGCCTCGCGCAGGCGTCGCGCGCGGCGGGCGACGCGGGCCGCCGACAGCGTCGCCTCGTCAACAGCGCACCCTGCTCGCTGACCGGTGGCCCGAAGCGCTCGACGGCCAGCCCCAGCACGGCGGCCGGAGCGGGCAGCGCCAGCAGGCGCACCGACAGCGCCAGCCAGATGCGCTCGGGGTCGCACAGCGCCTGACGGAAGACCACGCGCTCGCGCCAGCCGCCGCCCGCGAGCAGCCGCGCGGAGAGCGTGGCGGCGCGCAGCGTGCGTCCGCGACGCTCGGAGCGGGCCAGCAGCCGATCCACCAGCACGCCCAGCACGCGCTTCAGCGCCTCGCCGGAGCTCGCGTCGCCGACCTCCATCGACTCCTCCAGGCGCTCCTCGACGCGGCGCGGGCGCAGCGGGCTGTCCTCGCCGCAGGCCAGCCTGTGGGCGAGCGCGCCCGGCGCCCCGAAGCGATCGCTCAGCGCCGGGCGCCCGAGCCGCGTCAGCTCGCCGAGCGTGCGCACCCCCAGGCGCGAGAGCGGCTCGATCAGCGAGCGCCGTGTCCTCGCGGAAGCCGAGCAGCTCGACCGGGCGTCCGGCGAGCCAGCGCTCGGCCTCCCTGCCGTCCAGCACGAGCGGACGGCGCGAGCGCACCGCCAGCGCCGCCGCCAGCGCACAGAAGCGCGTCGGCCCGGCCCCGATGCGCACGGGCCGCGTCGAGCACGCCAGCGAGCGGGCGGCGGCGAGCGTCGCGCTCCTGCGTGCCGTGGATCCCGCGCAGCCCGTCGCTCTCGAAGTAGGCGAGCCCCGGACGGGCCGGCTCGACGGCCGCGCCGATCGATTCCAGCGCGCGCAGCGCCGTCTCCCACGCCTCGGCCACCCGCACGGGGTCGCCCGGCACGCAGCACCAGGTCGGGACAGCGGGCGAGCGCCTCGCCGAGCACCATCCCGCGCGGCACGCCGTGGGCCTCAGCCGCCCCCGAGACCTCCCCCACGCGCTGTTCGCCGCCGACGAGCGGCGCCACCGCCAGCGCGCGTCCCGCCAGCGTCTGGCGGGCGAGCGCCGAGCCCTCGCCGGCGGCCACGGCCAGCTCGAAGCGGGGGATGTAGATGCAGACGACCATGCGAACGTATGTTCGCATCGTCGCGGCTCGGGCGCAACAGCTAGACGTCTACATTCAGCGCACGTGCGCGTCTCGCGATGACGCGCTCGACGCCGGCGCGTCCTCAGTCCATCGTCAGCGGCCCCTCGGCGGAGCCGCTGAGGAACTGGCGCACGAACGGGTTCTCCGAGGAGAACATCTTCGCGGCGTCGCCCGCCTCGACGATCCGCCCGCGCCACAGGACCGCGATGTATTCGCCGATCTGGCGCGCGGAGGCGATGTTGTGGGTGACGACGAGGTAGGTGCCTTTGTGGATCTGGTGCATCTCCTGGATCAGGTCGCACAGCAGCGCGGTGCGCACCGGGTCAAGGCCCGAGTCGGGCTCGTCGAAGATCACGATGTCCGGCTCCATCACCAGCGCCCGCGCGAACCCGGCGCGCTTGCGCATGCCGCCGGAGAGCTGCGAGGGCAGCGTCGTCCATCGCGTCGGCAAGGCCGACGTCGCTCAGCCGCTCGCGCACGCGCTCGGCGATCACCGCCTCGGAGAAGTCCGTGTGCTGGCGCAGCGGGAAGGCGACGTTGTCGAACACCTTCATCGAGCCGAACAGCGCGCCGTCCTGGAACAGCACGCCGATCTTGCGCCGCATCGCGAGCAGGTCCGGCATCGTCAGCTCTTTGACGACTTTTCCTTTCACGACGACGTCGCCGGAGTCGGGGAACATCAGCCCGATGATGTGCTTGATCAGCACGCTCTTGCCGGTGCCCGACGGGCCCAGCACGACCGTGATCGTGTCCTCGGGGAAGGCGACGTTCAGCCCGTCGAGCACGGACACGCCGCCGAGGCGCTTGTGCACGTCGAGGCAGCGGATCGACCAGTTCGCCGTCGTCCGGGTCGCCGGCGAGATCGACGTCGCTCGCGTGGTACTGGTGGCGATCGTCGGACATCATTTTGCTTTGTATACGACGTGCGGGAACTGGCTCGTTTCGCCGTTGAACGTGAACGGGCCCTGCTGCATGCACGCCGGCGCCGCCACGTCGTTGGCCGTTTCCGGCGTGTTGGCGACTTTCGAACTGCTGTAGCTGCTTGATCGTTTCTTCGGAGACGATTTCGTTGGCCGGCCCGCTGACCGACGGCGCGGAGTCCGCGCAGGCGCTCGAGCTGAACACCGGCAGCCCGCTGGCGAGCGAGCTGTAGGTGCCGGAGTGCGGGTAGGCGTTGGCGCGGTTGGTGCCGACGCGGTTCGGGTAGATCGCGAGGCTCTCGCGGGGTGAGCACCTGCATCGCCGTCAGCAGGTGCTCCTTGGGCCCGCCGCCTCCGGTGACGTTGCTGTCGTCTTCGGTCGCCTCCGAGGCGGCGGTGACGTTGGCGAAGAACGACTGCACCTCCGGCACGTATTCGCCGAGGTACTGCAGGAACGGGTCGAGGTTGTGCAGCACCGGGCGGAAGTTTTCGAGCACCGGGACGGTCAGTTCGAGCGACTTCTTCATGTCCGGCAGATCGGTCTTGGCGGCCTTCGTCAGCGGCCCGAGCGACGTGAGGAAGCTGTTGAACTGCGGCGCGAACGGCTTGGCCGCCTGCAGCAGCAGCGCCAGCTGGCGCTCGGTCGGCTGGAATTCCTTGAAGTACGGGTTGGCGATCGCGGCGAAGCGGTCGGTTTCCTTGAGCGCCGTGCGCGAGTTGTGCTCGAACGCCGGCAGCGCGCGGAAGGCTGCGGCGAACGCCTGGCTGGCTTCGGCGGCCGCGTGGAAGGTGCGCTCGCCGTTGACGATCGCGCCTTCGAGCTGGTGGTCGCGGCTGGCGAGCGCGTTGAAGACCACGCCGGTGTTGTGGACGAGCGCTTTCACCGCGCCTTCCTGCGAGTCGAGCACCGTGACCAGCTTGTTGGCGCTTTCGACGAACGGTTCGAGTCGCGCGAAGGAGGCGTTGATGTCTTCGCCACGTCCGTTGATCGCCGCCGCGACCGCTTCCTGCCAGATCTGGAAGTCGCGCCTGGTCTTGGCGTTGAACGCCGAGAGGATGTCGTCGAGCGTCACCGACGGTTCGACCTGGCTGTTCGACAGCCGGCCGCCGTCGGGCAGGAACGGGCCGCCCTGACCCTCGGGGATCAGCTGCACGTAGGTCTCCCCCAGCAGCGTCTTGGTCCGCAGGATCGCGTGCATGTTCGCGCGGATCGGCGCGTATCGGCCGGCGATTTCGACCGTCGCGTGCGTGCGCCCTTCCTTGTTCAGCTTCAGCGAGACGACGTGGCCGACTTCCACGCCGCTGATGCGCACGTCGGACTCTTCGGCGAGCGCGAACGAGCGCGGGAAGGCGACCGTGAAGCGGTAGCCCTTCGGTTTCAGCGGCAGCGGCCCGCCGAAGGACTCCCACAGGAACATCAGCAGCCCGAAGCAGCTGAGCACGAACAGGACGATCACCAGCAGGTTGCCGAGCGTGGGCGCGCGCTTCTGCATCTCAGCCCTTCCCCCCGAACGGGCTCTGGTCCAAGCCCGAGAAGGGGCCGCCCGTCGATGCTTTGGTGTGAGCTGCTCCGCTGTTGCGATCGCGGTCCCGGTGCTGCTCAGGAGGCCCTCGTTGACGCATTCCTCCTTGGTCGGCGGCTTGAGCAGGCCGACCAGCAGGTTCACCGTCGGGTTGACTTCGGACGCCTTTGAAGAGCTTCAGGACTTCGCAGTTGAAGTAGACGAGGGTGCGCCCGAGCGCGCCGTTGGCGTCGGCGGTGCTGAGGACGCTGTTGAGGTCGTGGTTGCCCCAGTCGAGGAAGAACAGGAAGCCACCCTTGCTCGGTCCCGGGTTGTAGGCGATCTCGTTGAAGAATTCGTTGAACACGGAGAAGCTGGAGGTGAGTTTCGGCAGCGCTTCGCCGAACTGCTTGGTGGACGGACCCAGTTCGTTGACGACCGGCAGGATTTCGCGCGCGAACGGGCGGATCTCGTTCTTGATGATCGGCGTGGTCTTGAGCGCCAGACGCCTGGTCGCTTCGTTGGCCGGCCCGAGCGCGCGCGCGAACGGCTCGAGCTCGTGCAGCGTCGGGCCGAGCAGCGTGGTGGCGGTCGCGAGCTTGCCGAGGCCGACGCCGGTCTTGTGCAGCGCGCCGGGCAGCAGCTTGAGCGTGCTCTTGAAGTTCGCGTCCTCCTTGGCGAACGTCGCGAACACGGCGTTGGAGGCGTCGACGAGCTGTGAGAGCTGCTGGTCCTTGCCGCCGAGCGCTTCGGTCAGCAGCCTGAAGTTGTGGATCGAGCGCGCGATGTTCGCGTGGCGGAGTTTGAGTTCCTGGGCGATCTCTTCGCCCAGACGTGCGGTCGGGTCGAAGCGCTTGAGCGCCGCCGACAGCGCCCTGCCGTTGCCCTTCAGACCGATGCCCAGACCGGCGAGCAGCTCCTGCAGGTAGGAGCGCGTTTCGGCGTCGAGCCCGGCCAGGAATTCGTCGAAGTCGACGTTTGGGGCGGTCTGCGAAAGCGGCAGCACTTCGCCGCTGTGCAGCTTGCCGGCGGACGCGGTGCCGGGGTTGACCTCGACGGTGATGTCCTGCAGCTGAGTCTTCGGGCGCAGCAGCATCGTGGCGTTGCGGTAGAGATATTTGCCGTACTTGGGGACGACTTTCATCGTCACGACCGCCACCCCGTTGCGCAGGTCGACGCTCGCGATTTCGCCGATCTTGGCGCCGGCGATCGTCACCGCCTGGCCCTGGCCGGGAGTGACCGCCTGGGCTGTCTGGAATTCCGCCTTCAGCGTGTAGTAGCTGTGCCCGAACACCGGCACCCAGCCCGGAAGCTTGAGGTTCTCGTGCGCGAGGATGTAGCCGCCGACGACTGCCGCGATCACGACCATCGTGACCACCGCGATGAACGCCGAGCGGTAGCGCTCGATCTGATCGCGGACGCTGAGCCCGCCTTCGTGGCTCTCGGCCGGTGTCATCCTTCGCTCCCGTCCGCCGGGCCTTGTGAGAGCGGCCCGTTGAAGTTCGGCAGCGCCTGTGTGTCGCACGGCACGAGCGGCTTGTATGCCGGCTCTTCAGCCGGATAGGCCGGGCGCGTGCCCAGCGGCGTCAGCGGCGAGCGCGTCAGCAGTCGCTGTCCTTTGAGATGCGTGCCCAGGATGGCCGTCGGCTGCGAGCGCAGCGTCGTGCCGCTGTTGCCGATCAGGAACTTCGCCGTCGGGCCGTTGCCGTTGAAGCCCTGGCCGAGGCTGTCCAGACCCACCAGGCTGTACCAGAATTCCTTGTAGTCTTCGAGCCCGTCGTGCTCGCGCCGTCCTGGAGCTTGGTGTTGCCGGCCGGGTAGATCACTTTCGTCAGGCACTTGTTGAACGCTTCGGTCTGCTTGAAGAGCGGCGTCTGTTCGCTCTCAAGGCGCGCCAGCGACGGCACCGCTTCGTTCAGGCCCTTGGCGACGCCGCCGAGCTCGCTTGGCTGCAGCGAGGCCTGCACCTGTTCGATCCAGGGCAGCGTCGCCGTGACCGTCGCGTTGGTCTGTTTGACGCCGGGGAGGATGTCGTTGCGAACGTGCGCGTCGGCGGGAACGAGGCGTCGAGGCCGGCGAGTCCGCGGTCGATGCTCGCCAGCGTGCTCGGCAGCTCGCCGACGAGGGTGGTGAGGCTCGCTGACTGCGAGGCGAGCGCAGCGAAGAACGTGTTGAAGTTGGGGATCAGTTCGCTGAGATCCTGCTCGTGGACGTTCAGCGCCGAGGTCACCTTGCCGATGCTGGCGACGAGTTTGGAGAGATCGTGTGATTCGGTGCCGGTGATCGCCTGGTCGACGACGGCGCCGCCGCGCAGCGACGCCGGACCGCGCTCGTAGGTCTGGTTGAGTGCCTGCGCGGCGTTCAACCCGCGCACTTCCGGTTCCTGTTCGGCGTTTTCGGGCGCTTCCGGCTTGCGCGTCAGCGCTTCGCCGTAGTTGATCAGGAAGCTCTGCAGGTTGGCGCGCGTGTCCGTGTTGAGCGCGTCCAGCACCTGGTCGAGCTGCACCGGGTCGGAGGTCTGGGTGATCGGGATCGTGTAGCCGGAGGAGACCGTCTTCGCGGAGGGCGTGCCGGGCTGCAGTTCGACGAACCAGTTGCCTTCGAGGAACAGCCGCGGGCGGATCTTGACCGTCGCGTCGGCGTGGATCGGGAGGCCTCGCGATTCGATTTCCATGTACACGAGGCCGGTGTTGCCGTCGCGCTTGATCGAGGTCACCTTGCCGACGTTGACGCCGGCGATGCGCACCGGCGACTTGGGCTGGATGTTGACTGCGGTCGCGAACTCGGCCTTCAGGCGGAAGCCGTGTTTGAACGGGACGTGCTTGGTGAAGCCGAAGTACACGGCGATCGCGAGGATCACGAGCAGCACGATCCCGGCGCGCACCGGGTGCGAGCGCTGCAGCTCGATCACCGGCACGCGGTCCTGGCGACGCCACTTACGCGCGGGGCTCATTTGCTCTTCCCCTTGGCCTTGCTATTGCTCTTGCTCTTGGTCGTGGCCTTGGCCTTGGCCGGCGCCTTGGCAAGCCCAAGCGCCTTGAGTGTCGTGGCGGGGTACTTTTCGCCGAACAGGTCATCTTCGCGGGTCGTGATTTCGCGGTTGTCGGAAACGTCGCTGGCCGGGAGGTTGCCGATCTCGGCCTGTCCGGGCACGTATGTCTCGTTGCCCGCTTCGCAGACCTGCGCCTGGCCCGGTCCGGTGATGTTCGGGTAGGGGTTGTAGTGGAGGTGGTTGTTGTCGATGATCTTGGTGCTGCCATCGGCGTGTTCTTCGGAGGGACCGTTGGCCGGCGCGGAGGAGGGATAGCCCTCGTTGTTCGGGCCGATCGGCGAGAGCACGACGCCAGCGCGTGCGAGCGTACCGACGCCGACGTTCTCGGACTGAAGGCTCGCGAGGTTGCGGAACGCGAGCGTCCAGTAGTTGCAGTTGATCTGCTCGGGCGCGATCCCGGCGAGCAGCGGGTTGCCGATTTCGAGCGTCTGCGGGAAGTCTTCGAGCGCGAGCTCGACCACCGGGTTCTGTGCGAATTCGGAGAGCGCCTTCGAGGATTCGGCCAGGCGCGTGTTCAGGGCGGTGGCGGCGGTGAGGTTGACGGCGCCGTCGCTGAAGGCGTGCCCGAGCTGCGGCGCGACCGTGCGCAGGTCGCTCGCGCTGGGACGCAGCAGGTGCATGAATTCGGTCGCGTTTTCGTAGAACGGCGCCTCGTGGGGAAGCGAGTAGATCGCCTGTTCCAGCGACGCCGGCCCGCCCCTGTTGGTGGCTTCGATCGACGGTGCGACGCTCGCCCATGCGCTGAAGAAGGTGTCGAGGTTGCTGAACAGTTCGGCGTTCTGTTCAGCGACAGGGGCGGTCTGCGAGGCGGAGCGGTCGAGCGCGACGAACAGCTCGTGCAGGCCGGTCGAGGGAGCAGCGAGGTTGTGCAGCACGGGCGTGGCGTTCGTCACCAGCGGGCGCAGTTCGTGGATCGTGTTGTTGAGGCCGAGCCCGCGGCCGGCCAGACCGTCGCCGAAGTTGTTGGTGTTGATCTTGATCGCGGTGCGCGTCTTCTTGTCGAACATGTTGAAGAGTTCCTCGATGTTCACCGGTTCGCGCGTCTGTGCGACCGGGATCTCGCTGCCCGCCTTCAGCGTCTGACGCGAGGTGCCCTTTTCCAGTTCCAGGTACTTCAGGCCGACCGCCGACACCGACTGCACGATCGCCTTGGTGTTGGCTGGCAGCGGCTCGATCTTCTTTTCGAGCTTCAGGTCGGCGATCGCCGTGACGCGCCCGGTGCGCGGGTTCTCGTGCGGCGAAAGCGAGCTGACGATCCCCACCCGGGTGCCCGCGATGCGCACCTGGTTGGAGTCCTGCAGCCCGGTGGCCTCGGGCAGCTCGACCTTGATGTTGTACGTCGGCACGAACGGCAGGCCGTTGTTGGCGTTGTAGGACAGGAACACCGCCACGACGACGATCAGCGTCGTGATCGCTCCGATCAGCAGCGGGCTCGCGGCGAGCGAGCTACGCCGGCGGTTCATGGAATCTCCGACGGGTCGCAGTCGAGCAGTTCTCCGTCCACGAACGGCGAGGAGCCGTCGGCCGCGGGCGTCGTACCGGAGCCGGGACAGCGCCGCAGCTGCCCGGTCTTCAGACCTTCCAGCGCCGCCTGCGGGCTCGCTGCGGGCGTGAGGTTGTTGTTTTCGCCGAGCTTGAAGTCGGGCAGGACGGGCGTGGCGCGCACGTAGTGACCGTCGGCGTCGTAGTAGGCGCTCGTCTGGCCGAAGCTGCGCAGCGTGCCGGCGAGGTCGGGTGCGTAGGGACCGAAGAACGCCGTGATCGGCACGGATTCCTTCAGCGCGGTGACGCTGGCGGGTGAGGTGGTCTCGAGCTGGCTGGCGAGTGCCGGCAGCGCGCGCACCAGGTCGGTGAGGTCGTTGTCGGCTCCTGGCCGGCTGAACGCCTGGCTGAAGTTGTGCACCACCGGCGTCGCCGTGGTGAGCAGCGGGCGCAGACGTTCGAGCAGCTTCGTCAGCGGCTTCGTCGTCGGCCGGGACGCTTGCACGAGCTTCGTCAGCGCGGTGAGCGAGGACGGTAGTTCGGCGAACGTCTTGTTGCCCTGGCGCAGGGTCACCGGCAGTCGTTTGAGGCCCTTTGCGAGCTTGCTCTGCACGGAGCCGATCGCCTCGAAGGTCTTGTTCTGGTTTTCGATCAGGTCGGCGAGCTGGTCCTTGCGCGCGCCGATCGTGGTCACGGCCTTGGCCGTTTCCACGAGGAAGCTGGTGAAGATCGGCTGTTCGCGGACGAGCTCGGAGAAGAAGTGCCCGGTGGCGGTCTCAAAGGCCGGGAACAGTTCGGTCGATTCGCCGAGGGCGCGGCTCTGGCCGACGTACTGTTCGGCGGTTCCCTGGATGAACCCCTGCAGGCCCTTGCGTGTCTTGGGGTTGAGCGTGTTGAACAGCTCGTCGAGGTCGGTTACCGGGCGGGTCGCGCTCGCCGGCAGCGTTGCGCCCGAAGACAGCGATCGGTTGTTGTTGGGGCCGGGGCTGAGCGCGATGTAGCGGTTGGCCACGGTCGTCAGCGAGGGCACCCGCACCTGGGCGACCGTGCCCTGGTGAAGCGGCACCAGCGAGGACTCGACGTGGATCGTGATCAGCGCTTTGAAGTGCTTGGTGAGTTCGATGTTGGTGACGCTTCCCACAGGCACGCCGCCGACCTGCACCTGGTCGCCCCGGACGAGCTGGTCGGCTTCCGCGAATTCGAGCTTGTACGTGCCGCCACCGCCCCCGGCGAACAGGATGTAGGCGACGATCAGGACGACCAGCCCGAGCGCACCGGCGGCGAGGATGCGGATGCGGCCGGGCGCCGCGCCGCCGGCGCGCGGAGCGGGCCCCGACGAAGGCGGCGGCGGTGAGGCGGGCGAGCTTGGTGGGCTAGTCGTTGCCACCGGGTTCCCCTTCTGCGCTGGTGGTCCCGGCGCTGTCGGGAATGGCCGCGCTGGAGTGCCCGCTGCCGACGGTCGGGTCGGGGATCTCGCCCAGCCGGTCGATCAGCTCGATCCACTCGCTGGGCGAGAGTCCCGAGTCGAACAGGCTCGCGGCGCGCCCGGCCTTACTGGCGGGTGCAGCGTAGGAGACGCGGATCGCGTTGCCGGCACGGGGGTTGGCCGAGGCACCGGAGGCGCCCGGGTAGCTCATCAGGCTGACGATTCGCTGCGGTTTGGAGACGCCCTGAAGCATCAGCAGTTTGCGCACGGTCGTATCGGTGATCGTGCCCGGTCCCTGGTGGCCGGCGATCTCGATGCCGTTGACGGCAGTGATCTCGACCGTCTCGCTGCTGGCGCTTGCCGGCGCATTGGCCGCCAGCGCCGCAGGCGTGGAGGCGGCACACGGGAGTCCGGACACGGTGGGCTTCAGACCGGAGACGGACAGGTACTCGAGCATCGCCAGCACGCGCTTGTCCACCCTGCCCTCCTGCACGTCCTGACGTGCGCA
This sequence comes from uncultured Solirubrobacteraceae bacterium, assembly GCA_963779665.1. Taxonomy (GTDB): domain Bacteria; phylum Actinomycetota; class Thermoleophilia; order Solirubrobacterales; family Solirubrobacteraceae; genus Palsa-744. Next base: position 2,566,474 of record CAVZYW010000001.1, on the reverse strand, counting down.
GCTCCCCAGCTTGACCCCGCCACCGTGCAGCAGCTGCGGCTCCAGCTGCTGCTTTGACTCCAGCAGCACCTGGCCGACCGTCGGCGAGGTCGCGAGGAACGGGTTCTCGCCCTTGGCCCTGAAGATCGAGGTGTCTTCGAGCGCCACCCAGCCATCGAGGATCGGCTTCGGATCGATCAGCGGTGCGCCGAGCCCGGCGGGGCGGATCTGAAAGAGGATGTGTGGCGAGGTTTCGCCGTTTGCGACGCCTGTGCTCGTGCTTGTGCTGGTGGCAACGTGGCCGAGGACGGTCCCGGCGATCACCTGCACACCGGAGTGGAGCGTATGCAGGTAGACCTCGTTGGATCCTTCCGTGAAGGCCCGCACCTTCGCCGGCGGCTTGCGGGGCGAGCGCGGCCGGGTAGAGGTCGTGGATGCGGTCCCCGGAGCGCTGGAACCCGATTCCAAGCCGACCGCCGCGCCGAATGCGAGGCCGGAGATCGTGGCGCCCTCCGACAGCGGCGAGCGCGCCTGCGCGCCGGCTGTCGCGGGGCCGTCGGGCGCCTGTTCGGACTTGGCGCGATTGGCGCTGGTGCCCGTGATCCGCTTGCTGACCGTGGTGCGCACATGCGGCTCCAGCACGGGGTACACCGATGCGACTTCACCGAGCTGCCCGTAGGTGTAGGTGTTGCCGTAGGCGTCGCGCAGCGAGACGAAGTGCCCGAGCGTGGGCGAGTTGCCGACCTGGACGACTTCACCGTCCTCGACCGCGATCACGGGAGCGCCCGCCTGCGAGTAGATGGTGGTGCCGACGAGCGTCTTCGTGGCGACCGACCCGGTGCCGGCAACGCTCGTGAAGCCGTCGCTGTAGTGGGAGGCTGCGTACACCGGGAAGCGTGCCTCGGTCAAACCGGTGATTGCGCCAAGTAGTTCCGAGGGCGTGCCACCCAGCAGCTGCGCCCGCAGCATGACCGATTCGACATATGCCTGCGAGTGGTTGTAGGAGAAGATCGCCGCCTTGATGTTGGTGTTGCCTCCGGCTGCCCGCAGGTAGCGGGCAGCAGCGAAGATCGCGTCGGCGGGGTTGTACGGGTCCTTGAAGCCGTCGCCGTTGGCATCGACCCCGTACTGGGCCCACTCGGACGGCAGGAACTGCATCCAACCCTCGGCACCCGCGCTCGAGACGCTCAGGTCGCGTCCGTAGTCGGTCTCGACCTCGTTGATCGCCGCGAGCACCTGCCACGGCACTCCGTAGGCCGTGCCGGCCGCCTGGAAGATCGGCAGTAGAAACGGCGGGATCTGAAAGCTTTCGATGAAGAAGCTGGGCACGCCGGCGATCGAGGAGCGCAGGTCGAGCGGCAGCGAGGGCGTCAGCGTCGTCGGCGACGGCGCGCGGTGCTTGGCGCGCAGTCCTCCAGCCGTGGGAACCTCGCCGGCGCCCGCTTCTCCGCCATGGGTCGTCGCTTTGGATTTCCTGCCCGTGTGGCGTTTGGCCGGTGCGCCACTGGGGCTTGCGCCCTGCGCGTGCACCGCCTGCACCTGAGGGGCGACGGGGGTTTCAGCGGCTTCCTGGGTACTCGTCGGCTGCGTGGCAGTTTCCGGCTGTGATGTCGTGACTTCGGGCTGCGGCGTCGTGTCCACTTCGGCCGGCGGGGCCGCGGCAGTCGTGGTCGTGCTCGCCGGTTCCGCGGCGAGACCGGCCGCCGGGGCACCCAGCAGCAGCGCGCTCAGCACGGGAAGCAGCAGCAGGAGAAGTCGCGGTCGCGTGATCATCTGGTCATTCGTTGCCGAGGAGGTAGTTGAGCAGCATTCCGCCCGCTTCGGTGCTGGCAGCCGAGGGCGAGTAGTAGGTCGTGCCGGCAGTCGAGCCGCCGACGGGCGCAGTGGTCGTCGTCGAGCCACCGGCCAGGCCGGTGGCGGTGAGTTCGCCGGTCGTCGGGGCGGAGCCCGGATATTTCGCGAGCGCCTGTGCCGGGGTCGCGCCTTTCATCACGGCGAGCGTCCGTGCCATCACCAGGCCGGTGGTGGCGACGGAGCCGTGGGACGCCGCACTCGCCGCCGCGCTGGTGGTTTCGCCACCGCTGCTAAACAGTTTGCGCCTGCAACCGGTGTCCGAGGACGGGGCGATGGTGTACGTGAGGCAGCCGTTTGCAACTCCTTCGGCCCGCAGGAAGTGACCCAGCGCGTCGTAGCCGTTGGCTGAGCCGGTGCCCAGGAAGATGAAGTCCATGATCCGCTCGAGACCGCCGGTGTTCTTCAGGCTCCCGAGCAGGTCGGAGAAGTTGTTCGTGAACGGCAGCGCGGCGCTGCCGAGCGTCTTGACGCGTTTGAGCAGCGGCCTGGTGGCGACGAGCGCAGGACCGGACTGCTTGGAGGTCTTGCCGAGGTTGTCGAAGAACTTTTCCGAGCTGCTGGAGAACGCCGGCAGGCTTGTGAACACCTTGTCGATCGAGGGCGCAGCTGCCTTCAGGTCGGTGAACGTCGGCGTCGTCTGCTCGGCGAAGCGACTGAGGCGTTCCATCGCCGGCCCGAGCTGGCGGAGGAACGGCGGGAAGTCTTCAAGGCCGCGGGCGATCGAGCCGCGCGTGGCTGCGTTGGCCTGCGCGACCGTGTTGGCCTTGGCGATGAAGTCTGCGACCCGCCCGCGAACCTTGGCGAACGGTGCGAGCGCCTTGTCGGAGTCGACGGCCAGTTTGGCGAGCACGTGGTTCTCGCCTGCGAGGATCGCGAGCACCCTGTCGAGTTCCCGCAGGGCCGGGTTGGCACGCTTGATCACTTCGCTGAGGTCGCTTCCGCGTCCTGCGAGCCCAGCGCCGAGTTCGTTGAGGATGATCGTGAAGCGCTGGCGTTCGGGCAGGCGCTGGATGTCTCCGAGCAGGTCCACGTCGACGGGGCTGCTCGTGTTCTGGAGAGGCAGCAAGTAGTCGCCGGCGCCTTCGTGACCCTTGGGGATCTTCTTCAGCGGCGGCGGCAGCGGCGTGCCTTCGACGCGCGGCTGCGTCGGCAGGCAGTCGACGTACTTCTCGCCGATCAGCGCCTGCGGGCGGATCGTGCAGGTGGCGTCCGAGCGAAAGTTCTTGAAGCCCGGGTTGTTGATCTTCAACACGATCGCCGCCTTGGCCTGCGACGTCGGCGTGACCGTTCCCACGGTCCCGACGTTGACCCCGTCGACCTTGACGTTCTCTCCGGGAATGAGGTTGGCGGCGTCGTCGAAGATCGCGCGCACCGTGTATGCGCGGTTGGAGCCACCGGCGGAGGTCGCGAGCAGCACGAGCACCACGAGCGCGGCAACGCAAGCGGCTCCGGCGATGCCGGCCGCCCATCTCCTGCTCCCCGCGCTCTGCGTCCTCAACCCAATCCTTCCTTGCGTTTACAACGAGCGGGCGACCCCACCGTCTGCAACGGGGTCGCCCACTCAGCTTTTCCTGTGGTCGAGCTTACGCCCTCGCGGGCGCAAACCCTCCCATACCGCCTACTTCTTGGGGCACGGCGACTTGTAGGTCGCGGTGCACCGTCTCCGGTTTGGATTCTTCGCCGTTTTCGGCGAAGATCACTTCGGTCTTGATCGGGAAGCCGCCCGCCGGGCACTTCGTCGGGAGCCGCCCGTAGTAGACCGTCTTGCCGTGCGACTTGTACGCGGAGCCGGCCTTGACGTCGATCGACTTGACCGACGCGTACGGCGCTCCGGGCACGCTCGGCGATCGAGCGGCACTTCGGTGATCAGCTCCGGACCGTAGCCGCCGCCACCGCCGAGGTTGACGTAGTGGCCGCTTGAGAGGATTTCCAGCGACACCGGCGTGTGACCGTCGGTGAAGAACTCGATCCCGCCGCCGGGGGCGTAGAACGAGGAGATTTCCGCGGCCTCTTCGACACGTTCGCCGCCGAACGTCACGAAGCCGAGAGCTTTGCCGATCGGTCCGGCCGCCGAGCCCTTGGCGCACTTGATCGGTCCGAACTGTTCGAGCGTCGGCTTGCGAGCACGTGGGAAAGCCGCTGGTGTGCAGCTTCGAGCCGGTCGGCAGGAAGAAGTTGACGCCGATGATCGGCGGCGGCGATCCCTGGTATTCGGTGCCGGCGATCTGTGTATTCGGCCTGGACGGCGGCACCGGCGCCAAGGATGTTGCCCGTGTGCGGGAAGCCCGCGATCGGTACTGCCTCGGCTTTGAACGTGACCGTCGGCAACGCCGAGGCGACGCCCGGCAGGGCCAGTAGGGCAAGGCCCAGGACGGCAAGACAGGTGGATGCTCTGCGCATCAGCTTTCCCTCCTCATTTGATGGACAGATCCGCCTCGATCCGGGTTGCTCCGGAGCCATGCCGGTCCGGCGACATCGAGATCCCCGGCGACTCCGCGGGGGAACAGTGGCGAGTTTCTAAGCAAGACCTTATCCGTCCAGCTCGACGCGTTCAAGTTCCAAGCGTTGGCCGATGGCACTTGCAGCCCCGATTGCGGAGCATCCAAATCGGTATCCGATTACCTATGTTGAACAGTAAGGCTCGGCTGGAGGCTTACTGTTGATCGATTGACAGCTCAAGCTGGTCCCCGGCGAAGCACACGCCCACGGGCTCCAGGATCACCTGCCGCGGACCATCTTCCACCCGCCCGGCCACGATCGCACTGAGGCCCAGGCGCTCGGCTGTGTCAACAATCTCGCCGGCGGCGCCGGGAGGGCAATAGAGCGCATAGCCACAGCCCATGTTGAAAGTCGAAAACGCGGCTTGCGCATCCAGGCTTGAGCGCTCCACGAGGAAGCTGAGCACTGGCGGCACCTCGGGCAGACGCTTGATCCGATAGGTCAGCCGCTTGGACGGTCGCATTAGCTTGAGCAGGCCGTGGCCGGTGACGTGACTGATGTAGGTCAGCTCGACGCCCGTGTCGAGCAGCGCGGCGATCAGCGGCACGTACATCAGCGATGGCTCCAACAGCGCCTCCCCGAGCGTCGTGCCGGCCACCTTGGTGGCGTAGCCGTCGGGGAGCTCCGCCGCCACGAGGCGAGCCAGCGAGGCACCATTGGCGTGCAGCCCGCTCGAGGCAACCAGCACGATCTCATCGCCCGGTCCGAGCCGCTCGCCGAGGATCGCCGAGCCCCCGGCGGGAACGGCCCCAACGGCGGCGCCTGCCAGCTCGATGTCCTGCTCGGCGAGCATCCCCGGCAGCGACGGCGACTCGCCGCCGCCCCACACGCAGCCGGCGTCCGCGCACGCCCTGCGCCAGCCCTCCAGCAGCGACGTCGCGCGGCTGTCCTGCATGTACCACTCGGAGGCACCGGTGGCGAAGTACGCGTTGACCACCAACGGCAGCGCGCCCACGCAACAGAGGTCGTTGAGGATCGCGGCGACGGTGTCGTAGGCGACGTCGGCGAAGCGATCGATCCCCTGTCCTTCGAGCACGTGGCGCGCGATGATCGACTTCGTGCCCAGTCCCTCGACGACGAACGCGAATGTCTGCTCGGCGAACTCGAACACAAACGCCGGCTCGCCGCGCGAGGCATCGAGCGCGCGGCCACCCCTGGCTGCCAGCAGCGGCGACGTGGACAGCGCCTTGGCCATCGCCAGGCGCTTGCCGGCGTCAAGCGCCTCGTAGTCAACCCCTGCCGCACGGTAGCTGGCGCCTCCTTGGCTCATCGGCGATGATCCTAGGCCACTACCGTCACCGAGGGAGGACCGATGGACTTCGAGCCCAGCCAGCGCTGTTCTGAATTCAAGGAGCGTCTCACCGCGTTCATGGATGAGCACATCTACCCGGCAGAGGCCTTGTATGAGGAGCAGATGCGCGAGTCCGGCGACCCTCACCACCAGCCGGCGATCATGGAGCAGCTGAAGGTACTGGCGCACGAGGCGGGGCTGTGGAACATGTTCCTGCCGGATGCCGAGCACGGGGCTGGGCTGTCGAACAGCGACTATGCGCCGCTGGCGGAGATCCTCGGTCGCTCGCACATTGCCTCCGAGGCGTGCAACTGCTCGGCGCCGGACACGGGCAACATGGAGGTGCTGAACCAGTTCGGCACGCCCGAGCAGAAGGACCGCTGGCTGGCACCGCTGCTCGACGGCGAGATCCGCTCGGCGTTCGCGATGACCGAGCCCGACGTGGCCAGCTCGGATGCAACCAACATCTGCATGCGCATCGAGCGCGACGGTGACGAGTACGTGCTCAACGGCCGCAAGTGGTGGACATCCAACGCCCTGCACCCCCACTGCCGGATCATGATCGTGATGGGCAAGACTCAGCCGGACGCCCCGACGTACACGCAGCAGAGCCAGATCCTGGTACCGATCGACACCCCTGGCGTGACCGTGATGCGCGGCCTGCCGGTGTTCGGCTACCAGGATCAGGAGGGCCACGCCGAAGTCGACTTCTCCGACGTGCGCGTACCGGTAACCAATCTGATCGCCAAAGAAGGCGATGGTTTCATGATCGCCCAGGCACGCCTTGGCCCAGGACGCATACACCACTGCATGCGGGCGATCGGCGCGGCCGAGCGGGCGCTGGAGCTGATGTGCAAGCGCGCGACCTCGCGCGTCACGTTCGGCAAGCCGCTTGCAACCCGCGGCAACGTGCAGGACTGGATCGCCGAGTCGCGCATCGAAATCGAGATGACACGACTGCTGGTGCTGAAGGCTGCGTGGCTGATGGACACCGTCGGTAACCGCCACGCACGCACGGAGATCTCGGCGATCAAGGTGGCCGCGCCGAACATGGCCCTGAGGGTCGTGGACCGCGCGATCCAGGTGCACGGCGGCGGCGGCGTCTCAGACGACTTCCACCTCGCTTACTCCTACGCCCACCTGCGCACGCTGCGTCTTGCCGACGGCCCCGACGAGGTGCACAAGCTCTCGATCGCGCGACGCGAGCTGGCGCCGTACATCCCGCGCGAGAAGGATTGAGCACGCTCACGATCGCAAGGGCATAAGGTTCGTGCAAGCGGGCCGCAACGTCTGGGAGGAGGACTTCGCATGGCCGCCTCAGCATCGCCCTCACAGCCGTCCGGCGGTCGAGCCGTGGACGTCCTGATCGTGGGGGCCGGCTTCGGTGGCATTGCCGCGGCGATCGAGCTGCGCCGGCACGGGTTCACGGACATCACGATCCTCGAGAAGGCTCCCGACCTGGGCGGTACATGGTTCTACAACAGCTACCCGGGAGCGGCATGCGACGTGCCGAGCCATCTGTACTCGTTCTCATTCGCGCAACGACGCGACTGGTCGCGGTTGTGCTCGCCGCAGCAGGAGATACACGCCTACCTGCAAGACGTGGCGCGTACACAGCAGATCGATCGCCTGATCCGTACGAACACCAAGGTGACCACTTGCACATGGGACGCCGCGAGCTGCCGCTGGAGCGTGGAGACGGCGGAGGACACCGGCTACACGGCTGATGTCCTGATCCTGGCAACCGGCCAGCTGCATCAGCCGTCGCGACCACGCATCGAGGGCGCCGATGCTTTCGCCGGCCACAGCTTCCACTCGGCGCAATGGGACCACGCCTACCCGATCGCCGGCAAGCGTGTGGCGGTGATCGGCACAGGGGCCAGCGCCGTCCAGTTCGTACCGAAGATCGCGCCGCTCGCCGGCAAGCTGACGATCTTTCAGCGCACCGGCAACTGGTTCATGCCGCGCAACAACCGCCTGTACCCGGCCGTCGCCAGAACCGCGATCGAGCTGGTGCCGGGCCTGCAAGGGCTGCGGCGCAAACTTATCTTCAACTACGCCGAGTCGCTGACACTTGCAATACGCCATCCGGAAACAGTCGGGCGCATCGCAGGCGTGCGCTCGGCGGCGTTCATGCGCTCCCAGCTCAAGGATCCGCGCACCCGCAGCCAGGCGTGGCCGCGATACACGTTCGGCTGCAAGCGCATCCTGTTCAGCTCCGACTACCTGCCTGCATTGGAACGCCCGAACGTCGAGCTCGTGACGGACGCGATCGCGGCGATGAGCGCCGAGGGCATTCTCACCGCCGACGGAACGCTGCACGAGCTCGATTGCGTGATCTGGGCGACCGGCTTTCAAACCAACGAGTTCATGTTCCCGATGCGCATCACCGGCAGCGACGGCACTGATCTGCGCGAGCGCTGGTCCGGCGGCGCGCACGCGCATCTCGGAATATGTGTTCCTGACTTCCCAAATATGTTCGTGATGTACGGACCGAACACCAACACCTCGGGCGGCTCGATCCTCGTCTACCTGGAGGCACAGGCCGCATATGTGCGTCAGGCACTGCAGCAGCTGCGCGCGCGCAACGCCGGCGCGATCGAGGTCCGCGCGGAGGTCGAGGCAGCCGGCGACCGCGCCCTGCAGGCGCGCTTCGCAGGGACGGCATGGACGCGCTGCGATTCCTGGTACCGCGACGAGCGGGGGCGCATCGTCGCCAACTGGCCGGGATATATGCGCGAGTACCTCGAGCACACCAGGACGTTGGACGCGAGCGAGTATCGCTTCGCCGGCCAACCCCACCCACAGCACGAAGCGGATCTGATTGGCGGACGCGCGTGAGCCTGTCGATCAACCACCACCGTGTGGGGGAAGGTCCGCCCCTGGTCCTGCTACACGGAGTTGGACATCATTGGCAGGCATGGGAGCCGGTGATCGAGCGGCTGACGAGCGAGTTCGACGTGATTGCCTGCGACTCCCCCGGATTCGGACGTTCGCCCGCGCTGCCCAGCTCAATCGCGCCGACAATCGCCGCGTACGTGGACGCTTTCGAGTGGTTCTTTGCTGAGCTCGGCCTCGAGCGCCCGCACGTGGCCGGCAACTCGATGGGCGGAGCGATCGCCATGGAGCTCGCTCGCAGCCGAGCGATTCGCTCGGTCAGCGCGTTCTCTCCGGCAGGGTTCTGGACACCGATCGAGCGACGCTTCTGCCAGCTCTCGCTCGCGGCCACGAACGGGATCCCCAGGGCTGCGCGTCCAGCGATCGAGACACTGGCGCGCACCCCCAGAGGACGCGTGGCGTTGTTCGCGCAGCTTTACGGCTACCCGGCGCGGCTTCCCGCGGCAGAGGCGGTGGCCACGCTGAGAGACGCATGGGCTTCGCCGGCGTTCGCGGGTGCCCTGTCGTCCTTCAGCGACTATCGCTTCCGCGCGCCCGAGCAGCTGCGCAATACGCCGCTGACAATTGCCTGGGGAAGCCGCGACCGGCTGCTCCCTTACCGCCTACAGGCGCCACGCGCTCGCGCGCTGCTGCCATGGGCAACGCACGTAAAGCTGGACACGGGGCACGTGCCGTTCTACGACGACCCGACGGCAGTCGCGGATGTCATCCGTAGCCGCGCCCGTGCAGCCAGCGGCGACGGGCGCCCGTCTCAGACCCGGGGGTCCTGAGTACGCTTCGCCAATGGACTGGCAGTGGCCCGTCGGAGCGCTGTGCGCCTTCCTACTCGCGCTGGCGACGACACCCGCGGGCGTCTCCGGCGCCGTGCTGCTGCTTCCGGTGCAGGTGAGCGTCTTGGCCGTGCCGAGCCCCGCGGTCACGCCCACGAACCTGCTGTTCAACGTGCTCTCCACCCCCGGCGCCCTGATGCGCTTCGGCCGCGAAGATCGCCTGCGCAGCCCGCTCACCGGATTGCTGATGGCGGGCACGACGCCGGGGGTGATCGCCGGAGCGGTGATCCGCGTGCAGTGGCTGTCAAATTCGCACGACTTCAGCTACCTCGCTGCGGGCGTGCTGTTGCCGTTGGGCCTGTGGCTGATGCTTGGCAGCCAGGGCACCATCCCACAGCGCCCGGCGCCGACCCGACGACTGCGCATGATCACCTGGCTGCTGGCGCTCGTGGTGGGAACTGTCGGCGGCATCTACGGCATCGGCGGCGGCTCACTGCTGGCGCCGATCCTGATCGCATTCGGGTTCTCCGTCTACGAGGTGGCGCCGGCCACGCTGTCGGCAACGCTGATCACCTCGATCGTCGGCATCGTCACCTACCAAATCCTGCAGCTCACCCACGGCGGCGCGATCGCGCCCGAGTGGATCCTCGGCGCGTGTCTCGGCGCTGGCGGCTTCGCGGGGAGCTACTGCGGCGCACGGCTGCAGTCGCTGCTACCTGAACGCTCGCTGCGGCGCCTGCTGGGGCTGATCGCATGCCTGGTCGCGACACGCTACGTCCAGACGGCTGCCGACGAACGCGCCACTCCTCGGGCCGTGCCCCACAGCGCCCCTGCCTGACGGAACGGGGCACGTGTAACGCATCACGCGCTCGGCAGACTGAACGTTGTACGTCCGTTTCCAACTGCTAGGAGCACATGCAATGAGAACGACGATCCGCCTCAGTACTGCGCCGGTGACTCGATAGTCGAGCGAAGCCATGCTGGCTGCCGTCCACCCGGGCGCCGTAGCCTGCACGGCGAGTCATGAACGGTATGAGCTGTGCTCCTAATCCTCCATCCCGGCCCCAGACGTGCGTGTGGGGCTGATACCGGCTATCGCCACGCCACGTCGCAGGCGCGGTGGGGCATCCTCGGTGGACGAGGACGGCGAGCTGGTGGCACGTCTGCGCGCAGGCGACGAGCAGGCGTTCATCGTGCTGGTTTCGCGTCATCACGCAGCGATGCTGCGGCTTGCCAACTCATTCGTGTCGAGCACGGCAGTGGCGGAGGAGGTGGTCCAGGACACCTGGGTGGGTGTGTTGCGTGGGATCGACGGATTCGCAGGGCGCTCGTCGTTCAGGACCTGGCTGCTGCGGATCCTTGTCAACCGCGCCAGGAGCACGGGCGTGCATGAGCATCGAAGCGTCGCCGTAGGTGACGCGGGGCCGGTCGTGGACCGCGCTCGTTTCGATGCATCCGGGGCCTGGATGTCGCCGCCTCAGCATTGGATCGAGGACAGCGAAGACCGTATGCACGCCGAGGCGCTGGCCGGTCATATTCAGAAGACGCTCGGTGAGCTTCCGGCTCGCCAGCGTGAGGTGGTGGTGCTACGTGATGTCGACGGACTGAGCAGCCACGAGGTGTGCGAGGTGCTCGAGATCAGCGATGCCAACCAGCGTGTGCTGCTGCACCGCGGGCGCAGTCACCTTCGCCAGGCCCTGGAAGCCGAGATGGAGAGCGTATGAAGATGCTCGGACGCAGAGACGAGCTGGCCTGCCAGCAGGTGGTGGAGCTCGTCACCGACTACCTCGATGGCGCGTTGTCGCGTTCGCAGCGGCGGCGCTTCGAGTCACATCTGGAGGGCTGCGAGCACTGCACGGAGTACCTGGCGCAGATGCGCGCGACGATCCGACTGACGGGTCGCCTGCAGGTCGAGGACCTTTCGCCGCAGATGCAGGAGGAGTTCACGGACATCTACCGCCGCTGGCGCTCGGAAGAGGACTGATCGGTGGGCGCTCCGGCCGCGGCGGCGCCGGAGCTGCCTACGCTGACCCTCCTCACCCTGCGCTAGCGTCTCGACCCCTGTGGCGAGCTCCGGACGGCTAGTGGCTGAGTGGCACCGATCCCGCGTGAGCACGCGATGGGTAGCTGTGGGCGCCTTGGTGCTTGTACTGGTGGCGGTGGGACTCCTACGAAGACTGGCGACGGAGGGCACCCCCGTTCTGGTCCTCCGCCCAGCGCTGGCTGCATACGTGCGTATGCCCGGACGTTCGCCGGTGCTCGCGTGGCCGCGCGAAGGCCAGGCTGCCGTGGAGGTGCCGGGCATCGCCGGCTTCGGTACCTCCGGAACCTCAACACCGGTCCCGATTGCAAGCGTGGCCAAGGTGATGACCGCCTACCTGACGTTGCTGGAGCATCCGCTGGCACCAGGCCAAGCAGGGTTCACGATCACACTCACAGCGTCCGACGTCGGCAGAACAAGGAGAGCGTCTGGCTTTGGGCGAGTCGACCGTTCCGGTTCGGGTCGGCGAGCGGATCAGCGAGCGTCAGGCGTTGCAGGCGCTGCTGCTGCCCTCCGCCAACAACATGGCCGCGCTGCTCGCCGCCCAGGATGCCGGCACAGTCACCAAGTTCGTGGCGCGCATGAACGCGATGGCTAAGGAGCTGGGCATGGCGCTCGACCACCTACACAGACCCGAGCGGCTTCAACGACGAAACCGTGTCGACGGCTGCCGACCAGCTGAAGCTGGCCCACCTGGCGATGCGTATTCCAGCGTTCGCGGCGATCGTCGCCGAGCCCTCAGCCGTGATTCCAGTCGCCGGGCGAGTGACCAACTACAACGGCCTGGTCGGTGGCGAAGGCTACGTTGGCGTGAAGACGGGCTCGGACAGCGCAGCGGGCGGCTGCCTGTTGTTCGCCAAGCACGTCACAATTGGCGGGCGGCGTCTTACGGTTCTCGGGGTAGTGTTGGGACAGCGCGACGGCTCGCTGATCGAAGCTGCGCTGTCGAGCGCGCAGCAGCTCGGCAACTCCGCTGCGGCGGCACTGCGCGTGGAGACCGTCCTGCCTGCCGGCACAAGCGTGCTGCGAGCAGGCAACGTGAACGGTCGGTGGACCACGGCGGTCACCTCAACAGCGCTGCGTGAGATCGGCTGGGGCGGCGTGAGGCTTCCCGTCCGGGTACTCCCAGGGGGCCCCTTGACGCGGCTACGCAGCGGCCAGCGAGTCGCGACTGTGACCGTGCGCGCTGCCGGCGTGGCGAAGGCGCAGGCCGTCGCCACAGGCTCGCTGGGCGGCCCATCGCTGGGCTGGCGCCTGCGCCACCTGTTCTGAGCGTCGCCACAGACCGCTACCGAAACAGCCGCGCTGCTCAAGCTCGACGAGGCCCTCGTCGGCGCTCAGTCGTCTTGCGTCTCGTTCTCTCTCTGCGCTGAGCGCAGGCGCGAGTCGGCACCGCGGTGTCGGCGCTCGAGTTCCCTGAGTCGCGCTTCGCTTGTCAAGCGTGGGCCGTAGGTCTTTGCCTTGTAGAGCTGGTAGCGCTCGTTGTGGTAGCGAGCTTCCGCCTGCAGCTCCTCCATCAGCCGTGCGCCGATCATGACGCGCGCGGCGCTCGCGTACGCCAGCGAAACACGCCGGCAACAAGCAGGCCTAGCAGCCAGCCCAGGATGGCGGCGAGCAGGACCAGCCAGACGAGCTGCACGGTGGAGCGGCCGAACACCCAGTCGACCCGCACACGACGCGTGTTGGAAGCGGCGAGCGCGACGGCGTAGACGAGAAGCGCCATGCCGAGGAACGCATAGAGGTAAAGGCGGACGCGGTGGGCGCGTCGCGCGAAGCGCGCCCGACGTGGCTCGACCTGCGCCACAGGCGTCGTGTGCGCGGGCACCGTAGCGGGCCTCGGAGCGCCATCGACAGCCACCGAGGCGCTCGTCGCACGAGGACTCACCTCGGGCACCGGTGCGTCGTGCAACTCGCTGGAGGGACTGTCAGACATTCCTGTCCCCTGCCTTCCCTTTCGCCGGCGCAGCCGCGCGGCGCGCTCCGGTCGCGCTCCTACCGGCCTTGGGCGGGCGGTCGGCCTCCCGTGTCGGTCCGGCTGGCAGTTTCACTCCAGATAACCGACAATTGGACTGTAGCGCTTATGTGCGTGCGCTGCGCGCGTCGAGTGTCTCCTTGACGACACCGGTCCCGTGCTCCATCAGCTCAGCTGTGCGAGCGGCGAGCTCATGCGGCAACAGATCGGCGATCCACACGAAGCGGGCTTGATGCTCACCTTCTGGCAGTACCTGTGAGGAGGCGTTGTGGTGCGTGTAGGGGCCGTCGACGATCGACCATGCAAGCCGTCGAGCATCATCGTCGAGGTCCACCAGCAGCTCGCGCACGATGGTGCCGTTGAAGAAGGTGACGATCCGGTCCTCACCGTCAAGACGCGTGTCTACGGCGAAGCCTGGCGCGAGCCGTTCGTGCAGCGCTCCCCAATCGCGAACCGCCGCCCACACGTCCTCGGGACTGGCGTCGATCACGACTTCCTTGCGAATGTGAGCCATCCGGATATCACCTCTCTGTTGAATGCCGCAACACACATGTTCGCCAGCGTCGCACCAGCGGTCGGCAAAACCTTGGACATCGGTGCGCGTTTGCGAGAATCGGTTGTCGATGCTAAGCACACGGACCCTCCTCAGCGGCGACGGCGTGGAGATCGCAGACGTTGCTTGCAGCCATGGGCGCGGCCGGGGAGCGGCGGATGAGCAGAGCGCCGGGCATGCGTTGGTATTCATACGCCGCGGCTGCTTCGTACGCAGCGCGGACGGAGTCGAACGGATGCTCGACCCGACCATGGCTTACTGCATGGGCCCGGGCGAAGAGCAGCGCTTCGACCATCCCCACGACCACGGCGACGACTGTACGTTCCTAGGGATCTATCCGGACGTGGCTGCTTCGCTGTGGGGCGGCGACCCGACGCTGCCGGCAGAGCCACTTCCTACCTCGGGGGCAATTGACCTTGAGCATCGACTGCTGCTGAGTGCATGCCGCAAGGGGGTCGATCGTCACGAGCTGCTGGAGCGGGCGGTCGTGTTGAGCGCGCGGGTGCTGGAACAGTCTGATCCGCGCCGCGTGGCAGCGGGACGGCCGGCGGCCGCTGGCGCCCACGAGGCATTGGCGAATGGCGTGCGTGAACTGCTGGCGGCGAACGTCGAGCGTTCCCTCCCAGACCTGGCCGGCGCGCTTGCGGTCTCTGCGCACCACCTCAGCCGGATCTTCCAGGCGCAGGTCGGCCACAGCATCTCCCGACATCGGATGCGCCTACGCACGCGCAACGCGCTGGAGCGGCTGGCGGGCGGGGAACGCAACCTGGCGCGCTTGGCGGCCGACCTCGGCTTCGCAGATCAGGGCCATCTGTGCCGCGTGATCCGCGACGAACTCGGTCATACCCCGTCGGCCCTACGGGCAGCACTAGCGTAACGGCGAGAAAGCACGACCTAGCGTCGAGAGAAGTGCGAGCGACCGTTCGTCGAGCAGGCGGGACGCTGCGTGCCTTCGACGGCTGCGCTCAAGTCCACCATGCTCACACCAAGCGCCTTGGCGAGCATACGCACGGTCCCCCAGCCGGGGGTCGTCTTGCCCTGCTCGATGCGCTCGACCGCACTGACGGTCACCCCCGAGCGCACAGCCAGCGCTTCGCGGGTGATCCCGCGCTCTTGACGCATCCGACGCAGCGTGGCCGCGAGCGCCGGATCGGGCATCGAGGATCTTGTCATGCAGCACGCCCGATCACCAGCATCCGCGCGAACTCGCCGGCACCGATCCGCTCGCCGGCCCTGCTCGGATCTACCATGACTCGCTCCGTGGTGAGGGCCGGCGCTCGAGGGGCACCCACAGGCCGACGAGCAGCTCATCGATCGTGACACCGAGGCCGTCGGCAAGGATCAGCAGGGTTGTCAGCCTCGGCTCGACCTTGCCTTGCTCGATTTTGCCAATCTCGGTGCGATGCAGTTCGGTGGCATGCGACAGCTGTTCCTGCGAACAGCGAGGCCGCTTGGCGATGCGCACACGCCGAACGTTCTCGCCAAAGCCTTCGAGGAACCTGGCGAGCTCGACCTTGTAGGCCTCCATCGTGCTCATCGCCCCACTCTTCCTGCCGCCAGAGCGGAATGCGACCGTTGTCCGTCTGCCGCTCGACTGAGTGGCGGCCGCTCGTCTGCCAGTCGGCTGAGTGGCAGATGTTTGTCTGCAATTGGCCTGAGAGCTCGACCCCGATCCGCGATGCTGATAGATCGACCCCAGCCCATACGAACATATGTTCGCATAAACGTCGCGTTGCCGTGGCCCAATCTGTCCGGCCGTCTGTTATTCCTAGGCTCGGCAGCGCTAACGGCGAGCAGCGGCAGGGGGCCTGGAGGTCGTCATGGATGTGCGAGGCGAGCAAGGCAACGCACGACGTGCGGACGAACGCGTTGTCAGCTACACGGCCATGGCGATGCCCACTGGCGCAACTGATCCGGATCGAGTGTCCGCATGAGCGACGGAGCCCCTGCGATCCGGCGAGCCGAGCCAGCAGACCGGCCCGGGGTGACGCGGACGGTGGCGAGCGCCTTTGCGGCGGACCCGGCGTGGGCGTTCATCCTCGATGGTGAATACGAGCGACTGGCAAGCCATTTTGCATCGGCGCTGTTTGACGTGAGAGTCCGCACGCAGAACGTGTGGGTCAACGACGAGCTGACGGCGGTGGCAATGTGGAATCCGCCGGTCAACGACGACGAGGCAATGTCCCGAGCCAAGAGCACGTGGACCCGGTACCGCGTCCTCGCCGGCGAGGACGCGTTCGCACGCTTGACGAGCTACAACGAAGCGCTCGCAGCCATCTCCCCCACCGAGCGGTACTGGTATCTGGGAGTGCTGGCCACGCACCCCGACCACCAGCACCAAGGCCTGGCGACAGCGGTGCTGACACCAATGCTCGAGCAGGCCGACCGCTCCGGCACCCCATGCTGCCTGGAGACCTCGACGGCGGAGAACCGGCGCTTCTACGAACGCCGGGGCTTCACACAGGCGGCTGACGTCCTGCTGCCCGGCGGACCGACGACATGGTGGCTGAGCCGGCCTGCTCAGCCTGGAAGCTGAAGGCGAAGCGTGAGAGCTCAGTCGACGAGCAGCACGATCTTGCCACGCACATGCCCGGTTTCGCTGAGCCGGTGGGCGTCAGCGATCTGCTCCAGCGCGAACACCTCGGCCACAGGAAGCGAGAATCGCCCAGCCTCGATCAGCTCGCCGACGTCATCGAGCGCGTACCAGGCTCGCTTGGAGTCCGCGCCGCCGGTCATCCTCACCCCGGTCTCCTGCGCGCCCTGGTAGTCGGCGATCGTGACGACGTGCTCGGGGCCGCCGGCGAGCTCGACCAACGCCGGCAGCGCTCCGCCGCCGGCGTCATCGATCGCGCGGTCGACACCATCGGGCGCGATCTCGCGGACGCGGTCTACCAAGCCGTCTCCGTAGCTGGTGGGCTCAGCACCAAACGAACGGAGGTAGTCGTGGTTGGCGGCGCTGGCGGTACCGATGACCTTGGCTCCACGCTCGCGCGCGAACTGCACGGTGCTGATGCCGACGGCGCCGGCGGCGCCATTGACGAGCACGGTCTGCCCGGCGCCGACATCCAACAGGTCAAGCGTGCGCGCAGCCGTCTCGACGGCGACGGTCAGCCCGGCGGCGGCCGCGAAATCCAGCGACGGCGGGATTCGCGCGTAGTGCGTGAGCAACGCGAAGTCGGCAGCACCGTTGCCACCCTCGACTGACCCGAACACACCATGGCCGATGTTCACGTCGGTGACGTCCTCACCGATCTCATCGACGATGCCGGCGACTTCCAGGCCGGTGCCTCGAGGCAGATCTCCGGCGACCATGCCCTGGCGAAACTTCCAGTCGACGGGGTTGACGCCGACGGCCTTGACGGCGACGCGAAGCTGGCCGGCCTCGGCGTGCGGCTCAGGCACCTCGACGGACGCGAGCACCTCTGGACCGCCGTGGATCGCAAATTGAATTGCCCTCATCGACTTCGTCCCTCGGCTGGACTCATCTCGGCGGTTCCTCTCGATTGCAGGACAGCAGCCGCAGCTGCGACCTCGGGGCATTGTAGGTCGCAGCCGGGGCGACCTTGCTGCGCAACCTGGGCTCGACCGGTGAGAGGATGCAGTCCATGGCTCCTCGCCTGAAACCGAGCGCCGGGGGCGCCGGCGACGATGCCGGACCGCGAATCGCTGTGGTGATCGGCAGCACACGCCCTACGCGCATCTGCCCAGGCATCGCCGAATGGTTCAAGCAGGCAGCTGAACAGGGAAGCAGGCTGCGCTATGAGCTGGTGGATCTGGCGCGGATCGATCTCCCGTTCTTGGACGAGCCGCTGAAGGCAGCGCTGCGGGAATACGAGCACGAGCACACACGCGCGTGGAGCCGACTCGTCAGCGGCTTTGACGGCTTTGTGTTCGTCTTTCCTCAGTACAACTGGGGGTACCCTGCGCCGCTGAAGAACGCGCTCGACTTTCTGTATTACGAGTGGCACGACCGGCCGGCAACGTCTGTTACCTACGGGACGCGCGGCGGCAACAAGGGCGCCCGGCAGTTCGTCGGCGTCCTCGAAGGCCTCCACATGCGCCCTCTGGCCGATCGGCTTGAGGTTGTGGTCACCGACGAGGACGTTGACGAGCACTGGCAACTGCGGGACGTCGGCGCCACGCTCGACCCGTATCGAGAGCAGGTCCGGCGACTGGACGCCGGACTCCTGGAGGCACTGACGGACACGCAATAAGCCATTGTCCGCGCTTGAGCGCTACCAATAGCCGGCCATGAGCTCGTGCGACCAGGGCGGCTGGCGCACTTGGCCACGGGGGCCGAACTCAGCCATGTAGGGCTTGATGTCAAGGACCGGGGTGGCGTCGATGGCATCGAGAGCGAGCACGGTGATCGACAAACCGTCGACCGCGACGAGCCGGCAGACAGACACGCCGATGCGGTTCGGCCGGCCCTTTGCCCGTTGGGCGAATACGCCGACCAGTGGCCAGCTCTCGTTTCCCCGCGGGTGGCGAGCAGACGTCTCGACGCGCGACTGGTCGACCCGATCGAACAGGTACACCACCTCCACATGGGAGAACTCGCTCAGCCCGGATAGCGCGGCTGCTGTGAAGCGCCCAGGGTCGAGCGTGATCCGCGCGGTCACATCCGCCCAGTCGTCGTCTTGTGGAACGGCACGGGGTGAGCTGACCGATCCGATCGGCTCCATGACAATTGAACGCATAGCCATATCTCGTCTCTGTCGCGAGGTACTGGTCATCGTGGCAGCGCGTTCCGCCATTAACCCAAGGCGTGAGTGTCTAAGCAGGCGAGCGCCCCGGTTGGGATACGTTATCATATACGATCGTATGTTATCCTGCAATGTGCGAGACCGAGGCCCTTCGAGGCGTCCCGCGGACTCAGCCGGCGAGCAGGTGAACTCTCCACTCACCGCCCACGTCCTGGAGCGTTGAAAGCCCGGGTCTTCAAACGCCGTTCAGCTACGAGGCGCCCTTCTCAGACCGCCGGTGATCTCTGACGCCGAGTCTCGCAACGCTTCGGCGACGGCGGCAATGTGGGGCTCCTCGACACCAGCGCGCGTGGCGAGAGCGACCGTGCGCATGGCCGCTGGGTGATCGATCGCTGAGACGATCACGCTCGCTGGCAAGGTACGTGCCGACAGGCCGGGGACGACGGTGATCCCGAAGCCGCCTGCGACGAGACCGATCTTCGCCGTCCAGTCGCGCACTTCGAAGGCCACGTGCGGCCTCCAGTTCCCTGTAGTCCAAGCGCCGAGCAACGTCGAGCTGGGATCTGAGCTGCCGGCGATCCAGCGCTCCTCACGCAACTCGTCACTGCGATACGGCACTGGTGGAGCGCGTCCTTTCCCTCCCTCCTACCGCCAGGTAGCTGAGCCCATTCTCGCGTGTCGGGAAAGCGCTTACCGTCCGGACTGCTGTTCTCTCGCAGCGCTGGACGCTTCCACCTTTGTCTGTGCAAGCGTTGCTCCCCTTATGCCGAAGTACGCACCCACGAGCGCCGCGATCACGCCCGACACCGCGCCAACGGCAGTGGTGACTTCAGCCGCCGTGCGGTAGTGAAGGACGGCGACCACGAATATCGCCACGACTGCAACCAATCCGGCAATGACGACCCACGCCCCCCAGGACGGTTCCGGCTTTACCGTTTCTGCCTTTACCGTGCCGGGAGACCCGGAGCCCGCTTGCGCCGCCGGAGCCGGTGCTCCGCTCGTGCCTGGGCCCGAAGGGCCTTCTACTGTTGCCTGGCCGCCAAGCGGCTCACCCGTGCTGCTCACCTGTTCCCCCCTGTTCGATTACACCTAATGATCGGATCTTTGCGTCTATCCCACGAGCTGTCAAGATCCCCGCAGAAAGCAAGGGTGCCCCTCAGGCAAGCGCACGCTCCGAATCTGCCCTGTCGACGATCTCTCGAAGCGCCGCGACGTGGCCTTGAAACGCCGCTGCACCGGCGTTGGTGAGCCGCGCCCGAACGCGACGACGACGGTCGCGTAGAGGATGCTCGATGTGGACGTACCCGGCCTCCTCCAGGGTCGAGAGCTGCTTTGACAGCGCAGAGTCTGAGAGGTTGAGCTGGTCGCGCAGAAACGCGAACTCGGCCCAGTCGGCAGCCGCGAGCAACGCTACAAGCGACAGGCGGGTGCTCGGGTGGATCAGCTCATCGAACCGGGCTGCGCTCATTGGGCGGCGGTGCGCACAGCTCGGCGACGGACGGATGCAAGCAGCAGCGGACCGCCCAGCACGATCATCAGGGCGACGAACATGCTCGCGATCGTGACCGCTCCGCCGCGCGAGCACCTTGAGGTGCTTGGAGACACACGTACGCACCAACCGCGACGTTCGAGGCGCCCGCACTGGACGCCCGGCGGCCAGCGCTCGGCGGGTCTCCTCGGGGTACTTGCTGTGGCTAGCGCCAGGCGTCGCGGGGCAGCTCGAGATAGCTTGCCCGACCGTTGCCAAACGACCAGTCCTCACGCTCGTTCTCGGTGAGCACCACCCCGAGATCCTCGGTGCGCAGGCTTACGCGATCGGAGAGGAGTTGGGCCAGGCGGCTGTAAAACGCACGCTTGGTCTCGGTCGATCGGCCCGAGGCGAGCGTGATGCGAACGAGCACAAACTGCTCGCTGCGCTCGATGTCGAGGTAGCTGCGGTTGAAGTGGAACGTTCGCGGCTCGTGCTCGTTGACGATTTGGAAGCGATCACGCTCGGGTACATCGAGCACGTCGACCATCGCATCGTGAACAGCGTCCGTGATGCTTCGAAGTTCCTCGCCGCTACGACCTGCAAGGAGGTCGAGTGTTACAGCAGGCATTGGGCACCTCTCCTGGTTGGGGTGGATGGTGGTCGTCGAAGCGTCGTGATCGCGACCGGCTAGGCCGGCGTGCGGAGGACAGACTCCACGTTGGTGCCGTCGGGGTCAAGCACGTACGCGCTGTAGTAGCCCGGACGGTACTGCGGCCGCTCCCCAGGGGGACCGTTGTCGCGGTAACCGGCTGCGGTGGCAGCCGCATGGAAGTCCTGGACCGTCAGCTCATCCGGCGCCGGAAAGGCAACATGGAGATTCTCGGTGGGCGGACGGCCGTCCGCAACGAGCGAGAATGTCGCCCACGCGCCTCGAAATTGGCGACCGTGCTCCCAGCGTCGGCCCTCGCGCAGGCCTGTGTGACGAGCAAGAGCGGTATAGAAAGCTGCTGCGACGTCGAGCTCCCGGACGCCTATCCAGAGATGGTCGATGTGCCCCCCGCGACGGACGTCGCTGTGGAAGACCGCCTCGGCGCTGTTGCCGTCGGGATCGCGCAGAAACGCACCGTAGTAGCTGGATGTGTATTGGGGGCGCTCTCCTGGTTCGCCGTCGTCCTCCCCGCCCGTACTCAAGCCGGCGCGCCAGAATGCGTCGACATGCTCGCGCGTCGGAGCTACGAAGGCGACATGCAGATGGCGCGTCGGCGGATGCTCGCTGTCAGCAGCCAAGATCGCGAAGTCGTCCCACGCCACCAGATCCCGGCTGGCGTGTGTCGGCTCGACCCCAAGCGCGCCGAGCGCAGTGCGGTAGAAACGCTCCGAAACCGTGCGGTCGGAGGCTCTGATCGTGGCATGGGCCAGCATGAACGTCCACCGTATCGTCCGGTAGATCAAGCGGACCCTCGAGCGGACCCGAACCCAGCAGATCGCGCCACCGCACAAGTGGAGAGGGCCGTGCGCTGCGCAATTCCCGTGACGTTCGGCGCACACGCGCTTGACGCCTCGTAGCGACGGCTGTCGGTGCTGCTCAGCGCCGTGTCACCGCGCTCGCCAAGTGTCAGACAGCGACGCTTGGAGCGAGGATGTAGATGCGCGCCTTGTCCGGCCCGAGATCGAGCGCCGCATAGATCACGTCTGGATCCAGATCCACATCACCGGGCCAACTGATTGTGCCGGTCTGTTCATCGATCTTGACCTGCTCGAATAAAGCCGGGTTGCGCAGCGGCGAGAAGGCAGTGGTATTGAGCAGCGGAGTGATGTCCACGTCACGGACCTCGCCGTCGACGAACGCGATGCGGACCGTATGTTCGGGCTGCGCGATCACCGCAACCATCTCGGGGGCAATAGAACGCTCCATAGCTATTGATCGTAGCGCCCGGCTGGGTGGAGATTTAGCTGGGCACGCTGCCAGTCAGAGCGCAGCGCATCGCGGTGTCGCTCGCACCAGCTACGAACGGCAGCGACCTTCGCCGGGGCGACGTGGCCGACAACGACGTCGCCTGTATCGATCGAGATGCGCGCCGCCTGGAATGTGACGGTACTCGCGCCCACAAACGGAGGATCGACCCGCTGGACTGCAGACAAAACGCTACACTGCGTTTTCGGATGCAGAGCCACCAGAGAAATGGCGAATCGAGCACAGACACGGCACCGAGTGATGAGTCCGAGGCGCTCGAAGTGGCACTTCGAACGCTGTCCGAACGTGTGCGGAGGGACGATGCCTTCGCACATGAACTATATGGCGCGCTTTGCAACATGAACTGGCGCCGCCCAGACGCCGACAGAGAGCCCGTTTCGATGAGCTGGCGCTATGCAGGCGGCGTCGTCTCCCACCTTGCCTGCAAGGGAGGTTGCTACCTCGACTATTACTGCTCTGGCAACGAGGGCGTAGTGTCCGCACGCATTCGAGATGCGCTGGGCGCATTGGGCTGGACTTCAGCTCCGTGGCCGAAGGATGAATGGTGAGCAACCGAGTAACCGCGGCGGATCACTGGCCACGCAAGGACTCCGGGTCAAGGCGCCCAGAGCGCGAGCGCGAGCGCAAGCGAGGTTTTGCGGACCAGTAAACGCAATTCAAGCTGCGTGCGAGCGAACGGGAGGCACAATCGCGACGGTGGTTGTGTCCACTAGGCGCTGTACGACGCTGAGGAATTCCCCGAGCTCCTCGAGCTGCGGATAGCCGGTGATCGTCGCGGCTAGTCCCACAGCCAAGTGTCGATTGGCATCATTCTGCAGCATTGGCACCACTTAGCTGGGTCCCAGCGCTATTGAGCCAGGCTGCGGACTCGGTCCAGCTTTTGCAGCCAGTTGTCCTAAGTGGAGAGGACCGTGCGCTGCGCATGCCCCGCGGTGGTCCGTCTGCTGCCGCTGAGTTTGGCCTAGCGAAACTGTGATGAGCGCGGCGGTCTCAACGGACGAGCAGGTGAGCCCTCCACTCACCGTCGACACCCTTGAGCGTCGACAGCCCGAGGTCTTCAAATGCGAAGCCTGAGCCCGCGGACAGATCCTTCACGGTTGAGGACACCACTATCTGCCCTGCGCCGGCCAGCGCCTCGATCCGGGCTGCAATGTGAACGCCGACCCCTCCGACGTCGTCACCTCGCCGTTCGATCTCTCCCGTGTGAAGGCCCGCGCGAATCTGGATGCCGAGGTCAGCAGGTCTGTCAGATAAACGGTGGATCTGGCTTGGTCTGAGCGAAGGGGATGACCATGGCGGAGCTAGCGGAGTCGACCGATCGGGTCGAGATGATCGAGCCTATGCCTATCGATACGATTGACCAGAAGGAGCTTGCTGAGCAGCTGTTGCAGCAGGCGAGGGAGCAGAACATCGAGCTGGTCGGCCCTGGCGGGCTGTTGGGCCAGTTGACGAAGAGCGTGCTCGAGACGGCGCTGGACGCGGAGATGGACGAGCACCTCGGCTATGAGAAGCACGATCCCGCTGGGCGCAACAGCGGGAACAGCCGTAACGGGACGCGCTCGAAGATGGTGTTGACGGAGATCGGCCCGGTCGAGATCGAGGTGCCGAGGGATACCGAGTCGACGTTCGAGCCGCAGATCGTCAAGAAGCGCCAGCGGCGTCTCACAGGGGTTGATGAGATCGTCCTCTCGTTGACGGCGCGTGGGTTGACGACCGGGGAGATCGCGGCGCACTTCGGTGAGGTGTATGGCGCCAAGGTAAGCAAGGACACGATCAGCCGGATCACGGAGAAGGTCACCGGCGAGATGACGGAATGGTTGAGCCGGCCGCTGGAGAAGGTGTATCCCGTGATCTTCATCGACGCGCTGGTCGTCAAGGTCCGCGACGGGCAGGTCACGAACAAGCCCGTGTATGTCGTGATCGGCGTGACCGTGGACGGCGAGCGGGACATCCTCGGCCTCTGGGCTGGTGATGGCGGGGAGGGAGCGAAGTTCTGGCTGAGCGTGTTCACCGAGATCAAGAACCGCGGCGTCCAAGATGTCTGCATCGCGGTCTGCGATGGCCTGAAGGGCCTCCCGGAGGCGATCACGACGACCTGGGAGCTCGCGACCGTCCAAGCGTGTGTGATCCATCTGATCCGCAATACGTTCCGGTTCGCGTCACGCAAGTACTGGGACGAGATGAGCCGCGAGCTCAGACCCGTCTATACGGCACCGTCAGAGGCAGCCGCGAGGGAGCGCTTTAGCGAGTTCGACGCGAAGTGGGGCAAGCAGTACCCGGCGATCAGCAAGCTCTGGGAGAACGCCTGGAGCGAGTTCATCCCGTTCCTGGACTACGACGTCGAGATCCGGCGGGTGATCTGCAGCACGAACGCGATCGAGTCGCTCAACGCCCGCTACCGCCGTGCCGTCAGGGCCCGAGGTCACTTTCCGAACGACACGGCCGCCTTGAAGTGCCTCTACCTCGTCACCAGGGCCCTCGACCCCACAGGAAAGGGCAGAGCACGCTGGGCAATGAGATGGAAGCCCGCACTAAACGCGTTCGCGATAGCGTTCGAAGGAAGAATCAAATAAACCCACCAAGCACATCCACCGTTAATCGGACACTCCCAGGTCAGCGAGCTGGCTACGAAGCCGCACGGCGGACTCCATTGCGCGGCTTGGGCTATCGAACGTCGCCAGGACACCGTCGCCTGTCGACTTGACGACACGACCGCGACCGCCGCGAACGACTGCCTGTGTATGTGTGTCGTGCGCGTCCAGCAGTCGTCTCCATGCTGCGTCGCCGAGACGGCTGGCGTACACCGTAGAGTCGACGATGTCGGTGAACAGCACCGTCACCAGAACACGCTCTGAGGACACCGCCCGCCGTCCGCCGGTGATGAAGTCCTCTATCTCCTCGAGCACGGCGTCCTGGTCGCCGATCCACGGGAGGTGGTCGATCCCATCCAGCACGACCAGCCGCGCCTCGGGGATGGCGTCGGCCAGGTATTCGGCGTTCCGCAAATCGATCGACTCGCCGCGACGATGGATCACCACCGTCGGGGCCTGGATGCTCGGCAGCAGAGCTCGGACGTCGATCTCGACGTTCATCCGCCAGAGGTCGATCAGGGCCGTCGGAGTGAGTGCCTGGCGCTCATACCGGGCCATCCACCGCAGATATTCCTCGTCTTCGAGCATGCTCGGAGCAAGAAGCCTGGTCGTAAAGTGCCCGTGGCCCCAGGCCGCAGACCAACTCGCGGCCATTGCCGTCACTTCCTGGCTGGTGCGGTTCCATGGCAGATCCTCATGGCGAGTGAAGCTCGCCGTCGTGCTGAGGAGAAGCAGCCCCCGTGTGCGCTCCGGATAGCTTGCGGCGAACAGCGCGCTCATCGAGCCACCCTCGGAGAAGCCTCCGATGAAGGCATCGTCGACTCCCTCGGCCTCCATCACAGCCTGGAGGTCGGTCACCCTGTCGGGGAACGAGGACAAACCGGAGCTCCGGCCAGATAGGCCGGTACCCCGCTTGTCGAAGTGGATCAGGCGACAGAAGGAGCCGAGGCGTCTCAGGAACCGCGCTGCGTATGGCTCCTCCCACATCAGTTCGATGTTCTGTGCCAGCCCCGGGATACCCATGAACACTGGCCCACTGTCACCGATGACCTGATAGGCGATCTCGATACCGTCGTTGTCGGCGTAGCGAATCGGCGGTATCCGCAGGTCCATCAGGGGACAGCGTAGTGCGCCGTGATCGGGCCGGGCAGCGCATGCTTGATTCGAGCGGCAACCTCAAGGCCGTGCAAAGCTGCTCGGGCACTCCTCGATCCAGCGCTTTGGCTCTGTAGAGGCTGTTGCGTAAAGGGGTTGTGGTTCTGTCTGCTGGGTTTAAGACGATTTGGGTATGTCTCAGAACTTCTTGGTGTGTGATCGTGAGCAGGGCTTGTTGTTGCCGCCGGACCTTCGGGAATGGCTGGCGGAGGATCATCTGGCGTGGTTCGTGTTGGACGTAGTCGGGGAGCTTGACCTCGCTGGGTTCTACGCCGAGTACCGGGTGGATGGCTGGGGGCGTGCGGCGTTTGACCCGGCGATGATGGTCGCTCTGCTGCTCTATGCGTATGTGACTGGGGAGCGCTCCTCACGCGCGATCGAGCGCTACTGCCGTGAGGATGTCGCGTTCCGTGTGATCGCCGCTAACCAGGTGCCCGACCACGCGACGATCGCTCGCTTCCGTGCGCGGCACGAGGGGGCGCTGGGCGAGCTGTTCGTGCAGGTGCTCGGGTTGTGCGCCCGCGCCGGGCTCCTGTCGCTGGGTGTTGTCGCGGTGGACAGCACGAAGGTCGCGGCGAACGCCTCGAGCATGGCCAGGCGAACTTACGATCAGATCGCTGAAGAGCTCCTTGCCGATGCGGCAGCGATCGACGCGGCTGAGGATCAGCAGTTCGGGCACGCCCGCGGCGATGAGCTACCGGGCGAGCTCGCTGATCCGCGTTCCAGGCGTGCGCGGCTACGTCAGGCCAAACAGCAGATGGAGGCTGAACACCAGGCAGCGGTCGATGCTCATCGTGAGCGTCTGCAGTGGCGTACCGAACAGGAGGCCGAGCTGGGACACAAGCTGGCCGGACGTCCGCCGAAGGCACCGCCGGAGCAGGGAGTGTCCGATTAACGGTGGATGTGCTTGGTGGGTTTATTTGATTCTTCCTTCGAACGCTATCGCGAACGCGTTTAGTGCGGGCTTCCATCTCATTGCCCAGCGTGCTCTGCCCTTTCCTGTGGGGTCGAGGGCCCTGGTGACGAGGTAGAGGCACTTCAAGGCGGCCGTGTCGTTCGGAAAGTGACCTCGGGCCCTGACGGCACGGCGGTAGCGGGCGTTGAGCGACTCGATCGCGTTCGTGCTGCAGATCACCCGCCGGATCTCGACGTCGTAGTCCAGGAACGGGATGAACTCGCTCCAGGCGTTCTCCCAGAGCTTGCTGATCGCCGGGTACTGCTTGCCCCACTTCGCGTCGAACTCGCTAAAGCGCTCCCTCGCGGCTGCCTCTGACGGTGCCGTATAGACGGGTCTGAGCTCGCGGCTCATCTCGTCCCAGTACTTGCGTGACGCGAACCGGAACGTATTGCGGATCAGATGGATCACACACGCTTGGACGGTCGCGAGCTCCCAGGTCGTCGTGATCGCCTCCGGGAGGCCCTTCAGGCCATCGCAGACCGCGATGCAGACATCTTGGACGCCGCGGTTCTTGATCTCGGTGAACACGCTCAGCCAGAACTTCGCTCCCTCCCCGCCATCACCAGCCCAGAGGCCGAGGATGTCCCGCTCGCCGTCCACGGTCACGCCGATCACGACATACACGGGCTTGTTCGTGACCTGCCCGTCGCGGACCTTGACGACCAGCGCGTCGATGAAGATCACGGGATACACCTTCTCCAGCGGCCGGCTCAACCATTCCGTCATCTCGCCGGTGACCTTCTCCGTGATCCGGCTGATCGTGTCCTTGCTTACCTTGGCGCCATACACCTCACCGAAGTGCGCCGCGATCTCCCCGGTCGTCAACCCACGCGCCGTCAACGAGAGGACGATCTCATCAACCCCGGTGAGACGCCGCTGGCGCTTCTTGACGATCTGCGGCTCGAACGTCGACTCGGTATCCCTCGGCACCTCGATCTCGACCGGGCCGATCTCCGTCAACACCATCTTCGAGCGCGTCCCGTTACGGCTGTTCCCGCTGTTGCGCCCAGCGGGATCGTGCTTCTCATAGCCGAGGTGCTCGTCCATCTCCGCGTCCAGCGCCGTCTCGAGCACGCTCTTCGTCAACTGGCCCAACAGCCCGCCAGGGCCGACCAGCTCGATGTTCTGCTCCCTCGCCTGCTGCAACAGCTGCTCAGCAAGCTCCTTCTGGTCAATCGTATCGATAGGCATAGGCTCGATCATCTCGACCCGATCGGTCGACTCCGCTAGCTCCGCCATGGTCATCCCCTTCGCTCAGACCAAGCCAGATCCACCGTTTATCTGACAGACCCGCAACAGCCTCTGTAGAGCCGAATACGTGCTATCAATGGAGAGGGTCGTACGCTTCGCAAACCCCGTGGTCGTGCGGGCGCCTTTGCTGAGCCTCGTGTAGAGCGGAGGCTGATGGTGGAGTACGAGAGGCTACGGGATGCTTGCGACTACCGAGCGTCGTGCGTGGCGCGAAGCTCATGCAGCATCGCGTCGCGACGACCACGTCTGCGTTCGGCCTTCTTCGCCGACGACAGCTTGTGTGGCCTGCAAAGCAGGCAGCCGGCGCGACGCTGCTTGGGTCGCCCTCGCTTGTGATTCGCCATATGACCACAATAGTAGACATCTGTCTGCGGGTGTCCGCTGGGTGCGGCTGATCCACTGGGCCATCCCAAGCGCCGGTCATGATGGCGAGGTGCCCAGGATCAGCTTCTTCTATGGCATCGCGATCACGATGTACTTCTACGATCACGAACCACCGCATTTTCATGCCCAATACGCCGAGCACCATGCCGTGATCGCGATCGACAGCGGCGAGGTGCTGGTCGGTGATCTGCCGTCTCGCGCGCTCAAACTGGTCGCAGAGTGGGCCACTCTGCACCGCGGCGAACTCGAAGCAGACTGGGCGCGTGCAAAGGGTGGCGGCACCCCCGAGCCGATCGACCCACTGCCGTAAAATGATGTCATGGACTTCGTGAGGGTCACCACCGCGCAAGTGCTGGGCCACTATCGGCTAAGGGTCGGCTTCAGCGACGGCACCTCGCGTGATGTCGATCTCACAGGAGAGCTGCACGGCCCCGTGTTCGAGCCACTCGCCGACGCCGACTACTTTGCGCAGGTTCGCGTAGACGACGAGCTGGGGACGGTCGTATGGCCCAACGGTGCGGACCTCGACCCCCTCGTGTTGCACGGTGACTTCGAGCCGGCCGCACGCTTCGTTCATCGCTGATCGGACCGTCGGCAATCAGCTGCGAGCGCGGCGTCCGCAGACAGTTGTCAGTGGAGACGGTGGGAATCGAACCCACGGAAGGTTCCCGGCGTGGAGACTCGGATCATCCTCGGTGAACGCGAAGCGCCGGCAATAGCTCAGCGAGCACATCGAAGCCCCATCCTGAGCCACACGACGATCACGTCCATTCGCTCCCGCACGTCACCGCTCTGCGACCAAGATCGCGCCAGCCTTCAGATCGCAGGCAAATCTTGCCTATAATGTAGGCATGCCAAGAATCCAGTACACGATACGCCGCGTGTCGCCTGCCCTCGATGCCGAGCTTCGCCGCGAGGCGAGCGAGACCGGCAAGACCCTCAACGCCGTGGTCGTGCAGACGCTCGAGAACGCGAAGCTGCCCTCCACAGCCAGCGAGCACGACGACCTCGACTGGTTCATCGGGCGCATGCCGGTAGCTGCTGGCGACGAAGCTGACGCGCAAGCATGGCTCGACGCACTTCCGGTCGAGCCCGCCGCGTGAAGCTCGCACTAGACACGAACGCCTACAAGGCCCTCGGCGAAGGCAATCAGCAACTAGCCGAGGAAGCACGCACAGCCGAGGTCGTCGGTCTACCGATGATCGTGCTCGGAGAGCTTTGGTTCGGCTTCACGAACGGAACCAAACTACGGCAGAACGCCGCCACGCTCGAACGCTTCCTCGCCACGCCCCGCGTTCGCGTGCTCGAACTCGACCGCCAGACAACTCGCGTATTCGGCGAGATCGCAACCCTACTCCGACAAGTAGGCATTGCGATACAGCAAAACGACATCTGGATCGCGGCGCTGTGCAAACAACACGGCTTCGCTCTCGCAACCCGAGACCGTGGCTTCCAGCACATCCTCGGACTCGAGGTCATCGAGTTCACGCTGCACGTGCCAGAGACTCGAGGTATTCGGTGACTGTCAGGGACCTTCGTGAACCCCAAGGTGGGTGCGAGTTGCGACCCTGTGGACTCGTGGTATCGCTACTACGCAGGCTACTCCGCCGGCTTCGTCGAACAAGCGCTGAAGGAGTCGGCCGCAACGGCGAAGCTAGTGCTAGATCCCTGGAACGGGACAGGAACGACCACTGTCGTCGCCGCGAGCAAGAACGTCCCCGCGATCGGCTTCGACGTCAATCCCGCACTGGTGGTGGTGTCCCGGGCCAGGCTGCTGGGCGCGGGAGTGTGGGCGAGCATCGACCCGCTAGGTGAGGACGTTGTAGCCCATGCGGCCAGCGTTGAGTTGGACGATGACCCGCTCCGGTTCTGGTTCAGCCAACAGGCGGCCGGCTCGATTCGCGGGCTACAGCAGAGTGTGCACCGGCTCCTTGTCGACAGCGGCACCGCCTCTCAGCCGGCGTATGAGGGTGCGTCGGGAATGAGCACGCTCGCCGCCTTCTTCTACACCGTCCTTTTCCGAACCGTGCGGGTGCTGATTGCACCGCGTGCTGGAACGAACCCGACCTGGTGGAAACGAGTTGAGGAGGCAGACCGGCTGGGCCCGAGTCGTGAGGAGATCATGACCCAGTTTCGGGCGTCGGCGACGGAGCTGGCCGCGGGCCTGCACCGCGACAACTACGACGGTGGTGTTGACATTCGAGTTGGTCTTGGCGACAGTCGGCGCCTTTCGCTGGAGGACGGCAGCGTCGACGCGGTCGTGAGCTCGCCGCCCTACTGCACGCGGATCGACTACGGCGTCGCTACCCGACCTGAGCTGGCGGTCCTGGGTGCCGGAGAGGAGGACATCAAGCTCCTGCGCGACCGGATGGTCGGGACCCCGACGATGACCGGTGAGCGTGGTACCCCGGAGCAGTGGGGTGAGAGCGCGACGGTGTTCCTTGCAGGGGTGGCCGCGCACGGCAGCAAGGCGTCGGCTGGCTATTACACGAAGTACTTCCGCCAGTACTACGCCGGCATGTGGAGCTCGCTTGGCGAGCTGCGCCGGGTGATGAGAGGACGGCGCTCCCGCGGTCCTGGTTGTGCAAGACAACTACTACAAGGACCTGCACAACGACACCGCACAGATCCTGGGTGAGATGGCGATCGCTCTTGGCTTCGAGTCCGCCGAGCGCCATGACTTTCCGGTGATCCGGAACCGGGCGAGCATGAACCCCCGCACCCGGCAGTACCGCACGAAGGCTTCGGCTGTGGAGAGCATCCTGGTCCTCCGGTAGCAGCGACCCGGCTTCCATGGAAAACATGGATAACGTGGTATCATGGTTTTCATGGAACGCTGCGCAGGAACTGATCGAGGTCGTCACCGCTCTCCGCAACGCCAACGATGCGTTGCTCGATGCGACCACGTCCGGCGACGTCGCCGAGGCGACTCGGCTGCTCCAGGACGTCGCCGTGCTGGAGCGGCGCAGGAACCGCCTGGTGCACAAGAGCAACCCGGACGTCGCCCCGGCCACGTCGTCGTATGAGTCCTCGATCCCTCTGCGAGATCAGGTGATCCGGGCTCTGCAGCTGACGGGTCGCCCTTCGAGTGCGCGCCTGGTCTCCGATGTCACCAAGTCCCGCTGGGCCGAGCGGGTCGACACCGCCAAGCTCTCCTACCTGCGCCGTGACGAGGCTCGAAGCTGGCGGAAATCTCAGGAGCTGCCTGGACGGCAAGCACGTGACGTCTACGTCGTCCCGGCGCTGACCTACGACCGGTTCACTCCCGTACGTGGCACGGTCGCGCTCTCCACCTGGCCGACTGGCCTGCGGCTGATTGCCCCACTCTCGCCCCGCGTCGACATGCTGCACAGCACGGTCGCGCTGGCTGAGGAGGCATCGACCGTGGCGGGCACGAACTACGAGGCCCCGATGATGCGACTGGTGGCCCGCCTGGGGGCGACCATCCCGGGCGTCAAGCCGTTCGGCGCCGAGCCCCAGGCCGTGATCGAGGCTGCTCGAGCGGAGCTGAAGGAGATCGAGGAGACCGACGAACTGGAGCGCTCCGAGGCCGCGGAGCGAGCCCATGCTCAGCTCGACGCCGAAGCACTCTTGTTCGGCACCCAGATCCGCACGGTCACATCACGCGCCGCCGGAGGATCACGATGACCAACACGCCAGGTCCGCTCGACAGCTTCCGCGGAGAGTTCCTGCGGCAGCCCCTCAACGCCCGCCGCGTGGCCGGTGCGCTGGAGGCACCGGGGTGCCAGCGCCGCACCGTGCTCGACGCCGCGGCTGTCAATCTCGACAAGCTCGGCAGCCTGATCAGTGGCATCGCCCAGAGACCGGCAGTCGCCGTTCGCCCTCACCCGCGGCAACCAGTTCGAGCAGCAGGTGGTGGCCAACGGGATGGCCGAGATCGTCTCGCTCGCGCGTCGTCACCTGGGCCTCGAGATCCCCGAGGTCCGCCAGCACGACCTGTCCGCCTCTGCGCTGCGGGAGGCATACCCGGGCGTGACCGGCACCAAGATGAACGAGCTGCGGGCGAGGCTCACCCGCCAGCGCGCCGAAGAGATGCTCACCGACCCGACCCAGGCCTACAACCTCATCCGCCACGCCATGACCCGTCTCGACTTCGGCGGCGAGACCGTCTACCTCGAGCAGGACGTGCTGGCCTTTGCCATCGACGGACGGATCCACGTCGTCGAGATCAAGTCCTACCCCCGCATCGACGGGCGCGCCGACCCCACCAAGGCCTCGGCCACCGTCCGCCAGACCGCGGTCTACGTCCTGAGCCTGCAGCAGCTCATGGTCGAGATCGGCGCACCGCCCGACGTGGTCAACACCACCACGATGATCGTGCTGCCCGAGAACCTCTCCTTCCGGCCGACCGCGGTGACCATCGACATCGACATGTACGTGCGCCGGCTGCGCCGCCAACTCGCGTCGGTCCCGCGGGCGGCCGAGATCCTCGACGGCCATCCCTGTCGGGACCCGGCTGCCGGCTCACCCTGCCGACGGGGCCGGCGCCGACGAACTGGCCGCGGCCGCCACGGCCGCCCGCGAGGCCCTCGCGCCGTTGCCTCCGCGGTTCACCGACGGCTGCGTCTCCTGCCCCCTGTTCCACCACTGCCGCGACGAGGCGGAACTCCACCGCTCCACCGCACGACTCGGTTCGGCCGTGGCAGGCGCTTGCGGCAACGTCACCGACATCGCTGCCGCCCTCGACCTGGCGGAAGGCCGCCGCGCACCGGCTGACGCTTCAGAGGCGGCGGTCGCGGCCACCCTCGCGCGGGGCGCCGCCGCTGCCCGACTCGCCGTCGGAGGACTTGCGTGAACGCCCTGCAGACCCACCAGGCCCTTCTGGCTGCCGCCGAGCGACGGGCTGTCGCGAAGACGACTCGGCGTCACGTCCACCTGAGCCCACGCCCGCTGGTCCTCGTCGGCTACCACCTCGCTGGTGATCTCGGCGCGCCCCTCGCGTTGATGTGGGGCACCAGCCGTGACGAGGAGCCCCGCTGCATGGTGGTCCCCGAGCCCCGTAACCGCGGCCTCCGGTTCGAGGCCCTCGCCGAGTTCGCCGCGGAGTTCCTGGCCTATCTCTCCGAGTTCGAGGGCCGCGACGAGGCTGGCATGTGCCTGGACGCACCCCAGCTCGTCGTCCCCAACGCCGCCACCGCCGACTGGCTTGGCGGGATCGTCGGCCGCTTCACCCGCAACCTGCGGACCGACGGCGACGCGCCGGCGCCGCCATCGGTTCCGCTGGCAGGAAAGCACCTGTCCTTCTTCGCCGACCTCATGCCTGGAAGCAGCCTCGTCCTGGCCGCCACCGACGCCCTCACCATCCACTGGCAGACCGGCCAGCTTCCGTCAGAGGACCTCAACCTGGCAGCCCTGCTGGGCTGGATCGACCCCCCGGCCGGCGTGGACGGCCCGCAGGCCGCCCGGGCGGGCGAGGCGTCACCCCCGGCCGGCCCTGATTCCGACCCCAACTGGGACGCCAAGACCCTGGCCGAGCTGATCCAGGAGTGGCACGCCGCCGACGACGAGGCTTCCACGACCGCCGTACGACGCGAGCTCGAGGGCGAGATCCGCGAGCAGCTCGCCCCAGCATGGGCAGACTGCTGGCGGGCGCTGGATCGCCTCGACTCCCTGCCGGCCGCCGACCACGTCACCAGTCGATGGCAGTCGGACCGGCGCAGTTGGACCGCCCACTGCGACCGGGTCGCCGAGGGCCGAGCGTACTTCCGCAACATTCCGACGCCGGTCCAGGCGCGCGACGCGGCTGAGGATCCTGGAGGAGTTGCACCGAGAACCTTCAGCGTGAGAGGGCCTGGGACGATCCGCTCGTGATGGCAGCGGTGGTTGCCAGCGGTGAGGCCCTCGCCGGGCGCGTCGTGGCAGCCGACCCTGAGCGCAGGACCCGAACGCCAACGGCAGGACGGTGCGCCGACCCCTGATCACCATCGAACCCGCCCTCGAGTTCGCCCGACCAGCCGGGACGACGCTCTTCCTCTCGACGAGCCCCGATGTAGAGCTCGAAGTGCTGCCCTCCGACGACAGCGGCCTGATCCGAGCAGAGGTGCTCAAGGGCGCCAACCAGAACACCACGATCGGGCTGCCTGCCCAACCTGGGCGACGAGGTGGTCCTCAGCCCCTACGGAAAGCCCGAGTTCTACCAGCGGCCGAAGGTCGAGGACATCCCCTGGACGCACCAGCAGATCCTCGAAGACGACCCCGAGGAGTCCCAGTGAACGCAGCAGAGGCCGCCGCGACCACGCGGGAAGAGATCTGGGCCACCGTCGCGGCGGGCACCCGCTCGACGCTGGTCGACAGCCCGCCCGGCGCCGGGAAGTCGACACTCGTCCGAGAGATTGGCCGCCGTGCACGACGACGCGCACAAGTGCCCATCGTCGTCCAGACCAATGACCAGGCCGACGACATGATCCGTGGCTTCATTGCCGACCAGCGACGCGGTGCGGCACCCGTGCGCGTCGGGCGCCTTCACGCAGGCGAGCTACGTTCCGCCCGCCGACCTCTGTGCCCAGCAGGGGTGACTTTCAGCAAGTCCATCACCGACCTCCGACGACAGCAACGTGATCGTCGCTACCGCCGCCAAGTGGGCGACCGTCGGCTTCGACCGAACCTGGCCCTTCGCCATCGTGGACGAGGCGTACCAGATGCGTTCGGATTCCCTGCTCCCGATTGGTGTCATGATGGAGTCGCTCCTCTTGGTTGGCGACCCCGGGCAGCTGGCTCCCTTCACCACCGCAGACGACACTCGATTTCGCGGTCGGCCGCTCTCGCCGGTCGAGACCGCGGCCGCGACGATCCTCACCACCCAGCCGGCGACCGCGCGCCTCGCCCTGCCGATCTCGTGGCGCCTTCCTAGCCACGCAGCCAGCCTGGTCTCTGACGCCTTCTACGAGATCCCCTTCACCGCCGGCACTCATCCGCAACAGCGGCGCCTACGACGCGGCGTCACCCCGCTGCACCGCGGACGGGCAGCAGACGCAGTCAACAGTGCGACACGAAACGGGTGGGCCTACCTCGAGCTCGACGACCTGCCAATGCCGCAGACCGACCCCGAGGTCGTCGAGGCGATCGTCGATGTCGTCAAGGAACTCCTCGAAGCCGACATCACCATCGAGGACGAGCACGGAACCCGTAGCCTGCTGCCCAGCGACATCGCCGTCGGCGTCACCCACCGTGACCAACGAGACCACGTCCGCACCGGGCTCCAAAACACCCGTGCACGTACCGGACTCCCAGTCGATGAGGTAATCGTCGACACCGCCAACGTCCTCCAAGGCCGTGAGTTCCAGATCGTCGTCGTCTGGCACCCGCTCTCCGGGCGCCGCGACGCCAGCGAGTTCCATCTACATGCCGGCCGGCTGTGTGTGCTCTTGAGCCGACACCGACAAGCCTGCATCGTCGTCTCCCGCGGCGGCATCCGCGACCAGCTCGCCGGTCATGCTCCGACCGAGCCTGTGTGGCTCGGCGAGATAGCGACCGGTCCTCGATGGGTGGCACGCCCATCTCACTGTGCTCGATCATCTCATGCAGTACGCGGTCTGAACAAGACGAGCCCGGGCAGCGCGACGACTAGGCAGGCTGGCCGCAAATATGGCCTGACAGGCGCACGATCGTCGATGAGGGCGGGAGGTCGGCGTATGCAACGCCAGCCTCCCTTCCTGACGTTGGTCGTCAATCCGACGCGATGTAAGGGCACGACAAAGGTTGCAGCCGTCAATCGACGCCGAACATCGACCTCGCTCGCCGCGTGCTGGAAGCCTTGAGCACCTTCTGGGCCGCCGAGATCGAGCCAAAGCGCGCCATTTGGCGCCGAAAACGGGCCCGGGAAGTTTCCGCCGCGGGCTCTGCTCTGCTCTCGCGCAACCCAAAAACCAAGCGGCCGAGACGGGTGTTACTAGCACCCGCCCCGGCCTTACAGCACCGAAGTAAACGCCTTCGATGCCGCCGGCTAACCGTAGCTCCTACGGCTAGTTCGCCTTGCATGGATCGGGGCGCCTTCTTCGGTGTCGAACCGAGAGGAAGTGTGCCAAATGGGCATGACGATCAATCGCCGGTATCGGGATGCGCTGTACGACGGTCTGATGATGGACATCTCCGCGCACAGCGATCTCTTCTCGCTCCTGCGCAACGACGAGATAACGGAGGCCAAGCGGCTTCACCACCGCTTCAAGGGCGAGCTTCGGCTGCTCGATGATCTCGGGTGGGAGCGCGAGCCGGAGGCTGAGCAGTTCGAGTTGACGATGGCGCCGCGTGAGTTGCGGCCGATCATCGAACGTGTCTATTGGTCGGCTGTCGCGTCGCTCAGCTACGAACCGGACCAGTTGGTCGATGAGGCGCTTGCCAACCTCAACGAAGCCGTCGTGGCGTGCCCGGAGATGCTTGCCCGGCTCGCCGACGAGTTCATGGACACCGGCAGCGTGGAGACCGCACGGACGTCAACTGGATCGTAGTCGTCGTTAGTCGGCCAGCCTGGAAGCACGGCGAGAGCACGGTCCAAGGTAACGGATCGTGCTCTTGATCGTGCCGTGTCAGCGCTATGTCAGCGACCTGTCAGGGCTTGCGGAACGGATAGACCCACGAGCCGCCGCGCCCCTACCATGACCCTACGGCTGCCGCGGCCGCTCGCCGCCGCGGGATCACCGCCATACCGCATCCGCGGTGATCGCCTCGCCGGCTGTGGCAACAGCACACCACAGCTGGGCATTGCTCGCTGTGCGTCAGCGAGTGACGGGCACATCCTCCGTCCTGCTCCCGCTTCTGCCTTCGAGTATCGCCTCCGATATACCCTCCAGCTTAAGAATCGAGACCCCTTCGCCGTGAAAACCGCTGCAAATTGAGTCCTTGTGTGGAGCCGACAACGGTACGTTGTCAGATGAATAATCCTGTTCGGCTGGGAGGTCGCGCGACGGCGCATCATCTCGAACACCGCCGCCAGTTACGACCGGCGCGCCCGTCGGGCGTCTGCATCCGCGTAGAGCGTCCAGACCATCTTGCCATCCGGCTCCTTCCGTACGACAGCGTCGCCACGCTCAAGATGCGCCTCCGTGTGGCACTCACGACGCAGCCATTGCACCTCAAGCGGCTTTGAGTAGTCGACGTGATCGGCGACGATCGACGAGCGGCCATCACGATCCCGCGGAGGCACCTGTCCGCATCCCTCACACTGCTCGGGCCGAACGAGCTCGCCGCGACGGACAGCCCGTTGCACACGTGCTTGCGCTCGCCTCTTCTCGGGGCTCGGTGAAGGCATAGTCGGATTTTGTACCCAAACGGCGACCTAATCGACCTTTTCTTCATTGCTAAGGGCTCCAACCGACGCCTGCACGCAATGCGAGGAAAGGGAACGAAATGACTGCTGACCGACCAGGAAAGATCACGTTCGGGCATCTCGTGAGCCTCGGCTCACGACTCACCGGCCGCGACCGTCAAATCGCGCTCGACTGTTACGACCACCACGTACTGACGACCGAGCAGCTCGTGCGGCTGCACTTCGCAGGGTTGCGAACGGCGACCGCCCGGCTCGACGCGCTCTACAAGCTGCGCGTGCTCGATCGCTTCCGCCCGCCCGCCAAGCGCGGCGCGGGCAGCACCCCATACCACTGGATACTCGATGAGGCCGGCGCCCACATCGTCGCCGCGCACCAAGGCGTCGAGCGTCGTCGCCTGCGTTGGCGGCACTTGGACGCGCTCGGGGTAGCGCACTCGGGCAAGCTCACGCACCACGTCGAAATCAACGAGTTCTTCACGCTCCTCGCGCCGGAAGCGCACGCCGAGCACGGCGCGCTGAGGGAGTGGTACGGCGAACGCACCACCCATCAGTTGTTCAAGGGCGTTGCCCCGGACGGCTACGGCGTCCTCGCCCTTCCTGGCCGTCCGCCCGTGCACCTGCTGCTTGAGCTTGACCGGGCGACCGAGCCGGCGCAGCGGCTTCGCCAGAAGGCGGTGGGTTACGCCCGACAGATACCGCGAAGCGAGCTGGGCGAGTACGGCACGTTCGTGATCCTCGCCGTGCCCACTGCCGCGCGCGCCAAACTGGCCCGCGAAGCCGTCGCCGACACGGGCGCACCGATCGTGGTCGCCGAATGGAGCAAAGCGAGCACGCGGTCTCCGCTCGCGATCGTCACTGACGCCGCCGACCAACTCGCCGCACGTCGCCCTGCGTAGCCCGGAATGACCGGCCGCCCCGACAGTCCTACCATCCCCCGCACGCCACCGCGCCCCGCTGTCAGACCCTTGAGATCGGCGCACGGGTCTGGTCTGATCGACGTGAGCAGCCATGCGCCATATGCGCCGGACACACCACACCCCAGGCCTGGAGCTTCGCCAACCCTCGCCGAAGCCGCACGGCTCATCCGTGAAGCCGTGCGCGACAAGAGCTACCAACTAACGCCGATCGGGGCCGACGCTGCCGGCTACCTGCGCGCGAAGCGCAAGCGTCTCACCGACTCCAGCTACCGCGACTACGAGTGCTGCCTGGACAAGCTCGCCCGCCACTTCCTCGACCTCCAGATCGAGGACTTCGAGCCGCCCGCCGGCACTGAGCGCATCGAAGAGTTCCTCGATGCGCTCTGGGGCTCCGGGGCGCCACGCACGTACAACAAGAACCTCTCCATCATCAAAGACTTCTTCCGCTTCCAGATCATGCGCGGCCGCCTGCACGGCGACCCCACGCTGCTGATCGAGCGCGCCCGCAGCAGGCAGGTCTACCGCACGACCTTCTCGACCGACCAGCGCCGCGCGATCATCTCCGAGCAGCCCGACTTGCGCGACCGGCTGTGCCTTCGCCTGCTGCTTGACTACGGCCTGCGCAAGGGCGCGCTGCAAGCCGTCCAGTTCAAGCACTTCGACCACCAGCGCAAGCGCCTGACGATCTTCACGAAGGGCCAGAAGGTGCGCGAGCTGCCCCTCCCCCACCGCGCGTTCTGGCGCGACCTCGAACACCACATCCTCGACATCGGCGCCCAGCCCTCGCACTACCTGCTGTGCACGCAGCGCACGATCCCGCGCGTCGGCGTGCGCCGCTACCCAGACAAGCCGATGAGCGGCCACGCGGCGCACGACTGGTGGTATCGCTGCCTCGCCACCGCCGGCATCGTCGCGCCGGGCACGACCAGCGGCGAGAAGATGCACAAGAGCCGCCACACAGCTGGCCAGCGCGTGCTCGACGCCACCGGCAACCTCAAGGCAGTCCAGAAGCTGCTCGGCCACGCCTCGATCCAGACGACCGGCGACATCTACGCCGACTGGGACATCGACCAGCTCGCCGCCACGATGGCCGACGTGCTCGCCGCCGACGACGAGGAGGACGAGAACGCGCCCAAATCGCCCGATTCGCAATCGTTCCCCCCGTCCCCGCCGCAAAAACCAGTCATTTGCAGCGGAAACGAGGATTTGATGGAGACGGTGGGAATCGAACCCACGTCCGTAATCGCGTAAGAGTGGCTTCTACGAGCGTAGCCGGCGCTCTGATCTCATCCCTGGCTCGCCTCGCCGGCGGGGTTGCTGGGGGACCAGCCTCCTTAAGCTTCCCCGGATTGGCGAAGGCGGACCGCACCGGGTGAGCCTGCATTCTGATTCCGGCGTTCCCCGCGGCAGGCAGGCGGGGCCCGAAACCTCACGGCTTAGCTATTGACTAAGCGGCGAGGGCGTACTCGTGAGAGTCCGCACTTATGGTTTTCCCGGGTGTTTTACGAGGCCGCCCGGGACCTCGACTCGCCACCACCCCCACGAGCCGACCACGTCGAAGCCTGTCGTCCCCGGAGATGTACTGCCGTAGAAGTGTATCGCCCCTTCGCAGACGCGCAGCGTAGCCACGGACAAACAAAAGAGACGCGGTCCCAAGCCACTTTGAGGAACCCGGTGGGTCCGGCCCGAGGGCCTTTCCTTGCGGGTGGCGCGGCCTCACACCTCAGTGGCCTCGCTCTTTGCGGCTCGGTTCCGCGTCTGGATTCAAAGTAGCTCGCGACACCCCGTTTGCAAGCGTGCTGGACGTTCGATCCCGCACGTTCCAGAAAAAATGTGCACGCCGCTCAGCGGTGTCTGACCATGGCGATACACCACCCCCGTCAAGACACACGCTACGGCGAGCTGGAGAGCCGGGCAGCCGAGCAGCGAAACCGTTAGGCACAGCTTAGGACTGCTGCCACAATGGAGCATGGACAATCCCGAACTTTCGCTGCCATCGCCTGCGCCGACGGTGGTCCCTGCGCCCCGACGCCGGTCGGCTGCGGGCGCGTACCCGAGCCACGGTGCGTCACACCCGGGCGAGAACCCGTTCGGCGAGCAGCCGCGCAGGTCAGCACCGGCACGTGCGGCAAGGGCTGCGCAAGCGCATCGGCAGCGCGCTGGCGGCGATCGGCGCGCTGATCGCGAAGTTCGGCGTGGCGATCAAGGCGCTGCTGGTGGCGCTGCCGAACCTGAAACTGCTCGTGACGGCAGGCACGGCGCTGGTGTCGGTGGCGGCCTACAGCCTGTTCTTCGGCTGGTGGTTCGCGGCGGGCTTCGTGGCGCTGCTGTTCGTCCACGAGATGGGCCACGTGATCGCACTGCGCCGCGAGGGCATCAAGGCGAGCGCGCCGATGTTCATCCCGTTCATGGGCGCAGCGATCTTCGCCAAGTCGCTGGGCGACAACGCGCTGGCCGAGGCGCGGGTGGGGCTGGCGGGCCCGATCCTGGGCAGCATGGGCGCGGCGGCAGTGGCGGTCGTGGGCGAGCTGACGGGCAGCTCGCTGCTGATCGCGCTGGCGTACTTCGGCTTCTTCATCAACCTCTTCAACCTGCTGCCGGTGGTGCCGCTCGACGGCGGCCGAGCGGCGGCGGCGATGAGCCCGTGGATGTGGTTCGCCGGCCTCGGCGTGCTGGTGGCGCTGGTGTTCCTGAATCCGGGCAACCCGATCCTGCTGATCATCGTGCTGTTTGCGGCGTTCCAGACGTGGCACCGCTGGCAGCAGCGCAAATCGCGCTCGCTGCAGCAGGCGGCCTACTACCGCGTGGCCCCCCACCACCGGCTGATCGTGAGCGTCGTGTATGTCGGCCTGATCGTGGCGCTGGTGTTCGGGATGAGCGAGACGCACATCCTGACCAGCGGCGGCCACAGCTTCGGCTCGATCTAGCGTCGCGCGAGCGATCTAGGCCGCTAGCGATCCAGCAACGCGCACCTAACGTTGCGCTTCGCGAATGCCCCGTTCCATGTCGCGCTTGGTCTCGCGCTCGCGCAGCGTCTGGCGCTTGTCGTACAGGTCCTTGCCGCGGGCGAGGGCGATCTCGACCTTGGCGTGGGCGCCGGAGAAGTAGATGCGTGTGGGCACGAGCGTGAGCCCGCGCTCGGCTGCGCGCGCGGCGAGGCGGTCGAGCTCGCGCCGGTGGGCGAGCAGCTTGCGCGGACGCTCCGGATCGTGGTTTTCGCGCGAGGCCGGGCCGTACGGCGGGATGTGCACCGAGTGCAGCCACAGCTCGCCGTCGCGAATCGCTGCGTAGCCGTCCTTGAGCTGGGCGCCTGAGGTGCGCAGCGCCTTGACCTCGGTGCCCTCGAGCACGATACCGCACTCGAGCCGCTCGATCAGCTCGTAGCGGTAGGAGGCGTAGCGGTTGGACGCCACGTCCCCCGCCCCCACCTTGCGCTTGCCCTTGCCCTTTGCCACGGTCAACCGAGACTAGCGGCAGAGATTGATGAGCTCCGCCCTGCTGTGCCCCGAACGGGCGTAGCGGGCTCCGCTGAGGCGTTCGCAGTGAGCGCTACGGGGCGGGCACCAGATCCACACGGCCGCGGATCGAGTCCACGCGGGCGACGCGCACATCGAGGTCATCGCCGAGGCGCAGCGCTGTGCCGGTGCGCTCGCCCTGGAGGATGGTGCCCTGCTCGTTGAGCTCCCACCACTCGCGCCCCCGGTCGTGCTGGGCAGAGCCATTGCCAGCTGCGCGGCGAGACTGGCGTGCTTGGTGCCCGGGCGGGCGGTTACGGGGGCCGGCGGCGCTGGCTGCGGCTGGCGCGCGTAACAGCCGCACCGGCAACATGCCCTCGAAGCGCGGCGCGCCGTTCCGATGGCCGGGTGCGTCGAAGGCGATGAAGGCGCCGGCGGAGATCAGCCCGGTGATCTCGCCGGCGAACGGCTGATCGTGCCCGTGCTCGTAGAGCAGGCGCTCAAGCGCGAAGCAGCGGGCGACGTCGTCGGCGTCGCGCTCGACGATCATGGCGTGGCGCTCGCGTTCGGAGCTCCAGGCTCCCAGCTCGACGAGCTCGCCGGCGCGGGGAGCGGCCTCGCCGGCACCGACGGCTGAAAGCAGCGCGCGGTGACAGACGATGTCAGGGTAGCGGCGGATGGGCGACGTGAAATGGCAGTAGCTGGCGGAGCGCAGGCCGGCGTGGCCGAGGTTCTTGGGCGAGTAGTAGGCCTGCTTGAGCGAGCGCAGCACGAGCGAGCTGAGCGCCTGGCGGCCGTGCCCGTTGCGGCGCACGTGCTGCTCGACGGCGCGTGACATCTCGGCGACCAGCTGGGCGGCCTGCGCGGAGGAGATGTGCTCCGATGCCCGCAGCGGCGGCGTCGGCACGTCAAGCGTTGCCAGCTGGTCGGCGAGCCGTTGCACGCGCTCGGGCTGCGGCGGCTCGTGGACGCGAAACAGGCAAGGCATACCGCGGCGCTCGAGCAGTCCGGCGACGGCCTCGTTGGCGGCGATCATCAGGTGCTCGATCAGGCGGTGAGACTCCGTCTGCACGCGTCCGGTGATGTCGAGCACGTTGCCGTGCTCATCGAAGCTGAACTCGGGCTCCTGGGAGTCGACGACGAGCGCGCCGCTGCGCTCGCGTGCGCGCTGCAGCGCAGCGGCTGCCTGCCGTGCAGCTCGCAGCGGCTGACCCCAGGGCTCGGCAGCGGGCTCGCTGCCGGCGAAGATGCGATCGACCCGCTCGTAGTCCAGGCGCTGGTCTGAGCGGATGACGGAGCGATAGAAGGAGGCACCGGCGAGCACTGAGTCGTGCAGCTCCATCTCGACGGTGACGGCGGCGCGGTCTGCTCCGGGAACGAGCGAGCAGGCGTCGCTTGACAGCGCATGTGGCAGCATCGGCTCGACGGCGCCGGGCGCGTACACGCTGGTGGAGCGCCTGCGCGCCTCGCGGTCCAGCGGCGAGCCCTCGGGCACGTGCGCGGCGACGTCGGCGATGTGCACCCAGACGCGAACGCGGTCGGCTGCACCTGTGCCGTCCGGGTCGATGGGCTCGGCGGAGATGGCGTCGTCGAAGTCGCGGGCGCTGACTGGGTCGATGGTGAACGTGGGCAGCTCACGCAGGTCGCGCCGCTCGTCGTGTGCGCGCGCGACGCGCTCGCCGGCGGTGCGCGCTTCGCGCTCGAGCGCTGCCTCGAAGCCGCGTGAGAGGCCGCGGTCGAGCAGCAGCCCCTCGATCACGTCGCGTGCGACGTCGGGCCGTCCGAGCAGGCGCAGGACACGCACGCTCGTGTTGGATCCACGTCCCGTGCTGTGGACGAGCGCGAGATCGCCGGCGGACACCTCGATCCCGCGGGCGCGCCCTGAGCCTGAGCGAGGCGACCCGAGCGTCAGGCGGGCTGAGCTGCGGCTGCGCGGCGGGGGGTGGCTGCTCTCGCGTGGCGGGAACAACGGCTCGGCGGTGAGGAAGCGCCCACGGCGCTCGATGACTGCCACCACGGCGTCCGGCGGTGCGGGGTCGTCGGTGCCGGCGCGCCCCCGCGCTGCGCTGCGGCTCGCTTGGGCGGGATCGGCGCGCCTGCTGTTACCGCCACGCGGGCTGGAGCGACTCACTTCACTTTGGCGGCGAGCGTGCTCAGC
Source organism: uncultured Solirubrobacteraceae bacterium (assembly GCA_963779665.1). Classification (GTDB taxonomy): domain Bacteria; phylum Actinomycetota; class Thermoleophilia; order Solirubrobacterales; family Solirubrobacteraceae; genus Palsa-744. The sequence continues at coordinate 2,522,313 of CAVZYW010000001.1, read as the reverse complement.
GCGACGGCCACTCCCTTGGCGGTGTCGACTTCGTCCTTGGGAACGCGCACTTCGGGGATGACGCCGGCGCCCTGTTTGACGCCGCCACCGCCGAGGTTGCGCCCGTTCGGGGTGAAGTACTCACCGACGGTGATGTCCAGGGCGCCGCCGTTGGACAGCGGCTGCTCCTCCTGAAAGACGCCCTTGCCGAAGGTATGTGTGCCGACGACGGTCGCGCGATGGTGGTCCTGCAGCGCTGCGGTGACGATCTCTGAGGAGGAGGCAGTGTTGGCGTCGACGAGCACGACCATGGGGATCGATGAGGGAATCGCGTCACCGGTAGCGACGAGCACCTGCGTCGGCACGGCGCGGCCGCGCGTGGTGACGATGACGCCGCCCTTGTGGATGAAGATGCTGGCGATCAGCTGCGCTTCCTCGACGAGCCCGCCGCCGTTGCCGCGCAGATCGAATACGAGCCCGCGCGCACCTTGGTGTAGCTCGTGTTCGACAGCTTCGCGCACTTCGACGTGCGAGCCGGGGCTAAAGCTGGCGAGCGAGACTACGCCGAGCTTGACGCCGTGGACGATCTTGGTCAGAGATTCAACCACCGGCTCGGAGACGACAGCACGCGTGACCTTGACCGTGTGCAGCGGCGTGCGGCGGGTGCGCGCTGCGGCGGGCGCCTGGATCCCGAGCTGGACGTAGGTGCCGGGCAGCCCCCTAATCAGGGCGGTGGCGGATTCGGCGGATAGCGGTGCGAGCTTGCGTCCGTTCACGGACACGATCACATCGCCTGCCTTCAGCCCGGCGCGGGCGGCCGGTGAGGCGTTGAACACGCGCTCGATCAGCAGGCCGTGGTTGGCGGCGAGCTGGGTGGCGACGGCCACGCCAATGCCGGTGAAGTGCGGCGGCGCGGTGAATTCGCGGTATTCGCTGGGGCTGAGGTAGTGAGAGAAGCGATCGCCGAGGCCGGCGACGACACCGGAGATGGAGGAGCTGTCGAGCTTGCCGGTGGAGATCGGCCGGTAGTACTCCTCGGAGATCCGCTGGATGGCTTCGTCGACCACGTGCGTCTGGGGACTGGTGACGAACGCGCTGCGCAGGAAGCCGGGCAGATCTTCGGGATGCCCACCCAGCCAGAGGCCGACGACGAGCAGGATTGGCAGCAGCGCCACCAGCACGAGGCGCTGCGGCTGTCGGGGAGAGGGCGACATGGACTTGGCGCAAGCGTAGAACGTTCTAGGGTGCAGCCATGACTAACGTAACCACGAGCGTGGTCGGTGCCAATGGGCTGCCGATCCACCGAATCGAGCTTCCGGGCACACGCGCGCTGACGGTACTGGTGGCGTTTGACGCGGGTGCGCGCAACGAGCGCCGGCAGGAGAACGGCATGGCTCACTTCCTGGAGCACCTGGTGTTCAAGGGCGGGGAGAGCTATCCGACGTACAAACACGTCAACGAGACGGCTGAGCGACTGGGCGGCGTACTGAACGCTTACACCAGCCATGACCTGGTGGCGTTCCACATCACTGTGCGCGCTGAGAGCGCACCGCAGGCGATCGACCTGCTCAGCGACTTCGTCGGGCGCCCCCGCTTGGACGCTGAGGAGCTGGACCGTGAGCGCGGCGTGGTGATCCAGGAGATCAACCGCTCGTATGACCAACCGTCGACAGTGGCGGAGTACCTGATCGACCGCGCTGCGTTCGGCGAGCATCCGCTGGGACGCACGGTGCTGGGGCCGGAGGAGAACCTGCGCAGCTTCACGCGCGAGGGGATCGTTGCGTTCCGTGAGCGCCGTTGGGCGGGCGCCCGTGGTGGCGCGTTTCTGGCTGGCAACATCGAGCACCTGCCTGCCGAGGAGGAGCTGCAGGAGCGCTTCTCGCGCTTCCCGTCGCTACCGGAGCCGGATCCGTACGTGCCGGTGGCGGAGTTCGCACCGCAGACGCTGGTGGAGGAGCGCGACACCAACCAGTCGCATCTGCGGATGATCTACCGCCCGGACATCATCGGTGACGGATATGCGCGAACGTGCGGCGCTGTCGATCTACTCGACGCTGCTGGGCGGCTCGATGGGGTCACGGCTGTTCGAGGAGATCCGCGAGAAGCGCGGTCTGTGCTACTCGGTGTATGCAGCCAACCACGCGTTTGCGGACGTACCGATACTGCAGCTGGCATCCGGTCTTGAGTCGGCCAAGTGCGTGGAGGCGTACACGCGTATGCGCGAGATCGTGGACGAGCTACGTGTGGAGGGACCGACTGAGGAGGAGGTCCATCGTGCACGCGCGTACGCGGCGGGCCGGCTGGTACTGGCGTTCGAGAACAGCAACGCGGTGGCGCGCAACGCTGCCTACGAGAAGATCGTGTTCGGCGAGAACATCGACCCGGATGCTGCCGTAGCGGCACTGGACGCGGTCACCTACGACGAGGTCAGGGAGGTGGCTGCCGGCATCGCGGACAGCTTGGCGGTGGCGTGCGTGGGCCCGCATGCAGTCGATGAGTTCTGAGCTGAGCGGATAGCCGACCGGGATGCTCGCCCGGCGGACGGTCAGGCTGGGAGCGCTGTCAGCCGCACGAGCGCGGGGTCGTTGGCGCCGACGATCTGCGCGGCCCACGCGAGCGCGTCCACGAGGCCGATCTCGCCGATCGCGACCATCTCTTCGATGTCCTCCCAGTCCTTGGCTCGGTTGAGCAGCGCCTTGAACACGGCCAGCGCGGTGCAGCCGACGACCGGCAGCAGGCGGCCGGAGAAGTGCACCTGGCGCACGCTGTTGGCGACCTCTCGATGGAAGGGGTGCACGTCGAGGAAGATGTCAATCGGCGTGTCCTCCCACCAGAGTCGTATGTGGCCCCGTGTCTCGGCATGGCGCAACTGGGCTTGGACGCTGCCGATGGCATCTGGAAGCGCGGCGAACACGTCCTTTGCGCGCTCCGGCCCGACGAACACGTTGATGTCGAGGTCCCGTGGTCGCCTGGCCGGGTGCAGTACGCGAGCGCGATCGCGCCGCCGAAGGCATGCGGCAGTGCCCGAGCGCGTCGTGGATCGCGACAGCTCGACGCTCAGCCGCCGGCGAGGTACAGTCACGCGGCGTGGCAGCTGCCGGCGAGTCGAGGACTTGCCAGAACGTCCCGGCTCGCAGACTCGTCTCCTCCAGCGAAGCCCAGCCAGCCTGCGCCCGCGATCGCGCGAGCGCCGCGACGACGGCTGGCGCCCCGTGCTCGTAGGCGCTCAGCACCGAGCCTGGATCCCGCTGCGACGAGCGAGCTCGACCTGCTTGCCGCTGTTTCGCGGATCTGCGGATCAGCGCCCCGCCACCGATCGTGCCCCGCGATGCCATATCTTAGCGTATTCGCTAAGTGCGAATCAGCCGAGGGCAACCATGCGGTCGATCGGCACGCGCCTGCACGGCGACGTCCTCCGGCACCGCACCTCGAACTGCATGTCGCGCAGCGCGTCGCGGAGCTTGGGCAGCGTGATCATCTTCATGTACCTGCACGATGCCTCTGCGTTGGCGGGAATGAAGTCGACGTCAGGCGCCGCCATCTGCAGCGGGTAGAGCATCCCGATCTCAGTGGCCACGACCGCCTGGCGACGTGCGGCCGGCGCAGGCGGCGTATTGGCGTGCGCGACCGATTCCCGCTCGGCGTGCTCGGCGTAGTTCGAGCATGCCCCCGGTCGACAGCATGTGCACGCCCTCACCGGAGATGTCGCCGGCGGCGACGTACTCCATGACGCTGGTCGAGCAGCCACACTCGGGGTGGATCAGGAAGTCCGCGCCGGGGTGCGCGGCGCGCGTGGCCTCGATGTCCGCCGGGCGGATCCCGGCGTGCACGTGGCACTCGCCGTCCCACACGTGCATGCGCTTGTCGAGCTGCTTCTCCACGTATGCACCGAGCCACATGTCGGGGCCGAACAGGATCTCCGTCTCGGGTCCGTGCGTCTCGTAGATGTGGCGCACGACGTCGACGGCGTTGGCAGAGGTGCAGCAGTAGTCGGTCAGCGCCTTTACCTCGGCGGTGGTGTTGACGTACATCACGACCACGCCCTTCGGGTACTGGGCCTTCCAGGCAGCGAGCTGGTCGAAGTCGATCGAGTCCGCCAGCGAACAGCCAGCGTCGAGGTCGGGGATCAGCACGGTCTTCTCCGGACACAGGATGGAGGCGGTCTCGGCCATGAAGTGGACGCCACAGAACACGATCACCTCGCCGCCGGCAGCTGCGGCGCGGCGCGAGAGCCCGAGCGAATCGCCGACGTAGTCGGCCACGTCCTGGACCTCCGGCACCTGGTAGTTGTGGGCGAGGATCACGGCGCCCCGCTCGGCGGCAAGCGCGCGTACCTCGTTCTTGAGCTCGGCGATCTCCTGCGGGGTGAGCGCCGGCCCGACGTCCTGCGACGGAGTCATCGGCAACATGCTGGCCATCGGCAGGTTCATGGCTGGGCCTCCATGATCAGGGAGAGATCCAGGGCGGGCGCGGAGTGGGTCAATGCACCCATCGAAACCCATTCTATCCCCGTGTCGGCGAGGTCCCGGAGGCTCTGCAGGGTGACGCCTCCACTGGCCTCCAGCTCGGCCCTACCGGCCACCTGCGCGACGGCTGCCCGCAGCTGCGAGGCGTTCATGTTGTCCAGCAGCAGCCGTGGCGCGCCTGCTGATAGTGCCTGCTCGATCTCGTCGCGGTCGCGCACCTCTATCTCCAGCGTGCCCGCCAGCTCCGGTGCGGCGGCACGCGCGCGCTCGATCGCCGCGGCGATGCCGCCGGCGGCGGCGATGTGGTTCTCCTTGATCAGGATCGCGTCATACAGCCCAACGCGGTGGTTGCTGGCGCCACCGGCCGCTACGGCGGCCTTCTCCAGTAGTCGCAGGCCGGGAATCGTCTTGCGCGTGTCGAGCACCCTGGCCCCTGTTCCCTGCACCTGGCGGGCGGCACGCGCGGCCATGGTGGCCACGCCGGAGAGGTGGGTGAGGAAGTTCAGCGCGGTGCGCTCACCCGTTAGCAGCGCCTGTGCGTGCCCGGATATCGACAGCACCGCCCCTCCTTCCTCGCGCCAGGCGCCCTCGGCGACGTGACGCCGAAAGGACACGTCGGGATCGAGCTGGGCGAACACCGCCTCTGCGACATCCAGGCCGTAGATCACCCCTGGCGCCTTCTGCGTGATCAGCGCGTCGGCATGCGAGTCCACGCCGACGGTCGCCAGCGTCGTCACGTCGCCTGTACCGACATCCTCGGCGAGCGCCGCGCGCACCAGCTCGGCCGTGTTGGCTTCCAAAGTGGGGCTCATTGCGCTTCAGCATAGGATCAGAGCGAATGGATGCCCGCTCAGCCACAAGTTCGCACGCGACGCTGTCCCACTGGATGGGGCCGCTGGATGCCAACGGCGCGGGCTTTGTGCACGGCGGCACAGTGATGAAGCTGTGCGACGAGGCCGCTGGGCTGGCGGCGGTCAAACACTGCGGCAGCCGGGTGGTGACGGCGAGCATGGATCGGATGACGTTCATGGTCCCGCTGCACGTCGGCGAGCTCGTCAGCTTCCAGGCGAGCGTCAATGCCGTGTGGCATACCTCGATGGAGGTGGGAGTGCGGGTGGACACGGAGAACCCGCGCACGGGCGAGCGTAGGCATAGCAACAGCGCCTACCTGACGATGGTGGCAGTGGACGACCAGGGCAACCCGATGCCGGTGCGAGCGCTGCTGACGGGCACCGACGAGGAGCGCCGCCGCGAGGGCGAGGCGCAGCTGCGCCGCCGCAACCGGCTGGCCGAGCGCGAGCAGATCCAGGCGGGTCGCTGAGCGTCCGGCTACTCCCGGGACGGGCCCGGGCGGGACGGGGCGGGACGGGCGGGGCCCGACTTCCTATTCGCCGGCGGAGGAGCCGGAGGACGCGCTCTGGAGGAGGTATGCGCGCACGAAGCCGTCGAGGTCTCCGTCGAGCACGCGTTGCACGTCGCCCATCTCGTGGTCTGTGCGGTGGTCCTTGACCATGGTGTACGGGTGCAGGACGTAGGAGCGGATCTGCGAGCCGAAGTTGACGTCCTGTGCGTCGCCCTTCTCGCGCGCGATCTCCTCCTGGCGTTCGCGCTCCTTGCGCTCCAGCAGCTTCGCTCGCAGCATCGCCATGGCGGTTGCACGGTTGGAGGATTGCGAGCGCTCGTTCTGGCACTGCACGACGATCCCGCTGGGGCGGTGGGTGATGCGCACGGCGGAGTCGGTCTTGTTGACGTGCTGGCCGCCTGCGCCAGAGGCACGGTAGGTGTCGACCTGTAGATCGTCGTCGTTGATCTCGATCTCGCCGGTGTCCTTGACCACCGGCGCCACCTCCACGCCGGCGAAGCTCGTCTGGCGGCGGTGGGCTGAGTCGAACGGCGACAGGCGGACCAGCCGATGCACACCCCGCTCGGCGCCGAACAGGCCGTAGGCGTTCTCGCCGGATGCTCTGAACGTGGCGGACTTGATGCCGGCTTCCTCGCCCTCGCTTACCTCCAGCAGCTCCACCTGGAAGTCCCTGCGTTCGGCCCAGCGCATGAGCATCCGCAGCACCATCTCCGCCCAGTCCTGCGCGTCGGTCCCCCCCGCTCCGGCGTTGACGGTGACGAGCGCGTCGCCGGAGTCATAGCGCCCGGAGAACAGCCGCTGCTCCTCAAGCGCGGCCAGACGCTCCTCCACGGAGACGATCTGCTCGTCGACCTCCTCCTGCACGGAGCTGTCCTCGGCGGCCATCTCGGCCAGGCCGTCGAGATCCTCTACATCGGTACGGAGCGCGTCAAAGGCCTCCAGGCGCCTGGAGGCACGGGCGTGCTCAGCCGAAACCGACGCCGCGCGCTCGGAGTCATCCCAGAAGCCCTCGGCTCCCATCTCGTCCTCGAGCGTCGCCACGCGCCCGGCCAACCCAGCTGGGTCAAAGATAGTCCGAGAGCAGTTTCATCTGCTCACGGATGGCGGCCAGCCGCTGGGGCGTAGACTCGCTGGGTGCTGCTGTGGTCATGCGACCACGCTATCAGCGGCTGTCGCGGCAATAGTCTCGACCGACGCGGTGTATCGCCATGGCTATACAGCGGCCCGGCGCGGTGCGATAGTCCCGACGAACACGGCGTATCACCATGGCAATACAGCGGCGGCTGCCGTACAGCGGCTGCCACAGGTGCCCTAGTCGCGACGAGGGCGGTGTATCACCATGGCTATACAAACGGATGCTGCGCATAGGCGACCCGCCGCCCGATCGCGCACGCCGGGCGGATGCCTGATCTCAGGTGCCGTGGCACTTCTTGTACTTCTTACCGCTGCCGCACCAACAGGGGTCGTTGCGCCCCACCTGGTGCTCGTCGTCGAGCACGCGCTGCTCCACCACCGGTAGCGCTTCAAGCTCCTGGCCGTTGCCGCCGAACGCTGCCTGTGCGGCTCCGTTGCCGAGCCCCGCATCGGCAGCGGCGGCCGCAAGCGCCCCGGCGCCGGCGGCGCTGTGACCGCCGGAATAGGAGACTTTCCCGGCGCGCGTGGAGCTGCCGGCAGCGGCGAACGGCGCGATCGGCGCGGCGGCCCCTCCCCCGTTCTCGCCCTCGATATTGACCTGGACGTTGAAGATCATGCGCGCGTACTCGGTCCAGACGCTGTTCATGAGGTCGCCGAAGAGGTTGAAGGCTTCGTTCTTGTATGCCACCAGAGGGTCAATCTGGGCGAAGCCGCGCAGGTGGATCCCCTCCCGCAGGTATTCCATGTCGAACAGGTGCTCGCGCCAGCGTTCATCGATGGTCTGCAGCAGCAGGAACCGCTCGAGCGCACCCATCAGCTCCTCGCCGAGTGCCTGCTCGCGCTCGTTGTAGCGCTCGATCGCCATCTCGACGATGCGATCGCTGAGCGTGTTGCGGTCGACGGTGTCGCGATCGAGGTCCTCGCTGCCCAGGTCCAGCGGGAACAGCTGGCCGAGCGCCGTGAACAGGCCGTCCATGTCCCAGTCCTCGATGAAGTCGCCCGGCGTGTACTGGTCGATCGTGCGCTCGATCACCTTGACGACCTCGGCGCGCGCCTCCTCGCCGATGCTCTTGCCTTCCAGTACCTCGTCGCGGTATTTGTAGATCACGCGGCGCTGCTCGTTCATGACGTCGTCGTATTCGAGCACGCGTTTGCGGATCAGGAAGTTCTGCTCCTCGACCTTTTTCTGGGCCTTTTCGATCTGTTTGGAGAGCATCTTGGCCTCAATCGGTTCCTCGTTGCCCTCCTCGTCCATGCCGCCGAGTTTGTCGAGGATCTTGTAGATGCGATCGCCTGCGAACAGCCGTACGAGGTCGTCCTCGGCGGACAGGAAGAAGCGCGACTCGCCAGGGTCGCCCTGACGCCCGGCACGGCCGCGCAGCTGGTTGTCGATGCGCCGCGACTCGTGGCGCTCGGTGCCGCAGATGAACAGGCCGCCGGCTGCCATGACGATCTCACGGTTGTTCGCCACGTCGCGCTCGAGCGCGGGCAGGATCTCCTGCGTGCGCCGCTCGTAAGCGTCGGCGTCGGCAGGATCGACGCCTTCTCGGGCGAGCTGCTGGGCGGCCAGGTGCTCGGGGTTGCCGCCGAGCTTGATGTCCACACCACGCCCGGCCATGTTGGTAGCGATCGTCACCCCACCCGGGTGACCGGCCTCGGCGACGATGTCTGCCTCGCGGGCGGCGTGCTCGGGCTTGGCGTTGAGCACGGTGTGCTTGATCCCGCGCTTGGTCAAACGCTCGGACACCAGCTCTGAGACCTCGACGGAGATAGTACCCACGAGCACCGGCTGCCCGGCCTCATGGCGAGCGGCGATTTCTTTGACGACCGCGTTCCACTTGCCGTCTTTGGTCTTGTAAACCTGATCGTTACGGTCCTCGCGAACCATGTCCATGTTCGTGGGGATCTGCACGACTGGCAGTTCGTAGATCTTCATGAACTCGGTCGCCTCGGTCAGCGCAGTGCCGGTCATGCCGGCGAGCTTGTCGTACAGGCGGAAGTAGTTCTGGTAGGTGATCGTCGCCAGCGTCTGGCTCTCCTCCTGGACGCGCACCCCCTCCTTTGCCTCAACCGCCTGGTGCAGCCCCTCCGACCAGCGCCGACCGTCGAGGATGCGCCCGGTGAACTCATCGATGATCTTGACCTCGCCGTCGATCACGGCGTAGTCGACGTCGCGTTTGTAAAGTGCCTGGGCGCGTAGCGCCTGGATCAGGTGGTTGACCAGGTGGCCATTCTCGGCGCGGTACAGATGGTCGATGCCGAGGAACTTCTCGGCCTTTGCGACCCCCTGCTCGCTGATGGCAACTGTCTTCTGCTTCTCGTCGATCTCAAAGTCGAACTCGGCCATGAACTGCTTCTTGGTGCGCGGGTCCATGCCTTCGGGCGTCTTGCCGGCGACCATCCGCGGGGCAAGGCGCGCGAACTTGACGTAAAGGTCGGCCGCCTGTTCGGGTGCACCGGAGATGATCAGCGGCGTACGCGCCTCATCGATGAGGATGTTGTCGACCTCGTCGACGATCGCGAAGTAGTGCCCGCGCTGGACCTTTTCGCCGAGGTCCTTGGCCATGTTGTCGCGTAGGTAGTCGAAGCCGAACTCGGAGTTGGTGCCGTAGACGACATCGCATGCGTAAGCGCGCTGCTTCTCGTCGTAGTCCTGCTGGTTCTGCAGCACGCCCACGCTGACGCCGAGCGCCTCATAGATCGGGCTCATCCATTCGGCGTCGCGCCTGGCCAGATAGTCGTTGACTGTCACCACGTGCACGCCCTTGCGTTGCGGCCGATCGTCGACGTCGGCTGTGGCGTCGTCTGAGCCGGCGGCGTCTGCGGGCACCGGCTGACGAACCGCCAGCGAGTTCAGCACGACGGCGAGCGTGGCGGTGAGCGTCTTGCCCTCACCGGTCTTCATCTCGGCGATCTGGCCCTCGTGCAGGGCCATGGCACCGATCATCTGCACGTCGAAGTGGCGCATGCCCATCTTGCGCTTGCCGGTCTCGCGCACGATGGCGAAGCACTCGGGCAGCAGCACGTCGAGATCCTCGCCTTCGGCTGCCCGCCCGCGCAGGACGGCCATGCGCTCCGTCAGCTCGACGTCGGTGTCGTGTTCGAGCTCGGCCTCAAAGGCGCCGATCAGCGCGACGCGTTTCTGGTAGAGCTTGAACTTTTTGGCCTCGCCGACGTTCAGCGCGCGATCGAGCACGGAGGGCATGCGCCAAGGATAGCTCCCGGCGGACGGGATGATGCCGCCACGATCGAGGCGGGTACTTGGCGCCGTCGGCGAGCTGCGGGCTCAGGCCGATCACCGACCCAGCTGATCGGCGGTCACCGTTGGAGCACGCTCGACGCCGACAGCGCCGTTGGCTTACGAGAGCTGGTCTCAGACCGAGGGGAGCGTGGCCCCTTGGGCTGCGCGGCGGGCGACACGTGCGGCAGCGGCGTGGGCCTCGCGCCGGTGGCGGAGTTTGTCGCGGTGGCGCTTGACTTGGCGGGCAAGCTCGTCAACGACGAGATTCAGGGAGTGCAGCATCTCCGGCGAGGCATCGTGCGCGCGGAGGGTGACGCCCTTGAGATACAGCGTGCACTCCGCCACCTCGCGGTCGGCGACGCGCGGATTGCGCTCCTGGAAGATCTCGATCTCCAGGCGGGCCAGGTCTGAGACCTGGCGCGCGACCTTCCTCAGACGACGCTCGGCATGTGCGCGAAGCTCGTCGGTGACCGGGACGTTTCGACCCTTGATGTCGATCTGCATGATACGCTCCTTCGGTCGGCCTTTTGTGTGGTTCTACCCGCGATGCTACGCCGGAGAACGGCGGATGTAAATGGCCCTCAACACAAAGTCGAGCTCGCAAACTCCGACATTTGGCGACAGGACTGAGGGACTGGTGCGAATATGACGGCAAGCCGTGATATGATGACAATTGTCATAGTCTCACTTTCCGTGAAGGGGCTCGTTTCGGCGGGCCTCTTCTCGTTCCTGGCATCCCCAGGACGCTAGTGACGGCGGCGCAGGCTCTGCAGGATGCCGCTGTGGCCGGCGATCGCGCCGATCAGGATCGAGTCGGCGGCGACGTCGGTGCCCGGGAAGACGATGCTCTCGCGCAGCTGCGCGCGCTCGCCGACGCTTGCGCCGTCGCCCAGCACCACCGGCCCCATCAGGCGCACGCCCGCACCGATGCTCACGTCGGCTCCGATCCAAACCGGCCCTTCGACCTCGGTGTCGGCTGCCAGCGCGCGTCCGTCGGCGACGACCACGCCGGGACCGATCTCATCACCGGCGATGCCCAGTCGCAACTCGCCCTGCAGCGCGTCGAAGGTGCCCTGCCTGAGCTCACCCAGCGAGCCGACGTCGTTCCAGTACTCGTGCACCTCGTGGATGTGGAATGGCACGTCGTTCTCCAGCAGCACCGGGAAGACGTCCTGCGCCCAGTCCACGAACGGCCGCTCGGGGAAGTAGTCGAAGATCTTCGGGTCGAACATGTAGATGCCGCAGTTGCCGAGGTCCGACAGCGCCTCCTCGGGCGCCGGCTTCTCCTGGAAGCCCGTGATGCGACCGTCGCGGTCGTGCAGCACGACGCCGTACTCGCTGGTGTCGGGCACCTGCTTGACTGCCAGCGTGGCGATCCCGCCGCTGTGCTTGTGCGTGGCGGCGAACGCCTGCAGGTCGATGTCGGTGAGCGCATCGCCGGAAATCACCAGGAACGGCTGATCACCGAAGAAGTCCGCGCATCCGCGCACGCCGCCGGCGGTCCCCAGCAGCTCCTCCTCGTAGCGATACTCCAGGCGCTCGCCGAAGTACTCGCGGATCGAGTCCGGGAAGTAGTGCAGGTTGGCAATCACCTCGTTCGAAGCCGTGCTTGTCGAGCAGGTCGACGATGTGCTCCATCACCGGCCGGTCGAGCACCGGCACCATCGGCTTGGTGATCTCGTATGTCAGCGGGCGCAGGCGCGTGCCAAGCCCCGCCGCCAGGACCATCGCTCTCATCAGGACGGCCGCTGACCGGCGCGAGCCGCGTCCTCGGTCGCTCGCGTGCAGAGCACGCGACGCTCCCTGCGTCCTTGCCTCGCTTGGTCATCGACCCTCCTGAAAGCGTCAGACTCAGTAGCGGTAGTGATCCGGCTTGTACGGGCCGTCGACGGGCACGCCGATGTAGGCGGCCTGCTCGTCGCTCAGCCTGGTGAGCTTGACGCCGAGCGCGTCCAGGTGCAGGCGGGCGACCTTCTCGTCGAGGTGCTTGGGCAGCACGTACACCCGCTTGTCGTACTCGTCGTTCTTGGTGAACAGCTCGATCTGGGCGATCGTCTGGTTGGAGAACGAGTTGCTCATGACGAAGCTCGGGTGACCGGTTGCGTTGCCGAGGTTCAGCAGCCGCCCCTCGGAGAGCATCAGGATCGCGTGGCCGTCCGGGAACACCCACTTGTCGACCTGCGGCTTGATGTTGATGCGCTCGATGCCGGCGGTCTTGGTGAGGCCGGCGATGTCGATCTCGTTGTCGAAGTGCCCGATGTTGCCGACGATCGCCTGGTGCTTCATCCGCTGCCATCTGCGCTGCGGTGATGATGTCCTTGTTGCCGGTCGTGGTGATGAAGATGTCGCCGCTGTCGAGGACGTCCTCCAGCGTCTTGACCTCATAGCCCTGCATCGCTGCCTGCAGCGCGCAGATCGGGTCGATCTCGGTGATGATCACCCGGGCGCCCTGGCCGCGCAGCGATTCGGCGCAGCCCTTGCCGACGTCGCCGAAGCCGCACACGACGGCGACCTTGCCGCCGATCATGACGTCGGTGGCGCGGTTGATGCCGTCGATCAGCGAGTGCCGGCAGCCGTAGAGGTTGTCGAACTTGGACTTGGTGACCGAGTCGTTGACGTTGATCGCCGGGAACAGCAGCTCGCCGGCCTCGACCATCTCATACAGGCGGTGCACGCCGGTGGTGGTCTCCTCGGTGACGCCTTTGATGCCTTCGCCGACGCGCGTCCAGCGCTGGGGGTCCTCGGCCAGCGAGCGCGTGAGCACGGACAGGATCACCTGGTACTCCTCGGAGTCCTGCTCGCTGGGCGCGGGCACGGCGCCGGCCTGCTCGTACTCGGTGCCCTTGTGCACGAGCAGCGTGGCGTCGCCGCCGTCGTCGAGGATCATGTTGGGGCCGGTGGAGCCGCTGTCGTCCTCAGGCCAGCGCAGCACCTGCTCGGTGCACCACCAGTACTCCTCGAGTGTCTCGCCCTTCCACGCGTACACCGGCACGCCGCGGGGATCCTCGACGCTGCCGTCGGGCCCGACGGCGACGGCGGCCGCGGCGTGATCCTGGGTGGAGAAGATGTTGCAGCTGCACCAGCGCACGTCGGCGCCGAGCGCTGTGAGCGTCTCGATCAGCACGGCGGTCTGGATGGTCATGTGCAGCGAGCCGGTGATGCGCGCGCCCTTCAGCGGCTGCGCGTCGGCGTACTCGCGCCGGATCGCCATCAGGCCGGGCATCTCGTGCTCGGCGAGCGTGATCTCCTTGCGGCCGAACTCCGCCAGCGAGAGGTCGGCGACCTTGAAGTCGGCGCTCAATGTGGCTGTGGGTGTCATTGTGGACATGACGAAGCCTCCTGTCCAGTCAGGTGAGCGCCCTTGCTGCAGTGACAGGCCGAGCGTGGCGGATTACAGCCCGTCGCAGCGCTCCTCGGCCGGGGCCGGACGCTATCACACGCTCGCCGGCCGGCCGGCCGCAGCTAGCGTTTGGCGAGCGCGGACTTCAGCTCGTCGATCAGCTTCACCGGGCCGGGGTCGACACCGCGCAGGGCGGCGAGGTAGATCGAGACGAGGTCGCCCAGCAGCACGAGCGAGATCACCCGCTCGATCGCCGTCTGACCCCGCGTCTCCAGGCGGAAGCTGGCGGTGGCGTTGCCGGCGATCAGACGCTCGGTCAGGTCCATCCGCTCCTTGACGCGCGGGTGGGCGTCGGAGTCGTCGAGGAACACGGCCGAGAAGCGCCCGACGCTGCCGGCGCCCTCCCAGCCGGAGATCTCGTTGTGGTCGAGCTCGGGCAGTTCGTTCCAGAAGCACGGCTGCTTGGCGTTCTCGTTGATCTGGGTCTTCCAGCGGTATGCGATCGGCGAGGTCAGGCCGGCGCCGGCGACCACCGGCGTGGTGCCGTGCAGGCCGCGCGCGAGCTCCTTGGCCAGCGAGTCCTCGGCGGCGTCGGGACCCCACTCGGCGACCAGCTGCTCGGTGTGCGAGGCGGCCACGTCGATCTCGGATGTCAGCCGTGGGCCGGCGCCGCACAGGGCTGCGACCTCGAGCGCCGCGACGATCATGTAGGCGACCGCCGCACGCGGCTGGAAGCCGCCGGGCAGCGGGATCACCGGCACGCCGTCGGCGCGCGCCATCTCGGCCAGGCGCCCGCCGGTGGTGACGACGGTGCGCTTGGCGCCCAGCGCTCCCGCCGACTCGTAGCAGGCGAGCGTCTCCTCGGTCTCGCCGGAGTAGCTGGCGCACAGCACCATCGTCTCCGGCGTGGTCCACGTCGGCAGCCCGTAGGCGCGGGTGACGAAGATCGGTCGCGAGGCGTGGTCGCCCATCGCGGCACGCGCGAGCGCGCCGCCGATCGCCGAGCCGCCCATGCCGGCGACGACGAGCCCGGCGGTGGTGTCCCAGTCCTGCATGATCGCCGACTCGACGCGCCACAGCGCGTCGCGCAGATGCTCTGGCAGCGCCAGCACGTCACCGAGCTGGTCGGAGGGATCGACCCGGGCGATGCTCGCGCGCGAGAGCTCCTCTGCGGTGGGTATCGCGGTCGCGCCGCCGTCGCTCATCTGCTGTTCGCCTCCTGTGGTGCTGGGATGTTTGTGGTCATCGACCTGTGCAAGCTTGGTTTCGCCTGGCTGCAGAAGACGGCGATCCTAGAACTGGATGGCGCCGTCCGGCAACTCGACACCAGGGAAGATACGCGCCCCGCGCGTGATCACGTTGTGCGCCCCCACCGTGACCCCCTCGCCGAGCACCGCTCCGCCGGTGATCGAGGTGCCGTCGCCGATGCGACAGCCGGCGGCGACGATGCAGTCGCGCAGCTCACAGCCCGCGCCGATCTGCGTGCCCTGCAGGACGACGGCACGCTCGACGCTTGAGCCGGCACCGACGGACACGTCCTCGGCGAGCACCACCAGGCTGCCGACGTGCGCCCCGGCCGCGATGCGCACGCCCCGTTCGAGCACAGCCGGCGGAATCGCCCGCCCGTGCACTTCGGCAGCGGCATCCACGGCCAGCCAGTCGCTTCCCAGCCGCTCACGGACAGCTGTCTGCACGTTGCCCTCAAGGATGTCAAACGTGCCTTGCAGATAGCGAGCAGGCGTGCCTATGTCGAGCCAGTAGCCGTTGGAGGCATACCCGTACAGGCCGTTACCAACCAGCCGTGGCCAGACTTCGCGCTCGATGGAGACGTTGCGATCGGGCGGGATCAAATCGAGGATCTCGCGCTCGAGCACGTAGGCGCCGGCACTGATGAGGTTGCTCTCGACGCGGTCGGAGCTGGGCTTCTCGACGAACGCCTTGACTGAGTTGTCCTGCTCGAGGATCACCAGCCCGTAGGCGGTGGGATCCTCGACGGGCACGAGCGCGAGCGTACCGGTGGCGCCGGTGGCCTCGTGCTGGGCGATCTGGGCCGTCAGATCGATGTCGGTGAGCACGTCGCCGTTGAGCATCAGGAAGCGCTCGTCGAGCATCGGCTGGGCGAGCTTGAGCGCACCTGCGGTGCCGAGCGGCTCGGGCTCCTCGACGAAGCGCAGGCGAATACCCAGCTGCGAGCCGTCACCGAGCACGCCCCGAACGCCGTCGGCGAGGAAGCCGCAGGACATGATCACGTCATCGATCCCGTGCTCGCGCAGCCACTCGAGCATGAACGAGATGAACGGCCGGTCGACGAGCCGGACCACGGGCTTGGGTAGCGTCGAGGTCAGCGGGCGTAGGCGGGTCCCCTGCCCGCCGACCAGAATCACCGCCTGAATGCTCTCACCGCCGTCCGATTCCCTCGTAGATCAGACCCGTTGCACGGATCGCGTCGGGGTCCAGCGCGTTGCGCCCGTCGACCACCACATTGCCGCTCATGGCCTCGGCGACGTTCCCCCAGTCGAGCTCCAGGAACTCGCGCCACTCAGTCACCAGCACGGTGGCGTCAGCTTGCCTGACGGCATCCAGTGGCGAGTCGGCGAAGGTGATCCCGGAGACGAGCGTGCGGGCCTGCTCCTCTGCGACGGGATCATAGGCGATGACGCTGGCCCCGTCGGCCTGCAAGCGCGCGGACAGCACCAGCGATGAGGCCTCACGCATGTCGTCGGTATTGGGCTTGAACGCGAGGCCGAGCAGCGCCACACGCTTGCCGGCGAGCCCGCCGAGGTGCTTATACAGCTTGCCGATCACGCGGCGCTTCTGCAACTCGTTGACCTCGATGACGGCTGTCAGCAGCTGGAAGTGGTAGCCGGAGTTGCCGGCGAGCTGCTTGAGCGCGTCGACGTCCTTGGGGAAGCAGGAGCCACCGAAGCCGATCCCCGCCTGCAGGAACTTGGGCCCGATCCGATCGTCCAGGCCCATCCCGCGCGCCACCTCGACGACGTCGGCGCCGGTCTCCTCGCAGACGTTGGCGATCTCGTTGATGAACGAGATCTTGGTCGCCAGGAAGGCGTTGGAGGCCAGCTTGACCATCTCCGCGCTGGCAACGTCCGTTCGCACCAGCGGCGCCTGTAGAGGGGCATAGAGCTCGACGACCGCCTCGCCCGCCCAGCCGCCGTCGTCGCCGACGACGACGCGATCGGGATGCAGGAAGTCCTCGACGGCAGATCCCTCCTTGAGGAACTCGGGGCAGGAGACGTAGCCGAGCGTGTCCTTGCCCTGCTCTCCAAACACGCGTAGCAGCGATGCGCCGGTGCCGCATGGCACGGTTGACTTCATCACCAGCGCGTGGTCCTTGGAGGCTGGTATGGCGCCGGCAACGGCATGCACTGCAGACAGGTCGGCATCTCCCGAGTAGGTCGGCGGCGTGCCGACGGCGACAAACAGCAGCCGGCTGTGCTCGAGTGCATTGGCGATGTCAGTGGAGAAGTGCATGCGCGAGGCGTTACGCGCCAGCAACTCCTCCAGCCCTGGCTCGTAGATCGGCACCTCGCCGCGGCGCAGGCGCTCGACCTTGTCGGCGTCAATGTCGACGCACCAAACGTCGCTGCCCAGCTCGGCGAAGCCGGCAGCGCTTACCAGGCCGACGTAGCCGGTGCCGATGACACCAATGGGCTCTCGTGTTTCGCTCATGAAGCGGGGAAGGCTAGCTGTTGGGCGGAGGAGGCGGCGGCTGGCGTACTGCCAACTAGCGCTCTACAGCCAGGAATGCTTCGTAGCGCTTGACGTCACGCTGCCCGCGCGCCTGCTCCTCGCTGCCATCATCGGCGCGCTGCACGGCGTCGCGTGCTTCGGAAAGCTTCGTCTCGAACGTGGAGCGGTCGATCCGATCCGGGGCGATCGCCTCCTCAACCAGAACCAGCGCCCGGTTTTCGGCGAATTGCAGGTAGCCCTCAGCTTGCGCGAAGCGCACGATGTCGGTCTCGGAGCGGTACAGCCGCAGCTCAGTGGGCTCCAGCCTGGCCAGCAGCGGCTCGTGGTTGGCGAGGATGCCGATTGACCCGACGGTGGTGAAGGTGGAGATCATCTCCACCTCCTCGGAGAACACCTCACCCTCTGGCGTCAGGACGTCAACGGGAAATTTCGAGTGCGCCATGGTCTATTTCTTGGCCGCCTCGACAACCTCGTCGATGGTGCCCTTGAGGAAGAACGCGCTCTCGGGCACCTCGTCGTGCTTGCCTTCGATGATCTCCTCAAAGCCACGGATGGTCTCGGCGATCGGCACGTATGCGCCGGGCGTACCGGTGAACTCTTCAGCGACGAAGAACGGCTGCGAGAGGAAGCGCTCGATCCTGCGCGCGCGCTGCACGGTGAGCTTGTCCTCGTCGGAGAGCTCGTCGATTCCGAGAATGGCAATGATGTCCTGCAACTCCTTGTAGCGCTGCAGGATCTCCTTGACGCGGTTGGCCACGCGGAAGTGGTCGTCGCCGAGAATGTCTGCCTTGAGGATCGTGGAGGTCGAGTCAAGCGGGTCGACCGCCGGGTAGATGCCTTTTTCGGAGATCGCACGCGACAGCGCAGTAGTGGCGTTGAGGTGGGCGAACACGGATGCAGGCGCCGGGTCGGTGTAGTCGTCGGCGGGCACGTAGATCGCCTGGATCGATGTGACAGAGCCGCGCTTGGTCGAGGTGATGCGCTCCTGTAGCTGTCCCATCTCGGTCTCCAGCGTCGGCTGATAGCCCACCTGTGAGGGCATACGCCCGAGCAGCGCGGAGACCTCGGAGCCGGCCTGCACGAAACGGAAGATGTTGTCGATGAACAGCAGCACGTCCTGGCCCTGGTCACGGAAGTATTCGGCCATGGTCAGGCCAGATAGCGCAACCCGCATGCGGGCTCCGGGGGGCTCGTTCATCTGGCCGAACACGAGCATGGTCTTATCGAGGACGCCTGACTCCTTCATCTCCAGCCACAGGTCGTTGCCCTCGCGCGAGCGCTCGCCGACGCCGCAGAACGCTGACAGCCCGCCGTGCTCCTTGGCGAGGTTGTGAATGAGCTCCTGGATCAGAACCGTCTTGCCGACGCCGGCTCCGCCGAACAGCCCGACCTTGCCGCCCTTGGCGTACGGGGCGAGCAGGTCGATGACCTTGATTCCGGTCTCGAACATCTCGGTGGTGGGCGTCAGGTCCTCCGCGCGTGGGGCCTCCTGGTGGATGCCGCGGCGCTCGACGTCGGCCGGCAGCGCCTCGCCGAGGTCGATGGGCTCGCCGAGCAGGTTGAAGATGCGCCCGAGCGTGGCCTCGCCGACGGGCACGGTGATGGGGGCGCCGGTGTCGAGCACCTCAAGGCCGCGAGCGAGACCGTCGGTTGTGTCCATGGCGACCGCGCGGACACGATCGTCGCCGAGGTGCTGCTGGACCTCACACACGAGCAGCTCCTCCTCCGCTCCGGCGCTGATGCCCGGGGCCTCCTCCTCCCTGTTGGCGGCAGGGCGGACAATCGTGATCGCGTGGTTGATCTCCGGCAGGCGATCGGGGAACACGGCCTCGATCACCACGCCCTGGATCTCCTCGATTCGCCCGACGTTGCGCGCGGCGGCGCCGTTGGCGGACTGTGAGTCGGTGGTGGCCTCTTGGGTGGTGCTGGGTGGCATTAGCTCTCTGATCTCCTAGTCATCTGTTTCAAGTCGTTCGTGGTCACACGCGCATGAGGTGTTCGCTGGGCAAGCGAGCCACGACCGGGCCGGCGCCGCAGGACGCAGGGAGCGTGGCGTGCTACGCACGCGAGCGACCGAGGACGCAGTATCGCGCAGCTCAGCGGGCACCTCAGCTGAGCCCCTCTGCTCCGGCGACTACCTCCATGATCTCCTGGGTGATCTCAGCCTGGCGGGCACGGTTCATTTGCAGGGTGTAGTCGGTGATGATTTCGCCGGCGTTCTCGGACGCGCTGCGCATGGCGGTCATCTGAGCCCCGAAGAAGCCGGCTGCGGACTCGACGAGCGCGCGATAGATGGAGACCTCAATGTAGTCGGGAACCAGGCGCCTGAGGATCGTCTCGGGGTCTGGCTCGTAGTCGACGGGCGTGCGTTTGCCGGCCTTTGCCTGATCGGCGCCGGAGTCCTCGTTGCCGTCGCCGTCTTCGCCGCCGAGCGTCTGGTGTGAGAGCGGCAGCAGCGTCTGGCGCGTGACGTGTTGTGTGAGCGGCGAGACGTAGGAGTTGTAGAGCATCTCCACCCGATCGATGCGATCGTCGAGGTAGGCCTGGATGAGGTCGTCGGCGATGGTGCGCGCGTCGGCGTAGGCGGGCCGATCGGCGAACCCTGTGTAGCTGCCGCTGAGCTCGTGGCCACGGAAGGAAACCGACGAGACGCCGCGGCGGCCGGTGGCGTACCAGGTGCTGCTTAGACCGTGCTCGCCCATCTCAGCGGACAGTCGCACGCCGGCGCGGATGATCTGCGAGTTGAAGCCACCGGCTAGCCCGCGGTCGCCGGTGACCAGCAACAGGGCGACGGTCTTCTCGGACTGGTGCTCGCGCAACAGCGGCACGCGCGCGGCCTCGGCGCCGGCGGCCTGTGCGGCCTGACGCGTCATCCGTCCGATGGCGTCGGCGTAGGGACGCAGCGCATCGATCCGCTGCTCGGCGCGACGCAGGCGAGCGGCGGCCACCATCTCCATCGCCCGCGTGATCTTCTGGATGTTCTTCACCGAGGCGATCTTGTTCTTGACGTCGCGCTGAGAAGCCATGGCAGTTCAGGCAACCGGCGCTAGGCCGGCTGCGCCTCCTTGTCTCTGTCGCTCTCGCTCTGCTCGGCCTGCTGGCTGTCGGCAGCTGTGCGCCCTTGCGGGGGCAGCGCGTTGTCGTCCAGCGGCTGACCCTCCTCATCGAGGTCGAAGCCGAAGTCCTTGGCGAAGGCCTCAACTGTCTCCCGAACCTCCTTCTGGGTTTCATCCGACCAGTCGCCGCCGTTGATCTTCGCGCGCAGGTCCTGGTGCTGTGCGTGCATGCGTTCGGTGAGACCGAGCAGGAACTCCTGGACGCGCTCGACGTGCAGCCGGTCGAGGAAGCCGTTGGTGGCAGCGAAGATCTGCACGGTCTGGTCCTCGACGGCCAGCGGTGAGCGCTCGTGCTGGTTGAGCGTGGCCACCAGCCGCTCGCCGCGGGCGAGCGTGCGCTGCGTGTCGGCATCGAGGTCGGAGCCGAACTGCGCGAACGCCTCCAGGTCGCGGTACTGGGAGAGCTCGAGCTTGATCCGTCCTGCAACTTTCTTCATCGGACCGATCTGCGCGTTTCCACCGACTCGCGAGACGGAGATGCCGACGTTGATGGCGGGACGTACGCCGGAGTTGAACAGCTTGGACTCCAGGAAGATCTGCCCGTCGGTGATGGAGATGACGTTGGTGGGGATGTAGGCGGAGACGTCGCCGGCCTGCGTCTCGATGACCGGGAGCGCTGTCAGCGAGCCACCGCCGAGATCGTCGTTGAGCTTTACTGCGCGCTCGAGCAGACGCGAGTGCAGGTAGAACACGTCGCCGGGGTAGGCCTCGCGCCCGGGCGGGCGTCGCAGCAGCAGCGACATCTGCCGATATGCGTATGCGTGCTTGGTGAGATCGTCGTACACGCACAGTGCATGGCCGCCGTTGTAGAGGAAATGCTCGGCCATGGCACAACCGGCGTAGGGGGCCATGAACTTGATCGGCGCGGCCTCGTCAGCGGGCGCGGCGACGATGATGGTGTTATCCAGCGCGCCGTATTCCTCGAGTGTCTGGGCGAGGGCCACGACCGTTGACATGCGCTGGCCGATGGCCACATACACGGACACGACGCCGGTGTCCTTGTTGTTGATGATCGTGTCGACCGCGATGGCGGTCTTACCGGTTTGACGGTCACCGATGATCAGCTCTCGCTGGCCACGGCCGATCGGGATCATCGCGTCGATCGCCTTCAGGCCTGTCTGCATTGGCTGCTTGACGGGTTGGCGCTGGACGACGCCGGGGGCCTTGAACTCGGCCGGGCGCGTCTGCTCCACGGCGATGGCGCCCTTGCCGTCGAGCGCGCGCCCGAGCGGGTCGACGATGCGTCCGAGCAGCTGCTCGCCGACGGGGATCTCGAGCAGCGCACCGGTGCGCTTGACGGTGTCGCCCTCGGAGACACGCTCCCAGTCGCCGAACAGCACGGCGCCGACGTTGTCGGACTCCAGGTTCAGCGCGAGCCCGGTTACCCCGTGGGGGAGCTCGAGCATCTCGAAGGACATGCAGTTCTCCAGGCCGTGCAGACGCGCGATGCCGTCCGCGACAGACAGCACGGTGCCGACCTCGGTCAGCTCGGCGGTACCGCTGTCGAGGCCCTCGATACGGCTCTTGAGGATGTTGGTGATCTCGTCGGGGTTGATCTGCATGTCTACGAAGCTCCTTGGGCAACGTGCCTGCGCAGCTGCTCCAGTCGGTTGCGAATAGAGGCGTCGAGGATCGAGTTTCCGACCCTGATGATGATGCCGCCGAGGATGTCGGGGTCCACGCGCGCGGCCAGCGTGACCTTGCGTCCGGCGCGCTCGCCGATTGTCTTGCCCAGGCTCTCGGTGGTTGCCTGATCGAGCGCTATGGCGCTTGTGATCTCCACCGGCAGCGTCCGGTTCTCCTCATCCCAAAGTCGCTGGTACTCCTGGCGAATGCGGAAGATGACGGGCATGCGATGGTTTTCGATCAGCAGCGAGAGGAAATTCAGGAAGATCTCGTCCGCCCCGTCGAGCAGCCCGCCCAGCGCGTCGTGCTTCTCGGTACTGGAGAAGTAGGGAGAGAAGAAGAACACGGCCAGCTCTCGGTGCTGGTCGAGGGCGTCGACGAACTGAGCGAGCTGCTCACGCAGCTCATCCAGCCGACCGTGCTCAAGGGCCACCTGAAACAGCGAGCGACCGTATACCTGGGCGAGCTCCTCCATCAGTTGCTCTGGGCCCCCGACGGCAGCCCGGACAGGTCCATTTCGCTGAGCGCCTCCTCGACCAGGCGACGCTGGTCGGCGTCGTCGAGCGTCTTGCGCACGACCTTCTCGGTGGCGAGGATCGTGAGGTCGGCCACCTCGCGACGAATGTCGTCGAGCGCCCGCTTCGTGGCGGCGTCGATCTCACGTTCCGCCTTCTTGGCTCCCTCGGCGATGATCTCCTGCGCACGCTCGCGGGCCTCGTGCTCGTGCGACTCGGCTGTCTGTCGCGCACGCTGGAGGATCTCCTCGGACTGGGCCCTGGCCTCCTTCAGCCGCTCGCGGTATTCGTCGAGCACCTTGTCGGCTTCCTGGCGCAACTCGGCAGCGGAGTCGATGTCGCCTTCGATCGACTTCGCGCGCTTGTCCAGCGCTTCGCCGATCAGCGGGAACACCCACTTGCGCAGGATGAACAGCGA
The DNA here is from genome assembly GCA_963779665.1 of uncultured Solirubrobacteraceae bacterium. GTDB lineage: Bacteria > Actinomycetota > Thermoleophilia > Solirubrobacterales > Solirubrobacteraceae > Palsa-744. Next base: position 2,499,407 of record CAVZYW010000001.1, on the reverse strand, counting down.
GATCAGGAACACGACGATCGTCCAGACCATGAGCCCCACGTTGGGGGTGATCAGGAACGAGCCGCTGGCGGCGAGTGGGGTGGCTGTCGCAGGGAGCATTGTTGCCTACAGGAAGAAGGCGATGAAGCCGCCGACGAGGCCGTAGAAGAAGCACGCCTCGGTGAGTGCGAAGCCAAGCCACTGATCGCGCTCGACCTCGGCACGCAGCTCAGGCTGGCGCGTCTTGGCTTGGATAGAAGCGTTGAACACCGCTCCGATGCCCGCGCCGGCTCCAGCGGCGCCGCCACCGGCACCGACGCCCAGCGCGATCGCGCGACCGGCATCCTGACTCTGCTTGATGATCGGTTCCGCGACACCCAGCAGCGGGTGGATCACACTGAAAAGATGGAGAAACTGCATTGCTCGATAGCTCCCTTGTTTTGTTAGTGACTTTCGACCGCTCCGCCGAGGTAGATGGCGGTCAAGATGGAAAAGATGAAGGCCTGCAGGCCGGCGATCAGCACGGCCTCGAACAGGTAGATGGCGATCCCGAACGGCAGCAGCAGCCATTGGACCCACTGATCCCCGACGAGCACCCCCAGCTCGCCGCCCATGAACGCGATCAGCATGTGACCGGCGAGCAGGTTCGCCCATAGTCGCACCGTCAGCGAGATCAGGCGCAGGAAGTTGGAGAGGATCTCGATCGGGAAGATCAGGCCCACGATCGGACCTTTGATGCCGCCCGGCATCAAACTTTTGATGTATCCAATCGGGCCGTGGTGCCTGACCCCCTCGTAGGTGAACAGGACGAACACGCCGAGCGCGAGGATCAGCGGAAAGGCGACGTTCGTGTCGGCCGCGTAGATCTGGAACGACGGAATGCTCGCACCGAATAGCTTGAACGTCTCGCCGCTGTCGACCGGCAGCGGGATGTAGCCGATCATGTTGGTGACAAGAATGAACACGAAGATCGTGGCGATCAACGGGAAGTACTTACGCTGCATGTCCTCGTCGAGGTTTTCTTTCGACATCCCCCGGGTGAAGCTGTAGAACGCCTCGACCGCCGCCTGCAGGCGACCGGGACGCTGCTGTAGGCGCCTAGCGATGTAGACCATCACCCCGATGGTGATGGCGACCGTGATCAGCAGATACAGAACACCCTTGTTGAAAGCGATCGGGCCAAGCTTGAACCAGGTATCTAGTTTGAACTCGTTGGTCGGGGAGAAGACGCCGCTGACGACGGCCGGGGCCTTGTGCGACTTGAAGCCGAACAGGATGATGAACAGGACGATCCCGCCGATCCACGCGCCCAAGACCGAGTAGAGGACCTTTTTCCCCTGGCTCATCCGCTGGTGGGGAGCAGGTGCCCCCGCGGGCGGCGACGCTGCGACGGCGCTCATCGCTGCGGCTCTCCCAGCGGTCGACCGCTAACCAGACGCATGGCGAATGCGATCGAGTAGGCACCGAAGATCAGTAGCGCCGCGGTCAGACCGTCCCGGCGTCCGCCGATGACGGCGGCGAGCACGATCGCTCCCGCTAGCAGCCAGATGCGCCCGAACCCGTCGACCAGGTTGAGGCCGAAACGGGCGTCGGCCCCACGACTGGAAATCCAGCGTTGACCGACCTGGGCTAGCGCACGTTGCATCAGCCACGCGCCAGCGCTCACGAGGACACCCACGGCAGGGGCTCCCAGCGCGAGCGCAACGGGCAGCGCGAGGACGACGAGCACGACGTCGAGGTAGCGCACGATCGCGGTCGAACGCCGGGACACGACAGTCCCCGCCCCCGCGCCGGAGGAAGATCCGTGAGGAGGAGTATGGGCGGCCATTTCAAGATCCCGCAGGATCACTGTCGAGCACTTCCGCGGAGAACCGGACCGTCGGAGCGTGCGGGGTCGGGGCGGCCTCCCGGCATAGCGCCGGGCAGGCGTGTAGGAACCCCCGTGACGTCGTTTTCTGGCATGTGAGTGAGCCACCCTACAGACGAGAAAATCCTCGCGCTCTGCAGCGGCGAAGCCGTCGAAGTGTCCCTCAACAGTCTGCGGCGGCGACGCTAGTCTAGCTGATCTTGGACTTCGTAACAACTTTGTGACATGCCGTACGTGGATGTCTCGAGCTTTCAGGCCGCGTGTCGGCGGCGCAACGGTAGACGTTCAGGCCATCGGACCCGACTTCCCACTAGGCGTACGAGCAGCATGGACACGGTGAATGTGGCAAGGCCGCCGAGCACGTCGAACAGGAAATGGTTGCCGGTGGAGAGCACGGCGAAGGCGGTCACGAACGGGTAGATCACGGCGAGCGCCCGCAACCAGCGGCGTGTTGAGATCTTCCAGATCACGACGGTGCACCAGACGGCCCACCCGATGTGCAGCGACGGCATGGCTGCCAGCTCGTTGGCGTGTGATGCCAGCGCGCCGGTATGCCACGAGCCGATCGCATGGGTGGCTGCAACCACATCGGTGAACCCGGGCAGCATCCTGGGCGGTGCGACAGGGAAGCGCCAGAAGACGATGAACGCGAGCACGTTGACCAGCACGAGCGTGTTACGCATGGGCCGGTAGATGTCAGCTCTTCGCCACCACAGGTACCCGAGTAGGCCGAGGGTGACGATGAAGTGGGCGTTGTCGTAGTAGTCGGAGACCACCAGCCCGAGCGTGTGGTGGACGGCGAGCCAGTGATCGAGGCTACGCTCGGGATCGATGTGCAGCGCCTGCTCGGCGCGCAGGATGTCGTGGGCGTGCGCCAAGGCGACATGCAGGCGCAGCGGCGCCAGGTTGGTGATGGCGTCATAGACCCAGCACAGCCAGGCAATCGTCAGCAGCTCTATCCACCAGCGCGAACGCGCTTGCCTCTGCGCCGGCGCCTCCACTGAGCGGACTGCGGGGACGGCTCCGCTGGCCTCGATCGGTGCGACGGTTGACAAGCGATCGATCTTATCCACCGCCTCAGCGGTCAGAGCGCGACCGACTCCAGCTGGAGCTCGGCAAGAGTTGCCAGCACCTGCGGGAGGGCGGCGGCGGTACGCCTCCAGGAGTCCGGTGCGGAATAGTCGTCGGCGTCGTGCAACAACAGGACGGCACCGTCTGTGACGCGGTCGGTGACGCGTGCGGTGATCGATGCGGGCGTGGCCCCAGCCTCCCAGTCGCGGCCCCAATGACTCCACAGCACGGTGCGCCAGCTGCGCGCCCGCGCGAGGCGCAGCGCGGCAGCGTTGAGAACGCCGTAAGGGGGTCGATACAACTCAGGTGAGACGCCCGTGTGCAACCCGATGCTGTCCTGTGCTCTGGCGATGTCCTCGCGTACCTGTTGTGGAGTGAGGCGCAGCAGGTTGCGATGGCGGTGGCAGTGCAACCCGACCTGGTGGCCTGCTTGGACGATCTCGCGGGCGAGCGCGGGGTTCTTGAGGACCTGCTCGCCAACGAGGAAGAAGGTCGCGCGAATGTGCTCGCGACTGAGGATCTCCAGCACTGCAGGCGTGCCGCGGAGGTGTGGGCCGTCGTCGAAGGTCAGCGCGTAGCCGCGCCCGCTGGAGGTGTGATCCTCGATGCCGAGCGGCCGTCGTAGCACGGGCCACGCGCCGGCGAGCCCGGGGAGCAGGTAGCCAACGGCGAGAGCGCCTCCCAGCGCGCCGGCGATTCGCGCGGCGGGAGTGCGATGATCGTTGGTGGACATGGTCGATCTGGTGCTGGGAATCGGGGCGGCGGTAGGGGCGTCGACCGGCGATTCGCGCGGCGGGAGTGCGATGATCGTTGGTGGACATGGTCGATCTGGTGCTGGGAATCGGGGCGGCGGTAGGGGCGTCGACCCTGTACAGCCTAGGGATCGCGCTACAGGCGCTCGATGCCAGGGAAGCGCCACATCAGGAGCACCTGCGCCTGGCTTTGGTGGTGGGGCTCGTCAGGCGCGCCCGCTGGCTGCTGGGGACGGGACTGTCGATCTTGGGCTGGCCACTGCAGGTGGTGGCTCTGCTGCTGGCGCCGTTGGTGGTGGTGCAACCGGCGCTGGCGGCCGGCCTGCTGGTGCTGCTGTTCCTCGCTCAGCGCATGCTGGGCGAGCACGCGGGACGCTACGAGTATCTGGCGATGTCGGCGATTGTGCTGGGGGTGGTGGGCGCTGCGCTGACGGCGCCGCCGCGGGAGGTCCACCACACGCGCGAGGCGCTGACGATCACGTTGGTGCTTGTGGCCCTGGCGTTGGCCAGCATGCTTCCGTATGTGCTGCGCGCGCTTGGCCGTCCGCGCGCGGTGGTGACGATGATGGGCGCGGGCGTTGCGTTCGCCTGGAGTGGCGTGGCGACCAAGCTCGCCTCCGACGACCTCGCCGTCCACCATCTCGGCACGGCGGCAGCGTGGGGCCTGTCGACGGCTGCGGCGTCGGCAGTTGGTGTTCTGAGCGAGTCGAGCGCCCTGCAGGCGCGTCCGGCGATCCAGGTGGCGCCGGTTGTGTTCGTTACTCAGACGGTGATCCCGGTGGTGCTGGCGCCGCTGCTGCTGGGCGAGCGCTTCAGCGACACGCCGCTGGGCGGGGTGCCGCTGGTCGCGTCGCTGCTGGTGCTGGTCATCGGCGCCGCGCTGCTCGCGCGCTCACCCCTGCTGCTTGCGTTGATGGAAGGCGAGCGCGTGAGTGACGACAGCGGCTCGGTGCCCAGCCCGGAGAAGTGCAGCCAGGCGACGATGCGCTCCAGTCCGGCGACGGAGGCCGAGGACCCGGAGAGTTCGACGACGACGACATCCCCGGCGCGCATCGGGCGCTGAGGCAGCGGGCTGGTGGCGCTCAGGCGCAACGCGCCTTTTACGGGCGTGGCTCCATCGGTGCGGGCGAGTACCAGCTGGCCGACGGACAGTCCCCCGAGCGGCTGCAGGTAGTAGAAGCGATGGTGCAGACCCAGGGCACGTGCCTGCGAGCGCAGCACACCGCGTGTGCGCTCCCAGCGCAGCGGTGCAGAGCCGGGCACCTCGGGCATGAATTCGTCTCTGAGCGCGTGCAGCGTGGCGATCCGCTGGGCGTACGGCACGTCGGAGTCATCTGCGAAGGACACGTGTATCCCCCGCGCAGCGAGCTGCGCGGCAACCCTTGCGATGTCGGCGTCGGGCGCATGCACGATCACACCGACGTCCTGCTGGGTGGTGCGGACCTGGACGAGTGGGTGCACGTGCAGGAACTTGGCTGCCACCGCTGTCACCTCATCGGTGGACATCATCCACGAGCCAAGCCCGAACAGGAGCACCACCCAGGTGGTGAGCGCGGCAAGACGCAGTCGCCAGAGTGGGATCGGCTGCACACGACGCGGCGCCTGCAGGACCACGTCTACTGCCTGCGGATGCGCTGCGACGGGCTGGGCAGGCGCGGCGTAGCCGTCCTGTCCCTCACCGGCGGCTGCTGCGACGACGTCATCCGCTGCGAAGCTGGCCTCGACGTGGCTACGCAGCTCGTCGGTGTCGTTGGCGAGGCGCAACAGGTCGAGCGCGGCCATCGCCTGCGTGTTCAAGCGCGCGTGACCGACCGGCAGCCCGTAGGAGACGACGGGCGTCCCGGCGGCCCTGGCCTCCAAGCAGGTGACCCCGCCGGTGGAGTGCACGAGCACGTCGGCGGCGGCCAGGATCTCTGGCATCTTGTTGGTGAACCCGTACACGCGCACACGCGGCTCGTGCGCGAACGCGCTGCGCAGCTTGGTTGCAAGCTGCTCGTTGCGGCCAGCCAGGCAGACGATGCTGGTGACGGCCGGCACTTCGGTGAACTCACGCACAGCGCCGGCGATGTCCCCGACGCCCCAACCTCCGCCGGAGACGACAACCGTACGGCCCTCCTCCGGCAGCCCGAGCGTACGGCGGGCATCGACGGGGCAGCGGGGCTCCAGGAACTCGGCGGATATCAACGGACGCACCAGGCGCACGCTCCCCGCGCCGGCGATCCGCTCGACGGAGGACATCGACTCGCCGTACATCACCAGGTGCACGTCGATGCCGGGCTGAGCCCAGAAGAACAGGCCGGTCAGATCGGTGATGGTGGCCACCGTCGGACAGCGCACCTCGCTGCGACGGCGCAACCGCGCCAACACGACTGTGACGGCGGGGTATGTGGAGACGACGACGTCTGGGTCGTGTTCGGCGATGGCGCTCGCCAGCGGTCGTGAGCCCAGCAGGCACAGCAGCTGTCGGGCGAGCATGCGCACCGGCAGGATGTGCTCCAGCAGCCAGTACACCATGGTGTAGGTCCAGGGGAAGAAGCGCAGCTGGACGCGATAGCCGTCCTCAACCACCGGGCGCAGCAGCGGGCCCATGGCGGCAAGGCCATCGATTATTGTGACCTCAGCCTGCTGTTGGGACGCTTCCACCTGTTCGGCGAGGGCCCGTGCAGCGGCAGCGTGCCCCTCGCCCACGTCGGCGGACAGGATGAGCACGCGACGCGGGCCGGGTGACCGGCTAGCTGTGTCTTTACGGTTGCGACGTCGCATAAGGATGTGATGCCAGCTTGGGGAGACGGCTCGGTGCAAACGCATGCTCACGCCACAGTGCCCCCGAGGCGCAGCTGTGTGCATAGGCTATCGGTCGCGCTGGACACTCGCAGGACCGGGAGACGTAACAATGGCCTGCATGCCGGCTGCGCCCCCCCTACCGCCCGTGCGGATCGCCGGCAAAACGGCCGAGGAGACGGCTAAGCGGGCAGGCGCGCGCCCGTCAGACGGCCTTTTGCGGGCTGGCGGTGCAATCGGACTGCTGGGGATCCTGGTGACTGTCTTTTTGATCAGCGCGGGCGCCGCGTCGACACCGTCGCAGTACGTCCCCGCTCGCAGCGGCGGCTGGCCGGCGTGGTTGGCGGGCCCACTGCAAGGCCTGCACATTGGCTTGGCAGGCGGCAGCTTTCAGACGTTGATGCTGATCATGTGCGCGAGCTACGTGCTGGTCCTGGTGGCCGCGCGGCGGCTGTCCGTTGTCATGCTGGCGGGCGCGATCGTGCTGGCGAATGTAGTGCTGCTGGTTGGGCCGCCGCTGATCTCCCAGGATGTGTTCGGCTACCTGGCGTTCGCGCGGCTGGGAGCCCTGCACGGGCTCGACCCTTACACGCATGTACCCGCCGAAGCGCCTACCGACCAGGTGTTCCCGTTCATCGGCTGGCCGTTTCAGAACTCCCCGTATGGCCCGGTGTTCACGCTGCTCGGCTATGCGATTGCCCCGCTGGGGCTTGCCGGTGGGCTGTGGGCGTTCAAGGCGATCGCCTTTGCCTGCAGCCTGGGGACAGTCGCCCTGGTCGCACGGGCGGCTGGGCGTCTCGGTAAGTCTCCGACTTGGGCGGCTGCGTTCGTGGGCTTGAACCCGGTGATGCTGGTGCTGGCGGTGGGCGGCGCACACAACGACACGTTGATGCTGCTGGCCCTCGCCGTAGCGCTGGCGCTGACCGCAGGGACCAGTCCACGGCTACGCGCCGGAGCAGCTGCGCTGGCGGCGGGGGTGGGTATCAAGCTGACGGCGGGACTGGCGCTTCCCTTCCTGGTGCTGGCGTCCCCGAGCACGCGCGAGCGCATGCGGGTGGCTGCGAGCGCGATCGCGGCGTTGCTGGCGGTGGCGGTCGTGGGCGTGATCGGCTTTGGTGTCCACGCGCTGGGCTTCCTGGGTGCGATCGGCGAGCAGCAGCAATTGGTGGCGACGCACAGCGTGCCCGCGGAGACGGCGCGCCTGGTGGGCCTGAGCGGGACGCCGACGTGGTGGCGCGACATGTTCGTGGCGGGATTCCTGGTGGTACTGGTGCACGCGCTGTGGCGCACGGCGCGTGGCGCCGATTGGCGGGTGGCGGCCGGCTGGAGCACGCTGGCGCTGCTGGCGTCGACTGCGTGGCTGCTGCCGTGGTATGCGATCTGGCCGCTGCCGCTAGCGGCCGTCAGCGGCGATCGGCGCCTGCGTGCTGCCACGCTCGTTGCCTGTGCCTATGCGGTCCTGATCCACCTCACGCTTGCCGACCCGCTGCTCAACCCCGCCAGGCACAGCGTCGCCGAGCACGTGCACGTCGTGATCCCCGGCCTGCGACACCGCCTGAAACTCACCGGTTTCGAGCTTCTGCGCGACGTCCATGTCGATCTCCGCTGGTGAGACGTCAGGGCGCAGGCGCCGCAGACGAATTGCATCCAGCCGTCTGAACTTGAGGATCTCAAGCACGTACACCAGGTACACGCTGGCCGCGGCCACCAGGAGCCCGATTGCGACGAGCACGAGCGTCCAACCGGTGTAGTAGTGGCCTTTGTGATTGCTGTAAGGGACGAACCGCAAGGCTAGTGCCAGACCGGCGAGCATCAGCGTCCAGGCATACAGATAGGCGATCGTGCGCCTGCTGCTGAAGCCGATGCGAGCCATGCGATGGTGGAAATGCTCGCTGTCGGGCTTGTAGATCGGCTGCCTGTACTTCAGGCGCTTGAGCACAACGAACGTCGTGTCCAGGAACGGCACGGCCAACAGGATCAGCGGCAGCACGAACGACACCACGGCCGCTGTCTTTACGGCGGCCTCCACGGTGATGACGCCCATCAGCAGCCCGAGCAGCTGCGCGCCGCAGTCGCCCATGAAGCTGGACGCGGGCGGGAAGTTATAAAGCAGAAAGCCGAGCGCGGCGCCGGCGGTCAGGGCTGCAAGCACTCCCGGCTGCTGGCGGCCGAGGTCGAACGCGATCACGGCCATGGAAGCGGCGATGATCGCGCACACGCCCGCGGCAAGACCGTCAACGCCGTCGGAGAAGTTGACGACGTTCATCATCACCACCAGTCCGACTACGGTCAGCACCGGGCCGGCGTTGGCAGGACCGGTGTTGGGAAAGGCAAGGGTGCCGGCGAACGGCAGCGTGATCGCCTTGACGGCGACACCGAAGTGGACCACGATCACGGCCGCCAGCACCTGGCCGAGCAGCTTGACGGCTGGGTGCAGCTCGAAGCGGTCATCCAGCGCACCGACGAGCGTGATCACTGCTGCAGCGAGCAGCACCCCATGCCACAGCTGACCCTGGTGTTCGCGAGCGTAGCCGCCGGGCAGCCACACCAGGCCGGCGACTAGCGCACCGGCGAAGATCGCCAGTCCCCCCAGCAGTGGCGTGGGACGCTCGGACAGGCCACGCTCACGCGGTTCGTCGATCGCACCGACGGCCCTCGCGAAACGCATCGTGAGGGGGGTCAGCAGCGCGGTGACGACCGCAGCGGCCAAAAAGGCGTAAAGCGCGTCGAGCTCGGTTGGATGCGCCATCGGCTCGTGCAAAGCATCGCAGGCCGACAGGTCGCAAGCGCCGCGACTATGCCGGCGTGGCCGCCTCCAGCAGCACAGGCAGGCTTTGGTAGAGCGGATAGCGCTCCACGATCGCGCCGACGCGTTCTGCCAACTCGCCGGCCCGTGCCTCATATTCGGGGGTCAGTGCGATCGCGAGGATCTGCCCGACCTCGGTGAAGTCCTCGTGCTGCAGTCCGCGCGTGGCCAGCGCCGGCGTGCCGATGCGCAGGCCGGATGCCTCCATCGGTGGTCGTGGATCGAACGGGACGGCGTTGCGGTTGACGGTGATCTGAATCTCGTGCAGCCGGTCCTCCGCCTGCTTGCCCGTGAGCTCTGGCTGGGCGTCGCGCAGATCAACCAGAAGCAGGTGCACGTCGGTGCCGCCGCTCAACACGTTGACGCCGTGGCCGGCCTTCAGCAGCTCCTGCGCAACGGCGCGAGCCCCGTCGACGGTGCGCCGCTGGCGCTCTGCGAACAGCTCGCTGGCGGCGATCTTGAACGCGACGGCCTTGGCTGCGATCACGTGCTCCAGGGGTCCTCCCTGCTGCCCGGGGAACACTGCCGAGTCGATCTTCTTGGCGTACTCCTGCTTACAGAAGATCACCCCTGCGCGTGGACCGCCGAGTGTCTTGTGGGTGGTCGTTGTGACAACGTCAGCGCCGAGCTCGATCGGATTCGGGTGCAGGCCGGCGGCGACAAGGCCGGCGAAGTGAGCCATGTCGACCATCAACAGCGCGCCGACTTCGTCTGCGATCTCGCGAAAGCGCGCAAAGTCGAGCTGGCGCGGGTACGCGGACCAGCCCGCCAGCAGCAGTCTCGGCCGACGCTCGTGAGCGATCCGGGCGACCTCGTCCATGTCAATCAGACTGCTGTGGCGATCGACCTCGTAGGCGGCGATGTCGTAGAGCCGACCGGAGACGTTGAGCTTCATCCCGTGTGAGAGGTGGCCACCGTGCGCCAGCGAGAGCCCCATGATCGTGTCGCCCGGCTGCAGCAGCGCGTGATAGACGGCGGCGTTGGCCTGCGAGCCGGAGTGCGGCTGCACGTTTGCGTGCTCGGCTCCAAACAGCGCCTTTGCGCGATCGATCGCCAACTGCTCTGCCACGTCAACCCACTCGCAGCCTCCGTAGTAGCGTCGGCCGGGATATCCCTCGGCATACTTGTTGGTCAGGACTGAGCCCTGGCACTCGAGCACTGCGCGAGGAACGAAGTTCTCGGAGGCGATCATCTCCAGCGTGCGCTGCTCACGCTCGAGCTCACCGTCGAGCACCGCGGCGATCTCGGGATCGACCTCTGCGAGAGGACGGTTGAAGTAGTCGGGACTAAGCTCGGACACGGCGCTCTCCTCGGACGGGCGATAAGGACTTGGATGCCCAGGCGCGCGGCGGTTTAGCTGGCCGCTCCCCGGTGGTCGATTCCACCTCAGGCGCCAGTTGCGGCAGCTGCCACGAGGCTAGCAGGGGCGTAGGCGCCGTGCGTGCGGCCAAATGGACGAGCGCGACCGTGGAGTTTCACCATGGTTATACAGCGTCCACGGGGCGCAACACAGACCTTGGACCGAACACTCCCGGTGACACCATCGCTATACAGCGGCCTCGTAGAGGGGAAGTGACATCTCCCCCAGCGAGGGCTGTATTGCCATGGTGATACAGCAAGTCCCAAGAGAGAACACCGCTCGGCGGGCGGGCGCGACGGGACGCCAGCGCGGGCGGGACAGCGGGACGGCGGCGCGGCGGGACAGCAGCAGCTATTCCGGGGCAAGCATGCGTTGCACGGCGGCGGCGGAGAGGGCTCCCTCCCGGAGGACGTGCCAGCGACGGAGCTGGTTGTACTCGCGCAGGTCAACGACGGTGGAGGGTAGGCCGGGCAGCGGACCGCCATCGAGGACGAGGTCGGCGCCATCGAGGATGCTGTTGGGCACTGCGTCGAGCGAGCGTGCGTCGGGCTGGCCGGAGAGGTTGGCGCTGGACTGCATTACGGGTCGCACCAACGAGCTGAGTGCATCGAGCTGCTCGGGCAGCCGCGGGACTCGGAGCCCGAAGGTGGCTGAATCGGTCCGGCAGGCGGCCTTGAAGCGCAGCGCGCGGTTTGCGAGCAACAGCGTGACGGGACCGGGCAGCAGCGCGTGCAGCGCAGCGCGCTCCAGGTCTAGCAGCTCGGGGATGTCGTTGAGCGCGGGCTGGAGCGCGAAGTACATGACGGCGGAGGGACGGGCGGCGGGGCGACCCTTGAGCGCATAGAGACGGTCTGCGGCGTCCTCGTTGTCAGGGTCGCAGCAAACGCCGTAGACGGTGTCGGCGGGGAACACGGCAACACCGCCGGCTGTGAGGCATTGCTCCAGGCGGATGACGTCGCGCTGATCGATGAATCCGCTCATGGCAGGCTGCGTTCGGCGATCACCACTCGCTGGATCCGGGCGAGGTCGCGCTCGAAGCGGAACGTGTCGAAGCCGGCAGCGCGGGTTAGCTCGGCGACGGCGGGCGCCTGGCCGGCGCCGACCTCGAGCGCGACGAGCCGTATGTCCGGCAGCTCAGCGAGCTGGGCGAGCAGAGCGCGAATGGTGGAGAGCCCGTCGGGACCGCCGAACAGCGCGCCGGGGGGCTCGTGACGGACGATCTCAGGTGCGAGCTGGACGCGTTCGGACTCGGCGATGTAGGGCGGGTTGGAGAGGATGGCATCGAACTCGTCGAGCTCGTCGAGCAGGTCGGCGTGCAGCCAGTTGACGTCGAGCTGGAGACGCTGCGCGTTGAGCTCGGCGAGCTGGAGTGCGGGCTCGCTGATGTCGCTGCCGCTGACGTGGAGGTCGGGGCGCTCGTCCTTGAGCGCGAGGGCGACGGCGCCACAGCCGGTGCCCAGGTCGAGCACGCGGGCGCCGGCGCCGAGCCCGAGTCCGACCTCGACGAGCAGCTCGGTCTCGGGCCGCGGGATCAGTGCGCGCCGGTCGACGGTGAGCTCGATACGACGAAAGTGGCGGCGTCCGACGATGTAGGCGACGGGCTCACGGCCGACGGCGCGACGGCGCACGGTGTCTTGGAAGGCACGCACGGCGGGTCCTTGTACTACGAGCTCGTGGTCGGTGAGCAGCTGCTCACGGCTCACGCCGAGCACATGCGCGAGCAGTATTTCAGCGTCCAGCCGCGGTGTCTCGCAGCCTGCGGCACCAATGGCGGTAATGGCACCGTCGAGCGCGTCGCGCGCGGGAGTGCCGAGCTTGAGCGACGCGGGGGCGCGGTCGGGCGGACTGCTCATGCGAGCGCCTGTGCTTGAAGGCGCCGCCGCTTCTCGTCGGATTGGAGCGCGTCGGTGAGCTCGTCGAGCTCACCTTCGAGGACCTGGTCGAGGTTGTGCACGGTGAGCTTGATGCGATGGTCGGTGACACGACGCTCGCCGTAGTTGTAGGTGCGGATCTTCTCGGCGCGGTCGCCGGTGCCGACCTGTGAGCGGCGGTCGGCGGCAAGCTCGGCCTGCTGTTCGGCGAGCGCGCGCTCGTAGAGGCGCGCACGCAGCACGCGCAGCGCCTTCTCGCGATTCTGCAGCTGGGACTTCTCATCCTGCATGGAGACGACGATCCCGGACGGTCGGTGCGTGACACGGACAGCGGAGTCGGTGGTGTTGACGGACTGACCTCCAGGCCCGGAGGAGCGGTAGACGTCGATCTGCAGGTCGTTGGGGTCAACCTGGACGTCGACGTCCTCGGCCTCGGGCAACACGGCGACGGTGGCGGTGGAGGTGTGGGTCCTGCCTTGGGACTCGGTTTGCGGCACCCGCTGCACGCGGTGGGTGCCACCCTCGTACTTGAACACGGAGTAGGCGCCGTCGGGCGGGCGGGACTTGATTTCGAACGTGTACTTGCCGTCGCCGACGTCCATCGGCTCCGTCTCGAAGCCGAGCCGCTCGGCGTAGCGCACGAGCATCCGGTAGAGATCTCCGGCCCACAGCCCGGCCTCATCGCCGCCGGCGCCGCCCTGGATTTCGACGATGACGCTCTTGTCGTCGTTGGGGTCGCGCTCGACCATGGCCAGGCGGATCTGCTCCTCGAGGGTCTCGATGCGCCGGCGGGCCTGGCCGAGCTCGTCGCGCATCTCGGCATCCTCGCCCATCTCTGAGAGCAGCTCCTCGGCGCCGGCGGCATCGTCCTGGGCGAGACGCCATTGCGCGGCGAGCATGGCGGCTGGCTCAAGCTGGCTGTAAGCGCGACCAACCTCGGCGTAGCGCTCACGGTCGGAGATGACGTCGGGATCGGTCATCTGCGCGCCGAGCTCGGCAAAACGCGTCTCTATCTGCTTGACCAGCTCTTCGATCATGAAGGCTGAGTCTAAGTGGCCGCGGCTGCAGGCCGCGGCTGAGCGGGGCTCAGGCTACGACCTCGACGCCGACGAGGTCGGCGGCGGAGAGCTCGCCGGGCGTCTCGCGCGCGAGCACGGCCTGCAGGGCGGCGATGGCCACCTCGAGCTGGTCGAGGTCTGGCTCGCGCGTGGTCAGCAACTGCAGCTTCAGCCCGGGCCACATCAGCGCGCGTACCCAACCGCGGCTGCGATTGCGTCCGGCGAACTTGATCAGCTCGAAGGAGATGCCGGCGATCACGGGTACGCCGAGCACGCGCGTGACCATCAGCCAGTACCAGGCGGGCAGCCCGATGGGGGCGAACACGAAGATGGCGACGATCATGACGACCAGCAGGAAGCTGGTCCCGCAACGCGGGTGCAGCCTTGAGAAGCGCGTGGCGTTGGCGGGCGTGAGCTCGAGCCCGGCCTCGAAGCAGGAGATGGTCTTGTGCTCTGCGCCGTGGTACTCGAACACACGCCGCAGGTCGCGTATCTGCGAGAGCAGGAACATGTAGCCGAGGAACAGGCTGGTACGAATGACACCCTCGACGACCCAGAAGAGGATGGACGAGCCGAGCTGATTCTTGATCAAGCTGGTCAACCCGACGGGTATCAGGAAGAACAGCACGATGGCGAGCACGACGGCGAGCACGATGGTGCCGATCCACACGGCGCGGGGTATCTCCTGCTGCTCCTCAGCCTCCTCGGCGGGCAGCTGCGCGTTTGCGGCGACCTCCAGGGCACGGAATCCGATGACCATGGATCCGCCGAGCGCGACCACGCCGCGGATGATCGGCAGCCGCAGCAGACGATGGCGCTTCATGGCGGAATCGAGCGTGAAGGTGCTCACCTCGACCTCCCCCAGGGGGGTTGGCAGCGCCTGCCCCGCACCGTTGGCGTCGCCCTCTGCATCGGCGAGCTGCTCGGCGCTGGGCTTGCGCACGGCGACTGCCCAGTTGGAGACGCCCCGCATCATCACGCCCTCGATGACGGCCTGACCGCCTACGGGGGCGTCGCGCTGGGCACGTAGCTCGCCGTCGCTCTCGACGATCGCGGCGGGAGCTGGCGCGGCAGTGGCAGCAGGACGCGCTCCGGATGGAGCATCAACGGCAACGGCCGACGTGGAGCTCACGGCAGCGGTCTGACTCGCCTGGCCGATCTGGGATCGATCGGCGGCCAGACGCGAGGACATCGGTCTACTGGGCGGGCCGGGATTGCGCCGAGTGCAGGCGGCCCTTGGCCACTCTGCGCTGGAAGCGCTCGACACGTCCACCGGTGTCCATCAGCTTCTGCCTGCCGGTGTAGAACGGGTGGCAGTTGGAGCAGACCTCAATGTGCAGCTCGTCGCGCGTTGCGCGGGTGATGAACTCGTTGCCGCAGGTGCAGCGCACGTGGGCACGTACATAGTTGGGGTGGATCTTGATCTTCATCGCTGCTCGATTCTAGCGGGCGGCGAGCGATTACCCGGAGGTGACCCCACCGGACGGTGTGGTGGCGGTGGCGGAGGGCGTGTTGGCGGTGCCGGAGGAGGTTGTCGTGGTGGAGGATTCGCTGCCGGTGGTGGCGGGCGGGGCGAGCTGTTCACAGCGGGGGGTACGCATTTCCTCGGCTTTGATGATGTGGCCTTTGGCACCGAGCCAGCGAAAGCGCACGCTGGCGCGATAGAAGGCGGGTGCGGCGAGGTTGGTCACCTGCTTGATGTAGGTATAGGTTTTGACGCCGTTGGCGGAGTCTCGCCAGCTGCCGAGCCCGGCGGCGGTGACGGAGCGATATTGCGTTTCTCCGGCTACTCGCTCCAGCAGGCCGATGCTGATCTCCATGCGGGAGGTGCCTGGCACGGCGGTCATTTCACCGACGAACGTGGCCGAGCGTTCGCTTTGCACGAGCGAGGTGAGGCACTGTTCGACTGTGGCGGTGGCGTCGGGCTTGCCGGCGGGTGTGCTTGGAGTGCCCTGACTGCCGCTGCCGCCGTTGTCAGGTGCTGCTGCAAGCGTGCTCGCCAAAGATGGCTTGCTGGTGTGTCTGACTGCAGCAAAAACGGGGGCGCAGGCGACAAGCGAGGCGAGCGTGCAGACGGCTGCGATCAGCAGACGAACGGGTGGGCGACGCAGGTGCGGGCGTGCGGACATGCTTGTCATAACACGTGCATAACACTCTGTATGGGCACATGTTTCGCTGGGCCGCGGCTGCGAGCCGGCACCAGGCGGCCCGGCTGCCAGCCGGCGCCACGCAGCCCGGCCGGTGGCCGAGCGACGATCAGGTGATCTGGTACAGCGGTCCGTCGCCTCCCTCGGGAACGGTCAGACGACCGCCCTTGGCGGTGATGGCGCCACACTGCACGCAGTTGGTGTAGTTGACGATCACGTCGACGTCGCCGTGCTCGGGCGCGTCCTCGGGGATCTCATATACACCGGCTGGGCACATCCACTTCCAGGTCTCGGCAATCTCGCGTGGCACGTGTTTCTGCACGCGGATGTGGTTGGGTGCGTCGTCGCGGGTGGCGTTGCCGGTGATGAACACCGAGGAGAGCTTGTCGAACGTATATTTGCCGTCGGGCTTGGGATAGATGTCCTTGGTGTCACCGATGAACATGCCCTTGGCGTCGTTGCGGTGCCAGTCGGCGCGACCGGGCAGCTTGCCCTTGGTGATCTGCTGGATGCCGCTGAGCATGCCGCCGAGCAGCAGGCCTTTCTGCAGCGGCTGGCGCGCGTTGCGCACCTCCCATAGCTCCTTGCCGACGGTGGAATGCTCGATGACGTCTTGGTAGGAGTCGAAGTTGGTCTCGCCGCGCTTGAGCGCAGCGTAGATCGACTCGGCGGCGAGCATGCCGGACTTGATGCAGTGGTGCACGCCCTTGAGCGCCATCGTGTCGACCATGCCGCCGGCGTCGCCGACGAGCAGCGCTCCGGGCATTGTCAGTTTGGGCATCGACCAGTAACCGCCACCGGGTAGCGCCTTTGCTCCCCAGGCGATGCGTTCGCCGCCGTCGAGGATCTTGCGCACGAGCGGGTGGGTCTTGAATGTCTGAAGCAGGTCATGCGCGGAGGTGGTGGCGTCGGCGTACTCGAGCTCGACGACGAAGCCGATGGAGACCAGGTCATCGCCGGTCTTCTCGTTCTTCATGGGGTACAGCCAGGTGCCGCCGATCTGGCCGTACTTGGGGGAGATCTTCAGCGGCCAGGGTCCCATGGTGTGGATCAGACGATCGAGCGGCTTGGGGACCTTCCAGACCTCCTTGACGCCGAGCTCCCATACCTGCGGCTCGCGGCCCTCGGCGAGGCCGAACTCCTTGATGGCGGCGCCGGTGAGATGACCCCAGCAGCCCTCGGCCAGCACGGTGGCCTGCGCCTTGATGTCGGTGCCGGGCTCGAAGTTACCGAGCGGCTCGCCATCCTTGCCACGGCCCTTGTCACCGGAGCGCACGCCAACGACGTTGCCGTTCTCGACGACCAGCTGTGTGGCTGCTGTCTCGGTGAGGATGTACGCGCCGGCCTCCTCGGCCTGCTGCTGCTGGTAGCGCGCAAGCGCTGAGACGGAGATGACCTCGTTGCCGTGGTTCTTGAACGACGGCGGCGTTGGGATCCGCAGCGAGCGCTTGGCCGTGGGCGTGAGATAGACGGCCTCCTTCTTGACCTCGCCGTAAGCGAATCCCAGCTCGCGCCACTGCTGGCGCGTGAGGTCGGGGAACAACTCTTCGAGCGGCCCGGGGCGCATGACTGCACCGGAGAGGCTGTGGCCACCGCAGGTCTTGGCCTTCTCAACGACGGCGACGGGGACTTCGCCGAGGCGCTCCATCGTCTCAGGATCATCAGCAAGCAGCTGCAACAGCCGGTTGGCGCAGGCGAGGCCGGCGGTGCCGCCACCGACAATCGCGACGCCGACCTCGATCAGCTCATCCTCGGAGTCAAGACCGCGCTTGATGAACTCCTTGCGCGAGTCGACGGGCGGAGGGAAGGCCGCGGGTGCGACCCTCCCGTTGCTGGAGCCACCGTGGCCGCTCATCGTCAAGACTCCTTCTTGGCCTTCACCGCTTCGGTGAGCTTGGGCAGGATCTTGTTGAGATCGCCGACGATTCCGAGATCGGAGAATTCGAAGATCGGCGCGTTTGCGTCCTTGTTGATGGCAACGATGTTCTCCGAGCCCTGCATTCCGACCTTGTGCTGGATCGCACCGGAGATGCCTGCGGCGAGATACAGCTTCGGCGCGACGGTCTTGCCCGTCTGCCCGATCTGTGCGGCGTAGGGGTACCAGCCGGCGTCGACGACGGCGCGGGTGGCGGCGACGGCGCTGTTGCCGCCGAAGGCACCTGCGAGATCCTCGGCCAGCTGGAAGCCCTCGGCCTTGCCGAGACCTCGCCCACCGGCGATAAGGATGTCTGCGCCCTCGATGTCCACGTCGGCGCCGCGCTGTTCACCGCGGGTGACCATCGTGGCCTGCTTGGCTTGCGAGCTGAGCTCGAAGCTGAGCTGCTCCACCGGCGCGTCGGCGCCGCTGGCGTCATTGATCTCAAACGCGTTGAGCCGGCCGATGATGATGCCGACGTCAGAGCGGTATTTGATCTCGGAGATGGCTGAATCGCCGAGAATCGGTCGCTCGGCGATCAGCTCGCCACCGTCGGCACGTACGGCTGTGACCTCCATGGCGACACCGGCACCCAGCCGGGCAGCCAGTCCGGCGCCGATCTCGAAGCCGAGCAGGCCACCACCGAACAGCGCGTAGGAGTAGCCGCCGTCGGTGATGGCTTTGGCCATGGCGTCGACGAGCGGCTGTGCGAGACCTTCTGGACCCTCGGCGACCAGAACCTTCTTGGCGCCGTATTTTCCGAGTGATGCGGCCAGATCCTGCGGCACGTTCTCGCCGAGCAGGATGGCGTGGGCCTCGCCGCCGAGCTCAGCGGCGAGCTTGGCGCCCTCTGAGACGGCGCCAAGTGAGTTCTTGTTGATGGCGCCGTCGTAGTGCAGCGCGTAAACGAGGATGTTTGGCATCTAGATCAGCTTCCTCTCGTCGAGCCAGGCGACGATTTTTTCGACGGTTTCGCCAGTGTCTTCGTCTTCGATGATCTCTCCGGCGGCCTTTGCGGGCGGTGCCTTGGCAGCTACCCATTGAGCGGCGGAGTTATCGCCGCCTACTTTTCCGGCGTCGATGTCGACGTCACCGGCTGTGACGGTGTCAAGCGGCTTCTTCTTGGCGCCCATGATCGCCTTCAGCGACGGGTAGCGCGGCTCGTTGATGGCGTCACCTACGGAGATGACGGCAGGCAGCTTGATCTGCACGGTGTCGTAGCCGTACTCGGCCTGACGCTCGCAGCGCAGCGCGTCGGACTCGATGTCCATCTTGATCACCTGGGTCAGCGACGGCATGCTCAGGTGCTCGGCCACGACGGCGCCGATTGTGTAGCACTCACCGTCATCCGATTGTTGGCCGAGCAGCACCAGGTCGGGGCTCTCGCGCTGCAGCGTCTTGGCCAGCGCGTAGCCGGTGGCGGCAACGTCCGACCCGGCGACGATCGGGTCTGAGAGGTGCACGGAGCGGTCTGCACCAAGCGAGACGGCCTTGTGCAACGCGCGGACGGCGCTGTCGGGACCCATGGTGACGGCCACGATCTCCTCGACGGGAACTGCGCCGCCCTCCTTGATCTGCATCGCAGCCTCGATGGCGTGCGTGTCATACGGGTTGAGATTCTTCTCGCCGCTGCGGTCCATACGCCCCGTCGAGGGATCAATCCTCTTCTCGACGGCGGCGTCCGGGACCTCCTTCACCAGGACGCATATCTTCATTCTCAGGCAACTCCTTGGGGTCTAAGTGGGTCTAATCCTACTTGCTCAAGCGATTGACTGACGAGTCAATCGGTTTTGGCGCTGGGCACCTCACTTGTCGACAAGCACCCGTAATGCCATGGTTATACAGACTATTGAAGGAGAGTCATTGCTCGGGACTCGGTGATCTCCGACCACGACCGACAGACAAGGCGACAACACAACAAGACAACACAACAACACAACAACACAACTAACAACACAACAGACAGCGCCACTACTAACTAACGGCTCACCACCGCGCCGCGGATGAAGTCTACGATCGCCTGAGTGGGCGCCCCGGGTGTGAACACCTCGGCGACGCCGAGACTCTTGAGCTCGGGGATGTCCTCGGCGGGAATGGTGCCGCCGACGGTGATGACGACGTCGTCGACGCCCTGCTCGTGAAGCAGCGCCACGACGCGCGGCACGAGCGTCATGTGAGCGCCGGAGAGGATGGAGAGGCCGACAGCGTCGGCGTCCTCCTGGATGACGGTCTCGACGATCTGCTCTGGCGTCTGGTGCAGGCCGGTGTAGATGACCTCCATACCGGCATCGCGCAGCGCTCGGGCGATGATCTTGGCACCGCGGTCGTGCCCGTCGAGCCCAGGCTTGGCGACGACGACACGGATCTTGCTCTGGGTGGCTGGGGCGGCTGGAGGCATGGGCTGTTGGCGGTGTGGGTGGGTTGTGGCTGGTGGCGCTATCGAAGGCTGCGAAGGCGCTCCCGGCGGGTGTGGCCGACCCGCGGTGCACGGGGCCGGCGGCGGGACGCGGCGGATTGTATGCCGCGAGCGCGTGTGGGTGCGGCTCGAGTGCGTTGGACGCGCCGTGGGCCTCCACGTTCGAGCGCCAGCCGCCCGAGCGATGCGAGTGCGGTGCCGGCGCCGAGCGCGGCGAGCACCTTCAGGCGCCGGCCGAGGCGATCGAGCTCGATCACCTCCCAGCTTTCCTGCAGCGCGATCCGCCGCAGCGCGGCGTCGGGGTTGACGACGACGGCGTGGCGCACGGCGTACAGCATGGGCAGATCGGACTCGGAGTCGGAGTAGGCGTAGGAGGCGGACAGGTCGATGGCCTCGCGCGCAGCGAGCTCGCGCATGGAGAGGACCTTGCCCTCGCGGTAGTTGAAGGGACCGGCGGGTCGGCCGGTGTAGCGGCCGTCGACGATCTCAGAGCGCGAGCCGAGGCCGCCGTCGAAGGCGAGCACGCGCGCGAGCAGGTCTGCCATCTCCTGCGATGCGGCGGTGAGGATGTAGACGGGAACGCCGGCGTCCTGGTGTGCGTAGGCCCGCTGCAGCATCTGCGGGTACAGACGCGGCAACACCCCCGAGAGCACACGCGGCGTCAGACGCTCGAGGTCGCGCACGCGCACGCCGGCGATCATCTCCCCCACTCGGCGACGCACGTCGTCGGCGCGATCGTCGGTGGACCCACGCAGGCGGAAGCGCAGGTTTTCGTAGAGGTCGTGCGCGAGCCTGCCGCGCGAGATCATCCCGCTCTCGTAGGCGGCGCGGGCAAAGAAGACGCCGGAGGAGCCGGCCATGAGCGTCTTGTCGAGGTCGAAGAACGCAGCAGCGCGCGGCTGACCGTTGCGCGAGCCGTCGCCGACGGTCACTGCTGCCCGAGATGGCCGTGAGTCGAGCCAGACAAGGACGCAGTGAGCGTGGCGTACCGATCGTCGATCGACGAGATCGCCGATCGGCCAGCACGCGAGCGAGCGAGGACGCCGTATGGCGAAGCGCTCACGGTCATCTCAGACCTTGAGGATTACGGCGTCGCCCTGCCCTCCACCGGAGCAGATGGCGGCGCAGCCGTAGCCACCGCCGCGGCGGCGCAGCTCGTGGACGAGGCTGCCGAGGATGCGTGCGCCGGAGGCGCCGATGGGGTGTCCGAGAGCGACGGCGCCGCCGTTGACGTTGACGCGATCCTCGTCGATGCCAAGCATGCGGATGGAGTTGAGCGTGACGGAGGCGAAGGCCTCGTTGATCTCCCACAGATCGATGTCCCCAGGCTGCAGACCGGCCTTCTCGAGCGCCTTCTTGGCGGCGCTGGCGGGGGTGGTGGCGAGGTAGGCGAAGTCGTTGGCACTTTGGGCGTGGGCGACGATCTCGGCGAGCGCCTCCTTGCCGTTGGCGGCAGCCCACTCCTCGGAGGCGAGCACGAGCGCGCCGCCGCCGTCGTTGACACCGGGCGAGTTGCCGGCGGTGTGCGAGCCCTCCTTGCCGACCAGCCCGGGCAGCGAGGCGAGCTTCTCGAGCGAGGTGTCACGGCGCGGTCCCTCGTCGATCTCGACGAGGGTGTCGCCCTTGCGTCCTTTGATGGTGACGGAGACGATCTCCTCGGACATGCGGCCCTCGTCGGTGGCCTTGAGCGCGAGCTCGTGGGAGCGCAGCGCCCAACGATCGAGGTCGGCGCGGGTCATCTCCAGCTCGTCGCCGATCTCGGTGGCCTCGACGAACATCTGCTTGCCGGAGAAGGGGTTGGTGAGGCCGTCATGGACCATTGCGTCGAGCATCTTGGCGTCGCCCATGCGATAGCCGAAACGGGCCTGCGGGAGCAGGTAGGGAGCCTTGGACATGGACTCCATGCCACCGCCGACGCCGACGCTCATGTCGCCGGCGCGGATGGCCTGGTCGATGATGACGGACGCCCGCAGACCGGATGCGCAGACCTTGTTGATGGTCTCGGAGGAGACCTCCTTGGGAATGCCGGCCTTGATCTGTGCCTGTCGGGAGGGAATCTGGCCCTGACCGGCCTGCAGCACCTGCCCCATGACGACGTGCTCGACCTGCTCGGGCTCGACGCCGGCGCGCTCGAGGGCAGCGCTGATGGCCAGCCCGCCGAGCTCGGTGGCGTCCAGTGTGGCCAGGCTGCCGCCCATCTTGCCGATGGGGGTGCGCGCGCTACCGAGGATCACTGTCTTGGGCATGGAAGCGGGTCTTCTCCTGTAGGTCGCTGAGTTGGGACGCGAGAGCGAGAATGGTAGTGGACGGCTGCGCGATCCCCGGCTGACGGGCGGCACGGGCGGCCGGGCCTGTGGGAGTGACTTGGCGGTTGTTACGTGGCGCTGACGAATCGTTCACAACCCGGATATCGTGCCGCCGCATGCAGATATCCGCGATAGCGCAACCAACCAGAACGATCGCCGCTGACACGATTGCGGTGGGCGTGTTCGCCGGCGAGGCGCCACCGCCGGAGTCTCCGTCCCAGCTTGCCGAGCTGCTGGCGTCGGGTGAGGCGCGCCGCTCGTTCAAGGCGCTGGCGGTGACACATGCGGAGGGCAAACGCTGGCTGCTGGTGGGGCTGGGAGAGCGCGGCGAGTTCAGCGCGGAGCGCGCCCGGGTGGTGGCGGCGGTGGCCGGCAGGCGCGCGCACGAGATATCAACGCGCACGCTCTGCTGGGAGCTCCCGGCTGAGGCGCAGCCGGCGATTGCGGCAGCGCTGGTGGAGGGCACGGTGCTGAGCGACTACAGCTTTGACGCGCACAAGTCGGCGTCGGCGGGTGCGGATGCGCCGCCGGAGCACCTGGAGGCCCTGATCATCGCTGGCGCAAGCGGGCTGGAGCAGGTAGTGAGCGATGCGACGGTGGTGAGCGAGGCGGTCAACCGCGCGCGCGACCTGCAGAACCGCCCGGGCAACGATCTGACGCCGACGGCGCTTGGCGAGTACGCGCAGGCGCTGGGGCGAGATGTGGCGGGGTTGTCGGTGGAGGTGCAGGGCAGCGATGGGATCGTCGCCCGCGGCATGGGCGCGTTTGCAGCGGTGGCACAGGGCTCTGAGCAGGAGCCGGCGCTGATTACGATCAGATATGACGGCCCACCGGACTCATCTCCGGCGGGGCCGACACTGGGCATGGTGGGTAAGGCGGTGACGTTCGACAGCGGCGGCATCTCGCTGAAGCCGGGGCCGAAGATGGCGGAGATGAAGTTCGACATGTCGGGTGGCGCGGCGGTGATTGAGGCGGTGGCGGCGATTGCGCGCCTGCAGCTGCCGGTGAAGCTGGTTGCGGTGGTGGGCGCGACGGAGAACCTGCCGGGCGGCCGGGCGATCAAGCCGGGTGACATCGTGACGGCTGCGAACGGCAAGACGATCGAGATCAACAACACGGACGCGGAGGGTCGGCTGGTGCTGGCTGACTGCCTGTGCCATGCGGTGGCGCAGGGGGCGGAGCGGATCGTGGATCTGGCGACGCTGACAGGGGCGGTGATCATCGCGCTGGGGTCGACGTATGCGGGTTTGATCAGCAACGACGATGAGCTCTCGCAGCGCATCTCGGCTGCGGGGGAGCGTAGCGGGGAGATCGTGTGGCGTCTGCCGCTACACGAGGAGTATGCGGAGCTGGTGAAGGGCACGTATGCGGACCTGGACAACGCACCGGAAGGACGCAAAGCGGGCACGATCGTGGGTGGCGCGTTCCTGTCGAACTTCATCGGCGAGACGCCGTGGGCGCACTTGGATATTGCGGGCTCGGCGTGGGAGCTGGACCGCGCGTATGTGGGCAAGGGCGCTTCCGGATACGCGGTACGCCTGCTGGTCGAGCTGGCGCGGTCCTACTGCTGAGAAGTTTTTAGGGAGACCGCTCCGCGGTCTCGCGCGGGATGGCGAGGCTGTGTCCGACGGCGGGCTTGCACAGCAGCAGTCTCAGAAGCTTCTGTACGCGCCGCGTCGGCGGGGACGGAACGGTGCCTGCAGGTCGCCGGCGGAGAACGGCCCGCCGCTGGTATCGAGGCCGACGGCGCTGCGGTAGACGAACACCCTGAAGATCTGGTCCATGGCGACCTGCGCGGCGATGGCGGCGAACATGCCGGCGCCGCCGAGGACGGTGAGCAGCGCACCGGTGGCGCCTGGGCTTGATACGCCGATGACGATCAGCACGAAGAACGGCAGGTACATGAGCATGCTTGCGACGCTGATGCCGACCATGCCGCCGATCTGCGTGCCCCACCGCTGCTTGAAGATGTGCGAGGAGCGGCGCAGGACGTCCAGCGGTCCGAGGTTCTCGTAGGCGAGCAGCGGCACGGCGAACATGGTGGCGAGCGCCCAGGAGAGGTCGAGCAGCGCGACGGCGATCTTGGCGCCGAGTGGGACGTAGCGCTCGATCGTTCGCAGGATGGCGCCGACGGTGCACACGAGCAGCGTCCAGGCGGCGATGATGGCGATCCGCTCCCTGGCGGCGCTCCAGCCGTCGCGCGCGGTCATAGGCTGGCCGTCGAGGCGCCCGGCAAGCACGGCGGCGAGCGCCACGCCGCAGTACATGGACACGAAGGTGATGGGGTAGGCGGAGATGAGGCTGGCGAGGAAGACGAGGTCGCTGGCGTTGCGTGATCCTCCGCCGCTGTGGGAGAGCGAGAGCAGGAATGAGAGCGCGCCGAGCAGCAAGGTGAGCGTCATGGCGACGGCTGGGAACACAAGCAGCTGAGGGTCGTCGCGCAGCACGCTGAAGCTGGCGCTCAGCAGCCGCGAGGTGCGCCGGCTGCGTGGTTCGCGCAGCGCGGAGCTGGCGGGAAAAGGCGTGAGCGCGTGCGCAACGTTGGACTGGTGCTCACCGGAGACACCGGACGCGCCGGAAGCATTGGCCGCGCCGGTGGCGTTGGAATCGGGCTGGCCGGGGTCGACGCTGACGACGGCGAGGTCTCGCGCGAGTGCGCAGCTCGGGCAGAAGGTCTGACCGTGATCGAGTGCCCAGCGAGCGGTTTGCAGGCCGCGCGACATGGCGTGCTCGTCGACTTGAACGGTGTTGTGGCACCCGTAGCAGTGGATCCTTACAAGGCTCACGCCGGGCACATCGGATCTTCGGGTCCTGGGTCTTGAGAATCCTGGTAGCGAAATCGGCAAAGAGCGGAATTAGTGCAGCGGAACTGCAAGCGCTGTGTGTAGCCGGCTGGTGACCTCGGCCCAGGCTTGCCCGTGCGGGTTGATGTGCGCGCGGTGAGCACCGGCTTGGCCTGGGATCTCGACGAGCTGGACGTCGCTGCCGGCTGTGCGCGCGGCGCGCTCGTAGCTGCGGGCGAGCTCGACGGAAACGGTTTCATCGAGCGTGCCGTGCACGAGCAGCGCGGACATGCTCAGCGGCAGCAGTCTCATGGGATCGCCGACGGCGTAGCGTTCAGGGAAGTCCTCCGGCGGACCGCCCATCAGTGCCTGCGCGGCGCCGCCATGCCAGCGCAGGTAGGCGCCGGCGAGATCGCAGACGCCGGCCTGGGCGATGACGCGCGCCACGGACACGGGCGCCTGGCCGTCGATGTACCCAGGCGCCCCCTCGGGCAGCTGCGGGCGACCGGCAGCCCACAGCGCCAGGTGACCACCGGCGGAGTGTCCGATGAGGGTGACTCCGGCGTCGAGATCGAGCGGCGCGGGCAGCTGGCGCAGGTAATCGATGGCGGCGGCGACGTCGGCGAACGTGACGGGCCAGCCGCCGCCGCCACCGACGCGGCGGTACTCGATGTTCCATACGGCCCATCCGCGTCTGAGCAGGTCGCCGGCGAGACCGCGCATGAAGACCCGTCCGTAGCGGACAGTCCAGGAGCCGCCGTGAATGAGCACGATCACGGGATGCGGCCCGGCTCCTGGGGGCAGATACAGGTCAGCTCGCTGTGATCGAGACGGTCCGTAGCTGTAGGTACGTCCGTGTTTGACGATGTCGAGGATGAGGCGTGTACGGGCCACGTGACGTCGAATCGTGACAGAGAAGTGAAGCGACGCTAAAGCGCGAGCGTGGGCAGTCTCTCCAAATTACCTCTGTATGACCATGGCTATCGCCAGCCTCAAAGCATGTCCCCACACGGCCCGTCGTAGGACCATGGCTATCGCCGGGCTCAAAGCAATGCCCCCAAAGGTCCCTCCGTATCACCATAGCTATCGCCGGGCTCAAAGCAATGCCCCCAAAGGTCCCTCCGTATCACCATAGCTATCGCCGGGCTCAAAGCAATGCCCCCAAAGGTTCCTCCGTATCACCATGGCTATCGCCGGCCTCACGACCACAACCCAGAAACGGGCGCCCCCTGACCTCAGGCGGCGGTATTGGCGGACACGCGCAGGACGGCGTCTGGGAGAATGCCCGGCAGTGGACTTCGACCTCTCCCCCGACCACGAGCTGATCAGGCGCACGGTCAGGGAGTTCGCGGAGGGCGAGGTAGCACCGGTGGCGGAGGAGCTCGACCGCACGAAGTCGTTTCCTTACGAGATCGTGGCGAAGCTGGGGGCGCTGAACCTGATGGGTATTCCTTTCCCGGAGGAGTACGGCGGTGGCGGCGGCGACACGCTTGCGTATGCGCTGGCGGTGGAGGAACTGACGCGCGTGGATTCCTCGGTGGCGATCACGCTGTGCGCACACACTTCACTTGGCACACAGCCGATCTATTTGTTCGGCAGCGAGGAGCAGAAGCGCGAGTGGATGCCGCAACTGTGCTCGGGCGAGTGCTTGGGGGCGTTCGGGCTGACGGAGCCGGAGGCAGGCTCAGACGCCGGCAACACACGCACACGCGCGCGCCTGCAGGACGGCGAATGGGTGATTGACGGCGCTAAGCAGTTCATTACGAACGCGGGCACGGACATCTCGGGGATGGTGTGCATCACTGCGGTTACAGGCGAGGCCGATGGGGGCCCCACCCACCCCGCCAACGCCACCAACCCGACCGACGCCAGGGAGATCTCGAACATCATCGTGCCCAACGGCACGGCGGGCTACGAGCAGGGTGAGCCGTATCGCAAGATGGGCTGGAACGCATCTGATACGCGGCCGTTGAGCTTCAGCGGCTGCGGGGTACCTGAGTCGAACCTGCTGGGTCCACGCGGCGCGGGCTTCAAGCAGTTCCTACACATCCTGGACATCGGACGCATTGGCGTGGCGGCGATGGGCGTTGGCCTGGCACAGGGCGCGCTGGACGAGGCGTTGAAGTATGCGAAGCAGCGCAAGGCATTCGGCAAGCCGATCTCGAAGTTCCAGGCGATCCAGGCAAAGCTGGCGGACATGTCGTGCGAGATAGCGGCGGCGCGACTGCTGGTGTACAAGGCTGCGCTTGAGAAGGACGCGAAACGCAACTTCACGCTGACGGCGGCACAGGCGAAGCTGAAGACGGGGCGCCTGGCGGTCCGCTGCGCGGAGGAGGCGGTGCAGATCCACGGCGGCTACGGCTTTATCGAGGAGTACCCGGTATGCCGCTTCTATCGCGACGCGAAGATCCTGACGATCGGCGAGGGCACTGACGAGGTGCAGCAGATGGTAATCGCCAGGATGCTCGGCGCCTAGCGCACCGCAAGCCGGCTACTCGACTGACTGTTGCAGCGAGGCAGCTCGCTCGAGCAGCTCGGCGGCGGCGCTGGCTGGGTCCAAACGCCGCTGTACGACCTGCTCGAGCAGGCGCTGGAACTCGGCGTCCTCATGCAGGTCCTCCTCCAGGCGGCGGCGCATGCGTGCGGTGGCGATGGCGAGCACCTCGCTGCGCAGGTTGCGCGCGCGGCGCTCGTCGAGCTGGCCGGCGGCGAGGATGTGGGCGCGGTGCTCCTGCAGGGTTTGCACGAGCTCGTCGATCCCCTCCCCGCGCGCGGCCTCGGTCTTGATGATCGGCACCCGCCAGCGCCGGCTGGCTTCCTCGGGTGTGCGGTCGAGGTTGGCGAGTGAGAGCACTCCGCGGATCTCGCGGATCATGGTGTCGGTGAGCGGGTGATCGGCCTTGTTGATAACGATCACGTCGGGAATCTCCATGATGCCGGCCTTGAGTGCCTGGATGGAGTCACCGGAGCCTGGCATCAGCACGAGCACGATCGTGTCGGCGTGATCGATGATGTCGATCTCGGCCTGCCCGACGCCGACGGTCTCGACGAACACATCCTGGCGTCCGGCTGCATCGAGCAGCAGGGCGGCCTGCAGCGCGGCCTCGGACAGTCCGCCGAGGGCACCGCGGTTGGCCATCGAGCGGATGAACACCCCGGGGTCGAGGAAGTGCTCGGTCAGGCGGATGCGGTCGCCGAGCAGGGCACCGTGCGTGAAGGGTGAGGATGGGTCGATGGACAGCACGCCGACAGTGCGCCCGGCGCCGCGGCGCGCCTTGGTGAGCGCACCGATGAGCGTGGACTTGCCGACCCCAGGCGGGCCGGTGAAGCCGACGACCTCCGCCTGCCCGGTGTGCGGGTAGACCTCGCGTACGAGCTCCCAGCCCTCAGGCCGGTTGTCCTCGACGAGCGTGATGGCGCGTGCGAGCGCGCGGCGGTCGCCGTCGAGCAGGCGTTGGGCAAGCGTGGGGTCGCTCATGCAGCGCGCAATCATCGCAGGGCGCTCGTGAGGACCGATGCGTCCGGCGGTGGCTTACGATGGGGCTGATGGAGCAGGTCGCAGATCCAAGTGCTGAGGGCCACGCTGCTGCTGGCGCGCAGCCGCTCGACGCAGAGCCGAGCGACGGCACGCAACCGCTCGCGGCGACGCCTATCGAGCAGGGGCCGATGGACACGGAGCCGCGCCGGGAGCCGGCGCCGCTGCGAGGCGGCCCGCTGGCGTTGGCGCGGTTCATGCGTGCGAACCACATGCTGAGCCGCGACTACGGGATTCTGCTGGCACGCTACGCGTGGCTGAAGCTCCGCTACGGCAAGCGCCTGCAGACGGACGGCATCTGCTTCATCTGCCCGCGCGTGAAGCTTGAGATCGGCCGCCATGCGACGCTGCGCATTGGGCGCTGGGCGTGGATCGGGCATGGCTGCAAGATCCGCGTGCACGAGGGTGAGGTAAGCATCGGCGCGAAGACGGTGATGGGTCAGGAGTGCACGGTGTCGGCGTTCCAGCACGTGTCAATCGGACGCGAGTGCATCATCGCCGACCGCGTGATGCTGATCGACTTCGACCACGGCGTGGCGGAAGTCGAGCGCCCGATCCGCGCGCAGGGGATCTACAAGCGCGACGTGCAAGTGGGGAACAACGTGTGGATCGGCTACGGCGCATGCATCCTGCGGGGGGTGACGGTGGGCGACAACAGCATCATTGGCACCACCTCGGTGGTGACCAAAGAGGTGCCGGACAACGCCGTTATCGCAGGCTCCCCAGCCCGCACGATCCGGATGCGCGAGGCGCCCAAGTCGATGCGCTGGGAGTGAGCCGCCGCGCAGGCGCTAGGCAGCGTGCTTCGGGGCGGCCTGGCGAGATGGCACCGGTCACCTTCCCTGAGACAGTGCCGTAGCCCGTTGCCGCTGCCACAGGCGCGGTGGCGGGCAACGCCAGGCAGCCCAGCAGCACGACGAGCAGGCATCGACCGCTGCGGTTTCACCGAACGCATGCGACCGTTGGTGCGCTCAGTTGCTTGCTGTCGTCAGCAGGGCGGCCTGGAGTCGGCGGGGCTCGTGCATCGCGCAGAGATTACGCCGGATCGAGCAGACGAGCGCGATCGGCGTGCGCTGCGAGATTTCGCAGACGGCCGACGTCAGCGTCAACGCCGCCGGCCATAGCTGATGCGAGCGCCTGGCGATGGCCGGCGAAGCGCTCGCGCGCATACGGCGCGGCGATATCTCTGCTAACCATGAACGGCCAGTCGCTGGCCTGCAACGCCAGCAGCTCGCGGACGGCAGCGGCTCCTGCAAGCTCGCCCACCCGGACGACGTCCAGCTCGGCTGCGCGCGTGGCGAACGCCATCTCGGCTACGCCAGGACCGGACCATGTCGAGAGATCCCCGTCCTTGCCCCAGCTGCTTGCTTGCCATTCGGCTGGCTCGGCGGGTGTGCTTGCGGCGGGCTGGACGCGTTCGAGCGCGTCGTCTAGGCGCAGTAGCTGTAGATCCTGGCGGGCGCACTCCTCGACGACCTCCTGTAGCCAGTGAACGCCCTCATACCACCAGTGCCCGAGCAGCTCTGTGTCCAGCGCACACACGACAAGGCCTCCGCCCGGTAGCGGGTCGCCGGGTGCGTCATCCTCATCGGCACGCCGCAGGCGAGCGACCGTCTGTGCAACGAAGTCGGCTGCATGCGACCGCGCAACGTCGCGTGCGTGGGCGTGGTCGTAGATGTTGCCACTGTTGTTCCACGGGTTGTGGTGATGGACGGTGTGGTGGTGATAGTCGCGGTAGGCGCCATTTGCGGGGTAGCCGGCGTCGCTCCAGACGAGCGACATGGTGGCGCGGTCGATGGGCACGAGTTGCACCCCGGACTCGGTGACGATCGGCTGTAGATGCTCCCGTGCGCCCAGGCCGAAGCGGTTGGTCAGCTCCACGCAGGCGGCGCTGACGCCGGCTTCCTCGAGCGTCCGCTCGAGCGATGGCGCGTAGGCGCACTCCGGCAGCCAGAAGCCGCCGCGCCAGTGATCGCCGAAGCGCGCGCGGTGGGCAGCGACGCCGCTACGTACCTGCAGGCGCACACCGGCGTCGGTGCCCAGCAGCGGCAGAATCGCGTGGGTGGCTGAGGATGTCCACTGGGCGTGAGGGGCGAGTGATGCCAGTAGGTCCCCACCACGCCTGCGCAGGCTCTCCAGCGCGCCGCTGTAGTCGCCCCATGAGCGCTCCAGCTCAAGCGCCAGTGCCTCGTGGCCTGCGGCGCGCAGCCCGGCTGCGTCCTGCTCATGGGTTTGGCGGCGTACGCCTTCGATAAACGCCGCGAAGCGCTCGCTCACGCCGGCAGCTTCTAACTGATCGCACAGGACGGGCGTCAGCGACAGCGTCAATGGTGCGCCGCTGTCAAGCAGGTTGAGCAGCGGTATGTAGCACGTGGCCATGGCCTCCCACAGCCACTCCTCGCCAAACGGCCAGCTGCCGAAGCCCTCGACGTAGGGCATGTGCGTGTGCAGCACGATCGCCAACGCGCCGCGATCGCGGCGGGCGTTCACGGCCGACACACGGCTAGGAAGTCCAGGGCGCGATCCATGTTGACGTCGAGGGCAGGACGCAGGGTAAAGTCCGAGGCGGCGATGGCAGGCGTGAACCAGTCGTAGAAGCGGCCGGTTAGACCCAGGCGGGCGTGCACGCGATCCCATCCGAGCCGCAGCGCAAGCTCGTGCGCGCGCAGTTTGCGGGCATGGAACAACCCGTACATGTCGACGCGTTTGAAGTGCGCTCTGCAGATCTCGTCGAACTCGTGCAGGCGGTACTCGTGCACGTGCCACGGGTTGCCAGAGCGCGATGCGCCCTTGGGCGCGAGCGTGAGTACGTTGGGGGTGGAGACGAACACGGCTCCGTCGCCTCCGACCAGCGAGCGGAAGTGCTCGAGCACGGCGCCGGGATCCTGTAGGTGCTCGATGGTCTGCAGGAACACGACGGCGTCGGTTTGCTCGGAGAAGCTGTCGACGAGATCGCGTACGAAGCGCAGGTTGGCGTGGGGGTAGCGCAACCGCGCGTGCTCGTGGGCCTCGGGATTGGCGTCGACGCCGACCACGCTGGCGGCGGCGCGTGAGAGTACGTCCGCGCCGTAGCCCTCGCCGCAGGCCATGTCGATCGCGCGCTGCCCTCGCACCTGCTCGGCAATCCACTGGTAGACCACGAGATGACGCCGATACCAGTAGTTCTCCTCGGGCACGTCCGGGAGCGTGCGCTCGCCGGTCAGCGCAAGCGGAGGCACGCCATCGGGCTGGTTGCGCTGCTGGTAAAGCATCTGAGATGGAGGCGCAGGCAAGGCGCGCGAGTATAAGGTCCGCCCCATGCCGCCCGTTTTGAGCGCCGAGGAGATCCGTGACGTCAACACCCGCTATCACGACGTTGCGGCCGACCACTACGACTCGAAGTGGGGCATCGACTTCGACGAGCTCGGCCGCAACCAGGTCAGCACGAAGGTGCGCAAGGCCCTCGGCCGAGAGCCGGCGCCATACGGTCGCTCGCTGGAGATCGGCTCTGGCACGGGGTACTTCAGCCTGAACCTGCTCCGTGCTGGGCTGATCGAGTCGGCAACGTGCACGGACATCTCGCCGGGCATGCTGGGCACGCTCCAGTCCAACGCGCAGCGACTGGGACTGAATGTGCAGGTGCAGGCGGCGGACGCCGAGCGCCTGCCGTTTGCAGATCACAGCTTCGACTTGGTGCTGGGGCACGCGGTGCTCCACCACATCCCCGATCTTCCACGCGCGTTCGCGGAGTTCGAGCGTGTGCTGGCGCCGGGTGGCACAGTGCTGTTCGCCGGCGAGCCGTCGCGTTACGGCGACCGTCTGGCGCAGATTCCCAAGCGCTTGGCGAACAGCGCGGCGCCGCTGTGGCGGCGTGCCATCGGCGCGGGCCCGGCGCCACCGGCGGATGGCGGCGCGGCGGACTCGGCGCTCGAGGGTGTGGTTGACGTGCACGCGTTCGCGCCGGCTGAGCTATCTGGGATCGCGCACGCCGCAGGGTTCCAGGACGTGCGTATCAGCGGCGAGGAGCTGCTTGCGAACTGGTTTGGCTGGGCCAACCGCACGCTGGAGTCGACCGCTGACCCAGAGGATGTGCCGTGGGCGTGGCGGATGTACGCGTATCGCGGCTACCTGATGTTGCAGGAGCTCGACCGGCAGCTGCTGGAGAAGCGGCTGCCGGCTGCGATCTTCTACAACCTGATGCTCGCCGCGCACAAGCCCGGGTCGCGTTAGCGGCGCTCTCACGCCGGTCACCGCCGATCACCGCCGATCACCGGGCCATCGCAGCTTCTGGGGACCGCGAATCGCGGCGAATCGCCGACTAGACTCAGCCGATGCCCGTGCGCGCGTCCAAGGGCTTTCCGCTGTTCCCGCTGGGGATCGTGGCGCTGCCGAGCGAGAGCGTTCCGCTTCACATTTTCGAGGACCGCTACCGCAAGATGATCGAGCGATGCCTGAGCGCGGAGCTTGGGTCACCTGGGCGCGAGTTTGGGATCTTGTGGCTGTCTGAGGCTGAGCTCAAGCCGGTTGGCTGTGCCTGCGAGATCGAGCGGGTGCTGGAGCGCATGGACGACGGTCGCTTGAACATCATCGCCCGCGGAACGCGGCCATTTCGTCTGCTGGAGCGTCAGGACGATCTGCCGTATCCGGCCGGCGTGGTTGAGTTCCTTGACGAGTCTGACGAAGCGCGGGATGTGGGTGCTGCTGAGGCCGCCCATGAGCTGTACAGGGAGCTGGTGCTGCAGGCGACCGATCGGGAGATCGGGCGTGCGGAGCTGGACGAGCTGGACGCGTACAGGATGGCGGCCACGGTGGAGTTCAGTGTTGAGGCCAAGCAGGAGCTGCTTGAGCTGCGCTCTGAGAACGAACGGATGCGTCTGCTCGCGCGGTTGATCCAGGCGGCGATCGAGCACTTGGAGTTGGTCGAGCGCGCCCAGGTTCGCGCGCTGTCCAACGGCAAGGTCAGGTTCGGCTAGGAGCGCTCGACGCCGGCGCTCATGCGCGGACTGCAACGCCGCCCCGGCGCGGATCGCCGGCGCCGGTGATACTCGAACCTCGCCGCAGGGCTGCCTGTACGCCGCCGAAGAACAGGTTGAGGGCGCCGAACCGGACCACACGCACGTCGTCGGCCAGCTGATCCAGCTCGATCCCGGGCTCGGCGAAGACGACGCCGTCCTGGAAGTGCACGCGTGGCGCGTCAACGGCGTCGCGTACGTCCATGCCGTGGTCAACCACGCCGACGATGGTCTGCAGTACGGCCGAGCGGATGCGGTTGGAGCCGGCGCTGCCGAGCACCAGCTCTACCTCGCCACCGCGCATCACCACCGAGGGCGCCATCATGCTCGGCATCCGCCGACCGGCGGGATACAGGTGAAAGCCGAGCGGGTTGAGGTCCTCCTCCCCCATGACGTTGTTGAGGTGCATGCCTGTTCCCGGCACGACGACGCCAGAGCCCTCACCGTTGGTGCAGGTCGCGCTACATGCGCAGCCGTTGGCGTCAATCACGGAGATGTGCGTCGTGGATCCCAGGCGGGTCGACAGGAAGCGTTCGAGGAAGCAGTCCTGGTCGAGCCCTTCGACGAACTCCGGCGTGCGCTCCGATTGGGCGGCGGCCATGGCGTCGATGACCGAGCGCAGCGTCGGCGGCGCGGGGCTGCGGTCCAGCAGCGCGAGCGCATAGGCAAGCAGCGTCCCGCCGGCTGACGGTGGCGGGTTGGTGAGGATCTCCCGGTCGCGGTAGGGCATCCTGGCCGGCTGGCGTTCGACGGCGGCATACCCGGCCAGGTCATCACGGCTAAGCGAGCCGCCGTGATCGTCCAGCCAATCGCACACGGCTTTGGCGATGTCCCCGCGGTAGAACGGCTCGGCACCGTCATGCGCCAGGCGCAGCAGTGCATCTCCAAGCTCGGGGTTGCGCAGCAGTCCGCCCTCGCGCAGTAGCTGACCGTCGGGAGCCCACAAGGCGGCGCACTCAGGTGTTGATGTCAGCAGCTCGACGAGGATCTGCGCCACGTAGGCCTGGCCAGCGTTGAGCACGACGCCGTCGCGGGCGAGCTGCGCAGCGGGAGCTGCCAGCTCCTCAAGCGGGATCGTCCCCCATCTGCGCACTGCCTCGCACACACCTGCAGGCGTGCCGTACACACCACAGGAGGCGGGGCCGATGTGGAACACCTGCTGGGCATCTCCGAAGGACACGTCAACGCCTTGCAGCTCCATCTCGGAGCCGTCGCCGACGCGCGTGGGCGCCTCGACGAAGAAGTCCAGGAGCGTCGGTTCCACCCCACCGCCGGCCACCAGCATGTATCCCCCGGCCCCCAGCCCAGTGAGCAGCGACTCGGTGACAAACGAAGTGAGCATCGCACCGACGGTGGCATCGACGGCGTTGCCACCTTCCCGCAGCACCCTGGCGCCGGCCTCCGCAGTCAGCGGATGCCCGGCAGCAACAACCCCTCGCTCACCAGCGCTCATTGCAGAGCGATACCACAGGTATCAAGGTTGGTGCGGAGCGGGCCCATTTTTGAGGTACAACGCCCTTTCTGAGGGTCGTCGGTCGAGCCAGCCAAGGACGCAGGGAGCGTGGCGTACCGATCGTCGATCAGCGGGATCACCGATCGGCCAGCACGCGAGCGACCGCATCGTCCCCGGAGGGGAGGACGCAGGATGGCGAAGCGCCAACGGCGCTCAGAAGTTCGGCAGGAACTCGGGTACTTCTAGTTCATCGACGGCGAGGCCACCGCGCCGTGGCTCACGGCCGG
This sequence comes from uncultured Solirubrobacteraceae bacterium, assembly GCA_963779665.1. Taxonomy (GTDB): domain Bacteria; phylum Actinomycetota; class Thermoleophilia; order Solirubrobacterales; family Solirubrobacteraceae; genus Palsa-744. Next base: position 2,464,029 of record CAVZYW010000001.1, on the reverse strand, counting down.
GACGCGCGGGTGCTGCGCGCTGGGCGCGGACCTCGCCGGTGGTGGCGGGCTCTTTGAAGCGGTTGGCGCTCTTGCGGCGCCCGTCGTCGCCGTAGCCGGTGGCAACGACAGTCACCCACACCTGGTCGTCGAGCTTGTCGTCGACCATCGCTCCGAAGATGATGTTGGCGTCGGGGTGGGCGGCCTCGGAGACTGACTTGGCAGCCTCGTTGACCTCCCATAGGGAGAGGTTGGGACCGCCGGTGATCGACAGCAGGATCGAGCGCGCTCCCTCCATGGAGGTTTCGAGCAGCGGCGAGGAGACGGCCTGGATGGCGGCCTCGGTGGCGCGGTTCTCGCCTATGCCCATGCCGATTCCCAGCAGCGCGTTGCCGGCCTCGCTCATGATCGTGCGTACGTCTGCGAAGTCGAGGTTGATCAGGCCGGGCAGCGTGACCAGGTCGGAGATCCCCTGGACGCCTTGGCGCAGTACATCGTCGGCGACGCGGAACGCCTCGACCATTGCGGTCTGCTTGTCGAGCACGGCGAGCAGTCGGTTGTTGGGGACGACGATCAGCGTGTCGACCTCCTCGGCCAGGGCCGCGACGCCGCGCTCGGCCTGCTCGCTGCGACGTGTCCCCTCGAAGCCGAATGGCTTGGTGACGATGGCGACGGTCAGTGCGCCGATTTCGCGTGAGATTCGCGCAACGACGGGCGCTGCGCCGGTCCCCGTGCCGCCGCCGGCGCCGGCGGTGATGAAGATCATGTCCGAGCCCTTCAGCAGCGCCTTGACGCGGTCGTAGTCCTCCATGGCGGCGCCGCGTCCGACGTTGGCGTCGGATCCCGAGCCGAGGCCGCGTGTCAGATCGGCGCCGATGTGCAGGGTGATGTCTGCGGTTGACTGCTGCAGCGACTGCACGTCTGTGTTGACGGCCACGAACTCGATGCCCTCGACTTCTGCCTCGACCATGCGGTTGACGGCGTTGACGCCGGCACCGCCGACGCCGACGACGCGGATCACGGGCGCTCCGACGCTCATGGGGCTGCTGGCGGGGGCGGGGAAGCCACGGGTGTAGTCGTCCATCACGGCACGCGGGGCTGTCGGGCGATCCATGACGTTCTCGGGTATCTCTGAGGAGAACGCGTGGCGCAGACGCTCGCGCGGGGAGGCGACGTGGACGTCTTCAGGTGGTGCCTGTGGCGAGGCGCTCAGCGCCGGGTGAGGCAGACCGCTGTCACGGGGGTGCGTGGGGGGCGGTGTGGCAGCCGGCTGGCGCGAGGACTGGGACGCGCGAGCGTCGAGGTCCCGCTGGGAAGCGTCGAGGGCCGGCTGAGGAGCGTCGAGGGCCGGCTGCGTGTCGCCGTCGAGCCCGTCAGGGTCTTCTGTCTTGCGGAAGAGCGCAGCCAGCGGCCCTTCGCGCATGCTGGCGCGTTTAGGGTTGGCCATTGGTTAGTACCTCCTGCGCGAGTTGCCTGTAGGACTGTGCAGCCACGCCGTCCGGCTCGTACTTGAGGACCGACATGCCCTTCACGGGGGCCTCGGCGAAGCGCACCGTCTTGCGGATGCGAGAGGCAAACACGCGGTCGCCGAAGTTTTCCTCGAGGATCTCGATCGCCTCCTTGGCGTGGATCGTGCGTGAATCCACCAAGGTCGGGAGGATACCCTCGATGTCAACGCCAGGATTGAGGTTCTCGCGGATCATGGCGAGCGTGTTCTGGAGCTGGATGAGCCCACGCATTGACAGATACTCGCACTGCACGGGGACGATCACCTTGTCGGCGGCGGTGAGCGCGTTGATTGTCAGCAGCCCGAGGCTGGGTGGAGTGTCGATGCAGATGAAGTCGTAGTCCTCGAGGATCGGTTCGAAGGCCTTTTGCAGCGAGCGCTCGCGGCCGATCATCGTGGACATTGCGATCTCGGCGCCGGCGAGGTCGATGGACGCGCACGCCACGTCGATCTCGCGCTTGCGTACGACCTCACGGATCGAGACTTTGTGAACGAGCACGTCGTACATCGATTTCTCCAGGGTGTCCGGATCGATCCCCTGAGACATCGTCAGGTTGCCCTGCGGGTCCATGTCCACGCACAGCACCCTGTGACCCTCCTCCGCGAAAGCGGCGGCGAGGTTGAGCGTCGTAGTCGTCTTGGCCACGCCGCCCTTTTGGTTGGCGAATGCGATGACCTTGGCCTTGCCTTCCACGGTAGCTCCGATACTCGATTGCCGGAAAGCTGTCCGGTGGGTATTCGCATGCGACGGGACGATTCCTGCACGGTAACTACGATCCCGGGATGGTCGCGGGCAAAAGCACGAGCGCGCTGACCCTGCAGGAGCGGCTGGCGGGCAAGCGGGTGCTGGTGTGTGTGGGTGCGGGCGGCGTCGGCAAGACGACGACGGCGGCGGCGCTGGCGCTGGGTCTTGCGCAGCGTGGCCGCAAGGTGGCGGTGGTGACGATCGATCCGGCCAAGCGTCTGGCGGCGGCGCTGGGGCTGGCGAAGCTGCCGTCGCAGCCGCAGCGGATCGAGCCGCAGCTGCTGGCGGAGCAGGACATAGCGATCGAGGGTGACGGTGAGCTGTGGGCGATGATGCTGGATGCCAAGCGGACGTTCGACGAGCTGATCGAGCGTCTGGCGCCGGACGAGCGCACGCGCGAGGAGATCCTGGCCAACCCGGTGTACAGGGAGCTGTCGACTGCGGTGGCCGGCTCGCACGAGCTGAGCGCGATCGCGAAGCTGTACGAGCTGCATGAGGAGCACGACTTCGATGTGATCGTGCTGGATACGCCGCCGTCGCGCAACGCACTGGATTTCCTGGAGGCGCCCGGCCGGATGATGGGCTTCTTGGAAGGGAAGGCGCTGCAGGTGTTCCTCGCGCCGGGTGGGCTTACCGCGCGTCTGTTCGGGCGCGGCACGGCGTTGATATTCGCGATCTTCGCGCGTGTCACGGGCGTGGACATGCTGGGCGAGCTGTCGCGCTTCTTTCGCTCGCTGACGGGCGTGATCGAGGGCTTTGGCGAGCGCACGCGCGCTGTGGGAGCGCTGCTGCGCTCGCCGCAGACGACGTTTGTGATCGTCACCTCACCTGAGCTCGAGCCCGCCCGCGAGGCGCGATTCCTGGCGGATAAGTTGACCGCTGCGGGGATGTCCCTTGGCGAGCTGATCGTCAACCGTGTTCACGCGGACGGCCTGCACGGTCTTGGCGCTCCCGATGTGGCTGCCCTGCTGGCACCGGCGCTGGGCGAGGGCCTGGCCGGCCGGGTGGCGAGCAACCTGGCGGACTTCGATGTACTGGTGAGGCGTGACCACGAGACGATCGCGCGCCTGGGTGAAGCGGTGGGCGAGCACCCGCCGCTGTTGGTACCTCAGCTAGATGAAGACGTCCAGGATCTCTTGGGACTGGCCGGCGTCGCGAAGCATCTCTTCGACTGAGCCCCCAGCCGCTTCCGGCTCAACGTGCACTGCCTGCTCGGCGAGCATTGCCTGCTCGATCAGCACCGAGTGCTCATCGACGGTGATCTGCTCCAGGACGGGCGCGAGCGTGGGCATAGGCTCGGCCTCGGGCACAGGCACGGGCACGGGCTCAAGCAACAGCTGGTCGGCCAGCCCGACAAGGTCGGGGTTGAGATGGCCGCAGATGACGTCGCGCAGCAGTGCCCGCAGATGGTCGGCCATGTCCCTGGCGAGCGCCTCCGCGCCGGCGTGCTCGACGGCGGCACCGGTAACGAACGAGCGCTCCAGGGTCAGCGCCTGCCCGGCCCGGTCGATCAGGTCTTGGCGGCCCTCGGGCATGGCGCACAGCGCTGCCAGACGTCGGCTGAGCAGACCGCTGGTGGAGCCCTCCGGCTCCAGTAGCGCCCTGAGCGCGAGCAGGTGGTCGGTCAGCGCCTCGTACGGGCTGTGGCGCTCGCTGCCCAACTCGAAGCGCCGCAGCGCCCAGGCGAGCTCGTTACCGTGCGGGGCGCGCCGCGAGACGAGGCTGCAGAAGGCGCGCAGCTCGTCCTCCTGCTCTGCGCTGACGATGAGCATGCCATGCGGCCGCCCGCCGGTGCCGAGCGGCTGCGGGCTCCACGCTCCACTGCCGAGGCGCGCCCAGGCGAGCATGCCGAGCGTGACGCGACCGTCGCCGAACAGCCTGAGCGCGCGCAGCAGGTCCTTCAACACCTCACAACCGTGGGCGACTGCCTCCCGCGTGTCGTCACGCTCGACGGACAGCACGACGACGAGATGTGCGCCGCTGCCCTCAGCTGGGGAGACGGCGCCAGGCGGCAACCCGTCGAGCGCGTGCGGCTGGGCGATGGTCAGCCCTTTGGTGAGCGCGAGCTCCGGGGAGCTGATGGTGAGCCCGTGCAACACGCCGACGAGCGTCAGCTCGCTGGTGGCGGACAACGCGGCTCGATCGAGTCGCTCCAGGGCGGCGTCGAGCCGCTCGGGGCGCAACTGGAAGTCGGTCTGCTCATCGAATACATCGCTCAACAGCACGCCGAAGGCGGCGCGCTGGCGGGCACGCCCGGGGCCACGAGGACAATCGACGCCGGCGCTTACCAGGTAGCGGTCTAGCCCGTCGAAGTCGGTGAGCAGCCGGGCGGCCTCTGCGTACGTCGGCAGCTGCTCAAGCGTGGGCAGACGCTGCTCGACGAACTGCGCGGTCAGCGGGCGGTAGCAATACAGCGACGGGCCCCTGGCTCCACGGCGCCCACTCTGCTGCTCCAGCTCGAACGGTACCTCGGCGCCGTCGGCGATCTCGGCGTGCAGATGGATGGAGACCGCTTCGATATGCGCCGTGAGGGCCGCTTGCAGCTGTAATGAACGCATGGTCGGCTGAGTTCGCCTTCACGAGCTGCGCTCCTGCCAAGCGCACCGTGTCTTGCAACGTCGGCGTCTCCTTGTTGGCGGCTGATCCTGCGCGATATCCGCGGCGCGCCGCCGGCGTGCTAGCCCGCGGGGCGCTTACGCGACAGCGTCAGCGCGAACAGCCCGTCCGGATCGGTCAGCCATCGCACCAGCTCCATGCCGGCAGCGGACAGGTCGCCTTCGACGCGTGCAGGCGTGAACTTGGCGCTGATCTCGGTGCGCAGCTCCTCGCCCATGTCGAAGTGCACCGGCAGGTCGAGGTCGCGCACGAGCGTCGTGTGCTCGCGTCGCGCGCGCAGGCGCATCTCGATCCACTCGTTGTTGGTGTCGAACAGTGCCACGTGGTCGAAGTCCTCGGGGTCGAAGTCCGCTTGCAGCTCGCGGTTGAGAACCTCCAGCACATTGAGGTTGAATTCGGCGGTGACACCTTGCGCGTCGTCGTAGGCGGCCTCGAGCACGCGTGGGTCCTTGACCAGATCGGTGCCCATCAGCAGGTGATCTTCGGGTCCCAGCAGGCGTGCGATCTGACGCAGCACGCGGCGGCGGCTGCCAGGCGGGAAGTTGCCGATGGTGCCGCCGAGGAACGCCACAATGCGTGGGCCCACGGCAGGTGGCACGTGGTGCAGGTGGCGCTCGAAGTCCCCGATCACGCCGTGCACCTGGAGCCCGGGGTACTCGCTGGTGAGCTCCTCGGCACAGTCGCGAACCATGCTCTCGGTGACGTCGACGGGGATGTAGCGCTCGAGCGTTCCGGCGGCGTAAAGAGCGTCCAGCAATACCCGCGTCTTGGCCGCTGTGCCGGAGCCCAGCTCGACCAGCTCGACGGCACCGGTCAGAGCCGCCAGCTGCTCTGACTGTTCCTCGAGGATCGCCCGCTCGGCGCGTGTGGGGTAATACTCGGGTAGCTCGCAAATGCGGTCGAACAGCTCGGCGCCGCGCGCGTCGTAGAAGTGCTTGGGCGGAAGCTCCTTGAACGGTCGGGTGAGCCCGTCGAGGACGTCGTCGGCAAGCGAGCGCTCGTGTGTCCCGTCGAGGTGCGAGTCGACTCGGATCGATGCCAAGCGCGGCTGCGGCGGTATGGATGGCTTCATTGCTGCTCCCCCCTTGCAAGTCGGACTCCGGCGAAGATCTGACGCCGCTGCGGCAGATCCCAGTTGCGAAAGGTGGTGGTCGCCACGCGCGGGTGGGTCGCCCAGGAGCCACCGCGCAGCACGCGGTAGTCATCCCCGAAGAACACCTGCGAGTACTCGCGGTAGGGGTACGGCTCAAACCCTGGATAACCGCCGAAGTGCGACTGTGTCCACTCCCACACCCGTCCTACCCCTGCGATCCCATCTGCCGGCGCCTGCTGGGTCCAGGTCACCGCCTTCTCCCACTCCGCCTCGGTGGGCAGCCGCGCTTGGTGTGCGCGCGCGAAGGCGTCGGCCTCGAACCAGGAGACGTGGCATACGGGTGCCTCCCGGTGGCCGCTCTCCACACCCGGATGATGGGTGATGTCGTGCTCCTCCTTCCACGCCCAGCCCTCGCGCGACCACCACTCGCGGCGCTCGTAGCCACCGCCCTCGCTGAAGCGCATCCAGCTGGCGTTGCTGACGGGGCGGCGTGCAATGGTGAATGCGGACACCTCGACGGGGTGGCGCGGACGCTCGTTGTCGTATGCGAAGCCATCGGCGGGTGCGCCCATGTGGAACGTTCCGCCCGGGATCTGCAGCCATCCCTCGGGCGCGTCACGTGAGCTGAGCGGCTCGCCCGCCTTTGCCTGCTCCTCGGGCGCGAGCAGCCCGGCGAGGGCCATCGTCTGGCGCATTGTCTCGGAATGCTGGAGCTCGTGCCGCAGGATCATCTCGCACAGCACGCCGTCCTCGATGCCACGCTGTGCGATCACCTCAGCCACGCGCGCGCTGACGGCTGACATGTACTCCCTGGCCTCGGCTGGGCCGAGCGCTTCGATCTCGCCGCGAATCTGCCGGGGTGTCTCGAACGCGTCGTACAGGTTGGCCAGATCTGCTCGCAGCAGCTCCAGGCCGCCGTAGCGGTGGCCCAGCCATAGATCCTCGTAGGCGGCGATGTGGCCCAGGTCCCACGCGAGTGGGCTCATGATCGGCGAGTGCACGTAGGTGAGCTGCTCGTCGCTGAGGGGCGCAACCAGTGCGAGTGTGCGCTCGCGTGCGTCGTCCATCGCCATGAGCATGTGCTCGGCGCCGCTGTGGAGAGGGTTGATCTTGACCGCGCGGGCTGCCATTGGCTGGCTGTGCTGCGTCACTCTAGAAGGTCAGTCCGCCGAGCTGGGCTCGGCGTTACAAAATCGCCGCGCTGTCGGGTGCGCGTACGCCGGGCGCGGCCTCCGCGTACGCCGGGCGCAACCTCCGCGTACGCCGGGTACGGCGTCCGCCTACGCCGGGATCCCGCCTGCGCAGGTGTCGTTCCAGTGGGCGAGGATCGCTGCCTGGCGCTCGTAGCCGAGCACGCACAATGCGCCGGTGGACAGTCCCAGGTGACCGCCGTTGTCGGGTTCGAGCGCGATCCAGCGGGCGCCGAGCACGCGCAGCATGTGCCCGTGGGAGAACACTGCCACATCGCCGTCGGCGCTCCTGAGCTCAGCGATCACGCGGTCGGCGCGCGCGCCTACGTCGGCTGCGCTCTCGCCGGCTGGGCAGCCGTCTCGCCACAGCAGCCAGCCCGGCCGCTGCTCTTGTATCTGCGGCGTTGTCAGCCCCTCGTAGTCACCGTAGTCCCACTCCAGCAGATCCTCGCGCACCTGTGCGTCCGCGCCCAGCCCGCATAGCTCGCAGGTTTCGCGCGCACGGGTGGACGGGCTGACCAGCACGAGCGCAAAGTGTCTGTCTCGCAGCCTGGAGGCGAGCGCGCTTGCGGCGTCACGGCCGCCGTCGGTAAGCGGGATGTCGGTACGACCGGTGTGCCGTCCGTTGCTGCTCCATTCGGTCTGGGCGTGCCTCACCAGTACGACCTCGTGGGCACCGGCGATAGCTTGCGCCGACATGCTCAGGGTCCCTTGGGCGCGGCTGCGTCGTCGACGATCACCGTGAGACGCTCGCGCCTGAGCAGGCTCGCGGGAACGTGGCGGCTGGGCTCGGCGAGCATCGCGCTGACGGCATCGGCCTTGCTCGCGCCCGTTGCCAGCAGCAGGCACTCGCGTGCGGCTCGCAGCACGGCCAGGCTCAAGGTGATCCGCTCGGGGGGCGGCTTGGGTGAGTCGGCCACACCGAGGCACACGGCGTCGCGTCCAGCGTCCAGCGTGGCGGCTCCGGGGAACAGCGATGCCACGTGTCCGTCCGGGCCGATGCCGAGCACGACGAGATCGAGCACAGGCGTACCGGAGGCACTGCCTGCGTCGTCCGTGAAGTGTTGTGCCAGCTCATCGGCGTAGCTGCGGGCGCCCTCATCAGGACCGAGCTCGCCCTGCATCCGATGTATGCGCTCGGGGGCCACATCGACCCCCGCCAGCAGTGTCTGCGAGGCCAGCAGGTAGTTGCTCTCCTCATCGTCTGGACCGACGCAGCGCTCGTCGGCGAACCACAGCTCCATCCCGTTCAGGTCCTGTGCGTCGGCTCCCAGCAGCTCGTAGGTGCGCCCGGGTGTGGTCCCGCCGCTGAGCACCAGGTGGGCGACGCCGCGCTCTTCGCGTGCGCGCTGCAGCTGGCGCGCCACGTGCGCGGCCGCTCGCTGCGCAACCGTCTCGGCGTCCAGGCAGCTGGTCAGGCGGGTCACGACAGCATTGCTCGCGCAGCCTCGAGTGCGGGCACATATGTGGGGTCGCGCAGCAGCGCCTGGCGGATGCCCTCGCCGAGCACACCCGTCTCGCCCCGCGATGCCCCGAGGATCGTCCACTCGCGCTCCTCACCGTGACTGTCGCGGCGGCGCGCGCGCAGGCCACCGGCGCCACGGCCGAGGCTCAGGTGTAGGCCGGAGTCGGTTTCCAGTGCCACGCCCTCCAGGCCGGGGACCTCGAGCTCGGGGGCGATCTCCAGGCGCACAGCGACGTGGTGGCCGCCGGCGTCGGTGGAGGCGACGAGCGCGTCGCCGTCTGCGACCAGCGATCCTGTCTGCCAGTCCAGGCGCGAAGCCAGCCAGCCGACCATCAGCATGGCTGCCACGGTCGAGGCGGGATGGTGGCGTACGGTCACGCTGGAGATCGTGCCCAGCTCGCGGCGTAGCCAAATGGGGTCGAACATGGCAGCGACACGCTCACGCCACGGGGTCGATCGCAGCCATGCCAGGTCGACGACGTAGGCCTGCTCGCTGAGCTCCCATGCGCGGTCCAGTGCCTCCTGCGCGTCGGGCTCGTCGACTGAGTCGAGCAGCACGGCCTGCGACAGCGCCAGCAGCTCGGAGACGATCTCGTTGTGTCCGTGCGGGGACCACAGCAGCGTCGGCAGGTCGGTGACCACCAAAGGATCGGCGATCGTGAGCAGGTCGTCGAGGTGGCGGTCGCCGAGCTCGACCACGACGGTCTCGTGCAGCAGCGCCAGCTCACCGGGGGCGGAGTCTCCTTCGGATGCGATCATCACGCGGGCATCCAGGCGCTCGCGGTGCGGCTCGTAGGAGAGCACGACCAGCCGCGATGCGTGGTAGCGCCCCACCCCACGCAGACGGTTGGCGATCTCGCCGCTCCACTCGCGGTCGACGAACGCGATCATGTTGAGCACGCGTGCCGGTAGGAAGTCGTCGTTTTCGGCGTGTACCTGTACGAGCAGCGCGCGCAGCGCTGCTTCAATCGCGTCGGGGGTAGTGCCCTGCTCGCTCCAGACGGCGTCGCTGCGACTTGTCTCCGCTACGCCGTCGGCCATCAGATCGCGCGCCAGCGATCGCCCTCGCACAGCAGGTCCTCGGCCTCCTTGGGCCCCTGCGAGCCGGCCTCGTAGGTGGCGACCGGTGGTCCTGGGTTCTTCTGCGTTGGAAGCCCCCCCACCCAAGCTTTGACGATCGGGTCGCAGATGCGCCACTGCGCCTCGACCTCGTCGTTACGTGTGAACAGCGTCGCGTCGCCGCGCATCGCGTCGGTGATCAGCCGCTCGTAGGCCTCGGGCGACTGCGACAAGAAGGCGGTGCCGTACAGGAACTCCATGTTCACCGGGCGGATGCTCATGCGCGTGCCGGGGATCTTGGCGCCGAGACGAAGCGAGACGCCCTCGTTGGGCTGGAGCGTCAACACCAGCTGGTTGGGCTGGACGCCGAGCGAGCCGTCCTGGCTGAACGCCAGATGCGGGACCGGCTTCAGCGTGACCGCGATCTCGGTGATCTTGCGCGCCAGACGCTTGCCGGTGCGCAGGTAGAACGGCACACCGGCCCAGCGCCAGTTGTCGACTTCCAGGCGCAGCGCTGCGTAGGTCTCGGTGATCGGAGCCCGCGGGCACGCCCTCCTCCTCCAGGTAGCCGGGTACGTCGTCGCCGCCGGCATGTCCGGGCCCGTACTGCGCACGCAGCGACATGCTCGGGGATCTCGGCGGCGGTCGGCTGGGGGATCGCCTGCAGCACCTTGACCTTCTCGTTGCGGACCTCTTCGGCGGTGAAGTTCACCGGCGGCTCCATCGCGACGTGGCAGAGCAGCTGCAGCATGTGGTTCTGGATCAGATCGCGCAGCGCGCCGGCGCTGTCGTAGTAGTCGGCGCGCGAGCCGATGCCGAGGTCCTCGGCGGCGGTGATCTGCACGCTGTCGATGTAGTTGCGGTTCCACAGCGGCTCGAACATGCCGTTGGCGAAGCGGAACGCCAGCATGTTCTGGACCGTCTCCTTGCCCAGGTAGTGGTCGATGCGGTAGACCTGCGTCTCGTCGAAGATCCCCAGCACCGCGCCGGTTGAGCTGCGCGTGCCTCCTCCAGCGTGGTGCCGAACGGCTTCTCGATGATCAGGCGCACCTGGCCGTGCGTGTCGTCCGCCTGAGCGAGCTTGGAGCTGCCCAGCCGATCGACGATCACCGGGAAGAAGCTGGGTGCGGTGGACAGGTAGAAGGCGCGATTCAGCGGCTCGCCGGCTTCCTTCTCGAACTCGTCGAGCACGGTGCCCAGTTCGCTGTACACGGACTCTTCGTCGAACGTCCCGGGCACGTAGCGGACGTTGTCGAGCAGGCTGTTCAGCACTGCCTTCGTCGGGCTTGCGCCGGGAGAAGCGACGGATCGCCTGCTCGCACTCGTCGCGGTAGTCCTCGTCCTCTTTTTCTTTGCGCGAGACGCCGACGAGGTGGAAGCGCTCCGGCAGAGCGCCCTCGTGGGCGAGGTTGTACAGCGCGGGCAGCAGTTTGCGCCTGGCGAGATCTCCCGGTGGCGCCGAAGATCACCAGCGTGGTGGGCGCGACCGGCAGGCGCTCCAGGCCGGCCGTCAGCGGGTTCTCCGGCTCGGGCTCGTCGGTCGGACGACCGGCCGCGACCGCCACGCTCAGCGCTTCCCGGTGGCTTTGGCGGGCGTGCGCCTGGCCCGGCTGCCGGCTTTGGCGGGGGCGCGCTTGGCGCGGCTGGGGGCTTTGGCGGCGGGGCTTGCGGCGGCGGGCGCGGCCGGCGGGGCGCTCTTGACCGCGTGGCCGCCGAACTGGTTGCGCAGCGCCGCGAGCACGCGGTCGGCGAAGTCGCCGTTGCCGCGCGAGCGAAAGCGCTCGTACAGCGACGCGGTGATCACCGGCGTCGGCACGTCGTGGGCGGTGGCGTCCTCGATCGTCCAGCGGCCCTCGCCGGAGTCCTCGGTGTAGCCCTCGATCGCGCCGAGATCGTTGCCGTCGGCTTCGAACGCGCGCGCGGCCAGTTCGCACAGCCACGAGCGCACCACCGAGCCCTGTCCCCACAGGTGCGCGATCTTGGCGTTGTCGAGCTCGAACTCGCACTTGTCGAACAGGTCGAAGCCCTCGGCGTAGGCCTGCATCAGGCCGTACTCGACGCCGTTGTGGACCATCTTCACGTAGTGGCCGGCGCCGGACCCACCGAAGCGCAGCCAGCCACGCGGGCCGATGCGTCGCGACGCTCTGCTCGTTGGTCTCCGGTGCCAGCACGTCGAGGATCGGCGCCAGCCGCTTGACCGCTTTCGGCGGTCCGCCGACCATCATGCAGTAGCCGACTTCCAGCCCCCAGACGCCGCCGCTGGTGCCGACGTCGACGTAGTCGATGCCGCTCGCTCTTCAGTTCTGCGGCCCGGCGCTTGTCGTCGGTCCACTTCGAGTTGCCGCCGTCGACGATCGTGTCGCCGCGGTCGAGCAGCTTGGCGAGCTTGTCCACGGTTTCCTGCGTGGGCTTGCCGGCGGGGACCATGATCCACACGATCCGCGGCGCCTGCAGCTGCTTGACGAGGTCTTTCAGCGAGCCCGCCCCGGCGGCGCCGTTCTTGACCGCCTGCTTGACCGCCTTGCTCGTCGAAGTCGAACGCCACCACCTCGTGCTCGGAGTCGCGGCGGATGCGGTGCACCATGTTGCCGCCCATCTTGCCCAGCCCGACGAAACCGATCTGCGTCATCTGGTCACCTCGATCCGGCTTCCGGCCGGCTCTCTTGATTGGCATGTTCGCCCTCCGGGCGCCCTTCGGCGGGCCTACCGGCCCTGATCCTCGCGGTCAGAGCGCGTAGCGCGCTCACGGGGTCCTCGCCTTGCAGTCGTACGCGCTCGGCCGGCAGCTCCAGCTCGCGCAGCGTGTTCAGGTCGCCGATCGCCTGGGCGTTCTTGAGCGTAGTGAACGTGTACGGCGCGCCCGCCGGGGATCTCCACGTCGGTAGGGCCGTCGTGGATCAGCTGCAGGAAGCGCCCGGTCTTGGGGCCGCCCTTGTGGAACTGGCCGGTCGAGTGCAGGAAGCGGGGGCCGTAGCCGAACGTGGTCGTCGCCTTGGTCGCCGCGCGGATGACGGCGCGCAGCTCGCCGGCGGCCGCGTCGAACTCGGGCGAGGGCTCGCTGTAGGACATGATCGCGACGTACTCGCGGCGGCTTGGCCTCGAGCAGCAGCGCAGCGCAGCGCGTCGTCGTCGGCGTCGGGCACCGCCGGCAGCTCGTGCTTGGCTTCGTAGTCATCGAGCACGTGCTTGGTCGCGTCCTTGGCCTGCTGCACGTTGGGCTGGTCGAACGGGTTGATCTCCAGGCCCCAGCCGGCGACCGCGACGGTCGAGCTCCCACAGCAGGAACAAACGGCCGAGATCGTGGTGGCCCGTGGGTGGGCATCGTGATCACCGGATGACCGGCGTCGGCGAGCGCCTGCACGCGCGCGTCCAGCGCGGCGTCCGGCGCGTGCAGGTCCGGCAGGTAGGCGAACACGCGATCCTCGCCGTACACCTACGGATCGCCGAGCGGCTCGTCGGCCACCGGCAGGATGCCGGTGCCGTGCTTGCCGGTCGACTCGGCCACCAGCTGCTCAAGCCACAGGCCAAGACCGGGCAGCGTCTCGGAGATGACGAACGTCAGCTTGTCGCGGCCGGCGCGCGCCAGCCCGCTGAGCGCGGCTCCCAGCCACACGCCGGCGTCTCTGCGCCGCCACCGGACGGTCGTCGCAGCGGCGTCTGCCAGGCGCCGGCGGCACCCTCCAGCAGCGCGCGCACGCCGATCCCCATCAGCGCGGCCGGGACGATGCCGAAGGCGGACAGCGCGCTGTAGCGCCCGCCGATGTTCGGGTCCCCGGCGAACGTGCGCAGAAACCGTGCTCTTGGCGGCAGCGCTTCCAGGCCGGAGCCGGGGTCGGTGATCGCGATGAAGTCGGTTGCCGTGGTCGAACGAGCGAGAAGAAGTGTGCGAACAGCGACAGCGGCTCGATCGTGCCGCCGGACTTCGAGGAGACGATGAACAGCGTGTGCCGCTGGCCCAGCGCCTCGCGGTCCACCGCGCCCTCGATCGCGCGGATCCGCGCGGCGTCGGTCGAGTCGAGCACGTGCAGTCGCGGGGCGGCGCGGACTTCGGATGGACTCGACGAACGAGCGGCGCAGCACCTCAGGGGCGAGCGAGGAGCCGCCCATCCCCAGCAGCACGATGTCCTCCACTTCCGTGTCGCGTGTCTCGGCGGCGAACAGCTCGAGCGGGCCGAGCTCAGCGAGCGAGCGCTCGGCGATCGTCAGCCAGCCGAGGCGGTTGGCGACCTCCGGCGTGCCGGCGGGCGCCCACAGCGTCGCGTCTGCCGCGCGTAGACGCGCGGCTACATCGCTCCTGCGCGGCCGCTGCCAGCCTGCTCGTCGACCGCGGCTCTCAGCGACGCGGGGATGCGGGCCTCGACGGTCAGGGTGGGGTCGCTCACGCCACGATCGTAGTGACCGCGGCGCTGGTATAGGTTTCCGACGCGCCCTTGAGCTCGCAACCTTCATCTCAGCTGCCCGATCGCAACCTTGCGCTGGAGCTCGTCCGCGTGACCGAGGCGGCTGCGCTGGCGGCTGCGCCGCTGGTCGGCATGGGCGACAAGGAGGCCGCCGACCAGGCCGCCGTCGACGGCATGCGCTACATGCTGCAGTCGGTCCAGATGGACGGTGTGGTGGTGATCGGCGAGGGCGAGAAGGACGAGGCGCCGATGCTCGCCAACGGTGAGCACATCGGCGACGGCTCCCCACCCCAGGTGGACATCGCCGTGGACCCGCTCGAGGGCACCACGCTGGCCGCCCACGGGATGCCGAGCGCGCTGGCGGTGATCGCGCTGTCGGCCCGCGGCACGATGTTCGACCCGGGGCCGTGTGTGTACATGGAAAAGATGGCCGGCGCGCCGGAGATCGCCGACCTGCTCGACCTCGACCGTCCGCTCGGGGAGACCGTCAAGCTCGTCGCCGAGCGGCGCGGATGCCCGGTGGGCGACGTGATGGTCGTGGTGCTCGATCGTCCTCGCCACGAGCAGGGCATCGCGGCGATCCGCGCTGCCGGCGCGCGCGTGCGGCTGATCGCCCACGGCGACGTGTCTGCGGCGCTGCTGGCGGTGACCGAGCGCTCGCCGGTAGACCTGCTTTGGGGCATCGGCGGCACACCCGAGGGCGTCATCTCTGCTGCTGCCGTCAAGTGCGTGGGCGGACAGCTGCTGGGACGTCTGTGGCCGCGCGACGAGCACGAGCGTGCGGCGGCAGGCGAGGCCGGCTATGACCTTGAGCGGGTGCTCGACCGCGACGACCTGGTGGCCGGCGATGACGTGTTCTTCTCGGCCACCGGAATCACCGACGGGGACGTATTGCAGGGGGTGCGCTATCCGACTGCGGGCGGCGCCACGACGGAATCGCTGGTGACACGTGCGCGGACGGGGACCATCAGGCGCATCAGGGCCACGCACGATCGCGCCAAGCTGCGGGCGGTCGGCGGCGAGCGCTACTAGAGCCGCGCGCGCACCCGCCCGGCGGCACCGGTGGGTTGCGTCGGCTGCGGTTGTGCCGGCGCGGTCATGGGTCCTTGAGATCGCCGACGCGCGACTCTGCCAGGTCCAGGCGCGCGAGCGATCGCAGGAAGCCATAGGTGACGATCACGTGGATGCGCGACTGCGTGGCGTTGTACAGCCGACGACTGAGCCTGGAGGCGATCGACGGGTAGAAGTTGACGACGGCAACCTCGACGTGCAGACGGGCGTGCTGGGGATCTTGGCCGGCGCTCCTGCAGACCTCTATCTGCAGATAGCCGCCTCCGCCCCGACCCCGTCGCGAGACCAGCAGGCCACGGGCGATGCGCCAGCGGACGAGCCCGTGCGTACGATCCATCTCATATTCAGGCGCCTGGAAGGTGAGCAGCCGCAGCGGCTGCGTCAGCAGTACGACCGAACGCTGGCCGTCGGCGTAGCGAACGCGGATCAGGCCAAGCGTCACGCGTGTGAGGAAGCGCCAGTAGGTGCGCGCGAGCCGCTCCAGATGCGCGGGCGTCCATATCTCCCTGAGAGCCTCCTCCTCGATCACCAGATCGGCCGTTTGCACCGAGCGCACGGCACCGGTGTCGTAGTCCAGCGATGTCGAATCGCCGAGATCAGCGATCACCGCGCGTACACGCTGGGCTCCCCTCGTTTTCAAGATGCGCATCCACTCTCAGGCTATCCGTGCCCACATCGCTCGCGCAGCTTGAGCACGACGGCACAGGCTGGTAGCTTGATCGTCATGCCTCGGCGGTCCCTTCCGTTGCCAGGCGGCACTTGCCGCGAACGGCCAGGACGGATGGCGATGCTCCTCGGGCACGGCAGACGCGGGGGCTGGATGGGCACGCTCGCGCCGGCTGCCACGCAGCCGGCGTAACGCACAGGTGATCAGGTGAAAGGTCGTAGAGTCCTGCGAGCAGCGCTGCCGTGTGTGGCCATGGCGGCCGGCTGCGTGCCACTGGCGGGCTGCGCCGGCTTCCAAGCAGGCAACTCCAAATCACCTGAACCCAGCGCAGCACAGATCGAACGAAACGAAGAAACGGCTCAGAAGCAACAGGAAGCTACGGAACTTGCCAAAGAGCGCGAACTGCTGTCGACGATAGAAGCCAAGCAAGAAGAAGAAGTCGCAGAACGAAAGGCCAAGCGAACTGAAGCTGCAGCGGTGACGAGGGCGAAGAAGAAAGAACAGGCGGCTGCGAAGAAGGCCAAGCAGAAGGAACAGGCTGCGGAAGCGAAGATCAAGAAGCGCGAAGAAGAAGCCGACAAGGCGGAAGCCAAGCACAAGCTGCGGGCGGCCAGGGAAGCGAAAGAAGCCAAGGAAGCACAACAGCAGTCCTCTACGAGCGTGGAAACGAAACCGTCCAGCGTCGTGCCACCGGCAGCCCCAGGCGAGCTGCAGGGAAAAGCGACCGTGCGCAGGGTGCACGTGTAGAGATGGATCGAGCCGGCCAACCCACGGATGCCAACGGCGACGGCCGGACGCTGCGTCGTGTGCTGCTCCTGTGTCTGCTGCTGGTGTCGGTGGCGGCCTCGATCGCGGGCTGTGGCAGCTCCTCAAAGGCCGAATCCAAGCACGGCAGAGAATCGGGCGAAGAAACGGAAACGGCGACGAGCGCCGGCGAAGGAGCGGCGGCGGAAGCTGCTGTGGAAGCAACGGCCAAGAAGCGGGAAGCTGCGGCGGAAGCAGCGTCGGAAGCTGAAGCCCGGCATGTGCGGGCGGCGGCCGAGAAGGCTGCCCGGGCTGCGCGGGCAAGCGAAACCAGCAACGCAAAGAACGGCTCGGCAAAGACCAAGAAAGGCTCGACCAACGCCGACAAGGGGTCGGGTGCCAAGAAGACGTCGGGCAAGCGGAAATCGAGCAAAGCGACCAGCAAGGGCTCGGGCGGCGGGAGCGCGGCAGAAGAAGCTGCGCGCAAGAAGTTCGCCCAGGAAGAAGCGGCTGAAGCTAAGGCCTTCAAGAAGCTTGAACAGGCTGAAGCGAGGTAACGCCAGGCGCGAGCTTCGTGCGGAGTTTGCAGCCTGCACGGCGAGCGGCACAACGCAAAGCGATGAAGGTGTCCCCGCTTGGTGATATTCAACGTCTGTGACCGAGCATCTGCAAACGCATGTCCCCCCGCGCGCGCGTCCGGTTGCCGAGCTGGTGGACGATGCTGCGCCGGCGCGCTCACAGGAGCTTGCCAAGCGCTGGGTCGTCGCGCTGCTCCACAGCCGTCCGTTGACGGATGCCGGAACGCTTCCCCTGGATGAGCTGGCGCGCGAAGCGCCGTTGCTGTGCGGACAGGCGATCCGGGCGGTGCAATCGGACATTGAGCTACAGCGCCTGACCGGACGAGGGGCGCCGACCGGCCGCGAGGGCTCCGCTGCGGCGCTTCGCTTGGCTGCGATCAGCGGATCGGCGGACGCTACGGCGCTGGTGGAGACAGTGGAGGCGTTGCGGGGGGTGCTGTGGGAGGCGCTCCGCGACGAGCTGAACGAGCAGTCGGCTCGCCAAGTCGGAGACGTGTGCGACCGCGTTGCATACGTGTGCGCGGCGATGCTGGCGGCGGCAGTCGAGGCGGCAGCTGCGCCGGCGGCAGGCTCCTTCTCCGATGCCGCTGACTCTGTGATCGACGCTCCCCCCGAGCAGCGTGCCCAACAGCTGGCTGGTACACCGTCGCGCAGGCACCGGGCGGTGATCGTGGACGAGCGCGCAGGCCCCGCCGTGGAGGGCGCGTCGCCTGGACCAGAGCGTCCACTGTCGTGGGATGAGTCGCCGCCGGTGCCGCCGGGCACGCGAGCGGAGATCGAGATCCACGACGAACGATCTACAGACAGCGGGCAGGGGCCGGCGGCGTGGATCAGGTCGATCGGCGGTCAGCTTGAGCGCTTTGAGCAGGACAGGCTGCCGTTTGCGGTGCTGCTGGTGGAGCTCGTGGAAATCGAGCGCGTACGCAGCGACGAGCTGTTGGAGCTGTCAGGGCAGCTTGAGCGCGCGCTCAAGACGGCGCTGGACGCCGGCTCGGGGGCGGGCTCGGGCGCGCTCACACGCGAGCGCCCAGGTCGATTTTGGCTGCTGGCGGCGCAGACGGATCGCGCGGGCGCTCGTGACCTGGCGGAGCGCTTGGTGCACGAGGTGGCTTCGCGCTCAGGCGATGTGAGCGCGCCGCTGGAGGTTGCCATCGGCGCGGCGGTATGCCCTGAGGATGCCCGCGAGGCGGCTGCACTGGCGGCGCATGCGGACGTTGGCCTGTACGCGGATCGCTCGGCGGTACGGGCGTCGGGCGGGCGGGCGCCCAGCCCGATGGATCAGTCCGTCTGAGTCCTCAGCCTGCGAGCGCGCCGCCGGCGAGGGCGGCACTGGAAGATTCGGGCGGCAGGCCGAGCGATGGGGTGTTGGGCGTGCTGCCGACGACGTGTGTGGCGATCCGTACGGTTTCGGTGATATCGAGCGCTTCGGCGGCGCCGGCTGTCAGGTCCCAGTCGGCCTGGTGAGCGTAGGGACCACGGTCGAGCACAGGGACGGTCAGGCTGTGGCCCTGGTAGGTGACGCTGACGAGCGTTCCACACGGCAGCGTGCGGTTGGCTACGCCGACGACCGCCGGTGTCAGCGTTTGGCCGCAGGCTGTCTGTTTGCCGTAGAAGCCTGGCCCGAACCACGTGGCAATGCCGCTGGGCCGGACTTTTGTCGGCGCCGAACCGGCCGGCGCGGAGGAGCCGGCGGCGGCGCCACCGGTTTCGGCGAGCGCACTGGCGCTGCCGACGGCGAGCAGGGCGACTGCCGCGAGCAGGGCAAGCAGCAGCGTAGGTGTCTTTGCGTTTACTGACATTCGCGTGTCGCGCCTACGGGGTGAGCTGACGGGCTCGCGCGACACTTGCGTGCGGCGCTACGGCCCCGGTGGGCCGATTCGCCCCAGTGGATCTAGGTGATCCACGTTGGGTCCCCCGTCTGCCTGACCTGGGCCATGGCAGCTCGGCGTTGCCGGGCAGTATACAGCCAGCTCAGGAGAGCGGCAGGCGCGACAGTACGTCTTTGAGCAGACGCTCGCCGGTCAAGAGCCCGGCCTTGGCGAGCTCGCCGATGATCTCGGCGGCGCCGGCGACCAGCTCGGTGCCACCGGGCGGCTGCACCGGCCCGCTGGCACGCTCGCTCTCGCACTCGAACCCCTGCTTGGGAACGCGCTCGCCGGCTGCGGCTGCGCCGGCCGTACGCTTGGCGCCCATCCGTTTGGCGGCGCCACCGGCAGGCTTTGTGGCGCTTCCGGCAGGCTTTGTGGCGCTAGTTGATCGCTTGCCGGCGCTGGTGGATCGCTTGGTGGCGCCGCTGGGTGGTTTGGCACCGCTGGGGCGCTTGGAGGCGACGGCAGACACGGCAGTTGGGGCACTGTCGACGGAGGCTGCGGACGGGCGTCCGTTGGAGCTGGCGGGCTCGCTTCCGGCTGCATTGGCGGCGGCAGTTGCCTTGCGTGCGGCTGCCCGGCGTGCGCTGGAGCGCTGGGGCCGCGTGCGCGGGAGGTTGGATAGCACCCCCTGGCTATCCGGTGGATCGCTCTTTTTGGGGTCGCTCATGTGCACATCATTGCTTAACGTGAGCGTTTGAGCGGATCGGCAAACGCTCTAACATTGCGTTCAACGCGTTAGCATGGGCACGTGCAGTACCAACTGGATATGTAACGTCGGCAGGGTTGTGGCTGTATGTCCGACGGAGTAGCTGTTCTCAGCCGTAAACCTGCGCGAGGCCCTCTCGCATTCGGGTTGTCGATCGACGGAAGAAATGGAAACACGAATGTCAGTAGTCGAGCTGCAGGAGCTGGATGAGGTCAAGGGCCTGGTGGCCAAGGGTCAGCAGGTAGGGGTCCTCTCATATGCGGAGATAACGAAGGCGGTGTCTGAGCTCGATCTGGACGAGTCGGACGTGGAAGAGCTGCACGGCTTCTTTGAGCGCTCGGAGATAGAGCTCGTCGAGGAGATCGACCCTGCGATTGCAGCCGCGTCGCTGGTGGAGCGCGCGCCGGACAAACGCGGCCGGCGTAAAGCAAAAGCGGCGCTTGACCTGAAGCCGGACATGACGACGGACTCGCTCCAGCTGTTCTTGAAGGACATCGGCAAGGTGCGTCTGCTGACGGCCCAGGAGGAGGTAGATCTGGCGAAGCGGATCGAGCGCGGCGACCTTGATGCCAAGCAGAAGATGGTGGAGTCGAACCTGCGTCTGGTGGTGTCGATCGCCAAGAACTACCGAAACCAGGGATTGCCGTTCCTGGACTTGATCCAGGAGGGGACGCTGGGGCTGGTCAGGGCGGCGGAGAAGTTCGACTACCGCAAGGGCTTCAAGTTCTCCACGTACGCCACTTGGTGGATCCGTCAGGCGATCGCAAGGGCGCTGGCTGACAAGGCACGCACGATCCGTATCCCTGTGCACGTTGTTGAGAAGCTCAACAAGATCGGTCGCGCGGAGCGCAAGCTGGTGACTGAGCTTGGCCGCGAGCCGACGGCGGATGAGATCGCTGAGGTGACGGGCATTGACCCGGAGGAGGTCGACTCGATCAAGCGCTCGGCACAGGCGCCGGTGTCGCTGGAGAAGCCTGTGGGCGACGAGGAGGAGTCGGAGTTCGGCCAGTTCATCGCTGATGAGCGCGCTGAGTCCCCTTACGAGCGCGCGGCGGAGATCCTGACGAAGGAGGCTCTGCGCGAGGCCCTGGAGAACCTGTCCTACCGCGAACGGCGCGTACTGGAGCTGCGCTACGGGCTGGGCGGGGAGCATCCGCGCACGCTCGACGAGGTGGGACGCACTTTCAACGTCACGCGTGAGCGAATCCGCCAGATCGAGAATCAGTCGTTGAAGAAGCTGCAGAGCCTGGCAGAGGCTCAGAAGCTCCGCGACGTCGCCTGAGAAGGCGCGCCGGGCGGGGTTTCGGCCGGGCGGGGCTGGGCCGGGGGGAGCCTCGTTCGCTGTCAGGCAGCCTCGGCTACAGCCTCGACAGCCTGCTCGGGCGCGGGCATCCGCCGCTCGGATATGACCTCGCCCTTGGCGCTGCCGGGGGTGCGCAGCACGACCAGCGCGACGACGACGCCGACGGCGACGCAAACGGCTGCGATCAGGAAGGCCAGATGGTAGCCGCCGGTTAGAGCGCCAGCGAGGGCGTGGCCGTGCGCGGTGAGGACCTTGGTGCGGTTGGTTGCGATGGTGCTGAGCACGGCCAGGCCGAGGGCGGCGGAGACTTGCTGGGAGACGTTGACGATTCCTGAGCCGAGGCCTGCGTCGGAGGTGGGCACGTCGGCCATGGCGATTGTGAGCAGCGGCATGAATGACGTGCCGGCGCCGAGACCGAGCAGCAGGTAGGCGAAGAAGATGGTTGGGAAGTAACTCGTGTGCGGTCCTGCCTGTGAGATGAGGACGAGCGCGGCGATAACGGCAAACAGGCCGGGAATGAGCGTGCGCCTGGCTCCGAAGCGGCCGACCAGCCGCGCGGTGATGCCGAGCGAGACGGTGGCGACGGCCAGCGTCATGGGCAGGAAGGCAAGGCCGGTCTTGACGGAGCTGTAGTGCAGGACGTGCTCCAGGTAGAGGGCTCCGAGGAAGAACGTGGAGTACATGCCGGTGACCAGGAACCCGCGCACTGCGCTTGAGCCGATGAGGCTGCGAAGGCGCAGGATGCGCAGCGGCATGATCGGGTTGGCCAGACGCGACTCCAGCGCCAGGAAGGCGCAGAGCAGCGCGAGGGCGCCGCCGCCGAGGGCGAGCGTGTGAGCTGAACCCCAGCCGTACTTGGTGACCTCGACGATGGCGTAGACGCCGAGCATCATTGCTGCTGTGACGAGGATCGAGCCGAGCACGTCGACACCGCCGGACAGGCCGAGGCCCTTGTTCTCCTTGATCAGGGCGTTGCCGAGCACGAACGTGGCAAGGCCGATGGGCAGGTTGATGAAGAAGATCCAATGCCAGTCGAGGGCCTGGGTGAGCGCACCGCCGGCCAGCAGGCCGATGGAGCCGCCGCTGACGACGACGAACATGTAGGCGCTCATCGCCTTGGCTCGCTCTGCGGGTTGCGGAAACTCGGTGACGATGATGGCGAGGATCACCGAGACGGACAGCGCGCCGCCGAGTCCTTGTACGAAGCGAGCGATGATCAGCACGGTTTGGTCCTGCGCGAGCCCGCAGACTGCTGAGGAGAGCGTGAAGATGGCGACCCCGGTGAGGAACACGCGCTTGCGGCCGATCAGGTCGCCGAGCCTGCCGGCCATCAGCAGGAAGCTGCCGAAGGCGATCAGGTAGGCGTTGATCACCCAGGTGAGGTTGGCTTGGGTGAAGTGCAGGTCGCGCTGGATGGGTGTGAGGGCGACATTGACGACTGTGGTGTCGAGCACGCTCATGAGCTGCCCGAGGCACACGACGACGAGCGCGATCCAGCGCCGGCGATCGACGGTTGACTGTGTGGTGGTGGCTGCGGGGAAGTTCATACGGGCTCCTATTGCAAGGCTGGTACGGGTGCAGGTGAAGCTGTTGCTGTCAGCTGCGACGAGCTGTCTACACCGTAGCATGGACTATCCCTGATTCAGGGAGAATCATTGGATTGCGTTGTAATCTCATCGCGCCTGGCCAGCCCCATGCGGGGAAGCTGCAGGAGCGGGTTGTCCGTCCAGCGCGAACTTGCCCACTCAAGGCGTATCCCCCACGTGCCGATGCGGTGGCATGTTCGATGTGATGCCTGCGCTGCGCGAGCTGGTTGCAAAAGAGGGCTCGGATCTGCACCTGAAGGTGGGCTCGGCGCCGCTGTATCGCGTGCACGGCGAGCTGACGCTGGACGCGAGCGTGCAGCCGCTGAGCGCGGAGGACACAGAGGCGGCGCTGAAGACGCTGCTGAGCGACGAGGCGAAGCTGGCGGAGTTCGCCCGCGAGCACGAGGTGGACTTCTCCTATGAAATCCCGTCGGTTGCGCGCTACAGGATCAACGCGTTCCTGCAACGCGGGGTGATCTCGATGGCCTGTCGTGCGATTCCCCACCACATCAGCACGATCGAGGAACTGTCGCTGCCGCCGGTGGTACGCGAACTGGCTGAGGAGGAGCGCGGGATCGTGCTGCTGACGGGTACGACCGGCTCGGGCAAGTCGACGACGCTGGCGGCGATGATCGACCACATGAACCGCACGATGAGCAAGCACATCGTCACGATCGAGGACCCGATCGAGTTCGTGCACGAAGACGTCCGCTCGGTGATCAACCAGCGCGAGGTGGGTATGGACACGGCGTCGTTCAAGCGGGCGTTGAGAAGGGTGCTGCGCCAAGACCCTGATGTGATCCTGGTGGGAGAGATGCGCGACGAGGAGACGGTGCAGACGGCGCTGTCGGCGGCGGAGACGGGACACCTGGTGCTGTCGACGATCCACACGGTGGACGCGACGGAGTCGATCAACCGCATGCTCGACTTCTTCCCGCCCCACCAGCATGCGCAGGCGCGCAGCATGATCGCCGGCACGATCAAGGGGGTCATCTCCCAGCGGCTGGTCCCGGGCGCGGACGGTGGTCGTGTGGCGGTATGCGAGATCCTGAGAATGACCGGCCGTGTACGCGACATGATCGTGGACCCGGCGCAGACGGGAAAGCTGGTGGAGGTGATCACCAGCGGTGGCTACTACGGCATGCAGACCTTCGATCAGGCCCTGTTCGGGCATGTGAAGGAGGGGCGCGTGACGTTCGAGGATGCGATGCGGGTGGCGTCCAGCCCCCATGACTTCAAGCTGCTGATGCAGTCCGACGGGCGCAGGGGCACGACGATGGAGGACGTTGCTGCGGCGGAGGCCAATCGCGACGCAGCGTCCAATCCTTCGCTCAGCCCGGCGTAACTCAAACCCCGCGTAACTCAGCCACGTCTGAGATCCTGCGGCGCTGAAGCACAGCGGACACTGATCGCACGCATGGCGGCAGCACGCACTGTGTAACCATTGCGATACACCGCGTCCGACGGGACACATACGTCCGCGACCCCGAGCCGGCCCACCGACAGCCCACGGACATCCCACGGGCAGCCCACCGACGGCCCCATGCCAAAGCCTCGTTACCACTTCAGTTGGTAAAGTAAAGGGTGAAATGGCGATGGATGAGACATGCCCGGTGTGTATGACGGCGGATATCGTGTGCGGCAAGTGGACGCTGCTGTTGATTCGGGACCTGGCGGAGGGGTGCTCGCGCTTTTGTGAGCTGGAACGCTCGCTGTCGGGTATCAGCCCGCGCACGCTGTCGCTGAGGCTGCGGGCACTGGAGGAGGAGGGCATCGTCGAGCGCCACACCTTCCCGGAGGTGCCGCCACGCGTTGAGTATGCGCTGACGGAGAAGGGACGGGCGCTACTGCCGATCATCGACGATATGCGCGCGTATGGCGAAGGCTGGCTGGGCGCGGCGGCGGAGTGCGCGAGCGTCGAGCCTGACGGGGACCGGCAGACGACGCAGACGACACAACAGCTTGGCCGGGAGACGCTGGCGGCCGCCTAGCCCTGGCGCGGCTGGCTAGCCCTGGCGCGGCTGGCTGCGGCGTAGCGCGGGCTGAGGCTGCACACGATTAGACTGCGGTCGGTGCAGATTGCAGACAGCGCAGCGCTGGTGGTGGGAGGAGCGTCGGGGTTGGGCGAGGCGACTGCTCGCGCCCTGCATGCGGCTGGCGCGGTGGTGACGCTGGCTGACGTGAATGCGGAGAAGGGACAGGCGCTGGCGTCGGAGCTGGGCGTGGAGTTTGTGGCGTGCGACGTGCGCGAGGAGACCCAGGTGCAGGCGGCTGTGGAGCTGGCTGCGGCTGGCGAGGGCGGCTTGCGCATTGCGGTGTGCTGCGCGGGAACGGGCTGGGCGCAGAAGCTGGCTGGCTCGAAGGGCCCGCACCCGCTGCTGCCGTTTGAGACGATCGTGGCGATCAACCTGATTGGGACGTTCAACGCGCTGCGCTTTGCGACGAGCGCGATGATCGCGAACGAGCCGCTGGCGGACGGCGAACGCGGCGTGTGCGTGAACACGGCATCGATTGCTGCCTACGACGGCCAGGTCGGCCAGATCGCGTACTCGGCGTCGAAGGGTGGCGTGGTGGGCATGACGCTGCCGGCGGCGCGCGACGTGGCGCAGTATGGGATCCGCGTGAACACGATCGCGCCGGGCCTGTTTGACACGCCGCTGCTGGCGGCGCTGCCGCAGGAGGCTCGGGAGAAGCTGGGCGTGGGTGTGCCGTTCCCGCAGCGCTTGGGCCTGCCGGAGGAGTACGCGCAGCTTGCGTGCCACATCGTGGAGAACCGCATGCTGAACGGCGAGACGATCCGTCTGGACGGCGCGCTGCGGATGCCGCCGCGCTGAGGCGACGGCATCCGATGGGATGATCAGCTGAGGCGTTCGACGAGCATGGCCATGCCCATGCCGCCGGCGACGCACATGGACTCGATGCCGTAGGTGCCGTCAAGCGTCTCGAGGTCGTTGAGCAGCGTAGTCATGATGCGTGCGCCGGTCATGCCGAAGGGATGACCGAGGGCGATGGCGCCACCGAACGGGTTGAGCTTGTCGTCGGGGATGCTGAGCTCTTCTTTGCAGGGCACGATCTGGGCGGCGAATGCCTCGTTGATCTCGACGACGTCGATGTCGCTCATGGACATGCCGGTGTTCTTGAGCAGCTGCTGGATGGCGGGGATGGGACCGACGCCCATGATCTCGGGGCGGATGGCGGCGACGGTGGAGGCGATGATGCGCGCGCGGGGTTTGAAGCCGTCTGCGGCTGCCCGCTCGTCGCTCATGATCAGCAGGGCGGCGGCGCCGTCGTTGAGCGGGCAGGCGTTGCCGGCGGTGACGGTGCCACCCTCCTTGAACACCGGCCGTAGGCCGGCGAGCGCCTCCAATGTGGTCCCGGGGCGTGGCCCATCGTCCTTTGTCATGACGGTCTCGGGCACGTCGATCTCGTTGCCCTCCTTGTCGCGGTCTTTGTGCGCGGGCACGGTGACGGGGACGATCTCCTTGTCGTAGTGGCCGGAGGCCTGGGCTGCGACGGCGCGCGTCTGGGAGACGAGCGCCCACTCGTCTTGGGCCTCGCGGCTGACTTTCCACTGCTCGGCGACATTCTCTGCGGTGAGGCCCATCTCGATGTAGACGTTGTACATGGAGCCGTCGGAGCCGTCGAGCTTGGGGTGCAGATCGAAGGGAGCACCGGGCACGATGCGCGAGACGGCCTCCATGCCGGCGGCGATGTAGGTGTCACCCTCGCCGGCGGTGATGGCGTGGAAGGCCATGCGGGTGGTCTGCAGCGAGGATGCACAGAAGCGGTTGACGGTGCAGCCGGGGACGTGATAGTCGATGCCGGCGAGCAGCGTGGCGACGCGCCCGATGTTGGAGCCGGCCTCGCGCTCGGGGTAGCCGCAGCCCATCATGACGTCGCCGATGGAGCTTTGGTCGAGCTGCGGGTTGCGCTCGATGAGGGCCTTCAGCGGTATCGCGGCAAGGTCGTCTGCGCGGACGCTCTTCAGCGACCCCTTGGCGGCGCGTCCGATAGGCGTGCGAATTGCGTCGACGATCACTGCATCGGGCATGTGGGTCTCTCTCCTTGGTTGGTTGGTGCGGCCGGCAGGGTGCTGCGAGGCGGGGCGTGGCGGAGGATCCTACGGGATCGACGGCCGCCGGGTGCGGGACGGCGACGTGACGGTCAGGCGCGGCTGGGCACTTTGGCGCTAACGCAGATGGGCGGCTTTGGCGCTAAAGATCCAGGCGACTGACGCCGAGCTCGTCAAAGCCGACGTGGTGGGCGAGCTCGTGGCGCACGGTGCGCGTGACCTGGTCGCGCAGCATGTCGGCGTCGTGCCCGAAGTCGCGGCGCAGGGTGTCGCGGAAGATGACGATGCGGTCGTGGGTGTTGTCGCGGGTGGCGCCGTCTCCCTGGTAGAGACCGTAGGCACCGCGTCGGCGACCGCCGTCGGAGATGACGACGGCGACGTGAGAGAGGGCGTTGCGCAGCAGGTCGGGCAGATCGTCGAGGGCGTCGCGGACGAGCTCTTCGAAGTCGCTGTCGTTGAGCGGGTCGAGCTCGATGAAGTCGGTTTCGTCGGGATCGACGACGAGCCCTTCGCGGGCTAGACGCTCGGAGTGGCGCACGATCTCTTCGAACTCGCTCTCTGACTCGGGATCGTGCCATCCGGCCATGTGCACGGCGACGAAGGCAACGCTGCCCATGAGCAGGGCAGCGACGATCACTCCGAGGGCGACGTCCTCGAGTGCGCGGACGGCGCCGATGGAGCTGAAGCCCTGCCCGACGACGAGCACGACGAGCCCGATGGACATGGCCACGAGCACGGCCACGCTGACACGTCGCAGTTGTGAGGGTCCGGGAGGCTGGGACTCGCGCATCGCCGGGACGGTGCTCCTATTTGAGCGTGCGGGCGATAACGAGACGCTGGATCTCGTTGGTGCCCTCGTAGATCTGGGTGATCTTGGCGTCTCGCATCATGCGCTCGACTGGGTACTCCTTGACGTAACCGTAGCCGCCGAGCACCTGCACGGCCTCAACGGTGACGGCCATGGCGGTGTCGGAGCAGAAGACCTTGGCCATGGATGAGTACTTGGCGCGCTGTGGGTGGCCTTGATCGGCCATGGCGCAGGCCTTGTACAGCAGCTCGCGGGCGGCGGCGGTGCGTGTTTCCATGTCGGCGAGCTTGAACTGGATTGCTTGGAACTCGTTGATGGCCTTGCCGAACTGCCGGCGCTCGCGGGCGTAGGCGACGGCGTAGTCGGTGGCGCCTTGGGCGATGCCGACGGCCTGAGCTGCAGCACCGAGGCGGGTGCGCTCGAGCGTGCCGAGGGCGACTGACAGGCCCTTGCCGACTTGCCCGATGAGGTTGGCGTGCGGTATGCGCACGTCCTCGAAGATCGGCTGCCCGGTGGGCGAGGCGCGGATGCCGAGCTTGTGCTCGAGCTTGCCGACGCTGAAGCCGGGACGGTCGGCCTCGACGACGAAGGCGCTGAGCCGGCGGGTGTCGCGGTCGGTGACGGCGAAGACGATGTAGAAGTCGGCGACGCCGAGGTTGGAGATCCAGTTCTTGGTGCCGTTGATGACCCATTCGTCGCCGTCTTGGACGGCGGTTGTGCGCATGCCTGCAGGGTCGGATCCGGCCTCGGGCTCGGACAGGGCGAACGCGGGCGAGAACTCGCCGGTGGCGCACCTGGGTAGGAAGCGCTCCTTGAGCTCGTCTGTGCCGAACAGCTGGATGGGCAGCGTGCCGAGCTCTTGCACCATGAGGATGAGCGCGCAGGCGGCGTCGACCTTGGCGAGCTCTTCGACGCCCATGTTGAGCGCGAGCGTGCCGGTGCCGGTACCGCCGTACTCGGTGGGAAACGGCAGGCCGAGGATGTCCTGCTCGGCGAGCACTTTGCGCACGTCCCACGGGTATTCAGCGCGCTCGTCGATCTCGGCGGAGCGTGGCGCGATCTTCTCGCGCGCGATCTGCCCGATCATGGCGCAGAAGTCCAGGTGCTCCTGGGGAATCGTGTAGATGTCGCTGACGGCCTCCATGAGAATGATCCTAGTGATGAGAGATTCGTTTCGCGCAGTTGCGTGCGCGGCGGGACGCCGGGGGCAGGCGGCTGTGGTGAGCGCCGAGGCGCGTTCGGCGTTTGGCAGAGCGCTACGCTGGATCGATGAGCGCCTCAGAGGACAAGTCGGGCATTGAGATCGAGCCGGAGCGGGTTGCGAGCTGGATGGCTGAGGATCAGCGCCCGCAGCTGATTGACGTGCGCGAGCCGTACGAGCGTGACGCAGGACACATCGAGGGCTCGCGTCATGTTGAGCTTGTGCGCCTGTCGGCTGAGGCGGCGAGCATCGAGCGCGAGCGCCCGGTGGTGTTCTACTGCCGCGTGGGCGGGCGTTCGGAGATGGCGGCGCAGGCGCTGCGCGCATCGGGCTTTGAGGCGTACACGATGACGGGCGGGTTGGTGCGCTGGGCGGACGAGGGCCGGCCGCTGTCGCCGCAAGACGGCCATGTGGCCGAGCATTAGCGCCCCGCTGCTGCCGCCGCCGCCGCGACGCGTATCACCATCGCTATACAGCACGCGCGACAGCAAACACTCCGCGTGCCACCTGTATCGCCATGGCTATACACCACGCCTGAAAGCAAACGCTCCGCGCGCGACACGTATTACCATGGCTATACAGCGCACGCAAGAGCAAACACGCTCGCCCACCGGGCGTATTGCCATCGTGATACAGACTTGGCAACGAAGACATAGACGATGACAGAGGGAGACGAGATGGAGGCTTCGGCGACGGACTACCCGGGAGTGACGCGGGGCGAGGGCTATGCGGTGGGCAATCTGGATGACCTGGGCGATGGCCCGGGATTTCGCAAGGTTCGCAAGGGCCTGGGCGTGACGGCGTTTGGCGTGAACGCGATCGTGCTGCCGCCTGGGATTGAGACCGGCTTTCACTACCACGACGAGCAGGAGGAGCTGTACTTCGTGCACCGCGGCGCGGTTGAGATCGAGTTCGGCGACGGCTCGGTGCAGCGTCTGGGAGAGGGCGGCTTGGCGCGTGTGGATGCGGCGACGGTACGCAAGTTGCGTAACGCGGGCGACGTGGACGCGGTGTATCTGTGCGCGGGCGGCAAGGACGGCTACATCGGCCGCGACGGTCGCGTGCGCGAGGGCGAGGAGCAGCGCGTGAAACCGATCGATGACGCGGCGAAGGACCAGCAGCAATGAGTGGCGGCGGCGGTTGAGTTGAGCGACGCCGAACGTCCCCAGAGGGCGCCGCGAGCGCCGAGCGCGCTCGGCGCTCGGCGCGAGCTGCGCGTGAGCGACGTGCTGGCGATCCCGCTGAGCGAGATCACCGTGCGCACGAGCCGGTCGTCTGGTCCTGGTGGCCAGCATGCGAACGTGACGGCGTCGCGCGTGGAAGCGATCTTTGACGTGCTGGGATCACAGACGCTGAGCGAGGTGCAGCGCACCCGCGTACAGGAGCGCGCGGGCGCACGTGTGGTGGCGGTTGCGCAGGACGAGCGCTCGCAGGCGCGCAACCGTGAGCTGGCGCTGGAGCGCCTGGCGGAGCGGCTGCAGCGAGCGCTGACGGTTCCACGCAGCCGCCGTGCGACGCGTCCGAGCAACGCGGCGCGTGCCCGCCGCCTGGCGGATAAGCGGCGGGCGGCGCAGCGCAAGCTGGAGCGCAAACCACCACGCTCCGACGGCGATTAGTTCAACAGCTCCTTGACGTAGCGCTGGTGCAGCCGGCCCAGCGAGGTGTCCTGGGGGTGGAAGCCGATGGCGTTCCACAGCAGCCCGGATGCAGGCGCCCAGGCGACGATCAGGTACACCCCGAGCAACAGGGCGGTGGTGCGCAGCCTGCGCGAGCGCGACAGCGCGGCCAGCGGCAGCACCCACAACACATACCACGGCAGCACCCAGCTGAGGGTTACCAGCAGCGCCACGCTGGCCCAGCCGGATGCGGTGATCGAGTCCCTGCGACTCCATGCCAGCCAGGCACAGCCGAGCACCAGCAGGACCAGGACACCACTGAGCGCCGTGCGCATCCCGGCGCTCTCACCACCGGCGCCGACAGCGAGGCCGAGCAGGTTGGGGATGCTCTCGCTGGTGACCAGGCTGCTCTGCGTGCTCAGGTCGGGGACGTGTAGGCCGAACGCCAGCACGCTGGCGACAGCCACGATCACGGCTGCGCCAACCATTCCCAGCAGCACCTGCACGAGTGCCCGTGGTGTCCGCAGCAGGCTGGCAAGCACGACAGGAAACAGAATGGCGCCGGAAGCCTTGATGGCGGAGGCAGTGACGAAAGCGGCGCCCGCGCCGACCTCAAGTGCGGACAGCGGCAGCAGCCACTCCTGCAGCGGCATCGAGCGGATCCGCTCCTGCAAGGGCACCGCGCGAATCCACTCCCGCACCGGCATCGTGTGGCTCCCGCCCCCTGCGCTCGCCTCCCCGGCCTCCCCCGCCTCGCTCGCCTCCCCGGCCTCCCCCGCCTCGCCGGCGCCCTGTGGCGCGCCGGCGTCGCTGCCTGCCACGGCGTCACGGGCGAGCAGCAGCAGGTAGAAGCCGAGCATGATGAAGAACACCATCAGGAAGTCGTTGTGGTCGCCGCCGAGGCCCCACACGAGCACGATCGGATTGAGGCCGACGAGCGCGATCGCCGACAGCGGCTCGCGGCCGAGCAGTCGCGCGCAGCGCCACACCAGGAAGATGATCCCCAGGCTCGTCAGCGCGAGCGCTCCCTTCAGCGCCCAGAACGAGCCGGCGACCCCCAGCGGAACGACGACGAAGGTGATCAGCGTGAACAGCGGGCCGTAGGGGCTCAGCAGCTCATGCCAGTTGCTGAGCAGGAAGCTCGGGTCGTTATGGGGCTCGAGCACCGGGATGGTGGTGTAGGGATTGAGCCCGTGCACCGCCTCCATGCGCCCGTAGTTGACGTAGTTGAACAGGTCGGTGAGGGCGAGCGGCGGCGACAGCAAGAAGATCGCGTGGACGGCGATGATCGCCGCCACGATCCAGCGTGCAGGCAACCGCGGCGCCTGTTTAAGCGCGATCACATACCCGCCGTACATGACGACAATGGCACCGGTGAACAGGTACTTGAGCATGGTGGCGCTGTCGGTGAACCCAGGTAGCAGCCCTCCCAGCGGGCCGGCCATCCAGTGCGGGAAGTAGCCGGCGTGCGTGGTGGGCGTGAGCAGGCTTGGCCGGTTGGCGGCGATCAGCACGACGAACAGGCTGAGCGCGACGATCGCCACCAGTGACAGCGCCCCTGCCAGCACGCCGACGTCGGCGCCGGACAGCGCACGGGCCCCGACGGCCACGCGCCGGTGCCGGCCGCCTGAGGGCCGCTCACCGGCGGGGGTGCCGCCAGGGGGAAAGGTGCTTGCGTCGCTTGACATGCTCAGCGCCGGCACGTTACCCACAAATGCAGAGGGCCCACCGAAGCGGGCCCTCGAACAGTGGTTCTTGTGTTCTGACCTAGATGGCCTGAACGTTGACGGCCTTGGGACCCTTCTCGCCCTGCTCCGGGTCGTAGGAGACCTTCGCCCCCTCCTGCAGAGAGCGATAGCCCTCACCGTTGATGCCGGTGTGATGGACGAACAGGTCCTTGTCACCGTCATCGGGGGTGATGAAGCCGAACCCCTTGTCGTCGCTGAACCACTTAACTGTGCCAGTAGGCATGGTGTGAATTTCCTCCACGGTATGTGCGTGCTGCACGCGGAGGATGCTTCTCAAAGCTTCGACCTGCGAGCGCTTGCACTACTTTCGCCGGTCTTACGTGCCGGCCATACACGACGACGGTAGCACGTCGCAATGACCGCGTGTTGCGGGGGTGTTGCGCTGTGGACGCTGTCGACGACGCCGGTCTGCTCTCGCGCGCACGGCTAGGGTGGGCCGATGAGCGACACGGCAGCTCAGGATTCGGGCTCCGGCGAGCGGCAGCCGCTGCGGCTGAGCCGCCTCCTACCGCCGGGCGAGCCGGCCACGGTGGCTGAGATCGTGGCGGAGCTGGGGCTGTGGGAGCGGCCCGGGCAGGAGCCGGGACAGGCCCGTGACCGGGGGCGGGTGATGCTCAACATGATCAGCACCGCCGACGGTCGCGCGACGCTGGGCGGACGTTCGGGAGCGATCAGCGCGAGCGCCGACCGACAGCTGTTCCACGGTCTGCGCAGCGCCGTCGACGCGGTGCTGGTGGGCGCCGGCACGGTCCGCGCGGAGCGCTATGGGCGGATCATCCCGGATGCCTCGCGCAGAGCGCAGCGACGCGCGCGCGGGCTCAGCGATGAGCCGCTGGCGTGCATCGTCTCCGGGCGCATGGCCCTGGAACAGGACGTCCCGCTGCTCGAAGCGCCGCAGACGCGGGCGGTGATCCTCACGGCTTCCGCCGCCAGCCTGCCGGCGTATGCAGCCCACGTGGACTACGTGCACGCGGAGCGTGACGGACGGCTGGACCTGACGGCGGCGATGACAGAGCTGCGCCAGCGGTTTGCGCTGCACAGCATTCTCTGCGAGGGCGGGCCCCACCTGGCCTGCCAGCTGCTGGCTGCCGGGCTGATCGACGAAATGTTCCTGTCGCTGTCGCCGCTGCTGGCGGGAGGCGAGCCGTCAGGCGGCGAGGCGCTGCGGATCCTCGCCGGCGGCGAGCTGGTGCCCCCGGTGGAGCTGGAGCTGCTGAGCGTTCTGCAAAGCGGCTCCAACCTGTTTCTGCGCTACGGCGTCTCTGCCCGCGAGTAGAGCCTGGTGCTACGGCGTCTCTGCCCGCGAGTGAGTCTCGCGGGCGACGACGCTCAGCAGCTCGCTCGCCAGCTGCCGTCCCTCGGCGGCGACGCGCGGCGTGGCGGAGATCGACACCACCACTTCCTCGCCGTCGAGCTCTTCCAGAGTGATACGCGGAGCGTCGCGCAACGGTGTCTGCAGCGACTTCTCCAGCACCTCCTGCAGGTCTCCGGGCGTCATGCCGGCGCGAAGGCGGGCGCGCAGCTTGACCGCCTCGGGCTCGCGCAGCGGCAGCACGGCGACGTTGAGCACGACGCTGTTGGGCACCAGGATGGCGTCCTCGCCGGTGGCGAACGTCGTGTACAGCAGCCCCAACGAGCTGACCGTCCCCTCGATCTGGCCGGCGAGATTGCCGCCCTGCAGGCGCACGCGCTCGCCAACACGGAACGGGCGCGCACTCAGCAGCACCATCCCGGCGATCAGGTTGCCGAAGGTCTGCTGCGCGGCGAGCCCGAAGATCACTGCCGTGAAGGCTGTGCCCAGCTCCAGCGTCCGCGCTTCGATCCCTGCCACTTGCAGCGCGACGATCAGCGCCAGCACGATCGTCACCAGGCGGATGAGAAAGCCGACGGTGCCGGCGGTGGCCGGCTCGAGGCGCCTGAACAACGGCGGCCCGAGACCGCGGCCGACGTCACGTGCGATTGCCCAGCCGAGGATCATCAGAGCGAGCACGGTGACGACGCGCACGGCCGCTTCGATCGGTTCTTCGAGCACCATGTGCGCAGGGACGATGCCGCCGTGGACGCCTGGCGCTGCGGGGATGTCCTTTCCCAGCAGGCTGACGCGGTTGTCGTAGAGCACGACCACGCCGACGAACAGCGGCACCAGCACCAGCGCCTCCAGGCGCGCGCGCTTGACGATGCGCGGGTTGATCTGGCGCAGCAGGCCGACCTCCTGCCAGGCATGGCTGCGGGTCTCGAACATCTTCGGCGGGGTTCTCGGCACAGGCATGGCGGTAATCATGGCGCAGGGCCGGCCGGCAGCCTGGGAGCGATCGTGCGCGACCGACCGCTCGCCTGCGCCCGCGTGCGGCCGTCGCCGGCGACGACACCAGCGCCGCGGGCCGCCACGCGTACGCTAGGTCTGGGTGTAGATGACCATCGCCAGGCCGAACACGAGGCAGTAGACGGCGAACGGCGTCAGTGTCCTGGTCTTGAAGTAGCCGACAAGGAAGCGCACGCTGATCACGGCAGTGACGGCGGCGACCACACAGGCGACCACGGCCTGGCCACGAATGCCGTCGCCCTGGTGCCCCAGCAGGTCGGGAAGCTTGACCAGCCCCGCCGCCAGGATCACCGGCGTGGCCAGCAGGAAGGCGAAGCGCGCGGCGTCGCTGTGATCCAGACCGCGTGCCAGGCCGGCGCCCATCGTCACGCCGTCGCGGCTGATGCCGGCCACCAGCGCAGTTGACTGCGCCACGCCGACGACCAGCGCCTCGCGGTACTCGAGCGTGTCCAGCTCGCGCGCCGGCCAGTCGGCGCTCCCGTCGATCTCCCCATCGGCGGCCTTGACACCCTCCCGCACGGCCAGTTCGCGAACCTCGGCGCGGCGTCGGAAGCGCTCGGCGGCGAACAGGATCAGGCCGTTGACCATCAGGAACACGGCAGCGACCTTGGGCTTGGCGGTGAGCGTCTGCAGCGGGTGCTGCAGCGCCAGCGCGATCACACCCGCAGGGATCGTGGCGGCGATGATCAGCCACGCCAGCCGCTCGTTGGAGGTCTCGATCCTGCGGGTGGCCAGCGTGCGGAAGAACGCGCGCACGATCGCCACCCAGTCGCGCCAGAAGTAGGCCAGCAGCCCCAGCGCGCTGCCCACGTGCAGCACCACCACGAACGCCACCCAGAATGATTCCTTCTCGGATTGCGCCTTGACCAGGCTGTTCCAGCCGAACAACGTCGGGAACAGCACCGTGTGCCCGAGGCTCGAAACCGGGAACAGCTCGGTGATGCCCTGCAGCGCACCGAGCACGATCGCCTGGAAGTAACTGATGGCTGACGCCAGGGGGATCACCACGAGGGCCGACATCGACGCGGGAGCTTATTGGCTGGCCGCGACTTCCAGCCCTCTCACGCGTTGATGCAGGGCAGGAAACAGGCGCACCGAGTCGCGTCCCCGGTTGCAGTCGTGCCGGCTCCAATGCCGCCCGTATACCGCATCGTCACCTGGACAAGGAGGACACATGCATCTCTCCATGCACCGTAAAGCTGCCCCTGCCCGTATTCGCCACGGCGGCGCCCGCCATCGGCTCACACCCATGTGGCGGCGCGCGGCTGTCATCTCCGGCGCCGTCATCGCGCTGACGGCCGCGCCGGTGGCGCTAGCCGGAGGCCTGGCCAACGCGGGCGGCCAACCGGTCCGCGGCGGGATCAAGAACCCGCCCAGCGGAGGCTACAACCAGACCACGCAGATATGGGCCAACAACGCCAGCTGGGGCACACGGCAGTCCAACCTGGGCAGCGGCGGCTCGGCCATCTACGGCTGCCGCAGCCTCGCCGGCGGCCTGCCGTGCCTGGACGCCGACAACCTCAAAGGCGGCACAGCGTTTACGTTCATCACCACCGGCAGCACCGGCGGGACGATCCTCGTGGGCAACTCAAGCGCCGCGCCGTTCACCACCAATGGCCACGGCGTGGCCACCGGCTTGAACGCCAACTACCTGCAAGGCAAGCAGGCCAGCGAATTCCAGCTCGCCGCCCAGCCTGCCGCCAACGCCAACGAGCTCGGCGGCCAGCCCGCCAGCTCCTACGTGAGCACCGGGCAGCTGCTGTTCGCGGACGTCGCTCCCGGGCCGGTAATCCAGAACACCCGTGGCGCCACGTCCGTGGGCCAGTCGGAAACCACCTACACGGTTGTGTTCGGCACCACCAACGTCAGCAAATGCGCCTACACCGCCTCCCCGCAGGGGGCAGCGCTGAGCGCTGGGCAGCTCGGCGTGGCAGCCAGCTCGACAAACGCCGGCGCAGTGGTAGTCAGCGCCCCGAGCGGCTTCAGCGGCGGCTTCGACCTGCAGGTCACCTGCTGAGCGAGCGCTGCACGCTGCGCGCTGGCAACGGCGGACCGGCCAGCGATGGGCCGGTCCGCCACGGCGGACCTTGCCGGCAGGCCGGCCGGCCCCGCCGAAGCATCAGAGAAACGCCGCCGGCGATCTTCACCGACGCTTCACACGATCGTTGCCGGTTGGTCACAAAAGCACGCACTTTACGGGCGAATCTCTCTGATATGGACGTTCAAGGAACCGGCTCCCCCACACGATCGACCCGCCGTATCGCCGTCGCCTTGCACGACATCGAGCCGGCGACATTCGAGCGTTGCGCGCTGATCCGGGACTGGCTGGAAGATCACGGCGTGAACCGCGTCACGCTGCTGGTGATCCCGGCGCGGGACCTGCATCCGTTGGGAGAGCGCTGTCCGGAGATGGTCGGCTGGTTGAACGAGCGTCGCATGGCGGGCGACGCAATCGCCCAGCACGGCTTTCAGCACGAGCAGCTGCGCCGCGGTCCGCTCACCCGCCCGAGCCTGACGTCAGCGCGTGGCAGCCGCTCGGCGGAGTTCGTGGGGTTGGATGACGAGGAGACCCGCCGCGCGGTGGATGCCGGCTGGAGGGTGCTCAAGCTGGCGGGCGTCGAGCCGGACGGCTTCGTGGCACCGGCCTACGCGTACACGCCCGCCCTGCGACGGGCGCTGCCGCGGCGCTTTCGCTGGTGGGCCAGCCTGCTGCACCTGCACCGTACCGCCGCGCTCGGCGCCGGTGAGCGCAATCAGTGGCTGGCCCCCGCCTGGGGCATGGGCACCGACAGCCGCATGCGGCGCGTGCTCTCACCACCGCTGATCCGCACCGGCAGCCTGCTGTGCGCAGACACACTGCGCATCGACCTGCATCCGGCCGACCTGCAGCATCCCCGCCACATGCTGGCGATCGAGTGGGTTATGGGGCGCAGCTCGCGGCGCCGTGAGGCGATCACCTTCGAGGACTGGCTGGCACGATGAACATCGACGGTTCAAACGATTTGACCTCAGGCAGCGCGGCGTAGCCGAGGTGTTTCAGGCCAAACAGATCCTCGATCGTGCGCAGTAGCGAGAAGTGGTTGAACTGTTCCTGGCTTGTGGTGGCGCCTTTGACGAACGGGGACAGCAGCAGCGCCCCCACGGCACCGCCGCCACGCGGTGCACCGGACAGTGTTGTGGACGGCGCGTTGGGAAACAGTGGCTGACCGCAGCAGGAGCTCGAATCGGCGAATTCGCCGCTCGACGGCGCCTCGTCGACGGTGATCACGAGCAGACCGTCTTCGTTGTAGGCCTTCGACGCAGTTATCTCCGGCACGACCTGCGCCAGGAATGTGTCGGCGGGCGCCATGCCCGCAGGCGCGCCGGCGGTGCACGGCGTGGGGTTGCCGTCGTGGCAGCGGTCGGGCACGATGTAGGAGAAGCTGGGAGTGCTGCCCACTTTGGACAGGTCGCTCCTGAGATTCGCCAGCCCGACGTCATCGGCTGCGCACGCCGGCGAGTCGAGCACCGACGCGAAATACACGAACGGGTTGCGGAACGTCGCGTACGGGCCCGTGCTCGCCGTCTGCACAGCTGTCGGATCGGCCTGCCCGAGCGTCGGGTGCGCACATGCGTCGATTTGCGTGCCGGCTTCGTCGATGCCCTGTATGTATGCCCGCCAGCTGAGGTGCTTGGCGGCCAGCTGGCCGCCAAGCGTCGGCGTGCTTGACGGGTACACGCAGCCCGCGCCCAGCACCTGTTCGTCGGCGCCGCTGCCGGTGGGCGTGATTTCCGTGTAGTTGGGGCAGTTGGCGGCTGTTTCGGCGGTCGGCCCCTGCCCGCTGAGCAGCGCTACCTCGTTGGCCAGCTCCTCGTGCGCGACGGCGTCGTAGCGGACGAGCAGCTCGCCCTTGTGCTCCAGTGTCCGGGACAGGTACGGGGCTGCGGAGGATGGGCCGAACACCGACGCGTACGGCTGATCGGAGAGCATGATCACGAACACGTGCTTGACGGCCGGCAGCTTCGTTGCCGAGCCGCCGCCGGCAGCCCCCGAGGAACCGCCGTTGGAGCCTGAGGATTTGGTTTCCAAGCCGGGAGACCCGCCTTGTGAGCCAGACGAGCCGCCTTCTCCTCCGGCAGAGCCGGCAGCGGTCTTTGCCGGGCTCTCCGCCGGCGCCTTAGCCGTCTTGGTGGCGCCGGCCGGGCTGGGCGTAGGTTCGGGTTCCAAGGACGGAGGTTCGACGGCTGCGGCGGAGGACGCTTCAGACGACGCGGCGGCGGCGGAAGCGGAGGTGCCGGCTCCGGCGGCAGGAAGCATCAGCTTCAGCGGCGCGCGCGAGGACGCGAGTGTGGCGCTGACCCGCGAGCCGGCAACGTTGCCGAGGATCACGCCAAAGCCGAGGAACACCAGTACCAGCAGCGACGACACGCGTCGCGACGGCAGCCGCAGCCCGACGGGCGCCGACGCTCGCCCATCGGTGGCGGTGATCGGCTCCGCGGCGTCCTGCCAGCGCTCCACAGCGGGCAGCTCGCGACCGCGGGCGCGTTGCAGCAGCCGCTCCAGCTGCGGGCTGCGCGAGCCGATGCGCGCACCACAGTCGAGGCAATAGCGCTGATCACACTGCAGGCGAGAGCCGCAGTTCTCACACAGCTGAGAGCGCTCGACGCTGATGTCCGGCGCCTCCTACTGATCCGTGCCGGCGGCGCGCCCCGAGGATGGGACGCCCTGGTCGGCAAGTAGCGCGTCCATCACGGAGGTGGCGCCGTCGTGATCGTCGACTGCGCTGCTGGGCCGGCGCTCCATCAACGTCGCACCGCACTGCCAGCAGTAGAGCGCACCGCGGCTGTGAGGGGCAGCGCAGCCCGGGCAACTGCCGGCCACGCCGTCTCCATGCATCCGCAGCAGTCGCTCCAGCTCGGCCAGCTCCGCGTCGCGTTCCTGGAGGACCGCCGCGCGGCGCACGAGGACGTCGAGGCGAAAGTGGTCGCGGATCGCCATCTCGTAGGCCAGCCCGCCAAGGTCCCAATGCCGCTCGGCCACCTCTTCGGCCAGCTCGTCGTGCCGGCGTTGCAGCGACTGTGCCGTGTCGTGGCTTGTTGAGTCGTTGAGAATTCCCATGCGTTAAGCGGGCCTTCAGTCTTCGACGACGTCCGGGAGGTTCTTGGATCTTTCCTCGTAGCTCTTGCCTTTGACCGACTTCAGGCTCTTCAGAACCGACGGCGGCGCCGGGTGCGCCTCGCTCTGTCCGACACCACCCGGCGATGACGTCGGTGGTTCTGTGGAGGAGCTCGATCCACCATTGGACACGTTGATCACCTTGGCCCCGGGAAAACGCTTGCGCAGGGAGGCAAGCGCCTTTTCGGCTTCGGGCTTCCTGTTGTAGACGCCCGAGTAGATCACGTAGTTCCCCGCACTGAGGCTGCTGAATTCTTCGGACTTCAACGCACCGACTGCCTTGGCGCCCTTGGCGCCGGACGCCGCCTTCGCGCTTTCGACGGCGCCGACGGCGGTGCCTGACTGAGGCAGCGTCTGCAACTGCACCGTGTAACCGGTCTTCCCTGCGGACCAGTCGCCGGTGAAAGGCGTTGCGGCCCCACTGGCGCCCGGCGCTGCAGTACTAGAGGAAGGCGCAGAGGCCACGCTGATCACCTGCGCCGGCGCAGCGCTTTGCTTGGTGGCGCCCGCGCGTCCGATCAGCACCCCAACGCCCATGGCCAGCAGCAGCACGCCGACGCCTGCGATGACGGTCAGTGTGCCGTTGCGCTGGACGGCGCCGTCGCCGGCGGGTGTAGCAGGCGGCGACGGCGACGACGGAGTCGCCACAGGGGAACCTCCGCGCGGCGCGGGCTCCCCGAGCAGCACGCTGCTCATCGGAACCTGTCGCTCACCGCACTCCAGGCAGTAGCGCTGGTCGGCTGCCAGCGGTGCGCCACATCCGGCGCAACACGCGGCTGCGCCTGTGTGAGGCTGCGATGGGCTTGCTATCGATTCGATGGACAGGGTGCTTGCCTTCGTGTGGGCGCGCGGCTACTCAGGACATGGTCGACGGCGAAGCCGCCACCGGCGTGACGATCTTGTGAAGGCCCGGCGGCACACGATTGGCACGAGCAGCACCCCGATTGGTACGAACAGCACCCCAGCGCTCGGCGCGAGGCTAGGCGGCGATACCTCCGCTTCGCAGCAGCGATGCATCCGGCGCCTGCGCGTGAGCGAGGATCTCCCCGTGCTCGGGGGACACCCTGGCTCGCCCGCACCCGGCTGCCACCGGGGCGGGCGCGGGCTGTGCGATGTCACCAGCGCGCGCAGCCGCACACAGTCCTGCGACTACGGACAAGGTCACTATCCAGGTAACGACGACGAGTAGGAGGATCATTGTGGGCTCCGGGTTGACAGCCTGTTCCTCACCAACTGTATCAACTTTATAGGCATCAGCCATGCCTTCCGCTCACGCGCGGCTCGCGCGCAGCGTGGGTGAGCCAGATCCGCTGCCTCTGCGGTCGATGGCTGCGCTACGATCCCGGCGATAGGCAGCCATCCCAACTTCGAGCTCGCGACGAATACGTAAGGGCCGCACCGCATCAAAGGACCCGCAATCGGGTTATCGAGGATGGGGCCGCGGGGGCGGGACTTGAGCTGCGGCCGAACCCGGACACGACGGCGCAAACAACAGCGAGCACACGGAGGGACTCGGGACATGAGGAGCATCAAGATCAAGCGCGCCGCGCTGATGCCGACACTCGCTGCAGCGGGCCTGGCCCTCGCGCTGCCACTCGCCTCACATGCCGCCAGCGCCGCTCCTACCACCGCCTCGCCTCCGCGCGTGGTCACCGGCGGGGTCAGTCATGTCACCGGTACCTCAGCGGCGCTCAACGGGCGCATCAACCCTCGTGGTCAGGCCACCACGTATTACTTCCAATACGGCCCCACCAACGTCTACGGCGAGCAGACGTCTCCCGCAAGCCTCGCTGCCTCCACGACGACGACAGCGGTCAGCCAGACCGTTGCAGGGCTCTCGGCGGGCTACCACTACCGCATCCTCGCTACGAACGCCAGCGGAACGGAAGCTGGTCACGACCGCACATACAGCCATAAGACCAAGACCAGGAAGGTCGCGTTCGAACTTCCCAAGACCTACCAGCCAACCCCGCTCGGGGGCACCTTCATCCTCAGCGGCACCCTCACCGGGACCGGTAATGGCGACCGCCCGATCGTTTTGCAGGCCAGCCCATATCCGTATAGCGCGCCTTTCACCGACGTCGGCAGTCCAATCCTCACGACCGCTGCAGGCGCCTTCTCGTTTCGCGTCGCCAACCTGTCGACGAGCACTAAGTTCCGTGTCGCCACGGTCGGCTTGCCGCTCGTTTACAGCCCTGTGGTGCCAGAGCAGGTAGCTGTGCGAGTCGCACTGAAAGTACGCCTCAGCGCCCACAAGGGGCTCGTACGCCTGTACGGGACGGTCACGCCTGCGGAGGTTGGGGCGCACGTGTTCTTCCAGCTTGAAAAGGCGCCAAAGGCGCATGCGGCCCCGAAGGGCAGCGAACAGCCGATCAAGCTGGAAAAGCCCGGAAAGGGAACCTCCGAAAAGGAAGCGGGCCCGACCTTCGTCACCAAGTTCAGCACGAAGGTCAAACCGGGCACCCGAGCGATCTCGCGCTTCAGCGCCGTCGTCGACATCTCCACCGGCGGCCGTTATCGCGCGTTTGTCGAAGTCGCTCCCGGCCGCGTGGCATCGGGCCACAGCCCGAGCATCACGCTACAGGCTGCCGCCAAGACGGCCCCCAAGAAGCACAAGAAGAGCTAGCAGGCACCCGCGCGGGCAGGCGGTGCTTAGGGCCGTCAGCGGAGCGGCGCTTGCGCCTTCACCGCTGTGCGATCAACCCGCGAGCGGCGAGCAGATCCATCACCCGCGCAACCTCTTCCTCGACGGTTTCGTCGTTGGCACCAAGGACAAGGTCGGGATTGACGGGCGGCTCATATGGGGCACCGACGCCGGTGAGACCGGCGAGCTCGCCGGCGCGCGCACGCGCGTACAGCCCCTTCGGGTCGCGCTCCTCGCACAGCTCCAGCGGAGCATCGACGAAGATCTCCATGAACGTCAAATCGTCAGCCGCGTGCAGCGTCGCCGCGGTCTCCCGATCGGCGGCGTAGGGGCTGACGAGGCTCACCAGCGCAACCGTCCCCGACTCCGCCAGCAGTCTAGCCACGTGGGCCGTGCGCCGGACGTTCTCGGCGCGTGCATGCTCGTCGAATCCGAGGTCGCCGTTGAGACCGTGGCGCAGGTTGTCGCCGTCGAGCAGGAACGCCGGCAGCCCGGCCTGGATCAGGCGCTCCTCGACGGCGGCTGCAACCGTCGACTTGCCCGCTCCCGGCAGCCCCGTGAACCACAGCGTGGCGCCACCGTGCCCGAGCGACTCCCAGCGTCGCTCGCGGGTCATCCGCGTCCCCTGCCAGCGCACGTTCGGGCTGCGCTCGCTTTTGAGCGCGGACGCCCCCGCACCCTCGACCTCGGTGTCGAGGATGACCCCGGCCGCGACCGTGTCGTTGGTCGCCTCATCGATCACTATCAGGCTGCCGGTGACGCGATTGCGCCTGTATGAGTCGAATACCAGCGGAGAGCCCAGCTCCACGTGCACGCGCGCAAGGTCGTTGAGCCCGAGCGTCGTCGCGCTCTCGTCGCGGCGCAGAGTCTCCACGTCGATCCGGTAGCGGACCTCGACCTTCCCCACCATTGCGCTGCGCGCCGTGTGCTTGACCAGGTAGCGCCGGTGCGGGCTCAGCGGCTCCTCGGACATCCAGCACAGCAGGCACTCGAAGCTGTTGGAGACCGTCGGCTGGTTCTGCGTGCGCACGATCGTGCTGCCCCTGCTGACGTCGATGTCGTCGGTGAGCCTGAGCGCCACCGACATCGGCGGGAACGCTTCCGCGATCGGGCCCTCAAATGTGTCGATGCCCGCGACCGTCGTACGTTGCCCGCTGGGCAGGACGACCACCTCGTCGCCCGGGCGCATGATCCCGCCGGCGAGCTGGCCGGCGTATGCGCGGTAGTCGGCCACGTTGCTCGAAGGTGGGCGAATCACCCACTGCACCGGGAAGCGCACGTCGATCAGGTTGCGATCGGAGGCGATGTGCACGTGCTCCAGGTGGTAGAGCAGCGGCGGCCCCTGATACC
The DNA here is from genome assembly GCA_963779665.1 of uncultured Solirubrobacteraceae bacterium. Taxonomy (GTDB): domain Bacteria; phylum Actinomycetota; class Thermoleophilia; order Solirubrobacterales; family Solirubrobacteraceae; genus Palsa-744. The sequence continues at coordinate 2,420,532 of CAVZYW010000001.1, read as the reverse complement.
AGGGCATCGCCTCCGAGCGGTCGACCACGTTGTCCCCAAGCAGCGCCGAGATCGGGATGAACGTCACATCGGGAAGCTCAAGGCGGGCAGCGAACGTGTCGAACTCCTCGACGATCGTGTCGAAGGCCTCCTCCTTGAAATCGACCAGGTCCATCTTGTTGACGCACACCACCACGTGTGGAATCCCGAGCAGCGAGGCGATGAACGCGTGCCGCTTGGATTGGGACAGCACTCCCTTGCGGGCGTCGACAAGCACAATCGCCAGATCAGCGGTGGACGCACCTGTGACCATGTTGCGTGTGTACTGCTCGTGCCCGGGCGTGTCGGCGATGATGAAGCGCCGCTGGGCGGTGGCGAAATAGCGGTAGGCGACGTCGATCGTGATTCCCTGCTCGCGCTCGGCGCGCAGGCCGTCGGTCAGTAGTGAGAGATCGACGAACTCGTGGCCCATCTGCCGGCTGGTCTGCTCGACGTGCGCCAGCTGGTCTGCGAGCACCTGCTTGGAGTCGTACAGCAGCCTGCCGATCAGCGTGCTCTTACCGTCGTCAACGGAACCGGCAGTGGCAAAGCGCAGCAGATCGATCGGATGCTCGCCCGCGCGGCTTGACAAAGCCGCGCCATCCTGTGTCGCCGTCGCCGCGACGTCACCATTGCCCGCCGAGGCTACGTCCACCCCACCCTTGTTGCTGTGCGTCGTGTCCATTAATCCAGGATAGCGTCGCGCCGTCACGAACGGACGGCTCGCTGGAGGACGAGATGAACGGCATGCGTCTGGGTCAACCGTGGAGCGGGGGTCGACACGCGGATCGTCAGGCTCGCCGCCAGGCGTCCGTGAGCCGCTCGCAGGCGCGATCGCCCTCTGGCATTGAGCTTGACCGTGACGTACTTCGTCGTACCGGCAGCGAGCGCGAAATTGACCGTACCGATTGCCACTGTCTTGAAGCGGCTCTTTCCAGTGCTCCGCAGCCTTATCTTCACTTTGAGCGTGAGCGTGCCGCGGCAGGTGACCGCGCCCCCTTTGCCCTTCCACGTCAGCTTCAGCGCGGCACGCCCAGGCCGGCGCACTTTGATCCGCGTGCCGAGCAGCGACGCCGTGCAGCCGGGGCTCGTCGTTGGGCCGAACGCCAGCACTGCGCCCTGCCCGGCCGCGCCGCCGCCTGCGGCCCCGCTGTTGCCCGCGGTCACTCCCGAATCCGAGCTGGAACCGGTCGATTCGGAGCCAGTGGGTTCGGTGCCTTTCGAGCCCGGTTCTTTGCCACCACCGCCTTTTTTATTGGCGGATACGAACGTGAACTTGTCCAGCGCGCCGCCGGTGGCGCTGATACCACCCGGGGTGGTTACCGTCACATCCACAGTTCCTGCAGACTGCGCTGGGGATTCGACGTTGATCGCCGTGCCTTCGGCGTTTACCGTGAATCCTTCTCGCCCTATCGACTTCCCTTTGGTGCCGAATTTGACGGCGGTCGCTTCACTGAAATTATCCCCACTGATCGTGACTTCGGTGCCGCCGCTCGTGGGCCCTTCGTTGGGGCTCACGCCGGTAACCTCCGGAGTCGGCGGCGAGATCACGAACGACCACGCCGCCCCAGCCTTGCGGCTGTCGTTCGGCGCTCCGAGGAGCGCCGCTTCGCCGCTGGCTGTGAGCGTGACGCTGTCGCCGGCACGACCTCTTCCGTGCGCGCCGACGACGGTAAGCCGTTCGCCCGAGTTGAACGTCGACCCTGAGCGGGTGAACAGCCAGGCGGCACCGGCGGATCCTCCGTAACCGGGTTCGCCGATCAGCGCGCTGCTGCCGTCGGCGGACAGCGCCACGCTGTAGCCGAATTTTCCTTCGCCGCTTTCTTCACCGCCGGCGGTGAGTTTGTCCTGTTCACTCCAGCCGGCGCCTTCGTCTGCGAAGACCCAGACTGCCGGGGTTTCGGTGGCGCGCTCGCCGACGAGCGCGGTGCTCGCATCGGCGGACAGCGCCACGCTGTAGCCAAAGTGAGCTTCGGCGCTCTCGCCGGCGCCTGCGAGACGCGCCTGGGATGTCCAGGCCCCGCCTTCGCCGCGCTGGAGCACCCAGGCCGCGCCGAGGCCATCGGCGGCTCCAGGGGCACCAATCAGAGCGGCGTTGCCATTGCCGGACAGCGCCACGCTGCGGCCGTAGTCGATCGCACCGCTTTCAGCGCCGGTGAGCTTCGCCTGTTCGCTCCAGCTCGTGCCCGAGCGGGTGAACACCCACGCCGCGCCCGCGTAGCCCGCGTCTCCGGGAGCGCCGATCAGGGCGGTGCCCCCGTCGGCGGACAGCGCCACGCTGCGTCCGAAGTGACCCTTGAGCTGCTCGCCGCCGCCTCTCAGCGCCGGACCCTGCTGTGTCCAGTTCCCGTCTTCGCCGCGGGTGAGCACCCAGACGGCGCCGACGTTGTCCTCGGCGCCAGGACCGCCGACGAGCGCGGTGTCGCCGTTTGCAGACAGCGCGACGCTCCTGCCGAATCCGCATTCGTCAGCTTCCGCTTCTTCGCCGGGTTCTTCGATTTCGCATTCGGCGACGCCGTCGGTGCCCATTTCGCCGCCGGCGAGCTTCGGGCCCTGCTGCGTCCATTTCCCGGCTTCGTCACGGGTGAACACCCACGCGGCGCCGGCGCCGTTGTCGTCGCCGGGCGCCCCGACCAACGCGGTGTCGCCGTCGGCGGAGAGCGCAACGCTGGCACCGAAGCGGCCTTCGCCGAGCGCTTCAGCGCCGGCAGCGGGCGATTCGGGCTGCTGCACCAGCGGGTCGATCCGCAACGGGTAGCGTGCGCCATACGCGTCCACGCGCAGAAGGATCCGCCCGGCGTTGACGGCAAGCCAGCTGTGCAGCGTGCGCCCCGTGGCGTCGGTGGCCACCAGATTCCCGTAGCGCAGCGACGACCGGCCGCCGCGGCTGAGCACGATGCTCTTGCCACCCGGTGCCAGCGCGGCTTGGACGTTGCCGGAAACGGCCATTGACAGCGTCAGTGGGCTGGACGGACTGCCCGCCGGCGCGCTCGACACCGTGAAGCCCTGCTCGAGGCCGAGGGGTCCGTTGACGTACCACTCGCTCAGGCCGTCACCGCTGTAGGCAACGCGATTGGCCTTGGCATGCGCCAGCACGTCCCCGGCCGGCGATGGCGAGCTGCCGTAGCCCACACCGTCCAAGCTCAATCCCAGCTGTGCAGCGCCGGCTCCGATCTGCACGCCTGAGCGCTGGAAGCGCACCCGCAGCCGCTGGCTGGGGTTGACCACCTGGAAGCCTGCGCCGGCGGCACTGACGCGATACCGGGCATCGGCGGCCCCCAGCGCTGCAGACACCGGCGCCTGCGCAGCCACGGGCAGGTTCGACAATGGCTCGCGTAGCTCGCCGCTGGAGCGGATCGCCGGCGCCGTCGAGGTAGGGTGCTCGGTGAATAGGCCGCGCACCAGAGCCGCGCCGAGCATGATCGACAGCAGCGCGGCCACAATCGACAGCGTCATCGCCGGCATCGCCGGGCGCCACGGTACGGCGACGCGCGCCGGAAGAGCGATCCGCCCGGCCTGCTCCGTCATCGAGTATTCGATCCCGCTGTCCGCAAAGGGACGGATCGGCCTCGGCATTTGGCAACCCTCCATAGTCGCGCCACTAATCCGTCCGTGCTCTTGCACCCGTTTGTACGGACCAGGCTACAGAGGGATGAGAGTAAGTCAAGTTTGAGGATCGTACATGCATCCCGATCCTTGTGCGTAGCTTGTGCGGCTAGCTGTCGCGATCGAGCGGCGCGCCGGGATGCCACTCGGGGCGCCTTGTGCGGGGCTCTCGCGCGAACATCGGGGCTTGACGGACCCGCCTGAGGATTTTCCCGCTCAGCGACAGCGGTGGCGGCCAGGTCCGCGCCAGCTGCCGGTCGTTTATGCGGGCGGCGAGCGCCTCGTAGTCATGGTGGCCGCCGTGGATAATGCGTACCCGCTCCACCGCCGCGGCCGGGTAGCCCAAGCGGAAGTTGTACTCGGGCGCCAGCACGAACAGCCGCAGCCCGTGCTGCCAAGCGCAGTGCCGAAACGCCGGCTGGTCGGCGCGCCGGCTTCGGCTGGCTTTGCCGGCGCCGGTGAACGGCTCCTCTCCCAACCACGCCGTGTAGGTGTGTTGCCAGCTGCGCATGAACGCGGTCATCCGCTCGCTTGCGCGCCACGCGACGACGCCGGTGTTGAACTCGTAGAACGCCTTCGGCACCTGAGGGTCAGCCAGGCCACGGTAGGCCGGCGCATAGGCGACCGCGATGTCGTAGTGATCCAGCAGCGCCAGCACGTGGGCGACCTCGTCCACGACATACGTGTCGGTGTCGAGATACAGCGTCCGCTCGAACGGCGAGCGGCCCATGTTGGCGATCTTGTCGACGTAAGGATTGGCCGACGGCTCAAAGTGCTGCACGGTCAAACCGTCCACCGGCTCTACGTCGCCTGAGGCGAACAGCAGGTGAGGAAGGCGGTTGTGTAGCAGCGAGGAACGTGCCGAGCGGACCGCCTCGGCGATGTAGGAGTCACCTGAGCAGGAGTAGACGATGCCCGCGGGAGCTGCTGCAGACTCAGCCAATGCGGTCGTAGCCCCACAGGCTGACCAGATCCCGGTCCAGGTACTCACTCACCGCTTCCACCTCCGGCTTGAACCGGCGGCGCAGCTCGAGCATGAACTCCGCCGGCGGCTCGGCGCGGGGACGATAGATCACACGCCGCCACGCCGATCCGAAGGTCTCACGTATGGAGCTGGGGAGCATCGCGTCCAGTGCACGCAACGACGGGCTGACAGCCGCTGGGTTGCGACGCGCTTCCTGCAGCGCGCCGGTGAGCTGATGCAGGCGCTGAACACGGACGTCCTTGAGCGGTTTGGTGTCCACCTGTGAGACGGGAAGTGTGTCGTCGACGTCGAGGAAGCGCAGCACCTCGCGCACGACGGCCTCGTTGTCGCGGCGATAGTCCTCATAGGCGAGAACCAGCACCTGCTCGCGCGGGAAGCTGGCGTGAAAGTTGTGCAGTTGCTCGGCGTAGCGCACATGGTCTGAGTAAAGAAGCCATGATTGCCGGCGACACCCGCGCGGGAGACTTTCACCTCGGCGCCGTGCATCCTCAAGGCCCATCGCCTTCTGGAAGTCCTTCTGCGTCTCGATGCGGTTGTGCAACATCTGCCCGTGAAAGGAGCGCAGAAAGCTCGCCGGCTCGCGCAGGATCGCGATTATGCGCGCGTCCGGTGCCACCGCTGCGATGGCCGCCGGAACATGCTCGTAGCGGAGATACTGGGGCGAAGCCTCTCCAGCGCGCTGCTGCAGACCGGCGCCGGCGAACAGTGACAGGTAATCGTCAAGCGTTATCGGCCGTTTGGGCTTTTTGCCGTTGCGTGGCGTGGGCCGCAGTTCGGGTATGAAGAAGCGTGGCTCCTTTTCCGCGGGCATGTAGATCTGCGGGTGATCCTGGAGCATCATGTACAGAGCGGTGGTCCCGCACTTCTGGTGGCCGACGATGAGGAAGTCGGGGGCCCTGCCGGCCGAGTGGCTCGCGGCCGCGGTACGCGGCTCACTGTGTGACGCGTCCGATCCAGCGGAGCCGAGCGCTGTCGCTTTCCCCTCCTCGGACGTCGATCCCTCGACGGCGCCAGCCATGGGATCCATTATAACGGCGGGATTACGCAGGTGGTTGGTTGCGCCGGCGCCGGCTGATGCCGAGTGCCCGCGGGAGCTCGGCTGCCATCCGTGCCAGGCTTTGCTTGACGTTCAGCTGACGCTCACGCAGGTCGACGGCCTCGAACATGCCATCGCAGGCGTACGTGTGTGTGGCCCGCGCGGCGCCGAGATCGCTGGGCTCCAGACGAGCGATCTCGTGCTCTGCGTAGTCGTGCAGGGTCAGCTGGTCGATCTCGCGAAATGAGACCGCGCCGCCGTAGCGACGACTGCCGTCCTGCCCGGGGCGCACCAGCCGTGAGCCCCAGCGTTGGATCGGCGCCTGCCGGTCGCGCGCAGCGCACGTCGGAGACGACCGGGTTGCGCGGGTGCGGATGCCACGGCCCGCCGGGGACGCGGCGCTGAACAGGTGCAGCTCGTCGAGCATCGTCGCATTGGGGACGGCAACACCGACGAACAGCCACAGACGCCCGTCGTGGGCGAGGAGCGTTGCATCCGGGCGATCGAGCCCGTCGAGCAGGATGCTCTCGCGACGCCACCCGCCAGGGAAATTCGTCGCACGGTAGAGCTCCACGCGTCCCTGCGCTGATGTCTCGGGGATCATGAAGATCTCCCCTTCGTGTGCGAACACGAACGGGTATGAGAGGTGGTAGGGGGCCTCCAGAACCGTGGTCGGCGGATCGCACGGGATCCCGTCTGGATGGAGCTCCGTATGCGATATCACCGCCCGATTGCTGCCTGGGAGCATCTCCTCGCAGAACAGGTGGTGACGATCTTCGTGCTCGAACAGGAATGGATCGGCATACAGGTGACCGGGCTTCCAGCGCACGAGATCACGTGCCTGAGTCCATCCCTTGGTCGGCTCCTGCTGTTGCGCGGCGCACGCGGATCTGCCAGGGGCGACGGAACAGCAGTCGCGCGGAGATGACGCGGATCCACGCCCAGGGGGCGCGCGCGATCAGCTCGGCTGTCGACGGGCGCGGCGCTGCTCTGCTCACACGCCGCCGCGGGAAGGTCGAGACCGGGCGCCCGTTCGACGGCGCGGCATACGAGTGCAGCGATCTTCCACAGGGCCTTGTCACGACTCAACGTCGTCGAGAACGGTCGTGTACCGGACACGGTCCGCTCGACGAGCACGGCACTGCCGCCACGGCGGAGCAGGACCTCTGTCTCGACGCACGGCCGTGCCTCGCAGCGTCGCTCGCCGGAATGCGTCCTCGGCCGGCTCGTGCCGCCGCCCGTGTCGTAGATACAGCACGTCTCCCAGCTCTTGCGCCGGCGGCGCGGCCCTCCGAGAGCCAGACCACGAGCTCTCCTCCAGGGGCAGAGCTCGCGCTCGTTGCGATCGCCGGGCGATCGAGTGATGACGGTGCCAACGCGTCCGGCCCCGGGCGCGAACAGGTGGCGCTCGACGGCTGCGTGTGCTCTGCGTAGCCGTCCACGACGCCGCTGTCCGGCCAGGCGCACCTCCACGATCTCCAGCGTTGGGGATTCGCCGAGCACCGCGAGCGCGCGCGCCTGCCATTGCGGGGTCGGTGGGCCGTCGAGCACGACGGCGATCCGGCGAGGTGGGGCGCTCATCCGGCGCGTCGCGCAGTCTGCGTGACCGCGGCGCCGGCGCTCGGGCTCCGACTGACCGGCGCGCTCGAGCACCGCGCGAACATTAGGGTGCGGGCCTGCGCTTTTCAAGATTCAGCCAGATCGTGCCTCCCGCCGAGTCGACCGCCGTGTCCGACTAGCCGCCCGCGCATATCTGATGCTGGGGATGGGCTGGTTCCCGTACACGCTCGGCGGGCTTGATCGTTACTACCGTTCGCTGTTCGAGCAGTTGCCGGAGGCGCGCGGCCTGGTGATCGGACCCGCCGAGCAGGCTCCCGCCAGCGATCGAGGTGGTGGCGCCGTCCGAGGGGCCACTGGCGCGACGCCTGCTGGGCTTCTGGACGGCGGCACGCAGCGCGGCTGCCGACGCCGACGTCGTCGATGCCCATTTCGCGCTGTACGCGGCAGCGCCGCTGCTGTTCGGCAACCTGCGCAAGCACCCGAAGGTGTTCCACTTCCACGGACCGTGGGCGGAGGAGAACCTCGCCGCGCGCGATGGCTCGCGCGTCGGGTTCGCCATGCGCAAGGGGCTCGAGCGTCGGCTGCTGACGAACGTGGACGCCTATGTCGTGCTGTCGAGCGCGTTTCGGCGCGTGCTGCTCGAGCGCTATCGGGTGTCACCGTGGGACGTACACGTTTGGCCTCCTGGCGTGGCGCTCGATGTGTTCACCCCCGGCGACCGCGACGGCGCGCGGGCACGATTGGGGGTCGAGCCGGAGGCGTTCGTCGCCGCGTGCGTGCGCCGCCTGGTGCCACGCATGGGGATCGACGGCCTGCTCGACGCGTGGGGCGAGCTCGAGGCCGAGCTGCCTCCCGGCTCGACGCTGCTCGTGGTCGGCGATGGGCCGCTCGCGGGCGAGCTCGCCGAGCGCGCTGCCCGAGCGCCGCTGGCCGGGCGAGTGCGACTGCTCGGACGCGTATCCGACGCGGAGCTGACCGACGTCTACCGAGCGGCCGACGTGGCGGTCGTGCCGACGCTCGCCGTCGAGGGCTTCGGCCTGGTGGTGCTCGAGGCGGCGGCGTGCGGCACGCCGAGCATCGTCAGCGACGTCGGCGGACTGGCGGAGGCGGCAGCGCCGCTCGACGCCTCGCTGGTCGTCGCCCCGGCGGACACGCCGGCCCTGGCAGCGCGACTGCGGGCGGCCGCAGCCGGGTCGCTCCCGAGCCGGGCGGCCACACGGCAACTATGCCGAGCGCTTCTCCTGGCCGAAGCTCGCAGAGAGCCACCGCGAGCTCTATCGGCGACTCGCCGCCGGTGAGCATGACGAGCGCCGACGCGTCGTCTATCTCGATCATGTGGCGCGCCTGTCCGGCGGCGAGATCGCGATGTTGCGCCTGCTCCCCCATCTGCAGCACGTGCATGCACATGTGATCCTCGGCGAGGAGGGAGTCCTCGCCGAGCGCCTGCAGCAGGCAGGCATCTCGGTCGAGGTGCTCGCGTTCACGGCTTCCGCCCGTGAGGTCCGCCGCGACGCCGTGCGCCTTGGCGGTGACGCGCCGAGAGCAGCGGTGCAGACGCTGGCGTACTCGGCGCGGCTCGCGCGACGCTTGCGCGAGCTGCAGCCGGATCTTGTGCATACGAACTCGCTGAAGGCCGGCGTGTACGGAGGTATCGCCGCGAGGCTCGCCGGCGTTCCGCTCGTGTGGCACCTGCGCGACCGCATCGCCGACGACTACCTTCCCGGGCCGACGGTGCGCCTGATGCGCCACTTCATCGCGGGAATCGCCGACGGCGTCATTGCCAACTCCGACGCCACCCTAGACACGCTCCCCGGCCGTGTGCGCGAGCGCGGCGAGGTGATCCCCGACTCGGTTGAGCTCTCCACGCATGCCCACGCCGGTGACACGGAGTTCACCACGTTCGGAATGCTCGGTCGCATCGCACCATGGAAGGGCCAGGATCTGTTTTTGCGTGCCTTCGCCGCGGCCTTCCCCGCCGGGCGCGAGCGAGCGGCGCTGGTGGGTACGCCGATGTTCGGCGAGGAGGACTACGAGCAGGAGCTGCATGACCTCGTCGAGGAGCTTGGGCTCACCGGCAGAGTCGAGTTTCGCGGCTTTCGGGAGGACATCTGGCGCGAGCTGGCGTCCTTCGACGTACTCGTGCATGCCTCCGTCATTCCGGAGCCATTCGGTCAGGTTGTGCTTGAGGGGATGGCCGCAGGTCTCGCCGTCATCGCGCCCGATGAGGGCGGTCCTGCCACGGTGATCACCGACGACCAGACGGGACGTCTGTTCCAAAGTCGCGATGTCGATGCGCTCGCCGCCGCGATGACCGACCTGTCTGCAGACCCAGCCGAGCGCCGGCGGCTGGGGAGCGCAGCTCGACGCGCCGCCGAGGATTACAACCCGCGCGTCCTGGCCGCCCGGCTCGAACGCGCGTACGATCGCGTGCTGGCCGACAAGGGCGATCCCGCTCGCCGGCGCTGAGCACCGGCCGTTGAGGCGAGCTGTCTTTCTCGCCCTCAAGCATCTCGCGGAGGCCGCCGATAGAGCCTCAGGGAATTCTCTGTCCTGCTCTCCTGGAGTCCTGCATGAATCTGCCGCTCAACCTTCGCCGTCGTCTCGTTCGGCTCGTGCTCCTCGGCGCCGGGACCCTCGCGGTTGGACTGCTGGCTCCGGCGTACTCCGCTGCCGGCCAGGACGCGAGCCGAGCCGAAGAACGAGTGAGCCGCAGCGAAGAACGCTCCACGCTGCGGGCGCAGGAACAGGCTCGCCGTGCACAGGAACGAGAAGCGCGCAGGACCGTGCGCGCCGAAGAACGGGAAGCTCGGCAGAGCGCCGGGGGCGCTGCGGGCTCCGGATCCGAAGAATCGGGCGAATCCAGCGCGGGCACCGGCGAAGACGCCACCAATCCACCGGCGGGCGAACCAGGCACGCCGGCGTCCGGCGACGCTGCTCGTGTTTGCCGTGCCAGCATCGCAGCCGGCTCCGAACAGCTCGCTTCAGGCGAACCTGTGACCCTCTCCGGGACACTCACGTGCCCCACCGGCGTGAGTGCAGCCGACCAGCAGCTCGTCGTCTATGAACGTCAGGACGGAGCGGGTGCGCATGGCTTCGCGATCCTCGCAACTGTCTCCACCGAAGCGGACGGCTCCTACTCGATCGTGTCGGGTGCCCTGTCCGCTGACACCACCTTCCAGGTGCGCGAGGGCCGCCGGCGGGAGCGCACGGTTGTCAAGGTTGCGCCGCTGGTCACCCTCGCAGTCGCCGCTCCGCCCGCACAGGTATCAACCGTAGGCGACCATGCGCTCTCGGCGAAGCGAGTCAGGCCGACTTTCACGGGCACGGTAACTCCAGCTGACACGGGCGCACTGGTAGCTCTGCAGGTCGCCGATCCCGGCTCCAGCGAACACTGGCGGACGGTTGCCATCGGGCACGTGGACGCCGATGGCAGCTACGCGATCGCGCACACCTTTCGGACTCCGGGCGAGGCGAGCGTGCGGACGGTCGTGCATACGGGCGCGCAGAACGCAACCGCCGTCTCAGAAGCGGTCTCCTATGAAGTAGCCCAGCCACAAAACTCGCAGTTGACCATCCAGACATCGGCCGACCCGCTCGTCTACGGGCAGACGGTGACGATCAGCGGCGTAGCCGCCGGCACGCCGAGCCAGCCGGTCAAGCTCCTGGCAAGGACGCAGGCCGGCACGTTTGTGGTCCTCGCCGAAGGCACGACTGACGAAAGCGGGAACTACACGTTCGAGCAGGCGCCGCTCGCGAGCACAGAGTATGCGGTCACCGACGCGGCCACGCGTTCGACAACCTTGTTTGAGGGTGTTGGCTTCGCGCTCGTGCCTGCGCCGACTCCTCCGAGCGCCTCGGTCGGACAGCAGCTGACGTTCTCCGGGACGCTCACCTCGGCGCCGCCCGGCCAGGTGGTGTACCTCGAACGCGGGTACGCGTCCGGCTCGGGCTTCCACATCCTCGAAGTCGGGGCCGTGAGCGCCGCCTCCGAATACACGTTTGCGCACTCCTTTGACAGCGCGGGCACGGTCGTCTTGCGCATCAGGGTCCCGGGCGACGCCCAGCACCAGGCGAGCACGAGCGCACCGTTTATCGTCACCGTCACTCCCTGAGCACCCGCGGCGCCGCGGCGCCGCAGGTCCGGCCACCGCTAGGACGTCGCCGGCTGCGGCCTCGCCAGCCAGTTGACGATGCTCGTGTGCTGGATGAACGCATTGCGGGTGAAAGGACCGTCTCCCGTCACCGAGAAAATCTCGTAATCCAACTCGGCGAACAGGTCCCACACGGCCCCCGGAGGGTGACCGTACAGTTCCGCCGCTGAGGCGACATGCTCGACGATCACGGTCGGCCTCGCCTGCGAGAGCAGCGTCCGCGCACCCTCGATCACCTCGTACTCGGCTCCCTCGACGTCGATCTTGACCACGCTCGGTGTGCGGTCGCCGATCTCGCTATCGAGCGTCGATACCGTTACGGGAATGTACTCAGGATCGCCCCGCTCGTCACTGATCTTGGTACTCCGCCGTAGCCCACTCCACCCGTCAAGATTTCTGAAGTGACAGAACTGTGCGACTTCAGGGCGAGCGCCGAGAGCCATCTGACGGCAATCAACCCCCGGGAACGCCCGTGCCAGATCGGCGGCAACCGTTGGGATCGGCTCAAAGGCGATGTGCCGTCCTCGCGGCGCCACACGTACTGCCTCCCGCAAGATCTGACCCCGGTTGGCTCCGACGTCGACATACGTGGAATCGCTGGGAAGAGCAACGGCGAGAACCGCCTTGATCGCGATCTCGTCCTGTAGCGCCTGCCGCGCACCCGGATAGACGGCGGCGAGCAGCTCCGGGCGCCCCAGACGTCTGGACACGGCGGCGATCGCTCGGTTTGTAAGTGCCACCCCCTCATCCTCTCAGACCGCCTCAAAACGCTGCCGGCTCACGCACGAACCTGGGCTATGATTGGGGAGCCATGGCCGAGCACAGCTGGCGACGCAGCACAATAGAACGAGGCTCTGGCGGGCGCTGTAGATGCCGAGCGACGTGACTTCGATACTGCTTGTCACGCCGCGTTGGACTCGGGATGGTGGGGTTGCGGCGCATGTCATGGCCAGTGCTGCCGCGCTGGCAGAGCACGGCACAGGTGTGAGTGTGCTGGCGGCGCGCATTGACTCAGCCGCGCCTGTTCCCGGTGTGACTCTGTTTCACAGTCCCGAGTTGTTCAATCAAACAGCGTCACCCAGCGCTAGGTTCGGGGAGGCGATGGCGACGCTGCCCTCGGTAGTCCACCTACACCAATTTGACGATCCAGATGCGGTGGCCGTGATGCAGACCAGCGCGCCCGTGGTGCTGAGCGCCCATGGCTACCTGGCATGCACCTCGGGCGTGCACTACTTTCGCCCGGGCCAGGAGTGCCAGCGCGCGCACGGACCGGGATGCGTGCCACACCTGCCGGCATGCGGGCACACGAGCGACCCAGGCCAGTTGCCTTCCGCCTACAGACAGGCCAGCCGGTCGTTGACCACCCTCAGACGCGCCGACCTGGCCATCTCCTACTCCAGCGCCGTGGACCGGCACCTCGCTGTCAACGGCATCGCCCGTCGCGAGGTGGTCCCTCTGTTCACGACTATGACTCCGGCGGTCGGCTCCGGACACGCTGCGCGCCGACGCGTCGTCTTCGCCGGCCGCGTGGTGCTACCCAAGGGCATCCGGGTCTTGATCCACGCCGCCCGCGACGTCGACGCGGAATTCGTCATTTGCGGGGACGGCTGGAGACTCCAGGAAATGCGCAAGCTCGCCAAGCGGCTCGGCGTGCATGACCGGGTTCGCTTCGCCGGCTGGCTCGACAGCGAGACGCTCGCGCGCGAACTCGCCGAAGCGTCGGTCGTCGCCGTACCGTCGATCTGGCCCGAGCCGTTCGGTCTTGTGGGGATCGAGGCGTTCGCGGCGGGACGACCGGTCGTCGCGACGGCGACCGGAGGGATGCGCGACTGGCTGCAGGATGGCGTCAACGGGCTGTCCGTGAAGCCAGGCGATCGGCGCGCGCTTGCACGCGCGCTGAACGAGCTGCTCGCCGACCCGGCGAGGCAGCAGGCAATGGGAACGGCAGGCAAGGAGATGGCTGGCGCTCGGTTCTCCTCCGGGCGCCACGTAGCGGCTCTGCTCGACGGGTACGCAAGCGCTCGCGCGAGCTGGCAGGCGGGGCGAGACCGCCCCGCGGCAGGGTTTGCGCGGCCCGCTCCGCCCGCCCGCGCGGGATGACGTGGCGGGTGCAATCCCCACGCTGGGAATTACGGTCGGCTGACTGATCATTGTGTAGTCTCTGTACGATGACCGAGCCATCTGACAAGCCGATGCACAAATCGGCACAACCTTCGACTGCACAGAAGCCGAAGGTTATTTACGTGATGGGGCAAGGCAAAAGCGGGAGCACGATACTGGGTGTGGCACTCGGCAACTGCAGTGATGTGTTCTTCGCCGGTGAGCTGTGCAGTTGGCTGATGACCTCGGGGCGACCGCTCCTCGGCGGCTCAGAGCGGACACAGTTCTGGAAGGGTGTGAATGAGGATGTCGCCGGCGGCGATGAGCTCTTCGGCGGTAAGGCTTTTCAGTACCTTGAACGTGGACTGTCGCTGTTTCGGATCGACCGATGGCCCGCCCGTCGCCGACTACGTGAGCGCTATCTGCGTGTTACCGAAGATCTATATCTGGCAGTCGCAAACAGGGCGGGGGTTACGCATGTTGTCGACACCTCACACTTGCCGCTTCGGGCCCGCGAGCTGCAGGAGCTGAAAGGCGTCGATCTGTACCTGGTGTTCTTGGTCCGAAGCACCGAGAGCATCGTGGCGTCATACACACGCCACGTCAAACGGCGGGAGGTGGCAGAACGTCGTTGGCGATTTTTCGTAATTAACACACAACTATGGTTGACCTACACGCTGTCGGTCTTCGTCTTTCTCCGCCAGCGAAACGACCGACGTCTGCTTGTCCGCCATGAGGACTTCATCGCCGACCCAGAAGGCGTTCTGCGCGAGATCCTCGATTTCGCTGACTCCTCAGCCCAGATCCCGGACCTGGCCTCGCTTAGCACTGGTATCCCTTTCCAGGGCAATGCGTTGATCCGCGAACAGTCGGTGGCACTAAAAGCGAAGGCGGCGCCGGCGCATCGGACGTCGCGGCTGATGAGGCTGGTCGAGCGTCCCTGGACGATGGTTCTCGCGCGGCTGCAACCGGTGGCGACCGGCGCCGGCTCGCGGCGACACGTTCAAGCCTCCGATTCCGGCTAGCTTCGTGCCGGCGCTTCACCCAAACCTGCCTGGGAGGACATCTCGTGGATCGCGATGAGCTTGAAAAGCGAATAGCCGAGTTCACTCAATGGCATTACCGATTCGAGTTCGACAACGGTGTCACGACCTCGGTGCCCGACAGCAGGCTGATCAACCGCCAGCAGCAGCGTCGCCGCTATTTCTTCGACCCGCTCGTGCAGCTCTGCGGCGGGTCGCTGAGCGGGCGCAGGGTGCTCGATCTCGGGTGCAGCGCCGGGTTCTGGTCGCTGCAGGCGATCGAAGCGGGCGCAGATTTCGTCGTAGGCGTCGACGCGCGGAGCACCGCCATCGACCAGGCCAACCTGGTGTTCGAGGCCAAGGGCATCGACCCGGCGCGCTACAGCTTCCAGCAACGGGATATCTTCGATGGGACATCGCAAGAGCGCTTCGACGTCGTGCTATGCCTGTCGCTCATAAGTCACCTTTCGAAGCCTGTCGAGCTGTTCGAGCTGATGGCCGGCAGCGGCGCCGAGATCATCGTGATCGAGACCGAGCTGACCCGCTCCGCGGACAGCGTGTTCGCGCTTTCAAGCAGCATCGACGGACGAAAAACCCTCGATCACAAGCTGGTGCTGATTCCCAGCAGGGATGCCGTCGATCGCACTCGCCCACGAGTTCGGCTACCAGACCGTGCCGCTGGCGCGGAACATCACCGACTACACAGGGCTGAACGACTACCGCAGGCATCGTCGGCTGGCGTTCGTCTGCGCAAAGGATCAACCGCTGGACATGCTTGCTGTCGAGGAGCCGACGACCACGCCGTGGTGGCTGAATGCGCTCGATCCGAGGCGTCGTTTGCAAGAACTTCGCAGTTGAGCGCGCGTGCCGGGACGATGAGCGACAACGGGCGACCGGCCGCGATCCTCTGCATCTCTCAGTCCTTCCCACCGGAAACCACGCCGACGGCGATCCGCGCGGGCAAGCTGCTTGAGCGCCTGAGCGCGGAGTGGGACGTCACCGTGCTGAGCGAGAGCCCGGGTCCGCACACCGGCGAACGCGTACGCGTTGACACGGTGCACAGCCGGCGCCCGAAGCGCCTACTCGCGATCCTCAGACGGCTGCGGATGAGCAAGCTGCTGGAGATGGTCGTCTGGCCCGACGAATCGATCTTCTGGGTGCTTCCGGCGATTCTTGCCGGGCGGCGCGTCATCGGCGAAATCAAGCCGAGCGCGATCGTCGTGTTCATGATGCCCTACTCCGGCGGGCTGACCGGCATCGCCCTCAGCCGATTGAGCGGCTTGCCGCTGATCTTGAACCTGGACGACTCGCCCACGTGCACGGACATGCATCCGCATTTTCCGACGCGCCTGCACTTTCGCCTGGCACGGGCACTGGAGGATTTCTTCGTTCGTCGCGCCGACGCGGTCGTCTACGTTTCGCAGACGAATCTCGACCTGGTGAGCTCGCGACAGCCGGAGGATGCCCGCCGCAAGCTGCGGCTCGTGCGCTACGGGGCCGATCGCGCCGACTTTCGCCCGCAGCCTCCGGGTAGCGCGGACCTTGAGATCGCATACGTCGGCGCGATGTCAGGCTGGTGGTCGCTGATCGACAGGCATGCGCCGACGAGCCCACTGGCTCGTGCCTACAACGCGTGGACGCGATTGGGCAGATACGAGCGAACGACGCTCGATCAACGCACATCCTCCCCTGCGATCATCGGCCAAGCGATCCTCGACGTGATCGCCGAGCACCCCGACTGGTCGGGACGGTTGAAGCTCATGGTGTACGGCAACCCGTATCCCGCTTCACTGGTTGCCGAGTCGCTCTGCGAGCGCCGGAGTCGAGAGCGTGGTGAGCGTCTTTGGGCCTGTTCCGCACGGCGAGGTTGCAGACATCATCGCCCGCGCAGATCTCCTGTTCCTGACGCTGCCCAAGCGACTCGACGGGTCCTCCGGCGGGCGCATATCTGCCAAGACATACGAGTACCTCGCTACCGACCGGCCGATCCTTGCCGCGGTGCCGCCGGGTGAGAATTGGGACTACCTGGCGGGCAAGCCCGGCGTGTGGCTGCTCGAGCCGGATGATCGCGGGCGTATGACGGAGGTGATCACCGAGCTCGCCGAGGCGAAGTTTGCAGGAAGACCGCAACGGTTTGATCGCGAGCAGCTTCATCACGAGCTGTCGTACGAAACGCGCGCAGTGGAATTCGCGGCGGTCGTGCGCGCGGCGATCGAGCACAGGCCGGGGCGCCGCTCGGGCACGTCAGCGTGAGCGTGAGCCGTCGGCCTGGTGATCACCGGGCTCAGGCGCCACTGTCACATCCGCGATCAAGCCGGCGAGCACCTGCGCGCTGCGCTCGACACTCATCGCCCGGCGGGCAAACGCACCGCCGCGGTCTCCAAGCGTCTTGCGCCTGGTCTCGTCTTTGAGCAGGCCGGCGAGCGCGTCGGCCAACGCAGCCGCGGTCGGCTCGACCACCAGGGCCGCCTCGGACTGAACCAGCTCCGGCCAGCTACGGGGGCCGTCGAGCGCTACGACCGCGCTGCCGGAGGCGAGCGACGCCGCCAGCGTGCCCTTCCGCGATGTCGGGCCCGAGGGTTCCGGGTGCAGCAGCACGTCGCAGGCGCTCAGCGCGTCGGAGAGCTGCTGCGCGGGGAGCACGCCGGAGAACGACAGGGTGTCCTCGATCCCACGAGCGCGTGCCCCCGACAGCCATGCGTCAGCCGCGGTCGTTCCGCGCCCGGGAGCGCCGAGCAGCTCCATGCGCACTGCCAGCCCTCGCTCGTGCAGCAGTTGCATGGCGTCGAGCACCAGAGCGAGGGCGGCTCCCTCGTATGCGTAGCCGAACAGCCCGATCACGTGGCTGTCCTCGCGTGGCTGTCCCGATCCGGAGGGGAATGTGTGGCAGCCGGCGCCGGCAGGTTCGAGAAGACCGGCGCCAGGGCGATCGGTCGCCGAGCCAGCCACCGTCGTGACGCGAGCCACTCCGCTCGGAACGGCGCGGTGACGACAGCCGCCGCAGACGCCCGCATGACCTCGATCAAGACCGCGCGCTGCGTCAGCGTCCACGCCTTGCCGTGAAGCCCTCCGAGCCTCCAGGGATAGGCAAACTCGTGCAGCATGGTGATCACTGGTATCCCCGAGCGACGCAGCATCGACAGCGTCGGGTGGACGAAGAGCGGCAAGCCTCGGTAGGAGTAAGAGAAGACTGAGTAGTGCAGAATGATCGCGCTCGGCCGGCTCCGATCCAGCTCGGCGGCCAATGCGCCGCACCATGCTCTGAAACTCTGAGTGTGCGCCGCGGATCGAGGCTTCGCTGCGCCACAGCCAGTGCATCGAGCACGATACGTTCTCGTGGCCGAGCGCTTCAGAGAGCAGCACGGCGTGATCGCGCACGCCACAGGTATGACTTTCCGATACGCCGACGACAGCCACCCGGACGGGCGTAGTTGGTTGCGTCCCAGCGACGTCAGTCATTCATCGCCCGATGGCCGCACCGCTGAGAACCTCGCCACGGTAGGCCGCCTGGATGGTTTCGGTGAGAATGTCAAGGTCCCCGGTCGGCACGACCAGGCCGTTACGGGCAGGATCGATCAGCTCCTTCATGCCCGTATCCTCGCTGACGATGACGGGGACGCCGGCGGCAAGGGCCTCGGCAGGGGCATACGCGAACCCGTCCTCGTAGGCCGGGTGGACGCTGAGTCGCGCTGTGCGCAGGTGCGGCAACGGATCGCCCGGGCAGACGCTTATGCGGTGATCGCCGGCGCATGCACGCTGGATGAAGCGACGCATTCCGGGCGTACCCCAACCACCGATGAGACGAAGCCGGATTTCCAGCTCGGGCAGGCGGCGAACAGCGTCGATGAGCAGTGGAACACCCTTGTGCACAGCGAGGCTTCCTACGTACACGATGTCAAAGCTATCGGAGAGTTCGCGCGCGTCGCTGCTGTAGCGAGCGTCGGGAGTCAACGGGAAGTGCCACAGCCGCTCTTCGGGATATCCCTCCTCCAGGAACGACTCCCGTGTGTAGCTCGACGCCACGTAGATGCGGTCTGCCTGCGCATACTCCGTGAGGTTGCGCTCGAGCAGCCGTGACGCCCACGATCCTTCCAGCGGGTACTGCCGGCGAGCCAGGGCGTGCTGTCGAATGACGCGCCGGAGATGCGAGTTGGCGGAGACGAGCGATACGGACTCATACCCGGCCCGCCGGGCCGCCCGAAACTGGGTCAACGCCTGGCCGTTGAACGCGATCAGATGCTCAGCGTCCGGCAGGCGCTGAGCTGCGTAGGCGTCAAACTCGCTCATCGCGGCCCGTGTGCGCACGCCGACCGAGGTTGGTAGCGACAGCGCGCGCAGCACCGTCGTCAGGTACGGGATCCCGAGCCTGTGGCGTGGGGCCGGCGACGCGCGCGTCGAGCCGTAGATGCAAGCCGTCGACTGCTGATTGCGGGCGAGCGCGTCGACGATCTCCTGCAGATGGCGCCCCAGCCCGCCGTTGCCCAGCTCCGCCGTGCAGGAGACGACCGCCCGGCCGCTGGGCAGCGCCGCCTGCTGGACACGCTCGGCAGCTTGGCGCCAACTCGGATCGACGGGCCCGCCCGGCACGCTAGGCTCGCGCGCCGCGCTCCACCGGCACCCCGTCGACGAGCTCCACGAGCGCAGCTGAGATCTTCTCGCATACCTGCTGTGGCGCAAACAACCGGCGTGCCTCCGCGCGCGCCGTGTCGTGGACGTCGACCGGTGCCGTCTTCAGCCTGTCGAGCAGCTCCGTGATGGCCGTAGCCATGCCCTCCACGTCGCCGGGCTCGACCTCGGCGACGACTGTCCTGTCGACGCCCTCGATGGCGCCGACCTCGCTCGTGGCGACCACGGGGACGCCCGCGGCGAGAGCCTCTGCAACGGTTAGCGCGAACGGCTCGTACTTGCTCGCCTGTAGGAGTACGTCGCTCTTGGCGAGCTCTTCGGGAACGCCGGTCGAGGGGACCTGACCCGCGTATTCGGAGTTCTCGGGCGGCAGATCCTTTAGCAGCTCCGTGTAGTCGGACCACAGGCTGGGCCCACCGACTACGCGTAGCCGTAGCGCAACGCCGCGCTCGCGCAACACCTTGGCTACCGCTACGACGTCCTCGATGCCCTTGCGGGTCGAGATTCGCCCCAGCACCAGCACGGTAGGCGGCTCGCTTGGCTGTCGCTCGATACTCGCGAATCTATCGACCTGCGCAGGGTTGGGCACCACGACGGTCCTCTCCACCGGATATCTGTAGTCGTTAACCAGGTGGTCGCGAAAGACGCGGCTGATGCAGATGAGCAGGCTGGCATGTCGAATACTGATTCGCTGTACCACCGCCCGTACACCCATGATGCTTGCCACGATCGCGAACACGTGACGCGGCTGGCAGCGTAGGCACAGTCGGCGCTCGGCAATGAAAAACCTCAGCTCGCCGGCGATATGTGTCTCGGGGTGA
Organism: uncultured Solirubrobacteraceae bacterium; assembly: GCA_963779665.1. Taxonomy (GTDB): domain Bacteria; phylum Actinomycetota; class Thermoleophilia; order Solirubrobacterales; family Solirubrobacteraceae; genus Palsa-744. Next base: position 2,400,607 of record CAVZYW010000001.1, on the reverse strand, counting down.
ATGACAAGCGGGATGGCACGCGCCAGGCGCGGCGCCACGGCCAGCGTCTCGATATTGGAGAACTGATAAATGAGGTCATACGGCTCCTGCTCGTGCCTTCTGGCAATCTCGCGCCGGAGGCGCACCGTCGCCATGCTTTGCGATAGCAGCCCAGTGGTGAACGCTCCAAGCCGTCCACGGCTGTACCAGCGGTTCCACTGCCAACCCAACGTTCCCCATATGAAAGTCAGGTTGTCGAGCACCGCAAGCCGCGCGGGCACCTCTTTCTCGCTCGCGCGGGCGAAGTAGTCAATTCTGTGACCAAGCGCTGAGAGCCCCGCGAGCAGCTCCGTCGCGACCCCGGTAACGCCGCCATCCCCCGGAAAGGGCCCCAGCCACGCGATTCGCAGTGATCTCCCAGACATCGTCGGTAAGCTACTGGATCGGCGCGCTCCCGGGCCATGTTGAAGGCTGGAGCTTGGCGCCCGTTGCTGCTGCTCGAACTGCTCGCAGCGCTAGTGGCGGCTACGAAGGCAGCTCCAACCTCGCGGCTTCATCAGCCGCATGGTTCTTTGTGAGTCACGCGTGGCGAGATACGTCGGCGCGTCCCAGCCCTGGGGAGCCCGATCAGACACGAATACGGGCCGCGTCAGCGTTTCCTCGATCCCGCTGATCGTGAAGCCGAAGGACTCAAGCATCCGCGACACGGGCGACGGTAGCGGCTCATGCTCCTCGAAGATGATGTCCCGAACCAGACCCTTGGCAAGCGAATCGCCGGCGCCTTCGAGCGCCGCTATCTCGTGTCCCTCGATATCGATCTTCATCACGCCAACCGAGCGTCCTGCGATCACCTCGTCAAGGCGGACCGTCTCGACCTGGTAGGAGACCATTCCATCGGCAGCCTCAAGCGTGGCTATACCGTAATTCTCCTCATAGTCGGTTGGCAGATACAGCGCAGCAGTACCGTTGCCGTTAGACGCGGCGCGAGTGTCCAGCGTGATCTTGTTGCCGACATCCCATCTTTCGATATTGCCGGCAAGGAAACGACGTAGTCGTGGGTTCGGCTCGATCGCGACGACCCGCCCCACCCTGGATGCCAGCAGGCCGGTGAAGTAACCGATGTTGGCGCCGACGTCCAGCGCCAGATCATCCTTTTCGGACAGCCGCCACATGGTCTCTGTGACGGCCAGCTCGTGCACCCCTGTCCTCGCGATCCCGCTGCCGATCGTGTCACTTCGTGCGACCAGCATCCGGCACCCCCAGGGGGTCTGCACGACGGGCTCCGGTCCTTGCCTGGCGACTACGGTCCGTCGGACCAGCTGGCTTGGGCGGTAGAGATAGTGCGGCTTGGAGAGTCGGGACAGTATCGCCATGCTCATATAGTGACGCCACATCGTCGCATCAGCCGAGCGGCAGATCAAGCTCGGGGACATCATCCTGAACCGCCGGTGCCCAGCCGCCGGCCACACGGCCGAGGTGCCGCTCAAGCGCAGCCGAGATCCCGGCGCACACCACATCGGGTGCAAATAGTCGCTCGGCCTCCCCACGCGCCTTCGATCTCATCTGAGCGGGATTGGAACTGAGCGCAGCGAGCATCGCAACCACTGCCGCGGCCATACCCTCGACGTCCCCTGGAGCGACCGCGGCGGCGACCGACCTGTCGACCTGCTCGATCGCGCCAACCTCGGTGGTGGCGATAACCGGTACGCCGGCGGCAAGCGCCTCTGCGACCGTCAGAGCGAAAGCCTCATACTTGCTCGCCTGCAACAGGATGTCGCTACCGGCGAGCTCTCCTGGCACCGCAGACGCGGGGACGTGGCCAGCATATTCTGCGTTCTCGGCCGGAAGATCCTCAAGCAGCTTGGTGTAGTTCGACCACACGCTCGTCCCGCCGACGATGCGAATGCGAGCATCGACTTTACGCTGAAGCAGCAACCTCGCGAGCGCCACCACGTCCTCCACGCCCTTTCCGGTGGCGATTCGCCCGAGCACGATGATCCTCGGCGGTTCCCCGAGCGGTCTGTCGGTGCAATCGAAGCGATCGATCCGCACTGGATTGGGAACGACGACTGTGGCGTCAGCGGAAAGGCCATAGTCGCGAATCAGATGGTCACGGAACACTTCGCTGATGCACACGACCAGGCTTGCGCCTCGAACCTGCCGACGCTGCACGCGCGTCCGCGACCACAGCACCAGTGCCGCCGCCACGAATGCGTACGCGGGCCGGTTGCGAAAGCTCAATCGGCGCTCTTTGATCAGGAACTTCAGCGCGTCGGCGCTGCTCTGTCCCGGCTGCACGATCAGCGGAACCGTGCGTCTGAGCCGGCGTGGAACGGCTCGGTTTTCGACGTTTGAGAATTGGTAGAACACGTCGTATGGGTCCTGTGTGTGTCGGCGTGTGACCTGTGTCCGGAGACGCAGCGAGGCAATGCCGCCCGCGATCTGTGAGCTCACAAATGCTGTGACCCTCCTTCGGCTGTACCACCTTCCCCATCGCCACGTGCTCGTCCCCCACACAAACGTGAGATTCTCGATGCCTGTGATCCCTGCCGGCAGCTGGTGCTCGTTTGACGGGAAGAAGCAGTCAATTCGATGGCCTTGCTTTGCCAGGCCGCGAAGAAGGTCGGTCGCGATACCCGGCACGCCGCCGGTTTCCTCTGCCGGCGCGAACCCGATCCAAGCAATGTGAAGCGATCTATGCGACACGGTCATACCCCCAGAGCGTCACGAGGTCGCGGCTGAGATAGTCACTCAACGCCTCAACCTCCGGCCTGAATCGCTGCCGCAGCTCGGCCGTCAGCTGCTCGTCGACCGCAGGCGGGCCGCTGTAAACGATCCGGCGACGAGCCATTTCCAGAAGCTGACGGCGGGCTCCTTGCGGGGTGAGCGCCTTGATCGCAGCGTTGACGAGCCTCGAAACGGGGCCGTGCCCGACGGCGAGGGCGTGCACCGCTTCGTGGAATCGCCTGCGAACGCGGAGCGACGGTCAGGTTGAACTCGACCGTCTCGACCGGCGCGGCGTCGTCCACGCCGAGAAAGCGCAGGACGGTGCGCACCGTACCGTCATTGTCGTCGCGAAAATCGTCGTAGATCAGGAACAGCAGCTGCTCCGGTGGGAACACCGCGCGGTAACGGCGCAGCTGCTCCACGTAGCGCACGTGCTCGGAGTACTGCAGCATCTGCGGCCAGTAGGAGTGGCGCGGCGATGTGCCTGTCTTCGCGTCGGGCTCCCTCCAGCTGCGAGCGCCCGACGAAAGTCGCTCTCGGTCTCGATGTGCGCCTCGATGAACTGCAGATGCAGGGAGCGCAGGAAGCTCGCCGGCTCGCGCAGGATCGCGATGATCCGCGCGTCCGGGCAGACGTCGGCGATCAGCCCTGCGGCCGGCCTGCGACCAGAGATATGTGGTCGATGCCTCGCCGGCGCGCTGCCGTGGCCCGGCCGCCTGCGAACAGCGACAGATACTGCTCCAGCGTCTCTGGAATCGCAAACGGCTTGCGCGGCGGCGGGCGGAAACGCAGCTCGGGGGAGAAGTACCAAGGCTCCTTCTCCTCGCACATGAATATCTGCGGATGGCGCCTCGAGCATCTCGTACAGGGCCGTGGTCCCGCTCTTGGGGTGCCCGACGATGAAGAAGTCAGGGACTCCTCCATCGCCGTGTCGCCGCGCGCCTGGCTCGCGCCGCGACGGCTTGCGCCTGTCGCGATCGGTCGAACGCTCATCCCGACTCACAGACGCGCACCGGTGGCGATCGCTGAACGCCGACCGATAGTAGGCGTTGTGACGTCGGAGAAAGTCGATCGTGTCGAATGCGACCAAGCTGCCGTCGATGATCACCATCACGCGATCGCAGACGTCGAGCGTAGACATACGGTGCGCGATGATGAACAGCGTCAGTTCATGCTTGAGCGCACTGCAGTGACTCCTGGATCATGGCCTCCGAGTTCGGGTCGAGTGCGCTCGTCGGCTCGTCGAGCACGATCACCTCCGGTTTGCCGGCGAGGGCGCGAGCGAGACACAGGCGCTGCTGCTGACCGCCCGAGACCGCGTCGGCACGAGGCCCGACGACCGTGTCGTAGCCCTTCTCCCAGGCCGACGATCTCATCGTGGATGTGCGCCAGTTTCGCGGCCTGTTCCACCGCGCTGTCGTCGAGCTCGCGGTCGAATCGAATGTTGTCGGCGACCGTTGCGTGCAGCAGCCGTGGTTCCTGCGGTACGTAGACGACTCGGCGGTGCCAGTCCTCGCGCGAGAGCTGCTCGGCCGGCAGTGCCGTTGACGAGATAGCCGCCCTGCTGCGGTGTGCGCAGCTGCAGCAGGATCTGGATCAACGTCGACTTGCCGGCGCCGGTCGGACCGATGATGCCGACGACCTCTCCGCGGCTACCTGGAAGCTGACCGACGAGAGCACGGGTCGATCGGGCCGATAGCCGTAGGACACACCGTCAAAGGCAAGCGTCTGCACCGTCTGCAGCGGCACATGGCCCTCGGGTCGGCGTGCTGTCGGTGTAGCGTCCGCTCCGCTTCCTGCGTACGTTCGATGAACGGCAGGCTCTGTGACAGCCCCTGATAGGTGGCCAATCCCTGCTGGCCGCTTCGCGCCGAGCGCACGAGCAGGAGGATGATCGCGCCGATCGACGCCGTGTCGTGTGGTCGCCGAGGCATGCATGACCCCGAGCCCCACGATCACCAGGATGAAAATCAGGCTCTGGAAGAGATTCGGTACGAGTTTCACGAGCAGCTGGGTTTCGTAGAACAGCCTTCCCGCGCGACTTGGCGACCAGCGCGTCGATCCGCTTGCGCTGGGCATCGGCCGCGCCGAACACCTGCGTCTCCTCCGCGACCCGGATCGCCTCGTTGATCCCGCTCGGCGAGCGCACCTGCGACTGGACAGCGCGCGTGCTCGCCGAACTCCCACGTTTTCAGAGGCCTCACCAGCAAGAACATGACCAGTCCGCCAACGAGGATGCAGCGGCGGCCACGACGTTGAGCAGGAACGCGAATGATGACCAGCGACGAGGAAGTTCAAGCCACTGGTAAGCAGGTTCGTCGCTCCCATCGCGCCTCCGGTTGCCTGCATCGTCTGAGATCGTCATCGTGTCCTGCAGCTGCCCCTCGCGATCGCGGGACTGCACCTCCCACGACGCCGACGGTGAAAGCATGGAACAACTTCGTGCGCAGGTTGGTCTGCACGTCAGCAGCGATACGCGCGGGCAGGATCGAGCTCGGTATCTGCAGGACGAGCCGCAGGACAGCGAGCGCCAATGCGACCAAGATCAGAACCCCGACTCCTGGGTGCAGGGAGCCGATGTGCACGTGTGTGTGTTTGGACCCGACCAGCGACGTCGCGATCACGGCCATCAGCGCAAGCGTTGCGGCTTCGGCAAATCCGGAGACGAGCGACAGGACTGCGATCGCCACGACGGTGCTACGCCGGTCGCCAAGTAGCAGGTTCAGACGTGAAAGCATCGGAAACCGCGGCGATCCATCGCCGGCGTCAGGTGAACGGCGGCCGATCACAGCACGCTCACGCTCCTCGCGCCAACGGCGCGTCCGTCCGGCAATGGCGGTCCGTCCGGCACCGGCGAACCAGTAGGCGACAACCCCCGGCACGAACCACAGAAATGCGCCCTCGGTAACTGCCAGCGTCGGTCCCGAGAGTCCCTGGATGGTGAGGCTGATAAACGCCACCAGGAGGGCGACGAAGTAAGTACGTAGCTCGACGTCCTTCACACGTCTCAGCCAGCGCATCACCAAGACGATGGTGCTCACCGACAGACCAACCCACAGGAGCAGGCCGGGAAATCCGACTTCCTCCATGACGAGGTTATACGCCGAGCCTCCCGACACTCTTTGCCCTTCGAGTTCCGGGTGCTTGCGTGCCTCCGAAGCCGGAAGCCGAGCCGGTCGATCCCCAAGCCGAAGCCAAAGGGAGCGGCCACCAGATAATGTGGAATCTCGCCGAGGCTGCGTTCCTTGCCGGTGCCACCTGATTCTTCGGCGCGCTGCAGGCTGGTGAGCGTTTCCTGACGGGCGAAGATCGAGCTGCCATCCGTGCTGATCAACACCGAGCCCACGGCGAACGCCAAAACCGCCACACCACAAGGCCCGCGAGCGGCCGGCTCACTCGCAGACCTGCGAAGAACGACAGCAGGGCGAAGCTGACCAAGCCGACCACGGCCACCACGACCGAAGTACGCGAGGCGGCCGTCGCGATCCCGAGCACCGCGCCCAGACAGAGCACACGACCGGCCATCGCCGACGTAGTCGCCCAACGGAAGCAACGCCAGCAAGCCCGGCAGCGCGAGTGTGCCGACGCTGCCGCCGAAGCCCGCGTCCGAGCCGAGCGCCGGCGGACGGACGTGTGCTACACCTTCGACGGCGTATGTCCGTGCCGTGATCCCGTTGCCTTCACCGCCGTCCACGAGTTCGCGATAGCCGGGCCCCCAGGACGCCAGCTGACCGGGGCTGAGCCGCGCCTGGACGGCCCCGACCACGCCGTTGGCCAGCGCGATCACGCCGAGGATCAGGAACAGCTGGCGAAATCGATGCTTGCTGCGAATCATCAGGTATCCGAAGAAGAAGAACGGAACCCACTCGAGCTGCTGTCGGTAGCCGCCGAGCGTCTTTAGCAAGCCTGCTCGTGTCCGGGTTGAACGCCTCGATCAGGACGAAGGCGACGAAGGCGAGCACCCAGCCGGAGAGCGGCGGCAGATTCACTCGCTCCCTTTCGAGGATCAGGCGCATGACCATGCCAAGACCGATCGCACGATCAGAACGTCGCGCAGTCGCCGAGCGCGGCACTCTCGCAGCCTCGAGCTTGACCGGCCCATCGAGCAGCCCCAGATACAGCACCAGCAAGGTGAGCAGTCACCTCGTAGCGCGTGCTGATCAGCAGGGCGACAGAAGCCAATTACGCCAATGATGATCCCGACGATCGAGGGCTAGGTTCGGCCGGGATTCGCAACGGTGATGGCGAGTCCGATCACCAGCGGGATCAGCCCGATGCCGGTAACCGTAAGCAGCTCGTGGACGCGCCGGTTGAGCACCGCCGGATGCACTCCCCCGAGCGGGCCGGTCAGTTGCGGATAGCGGGTGCTCATCGTCCGATAAGCCTGTCTGCGCCAGCTCCGTCCGCCGTACGTCGAGAAGCCGTACCTCTTGATGTCCTTTTGCGGGACACCGTTTGCGACGACGCCGAGCACCGGTGCGCTCGGTGTCCGTGCGAGCAGCTGCGCGAGTCGGCGTAGCCGACAGCTCGCCGCGTCTGCCCGACGCGCGCGACGATCACGATCCCGTCGACGAGACGCAGCAGCGAAATCGACGTCGCTGACCTCAAGCGGCGGCGAGCGCATCGATCAGCACATAGTCGAACTCCGTCGCGAGCGAGCTGCAGCGTGTCACTCATCGTCGAGCCTGCCAGCAGCGCGGGCGGGTTGGCGACCGTAGCGCCAGCCAACCAGCACCGATGCCGACCCGGTGGCGGGCGCCTCGACGATCGTCGCGGTCGCCGCCGGCGGGGGCTTGCGCGCCTTGCGGCCCGGGCGTGGCTGCCACGGCCCCCACGTCCTGAATCGCTTCGCGGACGGTGAGCTTTCCCTCGAGCACCTCCGCCAACCCTGGCTCGCGCGCTCGACCCCGAGCAGCTTCGCCAGCACCGGCCTGCGCAGGTCCGCCTCGACGATCGCGACCGCTTCGCCCGCGTCGCGCTGGGTCAATGCGAGGTCTGCCGACCACCGTCGACTTGCCGTCGCCGGCCTCCGCGCTGACGAACAGGATCGTGCGCGGCCGCCCACGGCCGTTCTGGCTCGTGGACGTTGCCGACCTGCAGGCTGGTGTGCAACCGCTGCAGGGGCTCCCGCAGAGATCTTCGCCGGCGGCGGCGCCTTCCGTCCTTTTGCACGATCGGATGGCGCGACGGTCTGCAGCGCGGTCAGGATCTCGGTCTCGAACGCCGCTTCGATCTCGGCCAGTGAGCGCAGCCTGTTGTCGAGCCGGGCCAGCGCGTAGACGGCGAATGCGGCCAGCAGCAGCCCGACGGCGAACCCGAAGATCGCGTGTGTTTTCGGCGAGGAGCCGAGCGCTTCCACATGACTTCGGCTTTGCCGGATCGATCTGTCTTACGTTCACGATCGCCAGATCGGCTTCGAGCTCGTTGATCTTGCTGCTCAGGTTCGCGGCCTGCAGCGTCTCCGCCGCGCTCGGCGCACTGCTTTTCGCCGGAGCGCCTTTGCTGGTCTTACCGGCGGGTGCACTCGTTTCGGCGCTGCGTAGCGCCGCGCTGGTTTCGATCCGCCGCAGTTGTCGGCGGGTGAGAGAGATCGCCGCTTCTACCTCGCGCTTGTATTTGTCATTCTCACGGGTGACGTATGTCTGTGCGGTGAGATTGGCCAGCAGCGCTGCACCGCGACGGTCGCGGGCTTCGGCGGAGAGTGTGATGAACTGGCTCTTTTCAGATGCCTTTGCCTTCGTCTTGCCCTTCAACGCAGCGCGCACGGCACGAGTCTTGTGCTGTTTGTGGAGCTTTTCCCGAACGGAGCCCTTGATAATGGCCGAATTGATCAGAGTGGCCTGCGCGGTGGGTTCCAAGCCTGCGGACTTCTTGCCGGCGCCTGTTCCGGTGCCACTGATCTGCGCCTGTTCTTCGGCGCCGGCGCCGAGGTAAACCTGCGTCGTCGCCAGATAGCTGGGCCGCTCACGTTTGTAGTAGACGTAAGTCCCGAACGCCACTAGTATGCCCACAGCGAGAATCAGCCACTTGCGCCTCCAGAGCGGCGCAAACATGGCTGTGGCATCAGTAGGCTGGCTCATGATCCATCGGTTTTAGGCTCCGTCCAAGGTCGCTGCCGGTTGCTGGGCAGCACCAGCTTAAGCCTACTAGTAAGGGACCACTAAAGCGAGAGCGACAGGATGCATGCAGCCATGCCTGCGTGCAACGATGATCCAGTGCGCACGTCGCTCGTTCCCATGACCGCTCGCCCGCAGCCTGCAGGCGGCGCTTCGCCTGCGCACCTTCACGAATCGCTGCCTGAGCGCGACGAGGCTCGCCCGAGCGTGTCTGCCTCGGGCCCTGAGAAGCGTTCGCCTCAGGATGGCCGGAGGCTGCTTGTGGTGAGCCATCCGGCTGTCGTGGACGTCAATCAAGAGGTGTACCGCGAGCTTTCCCGGCGCGGCTGGCAGGTCACGATCGTGGTACCCAGCCGCTGGCGGCACGAGTACTCCCACAAGGACGTGAGCCCGCGGGCGCTGGCGGGCCTTGAGTCCTCTCTTCGTCCGACGCCGATCGCCTTTCCGGGACGCCCGCAGCGCCACTTCTACTTGACCAGCTGTCGCGCTGATATGCGCTCAGTCGCGCCCGGACGTGGCGTTCCTGGAGGCTGAGTCGTATGCGCTCGCGGCGGCACAGTGGGGTCACGCGTTGGGGCGACTCGACATACCGTTCGGCGTGCAGTGCTATGAGAACATCGACAGGAGCCTGCCAATGCCCGTGCGCTGGCTGCGCGCCCGCATTCTGCGCGAGGCGGCGTTCGTGGCAGCACGCTCTGAAAGCGCAGCGCGGCTCACCCGCGCGTGGGGCGCTACCGGCGAGGTCGACCTTGCGCCACCGGCGGTTCCCAACTGGGAGAGCGTGCCGCAGATCGCAGAGCATCCGTTCACCGTCGGCTACGCCGGCCGCCTGATCGAGAGCAAGGGCCTGATGGACCTGTTGGCGGCGGTGCGCCGGCTGGATGCACCGGTCGAGCTCCTGCTGGTGGGCAACGGCGAGCTACGTCCGGCAGCTCGAGGGCCAGCCGATCCCAGGTTCGAGCGTTCGCGTGCTCGACGGGCTCACCCACGATCAGATGGCCTCCGGCTATGCACAGCTCGACGTGCTCGTGCTGCCTTCGCACACCACCCCGACGTGGAAGGAGCAGTTCGGCCGGGTGATCATCGAGGCACTGTGGTGCGGGGTTCCCGGTCGTCGGCTCGGACTCGGGCGAGATCCCCTGGCTGATCGAGCTCACAGGCGGGGGGCTGACCTTCCCCGAGGGCGATCGCGATGCGCTCACGCGTCGGCTGATCGAGCTCCGCGAGGCGCCCGAGCTTCGCAAACGTCTCGCGGACACCGGCCGAGCGGCGGTCGAGCGACTGTTCTCGGTGCCCGCGGCGACCGACCCGCTCGAGCGCCTGCTGGCGCACGCAGTCGAATCGCGTCGCGCGCGCTGAGATCGAGCGCTACCGACGCGTGGCGCATGCTCGAACCGCGGCGATCCCGGTCCACTAGCGTCGCGTGCTCAGACCTGCGCGATGTCGCCCAGACGCGCATACAGCGCGCGTGCTCGGCCACCATCCGCTCGCGACCGAATGCAAGCGCCGCCTGACGAGCGGCGCTCCCCAGACGCGATCTCAGCGCCGGGTCGGCGGCGAGCTGTTGCGAGGCGCTCGGCGATCACATTCGGTTCGGGCGATGATGAGGAAGCCGTTGTGCCCGTCCTCGATCAGCTCGCGCACGCCGTTGACGGGCGTCGCCAGGACCGGCAGCGCGCTCGCGGCTGCCTCGAAGGTGACCAGTGAGAAGGTCTCATAGCTCGACGGCAGCACGAACGCGTCTGCCAGCTCATACACAAGTTGCGACATCGTCGGTGACCCCCAACCAGCGCACCGTCTTGCCGACGCCGAGCGAGTCGGCCAGCTCCCGGTAGCGCGCCTCGTCTCCCTCTCCGGCCACGACGAGCGCCCAGTCGGGCGCGAGCGCGAGCGCGCGGATCAGCGGCGCGAGGCCCTTGCGCTCCCACTCGCTGCCGACGAACACCGCCACCAGCTGCTGCTCGTCGATGTCCAGCGTTGAGCGCAGCGCGACGGGCCTCGGCTTCGGCGCACTCCGGGCGCAAAGGTCGGCGGTGTCGATCCCGTTGTAGATCGTGAGCGTCCGCTCGGCCACTCCGGGTAGTGCTCGCGTACCTCAGCGGCAACACCCTCGGATACGCACACGAACGCAGCCGCGCGGCTCCTGCCGAAGCACAACCGCTCGCCGATCGCTTGAGAACGCCGATCATCTGTGATGTGCGCCCGAAACAGCCAGTTGTCCCGGCTGGGCGTGGCCGTGCCGACCTGGTGGCAGTAGTGGACCGCGATCACGTCGACTCGGTTCAGCACGATCGCACCGGTGGCCTGGACGACGCCCCGCCGCCATCTGCGCAGCGCGAGCGAGCCCGCGAGCATGAACCACGGATAGGCGATCAGAAACGGGCGGCTTGGTCCGCGGACGCGGTGAAACGACCACGCCGGACGCGGCGGGCAGCTCGCACGTCCGCGCGATCACCGTGACCGGATGACCAAGTCGCGCAGACCGATCACGAGCTCGGAGAGCTGGCGCTCCATCCCCCGCACCGAGCCGATGTCGTGCGCGACGATCGTCACCTCGCATGGCGCCGGACCGCGGCTCGACGGGTGCCGTCAGCCGTCGCTGTCGGCGCGACCGTCGTCATCCGCTCATGCGGACGCAGCGCCATTGCCGGATGGCACGCTTCGATCGTCGAGCACGCTCTTGGAGATTGCTGAAAGAAGCGCTTGCGCATGGCCGCGTCGGTGAAGTCGCGCATGAAGCTCTCACGGCCCGGCGTTGGCCGATCTCCTGTCGCTGGGCGGCTGAGACGAGCAGCGGCTCGAGCGCATCCGCCAGCGCGGCCGGCTCGCCCGAGCCGCCAGCAGGCCGGTGCGACCGTGCTCGATGAACTCCGCCGGGCCGCCCGAGTCGACGGCGACGACCGCGACGCCGCGGGACATGCCCTCCAGCAGGACGATGCCGAACGGCTCGGGATCGGATGCGTTGACGAGGATGTCGAGCTGCTCGATGTACGGTCCGGCGTCCGGGACCTGGCCGGTCAGCGTGACGTCACCGGTCAGGCCCAGTTCGGTCTACGAGCGCCGGCAGCGAGGCCGCGTACTCGGCGGAGAGCCCGTAGGCGTCGCCCCCGACGATGACCGTGTGCATCCGGTGCCCGCGTTCGCGCAGCAGCGCCTGCGCTCTGAGCAGCCGGTCCTGCCCCTTCCAGGGCTGCAGGCGACCGACCAGGCCGACGACGGGGACGTCCGTCGGGAGCTCGCAGCGGCGGCGGCTGGGAGCTGCTCACGCGGAACCGGCGCGCCGGCGCCGACGACAAACGTGCGACGCGACCGGGAAGAGCCGCGCCTGCGCGCGCGCGGAGGCGCTCGAGTAGCAGCCGATCGCCGCCGCCGGGAGCGCGTCGCGCAACCGTCCAGCCAGCTGCTCCTCGGCGGGATCGCCTGCTGCCACCACACGACCCGATCGGGCATGCCCGCGAGCATCGCCGCCGGCGACGCCGTACAGCTGTGTTTTCGCGGCCCAATTGAGGATCAGATCCGGCTGGCGGCGGCGCGCCATGCGCGCCAGGCGAAGCACCGTCGATCGCCCAGCGGTGCAGCTTCGCGCAGACGACCGGCCGCGAGCACCTCGACGCGAAAGCCCGCGGCGGCGAGCGCAGTCAGGCCAGCTGCCGGGCTCGAAGAACACGAGCTCGAGCTCGATGCCCTTCCTCCTGTGCCCCGTCGAGCACCGCTTGGAGCATCGCCTCAGCGCCTCCCAACGGCTCTCCCCATGGCACCGTTATCAGAATGTGCATGCAGTGTCCACAGCTGTCAGGTCCCCGTCCCGCGCCGCCATCCGTGCGTGCCCGATCGCGGCGGACATCCTACCGCGTAGCGCGACACTCGCCGGACGACGACCTCGCAAGGCCGGCACCGAGCGCTGCTACGGCGCGCACCCTGGCTGCCGGTCTCAGCAAAACGGCGCTCGTGGTCGCAGGCGCGAGAGCATTGCCATCAGCGGCGCCTGACGAGCGCCGTCGCGAGTGAGGATCGCGGCGGTGAATCGGCCGTACGTTTCAGCGAAAGCGTCGCCCGCGCGTCACGCGGTTGCCCTGCAGTGGCAGGCCGATGTCCAGCGCCGCGAAATCGGGCAGCGTCGCGGTCGGGCGTCTCGCTGCACTCGAGGATCTGGCGCACCACGCGCTCCCGGGTCGGCGACGAAGTCCTCGTGGCGGACGAGCAGCCGTCGCTCGCGCGGGTGACGCAGGAACACGAACAGCGACAGCACGTGTGTGACCCACAGGTAGACGTTCGTGTGCAACGTCGACTTGGTGTACTCGCCGACGTCGTGGCGGTTGAACGACGCCACGACTCCCTGCGGGTCCCTGACCAGGTACACGAGGTACAGGTCGATCCCGTCGATGCGCTGCAGCTCGAGGGCGCGCAGCGGGTAATGAGAGGTGTCGACGACGTGCGTGACGCCCGGCCGCATGCGTCACGGCGCGATAGAGATCCTCGGCGACCGCGCGGTAGCGCCGGCGCAGCCGGTAGCGGGCTCGGCCACATGATGGACGCGAAACAGCGACAGCGAGCGCTCGATCGCGCGCTGCGCCTCGTCTACCGAACAGCTCCGCGCGGCCGCGGGATCCTCCAGCCGATCGCGCACGCTGCTCCAGAACCGTGCCCGCTCGGCCGTCTTCCACCTGCGGCAGCGCCCGACCTGCACCAGCCAGTTGTCGAGCTCGCCGGCGTAGAACACGTTCGCGCAGTTCCCGAGCGTGATCCCGAGCGTCGTCGAGCCGCTGCGGCCCGCCCCCATCACGTAGATCACCTTCGGTGAGTCAGTCGAGGCGGTCATAGCCCCAGAGATTCACGAGGTCGCGACCGAGATACTCGCTGAGCGCAACCACCTCGCCCTTGAAGCGGCGGCGCAGCTCGAGCATGAGCTGCTCGTCGGGCGGCTGGGGCTTGCCGTAGACGACGTTTGCCGCCGGGTCGCCTGCAGCGCGCTGCTGCGCAGCTCGCTCGTGCTGAGCAGCTTGACCCCGCCCTTGACGGCGCGCGAGACGGGCCCCGCTCCCGACCGACACCGCGTCGAGGAGATCATCGAGCCGCTGCGAGCGCATGCGCTTGATCGAGGTGTTGGCGTCGAACACCTCGAGCGCGGACGTCGTCGGCTAACCCCGAGAAACCGCTGCGACGCGACGTAGCGTAGCCTCGTTGTCGGCGCGAAAGTCGTCGTAGATCAGAACCAGCACCTGCTCGGCGGGAAACACCGCGTGGTAGCGACGCAGCTGCTCGACGTAGCGTACGTGCTCGGAGTACATCAGCATCTGCGGCAGATGCGAGCGTCGCGGGATCTTGCGCCCTTCTCGCCTCGCCAGCTCTCGCAGCGATCGCCTCCTTGCAGATCCTTCTCGTCTCGATGTGATCGGCGAGCATCTGGTGATGCAGCGAACGTCAGAAAGCTCGCAGGCTCGCGGAGGATCGCGATGATTCGCGCATCGGGCGCAGACTTCGCGATCGCGCTCGCCGGCTCGCGCGAGCGCAGATACGAGGAGGATGCCTCACCGACACGCTGGTCCGGCGCCGGCGCCGCTCGAACAGACGCACATAGGCCGTCGAGCGTCTCGGGGACGACGCCGGAGCGGGCCGGCTGAAAGCGCGGACGCATGTCCTGCGCGAAGAACCACGGCTCCTTGAAGTCGGGCATGTAGATCTGCGGATGGCGCCGCAGCATCTCGTACAGCGCCGTCGTACCGCACTTCGGGTGACCGACGATGAAGAAATCCGGCACCCTCCCCGATGTGCGCTCCACGACAGATCGCCTCAGTCGATGCGGTCATAGCCCCACAGGCTGACAAGATCGCGATCCAGATACTCGCTCAGTGCGCTCACCTCGCCCTTGAAACGACGACGCAACTCGAGCATCAGCGCCTCGTCGGGCGGAGGCGGCTTGCCGAAGATGACGCGCCTGCGCAGAGCCTGGAGCCCGTCGTGACGCAGCCGCTGAGAAGTGAACGCCTTGATCCCTGCCTTCGCGAACGCGAGCGGCGGGATTGCGCCCGAGATACAGCGAGCGTTGGAGCTCATACATACGCGGCGAGCGCACCAGCACGGTCTGGTTGGCTTCGGTGAACGGTGATCGGCAAGCTGTCGTCGACGTCCAGGAAGCGCAGCACCCGGCGAACCGTGCCCTCGTTGTCGGCGCGGAAGTCGTCGTAGATCAGGACAAGCACCTGCTCAGCTCCGAACAGGGCGTGATAGCGACGTAGCTGCTCAACGTATTTCACACGTTCCATCGCGTACCAGAGGACGGGCTTCTGATCGCGCGCGAGCTCCTCGCGGGCGATCGCCTTGCGGAAGTCCTTCTCTGTCTCCACATGGTCCTGCAGCAACTGAAGGTGTGCCGAGCGCAGAAAGCTCGCCGGCTCGCGGAGGATGGCGATGATACGCGCATTCGGTTCGAACTCGTGCGATCCGCGCCGCCGTGCGCGGCGAGCGCAGATAGCCCGGCGATGCCTCCCCCGCACGCTGGTCCGCGCTCGCACGCGCAAAAGAGCCAGATACTCGGCGACGCGTATCGGGATGCGGATCGCTCGGCTTCATGCCCGGATGCAACTCGCGATCGAAGAATCGCGTCTCCTTGAGCTCAGGCATGTAAATGCTCGGGTAGCTTCGGAGCATCTCGTAGAGGGCCGTCGTGCCGCTCTTGGGCTGTCCGACGATGAAGAACTCAGGTATCTTCATCCCCGCCGCACGCGCGGCCGCCAGATCCTTAGTCGCTGCCGTTGCCATATTTCCAGAAGCTGACGAGATCGCGGTCGAGATATTCGCTCAGCGCGACGACCTCGCCCCTGAAGCGCCGCGCAGCTCCCGCATGAACTCGACGTCGGGAGGAGGAGGCTGGTCGGACTGCACGCGGCCTACGGCAGCCAGCGCCCTGTGGCGCATTTGCTGAGAGGTGAGCGCCTTGATTGCTCCCTTCGCCGCCCGCGCCGTCGGGGCGCGCCCGAGATACAGCGAACGAACGAGCTTGTTCAGCCGGGCCGAGCGAACACCGGCGGCGGAGTTTGCCTCGATCACCTGACCGGAGAGACGTCGTCGACGTCGAGGAAACGCAGCACCTGCTGAACGGTCGCCTCGTTGTCGGCGCGAAAATCCTCATAGATCAACACCAGCATCTGATCCACGGGAAAGACAGCTCGGTAACGCTGCAGCTGCTCTACATATCGCACGTGTTCTGAGTAGACGAGCAGCTGCGGTCGCGTCGAGTTGGGCGGGAGCCGCCGGCCTTCTCCGCGCAGTCCCTCCAGCGCGATCGCCTTACGGAAATCGGGCTCGGTCTCGACGTCGGATCGTATGAACTGGAGATGCAGAGAACGCAGGAAGCTCGCCGGCTCCCGGAGGATCGCGATTATGCGTGCCTTCGGTTGCACCTCCGCGATTCTGCTCGCGGCTGTATGAGACCACAGGTACCAGGTCGTCGACTCACCAATCAACTGCTCCGGCGTAGCCTCATCGAACAGCGAGAGATAGTCACGAATACCACCGGCGTATCTGTTCAGAGCTGAGAAGCTCCGGCACGAAGAACGATGGCTCCTTACGAGGCATGTGGATCTGCGGGTAGGAACGCAGCATGCTGTACATCGCCGAGGTTCCACTCTTGGCATGACCTACGATAAAGAAATCGGGCGCCCTTGCCTGTGGGGCATCAGCGGAATTCGACACGTTCGCGGACGCTGTCATGGGTCGGAGTCTAACGTGTCCGGCTGGGCGCTTGGCCGTAGCCGGCGGGCTGGATCGGTGCATGACCCGGGTCGGTATCAATGAGTCATTTCCTGCGAGCTCGGCCTGTTGCCTGGTGCTTCGGGGAGGTGCTGATAGCACTGACGCGAGCAGACGCAGCCGTTCTCGCCGGGCCACCGGGCAGCCCTGGAGCACACCTGCGCCCCGGTGTCCGCGCGAGCATACGTCGATGCTCTAAGCTACGGGTCGGATGGCAGTCGACAGTGAGTCGCGGTCCTTCGGGGAGGAGTTCATGGGCGAGCTGCGACAGGCACGAGGCTCGGGGAGGAGATTGCCTGACTTCTTCATCGTCGGACACGCAAAGTGTGGCACGACGGCGCTCTATGAGATGCTCAAGACGCATCCGCAGATCTACATGCCCGTGTTCAAGGAGACGCAGTTCCTCTCACGTGGTCCGCGTTCTCGCGCCGCCCGGCAGAAGCGGGCGCCGCGGCGCCCGCAGACGCTCGAGGCGTATCTGTCGCTGTTCGAGGCGGCCGGCTCCGAGCAACGTGCCGGTGAGGCCTCCACCGAGTACCTACGCACGCCCTCGACTGCGACCCGTATCGCCGAGTTGTGCCCGGATGCACGCATAATCGCCGCCTTCCGTGAGCCGGTGAGCTTTCTTCGCTCGCTTCACCTGCAGCTGTTGGAGGTGAACCTCGAGGACCAGGGCGACTTCAAGGTTGCACTGGGCCTGGAGGAGCCCAGACGCCATGGCAAGCGCATTCCCCGCAACTGCGCGTGGCCGCCGGCGCTGCAGTACTCGCAACATGTCCGCTACGTCGAGCAGCTGCGCGAGTATCACGAGCACTTCGGTCGCGAGCGGGTGCTGGTGTTGATCTACGACGATTTTCGCGCCGACAACGAGAGCGTCGTGCGCCAAGTTCTGCGCTTCTTGGACGTCGATGACTCGATCGAGGTCGAACCCAGCTCGGCCAACCCCACCGTGCGCGTGCGTTCGCAGCGGGCAGGCGAGCTCGTGGGCGCCCTCTCTGTCGGGCGAAGCCCGGTTTCACGCACCGCCAACAGACTCGTGAAGGCCGTCACATCTGAGCGGATGCGCCGCGAGGCGCTCCAGACGTTCAAACGGATGGCCGTGGATACGGAACCCCGGCCCCCTGATGAGGATTTCCTGAGCGAACTACGCCGGCGCTTCAAGCATGAGGTCGTGGCCACGAGTGAGTACCTGCAACGCGATCTCGTGCGTCTGTGGGGCTATGACAACATCCAGCCTGACGGTCCCGTCGCAGGGCTCTAACGTCGATTCCTCGTCATGGTGAACTTGTTGGACAGCCCCGCTGCGACAACCGCCCACAGCGGATCGCCGTGGGTAGAGCATGGGATATTCTCACCACATGCCTGACACCATGCTGCGGGTTTTCGGGTGGAGATTCCTGCTCGTCACCGGCGACCCGTGCGTATTGGACCGATGGCTGTGGCTGCGGACGCCGCCTACGACGTGGTGGAGTACGCACGTTCGACGCCGGCTGCGGCAACGGCGGATTCAGCATATTCGCCGCGCGGCATTGGAAATCAGGTGGTCGCGGCGTCGTTCTCGGCCAGCTGAGCAGGAGAGCGCGCGGCGACGAGCCGACGCTGCTCGGTGTGACCGGCATCGATTTTCGCGTCATCGACCTGCGCGACCTCGAAGATCATCGGGACGGCGCTCGGCACGTTCGACCAGATCATCTGCCTGGAGACGATCGAGCACGTGACCGATGACGCGGGCTTGGTCAAGTCGCTGGCGGCGATGCTCGAAGCCCGCGGGGCAGATCCTGCTGAGCACCCCGTCTGACCGTCACCGGCCGCTGTACACCGAGGAGCTGCAGCCAAGCCCTGTCGAGGACGGCTCGCACGTGCGCTACGGATACTCGCGCGAGCGTCTTCGGCAGGTCGTCGACGATGCCGGCCTGGATGTGGACGGCGAGGCTTTCATCAGCGGCGTGGTCTCGCAAAAGCTGACCGACCTGATGAGGAGGCTGAGCGCAGCGGGTCGGGCTCTTCCCGGCCTGGCTGATCGTGCTACCGCTGCGTGCGCTGGTGGTCTTCGACGCGCCGCTGAGCAGGCTGTCTGCGCTATCCGCATCTCAGCGTGGCGTTGTGCGCCGTCAAGCGACCGGCGCCAGATGTCAGCGCGAGAGGCTGCCCCCGGCGCCTGGACCGAGACCGCCGAGCCGTCGTGAGCGTCGCGATGACCGACGCAACTCAGCGCGCAGAGCGCAGCTCTCCTCCCGCGGGCGCGTCAGCCTCGTCCACGACTACCTGCTGGTGATGCGCGGCGCCGAGCGCACGTTCGCCGCGATCGCCGACCTCTACTCCGACGCGCCGATCTTCACCCTGCTCTACGACGAGCAGGGCACGAGCGAGCGCTTCGCGGGACGCTCGATCACGACCTCACCGCTGCAGCGCCTGGCGTCGCACCAGTCGACCTTCAGGCGCCTGCTGCCGCTCTACCCGTCGGCCAGTCGGCCGTCTGCGGCTACCCGCCTTCGGAGCTCGTGCTGAGCAGCAGCAGCGCGTTCGCCCACGGCGTTCATGCTCCCGAGGGCGCCGTTCACGTCTGCTACTGCTACACGCCGTTTCGCTACGCCTGGTACGAGGAAGCGCGTGCGCTTGAGGAGACCTCATCGCTGCTGCGCGCCACTGCTGCGCTCACAGCTGCGCCGCATACGCCGGTGGGACCTCGCCGCGAGCCGCACGGTGGACGCGTACTTCGCGATCTCCGAGCTCAGCCGCGAGCGCATCAAGCGCTACTACGACCGCGACGCCACGATCATCTATCCGCCGGTGGAGACCGACCGCTTCGCTCCGGGCGAGCCCGGCGACTCGCTGCTGGTCGTCTCGGAGATCGTGCGCCACAAGCGCCTGGACGTGGCGCTCGAGGCGGCGCGACGCGCGCGCGCGCCGATTCGCGTCGTCGGCTCGGGGCCTGACCATCGGGCCCTGAGCGAGGCCTATCCCGAGGTTGAGTTTCTCGGCCGCGCCAGATGACGAGGAGCTGGCGGAGCTCTACGCCGAGCGCCCGCGCGGTGATCGTGCCGAGCATGGAGGAGTTCGGGATCACCGCCGTCGAGGCCCAGGCTGCCGGGCGACCGGTGATCGCCGCTGCGGCCGGCGGAGCGCTCGAGACGGTGCTCGACGGGCAGACGGGGCGCCTGGTGGCGCTCGACGACGTCGATGCCTTCCAGCGGGCGATCGAAGCGGATCGACGAGCTCGACTTCGATCCCGTGCGCGCGGTTCAGAACGCGGAGCGCTTCTCGGTCGACGCCTTCCAGCAACGGCTGGCGGCTGAGGTCGCGCGCACCGTGGAACGCCGGGCTCAGCGGGGTGGGTCCAACAGCGATCTCTCGATTCCGGCGACTCCACTGCGATAAGGCCCTCGCCTGCGCCCATCGGCGCCGCAGTGGACACCTGTTCGATCAAGCAGCGGGGATTCAAGTCTTGGAGCACGCGCTCCGATAGGGGGACTACGTGGCCGCGAAGCAAAGGCTGCGAGAGGACTCCTCGAACACCTCTGCGATCACATGCTCTTGATTCTCATCCCAATCCTCTGGCTCGCTGTAGTGGCGTTCTTCGTGATCGTCTGTCGTGGAGCGGCCCGCGCCGACAGCCTCCTGGTGAACGCTCCGGCGAGGAGCGCCGCGCACCCGGTCAGGCGCGGGGCGTTCGACTCTGTTCGAGGATCAGCCCGCCGGCACGCACCGCGACGGGCGCTTGGGTCGCGCCAGCTCGGCCGCGTACCGGAACGCTTAGCAGCCCGCGGCGTCCGAGCACGTGGGGGACGGTGCGCAGCAGGATCTTGACGTCGGTCCACAGCGACCAGTTGGCGACGTACAGGTAGTCGATCGCGACCATCTCCCGCAGCGGCACGCGCGCGGGACCGAGGATCTGCCAGGGGCCGGTCATGCCCGGGCATCAGCTCCAGGCGGCGGCGATGCCAGCCCTCGATGCGCGGTCCTCGTCGACCACCAGCGGACGCGGCCCGACGAGGCTCATCTCGCCGCGCACGATGTTCCACAGCTGCGGCAGCTCGTCGAGCGCGCTCGCGCGCAACAGCCGCCCGACGCGCGTCACGCGCGGATCCTCGGCGATCTTGAACAGTCCCTCCTTGCGCCTCGTTGCGATCGCGCAGCGAGTCCTTCAGCGCCTCCGCGTCGGGGACCATCGTGCGGAACTTCAACATCTGAAAGCGCTGGCCGTAGCGGCCGACGCGCTGCTGGCGGAAGAACACCGGGCCGCCGGCTGTCGAGCTTGACCGCGACGCGCGATGACGAGCAGCAGCGGCGAGACCGCCAGCAGCCCCAGCGACGCGCCGAACAGGTCGAACGCACGCTTGAACGCCGCCGAGGAACGCGTCAGTTCGAAGCGCCTGACGCCCATCACCGTCACCCCGTGCAGGTCGTCGAACTCGACCGAGGAGCCGACCACCTCGAGCAGTCGCGGCAACACGCTGACCCGCACGCCGACCGCCTTCAGCGTGCGCACCAGGTTCAGCATCTCGCCCCCGTCGACGCTGCGCGGCGCGATGATCGCACGGTGCACGTCGAGCGTCTGCGCGCAGATCGCGGATCTCCGCGAGACGTGCCTCGGAGAAGCTGTCGGTCGACCACGACGCGACCTTGTCCAGGTCCAGATGCGCGACGACCTCCGCCTTGACGCCGCCGTGGCCGGTCAGCTTCGAGCGGATCGTCTCGGCCGAGAGCGTCGTCGCCGATGAACAGGCAGCGCTCCGCGGGCGCGACTCGCAGCGCCAACGCACGCGACACGGCGCGCGCTGCGATCAACCCTCCCGCCAGCGCCAGCCACAGGAACAGCGCCTCGTGACGATCGAGCGCGCCGATGCGTGATCAGCCCCCCGGTCAGCCACGCCACCAGCGCGCACAGCGTCGCCAGCTGAAACAACTTCGGCGCCTCGTCCAGCGTCGTCTTGCGCAGCAGCGTCTCGTCCCGGTCGTAGAGACCGGTCAGCTTCGCGCACAACCACCAGGATCGGCACTCCCAGAGCGGCGGCCCAGGTCAACTCCAGCGGAGCGTCGCGACAGCTCGACGGTCAACAGGAACGCGCCAACGATCGCCACCACGTCGGCGACCAGCAGCAGGCGACGAAACAGCGCGTCGCGACGCATGCACGCTGCCGGACCGCGAACCTCCGCGATCGCGCCCACGAAACCCGATCGACGCCCCAGCCCCCAGAACCCACGCGACGCCGGACAGCGGACGCGAATCCGTCAGCGACCCCGATTCGACAAGCGACGGCGGACTCCAGAGCGCACCAGCCTCCGCGCTGCTCCCCGTATCCACACTCATAGCGCCTCCGCCTCCTTGCCTGCCACGAACGGACCCCGCACGGGAAGTCCACGAACCCCAACAGATGTCGAGATTCCGTGACCCCTACTAAGGCGGGATCATAAACATGAGCGGAAGCTAAAGCAAGACCACAGCAGGAAACTTCGGGCAGCGATCCATGCCAACCCTACCCACAACGTGAGAAAACTCGTCTATCATGCCCCGCTCAGCAGGGTCGGAGCCGACTGAGCGCGAGCATCGATCGCCTGCTCTGGCTCCACACGACAGCCATGCACGTCGATCCATACATCGTCCTCGGGAGCGCCATCATCGGGTTCCTGGTCGGCCTGACAGGGGCGGGCGGCGGCGCGCTGATGACGCCGATGCTGATCCTGCTGTTCGGCGTGACGCCGTCGGCGGCGATCTCGAGCGACCTCGTGGCGGCGGTCGTGATGCGCCCGTTCGGAGCTGCCGTGCACCTGCGCAAAGGCACCGTCAACCGGCGGCTCGTCGGCTGGATGGTGCTCGGCTCGGTGCCGATGGCGTTCCTCGGGGCGTATCTGCTGCATCTGATGGGCAGCGGCAAGGCCGCCCAGGAAAAAATCGAGATGGTGCTCGGCATCGCTCTGCTGGCAGGGGCCTCCGCGATGGTGCTGCGCTACCTCCTCGACCGCCGCGGCGGGCGGACGCGCGTCGGCGTGGTCCACGACGTTGACGTGCGGCCTCTGCGCACGATCGCGATCGGAATGGTCGGCGGCCTGATCGTGGGCATGACCTCGGTCGGCTCCGGCTCGCTGATGATCATCCTGCTGCTGTTCCTGTACCCGATGCTCGGTGCCAACCAGCTGGTCGGCACCGACCTCACCCAGGCTGTGCCGCTGACGCTCGCGGCGGCGCTCGGCGCACTGGCGTTCGGGCACGTCGAGTTCGGCGTTACGACCTCGCTGATCATCGGCAGCGTGCCGGCCGTGCTGGTCGGCTCGCTGCTGTCCTCGAGCGCTCCCGATCGCTACATCAGGCCGGCGATCACGTTCGTGATCTTCGCCTCGGGCCTGAAGTACGTCGGCGTCGGCACGACCGCCCTGGGGTGGAGTCTTTGCGCGACGCTGCTTGTCGGGGCACTGGCGTGGCTGTCGATCAGCCGGCCGTGGGAGCGGCCACTTGAGCCTGATGAGCCGGTCGGCGCCGACAGCGGACGAGCGGCGCCGGTTCGGGCCGCCGAGTAGGGGTGGGGCTCACCGGGCACGCGCAGCCCGTCAGCGCTGTGAGCGCCACAGAGGGCAGTCTCGTGCGCGCAGCGCGCGAGATGCCGTCGGCGCGAACGGAGATGGCGAGGACAGACGGCCACCGCATGCGCTCGCTGCTGGAGCTTGCGCAGCCAAAGCACGCTGCGCTCGGCGCGATCCTCGTGCTCTCGGCCTTGCTGAACACCTGGAGGCTGGCGCAGAACGGCTACGCCAACACGTTCTACTCGGCCGCCGTGAAGTCGATGCTCCACTCGCTGCACAACTTCATGTACGTGTCGTTCGACCCGGGCGGGCTCGTCACGATCGACAAGCCACCACTCGCCGTGTGGGTTCAAACGGCGAGCGCCAAGCTGTTCGGCTTCTCGCCGCTGAGCGTGCTGCTGCCGCAGGCGATCCTCTCGACGATCGCCGTGGCGGCGCTCTATCGCGTGGTCGCCCCACGCCTGGGCTCGGCGGCGGCACTGTGGAGCGCGCTGGCCTTGGCGGTTTTCCCCTCGTTCGTGGCGGTGTCACGCGACAACGGCGTTGACCCGCTGCTGATCCTGCTGATGATCCTGGCCTGTGGCGCCGCCCTTGCGGCGATAGACAGCGGCCGCTGGCGTTCGCTGCTGTGCTGCGCCGTCCTCGTGGGCTTGGCGTTCAACACGAAGACGCTCGCCGCCTACCTGATCCTCCCCGGCATCGCGCTCGCCTATCTGGTTTGCGCGCCCGTGTCCCTTGCTCAGCGTGCCACAAGGCTGTTCGTGGCGGGCCTGGTGACGGCTCTCGTGTCGTTCTCGTGGATCGCATTCGTCGAACTGACTCCAGCCTCCCAGCGCCCCTATGTGGGGAGCTCGACGAACAACACGGAGCTTGGCCTCACGTTCGACTACAACGGTCTGGGTCGCGTCGAAGGGGAGGTTGGCGGCCCGGGACAGGTGCCTACAGCAGAAGGAGCGGGACTGCATGTCGCTCCGACGCCGGCCGCCGTGCATCACCGTCGGGCGACGCCGATCACCCCGCGCCACCACGCCTCGCAGTACCTTCCCGACGGTAGGCTGGCCAGCCCGCTGTTCTTTGCGCGGCCTCCGGGTCCGCTGCGACTGTTCGAGTCAGCTCTCGCCGACCAGAGCGCGTGGCTGCTGCCATTCGCGCTGATCGGGATGCTGGCGCTGGGACTACTCGCATTCGCCGGCGAGCGCCCGCGTCGTAACCCGCGGCTGGCGACGATGATCGTGTTCGGCGGGTGGCTGCTGGTCGAGGCGGCGATCCTCAGCTTCTCGAGGGGCATCGTGCATCCCTACTACACCTCGGCAATGGGACCGGGTGCGGCGGTGATGGTCGGCGCGGGCGCCGGTGCGTTCGTGTGGCTAGCTCGGCGCAGGCATCGAGGCCTGTGGCTGCTGCCGTGCGCGGTGGCGGCAACGGTCGTCGCCCAAATCGTGATCCTGCACGAACAGCACTACATGGGCTGGTTCATCCCTGTGCTGATCGGCGGGACGCTCCTCGGCACCTGCGCGACTGTGACCCGGAGACGACTTGCCCCGGCAGCCATGTCCCTCACGCTGATCGTCCTGCTCCTCGCCCCAACCGTGTACGCCACAACGACATGGCTGGCACCGGTGGAAGGTACGTTCCCCGCGGCCGGCCCGCACGAAGCGACTGCCAAGGGCGAACTCGACAGCGACCACGCCGAAATGACGCTCAACCGTGCTCTGGTCCGCTACGTGTCCAAGCACCATCCCGCCCGGCGCTGGTCACTGCTCACCGACGCATCACCGACCGCGGCGCCGCTGATCCTGCTCGGCATGGATGCAGGAGCGATTGGCGGGTACGGCGGAACCGACCCCGTCCTCGACGGACCGCAGCTCGCGCGTCTGGTGGCCCGCGGTGAAGCGCGCTACGTACTGCTCGGCGGCGCCTACGCCTCGCGTGGAGGCAATCTCGCCACCAAGGCGGTGCTGCGCGCGTGCCGGCTGATAGCACCGAGCGCCTGGCACGGCCCGCCGCCGGCCACCGTGTTCACGCTCGCGCTGTTCGACTGCCGCGGGCGCGAAGGCAAGCTGTCCGGCGCGCAGTCGGCTCCCGCCGAGCGCAGCGTGCGCTTGTGAGCGCCAACAGCAACGGCCGGGCACTCGGTGCTTGAGCGCCCGGCCGCCTGCTTCACCCGTGATACGGCATCTACCGCTGTGCGCGGCTGACGCTACTGCAGACTAGAATTCGATCTTCGCGACGCCTTCACGTGCGATGTCAAGCACGTTGTCTTCTGCTTTGGCTGACGTCGGGTCACCAAGGTAGTCTGATCTTTCAGCGGCCGGCTGTGCACCTTCTGCACCGGTGCTGAGCTCGTAGTTCAGGTAGTTCTTGACCGTCGTTGCCTCTGATTCGGTCGGTGCTTCGGAGAACGGCGATTCTTCCAGCTCCGTCCCCTTGCTGTACCCGTTGTAGTGGGTCAGTGCGAGGTCGTAGGTCAGGTAGCAGGGCTCGTAGTTCACCTGTGTAGGTGCAATCGAGACTGCGTTCCACAGTTCCGTAGCGGCCGGCGGCGGGAACTTCTTGCTCCCGTTCGTGTAGACCGTTTCGGCACAGTTCGAGTTGGCCTTCGTTGACACCTCGCCGTCGGTGGACGGATCGGCGTAGTGGCCCTTGCTGTCTTCCACTTCGGCCCAGAACGTCGTCGCTGTCGGAGTGCCGAATGCGGTGTTGGCACGGGCGTCTGCGAGGTTGGCGTAGCCGATGCTGCCAGGAGTTTCAGCGACCTTTTTGACGAGTCCGCCGCCGCCGTTGCCCTTCAGCACCGGGTCGGATCCCTGGTTCGGCCAGACTGTGTTGTCCGTTTTTTCGCCCTCTTCGTCCCACGTTTCGCCGTCTTCGTACACCGGCTTGCCCTTGTTGATCACGCCGAGGTATTTCTTGAAGGCGTCCGTGGTGCCGGAGCCGTCTTCACGCACGACACGCTCGATCGGCGCGTCTTTGTTGCATGATTTCTTCGTCGCTTCGGTGAACTTTGCTTTGTTCAGGATCTTATTCCACGTGGCGTCGGTCCCCTGGAAGACCTTCTCCAGTGTCGAGACCTTGATCTGGATGCGTCCCGGATCGCCGCCACCGGTCACGCCGGTGCAACCCGTCGGGAGGTGCAGGACGATCGCGATCGCGGGCTGAGCCACAGGGATCGTCAGAACCTTGCCGGTGCCCGTGGTGTGAGCCTCGATTTCTTCCTCCTGCTTTTTGTTCGGCGCGATCTCGGTGCCGATGAACGCGTTTTCTTTACCGAAGCGGATTTCGCCTCCGACCTTCGTCGTGCCTTCTTCGTGGAATTTCTGGGTTTCGACGCCCCACGATTCAAGCCCCGGCCCGCTGCCGGTCGAGGTGTAGCTCACTTTCGGCTCGCCTTTCGAGCCCTGCGTCCCGTTGCACGCGAGCGCGTTCCCCGATTCATTGAACTGTTTGTTCCAGATTTCGATCTGGAGGATCTTCTGAGCCGAGGAGCCTTTGCCGTGAATGTTGCTGCCTTCGCACTGCGCCTGCGCCGCGCTTGCGGCACTAGGAGCTGTGGCCGCAGCGACACAGGCCGCGGTGAGTGCGCACCCGGATATCAATCCGCGCACAGAGAGAGACTTCATTACTTGACTACCTCCTGGTAGCAGGTTCGGTTGTCGTAGCTAGGGAGCATTCACTCCCATGCGGAAGGTTCGCAAGCCTGCCGCACGGCGGCGTTACGATTCTGGTTAGCGCTCGCCTTCACGAGCGCTTCACCCTCTGAGAACACATGCTTCACGATCGGCGGCGCAGTGACCGGTGGCCGCGCTGCCCGGCCACCGGTCGGCGATCGTGTCCAGCCCTCGGGCTGCTGGCCGCGCCTACTTACGCTTGGGCTTTGCCAGGCGCAATGTGACGGTGCCCTGCGTCGTGTGAGATTCACCACTGGAGCTGCGACCGATGATCGTGGCCCGTGCCTTGAGGTTGTGCGAGTGCGCCAGCAGCGCCCGCGCCTTGCTCGACAAATGCAGCGTCACCGACTTCAGCTGTCCCCCGGCGATGCTGAACGAGCCGGTCGCGAGGGTGAGGATCGCCTTGTGCTTTCCTCCCGCGGCTACGGCGGTGACGGTGCGCAGCGTCAGCGTGCCCGTGCAGCTGCTCTGCCCCGCGCAGTCGACCTTGATTGTCAAAGCGCCCGCCGCGCTGACCGAGATCGACGTGCCCGCAAGGCTCGCGCTGTAGGACAGAACCCCGCCGTTGCCGGGTGGTGGCGGCCCGGTTGGCCCTGTGTAGGTTGTGGATCCGCCACCGCCTCCGGTTTCGCCGGCGCCCCCACCCGCGTTTTCGCCGCTGCCGGTTTTTTCGCCGCCGCCGGTTTTTTCGCCGCCGCCACCGCCGCCGGCGACAACCGTCACCGTGTGCGTCGCCGTGCTGCTCTTGCTCTGCGCTTTGTCGGTCACCGTCAGGGTGACCGTGTAGCTACCGGCCGCGCTGTAGACGTGACTGGTCGTGGGGGATGTGCTCGACGCTGTGGGTGCTGAGCCGTCGCCGAAGCTCCAGACGTATTCCATCGGCGAGCCGTTGGGGTCGCTGGAGGTGCTTTCGAACGTGGCGGCTTCGCCGACCTTGACTTCGCCGGGATACGTGAAGCCGGCAATCGGCGGCGAGGTTTCAACGTTGAGCGTGCGGCTGAGCGTGATCGTCGCGCCGGAGAGATCGCCCGCCGCGTACACCGGCGCGGGGCTCGCGAGGTCGTCCTCGTAGATCGTCTCGGTCACCTTGTACTTGCCGGAGTGCGTGAACTTGTGCCGGACGCTCGGTGCCCTGTATGCGGGCGGTTCTTCTTCGTGAGCGCGAAGTTCTGCCAGGGACTGGACGGTCGTTTCCTTGACCTTGGTCGTTTCGTTTTCGAACAGCCATTCGACCTTGGTGGCATCGGCCTGTTTGAGCGCGGAGCTGAGCTTGACTTCGGCCCCTGCTGGAACCGGCGCTTCGCCTTTGACTTCGACGCCGCTGAGGAACGCCACGGGGCCGGTCGCGCTCGCGCCTTCGCACCCGACGCCTCCTGGACCGAACTCGATGACGGCTGGGAGCTTGATGGCGCCCTTGAGCGGTTCGAAGAGCGGTTCGAGTTCGATTTCTTCTTCTTCTTCTTCGCTGTTGATGACGGTCTTGAACTGCGGTTCTTCTTCTTCCTCGCGCAGGAATTCCGGCGCGAGCGCGAACACGTCACCGCCGGCCCCCGCTGCCACCTGCGTCGCCAGGCCGAGGTTTCCCGGTTCGACGACGCATTCGTTCTTCGTGGCGGACTTTCCAGCTGAAGGCTGGCCGCCCGTCCAGCCGATCGGCGCCCCGGTGCTGCCGGACAGCGCCAGCAGGCCACCGTAGTGTTCCAACCCTTCATTTTCGTCCCTGACGCTCACGGTGCCGAACAGCGTGCCTTCCGGTGCGACGCTGAGCCTGCCGCCCAGCGGGTAGTGCGCTTCACGCGTTTCGGCGAATGTCGGCCTTTCGGCGGGCCCTTCCAGGCCCCGCTGTATCTGTTCGGTGAAGTCTCCGGGCGCAACCGACAGAGGCAACACCTTGGGCGCTTCGGTCGAAGCGAAGTCGTCGGGGATTTCCACCAGGCCGTCGTAATCGACGAAGACGTGGTCTTCGCTGGCTTTTCCACCCGGACCGGGCACCACGACGGGCGACGTCGGCCGGTAGAGGACGCCGTCTTTTTCTTCTTTGAGCTTGTTGGCGGCGTCGAGGTAACGCGCCCCCAGCTTCCCGTCCGCTTCGATCCGCTGGAGCACGTAGTGGTCGGACGCGCCCCTGGGGTTGTCTTCGGCGGCGGCGCTCTGATCGATGTGCGCGAGCAGGATCACTTCGTGAGTAGCGGCGTCCACCGTGATTCCCTGCGGTTCGAGCAGCGACTTTCCAGCCGTGTTGGACTGCGGTTCGAGCGTCGTCGGGCCGGTGAGCACGCCGCCGGTCGTACCATTCGCCGCAACCAGTTTTTCACCGTCTTCTTTGGTCGAGAACGCATACAGCGTGGAGGCGGCGCTCACGGCGTTGCCGCTCCCGGTTTCCAAGGCGTCGTCCTTGCCTTCTTCGCGAAGGTCTGATGTGAGTAGGTAGACGCGGCCTTCCGCGGCGTCCACCGCAAGCCCGTTGACGGTCGGCTTCTGAAATTTGAGGAAGGAGCCCTTACGGTGCGGCGAGGTCTCTTCAAACTCCACCGACGCCGCTTCCGAGTATTTGCCGGCCGAGACCTTGAACTTCTTCAGGCGATAGAAGCGCGCGATCGTGGAGTCCTCGTTTTCTGCGATTTCGTCGCTCGCGGCCTTGCGTTCTTCGAGTACGAACACGCTGTTTTCTTCAGCGGGATCCACGCCCAGCGCAAGTGTCCTCGCTTCGCTCAACGCGCCTTTGCCTGCTTCCGATTCACGCCCGGACGCGACTTCGCCGAAGCGCGTCAATTCGCCGTAGCCGTTCTTCGGCGTTTCAGCGGCATTGGCGCCGCCTGGCAGGACGATCAGTGCAGCGAGGACGAGCAGGAAGCTCACCACTGCGAACTGCAACGTCGCGCGGAGGTTCTGCGCGTGGGTCATCGGGCTCCGATCTTGTTGGGCGTTCGGTGTCGTTGAGCGTCCGCTCCGGTCGGGCGTCCGCTGGGATGCATCACGATTCGCTGAGAGAGCGCGGTGAAACGTCGCTCCCATGGTGTCTGCGACAGCGTCGCGCATCGTCGCCGCGATGCTGTTGCAAAGCTGTGAAGAAAGCGTCAACCGCCCTGCCAGGGCGGCCGGCGGCGAGGAGCGTTGCGCTGCTGCGTCCGGCTCGTGTTGAGCGTGGCGTGCGCCACGTGCAACTCGCGCCGCCCGCGGCGCGGCCGCCGGCGCACGCCCGCACCTGCAAGCGCCGCGAGCACCACGATGCCGAGGATGTAGGCCGGCATCGGCTCGTGTTCGGGTGCGCTGTACGCGAGCGCCTTGTTCGACACCGACTCGGGGGCCTCCTCGCGCTCCTCTTCGCGTTCGGCGACCTCGATCGGCGAGGTCACCGCTGAGGTGCCCGTCGGTGGCGTCGGCCGCGCCGGCGTCGGGACCGGAGGCGGCACGAACGGCAGCAGCGTCGCCGGCAGTCCGGGCTGCAGCGTGAACGGGACCGGCGGCACGGGCCGTGCGGGAGGCGGCGTGACCGGTGTCGCGACGGGCAGCGGCGGTGGCGGCACGGGCGGCGGAGCTGTGGCCGCCGCGGGCGTGGGGGCCGGCGCCGGCGCCGGCGCTGGCGCCGGCGGTGGCGGCACAGGCACGGGAGTCTGCGCTGCCGGGCGCCCGGCGGGCACGGTACCGCAAGGTCGTCGCACGCTTCCCGCCTCGATCGTCACCGGCAGCGTGAAGCTGAGGCCGCCGGCGCTGATCGTGACATTGACCTCGCCGGGGTTGTATGCGCAGAACAGTCCCGATTCTTCGTCGGTGATCGGTTCTTCCTTCGCCCCACCCAGCAGCACGGCATGGGGTTCGGCTGAGGCGAGGTTCGGCGTCACGAAGTTGCCGGTTTTCGGTTCGGAGGAGCTGAAGCTGTATTCGGGGGCGATGCGTTTGGCGCACTGGCTGCCGACGCAGTTCTCGGGGATCGGGATGTACAGGTCGGATTCGTTGCTGTTCTGGTTGCGCCCGGAGCGCCCGCCGGCGCGGGGACGGCGCGCCAAGGCGTTGAACTCCGCGGACTGGCTGCGACGCAGCAGCGTCCCCTGTTCGGCTTCGAGTGCGAGTTCGCCGATGTTGGGGATCAGCCGCGCGCTTACGGGGGCGACGTCGTCGGCTGCTCGCGCGGCGACGTCGATGTGGACGAGCAGGAAGCCGCTGGCGCCGATGAAGTCCTGTTCCTGAGCTTTGACGGAGGAGACGTAGCCGAGCGTGCCGGAGCCGAAGGCGGGAGTCGAGGTCCCGTCCAGCGGCACTTCCAGGTTCTGTTCAGGGGCGTCGTAGAAGTAGGCGGAGGCGTGCCATTGGTTGATCGTCTGCGCGAGTTCGCCCGCCGCGCTGTCGCCTGCGGCGATCTCCGCGTTCAGGTCCGCGTTACCGACCACGATCGCGGGTTCTGCTGCTGCAGCGGCAGCCGCCAGCTGTCCGGCGAGCCAGCCACGCTCGGCCGTCAGTTCTTCGCCTTCGGCGGAGGTGTCCAGCACGATCACGCGTACCGCGCCGGTCGGTGTGCCTTGCGAGCTGAACGCGTAGTACCTGGTACACGCGCCGGTGGGATGTTGCGAAGCTTCTCCTTCGCCCACCAGCCCGACGCCCGGCCCTGCAGCGCTTGTGCCCAGCGGCGCGGAGAAGCCTTCGAACGCCTGCTGGAAGTCGCACTCGCTCCCCGGACCGCGGTCGCTGGGCGAAGGCGCAGCGAAGGTCGGCAGCGTGCCGCCGGCGGCGCCGAGCAGTTCCGCGTAGCGCGCGAACTCGCGGCTGTAGGGCACCGGGTACAGGCCGTGCCCGATGCCGGTCGTGACCCTGGGACCGGTGTACAGGAAGGCGCGCAGTCCGGGAACCTTCTGCGCCTGCGCGAGCGCGGTGGACAGCCACACGTCGGGGCCGATCCCGGCCCTGGCGCGGTCGGCGCAGGCGGCCGCGCACTGCGCGCCGCCGCCGATCGCGAACACGGGTTGCCCGGCGGTCGCTTCGATCTGTGCTTTGTTGGTCTGCACCGGGGCCGATCCGACGCCGAGCGGCGCGACGCCTTCTTCGCGGTAGCGCGCGACATCGGCGGTGTCGAGCGCGCTGTTGGCGCTGTTGAAGAAGCCGCCGACGGCCCACCCGGAGCTGCCGGCTTCGTTGACGAGCACGGCGGCGGTGGGATCGGGCTGGTAGACCATGTCGTAGAAGGGGTATTCGCCGAGCGGGTCCTCGACGTTGTTGCGCGCGTGTTCCTCGTCGCTCCAGCCGCTGGCGGTCTGGCGGATCACACTCCCCGTGGCGATCGGGTACGCGCCGATCAGGTTCGGGGGAAAGCCCGCGGGCGGCGGTCGCTGGTCTTCGATCTGGAGCGTTTCCGGGAGCCCGCCGGAGCCGATCACGCGCACCGCTCCGCCTTCGCGGAAGACGCGCGAGCGAACCGGGCGCCCGGTTGCCGGGGTAGGAGATCGCCGTCGCCTGCCACGGCGATTCGCCGGACTGACGCTCGAGGATCGTCGCGTTGCCTTCCACGCCGCCGCGCGTCGCCGAGACCGCAGCGCCGCCGTCGGGGAGGCCGGCGACCGCCCAGGGAATCTCGCCACCGAGCGCTTCGGCGGCGCCGGTATCCAGCTGCCAACCCGCGCCGCTGTTGACGAGCACTCCGCCGGTGTAGTGAGTCGGTTCTTCGCCGGATTCCACGTGGATCTTGCGGAACGCGACGATCGCCTCCGAGCCGGCGAACGCGACCGAGGTGAAGCTCGCGCCCTGCGCTTCGGCAGGGAGGTCCGCTTCGGGTTCCTGCGTCCACGTCTTGCCGTAGCGCAGCAGCACTCCCTGCTGACCGACGGCGTAGCCGCGGCTTGGTTCGGCCGGGTCGAAGGCGATGCCGAGCAGGTTGCCGCGGAAGTTCAGCGGCGTGGCAGGGTCTTCTTCCCACAGGCCGGTCTCCTGGCGCCACAGCCACATCTGGCCGAGGCCGCCGACCGCGAATGCGCGCGAGGGGGTCGGCCAGGCGACCGCCCGCAACCGCGGCGTCTGGCGCCTGCCGGCAACGTTGAGCAGGCTTTCCGGCTCCCAGCCCTCACCGGGCTCGAAGCGCGCGACCTCGCCGTCGTCGCCGACGGCAAGCGCCTGGCTCGACATCGCGCCCACCGGCGCCCCCGGCTGCGGCGCGATCGCCGTCAAAGCGTGCCTGAACGGAACGGGATAGTCGGTCAGACGATCGGGCGCGGGGTCCAGCGTCAGATGCACGGGCAGTTCCTCGTTTCCGAGCCAGCCTTCGCGTGCGCCCGAGAAGGCGGCACCGAAGGTGCCGCCGACGTCGTTGGGCGCCGCGGATCCGCCGAGCGCCAGCACCCGCTGGAACCTTTCCCCTTCCAGGCGCAGGCTCACACCTTCGCCGAGGCCGGTGATGACACGTTCGCCATACGGTGCGGAGGCGCTCGACCAGGCGAAGCTACGCGAAGGCCCGGCTGGCAGCGCCTGCGGGAGCGATTCGTTGCAGCCCGGGAAGTGTTCTTCGGGATCGCACCAGGCCCGCTGGACTTCGCCGCCTTCGGCTTCACCGGTCGGCTTGAAGAACAACGTCAGCGGCGCGCCGATATCGGTGCGTTCGCCGTCGATCCATACCCCCTGGCTGGTCACGGTCAGGATCTGCGCGCTCGAGTGGGGCGCCCCGGTGCCGGTGCCGGGTGCCGAGAACGGCTCACCCTCGTCGGTCAGGGGCGCGGGCGTGACCTCCGCCCAATGGCCTTCATGGCGGTGGAACAGCGCGACGTCGCGCGAGCTCACCGAAAGCTGTGCGAGCAGCCAGGCGTTGCCCGGCGAGCTGTCGGCGATCGCGAGCACACGAAAGCCGCCGCCTTCTTCAGCTGTCGCGGCGGGAACTTCGATCGGTTCGGCCGCCCATTCGTCGCCGTTGTAGTGCAGGACCCGGTCCTCGTCCCCGTTCGAGGCGAGGTTGACGGGAACGACGAGCGCGCCGGCGTGGCCACTTTCTTCCAGTGGCGCGATCAGGGGCGTGCGGCCTTCGCTGTAGAGGCTTTCCCCGGCGCCGATCAGGGAGGCGCCTTCGCGGGTGACCGGCGTTTCGCGGAACGTGCCGCCGGGGTTCCGTGCGAGCAGAACCTTTTCTGTGGATCCAGCGGACGGGACCGTGCCGATCAGCACACCGTCGCCGCCGGCAGTCATCTGCCCCGTCAGCGGCGTGCCGTCGGGCCGGAATCCCGCCAGTGGCTGGCCGCCGGCGGTCAGCGGGCTGGGCGCGAGCGTCCAGCCTCCTTGCGTCGTGTAGCTGACGATCGCAAAGACAGACGAGTCGACGGCGCCGACTTCGCCTATACCCCACGTCTCCCCCGCGGCCTCGGCCGGCGAGGAGCCGATCATGGTCACATCGCGCGCCGGCAGCGAGTCGTCGGTCTGGACGCTGACTTCGGGTTCACCTGCTGCGCCGGCGGCGCGTGGGACCTCGCCTCCGCCGGGCAGCTCACCGGCGAGCGCCAGCGCGAGCGCCAGGAGCAGGACGAGCATTCCGGCGAGCAACGGCGCGCGCACGAGCCGGCGGACCGGGTGTGCCCGCCTGCGGCTATGTCTGGCGGCCCTCAACCGAACGGTCCCAGGCCGGCGAACGACGGCACGTGTATCAGCGACACCAGGCTGGTGGTGACGGTGTCGTTGCCGGGTGCCCGCAGGGAGACGGTCGGCAGCGGTGCGAGTGCCTGTGTCTTCAGGTTGAGCTTCGTCGGCCACCGATCCCTGTCGAGACGCAGCAGCAGCTCGCGGTTGCCGGCTGCCAGCGTCCGCGTCGCGGTGCTTGCAACGACGTGCTTGTGCCGTTCTGCCAGCAGGCGCACGCGGGCCCTGACGGCGAGGCGGAAGCGCAGTTCGAGCGTCGTGCCTTTGACCAGGCGCGTGTGTACTGCCGAGAGCAGCGGCACGGTGATCCGCGATTCGTTGGACGCTTTGGTTTCGACGAATTTGACGGCGGCTGCGGGGGCTTCGCCGAGCAGGCCGGAGTCGTCTTCCGGCGGAGCATCCGGCACAGTCGCGGGCACGCCTTCGTCCGGGGGGCGATAGGTGATCAGGCCGGAGAACGCCGGGTCGGTGTCTTCGGGAAGGCGCCGTTCGTCTTCCGGGGCGAGGTGGAAGAGCCAGCCGTCGCTCGTGGCCATCCAGCAGTCGTGCACAGCCGGGCAGGCGATCTTCGCGGCGGTCCCCTTCGGTGCGACCCCTTCGCGCGCTTCCTGCGTGCTCGGCAACGTCTGGCGTTCAGAGACCGCGCCTGTGCTTGACAGGCGTGCCACCATCGCCGAGGCGAGCGCGCCTTTTTGCGTGTTTTCGCGCGAGGACAGAGCCAACCACGCGTGTTCGACGTCTTCCGCGTCTTTCTGCGCGCCGGTCGGCTCGGCGGCGATCGATTCGACGAGTTCGTTGCTCGGGGATTCGCCCGCTTCTTTGGTGAACGGGTTGGCGCCTTCGGGGTCGGTGCTCGCGCCGATTACCTGGCTCCAGCGTTCGCCGGGCGTGTCGCGCAGCACCGTGACCTCGCCGAGCGTCGATTCGTGTGGTTCGCGCGTCGGATCGGACGCAGCCCACAGGGCCTGTTCGTCGGAGCTGAGGTGCGGGAAGTCCAGCGCCTCAGGCGACTCGCCGGCGGAGTAGATCGGCAGGCGCGGTTCGCCTTCGACCAGCGAGTCGACGGGGAACAGCGACACGAACGTGGGCTCGATGCCGTTGGGCTCGATCTTGTGCACGACCGATGGTTCCGTCGGCGGTTCCAGTTCGCTGAGCTGGTCGCTGGACGAGATGCGCACGCTCTCGTAGAGATGGCTGCCGAAGCGGCGCATGTCCCCGACCGCGTGTCCCTGAGGGCCTGGTTCTGCGCTCAGCGCGTGCCCGTTCCAGTGCAGGTGAAAGGCGCCGACGCGACCGTCGGGGAGGGGTTCGCCCCCGAACCAGCAGTCTTCGGGCCCAAGGCATGCCGCGCCGCTCATCACCTGATAGGAGGTCGGCAGGAAGGCGAGCGACGCGTAGGAGGCGACGACCTGGCCACCGGCGAAGTGGCACAGCGTGTTGTCGGCCAGCGGCGGGTTGCCTTCGCTGTCGGCCTGGCCGGTTCGTCCGTCGGAGACCGTCCAGAATTCTTCCGGGCCGGCCCAGGCGATTCGACCGTCGCTCGCGCCGCAGACTTCTGCGAGCTCGTGCCAGGCAACCCCGTTGTAGGCCCAGATGCTGGGCGGGATCGTTTCGGGGTTGCCGGCAGTTATCAGCAGACCGCGGTTCGGCGCCCAGAACTCGATGTCGCCGATCTTGCCGAGGCCGATCGGGATCGTCGATTTCTGCCCGTTGGGGAGTTCGGGCGGGAGCGGCTGTTCCAGGCGCCAGGCGGCACCGCCGTCGCTTTCGTCGGCGTGCGCGACGGCGGCCAGCGAGCCTGCTCCGAGCGCAAGCACGACGGTGGCCAGGAACAGCGCGAGCTTCGGCGAGCCGATCATCGACGCCGACTCCGGTTGTGCTTGGCGGGCGTGCGCTTGCGCAGCCGGGGCTTGCGCACGAAGGTCACGTGGATGCTCGCGTGCAGCACCGCCTGCCCGGCCGCGGCGAACGAAAGCGTCACCGTCGAGTACAGGCCTCCGGACCTTTCCGCGAGCGAGGCGGAGGTCTTGGGGAGCGTCAGTGCCAGCTCGGTCAAACCGCCGGCGGCGGGAGCGTCGGCGGCGCCGGCAACCGTGCGCGTGGCGACGGTCTTGGCCGCACGGCAGCGCTTCCGGCGTCGTTTGCAAGCACGTGACGCTGCGGCGGACCTGACCGGCACGGCGCCCCGGGCCTGGGCGCGCAGCGTGCCTGCGCTCGGCACGACCACATAGAGCAGCACGCTGCCGTCGCTGCGGCTGACGGCGGTGGCGCTGAGCTTCCCCACGGGGATCAGTGCGGGGTTGGCCGGCGCACTCGATATCGCCTGCGGTGCGGGCGTGGCTGGAAAGCTCAGTCGCGGCACGAGAAACGCATCGCTGGCGTCGTTGCCGTCGCCGTAGATGAGGTTGTCGTCGGTCGAGGCGAACGCCAGCAGCTCGCCGTCGCCGGAGAAGGACGGGGAGCCGGTGAGACGTTCGCCAAGAGGGGCTGCGGCCGGCTGGCCTTCATAGCCTTGCGTGACGCGCGTGAGCGTGTCGTTCGCGAGGTCGACGTCGAACAGTTCGACGACGCCGGCGGACGCCGATGGAGGACTGACGAGCGATGGGGAGCCGAGCGGGAACACGGTGCGGGCTGTCGTGAAGGCGACCTGGCTGCCGTCCGGCGAGACGCCGAGATCGACGATCGGGGCCGTGTAGGCCGCCTCGGTGTTGCCGCTGGCGAGCTCGGTGAGCCGGCGCAGCGCCTGCACACGCGTGAGTCCTGAGGCCATGTTGACGACGTAGAGATCGTCGGAGAAGCCGCCGGAGCTGAATTCTTCGCCGCCGGCGATGTAGCGGGCGGTGGCGATGAAGGCAACGGTCATGCCGTTCGCGCTGAGCTGCGGCACATAGTCGTATTCGCTTCCACCGGTCCAGACGCCGAACCCGGATGCCTCCAGCCCTCCCGTCGTTTCAAAGGGACCCTGGCAGGGGTCAGCCAGCGTTGGATGCTGCGGTAGCTCGGTCTCGCCGCTCTGCGCGCATTGCGGGTTGGTGGGATCCGAGCCGCCGGTGATGCGCCGCGTGGCGGAGCTCGTGCCTTCGCCGATACGCCGCCACAGCGGCTCGATGTATTCGGGTTGGGAAGCGAGGTCTTTGGCGAGCACGGGCGCCTGTTCGCCGATCTGCGTTCCCATCCAGGCGACGGTGGAGCCGTCGGCGCTGATCGAGGCGCCGGCGTAGCCGGTCGGGGGGAACGTGGTTGACGCGATCAAACCGCCGAGGTACACGGCCCCGAGGCCGTCTACGGAGCTTTCCGGAACCGGTTCGGTCGTCTGTTCGCCGTTGCGGTAGAGGGTGCTGACGAGTTCCGTGCGCTTGCTGTCGAGGTAGCGGACGGCTACCTCCAGTGCCGGCGTGCCAGGACCGGCCAGGTCAGATATCTCCGTCGTCACAAACACGACCTCGCGCCCGTCGGCGCTCAGCGCCGAACGTCCGCTTGCCAGCGAGCCGGCGTTTTTTTCCTTGAAGGCTTTTTCTCCCGCGGCCAGCGTCGACGGGTATTCGTAGCGAAGCCCCGTGGAGGATCCGCTTTCGGCGGAGGCGAGCGTGAACGCGCACGCTTCGGCCTTCTGTTCCCATTCTGGGCCGCACGGTTCCGAGCTGGGGTCGTCCATGTCACGCACGTACACGTCGGGGGCGGCGTTGGTGTCGTTCTCCTCGTCGAGCCTGGCGGTCGTCGTGAAGCTGACGTAGCGCCCTTCTTCGCTGATCGACGGCAGCATCGCGTCTCCTTCGGCGACGACCGCGATTTCACCGGTCTGAAGGTCGCGACGGAACACGCCGGTTTTTCCGCCGAACGAGCCGTCGAATGCGAGGTATCGACCGTCTGCGGAGATCACCGTGTCCTTGGCGTCCGTGGCCTGTTCGACGACCACGGCGCCCGGCAGGTGTCCGGCGGAGACCAGCGAGATCGGGCCGAACACGTCCGCGCCGGCGGGGGTGGCACAGCCGAGCAGGGCGCCCCCGAGCCCCAGACCACACAGCAGCACGGCGAGCGCCCTCATCGGATGCTCACCAGCTGACGCACGGTCGCGTGGTCTCCGAGCCGGTTGCTTACCTGCACCACGATCTGATACACGCCCCCACGGCTGTAGCGGTGGCGGAACTGCTTGCGCCCGCGGGCGTGCTTGCCGTCGCCGAAGCTGACGATCACGTCCTTTGCTTCGACCCCGGAGTCGGGGTCGACGATCCGTACGCTGACCCCGTAGCCGCCTTCGCTGCGCGTGATCTTGACGCTCGGCGGTTCGCCGTCGATGCTGATCGTCTGCGGAGCGCTGAGCGTGGACTGGCCATCGCGGTCGGTGGCCAGGACCTGGACGCGGTGGCGCCCGTCGCCGAGCTGGTGGGCGTTCAGCGTCACCGTCAACGTGTTCGCCGGCGTCTGCAGCGGGTGCCCGTCGAGGATCACCTGATAGGCGAGCGGGCCGTTGGCGCTGGCGGCTTCTGCCCAGGAGACGGTTGCCTGGGAGGGCTTGATCCAGCCTTTCGGAACGGTGACGGGAAACTGCGCCGGCGGCGTGCTGGCCTCGGTCGCGACGATCGCGGCGTTGCCCAGCGGGCCCTGGCGGAAGGCGACGAGACCGTCGCCGAGACCCGAGCGCCCGACCGCGAGTTCGCTGACTTCCCCGCCGGCGCCGCCGCTCACGAGCCCCGTCTGCACGGCGCCGTCGGGGAAGTCCTCGCGGACGGCGACCGCCGGGTCGGCGCCATCGGCGCTCGGCCACGCTGAGAGTCCTCCGCCTTCGGGGTTCATGACGCTCACCGAGCTCTGTTCGGCGCCGGCGAAGGCGGGTCCGAGCGCGACCGTGGGCGAGAGCACGCCACGGTCGTTGCCTTCGATCACATGCGCGGTGCCGTCGGCGTCGTAGAGCAGCCGCATTTCCCGCTTTTCGTCGATGTCGACGCTCGGCGGCCCGACGCTCGCCGCTGCGCCACCGGATACGTTGGCGTCGGCGATCGTCGCACCGAGGAACTCGGTGCCGCTGGTCGATTCGCCGTCAGGCAGCGTGTTGAGGAAGATGCGCGGCCCTGGCAGCGGCGAGCCGGCACCGCTGCTCTGGCGGTAGGCGACCACCGCCTGGCCCAGCTCCGAGACGGCGAGGGCGGGCGCTTCTGCGTCGTCGAGGATCGGCGCCCCGTTGAAGCTGGTGGCGCTGACAGGCAGCACGTAGTCCAAGCTCGTCCCGAACAACCGCCTGGCCCAGATGCGTGCGACACCGTCGATTTCCGGCTCCTGCCAGACGACGACGCCGTCTCCCGTCGGCCCGATCGCGATCTTCGGCGCGTTGGCTTCGGTCGGCGGACGCATCGAGATCCCCGGCTCGCGGTTGATCGCTCCCAGGTTCGTCCAGCGCTGCCCGTCGTAGTGGGCCACGCGCACTTCCTCGACGACGTCCCCTGGACGCAGCAGCGGGATCTGCTGCTGTTCCTGGGTGAGCTCGTTGTCGACGACGCGGTAGACGACGTCGGCCTGGCCGGTCGAGCTCACCGCGAGATCCGGGCTCGTGGCGGTCGCGTTCTGGATGTTGGGGTCGACCATGATCGCGGGACCGAACGTCGAGGAGGACGGGCCGAGCGTCGAGGCGAGCAGCTCGTCGACGGGGCGTTCGCCCTCGGTCGCGTATGGAGTCGCCCAGACGACGACCAGCTCACCGTCGTTGGCGGCTCCGATGCGCGGCCAACTGGCCGCGTAGGGCTCTTCGGTGTCGACCCTGATCGGCGCGAGCCAGTGGCCGTCGACGAAGCGCGAGACGAACACGTGCGCGACACCGTCGACTCGCTTGAGATAAACCAGCCCGCCGGTGCCGTCTTCGGCCATCGCCACGCCGCCGAAGCCGACGATTTCCTCGCTGGGGCCGTCGATCGTGACCGCCGGCAGGATCACCGCATCCGCCTGGTGGCAGAGGCCGAGCAGCGCGGTCATCAGTAGGACGAGGACGAGCGTCGTGTAGGTCGATCGGCGCGCGAGCAACGGCTACTCGTCATTCTTCGGACTTGTTGAGAGCCCCGGGCGCGGGTTGTATGCGCAGCGAAAGTTCTCTGCGTCCTGGACCGGCTCGGAGCCGGCGAAGCCGCCCTTGGTGTGGTTGGAGTAGACGGTCACGTACTGCAGCGATTCGGGCTCGGGGTTGGCCGGCAGCGGGATCGGGTTGGCCTGGCCCTGGCGCGGGTCGCCGGTCGCGCCTTCACTGACGCCCTCGGAGCCGGCGGCGGCCGAGCCGGCTTCGGTCGTCACGAGCGTCGAGCTCATCTCGCGTTCGTCTTTGAGTCCGCGGCTCGGGTCGAGGTCGATCGTGGCGGTGAGCGGGGAGTCGTCGATCGTCGACTCGAGCTTGACCCGCGTGGCGGCGCCGAGCAGCTCCGCGGCGGAGGGCAGCCAGCCGCCTTCGGCCTCACAGGCTTTGCTCGCCCAGATGAAGTTGTTCTTGCCGACGTCCGCCTTGGTCAGCGGGTACGGCGCGGAGTCCAGGCACCACGTGCCGAGGTCGACGGTCGCGGGCGGGCACGTGCCGGCGAGTTCTTCGGCGGTCTTGCCGCCGACCTTGGAGGCGTTCTTGACCGTCGGAATCGCCGAGGCCGGGAACTTGCGGTTCCTGCCGAGCAGCAGCACGCCGCCGGCGTACGGCTTGGTGCTGACGCGGTGCCCGTCGAACGCGCTGACGACGGCGCGGCGGGCCGCGTCGGCGGCCCGGTCGTCGAGAACACCAGCGCGATCAGTGCCACGATCATCGCCGGCGAGGGCATGTGCCGTCGCACATGCCGCCTCATGGGGTCTGCTTGGGGTCGCGCGCGGTGAAACGTGGCGGCGCGGCGCGGCGCACCTGGCTGAGCTCCTCGGCGGGAACCTCGATCACGGTGGAGAGCACCGCGTCGAGCGCGACGCCGGAGAGCGTCTCGTGCTCGAGCAGCGCCGCGGCGGTCTCCTCGACGGTGTTCCAGTTGCGATCGAGGACCACCGCGGCGCGCGCCTCGGCGTCGCCGACCAGCCGCTCGACCTCGTTGTCGATCACGTTCAGCGTCTCCGGGCCGACCGAGCCGAGATCCTGCAGCGAGGCGCCGAGGAACACCTCGCCGCTCTTCTCGCCGATCGTCACCAGACCGAGAGCCTCGGACATGCCGAAGGAGGTGACCATGCTGCGCGCCAGCGCGGTGGCGGCGTGCAGATCGTCGTGGACGCTCGTCGAGGTGTGCCCGAACGCGATCCGCTCGCCCGCGAGCCCGGCGGTGATCACGATCAGCTGGCTCTCGAGGTCGGGCTTGGTCATGATCGTCTGGTCACGGTCGGAGAGCATGTGCGCGGCGGTGCCGAGCTGGCGCCCGCGCGCGACGATCGAGAGCTTGCGCGTGGAGGTCGTGTGCCCGAGCGCCTCGGTCACGACCGCGTGCGAGGACTCGTGGATGGCGATCAGCCAGCGCTCCTGCTCGGTGAGGATGTGGTGCTTGGCGGGACCCGCGACGACGCGGTCGATCGCCTCGTCGAGCGTCGCCGCGTCGATCTGCCCGCGCCCGTCGCGGACGCTCAGCAGCGCCGCCTCGTTGATCACGTTCGCGAGCTCGGCGCCGCTGAAGCCCGGCGTCTGGCGCGCGACCTCCTCGAGCGAGGCGTCGGGCGCCAGCGGCCGCTTGCCGCCGTGCAGGCGCAGGATCTCCAGGCGCCCGTGCACGTCGGGCACGTCGATCACGACCTGGCGGTCGAAGCGTCCGGGGCGCAGCAGCGCCGGGTCGAGGATGTCGGGCCGGTTGGTGGCGCCCATCACGACCAGCCCGCCGTCGCCGGCGAAGCCGTCCATCTCGACGAGGATCTGGTTGAGCGTCTGCTCGCGCTCGTCGTTGCCCTGGCCGATGCCGGCGCCGCGCTTGCGCCCGGCGGCGTCGAGCTCGTCGATGAAGATGATCGCCGGCGAGGCCTTGCGCGCCTTGCGGAACAGGTCGCGCACGCGCGCCGCGCCGACGCCGACGAGCGACTCGACGAAGTCCGAGCCCGACAGCGAGAAGAAGGCCGCGTCCGCTTCACCGGCGACGGCCTTCGCGAGCAGCGTCTTGCCGGTGCCCGGGGGGCCGACGAGCAGCACGCCCTTGGGCGCGGCGGCGCCGACGGCCAGGTACTTGCTCGGGTCGGCCAGGTAGTCGCGGATCTCGCGCAGCTCGGCGAGCGCTTCGCCGGCGCCGGCGACGTCGGCGAACGTGATCCGGTCGCGCGTGCCCTTGCCCTTCTTGCGGCCCTTGCCGGTGAACTGCGAGAACGCGGCGATG
Organism: uncultured Solirubrobacteraceae bacterium; assembly: GCA_963779665.1. GTDB lineage: Bacteria > Actinomycetota > Thermoleophilia > Solirubrobacterales > Solirubrobacteraceae > Palsa-744. Next base: position 2,357,953 of record CAVZYW010000001.1, on the reverse strand, counting down.
CCGCCGCCGGCGCCCTCGGCGCCGATGCGCGTGAACAGCGAGAACAGGCACACGAGCAGCAGGATCGGGATCAGGAACTGGACGATGATCGCCTCGGTCCCCTTGCCCGACTGCTGGTCGACCGACACGGTCGCGCCGCTGGCCGTGAGTTCCTTCGAGCAGCTGCTGGGTCTGGGCGCCGGAGGCCGGATACGCCGCCCACAGGTGCTGTGACGCCAGCGGCGCTCAGTCGTGGTCAGCTCGACACGGCTGTCGTGGTCGAGCAGCGCCGCGGTTGCGATGTCGTGGTGGCTTGCGAGCGTCTGCACCGTGCTGATCGGCACCTCGCTGCCCGAGCTGCTCGGCTTGATGTCGCCCAGCAGCGTGGCGAAGGCGATCGCCAGCCCGACCGACGCGAGCAGCAGGAACAGCGACAGCGGGTCGCGGAACACGAGCCGCCGGGCGCCGAGCCGAGGTCGCCGAGCGCGACAAGCACCGGGTTGCGGCGATGGGCGAGGCCCGAGCGCACGGCCGCCTTGGCGGCGGCCGGGCTGCCGGTGCCGTTGCTGGAGCCGGTGCCGTTGCTGGACGTGGGCTGGTGTGGGATCGGGTCGTCTGTCATGTGGGATCAGGGATCAGGCGGCTTCGTCCGGCGAGCTTGGCGCGCGGCGCGATCGCAGCCGTCGCATCGGCGCCGCGGTCCGGCGCAGCGCCGGTCGACCGGCCGGGCCCAGCGTCACACGAGCCATCGAAAATGCAATGGCGTTCACAAAAACGACACATCACACCTTTACAAATTATTCACAACCGCTGCCTGTCACCCAAAGTCGCGACGTTCACAAAAACGAAACACCAGCGAAACCGGCGAGCGACAGTCTTCCCGCCGGGGTGACGTCCATCGCGCAAACCGCATCGATCGACACCATCGCCTGTTCCCCCCACCGAGCGTCGACGACGCTGAAGCCGAACCCAAACTCCCAAGTGAAAAGGAGCAATATCGTGCGCGCGCATCGCACCCTCATCATCTCGCTGATCCTGGCTTTCGCACTCGCCCTCCCGGCGGGCGCTGTGGCGAGCCGTCTGATCATCGGCGGCTCGACGTCGATGCTGCCGCTCGCCCAGAAACTGGCCACCGCCTACCACAAGGCCTTCCCCAAGATCCCCGCACCCGAGGTCGAGGGCGGTCAGTCCGACATCGGCATCAGCGGCGTGGCGAGCGGGCGCTTCGACATCGGCGACTCATCGCGCGATCCGCTGCCGACAGGACCCGACCGGCCTGGTCTTCACCAAGATCGCCCGCGACGGCGTGTGCATGATCACCAACACCGCCAACCCTCTGGCGAACCTCTCCCAGGAAGCGGTCGAAGGCATCTTCACCGGCAGCATCCGCGACTGGAGCGAAGTCGAAGGCGCGAAGATCTCCGGCCCGATCGACCTGTTCGACCGCGACGGCGCCTCGGGTACCCAGGACGCCTTCCAGCACATCTTCCTGGGCGAAACGCTGAAGATCTCACCGAGCGCCACGGCCGAGACCTCCAACGGTCTCGAGCAGAACGCGGTCGGCGCCGACAAGCAGGCGATCGGCTTCGTGTCGTTCGCCTACACCGCCGGCGTCAACGCGGTCGGCTACGAGGGCATCGCGTGCAACCTGCGCAACGCCAAGTCCGGCCAGTACGGCGGCGTGCGTAACTTCTGGATGGTCACCAAGGGCGCGCCGAAAGGCGAAGCGCTGAAGTTCCTCAACTGGGTCACCAGCGGCAACAAGACCACCAAAGCGATCATCGGCTCCAGCTGGATCACGATCCACTAGCAGCGATGCCCGCAGGCGCTTCTCATCGCAGCGGCCCGCGGGCCGCTGTCAGGGCGGACAGGCGCGCCGAGCTCACGCTCGGCGCGCTGGCCGTCGCGGTGCTGCTGCTGATCGCGCTGATGGTCGTCACCGTCATGATCAACGCGTGGCCGTCGTTCTCGGCCAACGGCCTGAGCTGGTTCGGCCCCGGCGGCAACGTCGTCACACAGTTTCGGGCGATGCAGGCGGGCACGCCGCTGCCCGGCCACTCGCTCCTGTACTTCCGCGCCTGGCCGCTGATCTGGGGGACGCTGCTGACGACCGTGCTAGCGGTGCTGATCGCGCTCGTCGTCTCGACGCTGGCGGCGATCTTCCTGACCGAGTTCGCGCCGCAGCCGGTGCGACGCGTGCTCGAGCCGGTCGTACGCCTGCTCGCCGGGGTGCCGTCGGTCATCTACGGGCTGATCGGGATCCTCGCGATCGCGCCGTGGATCAACGAGCACCTGATCAGCAACGCCCGCAGGCAGTCGGTCGCCTACGTGGTGCAGCTCAACGGCGCCGACCTGATGACCGCGACGCTGATCCTCACGGTGATGATCCTGCCGATCATGGTCGCGATCAGCGCCAACGCGCTCGCGGCGGTGCCGCCGTCCTGGCGCGAGGGCTCGGCGGCGCTGGGCGTCAACCGCTGGCGCACGATCTGGCGCGTCTCGCTGCGCACGGCGCGACCGGCGATCGTCGCGGCGGCGGTGCTCGCGACCGCGCGCGCGCTCGGCGAGGCGATCATGCTCGTCGATGGTCTCCGGCGGTCGCCCCTTCGCGGCCAACCCGCTCGACGGGATCACCTTCCTGTTCGAGCCCGTGCAGCCGCTGGCGGCGACGATCATCAAAGAATTCGGCGGGCAGCACGACCGGCGCGGTCGCCCACACGATCTACGCGATCGCGGCCGTGCTGCTCGTCTCCGCGGCGCTGCTGTCGTTCGCCGGCTGGGCGGCCAAGCAGCCGCTCAAGCGCTACGGGATCGGTGCGTGATGGCTACCGCCGCGTTCGCGCCGGCGCAGGAGCCCCCGGCAGCGGTTCGTCCGCCGCGCGAACGCACGAGCGTCGTGGCCGCTGGTCGATCGCATCTGCTACTGGCTGTGCTGGGCGACCGGCATCGGGCTGTGCCTGATCGCGCTGGCGATCGTGCTGTTCATGTTCGTCAAGGGCATCTCCTACCTGCGCCCGAGCCTGCTCGTCGAATCGCCGGCGCCCTCGCTGCATCAGAGCGAAGCCGGTGGCTTCCTCGATCCGATCGTCGGCACCCTGATCGTCACGGCGATCGGCACGGCGATCGCCGCTCCGCTGGGCGTGGCGATCGCCGCCTGGCTGTCCGAGTACGGACGGCCCGTCGTGGCTGGCGCGCGCGGTCGAGTCGGCGATCGAAATGATCGCCGGCGCGCCGAGCGTCGTGCTCGCGATCTTCGGCCTGCTGATCTTCGCGCAGCAGCTTCCTCGGCTTCCTCTCCCAGAGCGCCGGCGACGGCGCAGGTCACGGGCAGTCGTTCTTCGTCGCCGGCATCGTCATGGCGCTGCTGGCGCTGCCGCTGGTCGTCGGCGCGACGCGCGAGGCGCTCGCGCAGCTGCCGACGCGCCTGCGCGAGGCCTCCTACGCGCTCGGCAAGACGCGCGCGACGACGATCCGCCGCGTGCTGCTGCCCGCGATCCGCCCGGGGATCGCGAGCGGCATCGTGCTCGGCATGGGGCGGATCATCGGCGACACGGCGATCATCACGATCCTGCTCGGCAGCTCGCTGAGGAACCAGGCGTTCGGCGACGTGCCCGATCCTGGGCACGCTGCGCGGCACCGGCTCGACGCTGACCAGCTACGTCTACAACAACTCGCCCGCCGGCGAAGGCAATGCTCCGCAGAAGGCCTACGCGGCGGCGTTCGTGCTGCTGATGATCGTGCTGGCGCTGAACGCGCTCGTCACGCGCCTGACGAGCGGAGCGGACGGACGAGAGCGCCGGCTGGCGCCTGGCGCTGCGCCGTCGTGGATGCCATGGACCCGTTGATGCCGCCGCCGGTGCGGCGGATCGCGGTCGATCGCGAGCCGACGTCGCGCCGGCGCGAGCGTCCGGTCCAAACGGCGCGGCGCCCGTCGCGCGGCGACCACGCACTACGCGCTCGCCAGGCCGCAGCCGGAGCAGGTGCGCGAGCGCATGCGCGCTCGAGTCGGTGTGGCTGGCCTACGGCGAGAACTGGGTCGTGCGCGACGTCAGCCTGCCGGTGCGCCAGGGCGAGGTGCTGGCGCTGATCGGCGCCTCCGGCTCGGGCAAGACGACGCTGCTGCGCTCGCTGAACCGCCTCACCGAGATCACCGCCGGCGCCGCGCGCAGCGGGCGAATCACGCTCGACGGCACCGACATCCACGAGCTCGAGGTCAACGAGCTGCGCCGGCGCGTGTCGATGGTCTTCCAGCAGCCCAACCCGTTCCCGATGAGCATCTTCGACAACGTCGCCTACGCGCTCGCCGAGCAGCGCCCGGCGCGCGGCGTGCGACGACGCCGGCGCACGGCCCGAGCTCGAGCACGCCGTGACGGACGCGCTGCGCCGCGCCGGGCTGTACGACGAGGTCGGCGGCGATCTCGACCGCTCGGCGCTGCGGCTGTCCGGCGGCCAGCAGCAGCGGCTGTGCATCGCGCGCGCGCTCGCCGCCGCAGCCGGAGGTGCTGCTGCTCGACGAGCCCTGCTCGGCGCTCGACCCGATCTCGACGGCGACGATCGAGGAGCTGATCGTGGGGCTGCGCGAGAGCGTCGCGATCGTGATCGTCACGCACAACCTCCAGCAGGCCTTCCGCGTCGCCGACCACGTCGCGTTCATGCACCTCGGCGAGCTGGTCGAGTACGGCACCAGCGAGCAGGTCTTCGACCGCCCGGCCCAGCAGCGCACGCGCGACTACATCAGCGGAGCCTTCGGGTGAGGTGGGCGGCGCTCGTGCTCGCCGCGCTGGCGCTCACCGGATGCGAGACGACGGCAGCAGAAGAGCGCGAAGCTGGAAAAGGCCGCCAAGCTGCAGCGGCGAAGCCAGCGCGCTCGCGCACGCCCGGTCGGGGCTGTCGATCGCGCACGCGAGCACGAAGGTCAGAGGTGACTCGACACGCTCGTCGCTGCACAGCTCCGAAGGCGCCGGCGCCGTGGTGACGCTGCGCAACACCTCGGCCACGACGCTGCGCGACGTGCCGATCGAGATCACCGTGCAGGAGCGCAGCGGCGCCTCGATCTACACGAACGACGCGCCCGGCCTCGCGCCCGCGCTCGTGTCGGTGCCGCTGCTGCCGGCGCACGGCGACGCTGACCTGGATCGACGACCAGGTCCAGGCGAGCGGCGTCCCCGGCGAGCGTCAGCGCGCGGGTCGGCGAAGGCGAACCGGTATCGGGAGCGATCCGCGCAGCTGACGCGTCGCCGGGAGCGCACCTGTCCGGCGATCGACGAGCGGACCGAGGCCGAAGGCAGCGTCGTCAACCACTCCGCGCGTCGCCCAGCAGGAACTGGTCGTCTACGCCGTGGCGCGTCGCGCCGGCAGGATCGTCGCCGCCGGGCGCGCCGTCCTGCCGCAGGCCGCCGCCGGAGCCGTCGACCCGCTTCCAGCTGTTCTTCGTCGGCAACCCGCCGGCGCGCAGCTGAAGTCAGCGCGCCCGCCAGCACTCCGGCTGAGCGCACGCCGGCGCTCAGCTGCGCGGCGGCGGCGCTGCTTGAGCGTGATGCCCTCGAGCACGTGCGCGACCGTCTCGCACGCGTCGACGGCCGCCTCGAGCGACTCGAAGATGTCCTTCCAGCGGATCACCACCATCGGGTCGATGCCGCCGGCGAACAGCGAGGCGACGCCGTCGCGCTGCAGGCGGTCGCCCTCGTTCTCGAGGCGGTGGATCTCGACCAGGTGCGGGCCCAGCTCGGTGTCGTGCGCAGGCAGCGCAGCGCCTGCGCGATCTGCTCGCCGGCGCCGACGAGCACCTCGGTGAACTCGACCGCCTGCTCCATCGGCGCCTCGACGCCGTAGAGCCCGAGCTGCGCGGCGACCTGCTCGGAGTGATCGACGATGTCGTCGAGCGCCGTCGCCAGCGCATAGCCGTCGCCGGCGTCGAACGGCGCGCGCACGCGCCCGCGCCCGGCCAGCCGGTGGATGATGTCGTGCGTGATGCGATCGCCTTCCTGCTCGCACACCTTCAGATCCTGGGCGAGCGTGGCGCGCTCGGGATAGTCCCTGAGCAGGTCGTGCAGCAGCAGGCCGCAGCGCTGGACGTTGCGCCCGGACTCCTCGACGAGAGCCATCAGGGTGGCGTCGAACGCCGCGGCGCAGGAAGCTCATCGGGCGAGGATATTGAGCTCGCGCCGACCGCGCCGCCGCGGTGCCCGCCCTTTCACGGATTTTTCACGATAGATCACGAGTTTGCAACGCCTTGGCGGTCGCCGGCTGCGACGCTTCGCGTCGTGGCGGCCTATCCCGAGAGCCGGAGAGCGGGACATCCCGGCGGACGTCCTGTATGCCGGCGAGCTCGAGATCAGGCTCGAGGAAGGGCTCGTGCTCGCCACCGGACGGCCGCTGATGCTGTCGGTGCGCGAGTTCGAACTGCTCGTCGCGATGGCGCGGCGGCTCGGCGCGATCATCACGCGCGAGGAGCTCTACAGGACCGTGTGGGGCGGCGAGCTGCGCCCGGGCGACCGCTCGGTCGACGTGTACGTGAGCAAGCTGCGCAGCAAGCTCGAGGACGGCGCTCCCCGACCGCCGCTTCATCCACACGCATCCTGGCTTCGGATACAGATTTCAGCCCCAGCCTTCACGAAATGTTCACATCGAGGACCTCAGGCGGTTGAAGAGACTGTCTCCTGGCACGCCGGCTTCGAGCGAGACGGCGCGATGCGCGTCTGCGCCGTCAAACGACCAATCCAGCCAGAGGAGACGTTGTGATCAAGAACAAGATGGGCGCGCTCGCAGGTTGCGCGGTGCTCGCGTTGGGCCTCGCCGCATGCGGAAGCTCCAGTTCATCCAGCAGCTCGAGCACCACGACCGCGACAACCGCCGCCAGCGGCGCTTCCGGCGACGATCTCCGGGGCCGGCTCGACGTTCGCCGCCCCCGTCTACGAACAGTGGGCATCGTCGCTCTCCCCCCTGACCGTCAACTACCAGGCCGTCGGCTCGGGCGCGGGCATCACCTCGCTCGAGAGCAAGACCGTCGACTTCGGCGCCAGCGACCCGCCGCTGAAGGCCGCCGACGAAGAAGCGATCGCCAAGAACGGCAGCCCCGCCGTGCAGATCCCGATGTTCCTGGGCGCGATCACCGTCTCCTACAACCTGCCCGGCGTCAAGACCGGCCTGAAGCTCGAAGGCAAGACGATCGCCGACATCTACCTCGGCAAGATCAAGACCTGGAACGACCCCGAGATCAAGGCGCTGAACCCCGGCGTCACCCTGCCGAGCACGGCGATCACGGTGATCCACCGCTCGGACTCCTCGGGCACGACCGACGGGCTTCACCGGCTTCCTGTCCGACGTCGACCCCGAATTGAAGAGCAAGGTCGGCGAAGGCAAGACCGTGCAGTGGCCGACGGGCACCGGCGCGAAGGGCAACGCCGGCGTCGCCGGCGGCGTCCAGCAGACGGCCGGCGCGATCGGCTACGTCGAGCAGGCGTACGCGCTGGAGCACAACTTCACCTACGCCGCGGTCAAGAACAAGGCCGGCAACTTCGTCGCACCGACGCTCGCATCGACGAGCGCCGCCGCCGAAGGCGTGACGGTGCCGGCGAACCTCGGCATCAAAATCAGCAACCCGTCGGCGCGCACAGGCCTACCCGATCACCTCGCAGACGTTCATCGTCGTCAACAAGGACCTCTGCAAGGCCGGCACTCCCGGCGGCGAAGCGGCCGCCAAGGGCGTCGTCAAGTTCCTCGAATACGGGCTCGGCGAAGGTCAGGCGATCCTCTCCAAGGCCGACTACGCGGCGCTGCCCGCCGCGATCCTGGCGAAGTCCAAGGAAGCGGTCGCCGGGCTGGAGTGCAACGGCAGCGCGATCGGCGGCTGACCGTGACACCACGGCCGCGACTTAGCCGATAGACAAGCGGCCGTGGAGGCAGCATCGATTCCCAGGCGGTGAGCGCTCGCTTCTCGAGCGGTCACCGCTGGCGCGTCTGCCGGACCGGGCGCTGAAGTACGGGCTGACGGCGCTCGCCGCGCTGATCCTCGCGCTGATCGTCTACTTCTTCATCCGCCTGGTCGGCCAGGCCCGGCCGGCGTTCGCCAAGGAAGGCGTGTTCGGCTTCGTCTTCGGCAACGACTGGAACGTCAGCGCCGAACACTTCGGCGCGCTGCCGCTGCTCGTCGGCACGCTGATCACCTCGGCGCTGGCGCTGCTGATCGGCGTCCCGGTGGCGGTCGCCGACGGCCGTGTACGCGACCGAGCTGTGCCCGCTGCGCCTGCGCGCGCCGCTGACGATGCTCGTCGAGCTGCTGGCGGCCGTGCCGTCGGTCGTCTACGGCCTGTGGGGCATCTTCTTCCTGGCGCCGAAGCTGCAGGGCGCCGAGCAGTGGGTCGCCGACCGCCTGTCGTTCGTCCCGTTCATCGGCGGCGGCCTCGTGACGATCCCCAACTACTTCATCACCGGGCTCGTGCTCGCGATCATGATCCTGCCGATCGTCAGCGCGATCAGCCGCGAGGTGATGAGCGACGGTGCCGGCCGACCACAAGGAGGCGGCGCTCGGGCTCGGCGCGACGCGCTGGGAGATGATCCGCATCGCCGTGCTGCCGTACTGCCGCTCGGGCATCGTCGGCGGCGCGATGCTCGGGCTCGGCCGCGCGATCGGCGAGACGATCGCCGTGACGATCCTGATCGGCGACGCGCCCAAGCTCGGCGACCACCTGTTCGCCCAGGGCTACAGCCTCGCGGCGGTGATCGCCAACGAGTTCGGCGAAGCGCAGGGCGTGCACCGCTCGGCGCTGTTCGCCGCCGGCCTCGTCCTGTTCGTGCTGACGCTGCTCGTCAACGGCGTCGCGCGCCTGCTCGTCGATCAGGGCCGCCCGCGCGCGGAGCTCGGGCGCCGGCGCCGGCCGGCCAGCGGCGGCACGGCGACTGCTCGCCGACGCGGCGGCCGGCGCATGAGCGCGCACGGCGCATCGACGTCCGACGCGGCTCGCGCGCTTCGCCGTCAGCCCGGCGCGCAGGCGCAAGGACCGCGTTCGCCCGCGGCAGCGTCCTCGCCGGCACGGTGATCGCGCTGATCCCGCTCGTGCTGATCGTCTACTACCTGCTGCGCAAGGGCCTGGGCGCGTGGAGCGTGAGCTTCTTCACGACCGACCCGACCGGCAACACGTTCTTCGGCGGCTCGAGCATCGGCGGCATCAAGAGCGCGATCCTCGGCACGATCGAGATCGTCGCGCTCGCCTCCGCGATCGCGATCCCGATCGGCATCGGCGTCGCGATCTGGCTGGTCGAGTACGGCCGCGACAGCTGGTTCGCGCAGACGGTGCGCTTCTTCGTCGACGTGCTCACCGGCGTCCCGTCGATCGTGTTCGGCCTGTTCGTGTACATCGTGCTGATCGTCGGCACCGGCAGCACCTACGCCGGCTACAAGGGCTCGATCGCGCTGTCGCTGCTGATGCTCCCGGTCGTGATCCGCTCGGCCGAGGTGATCCTGCTGCTCGTGCCCGCGGCGCTGCGCGAGTCGGCGCTCGCGCTCGGCGCGCCGCGCTGGCGGGTGATCTTCAACATCGTGCTGCCGACGGCGCTGCCGGGAATGGTCACCGGCGTGCTGCTCGCGGTCGCCCGCGCCGCCGGCGAGACCGCGCCGCTGCTGTTCACCGCCGCCGCCACGCTGAAGACCAACTTCAACCTCGGCGAGTTCATGAACTCGCTGCCTGTGCAAATCTACAAGGACGTCACCTCGCCCACGACGGCCGTCGTCAACCGTGCCTGGGGAGCGGCGCTCACCCTGGTCGTGATGATCCTGCTGCTCAACCTGATCGCCCGCCTGATCTCGCGAAGGAGTCGCCTTGCATGACACCCGACGGACCGACCCCGGAGGTGGCTGACGTGGACCCCGAGAGCCGCTCAGAGCTCGAGCGCCAGCAGCACGAGCCCGAATGGTCCGAGCTCCGGAGCCGAGCTCGCGAGCGGATCACCGCCCCGCGCGTCGCGGCCGATCGGCCGACGAGCCGACGCGCGCGTCGAGGCCAAGCCGGGGTCTGAGCGTCAAGCTCGAGGGGCTGCGCGCCTTCTACGGCGACGCCGAACAGGTCAAGGGCATCGACCTCGAGTTCCGCGCCAACGAGGTGACCGCGATCATCGGGCCGTCCGGCTGCGGCAAGTCGACGATGGTCCGCTGCATCAACCGCATGCACGAGGAGATCCCCGGCGCGCGCGCCGAGGGCCGGGTGCTGCTCGACGGACCTCGACGTGTACGACCCGTCGGTCGACGTCGTCGCGGTGCGACGCGCGGTCGGCATGGTCTTCCAGAAGCCCAACCCGTTCCCGACGATGTCGATCTTCGACAACGTCGCCGCCGGGCCGCGGCTCAGCTCGCGCCGGCGCGGCGACCTGCGCGCGAAGGTCGAGGCGGCGCTGCGCGGCGCCGGCCTGTGGGACGAGGTCGCCGAGCGCCTCGACGAGCCCGGAGCCGGGCTGTCCGGCGGCCAGCAGCAGCGCCTGTGCATCGCGCGCTCGCTCGCCGTCGACCCCGAGGTGATCCTGATGGACGAGCCCTGCTCGGCGCTCGACCCGATCGCGACGCTGAAGATCGAGGAGCTGATCGACGAGCTCAAGCAGCGGGTGACGATCGTGATCGTCACCCACAACATGCAGCAGGCCGCGCGCGTCGCCGACCGCACGGCGTTCATGCTCGACGGCAAGCTCGTCGAGGTCGGCCCGACGCAGGAGATCTTCACCAAACCCAGCGATCCGCGAACCGAGGAATATGTCACCGGCAAGTTCGGCTGACGACGAGCGCCCAGCCGCGGTCTCGCCCGCCGACCCGACGGCGGGCGCCCGATGGCACCGGCGACGGCAGCGACGGCGCGCACGCGCAGGGGCGCGCGCACTTCCAGGCGCAGCTGCGCGAGCTCGAGGCCAACGCGCTCGGCGGCCTCGACCTGATCGTCGAGCAGCTCGACCGCGTGCTCGAGGCGCTGCACCACCAGGACGTCGAGCTCGCGCAGATGGTGATCGCCGACGACGACCGCGTCGACGGGCGCTACCTGGAGGTCCACCAGGGCATCCTCTCGCTGCTGGCGCTGCAGGCGCCCGTCGCCGGCGACCTGCGGCTGGTGGCGGCGCTGCTGCACATGATCAAGCACATCGAGCGCATGGGCGACCAGTGCGTGAACATCGCCAAGCTGATCCCGCTGTCCGGCTATGAGCCGCCGGTGCACCGCGAGATGCTCGACGCGCTCGCGAAGATGGGCGCGTTCGCGCGCTCGGAGGTGATCCAGTCGAAGGCCGCGTTCGCCGCGCGCGACGTCGCCCTGGCCGAAGACCTCGTGCGCCAGGACCGCGAGATCAACCGCCTCAACCGCGAGATCTTCCGTCTGGCGATCGAGATCGGCGACGACCCCGACACGCGCGAGTGGGCGATGCACATGACGCTCGTCGCGCGCGCGCTCGAGCGCATCGGCGACAACGCCGTCGACATCGGCGAGCAGGTCGCGTTCGTCGTCACCGGTCTGTTCCGCGAGTTCTCGGACTCCTCGCGCCGCGCTCAGCAGCTGCCGAGGCTCGCAGGCCCCGCAAATAGCGGTCGGCGCCTGTGAAGATCCTGTTACGTCGGCTTGCAAGGCTGTTCGCGCGTCCTGTCGATCGCTTACACTGCCCCGCGATGAGCGCAAGCGTGAGCGCCGGAGAGGCGGGGGGCGCATCAGCGGCACCGGACGGTACGGCCTCGCCGCTCGGCATCCCTGCGAATCGCCGTCCTGGATCGCGACAGCGGCTTCATCCAGGTCCTCAGCAAGCGTCTGGACCGCCTCGGCTGGGAGCACCGCGTGCTCGCGAGCCCGGTGCCGGCCGACGCGGTCGTCTCGATGCGCCTGAGCGCGCTGGTCGTCGACCTCGCCGTGCTCGGCCCGCAGGCGTGGGGCTGGCTCGAGCGGCTGTGCGAGGCGCTGCCGGAGCTCGGCATCGTCGTCTGCACCGGCCCCTCGACCGTCGCCCAGCGCGTGCGCGGCCTGCGCCTCGGTGCCGACGACTGGATCACCAAGCCGTGCCACCCCGAGGAAGTGATCGCGCGCGTGCAGAGCGTCGTGCGCCGCCGCCGGCGCAGCGCCAGCCGCACCGAGGCCGAGCCGATCCTCGCCGGCGAGGTCGAGATCCGCTCCGATCGCTTCCAGGCGTTCGTCGGCGAGCACAGCATCGACCTGACCAGGCGCGAGTTCGAGCTGATCGAGCTGCTCGCCGCCGCCGAGGGACGGGTGCTCGAGCGCGAGGAGATCTACTCGCGCCTGTGGGGCTACACGATGGTGCGCGGCGACCGCTCGGTCGACGTGTTCGTGCGCAAGCTGCGCCAGAAGCTCGAGAAGGCCTCGCCGAGCTGGCGCTACATCCACACGCACTTCGGCATCGGCTACCGCTTCGCGGCCGAATCGGTCGAGGTCGTCGACCCGAGCGCCGTGCCCTCGTCACTCCCCGCCGAGTGGGACACCCGGCGATCAGCGCGAGCTCGCGGGGTCGCATGAGGACGACGAGCTCGCCGCCGGCGCCCTCTAGGCGCACGATCGCCAGACCGCCCTTCTTGAGGTCGACGCGCGCGCCGGTCAGCTCGCCGACGACGCCCGACAGGTCCGGCTCGTGCCCGACCAGCAGCAGGCGCCCGTCGCGCCGAGCCCGGCGCAGCGCGTCGAGCGCCTGCGCGGCGTCGAAGCCGCCCGCCGAGCGGCGGGTACACCGTCAGCCGCGCGCGCTGCTCCTCGCTCCAGCCTTCCGCCGCCAGCTCCGCCGTCTGGCGCGCGCGCACCTGCGGGCTGAACAGGACCGCGTCGAAGTCGCGCCGCAGCCGCTCGAGCGCGGCGCCGGCGGCGCGCGCCTGTGCGCTCCCCGCGCTCGGTCAAGCGGCGCTCGGCGTCCGTCGCGGGTGCCATGCGGCTCGGCCTCCGCGTGACGAAGTAGCCAGAGCTGACGAGCCATTCCCGATCGCCTGCACCCTAGCGTGTCGTGTAGCTTGAGTGCAGCCATGAACGATCGAGCTCAGGTGAGCTCGCGAGCCATAGACGAGCGATCACGAGCACGTCCCGGAGGACCGTCGCGGCCGCGCTGCGATCGACGGCGCTCGACGGACGTCCTCGCTGTACCTCAACCGCGAGCTCTCGTGGCTCGACTTCAACGACCGCGTGCTGCAGCTCGCCGAGGACGAGCGCGTGCCGCTGCTCGAGCGCGTCAAGTTCTGTGCGATCTACACGACCAACCTCGACGAGTACTACATGGTGCGCGTCGCCGGCCTGCGCGACCAGATCGACGCCGGCGTCGAGAACCCCAGCCAGGACGGCCGCATCCCCTCCGAGACGATCGCGCTGATCCGCGAGCGCGTGCTCGGCCAGAGCCGCCGGCTGACCGACTGCTTCGAAGGGCAAGCTGCGCCCGGCGCTGGCCGAGCACGACATCCGCGTGGTCGGCGTCGCGCGAGCTCGACGACGAGCGCCGCGCGGAGCTCGCCAGGCACTTCCAGAAGGCGATCTTCCCGGCGCTGACGCCGCTGGCGGTCGCGCCCGGGCGCCCGTTCCCCTACATCTCCAACCTGTCCCTCAGCCTCGCCGTGCTCGTGCGCGACCCGATCAGCGAGCAGACGGTGTTCGCGCGCGTGAAGGTGCCGACCGAGATCCTGCCGCGCTTCGTCACGCTCAAGCAGCCGGCGCCCGAGCCGGCGCTGCTGGTGCCGCTGGAGGACGTGATCGCCAACCATCTCGACGCGCTGTTCCCGGGCATGGAGATCGCCGACTACGACGTCTTCCGCGTGACACGCGACGCCGACCTGGAGGTCTCCGACGACGCCGCCGACCTGCTGCAGGCGGTCGAGGACGAGCTGCGCCGCCGGCGTTTCGGCGAGATCGTGCGCGTCGAGGTCGGCGCGCACTGCTCCGAGCAGCTGCGCGAGGCGCTGGCGGGGCTGCTGGGCGTGCAGGACGAGGAGGTCTACCCGGTCGACGGCCTGCTCGACATGGGCGCGCTGTGGCAGATCGTCAAGCTGCCCGGCCACGTCGAGCTGCGCGAGGAGCCGATCGTCGGGATCACCCATCCGCGGCTGCTGCGCCGCGAGGGCGAGCGCCCGGACGTGCTCGGCGCGATGCGCGAAGGCGACCTGCTCGTGCACCACCCGTACGTGTCGTTCTCGACCTCGGTCGAGCGCTTCGTCGAGCAGGCCGTCGCCGACCCGAACGTGCTCGCGATCAAGCAGACCGTCTACCGCACGAGCGACGACTCGCCGCTGGTGCCGGCGCTGATCGACGCCACCGAGCGCGGCAAGCAGGCGGTCGCGCTGGTCGAGCTGCAGGCGCGCTTCGACGAGCGCATGAACATCCACTGGGCGAAGGCGCTGGAGGAGGCCGGCGTGCACGTCGTCTACGGCCAGCCGGCGCTGAAGACGCACGCCAAGTGCGTGCTGGTCGTGCGCCGCGAGGGCGACGGCGTGCGCAACTACGTGCACATCGGCACCGGCAACTACCACTCGGCGACCGCGCGGCTGTACACCGACTTCGGCCTGTTCACGACCGACGAGCAGATCGGCGCGGACGTCGCCGACATGTTCAACTACCTCACCGGCTACGGGCGCCCGCTGCACTACCGCAAGGTGCTGATCGCCCCCGCGCACCTGCGCGAGGGCATCCTCGAGCAGATCGAGCGGACGATCGCCGCCCACTCCGCCGAGCACCCGGCGCGGATCGCGATGAAGATGAACTCGCTCGTCGACGGGCGCTGCATCCGCGCCCTGTACGCGGCCTCGCAGGCGGGCGTGCGCGTCGACCTGAACGTGCGCGGCATCTGCTGCCTGCGCCCGGGCGTGCCCGGGCGTCTCGGAGAACATCAGGGTCGTCTCGATCGTCGGGCGGCTGCTCGAGCACTCGCGCGTCTACGCGTTCGAGCGCGACGGCGAGCACACGATCTACATCGCCTCCGCCGACCTGATGCCGCGCAACCTCGACCATCGCGTCGAGCTGGCCGTGCCGATCGAGTCAGAGGATCTGCGCGAGGAGCTGCTCGACACGCTCGAACGCGCCTTCGCCGACAACCAGAGCTCGTGGGATCTCGACGGCGACGGCGTCTGGCACCGGCGCTCGCCGGCGGACCCGGCGACGGAGCCGCGCAACCTGCAGCTCGAGCTCGCCGAGCTGTATGCGGCGCGCGCCGAGTCCGAGCGACCGGCCGGCGAGCGCGAGGCCGCCGCGCTCGGCAGCCCCGCTCACTGAGCGGGGGCGGCCAGCGTCTCGAGCACTGCTTTGAGCTCGTCCACCGACTGGTAGTCGAGCCCCAGCAGATGGTCGTGGCGATGGCGCACGATCCCCTGCTCGTCGATCACGATCACCGCGCGCTTGACGCCGAGACGCGGCGAGAAGGCGTTGTACTTGCGCGCCACCGCCTTGTCGACGTCAGCCAGCAGCGGGACGTTGAGCGCGTACTTGGCGGCGAACGCCTCGTGTGAATCCAGGTCCTGCGAGGAGATCCCGACGACCGTCGCGTCCAGTGCGGCGAAGTCCTCGGCGCGGTCGCGGTAGGAGCAGAACTGTTTGGTGCAGACCATCGTGTTGTCGCCCGGGTAGAACAGCAGCACGACGCGCTCGCCGCGATGGTCGGAGAGCTTGAACGTGCCGTCGGTGCCGGGCAGCTCGAAGTCCGGTGCCTGCTCGCCGACCTGCGGGGTCTTGGCCATGCCGCCACCCTAACGGATGCGAATGCACGGGCGCCTGCGCAGATGCGCCAGAGCGGTCCGCTACAGGCCGTACGCTTCGAGCAGCTGCAGCCATACCTCGCTGCGCGTGGGGAAACAGGGGACCGCATGCCACAGGCTGCCAGCGGGACCTCGCCGATCACGGCGATCGTTGCTGCCTGCAGCGACTCGGCCACCTCGACGCCGGTGAACGTAGCTCCGACGAGCACCTTGCGGTCCTCGTCGACGACGATGCGAACGCTGCCGGGCGCTTCGTGGCCGACGAAGCTGGCGCCGGCGTTGGCACCGATCGGCTTGTCGACCGCGCGCACGTTCAGCCCTGCCTCGCGGGCACTCGCAAGCGTGTGGCCGACGGCGGCGATCTGCGGCTCGGTGAAGATCACGCGCGGGGACAGGTGGCCGTCGGAGCGCAGGATCGTGTCCTCGCCGTCCCGGCCGAGGATGTGCTCGGCCGCCAAGCGCGCCTGGTACTTGCCCATGTGCGTGAGCAGCACGCGTCCGTTGGCGTCGCCGACGACATACAGCCACTCGTGGCCGGGGACCCGCAGCGTCGCGTCGACCGCGATCGGCTCGCCGGGCTTCAAGCCAAGCGCCTCCACCCCGAGCGCGTCCGTCCGGGGACGGCGACCGACCGCGACGAGCAGCTCATCAGCTGTGAAGCGAGCGACCGTCCTCCAACTCCAGCGTGACCGGGCCACGCGTCTCGCCGTCGTGCTCGCGGCGCACGGCGGCGGCCTTCACTCCGAGGATGACCTCCACTCCCAGCTCCTGCAGCGCTTCGCGGACCTGCTCGGAGGCGAACTCCTCCTCGCCTGCGACCAGCCGCTCGACCGCCTCGACGATCGTCACCCTCGCGCCCAGCGAGGCGTAGGCCTGCGCCATCTCGACGCCGACGACGCCGCCGCCGAGCACCAGCAGCGAAGCGGGGATCTCAGCAGCTGGTCGTAGCCTGGCGGTTGGTCCATGGATCGGCCTCCCGCAATCCCGGGATCGGCGGGATCGAGGCGGCGCTCCCGGGCGCCAGCACGACGGCGCGCGTGGCGCTCAGCGTCTGCCCACCGACCTCCAGCGTGCGCTCGCCCGTCAACGACGCATGGCCGCGCACCAGCGTGATCGAGTGCTCCTCGAGCCATGGCATCTGCGCGGCGTCGTCCAGATGGTGGACGACCTCGTCGCGGCGGCGCAAGCACCGCTGGGACGTCGAGCTCGCCGCCGGCGGCCTCTGCGCTGCCGGGCACGCGACGCGCCTCGGCCAGGGCCTGCGCGGGGCGCAGCAGCGCCTTGGACGGCATGCACGCGTAGAACGAGCACTCGCCGCCGACCAGCTCGCGCTCGACGAGCGCCACCGACAGGCCGTTCTCGGCCAGGCGCCCCGCGCATACCTCTCCGGCGGGCCCGGCACCGACGACCACCACATCGAACTCCCGTACCTCGTCCACAATCGCTTCCTTCCGCTGGTTGTAGTTGGGAGCTCACCCGAGGTCTCGCGATTAGGAGAGCGGGGCGATAGCCTCGGTCAGATAATGGCGCAATCGCTCGCCGGCCAGCTGCTGCTGGCCTCCCCCACGCTGCAGGACCCGAACTTCTCGCGGACGGTGGTGCTGATCGGCGTGCACAGCGAGGACGGCGCGATGGGCGTGGTGCTCAATCGCCCGTCGACGGTGGCAGTAGGCGACGCGGTGCCACAGCTGCAGGACGCTGAGGATGCCTTGGCGCCGGTGTACGTGGGCGGCCCCGTCCAATCGGGCTCGGTGGTGTTCCTGGCAGAGTTCCTGGACCCCTCGCCGGCAGGCCTGCTGGTGCTGGGTCGCATCGGCTTCCCTTCGCCCGACGCCAGCGTCGAGGAGCTTGCGCAGGCCACCGCGCGCCGGCGGGTGTTCGCGGGACACGCCGGCTGGGGCCGGGGGCAGTTGGACGCGGAGATCGCAGGCGGGGATTGGATCGCCCATCCCGCTGTACCCGAGGACATCTTCAGTGACTCTCCGCAGGAGCTGTGGAGCGCCGTGCTGACACGCAAAGGCGGCAGCTATGCCTTGATCGCCCGCATGCCGCTGGATCCCAGCGTCAACTGAGCGGGCTACCCTTCTCTGCGTGCTGAGGCTCGCCCGCTGGTCGACAACGCATCGCCTGTACGTGGTGATCGGATGGATACTGCTGCTGCTGGCGGTCAACGGCGTGGCCCAGTCGGCGGGCACCGATTACTCCAACAACTTCACGCTACCCAACTCCGATGCGCAGCGCGCCTCCGACCTGCTGGCGCGCAGCTTCCCGGCGCAGGCGGGCGACCGCGACACGATCGTCTACAAGGTCAGCTCCGGCACCGTCCTGGATCCGGCCGTGCGCGCGCGGATGAGCGCGATGTTCGCTCAGGTCGAGCGTCTGCCGCACGTCACCAGCGTTATCAGCCCGTATGTGGGCGCCGCTGCCGGAAAGTCGATATCCGCCGACGGCAAGATCGCGTTTGCGACGGTGGTGTTCGACGAGAAAGCCAACCTCTTGCCCACCAGCGCGCCCGAACGTGTGATCAAGGTGGCGCGTGCGGCGATCGAGCCTGGCCTGGATGTGGAGCTCGGCGGACAGGCGATCGAGGCCACCAAAAAACCGGGCTTCGGGATCTCCACGGCGGTCGGGCTGCTGGCGGCGATCATCGTGCTGCTGCTGACGTTCGGCTCGGTACTGGCGATGGGCCTGCCGATCGTGACCGCGCTGCTCGGCCTGGGCACAGGGCTCGGCGCGATCGCGCTGTTCACGCACGTCGTGGACACCCCCAACTTCTCCTCCGAGCTGGCGGCCATGATCGGGCTGGGTGTGGGCATCGACTACTCGCTGTTCATCCTGACGCGCTTCCGCGAGGCTTACGCGACCCCCGGACCGACCTTCCAGAGCGCGCGCGAGTCGGTGGTGCAGGCGATCGACACGGCGGGGCGAGCGGTGCTGTTCGCGGGCTCGACGGTCGTGATCGCGCTCTTGGGGATGATGCTGCTGGGCGTTGAATTCCTCTACGGCGTGGCGATCTCCGCGTCGATCGGGGTGCTGCTGGTGATGCTTGCCTCGCTGACGCTCTTGCCGGCCCTGCTGAGCCTGGCCGGCGGACGCGTGGCGGCCGGCGGCCGTCGCGCACGTGCCCGGGCGGCGGCGCGCGCCGCTGCGAATGCAGAGTCGCCGGCGTCGCCGCCGGTCGGCGCGACGGACGGCGCGATCGCCACCGGTGGAGCTTGGCTGCGCTGGAGCGCGTTCGTCCAGCGTCGGCCGTGGAGCATCGCCGCCGCGGCAGCGCTTGTGATGCTCGTGATCGCGGCACCGGCGACCGCGCTGCGGCTTGGCTCCAGCGATGCTTCCAACGACCCCTCCAACCAGACCACCCACAAGGCCTATGAGCTGCTGGCGCAGGGCTTCGGCGAAGGCTTCAACGGTCCCCTGCTGGTCGTGACGAAGGTCCCCAACCGGGCGCGTGAAGCGGCAGAAAACGGTGTGCTGTCAACTCAGGTGGTGCACGACGAAAAGGCGCCGCTGGAACGGCTGCGCGCGGCGATCGCGGCCACGCCCGGAGTGGTGGCAGTGGCGCCGGCAAAGCTCAACCCCACGGGAGAGGTGGCGACGATCACCGTCTACCCACACTCCTCACCGCAGGCCTACGCGACCAGCCAGCTGGTCTCGCGGCTGCGGGAACACGTGATCCCATCGGTCGCTGGGCGCACGGGAATGACTGTGTACGTCGGCGGCGTGACCGCCGGCGCAGTCGACTTCGCAACGACGCTGGCACACAAGCTGCCGCTGTTCATCGGCGTGGTCGTGCTGCTCTCGGCGCTGCTGCTGATGATCGTGTTCCGCTCGCTGGTGATCCCGTTGCAGGCGGCCGTCATGAACCTGCTCAGCATCGGCGCGTCGCTGGGCGTGATCGTCGCGATCTTCCAGTGGGGCTGGCTGGGGTCGCTGATGGGCACCCAGCAGGGGCCGATCGAGTCGTTCATCCCGGTGATGCTGTTCGCGATCGTGTTCGGGCTGTCGATGGATTACGAGGTGTTCCTGGTTTCGCGCATGCACGAACGCTGGACGATCACGCGCGATAACTCGCGGGCGGTCGGCGAGGGACTGGCGTTGACTGGGCGCGTGGTGACAGCGGCGGCGGCGATCATGGTGTGCGTGTTCCTGTCATTCGTGCTCGGCGAAGAACGTGTGATCAAGGAGTTCGGCCTGGCCCTTGCCAGCGCCGTGTTCCTCGATGCACTGGTCGTGCGCTGCATGCTGCTGCCGGCGACGCTGAACATCATCGGCAGGATCACCTGGAGCTTCCCAGGGTCTCTGGACCGCATGCTGCCGCGATTCAGCGTCGAGGGCGCGCTCGTGCAAGACGCGCTCGACAGCGACGACGGCGCCGGCGCTCCGGGCATCTCCTCGCAGGGGCGTCCGGGCGTGGCCACAGAGGGAGCGGACGGCTGAGCCAACTACGGCGGGGGGCGGCACTCGTCCTCCTGCTCTTCGTGGGCGCGCTTGGCGCCGGCGTGCCGGGCGCCGAGGCAAGCGGCGCCTCCGCGCGCCGATCGGTACTGCTCGTGTTCGTGCCCGCCGGTCAGTCTGAGCTGGCGGGCGCCAACCGCCTGTCGGTGGGGATCATGTCGGCAAGCCAGGGCGAGTACTCGACTGGCCAGCTGGTCCTGGACATCACCCAGGGGGCTCGTGTGGCCAGCTCTTCCTATCCCCATGCGCTACCGCCCCAGCTGTCAATCGAGCGCTCCGGCACGGCGGGCGTGGTCGCCGGCTGGGCGGCGGCCCGCAGACGCGCCGAACAAGCGCCCCAGTTGCTGCGGCCGGGTCTGCTGGCAAGCCAGATCCCAGGCGGCGCGGGCTACGTGGGGATCGATGACAGACAGGATCTCGACGGTGTGGTGGCCGCCGACCGCAGTGGCCACATCGCGACGCTCTCACTCGGTTCGCCGGCAACGCTGTTGGCGCGTGTGGCACAGGTGCAGCGCCGCGAGCGCCTGGTCGTGGCTGACCTGCCGGGCGGCGGCGAAGGCCGCGCTGACCTGCTCGCGTTGAGCGAGCGGCGGACGGCCGGGGAGCTGCTGCTGGTCGTCCAGCGCGTGACGAACGCGCGCGGCGGTGAGCTGCTGTGGACGGCCGCCGGCGGGCTTGCCGGCGGGGGCGGCCGCGAGCTGACGTCGCAGAGCACCGATCAACGCGGGTTGATCGCCGCATATGACCTCGCGCCGACGATCCTGGCGCGTCTCGGCGCGAGCATCCCGGCAGATATCCGTGGCAAGCCGATCACCGATGATGGCTCGCTGCATTCGGCGAGCCTGCGTGCGCTGATGGCGCGTCTGCGCGTGGTCGCCGGGCGACGGCTGAAGGCGTTGGGCTGCCTGCTCGCCGCCTGGGCGCTGCTGCTGCTGGCCTGCGCACCATGGGCTCGTGCCCGCGCTTGGGGCATGCGTGCCGGATCGCTGGGCGTTTTGTGGGCACCGATCGCAGTGCTGATACCGGCGGCGATCGAGCCGAGTGCGCCGCTGGAGTACGCGATCATCGCGCTCGCCTGCATGGGGCTGGGGGCGCTCACCGATGCGCTCGTCCCGTGGCCCCGCGCGATGCTCCTGCCGGCGATCGTGTCCGTGGTGGTGTTGACGGTGGACGCGTTGGCGGGCACGCAGCTGCTGATGCGCTCGCTGCTGGGACCCGACCCGATCCTCGGCGCACGCTTCTATGGCATCGGCAACGAGCTGAAGTCCGGTCTGGCGGTGCTGGTGGCGGCGGCCGTTGCGGGCGCTCTGTATCCAGCGACCCGAGGCGCGCGTGCCGCACTGGCGATGGCCGGGGCCGGCGTGCTGCTCGCGGTCGTCGAGGGCTCGGCACGGATCGGTGCCGGCGTGGGCGGCGTGATCCTCGTGAGCTTTGGCTTTGCCGTCGCGACGGTGATGCTGGCGCCCGGCGCGCTCACCCGCAGGCGCGCGTTGATCGTGCTGATCAGCCCCGTCGTCGGGCTGGCGGCGTTGGCGGCGATCGACCTGACGACGGCCCATGGGACCGGGCACTTCACCGGCAGCGTCCTGCACGCCAGCTCCGCCGGTGAGCTCCGCGACATCATCGTCCGCCGCTACGGCGCGGCGTGGGGCGAGCTGCGCAACCACATGATGCCGGTAGCCACCGGGCTCGCGCTCGCGTGTGGCGCGCTGGGGATACGCGAGCGCGATCGCCTGCTGGTGCCCGTGGGCGGCGACCCCGCCTGGCTGGCGGCGCTGGCAGGTGGCTTCGCCGCCGGTGTGATCGGGGCGCTGGTGGAGGACTCCGGCCCGGTTCTGCTGGTCGTGGCCGCGGTGGCGCTCGGCTGCGTGCTCAGCTACGTGTGGGGCCGGCCGCGCGACCTGCAGCTCACGCTGCGCAGTCCCGGCACGCCCCATGCAGCACGATCTCGTGCTCGGACACCGTCAGCGGGACCCGCTCGCTGAGGCTTGTCGATCGCCTGCTCGAGGTCGGGATCGGAGAACGGCATGACGACCCCACACTCGTCGCACACGAGATGGTGGTGGTGCTCTGTGTGCTCGCACACGCGCTCGTAGCGAACCATCGCCTGGCCCGTCTCCACGCGCTGCACGAGCGTCAGTGCCTCCAGCTCGTCGAGGATCCGATAGACGCTGGCGCGACTGACCGGCCGCGAGGACGTCGCTCGCAGCGCGTCCTCGATCTCCAGGGCCGTCAGCGCGCACTCCTGCCCGGCGAGCAACTCCAGCAGCGCGCGCCGTGCGCCGCCGCGCTTGCGCCCGGCGGCGGTGAGCGCAAGCTCTGCCTGCGCCACCCACTCCCCTGCGCCGTCCGCGACGTCAGCATCGGCGTCGGGGTGCGTTGCATGCGGAACGTGAGCGCTCATATCACGATGGTAGAGACGCAGTTGGCGTCGTTGGGTCAGGCACCGGCCCGGGCGTGATCTGACGTCGCCGCTGCCAGGCCACCCAGCCACGCCCGAGCACGTACGCGCCGGCGCTGATGGTGCCGACGAAGAAGCCGACCGGGTAGTTGGTCGTGTAGGAGGCGGCGATCGCGCTCCAGACGGTGACCAGCGCGATCGCCACCGACAGACCCATCGCGACGGAGCGGCCGGTCGGTGAACGATCGGGCGGCGGCGGGAGCGCCGATCATCAGGCTGAAGATCAGCAGCGTGCCGACCACCGGCACGGTCATCGTGCTGGCCAACGCGACGACTGCCAGGAAGCACAGCTCCATCCTGAAGCTGCTGACCCCGCGCGCCTCACCGACCTCGGCGAGCACCGAGGAGAGCATCAGCGGGCGGTACAGCACGCGTGATCGCGGCAACGCACACGAGCGCCAGCGCAGCGACCGGCGCAACATCGTTGCCCGAGATACCGAGCACCTCGCCGAACAGCAACGAATAGACCTCCGGCGCATACTCGACGCTGAGGCTCAAAAAGAGCGAGCCGAGTCCGAGCATCATCACGAGCGCCAGCGCCGTGACGACGTCGTGACGGCCGCGCCGGCCGAGCACGCCGATGCCGAGAGCTCCCAGCAGCGAGAAGACGCCCAACCCGAGCAGCGTGTTGACTCCGATCAGGCTGGCTCCAGCGGCACCCGCGAACGAGCCGTTGGGCACAGCGTGGGCCACGAACGCAGAGCCGCGCAGCACGACGAAGAAGCCGACCAAGCCGGCGACCACGGCGACGATGCTCGCCACCTTCCACGCGTTGACCATGAAGCCCGAGAACATCTAGGCGCCCCGTGCGTGCCGGCGAACCAGCTCGGGCAGCACCGGACAGAAGGTAGGCGAGGAAGATCAGCGTGACGACGAAGAAGCTCACCGGCCAGCCGGTGCCCACGGGCGGCCAGTAGAAGCTGTCGTAGGCCAGCAGCTCGCCCAGCCACATCGCCGCGATCCCGATCGCGGCGGCAACGACGATCGCCAGTCCGGGCCGCCTGGTCAGGCGCAGCGCGGTCGCGGCCGGCCCGACGAGCAGCGCCGTCGAGAGGATCGTGCCGATCGTCATCGCCGCCAGCGCCACCGCCACCGCCAGCGCCAGCAGGTAGGCGCCGCCGAGCGCCGCACGTGCATCCCGCGCGCCGCGGCCATCTCGGCGCTGACCGAGCTGAGCAGCAGCGGCCGGTAGAGCGCCGCCACGATCGCCAGCACCGCGACGCTCAGCAGCACCACCAGCGGAATCGTCGAACTCGGGACGGTGAACACCGAGCCGAACAGGATCGTGACGGTGGCGCCGGTGGTGTTGTGCAGGGTCGCATCGAGATACAGCAGCAGCGCCGCCACGCCGAGGCCTGCTCCCAGCACGATGCCCGTCGCCAGGTCGCGTCCACGCGGGCGCTGGATGCCGATCATCTCCATCACCGCCGCCGCCACGACCCCGCGACGACGAAGCCCCACAGCGGGCCGACGCCGGCGAGGAACGCCGCCGAGCCGCCGGTCGTGTTGATGTCGCCGAGCGCCTCCCCGGCGAACGACTGTCCGCGCATGACCGTGAACACGCCGACCGTGCCCGACACGATCGCCACAACCGCGCCAACGACGATCGCCACGCGCACGTCTTCGCTCGCGAGGAACCCCGGTTCGATCACCGGCGCCAGCAGCGAGCCGATCGGCCCGGCGCTCACGAGACGATCTCCAGCCCGGGCAGCGGCAGCCTCGTGCCCGTGACAGATCGGAGTCGTCGCCCGCGCCCGGCGACGACCAGCACGCGTCCGTGCACGTTGAGCACGTCCACATGGCTGCCGTACAGCTCGCTGAGCACGTCGGCGCGCACGACCTCCTCGGTCGTGCCGCTGGCCGCGCGCCCGCCGGCGATGTAGACGATCCGATCCATCACCGGCAGCAGCGGGTTCATCTCGTGCGCGCTGATCAGCACCGCGACTCGGCTGCTCTGAGGCGATCCGCGCGAGCAGCGCGACGACCTCCTGGCCGGCGCGCAGGTCGAGGTTGGCCAGCGGCTCGTCGAGCAGCAGCAGCTTGCGGACGCGCGATCAGGGCGTGGGCGATCAGCACACGCTGCTGCTCACCGCCTGAGAGCAGGCCGACGCGCGCGTCGGCGAAGCTGCCGGCGCCGACCGCCTGCAACATCTGATCGATGAGCGCTCTACGGGCGCGGGACGGCAGCGGGATGCCGAACCGGTGCGCATCGAAGCCGAGGCCGACGAGGTCGCGGGCCCGCAGCGGCATGTCCGGGTCGAGCAGGAACTTCTGCGGGACGTATCCGATCAATGGATTGCGGCGCGAACGCGGGCGCCCGTCGAGCAGCACGCGACCGGCGTTCGCGGACTGCAACCCGAGGATCACCCGAAGCAGCGTCGTCTTGCCGGCACCGTTGGATCCGATCAACCCGGTGAACTCGCCCGGGTCGAATCGCGAAGCTGACCTCGTGCAGGATCTCGCGCCCGGACAGTCGCACGCTGATGCCCTCGACAGAAAGGATCGCCTCAGCGCTTGCCATCACAGCTTCCGCGTGGAGAGCTTGTCGGCGACCGCCCTGTGCAGCGCGCGCACCTCGGCGAGCATCCACGACTGGTAGTCGTACCCTGGCGTGGGCATCGTCTCGTACACCCCCACCACCGGCACGCCTTCGCGTTTGGCCGCCTGCAGGAACGACTTGGTCAGCGAGTCGGTCACCTGCTGGTTGTAGACGAACACCTTGACCCTGTGCGTGGCGAACAGGCCGTTCTGCAAGGTCACGTCCTGCGGCGCAGGATCGACGCCGTTCATGATGTCCGCCTGCAGCCCGAACGGCGTCAGGTTGACGGTCCCGGCCGCTTCGAGCATGTAGTCGCCGACCGGCTCGGTGGTCGCCACCGGCGTGTCCGGATATTCGGCCGCGAACTGCTTGAGCGCTCGATACCAGGGCGCCAGCGACTGCTCGAATGCGGCGGCGTTTGCCTGGAAGTAGGCGCTATGCGCGGGCTGCAGCGCGGACAGCTCGGCGGCGACGGCGCTCGCCACCGCCGGCATCGTCTGCGGCTTGTACCAGAGGTGTGGGTTGGGCGTGGAGTCGGGCAGCCCGAGCAGCTTCTGCACGTCGATGACCTTGCGCCGGGCGCTCGGCGAGGCAGACTCGATGCGTTCCATGAACGTGTCGTAGCCGAGACCGTTCTGCACGATGAGCCCAGCCGCCGGCCACGGTCTCGGCGATGCTGGGGCTGGCCTCGAAGGTGTGAGGATCGGTGTTCGGGTTGCTCTCGACGCGCTGTCACTTTCACGTAGCGCCCCACCGACCTGGGCGATCACGTTGGCGTACTGGTTCTCGGCACCGACCGCGACGATCGTGCCGTCCGCAGTGACGCCCTGCCCCGCGCCGGCGCAGCCGCCGGTGCAGCCGGCCAGCGCCAGGAGCAACGCGGCTAGGCCGATACGTGAACGCGTGCTGAGACGGGGGTGCTTCATCGAGCAGGGGCTCTCTTCCTGGCAGGAGCGGGCGGAGATGCTCGCCAGAAAGTATCATAAGACTGAGTCTTGTTCTCAGTCTAATCCTGTTCGCGTCCGCGCCGACGGATCACAGAGCAAGACGCCGGCAACGATCAGCAGCACCACGATCAGAACACCGACGGCGATGTAGCGAAGTTTGTGATGGTAGGTTTCTTGACTTGCAGGCACGGACACGCCATGCGCTTCTGAGTTCGTTGACCAGCTTGGGCTCGCCGTGCAGCGGGTACTTCACGAGCACGTGGCGACCGTCCTTGAGCGTCAGACGCAGGGAGAGCGTTTCCCGTTGATCGTGACCGCCTGGATCTCGCCGGCTGCGAGCTGCTGTTCGTAGGCCTGCATGCTCTCCCGCGTGAAGTGCACGTCCGCTGTCCGAGCCGTTCTTCGCAGCCGCGCTGGCCACGGGAATCAGACTTGCGCAGGCCAGCATAGGATCGCCAGAGCGAGCCTGGCCAGCGAGTGAGGTTCTTGTCGGTCGGGTCATCGACGCGTACCCTATCGTCAGTTGACAGCCGGTGGGGCCGCCCACCCGACGCTCGCGATGACACTAGACGCGCCCCGTGTCCCGCCGGTAGGCGCGCGCGGCGAGCGCGCTCAGCACGACCGTCCAGGCGATCATCACGATCCAGCCTCTCGTGCTCCAAGCATGCCCGCCGAGGCCAACGTGGCTCGCCTGCACGAGCCAGTAGGACGGCATGTACTGGGCGAGGTCGTGCAGGAAGCCGTGGTTGCCGAGCGGGAACCAGACGCCCCCGAGCAGCGCGAGCAGCGAGATGCCGCCGCCCATCGCCGGGCCGATCGAGTCGGGCGTGAGCATGTGCCCGAGCATGATCCCGAGCGCCGCGAACGGCACCAGGCCGACGAGCATCAGCCCGGTCATCTTCAGCCACTCGCTCAGCGCCGAGGCTGACGCCCAGCGATGCTGCCGGCCACGTACAGCGCGAGCAGGCTGATCAGCGCCATCATGTACCCCGTGAGCACCTTCACGCGGAAGTAGGCGCGGGGCGAGAGCGGCGTGATGCGCAGCTGGCGGTTCCAGCCGACCGCGCGCTCGGCGGCGATGCGCGCGCCGCAGGAGAGCATCGCGCTCATCGTCCCGAACGACGCCAGCGCCGACCATGTAGTAGAGCGGGAACGAGATGCCGCTGCCGTCGAAGTCGCGCACGTGGCGGTTGGGGCTGGCGATCACGAAGAACAGGATCAGCGGGAAGCCCAGCGAGAGCAGGAAGAAGCGCCGGTTGCGCAGCGTCCGCAGCAGCTCGTAGCGCATGTACACGAGCGGCATCAGCCGCTCCCCCTGCTCCGCACTACGCCATGCCGCGGCCCTCGCTCGCCATCGTCCGTCGCCGTCGCCGGTCAGCGCCAGGAACGCCTGCTCGAGGCCGGCGGCCGCGATCTCGATGTCGCGCGCGTCCGGATGGGCCGCGAGCAGCGCCCTGATCGCCACGTCGGAGTCCGCGCAGCGCAGGACGCCGCCTCGCCGCGGCGCTCGGCGCTGCTGACGCCGGGCAGCGCTGCGAGCGCGTCGACATCGACGCCGGGAAGCGTCGCGCGGATCGTGCGCGTGCCGACCATCGCCCTGATCTCGTTCGTCGGCCCGTCGGCGACGATCGTCCCGTGCGCCATCAGCACCGCGCGATCGGCGTAAGCGTCGGCCTCCTCGAGGTAGTGGGTGGCGAACACGATCGTCTTGCCGCGCGCGGCGAACGCGCGCATCGTCGCTCCAGAACGCCTGGCGTCCCTCGACGTCCAGCGCGACCGTCGGCTCGTCGAGCACGAGCAGCTGCGGGTTGCTCACGAGCGCGACCGCCAGGCGCACGCGCTGGGTCTGTCCGCCGGAGAGCTTCTGCGTGCGCTGATCGGCGATCTCGCTGACGCCGGACAGCTCGAGCGCCTCGTCGACGTCCAGCGGCGCGGGATACAGCGAGGCCATCATCGTCGACGAGCTCGCCCACCGACAGGTCGCTGATCAGCTGCGCCGGTCTGCAGCATCCCGCCGACGGCGCCGTCGGCGACCGCCTCCGCGGGCGAGCGGCCGAACACCGAAACACTGCCCTCGTCGGGCGCGAGCAGCCCGAGCAGCATGTCGATCGTGGTCGACTTGCCGGCACCGTTGGGACCGAGCAGCGCGACGGTCTCGCCGGCGGCGATCGTGCACGTCGACGCCGCGCACGGCCCGGATCGGACCGTCGGGGCCGCGAAAGGACTTGACGAGGCCGCGGAGCTGGATCTCGGTCGAAGGGCCCGCCTGCGCGCCGTCGATCGAGCCGACGCTCATTTGCGCGCTGCCCTCACGGCCTTCAGGCGGTCAGCTTGGACAGCACGACCTTGCGCATGCGCACCGACACGGGCGTCGCCTCGACGGCCTCGTCCTCGCGCACGAACTCCAGCGCCTCGTCGAGCGTCAGTTTGCGGTGGGCATCCAGGCGCACGAGCACATCGGAGGTCGAGGAGCGCATGTTCGTCAGGTGCTTCTCCTTGACGGGGTTGACGTCGAGATCCTCCGAGCGGGCGTTCTCGCCGATGATCATCCCTTCGTAGACCTCCTCGCCGGGGCCGACGAACAGCGACCCGCGCTCCTGCAGGGTGAACAGCGAGAAGGTCACCGTCTCGCCGCGGCGGTCGGCCACGAGCACCCCGCTCGTGCGCGTCAGCAGCTCGCCGGCCCACGGCTCCCAGCGGTCGAACACGTGGTGCATGATCCCCGTGCCGCGCGTCTCGGTGAGGAACTCCGTGCGAAAGCCGATCAGCCCGCGAGCGGGCACCAGGTAGTCCATCCGCACCCAGCCGGTGCCGTGGTTGGTCATGTGCTCCATGCGGCCTTTGCGCGCGGCCAGCAGCTGCGTGACGGTGCCGACGTGCTCCTCGGGGACGTCGACCGACAGGCGCTCGACGGGCTCGTGGCGCTTGCCGTCGATCTCGCGCTCGACCACGTGTGGCTGGCCGACGGTCAGCTCGAAGCCCTCGCGGCGCATCATCTCCACGAGCACCGCCAGCTGCAGCTCGCCGCGTCCCTGCACCTCGTAGGTGTCCGGTCGCGCGGTCTCCTGCACGCGCAGCGAGACGTTGCCGATCAGCTCCTGGGCCAGGCGCGCCTCGATCTGGCGGGCGGTGATCTTGTCGCCGTCTTTGCCCGCCAGCGGCGAGGTGTTGACGCCGAGCGTGATCGACATCGCGGGCTCATCGACGGTGATCACCGGCAGCGGGCGCGGATCGCCGAGGTCGGCGAGCGTCTCGCCGATCGTCACCTCGGCGATGCCGGCCACGGCGATGATCTCCCCGGGTCCCGCCTCTGGAGCGTCGACGCGGTCGAGCGCGTCGGTCACGTACAGCTCGGCCACCGTCGCGCGCTGGATCGTGCCGTCGGCGCGGCACCAGGCGATCTGCTGGCCCTTGCGGATCGTGCCGTGGCGCACGCGGCAGATCGCCAGGCGCCCGACGTACGGGGAGGCGTCGAGGTTGGTCACGAGCGCCTGCAGCGGGTGCTCCGGGTCGTAGGTCGGCGCGGGGATGTGCTCGAGCAGCAGGTCAAGCAGCGGCGCGAGGCTCTCCGCGTCTGGGATCCCCCCACCCCGCCAGCCTCGTAGTGCAGCGAGGCGACGCCGGCCTTGGCGTTGCAGTAGACGATCGGGAACTCGATCTGGTGCTCGTCGGCGTCGAGGTCCAGGAACAGCTCGTAGACCTCGTCGACGACCTCCGCCACGCGCGCGTCGGGCCGGTCGACCTTGTTGACGACCAGGATCACCGGCAGTTTGGCCTCAAGCGCCTTGCGCAGCACGAATCGCGTCTGCGGCAGCGGCCCCTCGGAGGCATCGACGAGCAGCAGCACGCCGTCGACCATCGTCAGCCCGCGCTCGACCTCCCCGCCGAAGTCGGCGTGCCCAGGCGTGTCGATGATGTTCAGCTTGACGTCGCGGTAGCGCAGCGAGGTGTTCTTGGCGAGGATCGTGATGCCCTTCTCGCGCTCGAGGTCCATCGAGTCGAGCACGCGCGTGGCGACGTCCTGGCCGACGCGAAAGGCGCCTGACTGCCACAGCATCGCGTCCACCAACGTGGTCTTGCCGTGGTCGACGTGCGCGACGATTGCGACGTTGCGGATGTCATCTCTGGTTACGAGCACGGCCCGACAGGCTAGCGGCGCGCGGCCGCCGCCCTGATACCGGTGCGCAAACCGAAGCGGGCAAGCGCCGCCGGATAGCGCTCGGCGGCAGCGATCGTCTGCTCCAGCGCGTCAGCGAATCGACGTATCTCCGTCTCCTCGATCGTGAGCGCCGGCAGCGCCTTGATCACGTTCATGTGATGGCCGGCCACCTGGCAGAGGATCTTGTGCTCGATGAAACAGCGGCACCGTGACCAGCTGCGAGAACAGCCCAGGCTGGCGGCGCTCGACCGTCTCCCACAGCCGTCTGGCGCGGCGCCGGCGGGCGGTCCGAATTCGATCGCCCACATCAGCCCCAGCCCGCGCACATCCCTGACCACCTCGAAGCGCTCCACCAGCGGTCTCGTCAGCTCGAGCAGCAGCGCGCCCATCCGCTCGGCGCGGGCGACGAGGCCCTCGTGGTCGAGCACCCTCAGCGTCGCCAATGCCGCGGCCGCGGCGAGGTCGTTGCCGCCGAACGTGGAGCCGTGACGCACGGCGCGCTCCATGCCGTCGAACACCTTCTCGAACGCCGCGCGCGAGACGAGCACCGCGCCGATCGGCACGAGCCCGCCGGACAGCGCCTTGGCGACGCACACCATGTCCGGTTGCAGCTCCCAATGCTCGAGCGCCAGGAAGCGCCCGGTGCGCCCGATCCCGGTCTGCACCTCGTCGCACACGAACAGCGTGCCCGCTTCGCGGCACAGGCGCTGGGCGCCCGGCAGGTACGTCGGGCGCGGGAATGTTGACGCCCTTTCCCTGGACCGGCTCGACGATGAACGCCGCCACGTCGCCGCGGGCGAGCTCCTGCTCGAGTGCGTCGAGGTCGCCGAAGCCGACGGGGTCACAGCCGGGCAGCAGCGGCCCGAAACCCTCGCGGAACTCGGTGCCGCCGTTGAGCGACAGCGAGCCGAGCGTCAGCCCGTGGAAGGCGTGCTCGGCGTACAGCACACGTGGGCGCCCGGTGGCGGCGCGTGCGATCTTGATCGCCGCCTCGACCGCCTCCGTGCCGGTGTTCGCCGGGACCATCGCGGCGACGCTGTCGGGGGCGCGCGCGAGCAGCTGCTCGGCGAGCACGCCGCTGAGCAGCGTCACCCCGAGCTGCGGCAGGTTCCCGGTGCGCGCGGCCATCACCTGCTCGATCGCTGCAATCGCCTCGGGGTGGTTGCGCCCGATCGCGAACACGCCGTAGCCGCCGAACAGGTCCAGATAGCGCTCCCCGTCGGCGTCGATCAGATGTGCGCCCTCGCCGCCCGTCCATACCTTGTCGAATCCGAGCGTGCGCAGGATCCGCCCCATCTGCGGGTTCAGATAGCGGTCGTTCAGCGCCATCTCCTCGCCTGTACGGGCGCTGAGGATCTCCTGCACGCTGGGCGGGGACGCATCGCCGGGGGATACGCGCATGCGTTGAGCCTAGCTCGCACCTGTATGTCGGGCCGACTCACTGTGCTCTGCACTCAGCTCTGACCATCGGCGAGTGCTGTATATCCATTGTTATACGCGGCCCTCGGCGATGTCGCCGCACGCGCCACGAGCATCAACAGACCCGCTTACTGCATAACCATCGCTATACACCACCTGCCCCGCGACAGTCGTTGCACGGCAGCTAAGACGACCTACGCCGGGGTCCGCCGTATAACCATCGTCATACACCACACCGCCGCGCGACAGCCGTTGCACGGCGGCGGCAGAGACGACCTCACGCGAAGGGTTCGCCGTATAACCATCGCTATACACCACACCACCGCGCGACAGCCGTTGCACGGCGGCGGCAGAGACGACCTCACGCGAAGGGTTCGCCGTATAACCATCGCTATACACCACACCACCGCGCGACAGCCGTTGCACGGCGGCGGCAGAGACGACCTCACGCGAAGGGTTCGCCGTATAACCATCGCTATACACCACACCACCGCGCGACAGCCGTTGCACGGCGGCGGCAGAGACGACCTCACGCGAAGGGTTCGCCGTATAACCATCGCTATACAGGGCACAGCGAGGTCAAACGATTGGCCAGCTTGCGTGCGTAGTTCTGCCCAAGGACGGGTAGAATTGCCATATCCGATGATCACGTTGTCTCTGCAAGTCGTGTTTGAAACCGCCCGCGATCGGGAAAGGACTCGGTATGCCTACTTTGACCGCCGCGCCTGAATCGACGCTCCACGCCGCTGCTGCAACGCAGAAGGACCCTCGTGAGCTGTTCCTCCGCTGGCAGAACGACCGGGATGAGGCCGCACGCGACATGCTGGTAAGGCGCTTCATGCCGCTGGCACGCAGCCTGGCTCGGCGCTACGGCCGCTCGTCTGAGCCGTTTGAGGATCTTCTTCAGGTCGCTTCCCTAGGGCTTCTGAAGGCGCTGGACCGCTACGACGCGGACCGCGGCCACTCATTTGCCTCGTTTGCCGTGCCCACGATCCTGGGCGAGATGCGCCGCTACTTCCGCGACTCGGGCTGGGCGATTCATGTTCCCCGGGGGGCGCAGGAGCGGGCCCTTAAGGTACGCGACGCACAGGAGCGCCTCGCCAATGAGCGTGGGCGCGCGCCGACGGTCAACCAGCTCGCTGAGTACCTGGAGCTCGACACCGAGGACGTGATCGACGCGCTACAGGCTCTCCAGGCCTACGAAACGCTATCGCTCGATGCTCCCAGGCCGGGGGCCGACGGTGATCTTGTCTCCTACGGCGACTCCGTCGGACATGACGATGCGCGGTTCGAGCTCGTGGAGCTCGATGCGACGGTGTCGTCCGTCCTCAAGCACATCCCGCCGCGGGAGCGGTTGATCCTGCGCATGCGCTTTGTCGACGATCTGACGCAGACCGAGATCGCGGAGCGCGTGGGTATCTCTCAGATGCAGGTCTCGCGCCTGCTGCGTCGTTCGCTGGAGCAACTGCGGACCTTGACGCAGGCGACGAGCTGAGAGCGCGACATCGATTGATGCTTCGCTGCTGCGACTCCCCGGGCAGGCACGGAAGCACAACGTGCCGGATCCGGCTGCCCGCCGCCCTTCGATGGCCGCCGAGATCCCAAACGTCTGCCTGAGCCTCCCGAACAGGCCGGAGAACGTCCTGGTCGTACGCCAGGCGTTGACGGGATTTGCTGACAGCCTCGGCTTGAACGCAATCGAGACGAACGACGTCAACACGGCCGTCACCGAGGCTTGCAACAACGTCGTACTGCACGCCTACGGCGGCGGCGAGGGGCCCCTGGAAGTCGATGTGTACGCGCTCGACGATGCGATCGCAGTTCTGGTGCGCGACCACGGCAACGGCATCGATCTGCGCCGCTGAGGACGAGGCCGAGGAGGAGGCGCTGCCCAGCGGCCTGGGCCTCCCGGTCATTCACGCGCTCTCCCGCGATGTGGCGATCAAGCGACCGCACAGGCGGCGGCACGGAGATCCGCATGGAGTTCGATGCGCCACGAGCAGGAGAGCTGGCGCTCACGGACGGCGCCGACGAACAGGAGACCTGCGTCGAGCGACAGCTCGATCCAGCGAGTACGGTGAAACTGAAGCTCGCCCCGAACCGCGTGGCGCGCGCTGTCCTGCCCCGCGTCCTGAGCGCGCTCGCTGCCCGGGCCTACTTCTCGACCGACCGCATATCCGACGTGCAGATCGTCGCGGACGTGCTCGCCGCGAAGTCACAGAAATCGCTCAGTGGCAGCCACCTCGACGTCGGCGTCACGATCGGACCGCGCAACCTGGAGCTGCGCTTGGGACCGCTGCACGCAGGCAAGGGCGAGAGCCTGCTGAGCGCCGCTGCGGACGGCCTGGCACCGGTGATCGAGCGTCTGACGGACGAGCATCATCGTGTCGCGAGCGCGGACGCCGGCGAGACGCTTGAGCTGAAGCTGGTCGAACGCGGACACTGACGCGGCGCCCTAGCGCAGGCGGCCGGCGCCCTAGCGCAGGCCAGCGAGTCGGCCCTAGCGCAAGGCCACCTAGCGCAAGGCCAGCGAGTCGGCTGAGGTGTTACGCCCGGATTTGGGGGTGAAGCCGACCCGCAGCTTGAGCTTCTTACCGTGATGGCGGCGCAAAAGCGCCTTGCCAGTGGCGGTGAGCGGCACACGCAGCTTGACCTCGCCGGCCTTCTTGACGCTCCTGCTCAGCCGCTTGATGCCGCGACCGCTGACCTTCAGACGGCCGCCTTCGGGCACCCAGACCGTGAGAATCATCCGCGATCCGCGGCGCTTGTGCGAGACGACTTCGATCGGACAGCTCTTTGACCGAGAGTTTCGTGTTCTGCGTGATCTTGGCGCCACTCTGGGAGATGATCGTCGTCGGTGCGAGCAGGTCGGCGTGGCACAGTCGCCCGTTGGTGGCGAGCGCCGAGTACGGGCCGACCGGCAGGTCAACGGTCACGCTCGAGATCGGCACGTCCGGGAGGCTTTCGAACGTCGAGGTGGTGATGCCCGAGTGAGAGATGTGGGTGTGGCCGACGAGCACCACCTCGATGCCGTCGCCCTGCAGCACCAGATCCAGGTCGGGGAATTCCTGGCTGCCGTGGGAGACGAAGTAGGCAGGACCTGACAGCACGCCGGGTAGCACCGGCGTGGAGACCGTGACGGTGCCGACCTTGGCGACCTTCGTGCAGCTCCCAGGCGGCGGCCGCGCTTCGAAGCTGGCGGCGAGGCACGCTTTCTGGAGCGTGGTCAGGCGCGAGACCAGCTGCTTGGGCAGCTGCAGCTGCAGCTCGCGGATGTTGGCCTGGTGCGCCGGCTGGGTGACTTTGACCTCGATGCTCGCACCGCCGACTTTCGAGGGTCTGGCGCCGCTCGACGACGCTCAGGCCCGGCTTGAACGCGAGCGCACCGCAGTCGCCCACCTGGAACGGGCTCGACAGGCTCTGGCTGGCTCCGAAGGTCGAGCCCAGCACCGATTCGGTGGCGAGCGGCGAGCAGCTCGTCGGGTTGAACAGGAAGCTCGGGCGGTTGACCGCCACGCTGCAGGCTCTTCAGGCGCAGCGGCACGCCGCCGACGATGGTCGGCAGCGTGCTCGTCACGGTGACCCTGCCGCTGTAGAGGCCGACGGTGATGCCCGCGCGCGTGACGACCTCGCCGAGGTTGTACGGCCCGGCGACCGCCGGCACGACGACCGAGAGCCCGTACGGCGCGCCGCCGTAGGGACCGGTCAGGTAGGCGTGGCCGGTGAACGTAGTACGGTTCGCTGCCGGCGCCGGCGGCGACGGTGACGGTGCCGATCTCGACTCGTCGCCGGGCATGTGCCGGCGGTCGCCTGCGGTTCGCCGCACAGCGGCACCGAGGGGATCGCAGCCGAGCAGCCCGGCCGGGCAGCGTGGTGGTGATCTTCGACAGGTACTGCTGGCCGTCGGATCGCGTCAGGCTGAAGCGTGGCCGGATCGTAGGCGCCGGCCTGCGCTGGGCTCTGGGGCGTGAGGCTCTGCGTCGAGCGAGAACGGCAGCGGCGAGGCGCATGCGCCACCGGCGCCGTTGGCAGTCGACGGTGAACCGCTTGGCGGCCGCCCCTGCTGCCGGCTCGCCGCCGTACGGGGTGACCGTCGCGGCCGGTGTCGACCGGGCCGCACGCACAGCGGGTTGGCCAGCGGCGCACGCGGCGCCGCCCTTGAAGTGCAGCGTCAGGTCTTCGAAGGGCACCTGCGGGGCGCTTGGCAAACACCGCCGTCAAGCGACCGGTCCGCGCGTTGGCCTCGACACGGCCTTCGAGGTGCAAGCCGACGCCGTACTGCGGGGCTTCGCCGAGCAGGAATATCCGGTACTCGCCGCCCGATTCGGGTCCCTGTCCGGCTTCCGGTGCGCCCACGTAGACCGCACCGGTGAGCGATCCGTCGGGGATTCCGGGCGCGTCGACGTCGAACGAGCCGACCTTGCGAGCGCTTCCGGGCAGCCGCGCGCGGCGTACTGCGCGTTGCTGCAGGCTTCCAGGCCGTTCGCGGCGGACGGGTTCAGCGTCATCCCTTCCGGCAGCGTGACTTCCGCGCTCTGCACGTCGGGCGAGTTCGGCTTCGACGGTTCGTCGGTCAGCTGGGGTATGTGCAGCTGCGCGCTGACGCCGTCCGGCTGGTCGGACTGGCTGGTTTCCGGGGTCAGCGACAGCGAAGGATTGAACGCAAGCGTGTCGCAGCCGGTGGCGGCCACAGGCGTGGGATTTTTCTTTTCGATGAAATGCCCCGGTTCTTCGTAGGAGTCGACGTGCAGCGTCGTTATCTGCGGGCTCGTGCACGTGCTGGGGAGCGTGAGGAAGCCGTCGGCTGACCGGTCTGTGTTCCTGGGACGCCCCAGAAGATCAGTCGCGACTCGATGATTTCCGGCTGTTCGGGGATGTCGTGGATCTTGAAGTACTCGTGGTAGTCGCCGCTGGTCGACGCCGCTGTTTTCGCTGGTGGCGGCTTCCGGCTTGCCAGCTGATGCCGCCTTCCAGGTACATGTGGCCCTGCAGGCCGAGCCGTCCGACAGCAGCGGGCTGTTGATTTCGACACCGAACCGCGACGGCTGCCCCGGCTTGCGCTCCATGTTGTAGACGGGGAAGTCTTCGGTCACCGTTTCCTTGATGCCCAGGGCGACTTCGGCGGTGCCCGTCGCTTCGTCCACGCCGACCTGGCTTGCCGCGGGACACTCTTCTTTGTCCGAGTTGAGCTCGGCTTCGCTGCACACTTCGGTCGTCGCTTCGGGGTTCACGGCCAGACCCGTCGGAAGATCGACGCGGACGTCCTTGACGTGACCGTTCGGTTCCTTCCATTTTTTGACGAGCAACGTCTTTTCGGTAGATTCGAATTCGAAGTCGGTAATGCCGAAGTTCGGGTGCCCGGCGGCCTGGGTGTAGAAGGCCGAGTGAGAACCGGCATCCGTGCAGGTCGATTCCTTGCATGTCCCCGCTTCCCACTTGGACACTTCAAATGCCTGTGCGCCGAGCGGGCAGGCGATCGTCCCCATGGCCACGGCAGCAACTGCCACTACCAGCCGCCCCGTCAGCAACAGACGGCGATCGCTCAAGTAATCCCCGAACCTCCTCATCACGTCCTCCTACCTGTCAGGGGGTGGGAGCTGCGCGGTGGGTGCGCTCGAAGAGCACTCCACCACGTCCCACACCGGCAATCATTTTGGACACAATCGCTCCGACGATCAGATACACGAGCAGCGCTATGCCCCAGTCAACGGTGATTGCACGCTTGGGGTGACCGCTGAAGCGGATCAGCCCGGTGAACGCGCCGGCGAAGAAGTTGGCGCCTTCATGAATACCTTTGACGATCGTGTTGGCGCTGTTTGCATCGACGTCGCGTAGCACGATCGCCAGCGCGATCAGCAGCGCGATCAGGCTGGCCACCGCCATCACCAGCCGCGCCAGTAGCAGTACGCCGGCGCCGGCGGTGCCGACGGCTGCCGCGCCCGCGTTGCGGGTACGGCCGGCAAACGCACGGCGGCGACGACGTTCCGGCTCCCGGCGTTCCGTTGCTGCGACAGGTTCCCGGTGTTCGGTTGCTGCTCCATTCTGGCCACGCGTCGACGCGATGGGTTCGCGGCTGCGTTCCGGATCGACACGCTCGCGCCTGCCTGAGGTGGCGAGGGCGCCTGGGGTTTGCCCTTCCTCGGCAGTCCCTTCCCCGGCACGTTCATTTCGTCTGAGTCTCATTGGCCCGCCTCCTTTGCGCTAGATCACAGACCGCCGTATGACCTGGGCCGATACGCCGGATCTCTCTCAGCTACCCGGTCCCGTGTTTGCCAACCAGGCTGTTCAACACCAGCCAGGCCTCCTAACAAAGAAAGAGGCGACATGCCGGCAGGCGAAACAAATGCCGGCATGCCGCCGTGCCACCCCCATCCGTGGGGGTCCAATCACCGGGGGACGAGACTGGCACCCGCCGAGGATGGCACTGTCGTCTACATATGCCCCTTTGTTCGAGGTCTAAACCTCGACTCGACAGGTTGGCCAACCTTAGCCGCCGAGGTGAGCCGTGCCGACGAGCGCCAGTGCGCAAAGACGCCCAGGTTTCCCGCCTGACCTCCCGGGGAAATGGGCTGCTTAAAGATTGGTCTGAGGCCGGCGCGAGGAGCGACGGGACGGTGATTGGAGCAGGGCGCCCGACCGGCGCCACCGACGAAGAGGAGGCGAGGCAATGGCGAGCGACGTGAGTGAGCAAGTGCAGACGCGCACAATCGAAACAGACATCCCGGCGCGCTTGGATCGCCTGCCGTGGGCTCGTTTTCACTGGATGATCGTGCTGGGTCTGGGGACGGCATGGATCCTTGACGGCCTAGAGGTCAACGTGATCGGCTCGATCTCCAGCCGCCTCGGCGAACACGGCGCGGGCGCGGGACTGACGATCAGCGAGATCTCGGGGTGGGGCGCCTCGCTTTACATCGGCGGCGCGTGCGTGGGCGCGCTTCTGTTCGGGCAGCTGACCGACCGCTTCGGGCGCAAGCGCCTGTTCATGCTCACGCTCGCGCTTTATCTGTTCGGCACATTGCTCACGGCCGTATCGTTCGCGCCGGGCTGGTTCTACGCCGTGCGTTTCATCACCGGCATGGGTATCGGCGGCGAGTACAGCGCGATCAACTCGGCTATCGACGAGCTGATCCCGGCCCACCATCGTGGCCGCGTGGACGTGTCGATCAACGGCAGCTATTGGGTCGGCGGTATCGGCGGCCCGCTGCTGGCGATCGTGATGCTCAACACCAACATCTTCCCTGCCGATCTCGGCTGGCGCCTGTCGTTCGTGCTCGGCGCGGTGATCGGGCTCGGTGTGCTGCTGGTCAGGCGCAACGTGCCGGAGAGCCCGCGCTGGCTGTTCATCCACGGTCGCGAGCAGGAGGCGGAGAAGATCGTCAAGCAGATCGAAGAGCAGGTGGAAGGATCGACGGGAGAGAAGCTCCCCGAGCCGCAGGGCGAGCCGATGGTTGTCCATCAGCGAGCCGCGATCCCGCTGCGGACGATCATCCGTTCGGTCGTCTCGATGTATCCGCGCCGCACGGTCCTCGGGCTGGCGCTGTTCATCGGGCAGGCGTTTCTCTACAACTCGGTCATCTTCGGCTTCGCCAACCTGCTCAGCCTGTACTTCCACACGCCGTCGGGCAACGTCCCCTACTACCTGGTGGTGTTCGGCGCCGGCAACTTCGCGGGAGCGCTGCTGCTGAGCCCGCTGTTCGACATCGTCGGGCGCAAGCCGATGATCGCCGGCACCTACATCCTCTCGGGGGTATTGCTGATCGTGACGGGGCTCCTGTTCAAGCAGCACCAGCTTGACGCGTCGACGTTCACAGCGTGCCTGTGCGTCGTGTTCTTCTTCGCCTCCGCCGGCGCGAGCGCCGCCTACCTGACGGTGTCGGAGATCTTCCCGATGGAGACGCGCGCACTGTGCATCGCGGTCTTCTACGCGGTCGGCACGGGCATCGGCGGCGTGATCGGTCCGCAGGTGTTCAGTCGCATGATCAATACCGACAGCTACCAGCAGGTGTTCCTGGCGTTGGGGCTGGGGGCGGTGATGATGATCATCGGCGGGCTGGCAGAGCTGCTGTTCGGCATCAAAGCCGAGCGCCGCAGCCTCGAGAGCATCGCCAAACCGCTGACCGCCGCCGGGCCGCTATCCGCATCGAGCTCTGCCGGGCCGTTCTCTGCGAACGGGTCCGGCGGTGGCGCCCAGCCCACCGGCGCCACCGCCACCACATAACCCGTGTCTTGCGGCCCGATGCAGCTAGTCGCTGCTGCGGCCTGCCGTCGCTCCGGCGCCGGCCACCGCGTGCACGCCCTCAGCGAACTCCTCGACGATCTTGGCGCAGAACGCCGGTAGGTCGTCGGGGTTGCGGCTGGACACCAGGCCCTCGTCGACGACCACTTGCTCATCGACCCAGTTTCCGCCTGCGTTGCGGATGTCGGTCTGCAGCGATGGCCAAGAGGTGATCGTGCGGTCACGGACCAGATCTGCCTCCACCAGCGTCCACGGCCCGTGGCAGATAACCCCGACGGGCTTGCCTTCAGAGAAGAACCGCTGCAGGAAGTTGACCGCGCGCTGCTCGGTTCGCAACTGGTCAGGATTGGCGACGCCGCCGGGCAGTACCACGCCGTCGTAATCGCCGGGCTCGGCGTCCGCGAGCGTCTTGTCGACGGTGAACGTGGACGCCTTGTCGAGGTGGTTCATCGCCTGAACCTTGCCCTCTTCGGGCGCGATCAGCTCGGGGCTTCCGCCGGCCTGCTGGACCGCCTGCCAGGGCTTGGTGAGCTCCACTTCCTCCACCCCCTCCTGAGCGACCAGGAAGGCGATCTTCTTTCCATTCAAATCGGATGCCATCAGCAAATCCTCCTACTGGTAGTGGGTGGTCTCACACCTGGGCTACCCGCGCGAAGAGGTGGGAAACGACAGCGAGATCCGGCACCCGAAGGGTTTGGACAGCTTGAGTTCGGGGCAATCTCAAGCTAGGACGGACGCACACCGAGATGGTGCAAGCCCCCTACAGAACGAGGTGTAGAAGAAATGGTCGCACTGCTAGTCCTGGTCTTGCTGTTGGCGATCCTCGGAGGTCTGGGGTTCGCGGCGCATGTGCTGTGGTACCTGCTGATCTTCGCAGTGCTGATCTGGTTGATCGGCTTCTTCGTCGGTGGCGTTGAGGGCGGTGGCCGACGACGCTGGTACGGCCGCTGGTAGCCACCGGGCCGATGGGATGACATGGCGCTGGGTCGCTCTCAGCTGAGCGATCAAGCGCCATGTTCGGCCGTCGACACCGAGCTGTAAGGGTTCTGTAAAGCGGGTAACGCTCCGCTGAGAACCCGGCTAGACTTGATGTATGGGGGCAGTGGAGCAACTCCGGATCGAGTCTCGAAGCGAACACGGCAGGCTGGTTCTCCGGCTGGACGGCGAACTGGATATGGCCAGCGCCCCACTCCTGCAGGCGGCGCTCGAGAGCGCAGAGGCCGATTCTCACGACCCGCTCGTGCTCGATCTGGAGCGGCTGCGGTTCATGGACTCGACGGGCCTGCGCATCATCCTGTGGGCGCGTACACGCTGGCAGAGCCACGGACAGGAGCTTGCGCTGACCGGCGGCTCCAGCCAGGTGCAAAGGTTGCTTACGGTCAGTGGAGTGGGCGATCGCCTTCGCGTGGTCGCCTCACCCGAGGAGCTGCCGGCCTAGCCACTAGAGCTCCGCGAGCCGACGCTGCAGGAAGCGTCGCTCGGGGTCGGAGCGAACTAGTAACCGGGACTTCGCCGCAAGCGTGCGCTGGCGGCGAATGCGATCGATGGCGCGGTTGCGAGCGGTGCTCACCAGCCACCCGGCGGGATTTGCCGGCACGCCCTCGCGCGGCCAGCGCTCGGCCGCCACGGCGAACGCTTACTGAGCCGCATCCTCGGCGAGATCGAAGTCGCCCAGGTAGCCGATCAGCGTTGCCAGGACGCGGCCCCAGTGCTCTCGGAAGGCCTGCTCGATCAGCGCTCCACCACCGGACGTACCTCAACCGCCCCACCCAAACGCGCAGCGGGGATCCGCGCTGCCAGGGCGATCGCCTCATCGAGGCTGTCAGCCTCGAACACGTAGTAGCCACCGAGCGCCTCCTTGGCCTCGGAGAACGGGCCGTCGCTGGTCAGCGTGCGACCGTCCTGAACGCGCACGGTGGTTGCGGTGCCGGCGGCCTGGAGCTGGGCGCCACCGAGGACGCCGGGAGCTTGGGCGATGGCCATGTACTCGTCGGTGACGGCGCTTTGCTCCTGCTCGGAGAGCTGCTCCCAAGCCGCCATCGTCTCATCGGTGTAGATCAGAGCCATGTAGTTCATGTTGCTTCCTCCTTGCCGTGGATTATGGTCGCCTGTTGGACGAAGCTGGGCACGGGAGATCGACACTTCCGATATATATGTGTTGACAGATATATAAATATCTGCTTAC
This sequence comes from uncultured Solirubrobacteraceae bacterium, assembly GCA_963779665.1. GTDB lineage: Bacteria > Actinomycetota > Thermoleophilia > Solirubrobacterales > Solirubrobacteraceae > Palsa-744. Next base: position 2,315,882 of record CAVZYW010000001.1, on the reverse strand, counting down.
ATACGTGTATGGTGAGCACATTCGAGGTTGTGGCAGAGCCGGCGCGCAGGGAGATCCTCGACATCCTGATCCACGGGCCGCGGGCGGTGGGCGAACTGGTCGCCGAGACGGGCCTCAGTCAGCCGAACACCTCCAGGCACCTGCGGATCCTGCGCGAAGCCGGCTTGGTCGAGTCCCGGGTCGCCGGCCAGCGCCGGCTGTACGGACTACGCGGCGAGGGCTTTGCCGAGCTCGCCGGCTGGCTGACCCCGTACGTACTGCTCTGGCAGGGCCGCCTGGACGCCCTGGAACGCCATCTCGACCGAACGGAGTGACCGCGATACCCGACAGCAGCCACGCAATCGTGCAGAGCCGCGACGGACGCACGGTGCTGCTGTTCGAGCGGGTGCTCGCGTATCCACCCGAGCGCGTGTGGAGCGCTCTCACGACTTACGACGGCCTGCTCGACTGGCATCCAACGCCTTTTCGGCTCGACGGGGACCCACCGATCCCGGGCGCGCAGGTCACGTTCATCTCGACCCCTGAGGGCCCTGAGATCGCGGACGGGCGCCTGTTGGAGTACGACCCTCCGCGCGTGCTCGCACATACCTGGGGCGATGACGAGTTGCGTTGGCAGCTCGAGCACCACGAGGACGGGTGCCTGTTGAGGCTCACCCATGCCTTCGACGACCGTCTCAAGGCGGCGCGCGACGCAACCGGCTGGCACCTGTGTCTCGCTGCGCTGTCAAGCTGTCTAGATCTGGCTCCCAGCCCGCAGCGCGGCGTCGAGCCGCACCTGCCGCAGGGCTGGAGCGAGCTGAACCGCGACTACGAGCAGCGCTTTGGGATCGACCCCGGGCACGCCACTCCCCCACCGAGCTCGGGCGACTCTTAGCCGAGCACGAAGGCGACTTCGTCGAGCACGCACCACGACCAGTCCTCCCCCGGCTCGATCGAGCTCATGATCGGGTGGGAGTCCTCGTGGGCATGACGGGAGGCGTGGCGGTTGGGCGAGGAATCACAGCAGCCGACCTTGCCGCACGTGCGGCAGACGCGCAGGTGTACCCATTCGCCGCCGATCTTCAGGCACTCCTCGCAGCCGGGCACATTGGCCCGCGTGGGCACATCCATCTCCTTCACCTGGTCGAGGTGAGAGCAGATCTCCGGGGCGCTCAAGGCTTCGACTCGCTGTCGCTCACGTTGGCTGCATGGTAGTGCCCCGCGGCACGCTCCATCGGTAGCCACACATGAAAGACGGTACGCCCCGGCCGGCTGTCCACGTCGATCGAGCCGTGGTGGCGCTCGGCGACGATCCGCCGTGCGGTATCCAGACCAAGGCCGGTGCCCTGACCGACGTCCTTGGTGGTGAAGAACGGATCGAAGATGCGCTCGCGCACGTCTGCGGCAATGCCGGACCCGTCGTCGGCGATATCGACGCGTACGCACGGACCGTCGCGGGCGGTTGCGATCGTGATCGTGCCGCGCTCGCCCAGTGCCTGGATGGCGTTGTCGAGCAGGTTGGTCCACACCTGGTTGAGCTCGCCGCCGTTGACGGTCAGCTTGGGCAGCGAGCGGTCGTACTCGCGCACGAGCTGGATCTCGGTGTGCTTGAGCTTGTGTCCGAGCACGGTAAGCGTCGTCTCCAGCCCCTCGTGAATGTCGGTCTCGACCAGCTCGCCGCGGTCCATGTACGCGTAGGACTTGACCGCTGCCACCAGCGAGCTCATCTGCTTGGTGGACTCGGCGAGCTCGGCCACCAGCTTGTGAGCGGTCAGCGACGCGGCGACCCACTGCAGCGCTGCGGGAGTGGCGGGACCCGCGAGATCGCTGACGCGTGCCAGCCAGGCGCCGTCGACGCCCGCGCCGCTGAGCGCCTCGGACAGCTTCCACGGCTCAGGCACATCGAGCTGATCGAGCGCGTCGAGCAGCTCGTCCTCGGCGTCGGCTGCGTCGAGCGCATCGAGCGGGGTGCGTGCGGTGCACCTGGAGAGTGCCTGGCGCTGGATGTCCACCAGCTCCTGGGCCTGCTCGCGCTCAACGCCCGATTCCACGAAGTGACCGAGCGTGGAGGACAGCACGTCGAGCGCCTCGGCCAGGTCCGACGCGGCCCGCTGAGCGGCCGCGGCGGGATTGTTCAGCTCGTGTGTGAGGCCCGCGGCCATCGTCCCCAGTGACGCCAGCCGCTCACGGTTCGCCTCCATGGCGGTGATGCGCGTGACCACCGGCCGCACCTGAGCCATCACGCGATCGAACACCTGCCTGTGCGCAAGCACGAGCTCGATGAAGTCCTCGGACTCGATCGCTGCGAGCGTGACATCGCCGCCGGCCACCATCCGCACCATCGACACGCCGTTGGTGAGAACCGCGATCGCCCCGATCCATGTGGGCGCTACGTGATCGCCGACCGGCTCCACCCTGCCGGCGCCGTCCACGGCAAAGCCCTCGAGCGTTCCGCTGAGCACGAGATGGAACGCGGGCGCCGGTTTGCCCTGCTCGGCAACCCGCTCGCCGGCGACCAGCTGCCGGAGTCTTGCGGCCAGTGCCCAGCGCTCCAGCTCGGCATCGCTGAGCCCGTCGAACAGGTCGACCGCCCGCAGCTGCTCGACGCTGGGATGGCTCATGCCTCTGCGAGATATTCGTGGATCAGCGACACAGCCATCGAGCCCTCTCCGACGGCGCTGGCGACGCGCTTGATCGAGCGTGCGCGGACGTCACCGGCGACGAACACGCCGGGCACGCTCGTCTCCAGCACGTATGGGTCGCGTCGCAGCGGCCAGCCGTGCTCGCGCACCTCCTGGCCGGCGAGGATGAAGCCGCGCTCGTCGCGCGCGACGACCCCGTCGAGCCAGTCGGTGCGTGGGACGGCGCCGACGAACACGAAGCAGGCGTCGACCTCCTCGACCGTCTCGCCGGCCGTCGGCGTGACGGATCCGAAGCGCCCGCAGGCTGCCGTCGCTGCCCTCGGCGGCGATCGCCTGCGAGCCGGTGCGCACCTCGACGTTCTCAAGCGCTGCGATCTGCTCGATCGAGGTAGTGCGACATCGACTTCGCCAGCGAGTCGGCGCGCACGAGCATCGTCACCTTTGCTGCGTATCCAGAGAAGTAGACAGCTGCCTGCCCGGCCGAGTTGGCGCCGCCGATCACCACCACATGCTGGTCGGTGCACGAGCGCGCCTCGGTCAGCGCGGCGCCGTAGTAGATGCCCGCTCCGGTGTAGTCGGCGAAGCCGGGGGCCTGGAGCTGACGGTAGGACGACGCCTGAGGCGACGAGCACGCAGTTGGCGCTGAGCACGCCGCCACCGGAGAGCTCGAGCGATCCGCCCGGCGCCTTCGGCACGCAGCGCCACGGCGTCGCTGACCGTCAGCAGCTCGGCGCCCAGCCGCCGCGCCTGATCGGTGCCGCGGCGCGCCAGGTCCGAGCCCGACAGGCCGGCGGGAAAGCCGAGGTAGTTCTCGATGCGACTCGATTGGCCGGCCTGCCCGCCGGGCGCCTCGCGCTCGACCATCACCGTGCGCAGGCCCTCGGAGGCGCCGTACACGGCTGCCGCCAGCCCTGCCGGCCCGCCGCCGACGATCACGAGGTCGTAGTGCTCGGCGCACGGGAGCGACGGCGATGCCGAGCCGCTCGGCGAGCTCGAGGATGCTGGGTCGCTCCAGCACCGAGCCGTCCTCCAGCAGCGCCACCGGGAAGCCCGGCTGCCTCGACGCCGGCGACGGTCAGCAGCTCGCGGGCTTCGCCGTCGCGTTCGACGTCCAGCCAGCGGGCGGGAACGCGGTTGCGTGCCAGGAAGTCGCGCAGGTCGTGGGACTCCTTGGAGAAGCGGTGGCCGATCACGCGCACGCCGCCTGATTCCAGCGCCGTCCCGGACTCCCACGTGGTCAGCAGGTCCTCGACGACCGGGAACAGCTGTTCCTCCGGGGGGTCCCAGGGCTTGAGCAGGTAGTAGTCGAGCGCCACCTCGTTGATCGCCGCGATCGCCGCCTCCGTGTCGGCGTAGGCGGTCAACAGCACGCGCTTGGCCTCCGGCACCAGCAGACGCGCCTGAATCAGGTACTCGGTGCCGGCCATCCCCGGCATGCGCTGGTCGGCCACGAGCAGCGCCACCTGCTCGCCGCGCGTGCGGATCTGTGCGAGCAGCTCCAATGCCTCGGCGCCGGAGCCGACGCGCATGATGCGGTAGCGCTCACCGAATCCGCGGCGCAGGTCACGGGCGACAGCGGCGAGTACAGCCGGCTCGTCGTCGACGGCGAGGATCACGGGACGACGCTGACGCTCGGAGTTGGTTGCGGCCACGAACAGAACCTAGCGATCCCGAGCTGCCGTCCGCCGGCGACGTGCTCGCGCGTAGCGCTAGACGACGACTTCGTCGGCGGTGGCGATCGATGCGCAGGTGCTCGGCGACGCCGGTCACGCTCAGCAGTCGCTGGACCTGCTGCGAGCCGGGCGTGACGGCGAACTCCTGCCCGCGCTCGCGACAGCGCTCGAGCGCCGAGAGCACGCCGCGCAGGCCGGTGGAGTCGATGAACTCCAGCCGCTGAGATCGAGCACGACCATCGCCTCGCCGTCCAGCTCCCGTCGATCGCCTGCTCCAGCAGCTCGGCGCTGGCCATGTCCAGTTCGCCGGCGAGCGACAGGATCACACGATCGGCCTCGTCGCCGCACGTCGATGCGAAGCTGATCCTGTACCCCCATAGACGGGATTTTATAGGAGAAACCTCAGACGACGCGAAGGGCGAGCAGCGCGATGTCGTCGCGCAGCCTGCCGTCGGCGCGTGCGCAGCGCCGCCTGCTCGATCTGCGTCGAGCAGCCCGCCGAGCGTGTCAGGCTGCGGGCCGCGTCGCAGCGCTCGAACAGCCTCTGCTCGTCCGAGCTGCAGGCCCGGCGCGGTCCGCCTCCGGCAGCCCGTCGGTGTACAGCAGCAGCGTCTGGCCGGGCTGCAGCTCGACGTCGACTTCGCTGATCTCGATCGGGTCGAGCACGCCCAGCAGCGTGCCCGGCGTGCCGATCTGCCTCGTGCTGGCCGTGCGGCGTCGATCAGCAGCGGCGGCGGATGTCCGGCGAGCGTGACCGTCAGCGCGCGTGCGTGCGAGCGGGCGCTCGACCGTCACCAGGCAGACGGTGCACAGGTCCGAGCCCGACGGCTGGCTGGCGCAGCGCCGCGTGCAGCGTGTCGAGCATCGCCTGTCGGCGTCAGCCCGAGCATCGCGGCGGCGCGCAGCGTGTGGCGCGCCAGCGCCGTCACGCCGGCCGCCCGCGGCCCCTTGCCGCAGACGTCGCCGATCACCAGCAGCCAGCGATCCTCGCCGTAGGCGAGCACGTCGTAGAAGTCGCCGCCGACGTCGTTGAGCTCGCCCGCCGCGCGATACAGCGACGCGATCTCGACGCCGGGGATCTCGGGCAGCGACTCGGGCAGCAGCGCCGCCTCGAGCATCTTTGCGATCCGCGTGCGCTCGGTGTACAGGCGCGCGCTTTCGACCGCCGTGCCGGCGCGGCGGCCGAGCCGCTCGGCGAGCGCGAGATCGGCGTGTGAGAGGCGGCGCATCGACTCCGAGGAGACCAGCGTGATCGCGCCGAGCGTGCGCGCGGGCGCCGCCAGCGGCACGATGATCACCGCCCTCGCCCCGATCGCCTGCAGCAGCGCGAGGTGCGCGTCGTCGCGTGCGTAGGCGGCCAGCGCGTCCGGGTCGATGTCGGTGTAGATGCGCGCCTCGCCCGCTGCGGATCACCTCGGGCACGCCCAGCGGGCTCGTCGAGCGCCGGTCGATAGCCGCGGTCGAGCTGCTCGGCCAGCGCGATCCTGCTCGGATCGCTGTGGTGGACGGCGACGCGCTCGATCTCGCCGCGCTCGCTCGAGCACGTCGACGGCGCACCAGTCGGCGATCTGCGGCACCGCCAGGCGCGCGATCCGCTGCAGCGTCTCGGCGTAGTCCATCGAGGAGGCGAGCACGCGGCTGGCCTCCGCCATGAAGCTCTCCGCCAGCTGCGCGCGCTTGACCTCGGTGATGTTCTCGAACACGTTCACCGCGTACAGCGATGCGACCGCTCTCGGGGTCGAGGACCGGCGAGGAGCGCACGATCAGCCAGCGCTCCTCGCCGGTCGCGCGCACGATGTTCCTGCACCAGCAGCGGCTCGGGGCTGCCTCGCCGGCGAACAGACGCCTGCCGGGCATGCTCTCCAGGCTCGAGCTCGCGGCCGTGCTCGTCGAGGACGAGGAAGCGCGGCATGATCGTCCCCGGCGCTGGCGCTCATCAGCTCCGCGGGCGTGTTCGCGCCGAGCAGATCGGCGGCGGCCTGGTTGGCGAAGACCGTCTGTCCGCGCTCGTCGGTCAGCGTGATCGCCTCGGCGAGGTTCACGAGCACGGCCTCCAGACGCTGCTCGACGCGCCGTACCTCCGAGAACAGCCGCGCGTTGTCGATCGCCATGCGCGGCGCGTCGTGCCAGCTCGCAGGCGAGCTCCAGGTCGCCGCTCCCGTAGGGCTCGCTGTCGCCGAGGCGCAGCACCGACAGCGCGCCGAGCGTTCGGCCGCGGGCGAGCAGCGGCGCGACGACAGCCGAGTGGTAGCGATTGCTCGATCATGAACCGCGCGTGCTCGGAGCCCTGGGCGAACGAGCGCAGCAGCATGCTGCGTCATCTCCGCCAGCAGCTCCGGCTCGCCGCTGCGGATCACGCGCGCGACCGGGTGCTCGCCGTCGGGATCGAGCGGATGCGCGCGCGCAGGCCTCCAGCGCCGACGCGAGCGATCCGGGTCGGCCGCCGCGACCGCGACCTCCCTGATCGAGCCGTCGTCGTCGCGCAGGTCGATCACGCACAGGTCCGCCAGACGCGGCACCGTCAGATCGGCGACCTGTTGCATCGTCGTCGCCAGGTCGAGCGACGTCGCCAGCACGGCGCCCGCCTCGACCAGCAGCTCGACCGCGACGTCGTGCGTCGGCAGCGTCTGCTCGCTCACGGCGCTAGCTCCGCGGAGCGCTCGGCGATCTCGAACCACACGCGTGTGCCACCCTCACGATCCACGCCCCAGCGTGTGGCCTGCTTCTCCACGCAGGTACAGCCCGTAGCCGCCGTGCGGCCGCGCGGGGTCGCGAGGGCGTCGCGGTGAAGCCGCTGCCGCGGTCGATCACCTCGACGCGAACGGCGTCCTCGTCCAGCAGGCGTGCGCACAGCACGATGTCGCTCGCCGGTGGCGCATCCGAGTGCAGCACCGCGTTGGAGACGAGCTCGGAGACGAGCAGCGTCAGCGTGGCCACGCTCGGCGGGGGCGAGCTCGCTCTGCTCGGTCGAGGCCGGCGACGGCCGCGCGCGCCAGCGACGGCGCCTGCGGGTCGCGCTCGAGGCTCGATCCGCAGCGTGCGGCATGTCCTCGGAGTCTGTGACGGGCCCGGACATCGGCATCACGACTCCGGCGGGCCCTCGAACGGCAGCGCGCTGTCGGCTCCTGTCATGCGCAGCACGAGCCTCGCGGACTCGTGCTTGCGGCGCCACCAGCGACAGCTGCCAAGCATCGCGCTCGGGCACGTTCGTTGAGCTCGATCAGCATCCGCAGCCCGGAGGAATCCATGAACGTGACGTCGCTCAAGTCGAGCGTCACCGCTTTCTGCTCACCGCTGCCGATCCGGCCTCGATGTGTTGAGCGAGCACGGGGACGCTGCTCAGATCGAGCTCGCCCTCCATCGCCAGCATTAGGTCGTTCCCGCCGAGCCTCCTCCCTAATCTCGACTCTGATTGGTCTTACCATCGCTCTCCTATGCCGGTGTTGTGATTGTGCCCGCTCCGCAGGACCGCGTGCGTCTCGGCACGGCCGCCGTGCTCGCTCCTCCCCGCAACCCGACGCAGCGCGATCGCGGCCGTATCGTCGGTGTGCATGTGCCCGCGCGGAACTGCTCGAGCGCGACGGCCAGCCGTCCATCACCTCCGGCGCCGTCGCTCGCGCGAGGCGCCCGAGCGTCTCGCGCAGTCGTCGCAAGCCGAAGCGCCCCTCTCGCCTCTCCCGTGCCTCGGTGATCCCGTCGGTGTAGGCCACCAGCGTGGTGCCAGGCGTCCAGCCGCAGCGTGAAGTCCTGCCAGCGAACGTTCGCGAACGCTCCCAGCAGCGGTCCGTGCTCGCCCACCTCGCGGACGGCTTCCGGCGTGACGTGCAGCGGCAGCGGATGCCCACCGACGGCGAGCGTGGCGCGGTCATCCTGCAGGCGCAAGCACAGCGCCGTACACACCGACAGCGTGGGGCGCTTCTTGAGCGTCGCATCGACGAACGACAGCAGCTTCGCCGGGCTGGCATGGAACTCCGACGCCGTTCGCAGCGTGTGGCGGACGAGCGATGTGAGCGCGGCCGCCTCGATCCCCTTGCCGGTGACGTCGCCGATCAGCACCATCCAGTCCTCGCCGAGCTCCCACACGTCGTAGAAGTCACCTCCGACCATGCTCGTCTCCACCGCCGGCAGGTAGATGCTCGCCAGCTCGTAGCCGGAGATCTCGGGCAGTTGCTCCGGTAGCAGGCTTCGCTGCAGCGTTCGAGCGATCGCGGAACGCTCGCTGTAAAGCCTCGAGTTCTCGATCGCCACCGCCGCGCGAGCGCCGATCTGCTCGGCGAGCTCCACGTCGAACTGGTCCAGCGTCCGCGCCGACTCGGCGCTGACGAGCGTGATCGCACCGAGAACCTCCTCGCCTACACGCATCGCCACGATCAGCACGGAGCGAAATCCGACCGCGCGCAGCAGCTCCAGGTGGCGCTCGTCGACAGCCGCCTGAACGAGCAGCTCATCCGGGATCTCTGGGTACAGCGAGTGCCTTCCCTGTGTGCATGACACGACCCAGTCCCTCGTCGGGATCGAGACGATCGGGGACGTAGGCACGAAGCGCTTCAGCCAGGCTGAGCCGGTCAGGGTCGACGTGCGCCACGGCAACCGTCCGGCGGTCTCCGTCGTCGTCGAGTAGGTCCACCGCGCACCAGTCCGCTATTTCGGGCACCGCCAGCTCGGCCACGTTGCGAAGCGTCTGCTCGTAGTCCAGCGACGAGGCCAGCGTGGCGCTCGCCTCTGCCAGAAACGCGCTGCGCAGCTCCGAGCGCTTCTGCTCGGTGACGTCCTCGATGATCGTGATCGTCGCCTCGACCTCGCCGCGAGCGTCAAGCACAGGCGCGGACTTCAGCAGGTTCCAGCGCTCCACCCCGGTGTCGCGCTGGAGCGTCTTTATCAGCAGCGGCTTTGCCTCCTCGCCCCGCAGAATCCGCACCGAGGGGATGTCCTGCATCGCGATCGCTCGCCCGTCATCGCCCAGCACGACGTAGTCGCTCATGATCGCCGCCGGATCGGTGTCGCGCAGCTGCTCCCATGACTCGAAGCCGAGATGCTCCAGCGCGGCGCGATTGGCGTAGACGAAGCGATGCTCGCGATCGCGAATCGTCACGGGGTCGGCGAGCGAGCCGACGATCGCCTCGAAGCGCCGCTCGCTTCCCAGTAGCGCCACGCGCAGCTCCTCCACCAGCCGGTCGCGCTCCTGCTCGGCCTCGCGGCGGTCGCTGATGTCCTGGATGAACGCAGCGAAGCACCAGCGCTCGCCGTCCTTGAGCGCAGAGATCGTCATCTCCACGGGAAACTCGCTGCCGTCGGCCCGCAGCGCCGCCAACTCGATACGTCGATCGAGGACGGGCCCGACGCCCTCGGCCAGGAAACGTCGCAGCCCGGCAACATGCGCATCGCGGAAGCGCTCGGGGACGATCAGCTCGGCGGCGGTGCGGCCAACTGCGTCATCTCGCTCGATCCCGAAGATGCGAACCGCGCTCGGGTTCCAGTAGACCACCACGCCCTGCTCGTCCAGCATCACGGCGGCGTTGTGCGCGCGATCGAGGATCAGCTCTGTCAGGTCCGCTGCCATCGCGATGATTATCCCCCGTCCGCAGCGACCCCTCCGCCCGAGGGCTACCGACCGGCCTCTCCGAGTCTCGTCAGGCCTCCGGCCGCGCGAAGAGTCTCGTCAGGCCTCCGGCCGCGCGAAGCCACGGAACGTCGCGGCCATGTCAAGCTCGGCGGATCGCTGCGCATCCTCTGCGGACTGCGCGCCCTCTCCCCGGCCGGCAGGGTCCTCCTCCTGCAGATGCAGATCGGAGTTCACCTGCATCACAACGCTCTCCAGGAAATGGCGAAGATCCTCCTCGGCGCCGTCCTGGACATCGGTGACCGTGATGACGCTCTTGGCGAGGCTGACCTTGCCCCACGCATGGCTGCTGTTCTCCAGCAGCGCGAGCACACCGCTGAAGTCCTTGCCCCAACCTCTTGCGCTGTCACCGTGCAGCCCAACGCTGAGGCTCCCGTCCTCGATCTGGGCGCTTGCCCAGTCGATCTTCCTCGCGATTGACTGCTGTTGGCGCTCGACGCCCATACGTGCAGCGTTACCCGCTGATGCCCGGTTTGACACCTGAGTCTCACGCAGCCTTGCGCGCGGCGCGGGTGGCGTCGCCCAGCAGCTCCAGGACGGCGTCCTCGATTCGCCTGCGCACGCGCGTGTCGGCCAGATCCGGGCTCGCGAGCTCTCTCGGCGCCCCGCCGATCGTCACTCCCGCTTGGTAGCGATCGATCACACGGGGATCGACGTAGGAGGAGCGGCACACGGCAGGGGTGTTGCCGAGATATGCGGCGACCGTCTTGATGGCGCCGCTGACAGCGCGCTCGCGTGCAGCTCGACTCGTGGCCTGTCGCTCAGCGCCGGCGAGCGCAACGGCGGCCAGGACGGTGGCGTTCCACGTTCGGAAGTCCTTGGCTGTGAACGGCCCGTGGCCGAAGCGCTTGATGTAGGCGTTGACCTCCTCGGCGTGCAGCTCGACCCACGCGCCATCGTCGCGGTAGGCAAGCAGCTGGGAGCCGCTGCGCCTGCGCTTGAGAGCAGCCAAGACCGCCAGGGCGTCGGCGTCGGCGATCGCCTGGACCCGTCGCTGACCGGACTTTGCGGGGAAGTCGAACATCAGCTCGTTCCCGTCGATGGTGACGTGCTCGCGCAACATCGTGGTCAGCCCGTATGACTCGTTTCGCTCGGCGTAGTCCTCGGAGCCGATGCGAAAGAACCCAAGGTCGAGCAGCCGCACCGAGCACGCGAGGACACGCTCGCGCGACAGCGACTTCTCGGCCGCACCGCAAGCCGTGCCGCCGTTACGGGACCCCAGGTCGCGCGTGACACGGCGACGTAGCCGCGGCAGCGCCTCGCCGAAGGCGATCATCGAGTCGAACTTGATGCGATCGCGATGCGCGCGCCAGCGCTCGTGGTAGAGGTATTGCTTGCGTCCTGCAGCATCGATGCCGGTGGCCTGCAGGTGACCGAGCGGGTCCATGCACACCCACACCTCGCGCCACGCGGGTGGGATCGCGAGCTGGGCGATGCGCTGGAGCACCTCCGGGTCATCGATACGATCCCCGTCTGGGTCGCGGTAGTCGAAGCTGCGGCCGCGCCGCCGGCGCGCGATGCCCGGCGCGGCACAGCTCGATCTGCGTAGTCTCGGCATGAGCTCGCTTTATGCCATTTCCGGGGTGCCCCAACCTCGCTTCCCGCTCAGGCGGGGGCCCGCTGTCGCTCCCGCGAAGCGGCGCTCAGAACGCTCGAGCGGTTCTTGTGCATGCGCTCGTATGAGTGAGCGGCTCTCGCAAGCTCGGGGCCACCTTGATCCAGCGTTGCGCGGATCGCATCAGCGTTGAGCTCATCGAATCCCGGCCACGGCTCCTGCGCCTCCAGCGCACTGGCCCTTGTGAGGATCGTCGAGCGTTTCTGGTGCTTGCGCTCGTAGACCGCCACCTTCGCCAGCTCGATTTGCGACAGCCCTGCCAGCCGTTCCACGACTTCGTGTGCGGTCCGCTTGTCATAGTTCGCGACGGCGAGATCGTCCGCTCCGGCGGCCACGCCCTTGACCTGCCCCTCGACCCGTGCCACACCGGGCATCTTGCGGGCCTGACGGGCTGTGCGTCTCGCCTGGGACTGCACCGTCTCCGCAGAGTCCTTGACAGACTCTCCCACCTCGCGAAGCGCATCGACCGCGCCGGTGTCGGCGAGATCGTAGGACCCCTCCCCCCTCAGATCCGCGCGAACCACCGCATCCACCAGGCCCGGGATCTCCTGCAGGACACGCCCCAGCATCTTCTCCTCCTCGACACGAATGGACGCCGCCAAGCTGGCAGTGGGCTCATCGTTGGTGGCGCGCGCAAGCTGCTCGAGTGCCGTATAGGTGGCGATCTCAAGGGCCTCCGAAGCACAGGTGTCCTTCGCGTTCTTGAGAACCTTCTCCTCGCCGCCGGAGCCACGAATCAGGTCAAGAGGACTCTTCCCGACGGCTATCACCTGACCAACCGCGCTCTCGGCGAACCCAATGATGGCGGCGAGCGGATCCCGCGCCTTTCCCAGCTCCTGCAAACGGCGCTCTATCCGTTTCGCGTGCTCCCCTGTCTCTTTCAGATGGCTCTCCAGCGCGCTGCGGTAGCGCCCGCGAGGCGTCATCAAGATCTGCGCTTGGAGCACCCGCGTCAACGAGCGCTCCGACGCGTGCGCCTCCTCTAGGTACTGCACCACCTTCTGCTCGGACTGACTCATGACTGGTTCTCCAACCTGGACGAGGTGAATGTTCAACAACATGCCGGTGCCCACACCTGGTTCGCGTCAGACCCGAGATCACGTAGCGGGATAGCCGGTGACCGGCTCTCAAGAGATACCCGCTCGCGACACCGCGAAACCGCCCAGGCACCCGGCGGTCGGCCGGACGCGCGATTGTCCTCCGCCGCCCGGCGATTCAGGAACTTTCGGCAAGGGGTACTCCCACAACATGACAACCGGAAGCTCTATCTTTCTCATCGCGGTAGGAGCGATTCTCCGCTACGCGGTAACTGCCACTGTTTCAGGTATCTCAGTTCAGACCGTCGGTCTGATCCTGATCATCGCCGGGGTTCTCGGCCTTGTGCTGTCCCTGTTCTACATGCTCGCTTGGAGCCCCAGGCGCGGGCGCGTCGTCCGCGACCGCGTGGTCGAACGGGACCCCTACGAACCCTGATCCAACCACACCGCGCGCTATATGCAGAGAGAAACGACGCGGCAAGGGCGCTGCGCAGTGCTGGGCTGCGCCACTCGGGACGTGCCCGGGCGAGAAATACCATGCTGGCGGCATGCAACGCATCGACCGATGCGCCGGCCAGTATCTGCCTGGTAGTAGGCCGGCGCAGTAGAAGCACGGTCTCGCCGAGATGGCGGACACCGAGCAGTAGCGAAAATGTTCGCAGTGGCATATTCGAGCCATCGTCTGCCGAAGTACCCGCGCGCGTCCGTGCCGTCTCCAACAGGTCGATGCCGTAAAGCAGATGTAGAACGATGAGCAGACGCGGCTTCGCTGCGGGGTCCCCGCCCATGGCTGTGCGAGAGCTCACTTACTCGTTGGGCTTCGTGGACTGATCCTGCTGGACGGCGCACTCCAACAGAAGTGCATGCACGAACGCCTGCGGGAGATTGCCGCGCAGCTGGCGCTGGCGCACGTCGAACTCCTCCGAGCACAAGCCTGACGGGCCGCAAGCGGCACGGTTGCGCTCGAACCAGCGGGCGGCGGCGACGCTGTCTCCCTGCTGGCTGTAGGCGAGGGCCATGAAGAAGCCGCACAGCAGGAAGGCGCCCTCCGCCTCCCCCAGCGGGCGCTCGTCAGGGCGGAAGCGATAGCAGTAGCCGTCTTCGGTGAGCTCATCCTGGACCGCCCGCAGCGTGGCGATCGAGCGGGGGTCCGATGCGGCGATCGCGCCGCGGATCGGGGAGAGCAGCAGTGCCGCGTCGGGACGCGGGTCGGTCGGTGAGCGCTGCCAGCGACCGGATGGGTGCAGCGCATGGGCGGCGGTGTCGGAGACGATCAGGTCAGCCAGCGAGACCCACTTCGCGCCCTGCTCGCCGGCGGCCCCACACCGGGCGATCTGGCGCAGACCGGCCGCGCAGATCAGCCTGCTATGGGTCCATGCGTCGGGCTCGATCTCCCAGATCCCGGCGTCGACATCGGCCTCCCGCCAGCGCTGCTCGATCGCTTCGACGGCGACCTCGGCCGCGCGCCAGCCGTCGGCATCGAGATGGTCGTGGCCGGCTGCCGCGGCGAACAGCAGCAGGGCCTCCCCGAATGCGTCGAGCTGGAACTGCTTGTTGACCCAGTTGCCGACGATGTCCGAGCCACCAGGGTATCCCGGCAGCTGCAGCCTGCGCTGGTCCGGTACGGCGTCGCCGCTGATCGTGTAGGCGGGCTTGAGGGCGGCACCGTCCTCGAGCAGACGCTCGGAGACGAACCGCACGGCGTCGTCCATGAGTTGATGCGGACCGGCCTTTGCCACGGCCTGCCCCGCGTAGGCCTGGTCCCTGATCCACACATACCGATAGTCGTAGTTGCGCCCCGCGCGCGCCCGCTCCGGGAGCGAGGTGGTCGCCGCGGCGACCATGCCACCACCGCTGCTGGTCAGTCCCGCGAGCACGGCGTATGCCTGGCTCGCGTCACGCGGCGCCACGACGTGATCGAACTCGGGCACCCGTTCGCGCCATGCCGCCTCGACGCCCTGCCACGCCGAGTCGGGGTCGGGCGCTTCCGGCTCGCCTCCGCTTTCCGCCAGCACAAGCACGAAATCGTGATGTTCGCCCTGCTGCAGGGTCAGTGCCAGGCTCAGCGCTTTGCCACCGTGCCCGTCTGGCCGCGGCTCGGCGTCCTGCCCTCCGATCCAGCAGAGATCGGTCTCCGCCAGCCGGCCCACCCACGCGCCGTCCTCGCGCCTGGAGAGCTTCTGCATGGGCTTCTCACCGAACTCCCCCCGTGGATTGAGAAGCACATCGAGGCGTGCGGTCCCGTGCAGGGCGTGCACTCGGCGGAGGATCACCGCGCGGTCGCGGTGGCTGGGCAGCGCGAGCGCTTCGCGGCACTCGATCGTCGCCTCGGAGGTCACCCAGCGACTGCGCCAGATCAGGCTCCGAGGCTCGTAGTAGCCGCCCCACACACAGCGTTCGGTGGGGGCGATCGCGTAGGCACCGGAGCCGCCGATTAGCGACGAGAACAGCCCCGGCGAATCCCAGCGGGGGAAGCACATCCACACGTAGTCTCCACGCGGACCGACGAGGATGCCGCGCTCGCCGTCGGCCAGCACGGCGTACTCGCGCAGCACGTGCGGCACATCGATCCCGAGCCCAGGCCGATCTCCGACACTTGTGCTCATCGGTGCAGTCGCGCGGCCCCACCGGCGGCCGCTGCCGCCACCGCAGCGACGAGCGCCCCGCCGAGCAACGGTCGATGGGTAGCCGCCCAAAGTTGCGGGCTGCGGCTCTTCGCCTGCTCGTCGAAGATCCCGTGCGTCGCGGCATCGTGCTGCACCGGCTCGAACAGGTTGCCGGTACGCTCGCCGTCGAGCGGCATGTCCTTCACCTGCTGCCCGGAGAAGCCGGTCCTGGCCAGATAGCGATCGACCAGGAAGCTGGGAGCGAACTTGGTGGCGAGGATCGCCTGCAGCGCGCTGTAGCCCACCCACAGCTCGCGCCGCCGGTGATGGGCGGCCCAGTAGACGGCCTCGGCCGGGATCTCCGGCTGATAGATCGGCGGTACCGGCATCGGATGGTGTGGCAGCTTCGATCGACACCAGTTGAACTGCGTGGTGTTCACCCCCGGCAGCTGGACCATCGTGATCTGCACGTTGCTCTTGTCATGATGCAGCTCGGTACGGATGCTGTCGGTGAAGCCACGTATCCCGAACTTGGCGCCGCAGTAGGCTGCCTGCAGCGGGATCGCCCGATATGACAGCGCCGAGCCGACCTGGACGATCTTCCCCCGTTCGCGGGCGGTCATCCGCTTCAGCGCCGTCATCGTTCCGTATACGGTGCCGAGGTAACTGACTTCGGTGGCGCGCTTGAACTCCTCCGGCTCGGTGTCGATGAAGCGAGCGAACACCGTGGCCATCGCGTCGTTGACCCAGATGTCGATGTTCCCGAAGCGTTCTTCGACTGCGACCGCCGCAGCCTCGACCTGCTCGTGATCGGAGACGTCCGTAACAATGCTCAACGCCTCGCCTCCGAGGGCTTCGACCTCTCGCGCTGCGCCATCCAGTCCCTCCTGCCCCCTGGCCAGCAGGCCGATGTGCGCGCCTCGCTTGGCGAACGCGTGCGCGATCGCTCTGCCCACCCCACCGGAGGCTCCGGTGACAACCACGACCTCGGGGCTGCTGTTCTTGCTCATCTGCTTCTCTCCTAGCTTCGCTGGAGGCGCTTGCTCGCCAGGCGCTCGGCGAGGCGGGATGAGAGCGCCATGATCGTCAGGGCGGGGTTGGCGGCGCCCTGAGTGGGACAGGCGCTGCCGTCGGCGATCAGCAGGTTTGGGATTCCCCAAACGCGGTGATCCGCATCGATGACACTGCTCTCGGGGCTCGTGCCCATGCGCGCGCCACCGATCAGGTGCGCGTAGCGCTGGATCGTGAGCGTGTCCTGCGCGCCGGCGGCTTCCAGGATCGTCTTCAGGACCTTCGTGGAGTACTCCATGTTGCGCCTGTCGTTCTCGCAGCGCGAGTGGGAGAAGTGCGCGACAGGCACGCCGTTGGAGTCCTTCTCCTCGGCGAGCGTCACACGGTTCTCGGCCTGGGGCAGGAGCTCGTTGAGCACGCCGATGGTCGTCCAGTGGTTGTAGTCGCGCATGTACTCGCGCAGCTCCCTGCCGTAGTGGCCCTCGGCGGTGACGTGCTCGGCCCATCCGATCGGCAGCGGTGAGATCGTCTGGATCGAGAAGCCGCGGGCGAAGCCGCGGGCTTCGTCGGTCTCGTAGAACTGCTCGGAGGAGACCTCCGGCGGGGGCGCCTTGTACATCCTCTGTTCGTCGGGAAACCGTCCCGCGCTCTGGGAGGCCCCCTGCACCATCACATAGCGTCCGACCTGGTCCTCGTTGTTGCCCAAGCCGTTGGGAAAACGCGCGGAGGTCGAGTTCAGCAGCAGGCGGGGCGTCTCGATCGAGTAGCCGCAGACCGCCACGGCGGCCGCGGGCTGGAAGCGCTCTACCTCCTCGCCCTCGCGAATGTAGGTGACACCCGTCGCCCTTCCCGTGTCGTCGAGCTCGATTCGCACGGCCATGCTGCTCGCGCGGATCTCCACGCCGTGCTCGAGCGCGTCGGGGAGATGGGTCACATAGGGACTGGCCTTCGCGTTGACCTTGCACCCCTGCAGGCAGTAGCCGCGGTAGATGCAGTGGGGGCGGTTGCCGAAGGTGCCGTTGACGATCCCCACGGGACCGACCCGCATCTCGATCCCGGCCTGCAGCGCCCCATGCCAGAGCGTCTGTGCGGCCCCGCTGACGGGGTGCGGGGAGAAGGGATAGGAGTGCGGGTCGCCCCATGGCCAATCCTGGCCGGCCACCGGCAGCTCGCGCTCGAGCTCCTGGTAGTGGGGCGCCAGCTGCGCGTAGGAGGTCGGCCAGTCGGCGCCGACGCCGTCCCTGGTGAAGGTCTCGAAGTCGGAGGGGTGAAAGCGCGGCGTGTAGCCGGCGTAGTGCACCATCGACCCTCCCACGCCGCGGCCGGAGTTGTTCTTGCCGAGCTTGATCGGATCCTCGCCTGCGATGATCCGCTTCTGATTCCAGTACAGGCGGTGCGAGCCGGCCTCGTCGGAGACCCAGTCCTCGTCGGGATGCCAGAAGGGCCCGGCCTCGAGGATCACGATCCGCCAGCCCTGGCGCGCGAGGCGCTGTGCGAGCACCGACCCTCCAGCGCCGGCACCCACGACCACGAGGTCGACCTGCTCGCCCTCGCCGTAGCGGCGCATCGTCTGCTCGCCGGGGAGGTCGCGGCGGTGGACGTCCAGCAGGTGGCGCGAGTCGTTCGCCGCGGGCCCGCGCGATCCCTTGAGGAAATTGCTCATGACCCCTCTGAATCATCGCCTGCGACCCTGACCGGGTCCTCATCGGTGGCGCCCGGGCGCTCGTGCGGCTCCAGCGTGCTCAGCGGCCCGAGGCGCATATAGCCTTGCGGATAGGCGGGGCCGCCGTAACCGATCTCGTTCCATGCCCAGGGATGCGAGTAGAACGCCTCCAGCATCATCCCTGTGCACACCGACCACGCGCGCGAGATGTTCAGCCACTCCCATGGCCCGCCGGCCAGCTGGCCGGCTGCCAGTCGCTTGACGATGCCCTGCTGATCCTCGGCTGCGCAGTCTGCGAACGACGCGCGACCATGCCACTCCTCGGCGGTGTGATCCAGCCCTGCGAGGACCAGGCGCCAGGCCTCGCGGTCGTCGGGCATGTCGTCGTATTGATACCCGTCGAGCCGTCCCGCGGCCAGCTTCTCGTCGATCATCTCCACGACCGGCACGCGGGGCTCGGCGTCCTGGGCGAGGACGACGTCGCAGAACGCGCGCAGCGTGGACGCCTGCTCAGCGGAGAAGAAGCTCAGCTGCCGGCTCAAGGACAGCCTCGCCATGACAACCTCGCGCGTTGCCACGTCCCAATCGGCGGCCGAGGCGAGCACATCGTAGTCGGGGAAGCGCCCGATCATCTGCGGGCTCGTGCCCTCGCGCTGGCGCGGCAGCCAATCCGGGCGGGGAGCCTCCCCATTGGGCCGCAGGTTGGGTAGATGACCCGGACGGCGCATGTCGGGCAACGCTCATGCCTCCCGGCGCAGCAGCGCGGCGAGCACGCCCATCGCGCCGACGATCGACATCAGACCGGGCGCCATGATCGGCGGCCCCATCGGGATGTTGTAGCTCGCCTGGCTGAAACCGCCGGGCCGGCGCGAGACGCCGCGTGCGTGGTAGTACTCGCCGACCAGGCCGTTGAGCATGTAGACGGTCGAGGCGACCGGCAGCACCGTCTTGGCCCAGCGTTTGCTGTAGACGCCGGCGATGCCCGCCACCACGACCGGCGGGGTGACGACGATCGGGCTCCACATCATCTTGTTGCCGAAGCTCGCGCGATAGTGCTCGGCGTAGATCTCGGCGGTCGTAAGCAGCGCGGAGGCCGCGGTCAAACCGGACAGCGAGCGCTCGAAGCGGCCATGCTCGATATTTGAGGCCCAGCGATCCACGCGGTGCTCAGAGCGCGCGCTTACCGAGTGTGCGCGTCGCTTTCCGATGCGCATGTCAGCGTCCCGGAATGAACTCGTGGACCTTCGTGCGTAGGGCCTCGACCGCTCCCGGCATCCCGCCCTTGGGGTCGGCGAGGATCGACTTGGCGAAGCTCTCGGCCTGTTCGAAGGTGATGTGCGGTGGTAGCGGCGGCTCGTTCGGGTCGCTCATCGCGCTGATGATCACCGGACGGTCGGCGCTGAGCGCCTCCTTCCACGCACTCTCGATGTCGCCGGCCCGCGTGAGCTTGATCCCCTTCAGCCCGATCAGCTCAGCCCAAGCGGCATAGTCCACGTAGGGGATCTCCTGGGAGGCCTCGAACTCCGGGTCGCCCTCCATCACGCGCTGCTCCCAGGTGACCTGGTTGAGGTCCTCGTTGTTGAGCACCAGCACGATCATGCGCGGGTCGGCCCAGGTCTTGTAGTACTTCGCGGCGGTCAGCATCTCGGCCATGCCGCCCATCTGCATCGCACCGTCGCCGACCATCGCGATCGACACCCTCTCGGGAAACGCGAACTTCGCCGCGATCGCGTACGGGACTCCGGGCACCATCGTGGCAAGGTTCCCCGAGAGCATCGCCTTCATGCCCCGGCGGATCCTGATGTGCCGCGCGTACCAATTCGCGGCCGAGCCGGAGTCGCTCGAGAGGATCGCGTTGTCCGGGAGCTGCTTGGAGAGCTCCGTGAAAAGCCCCTGGGGGCGGATGCGCTCGTCGCGGTCGGCCGGCTCGCCCTGTTCGTCCATCAGCCGCCACCAGTCGGTGACGTTCTGCTTGATCTTCTCCTGCCAGGCACGGTCCTCCTTGCGCTTGAGCAGCGGCAGCAGCTCCTTCAAGCTCTCCTTGCTGTCTCCCTCGAGCGCCAGGTCCATCGGGTAGCGGATGCTCAGCATCCGTCCCAGCACGTCTATCTGGACGGCTTTGACCTGTCCTTCCTTGGGCAGGAACTCCGAGTAGGGAAAGCTCGAGCCGACCATCAGCAGCGTGTCGGCTTCCTGCATCATGTCCCAGCTCGGCTTGGTCCCCAGCAGCCCGATGCTGCCGGTGCAGAACGGCACGTCATCGGGTACCGCCGCCTTGCCGAGAAGCGCCTTCGCCACGCCCGCTCCGAGCGCGTCGGCGACCGCGATCACCTCGTCGGTCGCATCCAGAGCGCCCTGCCCCACCAGCATCGCGACCTTCTCGCCCTGGTTGAGGATGTCAGCCGCCTGCTGGAGTTGCTCTCGGGCGGGCACCCGCCGCCCGGGCCAGTAGCCAACCCCGGTGTGCACTGTGTGAGTCTTGTGCGGCTGTGCCTCGACGGCTTCCATGTCCTGCACGTCTGCCGGGACGATCACACACGTGACGGTCCGCTCCGTCTGGGCAATCCGCATCGCACGGTCGATCAGGTGGCGCACGCTCGAGGGCTCGTTGACCTGCTGGCAGAACGCGGAGGCCACGTCGCTGTAGAGCTGCAGCAGCTTGACCTCCTGCTGGAAGTCCCCGCCGATCGCCCGCACGAACGTCTGCCCGACGATCGCAACGACGGGCCGGTGATCGAGCTTGGCGTCATACAGGCCATTGAGCAGGTGAATCGCGCCGGGCCCGGAGGTGGCCATGCAGACACCCACTTCACCGGTGAACTTGGCATGCCCACACGCCATGAACGCCGCCATCTCCTCGTGGCGCGTCTGCACGAAGCGCAGCTGCTCCTGATGGCGTCGCAGCGCCCCCAGGAGTCCGTTGATGCCGTCCCCGGGAAACCCGTAGATCGTGTTGACGTCCCACGCGATCAGTCGCTCACAGAGGTTGTCGGCTGCAGTCATGCTCAAGCGCGCTCACCCTTTCGGAAGATCTCTGACTGTCTGGGGGCTGGGACTCGGGACGCCCCAGCAACCTCGCATCCTCGACTACCCGGTCGTCGTCTCCGTCAACCGTGGGCGTCCGCACATCTGATCGACCGTGGGCGCCCGCACATCTGATGATCATGGTTGAAACCGGTCATCGCGGGCACACCCCACCGAGGTGCCTGTTTGCATGCCTCCGAGGAGAAAAGAGCTCTGCCATGGCTAGGACCGGTACGGTGATCGAGCGCTTGGAGGTCGAGGCGTACACGATTCCCACCGACGCTCCCGAGGAAGATGGCACCCTGCGCTGGGACTCGACCACGATCGTGGTCGTGCACGCCTCGGCTGCGGGTATCACCGGCCTCGGCTACTCCTACGCCGACGTGTCGAGCGCAAAGCTGATCGAAAGCAAGCTCGCCAAAGTCGTGGAGGGCATGGACGCGACCTCACCGCGACGCTCGTGGGCGGCGATGGTCAAGGCGATTCGCAATCTCGGGCGTCCCGGGATCGCCTCGATGGCGATCTCAGCCGTCGAACGTCGCATTGTGGGATCTGCACGCGCGGATGCTCGAGGCGCCGCTGTGCGTGGTCTTGGGCAACGCCCATGATCGCGTTCCGGTGTACGGCTCCGGCGGTTTTACCAGCTACTCCGACGAGCGTCTGCAGGAGCAGCTGGCAGGCTGGGTCGAGCAGGGGATCCCGCGCGTCAAGATGAAGGTCGGGGCACGGCCGGCCGATGACCCGCGACGCGTGCGCATCGCTCGCGAGGCGATTGGGACGGAGACGGAGCTGTTCGTGGACGCCAATGGCGCCTATGAGCGCAAGCAGGCCCTGATGCTCGCCCACGAGTTCAGGGTGCACAGCGGCGTGAGCTGGTTCGAGGAGCCGGTCAGCTCCGACGACTTGTCAGGGTTGAGGCTGCTCCGCGACCGCGGTCCGGCCGGGATGACGATCGCCGCCGGCGAGTACGGCTACGACGCTCCGTACTTCGAGCGGATGCTCGCGGCGCAATCCGTGGATGTGCTGCAGGCCGACATAACGCGCTGCGGTGGCGTGACAGGGCTGCTCGGCGTCGGCGCGCTCTGTCACGCGCGCAACCTGCCCTTCTCCTGTCATTGCGGCCCCGCGATCCATGTCCATGCGGCAGCCGCGATCGAGAACTTGATCCACGTGGAGTACTTCCACGATCATGCCCGCATCGAGCGGCTGCTCTTCGACGGGCTTCCGGAGCTGCGCGAAGGAGCGCTCTGGCCCGATTTGAATCGCACCGGAATGGGTCTCGAGCTCAAGCGCCGCGATGCCGACGCGTACGCCACGTAGCGGTGGCCGTGCCGCAGCCGGAGAGTAGTGTGCTGGCCGATGATGGTCGCATGAGTGGTCTTCCTGCGTCCGCGGATTCTTGTGGGCGGTGCCGTGGCTGATGCCCTCCACGCGGCACGCTTACGATCAGGTCACGAGTATCTACTACCCGATCGCGATCGCTGTCTTCGTGATCGTCGTCGGGACGCTGTTCGTGTTCATAGCTCTGGGCGCTCGACGGTCGAGGCCCGGCCGGCGCACGGAGGCGCTGAGGCTGGAGATCGCCTACACGGTGATGCTCGCCTGCGTTGCGGGGTTCCTGGTGTGGCGGACCTTCTCCGCGGAGACGCCGATCGACCGCGTCGTCTCTGACCCGGGTCTGCGCATCAAGGTGATCGCGGCGCAGTGGAGCTGGCGGTTCGTGTACTCAAACGGGGTGACTGTGACTGCCGTCTCCACGTGGCGCCCACCCGTCGCGTACGTCCCGACCGGCACCGAGGTCGAATTCGACGGCATCTCTGAGGATGTGATCCACGGCTTCTGGGTGCCGCAGCTGCACTTCCAACGACAGCTCCTCCCCGGCTATGTCAGCCGCTTCGACCTGATGTTCGAAGCCCCCGGACGCTACGGAGGGGCGTGCTCCGTCTTCTGCGGGGAGAAACACAGCGAGATGCATTTCGCGCTGCAGGCGGTGAGCCCGGCGCGCTTCCGGGAATGGCTGGCACGCGAGAGCAAGCGCGGTGCTGTGGAGTCCTCGACCGCGGCGCGGAGCAGCGGGGCCGGGGGCGCGGCGGCATGAGCGCCGTTGCGAGAGCTGAACGGCCGGCTTCGCTGCGCACGCTGGCCTCCACCGATCACAAGCGCATCGCGATCGTCGCGGCGGGACTGTCGCTGGTGTGGTTCGTCGCCGGGGGAGTCCTCGCTTTGATCATGCGCAGCCAGCTGGCCGCAGACGGTGGCGTCGTCTCGCAGGCCGGCTACAACGCGCTGTTCACGATGCACGGCTCGACGATGGTCTACCTGTTCGTCGTGCCGATGGCGCTGGCGATCGGCCTTTACCTCGTCCCTCTGCAGGTCGGCGCCGCGCAGATCGCCGGACCGCGGGCGGCGACGGCAGGCCTGTGGCTGTACGTCGTCGGCGGCCTGACGATGTGGTCGGGCTTTCTGACCTCCAGCGGCGCTGCGAAGGGCTCCTGGTGGGGCTTCGATCCACTGTCGGACTCCCTGCATTCGCCCGGCCCCGGGATGAACCTGTGGCTCTACGGGGTGGTGATGGTGACGGTCGGGCAGATCCTGTGGGCGGCGTGCATCCTCGTCACGGCGCTGCGCCGCCGTGCACCGGGGATGACGCTGATGCGGATGCCGATCCTCACCTGGACGATGGTCGTCACCTGCTTTCTGACGGTCTTCGGCTTTCCGGCGCTGATCGTCGCGCTGGGATTGTTGTGGGCGCAGCGGGAGTTCGGTGGCGTGCTGGTCGGAGCCAGCGGCGCCGTGGACTACCAGATGCTGTTCTGGTTCTACGGGCACCCGGTGGTGTACGTGATGTTCTTCCCGTTCACGGGGATGGTCGGAGAAATTCTCTCCACTTTCGCCAGCCGGCGCTTCTTCGGCTACACGGCCTTCGTGGTCGCGCTGCTGGGCTTCGCGGGGCTGTCGATGACCGTTTGGGGTCACCACATGTTCACCTTCGGCCCTGGACAGGTGACCAATAAGTACTTCGCCCTGACCTCCACGGCGCTGGTGGTGCCGGCGGGAATCGAGTACTTCGACTTCCTCGGCACGTTGTGGCGCGGCAGGCTTCGCTTTCCGACGGCGATGCTGTTCGCGCTGACGTTCCTGATCCAGTTCCTGGTCGGTGGGCTGACCGGCATAATCCTCGCGTCCCCGCCCGTGGATTACGGCTTGAACATGTCCTATTTCGTGGTCGCGCACTTTCACTACACGATCTTCGCCGGCAGCGCCTTCGGTCTGTTCGGGGGGATCTACTTCTGGTTCCCGAAGGTCACCGGCACGATGCTCTCGGAGAAGCTGGGCAAGGTCCATTTCGTGCTGCTGGTGATCGGCACCAACCTGACGTTCTTTCCGATGTTCATCCTGGGATCGGAGGGAATGACCCGCAGGATCGCGCGCTACCCCAAGAGCAGCGGCTTTCAGCTGCTCAACGAGCTGGAGACCGTGGGCGCGTTCATAATCGCCCTGGCAACCGCCGTGCTGCTGTTCAACATCGCGCGCTCGCTGCGCAATCGCACAGCGGCCGGGGACGATCCATGGGAAGCACCGTCGCTCGAGTGGGCGACGAGCTCTCCCCCGCCGCGTCACAACTTCACCTCGCTGCCGCCGATTCGCTCTTACACACCCGTGATGGACCTGCGCGAAGGACGCGCCACGAGGCAGGGCGAGGAGGTGGGGGCAGGATGATCAGGCGCGGCGGGGTGGTGCCGCTGGCATGGGGCGCCTGGCTGGGAGCGCTGTGCGCGGTGCAGGCGATCTTCGCACCGCGATGGATCGAGTTCACGATGCTGGGAGCCGCATCGGGTGCGGCGCTGCTCGCGGGGACGACGGTCTGGGGCCTGGATACGCGACGCCGACGGCGCTCGCTCGCAGACGCGGGCTCGAGCGCAGACGCGGGCTCAAGTGCCCCGGGGAAGCCCGAGGAGACGTGGGCTCCCACCGTCGAGGAGGAGGGCACGATCCTCGCGTCTGACAGCTCGGCCGCCTCCGCGGCGCTGGTCGTCGGGCTCGCCGTGGCTCTGCTGGGCGCGAGCTTTGGCCTCTGGCTGTGGCTGATCGGCGGCGGGATCGCCGCGCTGGGCCTTGGCGGGCTCGTGCGAGAGACTCTCGAGCGCCGGCGAGTCCGCGGGCGGATCACGCGGGCTGGCATGCGATGAGCCTCGTGCTGGCGACGATTGCGAGGCCGACCTGGGGACGGGTCCTGGGCCGGTGGCAGGCGGGAGAAGTGGCCCTGTATCTTGCGTGCGCGCTGGCGGCGATCGTCTACTGCGTCGGTGCGCTCCGAGCCCGGGAGTGGGCGTGGTGGCGAGCGGTCTCGTTCGTTTCAGGTCTGGCGACCCTGGTGCTCGCGCTCGGGAGCGGGATCGACGTGTATGCCGACTACCTGCTGTCGATGCACATGATCGAGCACATGCTGATCCTGCTTGCCGCGCCCCCCCTGATCCTGGCGGGCGCGCCTGTGCGGCTGGCGTTGCGCACGCTGCCAACAGATGCGAGGCGAGCCCTTGCGGCGCTCCTGCGCCATCCGGTGGTCAGGGTCGCGACGCATCCGCTGGTGGGACTGGCGGCGTTCGTGATCGTTGTCTCGGGGACGCTGATCCCCTGGTTCTTCGACCTGACCCTGCGCGATCCCCTCGTTCACGCGTGCGAGCATGCCGCCTACTTCTGGTCGGCGATGCTGTTCTTCTCGCCGTTGATCGACGCCGACCCGCTGCCCAGTCGGCTTTCTCCGATCGCCCGCTTCTCGTGGCTGATGGCCGCGATGATGACGATGGCTGTGCCTGGTGGGTTCATGGTGTTCTCAACCCACGTCTGGTACTCGCCCTACCTTCAGGGCGCGCGCGAGCTCGGTCGTTCGGCGTTGAGCGATCAGCACGAGGCCGGCGCGGTGATGGCGATCTTCGGCGGCACGGCCATGGGGGCGCTGGCACTGGTCCTGGTGATGCAGGCGATGATCACCGAAGAGCGCCGCCAACGCCGGCGCGATGCCTACGCGGACGCTCGCGCGATCGAGTTGGGGCTATGACCGGAGCGCGCGCCACCCGCAGGTCCACGGTCAGGCGGGGCGCGATGCTGAGCGTGGCGACCGTCTGCGGCGCTCTCGCGCTCTTGAGCTTCGCCGGACGCGGCGCGGCGAAGGCGCCGACGGAGCTCGCTCCCGTCCTCACCGCCACCGCCAAGAGCTCTGGGCTCGTCGCGGAAGGTCGCCGGATCTTCAGCTCCTCCTGCTCTGCCTGTCACGGGACCCTGGCCCAGGGCGTCACCGGACGCGCGCCCAGCCTGCACGGAGTGGGCGCGCTGGCGGCGGAGTTCTATCTGCAGACCGGCCGCATGCCGCTTCCGTTCCCCAAGGCGCAGCCGCTGCGGGGCCGTCCCGCCTTCAGCCAGAGCAAGATCCGCGCGCTCGTGGCCTACATCGCCTCCTTCGGCGGCCCCGCGATTCCCGTGGTCAAGTCGCGGCAGGGCACCGCGGCGCGGGGGCAGAGCCTGTTCGCGCTGAACTGTGCGGGCTGTCACACGATCCAGGCTCGAGGCGGGATCGTCACCGGGGCGGTCGTGCCCGCGCTCACCCAGTCCACTCCCGCCGAGATCGCCGAGGCGATCCGGATCGGCCCCTACGTGATGCCGCGCTTCTCCGCCGGGGAGCTCTCCAGCGCGGACATCGACTCGATCGTCCGTTACGTCCAGAGCACCCAGCACCCCGAAGACCGCGGCGGATGGGACCTGGGCCGTCTGGGACCGGTCCCCGAGGGGATGGTCGCGTGGCTGCTTGCGATCGTCGCGCTGGTGCTGCTCGCGCGCCTGCTCGGGGAACGCACCGCGCCGCGACCACCTTCGGAAGGGAGCTCGACATGAGGCACGTCAAACACGCCCTGAGCACCGCCTGGCGCTTTTTCCTCGCGATCGTCCTGTGGCGATGGAGCTCGCGCAAGCAGGACCGGCGTGCCGTCGAGGAGCCCGAGCAGCACGAGCGTGACAACGCGTTCGGCCCCGAACACCCCTCCCCCTTCGATGGCGTCGATCCCCGCGAGCGTCACGTCGGCCCGGCGCCCGGCGCGGAACGCTTGCTGGCGCTGCTGCTACTCGCGGTGCCGATTGCCGGGGGGTGCTTCGTGGCGCTGTTCGTCGCGCATCCGAACACGCAGCTGCTGGGGCTCTCGCTCGGGCTGGCGCTGGCGCTGCTCGCCGCGGCGTTGATCGTCGCGGGCAGGTTCGTGGTCGTGCAGGAGACCAAGGTCGAGGAGCGTCCCGCGCTTGCCCAGCCAGAGGAGATCGGCCCGACCACCGAGCTCATCCGCAGCGGCCTCGAGGGCATCACCCGCAGGCAGATGATCGCCGGCTCAGCCGTTGCGGCCGGTGTCGGCCTGACGGCGAGTGTGGCGATCCCGATGGTCGCGCTCGGCCCCCGCATCGATGACGACTACAGCCGGACCCCCTGGCGCCGCGGGCGCCGTCTGGTCGACCAGGAAGGAACGCCGTGGCAAGCAAGCCAGATCGGCGCCGGCAGCTTCGAGACGGCCTTCCCGGAGCACTCGAACGAGGAAGACCTCGGATCGCCGATCGTGGTCGTGCGAGTCGATCCCGCCACGCTGAAGCTGCCGGCTGGAAGAGAGCACTGGGCGCCACTGGGGATCGTTGCCTACTCGAAGATCTGCACCCACGCGGGGTGCGCGATCTCGCTGTATCGCTCGCCGTTGAATCCCTCCACGGCCCCCGGTGGCCCGGCGCTGATATGTCCCTGTCACTACTCGACATTCGACGTCCTCGACGGCGCCCAGGTGGAGTTCGGGCCCGCCGGCCGGGCGCTGCCGCAGCTGCCGCTGATGATCGACGACGAAGGCTATCTGCGTGCCGGCGGCCCGTTGTCCGGCCCGGTTGGACCGTCGTGGTGGGGGGACTCCACGTGAGCTCGCGAACGTCAGGCGACGCGCTCGGCGAGCCTGTCCGCTTCGTCGAACGAACGGCTCGGGGCCGGCCGGGCGATCAGGTTCGCGATGGAGTACATCTTCCCCGATCACTGGAGCTTCCTGCTCGGTGAGATCGCGCTGTACTCGTTCGTCATCCTGGTCGTCACCGGCGTCTTCCTGGCGCTGTTCTTCGATCCGAGCACCGCTCTGGTCACCTATCACGGAAGCTACGCGCCGCTTCAGGGAATGTCGATCTCCGCCGACTACAACTCGACCCTGAACCTCTCGTTCAACGTCTCCGGCGGGCTGTTGATGCGCCAGACCCATCACTGGGCCGCGCTGGTGTTCGTCGCCGCGATCACGATCCACCTGATGCGGATCATCTTCACGGGTGCGTTTCGCAAGCCGCGTGAGATCAACTACGTGATCGGCCTGACGCTGCTGGTCCTGTCGATTCTCGAGGGCTTCATGGGCTACTCGCTGGGCGGCGACCTGCTCTCGGGGATTGGCCTGGCGATCGCGTGGGGCGTCGCCATGTCGATCCCGTTCATCGGCGGCGCGCTCGCCAGCGCGCTCTGGGATGGCCGCTTCCCCGGTTCGACGGCGTTCGAGTCGCGGCTTTACATCTTGCACGTGTTCGTCATACCCGGCGCGATCGCCACGCTGCTCGCCGCCCATCTGGCGATCATCATGATCCAGCGTCACTCCCAGTTCCCCGGACCGGGCCGGCGCGAGCGAAACGTGGTCGGCACACCGATGTGGCCCGGCTACGCGCTGCGCTCGATCGGGCTGTTCGCCGCCGTCGGCGCCGTCCTGGTCCTGATGGGAGGCCTGATCCAGATCAACCCCGTCTGGTTGTGGGGCCCCTACCACGTCTACACCGCCACCAACGGCGCTCAGCCGGACTGGTACCTGGGCTGGCTGATCGGCACGCTGCGGCTGATGCCCAGCCTCGACATCCACCTGTTCGGTCGCACGATCGTGCCCGACCCGTTCTGGGGCGGCGTCCTCTATCCCGGGATCATCTTCACGCTGCTGTACTCGCTGCCGTGGCTGGACCGTCGCTTCTTCTCAGAGGGAGACCGCGCCCGTCATGACCTGCTGGACCGTCCCCGCGACAATCCCAGGCGCACGGCGACTGGCGTGGCGGTGCTGTCCTCGGTCTTGACCGTCTTCGTCGCCGGCTCAGCCGACCGGCTGTACTTCACCTTCGGCTTTGACTACGAAACGCTGATCTGGATCTTCCGCGGAGCCTTCTTCGTCGTTCCCGTGCTCGTGTACGTGGTGGCCAAACGCACGTGCGAGGCGCTCAAGCGCACCGAGGCTCACCCCCTGCGCGGCTGGAGCGGGAGAGCCGTGCGACGAACCGACAGCGGCGGCTACGAGGTGGTCTCACCCGCTCCCCCGAAGTCCCCGGGCGGGGACCCTCGGCACACAGGATGAGCCGTCCGTCGAGGCTCTCAGACCAGGCGTACACCCCAGCGCGCGGTCATGTGCTCGCCGGGGCCCAGCCGCACGAGCCCATGGCCGCTCTGGAAGGCGTTGGGGGCACAGCTCATCGGCTCGACGCCCAGCCCGCGACGTTGACGCGCGGTGCTGAGTCCGTCGCCGGTATAGATCTCGAGGAACGGATACCGACGGTCAACCCACAGCTCGACAGCGCTTCCATCGGGCGCCAGCAACCTGGTGGTGGCGACACCGTCCGCGTCGCGGATCAAATCAGTGAAACTGACATCCAGACGCTTCTCCGCCAGCAGCCGCGGACGGCGGAAGTCATAGGAGCCGGCGGCGACCGGCTCGTGGCCACAGGGGAGCATGCGCTCGGCATCGGTGAGGATGCGCGTGCCGGCCGGGATCTCCAGCGAGCACTCGTCGATCAGGCTTCCTCCAGGTGAGAGATAAGGATGCTGCCCGACGCCATATGGACACGGCCGTTCGCCGATGTTGTGGGCCGTGGTGGCAACGGTGAGACCGTCGTCATCCAGCGTGTAGTGGAGGTGCACCTCCAGGGCGAAGGGGTAACCGGCGAGCGGATGCAGCAGCGTGCTCATCACGACGCCGCTCGATCGGTGCTCTACGGCTCGCCACGGACGCCAGCGCAGGAACCCGTGGATCGCGTTGTGTCTCTCCGGCTCGCTCAGCTCAACCTGGTAGTCGCTGCCATCGAAGCTGTAGCTGCCATCCGCCAGACGGTTCGGCCAGGGGATCAGCGGGGTGCCGTGGGCGCCGTCGCAGATCGCTTCAAGCGGATATGGGTCCAGCACGGCGCGGTCGCCCACGCTGTACTCACGCACGCCGCCGCCCACCTCGACGATCGTCGCTCGCTGCTCGCCGTGGACGATTTCGAACTGCTCGCCGGAGGGCGCCACCAAGCTCCCGCGGCCTTCCTCGACCTTGGGGTCTGACACCGACACCGACTAGCGCTTCTTGTTGTCGACTGCACGCTGCAACTGCGCCTTGTTCATGGTGGATCTCCCTTCCACGCCGAGGCTTCGCGCCTCCTGATAGAGCTGTTCGCGTGTACGCCCCCGCGGACCGGGCCGCCCGGAGCGCAGACCTCCCCGGCGCCCGAGGAGATGTCCTCGGTGGAGGTGCGTGAGCTGGTCCGGGCTTCGCCGCTGCGCGCCCGCTCCTTGTTGACGGTGCGGGCGGCGATCTCCTCGGCGCGGGACTCGGATACGCCGCGTTCGCGCTCGCCCTGCCTGATGTGCTCGTACTGCCGCGCGCGCTTGCTGCCTTTCTTCACTCCACTGGGTGGCATCCGAAGGTCCTCTCTTTCCAGATGAGATTGCTTACCGTCAGTTAGCTACCCGGCCGCGCGTGCTCCAAAAGCTCGCCGGAGGGGATCGCTCAGCGCAGCGGGGTGCGATCGAGCTCCGCCTGTAGTTGCGTGACAGACTCGAATACCTCTGCCGCGCCGGCATCGCGAAGCTCCTTCTCGGAGAACCCACCTGTCATCACCGCGAGCGTCTGCACGCCTGCGCGTGCCGCCGCCTTGACGTCCCACGGTGAGTCCCCGACCATCACTGCCTCGCCGGCGTCCGCGCCGGCTCGCTCGAGGGCGACCTCGACGAGGTCCGGGGCGGGCTTGGTCGCGTCCACGTCCTCGGCGTTCGTGCACCCGTCCACCAGCCCGTCCACTTCGAGCAGCTCCACGTAGCGATCGACCTCGTCGGCCTTGGCGGAGGACGCGAGCAGCACGGTGTGACCGCGACGATGGAGATCCTCGATCAGCTCGTGCGAGCCCTCCATCGGGCACACCTCGTTGATCATCTCCATGTAGCGCTCGTGCTCGGCGGCACGGATCTCATCGCCTCGATCGTTATCGGTGGACTCGTCGGTCAGCGCGCTTACGAGCTGATCGCCGCCCATCCCTATGTGCCTGTGGATCCGCCAGACCGGCAGCACGATCCCCTGGCTGTCAAACGCCCGATACCACGCGAGCGCGTGCTGGTAGTTGGTGTCGACGAGCGTGCCGTCGATGTCGAGGATCGCGACGCTCACGTCGCCGGACGAGAGCCGGCGAGCTCCTCGCCCGCCCCCTCGAGCGCCGTCCGCGGGGAGCGGGCGCCATCGCCTTGACCGTGAAAGCGGGGCAGGATCTCGGTGGCGTAGACGTCGAAGAAGCGCTCGTGATCGCCGCCGACCTGTTGGATGTAGAGCTCGTCGAAGCCGGCATCCTCATAGCGTTCGATCGCCTCCAGGTGGCGTGCCAGATCAGGCCCGCAGGTGATCGCTTCGGCGACCATCTCCTCGCTTACCAGGCTGGAGGCCTGTTCGAAGTGGCTCGGCGTGGGCAGGATCTGCGCGAGCTCGCCTGGCAGCTGCTCGTTTGGCCACAGGCGGTGGGCGCGCGCCCGCGCCCTGGCCTCGTCCTCCCCCCAGCACACCTTCATCCCACCGGCGACGAGCTTGCCGGCGCCGGCCTGCTCGCGAAAGCTCGCAACCGCGTCCTTGTCGGGTGTCACCGTGCAGAATCCGTCGCCGATCCGCGCAGCCAGGCGGGTGGACTTCGGCGCGAACCCCGACACCAGAATCGGCGGGGTGTGCTCGGGAACGTCGTAGATGCGGGCGTTCTCGACGCGGTAGTGACGGCCGTGATGGCTCTGCATCCCGCCCTGCCACAGCGCTCGAATCACCTCCACAGCCTCCTCGAGCATCGACAGGCGCTCGTCGGCGGCGGGCCAGCGGTCGGTGAGAATGTGCTCGTTGAGCGCCTCACCGCTGCCGACGCCGAGCGCGAAGCGCCCGTCGAGCAGGATCGCCGAGGTGGCGGCGGCTTGAGCGATGATCGCCGGGTGGATGCGCACCGTCGGGCAGGTAACTGCTGTCGTCACCTTCACCCGCGACGTGGCCTGCGCCAGCGCGCCGATAACTGTCCATACGAAGCTGCTGTGACCCTGCTCGTCGTTCCAGGGATGGAAATGATCTGAGATCCACAGGCCGTGAAAGCCGGCCGCCTCGGCCTGCTGAGCCTGGTGGATAAGCTCGCGAGGATCGAACTCCTCGCTGGAGAGGAAATAGCCGATCTTCATAGCTCTGGAGGTACCCGCCGGCTGGCGCCCCAACCATCGTTTCGATGCTGCTCGCGGCGGGTAGCGGAGACGTGAGATGGGGTTGGCTGCGCACGACGGCGACGGACGCGAGGAGACGCCGCTGGAGCGCGCGGACCGCAATATGGAGGAGCTCAACGGCGAGCTGCGTGTGGTTGTGACAGGCGTGCAGGTTCTGTTCGCGTTCCTGCTGGTGGTGCCGTTCGACACCGGCTTCGCCCACGTGGGGCGCTTCGAGCGGACCGTCTACTTCGTTACCCTTATGTTCGCGGCCCTGGCGGCTGCATGCACGATCGCGCCCTCTGCACAGCACCGCTTGCTGTTCCGCCACGACGACAAGCCGCACCTGGTGTTCTTCTCAAACGGCGTGGTGCTGGCAGGCCTTGGCTTTCTCGCCCTGGCGATGTGCGGATCGCTGCTGCTGGTAGCAACCAAGCTGTTCGGCGCGGGCGCCGGATTGCTCGCGACGGCCTTCGGTGCCCTGGTCTTTGGGAGCTTGTGGTTCGCGGTGCCGTTGCAGCGCAGACGGGCGCTCGAGAGCAACGCGACCGCACCGTCGGGCTCGACGCGCCACGACTGATCGGCTGCCCGTCGTGGCACCTCACACGCTGCGCCGCGCAATGCTAGCCTCCGACTAGAGCGATCTATCCAATCGATCGACCAGCGGAGGTGCGTGTCCAATGCCCACAGCGCAGCAGGTCCCTGTGCCCTCATCCACGGCAACCGTGGGTCCACCCCATGGCCGGCGCCCACATGGATGGCTGCGCCACTACACCGGGCTTCTCGGACCGAGTGGCTCGGTCGCCGCGAAGCTGGCCTTCGAACGCAACGGCGAGCAGCGCCTCGGCCGCCTGAAGAGCGCGGCGAGCGCCCGGTGCGACAGGCGGCCGGCAAGCAGGTCCATGCGAGCGCTGCTGACATCCCCGGGCGGACGACTGCGCTGGCAGGAGGTCCCGGCACCGCCACTGCCGGGACCCGACGGGGCGATCGTCCACCCGATCGCGGCCTCGACGTGTGAGCTTGACTGTGCGTTGGCGCTCGGCGCCACGCAGCTGCCGCTGCCGTTGCACCTGGGGCACGAATGCGTCGCCGAGGTCCTGACGGTGGGCGAGCGCGTCAGCACCGTCAAGCCGGGGCAGCGCGTGATCGTTCCCTTCCAGATCAGCTGCGGCGTGTGCCCGCCATGCCGCAGCGGGCACACGGGCAGCTGCACCGCCGTCCCACCGATCTCCATGTACGGGTTCGGTCTCGCCGGCGGACACTGGGGCGGAGCGTTCTCCGATCAGCTCGCCGTGCCGTACGCCGACGCGATGCTGGTGGCACTCCCCGATGGCGTCGATCCGACGATGGCGAGCGGGCTTGCTGACAACGTCTGCGACGCCTACCGCCACATCGCCCCGCACCTGCCGGGCCTGCTCGCGCGCGACGCCGACGCCGAGGTGCTGATCGTCTCGACGGCAGATCGAAACTCGCTGTTCAGCGGCAGCGTGTCGCTGTACACGGGGCTGATCGCCCGCGTGCTGGGCGCGCGTCACGTCGTGCTCGCCGACGGGCGCCCGCATGTACGCGCCGAGGCACAGCGCCTCGGGATGGAGGCGGTGACGCCGGAAGAGCTGAAGCGTCGGGAGCCGGCGCCGCTGGTCGTGGACATGAGTTTCGACTCGCTCTCACTGGCACTTTCGAGCACCGCTGCGGATGGGATCTGCACTTGTGCCGGCAGCCTGCACAGGACTGCCAGAGTTCCGATGCTGCTGATGTACGGACGCAACATGACGCTGCACGTGGGCCGCACGCATGCACGCACGCTGATCCCGGGTGTGCTGGAGCTGATGCTCGAGCACAACCTGCGCCCGCTGGAGGTGAGCACACGAATCGCACCGCTCGACGAGGCTCCGGCGATCCTGGCAGAGCACTTCCGTGGCGGAGTGCTCAAGACCGTCCTCACCGAGTGACGCACCGGCCCACCGTCGTACCGTGGCCCACGGTCGCGATCACGAGGCGCTGGCAGCTCGTGCGAGATCCAGCTCCTGCTGCACGGTTTCGCGCTGGTTGGCGATGCGCAGCCGCTCGCTGAGAACGGAAACCGCAGCGGCCGAGTCGCCGTCCAACTGCAGCGCCCTACCGAGGTCATACAGGGCATAGGCAAAGGTCAGGCACGCTTCGCTCGTTGGTTCGGCACAACGCGAGACCGACCCGCCGCTCGCCTGCACCGCACCCTGCAGGTCGCCGATAGCGGCTGCGTAGTGTCCGGCGGCGAGCAGTTGATGTCCTTCGGCCTCCAGCGCAGCGGCAGTGGTGGGAGAGACCGTCGCCTGCTTGGCCTGAGCATGTGCTGCGGCTCCGGCGGTGTGCGTCGGGCGATGACCGCTGGCCGATGCTTGCTGGGGCTGTTGAGAGCGAGTGTCACCCGTCTTCGTGTGGCGCATCGGGGCGCGTTCGCGTCGATGGTCTGCGCTCAGGCTGGCAACCGTCTTGCCGGAGTGAGCGCTCAGCGCCAGCGCTACCGCCGCTGCGGCCACCACAACGAGGGCAGCGCCTGTAAGCAGGATGGGACGGGAAGCGGGCAGGCTGCGCAAGCGGCTCACCCGCAGACGCGGGCGCCGTACGAGCACCGCCGCCGCGCGGGCAGCGAACGAGTCGCTGCCCTGGGTCGACCGGTGGCGATCGACTTGTCCACCGAGCTCGGGTTGTCCTTGATAGCCCGGCTGACCGTCGCTTGTGGGCCGCAGGCGAACGCTCAGCGCGAGCGCGCCGCGCGGGTCACGCGGTCGCTCGATCTCAAGTCCGACGGCAGCCAGCTCGTAACACAGCAGGGCCGGGTTTTCGACGCCCATCTCACGCAGCTCGGCAAAGCTCACCGGCGCACCATTGGCGGCGCGCAAGCGCTCTACGACGCGTGCCTGTTGCTCGTCATGCGGCTCCACTGCAATACCTGGATCAGCGATCACATCTCTTTACTGCCCGTAGAGCTCGCGCACGAAGCGCGATCGGTACAGCGAAGCTAGCAATTCTGTTGGCCACAGGTGACCGTTTACGAGGCCTGCGACTCGGCAAGCTCCTTGCTCAGCAGCGCCACGACCTTCTCGGCGCCGTGCTCCAGGCGACCAATCTCTACATACCCGCGTGCCTCGTGGAATGCCAGCGACGCGTGGTTGGGAGGCAGCACATTGACCTCGCACACCATTCGCTCGAACGGCATAGCTGCGAGCTCCATCGCCTGATAGAGCTGCGCGCCGAGCCCCTGCCGCCGCCATTGCTCGGCGACGGCGACTCTGTCCAGGTAGAGGAATCGCTCGAACCGCGTGCCGAACCAGCGGTAGTTCTCGCTGTCGTAGGCGGTGCCGGGCGTGATCGCGAGCGCGAAGGCGAGCACCTCCCCCTCCCTATCGACCACCAGGCCGCGATGCGCCATTCCCAAGATCGACTGCAGGCGCGACTCATCCATCGGGCTCAACTGCTGCACCGAAGCCAGATTCAGCGCCAGCACCTCCGGCCAGTCGGCGCGTGTCATTTCACGCAGTGGCATCGCACCGGAGCATCGCACGACCACGCGATGCCCCGGTGCGCCGTTGGATGCTCGACGCTCAGTCGGTCGTGCGGCGGCGATACAGGCTGCTGGCCAGCGGGGCGAAGATCGCCAGCAGCGCCACGGACCAGATCAGCGAGGCCAGCATCGCGTGCTGCATGGGCCATGCGTGGATGCTCGCCGACGGATCCGGGTTGCCCAGGAGCCGGCGAGACGCGGCCGTGACCGCGCTGACCGGGTTCCAGTCGGCGAGCGTCCGCAGCACCGCGGGCATGTGCTCGGTGGGCACAAGCGCGTTGGACACGATCGCCAGCGGGAACAGGATCACGAGGCCGACTCCCTGCGCGGACTCGGGGCTCTTGCTGACCATCCCAAGACACGCGCAACCCCACGACAGGGCGTAGCTGAACAGCAGAAAGATGCCGAAGCCGGCGAGCACCGATGCGACACCCGCGTCCGGGCGCCAGCCGATGACGAGGCCGGTGACGGCGACGAACGTGGCGCAGATGGCAGCGGTCAGGACGTCGGCGAGCGAGCGTCCCACGAGCACTGCCGGTCGCCACATCGACAGGGTTCTGAACCGATCGATCACGCCGCTTCCCAGGTCGCTGCTGAGCCCGACGGCGGTTCCCATCGCCGAGGTGGTCAGGTTCATGGCGAGCAGGCCGGCGATCGCGAAGTCCTTGTAGCTGCCGCCGCCGGGCAGGACGACGCCGGACCCGAACACGTAGACGAACAGCAGCGTGAACAGCACCGGCTGGACGGTGACGTCTGAGAGCTGCAGCGGCTCGCGCTTGATGTGCATGAGGTTGCGCTCGGTGAGCACTGCGACGTCGCGCAGTCGTTGCATTATGCGGTCAGATCGCGACGGTCCAGCGACCGGCGTGATGGGAGTCGATGCGATGGTGCTCATGAGCGGGCAACCTCCAGTTCTGAGTCGGATGACTCGTGATCGGCAGGGTCCTCGACTATGTCGCTGGGACGGCCGGTGAGTGCAAAGAACACGTCGTCAAGCGACGGCTGACGGACCTCGACATCGTCGACGCTCACGCCGGCCTCGTCCAGGGCGCGGACGACGGTGCTCGCCAATCCGGCGCCGCTGCGAACGGGAGCCCGCAGACGGCGTCCGTCGTGGCTGACGTGCACGGGCCCGGCGACGAACGGGCCGAGCGCGACGGAGGCCGTGTCGGAGTCGCCGGCATCTGCCGCGCTGAGTGTCAGCTCCAGGCGTGCCCCACCGGTCTGCGCCTTCAGCTCAGCTGCGGTGCCGCCGGCGATCACGCGTCCGTGGTCGATGACCACGATCCGGTCGGCCAGCTCGTCGGCCTCGTCGAGGTACTGGGTGGTCAGCAACAGCGTCACGCCGTCGGCGACGAGCTCGCGGATCACGCCCCACATCCGCACCCTGCTGGTGGGATCCAGGCCGGTCGTCGGCTCGTCGAGGAAAAGTACGGGCGGACGCCGTATCAGGCCCGCAGCGAGGTCCAGGCGCCGGCGCATGCCGCCTGAGTAGGTCCCCAGGATCCGCTCGGCGGCGTCCGCGAGGTCGAAGCGGTCGAGCAAATCGCTCGCCCTGACGCGCGCTTCCCTGCGACGCAAACCGCCGAGGCGACCGATCATCACCAGGTTCTCGCGCCCGGTCAGGACCTCGTCGAGCGTGGCGTCCTGCGCGGTGACGCCGATGTTGCGCTGCACTGCGCCGGCTTCGCTGACCACGTCGTGACCGGCGACACGTGCCGTGCCGCCGTCCGGGAGCGAGAGCGTGGTCAGGATGCGAACTGCGGTCGTCTTGCCGGCGCCGTTCGGTCCGAGCACGCCGAGGATCGCGCCTGCCGGCACTTCCAGGTCGATCCCGTCGAGCGCCACCGTCGCGCCGAATCGCTTCTTCAGGCCATGTGCCTCGATCATCGAGTCTTCGGGCATACTGCTCCTTACCGGTCGGCTAGTTAGCAATGCCGAGCAAGCATACACATGCTCCTAGCCGGTCGTCAAGTAAGTAGTCCGGTAGACTAGTCCGATGCCAACGAGACAGCGCCCGGCCCAGCACGACCGCACGCCGCGGGCGCCCGCGCGCCAGACGAGCCCTCCCACCAAGCCCGAGCCGGCATCGACGCGTGAGCGCATCCTCGACATCGCGCTCGAGCTGTTCACCGACCAGGGCTACGACAAGACCTCGCTGCGCGACATCGCCGAGCGACTGGGCACCACCAAGGCCGCGCTCTACTACCACTTCGCCCGCAAGGAAGACATCCTGCTGGAGCTGCATCTGCGCCTGCACGCGCTCGGCCGCGAGGCGCTGGAGCAGCTCGACGCGCTCGAGGACGGGCAGGCGCGCGTGGAAGCCTGGCCGGCGCTGCTCGACCGGTTCATCGACGGGATCCTCAACAACCGCCAGCTCTTCTTGCTCCACCAGCGGAATCACAACGCGTTCGAGCAGTTGCGGTACAACGAGCGCCATGCGGCCGAGAACGACGACATCGAGCAGCAGTTCCGTCGCATCCTCCAGAGCCCGGCGATCCCGCTGGAGCAGCGGGTGCGGATGGCGGCCTCGATCGGCGCGGTGGTCGCCGCGTTGGTCGGTGGCGAGGCGGTGTTCGGCGATGTGCCGATGGATGAGCTCGCCGAGGTCGTGCGCGGCGCAGCGCGTGACCTGCTTGGCTCGCGCAGCGGCGTGGCCTAAGCCGGCCCCAGTCCCAGCACACGGCGTAGCTCGCCCAACGACAGCCCCTCGACGCGCACGAGCTTCTCGCGCGAACGCTCACCGGCGATCACGTTGACGCGTCCACGAGCGATCCCCGCACGCTTGGCGATCAGCTTGCACAGCGCCGCGTTCGCGCGACCCTCCACGGGCGCCGCGGCGACGCTGACACGCAGTACACCGTCGCGCTCATCCACGAGCGCGTTGCGCTTGGCGCGCGGCTGCAGGCGAACCTTGAGATCGGCGTCGGGCATCGCCCTACGCAGCTTTGGGCACTGGGATCGCAACCACCTCAAGCCCGTCGATACCGCTGAAATCGGCGGGATTGCACGTGTACACAGGTAGGTCGTTGGCAACGGCGATTGCGGCGATCATCGCGTCATAGGCCCGTGCGGTCGTCTTACGACCCGATCGCCGCAGGGAGGCAGCCACTCCCCCGAACGCACGGGCGGAGCGGGCGTCGAAGGGCAGCGGATCGAAGTCTGCCTCGGCCTGCTGGAGGTGAGCCTGGCGCGCCACGCGCTCGCCGTCCTCCGCAGCGACGAGCGGCCCGACCGAGAGCTCCGCAAGCGTCACCGCCGTGATCAGCGGCTCGGCGGGCAGGACTGCCGCATCGGACAGCCGCCGCAACAGGATGACCGTCGATGTGTCGAGTATCCCCCGGCTTGGCGTGGACGCCGACGCCGGTGCCGGTGCCGGTCGGTCGCTCACAGCCCCGCGTCCAGCAGCCTGTCCACGTCTTCCCGCAGCCTGACGTGGTCGACGGCGGGCAGGCCACGCCAGCGATCGAGCAGCGCTGGGGCCGAAAGCGAGGGATGCGGTATTGCTCGCAGCTCGGCCACGGGCGTCCCCGAGCGGGTGATCGTGATCTGCTCCCCGCGAGTGGCGCGATCGACCACCTCGCCACCGTGATTGCGTAGATCTCGGATGCTGACGTGGGCCATGCTCAAAGCAAGTGTATCACGCGTGATACACCAGCGTGGCCGAGCCGGCTGCATGTTTGCCGCCGGTTCCAGGCGGGGAATTAGCGTCGCGTAAGAAGTCCGTCACCAATGCACTGACAATCAGCGGAGCGCTCATCAAGGAGATGCCACAAATGGGACGAGGACGGAAACTGATCACGCTAACCACCTGTGTCGTCTTGGGAGCACTGTCGGCGGTCGCAACCGCCCAAGCGAGTGACTCGAGCGTGCGAGCCGCGATCGAAAACTCCTCCAAGCAGGTTAAGGAGAGCGGCGAACTGCAGCAGGCACTGAAGGAAATCAAGGACAACCCTAAAACGGTCAGCAAACTGCAAAGAGGCGTGAAGGAGTTCGAGACGGCGCTTTCGAAGGTGGCCGACACGGTCGAAGC
Source organism: uncultured Solirubrobacteraceae bacterium (assembly GCA_963779665.1). Classification (GTDB taxonomy): domain Bacteria; phylum Actinomycetota; class Thermoleophilia; order Solirubrobacterales; family Solirubrobacteraceae; genus Palsa-744. The sequence goes on along the minus strand of CAVZYW010000001.1, from coordinate 2,275,941 downwards.
GCAGGAAGCCTCCACGTCCACCGGCAAAGAAGGAGAGGCCGATTGGCTCGGCGGCATCCACAAGGTGATCAAGGGCTTCAAGGATCTCAACACTGCCCTCGTCAACGTGAAGAGCGGGCACCGGACGACCGCGAAGGCGGAGGTTAAACGTGCTGGTGAGCTTGTGAAGGAAGGCGCGTCGATGGCCAAGAAGGGACAGACCCTGCTTGGCGTCAAACCGACCGGCTGATCGACTCCAGCGAAGCGAAACGCCGGCCCGATCACCCGGTCGGGCCGGCGCATGACGCGAGCAGCTGCCGATACGTCGCGCCGCCGATTGACGAGGGCGCAATCGGGTACCAGTACCGATAACCGAATTTCGAGGAGCCCACAATGGCCAAAAGCGCTAAGAAGCTATCCAAGAGCCTGCAGGCGCGGGGAGTTCGCAAGCGGATCGCCGACAACATCGCCGGCGCGGTCAGCGGTGCGAGGAAACCGAAGGTGGCACGAAAGGCCGTCTCTGAACTCACCTCCGTTGTCGCCGAGATTGACGACCGGCTGCGGGGCGGCCCGGAGAAGCGCAGTGCCAGCGCTAAGAAGGCCGCCCGAACCCGCAAGCTGAAGGCACAGCGGCGCAGCCAGGCAGCAAAGCGCGGCGCGCGCAAGCGAGCCCACGCGTAGACGCACCGCTGCTAGCTTGTCTGCAGGAAACAGAGTGCTCTCAACCGGGGAGATCCGTGAAGCCAGAGGGGTTGGAGGGTGCGGCAGGCGGCTTGACACGTCGCTCGGCGTTGTCGAGCGCTCTGGCAATGGCGCTCGGTGGCATCGCCGGCGGGCTGCGGGCGCCGGCGGCGGTCGCCGGGAAGGCGCGGCCAGCGAGTCTGTGGCCGGCTCCGGCGGATGTGTGGGCGCTCTCGATCGACGTGGAAGGGGCCCCCGCGAACGCTGAGTTGAGCGTCAACGGCCGGTCGCTGGAGACGACGCGCGCAGCATCGGGGTTTACCGCCGAAGTCCCCTTGACTCCTGAAGCGAACACCGTGCTGGCCACCGGCGCCGATGGATCCATCGGCAGAAGCTACGCCGCGCGCGTGCAGGCGCGTCCAACGGCGCGGGTGTCGGTCACCGTGGAGGCGGGCGCCGTGCGTCTGGACGCCTCCGGCTCTGAAACCGACCCTTACTCCGGCGCCTCGATCGCGGCGGTCATCTGGAGCACGCGTGACGGCGGCAGCCTCGGCAGCGGCACCTCGCTGACGCTGCGCGGTCCGTGGCAGGACGGTGAGCAATACGTGGTGGCGAACGTCATCGATACACGCGGGCACTCCGACGAATCGACGGTCGTGTTCGTCGTCTCCGGGGGAGAGCCGGAAGCGGTGGAGACACAGACATGGCAACCGCAATGGGCTGCAAGCGCGGTGGTGTACGGCGCCATCCCGCCGCTGTTCGGCCAGCCGCCGCTTGAAGCCCTCGCCGAGCAACTGGACCGCCTTGCCGCTCTCGGTATCAACGTGATCTGGCTGTCGCCGATATTCGCCACGACCGAAGGTGAATTCGGCTACGCGGTGACCGACTACTTCACGGTGCGACCGGACTACGGCGACCTCGCCTCACTGCAGGCGCTCGTGAGCGCCGCGCACGCCCGCGGGGTCAGGGTGATCCTCGACCTGCCCCTCAACGACACATCCGATCAGCATCCGTATTACCTGCAGACCAAGGAAGACACCACGGGCTCGCACTACTGGGACTTCTACGAGCGCAACGGTCGCGGGCAGGCGGTGCATTACTTCAACTGGAGGAACCTCCCCAATCTCAACTACGAGAACGTGGAGGTTCGTCGTCTGGCCACGGAAGTCGCCACCTACTGGCTGCGCGAGGCCGGCGTCGACGGCTTCCGCTGCGACGCCGCCTGGGGCGTGCAGGAACGCAACCCGGAGTTCTGGGGGCAGTGGCGGGCGGAGCTCCAACGGATCCGCCCTGACCTGCTGCTCGTGGCCGAGGCCTCCGCGCGCGAAGACGTGTGGTCGGCCAATGGCTTCTCGGCTGCCTACGACTGGACCGACAAGCTGGGCCAGTGGGCCTGGGAACACGCGTTCAGCCACGGGCGGACGGACGCGCCGGGACTGCTCAGCGCGCTGGAAGCTCCGAGCGGCTCGCGGCCGTTTCGTTTCCTGGAGAACAACGACACCGGCAAGCGCTTCGTCACCCGCTACGGACCGGAAGCGACGAGGGCGGCGGCCGCGATGCTGCTGTCGCTGCCGGGGATCCCGTGCATCTACACCGGGCAGGAGATCGGCGCTGAATATGAGCCCTACGAGCAGACCGAGCCGCTCGACTGGACGAGCGATCCCAACGGGCTCGAACCGCACTACCGGAGCCTGATCGCCGAGCGCCTCGCCAACCCAGTGCTCGCAGCCGGCTCGTTGACGCTGCTGCAGGCCTCGCCGGCCAAGGACGTGCTCGCCTACGCGCTGGCCACCCCGCAGACGTCGTTGCTCGTGGCGATCAACTTCTCCGCCAAGGAAGTCCAGGCGCTGATCGATACCGGCGAGCAGGAGACGGCGCTGGCGCTGCCGGCATGGTCGGCCGTCACCGTGCCCACGACATAGACAGCAACACGTCCGCAGATCCACCCGGCGTCATCGGCTCACGGAAAGCGTGGCGCCCACGGCTCGCGCTCGACCCCGACGGCGTTGATCACGTACGACAGCAGCCGGTACCAGCCGGCGATCACCAGCAGCTCGAGCAGCTGCTGGTGATCGAAGCGAGCCGCCAGCCTGCCCCACAGCGCGTCGGACACGGTTGCGGTGTCGAACAGCTCGTCGGCGAGCGCGACCAGCGCAGTGTCGGGCTCCTCCCACGCCGGGTCGGTGGCCTCGCCGTTGACGGTCGCTGCCATCTGCTCGTCGCTGAGGCCGAGTCGCTTGCCGAACACCAGCGCATGCACCCCCCACTCGTACTCCGCTCCGGCGCGCGCACACGTGCGATGGATCACGATCTCGCGATCGCGCGGCTCGACGCTGCCGTGAGCAAGTATGCCGGCGCCGAGTGGACGCATCCGCGAGGCGAGCTGCTCGTGGATGTTCAGGGTGCGAAACAGCTTCAGCGGCTCCATCTCGCTTCCGGGTGCCATCCACTTGCGCAGCGCTTCTGCGATCTCAGCGGAATAAGGGGGCCGCAACGGCGCGATCCGCGGCGGGCGTGCTGTCTCGGGCATCGTCTAACCTTTCGCCTTGATAACCAAAGCAGAGAGTTTAGCTTCTAATTTCAAAGCAGGCAGTTACAAAACAGGCAATCGCCACGCCGAGCCCGGGCCGACCGGTCCGCGGCTCGCAAACCGGCCGGCCGGTGATGGCGCTGCTCGACGTGCTCGGCCGGCGCTGGGCGCTGCGGGTGCTGTGGGAGCTGCGCGAGGACGGCGCTCGCGAGGACGGCGTTCTCACGTTCCGCGAGCTGCAGGCCCGTTGCGGGCAGATCTCCTCGAGCGTGCTCAATGAACGCGTGCGCGAGCTGCGCCACGCGGGCATCATCGCCGAGCCGTACGGCAGCGGCTACCGGCTCACCGAGGAGGGCACGAGCCTGCTGCAGATGCTTACCCCGCTTGACGCGTGGAGCAGGCGTTGGGCCGAGCGCGAATCCGGGTCGAGCTAGCCGCCTGGTGACCCAGCGTGAGATCCGCTGGAGGCGCTACTCCTGCTCGACCCAGTCGAAGGAGCGCGTGACGGCCTTCTTCCACTGGCCGTACTGGCGTTCGCGCTCCTGCTGGTCCATCTCCGGCTCCCAGCGCCTGTCCTCGGTCCAGCGCTCGCGCAGCTCGTCCTGGTCTGACCAGAAGTCGACCGCCAGCCCGGCGGCGAAGGCGGCGCCGAGCGCTGTCGTCTCGGTCACAGCGGGACGCACGACGGGCACGCCGAGCACGTCCGCCTGGAACTGCATCAGCAGCTCGTTGGCGGTCATGCCGCCGTCCACCTTCAGCTCGCTGAAGGGCACGTCGGCGACGGCGTTGGCCTCGTCGAGAACCTCGCGGCTCTGCCATGCGGTCGCCTCCAGCGCCGCGCGCGCGATGTGACCCCGGTTTGCGTATGCGGTCAGGCCGACGATCACGCCGCGGGCGTCGTCGCGCCAGTAGGGCGCGAACAGCCCGGAGAAGGCGGGCACGAAGTACACGCCGCCGTTGTCGTCCACCGTGCGCGCAAGATCCTCGACCTCCGATGCGCTGTCGATCAGCTTCAGGCGATCGCGCAGCCACTGGATCAGCGCGCCCGTGACCGCGATCGAGCCCTCCAGCACATACGTGGGCTTTTCCTCGCCGAGCTTGTAGCCGAGCGTCGTCAGCAGCTTGTCGAGACTGCACGATCTCCTCGCCCGTGTTCAGCAGTAGGAACGAGCCGGTGCCGTAGGTGTTCTTGGCCTCGCCGCGGTCAAAGCACGTCTGGCCGAACAGCGCCGCCTGCTGGTCGCCGAGGATCCCGGCGATCGGCCGCCCGCCCACGGCGGTGCCGGCCGCCTCCCCGTAGACCTCGCTGGAGGAGCGGATCTCCGGCAGCATCGAGCGCGGGATGCCCATCAGCTCCAGGCTCGGCTCGTGCCAGTCGAGGCTCTCCAGGTCCATCAGCATCGTGCGACTGGCGTTGGTCACGTCGGTGACGTGCACGCCGCCGTTGCCGGCGCCGGTCAGGTTCCACAGCACCCACGTGTCCATCGTCCCGAACGCCAGCTCGCCGTTCTCGGCGCGCTCGCGGGCGCCGTCGACGTTGTCCAGCAGCCACGTGACCTTCGGCCCGGCGAAGTAGGTCGACAGCGGCAGGCCGACGCGGTCGCGCAGGCGATCCAAGCCCTTCTCGCCGGCGAGCTCGCGCACCAGATGGTCGGTGCGGGTGTCCTGCCAGACGATCGCGTTGTGGATCGGCTCACCGCTCTCGCCGGTCCCACACGACGGTGCTCTCCCGCTGGTTGGTGATCCCGATCGCCTCGACGTCGCCGGCCTCGGCGTCTGATTTGGCGAGCGCGCCGCCGATCACCTCACGGGTTCGCCGCCAGATCTCGCTCGCGTCGTGCTCGACCCAGCCCGCCTTGGGGTTGATCTGCTCGTGCTCGCGCTGATCGGCAGCGACGATCATGCCGTCCCTGTCGAACAGGATGAAGCGGGTGCTGGTGGTTCCCTGATCGATCGCTCCGACGTACTTCGCCATGCTCACTCCTCGTCGATCGTTGTTTGCGCCTCTCCACCATCTCCGGATCCGGCTTGACGCCACGAGCCCGCAACACGTTACGGATGGGACCGTGGCTCGGCAGCGTGCCGGCCGCGGCACAACTGATGCGCGACGTCCGCGTGGTGGGACCGCGCCACGATAGGGCGCCCCTATCGCACAGTCGCGAATGTCTATTTGACTGCGCGCTTGGACGTAGCCACCATTCCCCACTATCTCGATTGCCTTCATGGCATACACCTCCCAGACAGGTCCGGTCGACTCGCGACCAGGGCCGGCGAAGGAGCGAGCTCCTTGTCCACGATCGTCCGACCGAAGGAGACCATCAAGCGATGAGCACGATCCAACAAGCACCCACAGGGCCGAAGGCCGGCATCGATCTAGAGGATCCGATAGCGGTGGCAGAGGAGCTGCGCGACCAGTTCCGCGTCGGCGCCGCCGAGCGCGATCTCAATCGACAGTTCCCCTACGAGCAGTGCGCCGCCTTCCGGGCGTCAGGGCTGCTCGGGCTGATGGTCCCACGCGAGTTCGGTGGCTACGGCGCCACGTTCAGCGAGCTGATGCGCGTCGTCATCCTGATATCGGCCGGCGACTCCAACATCGGGCAGATGTACCAGCTGCACACCGGGGGCATCAGGCTGCTCGAAGAGTTCGCCCCGCCCGAGGTGCAGGCGAAGTGGCTGCCGAGGTTCGCCAGCGGCGAGCTGTGGATCGCGAACGCCTACTCGGAGATCGGCACGCCGAGTGTCAACGACTTCAACACGACCGTCACCAGGGTGGATGACGGCTGGCGCTTGAACGGGACCAAGTTCTACTGCACCGGCAGCCTCGCCGGAGACATCACATTCGGTCCCTGCCGGGTGGCCGACTCTGACGAGGTACGCGTGTTCCTGACCAAAACCGATGCCGACGGCGTGAGGATCCACGACGATTGGAGCGGCTTCGGGCAGCGCACCACCGCGAGCGGAACGACGGACTTCAAAGACGTGCTCATCCCTGACGAGCTGTGCCTCTCCACGGCACAGGACGGGGGAGGCGGGGGCGGCGCGATCACATCCCTCAACTACCAGGCGGTGCACACGGGCGTGTTCGTCGGGATCGCCCAGAACGCGCTCGACGACGCCGTCGACTTCCTCCAGACGCGCGCTCGCGTGTGGTACGAGAGCGACGCATCGAGCGCCAGCGAGGACCTCTACACCAAGCTCCGCGTGGGCGAGATGAAGACCGCCGTGCTGGCGGCCGATCTGCTGGCCATGCGCGCCGCCGAGCTGTGCGACGACGCCGTCGCGCACCCCGGCGACCTCGAGCGCCGTGGCATCGCCTCGGTCGTCACCGGGGAGGCCCGGCGGGCGGGCGCGGAGGCGGCGCTGGAGACGGGATCGACGCTGTTCAAGGTGTGCGGCGCCGGCAGCGTCCTGGAGCGCTACGGCTTCGACCGGCACTGGCGCAACGCACGCACCCTGTCACTGCACAACCCGCTCGACTTCAAGTCGATGCATGCCGGAGATTATCTCCTGAACGACAGGCTCCCCCCGGTCGACTCTTACAACTAGCAGCGGACGCATTACCACTACCACTAAAAGGAGGTAACAAGCAAATGTCGTCCGTAGGCCTCATGTTCGTAGGTGCCGTGTTGTTCGTCAACGGGCTGCTGTTCCTGGGCAAGGTGGACGCGAAGAGCGCAGGCGTCTTCAACCTGTTCGTCGGTGGCCTGCAGACAGCGATTCCCTTCTACCTGATCTCCCACGCCAAGACGCCCGATGAAATCCTGCTCGCGTCAGGCATCTTCCTGTTCGGCTTCACCTACCTGTATGTCGGCATCTCCAACCTCGCCGGCCATGAGCCGCTCGGACTGGGCTGGTACTCCGCCTGGGTGGCAATCATGGCGTGCGCCTTCGGCGTCACCAACATAGTCAAGTTCAGCGATCCCACGATCGGCCTGTTGTGGCTGCAGTGGTCGGTGCTGTGGGGGCTGTTCTTCCTCGTGCTGGGACTCGGCATCGAGCGTCTCACGGCGCTCGCCGGCTGGGCCACCCTGATCCTGTCGTTCACCACCTGCACGATCCCCGGCTTCCTGCTGCTGCTCGGTGAATGGGAAGGGGTCCACACGTGGCTGGTCCTCGCCGTCATCGCCGGGACCGTTGCGGTGCTGCTGCCGATCGCGCTGCGCAGCGCGCGCCCGGCGGTCGGGGAGCGCCGGGCAGAGGGTGAGGTGGCCGTCTCGGTGGGTTAGCGCGTCGAGCTGCGAGAAGCCGGCCGGTCGTGCGGGGGCGAGTCACGGGATCGACCCGCTCGTGCCCCGCACGACCGGTATTCGGCAGCGCCGCCCCGTAGGCGTGGTAGGCTGCCCGACATTATTTCCGAGTTTTATGATCGAAATTGTTGACGGCGCGGCGCGATGCGCATCGAGCAGCTCGAATACGCCGCCGCTGTCGCGCGCTTTGGGTCCTTCCGCAGGGCCGCTGAGGAGCTGCACATCTCCCAACCGGCGCTGAGTGAGACCGTCCGCAAGCTCGAGGCCGAGCTCGGCGTCGACATCCTCGACCGCCAGCGCACCGGAGCGACGATCAGCGACGAGGGACGGGAGCTGCTGCCCCACCTGCTGGACGTGATCGAGGCCGCCAAGCGCCTGCGCTACGCCGCCGACGAGCAGCACGAGAGCAGCCGGATGATCCGGCTCGGCACCGTCAGCGCCGCCACCTCGCCACTTTTGACCGCCACCATCCGCGCCTTTCGCGATACGCACCCGACGACGCAGGTGGAGATCACGCTCGTGCAGCAGCAGCGGCTGCACCGCCTGCTGCTGGAGGGCGGTCTTGACCTCGGGCTCGTCAACTACCTCGACGGCGACGAGGTAGCACCGGAGCTCCACACGGTCGAGCTGCTGCGCGGCTACCCGGTCGTCTGCATGCACAGCGACAGTCCCCTGGCGGCGCGCGCGACGGTGAGCGCTGCGCAACTCATCAGCGAGCCGCTGATCGTGATGCGCGCCGGCTATGCCATGCACCGCTACCTGCACCGGCTGCTCGGCGGCGGGGAGCCCTCCTTCTCCTACTCAGCCGACGGCGCCGAGATGGGCAAGCTGATGGTCGCCGCCGGGCTCGGGGCCACGGTGCTCCCGAGCTACAGCGTGATCGGGGACCCGCTGGAGGAGCGCGGCGCGATCACCTACCGCAAGATCCAGGACGACGACACGAACGTGCGGCTGGTCGTCCAACGCCGGCGCTCGGGCTCCCCCACGCTCGCCACGCGCGACCTGCACGGCCTGTTCGTACAAGAGGCCACGGTCTACGCCGCCACAGCCGCCGAGGCGCTCCCGCCACCCAGCGCCAAGCGCGCTCCCCGTGCTCACACCAAGCGCGCGTCGCGTGCGCCGAGCACGCATGCGTGAAAGGAGCGCCCTATCACCTGTTCCAGAATCCCTATTTGACCAAGGCGCCCGCAGTCACCATCCTCGTCTGCATGAGCGCGACGCTGCCGGGACGACACAGATGACCCCGCCCTTCGACTCGATCGAGGATGCGCTCGCGGACATCCGCAACGGGCGCATGGTGATCGTCTGCGACGGCGAAGACCGCGAGAACGAGGGCGACCTCGTGATGGCCGCGCAGTTCGTCACCCCCGAGGCGATCAACTTCATGGCCCGCGAGGCGCGCGGGCTGATCTGCCTGGCGCTCAGCTCCGAGCGCTGCGACGAGCTCGGGCTGCGCCCGATGACGCGCCGCAACGAGTCGCTGCACGGAACCGCCTTCACCGTCTCGATCGAGTCTCGCGACGGGGTCACCACGGGCATCTCCGCGCACGACCGCGCGCGCACCGTGCAGACCGCCATCGACCCCGACTGCGGCCCCGACGATCTCGTCCAGCCCGGCCATGTCTTCCCGCTGCGCGCGCGCCCCGGCGGCGTGCTCGAGCGCTCCGGCCACACCGAGACCGCCGTCGATCTGGCGCGCATGGCCGGCGTGCCGCCTGCCGGGGTCATCTGCGAGATCCTCAACGAGGACGGCACCATGGCCCGGGTCGGCAACCTGATCCCATACGCGCGCCGCCACGGCCTGAGGATGATCACCGTCGCGCAACTGATCGCCCACCGCCGCCAGGCCGAGAGCCTCGTCGAGCGCGTCGCCAGCGCGCGCCTGCCGACCGTCCACGGCGTCTTCCGCCTGCACGGCTACCGCTCGCTGGTGGACGGCGGGCAGCACCTCGCGCTCGTCTACGGAGAGATCGCCGGCGTGCCCGACGTGCTCGTGCGCGTGCACTCCGAGTGCGTCACCGGCGAGGTGTTCGGCTCGCTGCGCTGCGACTGCGGACCGCAGCTGCAGGAGGCGATGCGCCAGATCGCAGCCGAGGGGCGCGGCGCGCTCGTGTACCTCGCCCAGGAGGGGCGTGGCATCGGCCTGCTCAACAAGGTGCGCGCGTACGCACTGCAGGACACGCAGGGCCTGGACACCGTCGACGCCAACCTCGCGCTGGGCTTCGCCGCCGACCTGCGCGACTTCGGCATCGGCGCGCAGATCCTCGCCGATCTAGGGCTCTCCACGATCCGCCTGCTGACCAACAACCCGCGCAAGATCATCGGTCTGGAGGGCTACGGACTGGAGGTCTCCGGCCAGGTCCCGATCGAGGTCGAGCCGCATCCGGAGTCCGAGCCGTACATGCTCTCCAAGGCGCTGCGACTCGGCCATCGGCTGACTGCCGTCGACCCTCCGCTCGTGGCTGACGCCGAGCGTCCGCTCGCCCTGGAGGGCGATGAGCCGCTCTGGGTGGGCGCTGACATCCCGGAGGGGATCGCATGAACGCGGCCAAGCACGACATGCGCACCGTCATGGGCCACTTCGCCACCGGCGTCTGCGTCATCAGCACGCGCCGCCAAGACGACAGCCCGGTCGCCACGACCGTCAACGCCGTCACCTCCGTCTCGCTCGATCCGCCGCTGCTGCTTGTGTGCCTCGCGCACGACAGCGAGACGCTCGCAGCGGTGAGAGCCTGCTCGCGCTTCGCCGTCAACATCCTCGCCGACAGCCAGCGCGAGCACTCGATCCGCTTCGCCGCCAAGGGCGAGCGGTCAAGGCCGCGGGAGGCTGACTTCAGCGAGCACCACCCCGGACTGCCGTGTCTACCTGACGCCCTCGCCACGGTCGCCTGCCGCGTCAGCGCCATCCACCGTGGCGGCGATCACGTGATCGTCATCGGCGAGGCGCTGTCGATGTCCAGCGCCGAGAACGACGTTGCACCGTTGCTGTTCTTTCGCGGCGCCTACTCACGCCTGGAGCGCGAGCGTCCGGCACGTGAGCGCCCGGAGCGCGGGCGCTCGGCGGTGCCGAAGCCGCGAAACAGGCCCAGACGGGTCGCCGTGCTCGAACGCGTCAGCTGAGATCCCATACAGGGACGCCGGGAAGCGCCGCAGCGCCATACAAAATTCATAAAGACAATCGAAGAACTAAAGAAAGCGAGGCCGCAGATGACGATCGCAAGCGAGGATCCGGTCAAGTTCGCCTACTGGGTACCCAACGTCAGCGGCGGCCTTGTCGTCAGCAAGATCGAGCAGCGCACCGACTGGGGCATCGAGTACAACCGCCGGCTGGCACAGCTGGCCGAGCAGCGCGGCTTCGAGTACGCGCTCAGCCAGGTGCGCTACATGGCCAGCTACGGCGCCGAGTACCAGCACGAGTCCACCAGCTTCAGCCTCGCGTTGCTGCTGGCCACCGAGCGCCTGAAGGTCATCGTTGCCATCCACCCCGGTCTATGGCAGCCAGGCGTGTTCGCCAAGCTCGGCGCCTCCGCCGACGTCCTCTCCGGCGGGCGCTTTGCCGTCAACGTCGTCTCCGGCTGGTTCAAGGGGGAGTTCAGCGCGCTCGGCGAGCCGTGGCTCGAGCACGACGAGCGCTACCGCCGCTCGGAGGAGTTCATCCGCGTGCTCAAGGCCAGCTGGACCGAGGACGAGGCCGAGTTCTCCGGCGACTTCTACAACCTGCACGGCTACACGCTCAAACCCAAGCCACTGCAAAGGCCCCACCCGCAGATCTTCCAGGGCGGCAACTCCACCGCCGCCCGCCGGATGGCCGCACGCGTCTCCGACTGGTACTTCATGAACGGCAACTCCTTCGACGGCGTGCGCCAGCAGATCGAGGAGGTCTCAGGCTACGCGCGCGCGGAGGGCCGCCGGCCCGGCAGCGACATCCGCTTTGGCCTCAACGCGTTCATCGTCGCCCGCGACAGCGAGGCCGAGGCGCGCGCCACCGTCGAGGAGATCATCGCCAAGGCCGACCGCGAGGCCGTCGAGGGCTTCGGCGATGCCGTCAAGCAGGCCGGGCAGTCCTCCGCCGACGGGCGCGGCATGTGGCAGGACTCCGAGTTCAAGGACCTCGTCCAGTACAACGACGGCTTCCGCAGCGGCCTCATCGGCACCCCCGAGCAGGTGGCCAGACGCATCGTCGAGTACCGCAAGCTCGGCGTCGGGCTGATCCTCGGCGGTTTCCTGCACTTCCAGGAGGAGATCGACTACTTCGGCACCAACGTGCTGCCGATCGTACGCGAGCTGGAGGCCGAGCTCGGGGTGCAGCAGCCCACGCCGATCGCGATCCCGTCCCCGGTCGGCTGAGCTGCGACCGCGAGCGCAAGGAGCTACGCATGAGCACCGCCGAGATCCCACGCACCCGCGGGCGGAGTGCGAGCCGATCGGCAAGGAGCGCGCACCGCATCGGCTCCGACGAGGAGGCGCTGGCACGAGCTGGGGCCGTGCTCGAGCGGATCGCCGCCGGCGCCGCCGAGCGCGACCGCGAGCGGAGGCTGCCTACCGCGGAGATCGAGCTGCTGTCCGCCGAGGGCCTGCTCGCGATCACCGTGCCGCGAGCGTTCGGGGGCGCCGGCGTGTCAGTCGAGACGCTCGCTGAGGTCCTCAGCCTGCTGGCGAGCGCCGACCCCAACGTCGCCCAGATCCCGCAGAGCCACTTCGTCTACCTGGAGCTCGTGCGCCGGCTCGGCACGGACGCCCAGCAGGAGCTGCTGTTCGGCGATGTCCTCGACGGCCGGCGGCTCGCCAACGCGCAGTCGGAGGCGGGATCCAAGACGGTCGCGGACATCCGCACCAGCCTGCGCGCCGGCCGCCCGGGAACATTCGTGCTGGAGGGTCGGAAGTTCTACTGCACCGGCTCGCTGCTCGCCGACTGGCTGACGGTGCTGGCCAAGGACGAGAACGGCCGCACGCAGGTAGCGATCGTCCCCCAGGGCGCCGACGGCGTCAGCGTCGTCGACGACTGGAAGGGCATGGGGCAGCGCACGACCGCCAGCGGCACCGTCAAGCTCGATCGCGTGGCGGTGCCCGCCGACATGGTGATCCCGCACCACCGCATGTTCGAAGCGCCGCAGGTGTACGGGGCACGCGCGCAACTGCTGCACACGGCGATCGACGTAGGCATCGCCGTGGGCGCGCTGGAGGATGCCGCGGAGTTCGTGCGCACCGCCAGCCGCCCCTGGTTCGAGGCCGAGGTCGAGCGCGCGGCCGACGATCCGCTGCTGATTCAGCGCGTCGGTGAGCTGGCGATCGGCGTGCGCGCCGCACAGGCGCTGCTGGGCGAGGCCGCCCGCACGATCGACACGGTCGAGCGCGACGGGGTCGATGAGCGGGGCTCCCTCTCCGAGCACGATGCGGCTCGCGCCTCGATCGCGGTGGCGAGCGCCAAGGCGTTCGCAGACCGCGTCTCGGTGGAGACCACCAGCGCGCTGTTCGAGCTGGCCGGCACACGCTCCGCGGCAAACGAGCTGAATCTGCACCGCCACTGGCGCAACGCGCGCACGCATACGCTGCACGACCCCGTCCGCTGGAAGCTCCAGCACATCGGCCGCTACACGCTCAACGGCACCTTCCCTCCCCAGCACGGACAGGTATGACCGCGCTCGCGTTCCACTGGTTCCTGCCCACCCAGGGCGACGGCCGCAGGCTGATCGAGGAAGCGCGGCCGGTCGGTGTGGCCGGGCGGCCGCGCCCGCCCACGCTCGGCTACCTCACGCAGGTGGCCCTCGCCGCCGAGGAACTCGGATTCGCGGGCGCGCTCACCCCCACCGGCCTGTGGTGCGACGACGCCTGGGTCACCACCGCGATGCTCAGCCAGCGGACCGAGCGGCTGAAGTTCATGGTCGCCTTTCGTCCGGGGCTGGTGAGCCCCACGCTCGCCGCCCAGATGGCCGCCACCTTCCAACGCCACAGCAACGGCCGCCTGTTGCTGAACGTCGTCACCGGCGGCGACGGTGAGGAACAGCGCGCGCTCGGCGACCGCCTCGACAAGACCGCGCGCTACCGGCGCACGGCGGAGTTCCTGCGAATCGTGCGCGACCTATGGCGAGGCGAGACGGTCGACGTTCACGGTGAGCACCTGTCCGTCGAAGCCGCCCAGCTCGAGCAGCTGCCCGCGAGGACTCCGCCGATCTACTTCGGTGGCTCCTCGCCGGCGGCGCTGGAGGTCGCCGCCCGCTATGTCGAGGTGTACCTCAGCTGGGGCGAGCCCCCGGCGCTGCTGGGAGAGAAGCTCGACGCGCTCGCTGCGCTGGCTGCCGGCCAGGGCCGGCGCCTGCGGCTTGGGATCCGCCTACACGTGGTCTGTCGCGACACGGCAAGACAGGCGTGGCGCGAGGCCGAGCGCCTGCTCGAGGGCATCCACCCCACGACCATCGCGCAGGTCCAAGAGCGCCTGCGGCGCAGCGAGTCCGAGGGTCAGCGGCGGATGACGGCGCTGCACAACGGCTCCAGCTCGGGCCTGGAGGTGGCTCCCAACCTGTGGGCAGGAGTGGGCTTGGCGCGCGGCGGCGCCGGCACCGCGCTCGTCGGCAGCCATCAGGAGGTGGCCGAGCGGATCGAGGAATACGCGGCACTCGGGATCAGCGAGTTCGTGCTCTCCGGCTACCCGCATCTCGAGGAGGCCTACTGGTTCGGCGAGGGCGTCATGCCGATCCTCGCCGCGCGCGGGCTGTTCTCGCCGCCCCACGTGCCGGGACACGCGCCGGCGGATGCCCCGGATGCAAGCGTTCCCTTCGCCGGCGCAACTGTGGCAGGCGTCAATGGCCACTAATGCGCGTCGTGCTCGCCTGCGATCAGCGCAACGGCGTGCGCCAGCGCCGGTCGAAGCGTATCTGCCACCTGCTCGATGCTGCGCGGGCTGCCGGGGAAGTTGATCACCAGGCTGGAGCCGCACACGCCGGCCACCGCCCGCGAGAGCATCCAGTGAGGCGTGTGCTCCCGCGAGGCGCCGCGCATCGCCTCGGCGATGCCGGGAATCTCGCGCTCGATCACGGCCAGCGTGGCCTCGGGGGTCACGTCGCTAGGCGAGACGCCGGTACCGCCGGTGGTCAGCACAAGCGCACACCGCTCCATCAGCGCCCAGTGGCGCAGGCGCTGTTCGATCGTCGCACGCTCGTCGGCGATCAGGTCGCGTCCGGCAATCTCCGCGCCCAGCTCCTCGGCCAGCGCCGCCAGCCTCGGCCCGCTCTCGTCCTCGCCCTCGCCTGCCGCCTTGGAGGTGCTGATCGTGATGATCGCAGCGCGCAGCACGCGCTCAGTCCTCCTCGCGCCGGTAGTCGTTGCGTCCACCGTGCTTCTCCAGCAGCACGACGTGCTCGATCTCGACGCCGCGCTCGATGCCCTTGACCATGTCGTAGATCGTCAGCGCCGCCACGGCACAGGCGGTCATCGCCTCCATCTCCACACCGGTGCGCGCGACCGTGCGCACCTCGCTCACCAGCTCCACCACCCCGTGCTCGACGTCGACATCCGCTGTGACGTCGACGAACGTCAGCGGGAGCGGGTGCGCGAGGGGAATCAGTTGACCCGTCTGCTTGGCAGCCTGCACGCCGGCGATGCGCGCCACGCCCAACACCTCGCCCTTGGGACCATCGCCCGCCTGCACCGCGCGCGCGGCGGCGGACGACATGCGCACGCGCGCACGGGCACGCGCCACCCGCTCGGTGATCTGCTTGGCGCCCACGTCGACCATCCGTGCCCGCCCGTCCTCATCCATGTGGGTCAGCCGCTCCGGGCTCACAGCGGCGGCTCGCTGCCGGGCGCCCACCGTCCGGGTCCGTCTGCGGGGTGCTCGCGCTTCCAGATCGGGGCCTCGGCCTTGACGCGATCGATCGCCTCACGGGCGCCGGCGAAGGCTTCGGCGCGATGCGGCGCGGACACGGCCACGATCACGCTGGGCTCACCGAGCGCGACGCTGCCGACGCGATGCTCGATCGCGGCGGCGAGCAGTCCGTGCGCGGCGACGCAGTCGCGCAGGATCGCCTCCATGCGCTCGTGGGCCATGGTGGCGTAGGCCTCGTAGTCCAGGCGCTCGACCTCGCGCGTGACTCCCTGGAAGATCACGACCGCGCCCGCGCCTGGGTCGCCGACGGCGCGGGCGAGCGCGTCGAGCGACAGCGGCTCGTCGCTGACGCGCACGTGCAGCGGGGCCTGCGTGCGGGCATCGTCGAGCTCGGGGGCGCCACCGCTGACGGGCGGGATCAGCGCCAGCTCGTCATCGGCGGCGAGCGTCGTCTCGGCGGAGGCGTAGTCGCGATTGACGGCCATGCGCACGGGCAGGCGCTCCAGCAGCTCCCCCAGCTGCCCCCGCTCGGAGAGGGCGCGCATGGCGTCCGCGACGGTGTCGCCGCTGCGCAGCTCCAGCTCCAGCCGGTCGGTGCCGGCGCATTCGCGCAGCATCGCAAACAGCCGCACGTGGACGACCATCGCGCTCACGCCGGCGCCCCGATCGCGTCCGTCATGCCGCTGCCCCGATCCACGCGTGCAGCGGCTCGATCTCCACGCGCTCGCCGGCGCGCACGGCGACGGTGTCGCTGGGGAGGATCGCGAGGGCGTCGGCGCCGAGCATCGAGGTGAGTATGTGCGATCCCTGCGCGCCGGTCGGCTCTGCGTGCCAGCCGTCCTCGCGCGCGCTGATGCGACAGCGCACGGCGTGCGCGCGACCGGCGGGCTTCTCGTAGTCGCGCTCCATCACCGCCATCAGCCGCGGTTGGTGGGTGGGCATGCCGAGGAGCGCGCGCAGCGCCGGACGAACGAGCAGCACGAACGTCACCATCGCCGACACCGGGTTGCCGGGGAGCCCGAACACGAGCGTCGAGCCGAGCGTGCCGAACCAGGTGGGTCGCCCAGGCTTCAGCGCCAGCCCCCAGAACACGGCCTGCGCGCCAAGAGCTTCGAGGCTTGGCCTGACGTAGTCGTGCACGCCGACGGACACGCCACCGCAGACGACGGCCACCTCCACATCCTCGACGGCCGTGGCGAGCGCCGCCCTGGTCGCCCCGGCGTCGTCGGGCACGGTGGCGCTGCGCACGACCTCAGCGCCGGCACCGCGGGCGAGCGCGGCGATGGTCAGCGAGTTGGAGTCGCGGATCGCACCGGGGCGCGCAGGCTGGCCGGGCGCGAGCAGCTCATCGCCGCTGACGAGCAGCGACAGCCGCGGCCGGCGCACGCATGCCGGCTGGACGCAGCCGAGCGAGGCCAGCACTCCGAGCTCGGCCGGCCCGAGCGAGGTGCCGCGCCGCAGCACCGTCTGGCCGGCGCCCACGTCATCGCCGGCGCGCCTGACGTGGCGGCCGAGGGCTGCCGGGGCAAACACCTCCACTTGTTCGTTGTGCCTGCGGGTGTCCTCAACCGGGACGATGGCGTCGGCGCCGGCGGGGAGCATCGCGCCGGTGGAGATCGCGATCGCCTGACCGCCGCCCAGCACCGCCTCCGCCGGCGAGCCGGCGCGCGACTCGTCGATCACGCGCAGCACCGTCGGGCTGCTTTGATCGGCGGCGACGACGTCCTCGGCGCGCACGGCGAAGCCGTCCATGGCGGAGCTGTCGAAAGCCGGCACCGCCTCCTGCGCGCTGACGTCGTGTGCGAGCGTCCTGGCGAGCGCGTCGTGCAGCTCGACCGCCTCGGACGGCAGGGGCCTGACGGCGTCAAGGATCAGGCGCCGCGCCTGCTCGATCTCCAGTAGCCCGCTAGCCATGATCGCCTGGCCACTGTAGTGCCACACTCACGCGATGGCTGAACAGCAGGCGATCGCCGCCGTCCTGGCCGGCGGACGGGGTGAGCGCATCGGCGGTGAGAAGGCGCTGGCGCTGCTCGGCGGGCGTGCCCTGATCTCCTACCCGCTGGCCGCTGCCCGCGAGGCCGGGCTGGAGACGATCGTCGTGGCCAAGCGCGCGAGCTCGCTGCCACCGCTGTCGGAGCCGGTCGTGCACGAGCCGGACAGTCCGCGGCACCCGCTGTGCGGCGTGCTCGCAGCCCTGGAGCTCGCCGCCGCGCGCTCCCCCGCTCCGGCGGTGCTGCTGGTCGCATGCGACATGCCGTTCCTGACGGGCCCGCTGCTGGGCTGGCTCGCAGGTCTCGACGGTGCCGCGATGGCGCACGTCGGCGGCCGGGCGCAGCCGCTGCTCGCCCGCTGCCTGCCCGCACAGCTGCCGGCCCTGCGCCAGGCGCTCGCCGAGCAGCGCTCGCTGCGCGGCGCCATCGGTGGGCTGGAGCCGCGGATCGTCGACGAGCGCGAGCTGTCGCGCTTCGGCAGCCCCGAGCGACTGTGCTTCAACGTCAACGACGCGGAGGACCTGGCGCTGGCGGAGGGGTGGTTGTAGCGCCGTCAACCCTGGGCTGTATAACTGTGATACTGTGAAGCACAGTGGCAAATATCACGGTCTCCGTTCCCGATGACGTCTACCGCGCCGCACGGATCCGTGCCGCCGAGCAGGGCAGCTCCGTGAGCGCGCTCGTGGCCGCCTACCTGCGCTCGCTGTCGGAGCGAGAGGCAGAGTTCGCGAAGCTCGAGGCCCAGCAGAGACAGATCCAAGCCCAGATCGCTCGCTTCAGCGCCCGCGAACGCCTCGATCGCGAGGAGCTGCACGGGCGTGCGGTTCGTTGACACCAACGTTCTGCTCTACGCCATCTCGCGCGATCCCGAGGAGGAGAGGAAGGCACATCGCGCCAACGAGCTCCTGTCCGCAAGAGACGTGGGCCTGTCCGTCCAGGTGCTCCAAGAGTTCTACGTCCAGGCGACTCGCGCCAGTCGCCCGGACCGCGTGGCTCACGAGCAGGCCGCTGCGCTCGTTGACAGCTTCCGGCGTTTTCCGGTCCAGGACACGACCGTTGAAGTGATGCTCGCCGCCATGTCCACACGTGATCGGTTCGGGATCTCCTACTGGGACGCCGCGATCCTCGAGGCCGCCCGGATGCTCGGCTGCGAGACAGTGCTCTCCGAGGATCTCGGCGACGGCCAGGACTACACGGGGGTCCGCGTGGAGAACCCTTTCAGCGACTGCTGAGCGAGCGCTCCCGGCCGGCGGACACGGACGCCCTCAAGCCGACGACTCGCCGGCCGGGCCGACGCCCTCGGCGATCACACGCAGCTCCGCCAGCGAGAGCCCGGCACGACCGGCGATCCAGCAAGCCAGCGGCGCCGCCGTCCGTTCGGAGGCGTGGGCGGCGGTGCCGGCGAGGTCCAGCAGTTCGCGGATCTCCTGCGTCGAGGGCGCCTGCACGCCCGCCCGGCCGGCAAAGGCGGCGATCCATTCATCTCGGGTCATCGGGCGCAGCTTAGCCTTCGCCGCTCAGCCACCAGGCAGAACGACCCACAGCTTCGGGGCCAACTCGAGCACATCCTCGGTATCGAGGTCGCGCACGCAGTCCGCACCGCTGCGCTCCATCACGATCGTGAGCTCACGCCAGGCGCGCGCGACCGGCGCGACGCGCACGGTCGGCCCCCAGCCGGTGACGGCGCGCAGCTCGTCCGCACGGTCGCGTGCGTCTGCCAGCGTGACCTCGCCGAACGGACGGTTGGCCTCGCGGATGAAGACCATGCGCTCGAGTATCAGCCGGCGATCTGGGCTCGGCTCGATCATGGTCCTACTCGCCGCCCGCCGGCTTGCTCATTGCCAGCCGTCGTGCGGCGATCGCGGCCTGTCCGTAGGAGATGCCGCCGTCGCCGACGGGCAGCCGTTCGGGCACGAGCACGCGCAGGCCGCTGGCGTCCAGCCCGGCCATGACGGCTTCGAGCAGTCGCCTGTTTTGAAAGACGCCCCCGGAGAGCACGATCACCTCGGTGTCCTCCGCGGAGGCAGCGCCGGTGCACGCCTGTACCGTCGCCAGCGCCAGCGCGTTGTGGAAGCGACTGGCGATGACGCCCAGCGCCACCCCTGCCTCGACGTCGCCTGCGACAGCACGGATCGTTGCGCGCGGGTCGATCCTGATCATCCCGTCCTCGCCGGCCAGCGCGATCGGATAGCTCCCCTGCTCGGTCCCGTCGCACGCCGCCTCCAACTCGATCGCGGCCTGCCCTTCGTAGTTGACCCGGGGCCTCAGTCCACACAGCGCGGCAACGGCGTCGAACAGCCGCCCGACGCTGGTCGTAAGCGGCGAACGCAGACCGGTGCGCACCAGCTGCGCCACCCCACTCCACGCCTGCTCCTCCACACGGCCTCTCAGCGCAATCGGGATCTCCGGCTCGCGTGCGAGCCCGCTGCCGGGACGGTCGCTTTCCCCAGCTGCGGCCAGCCAGGCGCAGGCCATCCGCCACGGTTCACGGATCGCGCGGGCGCCACCGGGGAGGCGGACCGGCAGGAGCATCCCCACCCGACGGAAGTCCTCGAGATCGCCGGCCAGCAGCTCGCCGCCCCACACGGTCCCGTCGAGCCCGTAGCCGGTCCCGTCGAAGATCGCGCCGACTGCCTTGCCGAGCTCCGCGTGCTCGGCAAGACAGGCCGCCATGTGGGCGTGGTGATGCTGGACGCCGACGTGCTCTACCCCTTCGCGCCCGAGCGCGTACTTGCTCGACAGATACTCTGGGTGCAGGTCGTGCACGATCACCTCGGGAGCGACGTCGAACAGCCGCTGGAAGTGCTCGATTCCCTCGGTGAACGAGCACAGGGTGTCGTAGTTCTCCAGGTCGCCGATGTGGTGGGAGACCCATGCGCGCTTGCCCTTGGCCACGCAGAAGGTGCTCTTGAGCTCGGCGCCGCAGGCGAGGATTGGCTGCTCGGCCCCGTCCGGTAGCAGAAGGCTGGTGGGGACATAGCCGCGCGAGCGCCTCAGCAGCATCGCGCGAGGGCCTGAAGGGGCGTTGACCACGCGAAGGACCGAGTCATCGGTGCGCGTCTGGATCGGACGATCGTGAACGAGCAAGAGGTCTGCGATCGCGCCGAGGCGGTCGAGCGCATCGCCGTCGCGGTAGGCGATCGGCTCGTCGGAGATGTTGCCGCTGGTCATCACCAGCGCCGGCGCGATGCGTCCGCCGCCGAGATCGGACAGCAGCAGGTGGTGAAGCGGCGAGTAGGGCAGCATCACACCGAGCTCGGCGCTGCCTGGAGCAACCGACGGCGCCACAGCGGCGCCCTGCAGTCGCGGCGCGAGCACGATCGGGCGCTCCGGCCCGCTGAGGAGATCGCGCTCGCGGGCACCGAGCGCCACCAGCGTGCCGGCCGCCGGCACGCTCGCGACCATCAGCGCGAACGGCTTGTCCTCGCGGTGCTTGCGCGCCCGCAACGCGGCGACGGCGTCCTCGTCATCGGCGCAGCAGGCGAGATGAAAGCCGCCGAGTCCCTTGATCGCCAGGATCCGCCCGTTGCGCAGCGCCTCGGCTGCTGCGCAAATCGCGTCACCGGCGGCCTCGGCGGCCACGCCGGACAGCGCCGGCTGGCCGTCGGGGCGCAGCAGCGAGGCCGACGGGCCGCATGCCGGACAGGCGTTCGGCTGGGCGTGGAAGCGTCGATCGCCCGGATCCTCGTACTCGGCCGCGCAGCGCTCGCACATGGTGAACGCCGCCATCGTCGTCAGCCGCCGGTCGTAGGGGATTGCGCGCACGATCGTGAAGCGCGGCCCGCAGTTGGTGCAGTTGATGAACGGATAGCGGTAGCGGCGGTTGCGACGGTCGGTCAGCTCGCGCAGGCACTCCTCACAGGTGGCGCTGTCGGCTGCCACGGGCGCGTCGCTGACGACGCTGCGGGGGCTCTCGCGGATGACGAAGCCGCTGGCGCCGGTCGGCTCGCGCTCTTCGGTGGCAACCCGCTCGACCTCCGCCAGCGGGGGCGCGTCGTGTGCGAGCCGTATCAGGAATATCTCGACCGCGCCGGCGCTGCCCTCGACCTCCAGCAGCACGCCGTTCCCGTCGTTCAGGACAAAGCCGGAGAGACCGTGCTCGCCGGCCAGCCTGTAAACGTAGGGCCGAAAGCCGACCCCCTGCACGACCCCTTCCACTCGTGCGCGCGTGCGCCGGACCGCTCTTAGCTCACCTGCCATCGGGGCGCTGGCGCTCACGCACCGTCTCCGGCTTCCGGCACGAGCTCGACGAGCTCACGCAGCGCGTGGTAGGCGCTGGCCTGGGCCTCCTGGATACGCGGTATGTGCTCTGAGCGAGTGACCACGACGTGGTCGGCAAGGCCTTTGGCAGCGACGCGTCCGCCGTCGTAGCCGACCATTGCGATGCTCATCAGCCCTCTGCGTCGCGCCTCGGCGAGCGCGTCGATGACGTTGCCTGAGTTGCCGGACGTGGACAGCGCCAGCAGCGCGTCGCCGGGCTCCCCGTAGGCGATCACCTGGCGGGAGAAGATCGCGTCGACTCCGATGTCGTTGGCGATCGCCGTCAGGATCCCGGAGTCTGCGGTCAGGTCGATCGCCGGCCATGCGCTGCCGGTGGCGGGCGTCGTGCGGAAGTCGGCCACCGCGTCCATCGCGTCGGTGGCCGAGCCCCCGTTTCCGAGCGCCAGCAGCTTGCCTCCGTGCTCGAGGCTCGCGCGCAGCGCCCTCGCTGCGGCTTGCAGCGTGTCGCGGTTGTCGGTCAGCGTCTGCACCCGCAGAGCGCCGATCTCGGCGGCCTTCATCAGCGCCGAGCGACGCACGTCCTCGACGACCGGCTCGAGCTCGTGCTCGTGCTCGGCCAGGAACGGGTAGAGGAAGCTCGATGCGCCGGCGTCGTGAACGCGACGGGCATCGCGGCCGGCGAGCAGACCGCGATGGTCGAAGAACACGTGCACCAGCTCCCAGAGGACGTGGTAGAGCGTCTCGACGAGCTCTTGGCGGACGTGACGATCGTCGCTCGGTGGCTCAAGCTCCCATTCGGCGCCCAGCTCCGAGAAGGCGATCGTCAGGCAGCCGCGCTCGCGGGCAAGCACCACGGCGCCGGCCACCTCGGCGCGGTTCTCCTCGGCGTCGCAGAACGCGATCGCGATGTCCGGCTCCTCGGCGAGCAACCCGACCTGGGCTACAAGGCCGCCGTCCTCGCCGGTGATCGCCAGGGCCGGCAGCGCGCGCTTGCCGACGATCACCGGGTGCACGAACTCGACGGCGACGTGGCGTGCGTCCGAGCGCGCCGCCGGCGAGGCCCCGACGGCGATCAGCCGACCGCCGCGGGCGAAGCGCTCGGCCATCAGGTGACACAGTCGTGCCAGTCGCTCGGCTTCCTGTGCGAAGAACTCGCGGTTGGCCTCGGTACGCTGTGCGAGCATCCGCTGCAGATGCGCGCCCAGGAGGTCGGAGGTGGCGGTCGCCGTCAAGCCGGGGCTCCCTCGCGTGCACGGGCAACGTCGGCCAGCCAGTCTCGCCAGGCGTCGATGCCCTCGCCGGTGCGGGCGCTGACAAGCATCCGCTCGGCGCCGGGATGTACCTGGTCGACGTTGTACAGGAAGCGATCGAGGTCATAGTCCAGGTGGGGCAGCAGGTCGATCTTGTTGACCAGCACCAGCTCGCAGGTGCGGAACATCAGCGGGTACTTAAGCGGCTTGTCCTCCCCCTCGGTCACCGAGGAGACCATCACGCGCACGTCCTCGCCGACCTTGAACTCGGCTGGGCAGACGAGGTTTCCGACGTTCTCGATCACGAGCATGTCGATCTCCTGCAGCGGCACGGCGTCAAGCGCCGAGCGCACCATGTTGGCGTCGAGATGGCACTCGCCACCGAAGCTGGGGTCGGTGTTCAGCTGGGTGACCGGCACGTGCAGGCTGGCCAGACGGTCGGCGTCCATCGACCCTTGCACGTCGCCCTCCAGCACGCCCACGCGCACCCCCGGCACGTTGTTGACGACACGCTCCAGCAGCGAGGTCTTGCCGGCGCCCGGAGCGCTCATGAAGTTCACGACGGTGACGCCCGCGCGGTCGAAATCGGAGCGGTTGGCTTGAGCGATCGTGTTGTTGGCGTCGAGTGCCTCCTCGACGATTCTCACTTTTGTGCGATGCATGCGGCCTCCTCGACCTCGATGGACTCGACTTCGAACTCGTCACCACTGGCGATGACGACGTCGCTGCCACCGCAGGTCGGACAGCGGAACGCCGGGATCTCGATCTCCCATTCGCGCGCGCACGGGTTGCAGCGCAGGCTTGCCTCGACGATCTCCTGCGCGAGCCGCGCGCCCTCGCAGACAGTGCCCTGGGCGACGAAGGAGAAATAGAACTCGAGCGTGTCCGGGACGACCTGGCGCAGGCGTCCGACTCGTAGGTTGACCACGCTCACAGGTCGCTCCCCGGCGTGCTTGACGACCGTGTTGATCACCGCACCGCTGAGCGAGAGCTCGTGCACAGCGCTACTCCGCAGCTTGCAGGAGGGAGCTCGAGCGCAGCTCGTCGGCGGTCGCGACGACGAGGTCGACCGCTCGCTCGACGGCCGCTTGCACGTCGGGTGAGAGTCCGAGCCCGATCTCCTCCACCTCGGCCGGCTCACACGCGATCACCGTCACGCGGCCCGGCCAGGCGCCGATCGAGCGGACGAAGCGCAGCATCGTCTGCGGATCCATCCCGTGCGGGTTGATCACTTCGCCGTCCTCGATCTTGCCGTCGATCGACTCCTCGGAGACGTCCATCACATACAGCGTGCCGGGCTCGCCCCCCTGCCGGCTGGCGTCGAGGATCACAAGCGCGTCGTAGCCGCGCATCACCTCGTAGGCGAGGTCGAGACCGCCGGTGGCGGCGTCCATCACCGCAACGCCGTCGGGCAGCTCCCGCTGTTGCAGGCGGCGCGCCACCTCACCGCCGAAGCCGTCGTCTCGCAGCCATGCATTGCCGACCCCGGCGACGAGAATCCGTGGTTCGCGCTCTGGGCTCATCCGATCCTCCTGACTGGCGTATGGGTCACACGAGCACCTCAACCTCCGGTGCGAAGAAGAACAGCAGGCGGCCGCTCTCGCGCAACAGCTCCTGACCGGGGTCGCCGTCGATCGTCACCCCGAGGTGCGTCTTGCCGTCGTAGTCGACCATGATCCGCTCGATCGTCGCGGTGCGTCCGTCGAGCAGCCGGGCATGCAGATCCGCGTCGGGTCCGGGGCGCAGTCGCACCTTGCCGCCGCGTCGAAAGCGCACGCCGTCGACCTCGGCGTGCTCCTCTCCGGCGGTCGGGTCGACGAGGCCCGCCGGCTCCTGCGGGGGGCTGTCGCTTACCGCGCTGCGAGCAACGCCGCCGACCGGATCGCGCAGCGTGACGCGGCCGTGCAGCGCGAGGATCTCCTCCGGCGTGACCGCGGCGGCACGTGCCACCATCTCGCGCACGACCGGGTCCTCGCGCTCGATCTGCTCCCGCTCGGCGTCGCTGAGCGCCTTGACGTGGAGCAGCAGCGCCTCCTCGATCTCGGTGGAGTCGAACAGCCCGCCGCGACTCTCGGGCGCGATCTGCGGATGATCGGGGAGCACGATCGCCGCGCCGACGACAGCGTCGTCGGCGGCGTTCGCCAGCACCGGGAAGGTGTTGACGCTCACGCACGGGCGCTCCAGCGGCGAGACGAAGCGCCCGCCGGCCACGCGCAGGATCGGGTGCGTGGAGAGCAGCGAGCGTCCGAGCGCTGCCGCGCGGCCGAGCCCCTGTACGCACGGCGTCCGGTTCTCGACCCTGAGCGCCAGCTCGTGGACGCCGGGAGCCAGCTCGCGCATGCTCAGGCGAAGCGCATAGGACAGCGGCGCGCCGTGCTGATCGTCGACCTCGCCGTCCTGCTCCATCGCCTGCTCGTCTGCGGGCCGACCGGCGAGCGCGCCCACGGTTGTGTCGGGGAGCTGCAGGCGGTGCGCCACAGCCTCGTTGCGCTCACCGCCGGCGGACAGGAAGCGGGCCTCGGCGCTGATCCTCGCCTCGGGCGGCGCCTCCAGCACGCAGCGCAGCTCGAGGTGATCGAAGGTACTGGCAAGGGCGGCGGCGTAGGCCGGCGGGTAGGCGATCCCGAACGGCGTCGGCGTTGAGTTCTTTGTAGCGCTCGCGGTGTACGGGTACAGCGAGTAGCCCTCATACAGCAGCGAGTCGATCAGCTGCTCCAGAGCGTCATCCATCGGATCGCTCCTCCAGCAGCTGCTTCACGCAGGCGTCATACGTGGGCGCCCCGCGGGCGACACGTGCACGCTCGAGCGCGCGCAGCGTCTCCGAGCGCATCGCAACCCAGCCGGTGTTCGGGTAGTAGTGCTCGATCGTCTCCCGCCAGACCGCGACCGGCATCCGATACTCCGCCGAGCGCGACCACGGCACGAGCACCATCTGCAGCCCCCCCTGCTCGTTGGGGTAGTAGACGATCCCGTTGAAGTGCAGCGCCATCGGCACCTCGCCGTCGGGCAGCGCGTCGAGGTACTTGGCTGCGGCCAGCTCCAGGTCGTAGTTGCAGGCGATCGGCACCGCCACGGTAGTCGAGCCGATGAACTCGGGCACGACCACGTCGAGCTGCGCCCACACGAGGCTGTGGGTCGTGACAGCCCACCGCTCGGGCGCCCCGAACAGTCCTGCCAGGCGCTCGCGTGTCACATCGTCATAGCCGCGTCGGGCGGGCTCGAGCATCAGCTGGATTGTCAGGCCGATCATGTAGACCTGCCGCCCGCTGGGCTCGGAGATCTGCAGGTCGAGCATCAGCGTCGGCGCTGCCGCGTGGCGCATCGGGCGCGCCCCGAGGACCTCGAACTCCGGCTCCGGACCGGCGGACGAAGGCGTGGTTGCACCCTGAAGGCCTCCCGGCAGGATGTCCGGCTGCGCGCTCATGCCGGCGCTGCCTGTGATTGCAGCTCCGCGAAGAAGGCCAACACCGCTTCGCGCACCTTCGAGCCTCCGGAGATCCCCTCCCAGTTGGCCTTGATCGTCCCGGTGAGCTCGTAGCAGCGGTCGATCGGCGCGATCGCGTAGCAGGCAGGATCTGACAGCCGGTTGACGATCAGGCCCTCGATGTCCGGCTCGAGCTCGACCAGCGCGGGGTTGAGCTCGAGCATCCGGCTCCAGGAGGAGAAATGCAGCTCGCTCTCGGTGGCGCCGCCCGGGCTGGGATACAGGGCCACCACGCAGCCGGCGACGCTTGACTCCATGAAGAACGCAAGCCCGATGGGGATCTGAAAGCTCGCCCACACGTCGTCGGGCACGTCGAGATCCGCAAGCCATAGTGTCCGTCCGCCGACGGGGCGGTACTCGGCATCGCCCGAGCGAAGCGCCCAGCAACTCTCACACACGCACTCGATCCTGCGCTCGACCAGGTTCAGCAGATGACGGTGATCGCCGGGGATCGTCGTCTCGCACAGGTCGCAGCGATCCTCTCCCGCCGATGCCGACGCCGCCGCGCCGGCATCGGCACTGCCACCCGTCGTGGCCGCCGACGCCGGAGGGCGGGCGGTCCGTGCCAGGCCGCGGAGGCCGCTGACGAGCTGTGCCCGCTGCCTGGCGGCAACGGCGTCGACGATCGCCTGACGCCCGGCGGGAGCGAGCCCGCCGTCAGAGGACGCCTGGCCGGGGTCGACGCCGTTCTCGCTCACAGCGTCAGCGCCACCTTCACATGTCCCTGCTCACGCAACAGCGGCACGGGCTCGAGCTGCAGCTGCTCGCCGTCCATCGAACGCCCGGCCCGCGGCAGGAAGAACGTTCTCGCACAGCGGGGACACGCGAGCGCGCCGGCGCGCAGCTCGCCGTCGCTGAGCGGGCCGCCGCAGTTCGCGCACGTGTTGGTGTACGCCAGGAGCGTGCCGTCGACGTTGGCCACCAGCAGCGCCGTGCCACCGACCTCGGCGTCGATCATTTGACCGACGGGCACCAGATCGAGGTGATCGGCCTCGAACCAGGATGGCGCCGGTGACGAGGCGGCCGGCGTGAGACCGGGCGAGGAGAACACCATCGGCAGCTCGATCGCGCCGTCCTGCGGCGTCCCCGTCGCCGGGCCACCGTCGAGCAGCGGCAACGAAGCCCCTGTGGGCGCGGGCGTGACCCCCTCGACCTCGAGGCCCTCCAGATCGGGTGCGGCATCTTCGAGTGCCTGTTTGATCGCGAGCTCCAGTGTCATCGCGGATGCGGCGCAGTCGGAGCAGCTCCCCCTCAGGCTGATCCGAGCAACTCCGTCCTGCAGCGACAGCAGCTCGACGTTGCCGCCGTGAGATTCCATGTACGGCCTCACGTGCTCGAGGGCGTCCTGAACGCGATCCGCGAGCGGGACGGGGTGCAGGTCGTGGATCAGCAGCAGTGGCGCGACCAGCGGATCCTCACTTAGCGCGGCGGCCACGCGCTCCCCGTCCGCACCGGCATCGAACAGCGCGCCGACGATCCGCTCCAAGCCGGCCCCGTACATCTGCACCACCGCCGAAACCAGCTCCTCCGCGACATCGCGTGTTGCCTGGTCCTCGGCGGAGTCCAGCCTTGCCTGCAGCTCCTGCACGCGCAGCAGCAGGTCATCGTGGCCGTCGTTGGGTGCGCTCGCCGACATCTCGCCCCGCCCTAGGCCAGCGCCGTTGGCGTGTGGATCACCTTGCGCACCTTGCCGCGGCCGTCGTACATGTGCACGCCGCACGGCAAGCACGGATCGAACGAGCGCACAGCGCGCATGATGTCGATGCCCTTGAAGTTCTCCGGGCCGTTCTCCTCGAAGATCGGCGTGTTCTGCACGGCGTCCTCGTACGGTCCGGGCGTACCGAAGGCATCCCTCGGGCTGGCGTTCCACGGCGTTGGCGGGTAGGGCTGGTAGTTGGCGATCTTGCCGTCGCGGATGACCATGTGGTGAGAGAGCACACCGCGTGCGGCCTCGTGGAAGCCACAACTGACGGCGCTGTCGGGGACGGTGAATTTGTTCCAGCTCTTGGTGCGGCCCGCCTGCACCTCCTTCATCGCCCGCTCCAGGCAGTGCAGGCCGATCAACGCGCTGTAGGCCTGGTGATAGGTCCTGGCGCGATCGCGCTCGATCGCGTTTGACTTCTCCGGCACGTGCCACTCGAGTTCCATCTCGGGCATGTTCGGAGAACGCGGCAGCACCATCTGGATCGAGTGTCCGGTCGCCTTGGCGTAGCCGAAGTCGACCAGCCCGGCCTTCGCCGTGCACCACTGGCGCGCGAACGGGCCGCCTCCGGTGTCACAGCACACGTGGGTGTCGGTGCGCTTGTCGTAGATCCGCGGCGAGACCACCCAGGTGTACTTGTCGGTGAAGTCCCGCTTCTGGGGCCGCGGCAGCGTGACCTTGTTCCAGGGGTGGTTCTTGTCGACCGGGTTGCCGAGCGGGTCCGTTGTCACGAGCGTCGGCTCGTTCTCCCACGAGTCGAAGTAGGAGGAGCCGAGCAGGATCCTGATCATCAGGTTGATCTCCACCAGGTCTGTGGAGATCAGCTCGCCGCCGATGGCGACGCCGGGAGTGATGTAGCGCCTGCGCCCCCACTCGGTCATGTTGCGGTAGTCGTAGTCGACGTAGTCGGGATCGTCGAAGGAGCCCCAGTTGACGAGGTTCGTCTCGCGATAGCCGACCATGTCGTACCCGGGCAGCGCCTGCAGGAAGAAGTCGTACAGGTCGTCGTGCATCGGCACGCTGCGCTTGACGTAGTCGAAGTAGCGCATCAGACGCACGTAGTAGTCGGTGCACGTCTGGTGGGTGATGTCGGCGCTGCAGCCTCCTGGCATGATCGTCGATGGGTGCGTGTGGCGCCCGCCGAACAGGCAGTACATCTCTCGCGTGTAGCGGGCGACGTGCAGAGTCTCCAGATAGAACTCGCCCGTGAAAGGGTTCAGCGCCCGCATGATGTCGGCGATCGTCTTGAAGCCGTGGATGTCGCTGTGTGGAGCGGCGGTGCTCTCGGCAGTGGCGAGCAGTGACGGGTTTGTCTCCTTGACCATCTGCTCGCAGAAGTCGACGTTGGCCATGCAGTCGTTGAAGATCGCGTGGTCGAACATGTAGTCGGCGGTCTCGGCCAGGTTGAAGGCGAGGTCGCCGAGCGGCGGTGGCTTGACGCCGTAGGCCATGTTCTGGTTCAGGCACGAGCAGGTGCAGTGGTTATCGCCGCAGATGCCGCAGATTCGGCTGGTGATGAAGTGGGCGTCGCGTGGGTCGATGCCCTTCATGAAGATGTCAAAGCCACGGAAGATCATCGAGGTGCTGTAGCACTTGAGTACCTGCTGGTTGGTGAAGTCGATCTCGGTGTGAATGCCCAGGCTGCCGACGATCCGTGTGATCGGATCCCAGGACATCTCCTTGATCATCACTTTCTGCTGCGAAGACGTTTCAGTCGCCATCTGCTTCTCTCCTCACTCGGCACAAGCCGTACATGGTCAAAACCGGTCGCCCTGCGGATCGCTCAGCGCTCACCACCTCTTCGCGTAGCCGCTGGAGAGCGTCTTGCCCTTGCGGCGCCACTCCGGCTCGACGTCGTATTTGGTCTTGATGTTGCGCCTGCGCATGTAGCGGACGATCGGCCCGTAGCTGAACTCCATGATGCGTGCGGCGGCACCGCCGTATTTGTCCTCGTCCATGAACGGCATGAACTTGTCGGGGAAGCCGGGCATCGTGCACGCCATGCAGATGCCGCCCACGTTGGGACAGCCGCCGATCCCGTTGACCCAGCCGCGGACGGGCACGTTGCACTTGACTACCGGTCCCTTGCAGCCGAGCTTGACCAGGCAGCGGTGATCGGAGCCGTATTCGGTAGCGAACTCGCCCTGCTCGGCGAAGCCGGCGCGGTTGCAGCTCTCGCGCACGGTACGCCCGAATAGCCACTTCGGGCGCAGTGCCTCGTCGAGCTCCGGCGCCGGCGCCAGGCCGGCGAGGTGCAAAGCAAGGTACAGCAGCGTCTCGGTCATGTTGTCCGGCTGCGCAGGGCAACCGGGAATGCAGACGATCGGCAGGCCGGCTTTGGACTTCCAGCTCCAGCCGAGGTAGTCGGGAACCCCCATGGCGCCCGTAGGGTTGTTCTTCATCGCCGGGATGCCCCCGTATGTGGCACATGTGCCGACGGCGACGACGGCGGCGCACTTGGGCGCAAGCCGGTCGATCCACTCGTTCATCGTGATCGGCTGGCCGTCCTGTGGATTCACGGCGAAGCCGGTCCAGTGGCCCTCCCCGTTTATCTCCTCGTTGCCGAGCGAGCCCTCGATGACGAGCACGAACGGGTCGAGCTTGCCCTGCTCGGCGTCGAACCATGCCTGCGCGTAGTCCTGGCCGTTGGCGTAGTCGATCACCTGGTTGTGGATGACCACCTTCGGCATCCCCGGTATCGCCTGCAGGATGATGTCCTCGAGGCTCGGGTTGGTGGCGGATGTCATCGCCACCGAGTCCCCCTCGCAGCTGAGTCCCGTCGTCATCCACAGGACATGGGCGGTGATCGCCTCCGTCTTCTTTTGATCCGCAAACGCCATGCTCGCCATGCTCGCCATAACCACTCCTCTCGACTCAGGTCAACAAATCCGCGGCAACGGGTCGCCCACCAGCTGGTCCATCACCCTCCTGCCACCGAAGCTCGTCTCAACCAGGACCATGCCGGGCGGTTCAGTGCGCACCTCACCGATCTCCGCGGCCTGCTCGCAGCCCGGAATCGCGCGCAGCGCGGCCAGCGCGTCGTCGGCCGCGTCGGCTGCGACGAACGCGACCAGCTTGCCCTCGTTGGCTACATACATCGGGTCGATCCCGAGGATCTCCGCCGCCCCGGCCACGGCTGGATGCACGGGGATCGCACCCTCTCGCACCAGCATCGCCACCGAGGAAGAGCGCGCGAGCTCGTTCAGCACCGAGGCCACGCCGCCGCGGGTGGCGTCGCGCAGGCAGTGGATGCGGGGACCAATAATTTCGAGCAGGCGGTCGACGGCCGGCCACAGCGACATCGTGTCCGACTCGATCGCCGCGTCGAGCTCGAATTCGCCACGCGCGAGCATGATCGCCATGCCGTGCTCGCCGATGCTTCCGGACAGCAGGATGCGATCGCCGGGCGTGATACCCGACGGCGACAGGCGTGCCCGCGGGTCGCGCCGGCCGAGCCCGGTGGTGCATATGTACATGCCGTCGGCGTGGCCGCGCTCGACGACCTTGGTGTCGCCGGTGACGATCTCCACCCCGGCCGTCGCGGCGGCCAGCGCGATCGCGTCGACCTCCTCGCGCAGCTGCTCGGCCGGGAGCCCCTCCTCCAGCACCAGCGAGACGCTGAGCGCGAGCGCACGGGCGCCTGAGACCGCCAGGTCGTTGACGGTGCCGTTGACGGCCAGATCACCGATCGAGCCGCCGGGAAAGCGCAGCGGTCTCACGACGTAGGAGTCGGTGGTGAGCGCCAGCGCGAGCCCGTCGACGAGCACCTCGCCGGCGTCGGACATCTCGTTCAGCGTCTGACCGCCGAAGGCCGGCACGAGCAGCCCCTCGATCAGGCTCTGGGTCGCCTTGCCACCGGCGCCGTGGGCCATCGTTATCCGCTCGTCGCGGAACTTGGCGCGCTTGCCGCGGGCGGTCTCGATGATGCCGAGGATCTTCTCCTCGCGCGCGGAGATGGTGGCCGGCTCGGCCATCACACGACTTCCCGCTCGCGCGCGAAGCGCCCGAAGTTGTAGTAGGCCGCGCAGGCGCCCTCCGAGGAGACCATGCACGTGCCGATCGGGCGCTCGGGCGTGCAGGCGGTGCCGAACACCTTGCACTCCCACGGCTTGATCACGCCCTTGAGGACCTCGCCACACTGGCAGGCCTTGGGGTCGGCGACGCGAACCCCGGGTACGCTGAAGCGGCGCTCGGCGTCGAGCTCGGCGTATGCCTCCGACAGCTTCATGCCGCTGTGTGAGATGAAGCCGAGTCCGCGCCACTCGAAGTGCGGGCGCAGCTCGAACACCTCGGCCAGGACCTCCAGGGCGCGCAGGTTGCCCTCGTAGGGCACCACCCGCTTGTACTGGTTCTCGACCTCGCAG
Source organism: uncultured Solirubrobacteraceae bacterium (assembly GCA_963779665.1). Classification (GTDB taxonomy): domain Bacteria; phylum Actinomycetota; class Thermoleophilia; order Solirubrobacterales; family Solirubrobacteraceae; genus Palsa-744. The sequence goes on along the minus strand of CAVZYW010000001.1, from coordinate 2,243,670 downwards.
CGATCCTCGGCGAGCTGGCGCAGGATCATCGCGATCGACTGCAGGATGTCCAGCGGCTCGAAGCCCGCGACGACGACGGGCTTGCCGTAGTCGGCGGGGATGAACTCGAACGGTCGCGCCCCCACGACCGTGGCGACGTGACCAGGGCCGATGAACCCGTCGAGTCGCAGGTCCGGCGACTCGAGCAGGGCCCGCAGCGGCGGCACGATCGTGACGTGGCTGCAGATGCAGGAGAAGTTCTTGACGTTCTCTGCCCGCGCCCGCTTGAGTGTGAGCGCGGTTGACGGCGCTGTCGTCTCGAACCCGATCGCGAAGAAGACCACCTCGCGATCGGGATTCTGCTTTGCGATCCGCAGCGCGTCCAGCGGCGAGTAAACCATGCGCACGTCGGCGCCGGCCGCCTTGGCCTCGAGCAGGCTCCCCTCAGAGCCAGGCACGCGCATCATGTCGCCGAAGCAGGTGAAGATCACGCCCGGCTCATTGGCGATCGCGATGCCGTCGTCGACGCGCCCCATCGGGATCACGCACACGGGGCAGCCGGGTCCGTGCACGAGCTCGACGTTCGCCGGCAGCAGATCGTCGACGCCGTACTTGTAGATCGAGTGTGTGTGGCCGCCGCAGACCTCCATCACCTTGTAGTGGCGACCCGGCTCGACCAACGAGAGTATCTCTGCGGCCACGGCGCGGCCGAGCGTGGCGTCACGGAACTCGTCGACGAACCTCACTCCGTCACCCCGGCGGCGAGGGCTGCGATCGCCACGCCGGCATGGACGAGCACGACATCGCCGTCGGCGACCGGCTCGACCAGCGCCGTCTCCACCGTGTGCCGCCCACCCTCGGCGTCGACGCACAGCGCCAGAATCCGCTGAGAATCGACGCGCACGATCGTCATCGGCACTCCGTCATCGCCGCAGGTGATGCAGTGATCGCCGACACACGGGGAGGTGCTCGACGGGGCCAAGCTCATTCGATCACGCTGGCCTTGAGATCCTCGAGCTCCTGCTCGTAATCGGCGCCCATCCGTTCGAGCAGGCTGCGCGTGGCGCGCGCCTCCTCTTCGTCAACCTGGGAGATGGCGAAGCCGACGTGGATCAGAACCCAGTCGCCGGGACCGACGCCGACGCCGTCGAGATCGAGCAGCCCGACGTTGACGCTGCGTCGCACGCCGGCGACGTCAACGATCGCCAGGCGATGCTCCTCGTCCACCATCTCCACGATCTGGCCTGGGATGGCAAGGCACATGCGACAACGTCCCTTCTCCTGAATTGTTCGCACCTACTGGCAGTCGACTGATTCCGCGTCTCCCCCCGCTCGAACGCGAGCCAACGATCTCCAACCGACCTTCTACCACCGGCCCGACGCCACGGAACAGAGCTGGTAATCCGGCTTACAGCGAGCCCCTGTAACCCTGGTTACAGGTACTGAATCGGCGACACGCCGTCGCCGGAGGGGTAGACTCGCCGACAGGTTCAAGTTGCCGTACCGGGAAGGAGCGATCAGGCTCTGCGATGTCAGTCGAAGGCAGTGATGTCGTCAGGTTGGGGTCACCGCAATGGGGCGGGGATTCCGCGGATGCGAAACAGCCTGCCTCGCCGCCGCTGTACGCGTACCTGCTCGACGACGACGACGACCTTGCCGAAGAGCTCGACATCCGCATGCGCTTTGCGGCTCGTCAGCTCGCGACGGTGAGAGTGCTGGAGGCCGAAACAGGCGAGTGCGACCTGGAGTCGTGGTTTGCCGCGGTGGGACGTGGCCCGGGCCTACTGATACTCGACGGCCTGGTCGCGGTCGACACCCGCATCAGCAACAGGACGGTGACAGAGCTGCTCGGAAGCGGAGACCTGCTGCAGCCGCTCAGTCGCCATGTGGACGACTTGATCGAACGATCCGCGTCGTGGCGGGCACTGTGCCCGTGTCGCTTTGCGCTGCTTGACGCGGAGTTCGCCGACCGTGTGCTCCCCTGGCCACAAATCGGGCACGCGCTGCTGCGCCGCACCGAGCGTCGCACAGAGGATCTGGGCGTGATGCGCGCGATCTCCTGCCAGCCGCGGCTCGAGGTTCGCCTGATCCTGTTTCTGTGGCACCTCGCCGGCCGCTGGGGGCGCGTGGAGTCGAGCGGCATACGCCTGACGCTTCCGCTCACCCATCGCCTGCTCGGCCAGCTCGTCGCCGCCGAGCGGCCTTCGATCTCCCATGCGCTGGCGAGGCTTGCCCACGCCGGCCTCGTCACGGGGACTGCCGGTGACTGGCACCTTCACGGCAGCGTCCACGAGCACCTGGAGTCGTTGCTGGAGGGCACCGTCCGTCTGTCTCCGGGCGGTGACGCACGTAGGTCCTCCCACGGCCGCTTCGCGTGAGGACGTGACGGCCACGCCGCCAACCTCGCATACGCATACGCGTACGCCGGACCGCAGCCCCGTCCATGTCCTGTGGATCACGAGCGGGCTGGGCTGCGACGGTGACTCGTTCGCGATGACCGCTGCGACCAACCCCAGCCTCGAGGACCTGCTGCGCGGCTGCCTGCCGGGGATGCCACCGGTCGTCCTGTACAACCCGGTGTTCGCATCGGAGACCGGCGAGGATTTCATGCGAGCGTTTGCCGACGCCGCGGCGGGACGGCTCGACCCGTTCATCCTCGTGCTCGAGGGCTCCGTGCCCAACGAGGAGATCAACGGCGAGGGTCACTGGGCGGGGATGGGAGTCGATGCCGACAGCGGCCAGCCGATCCTCACCAACACCTGGATCGACCGGCTGGCGCCGAAGGCGGCGGCGGTGCTCGCGCTGGGCACGTGCGCGGCTTACGGCGGCATTCCGGCGATGCGCAACAACCCGACCGGCGCGATGGGCCTGCGCGACTACCTGGGCTGGAACTGGGTGTCGCGTCTGGGGATGCCGATCGTCAACCTGCCGGGCTGCCCGGTACAACCGGACAACATCACCGAGACGCTGCTGTGCATGGTGCTCGCGCTGGCGGGGATGGGACCGCCGCTGGAGCTCGACGAGCAGGGACGCCCGCAGTGGATCTTCGCTCGCACCGTGCACGAGTCATGCGACCGCGCCGGCCTAGCCGAGGAGGGACAGTTCTCCAGCGCCCACGGCGACGGTCGCTGCCTGGTCAAGCTCGGCTGCAAGGGACCGGTCGTCAAGTGCAACGTCCCCGTCCGTGGCTGGATGGACGGCATCGGCGGCTGTCCCAACGTGGGCGGTATCTGCATGGCCTGCACGATGCCCGGTTTCCCTGACAAGTACATGCCGTTCGTCGAGCCCGACAGGGCAGCGAAGCTGTACGCGAAGACGGCGCGGATAGCCCACGGCCCGCTGGTCAAGTACATGCGCGAGCGGCGCATCCGGCGTAACTTCGACGTCGAGCCGACATGGCGGCGGCGCGGCGCAGAGCTCACAAGCGGCTATTGCAGGGATTGAGGCAGCTGTGACCGTGGTGGTGCTGTTCACATGCGAGATCTGCGGGGTACAGCCGGATCCCGAGACGCAGATGGCGCTGGAGGGCCAGCTGCTGGACCTGCGCCACGGCGAGTATCTGGACGCCGATCCGGGGCACTGGTTGACGTGGCACGGCCGCGGCGTATATGGACCGCAGCGCTACGCCTGCGGCGAGCATCGTGGCGAGCTGAAGGCGCTGCTGCGCGAGCACTACGGCACGCTCGGATGGCATCCGTGGGCGATGGGTCCACACCCGTGGGCGGGCCGCCGCGGGACGGACCGAGCGCGCCGCTTGGCGCGCTCGCTGCGCTCGACGTTCGGTGCGCCCGGGGCTTAGGTCACGCAGCGCTGTACCCCCCCCCCCCCCCCCCCCCCCCGAATGGGCGCCTGACCGTGTTAGCCGCGACAGCAATTGAACCGCGGTCGTAATTGCGATTACGACGTAATTGCGAACACCTTGCAGTAGCAGCCCGACGGGGTAGCTTCCAGGACATGCTCGGCTACGTCACCGAGGTGGCAGGGGCGCTGACCCCAAGGGAGCGGCGGCGGGCCGGCTTGATGTTTGCGAGCATCGCGGCGCTGCACATCGTCGGCTTCGGCGTGTTCATCGCGTTTGTGGCGCCCTCGCATTACAAAGGGCTGGGGATCGGCGTCGCCGGCCTGGCTTACTCGCTGGGGCTGCGCCACGCGTTCGACGCCGATCACATCTCCGCTATCGACAACACCACTCGCAAGCTGATGAACGAGGGAAAGCGGCCGCTCAGCATCGGCTACTGGTTCTCACTCGGCCATTCGACGATCGTGATCGCGATCGGCGTCGGGATCGTCGTCGCGGAGAAAGCCGTGTACGGCGCCGTCTCGAACAACAGCTCCAACCTCGAGCAGTTCGGGGGAGTCTTCGGCACGGTCGTCTCGGCATCGTTCCTGTACCTGATAGCCCTGCTCAACATCGTCATCCTCGCCGGCATCTTGCGCGTGTTCCGTGCCATGCGCCAGGGTAACTACGACGAGGCCGAGCTGGAGAGGCAGTTGAACAACCGCGGGCTGATGTACCGCTTCTTCGGCGGGTGGATGCGGTCGATCACCCAGGAGTGGCAGATGTACCCGGTGGGCGTCGTGTTCGGCATGGGCTTCGACACCGCGACCGAGGTCGCGCTGCTGGCGACGACGGCGCTGCTCGCCTCCCAGCACCTGCCCTTCTACTCGATCATGTGCCTGCCGATCCTGTTCACCGCCGGCATGAGCCTGATGGACACGCTCGATGGCATCTTCATGAACTTCGCCTACTCGTGGGCGTTCTTCAACCCGGTGCGCAAGGTCTACTACAACCTTGCGATCACGGGGCTGTCGGTGTCGATCTGCTTCTTCATCGGCACCGTCGAGGTACTTGGCCTGCTGCCGAGCGAGCTAGGTGGCCTGCACGGCTCCTTCTGGCACTTCATGGAAGTGTTCGACATCAACAAGGCGGGCTTCGTGATCGTCGGCATGTTCGTCGTCTGCTGGGTCGGCGCTTTGGCGTTTTGGAGATTTGGCCACGTCGAGGAGAAGTGGAGCGCGAGGCTGCGCGCTCCGAGCACGGTGGCCCGCGGCGTGGACCTGCCGGGGTAGGCGGGTGGACCGCCGTCCAAACGCAGGCGCGATGGCGCGGACGCGATGACGGTCTCTCCCCACACCCGGCCGCTGGCGTGCAGCAATCTCGATGAGGCTGTGACTGCGCTGCGCGAGCGCGGCCTGCGCCTGTCCACGGCGCGGCGGCTGGTGCTCGAAGCGCTGTTCGCAGCCGACGTCCCGGTGTCGGCCGAGCACATCGCGCGCGAGCGCAAGCTGGATCTGGCGTCGGTCTATCGCAACCTGGAAGTGCTGGAGCGCCATGGCCTCGTGCGCCACGTGCACCTCGGTCACGGGCCCGGGTTGTACGCGCTTCGCGTCCATGGCTCACCCGAGCATCTGTTCTGCGAACGCTGCGGCGCGGTCCTCGCGGTCCCCCCCGACAAGCTCGACGACCTCCGCGCGCAGCTCAGACGACGTTTCGGCTACGAGGTCAGCTTCGCCCACTTCGCGATCGTCGGCACCTGCCCCGAATGCTCCGACGCACGAGCCGTCGGCGAGCGGAGCTCCACCGCCTAGCGCAAACATCTGTGAGGCTCGGCGCGCCTATCGGGTAGAACGATAGGCATGCGCGACCTCCTGGATCGGCCCCTGCACGACCTGCGCATCTCGGTGACCGACCGCTGCAACCTGCGCTGCCGCTACTGCATGCCGCGCGAGGTCTACGGAGCCGGCCACGTCTTCCTGCCGCGCAGCGAGCTGTTGAGCTTCGAGGAGATCGCGCGCCTGACGCGTGTGCTGGCCGATCAGGGTGTGCGCAAGCTGCGACTCACCGGCGGCGAGCCGCTGCTGCGCCGCGGCCTCGAGCGTTTGGTGGAGATGCTCGCCGGGATTGACGGGATCCGCGACGTGGCGCTCACGACCAACGGCTTGCTGCTGGCCGGCAAGGCCCAATCGTTGGCGGACGCCGGGCTCAGCCGCGTCACCGTGAGCCTGGACGCGCTCGACGATGCGACGCTTCATGCGATCAGCGATGCGCCGATCTCGGCGGCACGCGTGCTGGAGGGAATCGACGCGGCCCTCGCCGCCCGGCTGAGCCCGGTCAAGGTCAACATGGTCGTCCGTCGTGGCCTCAACGACAGCTCCGTGGCGGCGATGGCCGAGCGCTTCCGTCACCGCCCGCAGATCTTGCGCTTGATCGAGTACATGGACGTCGGCTCCAGCAACGGCTGGAGAGCCGAGGACGTCGTACCGGGCGCGGAGATCCTGGCGAGCATCACCGAACGCTGGCCGCTGGAGCCGGTCGCGCCGATGTATGCGGGCGAGGTCGCCTCACGCTACCGATACCGCGACGGAGGCGGGGAGATCGGCATCGTCCATTCCGTCAGCGAGCCGTTCTGCGCAAGTTGCACGCGCGCGCGTCTGTCGGCGGACGGCAAGCTGTTCACGTGTCTGTTCGCGCGCCGCGGACACGATCTGCGTGCGCTGCTGCGCGGCGGCGCCGACGATCCGGCGATCGCCGATTTCACCCGCGCGATCTGGAGCGGGCGCAGCGACCGCTACTCGGCCGAGCGTGCGCTGCGCGGGCAGCCCGGCGAGCCGCGCGAGCGCCGGGAGAAGGTCGAGATGTCCTACATCGGCGGCTAGAGTGCTCGCAGCCGCGGTGCTTGCGCGACAGCTGGCGGCAGCGGCGCTTCGGTGCGGCGCTCGCGGCGGAAGTGCTCGAGGATCAGGACGCTGACGAGCGCTGCATACACACACCACAGCGACGTGAGCTCCGCTTCGCGAACGCTGAACGCGATCGCCAGCCCGACGATGTTGAGGATGCCGAACCACTGCAGGTAGCGGCGGCTGGAGAGCAGCGCCGGCACGCAGGTGGCGATCACGTAGACGAACGCCGCCTGCGTCAGGTACGGGGCATTGCTGTTGTAAGCGATGCACGAGGCGTGTTCCTGGGCGTAGATCGGATACTGGGTGACCTCCCAGAGCATCACTGCGCCGACGATCAGCCCGAGCATCACGAACGGTGCCACCCAGCGGCGATGCCTGCGACTCGGCTCGATCAGGTACAGGCCGAGCGGCACGAGCGCCGGCAGCGCCACGTAGGCGTAGAGCACGTATATGTCCTTGGCGGTGTTGCCGACGCCGGCGGAGACCTCGCCGCGTAGACCAAGCCAGACGAAGCCCTCGGTGAACTGATGCAGCGCAAACAGCAGCGGCAGCGAGCCGACGATCAGCTCACGACGGGTGCGTACGCGTCGCAGCGTCTGCACGCCGACGACGCCGACGACGACGGCCGCTGTGTAGTCGGCGTCGGGCGAGAAGCACATCGATGGGAGTGTTACCAGGCGGGATGCAAAGCGGAACCGCGGCGCGATCCGTTGTCCTCGCGGGGCGAGCCCGGCAGCGGCCACACGGCGACGTCCTCCGGTGCGAGCGCCAGGCGCAGCGGCGCTCCGATGCTCAGCTCCAGCCTCTCGCTCGTGCGCACCGTGAGCTCCAGCGCCTGGCCGAGGGCGACGGTCAGCTCGCGCGTGGAGCCCAGGTTGACGTCGTCGAGCAGAACCGCCTCGTAGCTCCCAAGCGGATTCAGCGAGATGCGCTCGGGGCGTACGCACCAGACGACCTCGCTTCCCACCGGCAGCCCGCGGGCGCCAATCCGGATCTCCGCACCGTCGCTGCTGATCAGATCGCCCACGACGGCCACGCCGCGACGGGCGTTGGCGATCCCCAGCAGCGCGGCGACCTCGGGCGAGCCCGGGGCGCGGAACACCTCCTGTCGCGTGCCCGCCTGCAGCACCCGCCCGGCGTCGATCACGACGATCTCATCCGCCAGCAGCGCGGCCTCCTCGGCATCGTGGGTGACGATCACGGTGCACAGCCCGGCCTCGCGCTGCAGGCGACGCAGCTCGCGACGCAGCCGGTCGCGCACGGGAGCGTCGAGCCCTGTGAACGGCTCGTCGAGCAGTAGCACGCGCGGCGCCGTCGCCAACGCACGCGCCAGCGCTACGCGCCGCTGCTGCCCGCCGGAGAGCTCCTCCGGATAGCGGTCCTCCAGCCCCTCCAGCCCCAGGCGCTGGAGCCACCAGGCGGCCAGGCCGGGGCTGGCATACCTACCGAAGGTGACCTGACGCCAGACGGTACGCCGCGGGAACAACGCTGGATGCTGGGGCACGTATCCGATTCCCCGCTGCTCGGTGGGCAGCACGTGCAGCGCGCGCGACCCTGCCTGCACATGCCCCTGCTCGCTCGCCATCAGCCCGGCCAACAAGCGCAAGGTCAGGGTCTTGCCGGCGCCGGAAGGTCCGAGCAACGCCAGACGCGGGCTGTCCGCGTGGTGGGCGATGTCCAGCGAGAAGGCGCCCAGGCGCCTGCGCACTGAGAAGTCGAGCAGCGGCGGAGCGCCGGCAACGGCGGGGACCGGGGTCCTCGGCGCGATCGCTCCCCTGCGTCGCCTGGGCGCGGGCAGCCCGGCCAGCAGGAGCACCACCAGGGCCACCGCCAGGGCCGCGGCAACCGGCAGCATCGTGCCGGGCAAACCGGTCTCGTCGAACTGCACGAACGTGAACACGGGAAGCGAGAACGGGTGGTAGGCAAGGATCACCGTCGCGCCGAACTCGGCAAAGGCGCGCAGCCACGTGAGCAGGATCCCGGCGGCGATGCCCGGCAGTGCGGCGGGCACGGCCACGCGGGCGAAGCGGGCGAAGCGCCCGAATCCGAGCGTGGCTGCCACCTCCTCCAGTGCGGGGTCGACGGCGACGAACGCGGCACGGGCAGCGATGATCAGAAACGGTGCCGAGACGAAGGTCTGGGCGAGGATGATCCCGGTCCTGGTGTCCGTGAGCTTGCCGTGGAACAGTTCGCCGAGGATCGTGAACGGACCGACCACGTAGAGCAACAGCACGCCGCTCATCAACGCCGGTAGCGCCAGCGGCAGCGCCACGAGCGCCAGCCACACCCGCCCCTTCACGCCCCGCGTGCGGGCCATCAGGTAGGCCAGCGGCGTGCCCAGCACGACGATCACGACCGTCGAGATCGTCGCGGTCAGAACGGAGGTCGCAAGCGCCGAGCCGAGCCCCGGGGACGCCTGGACCCCGCCCGCCAGGCGCACCACGAAGGCGACGACGGGAACCAGCAGATACAGGGCGAGCAGCCCGCCCAGCCAGGGCAGCGGGCTGCTCGCCCGGACCCGCACGGCGCTAGCCCGCGCCGACGATGCTGCGCAGGCCCACCGGCACGGCTGACGCGTTGCCGGAGAACGTGGGCTTGACGGGAACCAGCCCGTACTCCTTTTCCACGGCCTTGCGCTTGGGGCTCAGCAGGAAGGACACGAGCGCTTCGCCGCCGCTGGGATTTTCGGCGTTGTTGAGCAGCGTCACTGTGTACGTCGCGTACTTGTAGATCGGCGTGAGCGGAACCGTGGGTACGTGCGCGGTCTTGGCCTCGACGACGTAGAAGAAGCCCGCGTCGATCTGCCCGGCCTGCAGGCGGGCGAGCATCGATGTCTCTTCGAAGATCCCGAAGCGGCTGAGCGCCTTGGTGAGCGCCGGATCGTGCAGCTTCTTGGCCGCGGCGGTGACCGCTTCGACGGTCAGTTTACCCTTGGGGTCGGCCTTTGGTTCGGTGCGCCCGACGAGGATCCCCGGCTCGGTGATCACCTTGTACCACGGCTTGCCGGCAGCCAGCTGCCTACCGAACTTGGTTTTCGGGTCATAGCCGAGGACGAGATCCGAGGAGGTGAAGGTGGAGTACCACGACACCCAGTTGCCGTTGGCCGCTCCTTCCAGTTCCTGGTCGGCCGAGGCGGCGGCGCTGACGAACACGTCGCCCTGGCGCACCCTGCCCTTGATCGCGGCAGCGTCTTCGTTGGAGCCGCCGCCGAAGCCTTCGAACGGGTATTCGCTAGCCGCCGTGAATTCAGGGCCGAACGATTTTTCCATGATGTCCACCAGCGAGCCGGCGAAGATGGCCGATACCTTGCCCTTCGCGGTGGCCGTGCCGGCGAGTGGCGCAGCGCCGGCAGACGCCGATGCGGCCGGCACGACGGCAACTGCGATCGCCGCGGCTGCAAGGAATCTCGCAGCACTCCGTCCTGCCTTCCTCCCACGGCCGTGCCGTCTGCTGGTGTCTGCTGTCATGCCTGCTCCTTCTCTCCGCTCATCCGGGAGTTCGTTCGACCATTACCGATGTAGCCTTGACCGCCGCCGTCGCCTCCACGCCGGGCGCGAGACCCAGCTCTTCGACCGAGTCGCGGGTGATCGCCGCGGTGACCATGAACGGACCGGCCTCGATCTCCACGAGCGCCATCACGCCGTCGACCTCGACGGAGCGCACGACGCCTGCGAAGCGGTTGCGCGCGGAGCCGCGGGTGCCGGTGCGATGTCTTTGCGGTCGGCTCGCCAGACGCTGCACTTCGGTCGCTGATACGCGGCGGCGATTGCGCTCGTCGCGGTGGGTGCGCAGCTTGCCAGAACGGTCCCAGCGGCGCAGCGTGTCCACGCTCACGCCGATTGCGGCGGCGGCATCACCGAGCGAGAGGTCCATTGATTTCTGCCCGGGCAATGCCTAGGCAGCATACAGGGCCGTTTTGGGGCCGCGGCCGAGGGGGTAAGGTCCGAGTCGAGCGATGCGAAACCCGTTGCGCGATTGGCCGGTGCTGCGCCAGCTGCATGGCAGCGATTCGCTGGCGCGCGGGGCGGCGGTCAGGTCGCGGCACACGGAGAATCTCGGCAACCGTGCGGCCGACGCGGACGAGGTCGTCAAGTCGGTGTGCCCTTACTGCGCGGTGGGGTGCGCTCAGAACGTATACGTCAAGGACGGCAAGGTCGTGCAGATCGAGGGCGACCCCGACTCCCCCGTCAGCCGCGGGCGCCTGTGCCCGAAGGGCTCTGCCACGCTGCAGCTGACGACCGGTGAGGCGCGTGAGCACAGCGTGCTCTACCGCCGACCGCACAGCAGCGAGTGGGAGCAGCTAGACCTGGCGAGCGCGATGGAGATGGTGGCTGAAAAAGTCGTGCAGACGCGCCGCGACACCTGGGAATGGGAGAGCGAGGGCGAGAAAGTCCGGCGCAGCCTCGGCATCGCCAGCCTCGGCGGCGCCACCCTCGACAACGAGGAGAACTACCTGATCAAGAAGCTGTGGACGGCGCTCGGCGTGGTGCAGGTCGAGAATCAGGCGCGTGTGTGCCACAGCTCGACCGTCGTCGGGCTGGGCACCTCGTTCGGCCGCGGCGGCGCTACGACCTTCCCCGGCGATCTGCAGAACTCCGACTGCATCGTGATCGAGGGCTCGAACATGGCCGAGGCGCACCCCGTCGCCTTCCAGTGGGTGATGGAGGCAAAGGCACGTGGGGCGACCGTCATCCATGTCGACCCGCACTTCAGCCGCACAAGTGCGATGGCGGACATCTTCGTGCCGCTGCGCACCGGTACCGACATCGCGTTCCTCGGCGGGGTCATCAACTACGTGCTCGAGCACGAACGCTGGTTCCGCGACTATGTGGTGGCATACACGAACGCCTCGACGATCATCGAGGAGGACTTCCGCGACACCGAGGATCTCGACGGCGTGTTCTCCGGCTTCGACCCGGTCGGCGGCCACTACGACTACGAGAGCTGGCAGTACGAGGGGGCGCCCGTCGCGGCGGCATCGGGCAACCGCGACCGCTACAGCGAAATGCACGGCTCGGGAGAGGCGATGCGGGGGTCGGCACACGGCGAGAGCGCCGGCTCCGGCGGACAGAGCGTGAAGGGCGAGCCGCGTCGTGACGAGACCCTCCGGGACCCCCGCTGCGTGTTTCAGATCCTCAAGCGCCACTACTCGCGCTACAGCCCGGAGATGGTCGCGCAGACCTGCGGCGTGCCGCAGGACGTGTTCCTGGAGGTATGCGAGAAGCTCTGCGCGAACTCCGATCGTGACCACACGAGTGCGTTCGTGTACGCGGTCGGCTGGACGCAGCACACGGTCGGCTCGCAGTACATTCGCACCGCCTGCATCCTGCAGCTGCTGCTCGGCAACATCGGGCGCCCCGGCGGCGGCATCATGGCGATGCGCGGCCACGCGAGCATCCAAGGCTCCAGCGACATCCCCACGCTGTACGACCTGCTCCCAGGCTACCTGCCGATGCCCCACGCCCACGAGTACGAGAGCCTGCAGGAGTACATCGAGGCGGACTCCGCCGAGAAGGGCTACTGGGGCAACATGAGCACCTACATCGTCAGCCTGTTGAAGGCGTGGTGGGGTGCCGCGGCGAGCATGGAGAACGACTTCTGCTTCGACTACATGCCCCGCATCAGCGGCGCCCATGGCACCTACGACACGGTGATGGCGCAGCTTGCGGGCAAGTGCAAGGGCTACTTCCTGATGGGCCAGAACCCTGCGGTGGGCTCGGCCAACAACCGCATGCAGCGCCTGGCGATGGCCAACCTCGAGTGGCTCGTCGTGCGCGACTTCTCGCTGATCGAGAGCGCCACGTGGTGGAAGGACGGGCCGGAGATCGACACGGGCGAGATGCGCAGCGAGGACATCGCCACGGAGGTGTTCTTCTTCCCGGCGGCAGCGCACATCGAGAAGAACGGCACGTTCACCAACACCCAGCGGCTGCTGCAGTGGCATCACACCGCGCAGGAGCCGGAGGGCGACGCGCGCTCGGACCTGTGGTTCATGTTCCACCTGGGACGGATGATCCGGGAGAAGCTCGCGGGCTCGACTGAGGAGATGAACCGTCCGATCCTCGATCTCGTATGGGACTACCCGACGGCTGGGCCGATCCACGAGCCGAGCGCAGAAGCGGTGCTGCGCGAGATCAACGGCACCGGGCCCGACGGCGCGCCGCTGTCGAGCTACGAACAGCTGCGCGACGACGGCTCGACCTCGTGCGGCTGTTGGATCTACTGCGGCGTGTTCGCCGACGGCGTCAACCAGGCGGACCGGCGCAAGCCACGTGAGCAGCAGAACTGGACGGGCGGCGAGTGGGGCTGGGCGTGGCCGGCCAACCGCCGCGTGCTCTACAACCGCGCCTCGGCGGACCCTGACGGCAAGCCGTGGAGCCCGCGCAAGGCGCTGGTCTGGTGGGACTCCGAGCAGGGCAAGTGGGTGGGACACGACACGCCGGACTTCAAGGCGGACAAGGAACCGTCCTACATGCCTCCGGATGGCGCGAAGGGGCCCGATGCGATCACGGGCGCGGAGCCGTTCATCATGCAGGCCGACGGGCGCGGCTGGCTGTATGCGCCGGCGGGCTTGGCGGACGGGCCGATGCCGACGCACTACGAGCCGCAGGACTCGCCGTTTGAGAACTCCCTCTACGCCCAGCGTGCGAACCCCGCGCGCAAGACCTATCCGCACCCCAACAACCGCTACCACCCCAGTGGAAACGAGCCCGGTGCCGAGGTGTTCCCGTACGTGGTCACCACCTATCGCCTGACCGAGCACTTCACCGCCGGCGGCATGACCCGCTGGTCGCCGTATCTGGCGGAGTTGCAGCCGGAGTTCTTCTGCGAGGTCTCACCGGAGCTGGCGCGTGAGCGCGGCCTGCAACACAGTGGCTGGGCGACGATCGCCACGGCGCGCGGCGTGATCGAGGCGCGCGTGCTCGTCACCGATCGCATGACCCCGCTGAAAGTCCACAACCGCACCGTCCACCAGATCGGCATGCCGTTCCACTGGGGGCCCAACGGCTATGCGAAAGGCGACTCCGCCAACGAGCTCTCGCCGATGTCGCTGGACCCCAACGCACACATCCAGGAGGACAAGTCCTTCACCGCCGACATCCGGCCCGGTCGGCGCCCGCGCGGTCCCGGACGCCAGCGCCTTGTCGAGGACTACCAGCGTCGCGCGGGCGTCACGGCGGGCACGGGAACGAAGCCTTGAGCGAGTATCGGCTGAACCTGCTCAGCTCCGTCCGCGGCGGCGGCGATCCCGCAGCCGACACCGGCTACGCCGAGCACCCGCCGCGGATGGGCTTCTTCACGGACACCTCGCTGTGCATCGGCTGCAAGGCGTGCGAGGTGGCGTGCAAGGAGTGGAACCAGGTGCCCGAGGACGGCCTGAACTTCACCGGCATGTCCTTCGACAACAGCGAAGGGCTTGGCGCAGATACGTGGCGCCACGTGGCGTTCATCGAGCAGCGCAAGCCGATCGCGGGCTCGCAGGCCAACTTCCAGCACGACGGCGTGGCCCCGCCGATCCTGCCCGGCATCGCGCCCGCATCTCCGGGCGCGGATACGGACGGAATCGACAGCGACTTTCGCTGGCTGATGTCCTCGGACGTGTGCAAGCACTGCACGGATGCCGCCTGTCTGGACGTCTGCCCCACGGGCGCCCTGTTCCGCACCGAGTTCGGCACGGTGGTCGTCCAGGAGGACATCTGCAACGGCTGCGGCTACTGCGTTCCGGCGTGTCCGTACGGTGTGATCGACAAACGCGAGGACGACGGGCGGGTGTGGAAGTGCACGCTCTGCTACGACCGCCTCGGCGAGGGCATGCAACCGGCGTGCGCCAAGGCGTGCCCCACCAACTCGATCCAGTTCGGCGAGCTGGACGAGCTGCGCGAGCGCGCCGGCGGACGCGTCGAGCAGCTCCAGCAGGCGGGCGTGCTGGATGCACGGCTGTACGGCCATGACCCGCACGACGGCGTGGGCGGCGACGGCGCGTTCTTCCTGCTGCTCGACGAGCCCGAGGTGCTACGGGCTGCCGCCGGACCCGGTGGCGACGACGCGGGACCTGCCACGCATGTGGCGCAATGCGGCGATCGCCGCGGCGGCTCTCGCGGGGGCGGTCGGCGCGAGCTTCGCCGGACGCCGATGAGCAGCTCGGACGTCACCAAGGACGGCCTGGCAGGGGTTCGCCCGGACCGCGAAGCGATGACCGGCGTGAACCACCGACCGCGCGGACGCAAGCGCCGCGGCTCGATGGTTCCCGAGGCGGAGTTCTCCAGTTACTACGGCAGGCCGGTGGTCAAGGAACCGACGTGGGCTGCGCTGGACATCGCCGGCTATCTGTTCCTGGGTGGCCTCGCCGGCGCCTCCTCGGCGCTGGCCGCCGGCGCCGAGCTCAGCGACCGCCCGGGGCTTGCGCGTCCACTGAAGCTGGGCGCCGCGGGCGCGATCTCGCTGTCGCTGGTGGCGCTCGTACACGATCTGGGCCGCCCGGCGCGCTTCCTGAACATGCTGCGGGTGTTCAAGCCGACGTCGCCGATGAGCGTGGGCGTGTGGATCCTGACCGCTTACGCGCCCGCAGCGGGCGCGGCGGCGCTGGGCGAGCTCGTGCCACTCGGGCGCCTGCGCCCGCTGGCCAAGCTCGGGACGGCGGGCGCGGCGCTGCTTGGACCGGCGGTCGCTTCGTATACAGGCGTGCTGATCTCCAACACCGCCACGCCGGCATGGCACGAGGGGCATCGTGAGATGCCATTCGTGTTCGTCGGCTCGGCGGCCAGCGCCGCGGCGGGTCTCGGCCTGCTGACCGCGCCGCTCGCCGAGAATGCGCCGGCCAGACGCCTGGCGGTGATCGGGGCTGTCGCGGAGATCAGCGCGGTGAGGTTGCTCGAGCGCCGGGTGGGCATCGTCGCCGAGACCTACCATCGCGGCCGGGCGGGAACGCTGATGCGCGCTGCCGAGGCGCTGACACTGGCGGGCGTGGCCGGCGCCGCGCGCTCCGGACACCGCAACCGCTTGGCGGCGGCGCTGTCGGGAACGGCGTTGCTGGCCGCGTCGGCGTGCGCGCGCTTCGGGATCTTCGAGGCCGGCCGTGCGTCGACCCGCGACCCGAAGTACACGGTCGTTCCCCAGCGCGAACGCAAGCCGGCCGGGGATTCGTGAGCAGGGTGCGCTCCGCACAGGGCGTCGCACAGGGCGTGGCACCCTCACCGGACCCGACGGTGGGCGCTCTCAAGCGGGTGATGCGCGACGGCGAGAGTGACCTCGTCGCAATCGAGGAGCCGCTGGAGATCCGCGTCGACGGCGATGCGATCGCAGTGACGATGCGCACCCCCGGACACGACGAGGAGCTGGCGGTCGGCTTTCTCTACGGCGAGGGCCTGATCGAGGACGCACCGACGGTGGGCCTGACCGACGATCTCGCCGCGAACACGATCGAGGTGGGCGGTCCGCTGACGCGCCGGCCGGCGGAGCGGCGCTTCTACACGACGTCCTCGTGCGGCGTGTGCGGCAAGGGGGCGCTTGAGGAGGTCGCCGTGCACTCCCCCCTGCTGCCCCCCGGTCCGCGAGTGGCGAGAGAGCTGCTGGCGGCGCTTCCCGACAGGCTCGTGCAGCCGGGCTTCGCGCGCACCGGCGGGCTGCATGCCACGGGGCTGTTCGATCTGGGCGGTGAGCTGTTGTGCGTGCGCGAGGACGTGGGCCGCCACAACGCGATGGACAAGGTCGTCGGCCGTGCGCTGCTGGACGGAAACCTGCCGCTGGGCGAGGCGCTGTTGTGCGTGAGCGGCCGGCTGTCGTTCGAGCTGGTGCAGAAGGCCGCGGTGGCCGGCGCGCCGATCCTGGTCGGGGTGGGCGCGCCTACGTCCCTGGCGGTGGAGCTGGCGGCGGACAGGCGGATGACGTTGTGTGGCTTCGCGCGCCGGGGAAAGGTCAACGTGTACACCCATCCGGAGCGGGTTGACGGCGCCGCCGGCTGAGAGGCGCCAACCCCACCCCCGGCGAGCGCTTGTTTCCCGAGATGCCGCCTCGGGAACACTCAGGGGGTGAGCCCGAACGATGAGTCGCAGGACGCGTTCGGGTCGGGAGAGCCGTTCACGGTGGGCGTGGAGGAGGAGCTGTTCCTCGTCGACCCCGTGAGCGGACGTCAGACGAATGCCTCGGCGGCGGTGCAGGAGCGCCTGGGCCCGGTCGACGGAACCGTCGAGCGCGAGCTGCACGCGTGTCAGGTGGAGCTGATCACCGACGTGTGCCACAGCGCCGGCGAGGCGGCCGGCACGCTCGGAGGCCTGCGCCGCGCGGTCGTGGCGACCGGCGCGGGCCTGCTCGGCTCGGGTACGCACCCGTCGGCCGGCGAGGGCGAGGCGGAGATCACCGACAAGGAGCGCTACGAGCGCATCCGCGACCTGCTCGGCGACGCGGTCGCCACCCCGGTCGGCGGGCTGCACATCCACATCGGCATGCCCGACGCCGAGACGGCGATCCGTGCGTTCAACGGCCTGCGCCGCCATCTGCCGCTGCTGCAGGCGCTTGCCGCCAACTCGCCGTATCGCCATGGACGCGACACCGGCCTGGCGTCGGCGCGCGAGGTGACGATCCGCGGCTGGCCGCGCTCGGGCGTGCCGCGCGCGATGCGCGACTTCGCAGACTTCCGCGCGATGGCACAGCTGCTGGCGCGCGCGGCTGACGTTCCCGACTACACATGGTTCTGGTGGAAGCTGCGCCCACATCCCCGCCTGGGCACGGTGGAGATCCGTGCGCTGGATGCCCAGAGCACGCTGGAGGACACGGCCGGCTTGGTGGCGCTCGCTCACTGTCTCGCGCGTCACGCGGCGGAGGCGGATCCGGAGCCCGATCCGCCTGCCGAGGTGCTCGAGGAGGGCGCGTTCCGCGCCGCTCGCTTCGGCGTCGGCGCCCGGCTTCCCGATCCCGACGGACGGCTGCGTCCGGTCGCAGAGCTGCTGGACGACGCGCTCGCGGTCGCCGGCGCTCATGCCGGCGAGCTCGGCTGCGCCGACGAGCTGGCGGGGCTGCCGGCGCTGCTGGCACGTGGAGGAGGCGCGGGCCGCCAGCGCGCCGCGTATGCGATCGCGGGCATGGACGGCCTGCTGCGCGAGCTGACCGCGCTGACCGCCGTCAGCTCGGGAGGAGTGTGAGGTGCGTGCAGTGCCGGGGACGCACGACTGAGAAGTGTCGCTGGTCGAGCGTTGCGACGGTGGTTTCGCCTAGACGCTCACATAGGGCGATGGTGCAGGCGTCGACCAGTCCCAGATCCAGGTCCTCATAGATTTGCTCCAGCTCGGCGGCACGTGTCAGATCGGCATCGGTTGGATGAGCTACCCGGTAGGCGCCTCGGTTGATGTCGGCAACGAAGTCGCCCCACACCTTGGCTCCGGCGAGCTTGACGAGCCAGTAGTCGACCTCGACGAGTACCGGACTCGGTACGAGCAGGTCCTCTCCTCCTGCGAGCAGAGCCGCGCACCGTCGGTGATCGGGGTCGTGTTCGTTGAGGGCGGCGACGATTGGCCCCGTGTCGAGGATGAGCGTCACGCAGAGCGGAAGTCGCGTGCCGCCGGCTGCTCTTGCTCTGCGGCGACGGCGATGCTCGTGTCGGCGCGGAAGGTAGCCAGGCGTGGACGTCGGTTCTGCCTCAGCTCTTCCGCCCGTTCGGCAACGATCGTTCCGAGCATCCTGCCCAGGGAGAGGCCTCGGCTCCGAGCCTCGTGCGCGAACAAAGCCAAATCCTCGTCCCGGGCGACTACAGTCGTTCTACGTTCCTTCATGATGCAGATTGTACATCAGATGCATCCCGGGACGGCGTCGTCCGCACCAGCGTCCGAACAAGTTCCAGGCGACACAGCATGGTGATCGACGTCAAAACCCCGCATGCTCGAACGCCCTGCTACGAGCAGTTGATCCCGTGCGCGCGCACGGTTGACCGTGCTCTGGAGCGCCGGTCCCTGCGACAAGCGGGCATCAACGCACAGCGCCACCGTGAGCAGGACCAGCAGCCGGCCGCAGGTGAACCACGGCGACCCCGTGACGCTGGCGCATCCGCTGCGCGATCAGCGACCTGTGACAGGCCTCGGGATCGCGCTCGACGCACATCAGCGCGCTCGATCGCTCGGCCGGCAGGCGCGCGACGAGCGGCGCCAGCTCCACGCGATCGAGGATCTCGGCGGTGTAGCGCTCGCGATAGCTCGCCGCCAGCGCGACCCGCGAGCGCTTGCCCACTTTGAGGCGGTCGTCCTCGCGGTACTGCAGCCGGCGCAGCTCGGTCGTGGGCGCGAGCTCCCGGTGATGCTCGTAGGCGATCCCGGCTTCCCGCAACGCGAGCTGCAGGCGCTTGGAGTTGGCCCACGCATACTCGCTGCCACGTACGCCGCGTCGCTGGCGGACGTCGAGAAGCAGGCCCACGTCCGCCTGCTCCAGCGCCGCCAGGAAGCCGGCGGCGTCGAAGCCGTAGACACCGATGGTGGCCACCGTGCGCACGACTCAGCCCGCTGCCTTGGGGATCCTCAGGCGCGCGAGCAGCGCCGAGTGATCGGAGAGCCCCTGCTTGCGCCAGCGGTGCTCGTAGCGGCAGTCCTCGACCTCGACCTGGCGCGAGACGAGCATGTGATCGAGGCGGTAGCCGCCTTTCCAGCGCGGCCATTCCCAGCTGAGCTCCCTGCGCTCGCTGCCGTGCACCGCACGGAAGGCATCGCGAAAGCCGTACGGCTCGAGCCCGCGGATCAGAGCCAGCTCCGCGCGATCCCAGCGTTCGCCGCGATCCTCTCGCAGGCGGCCGTAGCGGTCGCGTGCGAACGTCCAGACGCTGCCGTCGGCGTGCTCCTTGCGCGGCGTGTTGAGATCGCCGCACAGGATCCGAGCATGGCTGGCGCTCGCGTCGGCAAGGTGCGCGTGGACGGCCTCGTGCGTGCGTACCTTCGCCATTTCCGGCTTGGGGCTGATCGGAGAGTGGATGTTGACCACTTCCGTGCCGTCGTCAGTGCGAACCGCCAGGACGCGCTCGGGCCACGGCACACCGCTGAGCGCAATCCTGTGAAGCGGCTCACGACAGGCGGTCAGGACAGCCAGCGGCCGGGCCCGTCCTTCGCTGTTCACCAGCTCGCCGTGCTCCAGCCCGACATAGTCGCGCGCGGACAGGATCGACTGCCAGCGTGCAAGCGTGCTCCGCGTCAGCTCCTGCAGGCACAGGACATCCGCTTCACAGGAGAGGACCCGCTCGGCCTGCTCGGGCAGCCGCGTGACCCTTCCGGCGAGATTCCAGCAGGCCACGATCATCGTCGACCGGCGCCCTTCGCCCGCGGACTCCCGGAGTCTCCCTCGCCGTCGCTTCGCAGCGCCCGCGCGGCGACGCGCAGATCGGCAACCAGCGCGTCGATCGCGGCGTGGCGCGCATCGTGGTCACGCGCTCGCAGGGCGGCAGAGGGGTGGGCGGTCAGCATCACCGTCGGGGCGAGCTGGGAGGGAAGCGCGCGCCCGCGTTCACGCTGGATGCTCGGCGTTCCTCCCAGCAGCGCCTTGGCCGCGGTCACGCCGAGGCAGACGAGCACGCGCGGCTTGACGGCGTCGAGCTCGCGCTCGATCCACTGCCTGCAGGCCCTGACCTCCTCGGCGTCGGGACGCTGGTGGATGCGACGCTTGCCACGGCTGCGGTACTTGAAGTGCTTCACCGCATTGGTCACGTAGACCTCCGAGCGCTCGATGCCGGCGTCGCGCAGCGCGCGGTCCAGCAGCGCTCCGGCGGGCCCCACGAACGGCGCTCCCTCGAGATCCTCGCGGTCTCCCGGCTGCTCGCCGACGAGCATGATCGACGCGCGCGCCGGTCCTTCGCCGAAGACCGTCTGGGTGGCATCCCGCCACAGGGGGCAGTCTTTGCAGTCCGCCGCGCGCGCTCGCAGCTGCTCGAGCGCCTTCTCGGACCGGCTAGCGCCGGGCATCGGCCCTGGCGCTGTTGAGATGCTCGAGCTGCTCGCCGAGCTTCGCGGCGTTGCGTGGCGCGAACATCTCCCAGTCGTTGTTGAAGTACATCAGCAGCTCCGCTTGCCGGCGCCAGCTCTGCAGGCGCGTCGCCCAGTCGGCGAGCTCACGTTCCGAGTAGTTGCCGCGCCGCCCGCGGCGGCCGTGATGGAAGCGCACGTAGCGCCAGCCGGCGGTGGCGTCCCATGCCTGGAACGGACGATCGGGATGGTCGCCGATCACCAGCGCCGCATCGTGCCGGCGCAGCAGCTCATACACCTCCGGTACGAACCAGCTGGGGTGACGAAACTCGAACGCGTGGCGGCCGGCGGGCAGGATCGACAGGGTCTCGGCGAGCCGTCCGTCGTCTCGATGGAAGATCTCCGGCAGCTGCCACAGCACTGCGGTGAGCCGCCTGGCCGCGATCAGCGGCTCGATGCGCTCGTAGAACCGCGCGACACCTTCCTCGATGCCCAGCAGGCGCTTGACGTGGGTCAGGTAGCGGCTCGCCTTGACCGCGAACAGGAAGCCGTCGGGCGTCTGCTCGACCCAATGCTGCACCGCCTCACGCTTGACCAGGCGATAGAAGGTCGCGTTGACCTCCACCGTGTCGAACAGCTCCGCGTAGCGCTCCAGCCACTTTCGCGAAGCCAGGCCGCGGGGGTATAGCGCTCCGCGCCACGACTGGTAATTCCAACCCGAGCATCCGATGTGTATCGGTTGCGCTGCTCGCCGAGTCACGGCATGCGTCGCTCTTGCGCCAGCAGGACGGCCCCCACCCCTAGTCCTCGGCTGAGCCAGGTTCGGCCATATCGCGGTGCATGCCGGCCTTGACGCTGTCGGGCAGCAGACGGCTGCCTTTTCCCTGGAGCTTGGTCTTCAACGAGCCCGCGACCACGCGCTCCTTGCCCGCCATCAGCGCTTCGAAGCCCTCGCGCGCCACGTCGGCAGGATCGTCCTTCTCACCGGCGCCGACCTTCGTGTCGAGCATGTCCGCCCGCTCGAAGAACTCGGTCTCGGTCGGTCCCGGCATCAGCGCGGTGATCGTGACGTCCGTGTCCTTCAACTCGTCTCTGAGAGCTAGAGAGAACGACTGCACAAATGACTTCGACGCGTTGTAGACGGCCTGGAACGATCCTGGCATCGTAGAGGCGATGGAGGAGGTGAACAGCACCTGGCCCTCGTTGCGGGCGACCATGTCGCCCAACACGTGCTTGGCGAGGTGAACGGTGGAGCGCACGTTCAGGTCGACGATCTGCAACTCGTCCGCGAGATCGGTTTCGGTGGCGAACGCTCCACCGGCGCCGACGCCGGCATTCAGTGCTGCAGCCTGGAGGGGGCGTCTCAGCGCGCCTACACGTCGGTAGAGCTCATCCACCCCCTCGTCGGTGCTGAGGTCGACCTGCACCGCCTCGACCCTCGCGCCGCTGCCCTGCAGCTCCGTGGCAACGCTCACGATACGGTCGTCCTCGGCGGCGACCACCAAGTCGAAGCCGTTGTCGACGAACTGCTTGGCGAGCTCCTCGCCGATCCCACTCGACGCTCCGGTGACCAGCGCCAGCGGGCGGTCGGGCGACTGTGGGCTGTGGCTGCCATTTGTGCCATTGGGCTGAGCATCCATTGTTGAAAACCTTCCTGGATCGATGGTTGTCGGCTTGCAGCAGTGACCCGCGAGGCGGACGACGGTGCCGCCCCCCGGATCGCTGCGTGCGAGTCAGGCTGCGCTTTGAACGGCGATGCCCTGTGAGGCGATCGTCTTCATCGTCGTGCGGGCCACCTCCAGCGC
The DNA here is from genome assembly GCA_963779665.1 of uncultured Solirubrobacteraceae bacterium. Classification (GTDB taxonomy): domain Bacteria; phylum Actinomycetota; class Thermoleophilia; order Solirubrobacterales; family Solirubrobacteraceae; genus Palsa-744. The sequence continues at coordinate 2,221,277 of CAVZYW010000001.1, read as the reverse complement.
GTGCTTCTCCTGCTCCAGGTTGCGCTGCAGCAACTCTGCAACCTGGGAGGCACCACGCGCTTCGGCGTTGGTGATCAACGTCTCGTAAACGGCGATCTCGTGGTGCTCGGACTCGGTGGCCGCCGCCAGGATCACGGCGTCCACGAGCGTGTCGTCGGTTTTCTTGATTGTCGCCTTACCCTCCTTGGCCATTGCCTCGATCGTCGGACACGGGGAGTCATCGACCTCCTCACCGAGCAGCTGGAAACACTGTTCGATGTTCTCCACGTGTCCTTTTGTCTCTTCGCGGTGCTCGCGCAACGCCCGTTTGATGTCCGCACGCTGCGCGTTCTCCTCAAGTTCCTCCAGCACTTCCACCAGCTTCTGCTCCATCGTCAGCGCCGATCCGAGCTTGAAGCTGAAGATCTCCTCGGCTGTGTTGAGATGTTCAAACATTGATTTCCTTTCGTGGGACTTTTTGGGAGTGAATCGGTTCAGAGCTGCGGCGGACGGGCCGGCTTCGCGTGCTAGGGCTTCAGCAGCACCTTGAATGCGCCGTCCTGCTTCTTCTGGAAGATCTCGTAGCCGTGAGGCGCGTCCTGCAACGCGAGATGATGCGTCGCGAATTCGTCGACTCCGAGCGGATCCTCCTCGGCGGTGAGCAGCGGCAGGATCTCTGGGACCCAGCGCTTGACGTTGGCCTGGCCCATGCGCACGTTGATCTGCTTGTCGAACATCTGCAGCAGCGGCATCGGGCTGGCGGCGCCCCCGTAGACACCGGACAGCGACACCGTCCCGCCGCGTTGAACGAGCTCGATCGCCGTGTGCAGCGCGCTGAGACGGTCGATGCCCGCGGTTTCCATGATCGGCCGCGCGAGCGCATCCGGCAGCATCCCGGCGAGCTTGTGAGCCATACGTCCGATCGGCGCACCATGAGCCTCCATTCCGACCGCGTCGATCACCGCGATCGGACCGCGCCCATCGGTCAGATCACGCACGGCCGCTGGCAGATCGTCGTGGTCTTCGAGGTCCAGCACCTCTACGCCGTGGGAATGCGACCGCGCAAGACGCTCAGGCACCAGATCCACCCCGATCACCTTTCCCGCGCCCTGATGCTGAGCGACGCGGGTGCACATCTCCCCGATCGGACCGAGGCCGAGCACCAGCACGGTCTCACCGTCGGGCACGTCCGCGTACTTCACCGCCTGCCAGGCCGTCGGTAGCACGTCGGAGAGGTAGACGAAGCGATCGTCGGAGGGACCCTCCGGGACCTTGATTGGCCCGTAGTGAGCCTGCGGAACCCGCAGGAACTCAGCTTGGCCGCCGGGCACCTGCCCGTAGAGCTTGGTGTAGCCGAGCAGCGCTGCGCCCGTTCCGTACTCGTGTACCTGCGTCGTCTCGCACTGGGACTGCAGGCCCTTGCCGCAGGTGTAGCAGTGACCGCAGGAGACGTTGAACGGAATCACGACGCGATCACCGGGAGCGATGTTTGTCACCTCTGAGCCGACCTCCTCGACGATCCCCATCGGCTCGTGCCCGAGAATGTCACCGGGATCGATGAATGCTCCAAGAACCTCATAGAGGTGCAGATCCGATCCGCAGATTCCACTGGAGGTGACTTTGATGATCGCATCGGTGGGATGCTCGATCGACGGGTCCGGCACCGTGTCGACTCGAACATCGTGATTTCCGTGCCAGGCCAATGCCTTCACTTGTCGGTCCTTTCGCGAGGGAAGAGACAGCCACTGGCGCTGCTGTTGCGGCTTGCCTTCAACTACCCATCGCGCGTGGGCGCAAACGAGCGTTGCTCAACTGGAGATGACCAGGCCGCTGCGTTGCGGGACGAGGATCGTCCCGCGCAACACCATGCGCTCCGGTGTCGGAACCAACGGGCGCAGTCGCATGCGCTGCCAGATCACGGGCAGAATGGTGGCGATCTCCATTCGCGCGAGAATCGCGCCCAGGCAGCTTCTCTCTCCCCCGCCGAACGCAAGCAGGCTGTCCTCGGCGGCGTTCCGGAGGTGACGCTCGGGCAGCAGGCGTTCGGGCTCGGTGAAGCTTCGCGGGTCACGGTGAAGCAGCGGGATGGGGACCATCAGCGTCGTGGCGGGTGCGAGCTCGTGCTCGTCGAGACGCATCGGGGCAGTGAGGCGGCGCAGCACGCCGATCGCCGCAGGATGCAACCGCAGGATCTCCTCGACCACTGCAGATGCGTATGGCGTGCCCATCCCCTCGCGCTCCAGCCTGTCTGTGAGCTCTGCCGAGGCGCCTGTACACAACACCTGCCAAGTGAGCGCCGCGGCGATCGGCTCCTGGGCGGCCATCAGCAACGCCACCAGCTCCTCGACGACTCCTTCGAGGCTGCGGTCCGGCTCCTCGCGCACGATCAGGCCGAGGACGCCGTGCCCAGGATCCGAACACGCGCGTCGCTCCTGAATCTCAAGCTCGAGCAGCTCGGCGATCGCTGCGCGCCGGCGCCGGGGCGCGGTGCGAATCCCGCACTCCCAGGATCTCCCGGACGAAGATCTCGTCGGCGAGCAGGCGCATCCTGGGCAGCAGCCTGAAGGGGCGGTGCTGCGGCCACCTCGCCACGTGGCGCCCGGCGATCTGGACCATGCTCGGTGTGATCGCGGCGATCGACTCGGTGCCGAACGCCTGCGCGACCCGGCGGCGTGCCGCATCGTGCTCTGCGCCGTCGCCTGCGAAGACCGACAGCGGCGAGGCCATCGGCAACATCCGACGCCGCGCCGCTCCCGCACGGGCACGCGCCGGGTCGGCGGTCACGACGGTTGCGGCCAGACCCGGGTCCGCGACAACCACGAACGGTCCGGTTGTGACCAGGCGCATGCTGAACACGTCGCCGAAGTCCGCCTGCGCGCGCTGCAGGTACGTCAGAGGATCGCGGTGAAAGGCGACCGTGCCCGCCAGCCGGCCGTCGCGCGGACCCGGGGGAAGCGTGCCGCTCATCTTTTCCCACGCGTGCGATCCGCGCCCGGCGGCCGCACGCGACCGAACAGCCTTGGCGAGAGCGTGTGAAACAGCTCGAGCATGCGACCGCTCAGCTGCTCTTCTTGCCACCCTTGCGTCCCGCCGCGGCCTTCTGCGCTTTGGTGCCTCCCTGGCCGGTGGCGTTGCGGCGCGTGCCGCTGCCGGAGCTCTTGCCTCCCTTTTCCGAGGCGTCGGGGGTGTTGGCGATCTTCGCTGCGCGCTCCTTGCTCATCCCCTTCTTGCGAAGGCCCTCGTACTGCTTGTCGTCCTTGACGCTGGAACCGTGGTCTTTGGCCATTGGAAATACCTCCCGGAAACCGATTGAACAGCTGCGAGCTACCCGTTCCACGGCAGCGACGAAACGCCGGGTGCGGCGTCGCTTCGCGCAGCGACCGTCCGAACAGGCCGAGCCCGGCGGTCAGCGCGGCCCCTACAGTCGAGAGCAGCCCGTAGATGACATCGTCAAGCGAGACATGACTCGCCGTCAACGTCGGCCACGTCACGTTCGCGCCATGCAGCACCCAGGCGACGTAGGCGCCGTGGTCGGTGAAGCGCGCGGCTCGGACAGAGCCCCCAACTCGCCACACCATGTCCCTCAGGCGAACAGCGCGTCCACTGAAACCTCGATCTGACGTCGCGGCGCCGGCTCCCCGGCCGCCGGCGCCGGGGCATCCGATGTGCGGGTGACGCTGAACAGGCTCTGTACGTCATCGGTGAGGAAGCGTGAGGCACGTCCATAGCCGTGGGCGTCGTCGCCGCCGCGAGGGCGGTGGTAGTAGCGAGACGGGACGTACACGTGCAGGCGGCGCCGTGCGCGTGTCAGCGCCACGTAGAACAGGCGTCGCTCCTCGGCGATGCGCTCCTCGGTGGCGGTGCTCATGTCGGCGGGGAAGTTGCCGTCGTAGGCGCTGATCACGTGGACGGCGTCCCATTCCAGGCCCTTGGCGGAGTGCACGGTGCTGAGCACGAGGTAGTCCTCGTCGAGGTGCGGCGGCCCGGCCAGGTCGGAGCTGGACGCCGGCGGATCGAGCACGAGCTCGGAGACGAAGTGACGGACGTCCTCGGCGCCGGCGGCCGCGGCGACCAGCTGCTCGAGATCGTCCACGCGGACGGCGCCGTCGGGGTAGCGCAGGCGGATCAGCGGCGCGAGCGCCGCGCACAGCCGCTCGACCTGGGCGCCGGTGCTCGCGCTGGAGCCGTGCCCGGCGGCGGCGAGTGCCTCGATCACCGCGCCGGCGTGCGCCTGCGAGCTCTCGGGAACGTGCTCGGCGGCCTGCGCCCAGCGGTTCAGCTCCGGCGCCGCTGCACCGGGGCCGCGCAGCGCGTCGATGACCCTGCGCGCACGGATCGGCCCGACGCCGTCCAGCAGCTGCAGCAGCCGGAACCAGCTGACCTCGTCGGCCGGGTTGTCGGCCAGGCGTAGCAGCGCGATCAGGTCCTTGACGTGTGCCGCGTCCAGATAGCGCAGGCCGCCGTACTTGACGAACGGCACACCGCGCCGTGTCAGCTCGAGCTCCAGCAGGTCGGAGTCGTGGCCGGTGCGGAACAGCACGGCCTGGGCGCGCAGCTCCATCCCCTCCTCGCGCGCCGCCAGCACGCGGTCGCACACCTCCCCCGCCTGCCGGGTTTCGTCACGCGCGAACAGCAGCTCGGGAGCCTGGCCACCGTCGCGCTCGGTCCACAGCCGCTTGGGAAAGCCGAGCGTGTCCTGCGCCGAGACGGCGTTTGCGACGGCGAGGATCGGCGCGCTCGAGCGGTAGCTCTGCTCGAGCTTGGCCGTATGCGTGCCTGGGAACTGCTCGGGGAAGTCGAGGATGTGGCGTGCGCTTGCGGCGCGAAAGCCGTAGATCGCCTGGAAGTCGTCGCCGACGACCGTGAGACCGGGATGCCCCGCGCGCAGCCCGCGCACGATCTCGACCTGAAGGCCGTTGACGTCCTGGTACTCGTCGACCAGCACGTGGTCGAAGGCGCCGGCCATGCGCGGTCCGACCACCTCGTCGACGGCGAGCGCGCGCCAGTAGAGCAGCAGGTCGTCGAGATCGATCACGCCGAGCGCACGCTTGCGGGCGCCGTAGGCGAGGAAGGTCTCGGCGAGCGCGTCGCGGTGCTCGGCACACCAGGGAAACGCCTCGGCCAGCACCTCCTGCAGCGGCGTCTGCGAGTTGACGGTGCGCGAGTAGATGTCCAGCATCGTCTGCGCCCGCGGGAAACGACGCGTGCTGTGCGCGTGCCCCTGCTCCTGGCGCACGAAGTCGATCAGATCGGCGGCGTCGCCTGCGTCGAGCACCCCGAAGCCAGGGTCGAGCCCGAGCGATGAGGCGTGCAGGCGCACCATCCGGTGCGCCTGCGAGTGGAACGTCCCGCCCGTCAGCAGGCCGGTGTGGGGTGCCACGTGCTCGGCCAGCCCGCGGGCGCGCTCGACCATCTCGCGGGCCGCTCGCCGCGTGAACGTGAGCAGCAGGATCCGCTCGGCGGCGGCGCCCTGGGCGAGCAGCCAGGCGACCCGGGCGCACAGGGTGGTCGTCTTGCCGGTGCCCGCCCCGGCAAGGATCAGCAGGGTACCGCCCGCGTGGGTGGCGGCGGCTCGCTGATCGGCGTTGAGACCCTCCAGCCAGCGCTCTGAGTTGTGCTCGTCGAACATCTGTTCGCGACGCTAGGGCACCGCGCGGATGGCGTGCAAGCAGCCATGCGGACCGCATGCAAGCAGCCATGCGGATCGGCAAGGGGCAGCGGCCGGCCGCTGGAATGGTGCCCGGGCGCGTCCGCCGTCCCAGGGCGGGCCCCGGCGGCTAACCTCGGGGGATGAGCACATCGACGCCCACGGCGGCGCAGGAGCTGGCCGCGGGGGCCGCGGCGGACCTCGAGGCGCTGGTTGCGATCTCCAGCCCCTCCGGTGACGGCGCCGGCGCCGAGGCGGCGCTGGCGCTCTGCGCGGAGCGGCTGCCGGCGGCAGCGACGGTCGAACGGGTCCCCTGCTCCTCGCCCGGGCATGCCCCCGACCTGCTGGCCCGTGTGCCGGGCACGGGCAGCGGACGGATCCTGCTGCTGGGACACGTGGACACGGTGATCTCCCACGCCGAGCACCGTCCGCTGCTTCGCGACGGCGATGCCTGGCGGGGCTCGGGCTCGGTGGACATGAAGGGCGGCGTGGCGCTGGCGCTCGGCTTGGCGCGCTGGCTGGCTGAGCACCGGGAGGATTTCGCGGAGCTGGGTGTGCTGATGGTCGTCGACGAGGAGTGGCGCCTGGAGCGGTTCGCCCACGTGCGGCGCTTCAGCGGCTACGACGCGTGCCTGTGCTTCGAGGCCGGTGAGCGCGCGCCCGCGGGGGAGGAGGGCGTGGTCGTGAAGCGCAAGGCAGCAGGCACGCTGCGCGTCAGCGGCCATGGACGTGCTGCCCACGCGGGCTCCAACCCCGACGCCGGGGTCAACGCGCTGCTGGCTCTGGCGCAGGCCGCATGCGCGGCGGCGGCCCTGCATCAGCCGGGCGGCGCGGAGGAGCTGAGCGTGGTGCCAACGCGGATCCGCTCCGGGGACGCCGTCAACGTTGTGCCGGCGGCCGGCGAGTTGATGATCGACGTGCGAGCGGGGAGCGGGACATCCTTCCCGGGGGTGATCGACGCCGTGTCGCGCTCGGCGAAGACGGCAAGCGTGCAGGTCGAGTTGATCCGCAGCTGGCCGGGGATGGACACAAGGACGGCCACGAGCGGCCTGCTGAAGGCCGCAGGGGCCCGGCTCGGTCGTGAGATCGTCGGTGTCGCTCGGGGCGGTGCCAGCGACGCCAGCCACTTCGCGGCGGCGATCCCGCTGACGATCGATGGCCTTGGGCCTCGCGGCGGCCACGCCCATGCACCTGAGGAGTACGTGTACGGACCCTCGCTGCACGAGCGTGCCGAGGTGGCGATGGCGATCGTCGAGGAGCTGCTGGCCGCCCGCGGCTGACGCACTTCGACCGCCGCGCGCAGCGCTCCCTAGACTACGGTCGCTCAATGAAGCGTCAGAGATCCTGCGGCGGCTCGATCGTGGAGCTGGTCGTGATCATCGCCATCGCGCTTGGCCTCGCGGTCGGCATCGAGGCATTCGTGATCAAGCCGTACCGGATCCCCAGCGGCTCGATGGAACCGACGCTGGCGGTCGGGCAGCGCGTGCTGGTCAATCGCCTGGCGACCGACTTCAGCAAGCCGCATGTCGGCGAGATCGCGGTGTTCCATCCACCTGAAGGTGCCGAGCAGCAGCAGTGTGGCCCGACGCCGCACCCGATCACTTTCGGTGCTGCAGCGTGCTCGCAGCCGGTCCCCAAGGAGGCGAGCGTCACGTTCATCAAGCGGATCGTCGCTGGACCGGGCGACGAAATCTATGTGAAGGAGGGCCATGTCTATCGCAAGGCGGCCGGCACCACGCGGTTCGTGGCTGAGAAGGATCCTTACATCAAAGCCTGTGGCTCGAGCCTGGAGTGCACCTTCAGCACGCCAATCAGGATCCCGGCCGGCCACTGGTTCATGATGGGCGACAACCGCGGGGACTCCGACGACAGCCGATTCTGGGGACCGGTCCCCACCGGCTGGATCATCGGGCAGGCGATCGCCACCTACTGGCCGCCGGACCGCATCGGCAGCCTTTAGGCACCTAGCGTCGAACGAGGGATGCAGCTTATGTGGCCGTCCGGCTCGAGGATCGCCCATTCGATGTCGGCCACGGACATCATCTGTGCCCCGCGCGCCTTCTCCTGGATGTCCTGGATGGTGATTCGCTCACGGCGCAGGTTCCGCTCGATCGGTCGACCGTTCTGAACCAGCACCAGCGGCTCCCCCTCGGTCAGCAGGCGTACAGGCCGTGAGCGAAACGAGGCCCAGCTCACGGCCACGGACAGCAGAGAGATCGTCGAGATCACGATCAGGGTGCCCGTAACCGACTGATCGCTCTGGGTGATCCCCTGCTGCACCAGATCACCGAGGACGACGAGCAGGATCAGATCAAACGGCTCGAGGTCCCCAAGCTGACGCTTGCCGACCGCACGCGTGACGACGAGGATGAAGAAGAAGACGACAGTGGCGCGAATCACCAGATCCATGGCTAGGGAAAGACGGTGATGGCTCGGTGGATGTCAACTATCGGGGTGGACCCGTCCCGCACCTCGATGTTCTCGGCCCGCTTGCCGACGTTCGTCGGATTCACCTGGAAGTAGATCCAGCAGACGAGGGAGTGCCCGGCCCCGAGCTTGCCGTAGGACAGCTCGACCCGCCCGTCTTCGGAGGACTCTTCGCTGGGTTCGGGGACGATCGAGTTGACGCTCATCGACTCCCACCAACCCTTGTCGAAGACGATCCCGAGTTCGCGGATGTCTTGGTGGGCGAGCACTTCCACGCGCACCTGGAAGATCAGCCCGCCCCGCAGGCGTGAGGGCGCCGTGACCCTGACGTGAGCCTCGGACGCGTTTGCCGTGCTCGTTGTCGGGTGCTGGCCAAATACGTTCAACAGGGCGAGTACCGGGAGCACGGCGATACAGCACAGCACGGCCCGCCGGCCCCACGGGCCATACGCGCGACCGCCCAAGTCACGATGGCGATCAAGCGTGATTCCATCCGGAGGAAGCCCAGTCATCGTTGCGGTCGATCTCAGTCCGCTGGCCGATCGGGTGGATCTTGCGCCGAATGGCTCGCTTTCGAGCACCGGGATGAAAGCGCCGGAGCGCTCTGTATCGGCATTCTCCCGCCCGGCTCTGCGGAGACGAACAACCCAACCGCGCGCCGGGCTCTGGCCAGGCAGCGCGGGCAGTACTCGATCTCCGCCCCGGACCTTGGCATCGCCATCGACAGGCCACAGCTTGGGCAGTTCAGGTACGACACTTGACCTCCGCAGTCACAGTCTCGCCACGAGCAACAGCAACGCGGCCGTGTTACCGAAACGTCGATGTGCTCCCAGCGAAACGTCGATGTGCTCCCAGCTCGGGCCTGGAAGAAAGCGTCTCAATTTCTCGGTGAGCGTCTCCATTTCTCGGTCGCAGCGATTGGGCGCTCGATAACTATCCGATTATCCGCAATCCCAAACGATGCGTTCGAGGAGCGGCACGCCGTGCTCGCGACCGCTGCCACGTGGCGCCACGTTTCGGCCGCCCGGCCGAGGGTAGAGACGAACGGTGGCAAAGCTCCTCTTCCTACCTTTCAGCATCGGCGGCGGGCTCCTTGCCGGGATCCTCAGCAAGAGGATGTTCGCGCTGGCATGGGGGGCGATCGACGATCAACAGGCCCCGACGCCGGAGGATCGCGGTGCACGGCTCGGTAAGCTTGCCCTAGCGCTTGCGCTCGAGGGTGCAGTGTTCCGGGCGACGAGGGGTCTCGTCGACCACGGATCGCGTCGCGGCTTTGCGCGCGTCACCGGCGCATGGCCGGGCGAGGAGCAGGACGCGGAGCGGCGCTGACGGCGGTCGTGGTCCCTCCGCTGGCGAGCAGTTGCTTTCCGGCGTTGGAGCCAGCGACCGTTGATTCGCTGGCTCCCTACGGCTCGGCGGCGGCCCGGCCGAACGCAGGCCGGGCCGCCGTGTGCCTAGCTCACGCGGTCACGCGCCGCCGGTGTCGTAGGCGCCGATGTCGCAGCTGCCGCGAGTGCTCGCGGCTCTGCTGTCCCCGCGCTGGTCGAGGTCATCGACCGGCACGGCTTCGCAGTCAGCTGGGTTGCCGGCACCGATCGCGGGGCTGTCCGGCTCGAGCGCCTGCGTCTCGGTGTCTCCGCCGTTACTGGCAAGAGCGCCAAGCAGCGGATTCAACGGGGCGCTCGGCGAGCCCACCCGATCGCCGTTGATCCCGTTCTTGAATTCGCAGCCGACGGCGGTTCCGAGCGATTCGCCGACGAGGTTGTGCCCACCGCTGGTCAATTTCGCGGTGGGCAGCTCCAGGCAGTCGGCGCTACCGGTGGTGCTGGACTGGTTGGTGGCCAGCAGCGTGTCGGTGACCGTTGCGGCACTCGACGCGCCGAGCTCCAGCCCCCCCACGGCGACGCTGTAGTTGTTGGCGATCGTGTCATCGCGCAGTGTCGCGTCGGTGTTCGCGAATCCCAGCCCACCGAGGTCCCCGGCGCCTTCGTTGCCCGAGAGCGTCGAGTTGGTGACGCTCAACGTCGAGGGAGTGGCGGACGCTGCAGCTGTCACGTACAGCCCACCGGAGTGGTTGTCGGAGATGCTGGAGTCGAACACGGTGACGTTCGCGTTGCCGGTAACCGGTACGACGTCGACGGCGGGCGTGCCCTCGAGGTCGACGCCGCTCACGCTGACACTTTCGAGCGTCAGCGAGCCGCTGCCGGCCACAACTCCACGGTTGGCGAAGTGACCTTCGACCTCTGCGTTCACCGAAAGATCCCTGAGAGTCACGGCCTCGGCGCCTGCAACCGTCACCTCGGGCGTGTTCGATTCAGTCTGGTTGGCGATAATCGTGGCGTTGGCCCCCGCTCCGACGAGCGCCACGCTCGCGGGAATCGTGAAGCCGCCGGCAAACGTACCCGGGCCGATCTCGACCTCATCGCCGCTGTGCGCGCACGCCAATGCCCCCGCGATTGACGCAAACGGGTGGCTTGGCTTCGCGCAGGTCGAGTTCGCTCGCGCAGCAGCCGAGACCGTCCAGGTCGTGGTGTCGCGACCGCCGGTGTCGTAGGAGCCGATGTCGCAGCTACCGCGGGTGCTCGCGGCTCTGCTGCGCCCACGCTGGTCGAGGTCATTGACCGGAGCGGCTTCACAGTCAGCCGGGTTGCCGGCGCCGATCGCGGGACTGCCCGGCTCGAGCGCCTGCGTCTCGGTGTCTCCACCGTTACTGGCAAGAGCGCCGAGCAGCGGGTTCAGCGGAGCGCTCGCTGAGCCCACCAGATCCCCACCCAGCCCGTTGGTGAAGCCACAGTCGATCCCGACACCCGGGGTGGCGACACCGACGAGGTTGTGCCCGCCGCTGGTCAGCGACGAACCGGGCGTCAGGCGACAGTCGCCGGTGGTTGCGCTGTTCGACTGGTTCGTGGCCAACAGGGTGTCGGTCACTGTGACCGCGCTGGAGGTGCCGATCACCAGCCCGCCGCCCTGGGTGCTGAAGTTGTTGGCGATCGTGTCGTTACGCAGGGTCGCGTCGGTGTTCGTGACTCCCACGCCGCCGATGGCTTCGCCTGCGGTTTCATTGCCTGAGATGGTCGAGTTGATGACGCTCAGCGTCGAGCGATCGTCGGACGCCGCAGCGGTCACATACAGCCCTCCGGAGTGGTTGTCGAAGATGCTCGAGTCGAGCACGCTGACGGTGGCGGTGCCGGAGGACGGTGTCACGTCGATGGCGGCCTTACCGCCGAAGTTGGTCCCGCTGATCCCGACCCCTTCCAGTGTCAATGAGCCACTCCCCGCCACGATCCCGCTGTTGCCCGCCCCGCCGCCGACTTCTGCGTCCACGGACAGGTCCTTCAGCGTCACCGTCGTGGAGGCTGCAACTGTCACCTCGGGCACGCTCAACACGCTCGAGTTGGCGATGATCGTCTTGTTGGCTGCCGCCCCGACGAGCACCACGCTCGCAGGAATCGTGAAGCCACCGGCGAACGTGCCGGGGCCGATCTTGATCGTGTCGCCATCTTGCACACATGCCAACGCGCCGGCGATCGTTGCAAACGGATGTTTCGCTTCCGTGCAGGGGGGATTGACGGTCACGCCTGCCTTGACCTTCAAGGTGGTCGGGATCTTCACTGCCTTTGCGCCTGCCGCGGAGACCGGCCCGGTGAAGAGGCCGGCAGCGAGGATGCCGAGTACGACGGCCGTAACCACGCCGGCACCACTCCCCCGTGCTCCCCAGCGGCGGTCTCCCGGCCTCGAGGGGGTGGGGTTTTGCGGGCTACGAGGCCTGTCGCCGCGGACTTGGAACCTCAGCATGGTGTCTCCTTCGAGTCGTGGTCGATTGGTCGCGGAACGGCGACCGGCTCGAGCGGGTGCTGGCGAGCGATTCCCCTCCCTCGCCAGATCGATCGAACAAAGCTCTGTCGCACACAGGCGCCATTTGTTACAGCGGGCGCCTCGACACCGTCCGAGCCGCTGCTTGCGGGTTGACCGGGCGCTGAGCATCCATCACACTGGTCGTGCAGTGCGTGACGTTGAACTCGAACGACAAGCTCCGGCAGACGGGCCGGCACCGGACGCATCGCTGGCGGCTTCGCTGCAGGCGGGAGAGGAGGCGGTCTTCGCCCAGCTCGTGGATGCGTGGTCTCCGATCATGCTGCGCCTTTCCCGCCTGCACGTCGCGAGCGAGGCCTCGGCTGAGGAGGTGGTACAGGAGGCTTGGGTAGCCGTCCTGCGCGGACTGGATCGCTTCGAGGGACGCTCACGGCTACGCACATGGGTGCTGAGCATCGTCCTGAACATCGCGAAGTCCACCGGTATCCGCGAACGCCGCGTCGTTCCGTTCGCCTCGGCGGAGGAGGCAGCCGGACCGACGGTGGATCCGAGCCGCTTTCGAGGGGCAGACGAGCGTTATCCGGGCGGCTGGCGACAGTTTCCGGCGACATGGTCGAGCGATCCCGCGGCATACCTGCTGGCCGGAGAGACGCGCGCCGTCATAGAAAACTGTCTGGATGGTCTGCCGGAAGGGCAGCGCACGGTGATGACCCTGCGTGATGTGGTTGGGTGCGGTGCCGAGGAGGTCTGCCGTCTGCTCGGCATCGCGGCCGGCAACGAGCGTGTCCTGCTGCATCGCGCTCGCGCGCGTGTGCGGCGCGATCTGGAGCTCTACTTCGCCGGCGAGCCGATCGGGGAGGCCTCATGAGCGCGCCCGAGGCGATGACCTGCAAGGAGTTCGTCGAGCTCATCACCGAGTATCTGGATCTGGCGCTTGACCAGCAGACGCGCGAGCGCTTCGAGCACCATCTCAGTCTCTGCGACGGCTGCGAGGTCTACCTTGAGCAGATACGCCAGACGGCCTCGGCGGTTGGACGGATTGAGGAAGCGCACCTGTCCGAGCCCGCGCGCAGCCATCTGCTGGACGCGTTTCGCGACTGGAAGGCCGGCTAGCCACCGCGTCTGAGCGATGAGCTCTCGTCAGAGCCGGCCGACCGGCTCACGTGCGCTGCAGGGGCAGAACGCGATCGGCTCGGCCCTGCGCGATGCGGTGAGCTTCGATCGCGCGGCGATCTCTCCCGCGGGCGGATTGATCGCGACGATCCCGCTGGTTGCAGTCTTTGGCATTGCGATCGCCGCCGGCGACCCGGTGGCAGCGGCCACGATGGGCGCTGGGGCGATGCTCGTCGGAGTCGCCTGGCGTGTCAGCGGCGGGCGCCCACCGGTTGCGTTGCTGACGGTCGATGCGCTGCTGATGGCGTTCTCGACGTTCCTCGGCTCGGCGAGCGGCTCGCGGCCGTGGCTGCACCTGCTGGTGTTGTTCTGCTGGTCGCTGGTGGCCGGGCTGCTCGTGGCGCTCGGACGCCGTGGCGCGGTGGTCGGCACGCAGGCCGTCATTGGGATCATCGTGTTCGGACGCTTCGGCGAACCGCTGCCGGGTGCCCTGGGCCTTGCCGGCCTGGTGCTGGCCGGAGGGCTTGCGATGACGCTGTTCGTGGCGAGCGTGCGCTGGCCCTCGCCGTTGAAGCTCCAGCGACGCGAGGCCGCGCGCGCGTACCGCGCCCTGGCAGAGCTGGCGCTGGCAGCGCCCGACGCCTCGACGCTCCCATCAGCAGAACGGCTCGACGAGGCCAGGGCAGCGCTGTCCTCGCCGGCTTTGTTCGCAGACCCGGCGATGCTCACCCTGCGCGGCCTGCTCGACGAGGCATCTCGCCTGCGCATCGAGTTGAGGGCAATTCACGTGCTGCTCGCGCAGGGACTCACGACGGACGATCCAGCAGCGCAGGCGCACGTGGTGGCACAGCTCCAGGGCAGCGCCCGGGCGCTGAGGCTGATGGCCTCGGTGATCGAAGGCGACGCCGGCGCACTCCAGGAGCTCGACGCGACCGCGCAGCAGATGCCTGATCAGAACGTCATCGCCAACGACGATCCAGCTGCGGCGATCGACCGTCGGCTGGCGGCGCTCAGCGGCCAGCTGCGCGCGATGGCCCGGATCGCGCCGGCGGCCGGGCGCCACGGCAGCCTGCTTGAGCGCCGACCCGCACTTGGCAGCTCTCGTCCACACGAGGGGCTGCGGGCAGACCTGGCGCAGATGCGTGCGAACGCCACGCTCGAATCTCCCGCCGGCCGACACGCGCTGCGTCTTGCGGTGGTCATCGTGGTGACGGAGGTCATCGCTCAGCACGTGCCGCTTCAGCGCAGCTACTGGATGGTGGTGGCTGCGGCTGCGGCACTGCGACCGGAGTTCGCAGCGACGTTCACACGCGGCGCCGAACGCATCCTCGGCACCTGCGCGGGCGTGGCCCTCGCCGGCCTGATCGTGGTTGGTCTGCACCCCAGCCTGGGCGTAGTGGTGGCGATCGTGGGCGTGCTTGGATGGATCGCCTACTCGATCTTCCCGGCGAGCTTCGCGGTCGGCTTCACCTTCATCACGACGCTCGTGGTGTTCCTGCTCGACGCGGTCACCGCCGACACCCTCGCGGCGGCCGGCGACCGGCTGCTGGACGCCTTGATCGGCGGCGCGATCGGCCTGCTGGCCTACGCGCTGTGGCCGACATGGTCGCACAGGCCGGCGCGTCAGGCGCTGGCGGACGTCGTAGCCGCCCAGCGTGCCTACCTGGCGGTCGTGATGGCTGCGCTGGTCGCGGCCACGGCGGTGGACGAGTGCCAGGTGGCCCCGTTGGCGCGACGGGCACGCATCGCATACATGAGCGCCCGGGAAACCGTGGCGCGTTCGCTCGCCGAGCCGAGCACGCGCCAGATAGACCCTGGCCAGAGCCAGGGAATCATCGGCGCACTGCGCCGGATCGTGAGCGTCATTCACGTGTTGCGGACCGACAGTCACGAGGATCGTGGGCACAGTCCGCTACCGGCGCTGTCACCACTGGCCGACGAGCTTGACCAGACGCTGGCGCTGATTACAGCAGAGCTACCGAGCGGGCAGGCGTCCAATCCGGCTAACAACGTCGCTGCAACCATGCCGAACCTGCGTGATTGCTACATGCGACTGCGCCGCGACGGCGGCCTGGCCGACGATGACGCTCTGCTGGCGCGTGAGCTGGACGAGCTCGTTGACGCCGTCAATACCCTGGCCGCGCTCGTAGTGGACGCTTGAGCCGGTGGCGGCCCAGCAGCGCTGGCGGCAGCGAGACGATCAGCAGCACCGTCCGATAGGAGAACACGGCCGCGACGGCGATCGCCAACGGCACGCCGACGTAGTGCAGCGCGAGCATCAGGAATACCTCGACGACACCAACCCCCGCCAGCGGCAGCGTCCTGGGCGTGAACACGTAGCCGGTGGCGTAGGCGAGCGTCAGACGGCTGAGCGAGAGCGACAGGCCGAACAGTCTCAGCGCCGCCCATAGTGCGGCGAGTTCCCCCAGCCAGTACAGCGTCATCCCCAACCAGGCCCGGCGGTGCTCGCGGGCATGTGCAACCAGCTCATAGAGAAGGTCGAGCGCCTGCAACGGATGCTCGATCGCAGCGGGCAGCCGCCACCCGCCAGGTCCGCCGGCGCGGTTGCCCCGTCCGCCCGCACGCTTGTGGCTGCGTCTGGTCGCGATCGCCAGCGCCGCGCCGAAGCCCAGCGGCACGCCAAGCGCCCATGGGATGGTGAGCGAGGAGCTGACCCCGTGAGCGTCGAGCTCGAGCAGCGCGGCGACCCACGCCAGCGGCGCAAGCACGGCGTACTCGAACGCTCCAAGCCCCAGCACGCTCACCGCCACGTCCGCAGGTGAGCCGCGCAGTCGTCGCAGCGTCCGGCGATCGAGCATGAACCCGCCGCCGACGGCAAATGCTCCGAACCCCTCCGCCACCACGCTGACGGCGTGGGTCAGCTGCAAACCTCGCCCATGGCCGAGACGGACAACGGCTGTATATGCGGCCGTGTATCCCGGATAGCCGACCAGCCGTCCGAGCACGATCAAAACGAGCCAGCTTGGCTGCATCTGCCCGATCAGGCGAGCGACAGCCGCGGGGCCGGCCAGAACCGACATCGCAAGCGACACCGCGACGGTGACGCTCAGCGCGCACGCCGAGAGCAGCAGCGGCCGCTCGGACAATCCAGCCAGCCATCCTCGGACTGCGCGCCAGCGGTCGAACATATTGGCCAACTACCCGCGTCGAGCTCCCAGAAGCAGAACGCCCCATCTCCGGCGCTCATTCCCACCTCCCGGGCCGCCTGGCGGTGTGTGATGATCGACCGGGCCATGGATGAGCGTCTACAGCGTCGCGTGTCGGCCAACGAGAGCGCGTTTCGCGACGTCAACGAGGCGATCGAGCGTGGGCTGTGGCAGGGCGAAGAGAACTCGCCGGTGGCGTTTCGCTGCGAGTGCGCCAGCCTGGACTGCGATCGCCTGGTGGAGCTGACGCCGAAGGAGTACGAGCACGTCCGAGCTGACGCGCGCCGCTTCTTCGTGCTCCGCGGCCACGAGATACCCGACGTTGACACGATCGTGGAGCAGCGCGAGCGCTACGTCGTGGTGGAGAAGCGGGCCGCAGCCGGCGAGGCAGCCGAAGCGCAGGACCCTCGCGACTAGGTCGACTAGGCCCTGAGTAACTAGGACGGCGAGACAGCAGCGGCCCGATTTGTGGCGTCCAAACGAAAGCGCATGTGCACCTCCACGCCACCGTTGGACCGCGTGAGGATCGTCAAGGCATCGCTCAAGCGCGCAATCAGCCCCAGCCCCAGGCCAAGTCCACGTGTATCGCTGGGTCGCGCCTGCATGCCGTTGCCGTCGTCGGCGACCACGACCCACAGCTCGCCACTCACAACGGCGGCGATCAGATGAACCTGGCCACCGGCGCCGTCATAGGCATAGGCGACGGCGTTCGTGACCGCCTCGGAGACGGCGAGACGTACATCTTCCAGGCGCTGGCCGTGCACACCCGCCACCGACGCGAGCTCGGCGATGGCTTGGCGCGCCCACCCCACGGAGGCAGGCACGGCCGCACGCGACTCGCTCAGGTACAGCGATGCCTGCGGAGATACCTGGGCCGCAGCCCCGGAGTCACCGTCGCGATCGGCGACCCCTGGAGGGGGCAGGGAATCCTCGACGGATGCCGGCGGGTCCATCCCGCTTCCGCTAGTGCCGTCCATCGATAGCCCTGGTGCTGCCGATCGCCATAACGCCTTTCAGCCATTGGCCGACGTCGTCGCGCTCATCCGGATCGGCCGACGACTCGACGTCTCACCCTGCGGCCGACACGCTTGCGCCCCAGGGGCCCGCACGCGTACACGATCGTACCGTCTGCCCCCGTCGCTCTCGGCTAGGCGTTCAACGTGGGGGTCGAAGGCCTCCCGCCCTATGGCGCCAGCGCCACCGCCGCCTCGGGCGTGGCGACGTGGAAGCTGAAGCTCTCCTGTAGATACAGGCGCACCACGTCGCTGTCGTGGGAGTCATAGCCGATCGACAGATCCTGGCCGCACTCGAACACGAAGTCGCCGCCGCGCATGCTGAGCACGACCGCGCCTTTGACGCCCGGCGCCCACACGATCGGGCCACCGAGGATCTCGCGCAGGTGATCGAGCAGCGGATAGCCGCCGTGCTCGGCTGTCTCGACCACCTCGCGGTACTGCTCGCGTCCCAGCGCCAGGCCGTACGGTCCGGCGACACCGCTGCGAGAGCAGCTGCTCGACGGCGCCGGCGACCTGTCGTGGATAGCCGTCGGGCGTGTCCGCCGAGCTGCACGTGCTCGTGTGGCGTTGTCTCGGCGATACCCGTGATCGCACCGTTCCAGCCGTGGAAGACGGCGACGTTCTCGGCCATGGCGATCTGATGCGCGGCATTGTCGAGCGCCTCCAGGTCGGCGTCGTCGGCGCCACGGTCGGCGTCGCGCAGCTCGGCCCGCGAGAGCTCGAAGTCGGCGCGCAACTCGACCACCGCCAGGACGCGTCGCTGCAGTCCGGAGACGCCCTCGCACGGCGCTGCTCCAGCGGGCCGGTGCGCCCGAGGTTCGTCGGCCGAGTACTGCCAACCGTGCGGCCCGGAGAAGTCGACGAGCTTGCGTGCGGCGAGCGCCGGGGTCAAGCGCTCGCGCGCCTCCTGTCGAGCAGCTCCCAGCCGTCGCTGCTGATCGGCGCGTGCGAGCGCAGTAGATGGCTCATCGCAAGACCTCCCTAAGGCTCCCGATCCCCAGCGAGCTCTCACGTCGCCCCGCCGTCGGAGCCTCCCTGCGATGCGCCACCCTCGAACGCCGCTGCCTCGGCCTGCTCGCCGTGCTCGACGATGTCCCCGTCCTGGAACAGGATTCCCTGCGCGACCGCTCGCCACGACGGCGTACGCCGCAGCAGGAGCTCCAGGTCCATGCAGAAGTGCTTGAACTCCTCCCCCTGGGCGTCGCGCATGACCGCGAGCGCCTCGGGATCGCTCTCGACGGCCAAGCGCTGCTCATACCAGCCGATCGCCTCGGCCTCCTCGGTCAGCGATGCGCACATACGCGCGAACGTCCGTGTGGCGGGCGACAGCTCCTCGGGCGGCTCGTGGTACTGGTCGAAACCCATCTGGACCTCCTTGGCTGAACGTGGAGTGTGTGGACTGCACTCTAGGCTGCTGACGCGCGCACGCGCCTTTGGCGGCGAGCTCAGCCCAGCATCTGCAGCGACTCGTCCCACAGGCGCTCGGCGATCGCTCCGTCCACGGCAAACCAGGCAACTCCGTGCATCACGAACCGTCCCCCGCCGCGACTCATCAGCACCTCCGCCTCGTTGCAGTCGTCGAAGTAGCGCCCGCCGACGCCCTCCAGCTGCGGTGAGACGGCGAGCAGCACGCTCGTGGCAGCACCCTGCTCGACCGTCTTGAAGCGGACCTGCCCGCCCGACTGCGCACGCGCACGCTCCATGTACTCCGGGTCGGTGTGGCGCTGCAGGTTCGTCACGATCCCGCCCGGCATCAGCGCGTTGGCGGTTATTCCGTCCTGCGCCCAGCGTCGCGTCGCCTCGACGGCGAACAGCACGTTTGCGGTCTTCGACTGACCGTAGGCGAGGAACGGCTCGTATGGGCGAAACCCGAAGTGGATGTCCTCGAAGATGACCGGCGAGCGCAGGTGCCCGCTGGAGCTGACCGACACGATCCGGGCGTTGCCGTCCGCGGCGAGCGCGTCGTGCAGTCCGAGCGCGAGCGCGAAGTGCCCGAGGTGGTTGGTGGCGAACTGCATCTCATAGCCCTGCGGCGTCAGCTCCAGCTCTTTGAGCGCCATCACGCCGGCGTTGTTGACCAGCAGGTGCAGCGGCCCCTCCCAAGACTCCACGAACGCGTCGATCGTGGCGCGGTCGGTGAGCTCGAGCTCGGCGACAATCACGTCGGCGTTGCCGGTCGTGGCGGTGATGTCGGCGGCGACCCGCGCGCCCTCCTCCAGGTCGCGCACCGCCAGCGTCACGCCGGCGCCCGTGGCGGCGAGCGCGCGTGCTGTCTCGACGCCGATGCCTGAGGCAGCGCCGGTGACGACTGCTCGCTTTCCCGACAGATCGATGCCGGCGGCCACCTCGGCGGCCGTTGAGTCGAAGCCGAACGGCGTGGTGATGCGGTCGGTGATGGTGTTCATGTTGCTCTCCCCTCCAGCTCAGTCGTTGTTCCCGTGGGCGCGAACCGACAGCTCGGCCCACTCCTCCCAGACTGCGATGCGCCGCGCGTACTCCTCGCGGATGATCTCCAGCGGGCCATCGCCGAAGAACACGCGCAGCGGCGGGTCCTGCGCGTCGACGATCTCGAGGATCGCCGGCCCGGTCGCCTGCGGATCGCCGCGGCGGCTGCGCACCGCGCCGAATCTCGCGCTCGCCTGCTCCCACAGCGGCTCGTACGCCGTGAGGCGCTCGGCGCGCACCGCCGACGGACCACCCCAGTCGGTGCTGTAGCCGGTCGGCTCGACGAGTGTCACCTTGATCCCGAAGTCAGCGACCTCGGCGGCGAGCGACTGGCTGAATCCCTCCAGCCCCCACTTCGAGGCGTGATAGAGCCCGACCGTGGGGAACGCCTGCACACCGCCGATCGAGGAGACCTGGACGATGTGCCCGGAGCGCTGCTCGCGCAGGATCGGCAGCGCCGCCTGCGTAACCCACAGCGCGCCGAACAGGTTGGTCTCGATCTGCGCGCGAGCCTGCTCCTCGCTGACCTCCTCGATCGCGCCGAACAGCCCATAGCCGGCGTTGTTGACGACCACGTCGAGGTGGCCGAAGCGCTCGTGCGCCGTCGCGATCGCGGCGGCGACGGCGGCCTTGTCGGTGACGTCGAGTGCCAGCGCCAGGACGGAGTCTCCGTAGTCCTCCACCAGCGTCGCCAGCGTGTCGCGGTTGCGCGCCGTGGCAACCACCTGATCGCCGCGATCGAGTGCTGCTTCGGCCCAGATTCGACCGAACCCCTTGGATGTTCCCGTGATGAACCAGACCTTTGCCATATGCGCGCTCCGAATCGAGGTTTTGCCCGCTGCGCGTGCCTATAATCAAACGGAGGGAGCCTCCGTTCCTGCCAGGCCGAGTCTAACAGGCATCCGGAGGCGTCCTCCGCTTAGATCCCTCATGGCCACCGCGGACCCCACGCACCCCCCGATACCCGCACGCGGGCTTCGCGCCGACGCACGCGAGAACCGTGAGAAGCTGCTCCGAGCTGCCGCCGAGCAGTTCGCCGCCGCCGGCGCGGACGTGGCGCTGGAGACCATTGCGCGCGCGGCAGACGTCGGGATCGGCACGCTGTATCGCCACTTCCCCACACGCGAGGCGCTGATCGAGGCCGTATACCGCAACGAGGTCGACCAGCTGTGCTCCTCGCCCGACGAGCTGCTCGCCGAGCTCCCACCCGATGCTGCGCTGGCGGAGTGGATGGAGCGTTTCGTCGCCTATGCCACCACCAAGCGCGGGCTGCTCGGCGCGCTGAAGTCGCTCGCCGCGTCGAAGTCCGAGCTCTTCCCGGCCACACGCGAGCGGCTGCTCACTGCAATCGCCGAGCTGCTCGACGCCGGTGTCGCCGCCGGGCGGATCCGCCCCGACGTGGATGCCGAAGACGTGCTGAGCTCGATGAACGCCGTGTGGACGATCGACGGCGAGGGCGAGCAGTGGGCCGCCAAGGCCAGACGCATCCTCGGGCTGCTCATGGACGGTCTGCGCTATGGCGCCGCGCAGGCCGCGTGAGTCAGCGGACGAGCTCCTCGAACAGCTGCTGGAGCGTCGCTGCCGGGTCCTCGCACAGCCCGGTATGCACGGGCGAGGACTGGATGATCGTGCTTGCCGGGGCGACGAGCAGGCCGAAGCGCTCGCTCGCCGTCAGCGCCGCTATCGATCCGGCCTGCGGGTCTCCCGCAGCGACCCGCACGATCGCCTCGAGGTGCGGGCGCACGGCGTCGGCGGGGAGCTCGCGGGCGAGCGCTGCCAGACGCGCCTCGTCGAGCCAGACGCGGGCCGCGAGGAAGTCGAGCTGGCGGCAGAACAGCACCACACCGGAGTTGAAGCTCTCGCCGCGCTCGATCCGTGGAACCACACGGACGATCGCGTAGGAGAACGCGCTAAACGCTTGTGCGGGCACGCTCGGCCTCCTCCACGAACACGCGCGGCTCCTGCAGGCGCAGCGCCAGGTACTCGACGTAGGTCTCCGGACGCTCGCCTGCCAACCAGTCGGAGGGCACCAGCGCGACGATCGACTCCAGCAGCGATCGATCTATCTTCGCCGCCAGGCGCTCGTCCGCCGCCACGATCGAGTCGGCACACGCCAACAGCACGTGTTCTGCGATCTGCGGGAAAGGCTGCGTTGCGTGAACGGAGGGACGCAGCCCGCCGTGGTGCAGATATAGCGCTGCACCATGGTCGATCAGCCATAGCTGATCGTGCCAGATCAGCAGGTTGGGGTTACGCGGCGTGCGGTCGACGTTCGTCATCAGCGCGTCCAGCCACACGACCTCGGCGGCGAGCGCCGGCGCCGGCGCCCAGCGCGACGCCGGTGAGTAGGCGGCGGCCCCAGGCAGGAAGTCGACGCCGAGATTGTCACCCGGGCTGGCCACGATCAGCTCCTGGATCTCGGGATCTGGCTCTGCCAGGCCGATCGCAGGGTCGACCTGCACGATCAGCTGTTCCGGGACCGCCAGTCCCAGCGCACGGGCGAGCTCTCCCGCCACGATCTCGGCTACAAGCGCCCTCGTACCCTGGCCGGCACCCCTGAACTTGACGACGTAGAGCCCGTCGTCGTCCGCCTCGAGGAGGCCCGGCAACGAGCCGCCCTCGCGCAGCGCCGTCACGTAACGGGTCGCCGCTGCGCAACGCAGCGCACTTGGGATCGGCGCTTGCACAGGGCCTTGGAGCTCGTGACCGCTCATACGCTCGACATTGTGGGGGCTGCGACAGGTGGGGCGCCACCCCCTGCGACGCCGACGAGCACAGCCAGGCGGTGATCCTTGAACAGACAGTCGACATGCTCGAAGCCTGCGTCGCTCATCCATCGGAGCTGCTCGGCGACGGTGGCGTTGTGATCCACGCGCATTCGCTCGCAGGCATCCGCCCACTCGGACTCGCTCGCCCCAAGCTCCCGCGCGCGCCGCTCGTGCCAGCGCATGTAGGCGGAGTCGAGGAGCGCCGTGGGACCGCGTACCTGCTCGGCGTTGACGAACACCCCACCGAGGCTCAGCCCGGCACGGATGCGCGCGAACAGCTCACGCTTGGCGGGATCCTCGAGATGATGAATCGCCATGGCACTGACAACTGCGTCCCACGGGCCGACGGGCAGCTCATCACCGAGCTCGCCGACGACGTAGCTCGCCCGATCGCCCAGCGATGCGCGTGCCCGCTCGAGCATCGCCGCGGAGCCGTCGAGCAGCACCAGCTCGCTGCGAGGGTGCGCGCGTGCCACCGCACGCGCGAGCAGGCCGGTCCCGGCGCCCAGGTCGAGCACGCGGCGAAGCTCGCAGCCGGCGAGCGCGAGCGCGTCCACGGCAGTGCCGTAGAAGGTGTCAAACGACGGCACCAGCCTGCGTCGCAGCGCCTCGTACTCGCTCGCATGGGCATCGAAGATTCCGATCGCGGTGTCTGTCATATCAGACTATCGTACACGATCACGTTGCCACGACGGGGCCTCCACGGCGAGGTTCGCGCCCTTGAGCATCACGCTGCCAACAGGCCGCGGTCGAGCGTCCCGACCAGCCACTCGAAGGTCTCGTCAAGTGACAGCTCGATCGCAAAGCCGCCGTCGGCCTCCAGCGAGACGAACCCGTGCAGCGCCACACGAATCGTGCGCGCCGCGTGGACAGCGTCCTCGCCATGGAGGTCATACCCGCGCAGCACGGCAAGCACGACTTCCGTCACTTCCCCGGCGGCGGCGATCGCCTCCTCGTCCCCTTGCAGCTCGCGTGCACGTTGCGCGGCGGCGTAGCTCCCGGGGTGCGTGCGCCCGTATGCGAGATAGGCGTGCGCGACAGCGCTGAGCGCATCGCCGCCGGCGCGCCCGGCCGCAGCGCGACCGAGCGCCGCTGCAAGCTCGCGGGCGCCGCGGGCGCCAAGTCTGCGGCGTAGATCCTCGAGGCCATTGACGTGCGCGTACAGCGACGGCGATCTCACGCCGAGCGCCACAGCCAGCCGTGAGAGCGTGAGCGACTCCAGACCCTCGGCGTCGGCAAGCGTCGCGGCGGCGTCGACAACCGCCGCCGCGTCCAGCCCGGCGCGCGCCATCAGCGCCCGCCGGCACGCGCGATCGCCGCGTCCATCGCATCCCCGGGCGAGCGGACCCCCGGCCCGTGGCCACATACGAGGACCGCCGGATCGAGCGCCCGCAGCGCGCGTGCCGACTCGACGATCTGGCGACGGTCCTGGGTGCCCATGGTCGGAAGCGGGAAGCGTTGCAGCATGTGATTGGGGATCTCCGTGCGCCCGTAGGTCGTGAACGTATCGCCGGCGAGCAGCGTGCGATCACGCGTGTCGAGGAAGGCGACGTGCCCGAGCGTGTGCCCCGGACCGGGCACCACCTCGAGGCTGCCGATCCGCTCGCCGCCGCTCAAACGCGTATCCGGTCTGGTCGCGACCTTCGGCCACGAGCCCCGCGGCTTGCCGTCGAGCACCGGCTCACCGGCGAGGATGCCCGCGTCCTGCTCGCCCATCAGGACCTCCACGCCGTCGCCGAGCTGTTCCCGCAGAGCGTCGAGCGAGCCCACGTGATCTCCGTGCCCATGGGTGAGCGCGATCCGCCGGATCTCACCGCCGGCGTCGCGGGCGGCTGCGATCAGCCCATTGGCGGCACCTCCGAGCGTGGTGTCGACGAGCGTGAAGCCATCGGGCTCACGCACGAGATAGGCGTTGACGAAGTGCAGGCGATTGATCTGAATCAGGTTCTCGGTGATGCGCGTGGCCTTCAAGCCTATACCTCCTAGAGGATTGCCTAATAGCATTAGGGTAGCAGATCGGCCTTCCCCACACGACGGCGGCCCACCCCACCACTACTCCCCAGGCAGACCCCACGGCGCATCGATCGTCACGCGCCAGCAGCCGTCCGCGCCCTTGGCGTAGACGACCAGCGACCGGCTGCGCTGCTCGAAGGCCGTGCCGTTCGCGTCTGCGCCGCGCAGCGTCAGCGTCCCCGTCACCAGCGCCACCTCGGAGGTGGCGAACACGCGCGCGACCTCGATCTCCACCTCCACCCCGTTCTCGACGAGCGCGCCCAGCGCACCGCCGATCGCCTGTCGCCCCCGCACCACCTGGCCGTCGGGCTGGATGATCGCCGCGTCCTCGACCCACAGATCCAGGGCCGCGGAGGCGTCCCGTGCACCGATCGCAGCTGCGAAAGCCTCGGCCAGGGCCTCCGGTGAAGTCGGTCGCATCGCTGGACAATAGGAGCTTTGAGCAGCTCCCACGATCCGAGCGTTCGCCCTTAAGATGACCGTCGCTTGAGCACTGACGTCAATGGCAACGCTGCGAACTACGCTGGCCGGACGGCCTGGGCGCGCAGCCTGGCGGCGCCGGTCCGTGACTTCCTCGGCACGGAGACTGGCAGCGCGAGCGTGCTGCTGGCGGGAACGATCGTCGCGCTGGTGTGGGCCAACTCGCCGTGGTCGCATTCCTATGAGTCGCTGTGGAGCACGCGATTGGCGGTGACGATCGGCAGCAGTGGGATCTCGCTGGATCTGCGTCATTGGGTCAACGAGGGCCTGATGACGCTGTTCTTCCTCGTCGTCGGACTGGAGGCAAAGCGCGAGCTCGACCTCGGCGAGCTGCGTGAGCGACGCCGGCTGACGATCCCGGCGTTCGCGGCGCTCGGCGGCATGAGCGTCCCTGTCGCGATCTACCTGCTGTTCAACGCCGGCGGTCCGGGCGCCCACGGCTGGGGGGCTGCGATGTCGACCGACACCGCCTTTGCGCTTGGTGCCGTCGCGATCCTGACGCCGCGCGCAGCCACGCGCCTGCGCGTGTTCCTGCTGACGTTGGCCGTGGTCGACGACCTTGGCGCGCTGCTGGTGATCGCAACCGTCTACACAGCGCACGTGTCGGCGCTGGCGCTGGGGATCGCGGCGGTGCTGTTCGCGGCGCTGCTGGCGTTGCGATACCTACCGGCATGGCGTCGGCAGGCGTCGTTGGTGCTCGGTGTGGGCCTGTGGATCGCGATGTTCGAGTCGGGCGTGGACCCGGTGATCTCCGGGCTGGCGATCGGGCTGGCGACGAGCGCCTACCCGCCCTCGCGTGACGATCTGGAGCGCGCGACCGATCTGGCGCGATCGTTTCGCGAGCAGCCCACACCCGAGCTGGCGCGCTCGGCACAACAGGGGGTGATGTCTGCAATCTCGCCCAACGAGCGCCTCCAGTACGGCCTGCACCCGTGGACCGGGTATGTGATCGTGCCGCTGTTCGCGCTGGCCAACGCGGGCGTGCACCTCACCGGCGGCCTGCTCGAACGGGCGGTCGGCTCCCCGATCACGCTTGGCATCCTCGTCGGCTACCTGGCGGGCAAGCCGCTGGGGGTCGCAGGAGCCTCGTGGATCGCCTCGCGCCCTGCGGTACGCGGCCCACGCTCGCCGTTGAGCCCGCCGCTGCTCGCCGCCGGCGGAGCCTTCGCGGGAATCGGCTTCACCGTCTCCCTGCTGATCTCGAGCCTCGCGTTCACCGGGCAGCGCCTGGACGAGGCCAAGCTCGGGGCGCTGGCCTCGGTGCTGTTGGCACCGCTGCTCGGGTGGACCGTGCTGCGCGTCGTCAGGCGCCTGCCGGCGAACGTGCGCGCGCGCCAGATCGCGGGCACGGCCGACGACATCCTCGATCTCGCCCGGGAGGTCAACCCCGACCGCGACCACGTCCGCGGTGACGATGACGCACCGGTGACGCTCCTCGAGTACGGCGACTTCGAGTGCCCCTACTGCGGGCAGGCCGAGCCCGTCATCCGTGAGTTGGTCGGCTCGTTCGGCGACGACGTTCGCTACGTCTGGCGCCACCTGCCGCTCAACGACGTGCACCCGAACGCGCAGATCGCCGCGGAGGCCTCGGAGGCGGCCTCCGCCCAGGGCCGCTTCTGGGAGATGCACGACACGTTGCTCGGCCACCAGGGCGATCTGCTGCCGACGCACCTGGAGGCCTACGCCAAGGAGCTCGGCCTCGATTCCGAGCGCCTGATCGCCGAGCTGCATCACCGCGACTACGCATCGCGAGTAAGCGAAGACGTCGCCAGCGCCGATGAGAGCGGCGTGTCGGGCACGCCGACGTTCTTCGTCAACGGACGCCGCCACTACGGCGCTTACGACATCGCGACGCTGACCGAGGCGGTGACGGCCGCCCGCGGACGCGCGCGACTGGCGGCCAAGGCGCTCTGAGCTTAGGATGACATCGGCTTGACAACAGATCTGGACGTCACCTCTGAGCGCCACGCCGGCCGCAGTGCACTGGCGCGAAGCGTGGTGGCGGCGGCGCGTGACTTCCTCGGCACGAGGAAGGGCGGCGCGAGCGCACTGAGCCATCCGCTGCAGTGGCTGCGCGAGCGCGATCGCGATCTGGCAGCGCTGCGCCGCGCGGGCCGCACCGCGATCGTGATGCCGTCGATGTTCGCGCTCGGGGAGCAGGTGATCGCCAATCCGGTGGTGGCGACCTTTGCCGCCTTCGGCTCGTTTGCGATGCTGCTGCTGGTCGACTTCGGTGGACACGATGCGCGAGCGGCTGCAGGCCCAGGCCACGCTCGCGCTCGCGGGATGCGCGTTCGTCTGCCTGGGCACGCTCGTCTCGCCAGAACGTGTGGCTGGCGGCCGCCGCAACGGCGCTCGTCGGCTTCGCGGTAATCTTCGCCGGCGTGGTCAGCTCGGTGCTGGCGGGAGCAACCACGTCGCTGCTGCTCGCCTTCATCCTGCCGGTCACGCTCGCCGGTCCGGCGTCCTCGATACCCGATCGGCTGGCGGGCTGGGGCATGGCCGCGCGGCGCCACGCTGATCGCGGTCGGGACTGCTGTGGCCGGCGCCGCGCGCGAGCCGTTGCGCGCGGCGGCGATGAACGCGTGCCGAGCGCTGGCGGCGAGGCTGCGCACGGAGGTGGCCTACGTCCTGAGCGGCACGGGACGCAGCACTTGCAAGCGATCACGATCGCGCTGTGACACAGGCCGAGGACGCGGTTGCGGCGCTGCGCCGCGGCGTTCCTCGCGACGCCGTATCGGCCGACGAGCTTGAGCACGACCGCGCGGACGATCGTGCGCCTGGTGGACGAGCTGAGCTGGGTCAACACGATCGTCGTGGAGTCCGCGCCGCGTGCGAACGGCGTGCCGGTCAACCACGCGGCCTGCGCAGTCAAGGTGCGCCGCGGCGACGGTGCTCGATCGCGGTGCCGAGCTGCTCGATGTGACCGGCGGAGACTGCCGCGAGCTGCACGCCGCGCTGGCCGAGCTGACCGAGACCTCGAGCGCGCTTGGAGGACAGCGCGATCGACTCTCGACCCGTCCGGCAAGCGACTGTGGGTGACCTCGACGCACTCGACGGCCGTGTTAGCGAGCTCGTCACGGCGCTCGATCCGGGCTTCCGCGCGCAGGAGCTGGGCTTCGCAGTCTCGCACGATCGCTCACAACATCGATCTGACGGCGGCGGCCGAGCGGCGCAGCTGGCTCGAACGACTGCTGGGCCGCCAACCCGCCGGCCTCGCCGGGACGGTCTCGGCAGCCCAGCAGCGTGCGACGGCGCACGTCGACCGCAACTCTGTCTGGCTGCACAACAGCGTGCGCGGCGCCGTCGGTCTGGGAATCGCCGTTTTCATCGCAAATCGGACCGGCGTTCAGCATTCCTTCTGGGTGGTCCTCGGAGCGCTTTCGGTGCTGCGCTCGAACGCGCTCAGCACCGGACAGACCGCACTTCGCGGCCTGTCTGGCACCGTGATCGGCTTCATCGTCGGCGCGCTGATGCTGACGGCGATCGGCACCAACACGACGCTGCTGTGGTTCCTGCTGCCGGTTGCGATCCTGCTGGCGGGCGTCGCGCCGGCGGCGATCTCCTTCGCAGCGGGCCAGGCAGCGTTCACGCTGACGCTCGTGTTCCTGTTCAACATCCTCCAGCCCGCCGGCTGGCGGGTCGGTCTGCTGCGGGTCGAGGACATCGCCATCGGCTGCGGCGGTCAGCCTGCTCGTGGGACTGCTGTTCTGGCCGCGTGGCGCCGGAGCGGCGCTACGGCGAGCGCTGGCCGATGCTTACATCAGCGGCGTCGACTACCTGGCGAGCGCCGTGGAGTTCGGGCTGGGACGCTGCGACGCCACCGCCGACTCTGCCGCTAGCTCCGGTCGATGACGCTGCTCGCGCGGCTGCGGCAGCCCGGCGGCTGGACGATGCCTTCCGCGGTTACCTGGTCGAGCGGGGCGCCAAGCAGCTGCCCCTGGCGGAGATGACGAGCCTGGTCACGGGCGTGGGCGGGCTGCGCCTGGCCGCCGATGCCGTCCTGGATCTGTGGCAGCGCGAGGATGGCGCGGCAGCGGGCGACCGCGCCGGCGCCCGCCGGGAGCTGCTGCAGTCGAGCGAGCTGGTGAAGCGTTGGTATGAGCAGCTCGCCGGCAGCCTGCTGATCGGCCGCGAGGCGCCCGAGCCCCTACCCCACGACACGCTCGCCGACGAGCGCCTGCTCGACGCCGTGAGCCATGACCTGCGCAGCGAGGACGGCAAGGCGAGCGCAACGGCCGTGCGCGTGATCTGGACGGGCGATCACCTGGACGCTGTCCGCCGGCTTCAGCAGGTGATCGTCGCTCCGGCGAGGATTGCGAACGCGCAGTGACCGCCGGGCGAGCCATAGCAGACGACGACAAGGAGCAGTGAGCGATGCCACGCACCGACGTCGACCCGGCCGAGGTCGGTCACGCGATGTTCTACTTCTTCCTCAACTCGGTGGTGGTCCCGCGGCCGATCGCCTGGGTTTCCTCGCGCTCGCCGAGCGGCGTCGACAACCTCGCGCCGCACTCGTTCTTCACGGTCTCATCGGTGGATCCGCCGATCGTGCAGTTCACGTCGATCGGGCGCAAGGACTCGTTGAAGAACGTCGAGCAGACCGGTGAGTTCGTGGTGTGCCTGGCGCCGGCGGCGATGATGGAGCAGATCAACGCCAGCGCGACCGACTTCCCGCCTGAGATCAGCGCGTTCGATGCCGTCGGCATCGAACGCGAGCCGAGCGTCACCGTGGCGCCGCCGCGCGTGGCCGCCTCGCCGGTGGCGCTGGAGTGCGTGTTGCACTCGACTGTGTCGTTTGGCGTCTCGACCGTCGTGATGGGCCGCGTGCAGCTCGCCGCCGTCCACGAGCACGTGATGCGCGACGGTCGCCCGGCGATCGACATGCTCCAGCCGATCGCTCGCCTCGGCCGCAACGAGTGGAGCCGGCTCGGCCAGGTGCAGGAGATCACTCGCATCAGCTATGGCGAGTGGCCCGGTCACTACTCGCCGCCCGAGGGCTCGTAGGCGCCGCGGGAGGCGAGCCCTACCCTCCGCCCGCTCGCCGAGCGGGCGTCGCCTCGCGTTCGCGGATCAGCGCGTCGATGCCGTCGAGGATCCGCTCCAGGCCGAAGTCGAACTCGGCGTTGATGTCGTCCGCGTCGTCGAGCGCGCCGGAGGCGATCGCCCGGTGCAGCGCCGGGAAAGCCGGCGGCGTCGATCAGGTGTGAGAGCAGCGTGCCCGTAGCGAGGCATGCCGGGCTCGTCGCTGCCGCCGGCGGCGAAGTCGGCGGTGAGCGTCGCGTCGTTGCGGACGAAGCCGCTGAGCAGCAGGATGCACGAGAGCTTCTCCTGCTCGGACAGCGGTGTCCGCGGCGAGCGATCGCAGCGCCTGCTCGAGCCAGGCGACGTTGTTGGGGCCGAGCGGTGGCGCGCTGATCGGCACGCGCAGCGACCATGGGTGGCGACGGTATGCGTCGCGGACGCCGACCGCCCAGCGCGTCAGCCCCGCACGCCAGTCCTCCTCGGGGTGCTCGATCGCGGGCGGCGTGCCGAGCGCCGAGTCGACCATCAGCGCCAGCAGCTCGTCCTTGGCGGCGACGTAGCGGTACAGCGACATCGTCCCCACCCCGAGCTCGCCGGCGACGCGCGCCATCGACAGCGCGCCGAGCCCGTGCGTGAGCGCAACCTTGATCCCGGCGGCGACGATCCGATCGAGCGTGAGGCCGGGCTTCGGTCCGCGCGTGCCGCGATCGCGCAGACCCCAGGCGAGCTCGATGCTCGGCGGGATCAGCGGTGCGCTCGTGCCGCTCGGCCGCTCGCCGGGCTGTTTGGCATCGACTGCGCTCGCTCATCTGCCTCGACTCCAGCCTACTTGACGACATGCACAGTAAGTGCGTATAGTCTACGCTATTATGCGTGCCATGTACGCAGTTAGTCGACGACGAAGGAGCGGCATGAACAGCGAGATCGCAATCGAGGCGCACGAGCCTGACGAAGTCCTACGACCCCACAGCTCGTGCTCGACGGCATCGACCTGGCGGTTGCGCGCGGGAACGGTGTTTGCGCTGCTGGGTCCGAACGGCGCGGGCAAGACGACGACCGTGCGGATCCTCGCGACGCTGGCCGCGCCGGACGGCGGCCATGCCCGGGTCGCCGGCTACGACGTCGTGGCGCGAGCGCCACGAGGTACGACGGCGGATCAGCCTGACCGGCCAGTACGCCGCGCTCGACGAGCTCCAGACCGGGACCGAGAACCTCGAGATGATGGGCCGGCTGCGGCGGCTGCCGGCGCGGACGGCGCGCGCTCGCGCGCGTGAGCTGCTCGCGCGGTTCGACCTCACCGAAGCGGCCGACCGCCGCGTGTCGACCTACTCGGGCGGGATGCGCCGCCGGCTGGACCTCGCCGGCGAGCCTGATCGCCAACCCGGAGGTGATCTTCCTCGACGAGCCGACCACGGGTCTCGACCCGCGCAGCCGGCAGGCGATGTGGGCGCTCGTCACCGACCTCGCCGCCGCCGGGGTGACCGTGCTGCTGACCACCCAGCACCTCGACGAGGCCGACCATCTCGCCGACCGGATCGCGGTGCTCGACGGCGGCAGGATCGTCGCCGAGGGCACCGCCGAGGAGCTGAAGCAGCTCGTCGCCGGGGAGCGGCTCGACCTGCGCCTGCTCGACGCCGAGACGTTCGATCGCCTCACCGGCGGTCTCGGTCGGCGGGCCGTGCACAGCGACCGCTCGAGCGCTGAGCGTCGGGGTCGCCACGGACGGCAGCGCCGCCGAGGTGCGCGCGTTGCTCGACGAGCTCGACCCGGACGCGCGATCGGATCGAGCGCTTCTCGCTGCACACAGCGAGCCTCGACGACGTCTTCATGACCCTCACCGGACACCACACAGACCCGACCGAAAGCGAGACAGCCAATGCCTGAGAGCTCATACGTAGCCGACGCTCCGGGATGCGCGGCGTCCCGCCCGCGGCGCCTGCCTTCTCCGAAGCGCTGACGATGATCGTGCGCGCGCTGCGACTGACGATGCGCAACGTCGACGCGCTGATCACCGCGCTCGCGCTGCCGGTCCTGCTGATGCTGATGTTCGTGTACCTGTTCGGCGGCGCGATCCACACCGGCACCCACTACGTCGACTACGTCGTGCCGGGCGTGCTGCTCGTGTGCGTCGGCTTCGGCGCCGCGACGACGGCCGTCAGCGTCGCCCACGATCTCACGAGCGGGATCATCGACCGCTTCCGCTCGATGGACGTCCGCGGCGAGACGCTGATCAACGGCCACGTGCTCGCCAGCGTTGCCCGCAACATGCTGTCCTCGACGCTGGTGTTCGCGGTCGCGCTCGCGATCGGCTTCCGCCCGCACGGCAAGCCCGCTCGACTGGCTGGCGGCGATCGGGATCCTCGCGCTGTTCGTGCTCGCGCTCTCCTGGTTCGCGGCTGCAATCGGGATCCTCGTCCGCTCGCCCGAGGCGGCCCAGGGGATCACGTTCCTGGTCAGCTTCCTCCCCTACCCCAGCAGCGCGTTCGTCCCGATCCACACGATGCCGTCGTGGCTGCAGGGCTTCGCCTCCAACCAGCCGGTGACGGCCGTCGCCGACGCGACCCGCGCGCTCCTGAACGGCACGCCGGTGGGCGCCGACGCCTGGCACGCGATCGCCTGGAGCATCGCGATCGTCGTCGGCTCGATCGCTGCTTGCCGGGGGCCTGTATCGCCGGCGCGCGAGCTAGCGCTCGCCGCGGGCGCGATCTGCGTGATCGTGTCGCTGTGCCGGTGGATGCTGGTGCGCGACGACGGCGCTCACGAGCAGGAGCAGTAGGGCGGCAATGCGCAGTCCGCCGCTCATGCCGGCCGTGAACGCGTCACGGATGCCCTGAACCTCGTGTGCCCGCAGCACTGACGTGCTCGTATGTGCGGAGTACTGCAGCGCGGCCGCGATCGAGTGCCGGACGCTCTGGCCGTGCGCGCCGGGAAGGCTGCGCAGGACGCGCGGGAGGTGCCTGGAGAAGCGCGCGCTGAGGATCGTGCTCAACACCGCGACGCCGAGCGCCGAGCCTAGCTCGCGGGTCGTGCCATTCAAGCCGGAGCCCACGCCGGCATGGCTTGGAGGCAGCGCATGGACCATCAGCCCGGACAGCGGCGCCATCGCCAGGCCACACCCGGTGCCGGTGAGCGCGAGCAGCACGCCGTAGAGGAGATACGGCGTGGCGGCGGTCGCACAAGAGAGCAGCGCCACGCCGGCGACCACGCACAGCAGCCCGCCGACGACCGTGCGCCGTGCGCCGAAGCGCTGGGAGAGCGAGACGCTGCGCGCCGATGCCAACGGCATCACCAGCGCCAGCGGCAAGATGCACACGCCTGTCAAAAGCGGCGAGTAGCCCTTTCCATCCTGCAGGTACTGCGCGTTGACGTAGAACAGCCCGAACATCGCGAAGAACAGCGCGGCGATGCCCAGCGCACCGGCCCTCACGCCCGCCAGTCGAAACAGGCGCGGATCGAGCATTGGATCTGACCGCCGCAGCTCATAGCCGACGAAGCAGACGAGCAGCAGCGCCGCCGCGACGAACGAGCCCACCACCGAGCGCGACGACCAGCCGTGGACGGGACCGTCGATGATCGCGTACAGCAGCGCGACGCTGCCGGCGCTCAACAGCAGCGCACCGCCGGCATCGACGGGGTCTTGATGGGACCTCTGAGGGCGCACGCCCAGGGCGATCACGCCGGCGGCGGCCACTGCGATCGGCACGGCGGCCCAGAACAGTGCACGCCAGCCTCCCAGCTGGACGGCAAGGCCGCCGCCGAGATTGCCCAGGACACCGCCAACGCCTGTCAGGCCCGCCCACAGCGCGACGGTTCGCGGACGCTGGGAGGGCTCGACCAGGTTCAACGCCACCGCCAACGTCGCAGGGAGCACGACCGCTGCGCCCACGCCGCTGAGCGCGCGCCCGGCCATCAGCACCCCCACGCTCGGCGCGAGCGCCGCGAGCGCCGAGCCCAGCGCGAACAGGCCGAGCCCGCAGAGCATTCCCAGCTTGCGCCCGAAGCGGTCACCCAGCGCTCCTGCGGGAATCAGCAGGCACGCGAACAGCAGCGTGTAGCTGTCGACGATCCAGGCCGTTGCTGACACTGACGGGGCGAGCGTGCTAGCGGCAAGCGCCGGGATCGCGAGGTTGACAGCGGCAACCGTTCCAACGGCAAGCACCACGGCGGGGGCGACCAGCGCCACGGCCCGGGCGGATCCGAGGGGATCGGCTTCGCCGGCCGCTGCGCCGAGTGCCCGTGCGGTGGGAAAACCAGATGTGAGAGCCATGGGGAACCATCCTCTTCGTTGAATAGACGCACCGTTGCGTTGCGGAAAACCGTACACGATCTGGGATGGCAACGCAACGGTGCGTCTTGATATGGTTTGCGCAATGGCCCCTCGGCCCGACACCGACACCGACACCGACACCGACACCGACACCCAACCGACCGACGCCGTCGCTGGTGCTCGCCGCCGCGGTGGCGCCAGGGCTCGCCAGGCGATCCTCAACGCCGCCGACGACCTGCTCGTGGAGCAGGGCTTCGCAGCGGTGACGATCGAGGGAATCGCGGCCAGGGCTGGGGTGGCCAAGCAGACGATCTACAGGTGGTGGCCGTCGAAGGTGGAGCTGCTGATGGACAACTTCCTCGACGACGCCGAGGAGGGTCTGAAAGCCCCGGACACGGGCTCGATCGCCGCAGACCTGAGGGGGCACCTGGGCCAGCTCGCGGCGTTCCTGGAAGACGAGCCGGCCGGGCGCGTGCTGCGAGCGCTGATCGGCCAGGCGCAGCACGACCCGCAGATGGCGCGCGAGTTCCGCAATCGTTACCTGGCTCCCCGTCACGAGCACGACCGCGCGATCCTGCGCCGCGCGATCGAGCGCGGTGAGCTCTCGCCACAGATCGATATCGACGCCGCCCTCGACCGGCTGTACGGCCCCGTGTACTACCGTGCGCTGGTGACGGGCAGGCCGATCGATCAGCCGTTCATCGATGCGCTCGTCGACGAGCTCCTGCCGGCGCTGCTCGCTTGAGCGTCACTGGCGTGCCTGCGGCGGAGCCAGCTCCAGCCCCGCCAGGCGATACATGCCGGGGATCGTGTCAGCGTTACCGACACCAAGACGGTGAGCGGCCTCGGTGGTCGACTCGTCGCTTTGCAGAATCAGACGGCGAGCGGCGAAGAACCGGGTGGCCCGATCTGGCGCGAGACCTGTCCTGAAAGGCTCGCCGACGTCGCGAACGGCGTCCCTCCATGCGTTCCCCTGTTGGCTGCCGGCGCCGAGGGAGAGCTCATCGACATAGGTGAGCATCAGCCGACTTGCCGGCGCGCACGCCTCGACGAGCGCGCCGAGCGTGCGGTCGATCGCCGCCACCGTCAGATAGCTGAAGACGCCCTCCCAGACGATGCAGCTCTGCTGCGTGCGGTCGAGTCCTGCGGCTGTCAGCGCGGATGCCAGAACATCGGTCTCGAAGTCCACGCCGACATAGCGCACGTGCGCGGCACTTCCGGCGAGAGCTTCACGCTTTCGCTGCTGCGTGGCCGGGTGGTCGACCTCGAACACGACAGCGCCGGCGGCTGCGGGGAGGCGCGTCGCACGGGTGTCATAGCCGGCGCCCAGCAGCACCAGCTGCGAGCAGCCCCCGTTGAGAGCGTCGGTCACGAAGTCGTCGATCACGCGTGTTCGCACGACTCCAGAGAGTCGGGGCCCCGGCCAGCGACGATCGATGAACAAGACGATCAACCTGCGCAGCAACGGCACCCTTGCGGCCAGCACGACGGCGCGCAGCCGCGGGGTTAGGAAACTGCCGGCGGCAGGATCCTCGAACAGGCGCCGCTCGGCTGGGCCCGTGGACTCCAGGGCGCGGAAGAGCGCCATGTACTCAGCCGTCCGCGACGGTGCCACAGCGTTCATGTCGTGCGCACCACCCGTGAGAGCAGCTCGAGCGCCGCGTTGAAGTCAGCATCCGCGTCGATCGCGTGGAAGCGACCGCTGGCCTCTGACAGCGCAAAGCCCATGACCAGCGTGCTGAGCAGGCGCTCGCTCCTGGCGGCTGCCTCGCGATCCAGGCCGGCGTCGGCGAGGGCGGCGAGCGTCGCCGCACGCGCACGCGTGGCCCCCTCCCCCACGGCGCGGCGCGTCAGCAGCAGCCCAAATGCGCGCGATCGTCGCCGCGCCAGCGCGCGCACCTCACCGGCGAGCAGCCTCAGACGCTGCTCCCATGACAGCGACTCATCGGGCAGCGTGATCTCGCCGAGCAGCAGCGCGACGACCCCGTCGAGCAGATCGTCCTTGTTGGCGACGTGGCGGTAGAGCGCCATCGGCGAGACACCGAGCTCGCGTGCGACCTCGCGCATCGACAGCCGCTCGAAGCCCTCCCGCTCGGCCACCGTCAAGGCAGCCTCGAGCACCCGCCCACGGCTCAGCGCCTCGCTTGTATACGCTGTACGCACGGTCGCCAAGATAGCACGTTCGAGCGACCCTGTATACGGTGTACGCAACCCGTGGTACGTTGGCCCGCTAAGCCGTCTGGCGCTCGCCGAGCACCGCCGGCACGACCGCAATCGCCGCGGCGGTGAGCGCTGCGGCGATCCAGAAGGCCAGGTGATAGCCGCCGGTGAGCGCCGCGGCGCTCGAGCGTCCCTGCGTGATCAGATGCCCGCTGCGCGAGGTGGACAGCGTGGCGAGCACCGCCAGGCCGAGCGCTCCGCCGACCTGGGCGGTCGTGTTCACGAGTCCCGACGCCAGGCCGGCGTCCTGCGGGTCGGCGCCGGACATGGCGACGTTCATCAGTGCAGGGAAGCACACGCCGGCGCCGATGCCGAGCAGCAGCATCGAAGGCATCACGTGGACGAGATAGCTGCCGTGGACAGGCGCCTGGGCGAACAGCACGAGCGCCAGCAGGATCAGCACGAGACCGGGTACGAGCATGTTGCGCGCGCCGAAACGCGTGACCAGACGCTCGGAGTAGCGGATCGACAGCGTGCCCATCGTGAGCGTGACCGGCAGGAAGGAGAACCCGATCTGCAGCGCGTCATAGCCGAGCACCCGGCGCAGGTACAGCGCACCGAGGAAGAACACGCCGAACATGCCCGCCACGGATAGGACCTGGATCAGGTTGGCCGCGGCGACGTCGCGCGAGCGGAAGATCCGCAGCGGCACCAGCGGCTTCGCCGCGGTCGCCTCGCGCGCGAGGAAGCCGAGCAGCAGCACGAGCGAGGCGGCACCCAACGCCAGCGTGCGCCCTGCCCCCCAGCCGTAGTCGGCGGCGGGCTTGACGATCGTGTAGACGCCGAGCATCAGCGCGCTCGTGATCAGGACACCACCGGGGACATCGGCGCCCTCGGCGAAGCCGATGCCCGGGTCGTGCTCCAGCAGGCGTCTGGCGAACACGGCGGTGGCGAGGCCGATCGGGATGTTCACGAAGAAGATCCAGTGCCAGTCGATCGACTGCGTGATCACGCCGCCTGCCAGCAGGCCGACGGAGCCACCGGCGGAGGCGACGAACGCGTACACGCCGATCGCCTTGGCCTGCTCGCGTGGCTCGGGGAACATCGTCACGATCATTCCCAGAATCACCGCGGAGGTCATCGCACCGCCGATGCCCTGGATGAAGCGGGCGACGATCAGCAGCGACTGACCGTCGGCCAGGCCGCAGGCCAGCGAGGCAGCGGTGAACAGGCCGACGCCGGCGAGGAACACGCGTCTGCGTCCGATCAGGTCGCCGAAGCGACCCGCCAGCAGCAGCAGGCCGCCGAAGGCGATCAGGTAGGCGTTGACGACCCACGCGAGGCTCGCCGTGGAGAAATGCAGGTCGGTCTGGATCGATGGCAGCGCGACGTTGACGACGGTCACGTCGAGCACGATCATCAGCATCCCCACGCACAGCACGTACAGCGCGACCCAACGCTGGTCGCGTCGTGGGTGCTCGGCCTGCTGTGGGCTATCGGGCTGCAGTGGACGATCGCCGGCGGTGACAGCGCTCATGGGTGTGCCTCCGCGGAGCGGATGTAATCGCCGAGCGTGTCGATCAGCGCGATGGTGCCGTGCTCGCGCTGCTCGTGGGTGTCGTGCCCGTCGAGGTACACGCCGTGCTCGGTCAGCGTCAGGCGCGTGCCGTCGTCGTGCGCCTCGATCTCGACGGTGGCCAGCGAAACGGAGATGCGCACATCCCCGTTGTGCATGTCGTAGGCGTAGATGATGCGCTGCCCAGGCACGATGTCCTGGTAGACGGCGTCGAAGCTGTAGGTCGGGCCGGCGGGGATCTGCACGGTGAGGTGCTCGCGCCCGCCGACGCGGAAGTCCAGCGAGTGGGCGTCATCCGGCTTGTCGCTCGGCCCGAACCACTGTGACTTGGCGGCCGGCTCGGCCCAGGCGTCGAAGACCCGCTGCGGCGAGGCGTCGTAGGTCCGCTCGATCACGAAGGTCGACTGCATCGTCGACCGCCCGGAGGCGGCCTGCTCGGTCTGGTTCATTGCTCGCTCCCTTGCTGTGGTTGGTGTTTGCGTTGCGGTGATTGACCCTGCTCCTCGGCGAGGAACTCGCCGAGGCGATCGAGGCCCTGCTCCCAGAACGTCCGCCGCTCGGCAACCCATTGCTCCGCTGCGCGCAGCGCAGCGGGCTGGACGGTGCACGTGCGCACTCGCCCCAGCTTCTGCGAGCGCACTAGGCCGCTGGCCTCGAGCACGTGCAGGTGCTGGACGACCGCCGGCAGCGACATCGCCAGCGGGCGCGCCAGCTCGCTGACGGAGGCGGGTCCGTGGGTCAGGCGGTCGACCATCGCCCGCCGGCTGGGGTCGGCCAAGGCCTGGAAGAGAGCGTCGAGCTCGCCGCCGGCCGGCTCGTATTGCTTAAGCATTGACTTAACTATTGCACAGATGGTGCCTGCCGCGAAGGTGGCGCTACTACAGCCCGGCTTTCCGACGGGAGCGCTCGACGGCGGCACGGGCGGGGCAGGCGGCCAGGTGGTCGTTGACCAGCCCACAAGCCTGCATCAGCGCATACAGCGTCGTTGGCCCCACGAAGCGGAACTGGCGACGCTTGAGCTCGCTGGCAAGCGCGACGGTCTCTGGGATGCGTGACTGCACCTGCGCCCAGCTGGCGGGCGGCGCCTCCCGGCGCGCGGGCGCGTGAGCGCGGATCAGCCCCTGCAACGACTCGCTGCCTCGCAGCGCGACCGTGGCCCTGGCATTGGCGAGCGTCGCCTCGATCTTCGCGCGGTTGCGGACGATGCCAGCATCGCCGAGCAGCCGTGTGACGTCGGCGTCACCGAAGCATGCGACGGCGTCGGGGTCA
Organism: uncultured Solirubrobacteraceae bacterium; assembly: GCA_963779665.1. Classification (GTDB taxonomy): domain Bacteria; phylum Actinomycetota; class Thermoleophilia; order Solirubrobacterales; family Solirubrobacteraceae; genus Palsa-744. Next base: position 2,182,112 of record CAVZYW010000001.1, on the reverse strand, counting down.
AAGCCGGCGAACGCGGCCCGGAAGCCGTCGCGTTTGTTCAGGATCGTGCGCCAGGACAACCCCGATTGGAAGGCCTCGAGGCTCATCCGCTCGAACAGCCCGCGCTCGTCGAGCACGGGAAATCCCCACTCCTCGTCGTGATAGCGCTCCAGCAGCTGATCGCCCTCGCCGAAACAGCGCCCGCCGTTTTTCGCGCGCGGCATCTAGGTCTGCGTGGCCAGTCGCTCGTGCACCGAGCGCACCGCGCTCGAGCCCTCGCCGACGGCGGCGGCGACCCGCTTCATCGAGCCGTGGCGAACGTCGCCGGCGGCGAACACGCCGGGCACGGAGGTCTCGTAGGGCAGCGCCGGTGAGCGCCCCTCCATCAGCAACTCGGGCAGCTGACGGTCGGTGAGCACGAAGCCGTCGTCGTCGAGCGACACGCAGCTGCCCATCCAGGCGGTGGCTGGTCGCGCGCCGATGAAGCAGAACAGGCCGGCGCACTCCAGCGTGCGCTGCCGGCCGGTGGCTTTCGCTCGCAGCGTCACCTGCTCCAGCCGCTCGCCTCCGGCGAGCTGCTCCACTTCCACGCCGGTGACCAGCTCGATGTTGGGGTCGGCTTCGATCCGCTCGACCAGATAGTGCGACATGCTCTGCACGAGGTCCTCACGGCGGATGGCGATCGCGACACGACAGTTGCTCTGGGCGAGGTAGATGGCGGCCTGGCCTGCGGAGTTTCCACCGCCGACGACCAGCACGGATGTCCCGTTGCAGACGCGCGCCTCCAGGTCGGTGGCGGCGTAGTAGACGCCGGCGCCCTCGAAGCGCTCCAGCTGATCGACGGCCAGGCGCCGGTAGCTCGCTCCGGAGGCGACGATGACCGCACGCGTGGGGATCTCGCTGCCGTCGCGCAGGGCGACGACGTGGAAGCCGGCCTCGACCTGCAGCCCGGCGACCTGGCAGGGAGCGTTCAGGCGCGCACCGAGGCGCATCGCCTGGACTGCGGCCCTGGCGGTGAGATCGCCGCCGGAGATACCGTTGGGAAAACCGGCATAGTTCTCGATTCGTGAGCTCGTCCCGGCCTGGCCGCCGACGGCGACGGCATCCAGGCAGACGGTGCGCAGGCCCTCGGAGGCGCCGTAGACGGCGGCGGCGAGCCCGGCGGGCCCGCTGCCGACGACAACCAGATCGAAGATGTAGCCGGGGGTCGGGCGGAACGTCAGACCGAGGTGTTCGGCGAACGTGGCAGTCGAGGGACGGCGCATGGTCTCGGTGTCGGTGATCACCGCGGGGATGTCCTGCGGGCTGAGGTCCATGCTCGCGAGCAGCGCCTCCAGGTCCTCGGCGTCCTCTACGTCGATCCAGGCGTGAGCCAGACGCGAGTGCTCGGCGAACGTCCGCAGGCTCATGGCCTCGGGCGAGTAGCGCGAGCCGACGATGCGCACCGCCTCGGCGCCAACGCCGGTTCGCAGCACCTCGCGCCGCGCCACGAGCGCCTTGAAGATCGTTTCTGCGAGCGTCGGGCGAACGCTCATCAGCCGGCGGAACTCGTCCTCGTCGATCACCAGCACCCGTCCAGGGGCGGTCACGCGACAGCTCAGCCAGCGGCGCTGGCCGGTGAGTAGGCTCAGCTCGCCGACGAAGCGGCCGGGTTCGAACGTGGCGATAACGACCACGTCCGCGCCGTCGAGCCGGACGACCTCGACTTCGCCGTCGAGCACCACGAACAGCTCGTAAGAAGCGTCGCCGGCCTTGAACAGCATCTCGCCGACCTCGACCGAGCGCTCGCTGCCGAACTCGCTGAGCTCGGCCAGCTCGGAGTCGCCGAGCGTCGGAAAGGCCGTGGCGTCCTGCTCCTCGCGGGCGCTCATCCGCGAGCAGCTGACCGTTGCGGGGCGAACGCCTGCATCGGCACAGTTTGGCGAAGATCAGCTGTGCGCGCCCGATCCAGGGTTCAGGCGCGCGAGCTTGTCCGGGTTGCCGATGAGGTCGATCTCCTGGAGAGCCATGCGAGCGATCGTCGTCGAGGCTCCGATGCCGGCCGATGCGCTGCGAGTCGTCGATGTGCCGGCTCCCTCACCGGGTCCGGACGGCGGGCGGCTGAGCGACGCTTCACTCAGGGAGCAAGATGCCGAAGGCCTCCTCGATGTGCCCGCGTCCTGCGGCAGTGAGCAGGACGGCACGGCTGTCTGGAGATCGGCGTATCCAGTCGAGCTCGACGAGCCGGCTGAGCAGGCTGCGCCCGTGAGCGCCGGCAAGATGATGGCGTTGCTCTGACCAGTCGATGCAGTAGCGGATCGTCGGGCGCCGTGACGGCACAGCGACGCCGAGGTCGGCAAGAAAGGCATCGCCGGCGGGGGTCAGCCGGTAGTCGAACGTCGTGCCCGTAGCCGGTGCGCTTGTCACGTAGTGCCCTGTCGGGGTCGAACCTGCCATCGCCGCCGGTGAGATACCCAGCGTTGATCATGCCGGCCATCAGGGTCACTCCCAGTACTCCGGCGAGATGGTCGTAACAGGTGCGAGCCTCGCGCAGAGCCTGGGCGCGGGTTGCCTGGCGAAAGGATCGAATCGGAGCGGCGGGGGCGAGCTGCGTGAGGATCTCGATCAGCTTTCCGACCTGCGGTCCGGCGATCCGGTAGTAGCGGTTGCGCCCATGCGGCTCGACCGTTAGCAGGCCTGCCGCCAGCAGCTTGCCGAGGTGGCTGCTGGCGGTGGCGGCTGTGATCCCGGCCTCGGCGGCAAGGCGACTGGCGGGCAGCGCGCGGCCGTCATCGAGGGCCAGCAACATGCGGCAACGTCCGCGGTCGGCGAGCAGCGCACCGATGACGGCGATGTCAGCGTCGCCGTCAACGCCGTCGACGGGGTGAGCGTCCGCTTGGAGAGAACTCGGCTCGGCGCTCATGCGTTCCAGGCTAGCCACTATTCGCTTCGACACACGTCGAATCTTATGGAGCATAGGATCAGTCGCATGAGCAAACCCAGCCTTGACCCCGAGCGTCGCGGATTGACGCTGCTGGCCACGAGCCTGGGGTTCGCGGTGGTGCAGCTGGACGTCAGCGTGGTCAACGTGGCGATCAAGCCGATCGGCGTATCGCTCGGCGGAGGCGTGAGCTCGCTGCAGTGGGTCGTCAGCGCCTACACGGTCGCGTTCGCGGCGCTGATCCTGACGGCGGGGGCGATGGCTGACCGCGCCGGAGCCAAGCGGGTGTTCGTGGCCGGGTTCATCATCTTCACGGCCGCTTCGGCGGCTTGCGGGCTGGCGCCGAGCATGCCGGCTTTGATCGCCGCGCGGGTCGTCCAGGGCGTGGGCGCAGCGGTACTCGGTGGATCGTCGCTGACACTGCTCAGCCACGCCTACCCGCAGCCGGGCGAGCGCGCGCGGGCAGTGGGCCTGTGGGCGGCCGGGGCGAGCGCGGCGCTGGCCGGTGGACCGCTGGTCGGCGGCCTGCTGACTGCCACGCTGGGCTGGCGATCGATCTTCTTCATCAACGCCCCGATCGGCCTGGCCGGGATCGTGCTGACCGTGCGCTGGGCCAAGGACACGCCGCGCTCGCGTGGCCGCGGCGTGGACCTCGTCGGACAGTCGCTGGCCGCGCTCACACTTAGCGCGCTGGCGGGCGCAACGATCGAGGCCGGCGCGCATGGGCTCGGCGACCCGGCCGTCCTCGCCGGCTTCTCGCTGGCGCTGATCGGCGCGGCGGCATTTGTCGCGGTCGAGCACATGCGATCGGCTCCGATGCTGCCGTTGAGCCTGTTCAGATCCTCGACGTTCAGCCTGGCGACGGCGATCGGGCTGCTGGTGAACGTCGCCTTCTACGGCCTGATCTTCGTCCTCAGCCTGTTCTTCCAGCGCGAGCAGCAGCTGTCATCGCTGCAGACGGGTCTCGCCTTCGCCCCGATGACGGCAGCGATCATGGCTGCCAACCTGCTCGCCGGACGGGTCGCCGGCACGCTCGGCCCGCGACGGCTGATCGGGCTTGGCGCGCTGCTGATGACGGTGGGCGCCGGGGCACTGCTTGGCGCCGACGCCCATACCTTCTACGGCGCCCTGCTCGCCCAGCTGATCGTGATCGGCTTCGGGCTCGGCTTGATCGTGCCGGCGATGACATCCTCGCTGCTCGGCAGCGTCGAGCGCTCGCGCTCGGGGATCGCAGCGGGAACGCTGAACAGCGCACGGCAGACCGGCAGCATGATCGGGGTCGCTCTGTTCGGCTCGCTGATCGCCGGCGACGGTCGACTGGTCCCCGGCCTGCACCTGGCGCTGGCGATCTCCGTCGCGCTGACGATCGCCGTGGCAGCGCTGTCGATCGGCATCAAAGACGCGCTGTCACGCTCGCCGCAGCCGACATGATCAAGCGCCGCCGGCGGCGGCTGCAGGCGAGTCGAGCAGCGCATCGACGAGCGCCCGAACCCAGTCCGACTCCATTGACTGACCTGTGAAGAGCGCCCGGTAGTACAGCGGCCCGAGCAACCCATCGGCCGCGCTCTGAACCTCCGGGGCGCTCTCGCCGCGAGAGCTTGCCTGTGTGAGCATCGCGCTCAGCTGGGCCTGACGGTCGATGATGCAGGCACTGCCACCACGGGCGCCGGCCGCTCCGACGGTGGCGCGCATCAGCGCCAGCACGTCAGGATCGTTGAGATCGGTGGCGACATCCGTCAGCCAGCGCTTGAGGTCCTCTCGCAGCGTGCCGGTGTCCGGGACGACGATGTCACCGCTGAAGCGACTCGATGCACCTCGAGCGTGCCGTCACCGCTGTACGTCGTCTATCAGCAGCAGTGGCACTTCTCGGCGTCGACGCTGACGGCGATCTTCGCGGTGTATGTCTTTGGCCTGCTGGGAGCGCTGCTCTTGTCGTCGGCAAGCTCTCCGATCACCTTGGCCGGCGTCCCGTGCTCGGCGCCGCAATCGGGCTGGAGGCGTGCGCGCTGGTGCTGTTCCTGCTGGCCGGCGACGTGACGGCGCTCGCGGCGGCCCGCGTCGTACAGGGCATCGCCACCGGTGCGGCGATCACGACGCTCGGCGCGACGCTCATCGACCTGAACCCGCCACATGCCCCTGGGCGCACCGGCATGGTCAACGGCGTGGCTCCCATCGCCGGTTTGGCCATCGGCGCGCTCGGCTGCGGGCGCTCGTCCAGTTCGCGCCGGACCCGACGCACCTGGTTTACGTGCTGCTGCTAGCGGGGCTGTGCGTGGGCGCCGTCGCAGTCGCGCGGATGCCCGAGACCTCGGCCCGCCGAGACGGTGCCCTGGCCTCGCTGCGACCGCGCGTTGGGATCCCGCCTCGGCTTCGTGGCGAGGTTTATGCGCTTGTCCCGATCCTGGTGGCGACGTGGGCGCTCGGTGGGCTGTACCTGTCGCTTGGCCCATCGGTGGCCGCAAGCGTGTTCGAGCTGCGCAGCCACCTCATCGGTGAGCTCGTGGTGACGCTGCTGTGCGGTGTGGCGGCGACGACGGCCTTCCTGCTGCGCACCTGGGCGGTCGACCGCCTGATCGTCACAGCGGCCCGGCTGCTGGCGGCGGGGATGCTCGTCACCTTGGCCGGCGTGCAGGCCAACTCGCCGGCATTGGCAGCGATCGGGACGGTCGTGGCGGGTGTCGGCTTCGGCGCCTCCTCGCTCGGCTTCTTCGGGACACTGGCGCGCCTGGCAGCCCCACGAGCGCGGCGAGCTGTTCGCGGTTGCATACGTGATCGCCTACCTCGCCTTCAGCATCCCGGCGCTCGCGGCCGGCTTCGCCAGCACAGCGGCCGGCCTTCGTTCGACAACGCTCGTCTATGGCGTTGTCGTCGTCGTGCTCAGCCTCGCGGCACTGGCCGCGCAGCGCGCGCTCGCCGTTCGGCGCAGCGGGAGCGCTTGATGTCCCACACGCGTACGCGCGCCACAAAGCTGTCGGGTCTCAAGCGCCATACGCGAAACCTAGCTGAGTGCCCAGCACGGCCGCGAACCTAGGCCGCGACCCGGTCGATGACGCTTCTGCGCTCCGTGGATCCTGCCCTGGAGAAGCGCATGGTGCCGTCGTCGAGCTTGCCGTGGCGCAGCGTGATGAGATCCTGGGCGTAGTTCATGCCGAGCTGCCAAGGCGCCCTTGAGCCCTGCCTGGGAAAGTCGCCGACCGAGCGCTGGACGTATCCGGCGGCGAAGTCGAGCAGTGGCCGCGTGGTGATCGAGGCGTCCTCGTTGACCGGGATCGCCTGACGGTATCCGTGCGCGTCCATGTAGCCGATGAGCCGGTTGACGTATTCGCTGACGAGATCTGCCTTCAGCGTCCAGGAGGCGTTCGTGTAGCCGACCCAGAACGCGAAGTTGGGGACGGCGCTGAGCATCAGCCCCTTGTAGGCCATCGTCTCGGACAGCACAATCTCGCGTCCGTCGACGCTGAGTTGCACGCCGCCGAACGCCAGCATGTTCAGACCGGTTGCTGTGACGATCACCTCCGCCTCCAGCGTCGCCCCGGACTCAAGCGAAAGACCGGTCTCCGTGAAGGTCTTGATCCGGTCGGTGACGATCGATACCTGACCCTGGCAGATCGATTCGAACAGGTCTCCGTCGGGCACCATGCACATCCGCTGGTCCCACGGCTGGTAGTGGGGCTTGAAGTGCGCGTCGATCGCATAGCCCTCGGGCAGCGCCCGCACGAGCGCTCTGCGGATGAGCAGCTTCACCAGCCTTGGCTGGCGGCGGCTGAGCTGATAGACGAGCGTGCCGATCGCCACGTTCTTCCAGCGCGCGATCGGTGAGACGACGCGATCGGGCAGCACGCGCCGCAGGGCCGTGGCGATTGAGTCCTGCGAAGGCACAGAGATGACGTAGCTGGGCGAGCGCTGCAGGATCGTCACGTGCGCAGCCAGCTGGGCCATCGCCGGGGCCAGCGTGACCGCGGTTGCCCCGCTGCCGATCACGACCACCCGCTTGCCGGCGTAGTCGAGGCGCTCCGGCCAATGCTGCGGGTGGACGATCTCGCCGGTAAAGCGCTCGGTACCGGCGAAGCTCGGCGTATAGCCCTCGTCATAGCGGTAGTAGCCGCTGCACATGAACAGGAAGCCACAGGTGACCTGCACCGTCTCGCCGGTATCCGTGCGCTCGGCGGTGACGGTGTAGACGGTGTCGGCGCTGGACCACTCGGCACGCACGATCCGATGGCTGAAGCGGATCTTCTCCTCGATCCCGGCGTCACGCGCGGTCGCGCGGATGTAGTCGAGGATCGACGCGCCCTCGGCGATCGCGTTCGGCTGCGTCCATGGGCGGAAGCGATAGCCGAGGGTGTGCATGTCCGAGTCTGAGCGGACACCGGGATAGCGAAACAGATCCCATGTGCCACCGATCGCCTCGCGCGCCTCGAAGAGCGCGTAGGTCTTGCCGGGATGGTCCTGCTGAAGCCGATGGGCCGCACCGATCCCCGAAAGGCCGGCGCCGAGGATCAGGACATCGAAGTGCTCGGTAGGGACAGACATCGTGACGCTCGCGCCGCGATCGACCGCTTGTGCACGAGCACCGGACGATCGACCGGCTGGAGACAGGCCCATTGTAGGGCTCCCAGCTGATCGCGCACGCGGGAGAAGTTGGAAGGGCATCGTCCGGCAACCGCCGCCAGTCCTTGCGGCAACTGTCGGTGGGGGCCCCGTGTGAGCGGCTCCCACCGACATTACTCGCACTCCAGCGAACCGTGCCGCCGGAGGCTCGTTCAACCGGCCACTCCCGGGCTGGGATTGTCCGAGCTGGTGTTCTGCGGCAGCTGGCTGGCGCTGACCGGCGTCACCGTCACCGTCACCGGGGTCGACGCCGAGCCCTGGTTGCTCGGTCCACCCGGGACGAACGCACGCAGTGAGATCGACCCTGTGACAAACAGCGGGCGCGACAGCGTGAACGTGGAGTCCCCGGCGCTCAGCGAGCGCTGGATCGTCACCCATTGCCCCGACGCGGCCTGCTGCTGCAGGTCAACCACGTGGTCCGGACTGACGGGAGCGATGCTACCGGTGAGCGTCACCAGCTGCCCCTGATCGATGCTCGCCGCCGAGGCACTTGCGTTCACGACATATTTGACGCCCACGAACAGCAGCGTCGACTTGACGGCGTCCGCGCGAACCTCGTAGTAGGTGCTGCTCTGCAGGGTCTGTGCGGGGAAGGCGTAGTTGCCGTCGGCTTCGGTGGACGTGCTGGTCACCGCTGTCAGCGCGGTGTCTGCGGTACGCGCGTACAGGGTCACATCCGACGAGCTGCTGACCCCGGCGAGCGCGCCCGAGATCGTCTCGAGACCCCCCCACGGTCACGGGGTTCTGCGATGCGTCGATCGTGAGCGCGGGGTTCTCGGCCTGCTCGATTTGGTAGGAGAGCACGTCGGAGGGACTGGCGATGTTCAGGCCGTCCCGGCGCAGCAGCACGCGGATGTTCGCGTCACCGGCGACGCGGAACTCGTGCACGATCGTGTACTGACCGCCCGCTGCGACTCGTCCTACCTGGATCGTGTGCCAGTCTTCGCCGCCACTCGCGTCCTGGCGCTGCAGCACGATCTCCCGCCCGGCGCTGGCGGGGGTAACGGTGCCGGAGAACGTGACCGGGCTGTGGGGACCGGTTTCGATTGTCGAGCCCGCCGCCGCAGAGCTGACGATGCTCACTTCCGCGTAGACGTGCTCGCGCACCGTCGCGCTGCGCGCGCCCAGCGCGCGCACGTACCAGTCGCGGTTGCTCAACACCGTTTCCGGCAGGCGCGTGAACGCGTAGTAGCCGGACGCATCGGTGCTCGTCCGCTGCACAGGGGTGAAGCCAGAGGTGAATCCGCTGCGGTGGTACAGGACGACCTGGCGATTGCCATCGTTGGGTCCACCCAGGCGTCCGTAGATGACTATCGGCTGGCCCTCAACTATCGGGTTCTCGGAAACGGAGATCGTGATTGTGTGAGAGCCACTGGGACTCGAGTGCGACGCTGCGGGCGCTGCGAGCGCTGCGGCTGGCGCCAGCGCAGACATGATGAGCGTCGAGACGATCAGCGGTGCGAGTCTCTTCAGGCGCATGCTTGCTCCTTTGTGTTGACCGCCCCGGGTCACCGTGCGTAAACCGGCCGCCGGGGCGGAAGTTGTGGAAGTGGCGCTCGGCGGGCGCGCGATCACGCTTGTCCGCTTGGGGCCCTGGACAACCTCCACGCGATCCCCGGCGGCAAGGGCCGACAGCGATGACGGCTGGCGGGAGAGCCGGATCGTGGCGTCGCTCGGCAGCGAGATGGTGACGGTCTTGTATGTGAACCGACGGCGTCCCTCTTTGAGTGTGAGCTGATCGCCCGACACCGACGTGAGCGTGCCGCGATCGATCGATAGCGTGGAGAAATGACCGCGCCCGTCCGGTACGACGGCGGTCAGCGAGACGGCGTGCAGCAGGCGGGCCCGCGACGACTTGGAAGCAGCCCGCGCACGATGCTCTGGCTGTTCCTTGTGCGCCTTGACGTGGCCGGTGCTCGCACCTGAGGCGCTGGCGGCGAATCCGACCGCACCGCCGAGGGCGACGCCGCTCAGCAGCACGGCCCCCGTCTTCATTACCCGTGGAGAGATGGACATTTTGCTTGGCTCCTGGATCGTGTCTTCGAAATGGGTCGGCTCGCGCTCCTGACCCGGGGCTGGGATGAGAGCGCAAGCCGAACGAACGTGGTGTCCGTGCTCACATCGTGGAGGCGGCCGGCCATGGGGAGGTCAGGCGAAGGTCAGCGCGGCGTAAAGTCGTGACCGGGCGTCCGCTCGCGCGGCTTACGATGTGCCGGTGACATCTCGGGTGATGGTGGTCGAGGACGAGGCGAACATCGCTTCGATCGTCCGTGCCTACCTGGTGCGCGACGGCTTCGAGGTGATCTGGGTGCGCAGCGGCGAGCAGGCGATCGAAGAGCTCCCCCGCTTCGAGCCGAGCCTGATCGTGCTCGACATCGGCCTGCCGGGAATCGACGGCTTCGAGGTGCTGCCGCCGGGTCGGCGGGCGCGTGCCGATCATCATGCTGACCGCTCGTGACGAAGAGGCCGACCGGGTGGCGGGGCTCGAGGTCGGGGCCGACGACTACCTGGTCAAGCCCTTCTCACCGCGTGAGCTGACCGCCCGCGTCAAGGCCGTCCTGCGCCGGGTCTCGGCGCGGCCCCCGCCCCGAGCAGCCGCTCTCCCTCGGACCGATCGTGCTGCGCCCGGTGCCCGCGAGGTGCGCGTGGACGAGCTGCCGGTCGAGCTCACCCAGCGCGAGTTCGACCTGCTGGCGTATCTGCTTCTCCAATCCGGACGCGTCGTCGGCAGCGCGGAGCTGCTGGAGGCGGTGTGGGGCTTTCTCAGTCCGGGCGAGACGCGCACCGTCGAGGTGCACGTGGCGCAGTTGCGCAAGAAGCTGGGCGAACCCGACGCTGATCACGAACCGTACGCGGCGTCGGCTACCAGGCGGTTGCGCCGTGACGCTGCGTGCACGCCTGTTCGCGACGATCGTCGCGGCGGTGCTGCTGGCCACCGTTCTCACCGTCGTGGTCTCAGAGGTGCTGTTGCGTCATCGCGCGGAGACCCAGGCACTGCGCACGCTCGCCAGCAACGCGACGGTGGCGGCGACGAGTCCGCTGCGCACCGCCAACGGGGGCTCGCGCCCACGTGCCGACCGTCATGAGCTGCGCACCTCGGGCCCCCTCGGGAGCGTGTTCACGGTGAGAACCTCAGGCTCCTTGACGGGGCTGCGCCCAGTTGCCCGGTCGCAAGCGCGGGCGGTGCTCGCCGCGATCCCGTCCGGCCCCAGCGCAAGCGGCCACGTGACGATCGCCGGGCGCCAGCTGCTGTACGCGGCACGGACGGGGCCGCTCGGCAGGGTGGTGCTCGTCCGCAGCGCCCGGCTCGGGCAGGGAGACGCGCCGTCCTTCGCGTTGTCGATCGTCGTCGTCGGACTGCTGGGGGCCCTGCTGGCGGCGCTGCTGGCATGGCTGCTCGCGAGGCGCCTGACCGATCCGCTGCGCAAGCTGGCAGAAGCGAGCGCCCAGCTGCCGGGCGAGCAGGAGCCTCCTGAGATCGCACGCCCGCCAGGCGCTCCACGAGAGATCGTCACGCTCGTGGACACGTTCAACGAGATGGCTCGCGAGCTGATCTCCGCACGCGGCGCGCAGCACAACTTCCTGCTGGCGGCGAGCCATGAGCTGAAGTCGCCGATCAGCGCCATCTGTGGCTATGCCGAGGGCATCCAGGACGATGCCGTCTCGGCGGAGCAGGCGGCGACGGTGATCCTGACCGAGGCGCATCGCCTCGACCGTCTGGTGCGCGACCTGCTCGATCTCGCGCGACTGGACCGCCACGAGTTCGACGTCGTGCGCGAGCCCGTGTCCCTCAGGGCGACGGCAGCGACAGTCGCTCGAGCGCCACCGGGCGCGCGGGCGCCAGCTCGGTGTGAGCCTGCTGATCGTCGCGCACGACGCTGATGCGAAGGTCTGGGGAGATCCGGGACGGCTGCTGCAGGCGGCATCGAATCTGGTCGAGAACGCCATACGTGTGACGCCCGCGGACTCCGCGGTCGAGATCGAGCTCGCCCGTGGAGCATTCGCTGTGAGCGATCGTGGACCGGGCCTGCCGCCGCAGGACATCCAGCGAGCGTTCGAGCGCTTCTACCTACACCGACGTCATCGCGATGCGCACCACGACGGCGCCGGATTGGGGCTTGCGATCGTCAGCGAGCTAATGCATGCGATGGGCGGAGAGGCCCGGGCCGAAGCGCGCCAGGGAGGCGGGATGCGCTTCACGCTGCTGCTGGAGACGGTCGACGACACCGACGAAGCAGACGCCGAGCGGCGCAGCGTCGGCTCCGTCCGCTCCTGACAGGGCCGCAAGCTCCACTCACCGCCTCCTTTCGTCCTTCAGCTCTTCGCGAATCCACTCACCGCCCGTCGACAGGTCCGTGACCTCCATCGCCGCGGCGACGTTCAGCCACATCCCCTGGCGCAGGAACCCGTCGATGTCTTCCGGGCTCCCATCGGACAGCCGTTCGATGTGAGCGACGAGTCTCGCGAAGCACCCGCGCACCCGTTCTCTGATCGCCGGCTCGTCGCAGGCAGCGTAGGCGTGGTGCTGGAGCATCAGGTAGTCGCGATGCGTGCCCAGCAGCTCCACGTAGGCCCTCCCCATCGCCTGCAGGATGTCTTCTTCGGGCTCCGCGGTGGCCGGGTCGAACGCGGCTGCCGCCCGGCTGAACGTCTCTTCGGTGAGCTGGAAGTCACGGTCCACGGCCGCCAGGAACAGCTCCTGCTTGCTGGCGAACAGGCTGAAGACGTACGGCTGTGCCACCCCTACACGCTTGGCGATCCGCTCGACTGGGGTCCCGTGGAGGCCTCCGTGGGCGAACTCGTGGATGGCGGCCTCGATCAGAGCGTCCCGGCGCTCGGCGGCCGGGACGCGCCGGCGAGGAGCCTTGACCTTGGATGTCGACGTGGCGGTCATGTGGATGCAGCGATGCTAGGCGAGCCTCAGGCGGCGTGCACAAGCTCGATCGTGTGACGCTGATCCTCGCCTGGCTCGGCGCGCTCCTCGACCTGCGCCGCGGCCGCGGCCCGGGTGCTGAACGGGAGCACGGCGGCAACCAGCGCACCGGCGGCCAGTACTCCGGTGCCCACCCACATCGCCGGCGTCAGCCCGTTGACGAAGGCCTGCGGCGAGCTGTAGCTGCCGTGGCTGGTGAACACGGTCGCGAGGATCGCGATCCCCAGCACGCCGCCGAGCTCGCGGATCGCGTTGGTGGCACCGGATGCCTGTCCCGCCTCCTCGGCATGTACGGATGAGAGCACAGCATTGGCGGCGGGTGCGAACACGAGCGCCATGCCGGCGCCGGCCAGGATGAACGGGGCGATCATGCTCGTGTAGCTCTGATCTACCGATGCCAGCGATGCCAGCCAACCGAGCGCGAGCGCCTGCAGCCCGAGCCCTGCGACCATGAACAGCCGGCTGCCGTAGCGCTCGGAGAAGACGCCGGCCAGCGGTGAGACGACCATCGTCGCGCCGGTCCACACGAGCAGCTTCTCGCCTGCCTGCAGGGGGGTGTTCCCGAGCACGTTCTGCAGGAACTGGCTGAGGAAGAAGATCGACCCGAACATGCCGAAGTACATCGCCATGGACACCACGTTCGTGACGGCGAAGCCGCGGTGGGCGAAGAAGCGCATCGGCAGCATCGGCTCGGCGGCCCGCAGCTCGTAGAGGACAAATGCGCCTAGTGTCCTGAGTCGTTAGTTCGTCTGCTGTTGTTGGTATTCTTTGTGGATGAATTCTTCTCGTGTTGGGCGGCGTGGGCCGCGGCCGGTTGAGGTAGTTCTTTCTGATGGTGAGCGCCGGATGTTGGAGGGGTGGGCGCGCAGGCGTTCTTCAGCGCAGGGCTTGGCCATTCGTGCGCGGATAGTGCTTGGCGCGGCTGAGGGTGAAAACAACACCGAGCTTGCGGAGCGGCTCGGGCTGACGCGGATGACGGTCGCGAAGTGGCGTGGGCGTTTCGTTAGTGATCGTGCGGATGGTTTGCTTGACGAGCCCCGGCCGGGCAAACCTCGCACGATTTCTGACGAGAAGGTTCAGGAGGTGATCGTGCAGACGTTGGAGAGTACGCCCAGGGACGCGACGCACTGGTCGACACGCTCGATGGCGGCACAGGTAGGGCTCTCCCAGAGCGCGGTGTCACGAATCTGGCGGGCGTTTGGCTTGCAGCCTCACCGGGTGGAGTCCTTCAAGCTCTCAGCGGATCCGCTGTTCGTGGAGAAGGTCCGTGACGTCGTCGGTCTCTACTTGGATCCGCCGGAGCGAGCGCTGGTGCTGTGTGTCGATGAGAAGTCCCAGATCCAAGCACTCGATCGCTCCCAGCCGATCCTGCCGATGCTCCCCGGGGTCCCAGAGCGCGCGACCCACGACTACAAGCGCTCCGGCACGAGCAGTCTCTTCGCAGCGCTGGACATCGCCTCCGGGAAAGTTATCGGCTCGCTGCATGCCCGCCACCGTACCGTCGAGTTCAAGAAATTCCTGGTGCAGATCGACGCTGCCGTTCCGCCAGAGCTGGAGGTCCATCTTATTCTCGATAACTACACCACGCACAAGACCAAGGCAGTGCAGCGCTGGCTACTGGCACACCCCCGGTTCCATCTTCATTTCACGCCGACCGGCTCTTCCTGGCTGAACCTCATCGAGCGCTGGTTCGCCGAGCTCACCAACAAGAAGCTCAAGCGCTCAGCCCACAAGTCAGTCCGCGAACTCAACGCGGACATCCGCAGTTGGATTGAGCACTGGAACGAGAACCCCCGCCCCTACGTCTGGACCAAGACCGCCGACGAAATCCTCGACAGCCTCACACGCTACTGCCAACGAATCACCGACTCAGGACACTAGCAGGGGCACACCGGCGCCGAGCGGGATGACAACGCCAGGGCTCCCCCAGCCCTGCGTCTGGGACTGCACGAGCCCGAACACGATCCCGAACAGGCTGCCGGAGGCAAGCGCCAGGCCTGGCAGGTCCAGTCGCCGCGACGAGCCGTAGCTCTCGCTGAGCCGCAGCGATGCGAGCGGGACGAGCACGATCCCGATGGGCACGTTGATCCAGAAGATCCAGTGCCATGAGCTGGCCTGGATGACCGCACCGCCGACGAGCGGCCCGAGCGCCACGGCGACCCCGCTGATGCCCGACCACACGCCGAGCGCCAGACCGCGCTTCTCGGGCGGGAACGCGTCGGCGATCAGCGTCAGCGTGAGCGGTGTGACGATCGCGGCACCGACCCCCTGCGAGGCGCGCGCGGCGATCAGCAGGGCCGTGGAGGGAGCCAGGGCACCAGCGGCTGAGGACAGCGTGAACAGCGCGATCCCGCCGATGAACATGCGCTTGCGACCGAGCCGGTCGCCGAGCGCGGCGCCCGTCAGGAGCAGCACCGCATAGGCCAGAACGTAAGCGCTGACAGTCCACTCCAGCGCCTGGATGGAACCGCCGAGTTCGCGGTGGATGCTTGGCAGCGCAACGTTGACGACGAGATTGTCGAGCACCACCATGAACAGCCCGATCGAGACGATCGCGAGGATCCACCCTCTGCCGCGTGCGTCGTCTGTGTGTGCGTTGCCAGAGGAATTCATGCCATCCACCTTTCTTAGTGAGTGCTAACGAGGCATAACTTAGCAGCTACTAAGTTCGTGTCAAGTCGGACGGCAAATCCCTTCAGCCGCGAGACCAGATTCGATCAAGCGTTCGCGGCCGGTGTTAAGGTCGATGCGTGACTGCTCGGGTCGACTATGAGCGCCATGGCCGCACGTACTCGCAGCATCGACATCCAGACCCGCGAATCGCGGCACGGATCGACTCGGCCCTGGGCGATGCGCGCACCGTCCTCAACGTAGGCGCGGGTACCGGCTCGTATGAGCCACGCGATCGCTGGGTGCTGGCTGTTGAGCCGAGCGCGACCATGCGCGCGCAGCGGCCCGCCGATGCCGCACCGGTGATCTGCGCCCGCGCCGAGGCGCTCCCGCTCGATGACGGGGCGGTGGATGCGGCGATGGCATGCGTGACAATCCACCACTGGGAGTCTCCGGAGGCTGGCCTGGCCGAGCTGCGCCGGGTGGCGCGCGGGCCGGTGGTGGTCTTCACGTTCGAGCTAGATGCACTGCCCATCTGGCAGCACGAGTTCCTGCGCGAGGGACTGGTGATAGAGCAGCCGCGGTTTCCGGCCATCCAGGACGTGGCGGCGGCGCTGGGCGGCCGCACGCGAATCGAGACGATCCCGACACCGGGCGATTGCGTGGATGGTTTCTTCGAGGCGTTCTGGCGACGCCCCGAGAGCCTGCTGGACCCGGCGGTGCGCAGCGCGCAATCGATGTGGGCGCTGCTCGACGACGACGTCGAGCAGCTGATCGTCGAGCGGCTCTCCTCGGCGTTGCGCTCTGGGGCCTGGGACGCCGAGCATGGGCACCTGCGTGAGCAGGATCGTTTCGACGGCGCGCTGCGCCTGGTGATCTCAGAAGCGCCGTAGCGCGGGCGTGAGAAGAGGGCGAGCTCCGTTCCCCTGGAGCCGTGCAACAGCTATAGTTGCGTAAACAACTAGGCTGGAGAGGACCGGATCGGACATGCGTAGCCGTGCAAGCACTCAGCGCCTCGCCTGCGACGGTGGGCGCTCACGGCTCGAGGAGTCGCGAAGGGGCAGATGAGCACTCACGCCTCATCGCCGCGCAAGATGCAGGCTCCGGATATGTCGGCGCCGTCGTCGTTCACTGCGTCGAACCTGCGCAAGAGGCTGATCCTGCTCGGGGTGCTGATCGTGGTCGTGGTTGCGGTGGTCACGCTGGCCCCCGGCCTGGGCAGCCTCCGCGCGCGCCTGGCCGATGCGCGGCCTGGGTGGCTGGTGCTCGGCGGCGGGCTCAAGGTCATCTCCGGGCTGTCCTACGTTGCGGTCTTTCGTGCGGTGTTCTGTCGCCGCATGAGTTGGCGTCTCAGCACTGAGATCGGCCTGTCGGAGCTCGGGGCAAACGCGGTGCTGCCGACAGGCGGCGCCGGCGGGCTCGCGCTTGGTGCCTGGGCCTTGCGACGCGGCGGCATGGACGGCGACCGCATCGCCAGGCGCAGCGTGGCGTTCTTCTTCCTGACGAGCGTGCCGAACGTGCTCGGTGTGATCGTCCTTGGCCTGTGCCTGACGTTCGGCCTGCTGCCTGGCCGCGCAAGCGTGCTGCTGAGCTTGGGACCGGTGCTGGTTGCCATAGCGGCTGTGCTGATCACCCTGGCGAGCGGCCGCCTGGCGGCCAGAGGCCAACGGCGCCTGGCGGAGCGTAAAGGCGAGCGGGCGCATCTGACACGTACGCTTGGCGCGATCTCGGGCGGCGTCAAGGAGTCGGTGATGCTGTTGCGCGAACACGACCCGTGGTTGCTGATTGGGCTGTTCGGCTACCTGTTCTTCGACGTGATGATCCTGTGGGCGACCTTCCACGCTTTCGGCGACTCGCCGGCGGTGGCGATCATCGGCATGGGCTACCTGATCGGCGAGCTGGGAGGGCTGATCCCGATCCCAGGCGGGCTTGGCGGCGTGGATCTAGGTCTCGTGGGCACGCTGGTCCTCTACCACGTGCCCGTCGGCGAGGCGACCGCCGCTGTGCTCGCCTACAGGGCACTGGCCCTGTGGATCCCCGCCGTGCTCGGCTCAGCTGCATTCGTCGCGTTGAAGCGTTCGCTTTCGCGC
Organism: uncultured Solirubrobacteraceae bacterium; assembly: GCA_963779665.1. GTDB lineage: Bacteria > Actinomycetota > Thermoleophilia > Solirubrobacterales > Solirubrobacteraceae > Palsa-744. The sequence continues at coordinate 2,164,969 of CAVZYW010000001.1, read as the reverse complement.
GAGGCTGCAGCAATCTCGGGCTGCTCTCCAGGCGACGAGGTCGAGGTGATCGGGCGCGGCCGGGTCCGCATCTCACACGACGCCGTCTAAAGCAAGCGCGTCTGCAGCGAACGCCGGCCCAGCTCGACCGATAGCCATGGCGATACAGCCGACGCGAAGAGATCCCCACCTGACGGACGTCCCGATAGCCATGGCGATACAGCCGACGCGAAGAGATCCCCCATTAACGCTGCGCAGCTCCCTGGAGCACCGGCTCAGCGAACTAGGGTGGAGAGCTCCTACTTGAGCACGCTTACCGCGACCCGTCACGGGCGAGCCACAACGAACGGAGGAGCTCGGCATGACCGTCGAGGTGGGCAGGATCGGACTTTGGAATCGAGCCCCGGCGTGGATGGAGATCACAGCGGTAGAGCGAGCCGAGGCGGTGGCGGAGCTCGAGGAACTCGGCTACGGGGCGCTGTGGCTGGGGCTCTCGCCTGGCGACCTGGCGCTCCCGCAGGAGCTGCTGGGCGCGACGCGGCAGATGGTCCTGGCGACGGGCATCGTCAACATCTGGAGCAACCCGGCCGACGTGGTGGCGGCGGCGTACCACCGTGTGCAGGCAGCCCACCCCGAGCGTCTGCTGCTCGGTCTGGGCTCCAGCCATGCTCCGCTCGTCGGCGACGCCTACAAGCGACCGCTGTCACGCCTGCGCGCCTATCTGGATGAGCTCGACGCGCAGGATTCACCCGTTCCGGTAGCGCACCGCGTGCTGGCGGCGCTTGGACCCAAGGCGCTGGCGCTCGCCGCCGAGCGCGCCGCCGGCGCGCACCCCTATCTGGTCACCCCCGAGCACACGCGCATCGCCCGCGCGACGATGGGCCCGGATGCGCTGCTGGCGGTCGAGCAGAAGGTGGTGCTCGAGCCAGACCCGATACGCGCACGCGAGCTGGCACGGGCGATGATCGGGCGCTACATGGCCCTGCCCAACTACACCAACAACCTGCTGCGCCTGGGCTTCACCGAGGCCGACGTCGCCGACGGCGGTAGCGACCGCGTGGTTGATGCGCTGGTGGCGTTGGGCGGTGAGCAGGCGATCCGCGATCGTGTACGCGAGCACCATGAGGCGGGTGCAGACCACGTGTGCCTGCAGGTGCTAGACGGCGCGCTGCCCCGTGAGCAGTGGCGCCGGCTCGCTCCCGTTGTGATCGACACATGAGGGGGAGTTGTTGATGCGTATCTTCCTGGCGGGGGCCAGTGGCGTGATCGGGATTCGGCTGTTGCCACTGCTTGTGGAGGCTGGGCACGAGGTCGCGGGGATGACGCGCTCGCCGGAGAAGGTGGCCGAGCTGGAGGCGCTCCGGGCAGAACCGGTGCTGTGCGATGTGTACGACGCTGAAGCGTTGCGCGCGGCGATGCTGGGATTTGGACCGGACGCGGTGATGCATCAGCTCACCGATTTGCCGGACGATGCGGCGAAGCTCCAAGGCTCGCGCGCCCAGAACGACCGTATGCGCACCGAGGGCACGCGAAACCTGCTGGCCGGCGCGCAGGCGGCCGGCGCCGGGCGCCTCGGATCGAGGTCGGCGAGGCGGCACGCCGCACGATGACGATCCTCGACGCCCCCGCCGGCGTCGTGGAGCTCCTCGATTAGCGCGTCAGCCGCTCCAGCAGCATCACGAAAGAGGCATACGGCGCACCTGTCTGCTGCTGCAGGGCGATCTCGCAGGTGCGGTTGCTGCAAACGTGCTCGCCGATGTCGTGCTCGGCCAGCTCGGCGGCGGTGTCGCGCAGCGCGGAGGCGGGCAGCTCGGGGTGCAGCAGGCCACGATCGCCGGCCATGCCGCAGCAGCTGGTGGCCGCGGGGATCAGCACGTCCTCGGCGAGCTCGCGTGCGATCGCCTCGAGCTTGGCGGTGAGACCGAGATGCCCGACCGAGCACGTCGGGTGCAGGGCGAGGCTGGGCACGGTGCGCGTGATCTGCAGCTGCGCCAGCAGGCGGTCGTGCACCCAGGCGATCGAGTCGAGGATCTCGATCTGCTCGAAGCGCTCGCGCTCGGCTTGCGGCAGGCACGCCCCCAGCTCCTCGCGCAACCCAAGCGCGCACGAGCTGGCGTCGATCACCACCGGCAACCTGGCTTCCTCGCTCCAACGCCACAGCGCAGCGGCGGTCTTGGCAGCCATGTGATCGTGGCCGCGGCGGTAGCCCTTGGAGCTCCACGGCGTGGCGCAACAGTGCCCGGCGACGTCCTCGGGGATCCACACCGGCAGCCGGGCGCGCGCGGAGACGGCGACGAGCGCCTGCGGCAGCGACGGCCCCGGCTCGCTGCCGCGCGGGTTGCCGAAGATGCGGTTGAGGCACGCCGGCAGGTACACGGCGGCGGCGCCGGCGCGCTGGGTCACAGGCAACTGCGCAGGCGCGGCGGGCGGCATTGCCGGTGGGAGCGTGGGCACGAGCTCGTTGCTGACGCGGCGCCTGATCAGCTCGGGAACCTGTGCCAGCCGGCGCTCGCCGAGCACCGCTGAGGCTGCGTGCGCTGCTGAGAGGCCCCCGCGAGCTGCACGCTCGACGGTGGCGTAGCGCTCGGCCACCGCCAGCGCGACCTGCTCCTCGCGCGGGCTGCGCTCGCGCGCACGGAACTCCTTCATCAGCTTGCCGGTGTCGATCGCCACCGGGCAGGCGAGCTGGCAGCTTCCGTCGGCGGCGCATGTCTGCAGCGCGTCGTACTCGTAGTCGGCGAGCAGCGCCTCATACACCGGCGAGCCCTCCGGCTGGCGGGCCATCTCGCGGCGGATCACGATGCGCTGGCGCGGCGTGGTGGTGATGTTGCGGCTCGGGCAGACGGGCTCGCAGAAGCCGCACTCGACGCAGTGGGCGGCTGTCTCCTCGATCGCCGGCTGGCTCTTGAGATCCTTTAGATGGATGCCGGCGTCGCGGTTGAGGACGGCACCGGGATTGAGCAGGGCGTGCGGGTCAGCGAGCTCCTTGATCCGCCACATCATCGCCGTGGCCTGAGCGCCCCACTCGCGTTCCACGTACGGAGCCATGTTGACGCCGGTGCCGTGCTCGGCCTTCAGCGAGCCGTCGTACTTCTCGACGATCAGCTCCACCAGCTCCTCCATGAACTGCTCGTAGCGCTGCAGGTCCTCGGGCTTGGAGAAGTCGGGCGTCAGCTGGAAGTGCAGGTTGCCGGCGGAAGCGTGCCCGGCGACGCCGGTGAGGAACTCGTGCTTGCCGAGCAGCGCCTGCAGATCGCCGGCGCACTCGGCGATCCGCTCGGGGCGCACGCAGACGTCCTCGATAATCAGCGCGGTGCCGAGTGCCCGCAGCCTTCCGACCAGCCCGAACAGCCCCTCGCGAACGGTCCACGCCAGCTCGATCTCCTCCGCGTCGCGGCTGAAGCGGTGCGGCTGGATCGGCTGGTGCTCAGCGAGGATCTCCGCGACGGCAGCCTCGCCCGCGTCGAGCTCTGCCTGATCGGCGCCGCCGAGCTCGACGATCAGCGCGGCGGACTCGAACGGCAGCTCGCGCCAGTACTCGGGGGTGCCGGGCATGTTCCAGGCGGCGGCGATCAGCGCAGGCGCGCCCAGCAGCTCGGTGGCGCGCGCTCCGGCGGCGACCAGCGCAGGGACGGCCGCCGCGGCGGCGTCGATGTCGGCGAAGTGAACCCACGCGAGCGTCGTGTGCGTGGGCTCGGGGCGCGTGCGCATGACGGCCTCCGCGATGAACGCCAGCGTGCCCTCCGAGCCGACCACCAGGCGGCGAAAGATCTCCAGCGGGGTGTCGGCGTCCAGCAGCGCGCACAGGCGGTAGCCGGTGACGTTCTTGATCTCGTATTTGCGCCTTACGCGCTGCGTGAGCTCTTGGTCGGCGAGCAGCTGTTCGCGCAGCTCGAGCAGGCCGCGCGCGAGCTCTGGCTCAGCTGCGAGGAACCGCTCCTCGGCGTCCGCCGCGGCGGTGTCGAGGACGGTTCCCGAGGCGAGCACCAGCGTCATCGACTCGACGGTCGAGTAGGAGTCCCACGTCACGCCGCAGCGCATGCCGCCGGAGTTGTTGGCGATCACACCGCCGAGCGTGGCGATGTCTTTGCTGGCTGGATCGGGGCCGAGCTTGTGGCCGTGGCGCGCGAGCAGCCGGTTGGCCAGGCCCAGCAGCGTGCCGGCCCTGATCCGCGCGCGGGCGCCGTCGTCTTCGATCTTGACGCCGGAGAACCAGCGCCGGACGTCGATCATGATGCCGTCCGTCTGTGCCTGCCCGCTGAGGCTGGTGCCGCCGCCACGGAAGTTGACCGGTATCCCGGTCCTGCGCGCGTAGGCGAGCACCTTGCCGACGTCGGCGGCGTCGTGGGCGATCACCACGACGGCCGGCAGGCGCCGGTAGGGACTGGCGTCGGACGCGTAGGCGATCAGGTCGATAGCGCGCGGGAGCACGCGCTCGGCGCCGAGCAGCGCGATCAGATCGCCGCGCAGCGGCTCGGGGGTTCCTGCGGCGAGGCTGTCCGGAGCGCGGTCCGCGTGCGCCGGACCGGGCGGGCGCCCGATCGACCCCGGGTCGGGGGCGAGCAGCTTGTGGCGGGCAAGCAGCTTGTGGCGGGCGGGCGCCATCGACGCGCGCACAGTCAGGCGCAGGCCGTCGTGTGGCTCACGCGATGGTCATCCCGGGAGCGACATCCACCTGCACCAACCGCGGACCGTCCTGGGCGAGCGCGTCGGTGAGACCGGCGTGGAGCTCGTCGGCACCGGCGACGGTGACCGATGGGACGCCGTAGCTGGCGGCGGTGGCGGCTACGTCGAGCTGCGGCAGGTCGAGCCCCGGTGCGCCGGTGACGTTCTCGATCGTGGCGAACCACTTGAGGATCGAGTACTCGTTGTTGCGCAGTACGAGGAACTTGACGGGGATCGAGTACGCGGCTGCCGTCCAGAACGCTGTGATGGCGTACTGCGCGGAGCCCTCGCCGAGCACGCACACGACCTGGCGCTCGGGTTGGGCGAGCTGCACGCCGAGCGCCGCGGACAGTCCGAAGCCGAGCCCGCCACCGGCGCTGAAGTAGTAGGAGCCGGGACGTGACAGGCGCAGGTTGTTGCGCAGCGCAGCGGTGCTCGACGGCGACTCCAGCACGACGATCCCGTCCTGCGGGAACAGCTCTGCAAGCGTCGTGTGTACCTCGCCGCCGGACAGCTGCTCGCCGGAGGGCGGCGCGTCGAGCTCGTTGCGCGCCGGCGGCGGCTCGCGCTCTGGCCGGCCGTCGCCGGCGAGCTTTGCCAGCTCGGCCACGAGCGCGCGCAGCGTCAGCGCGACGTCGGCGACGATCGCGTCGCCCATCGGCGCGCGCGCGGCCTCGTCGGGGTCGTTGGTGATCGCCAGCAGCTCGGTCCCCTCGGCGAGGAAGTCGCCGGGGATGTTCGGGTAGTAGGGGAACACGGAGGAGCCGACGACGAGCACCAGGTCGTGGCCGTCGAGCGTCTGTGCCAGCGGCCCGACGGCCGGCGGCAGCACCCCCTGGAAGGCGGGGTGGTCCTCGGGGAAGCCGATCCGTCCGCCGCCGGTCGGCGGGCGAGGCCCACACGGGCAGGCGCTGGGACTCGACCAGCTCGACCGCCGCGTCCCAGCCACCGCTGGCGTCGATCTCGGGTCCGGCGACGAGCACCGGGTCGCTTGGCCGCGCGCAGCCGCTGCGCCAGCGCGGCGAGATCAGCGCGGGTCGGCCTGTGCGCGACCGGCGACGCGAGCGGGCGATCTGCGTGGCGTAGTCCACCGGCGCGATCTCGACCGTCCAGTCGTCCATCGGGATCGACACGAACGCGGGCCCCTGCGGCGGCAGCGAAGCGTGGTGGATCGCCTGCGCGAGCGCGAACGGGACGTCGGCGGCGCGCGGCGGCTCGTGGCTCCACTTGACGTACGGCTTCGGTACCTCGACGGCGTCGCGGTTCGTGAGATTGGCCTGCATGCGTGATCAGCGAGCGCGCCTGCTGGCCGGCGGTGACGAGCAGCGGCGCCTTGTTTGCGCGCGCGTTGAAGATCGCGCCGACGCCGTTGCCGAGGCCGGGCGCGGTGTGCAGGTTGACGTGCGTCGACGTTGCCGCTCGCCTGCGCGAAGCCGTCGGCCATGCCCACGGCGACCGCCTCCTGCAGGCCGAGCACGTAGCGGAAGTCATCGGGCAGCGGCCCGAGCATCGCCAGCTCGGTCGAGCCGGGGTTGCCGAAGATCGTGGTCATCCCGCGCTTGCGGAACAACTCGAAGGCAGCGTCGCGGACGCTGGTCACAGCGCCGCCGCGATGGTTGGCATTCCCCCGCTCACGGTCGCCGAGTCTACTTCCCCACGTCGTTCGTTTGCGGGTATGGTCGGGAGATGCGACGCTCACCAAGCATGCTTGTCGTCGGCGTCGCGGCTCTGCTCGCCGCCGGATGTGGCGGGAGCAGCAAGCACTCGGCAACCACGACCGCCACACAGGGCGGCCACGCGTCGATCTCGGACACCCTCGTGACCAGGGCCCACGCGGTGACGTACGCCCGCGAGGTGAACCTGACAGCCTCAGATGTGCCCGGCGCCACAGTCAAGTCGAGCGAACGTGAAAGCCCAGCGCCCAAGCAGGGGGCCGTGGAATATGCTCGTTGCGCGGGTGGAGTCAGCCCCACCCGACGGATTGTGGACATCAAATCTCCATCGTTTGAGACCAGCGCGGGAAGCGCTGCGACGGTCGTGAAATCGTCGGTTGAAGTGTTCGCGAGCGAAGCGGCTGCTGCACGCAACTTCGCGGCGGGAGCCAGTGCTCGCGGCCGTGGCTGTCTCGCGCGCCTGCTCCCTCAAGACCTGCAGGGCACCGCCACCGGCGCCCGCATCGGCTCGATCAGCACCTCACGGTTGCCGAATCTCCTGACCGCGGGACAGAAGAGCACCGGCGTTCGGATCGCCACCACTGTGACCGCGAGCGTCAGCGGCAAGCGCGTGCTCCTGTACGTCGATGAGTTTGCGCTCGTGGCAGGGCCCGCCGAAGTCGATCTCGGCGCCACCGGCATCTCTCATCCGGTGGCGACGTCTACTGAGCGCCAACTGCTTGCGCTGCTGTACAGCCGCGCCCAGGCGCACAAGCTCTAACGCTCGCACGGGCTCCCGCCGGCTACATCCGGCCTCAAGCCCGCTTCACAAACCGTGGCGTGCTCACCGTCACGAGCACGAGCCCCACTACCAGCAGCGCCATCCCCGACGCCTGCTTGACGCCCAACGGGTCGTGGAAGGCAAGTACGCCGATCATCGCACCGACGAGCGCCTCCAGGTTCAGGAACGCACCGGCGACCTCGCGGGGCACCCGGGTCTGGCTCCAGGCGTAGAGCGTGAAAGGCAGCAGCGAGCCGACGAGGACCAGCGCAAGCAGGGCGATCAGTGGGTGGACATGCAGGCGCGGCGCCGGCCCACCGAGCAGCGCGAGCGGCAGCGCGGCAAGCGATGCCGCTCCCATCTGCACCGCGGTGACCGCCACCGCACTACGGCCGGCGAGCAGCGACGGCTGGGCGTCGATGTAAATGGCGGAGCCCACGCTGGCGAGCAGCACGAGCCCGTCACCGCCGAGGCTGGCCTGGCCGCCGCCGCCCGCAAACAGGGCCACCCCACCGACCGCTCCGAGCAGCCCGACAGCGGCGAACCCTGTGGGACGCCCCAGGCCGCGGGCGATCGCGATCAGCACGACGAGCACAGGGACGATCCCACCGAGGACCGCGGCGTGACTGACGCTCGTCCTCTGCAGCGCCTCGCTCTGCAACAGCACGACGCCGCCATATCCAAGCACCCCCCACATCACGATCCGCGGTGAGCACGCTCGTCGCAGGCCGGCGCGGCCGGCGATCATGCCGAGCACGAGCGCCGCACAACCGAAGCGCATGCTCACAAGCCACGCGGGTGAAGCGCCATGCAGCGCGACCGCCGACAACGGCAGCGTCAGTCCCCAGGTGCTGCCGGCGAGCACGAGCGCGATCAGCGCACGGGGATGCTCGGACATTGAGGTGATGCGATCCACACGAACATCGTGTCGTCAAAGTTCGGATATTCTCGCCTGGACCGCGTAGATGCTCTCTCAAACGCAATATAATTGCGTCAGATGCCAATTTCGATCGACGACATTGACCGAGCGCTGATCCGCGAGCTGCAGCAGAACGCCGATCGCACGAACGTGGAGCTGGCGCGCGTCGTCGGCCTCTCCCCCGCGGCGACCCTGCACCGAGTCAGGCGTCTGAAGGACGACGGCGTGATCCTCGGCGTGCACGCACGCGTCGATCCTGCGACGGCTGGCTTCGCGATCCAGGTTCATGTCGAGGTGACGCTCGGCGCTCACACGCTCGCTGCGGACAAGCGCTTCCGCCAGATCGTGAACGAGACCCCGCAGATCATCTCCGGCGACCTCGTCGCGGGAGAGACGGACGCGATCCTCCACGTCGTTGCACGCGACATCCGCGAGCTTCAGTCGGTGATCCTGGCGCTGTCGCTCAAGGGAGGGGCACAGCGCGTCGTCACGCTCCTGCACCTCGAGCAGCTGAAGGCCCCCAGCGCGCTCCCCCAGTGCTCCGAGTAAGCGCTCGCCGCCGTCAAGCGCCGGCCTGGCTGAATCCAGGCGCTAGGCCGATCGCCGGCTCTTGCCGCCATTGGCCGCCTGCTGCTTGACCGTGTCTGATGTCTCGCTGCTGCCGATCAGAATGGTCAGCAGGTCGCTGATCCGCTGAACGCGGCCGAGGCGGTCGGGCAGCGGCAGGCCGGACTGGATCGTGTACTGGTTGCGTCGCCCGTTTCGCTCTCGCGTGATGTAGCCGCCGTCGGCGAGCTCGCTGACGATCCGGTGGGCAGCGCGTTCGGTGATGCCCACCCGTTCGCTGATCTCTCGCAGGAGCACTCCAGGGTCGTGGGCGATGCAGGCGAGCACCTGCGCGTGGTTGGTCAGGAACTTCCAGCGGTGGGTGGTGTCCTCGGGCATATATCAAGACTAGCGTATCTTGATATTTATTTCCTTGATCTTTATTTCATGCTATGTTGTTCAGGTCCGCGGTGCTTCTCAGGTCGCTGGCGCCCAGGCGCTCAGGCGCACATCCATTGAAAAGAGGCCCGCCGTGCCCAGCTCAGTAACGCCCAGTCCGCCCGCCCCGATTGCCGGCAACGGCATCGCAGCGTCGATCGCCGTGGACTCGCCGGCGAACGGACACCGCAAGGACACACGACCCAACCCGATCCATGAGCCCCGAAGCCCATTGCTCGCGAAGCTGACGAGCCTGACATCGATCGCAACGGTCGCAGCGGTGGGAATGATCGTCGTGGGCATCCTCGCCGTGATCGGCGGCCACTACGACAAGCAGGTCGTTCGCGACCAGCTCGCGCCGCAGAAGATCTCCTTCCCCAAGCCCGCGACGAACCCGGCGCTCGCCTCCGTCGCCGGACAGCAGGTACTCACCGGCTCCCAGGCAAAGCTGTACGCCCAGAAGCAGATCGGTGTTGACCTGACGAAAGTGGCCGGCGGCAAGACCTACTCGCAGATCAGCGATGAATGGATCGCCGGCGGCATGAAGAACGCAAAGCTCGGGAGCGAGCGCACAACCCTGTTCATGGGCGCGACGCTCAACGGCCTGCTGCTCAACGCCTGGGGCTGGTCGGTGATCGGCAGCATCGCGACACTTGCCGGCATCATCCTGATCCTGCTCGGAGCGGCCCTGTCGCTGCTCCCCCTCGCCAACTGGCAGGTCAACCTCAGAGGCCGGCGCCAGGTGGCCGCCGCCTGATGACCCGGTCCGGCGACCGTAGCCCACGACCCCGGGCTGCGGTCAGCTGGGACCCGGACACCGCACAACATCTCCGCACCTGTCCGCCGAGCAGCGCTCGGCGGACAGGCAGCGATCGAAAGCCCATAAGGAGACAACGACATGACCACCCTCGCTGCGCCCCCTGCCCCGACCGCGCAGTCCACGGTCTCCACCTACGAAGCTGCCGTCGTTCATGGCTTCGGCGAACCGCTCACCGTCGAGCAGGTGCCGGTGCGGCCGCTTATGGCCGGCCAGGTGCGGGTGCGAGTTGAGGCGTGCGGCCTGTGTCACACCGACATTCACGCAGCCCACGGCGACTGGCCGGTGAAGCCTGCGCCACCGTTCGTCCCCGGCCACGAGGGCGTCGGCGTCGTCACCGAGCTTGGCCCCAACGTGAGCGAGCTAGCGCTCGGCGAGCGCATCGCGATGCCGTGGCTGGGCTACGCATGCGGGACGTGCGACTACTGCGTCTCCGGTCGCGAGACGCTGTGCCTGGATCAGCTCAACACTGGCTACTCGATCGACGGCGCCTTCGGCCAGTACGCGACCGCGTTCGCGCGCTACGCCGTGAAGGTACCCGCCGGCGTCGACCCGTTTGACGCCGCACCCCTGGCATGCGCCGGCGTAACTGCTTACAAGGCAGTAAAGGTGGCGGGCACACGCTCATCGGATCTGACCGCGGTGTTCGGTGTCGGCGGTCTCGGTCACCTTGCGATCCAGTACGCGGCGATCGCGGGCGGGCGCGTGATCGCGATCGACCTGATCGAGGAGAAGCTCGAGCTGGCGCGCGAGCTGGGTGCCGAGTTCACCATCAACGCGGCCAAGGAAGACCCAGTGGCGGCGATCCAACGGCTCGGTGGCGCCGATCAGGCGATCGCGCTGGCGGTCTCCCCCAAGGCCTTCGAGCAGGCCTACGGCTCGCTGCGTCGCGGCGGAACGCTCGTGTTCGTGGCGCTGCCGGCAGACAACGAGGTCACGCTGCCGATCTTCGAGACGGTGCTCGGCGGCATCACGATCGTCGGCTCTATCGTGGGGACACGCAGCGACCTGCGCGAGGTCTACGAGCTGCATGGCGCCGGCAAGACCAGGGTCATCCGCGAAACCCGTCGGTTGGATCAGGTCAACGAGGCGATCGCCGACGTCGAGGCCGGGCGCGTGGTCGCACGGGTTGTGCTGCAACCGGGCGCGCTCGCAGACACGGTCGCTGCACTCAACGGCGGTGGACAGTCATGATCGGCTATGTGCTCGGCGCGGTCGTACTGGTTGCGATCGTGGCACTGGGGATGTCGGTTCGGATCCTCAAGCAGTACGAGCGCGCGGTGATGTTCCACCTGGGCAAGGTCCGCGACGGGGCGCGCGGGCCGGGGCTGATCTTCTTCGCGCCGCTCATCAACCAGGTCCACCGCGTGTCGCTTCGGATCGTGACGATGCCGATCCAGTCGCAGGGCATCATCACGCGCGACAACGTCAGCGTGGACGTCTCGGCGGTCGCCTACTACCGCGTCGCGGATCCCGTCAGGTCAGTGGTCGCGATCGAGAACGTCGAAGTCGCCATCAACCAGATCGCACAGACGACGCTGCGCGCGGTCGTGGGGCGCCACACGCTCGATGAGACCCTGTCGGAGACCGACAAGATCAACCAGAACATCCGCGAGATCCTTGACATCCAAACCGAGGAGTGGGGCATCAAGGTGACCACCGTCGAGCTCAAGGACATCCAGCTTCCGGACTCGATGAAGCGTGCGATGGCGCGACAGGCCGAAGCCGAGCGAGAGAAGCGCGCGAAGATCATCGCGGCCGAGGGAGAGGCGCTGGCCGCAGGCGAGCTGGCACGAGCGTCCGATGTGATGATGGAGCACCCGCTGGCGCTGCAGCTGCGCAACCTGCAGACGCTCGTGGAGATCGCCGTGGACAAGAACTCGACGGTCGTGTTCCCGGCGCCACTGATGAGCACCATCCAAGAGCTGGGTGCGTTCCTCAAACGTGAGACGCTCGCCGCGGGCGACCTTCCCGCCACACAACCCGTGCCGGCGGCGACTAACGGAACACCCTAGCGCGCAGGCTGCGCGGCCGGCTCACCCACCCACAGCCCGTCGATCTGCTCCTGCGCGCCGGCAAGGCTCGCCGCAGCGAGATCCCGCAGGCCTGCCATCTGCGGGCTGACGTCGGCGAGCGTCAGTTCGGCGGTGATGAAACGCGGCTCGAGTCCTACGGTTGCGAGCGCCTGCGTCAGCCAAGGTTCGGCATGGTCCCAGCCCTCGCGTGGAGTCCCGGGCGCGTAGCCGCCACCGCGGGCTGCCAGGACCACGAACTCCGGTCCCGTGAGCAGCCCTTCGCCGGTTGCCGGGTCCATCGTGACTCCAGGGGCGATCAGGTGATCGATCCAGGCCTTGAGCGTGCTGGGCGGCCCGAAGTTGTAGAGCGGCATCCCGAGCAGGACGACGTCGGCCTGCTGGATCTGATCGACCAGCTGGTGCAGCAGGCTCCAGGCCTGGGCCTGCTCCGGGGTGTGCTGCTCGGGCGGGACGTGGCGTGATAGAGCCGCTTCCGGGCTGAAGTGCGGCGGCGGGTCGGCTGCCAGGTCGCGGTAGGTGACGGTGCCGGCAGGATGCGCGGCGTACCACCGCTCTGCGGCACGAGCGCTCAGCGCGCGGCTGATCGATCGCTCGCCCTGGAAGCTTGAGTCGATATGAAGGAGATGGGCCATCAGATGCTCCTTTCGAGCGTCAGCGCGGCATTGACATGGAGCGTCTCGGGGACTTTCTTCCAGCCGCTGCCCGAGGCGCGAAGATCAGAGGCACGATGGTCGACGTTGAAGTCGCCGTCCACGCGCAGCCTGTCGGGACCGATCGCCTCAACGGTGACAGGCGTGTTGATCGCAAGCTCGTGGTCGCGGATGTGCAGCGTTCCGGTCAATGCCAGCGAACCGTCAGCGTTGGGCACAAGCGCGGCGAGCTCGAACCGCACGTGCGGGTGCTCGGCAGCGGCGAAGAAGTCGTTCGAGCGAAGGTGGGTGTCGCGCTTCTTGATGCCCGTGCTGACGGTTGCAGCATCGATCCGCAGCTCTCCGCCGGCGTTGCCGGCACTGTCCACATGCAGCTCACCGCTGTAGCCGCTGTAGCTACCGTGTACCGGGATCAGCCCGAAGACGATGCGGGTTACGAAGGCGAGCCGGCTGTCGGCCGGGACGACCTGCCAGTCCCCCGCAGGGAGTGGGCTGCGATCTGTGCGTGTGCGTTGTGTGCTAACCACTGGCTGATGCCTCCTAGATCACTTTTGCGGACCGGTGGTCCACTTATGACCGAGACGCTAGCATAAGCGGACCGATGGTCCCCTTAGATCGTAAATCCGAGCAGGAGCCCACGTGCGCACTGCCGATGGCGGGACAGCGGCGCGAGCGCAGCGATGCCATCGCCAATCGCGAGCGCATCCTGTGCGCCGCTCGAACGCTGCTGACCGAGCAGGGCGCCGAGGCACTGACCATGCAAGCCGTGGCAACGGCAGCGGGTGTAGGCAAGGGCACCGTGTTTCGCCGCTTCGGCGACCGCGACGGGCTCACCCAGGCGCTGCTGGACGAGTACATGCGCGACTTCCAGGAAGCTTTCCTGCATGGCCCTCCACCACTCGGTCCGGGTGCTCCGCCGGGCGAGCGCCTGGAGGCGTTCATCGTCGAGCTGGTTCGACGCCAAGCCGACCACCTGCACTTCGCGCTTGCAGCTGAGACGCAGTCAGGACGCACTCCAGCCCCGGCCTACGGCACGCTGCTGATCCACATCGCGGCGCTCGTGAACCAGATTGACCCTGAGCTCGACGAGCGCGTCCTGGCTGGGTTCATCCTCAACGCGATTGCTCCGCCGGTGCTGCACCGGATGCACAGCCAGCTGCACGTCGACACACCCGCGCTGCAGGCGTCAGCGCGAGCGTTGCTGCAAGGACTGACGCGCCGCTAGGGCGCGCCGGCGCCGGGCGGTTGCAGGCGGCCGCCGGGGGCGCCCGCGAAGCCGTGGTGGGCGGCTTGCAGACGACCTTCCCACACGGCTTTGGCACCGAGGTCTCCGGTCCTGAAGGTCATGTAGCCGGCCCCGATCGACAGCGCCACCAGCACCACGCGCAGGGCGTTGAACATCGACCTGGAGGACAGCAGCCCGTCCACGATCCCCAGCCCCGTGGGCATGCCGCCGGAGATGCGCTGCGCGGCGAAGGTGACGATCAGCGTGGCGGTAAAGGCCACGTAGACGATCGCCAGGATGTGCGCGGCCTGGGAGTGTTCGGAGATCAGCGTCGCCGCCCGACCCTGGAGGTGCAGCGCGCCGCGCAGCGCAGCGCCGGCCTGCATCGTCAGGAACACCGAGCTCATGGCGGCGATCGACACCAGGGCCAACGCGATCCCGTAGCGCGTGAGCCATTCGGGCTTGACCATGAAGACGATCGCGGCCACGATCGTGGTCGGGATCAGGATCACGGGAACGTGCACGAACAGCGGGTGTGCGGGCAGGCCGCTGTAGATGGTGGTGATCCGGATCGGCAGCGTGACGAAGCCGACGAACGCAAGCAGTGTCAGCACGAACTCGGCACGCCGCCAATCCACCCCTGGGCGGCTCACGCCGCGAATGCTCTCAGTGCTCATGCGCCCGAGCCCGAACGCGCCCCATCAGAGCTGTGACCATCGATCATCTCGCCACCGTATGGCCTGTGATGCGCAACCGCAACGCCCGTGAGGACCATCTTGCTCGGCCTGCGTATCCGACGAAAGTCGTATCGGATCGCTACCGAGGTCGCACGCCGCGACGGCGCCGATTCGGCTGCCGTTGGCGCGCAACGATCGCGGCTCCTGGACCCCTGTGCGCAGTAGTGGACAATCGCAGTCATGAGCGGCACGGAGATTGGGCTGGCGCTGTCGGTGTTCCTCGCCTGCACGGTGGAGGCGGTCGAGGCGCTGACGATCGTGCTGGCCGTGGGAACCACGCGCAGCTGGCCATCGGCAATCAGCGGCGTTGGCGCCTCGATACTCGTGCTCGCCGCGATCGTCGTGGTGCTTGGCCCGGGACTTACACGCTTGCCGATCGACGTATTGCGAGCGGCCGTAGGCGGTCTGCTGTCGGTCTTTGGACTGCAATGGTTGCGCAAGGCGATCCTGCGAGCGGGAGGACTGAAGCCCAAGCACGACGAGCGGCAGATCTATCGGCAGGAGCTCGATGCGGCACGCGAGGCCGGCACCCACCTCTCCGGCTTTGACGGCTATGCCTTCGCCGTGTCCTTCAAAGGAGTGCTGCTCGAGGGACTTGAGGTCGCGTTCATAGTGCTCACGTTCGGGGCAAACCAGCACCGAGTCGCCTTGGCCGGCGCCGCAGCCGGGATCGCCGTGCTCGTGGTGATCGCCGCCGGCGTTGCGGTAAGGGCCCCGCTCGCGCGCGTGCCGGAGAACACGATGAAGTTCGCAGTCGGCGTGATGCTCAGCTCGTTCGGGATGTTCTGGGGAGCGGAGGGTGCCGGCGCGAGCTGGCCGGGTGGTGAGGCGGCGCTGCCGGTGATCGTCGCCGGCCTGCTGCTCGCTGCGGTGATCATGGCCAGGCGCGCGAGCGTGGCTACGCCAACAGCACTGTCTGTCGCGGAAGCTCACACGACGACGCACGCCGGGACACCCGACCGAAGCGTGATCCTGACGTGGGTGAGGAAGAAGCTCCTGGGCGTATGGGAGTTTGTCGTGGGGGACGACTGGCGCACGGCCGTTGGGGTCGTGCTTGCGCTCGCGCTAACGGCACTCGTCGCGAGCGCAACCAGCTCTGCCTGGTGGGTTATGGCGCTCGCGGTGCTCGGCCTACTCGCGCGCTCGATCTCCCGTGAGCTCAGCTCCGTGACGGCGTGATCAGGCCTGTCTCGTAGGCGAAGACAACGATCTGCACGCGGTCGCGCAGCCCGAGCTTGGAGAGGATGCGACCGACGTGGGACTTGACGGTTGCCTCGGAGAGCACCAGACGCTCGGCGATCTCGGCGTTGGACAGGCTGCCGGCGACCTGCATGAGCACCTCGTGCTCGCGCGCGGTCAGCAGTTCCAGACGCTCGTGCTGCCCCTGATCCGGGCGCCCGGGCACTGGCAGCCGATGGGCGTAGGTGGACAGCAGCCGGCGCGTGACGCTGGGCGCCACGACGGCGTCGCCGCTTGCGACAGCGCGTATGCCCGAGAGCAGGTCGGCCGGCGGCGTGTCCTTCAGCAGAAAGCCGCTCGCCCCGGCCCGCAATGCTGCGTAGACGTACTCGTCGAGGTCGAAGGTGGTGAGGATGATTATCCGTGCGCTGCTGCGGGACTCGATGATCATGCGCGTCGCCTGCACGCCGTCCATCTCGGGCATGCGCACGTCCATCAGCACGACATCCGGTGCCAGCCGATGTGTCGCCTCGACGGCCTCGCGACCGTTTGCGGCCTCCCCGACGATGTCGATGTCGGGCTGTGTGTCCATCACCATGCGAAACGCCATCCGCATCAGCTCCTGGTCGTCGGCCAGCAACACCGAGGTCGTCATCAGGCGACCGCCTGCGCGTCGGGCTGCAGACGCAGATGCACGCGCCAGCCGCCTTCAGGGCGGGGACCGGCTTCGAGCTTGCCCCCGTACGCGGCCGCGCGCTCGCGCATCCCGCGCAGCCCGCGACCGCCGGACACGGGCACAACCTGCAACGAGCCGACGTCGCCGTTGCCGATGTCTGTGACCTCCAACTCAACCTCGCCCGGATGGCAGCTCAGCGAGAGGTGCGCATGGGTCGGGCGGTGCGCGTGCTTGAGCGTGTTGGTCAGCGCCTCTTGGGCCACACGGAACACGGTCAGCTGGACGCCGTCGGGCAGCTCGCTGGGATCACCGTCCAGCTCCATCGTCACCGGTATCCCGGCGGCGTGGACCTGTGCGAGCAGCTCATCGAGGCGACCGAGGCTGGGCTGCGGTTCCAGCGGGTGCGCCGAGGACTCCTCGCCGAACACGCCGAGCAGCCGTCGCATCTCAAGCAGCGCCTGGCGCCCGGTCTCGGACACGCGTTGTGTGGCTTGGACGGCGCGCTCGGGCGAGGCGTCCATCGCGTAGGTTGCACCGTCGGCCAGGGCGATCATCACGCTGAGGTTGTGCGCGACGATGTCGTGCATCTCACGGGCGATGCGAGCGCGCTCGGCGGCGGCGCCAAGCCGGCCCTCCTGGTCTCGCTCGATTTCCAGCCGTGCTGCCTTCTCATGCAGGGAGGCCAGCAGCGCCCGGCGCTGGCGAATGGAGACGCCGAGCACGCCGGCCGCCACCGCCAGCCCGGTGAGCCCGACCCACACCTTCAATGGCTCGGACGGCGACCAACGTACGGCCGCCAGAATGGCGCCGGCCTCGACTGTGCCGGCGGCGAGCGCGGCGGCGAGCAGGCTCCCGTCCAGGGTCACCCAGTACAGGGCGATCAGCACGGCGGCGTCGGCGAGCTGCGGAACGCCGAGCAGCCACTGCACGAACGCGATCACAGCGACCGCGACGAAGCTCAGGAGCGGGCTGAAGCGACGCAGCAGCAACGGGCCGACGAGCGCGGCGCAGAAGATCGCCGTGAGCGCGTCCAGGCGATGCTGGGTGAGCAGACCGGCAATGCTCAAGGCCGCCACCGCCAGGCAGGTCGCGAGATCGATCGCCAGCGGATGCTCGGAGCTCAGCCGGGCCAACCGCTGCGCCCGCCGGGTCAGCCACGTCAGGGAGAGCTCCTCGGTTGATTCGTTCATCTGGATCCAGTGTGCCGCTTTTGCGGCCGGCGAACGGAAACGCAGCTGCGCCGCCGGCGCGGCCTCCTCGGCTCCTACTCGAGCTCCGCGTCTAGCACCAGCCGCGGGTCTTGCTGCTGCGCGGGGGCTGACGCGCCTTGCACGTCGCACTTGGTGATCGCCACATAGGCGACGAGCGCAACGAACACGATCAGCGCCAGGCCGCTGACGGTGCCGTCGCCGAGGTTCAGGCCGGTGATCGCCGGTGGCTTGCTGAGCCAGTCCGCGAAGGACGCGCCGATCGGGCGAGTGACGATGTAGGCGAACCAGAACGCGACGATCGGGTTCAGATTGAAGCGCCACCAGCCGATTGCGGGGATCAGGATGACCGAGATGAACAGCAAAGCGGAGGGAAAGAAGCCGAGTTTCAACGGCGTTGCCGTCAGGTCTCCTGCGGCGGTGCCGAGCGCGAACGTGGCCAGCACGGTCGCCCAGTAGAACCCCTCGCGCCGGCGGGTGGTGATGCTGTGGATCGACAGCGTGCCCTCGCTGCGGTACCACAGCAAGAAAATCGCGGCCATGATCAGGCCGAACAATGGCGTGGTCACGGCATAGGGGATGCTCGCGCCGTCGTGGATGCCGTCGGCGGCCATGGTGCCGAAGATCGCCACCATCATCACCGCAAACCAGTAGATCGGCGCGCGGTATTCGCGCTGGCGCATCTGCAGCCAGATGGCGAACGCGAGCCCGAAGATGCCGATTGCGGCGGCGATGGGGACGCTTTTGTCGCCGAGGAAGTCGGACATCGCCTCGCCCATGCCGGTGGTGAGGAGCTTCAGCACCCAGAAGATCGCGGTGATCTCGGGGACCTTCGTCAAGGCCACGCGGGCACGTGATGGTTCGCGGTCAGGCATCGCGGCGCACCAGGAGATACGCGGCGACGGCGAGCAGCACGAGCGTGTATCCGCAATAAAGCGCGAACCCGCCCCAGGGGGAGAGCGTGTGCGCGTCCGGTACGGCCGAGGCGATCGCGCCGCCTGCGCTCGAAGGCAGATACGGGTTGATCGAGTTGCTGATGCTGCTCGGAAGGATCTCGTTGATGCCCGGCAGCACGAACAACAGCCCGGCAAACGTCGCGATGCCCCCGGCGGTGCGACGAATGATCGTGCCGAGCGCGACGCAGAGGATGCCCGTCACGGTCATGAACAGCACGGTGCCGACGAGCGTGCGAAGAGCGTGCGGATGGCCCAGCGTCACGTTCACGTGGTGGGCAGTGAGGATCGACTGGGCGAGGAAGAACGCGACGAATGCGCTCGCGAGCATCAACACGAACGTCACCGAGGCGAACACGGCGATCTTCGCCCATAGCACTGGCAGCCTTCGCGGCACAGCCATCAAGCTCGAGCGGATCATCCCGGTGGAGTACTCGCCGCTGATCACCAGCACACCGAGCACACCAATCGCAAGCTGAGCGAGATGGTAGCCGCCGAGACTCCTGTCGATCGAGTCGAAAGTCGCCTGTTCGTGCGGGCTGAGATGCGACCAGCGACTCATCGAGACCGCCGCGATGAGCACGCCGAGGCCTGCCATCGTGATGACGGCAAATAGGAGCGACCAGCGCGTCGATCGCAACGACCACAGCTTCGTCCACTCCGAGCGAACCACGTGCGCCTGCGTCACCCGACCGCCGGCGGAGCGGGGCGGGCGTGGGCGGGCGGCGGAGGTGGGAAGAGCCTCGATGGCGCTCACGCAGCGGCCCCCAAAGTCTCGGTGTCTGTCCGCGGCCTGTCGGCGATCGCGCGATACTCGACCGAGTCGCCGGTCAGGCTCATGAAAGCCTCCTCCAGTGAGGCTTGTCGCGGTGTCAGCTCGGAGATCACGAGCTGTGCCTCCAGTGCGATCTCGCCGATCTGCTCGCCGGTGAGGCCGCTGACCTCGAGCAGGCCATCGTCGATGCGTTGCACCTGCGCCTCGCGCCGGGCGAGGGCGCCGCATAGCTCGCCGGCCTGCGGTGAGCGGACGCGAACGTTGGCGTCCGAGGATGCGCGGCGCACGAACTCCGCCACCGACGTGTCGGCGATCAGCCGCCCGCGTCCGATCACGATCAGATGATCGGCAGTTTGAGACATCTCGCTCATGAGGTGAGACGAGAGAAACACCGTGCGCCCTTCGGCGGCAAGGGCCTTGAGCAGGTTGCGTATCCAGTGGATGCCCTCAGGGTCCAGGCCATTGGCCGGCTCGTCGAGGATCACCGTGGCAGGGTCCCCCAGCAGCGCGGCGGCGACACCCAGTCGCTGCCCCATACCGAGGGAGAAGCTTCCGACGCGTTTGCGTGCGACCTCCCGCAGGCCGACCAGCTCGATGACCTCCTCTACGCGGCTCCGCGGGATCGCATGGGTCTGGGCAAGCGAGAGCAGGTGGCTGTAAGCCGAGCGCCCTGTGTGGATCGCGTGGGCCTCGAGCATCGCCCCGATCTCGTGCAGCGGCGCAGACAGCTCTCGGTATGAGCGTCCGTTGACCGTGACCGTCCCACTGGAGGGTGTGTCCAGTCCCAGGATCAGTCGCATCGTGGTCGACTTGCCCGCCCCGTTAGGGCCCAGGAACCCGGTCACGAGCCCGGGCGACACGGAAAAGCTGAGATCGTCCACGGCGACCTTCTCGCCGTAGCGCTTGGTCACAGCTCGCACATCGATCACACAAGCACCGTACGGCGTCATGGCCATCGCCACAAGGTTCCAACGGACCATCTTGACTCCCACGCATATCCGACTCAGGTCGCAGGTGACCCCGACCAATGTCGCACGCAACGCCATGCGGTGCGGCAATCAGGGACGCTCGGCTTCCAGGGCACGTCCATAACGTCACTCGAAGCTGAGGACCGTCTTGCCGACGACCTCGCCGGCTTCGAGCGCGCGGTGCGCGTCGGCCGATTGCGCCAGCGGGAATGTGGCACCGACGGCCACCCGTAGCTCACCAGCATCGAAATGGACCGCCGCCTGCTCGAGGATCCCGCGTTGGCGTTCTCGGTGCTGCTCCCAGCCAAACACCGACGGCGCGGGCATCCACGTGAAAGACACGCGCAGATTGCGGTTGTGCATGGCGGTGATCGCCTCCTCCTCCCAGGGACTCTCGACGTTCGACACGAGGTCGCCGTACGGTCTCACCAGTGAGAAGCACTCCGTGAATGTCTTACCGCCGACCGTGTCGTGGACCACGTCGGCGCCGTTCATCCTCGTCCAGCCACGCAGCTTCTCTGCGACGTCCTCTCGCCGGTAGTCGATGCACAGCTCGGCCCCGAGCGAAGCTGCAAGCTCGGCCTTGGCACCCGGCGAGACGGTCGTCGCGACCCGCGCTCCGGCCAACCGAGCGATCTGCACCGCCATGTGGCCGACGCCGCCGGCGCCGGCCTGCACGAGCACAAACTGGCCGGGCTCGACGCGGGCGCGCTCGCGCAGCGCCTCCCAGGCGGTGATCGTGACGAGCGGCGCAGCCGCGGCCTCGGCAAACGACAGTCGCTTGGGCTTGTGCGCCAGGTAGCGCTCATCGAGAACCTTGAGATCCGCGTAGGTGCCGGGGGTCGGCCCAAAGCCGCCGTCACAGAAATACACCTCATCACCGGGACGCACTCGTTTCACTCCAGCGCCGATGCTCTCGACGATGCCGGCGCCGTCCCATCCCAGGATCGCCGGCAGTGACCCGCCGATCGTTCCGTTCGAGCGCAGCTTGTAGTCGACGGGATTGACCCCCGCGGCCTTCAGGCGCACGCGAACGTCGTGCTCTCCGGCGAGCTCGGGCTCAGGCAGCTCGCCGAGCTCCAGGACCTCCGGACCGCCAACCGCCTTCATCAGCACCGCGCGCATGCCCCTATCCCATTCCCATCGTGCCCTGCCGCCAAACACTACGGCCGCCGATCACCAGCACAGGGTGCTCGCGAATGAGCTCGCGCACGACGCCGGGATCAGTGCAGGCGTGTCGCTGGTTCGGTCTCATCGACAGCCGCGCCAGCCATCTGTCAGGCGGGCGTGTCGACGTCGAGCAGGCGTGTGAGGACCGCGATCAGCGCATCCGCCTGGCCGGCGTCGAGCACCGACAGCAGCTCGGACTCCATCGCACGGATGCCGCGCTGGCTGCGCGCCTGCGCGTCGCGACCGCGCGAGGTCAACTCCAGGCAGCGGGCGCGCCGGTCCGACGGATCGGGGGTGCGCGTGATCAGCCCTCTGCCCTCGAGATCGTCGAGCAGCGGGACGAGGCGACTCTTGTCGTAGCCGATGGCATCCGCCAGCCCGGCCTGCGTGCTTGCGGGCCGGCGCAGCAGCTCGGACAGGACGACGTAGGGCCACATGGAAAGGCCCTCAGCATCAAGGATTGGCCTCTCGGCCCGGATGATGCGTGCGGTGAGACGGCCGGCGAGCGTCCCAAGATCCTCTCGTTCCATATCGCGATTATAAGCGCGCGCAAATGGTGGCGATTGGATATTATCTATATATGCATACTTCTGATGGAGCGACGGCCGGCTAGAACCGTCACAGAATCGGCGCTCGCGGCACTCTTGTGGTGATGGACGATGCCGATGCGTTCTCTGAGCTCTATCGACGCGAGGGAGAGCCGGTGTTGATCTTCCTTACCAGGCGCACCTGGGATGGGGAGACGGCGCTGGAGCTCACCGCGGAGACGTTCGCGCTGGCGCTTCGCTCCTGGCGCAAGCTCGAGAAGCTCGGCCCGGAGCAGCAGCGCGCGTGGCTGTTCACCGTGGCGCGGCGCCAGCTGGCGCGTTATCTGCGCCGTGCGAAGGTCGAGCGCAGGGCGATGCAGCGGTTGGGGATGCAGGTTCCGCAGGTCGATCAAGACGACCTGCTGCTGATCGAGCGTCGGGCGGGCCTGCCTGAGCTGCGGCGCATGGTCGAGCTGGAGCTCACCAGGCTGAGCGCCACGCAGCGCGAAGCGTTGCGCCTGCGCGTGGTGGAGGAGCACAGCTATCAGGAGATCTCGCTGCAGCTGGGGGTCTCCGAGCAGACGGTGCGTGCTCGCGTTTCGCGCGGACTGCGCGCCCTGGCGCGTGCGCTTGAGCCGTATCACGCAGCGCAGGAGGGTCGTATGTCCGACTGCGATACCGCCCGGGAGGGCGCCTGATGAACGAGCGCCCGAGGGCCCTTGAGCAGCTTGGCGATGAGTTGGAGCGCGTCGCCGGCACTGTCCTGGGCGAGACCGGCGGCACCGGCAGGACGCTGCGCCGGCCGGCGCGCCGCCTGAGCCTGGTCGCAGTGTGCGTGCTGCTACTGCTCCTGGCGGCTGCCGCTGCTGCGGCGGTGCTGCTGATCCAGCAGGGCGCACCACTGCCGGCGCCGCACGCCCAGGACCTGCGCGCAAGTGGCATCCCGCTACCGCGCAGCGCGCATCTGGCGGGACTGGATGCCCCCGATCCAGACGGCTCGAACCCACCATGGGATCTGCGCCTGTCGCGAACGAGCACCGGCGAGACGTGCACAGCAGTCGGCCAGGTGTTCGACGGGCACTTCGGGATCCTTGGGCTTGACCATGTCTTCAGGGCACTTCCGCTTGGCTCGGTGGACAGTTGCGGGATCGACAGTGGCGACGGGCCGCTGCTGGTCGGCGCCAAGGACTTCGTCGGCTCGACGCCCAGCCAGGCACGTACGGTCCTCAGCGGTATCGCCGGCCGCAGTGTGCGCTCGGTGACGGCCTATGCCACCGGGGCTCCCAGGCGGTTGAAGCTGGGGCCGCAGGGCAGCTTCATCACCGTATATGCGGGAGAAGCCGAAGCGCTGCGGCCACGCGTGGTGATCGTGATGCGCGACGGGCGTACCCGCACGGTTGCGCTGGAGCAGTCAGGGGCATTCGAAGTGCCCGACCCGGAAGGTGGAGCCGCGTGGGCCGCCACCAGCGAACCCGATCTGGAAGCGAACGCGTTCCCGGATGAGGACTGCGTGCAGGTCACCGCCGAGCCCAGCCAGAGCGAACCGAGTCACTTCATGCTGCCGCTGACGCCCGAGATCTGCGGGCGTCTCAGCACCAGCCCGCTGTTCGTGCAGATACGCCGTTTCGTCCCGGGAGAAGCCTCCAGCCGCTTCCCGTGGGCCGACTCACCGTCGCGCACGATCGTCTACGGCGTCGCGGCGCCGCGCGTAGCTAGCCTCACGCTCAGCGGTGCGGGCGCCGCGCGCACGCTCCCGATCGACCGGCGTGGCGGCGCGTTCGTGGCGGTGCTCGATGGGCACGTAGATCCCCGCTCGCTGACCCTGACCGCGAAGCTGCGCACGGGAGCGCTCATCAGCTACCGGCACCCAACCGGCCTGCTGGCCTACCAGAGCAACAAGCCGATCGGGGCGCAACCGGTGCCGGCCTATCGCTCGCCCGTCCCGATCAAGTCGACGCTGCCGCCACCGTTCGAGTTCCCGATCGCCTCGACCGTCACGGAAACGCTGCGTGCGCCCGACCCAGCAGGTGGCCCGGAATGGGTGCTGCGCAGCTGGCGGGGGAAGGCCAACACCAGCGTCAGCGGTGTCAGCGGCGAACAGTTCCTGTGCGCGCAGCTCGGCGTGCGCTACCACGGCAAGCTGGTCGAACCGAGCGCTACGCCATCCGCTCACAGCCTGCCGTTGATCAGCGAAGGCGGCCGCTGTAACCAGGCGAAAGACCTGAACCGCATGCGCTACATGCTGGCGCTGGAAAGCTTCCTCGACGACCCCTACCAGTACGCACCCCACCCGGCGCGCGCCGTCCTCAGCGGCATGCTGCCCCCCAGCGCGAGCGATCCGGTGCTGCTCGGCGTGGGACCTGCGCGCGCTCTTCCCGTCGACGCGAACAACGCATTTCTCCTCGTGCTGCCGGGCCGCTATTGGGATGCGCGTCCGCGCATCTCCTACGTCCTCGACGGTCGCCGCGTGGGCAAGCTTCCCGGTGGTCCTGGACCACGGCTCTATCAGCTCGGCACCGAAGCGCAGGTGCCCCAGGTCCGCGCGCCCGATCCCGACGGGGCAGCCCCGTGGGGCTTTGCGGCGACCCGCAACTGCTCAACTGCGGTCGGGCGCATCGTGGCGGGCTACCTGGCGAGCATCGACCTGTCCGACGGCGTGCTGAAAGCGGGGTCGGACTTCAGCGGAGGGAGCTCCAGCTGCGCGACTCACCCGGAAGCGTTCGCGCCGGCGTCCGAGCTGGACAAACCGGTCGAATTCGATCAGCAGCAGGTCGGTACCGGTGAAGACCCATTCCTGGGCGAGCCACAACGGCTGCGTCAGCCTGAAATCGAATGGCGCACGCTCCCCGGCCGCACGATCCTCACAGGAGTGGCGCGTCCAGACGTCGCCTCGGTCACGCTCAGCTCGCCGAGCGATGTGCGCACGCTACGCCCGTCCGGCCCGTTGCACACGATCCTTGCGGTCTATGACGGCTACTTCCTGCGCGGCAAGCTGACGGCGACCGTGCGCCTGCGCGACGGGCGTGTCGAGACGGAGCAGATCGCCAGCTACGGCGCGGGCTCCTATCAGCCCCAACCGCCCAGCGTGCAACTGCGCGACGCCAAGCAGACGCTCAAGCAGATGCACGCGCGCGCCCGCGCACGCGGCTCGCACCGTGAGATCCCCGTTCCGCCGTTCGAAGCGCACATCCGCGCGATCGAAAGGCGGCTGGCCTACGAACGCGCGCATCCCGGCCTGCTGCCGCCGGAGTAGTTGCGGCGCTGCCCCTACTCGCTGGCCAGCGCGCCCAGGACGTCCAGCCGCGCTGCGCGCCGTGCGGGGATCTGGGCAGCGAGCAGGCCGGCGAGCGCGCTCGCGACGAGCAACACGAACAGCGTGCCGAGCGGGATCGAGAGCACGTAGCCCGACCCCGACAGCTCGAGCTTGGCCACGAGCACCGCCCCGACGACGCCGATCAGGAGGCCGAGCACGCCTCCGATCAGCCCGGTGATCAGCGACTCGTAGCGGATCATCTGGCGGATCTGGCGGCGCGAGGCGCCGATCGCGCGCATCATCCCGATCTCGTGCGTGCGCTCGTAGATCGAGAGGACCAGCGTGTTCACGATCCCGAACAGGGAGACCAGCACGGACAGCGCGAGCAGCACGTAGACGAGCAGCAGGAACTTGTTGACTTTGTTGCTCTCTTCCTGCGTGTACTGTGCCGCCGTCTGCGAGTGCGCCTGGGGGAAGCTGCTGCGCAGCAGCGCATCGATGCCGCGGCGCACCTCCGTCCCGTTCGCGCCGGGGGCATAGGAGACGAAGTCCGCCCCGTCTTCGTGCTGCCCAAACGCCGAGCGCGCGAGCGAGCGCGAGATCGTGAGGTTCGACATCAGGCCGATCGCTTCTTCCTTGATGATGCCCCGCACCGTCAGCGTCACATGGTGGCCCGAGGCGCTCAGCACAAGCAGGCGCTGCCCGACCCGAAGGTGGTGAGCGCTTGCGAATTTCTTCGTCAGTACGGTGCCTTCCTGGGCGAGCGAGGCGAGCGTCGCCGCCGAGCCGTGTTCCCATTCGACTTTGTACATCCTGTTGAAGGACCGCGGTTCGATCGCCGTCAGTGGGCTCTTTTCGGAGATCACCGGTGAGCCCGGCTTGGACAGATCCTGCACCCTCCCCTCCGTGAACGCGATCGCCGTGACCGTGCCCACTCCGTGGATCGAGCGCAGCGCCGGCGCGATCGCCGCCGGTATCCCGCCTTCTTCGCTGTGCGTGTTCTGCACGATCAGGCTTCCCGCGAACGAGCGATTGACCGTCTGGTCGATCGTTGCCTTCGTGCCCGCGGCGAGCACCGAGATGAACGCGACCAGCCCGAGGCCGACGGTCAGCGCGAGCGCTGTCACCAGCGTGCGGCCGGGCTGACGCACCGAGTTCTCCCGTGCGAGGCGCCCAGCGATGCCGCGCCAGCTCACGATCAGGCCGATGGCGCGACCGAGAGCGGGGATCACGCGATAGTGACGCGGCTGGCCCGCACGCCGCACCCGCGAGACCAGCATCGCCCCACGGATCAGCCAAACCACCAGCAGTACCGGCAGGATTACCTTGCCGCCCACGGCGTTCGAGACGACCAGCACGGCGATCAGCGTGGCAACGAAGCGTGTGATCAGCCGGCGCCTGGAGGGCAGCGGCCGCGGCGGGATCGTGACGCCCTCGCGCATGGCTGCGATCGGCGGCACACGCGTGGCGCGCAGCGCCGGGAAGAAGCCGGCGAGCACCGTGACGACGATGCCAACGCCCAACGAGACGATCACCGTGCGTGCCTCCAGGACCGTGCCGTTGTCCGGCAGATCGGCGCCGAAGGCCTTGAACAGCCCATCGAGCGCCGGTGCGAGGCCGATTCCGGCCAGCAGCCCGACCACTGATCCCGCGACACCCAGCAGCAGCCCTTCCGCGACGACCGAGCGCATGATCTGTCCGCGCGAAGCGCCAAGCGTGCGCAGCAGGCCGAACTCGCGCATGCGCTGTGCCACGGTGATGGAGAACGTGTTGAAGATGATGAACGCACCAACGACGAGCGCAACGTAGGCGAAGACCAGCAGGAACGTGCGCAGGAAGCCGAGTTTTTCTTCGAGTTCGGAGGTCTGGTTGGCGGCTTCCTGAGCGCCGGTGCGGACGATCAGCGTCGAGGGCAGGGCGGCGCGCACGCGCGCAGCGAGCTCTTCCGGGGAGACATCGGGACTGGCGGCGACGTTGATGCTGTCGTATTCGCCCGGTTCACCAGCTATGTACTGGGCCTGGGCGGAGAGGATCAGCGCGACACTGGTGCCGCCAAACGATTCGCTGCCCGCGAACTTGGCGATGCCGGAGATCGTGTAGCGGCGCGCTGGGGCCGCGCCGGCGATCACGAGCTGCTGACCTACGCTCAGGTGCTCGCGCTTGGCTGTCGCCTGGTCGATCGCCATCTCGTCCGCCGCGTTCGGGAGATGCCCCTGGGCTGCGGTGAACGACTCGAAGCGCGCGGGCTGCACCGCGTCGACGAGCGACGGGACCGCGTTCGATATCCGCTTGCCACTCGTCGTCAGCAGCGTCGCCCTTGTGGAGACGTCCCCGGAGGCCGCCGCCACACCGGACACCGCACGGACGCGCGCGAGCGTCGCTTCGCTGATCGGATAGGTCTGCGATTCGCTCCCTTTGCCGAGCGTTTCCTTGGCGGTCACCACTACCGCCTTCTGCTTGTAGGCACTGCCGAAGACTTCGGCAAAGGCGTGGTTGATCGTGTCGGTGAGGATGTAGGTGCCCGCCATCAGCGCCACCCCGAGGACGATCGCGATGCCCGTCAGCAGCGCCCGGACCTTGCGTTGGGCAAAGCCGCGGAGCACCAGCTTGCTCATCAGCCGATGGCCTTCATCAGGTCGAGCGCCTCCTCGGCGCTCGACGCCTCCCCGTCGTGCACGATCCTGCCGTCGGCGAGCACCAGCAGCCGGTCGGCGAACGATGCCGCGTGTGCGTCGTGGGTGACCATCACGACGGTCTGCCGGAAGTCGTCGACGGCGTCGCGTAGCAGCGCCAGCACATCGCCGGAGGACTTCGAGTCGAGGTTGCCTGACGGCTCGTCGGCGAACACAACCGCGGGACGCGAGATCAGCGCGCGGGCCACCGCCACACGCTGCTGCTGGCCGCCGGAGAGCTCAGCGGGCCGATGGCTGAGCCGGTCGCGGATGCCGACGGTGTCGACGAGGCGGTCGAACCACTCGCGGTCGACGTCGCGTCCGGCGATGGAAAGCGGCAGCAGGATGTTCTCCTCGGCGCTGAGCACGGGCAGCAGGTTGAACGTCTGGAAGATGAAGCCGATGCGATCGCGGCGCAGCTGCGTCAGCGCGCGGTCGTCCAGCTCGGTCAGCTCCACGCCGCCGACGCTGACCGTCCCGGAGCTCGGGCGATCGAGGCCGGCGAGCAGGTGCATGAGCGTCGACTTACCGGACCCGGACGGGCCCATGATCGCGGCGAAGCGTCCGGTGGGAAAGTCCACGGTGACCCCCGCCAGCGCGTCGACGGCCGCCTCCCCCTCGCCGTAGCGGCGACACAGGTCCTGCGCTTGCACGATCGTCGTCGAGCCGTTTTCACCACCGGGGCCTGTCGGCACTGACATGGCAATCACCTTACGCCTGGACGGTGCTGGGTAGCCAGGTGAAGCGCCAGGTGGCGAAAGCAGCCGCGGCGAGGCCCCAGGCGGCGAGCACGAGCAGGTCGCCGACTGAGATCGCGCTGCTGAACGATGCGTGGACCGAGGCGCGCTGCAGGCCAGCCGCCAGGTGCTCGACGGGGAACAGCGAGCCAACCGTGCGCAGCGCGCCGCTGAGGTTGCCGGTAGGGATGAACACGCCCGAGAGGAACCACAGCGGCATCGTGGTCGCCTGCACGATCGGCTGGGCGGCGTCCGGGGAGCCGATCATGCCCGAGACGGCATAGCCGATGCACGCGAACGCGAGCGTCCCGACGAGCGTCGTGCAGGCGACCGCGGCGAGCGCGGCCGGTGCCATCCCCACCCCATATGCGACCTTTCCGATCACCAGCAGGAGCGTGGCCATGATCGCGACGATCACGAGCGTCGAGAGCGCCTGGCTGGCGATCAGCAGGGCGGACGGCACCGGGGTTGCGCGACGGCGCTTGAGCACGCCGGACTCGCGCAGGGCGGCGATCGAGATGACGAGGTTGGCGTAGGAGGCGACGACGATCGACACCGCGAGTATGCCGGGCACGTAGAAGCGCGACAGCTTCACGTGAGTGCCGTCGATGGTCGTCGTGCCGTGGCCGAAGACGCCGGTGAAGATCACGAGCAGCACGATCGGGAAGAAGAACGTGAAGAACCGCGCGCGAGGGTTGCGCAGGCTCGCGCGGACGTCGTAGCGCACCTGGTGAGCGAGCAGCGCGATCGGACCCCGGGACACAGCGGAGGGCCGGACCATCGTCAACTCCCTGACTGGCGGCCGGTCGTGTGGCGGCGCCACACGCGAACGAGGTATTTGAGTAGAAAGAACATCGTCAGCTCCTTGATTGGTCGTTGGCTGTGAGGTTGAGGTACACGTCTTCGAGCGTCGGGCGGCGAACCTCCAGCTCGTCGAGCTCCAGGCCGCGCTCCAGCGCCCATCCGGACAGCGCGTGCAGGTCGGCGGCGATGCTCGAGCTGGGTAGCGCGATCCGCCCGTCCGGCTCTTCCTCGGCGCGTGCGGCGAGCGCCGGCGGGAGGGCCCCGGCCGTTGAGCCGCCTGGCGGCGCGAAGGTGATGCGCGTGCCGCAGAGCTGGCGGTCGCCGAGCGTTTGCGGCGTGCCCTGCGCGATGATCTCGCCGGCGGCGATGACAGCGATGCGGTCGGCGAGGAGTTCGGCCTCCTCCATGTAGTGGGTTGTCAGGAATACCGTCTTGCCGAGGTCCCGCAGGCCGGCGATGACCGCCCACGCGGCGCGGCGGGCCGAGGGATCGAAGCCGGTCGTCGGCTCGTCGAGGAAGATCAGCTCAGGATCGCCGATCAGCGCCAGCGCGACGTCCAGACGCCGCCGCTGCCCGCCCGACAGCGCGCTCGCGCGCTCGTCTGCCTGCTCGCTCAGGCCGACCAGCGCGAGCGTCTCGTCGACCTGGCGTGGCGCGTGGTAGTAGCCGGCGTAGAGATCGAGGCACTCGCGCACGGTCAGGCCGGGCTCCGCCTCGGACTCCTGCAGCACGATCCCGATCCGCTCACGCCACGTCGACGGCGCGTGCCAGGGGTTGGCACCGAGCACCTCGACCTGGCCGTCGCCGGCTTGGCGGAAGCCCTCGAGGATCTCGACCGTCGTCGTCTTGCCTGCCCCGTTGGGTCCCAGGAACGCGAAGATCTCGCCGCGTCGCACCTCCAGGTCGATCCCGCGCACGGCTTCGCGATCGCCGTAGCGCTTGCGCAGCGCGCGAATCGAGATGACGAGATCTTCGGCAGGCGGTGGTGAGGACGCGGCACTGCGCTGGGCGACGGCGGCGTCGAGTGAGTTCGTGAGCATGCCCAGTACGCTACGCGCCGGCGCGCTGGGTTTCATCGGCTTGCAGGTCGAACTTGACACTCCACCCACGGGTGGAGGATCGAGCGCGACGCTCCACCCACGAGCCGATGAGGTATGCGTCCCGGCCGCTTATCTTTGGCGGAGACACGATGATCGCGATCTACAGATGGTTCACCCACAGCAGGTTCAGCCAGGGCGATACGCGCGATGCGCGTGCGTCGGCGGAGGCGATCGTGCTGCGCTGTCTCGGCGCCGGCTACCTGATGGTGTTCCTCGTGGAGACGTTCACGAGCCGGCCCTATCCCGGGTTCCACGGCCGTGGCGCGGTGATCCTGGCCGCGACCGTCGCGTTCGTCGCCTCGACGGTCAGCACACAGCCACAGCGACAGGATCTTCCGGCGCGACGGCGCGTCGTCGCGCTCGTGGCGATGACGGCGGCCGCGGCGGTGCTCGCCGATGTGCAGCCGCACGGCATCTGGACGGCCGGCCCGATCTTCGTGGCGATCGTGGCGGCGCTGTGGCTGCCACGCCTGGCCGGGGTCCTGACACTGGCCTTCTCACTCGCCGTGCTCGTCACCGTGCTGCTCCTCGATGGCCGCGGGGGAGGATCGCTGTCGCTGCTGATCAGCGCCGTCCTGGTCTTCCTGGTGCTGCGACTGATACGCCAGGTACGCGAGCAGCGCGACGCGATCGCCGACTCGCGCGCCGCGCAGGCGCGGGCCGCGGCCGCCGCCGAGCGCGGGCGGCTCGCGCGCGAGATGCACGACGTGCTCGCCCACTCCCTCTCCGCGCTCGCGCTGCAGCTCGAGAGCACGCGCATGCTCGCCGCCGACCGCAACATCGACCACGAGGTCACGCAAGCGATCGACCAGGCGCACCAGCTCGCCGCCAGCGGGCTGCAGGAGGCCCGACGCGCGATCGCCACAGCGCGCGGCGACGAGCTCCCAGGACCCGACCGCATCGGGGTGCTAGCCGACGCGTTCGGGCAACAGAGCGGCCTGCCGGTGGCGGTAGAGGTCAGGGGCCAGCCGCGCGAGCTCGCCCCCGACGCACGGCTGGCCGTGTACCGCACAGCCCAGGAGGCCCTTACGAACGTCCGCCGCCACGCCGCAGCAGAACGTGTCGAGATAGAGCTCGCCTACCTGCCCCAAAGCACCGTCCTCGTCGTCGCAGATCACGCGGGCGCCGGCACACCACCACCGGCCCCGCTCGACCTCACAGGCGCCGGATATGGCCTGACGGGTATGCGTGAGCGCGCCGCGCTGCTCGGCGGCGAGCTGCGCGCCGAACCGACCGACGACGGCTTCCGCGTCGAGCTGCGACTGCCGACATGAACGCGGACGCCTCGAGACCCGGCAGCGATCGCCGGCCCGTTCGCGTCCTGCTGGCCGACGACCAACGCCTCGTCCGCGAGAGCCTCGGCACGCTCCTCGGCCTGCTCGACGGGATCGAGCTCGTGGCCAGCGCGGCAGACGGCGAGGAGGCGATCGAGCTCGCCGAGCGCCACCGGCCCGAGGTCGTGCTGATGGACCTGCGCATGCCACGCCTGGATGGCATCGAGGCGACGCGGCAGCTACGCGAGCGCCAGCCCGACGTGCGCGTCATCGCGCTCACCACCTACGCGGATGACGAGAGCGTGCTCGGCGCGCTGCGCGCGGGCGCGCGCGGCTACTTGACCAAGGACGCCGGCGGCGAGGACATCCGTACGGCGATCCTCACGGTCGCGGCCGGCGAGGCGGCGCTGGACCCCGCGGTGCAACACCATGTGGTCGCAGCGCTGGCAGACGATCGGGATGCCCGTGCCGATGACAGCGCGCTCACAGCGGCATGCCTGCCGGATGACCTCACACCGCGCGAGGCCGAGGTGCTGACGCTGATCGCGGCAGGGTTGACGAACGCGGAGATCGCCGAGCGCCTGTGCGTCAGCCCGACGACAATCAAGTCACACATCAACCACCTGTTCGCCAAGGCCGGCCTGCGCGACCGCGCGCAGGCGGTCAACTACGCCTACCGCACGGGGATCGCGACACCGCCGGGCTGAGGCCGCTCCAAGGCGGGCGCGTTCAGCCCTCGTAGATCTTGACGGGTGTGCCTGGACCGATGCGGGCGGCCAGCCAGTCGATGCTCGCCGTAGCCAGCCGGATGCAGCCATGTGATTCGGCGGCGCCCAGCGTTCCCCCGAGGCCGTTGCGCCCGTGTATCCCGATCTGGCCCGGACCACCTTCGAATTCCTGCAGCACGTTTGAACGGGCGCTGAGCGCGAGCGCGAACGGGCCGTCCGCCTGGCCGGGTTCCATCTGCACCGTCTCCTCGACGAAGAACTGGCCCGTGGGCGTGGGTGTCGAGGGCTTGCCGACCACCGCTTGAAAGGTCCTGACGGTGCGACCGTGTCGGTAGACCATCACGCGGCGGGCAGCGAGATCCACGAGGATCCGCCAGCTGGTCACGAGCTTTCGCGTCCCTTGCTGGGCGATCCAGCCGGTCGATCCATCGGGACGACCGGGAAGCATCACGTCCAGCCACAAAACCCCGCCGGGAGCGGTTGAGTGTCCGATCACCGGCAGGGTGGTCTGCTCGCCGGTGATCGGTCTGCCGGCGGCCACGAGCGACAGCTGCGGCGATCGTGCTTCGGGCGCTTGGTGTACACCGTGCGCCGTCAGCAGGACGGCGAGCTCTTGCGTCGGCTGCACCCGCGCCGGGATCCCAGCGGCGGTGGCCGTGTCGGCGGCGACACCCGACAGGCTCACCGCGGCGGCGCCGAGTACGCACGCCGCGGCGAGCCTGACGCTCAGCCGGTGAATGAGCCCCTCCGATGCGGGAGCGCCGGCCGGGCGGGCGAGCGCGGTTTGGATGCTTTGTGCGCGCGATGGCGTCTGTGGTGCTTATGACTCACCGCCGTCGTCTTCGATGCGATCGGCTTGCCGGGAGCGGGGGCGGTAACGCCTGTGCCCGAGGCGAGGGCTCCAGCGCCGGGCGTCGTCGCGGGAGCGGTGGTCACCGCTCCGCCGGTGGTCGTTTCGCCGCCGGTGGTCGCTTTTTCGATTGCAGCGATTTCTTCTGGAGTGGTCGTTTCCGTGCCGCCACCGCTTCCGCTTTCGCTGGAAGCACAGGTGGAGGTGGTGATGGTGTTGTCTTCCAGGGTCACCGCCGCGGTCTGCGCAAGCAGCCTGCCGTGAATCGTGGCGCCGGTGTTGGCGGTGATCGAGTCCCCAGCCATGATCGTGCCGACGAAGTGCGTGCCGCTGCCCAGCGTTGCGGAGGAGCCGACCTCCCAGAACACGTTGCACGCCTGCGCGCCGCCCACCAGCGAGACGTCGGTGTTCGCGCTGGTGATGAGCGTTGAGCCGATCTGGAAGATGAACACCGCGTTGGGGTCACCTTCGGCGTTGAGCGTGACGCTCCCTGATGACAGCAGCAGCGATTCGCTGGCGTCGTACACGCCCGACGAGAACTCCTGACCCGCGAGCTGGGTACCGGCCGAGCCGCCGGCAGGACGCGTTTCGGCGTTCGTGTAGGCGGTGGTGAGGGCGTTCTTGGCTTCGATCGCCACTTGGTCGTTGACGTAAGTCTGACCGAGCACGTGCGGTTCGCCGGTCACCGCGGTGCCCGGGTACAGGCCCAGGTCGCCGAACATCGTCGTGGGGCCGGTGTTGGTGACGGCGCTGCCCGCCAGCACCGAGAAGCTGGCTGCCGATCCGAGGCCCACGGTTGCGGTGGCGCCGAGGGCGCTGCTCGCGAACAGCAGGCTGGACAGCGATCCAAGCAGGAGCAGCCCCGCTCGAAATGTCCTGCGTCTGCCGCGAACAGCGGAGCGCCGGCTTACTGCGACAGAGTCGTCGGAAGGCAACTGGAACTTCTGTGTGACGCCAATCGTCATAGGCGTCTCCTCGCTGCGGCGTAAGAGAGCCGCGTTTGATGGGGATGGCTCCCCGGCCTGTTCGACCTTTTATGTAAACCGACGGTTCACGGCCTCAGCGTTAGCCGGGCACGAGCGACCGGACAGATGGCGTCAGCTGTGTCGCATAGTCAGCTGTGTCGCATACCGTGTCCGCGTCGAGACCCGAACGCCTTGGCGGTCCGACGGCGGGGCGAGCGCTCGCTGCGAACGGGCTCCGGCTCTGAGTCGAGCGCCGGCCCGGCGAGATCGCGGCGGGATGAGACACCGAGCTTGCGGTAGATGTTGCGTGCGTGAGTGCGGACCGTCTCGACGCCAACCTGCAGGTCGAGCGCGATCTGGGCGTTTGAGCGACCCTGCTGGAGCAGCGGCAGCACTTCGGCCTCGCGCCTGGTCAGCAGGCGCCCTCCGGCAACGTGAGCGCCACCGGTGCCTACGGTGGCCCGCGGGAGCACCTGCAGCCCCCGCGAGGCAAGATGGATCGCGTTGAGGAGATCGCGCGACTGGGTGTCCCTGGCGAGGCAGGCGCTCGCCCCGAAGGCGAGCAGCTGCGCGCACTCGGCAGGCGCGAAGTCGTTCCCGAGCAGGACCAGTCGGGTCGTTGGATGGGACGCGCTGAGCTCGCGCACGTCAGCCGGCTTCTCCAGAGCGCCCACGTCGAGGATCGCCACGTCTGGACGGTGAGCGCTCAGCACGACGGGAACTCGCCTGTGCTCCACGTCGTCTGCGACGATCGCGATGCTGGGATCGCCGTTGAGCAACCCGCGCAGCCCCGCAGCGAAGAGATCGTCGAAGCGGGCAAGGACTACGGTTATTGGGGAATGTGACGGCATAGGCGGCCCAGGCGTGGGCCAGCGCCTACGTCTCTATCGACACAAGACTGCGTCAGGGTGAGCCTCGCCTCACCCTCCCCTCCCCCCGCTGCTCCCCCCGACATCACCCGCGCCGGAGGAAGAATCGGACGGGAGCCGGCCTCAGCATGTAACCATGGCTCGCCTCCTCGCTCCGGTCATCCTCGCAACGATGCTGATCCTGCCTGCGTCGGCCGTTGCCGAGGTCGGCCGGTCGCATCATCGTCACACCGCGAGCGTCCAACGCTCGACCACGAATCCGGTGGCGCTGTCGTTGAAGCTGGCCGAGCAGTACTGGCATGGCGTGCCGGCGTGCGGCACACCTACGATCGTGACGAGCCCCGATCAGCTCCCCAGCTCTGTCTACGAAAGCACGACGAGCCCTGAACCCAAGGGTTCCGTTGTCGAGATGTGGACTGAAGTGGAAAAGTGCACGATCACGATCAACGCCTCGCTGTGGGGAAGCTGGCATCAGGACGACGAATCCTTTCAGTGGTTCTGCGATGCGATGACGCACGAGGTGGGGCATCTGTTCGGTCATCTCGACAGCGGGCAGACGAGCTCCTCGTCGATCACCT
This sequence comes from uncultured Solirubrobacteraceae bacterium, assembly GCA_963779665.1. Lineage (GTDB taxonomy): Bacteria > Actinomycetota > Thermoleophilia > Solirubrobacterales > Solirubrobacteraceae > Palsa-744. The sequence continues at coordinate 2,129,238 of CAVZYW010000001.1, read as the reverse complement.
ATCCGTTCCTCAGCGCGACCAGCCCCAACTTCAACTCTGTCCCTGAGTGTCGCGCGGTGACGCTGCAATACGGTCCACAGGAGATTCGCAACGAAGAAATCTCCTACGATCGCTGATCGCGCAGGGCGATCGTCGCTGCCGTGTCTCCGCACGGGCTCGCTACCGTTCGGCGGTGACCCGTGTGCACCCAACAGCCGTACGCATCGCCTGGGTGGCGCTGGTAGTCGGGGTGAGCTACGCGGCTGTCAGCGTGTACTGGGGCACGGGAGGCACCCGGCTGCTGAGCACGGTGGGCGGCGAGTTTGCGCAGCGGGGGCGTGACGGCAGCGCTGCGATCCTGTTTGCGCTGTGGGCGGCGGTGGCATTGAAGCTGCTCGCTGCGGTGCTTCCGCTGGCGCTCTGTCACACGGTGGCCACCGGCTGGGCAGGGCCCAGGTCCCGTAGAGCCGATCGGGTCCGTGTGTTCGTGTGGCTGGAGGCGTCGATCCTCGTCATTTACGGCGGTGTCCTGACGACGGTCGATCTGCTGATCCAGGCTGGGCTGATCGCGCCGGCCGATCATGCCGAACATCGCGCGCTGGCGTGGCACGCATACCTGTGGGACCCGTGGTTTCTGATCTGGGGTCTGCTGGTGCTGGCAGTCGTCCTGAAGACCCGAACGGCGGCGCGTGTCGCCGCATAGCTGCCGTGAGCGGCTGCTCGCCGGCAATGCGGGCGCTGACACCCGCCGGCGACGTCCCCGCCTGCAAAGTTCTCAGATGACTGTAGAATCTTGCCCATGTTGTCGTCTCTGCGTCGCTCACCGCTGGTCGAGCTGGCGGTATCGCAGCTGCGCGAGCAGCTGCTTGCCGGCCAGTGGGAGATCGACGAGCGGCTGCCGGCGGAGACCGAACTGGCAGCGCAGCTTGGGGTAGGCCGCTCGACGGTGCGCGAGGCGGTGCGGGCGCTGGCGCACGCCGGCCTGCTGGAGACCCGCCAAGGCGCGGGGACGTTCGTGCGATCGTTGAGCGAGCAGGAGGGCTGGGAGCCGCGGCTGCGGCGGGCGCAGCTGCTGGAGGTATATGAGGTGCGTGCCGGGCTTGAGCTCCAGGCGGCAAGGCTGGCGGCGCAGCGGCGCACGGCAGCAGACCTGCGGCGCATCGAGTCGGCGTGGGCCGGACGCCGGCAGGCGCTTGCGGCCGGTCGCGACGAGGCGTTTGTCGAAGCTGACGTGGCCTTCCACGCGACGGTCCTGCAGGCGGCGCACAACCCGCTGCTGGCGGAGATATTCCTTTCCTTCCAGAAGGCGCTGAGCGAGGCGCTGGCGCAGATCGTCAACGACGCGGACCTCGCAGGAGTCGACAACACCCAGGCGCACGCGGATCTCGTGCAGGCGGTGAGGGAGCGCGACCCCGACGCGGCGGCGGCGGCCAGCGAGCGGATGTTGGCAGGGACCGCCGAGGCGATCCGTCTGCTGCTCGGCGACCGGGCGAAGAAGGGCAGGCGATGAGCGCACAGCCCACCGGGCGGGACGGTCGTGCACAGGCATCGCGACAGACCTCAGACATCTGTGGAGGAAGCGGCCCGGACACCCCGGGCCGAGCGGTGCTGGCGGGTATCGGCGTGCTCGGCGGGGTGGTGGGCGCGATGCTGGGAGGCGGGACCGGCACGGTGACGGTGCCGGCGCTGGACAGGCTCACGAATCTGCGCCGAGCGACGATCCACGGGACCGCCACGATCCCGAACATCGCGGTGGCGGCGGTAGGCGCGAGCGTGTACGGCCTGCGCGGCGGCGCGCTCGACGCAAAGATCGGCGTACCGCTGATGATCGGTGGCGTGCTCGGAGTGCAGTTCGGCGTTCGGCTGGTGACTCGGGTATCCGAGAGCACATTGCGTGGCATCTTCGTCGTCGTGCTCCTCCTGGCCGGCGCCAAGCTCCTGCTGGATGCGCTAGGCCTCGACCCGATCGGCGGCTCGGCCGTGCTGCCGGCGGCGGTGCGCGAGCGGCTCGGCGTGATGATCGTCATCGCCGTGGCGCTCGGCGTGATCACCGGCGCGTGGTCGGCGGCGATGGGGCTGGGCGGTGGCTTGCTCACCGTGCCGATGCTGGCGCTGCTGTTCGGCCTGGGCGTGCACACCGCGGAGGGGACTTCGCTGGTCGTGATGGCGCCCAACTCGAGCTTCGCAGCAAGAGCGCACATCCGTCAGGGAACGGCATCGCTGCCGGTCGGGCTGGGCGTGGCGTGCGGGGCTGCAGTCGGTGCGGTGATCGGCGCGTTCGTCGCCCTGGCGCTCCCCGGCCGTACCGTCGACCTCCTTTTCGGCTCGTTCGTGCTGGCGATGGCGCGCGAGAACTGCTGCGAATGCGCGCAAGTGCCTAGTCAGACGCTAGGCGGCCTGCGGGTCTAGCCGGCGGACGGGACGCGCACGCCGTCGACCAGGAACTCGGCGTGGCGCCGCCAGTCGGCGCTGCCGGCTTTGAAGTACATCGTGGCGGTGATTCCGCACATCAGCATCCCGAAGTCGTCAAAGGTGAAATCGTCGCGGACGACGCCGGCGGCGATGGCGCGGGCGATGATCCGGGTGACGACGTCGGCGAGGACGGCCTTCTGCTCCTCGATGCCCTCCCACTCCAGCTGGTCTGAGCCCATCATCGCGAGCTGGAAGCCGGCGTCGCCCTCGACCGCTTCGGCAGAGCTGCGGATGACGTTCTCGAGCGCCTCCAGCGGATCGAGGATGTCCTCGGCGAGCATCGCTATCTCTGCGAACTCCTGGAAGCGGTCGCGAACCATGGCGGTCAGCAGCGCCTCCTTGGTGGGGAAGTGGCGGTAGACGGTGCCGATGCCCACCCCGGCGTGCGCGGCGATCTCGTCCATCTGCGCCTGCGGGCCCTGCTGTGCGAACAGCTCGCGGCTGGAGGCAAGGATCCGCTCCCGGTTGCGTCGGGCATCGGCTCGGAGTGTTCGCTGTTCGCTGGACATGACTCTACAAACGGAATGTTAGCTCCGTATCGTGCTATAAACAAGAGGAACCGTACTTCCGCTTCCGGATCATGGTCGGGCGTCCGACCCCAGAGAGGATCAGCATGATCACCACCAAGACCCCAGCCGCGGTGCAGCGATGATGGCCGCGCGTACGCCCAGAGCGGCTGCGGACCTCAGCTCCGCGCGCGGCAAGAACCTGGCGTTGATGCTGCTGGCGATGACGCAGTTCGTGATCGTGATCGACGCGTCGATCGTCAACGTGGCGCTGCCGTCGATCGGCGCGCACCTGCACTTCTCCCGCGATGACCTGTCGTGGGTGGTGAACGCGTACACGCTGACGTTCGGCGGGTTCCTGCTGCTGGGCGGACGGCTGGCGGACCTGCTGGGGCGCAGGCGCATGTTCATGCTCGGCCTGGTGCTGTTCTCGCTGGCGTCGCTCGCCGGCGGCCTGGCGCAGTCGGAGGCTTGGCTGATCATCGCTCGCACCGTGCAGGGCCTGGGCGCGGCAGTGGTCTCGCCGGCGGCGTTGTCGATCATCACGACAACTTTCGCGGAGGGCGCGGAGCGCAACCGCGCGCTGGGCATCTGGGGCGCGGTGGCGGGCGCCGGCGGCGCCGCGGGCGTCCTGCTGGGCGGCATCCTCACGAGCGGGCTGAGCTGGCGTTGGGTGCTGTTCGTGAACGTTCCGATCGCTATCGCTGCGGCGGCACTGGCTCCGCGGCTGTTGAACGAGAGCCATGCGGAAGACGGCACCGAAGGCTTTGACATCCCGGGCGCGGTGACCGTGACAGCGGGCCTGGCGCTGCTCGTGTACGCGGTGGTCGACGCCGTCAACGTCGGCTGGGGCTCGACGGGCACCCTGCTGAGGCTCGCCGGCTCGGTGATCCTGCTGGTGGCGTTCGTGGCAATCGAGCGCCGCCAGCGCCACCCGCTGCTGCCGTTCTCGATCTTCCGCCTGCGCACGCTGCGCGGTGCAGACATCGTCGGCCTGCTGATCGGCATGTCGCTGTTCTCGATGTTCTTCTTCATCTCGCTGTACCTGCAGGACGTGCTGCACTTCTCACCGATCAAAGCAGGGCTCGCGTACCTGCCGCTGGCCGTTGGCATCATCATCTCGGCGGGGGTCGGCTCGCAGCTGGTGACGCGCATCGGCTTCAAGCCGGTGCTGATCGGCGGCCTGCTGCTGATCGCGGCCGGGCTGCTGTGGTTCTCGCGCGTGCCGGCGCCCGGCGGATCGTTCACCGCGGACGTGCTCGGTCCGTCGCTGCTGGCCGCGTTCGGCCTGGGCTTCTCGTTCGTGTCGGTGACGATCGCGGCGGTGACGGGGACGAAGCCGCACGAGGCGGGACTGGCGTCGGGGCTGATCAACACCTCCCAGCAGGTGGGCGGTGCGCTGGGCTTGGCGATCCTGGCGACGGTGGCCAACAGCCGCACCCAGAGCCTGCTGGGCGCCGGCTTGCACAGCTCGTCGGTGGCGCTGACGAAAGGGTTCGACCGTGCGTTTCTCGTCGGCGCGGGCTTTGCGATCGTCGGCGCGATCCTGACCGCCGTGCTGATCTCCTCCCGTGACAGCCGCGAGCAGGCGGCGGCTGCGCGCAGCGGAGAGCTTGACGCGGTTGCCGCCTGAACGGACGACCCCCGAGGGCGGTCAGGCGATGCTGTTCAGCTCGCTCAGATCGTCCTCGGAAAGTGTGAGCGCAGCTCCGGTGACGTTCTCGCGCAGATGTGCCACGGATGAGGTGCCGGGGATCAGCAGGATGTTGGGCGAGCGCTGCAGCAGCCACGCCAGAGCGACGGACATCGGCGTGGCGTGCAGGCGGGCGGCGACCGACTCCAGCGTGCTGGACTGCAGTGGGGTGAAGCCGCCGAGCGGGAAGTAGGGCACGTAGGCGATGCCCTGCGCGGCGAGCGAGTCGATCAGCGCGTCGTCTGCGCGGTTGGCGATGTTGTAGAAGTTCTGCACGCAGACGACCGGCGCGATGGACTGCGCTTCGGCGACCTGCTCGGCGGAGACGGTGCTGACGCCGAGGTGCCTGATCAGACCTTCCTGCTGCAGCTCGCGCCAGCGCGGCGAACTGCTCGGCGATGGAGCCGGGCTCGTGACTGTCCATGCCCCCCATGCGCAGGTTGACGACGTCGAGCGCGTCGAGGCCGAGGTTGCTGAGGTTGTCGTGCACTGCCTGGCGCAGCTCCTGCGGAGATCGCGCATGCGGCCAGCCCCCCTGGGCGTCGCGCCGCGCTCCGACCTTGGTAACGATGCGCAGCTCGTCCGGATAGGGGTGCAGGGCCTCGCTTGATGATCTGGTTTGTGACGTGCGGTCCGTAGAAGTCGCTGGTGTCGATGTGGTTGATACCCAGCTCCAGTGCCTCGTGCAGCACCGCGATAGCTTCGCCCCGATCCTTCGGCGGCCCGAACACGCGGGGGCCGGCGAGCTGCATGGCGCCGTAGCCCATGCGGGCGACGGTCATGTCCTCCGCCATGGTGAATGTCCCGCCGGGTAGTGCGCTGGCTGTCATCAGAGCTTCCTCTCGTAGTGCTTGCAAGTCGTACCTCAGGTGCGCAGCGACCAGAGGCCGTCGAACCCCAAGTGCGTCTCCATGGCGACGCGGCCGAGCTCCTCGCGAGCCTGCTCGAGCTCGACTCCGCAGACGGCTGCAACCTCGGCGGTGGCAAGCGGCTCGCCGGCCCAGGCAAGAGCCGCCTCGACGCTGTCGGGGTCGCTGCGCCTTTCGATCGCCGGCGCCAGGTTGGCGAAGGCCACTTCATAGGACGCAAGTGGCTGAAAGCCCGGGACCGATGCGTGCGCGCCGTCCTCCAAGCGCAAGATCTCATAGGAGGGGCATGTGTAACGCCAGCCGTCGCTCCACGACGCGAGCTTGTGCTTCAGCGCGACCGCCTCCGCAGAGGGATGGCGCGTCAGATGCAGATCTTGCTCGAGCGCCCGCTCGGTTGCCGGGTCGCTGATCCAGTCGCCCAGCTCAGCTGCCGTGATCCCGACATCTGTGCCGGCGTGCTCCAGCGTCTCCTGCTCGTCGAGCAGCTCGCCTGCGAAGTGGCGCACGCGCAGCCGGCGCAGAAGGGGGCGCTCATGATCGGGGCGGTGCAGCCTGGCAGCGACCACCGCGCGGCAGGCGGGAACGGTGGCGCTCATGCGCGGACGCACAGATGTGTCGATCGGCATGTGATGGCGCTCGGCCAGTGAGCGAAGCGATTGCGAGAGACGTTCGGGTGTGAAGCCTTTGTCGGTGTACTCCTCTGGGCTGCTGGAAAGCCCGACCATGCGCGTCTCCCATTGCAGCTGGTCGCCGAACAGCCATTCCAGCCTGCGCCTGGACGGCTCGGCCGACCACGCGAACGGACAGGCTGGATCGGTGAACTCGGTGATCCTCAGCGTGGGCACGTAACGATGATTTAGCAGGTGGCGTGTCGCGAGCTGCTTTGCCCGCCAGACGCCACCACGCGCAGCAACGCTCCGGTGATGAACAGCAGGCCGACGAGGGCCCCTCCCACGCTGGCGGAAGCCGCGAGCCGGCGGCGGCTACGGTGAGAGGCGTGGGCGTCCCTCGTGATCTGCTGGCGTTTGTCAGGTCTTCGCTGCCGCAGCCGCCGGCTCAGGTGCTGGAGATCGGAGCGGGCCGGGGAGAGCTGGCCGGTGCGCTCACTGCAGCCGGGTATGAGGTGACGGCGATCGATCCGGCAGCGGAGCCGGGCAGCGATGTCCAGCGATGCTCGCTTTTGGAGGCGACGGGATCGTTCGACGCAGCTGTGGCGGTGGTTTCACTCCATCACGTCGACCCGCTGGAGCAGTCGTGTGCGCATCTGGCGACGCTGATCAAGCCGGGAGGACCGGTGGTGATCGACGAGATCGACATCGAGCGCTACGACGGGCGCGCGATCAGCTGGTGGCTTGGGCAACGCGCGGCGCTTGGCCGCCCACATGAGGAGCAGGACCCGCTGCGGCTGCTCGAGAAGCTGCGCCAACACATTCACCCTCTGAGCGACGTCAACGACGCCCTGCGACCTCATTTCGAGCTGGGACAACCCGTTCGCGGCGCCTACTTGCACCGGTGGGAGCTCCCGGCAGATCTACGCGACGCCGAGGTCGACCTGATCGCCGACGGCCTCCTGCCTGCAGTGGGCGCGCGGCAGATCGCTCAGCGACGGAGCACCGTCGGGTAATCGGGTGAGGTGAGCTCGGTCGGGAAGCGCACTTCGACCTGCAGGCCGCCGGCGGGCTGCGGCTGAAAGTCGAGCGTCGCTCCGTGCGCTGTGGCGATCGCGTCGATGATCGAGAGTCCGAGGCCGTGCCCGCGCTCGTCGCCGTGCCCGGTTCGCTCCACGCCGAGCCGGTGAAAGGGCCTGGTCAGCCGCTCGAGCTCCTCGGGGGCGATCGTCGGCCCGCTGTTGCAGACGCGCAGGACCGCCTGGCCGTCCTCGACGGTGCTCGTCGCGGTCACCCAGCCTCCTGTGGTGTTGTGAGTGATGGCGTTGTCGATCAGGTTGCTGACGAGCCGCTCGATCAGGCGCGGGTCGCCGCTGGCGGGAGTGTCTTGGAGCTCGGTCTCCAGCTGCAGGCCGTGGCGTACGAAGTCATCGCGGCGCTCGATCAGAACAGCGCTGAGAACGCTCTGCAGGCGCAGTGGCTCGCGACGCTCCAGGCGGCGCTCGCCGCGTGCGAGGGTCAGCAGCGCGTCGATCATCCGCTCCTGCTGCTCCCCGATCGCGAGCACCCGCTCGCAGGCCGCGCGCAGCGTGCCGATGTTCGCGGACGGGTCGGCGAGCGTGACCTCGAGGATCGCCCGCTCGAGGGTCAGTGGCGTGCGCAGCTCGTGCGAGGCGTTGGCGACGAACTGGCGCTGCGCCTCGAAGGAGGACTCGAGCCGTCCGAGCAGCTCGTCGAACGTGTCGCCAAGCTCGCGCAGCTCGTCGTTGGGGCCGTCGAGCGCGAGGCGCTCGTGCAGGTTGGAGGCGGAGATGGCGCGCGCGGTGGAGGTGATCGTCTGCAGCGGGCGCAGCACGCGGCCTGCCAGGAACCAGCCGAGCGCCATCGAGGCGAGCAGCATGATCGCCAGGGCGAAAGCGGACAGGATCAGCAGGTTGTGAAGATCGCTGTTGTTGACGTTGACTGCCACCGCTCCGAGTTGTTTCGCCTGCCGGACCGCGGCGCTTTCAGGCACGACGGAGAGCGTCGACCCCGATACGTGCGTGTGTCGTTCCACGAGCTTCGCCACGACCCCTTCGCCGGAGACCACGGCGCTGTGCGAGGAGTAGCGCACCGTGAGGAAGACGAGCGCGAGCAGCAGCGTGCCCGAGACCGAGAAGACGCCGCCGTACAGGACAGCGAGCCGCAGTCGGATCGTGTACCGGGGAAGGCGCAGCCGGCGCTTAGATCCGATATCCGCCACGGGTCACCGTCTCGATCAGGGGCGGCTCGCCGAGCTTCGCGCGCAGGCGCCTGATCGTCACCTTGACGGTGGTGGTGAAGGGGTCGGCGTTCTCATCCCACACTCGCTGGAGCAGCTCCTCGGCGGAGACGATCCGTCCGTCGGCCTCGAGCAGGTACTCGAGCACGGCGAACTCCTTGGGACTGAGCGCCAGGCGTTGCCCGTTCCGGCTGGCGAGGCGATTGGCGGGATCGACGCGCAGGTCGCCGTGCACGAGCGCCGGCGGCGACGTTGCACCGGAGCGACGGGCGAGCGCCCGCACCCGCGCCACGAGCTCGGCGAAGGCGAACGGCTTGGGCAGGTAGTCGTCGGCGCCGAGGCTGAGGCCGTCGACGCGATCTTCGATCGTGCCGGCGGCGGTGAGCATCAGGATCCGACCCTCACGCCGTTCGGCGACCAGCGAGCGGCAGATCTGATCGCCGTGCACGCCGGGCAGGTCACGGTCGAGCACGAGCACGTCGTAGTCGGTGAGCGCGAGGTGCGCGAGGGCGTCGTTGCCGTCGAGTGCGACGTCGACGGCCATGCCCTCCCGGCGCAGCCCTGTGGCGACTGTGTCGGCAAGCTCGGCGTGATCCTCGACCAGTAGCACCCTCATGGACCAGGAAGCGTGGCGCATCGGCGGTTACAGCGCGGTGACAGCTGCAGTCACCGTGGTGTAACCGCCCGTCTCGTAAAACAGCCTCGCACGCAGCATCCAGCCAGCGCGAGGAGACGACGAGATGAAAGCGATACGACTGATTGCGGGGCTCGCGGCGCTCGCGCTGCTGGCCGCGGGTTGCGGCGGCGGCGCGAAAACACCGGCCGTGGCGCACCTGGGGTCGAGCACTTCCTCGAGCAGCTCCACGTCGAGCACCTCGCAGGGTGGCTCGTCGAGCGCCGGCAGCTCGCAAAGCGGCTCGGCCTCGCCGGACAGTCAGGCGGTGGCGTACTCGGCGTGCATCCGCGAACACGGGGTGCCGAACTTCCCCGATCCGAAGGTCTCGACCAACGGCAACGAAGTAAAAGTGGCGGTCAGGGTAACGCCGGGCATCACCGACAACCCGAAGTTCAACTCGGCGCAGAAGGCGTGCAGCAAGCTCGTGCCGGGGGGCGGCCCGGGCCCGAGCTCGAACCAACAGATCAGCCCCCAGGAACAGTCGCAGTACCTGAAGGCCGCGGCGTGCATACGCTCCCACGGGATACCGAGCTTCCCGGATCCGACCTTCTCGGGCGGTGGTGTGCACGTTTCGCACAAGGGGCTGGACCTGAACTCGCCACAGGCGCGTAGAGCCGAGGAAGCGTGCCAGTCGCTGATCCCAGGCGGCCTGCACGGCAATCGCTAGTGAATATGACGACCCCGCGTCGTATGACGACCCCGCGTCGGATTGTGCTTGCAGGGATGGGACTCGTGCTGACGGCGATCGTTGCGGTCGTGCTCGTGAGCGATCCGTTCGCCGGCACGAAGGGGCCGAGCGGGATTGCGGACAACGCTACGGCGACATCGCTGGCGACGGTGACGCGCCGGCCGCTGTCTTCGCAGACGCCGGTGGGCGGGACGCTTGGCTATGCGAGCGCATCGACTATCCGCATCCCGTCGGGCACACCGCCGTCGGCCGTACAGCAGGCAGAGCAGTCCGTGGCGACGAGCGAGTCGATGCTGCAGAGCGCCAGGGCGTCGCTGTGGGCTGACGCCGCGACGCTTGCCGGGCTGCAGGCGACGCTGTCGGCTGCGCGCGAGAAGGAGTCGGTGGACTGTGCGGGCGAGGGCGCTGCGGAAAGCGCCTCCGCCGACTCGTCCTCCGGCGGCGAAGCCGACGCGGGCGGCTCCTCACCTGGTGGAGCGAGCACCGGCCTGTGCACCGGCGACGTGGCGACGGTCGCCGGCGATCGACAGGGGGCGAGCACGGATGCGACGAAGCTTGCCGCGGACAGGACGTCTGTCTCCTCGGCGCAAGCGGCGCTCGCACGCGCACAGGCGGGCGTGTCGGCTGCGCGCTCCTCAGAGGCGGTGTACGGCCAGAGCTCGACGTTCACAATGCTGCCGGCGGTCGGCCGGGTGGTCTCCCGCGGGCAGGCCCTCTACGCGATCGGCGGTCAGCCAGTGCTGCTGCTGTACGGCTCGGTGATCCCGTCGCGGGCGTTCGTCGAGGGTGTGCCGGCTGGCCCTGAAGTCGCGGAGCTGAACGCGAACCTGGACGCGCTCGGCTACGCGAGCGCGCTCACGGGCGACGCGTTCACCGCTGCCACGGCCACCGCGATAGAGGCGTTTCAAGCGGCGCACGGGATGCCGGCCACGGGCGAGCTGGCCCTGGGGTCAGTGGTGTTCGAGCAGGGGCCTGTGCTTGTGACGAGCGTGACGCCGACGGTTGGCGCGAACGTCACACCGGGGCCGGTGCTGGGTATCAGCTCGACCCTGGTGCAGGTGACGGTCCAGCTGGCGGCGGCGGAGCAGTCGAGCGTGAAGGTGGGCGATCCGGTGACGATCACGTTGCCGACCGACCGGAGCACCGGGGGTGTGGTCAGCAAGGTGGGCACGGTCGCGAAGGCACCGTCGAGCAACGGCGGTGAAGGTGGTGGTGGTGGTGGTGGTGGTGAAGGCGGCGAAGAAGGTGGCCCGACGATCGAAGTGGACGTGACGCCGAGTGAGGTGGGCGCGATTGGGCACCTGGACGAGGCGCCGGTGACGGTGGCGATCACGACGGCGAGCGTCGCGAGCACGCTGGCGGTGCCGGTGGACGCCCTGCTCGCGCTGGCAGGCGGCAACCGGGTTGGCGGCGGGGGCTACGCGCTGGAGGTCGTGGAAGGCCGTGCGCGTCGCCTGGAGGCGGTTTCGCTGGGTCTGTTCGACGACGCGGAAGGCCTCGTTCAGGTGAGCGGACGAGAAGTGGCGGCGGGTCAGCGCGTGGTGGTGCCGGCGTCATGAGGGTGGTTTCGCCGAGCGTGCTGGAGCTGCGCAGCGTGAGCAAGACCTATGGAGCCCAGCCGCCGGTGTACGCCCTGCGCGATGTGAGCTTTGCTGTGGGCGAGGGTGAGCTGGTGGCGATCGTGGGCCCATCGGGTTCGGGCAAGACGACGCTGCTGCACGTGATCGGAACGCTCGAGCGCCCGAGCGCGGGCGTCGTGGCGATTGCGGGCATGGACGTCGCGGAGCTCTCCGACCGGGAGCTTGCGGCCCTTCGCGCGGTGCGCATTGGCTTCGTCTTCCAGCAGTTCTTCCTGGCGGAGCATTCGACGGCGCTGGAGAATGTGGCGGACGGGCTTCTGTATGCGGGCCCTCGCGCGGCGGAGCGGCGTGAGCGCGCGGCAGAGGCGCTGGAGCGTGTGGGGCTGTCCGACCGCGTCGATTTCCGTCCGAGCAAGCTCTCCGGCGGCGAGCGCCAGCGCGTGGCGATCGCCCGCGCGCTGGTGGGAGCGCCGGCGATCCTGCTGGCGGATGAGCCGACAGGCAACCTGGACAGCGCCTCGGGGGCGGCGATCGTGGCGCTGCTGCGCGAGCTGAACGCGCAGGGCGCGACGATCGTGGTGATCACCCACGACCGCGAGCTGGCTAAGCGGCTGCCGCGCCAGGTGCAGGTGCTCGACGGACGGATCGTGTCGGACTCGGCGGGGGTGGAGCTTTGATGATCGGGATCGCGTGGCGGCGGTGCGGAGCCCGGTGGGCTGGTTACGGGCTGCTTGTGGCCATTGCCATGGGGGCGATGATCGGCACGCTCGCGGGAGCGCCGCTCCCAGCACGCGGTGAAACGGGGGCGCCGACCGGATCGGAAGGCGCGAGCTGTCCGTCGTCCAATCCGCCGAACGAGCTGACGCTGACGGCGGGCACGCCGCAGACGGCGATGCTGGAAACGTCTTTCGCGAGCGGCCTGCAGGTCACGCTGGCGAACAGCGACGGCTGTCCGGTGACCGGGGCGGCGGGGGCGGCGGTCACTTTCAGCGCACCGGCGGGCGGTGCGAGCGGATCGTTCGCGGGAAGCGGATCGGACACGGTCACGGTCGGCAGCGACGCGTCGGGGGAGGCGATGGCACCGACGTTCACGGCGGACGACACGGCGGGCAACTACACGGTGACGGCCACCTCTCAGTACGGCTCGGTGTCGTTCTCGCTGACGAACACCGCCGCGGGGATACCGGCGCGGATCTCCGCAACGGGCGTGGCGCCGAGCTCTGTGCCCGTGCTGCACACGTTCGCGCAGCCGCTGCAGGCGAAGGTGCTCGACGCGAACGGAAACGCGGTGGCGGGCGTGACGGTCTCCTTCACGCTGGGCTCCGGCACGGCCGGGTCGGGTGCGTGCGAGGCGAGCACGGCCGCGGGCGCGAGCTTCGTGGGCGGCGCCACCCAGGCGAGCGCGACGACGGGCGCCTCGGGCGTGGCCACGTCGCCGAGACTTGCGGCGAGCGCCGTTGCCGGTCGCTTCACCGCGACGGCCGCCGTGTCGGGTGCGGGCAGCACGGCCGCCGTGTCGGGTGCGGGCAGCGCCGCCGAGTCGGGCTCCGGCGCCGGCGGGTCGAGCGCTGCGATCCAGACGCGCTTCGCGCTGGCGAGCGTGGCGAGCGCGCCGGCCAAGATCACGGCCGGGGTCGCGGCAACGGAGTCGACCGAAGTGGGAACCGGCTTCCCGATCCGGCTGGCGGTAACGGTCACAGACGCCGAGAAGAACCCGGTGCCGGGCGCGTTGGTGACGTTCGCGGCGCCTGCGAGCGGTCCGAGCGGACGCTTCACGATCCATCCTCGTGACGCCCGCCACGACCGCCTGCACGTCTCCCGCCCCCGCAGTGTCGAGGTCAGGACAGGCGCGTGCGGCGTCGCGCTGGCGCCCCCTCTCACCGCCAACCGCCGGCAAGGCGGCTACATCGTGAAGGCAACCGCCGCAGCGGCGAAGCCGGCGGCCTTCGCCCTTGTGAACGAAGCGCCGGGACAGCTGCCGTGAGCGCGGCTGCCAGCCTTGGCCCAAAGCGACTACATCCCTCCGATCTGGCACGTGTGGCGAGCGTGGGGCTGCGCACGAGGCGACTGCGGGCGAGTCTGTCGGCGCTTGGGATAGCAATCGGGGTAGCGGCGATCGTGGCTGTGCTGGGCCTCTCCTCCTCGAGTCAGGCGGGACTGCTCTCCCAGATCGACCGGCTGGGCACCAATCTGCTGACGGTCACCAACGGCGAGGGCGTCTCGGGCAAGACGGCCGAGCTGCCGTTGACGGCGCCGGCGATGATCGCTCGGATCGACCCTGTGACGAGCGTGGCGGAGACGGCGAAGGTCACAGCGACCGTCTATCGCACGCCGTTGATCCCGGCGATCGACTCGAACGCTCTGACGGTGCAGGCGGCGAGCCTCGATCTGCCGGCGTTGCTGTCCGTCAAGGTCGTCCAGGGCGAGTTCCTGAACGCGGCGACGGCTAGGGAGCCGGTCGCGGTGCTCGGCTCCGCGACCGCGCAGCGTCTGGGCATCGACCGGCTGTATCCGGGCGAGCGCATCTGGGTGGCGGACCAGTGGTTCTACCTGGCGGGCATCCTCGGGCCGGCTGAACTCACGCCGGAAATAGAAAGCTCAGTCCTGGTGGGCTTTCCGGCGGCTGAGAAGTACCTGGCCGCGAACGGGCACGCCAACACGGTGTACGTGCGCGCCGAAGACGATCAGGTGGCGGCGGTGCAGTCGGTGCTTGCGCGGACGGCCGACCCGGAAGCGCCGAATGAAGTCGACGTCAGCCAGCCGTCTGCGACGCTTGTCGCCCGGGCGGACGCGAAGAGCGCCCTCAACGGCCTGTTCCTGGGGCTCGGGGCGGTGGCGTTGCTGGTGGGCGCTGTGGGCGTGGCGAACATCATGGTCATCTCGGTGCTGGAAAGACGCTCGGAGATCGGACTGCGTCGTGCGCTGGGGGCAACGAAGGGGCAGATACGCACGCAGTTCCTCTCGGAGGCGATCCTGCTGGCGCTCGGCGGCGGCGCCGTCGGGGTTGGCGCAGGTGCGCTGGCGACAGCCGTTTATGCCTCCACGAAGGGCTGGGAAGTGGTCGTCCCGGCGACCGCCTGGGCGGGTGGCTTCGGCGCGGCGCTGCTGATCGGCGCCGTTGCCGGCCTGCTGCCTGCCATGCGCGCCGCACGACTATCCCCGGCGGACGCGCTGCGAACAGTGTGACTACCCCAGACACGACGAAAGGCAGCAGTCGTGCCGGGCGGAAAGCCGTGCGTTGCGTGGATGGTGGCTTGAGACTCAATGGTGTGTGTCCGCGATCGGCGGGATCCTGAGATCGAGCCGCTTGAGCCGCTCCGGGTCGAGCAGGGCATCGATCTGGATGATCTTCCCGTTCGTGACGGTGAAGGCCATCACCGAGAACAGACGGCCATCCGGCGCCACCACGGCCCCGGCAGCGCCGTTCACGAGCGCAGCTCTGACAAACGGGGAGAGCTTCGCGTAGGTGGCCGTGTGCGGGGCCACCGCGTCGGCGCCACGCAACACGAGCGAGGCGTCTGCACGCAGCATGCCGCCATCGATACGCAGTTCAACGTCCGGGTCAAGCAGCTCGAAGAGGGCATCGAAGTCGCCGTCGCGCGAAGCAGCGAAGAACGCATCGACGACACGTCTCTGACGCGCGAGGTCACGGTCGGGCTCCGGCGAGTTGCGCACACGCCGACGGGCGCGGCTGGCGAGCTGCTGGGCGGCCGCTTCGGAGCGGTCCAGCGCGGTGGCGACATCGGCGAATGGCACGCCGAACACGTCGTGCAGCACAAACGCGAGTCGCTCGGCGGGACTGAGCACGTCGAGCACCACCAGCAGCGCCAGACCAGCGGACTCGGCCAGAAGCGCCTCGCGTTCCAGGTCATCCGCGTCAAAGCTGACCACCGGATCCGGGACGTTCGCCGAGAGTTCCTCGCGTCGCGCTTTGCGCGAGCGCAGCATGTTCAGGCAGACCCGGCCGACGACCGTCGTCAGCCACGCCTGCATGTTCTCAACGGTCTCCAGATCCTGGTCGCGAATCCGCAACCACGCCTCCTGCAGGGCATCGTCAGATTCGCTCACGGACCCGAGCATCCGGTAGGCGACCGCGCGGAGATGCGGTCTGTGCTGCTCGAACCGCTCGGTCAGCCAGTCGCGCTCGTCCATCGTCAGCTCCCGTTCCGCGATCGGATCCTCACCAGTGATTGTGATTGCCGAGGTTGGCTGTCAGGGCCGCTGCCGCCAGGAGCAAGAAGAACACGGCTCCGCCGATCTGGCGGTCGCGGACTCGTAGGTGGGCGGTCACAGCACAGATGAAGTATGCGACGAGGCCAACCGCTGCAGCCGCCCCAAGCGCCGGCACGGCGAAGCCCGTCAAAAGTCCGACGGCGCCCGAGGCCAGCAACGCGCCGAGCGGGACCATCCACCGTCGGGAGACCTGTACCCGGTC
Source organism: uncultured Solirubrobacteraceae bacterium (assembly GCA_963779665.1). Classification (GTDB taxonomy): domain Bacteria; phylum Actinomycetota; class Thermoleophilia; order Solirubrobacterales; family Solirubrobacteraceae; genus Palsa-744. The sequence continues at coordinate 2,113,472 of CAVZYW010000001.1, read as the reverse complement.
AGCGACGACCTTGACCGACTCGGCGCCAACGAAGTTCAACGAGGCCGCATAGCCGTTCGCGAGCGCCGCCAGGATCGTGATAACGAGATAGGTGACGTGCATACCTCCTAGACACGCGTCGCGCGACGAACCTGACACCGCCCGCCCGCGGAGCCCTGCCTTCTGTCATTGGTGTTTGTCGATGTGTGCCTGGTAGGTGCGTAGCAGGCGCCGGTGGGTGAGCCATCCGACCACACCGTTGCCGTTTGTGTCGAGGATCGGCAGGCCGTCGTCGTCGCTGGCAGCCAGCGCCCTGACCGCGTCTTCGAGTGACGCATCGACGCGCAGCTCGGGTGCCTGGTGTACGAGCGCCTGGGCGTTGAGGTCGTCGGTGGGGCGAGCTGCCGCCTGCTCGATATCGGCGGCGGTGATGACGCCGAGCAGCGTGCCGTGGTGATCGATGACCGGTAGGGCGTCTGTGCGCTCGGCTGTGAAGCGTCGCAGGACATCACGCAGCGGCTGCTCGGGTGCCAGCGGCCGGGGCAGCTTGCCCATCGCCTCGCCGACCTTCATCTGTGCCATCAGGGTTTCCGGCGGCTTGTCGATGTCGATCCCGCGGCGGCGCAGCTTGAGTGTGTAGATCGTGTCCGGCGTCAGCGCGTTGCTGAGAGTGGTCGCCACGACGACGGCGAACATCAGCGGCAGGATGATTCGGTAGTCGCCGGTCAGCTCGAAGATGATCAGGACAGCGGTGATCGGGGCGCGCGCGCAGGCGGCGAACACGGCGCCCATCCCGACCAGCCCGTAGGCGCCTGCGGCGACCGCGAGGCCCGGCAGCAGGTCGTGGGCGACCGCGCCATAGGCTGAGCCGAGCATCGCGCCCATGAACAGCGATGGTGCGAACACCCCGCCTGAGCCGCCGATCCACATGGTCAGGCTGGTCGCGAGGATCTTCGCGGCGAGTAGGCCCAGCAGGGCGAGGATCACGTAGTGGCCTGCGACCGCGAGCTGGAGGACTGGGTAGCCGACGCCGTACATCTCAGGGACGGCGAGCAGGAGCAGGCCGAGCAGCACACCCCCGGCAGCGGGGCGTAGCCAGTCAGGCCGGTTTTTCCAGAGCCGGTCGGCGATGTCCTCTCCGGCGTAGAGCACGCGCACGAAGCCCAGCCCGACACCCGTGGCGAGCACGCCGAGGCCGGCGTAGAGCAGCAGCTCAAGCGGCGAGCTGAACGTGAAGCCGGGCAGCGACAGAAACGGGTGGCTGCCGAACGCTGCTCGGCCGATCGCATCGGCGGTCACCGAGCTGAGCACGACCAGCCCGAACGATCGCGTCTCGAAGTTGCGCAGGATCAGCTCAAGCGCGAAGAACACCCCTGCGATCGGCGCGTTGAACGTCGCTGAGATCCCGCCCGCCGCGCCACACGCCACGAGCAGGCGAAGCTGGGACTCCGGCAGGCGCAACGCCTGCCCGGTCACTGAGCCGAGGGCAGAGCCGATCTGGACGATCGGCCCCTCCCGCCCGACCGAGCCGCCCGAACCGATGCAAACCGCCGAGGCGAGCGACTTCACGATGGGCACCTGCGGGCGCATCCGGCCGCCTAGCCTGTTCACGGCATACATCACCTCCGGCACGCCGTGCCCACGCGCCTCGGGCGCGAAACGGCTGACCAGCGGCCCGTAGATCAGCCCGCCGATAACGGGCGCCAGCACAACGAACCAGATCCCCAACCCTGGGACCAGCGGGTTGCTCGCGTGACCGACAAAGCTGTAGTCCTTATGCCCGCTGAACAGGTACGTCAAGCCGAGGATCATGTAGCGAAACGCGATCGCGCCCAGCCCGGCGCCGGCACCAACGAGCAGCGCGAGAGCCATCAGCCCGCGCTGTCCTCCGACGACCGACCGCTGCAACCGCTCGCGCCAGCTCGAGGCAAGCACAGCCAGACGCAGCGCCGGCACGCCATGCCCAGGGCCGCGCTGGTCGGGGCTGGCAGGCGGCGCGTGCCACCCGCGACCGGAGCCTCCGACCTCAGCGCTGTCCTGCTCAGCCGGCGATTCTGGTGTGTCAGCCATGTGCTTATGAGCCTATGCGACGCTCTCGCCGGCGCACCGTGTCAAGCGCAAACGCGACTGTCTCACTGTCAGGCTGCTGACAGGTCTACTCCGTGGCGCTGCTACGCCACCCAACCTGAGCTCTGTCCTGGCACACGCCGATCGAACAGGGGACACGACGGCCTCTGGCAGACTTGCTGCGGTGAGCGACGCCAAACCTGCCTCCGGAGGCGTGTGTCACGTCCTGAGCGAGGATCACGCGCTAGCCGAGGCGGTCCCGCAGGCTCACAGGCAGCAAGCAATCCAAGAGTGCGTCACCCGAGCTATAAGCATCGCCCCGGGACCATGGAGCGGGCAGGGAACCTCCGGTATTCGGGATGGGATCGGCCTGCTGGTCCTACAGGGGCTGCTGATCCGACGGGTCGGGATCGACGGGCGCTTCGGTGCTGAGATCCTCGGCGAGGGCGACCTACTGCGGCCCTGGCAGGGTCAGAACCTCTCGCCGGCACTACCGCGAACAACCGGCTGGCGGGTACTGCAACGGACCCGCGTGGCGCTGCTTGACATGCGAGCCGCACAGCGTCTTGCGCGCTTCCCCGAGCTAACCGGGAGTCTCGTCGGCCGCGCGCTCGAGCGCTCACGCAACCTCGCCGTGAACATGGCGATCGTCCACCAGCCACGCGTCGATGTCCGCCTGCACATGCTTTTCTGGCAGCTCGCCGACCGCTGGGGCCGCGTGCGCAGCGACGGCATCAGCGTGCCACTGCACCTCACGCATACGGTCCTCGCCGACCTTGTCGCAGCCCGCCGGCCAACCGTGACGAGCGCACTCTCCGAGCTAGCCGACCGCGGACTCCTACGCGCCGTCGATAGCGCGTGGCTGCTCTCAGGAGAGCCACCCGGGGAGCTGCTGGAGCTGCGGGGGGCCGTCGCGCAACTCGATGGTGCGGACGGGTGACAACCTAGAAGCTGGCAACGACCCGGCCGATCGGCCTCGCCGGCATCATCGTCATAGTTCTGACCAGTCCCGTGGCGGCGCATATTTAGCGGTGAGATGCTGGCCGTGTAGGTCATTGCACGCGGAGAGGCGGGCATGTACGACGAGCGTAAGGCCACACCCCCACGCGGGGGCGTGGCCTTGCTCGGCCACCGCGCGACGCAAACAGTCACAACGCCGCACAGGGCCCATCTCACGCCGGCCTTGGGGAGCTGTCAGCTGTCACACGGGGGAGCACCGCCAGCTACGCGTCGAGGAAGCGGTCGGCGAGCCACGCCTCGATGTCGTTGAGTGCGGTGCTTGCCATCGCCGTTGGGTGGAGCGTGAAGCCGTGGGGGGACTCCGGGTAGACCCGGAGGTCCACATCGCAGCCGGCCGCGGATAGCCGGGCTGCCATAGCCAGGTTGTCCTCGAGCAGGATGTCCAAGCTCCCCACGATGAGGACGGTGGGCGGCAGACCACGCAGGTCGCCGTACACAGGGGAAATGTCAGGATTCGTGCGGTCGGCCACGTGTCCGGCATACGCCTGTATGAAGAACTCACCGTCGAGCAGCCGGCCGGCCGGTGTCTGTCCGCTCATGTCGTAGGTGCCAAATTGCAGCACAGCGCCAACGAACGGGTTAGCCACACCGCGGTCGCGGAGCCGCAACAGCGTCGTCATCGCCAGCGTCGCTCCCGCAGACACACCGCCGATCGCCAAGCGCGTAGTTCCAAAGCGGGTCTCGGCCTCCTCCAAGAGCCACAACGCGACCGTCTCGCAGTCTTCGGGTGCGGCAGGCCAGGGATGCTCTGGGGCCAGCCGGTGCTCCACGCTCACCACAGCGAGCCCGAGGGCGTGAGCAAGGCTGCGATTGCGCGCGTCTCCGCGTGCCGCCAACCCCATGTAGAAACCGCCACCGTGAATGTCCAGATAGACCCCGCGTGCCGTCCCGCTCTCAGGAGCGACAATCCTCACCGGCACCCGCCGTCCAACGACTTCGGCAACCGCCTCCACAGCCGGCGGCCCAGGCGAGGTTGCCGAGTCGGCTCCTCTGGCCCGCGCCTCCTCCAGCGCCCGTGCCTCCTGCAGCCCGTTCGGAGTGCTGGGGTCAGGCCGAGAATCGGTGTCCGCGCTGGCGATGCGTGCGGCGTAGAAGGCGCGACTCTCCTCGACATGCGCCGCCAACTCCCCGTCGATCAAGCTGTCCAGTCCAATCTGCATGAATCTCCCTCGGCCGTCTGTGTGCCCTCATCGGGGTCGAGCAGTTCAGCACATAGGCCGGACGTTCCACGCAGAGCCACTGTGGGGAGGTGAGCCGAGACTGAGACGAGCGGAGTCAGAGGGGTGCCGCCCGGGGGTGGGCAGCACCCCTCTAGGCGCTGCCTGACCAACAATATCGCTACCCGATATGTTTGGGTATGTGTTGAAGGGCGAGCATCCTGAGCGCGTGCCGGCGAAGGCGATTGCGTTGCCCCCGACGAGCTCGTCGGCGGATGACGCGCGTGCGCTGGGCGACTTCACCGTCTCGCGTTCGGTCCTCATGCTGGCCGGGCTCGCGCTGCCTGTGGGCGCAGCGGTCGCGTTGCTGGCGCTGGGGCTGCTCGACCTGATCGGCCTGATCACGCATCTCGTATATACGGGGACGCTCGCCACGAGCATCGAACGTCCCGACACCCATGCGCTCGGAGCGTGGAGCGTCCTGGTGCCGGTGGCCGGCGGCCTGGTGGTGGGGGTAATGGCGCGTGTGGGCTCTGAGCGGATTCGTGGTCATGGCATCCCGGAGGCGATGGAAACGATCCTGCTGCGCGGCAGTCGCATGGAACCGAGGCTCGCCGTGCTCAAGCCGATCTCCAGCGCCGTAAGCATCGGCACCGGCGGCCCGTTCGGCGCGGAGGGGCCGATCATCGTCACCGGCGGCGCGGTGGGGAGCATCGCCGGGCAACTGTTGCACCTAACCGCGGCGGAGCGCCGGACGCTGCTTGTAGCCGGGGCGGCGGGCGGCATGACCGCTGTGTTCGCGACCCCTATCGCGGCGGTGCTGCTGGCCGTGGAGCTGCTGTTGTTCGAGTGGCGCCCGCGCTCGATGATCCCCGTCGCGCTCGCGGCCTGCTCCGCCGAGACGGTTCGCGAAGCACTCGTGCACGCCGGTCTGCTGCGTGGTGCGCCACTGTTCGCGATGGCCTCGCACGGATCGCTGGGTGCGGCCGTCAGCGGTGGCGCGGTCATCGTCGGAGCTGCCTGCGGCGGCCTGGCTTGGCTGATGACCCGTTGTGTCTACGGCGCCGAGGACCTGTTCGCGCGCCTGCCGCTGCACTGGACATGGTGGCCCGCGCTCGGCGGCCTCGTGGTGGGCGTCGGAGGGCTCATCGACCCACGAGCGTTGGGGGTCGGCTATGACACGATCGGCGCGGAGCTTGCAGGGCGCATGGCGCTAGGCGCGCTGCTGACGCTACTCGTGGTAAAGCTCGTGATCTGGTCCGTCGCACTCGGCTCGAATACCAGCGGCGGCATCCTCGCTCCGCTGCTGATGCTCGGCGCTGCGCTGGGAGGGCTGCTCGGATCGATACTTCCCGGGGCCGACGAGGGCACATGGGCGCTACTCGGGATGGCCGCCGCGCTCGCCGGCGTCACCCGCTCGCCGTTCACCAGCATCGTCTTCGCGCTAGAGCTGACCGACAACATCAGCGCCCTGCTTGCATTGCTGATCGCATGTACGATCGCGCACCTCGTGAGCGTGCTCACGTTGAAGCGCTCGATCCTCACCGAGAAGATTGCCCGCCGCGGCTACCACGTGACGCGTGAGTACGAGGTGGACCCGCTGCATACGCTACTGGTGCGCGACGTGATGAGTACCGAGGTCCTGACCGTCACACCGTCCACGCGCGTCGAGGAGCTATACGAGCGCCTGCCCGAGGGCAGCGCCGAGCGACGCCAACGTCTCTACCCAGTCCTCGATGATAATGAGAGGATCACGGGCGTGCTTGCCTTCTCCGACGTGCTCGCAGCGCGTCGCTCATCGAACTCGCTGCCCGCCAGCGCGGTGGCGCGGCCTGCGCTATTGGCTGTCGCCGATGAGACACTGCGTGAGGTCGCTGACAAGATGGTCGCGAGTGGCCACGGGGTATTGCCGGTGACCGAGCGCGGCGCTGGCCGGCTGCTGGTAGGGCTCATCACCCAGTTCGATCTTCTCAAGGCACACGAGCGGGTCTTGGTCGAGGAGCGCCACCGCGAGCGTCCGCTTCGCCACGTGGCAAAGCTGGGGATGCTCCTACCTGTCCGCCAGTCCGGACGATGAGCTCGCGTGCCGCCGACCGGCCGCTGCTGGATGAGGACTACCAGCGCCTACTCGCATTCCGCCGCGAGCTGCGCCGATTCCTGCGCTGGAGCGAGCAGGCCGCCAACAACGCGGGCCTGACTCCATCGCTACACCAACTACTGCTCGTGTTGCGTGGCCACCCGGACCTCCCCGGGCCGACTATCGGACAGGTCGCCGACGAGCTTCACATGCGCCACCACAGCGCCGTCGAGCTAGTCCGACGAGCTGAGACCAAGGGGCTCACCGGTCGGGAGCACGACCTAGTCGATCACCGCCGCGTGCACCTTCAGCTCACAGACTATGGACGCCAGCAGCTCGAGACTCTTACCCGAGAGCACCTCACCCGCATCCCGACGCTCGCCGAGACGCTACAACGCGTGATGCACTCTCGCGACCCCGCGAGCGCGCCTTGACCAGACCATTCGCGGTCAGCAGTGACGCGTCGCCGCAGCCATCAGCGCTGTGCGACAGGGACCATGCTCTCCACCCCGGCCTCGGTTGAGAGGAGGATCGCGCCCTCACCTGTAGCGTAAGCCTCCTCACCGTGTTGAACCACGTCCATGCCAAGCGCCTCCTCGTGTTCGGTGGCCCGCAACGGCACGAACAAGCCGATCAGATGCAGCAGCAGAAACGTAGCGACAAACGCGTACGCCGGGCCGGCGAGTACGGCCAGTGTCTGGTGGCCGAGCTGCGCGGCGTTGCCGTACAGCAAGCCGTTTGCCTTGCCGTTCCAAGCGAGCTGCGCGACGAATCCGATGAACAGGACGCCAGTGAAGCCGGCGGTCCCGTGAGCCGCGAGCACATCGAGCGACTCGTCCACACGCGTACGCGGGCGCCAGAGAATGATCGCGTAGCTCGGCAACGCGGCAACAGCACCCAATCCCATAGCCCACCCAGGGCTGATGTAGCCGCCCGCGGGAGTGATGGCGACGCAGCCGACGATGATCGCGGTAGCAGCACCGATGGCTGTCACGCGCTTACCGCGCAGTAGGTCTAGGAGAAACCAAACCGCGAGCGTGCACGCCGGCGTAAGCAGCGTATTGGTGAACGCGAGCACACTGGAATGGCCGATCGAGTAGCCGCTACCGCCGTTGAAGCCAAACCAGCCGAACCACAGCAGCCCAGCGCCGAGCAACACATAGACCGCGTTGTGCGGGAGCAGCGCTTGGCGCCCATAGTCCTTTCTTGCACCAACGACGAGCGCGGCCGCCAAGGCCGAGAAGCCCGATCCCATCTCGACGGGCACGCCGCCAGCGAAATCGAGTGTTCCATGCGCCTGCAGCCATCCTCCGCCGAAAGACCAGTGGGCAAGCACTGCGTAGACCAGCACCGACCACAGAGCAGCAAAGATCAGGAAGGGACCGAATCGCATCCGCTCGACGACGGCGCCGGAGACCAGAGCGGTGGTGATGATGCAGAAGGTCGCCTCAAACGCAAAGAAGACAAGTTGGGGGATGCTCGTGCCCGCGCGCGGGGCGAAGCCCACGCCGTGCAGCAGCGCGTAACCCAATCCGCCTATGAAACCGTTGCCCTTGTCGAAGGCCAGCGAATAGCCAACGAGAGCCCATGTGACTGTGGCGATTGCAATCGCGCCGATCGACATCATGAACGTGTTGAGCGTGTTCTTGGAGCGTACGAGACCCGAGTAGAACAGGCCGAGCGCGGGCGTCATCATCAACACGAGAGCCGTTGCTATCAGCATCCAAGCGGTGTCGCCCGCGCTGATGTGGCCCGAGACCCCCACACCTGACACGGCCGTCATTCGCCGACCGGCGTCACGGCGGATTCGTCGGTCTCGCCAGTCCGGATGCGCACAGCCTGCTCCAGGCCGACCACGAGGATCTTGCCGTCTCCGACCTCGCCTGTTCGAGCGCCGGCGCAGAGCGCGTCGATCGTCGGCTGCACGAAGTCATCGGAGACCGCCACCTCGAAGCGAACCTTCTCCGAGAGCCCCATCTTGACCGTGGTGCCTCGATAGGTCTCGACCCGATCGAGCTCGCCGCCATGCCCTTGCACGCGGCTCATGGAAATTCCGCGAACGTCGGCACGGTAAAGCGCCTCCAGCACGTCGTTAACCTTCTCGGGTCGCACAATGGCGATCACGAGCTTCAAGATTCCCTCCCTCCGCATCCGCCGAGCAGTCGGCACCCTACACGTACGCAAGCGCCGCAGAGCCGCCGTCTCCCACTCTGTACCAGTATGCGTCGCGCCAGCACTTTCATCCGCCCGCGGGGAGGCTGCGGTCCGTTTGCGGTCCCTTTCCGCGCCCCGCTGCGGTCCGTTTGCGGTCTCCAGACCACCGAACAGCCGCGAACACGAGCGAACACAGTCCCGCGAGGCCCAGCGTTTTCGGGGATATTCGCCCGTGTTCGCTGCTATTCGTGGTTCTCTAAGGCAATCGGGGCGAACGGTTAGAGTTGGCTTTCTGATGCGGTTTTCGGGCCGTCTGTGGGGGATTTGCGGGGGTCCAGACCAGGCTCATGCCCGGCGTGGCCCCGCTCGGACCCCGTGTATGCCATCGTGAACGGACGTATCCTGGGCACGAGCGATTCTCTAACCCCTAGATAGGCGCACCTGAGGCCCACAATGCGACCAGCAGATGCCCCTCCGAACGTCCCGCGACCCCGATACGCTCAAGGCCATGAGCAGCATTGCTACCGAGGATCTGATCGAGCGCGCCGGCCGTGTACTGATCGACGCTGCGCCCGTGCCGGCCAAGGTGATCCTGTTCGGCTCGCACGCTCGCGGCGACGCTGACGCGGGCAGCGATCTTGACTTCCTCGTGATCGAGCGGCAGGTCGAGGACCGTCTCGCTGAGGCCGTCCGGCTGCGAAGGGCGCTACGAGGCTTCGGCGCCCCGGTGGACGTGATCGTGATGGACGAGGCGCTAGCGCAACGGCGCGCCAAGGTCCGGGGCACGATGGTCGAGCGCGCGCTGCGCGAGGGGCGCCTTGTCGCCGAGTCCTGAGCACGTCGAGTACGCCGAAACGCTGCTCCGCCTTGCAGACGCCGACCTCTACGCCTGCCGAGTGCTCGCCGACGCTGACGACCTGGCGGACGGCGCCGTTGGATTCCATGCGCAGCAGGCAGTCGAGAAGGCCCTCAAGGCGGCGATCGTCCTCGCCGAAGCTGAACTGCCCCGCACCCACGACCTCGAACAACTCAGGGAGCAGGTCGAAGCCGCGGGAGCACAGCTCCCCTCTGAGCTTGCGGGCGTGGATTGGCTGACGCCGTGGGCGGTCGCCCTCCGCTACGACGAGCCGACTCCTTGGCAGTCACCTGGCGTAACCGACTTGTGCATTTCGAGGCAGAGAACGAGCTTTCAAGCGAAACCCGCGCCCTGCTATTAGCATCAGCGAGCCAAATCAAGGTTGATTACCAAAACCTTGACATAGCTACGCTCCTTGAAGATTTTTCGCAATCCGCTACCCCGAAGTTCAAGGAGGCTACTGCCTTTGTACGCGGGGTGCAGCATTTTGTCAGCGAAGTCGATACCCAGGCTATTTCACGCCTGAATCTTGATGCGTACTTCCGCCAAGCACTCGAAGTCTATATCGCTCCTGATCCACAGCGACGCATAGCAAACGTCTGGGGCAAGGGCCCTAGCCGAGCACTGATCTCACTCCGCCAACTGGCGCTCAACGCGGGTCTAGGCGATGTGAACGCATCGACAGCGTTTGAGCTGAGCGACGAGGCTTTGTGTGACATTGCCTCCCTGTCAGAGAAGGCGGCGACGAAGCAATACATCACACACTCATAACCCGTGCCGTCATGAGAGACCACTCAATCCGCAAAGCTCAATAAGCAGATCTGCACGGAGATGCCTGAAACCGAAGAGGAACACACAGAGGTGACACTGCCCGACGTGCCGCTGCCGACATGGGAGATCCTGCGAGAACAGACGGATCAGTCGCTCCGCCGTTCGACGGCATGGCGGCGTACAGCGCACTGGATGATCGACGTTCTCCAAGAGGAACTAGGAGACTCATGGACCCTCGATGCCGTCGAGCAGTTCGGAGAACTGCCGATACCGGCCCTATGGGCAGTCAGCGGGCATATGTACGCCTTTGTTCAGACCCTGGATCTCGCGCTACGTCTACGTCTTCTTCAATCCGCCGAGGGCGCCGGGCGCACCCGGAAGGAACTTCGTGGCAATCGTCAACTGAGTCGCGTACTTCACACGTCTTTGCAAGCAACGCTCGCCGGACTCGCGCTCAAACGTGGGTGGGGCTTTCATCTTGAGCCAGGCCGCCCACCGGCAGACCTCTGGTTTGAGACAGAGCGCAGGAGGATAACCGTGGAGACGAAGGTGCTTGAACCATCCGACCTGACGCGGGAGCACCACCACACAGTCGATCAGACGATGGACCGTATCCGCGATGCGGCGACAAGCCGAGGCGTTTGGGTCTACGGCCGGATCTCGGCCGTACCGCCAGACGACGTGCTCGGCGACCTCATCGACTGGATTTCACGGTCCGCAGGCTTCGCGCAGAAGGGCGGGATCGTGCAGCCATACCGGCAGCAAGGTCTCGATCTTGAGCTCGTCGCGTCTAACGATGCTGCGGGCCGCAGACTCACGGGTCCCGCTGGCGGTGAGAACCTGCTCCCGCGGTTCGTCCGCACGCTCAGCGACAAGGCCGAACGCATGAGCGCGTCCGGTGCTGAATGGCTGTGCGTAGAGAACATCACAGGACTCTTCCAAACTGAATGGGGACTGATGGACATGGCTCGCAAGGTTGCGACGCTGGAGAGCGCGATCCAGACAAGTCTTCCTAGAGACACGATCGGTGGCGTGATTGCCTGCTCCAGCGCGGCCACATTCAACGGCACTGTCAACGAGGAAGCGGCTGAAACGGTCACCGGCTCGATCGGGCTCCGCTACTCGGTTCGCCCCTGGCGAGCGCGCGAGGCCATCATCGTCCCGCTACGGGATAACGCGAAAGACGCGACACAGCACTGGCAAGCGCTGCTCGAAGCCGAGCGCGACTGGTCCGCGTGGGCCCTCACCGAGGCAGGACTGCCGACATTTGACGAGATCAACGAGCAACCCGCCGAGGACTGACATCGCGCCCCAGCCGCGGACCCGCGCAGACACTCCCGGCACCGTGCGGGGGATTTGCGGGGAATCGGCCCCGCCGCTGCGGGGGATTTGCGGGGGCCGCGACCAGCGAAAGTCCGCAAACACAGGCGAAACGACCAACGCCAATCCCCTAGCGTCCTTCGGGCCTTTTCGCCTGCGTTCGCGGGACTTCGCCTTGCTTCGCAGACAACTCGCTATATCGGGGCGCCGAGATTCGAACTCGGGACCTCACCGACCCGAACGGTGCGCGCTACCAGGCTGCGCCACGCCCCGACGCACCGGCAGTATCCCACACGCGCGCTCCCGCTATGGTCGCGACGGTGCCCACGGCCACATCGGAGATTCTGGCTGAGCTGGACCGCGTACTCGATCCGGACCGCTTTGAGGACTACTGCGTCAACGGCCTGCAGGTGCCTGGGCCGGCGCAGGTGCAGACGATCGCAACGGGCGTATCTGCCCATGCGCAGCTGTTCGAGCTGGCTGCGAAAGAGCGTGCGCAACTGCTGCTGGTGCACCACGGCCTGCTGTGGGGCGCGGGCGTGACTGCGATCGACGCGGTGCTGAAGCGGCGCCTACAGATGCTGTTCGACGCGGACATGGCTCTGGCGGCGTACCACCTGCCGCTGGACGCTCATCCAGCGCTAGGCAACAACGCGCTGCTGGCCAGGGCACTGGACGCTGAGGAGCTGACGCCGTTTGCGTTGCACCGCGGCCAGCCGATCGGCTTCATCGCGCGGCTGCCCGGGGAGGGCATGCCGGCGCAGGATCTGTTCGCGCGCGTTAAGAAGATTACGGCGCGTGAGCCGCTGGTGTTCGATTCGGGACCGCCGCGCGTGCGCCGCCTGGCGATCGTGTCGGGGGCGGGTGCGGACTACAGCGCCGACGCGGCGGCTGCGGGGGCGGATGCGCTGCTGACGGGCGAGCCGGCGGAGCGCTCGATGGCGCAGGCGCGCGAGTTGGGTTTGCATTTGATCGCAGCCGGGCATTACTCAACTGAGACGTTCGGCATACGACGTCTGGGGGAGCACTTGGCGGAGCGATTTGGGCTGCGGCATGTCTTCCTGGACGTGCCCAACCCGGTCTAACTTACGAAGCTTTTCATTGCGAGCTCCAAAGTCCAGAGCCGACGTTCAGGTTGCCTGTTCAAATCGGCTGTGAGCGTCTAACATCGTGTGTCCATTTGCCTGACGACAAGGAGGGAGTCCCGATGGAGGCTACGGCGTCGACCACGGGGTCACAGACGATTGCTGACCTGGTCCCGCATTCGGCCGCCGGGCACGCCGAAGACGTTGCCGTGCGCTACAAGCGCGACGGCGACTGGCACGACGTCTCCTACGTCGAGCTGGCGGACATCGTCCAGGAGATCGGTCTCGGGCTGATCGATCTCGGGATCCAGGCAGGCGACCGGCTGTGCATCCTCAGCAACACCCGCCCTGAGTGGTCCTACGCGGATATGGCGGCCACATCGGCGGGAGCGGTGGTGGTGCCGATCTACCAGACGAACTCCCCGGAGGAGTGCCTATGGGTGATCTCCGACTCAGGTGCGTCGGCGATCGTATGCGAGGACGCCGAGCAACTGGCCAAGATTGCAGCGATCCGCGACAAGGTGCCGAACCTGCGGACGATCATCGTTATGGACCCGCCGTCGGGTGAGTCCTCAGGCAACGAGGGCTCGAGCAACGGTTCAGCGGACGCGGTGCAATCGCTTGAGGCGGTCACGCTTGAGCAGGTTCGCGAACGCGGACGCGGACGCTCCCCGGAGGAGCTTGAGGCACGTCGCGCAGGCGTGCGCCCGCAGGACCCGTTCACGTTCATCTACACCTCCGGCACGACCGGCCCCCCGAAGGGCTGTGTGCTGACGCACGGCAACTACCGGGCGATCATCGACATGATCAGCGAAGCCGGCGAGATCACTGAGGACGAGGTCATCTACCTGTATCTGCCGCTGGCGCATTCCTATGCGCTGCTGATCCAGCTGGCGGTGTTCGACCTGGGTGGCACGCTGGCGTACTTCGGCGGCGATACCAAGCAGGTGGTACCTGAGCTGCTTGAGGTCAAACCTACGTACCTGCCGTCGGTGCCGCGCGTGTTCGAGAAGATCTACACGCTCGCCCACGGCGCGATCGAGGCGCAGCCGCCGGAGGAGCGCGAGCGCGCGCAGGCGGCGATTGCGCTGGGCGTGAAGGTGCGCGACATGCTCAGCCGCGGCGAACAGATCCCTGAGGAGCTGAAGGCCCCGTTCGAGGAAGCTGACGAGCAGCTGTTCAAAAACGTCCGCGCGATCTTCGGCGGCAACGTCCGCCACGCCACCAGCGGCGCGGCGCCGATCGCCCGCGAGATCCTGGAGTTCTTCTGGGCGTGCGGCGTACCGGTGCTTGAGGGCTACGGCATGACCGAGACGGCGACGGCGGCGACGGTGTCCACGGTCGAGAATCACCGTTTCGGCACGGTCGGGCGCGCGCTTCCCGGCGTGGAGATCCGGATCGCCCAGGACGGGGAGATCCTGGTCAAAGGACCGAACATCTTCGACGGCTACCACAACCAGGCGTCAGCGGGCTTTGGCGCGGTGGAGGACGGCTGGCTGCACACGGGCGACCTGGGCTCGCTGGACGACGACGGCTACCTGTCGATCACGGGCCGCAAGAAGGACATCATCATCACCGCGGGCGGCAAGAACCTGACGCCGGCCAACATCGAGAACGACCTCAAGCAGTGTCGCTGGATCTCCCAGGCGGTGATGCACGGCGACCAGCGCCCGTACCCGGTGGTGCTGATCACGCTGGACGAGGAGGAGATCCCGCAGTTCGCCCGCGAGCAGGGCCTGCCGGAGGACATCCCGTCGCTGTCACGCGAGCCGGCGGTGCAGGCGCTGGTCCAGAAAGAGATCGACCGCGCCAACGCCAAATACGCGCAGGTTGAGCAGGTCAAGAAGTTCGCGATCCTCGACCACGATCTCTCCCAGCCGACGGGCGAGCTGACGCCGACGCTGAAGGTCAAGCGCAACGTCGTCAACGAGCGCTACGCGGAGCTGTTGGACTCGCTTTACGCCGGCTGACCGGCACCGGTCGCCATAGCTGCGAACATGAGAGGCAATGCGGACTGACCCATCAGAGAACGGCGGGCTGTTCGTCGGCCGTCGGCCGGGCACTGCGCCCGTTCGTTTCCGCTCGCTTCCCCAGCGCGGCGGCGAGCTGCGCCAACGCGTGGACGGCTCGCTGGCGAGCCTGATGCTGGCGGCGATTACGCTGCTGTGCCTGCTCTGCTGGGGCCCCATCCCGATTGCCTGTCTTTGGCTGGGCTCGCAGGCCAACTATCTGAGCGGCAGCGTCGGCTTGGGCCTGGTCGTCTCCTTTGGGGCTTTGTTTGCGCTTTTGTTCGGCGCGCTGTCGTTGATGAAACGCACGGACGACGCCTGGATCCTGGTGCGCCGCGCTGCCGGTCATGATCAGCGCAAAGGCGCTCTGGGACGTGTCTTCGCGGGCACGGCTGTCATCTGCCTGGCGGCGTTCCTGCTGTGGTTCCTGGTGATCCACGGCCCGGGCATGGGCATCGGCTGACGTGGGCGTCTCGGCCGCACCGGCTGGGCTCGACGGTCACTGCTAGAACGAGGCCATATGGGCCTACTTGACTACTACCGTCAGTTCGAGGGCATGTCCGAGGAAGAGGTCAACCAGGGCCTGCGCGAGGAAGCGGCGGAGCGTCGTCGCAAAGCGCTGACCCGCGTTGAGACGCTGGACCTGTCGCTGACCACCTGGCCTGAGCTGCCCAACCCGCGCATCGTCAACGCGATCACGTTCGTGGCACGGAGCGGCCTGCACCGCTATCCGCACCTGGCCGGCGCGGACCTGCGCGGAGCGCTGGCGGAGCGCCATGGCGTGGAGCCGGACCGCCTGATCCTCGGCAACGGCGCGGCGGAGCTGTTGAGCGCGGCCACCCGCGCCCTGATCGAGCCGGGGCAGCAGCTGCTGACGCGCTGGCCGTCCTATCCGCTGTATCCGATCATGGCTCGCCGCGCGCATGGGCAGGCAGTGCCGGTCAGCGGCGGCGTGGACGAGCTGCTGGAGGCGGCTGCGCGCGAGCAGGATGTCCGCGCGGTGGCGCTGGCCAGCCCCAACGACCCCACGGGCGAGCTGCTGCCCGCGGCTGAGCTGCAGCGTCTGCTGGAGCAGCTGCCGGAGGGCGTGGCGGTGCTGCTGGACGAGTCGCTGGTGGAGTTCTCCGACGCACAGCCGACCAGCGCGTCGCTGGCGCTGCTGGAGCACCATCCGCGACTGCTTGTGTTCCGCTCGTTCTCCAAGGCGTGGGGGCTGGCCGGCCTGCGCATCGGCTATGCGCTGGGCGCGCCCGGCTCGGGTGCGCTGCTGGCGGAGCTGGAGCCTGACCTGGGCGTGTCGGAGATCTCTCAGGCGGGCGCCTTCGAGGCGCTGCACAGCTGCTCTGAGCTGATCGACGAGCGGGTGGCCATGATCTGCGAGGAGCGCCCGCGCCTGATCGCTGAGCTGCGTGACCACGGGTTCGAGGTGGCTGACAGCCAGGCGAACTTCGTGTGGGCGGCGCATCCAACGTTGGAGGGCGGAGAGCTCGCGGCGCGACTCTCGCGCAGCGGCATCCTGGTGGCGCCTGGCGACGCGCTGGGTCAACCACGTCACGTGCGTATAGCGGTGCGCTCAGCTGCGGCGACCGACAGGCTGCTGCACGCTGTCGAGAACGCCCTGTAGGGGCATCAGCCTGCTGTTGAGCCGCTTTGGCGCAGCAGCGCGCCGGTGGTGCCCTCGAGGATCTTCCGCCAGGCGCTGACCTCTTCACGCTCATCGTCGAAGTGCGCCACCACTTTGCGAATCCGCTTGGCTGAGATCTCCAGGCCGTGACGCTCGGCGACGTCGTGGAAGCGGTCGTACTGGCCGGCCAGCTGCTTGGTCACAGACTCGAAGCCGTGTCGCGCGATCTCCACGCGTGAGGTGAAGCTCATCATGGAGGTCTGGAACATCAGCTCGTCGGTGGGCTCAGGCTCGATCAGGACGATGTCCACGCCCGGATAGCGCTGCTCCCAGCTCTTGGCGAGTTCGTGCAGTCGCTGGTGGGCGACGAGCTTGAACACCTGGTAGCCGATCTGCGCGAAGCCCATGTCGGCGACCCGCTGCGGGCGCCTGCCGTGCAGCGTTGTGATGGTATTGGAGAAGTCGTTGATGAACGGCACGATCGGGTTGATCACCACCACCAGCTTTGCTCCGGCCTCGATCGCCAGGTCGAGGTTGGTGGTGGAGACGATGCCACCGTCGATCAGGTCGCGGTCGCCGACGTGAACGGGCGCGTAGACCATTGGCAGCGCCCCGGACGCGCGCACAGCGGTGGAGATGGGCACGTCATTGGCGCCGTCGACTCCCAGCACCACGCGCTCGCAGCTGTCCAGGTCGGTGGCGGTCAGGTACAGCTCGCATGCCAGCTGGGCGAAGTCATCGGTGCGCCCGGGCTCGCTGAGCACCTCGCGCAGATAGCGCTCGATCCCCTCCCCGGTGTACAGCCCCGAGGGCAGCCCGCCGGCGAGCCCCATCACAAGGTCCATCAGCGAGGCGCCACCGGGCTGAGTGAGCAGGTCGCGGGCGAGCGACAGCGCGCGCAGCGGCATCAGCGCGCCCTTGCGCGCGAACTCCAACAGGTTGGGCTGGAGCAGGTCGCCGATGTCGATGTCTTTGAAGGTGGCTTTGCCCTGGCCGGTGACGACCCTCATCATCTCCTCGGGTGTGACGCCGTTGGCACACAGCGCAGCGATGAACGAGCCGGCGGAGGTACCGACGTAGACATCGAAGTTGTTGACGGTGCTGTTGACTGCCAGCAGGTCGAGTGCGCGCAGGGCGCCGATCTCGTACACGCCGCCGGTGAAGCCGCCACCGCCGAGTACCAGCGCCGTCTTGTCGCGCCTGGGCCGCCGCCGGCGATCGACCGAATGTGGCCTGCCGACACCGCGGGGGGCGACGCGGCGCGTCCGCGCTTTGCTGCCGGGCCCGGCCTTGGCGGTCGGTTCCAGCTTGACAACCTTGCCCATGGCAGGGACATTCTACGGGGCGTGCCCCGGAACCGTTGTGCAAAGCTCCTGATTCTGCTCTGCGGACTGCTGCCGGTGGCAGCTGTGATGCCTGCGACGGCTGCGGGCGCCGGTGGGCTGGCAGAACTGCAGGGCGACATCAGCCATCAGCTGGCGCTGGCGGGCCCCGCCGATGGCGCCTACGTGTACGACCTGACGACCAAACAGGCGGTGTTCTCCGAGCGCGCCACGGCGATGCGCCCGCCGGCGTCGGTGGAGAAGCTGTACACGGCGACCACCGCGCTGGAGCAGATGGGCCCGACGGCGCGGCTGGCGACGACCGTCTACGGCGTCGGGCATCTTGCGGCGGGCGGCGTGTGGGACGGGAGCCTGTACCTGCACGGGGGCGGCGACCCGACGTTCGGCACGACGTCGTTCATCGACAGCCATTACGGCGGTGTGGGCGCCAGCCTGTCGACGCTTGTCGGCCAACTGGTGCACACCGACGGCATCCGTCGCATAACGGGGTCAATCGAGGGCGATGAGTCTTACTTCGACTCGCTGCGCGGAGAGCCATCAAGCGACTACGCGTGGGACCCGTTCCTGGAAGGGACGCTCAGCGCACTGGCGTTCAACCGTGGCGAAACAGGCTCGGAAACGGGTCCGCATGCACCGGCGGCGTTCGCGGCACGGAGGCTGTGGGCGGCGCTGACGGCCGGCGGCGTCAAAATCCACGGCACCAGTGGGGCGGCGAGCACACCCGCTGGCGCGGTGCAGTTGGCGCAGGTGCAATCGCCGACGGTTACACAGCTGCTGGGCCTGATGCTGCCGCCGTCGGACAACTTCTTTGCTGAGACGCTGGTCAAGGACCTGGGTGCGCTGTACGGCGGCGCAGGCACGACGACAGCGGGTGCGGCTGTGGTGAGCAAGACGATCTCGACGCTGTTGGGCATCCACCCTGATGTGGTGGACGGCTCAGGTCTCTCGGAAGCGGACAAAACCTCTCCGTACCAGGTGACGGACCTGCTGGTTGGGCTGGCGTCCACTCCGATGGGCGCGGTGTTGCGCGACAGCTTGGCGGTGGCGGGACGTACGGGCACGCTGGAACTGCGCATGCGTGACACGCGCGCTGCAGGCAACTGCCAGGGCAAGACGGGCACGCTCACAGGCGTCTCCAACCTGGTCGGCTACTGCCAGGCGGCGGACGGCCACACGCTGGCGTTTGCGATCTTCACCGACGGTATTCCCACGGAAACGGCGCATACGTTCCAGGACAACATGGCGATCACGATTGCCGATTATTGAGCGGGAGCTTCGTGGCAGGATTTACTCTCGGCGAGCAACTGAATCCGCACGTGCTGGGGCTTGCCGGTGGCAGAAATGTAGGCTTCGGCTTTGCAGGGACGGGCAAAGCGCGCGCCTCGAAGCGCGAGCTTGCAGCGCCAGCGGTTGAGCTGGGTTGTGGTGGTGAGTTCCTGCTGGCTTGGACTGGTACCGCTGCAGTGAGTTTCACCGTGATAGCCGGCACGTAGCTTGACCGGCACCTGGCTGTGGATCTGCCGGACTATGGCAGCGGCTGCTTCAGAGCTGGTTATCGGAACAATTTGAGGCTGCCCACCGGCAAGCGTAAGCACGACCGCGGGTATGCCCAGCAGGGAGCGCATGGGTGGACTGTACCCGTGGGGCTCAATGGCTACTCCTACGTGAGCGGCTGAATGAGCAGCGCCAGCAGACCGCCTTCGTCGAGCACAGGGACCCCCAGTCGCTGCGCCTTCTCCAGCTTTGACCCGGCGCTGTCGCCGGCCACCAGGTAGTCGGTCTTCTTGGACACCGAACCGGTCACCCGCCCGCCGGCAGCCACGATCCGCTCGGTGGCGGCCTCGCGTGAGAGCTCCGGGAGCGTGCCTGTGAGCACGAGCGTCTTGCCGGCCAGCGGCCCTTGCGAGGGCGCGGGGCCCTGTTCGTGAAAGCACAGGCCCAGCCGGCGCAGGTCGGCGATCAGGGCTTGCATGCGTTGATCGTGCAGTTGCGTGCTGATCGAGTGGGCCATCTTCTCCCCCACCCCGGGCGTCTCGGCGATCTCCTCTGGAGTCGCGTCCAGCAGGCTGTCGACGTCGCGGAAGCGTTGCGCGAGGTTGCGCCCGGTGACCTCGCCAACCTCCTCGATGCCCAGGGCAAACAGCACCCGTGCGAACGGGCGCTCCTTGGAGCGCCCGATGGCCGCCAGCAGGTTGTTGACGGACAGCTCGCCAAAGCCGTCCAGCTCGAGCAACTGCTCTGGACGCAGACGGTAGAAGTCTGCGGCGCTGCTCACCAGGTGGCGCTCCTGCAGCAGCGCCACCTGCTTCTCACCGAGACCGTCGATGTCCATGGCGCCGCGCGAGACGAAGTGCCTGAGTAGCTGCCATGCCCGTGCGGGACAGTCGCGGTTGGGGCACTTGGTGAAGACGCTGTCGGGCGGCTTGACGGTGGTTGTGTGGCAGAACGGACAGCTGGCGGGCGGATGCGTCGGGGCTGGGCGGTCCTTACGCTCTGCGACGTGCGGCGCGGGCGAGACCACCTGGGGGATCACATCACCGGCGCGCACCACGATTACCTCCTCGCCGGCGCGGATGTCCTTGCGGAGGATGTCCTCCTCGTTGTGCAGCGTGGCCATCTTGATCGTCACGCCACCAACTTCGACAGGCGCGAGCACGGCGTAGGGACGCAGGTCGCCGAACTTTCCAATGTTCCACATGACGTGTTCGAGTGTTGTCAGGGCGGTGGTGGGCGGGAACTTCCAGGCGACCGCCCAGCGCGGGTCGCGTCCGACGGAGCCGAGCCTGCGCTGCAGCGCCAGCTCGTCAACCTTGACGACGACGCCGTCGATCTCGAAGTCCAGCTCGCCCCTGCGCCGCTCCCACTCCAAGCATTGGGCGACGACCTCATCCTCGCCGGCGAGCACGCGGATGTCTGAGTTGACGCGAAAGCCGTGCTGGCGCAGCCAGTCCAGCGCCTGCGAGTGGCGCTTGAAAGACAGCCCTTCGGTGACGCCCACCTGGTAGCACCAGATCGATAGTGGCCGCTTGGCGGCGTCGGCGGGGTCCAGCTGTCGGATGGTGCCGGCGGCGGAGTTGCGTGGGTTCATGAACGTGGACTCGCCGGCTTCAGCCCTGCGCTCGTTGAGCGCGGTGAAGTCCGCCAGTGACATGTAAACCTCGCCACGCACCTCCACCAAGGCAGGCGCATCGCTGATGCGCAGCGGGATGGCGCCGATCGTGCGCAGGTTGTGCGTGACGTCCTCCCCCACCTCGCCGTTGCCGCGGGTGGCGCCGCGCTCCATCACTCCGTGGCGATACAGCAGGCTGATGGCCAGCCCGTCGATCTTGGGCTCGACGACAAACGTGAAGGACGGCTCGTCGATGCCCTCGCGCGCAAGGTGGTTGCGCATCCGCTCCACCCATGCGCGGAGCTCCTGCTCGGAGCGCACGTTGCCGAGCGACAGCATCGGCTCGAGATGCTGGACCTTTTCCAGGCGCCCAACCGGTTCGCCGCCGACCCTCTGCGTCGGTGAGTCGGCGCTGGCAAGCTCAGGATGCTGGGCCTCGATCTGGCGCAGCTCGTCCAGCAGCCGGTCGTAGGCGTCGTCGCCGATCTCGGGGTCGTCGAGGACGTAGTAGCGGTGAGCGTGGTATTCGAGCTGTTGGCGCAGCTCGGCGGCGCGCGCTGGCGGGTCGACTGCGCTCACGTTTGTGCGTCGTGTACTGGCCGATCTCCGATCGGTAGCTTGAGCAGCCCCTCCAGGTCGAAGCGCCGTAGCGCGTCGAGACTGGGTCGGTCGGTCAGGTCGAAGTGGATCGGCGTGACCGCTATGCGCCCGGCTGCCACGGCGGCCAGGTCGGTCCCGGGCAGGTCGTGGAAGCCGGGGTCGGAGCCGTAGATCCAGTAGCGGCGGCGATGCTCCTCCTCGCGCTCCAGTTTGAGCTCGTCCTTGTATATGCGCTTGCCAAGGCTGGTCACCTCGACGCCGCTGGGCTCGCCGGCAGGCACGTTGACGTTGAGCAACGTCCTGGCGGGTAGCGGCACCTCTTCAATGCGCTCGACCACGCGGGCCACGAACGAAGCTGCGATCTCGAAGTCAAAGCCACCGTGAAAGCGGTAGTCCAACGATCTGGCGCCGGACTGCTGGGAGACGGAGATGGCAGGCAGACCGAGCACGACGCCCTCCAGCGCAGCGGCGACGGTGCCCGAGTAGGTGATGTCATCGCCGAGGTTGGCGCCGTGGTTGATACCGGCGACGACCAGGTCGGCGGCAAAGTCCTCGACGACACCGAGGCTGGCCAGCCGCACGCAGTCCACGGGCGTGCCGTCGGTGGCGTAGCCGATGGTGCCGTCGGCGAACGGCACCTCCTCCACCCACAGCGGCCTGCGTGTCGTGATCGAGCGGGCCATTGCCGAGCGATTGCCGTCGGGAGCGATCACAGCCAGGCGCACATCGCGAAGCTCCAGCAGCGCGCGGCGCATCGCCTGCAGGCCGTCGGCCTCAATCCCGTCGTCGTTTGTAAGCAGCACGTTTAGCATCTGTTGTCCAGCATAGGGGCCGCTTCGGTCCGTATGCTCCCGGAGGTGCGGGGGGGTGCAGACAGATCGCGTTCGTGCGGCGAGCTGAGAGATCGAAGGGGATCGCCTGTTCCGGTGCTCGGGACCACGCTCATCTTGGTCCTGGCTGCGTTGGCGTTTGTCGCAGTGCCTGTGGACGCGAGCACGAGCACGAGCACACGGGTGTCACCGGGGAATGCCACCGCCACCGGCACGTATCTGAAAGCGATCAACAGCTTCGAGGAAACGGAGCTGGCGAACCTGCCGCAGTTCGTGGCAGCGACGCAAGCTGCAGCCGCACAGATCTCCGGCGAATGCCCTGGCGTCCTCACCAACGCCCCACCGGTCGGAGAAGCGCTGGGGCCCGCGCTCATCGGGTCGGAATCGAAGACGCCACCGAGCGCGCGAGCGAGAGGCGAAAGCCAGAGACAGTCCAGGCAGCGCGAGAGCCTCAAGCTCGAGCTGTACGTCGCACTGTCTGCAGGCTCACGGATCCAGGCGTATCGAGAAGCGGCCGAAACGCTCGTCCGCGCGCTAACACCTCTGCATTGGACCAGCCCCGAGATCATGTTGCTCCTGCACCTGAACGTCAGTGAGATCCAGGGAGAACTCGAAGCTCCCCGCCCGGCCGTGTGCGCGGACATGAAGTTCTGGGTGACGAGCGGCTACAGGACACTGTCGGCCGCCTCCAAAGAATTTGCGGGCCGCTCGGAAACGCTGCTGAAGGACACGCTGGAGATCCTTGGCCTCTCGGAGCAGAGCCACGTGCTGCCGTTCCCAAAGGATCTCGTCTCCTATGAGAACGCCTCCGACAAAGCACTCGCCCGCCACACGGAAGCGCTCACTGCACGGTTGAAGAAGGGAACCGATGCCGAGGCTGATGCCCTGAAGCGCATCGAAGCGGCGCTGGGGCTGGCCGCCGGAAAAGCCCCGAAGGTCCTCCAGCTACCTCGCAGGAAACCGGTGGTGATAGCGCGCGGCAGAACGGCCGCGGGAGAGATGTTCGTGGCGAAGGCCGAACCGGTCGGGCGCTCGCTGCGCCGGCGCATCTGCGCGGTGAACGTCACCATCACCGAACCGTCTCGCCCGCAAGAAGGCTTGATTGAACTCCTCGAAAGTGGCGGCGGTACCGA
This sequence comes from uncultured Solirubrobacteraceae bacterium, assembly GCA_963779665.1. Classification (GTDB taxonomy): domain Bacteria; phylum Actinomycetota; class Thermoleophilia; order Solirubrobacterales; family Solirubrobacteraceae; genus Palsa-744. The sequence goes on along the minus strand of CAVZYW010000001.1, from coordinate 2,090,338 downwards.
TAGGTGCCTATCGCGATCACACGTCGATCCCGACCCGGCTGTGCACTGCAGCTCGGGACTGCTCACGGTGGAGGCCAACCTACCGGCGGACGTGCGCAGTGTGCGCCTGCTGTTGAGCGACGGCCGCACGATCACCTCGCCGGCCATCCGCGTATCGTCCCGGCTGGGAGGACCGGCTGGCCTGTACTACCAGGCGGTGCGGGGACCGTCACCGATACCGGTGTCGGCTACCGAGCTTGACGCGCAGGGCAGTACATTGGCGGTCCTGAAGCTGCCGGCGGTGGTTGAATGCACGAAGAACCTCGTCAAATATGTCCCGGGCGGCATCGTGCACCTGGTCCACGAAAGCGTCCCGCAGGGACCGGACTTCACGATCCGCGGCGAGCGCTACCGCAAGCTGGGCACCTCTCATTTCGAATTGAAGCTTGAGATCGCCAACGAAACGCTGTTCGGAGGTGGTAATGACGCCGGCCTGCTTGGATCCAGGGTCGAGGAAGGCTTCTCGAGCGCGGCCGGCAAGCGAGCGCTCTCGCCGTACGCCTCCAGCGGCTGTCAGCCACAGCCTTACGCGATCATCTATGGCCTGCTGAAGGCCCCCGGCGACACGGTGCTCGCGCAGGTGGGCACCAAGCTGGTACCGCTGAGAGAGGTGCCCATCCCCAGGCGCCTGCATGCAGGCGGCGTGCTCGTGTACGGCGAGTTCTCGTCGATCCCCAGCGAGCTGCTGATCCGCAGTCCGAGCGGCACAGCCATCGCCAGTAAGGATCTGAGCGAAGCGGCGATATCCGGCACCGAAACCTGCGAAGGCGAAGCTGAAGGATCGTGAGGATGCTGCCGGCAGCTATCGGGGGCAGCTCTCTGTGCGGGCGCCAGGAACGCCCAGGTGGGCGAGCCCGGTCGGTTGTGGCTGTGGCGGTCGCGATGGCGGCGCTGCTCGCCGGCTTGCTCTCCCCCGCGAACTCGCAGGCGGCCTCAGAGCCCGCCGCTGCACCCGACCCGGCAGACGCCGCAGCGACACTCGCCTACCTGCGGGCGGGTTACCAGCTTGAGCAGAGCATCCTGCGTAACGCCGCGGCTTCCCGATCCGCCGCCGCAAGCGTCAGCGAGCAACTCGGCCACGAATGCCCTGGAGTGCTTTCGGGGGCGCCAGACGAAGAAGAAGGGCCGCCACCGTCAGCCGCTACGACACCGCCGCGAGCCAGAGGTGAACGCAAGCGCACGGAACTGCAGCTGCAAACGATAGATGAAGAGCTCCGCGTCGCCTTTGAGGCATCCGCCTATAAGCCGGACGTAGCGGCAACGGAATCGTACGCGGAGCAGGTGTCCAAGCTGAGCTGGAGCAACCCGACGATCGCGCCGCTGGCGCAATTTGAGGCTGCCGGCTCCAAGGAAGCCGTGAGTCCTCCGACCGCGAACGTGTGCGCCGACATGAAGACATGGGCGCAGAGCGGATACCACGTGCTGGCTACGGCCAGCCGCGAATTCGAAGCGGAGCAGGCGGCGCGCTTCCAAGCTGTGAGACCAGAAGGGTCGCTCGGCGTGCTGCTGAAGCCCTACGAGCGGTCCACCGCCCGAGCGCTGATCCGAAAGACGGCAACTCTGCACGTAAAGGTGACGAAGGCGTTTGCCGGACTATCGACTACGTTCTCGCGGCTGAGGCGAGCGCTCGGAGTCCCACAGAGCCTGTTTGAAGCTCGCGCACAGGAGCCAGAGGCGGGACACGGCAGCACCGACGACGGCGCCACCTTTGTCGTGCGCAGCGCGCCGCGTGCGGCGTCGAGCCATGCCTGCCTAGCGGTTTCGGTCACCACCGAGAGGACGTCGGCGACGTCGAACTCAATTGGCTTCGGCACGTCTGTGTGCCTTTCCGGCGATGCCGACCGCCATCCGTCCACTGGCTGCACCAACGGCATCGACTCGATCACCGCCGCGGTGCCGGCGTCGGTTCGTACGGTGCGCCTGCGCCTCAGCAACGGACGGACGATCACCTCGAAGGTCGTCCAGGTCCCCCGCCGCGACGGCGGGCCTGGCGGGGTGTATGTGCAGGACGTCCGTGGCTACACCACATTCCCGGTGTCGCTGACGGAGCTGAATGTCAGCGGCGGGGTGGTGCTGGTGGTGAAGCTGAGGGCGACGCGCTGCAGGAAGGAATCGCCTACGGAAGGACCAACCTTCGTGAACCTCGTTTCAGGCCTCACCCCCGAAGGCGAATCGTTCACGATCGAAGGGACTGTGGTCCACTTCGGCCACGACCAGACGAGCTTTGGCGTGAGCGTAAACCTGGGAGCCGGCCCGCAAGACACTGGCGAAGGCGAGATAAGGCAGGGCAAGCCCAAGGCGTACGCATCGTCGCTGGCGGTTCAATGCCAGCCGCATCAAGCAGCGATCGTGTACGGCATCCTGTCGGCGCCGGGCGACTCGGTGCTGGCGCGCACGTCTGAAGGCCTGGTCCCACTGACGAGCGTGGTGCTTGCGAGCGATCTGCACGCGGAAGGACCGCTGGTGTACGGCGTGTTCTCGAAGGTGCCGTTGGAACTGGTAGTCCGCAACAGCGACGGCTCGACGGTGTACTCGGAAAGCCTTGTGGCGCGAGCCAACGAAGAAACGGAATTCTGCGCGGGCTACACGGAAGCATGAGCGGCGTACGCGCAGGCGAGTACGCGTTGGGACGGGGGGACGACTAAGGGTAGGACACGCGCGCCAGCGCCAACCCATGCGCGGGCGCGGTCCTGCCGGCGTCAGCCCGTGGCTTGCCGTCGAGCAGCGCAGTGAATTCCTGGAGGGTGCGTGCGCCGCTGGCGACGTCGAGCATGGTGCCGACGAGCACGCGGTTCATGTGGCGTAGGAACATGTCGGCCTCGATCCAGAACTCCAGCAGCGGGCCGTTGCCGAGCCAGTGCGCTGAGAGGACGGTGGGGCTGAAGTAGGAGTGCTCGGTGTCGGTGGGCGTGAAGGCTGTGAAGTCGTGCTTACCGAGCAGCGCGCCGGCACACTGATCGAGCAGGCCCCTGTCGACGGGCCCGGTCCACCAGAACGCGCGCTGGCGCTCGAACACGGAGCGTGTGCGCCGTGCGAGCACGCGGTAGCAGTAGGTCCGGCTGGTGGCGTGGCGGCGGGCGCTGAAGCCCTCGGGGGCTGGTTCGGCGGACAGCACGGCGACGTCATCGTCGAGCAGCCGGTTGAGGCGCAGCGGGTCGACGGCCTCGTGCGCGTAGCTGGCTACCTGCGCCCATGCGTGCACGCCTGCGTCGGTGCGCCCGGCGACGGTCAGCGACAGCGGGCGCCCGTCGTGGCCGTGCTGGCCGAGCACGGTGCGCAGGACGCGCTCGAGCTCCTCCTGCACGGTGCGCTTGTCAGGCTGGCGCGCCCAGCCGGCGAAGCGGCTGCCGTCGTACTCGATTGTGAGCTTGGTGACCATCCCCAAGGCGGCGGGCGCCGCTTGAGCGCCCAGCTCAGACGAGCTCGATGAAGACCATCTCGGTGGCGTCGCTGCGACGCGGCCCGAGCTTGAGGATGCGCGTGTAGCCGCCGGGACGCTCGGCATACCGAGGCGCAACCTCGGCGAACAGCTTGTGCACGGCGAACTTGTCCTGTGACAGCGTGGACAGCGCCTGACGGCGGGCGTGCAAGTCTCCCCGCTTGGCCAGGGTGATCAGTTTCTCGATCTCAGGCTTGACGGCCTTGGCCTTGGCCTCGGTGGTCTTGATGCGCTCGTGCTCGATGATCTCCTTGCTCAGGTTCATGAGCAGCGCCTTGCGGTGCGCGGAGTCGCGGCTGAGCTTGTTGCGTGTCTTTTGGTGTCTCATGGTTTTTGAAGTCTAGTGTTCCAGGGCGGGTGATAGGCAAGCGAGGCAAGGACGCAGCAAGCGTGGCGTGCTGTGCACGCGAGCGACCGCATCGTCCCCGGAGGGGGAGGAAGCAGCGTCGCGCCGCCTAGCAGCCGTCCTGGTCAGTCGGCGCGGAGGTTCAGGCCTCGCGCGTGCAGTGTTTCGATGACCTCGTCGATGGACTTTTTGCCGAAGTTGGGGATGGCGTTGAGCTCGGCCTCGGACTTGGAGATGAGGTCGCCGACGGTTTGGATGCCGGCGCGCTTGAGGCAGTTGTATGAACGCACGCCGAGCTCGAGCTCCTCGATCAGGATGCCCCACTCCTCGCCTTGCAGCGCAGCCTGCGAGCTGCCGCCGCCGACAGCCAGGCCGTGGCCGTCGAGCTGTCCGCCGGGGGTGGCGCGCAGCTCTTGGATGCGGTCGGCGTCGGTGAAGATGGCCAGCTGGCTGATGAGCAGCTCGGCGGCCTCGCGCAGCGCGGCCTGCGGGTCGATGGAACCGTCGGTCTCGATGTCGAGGGTGAGCTTGTCGAAGTCGGTCTTCTGACCGACGCGGGCCTGCTCGACGGCGTATGCGACGCGCCGTACGGGCGAGAAGATGGAGTCGATGGGGATGACGCCGATGGGCTGGTCGGCGGACTTGTTCTCCTCGGCCGGCCTGTAGCCGCGTCCACGACCGATGGTCATGTACAGCTCGAGCTTGGTTTTCTTCTCGAGCGTGGCGATGTGCAGGTCGGGATTGAGGATCTCGACGCCGGCGGGCAGGTCGATGTCTTTGGCGGTGATGTCACCCGGTCCGGTTACGACCAGCGGCGCCTCGACCTCGCTGGCGTCGGAGTGCATACGGCAGACGACGCCCTTGAGGTTGAGCACGATGTCGGTGACGTCCTCCTTGACGCCCTGGATCGTGGAGAACTCGTGCGCAACGCCCTCGATGCGCACGCTGGTGACGGCGGCGCCGGCGAGGGAGGAGAGCAAGACGCGGCGCAGCGAGTTGCCGAACGTGTAGCCGAAACCGCGATCGAGCGGCTCGATCGTGAACGTGCCGCGGTTCTGCTCCACCGACTCGCTTGTGATCCGGGGGATTTGAAAGTCGAGCATGAGAGTCCTAACGTCGTTTTGGTCTCGCACCGACGTCGGTGAGGACGCCGGCTGTGAAGCGCCGCCGCCCGGATGGGCTGCGACGCGGGAAAAGTTCCTACTACTTCGAGTACAGCTCGACGATGAGCTGCTCCTGCACCGGTGCAGCGACCTCGCGCCGCTCCGGCCTGCGCAGCACCTTGGCCGTCAGCGACTCGTGATCGGCCTGTAGCCACGCGGGAATCTGTCCGGTCAGCTCGGTGGCGTCCCTGACCACCTGCGTGGCGGGCGTGTCTGCCTTGATGGTGATCACGTCGCCTGGTCGCACTTGATAGCTGGGGATGTTGACCCGCCGGCCATTGACGGTCCAGTGGCCGTGGCGGATCAGCTGGCGTGCCTGACGCCGCGAGGCACCGAAGCCGAGGCGCACGAGCACGTTGTCGAGGCGGCACTCCAGTAGCGCGAGCAGGTTCTCGCCGGTGATGCCGGTCTGGCGCGAGGCCTTCTCGTAGTAGCCGGCGAACTGTTTCTCCAGCACACCGTAGTAGCGCTTGGCCTTCTGCTTCTCGCGCAGCTGAACGCGGTACTCGCTCTGTTTCATACGCCCGCGTCCGTGCTCACCCGGCGGGTATGAGCGTCGCTCGACGCCGCACTTGTCGGTCAGACAGCGCTCGCCCTTGAGGAACAGCTTCTGTCCCTCTCGCCGGCACTGCTTGCACTGGGGTCCGGTGTCTCTGGCCATTAGACGCGCCTGCGCTTGCGCGGGCGGCAACCGTTGTGGGCCTGCGGGGTGACGTCCTTGACGCCACTGACTTCCAGGCCGGCGGCCTGCAGCGAACGGATGGCGGTCTCGCGGCCGGAGCCGGGGCCCTTGACGTAGACCTCGACCTTCTGCAGTCCCTGTTCGAGGCCCTTGCGCGCTGCCGCGTCGGCGGTCACCTGGGCGGCGAACGGCGTGGACTTGCGCGAGCCCTTGAAGCCGGCGCCGCCGGCGGACTCCCAGGCGATGACGTTGCCGGCGGTGTCGGTCAGCGAGACGATGGTGTTGTTGAACGAAGTCTTGATGTGAGCCTGCCCCACGGGGATGTTCTTTTTCGGCTTGCGCCGGCCGCGGGCTCGTTTGGGCGCTGGAGGCATTACTTCTTACCCGCTCTCTTCTTGCCCGCCACCTGCATGCGCTTAGGTCCCTTGCGGGTGCGGGCATTGGTCTTGGTCTTCTGCCCACGCACGGGCAGTCCGCGGCGGTGTCGCAGCCCGCGGTAGGAGCCGATCTCCTGCAGGCGCTTGATGTCCTGCACTCGCTCGCGCCGCAGATCGCCCTCGACGGTCAGCCCGTCGTCGATCGCGTCGCGCAGCTTGGCGACCTCGTCCTCGGTGAGGTCGCGGATGTAGGTGTCCGGGTGGACGCCCACCTGAGCGAGGACTTTGTTGGACGTGGAGCGTCCAATTCCGTAGATGTAGGTCAGCCCGATCTCTGAACGCTTGTTCAGAGGCAGGTTGACGCCGGCGATGCGTGCCATGTTGCCGCTACCCCTGACGCTGCTTGTGACGCTTGTTCTGGCAGATCACCAGCACCACCCCGTGGCGGCGGATGATCTTGCATTTCTCGCACATCGGCTTGACCGACGGTCTTACCTTCATGATCCCTTTCGGCGGCTGGGTTCCGGCGACTCGGCTCTGGCTGCCGTTGCGGCTGCCGCTACCGGGTCGAGGACACGCCCCGGCGCAGCCAAATGGCGCGGCGCCTGGGCAGGACTCCAGATGGTAGCAACCTCAGCCGGCGCTCGCTATCTCCTCGACGGCGGACTCCTGTGCGCGGGACTGTGCGGGCAGATGCCAGGGCGTGAGCACGCGTGGCCCGGCGGCGGTGACGGCGACGGTGAACTCGAAATGCGCGGCGGGGGAGCCGTCCTGGGAGTAGATCGCCCAGTTGTCGCCGCCGACGCGCACGCCTGGCCTGCCGGCGGTGGTCATGGGCTCGATCGCCAGCACCATGCCCTCCTGCAGCTGCGGCCCCTTGCCGGGCTTGCCGTAGTTGGGCACCTGTGGATCCTCGTGCATGCTGCGCCCGACTCCGTGTCCGACGAGCGAGCGCACGACGGAGAAGCCGGCGTCCTCGACGACCTTCTGGATGGCGCTTGAGACGTCGCCGATGCGATTGCCGTCCTTGCATTGCGCTACGCCGGCGTGAAGTGACGCCTGGGTGGCGGCGAGCAGGCTTTGCACGCTGGCATCGACATCTTCCACGGGGAAGGTGCGGGCGGCGTCGGCGACCCAGCCGTCGAGTGTGACGCCGACGTCCACGGAGATGCTGTCGCCGGGCTTCAGGCGGTAGGAGCCGGGGATGCCGTGCACGACCATGGCGTTGGGCGAGGCGCAGATGGAGCCGGGGAACCCGCGGTAGCCCTTGAAGGTGGGAACGGCGCCGTGCGAGCGAATGAAGCGCTCGGCGAGCTTGTCGAGCTCGCGGGTACTGACGCCGGGACGGATCTTGCGCTCGATCTCATCGAGGGTGGCGGCCAGGATCAGCCCGGCCTGCGCCATCTTCTCGATCTCCTGTGGGGACTTCTTGATGATCACCCACGGAGCTTAGCTTGCGTTCGCTAGAAGCCCTCCTCTAAGCGCAGCGTCGCGATGGTGGCCCTGACGTGTGCGTGCACGTCGTCGGCGCTGCGCCTTCCGTCGAAGCGGCGCAGCAGCCCAGCTCGTCGTAGTAGGCGATCAGCGGCTCGGTTTGCGAGTGGTAGACGTGCAGGCGCCGGCGGATCACCTCCTCCTTGTCGTCGTCGCGCTGGATCAGGCGCGCGCCGTCCTGGTCGCACACGTCTTCGTGCTTGGGCGGGTCGAAGTCCACGTGGTAGATGTGGCTTGGGTTCTTGATGCACACTCGACGTCCGGCTAGGCGACGTACGAGATCGTCGTCGGGCACCTCGATCAGCAGCGCGCCGGTGAGACGGCGCTCGAGCCCGTCGAGCGCATTGCTGAGGGCGTCTGCCTGTGGTCTGTTGCGCGGGAAGCCGTCGAGCAGGAAGCCGTCGCGGGCGTCTGCGCCGGCGACGCGTTCGGTGATCATCCCCACGATCACCTTGTCGGGGACGAGGTCCCCGGCATCCATGTAGCGCTGTGCCTCCTTGCCGAGCTCGGTCCCGTCGGCGACCTGGGCGCGCAGGATGTCTCCGGTGGAGATGTGCGGTAGCCCGAAGTCATCGCGCAGGCGATCGGCCTGTGTGCCCTTGCCGGCGCCGGGAGGCCCCAGCAGGATCAGGTTCAACTCGGACACCACGAGCAGCCTACCCGCTAGAGGGGTGCGCGTGCCAGCGATAAGAGCCACGAAGCGCGTGCGACCGGGCGCCAGGCCTCGGCCAAGCGAAGTCGGTCCGCATGGCGATCGCCGCGAAGTCGCGGCCGCCAGGCGGACCCGACGTAGCGCTACTTGAGGAAGCCCTCGTAACTTCGCATCATCAGCTGGGCCTCCAGCTGCTTCATGGTTTCCAGCGCGACCCCGATGACGATCAGGATGGAGGTGCCGCCGAACTCGAAGTTCTGGTGCGTGCGCGCGATCAGGATGGCGGGCAGGGCGGCGACAGCGGCGAGGAACAGCGCGCCGGGGAACGTCAGGCGGGCGAGGATGCGGTCGAGGAATTCGGCGGTGGGCCGTCCGGGTCGTACGCCGGGGATGAAGCCGCCGTACTTCTTGAGGTTGTCGGCCTGGTCGACGGGGTTGAACGTGACGGCGGTGTAGAAGTAGGTGAAGACGATGATGAACAGCGACTCGCCGACGACGTAGTGCCAGCCGTTGGGCGTGAAGAAGTCCGATAGCGACTGTCCCCAGTGCGTTTTGACGAGCTGCCCGACGGTTGGCGGGAAGGCCATGATGCTGGCGGCGAAGATGACGGGGATGACGCCGGCCATGTTCACGCGCAGCGGCAGGTAGGTCTGCCCGCCCTCTGACATGCGCCGGCCGATGACGCGCTTGGCGTACTGCACGGGTATGCGCCGCTGTCCTTCCTGGACGAACACGATGCCGGCGACGACGGCTAGTACGAGGAACGGCATCATCACCTTGAAGACCTGGTTCTGGGTGGTCCACCAGGCTTGGATGCCGGTGGGCAGGCGCGAGACGATGGAGGCGAAGATCAGCAGCGAGATGCCGTTGCCGATGCCGCGCTGGGTGATCAGCTCGCCGACCCACATCAGCAGCACGCAGCCGGTTGTGAGGCAGATGACGATCAGGAAGATGTGCGGCAGGTCGAAGTGCGTGATGACGTTTTCGCCTGCTTTGGCTTGCAGCGTGTGGAACAGGAACACGTAGCCGATGGACTGGGCGAAGGCGAGGCCGACGGTGAGGTAGCGCGTGTACTGGGTGATGCGCGCCTGCCCGACTTCGCCTTCCTTGGAGAGCTTCTCCAGCGACGGCACGGCAACCTGCAGCAGCTGCAGGATGATGGAGGAGGTGATGTAGGGCATGATGCCCAGCGCGAAGATGGCCAGTTTGGACAGGCCTCCGCCGGAGAACAGGTTGAGGTAGCTGAGGATGCCGGCGCCGCCGAACGCCTTTTGGATGTTGTTGACGGCGGTCAGGTTGACGCCGGGCACGGGAATGTGCGAGCCCAACCGGTAGATCAGCAGCATCAGCCCGGTGAAGGCGATCTTCTTGCGGATGTCCGCAACCTGGAAGGCGTTGAGAATGGTCGAGAGCATGGGCGTCAGTCTGTCCCGCGGGAGCCCGTCGTGAGCTCGTCCCCGGAGCGGCCGATTCTAGTGGATGCGAGTGGGTGAGACGCCATACCGGCCGGTTGCACGGCGCGGCCGGCTGCGCTAGCTCTCGACGGTGGTGCAGGTACCGCCGGCTGCCTCGATGCGCTCGCGCGCGCTGGCGCTGAAGGCGTGGGCGTGGACGGTGAGCACCTTGCTGATCTCACCCTTGGCGAGCACCTTGATGGGAATGTCCTTGCGGGTTCCCAGACCGTTTGCCTTCATCAGCTCGATGGTGACCTCGGTGCCGGCGTCGAAGCGGCTGTCAAGCGAGGAGATGTTGACTGGCTGTGTGTGCGTGCGGAAGGGCTCGAACGGCATCGACTTCTTCATGTGCGGCCCGCGTAGCTTTCGCATGCGCATGTGGATGGGCATCTGTCCACCCTCGAAGGCTGCCCTTCGCTTTGAGCCTGAGCGCGCGCCTGCGCCCTTCTGGCCGCGTCCGGAGGTCTTGCCGGTGCCTGAGCCTTCGCCGCGCCCGATGCGCTTGCGTGGCCGGCGGCTGCCGGGCGCGGGGGCGAGGTTGTGAAGGCCGATGCGCTCCTGGTCGTCTGCTTTGGCTGGGCTCATGACTTGCCCTCCTTGACCTCGATCAGGTGGCGCACGGCGTGCAGCATGCCGCGCGCCTGCTCACAGTCGTTGACCTCAACGGTGTGACCGATGCGACGCAGACCGAGCGAGCGCAGCGTGTCCAGCTGTTTGCTGTTGGCGCCGTTGCTGGAGCGGCGCTGGGTGACGGTGAGCGCGGGCATCAGGCTGGGGCTCCGTCGGCGGCGGGAGCGGGCGCGCCGGGCTTGGTGTCGGTGGCGGTGATTGTCTCCGTCTCGCCGTTTGCAGCGAGGGCGGCGCCGTTGGTGGGTGCTCCGCCGAGCCCGAGGACCTGGTTGATGCTCAGCCCGCGGAGCTTTCCAACCTCCTCGGGGGTGCGCAGCCCGCGCAGCCCGGCGACGGTGGCCTTGACCAGGTTAATGGGGTTCTGTGTGCCGAGGCTCTTGGAGAGGATGTCGTGGATGCCTGCGAGCTCGAGCACCGCGCGCACGCCGCCGCCGGCGATCACACCGGTACCAGGTGAGGCTGGCTTGAGCAGCACGCGTCCGGAGCCGAAGATGCCGGTGGTCTGATGGGTGATGGTGCTGCCGTGCTTGGGCACGCGGAAGAGGTCCTTCTTGGCGCGCTCGACACCCTTCTGGATTGCCAGCGGCACCTCGTTGGCCTTGCCGTAGCCGACGCCGACGACGTCGCGTTCGTCGCCGACGACGACGAGCGCGGTGAACGAGAAGCGCCGGCCGCCCTTGACGACCTTGGCGACGCGGTTGATCTCAACCACCCGCTCCTGGAGATCCAGGCCGGCTGGGTTGACTGAGCGATCGATTGAAATGGACATAGGCAGGAGGAGAGGGTAGCGGGAGCGCGGAGGCGGGGCGCCTAGACGGTGATGCCGGCCTCGCGGATGGCCTCGGCGAAGGCGCGAACGTGACCGTGGTACTGGTAGCCGCCACGGTCGAACACGGCCTCGGAGACGCCGGCGGCCTTGCCGCGCTCGGCGAGCAGCTCGCCTGCGCGCTTGGTGCGCTGTGCTTTGTCCAGCGAGCGGAGCTCCGGCTCGAACCAGTTGACGGCGGCGAGCGTGCGTGCGGATACGTCGTCGACCAGCTGCGCGGACAGCCCGCGGTTTGAACGGAATACGGAGATCCGCGGGCGCATGGCGGTACCGGAGATCTTGGCGCGTACCCGGCGACGTCGTTTGAGGCGGCGATTCTCTTTGGTGATGACGCTCATGCGCGCTTGCCGACCTTGCGCTGGACGTACTCGCCCTCGTAGCGAATGCCCTTGCCCTTGTACGGCTCTGGCGGGCGCTGCTTGCGGATGATGGCGGCGGTCTCGCCGACGAGCTGCTTGGAGATGCCCTTGACCACGACACGTGTGGGCTGGGGCACTTCGAATTCGATGCCGCTGGGCGCTGGGATGGGTACTGGGTGCGAGTAGCCGACGGCGAGCTCCAGGTTCTTGCCCTTCAGCTGCGCGCGGTAGCCGACGCCCTGGATCTCCAGCCGCTTCTCATAGCCGGTGGTGACGCCCTCGACCATGTTGGCGACGAGCGTGCGGGTGAGTCCGTGCAGGGCACGGTGTTCGCCGCGATCGGTGGGCCGCGTGACGAGCAGCTGCTCGCCTTCCTGGGTGACCTGGATGTCCCTGTGGATGCGCTCGGACAGTTCGCCTTTGGGTCCGTTGACACGAACGGACTCGGGCTCGATTGAGACGGTCACGCCGGAGGGCACTGTGATGGGTTGTCTACCGATTCTGGACATAACTCAGCTACCAGACCTGCGCCAGGACCTCGCCGCCGATGCCGGCTGCGCGGGCATCGTGGCCTGTCATGACGCCACGGGAGGTGGAGACGATTGCGGTTCCCATGCCACCGAGCACCTTGGGTATGTGCGTGGCGTCGACGTATGTGCGCCGCCCTGGGCGCGACACGCGCCGTAGCCCGGAGATGGCGGAGCGCCTGTCCTCGGTGTACTTGAGGCGAATCTGGATCAGCTGCCCGGCTGCGCCGTCGGGTGCAGGGACGACCGCCCAGGACTCGATGTAGCCCTGCTCGTCGAGGATTCGTGCGAGCTCGCCCTTGAGCTTGGACGCGGGAACATCGACGGTCTCGTGCGCGGCGTGGATGGCGTTACGCACGCGCGTGAGGAAGTCGGCTATGGGGTCTGTCATGGACATCTTGTGTGCTCGGTTCTGGTCCTGTGTTGAAAAGAAGAGTGTTTGGCGTGACTGGTATTGCTCGGGCGCGACAGTGGTGGCAGTGGTGTTAGTTGTTGCTTTGAAGAGTCTGTGTAACCATGGCTATACAGCCTTGTGACGGAGAGACTTCTACCAGGAGGACTTGGTCATCCCGGGGATCTGACCGTTGTGGGCGAGGTCGCGAAGGCAGATGCGACACACCCCGAACTTCTTGTATACCGCGCGCGGCCTGCCGCAGCGAGTGCAGCGAGTATATGCACGTGTCTTGAACTTGGGAGTCCGCGCCTGCTTGACGCGCTGCGAAGTCTTGGCCATCAGTCGGTGCTCTCTTTCTCGGTGGTCTTCGCGTCCCCATCGTCAGGGGCGTCGCTCTCCTCCTCGGCGCTTGCTGCCGCCTCCGGATCTGCGGCTGCGTGTGCCTCCTCCACGATGGCCGCTTCGGCTGCAGCCTCCCCAGCGACAGCCTCCACATCCTCCTCGATGACTTCGGCCTCCGACTCTGCAGCGGCCTCAGGCTCGCTAGGCGTCTCAGGCTCGCTAGGCGTCTCAGGCTGGCTAGGCGTCTCAGGCTCGCCGGCGGTCTCGGCCTCGGCGGCCGGCTCAGGCTGGGCGGCCCGGGGCGCCGCCTTTGCAGCTTTGCCGGCGGCGGCCTTGGCGGCCTTTGCCTCGGCGGCGACAGCTTTAGCCTCGGCGGCGGCGGTGGCGTCTGCCTCGGCCTTGACTGCGGCGGCGGCGCGTTCGACCTCAGCCTCCTCGTGGGCGCGTTCGGCGGAGAGGTCGGCGTCGGGGTCATAGCCCTTGGGGCGCCGGTCGGCGGAGAAGGGCATGCCGAAGGCGGCAAGCAGGGCGTAGGCCTCGATGTCGCTGGCGGCGGAGGTGGTAATGGTGATGTCGAGACCGCGGACTGAGTCGATGGCGTCGTAGTCGATCTCGGGGAAGATGATCTGCTCCTTGACGCCCATGGAGTAGTTGCCGCGCCCGTCGAAGGAGCGGGCGTTCAAGCCGCGGAAGTCACGAATCCTGGGGATGGCGACGGATACGAGGCGGTCGAGGAACTCGTAGCTGCGTTCGCCGCGCAGCGTGACGGCGAGGCCGACGGGCATGCCCTCACGCAGTTTGAAGGCGGCGATGGACTTGCGTGCACGGCGCACGCTGGGCTGCTGGCCGGCGATGGTGGCGAGCTGTTCGGTGGCGGCCTTGAGCACTTTGGAGTCCTGCTTGGCGAGGCCGACGCCCATGTTGACGGTGATCTTCTCGAGCTTTGGCGCCTGCATGACGGACGAGTAGCCGAAGCGCTCGATCAGCGCTGGGCGGATCTCCTGTAGGTAGCGCGTCTTGAAACGGGCTGTGGGGGCTGTGTCGGTGGCGGTGGCCATTGCGATCAATCTAGCTTTGCGCCGGAGCTCTTGGCGATGCGGACGCGTTGGCCGCCGGAACGGTCGATGGCGACCCGCGTGGGCTTGCCTTTGGCGTCGAGCAGCATGACGTTGGAGACGTGGATGGGTCCCTCGCGCTCGATGACGCCGCCGAGCTGCTGCTCGCTTTGGGCGCCGGCGACCTGCTGGGGGCGGGTGTGGCGCTTGATCATGTTCAAGTGCTCGACATAGACCCGTTCCTTGGTGGGCTCGACGCGCAGCACGCGACCGCTCTTGCCACGGTCCTTGCCGGACATCACCTGCACGCGATCGCCGGTGCGGATCTTGAGCGAGCTGCGCTTGGGACGTGCCGCGCGGGCTGATCTGCGCGTGGCCATCACAGGACCTCCGGCGCGAGCGAGACGATCTTCATGAAGTTGCGCTCGCGCAGTTCGCGCGCGACGGGACCGAACACACGCGTACCGCGCGGGTTGTTCTGGTCGTCGATGATGACTGCTGCGTTCTCGTCGAATGCGATGTAGGTGCCATCGTCGCGGCCGATGGCCTTCTTGGTGCGCACCACAACGGCGGTGACGACCTCGCCCTTTTTGACGGTGCCCTGCGGGTTGGCCTGCTTGACGGTGGCGGTGATGACGTCGCCGACGAACGCGTAGCGACGACGCGAGCCGCCCTTGACGCGAATGCAGAGGATCTCGCGAGCGCCGGAGTTGTCGGCCACCCGCAGCCGGGTCTCGTTTTGGATCATCGTGCCCGCTCCAGGACGTCGACGAGCGCCCAGCGCTTGAGACGTGAGAGCGGCCTGCTCTCGATGACGCGCACGACGTCGCCCTCGTGGGCGTCGTTGTTCTCGTCATGTGCGTGCACGGTGCTGGAACTGCGGACGATCTTCTCGTAGCGGCGGTGACGCCGGGCGACGTCGATACGCACGGTGATGGTCTTTTGCGCCTTGTCCGAGACGACGACACCCTGGCGCACCCTGCGGGTGCCCTCCACTGGGGCGTGTACGGGCGGTAGCGCCTCGGGCGCGGGCGCGGCGGCGCGGCGCTCGGCGGCCTTGGCGCGTTCCTGCAGACGACGTGCACGCCTGCGCACGGCCTTGGTGCGGCGCTCGGTTACGCGCTCGGCGTGGCGCTCCTCGGGCGTGCGGCTGGGCCGGGCGTCGCCGGCGTGTGTGGAGCGGGCCTTGCGGCGGCGTTCCTTGGGCGGCAGCTGTATGACCGGCTCCGCAGGAGCGGCTTGCTCCTCGACGGGAGCATCGCTGACGGCCGCCTCCTCGCTGGGCGCGTCGGCTGCAGGAGCGTCGGCTGCAGGAGCGTCGGCTGCAGGAGCGTCGGCTGCAGGAGCGTCGGCTGCAGGAGCGTCGGCTGTGGGAGCGTCGCCGACGGGCGCCTGCTCGGGCGCATCCTGGACGGTGTCAGGTGTGTTGTCGTCTGGTTGATCAGGCATTTGGTGCGTTCATCCTCGTCTGTGATCCTCAGTTGCCCTGGGGGGGTCCGGCTGCAAGCTCACGCTCGCGTAGAACTGTGAGCGCCCGCGCCAGGTCACGCTTGGCGCGGCTGAGGCCGGCGGTGTCGTCGAGTTCTCCGGTGGCGTTGGAGAAACGCAGGCCGAATACCTCTTTGCGCAGCTCGGCCAGACGTTTTGTCAGTTCGGCTCCGTCCAAGTCTCTTATCTCGCTGGCCTTCATGCTCAGTCCTCGCGCAGCACGAACTTGGATTTGACGGGCAGCTTGTGCGCAGCAAGACGGATGGCTTCACGGGCGAGCGGCTCGGAGACTCCGGCGAGCTCGAACATGACCCGTCCGGGCTTGACGACGGCCACCCAGCCTTCGGGCGAGCCCTTGCCGGAGCCCATGCGGGTCTCGGCAGGCTTCTTGGTGACGGGCTTGTCGGGAAAGACGTTGATCCAGACCTTGCCGCCACGCTTGATCTTGCGCGTCATGGCAACACGTGCTGCCTCGATCTGGCGGTTGGTGAGCCAGCCGCACTCGAGCGCCTTGAGGCCGTAGTCGCCGAACTGCACGTGCAGCTGACCGCGCGAGTTGCCTCGTCGACGCCCACGGTGCTGCTTGCGGTGCTTTACACGCTTGGGGGACAGCATCAGCGAGAACCTCCGCCAGAGGGGGCACCGCCGGGACGCGGACCGCGTCCACCACCGGGACCGCCGGGGCCACGCCCGCCACCACCGGGACCACGTCCGCCACCGGATGATCCGGATCCGCCCGCCCCACGTCCTCCGCCGCCTGATGATCCGGGCCCGCCCGCCCCACGCCCGCCGCCACCGGGGCCACGTCCGCCGCCGGGCCCCCCAGGACCACGTCCGCCGCCACCGGATCCACCGGGACCACGTCCACCGCCGCCGCCACCGGGCCGGTTGCGTCCGCCGCCGCGACCGTCGCGGCCGTCGCGGCCGCCGCGGCTGTCGCGCTCGGAGCTGGGCGGGGCGGGTGCGGTCATGTCGGTGAGGTCGGCGCCGGTGTAGCCCTCGGGCATGATCTCGCCCTTGTTGACCCAGCACTTGACGCCGATGCGCCCGAAGGTGGTGCGCGCCTCGTAGAAGCCGTAGTCAATGTCGGCGCGCATGGTGTGCAGCGGCACGCGTCCGTCTGAGTAGCTTTCGGTGCGGGCCATCTCGGCGCCACCGAGGCGTCCGGAGACCTGGACCTTGACGCCCTTGGCACCGGAGCGCATGGCGCTGGTTAGCGCGCGCTTCATTGCGCGGCGGAAGGCGACGCGGTTCTGCAGCTGCTCGGCGATGGACTGGGCGACGAGCTTGGCGTCGAGCTCGGGACGCTTGATCTCGAGGATGTTGACCTTGATCTGCTTTTTGGTCATCCGGTGCAGGTCGCGGCGCAGCGCGTCCACTTCGGTGCCGGACTTGCCGATGACGATGCCGGGCCGGGCTGTGTGGATGTTGACCTCGAGCTCGTTGGCGTCCTTGCGGATGGTGATGTCAGACAGGCCGGCGTGGGCGAGCTTGCCGACGATGTGCTCGCGCACACGGACGTCCTCGGCGAGATACTCGGCGAAGTTCTTCTCGTTGAACCAGTTTGACTTCCAGTCGTGGATGTAACCCACGCGCATTGCCTCTGGATGAACCTTCTGTCCCATTTGTCAGTCTCTCAGCCGTGTCTTTTGGTTTTTCCGGGCTCGGGGCGCGGGGTGAGCGTAATCGTCAGGTGGCTAGTGCGCTTGCGGATCGGTGTGGCCCGTCCCATGGCACGCGGCCGGAAGCGCTTGATCGTCGGCCCTTCGTCGGCGTATGCCTCTCGGACGATGAGATCGTCCTCGAGCAACTCGTGGTTGCTCTCGGCGTTGGCCACAGCGGACTCCAGCAGCTTGCTCCAGTCGCGTGCCACCTCACGAGGAGTGAAGGCGAGGATAGCGCGTGCCTCCTGAATGGACTTCCCCCGGATGTGTCCGCACACCATGCGGGCCTTGCGGGCGGAGGTGCGCACGTAGCGCGCATGAGCGCTGACGACCCTGCGTCGCGGCTTGTCTTTGACGCTGGCAACGGCACGACGAGCGACTTTGCTGGATGGCTTCTCGGCGTCCTCGATCTTCGCGATCTCCTGCGCCTCTCCAGCATCCCCTGGCGGCTGCAGCTTTGGCGCTGGCAGCTTTCTTGGCTCCCCGTTTTTTGGTGGCTGACCTGCCGGCGGCCTGCGGTTCGCCCTGTGCGGAATCGTCGGTGTCGGCCTTCTGCTCGTCGGCAGACTGCTCCTCCACGGGGGTCTGTTTGTCGGCTGGCGGCTTTTTCTCCGCAGCCGTTTTTTTCGCAGCAGCAGCTTTTTTCTCGGCAGCCGGTTTTTTCTCGGCAGCGGGCTTTTTGTCTGCGGCCGGTTTTTTCTCAGCGGCAGGCTTTTTCTCAGCGGCTGCTTTTTTGGCGGCGGGCGCTTTGGCGCTCGTCTCGGCAGGCGCCTGCCCGTCCTTCTCGTCTTGCGGCGCCGGCCCGGTCGTGTCGTCGTCGGCGCTCATCTACCTGACCTTGCCTGAACCGGCGTGTCCTCGGAACATGCGTGTAGGAGCGAACTCGCCGAGCTTGTGCCCGACCATGGACTCGCTGATGAACACAGGCACGTGTTTCTTGCCGTCGTGCACGGCGATGGTGTGACCGACCATCTCAGGAAACACCGTTGACGCCCGTGACCAGGTCCTGAGCATTTTTTTGTTGTTGGCGGCGTTGAGCGCTTCGATGCGGTTCATCAAGCGCTCTTCCACCCACGGGCCCTTCTTGCTGGAGCGACTCATCGTTGCTTGCCCTTCCCGCGACGCCTGCCGCGCACGATGTAACGATTGGATGTCTTGTTCTGCTTGCGCGTGCGGTAGCCGAGCGTGGGCACCCCCCACGGCGTGACGGGATGACGACCGGCGGTGGTGGAGCCCTCGCCACCACCGTGCGGGTGATCGACGGGGTTCATGGCAACGCCGCGGGTCTGTGGGCGCACGCCCATGTGGCGCTTGCGTCCGGCCTTGCCGACCTTGACGTTCTGGTGCTCGGCGTTGCCGATGGTGCCGACGGTGGCGCGACACTCGGCGCGCACAAGCCGCATCTCACCGGAAGGCAGGCGCAGCGTAGCCATGTCGCCATCCTTGGCCATCAGCTGTGCTGAGGCGCCGGCGGAGCGCGCCATCTGTCCGCCGCGTCCGGGCTGCAGCTCGACGTTGTGCACGACGGTGCCGACGGGCATGCGGGCGAGCTCCATGCAGTTGCCGACGGCGATGTCGGCGGTGGGCCCTGAGGCGACGGTCATGCCGACGGTCAGCCGTTGCGGCGCAAGGATGTAGCGCTTCTCGCCGTCGACGTAGTGCAGCAGGGCGATGTAGGCGGAGCGGTTGGGGTCGTACTCGATGGCAGCGACTTTGGCGTTGACGCCATCCTTGCGGCGCTTGAAGTCGACACGCCGGTAGGCGCGCTTGGCGCCGCCACCACGGTGACGAGCGGTCTTGCGTCCGTGCGCGTTGCGCCCACCGCTCTTCTTGAGTCCTTCGATGAGTGTCTTCTCGGGCTTTGACTTGGTGATCTCAGCGAAGTCCGGGTAGGAGACGAATCGCATCCCGGGGCTGGTTGGTCTTGGCTTGCGTATGGGCATCGGTTGGCTCCTACGCGTCGAGGGCTGCCAGGCCCTGGAATATGGGGATGCTCTCGCCGGCGCGCACCTGCACGATGGCCTTCTTCCAGGCGCGGGTGCGTCCTCGTGCGCTGTTGCCACGGCGCTTGGGCTTGCTCTTGACGGAGAGCGTCCTGACCTCAACGACGTGTACATCGAATAGCGCCTCGACGGCCTGGCGGATGTGTGTCTTGTGCGCGTCTGGGTGGACGCGGAAGGTGTAGCGATCGGCTGCGGAGAGCACGTAGCTCTTCTCGGAGACGACAGGACGGATGAGTACCTGCGTGTGCTCCATCAGGCGTTCCCCTCGGTGTTCTTGCGTGGCGGACCGGTACGCGCGGTGAGCGCGTCAAGCGCGCCTTGGGAGACGACGAGCGAGGCGGCTCCGAGCAGGTCGGCGACGCCTACGTTCTCGGCGGTGAGCACGGCTACGCGCTTGAGGTTACGAAAGGACAGCGCGGCGGAGGACTCCTCTGGAGAGAGCACCACGAGTGTGGGTAGCGACTGCCCCCAGTCCTCGAGAAGATCGAGTGCCTGGCGCGTCTTGGGCGCTTGGAAGCCGGCGGCGTCGAGAACGGCGATGGAGCCACGCCCGGCGTGCAGTGACAGCGCGCTGCGCAGTGCTGCACGCTGCTCCTTGCGGTTGACCTTGAAGGTGTAGGAGCGCGGCTGGGGCCCAAACACGGTGCCACCGCCGGTCCATACGGGAGAGCGGCTGGAGCCGGCACGTGCGCGTCCGGTGCCCTTCTGACGCCAGGGCTTGGCGCCACCGCCGGAGACGAGGCCGCGCGTTTTGGTGGATGCGGTTCCCCGTCGGCGTGCGGCCTGCTCGGCGCGCACGCTCTGGTGCACGAGCGGTTCGGCGAAGCTGGCGCCGAAGGCGGCGTCGTCGAGCTTGACTTTCTTCGGCGAGGACCCGGTGGCGGCGGCACCGCTGCCGCCACTGCCTGCGCCCTTCAGGGTAAGGATGGGAGCGTCAGGCATCGGTGCGCACCTCCACAATGCCGCCGGGGGGACCAGGGACGGAGCCCCGTACCAGCAGCAGGTTCTCCTTGGCATCGATGCGGATCACCTCGAGGCCCTTCTGCGTGACCCGCTTGTTGCCCATCTGCCCTGGTCCGCGGATGCCCTTGAACACGCGCGACGGCGTGGCTGAGGCACCGATGGACCCGGGGGCACGGACGTTGTGGGAGCCGTGTGACTTGGGTCCACTGACGAAGTTATGGCGCTTGATGGTCCCCTGGAAGCCCTTCCCCTTGGAGGTACCGGAGATCTTGACGCGGGCACCGACCTGGAATGCATCGACGGTGACAGCCTCACCGACGGTGAGCTCACCGGCCTCGTCGCGGAACTCGGCAAGCGTGCGCATGGGCGGCGCGTCTGCCTTCTTGAGGTGGCCGAGCTCCGGCTTGGAGAGGTGCTTCTCCTTGGTCAGGCCATAGGCCAGCTGGACGGCGTCGTAGCCGTCACGCTCGGGCGTGCGGATGGCGGTGACGGGACAGGGCCCGGCCTGGAGCACGGTTACGCGCGCGACGCTTCCGTCTTCCTGGAAGACCTGGGTCATACCGAGCTTCTTGGCGAGAATTGCGGACATGGCGGTTCAGGTAGCGAGACGTATCTCGATGTCGACGCCGGCGGGGAGGTGGTCGAGGCGCTGCAGCGAGTCGACGGTCTTGGGGGTCGGCTGGTGGATATCGATGAGACGCTTGTGCGTACGGATCTCAAAGTGCTCGCGCGAGTCCTTGTCCTTGAAGGGCGAGCGAATCACGCAGTAGACGTTCTTCTCGGTGGGCAGCGGCACCGGTCCGGAGACGCTGGCGCCGGTGCGAGTGGCGGTCTCGACGATCTCCTTGGCCGCTGACTCAATGGCAGAGGTGTCGTACGCCTTCAGGCGAATGCGAATCTTGTTTTGGTTGGCCGCTGCCATGGTGATCTCTCTTGGGGCTGTAGTCGTGTGTGTCTGTGGTGTGGTCGCTGCTGGTGCTGCTGCCTGCGCTCGCTGCTGTATCTCACCGCCGGGAGAGTCTCCCGCCGAGCCCCGTGTGCGACAGAGGGGCGGGGATGGGTGGGCTCTCGTCAGGGAACCCACCCGCTCGCCGCCACACCTGTGTGGTGGGGCTGAAATAGTCGTATCGGACTGCCAATGCGCGCGTCGCCTCAGACGCTGTCTGGATGGACGCGCGGGTGCTACTCGATGATCTCGCTGACCACGCCCGAGCCCACGGTACGGCCACCCTCGCGGATGGCGAATCGCAGGCCCTGGTCCATGGCGATCGGCTGGATCAGCTCGATCTCCATCTGAACGTTGTCGCCGGGCATGACCATCTCGACGCCGTCGGGCAGCTTTGCCACGCCGGTGACGTCTGTGGTGCGGAAGTAGAACTGCGGCCTGTAGCCGGTGAAGAACGGGGTGTGACGACCACCCTCCTCCTTCTTGAGCACGTAGACCTCTGCCTTGTACTTAGTGTGCGGGGTGATGGAGCCGGGCTTGCACAGCACCTGCCCACGCTCGATCTCCTCGCGCTTGGTTCCACGCAGAAGACAGCCTACGTTGTCGCCTGCACGACCCTCGTCGAGGATCTTGCGGAACATCTCCACTCCGGTGACAACCGTGGAGGTGGAGTCGTGGACGCCGACGATTTCGACTGTCTCACCGGTTTTGACGATGCCCTGCTCGACACGACCGGTGGCGACGGTGCCACGGCCGGTAATTGAGAAGACATCCTCAATGGGCATCAGGAACGGCTTGTCGAGCTCGCGCACGGGCTCGGGGATGTAGGAGTCGAGCGCAGCGGCGAGCTCGATGATCTTCTCCTTGTAGGCCTCGTCGCCTTCGAGCGCCTTGAGCGCGGAGCCGACGATGAACGGGATGTCATCGCCGGGGAAGTCGTACTCGGAGAGCAGCTCGCGAACCTCGACCTCGACGAGTTCCAGGAGCTCGTCGTCGTCGACCATGTCGGCCTTGTTGAGGAACACGACGATGTAGGGCACGCCGACCTGGCGGGCGAGCAGGATGTGCTCGCGCGTCTGGGGCATGGGACCGTCGGCGGCGGAGACCACGAGGATGGCGCCGTCCATCTGGGCGGCACCGGTGATCATGTTCTTGACGTAGTCGGCGTGACCGGGACAGTCGACGTGTGCGTAGTGACGATTCTCCGTCTGGTACTCAACGTGCGAGGTGGCGATGGTGATTCCGCGTTCCTTCTCCTCAGGCGCGTTGTCGATCTCCGCGAAGGTGCGGGCTTCCGCTCCCCCGTGCTCGGCCAACACTGTGGTTATGGCAGCGGTCAGCGTCGTCTTGCCATGGTCGATGTGACCGATGGTCCCGACGTTGACGTGCGGCTTGTCGCGCTCGAACTTCTCCTTCGCCACTTTTGACTCGCTCCTGTATCGACTTGAATGCTCACCCTGTGCGGGCGAACCTGAGAAATCTATCTAAATGCGATGCTGCGTGACTGCTGGGTGCTGTTGCCTCGACGCTGTGTGGTTCTCCGGCCTGCTCCCAAGGCGCCTAGGCGGCGACCGGCTCGCCGGTCCTGGCTTCGACGATCTTCTCGGCGATGCTGGGCGGAACCTCTTCGTAGTTCTCGAACTGCATCGTGTAGTTGGCGCGTCCCTGCGTGTTGGAGCGTAGATCTGTGGCGTAGCCGAACATCTCGCTCAGCGGGACCTTGGCGGTGACGACCAATGCGTTGCCGCGGCGCTCCTGCCCTTCGACACGACCGCGACGGCGGCTGAGATCGCCGATGACGTCGCCTAGGAAGTCGTCGGGCGTGACCACCTCGACAGAGAAGATCGGCTCCAGCAGCACCGGCTTGGCGCGCTTGGCGGCCTCTTTGAAGGCGAGCGATCCGGCGACTTTGAAGGCGATTTCGGAAGAGTCGACGTCGTGGTACTTGCCGTCGACGAGCGTGACGCGCATGTCGACCATGGGATAGCCGGCCTTGACGCCGTTGTCGAGCGCCTCTTCGATCCCCTTCTTGACGGCGGGGATGTATTCGGAGGGGATGTTGCCGCCCTTGATCTTGTTGATGAACTCGAACCCCTCGCCGGGCGCGGGCTCCAGGTTGATGAACACGACCCCGAACTGGCCGGAGCCACCGGTCTGGCGGACGAACTTGCCTTCGATCTTCTCGACGGTGGCGCGCACGGTCTCGCGGTAGGAGACCTGCGGACGCCCGACGTTGGCCTCGACGCCGAACTCGCGCTTCATGCGGTCGACGAGCACCTCGAGGTGCAGCTCGCCCATGCCGGAGATCTCGGTCTGACCGGTCTCCTCGTTTGTGCGTACCTGGAAGGTGGGGTCCTCCTCGGCGAGACGGCCGAGGGCAACTGACATCTTCTCCTGGTCGACCTTGGTCTTGGGCTCGACTGCGACCTTGATTACGGGCTCCGGGAAGACGATGTTCTCGAGGTGAATTGGGTGCGCGGGGTCGGCGAGCGTGTCGCCGGTGATTACCTGCTTGATACCGACGGCGGCGGCAATGTCACCGGCGTAGACCTCGGTGACCTCCTCGCGCTCGTTGGCGTGCATCATCAGGATCCGCCCGATGCGCTCGGTGCGTCCGCTGCTGACGTTGAGGACCTTGGCGCCTGCCTCGAGGTGGCCGGAGTAGACGCGGAAGTAGGTGAGCTTGCCGACGTAGGGGTCGGCGGCGATCTTGAAGGCGAGCGCGGCGAACGGCTCGGAGTCGTCGGCGTGGCGCTCCACCTGACGCTCCTCCTCCTCGCCTTTGATCAGTTCGGTGCCGAGCACGGGCGGCACGTCGAGCGGTGAGGGCAGGTAGTCGATGACTGCGTCGAGCAGCGGCTGCACACCCTTGTTCTTGAACGACGAGCCGCACAGGACGGGGGTCAGCTTGGTTGACAGCGTGGCCTTGCGGATGGCGTTCTTGAGCACGTCCTCGGGCACGTCCGCCTCCTCGAGCATCAGTTCGAGCAGCGCGTCGTCGTAGTGGGAGACCTCCTCGAGCAGGTGTTCGCGCGCACCGCCGGCGGCTTCCAGGAGATCGTCGGGGATGTCGATCTCGTCGACTTCCTTGCCCATCTCGTCCTTGTAGACGACTGCCTTCATGGCGACGAGGTCGACGACGCCGAGAAAGTCGCCCTCGGCTCCGATCGGCAGCTGGATGGGGACGGGGTGCGCGGCGAGACGATCGATCATCGTCTGCACGCCCTTGTCGAAGTCGGCACCGATGCGGTCCATCTTGTTGATGTAGGCGATCCGCGGCACGTGGTACTTGTCGGCCTGGCGCCAGACGGTCTCGGACTGCGGCTCGACGCCTGCGACGGAGTCGAACAGGGCGATGGCGCCGTCGAGCACGCGCAGTGAGCGCTCGACCTCGACGGTGAAGTCGACGTGTCCGGGCGTGTCGATGATGTTGATGCGGTGGTCCTTCCACTGCGCGGTGGTGGCAGCGGAGGTGATGGTGATGCCGCGCTCCTGCTCCTGCTCCATCCAGTCCATCACGGCGGCGCCCTCGTGAACCTCACCGATCTTGTAGGTGCGTCCGGTGTAGTAGAGGATGCGCTCGGTGGTGGTGGTCTTACCGGCGTCGATGTGCGCCATGATCCCGATGTTTCGGGTGTTTTGGAGTGAGAACTTACGTGGCATTGATCAGATTTGAAGGTTGTGGCTTGGCGGTTGTCCGGGCAAAAAAATAGGCCCCTCGGGCCCACGCACGCTGCTGGTCGTCCGTCGACCGGTCCGCGTTCGTTATCTGCTCGAGGTCACCATCTTGATTGCCGAGTCCGCGGGTCGCACGTGTACGCGCTGCGCCCACCGCGACGCGTTTTCGACTATAGCAGAGCGATTCCTGCGGTTGAGCACCTATTGGCGGTGAGTTCAGAGCGTGCGGCTGCTCGCCTTGGCAGGCGCACGGGCATCGTCGACAGGCGCGTCCTCGATCATGACGCTGAGGCGTTCGAGCACCCGCGTGGCGGCCCGCAAGTCCTCGCTGTCGACGCCGGCAAGGGCATCCTCCCAACGACTCTTCCAGGCCTTGCGCTTGGCTTCGATCTTGCGCCGCCCCTGGGGCGTGAGCCGCGAGACGACCACGCGCCGATCGATGTCCGAGCGCACGCGCTCGACATGCCCGCAATCAGCTAGGTGATCGAGCATCTGGGTGACTGTGCCGGGCGTCAGCCGCGCAGCTGCGGCGAGCTCTCCGGCAGGCAACTCGCCGCGATCGCACAGCTCGAGCAACAGCTCGAACTGGGCGTGGCTGAGCTCACTGCCGCCGAGATGCGTGTCGCGCCCGCGCAGCCGATTGAAGCTGCGGAACACACGGCTGAAGGCCACTCCCAGCTCGCTGATCTCGGCGGCGTGCTGATTGGCCGGCTCGCTCGGCGGCGCAGTGGTGGCCTCGCCCATGATGCTCGCTCTATGCGCCGAGCGGCTCGACGGCGGCCTCGGCGTTGCTGGCCGCCTGGTCCATACGCGCGCGGGGGTTCTCGGCACGCAGCAGCACCAGGCAGGGGACCAGCGACAGCACGGCGATGCCAACCGAGCCCCAGTAGGCCTTGTCGAAGGCGTGCGCGAGGTGCGTGGCGGTGTGTGCGCCGGCGCTGGCCCGCTGGAGCACCACGGCGAGTACTGCTGTACCGATGGCGCCGCCGATGCGCTGCAGCACGTTGAGCTGGGGCGTGGCGTCGGACAGCTGCTCCGGTCGCATGGAGGCAAAGGCGGCGCTCATGGCGGGTACGAAGGCGAAGCCGATGCCGACGCCGCGTAGCGCGAGCACGACAGACAGCCAGAGAATGGATGTATGGGCGCCGACGACCGCCAGCGGGATGGTGGCGATCGACAGGATGGACACGCCGACGATGGCAACACGGCCACCGCCGTAGCGCTCGGTCAGGCGACCGGTGAGCGGCATCACCAACAGCATCCCCAGACCCTGCGGGCCGGTGAGCAGGCCGGTGACGATGACGCTCTCGTGGCGAACTTCCTGGTAGTAGAGCGGCACCAGGATCATCGCCCCGAACAGCGCTGCGCCGAGCCCGAAGGTCGTCAGCGAGGCTGCGGCGAAGACGCGGTTGGCGTACAGCCGGATGTCGAGCAGCGGACGCTCGATGCGCAGCGCGTGCCAGATGAAGGCAGCGACCAGGAGCAGGCCGGCGACGATCGGCCAGACGACGCTGGGCGCGGTGAGGCTGCTGTTGGAGCCGAGCTCGGACAGTCCGTAGACGACGGCGGTGGAGCCGCCGGAGAGCAGCCCGAGGCCGAGCACGTCCAGACGCCCGGCGGCACCAGAGTCGGTCTTGGGCAGCAGTCGCCAGGCGAGCACCAGTGCGATTGCGCCGATGGGCACGTTGACGAGGAAGATCCAGGACCAGTGCAGGTTCTCGAGGATTGCGCCGCCGACGACGGGGCCGAGGATCGGCGCGAGCATGGCGGGCATGGAGACGATCCCCATGACCCTCCCCATGCGCTTGGGTCCGGCGACCTGGGCCATGATCAGCTGACCGACGGGCATGATCATGCCGCCGCCGGCGCCCTGCAGGACCCGGAACAGCACCAGCGAGGTGGTCGATGAGGCGACTGCGCACAGCGCGGAGCCGGCGGTGAACAGCACCAGGGAGGTCATGTAGACGCGCTTCGCGCCGAAGCGCCGTGCAGCCCAGCCGGTGACGGGGATGACGGCTGCAAGCGAGAGCAGGTAGCCGGTGATGACCCATTGGACCTGCGCGATGGAGCTGTGCAGATCGCTGCGCAGCGTGTGCAGCGCGACGTTGACGATGGTGGTGTCGAGGATCGACATGATCATCCCGAGGATCACCACGCCGGCGATCTTCCACACGTACGGCTCTATGCGGTCGGAGGCCTCTGGGTGGAAGCCCGGGTCGGTTGTCGTGGCAGAAGACATTTGGTACCGAAAGTTTAGGTACCAAAGCTTTGTTCTTCAAGGGATGTGTGAGCCTTCTCACACATCCCGCCTGAGCGAGGAGCGGCCAAAAGCACCCGGCTGAGCCTGAGCACAGCCCGCGTCACGACAGCCCGCCATCCGGGCAAGCCCCCGAAAGGGGGCTCCTAAAAATGAATCCCCACAAGCCCGTAGCGGGCCGAGGACCAAGCGAGCCAAGGACGCAGTGAGCGAAGTGTGTTCTGCACACGAGCGAGGGAGGACGCCGGCTCGCGCCGGTCATCGGCCCGCTACCAGCGGTAGTGGGCGAAGGCCTTGTTGGCCTGCGCCATGCGGTAAATGTCGTCCTTGCGCTTGTAGGCGCCGCCCTGCTGTGACTGGGCATCCATCAGCTCGTTGGCCAGGCGCTGGGCCATGGTCTTCTCGCGGCGCTGCCGGGCGAACTCGACGAGCCAGCGAACGGCCAGGGTGCGGGCGCGCCTTGAGGCGACCTCGACGGGCACTTGGTAGGTGGCGCCACCGACGCGGCGCGATTTGACCTCGAGCGTGGGCGTGAGCGCTTTGATGGAGGCCTCAAGTGTCTCGACGGGATCTTTGTCGCTGCGCTCACCGAGCAGCGCCAGCGCGTCGTAGACGATCCGCTCAGCGGTTGACTTCTTGCCGTCCAGCATGACCTTGTTGATGACCTGCTGAACAAGCTTGGAGCGGTGTATAGGGTCCGCCTCTACGGGGCGGATCTGGGCGGCTGCGCGGCGGGGCATTCTATTTTTTCTTCACGCCGTACTGCGAGCGCGCCTTTTTGCGGTCGCTGACGCCGGCTGCGTCGAGCGTGCCGCGGACGACCTTGTAGCGCACACCGGGAAGATCCTTGACGCGACCGCCGCGTACGAGCACCACTGAGTGCTCCTGCAGGTTGTGTCCCTCTCCGGGAATGTAGGCGGTGACCTCGATGGAACCGGAGATGCGCACACGCGCGACCTTGCGCAGCGCTGAGTTAGGCTTCTTGGGCGTGGTGGTGTACACGCGGGTGCACACGCCACGCCGCTGCGGAGCAGCGGTCTTCTTCTTGCGACCCTTGCCGGACTTCAGGCCTGGGGTGGCAACCTTCTTCTTCGGGGCGACGCGCCCCTTGCGCACTAGTTGCGATGTGGTTGGCATTCGGGCGAGATGCTAGCAGCGCTAGGCGGCCTGGGGCACGCCGACTGCGCGCACGGGTGCAGGCATGAGCGCAGCAGCGACGACAACCAGCACGAATGCAAGTGCCTGGAGCACCACTCCGAGGGGGCTGGCGGGCATTGGGTCGCCGAATACGAGGATCCCGCCGGCGATACCGGCGATGTTGGCGGCTGTTCCCGTTACGGCGATCACGGGTACTGCCTCGCCGTCTTGCAGCCCGCGAGCGGACGCGTAGAAAGCGACAACGGAGGCGATGATTGCGACAGCCAGCCAGGGACTGAGCACCAGGCCGACGATCCCATGAGCGCCGGTGATGCCGGTGAGCGCCTTGATGGCGGTGTCGGAGACGCCGAACAGCACGCCTGAGGCAGCACCGAGCATCATGCCGTGGTGCTCGACGGGTCCGCCCATTCGCGGACCCATCAGCAACAGGCCACCGAGGCCGAACAGGCCGGCCTCGAAGCAGATCATGGTGAGCTGCGAGAACTGCGCGTGAGCGCCGTGCATGGCGGGCAGGGTGAGCCCCAGCAGCACGAGTCCTGCGGCGGTCAGCGACAGGCCGATCCATTGGCGACGCCCGACCTTGAAGCCGAACATGCGCTCGGCCATGACGGCGATGAAGACGACACCGGCTGCCAGGGAGACCTGGATGACGGACATGGGCGCAAGCGCGAGCGCTGCAACATGCAGGCCCCAGCTGGCGGTGGCGATGATCATGCCCAGCGCGAACCACTTGGACGAGTACAGCTGCCTGGCGGAGCGCAGCGGATGCATGACCTCGACCTTGGGCACGGAGTTGGCGCCGCGGTACTTGTAGAAGAACCCGAGGTTCGCCACGAAGGCGCAGAAGAGAGCGAGGAGTATGCCGAGATCCATTGTCATGGTCGAGGGTGCGACGGTGTGCTCATCGGCCGGCGCCAACGCCTGCTTTACTCCGCGCGGACAGTCTCAGCACATCAACCGTCCCGGCAGAGTACCCATCCCAACCTCTATGCAAGCTAAAGAGCGTGTTGGCGGCACGAAAGAGTTGCCGAAGCCTCTGCTGATGGTGGACATCGACGGCGTCATATCGCTGTTCGGCGGCTGGGAGCGGGCAGGCTGGGGGGTGGGAGACAGCCACGCCAACAGCCGTCCACTGGATGGCGCCTTCCATTCGATCGACGGCACACCCCACTTCCTTTCGTCCACTGCAGCTGCTCACCTGCTTGAGCTTTCAGCGATGTTCGAGTTGGTTTGGGCGAGCGGCTGGGAGGAGCGCGCGGACGAGCATCTGCCGCACTTGCTGGGGCTGCCGGCAGGGCTGCCGTTCCTGCGGTTCTCGCGTGCGGTTGGGCGGGCGAACGCCCACTGGAAGCTGGAGGCGATTGAAGCGTATGCAGGCAGCAGGCCGCTGGCGTGGATCGACGATGCGTTCAACGCCGCCTGCCACGAATGGGCGCAGGCCCGCGCAGCGCCCACGCTGCTGGTGCAAACGGCGCCGGAGGATGGCCTGACGTGGCGGGAGGCGGCGGAGCTGGCGCAGTGGGCGAACAATCTGCGCTAGCGGGCTGGGCGGGGCCGGGGCCGGACCTGGCGAAGACGACCTGTAGGCGAGTGGCAAGCTGGGAGCCACTGTGTCAGGACTGTGACGCAGCCGTGGGGGCCCTGTCGGACGCGACCGTTGGGCCATTGTTCATTTGCCTCGACCGTATAACCATGGCTATCGTTGCATTTAAAAGTAGCCCCATAAAAGCAGTCCATAAGAGCAGCCCGTGTAACCATGGCTATCGCGGCGTGCAAACCAATAACTAAACCGAGAAGCCAGACAACGAACCCCGCCGGCTGGCCCCGCGCCTGCCACGGGGGGGAAGGCAAGCGACACCTGCTCCCCCCTCCCCTACGCGACGTGCGACCAGACACAACACAACACGCACCGGCGCGCATCCGGGCGGGCGCAAATGGCCGGCCGGATGCGCGTGCGGCGCGTGAGTGCCTGGCTAGTGGCTAGTCCTCGTCGGCGGCGGCGAGGTTCTCGTCGGGAAGCTCGAGCTCGGCGAGCTCCTCGGCGAAGCCGGGGTCGGTGCCACCGGCGCCGATCTTCTCCAGGGAGGCGAGATCGGCGTCGAACTCCTGCCCGTAGCCACCGCTGAAGCCGTCGCCGGCGAGACCGAGCTCTGCGGCGATCTCGTCCTGATCGAGCAGGCCGACGTCGTCGATTGCGCGGGGCAGCGGTTCGGAGGGCTCGATCTCGATGCGCCGGTAGCGCTTGAGACCGGTTGCGGCGGGGATGAGCTTGCCGATGATGACGTTCTCCTTGAGCCCGTTGAGCCGATCGATCTTGCCTTCGAGGGCAGCGTCGGTGAGAACCTTGGTCGTCTCCTGGAAGGAGGCGGCGGATAGGAACGAGTCGGTGTTCAAGGAGGCCTTGGTGATACCGAGGATGATGTCCTCGAACTGCGCGGTCTCACCGCCGGCCTGGGTTACGGCGTCATTGGCTTTGGCGAATTCGAAGCGGTCGACGAACTGCCCGGGTAGGTAGTCGGTGTCGCCCTTCTGGTCGACGCGCACCTTCTTGAGCATCTGACGGACGATCAGCTCGATGTGCTTGTCGTTGATGTCTACGCCCTGTGACTTGTAGACCTCCTGGACCTCCTTGACGAGGTAGACCTCGGTCTCGGTGCGTCCACGGATGGCTAGCAGCTCGTGCGGGTAGACGGACCCCTCGTTGAGCTGCCGGCCGGCGGCGATCTTCTCGCCGGAGGTGACGAACAGCCGCGTACGCCGCGGGAAGGCGTGGCGGTGCTCCTCGCCGGCGTCGTCGGTGATGACGACGGTGAGGGCTTTGTCGGTCTCCTCGATCGACACCTCCCCGTCCTGCTCGGCGATTTTGGCGAGACCCTTGGGGCGCCGCGCCTCGAACAGCTCGACGACACGCGGTAGACCGTGCGTGATGTCGGCACCGGCGACTCCACCGGTGTGGAACGTACGCATGGTCAGCTGCGTGCCGGGCTCGCCGATGGACTGGGCGGCGACGATGCCGACGGCATCGCCGATCTGCGCGAGCGCACCGGTGGCCATGGCACGGCCGTAACAGGCCTGGCAGACACCGCTTGGCGCCTCGCACTTGAGCACGGAGCGCACGGGCACGCGAATCTCTGTGCCCTTGTCGTTGTCCTCAGTGAAGGCGGCGACGATCTCGGCCATCTCTGCGCGGCCGATTTCGGCGCTCTGCTCGGTGAGCATGCGGCCGCGCTTGGTGGTGATGTCGAGCGCGGCGATGCGTCCGACTAGCACGTCGTTGGGCTCACCCCCGTCCTTGAAGACGGGCATCTCGATGTATTCCTGGGTGCCGCAGTCGGCCTCGCGGATGATGACGTCCTGGGCGACGTCGACCAGACGCCGCGTCAGGTACCCGGAGTCGGCGGTACGCAGGGCGGTGTCGGCGAGCCCCTTTCGGGCGCCGTGCGTGGAGATGAAGTACTCGAGCACGGATAGGCCCTCCATGAAGTTGGCCTTGATCGGACGCTCGATGATTTCACCCTTGGGGTTGGCCATCAGACCGCGCATACCGGCGAGCTGACGGATCTGCTTGAACGAGCCACGGGCACCGGAGTTGGCCATCATGAAGATGGGGTTGAGCGTGTCGAGGTTGGCGACCATCGCCTCGGCGACCTCGTCGGTGGCGGCGTTCCACTGCTCGACCACGGCCTCGTGACGCTCCTCCTGGGTGATCAGTCCGTCGTCGTACTGGCTGGTGATGTCACCGACGAGCTTGTCGTACTTGTCCAGGATTTCCTGCTTCTCGGGCGGCACGACGACGTCGTTCTTGGAGATTGTGATCCCGGCCTGGGTTGCGTACTTGAAGCCGAGGTCCTTGAACGCGTCGAGCACCAGCGAGATGGTGGTGGCACCGTATGACTGCACGAGCATGTCGATCAGTCGCGTGGTGTCGCGCTTCTTCATGGACTGGTTGACGAACACGTACTTGGAGGCGTCGAACTCGTCGCCGAGTGCCTCTGCGAGTGCCCGCTCGATGCGGTCGTTGTAGATGATCCGCCCGATGGTGGTGAGGACGTGTCCGCCCTCGCGCCCGTAGGGCCGGAACTCGGCGATGTCGTGGAGCTTGACGACGTTGCCCTCGTAGGACAGCTCGGCCTCCTGCGCGGTGCGGAACACGTGCGGCCGCGGCTCGTAGGTGGCACGATCGATCTTGGAGAGCTCCTCGGCTTCAGGCCCGTAGGTGAGGTAGTAGGCCCCGAGGATCATGTCCTGCGTAGGTGTAGCCAGCGGCGCCCCGTGCGCAGGGGACAGGATGTTGTTGGAGGAGAGCATCAGGATGCGTGCCTCTGCCTGTGCCTCGGCGGACAGCGGCAGGTGCACGGCCATCTGGTCGCCGTCGAAGTCGGCGTTGAACGCGTGACAGACGAGCGGGTGGACCTGGATGGCCTTGCCCTCGACGAGCAGCGGCTCGAAGGCCTGGATCCCCAGGCGGTGCAGCGTGGGCGCGCGGTTGAGCAGTACGGGGTGCTCGTGGATGACCTCCTCGAGCACGTCCCACACCTCGCCGATCATCGAGTCGACCATCTTCTTGGCTGCCTTGATGTTCTGCGCGGACTTGCGCTCGACGAGGCGGGCCATGATGAACGGCTTGAACAGCTCGAGCGCCATGATCTTGGGCAGGCCGCACTGGTGCAGCTTGAGGTAGGGACCGGCGACGATGACGGAACGTCCGGAGTAGTCCACACGCTTGCCGAGCAGGTTCTGACGGAAGCGTCCCTGCTTGCCCTTGAGCATGTCGGAGAGGCTCTTCAGCGGACGGTTGCCCGGCCCGGTGACAGGACGCCCACGGCGGCCGTTGTCGAACAGTGCGTCGACGGCCTCCTGGAGCATGCGCTTCTCGTTGTTGACGATGATCTCAGGCGCGCCGAGGTCAAGCAGCCGCTTGAGGCGGTTGTTGCGGTTGATGACGCGGCGGTACAGGTCGTTGAGGTCTGAGGTGGCGAAGCGGCCACCGTCGAGCTGGACCATGGGGCGCAGCTCGGGCGGGATCACAGGCACGGCGTCGAGAACCATCATCTCGGGCTTGTTGCCGGACTGGATAAACGCGGAGACAACCTTCAGGCGCTTGACTGCACGCGCCTGCTTCTGGCCTTTTCCGGTCTTGACCTGGTCCTCGAGCTCTACGCGTTCGGCCTCCAGGTTGACCTGCTGGAGCAGGTCGCGGATCGCCTCTGCGCCCATGCCGCCACGGAAGTACTCGCCGAAGCCGTAGGGAGAGCCGAAGCGCTCCTTGAGCTCACGGAAGGTGGTCTCGTCGTGCTCGATCTGCTTGGGTTCCATTGTCTTGAAGAGCTCCCACACGCTGCGCATCCGCTCGGCTGCATCCTCGATGTAGGCTTCGGTGTCGGCGATGTCGGCGTCAAAAGCCTTGGTCAGCTCCTTGACCTGCTTGTCGCGCTCCTCGTCGGTGAGTTTGGACAGGTTGATGTCCAGCGAGTCAGCCCACAGGTGGTCTTCGTCGTTGAAGTTGGTCTGTTTGCCGTTCTGCAGGTACTTATCGCGGCGGGCCAGCGACTCACGCAGTTCCAGCACGCGCTCCTCGCGCTCGGCGGCGTAGCCGTCGAGGACCTTGTTGACCTCTTTCTCCAGCGAGTCGAGGTCCTTGCCGCGCGCCTCGTCGTCTACCCAGGTGACGATTGAGGCAGCGAAGTACAGAACCTTCTCCAGTTCCTTGGGAGCCATGTCCAGCAGGTAGCCGATACGGCTGGGCACGCCCTTGAAGAACCAGATGTGGCTGACGGGCGCGGCCAGGTCGACATGGCCCATACGCTCGCGGCGAACCTTCGAGCGCGTGACCTCCACGCCGCAGCGCTCGCACACGATGCCCTTGTAGCGGACACGCTTGTACTTGCCGCAGTAGCACTCCCAGTCCTTGGTGGGACCGAAGATGCGCTCGCAGAACAGGCCGTCCTTCTCCGGCTTGAGCGTCCGGTAGTTGATGGTCTCCGGCTTGGTGACCTCGCCGGAGCTCCAACCGCGGATCTGCTTTGACGAAGCGAGGCTGATCTCGATGGCGTCGAAATTATTGATGTCGATCATCTGGGTGTGCTTTCGCTCGCGGGTGAATCGGGCAACTCCTCGGGGGACTCCTCACTGGCCAGGCTCTCCAGATCGGCGTCCTCCGTCGCGTCGGCGTCCAGCAGCTCCTCCACGCCGATCACGTCCTCTGCAGTGTCATTCTCCGCCTCGGTGGCAGCGCCATCGTCGGTGTCGCTGGTCTCCTCGGCCCCGCCGGTGGCGGCATTGGTGGTGTCCTGCCCCTCCAGCTGCTCATCGCCGCCGTCGCCGGCCAGCGCTCTGACGCCGGAGAGGTCGATGCCGAGCTCCTCAGCTGCGCGCAGCAGGTCGTCGTCCTCGTCGCGCATCTCAGCACGCTGTCCCTCCTCGGAGACAACGTTGACGTCGAGCGCCAGTGACTGCATCTCCTTGAGCAGAACCTTGAAGGACTCGGGGATAGACGGCTCGGCGATGTTCTCGCCCTTGACGATCGCCTCGTAGGCCTTGACGCGCCCGACGGTGTCGTCGGACTTGATGGTGAGCATCTCCTGCAGCGTGTAGGCGGCACCGAACGCCTCCAGCGCCCAGACCTCCATCTCGCCGAAGCGCTGCCCACCGAACTGCGCCTTGCCTCCCAGCGGTTGCTGGGTGACCAGCGAGTACGGGCCGGTGGAGCGGGCGTGGATCTTGTCGTCGACGAGGTGCAGCAGCTTCAGGATGTACATGTAGCCGACGGTGACCTGTTCCTCGAATGGCTCGCCGCTGCGACCGTTGAACAGCGTCATCTTTCCTGAGGCCTGCTCGCCCACCCGCCGGGACTTGTCGACGTCCATGCGGATGCGACCCTCGTGGGCGTCCTGCCACTTGACGAGCGCGTTGTCGACGTCGGCGACGGTGGCGCCGTCGAACACTGGCGTGGACACATACACGCGGCGCTTGCCGCCGTTTGCGTCTGCTTCCTTGTACGCCTCGGTACCGTCGTCGTACCAGCCCTGTGCTGCAGCCCACCCGAGGTGTGTCTCAAGGATCTGCCCGACGTTCATGCGCGAGGGCACGCCCAGCGGGTTGAGGATCACATCGACGGGGGTGCCGTCCTCAAGGAAGGGCATGTCCTGCTGGTCGACGATCTTGGAGATGACACCCTTGTTGCCGTGACGTCCTGCGAGCTTGTCGCCCTCGGAGATCTTGCGCTTCTTGGCGACGAACACGCGTACGAGGTCGTTGACCCCGGGCGGCAGGTCATCGCCGGCGTCGCGGCTGAAGGTCTTGACGTCGATCACCACGCCACCCTCACCGTGCGGGACCTTCAGCGAGGTGTCACGCACCTCGCGTGCCTTCTCCTTGAAGATTGCCCGGATGAGCTTCTCCTCGGCGGTGAGCTCGGTCTCGCCCTTGGGCGTGACCTTGCCGACAAGCAGGTCGCCGGAGATGACCTCGGCGCCGACGCGGACGATGCCGCGGTCGTCGAGGTTGCGCAGCGACTCCTCTGAGCGGTTGGGGATGTCGCGGGTGATCTCCTCCTCACCGAGCTTGGTGGTGCGGGCGTCGATCTCGTACTCCTCGATGTGAATGGAGGTGAGCTCGTCGTCCTGCACGAGGCGCTTGGACAGGATGATGGCGTCCTCGAAGTTGTAGCCCTCCCAGGACATGAAAGCGACCATCAGGTTCTTGCCAAGGGCCATTTCGCCCTTGTCGGTGGAGGAGCCGTCGGCGAGCACGTCGCCTGGCTTGACCGCCTGGCCGGTGAAGACGAGCGGCTTCTGGTGAATCAGCGTTCCCTGGTTGGAGCGCATGTACTTCTGCAGCTCGTACTCGTCCTTCTTGCCGTCCTTGGTCTGGATGACGATCTGATTGGCGTCGATGTAGTCGACGGTGCCCTCGTTCTTGACCAGCAGCACGTCGCCGGTGTCCAGTGCGGCACGCCGCTCCATACCTGTGCCGATCAGCGGAGCGTCGGCCTTCAGCAGGGGGACGGCTTGGCGCTGCATGTTGGAGCCCATCAGCGCCCGGTTGGCGTCGTCGTGCTCCAGGAACGGGATCATGGCGGTGGCCACGGACCAGATCTGCTCAGGCGAGACATCGACCAGATCGACGTCTTTGGGGCCGACGGTCACATACTGGCCGGCCTGCGTGCGGCAGAGGATTTCGGTGCCCTTGAGCTTGCCGGTCTTGTCGTCCACAGGCGTGTTGGCCTGGGCGATCAGCAGCTCCTCTTCCTGGGTGGCGTCGAGGCGGCGAACCTCCTCGGTGACGACGCCGTCCGTGACCACGCGGTAGGGCGTGGTGACAAACCCGTACTCGGAGACCTCGGCGAACGAGGACAGCGAGCCGATCAGACCGATGTTCGGTCCCTCAGGGGTCTCGATGGGGCACATGCGTCCGTAGTGGGTGGGGTGCACGTCGCGCACCTCGATGGGGGCGCGCTCGCGCGTCAGACCTCCGGCGCCCAGAGCAGACAGGCGTCGACGGTGCGTGAGCCCGGCGAGCGAGTTGGTCTGGTCCATGAATTGCGACAGCTGCGAGGAGCCGAAGAACTCCTTCAGGGCTGCCACCACGGGCCGGATGTTGATGATCGTCTGCGGCGTGATCGTGTCGGCGTCCTCGGTGGTCAAACGCTCACGGACGACGCGCTCCATACGGTAGAGGCCGATGCGGAAGGCCTCCTGGATGAGCTCGCCGACGGTACGCAGACGACGGTTACCGAAGTGCTCGTACTCGTCGAGGTGCTCTGCGACAGGCTCGCGCGGCATGCTCATGGCCTCGGCGGCGTAGTCCTTGATCTCGATCTGACCGTCTTCTGGCAGGCCGAGACGCTTGGGCAGCGAGACCAGCTCGCGCACGAGCGCCAGGATGTCGTCGTGGGTGAGCGTACGGGTGTCGATGTCGACATCCAGACCCAGACGAGAGTTGAGCTTGTAGCGCCCGACGCGCGTGAGGTCGTAGCGCTTGGGGTCGAAGAACAGCTGGTTGAGCAGCGCCTTGGCGTTGTCAACGCTGGGCGGCTCGCCGGGGCGCTGCTTCTTGAACAGCTCAATCAGCGCGCCCTCTTCGGTGCGGGTGATCTCGGTGTCGGCCTCGATCGTGTTGCGGATGTACAGCGAGTCCTCGAACAGGCGCAGGATCTCCTCGTCCGTGGCGTATCCCATCGCCCTCAGCAGCACCGTGACGGGCAGCTTGCGCTTGCGGTCGATACGGACGAAGACCTTGCCCTTCTTGTCGATCTCCAACTCCAGCCAGGACCCACGGGCGGGCATGAGGTTGGCGATGAACACCTGCTTCTCGCGATCCTTGGGCTCCATCAAGTAGGCCCCGGGTGAGCGCACGAGCTGCGTGACGACCACGCGCTCAGTGCCGTTGATGACGAACGTGCCGCGCTCGGTCATCCACGGGAAGTCGCCCATGAACACGGACTGCTCACGGATCTCTCCGGTCTCGCGGTTGATGAAGGCAACCGTGACGGTGAGCGGACGGGCGTAGGTGAGATCCTTCTCGCGACACTGGTCCAGCGATGCAACGGGCTCGTCGAACGTGAACTGGCCGAACTGGACTGCAAGGTTGCCCGTGTAGTCCTCGATCGGGGAGATGTCGTCAATCGTCTCGCGCAGGCCGCCCTTCTCAGGGTCGGTCAGCCAGGTGAACGAACGGCGCTGGATGTCAATCAGGTTTGGGACGTCAACTGTCTTATTCAGGCGCGCAAAGGTCCTGCGCGTCCGGAGAGCGTCTACAGCAGCCAAGAAGTGACTCCTTCGGAGGGCGATACACGGGCAGAGGAGGGCGCCGAAGCGCGACTAAGAAAGATAGCACAGGCTATCCGTACCCCGAAGGGCCACCAGCGCTCACGGACCCCGCCTTTCGAGAATTCGCGTATGTGGCGCGACCTCGGCACTTCGGGCGGCTACGACTATCGGCTAGCGGAGGGCACTTTACCGGAAAACGCGGGGATTTGTTAGCGGCGCCTAAAGATGCGAGATCGTCGATCGAGAGCCGCTCAGCCGTCGTGCTCGAGCAGATGCTCGCCGGCGGTCCTTCCACCCGCCCGTTGGCCGCGCGACGCGAGCTGGGCGGCCAGGAGGCGGGCCGGCGCGGAACCTCCGTCTTCGCAGACGGCGCTGCGCAACGATGACCGGACGCCATGAGCTAGCCTGACAACGAAACCGGCCGAGACGAACGGGGGAAGCGCGATGGCCGCACCCGATGCCACAGCTGAATTCTCATCCCTGCCGCAGGCGGACCAGGAAGCGATCGGCGCCACGCTGATCGCGCTGAGGACGGCCTTTCAAGAGCGTGATGCCGACAAGTTGGTGGGGGTTTATAGCGTCGACGCCGACTGGGTCAACGCTTTTGGCAGCGTGAAGAAGGGCGGTGAGGAAGTCGTCTCATACCTACGAGGCC
The DNA here is from genome assembly GCA_963779665.1 of uncultured Solirubrobacteraceae bacterium. GTDB lineage: Bacteria > Actinomycetota > Thermoleophilia > Solirubrobacterales > Solirubrobacteraceae > Palsa-744. The sequence continues at coordinate 2,051,977 of CAVZYW010000001.1, read as the reverse complement.
TGTTCGCGGACGCCAACTTCGGCGCGGGCGAGCTTAGAGCTCCGCCTGAGGTAGTGATACGTGTCCTCACGCCGGAGGTCGTGCTCGTATCTGCACACTTGCAGGTAGAGGGTCAAAAGCTGCTCGCCGGAGGCGAAATCGAGCTTAGGGACAACTACTCGTTGCGCGTTCTGCAGCGGCAGGCGGACGGGTCTTGGCTGATTGTGTCGGAGATGTTCAACGACGCGAATCGTGAGAGCACCTACGCTCCCAGCTCCTAGCTGCCGTGTCGACTCAGCGCGCTTAGAACACGATCAGCGGGCTTACTGGCCGGCTGGTGGATGAGCGTCGCCGGGGAACCTGGAAAGGGAGGCTTCGCGGAGTATCGATCGATCGGATGCGTATCGCCGCTGCGATACACCATGCGACGAGAGTGTTCTGCGCCGCCGGCAGCACAACTTTGACCGACTAAAACAACGGCCGAGGCGCGAACAGCGCACCAGCCGGCGCCAAGCGAAGCCATCCGTGTGCCGGTCGCCGCGAGCCTGCGACCGTCACACGGACTGGCGAAGCGCTGCACTTCAGCTCGACGCTGGCGCCGGCCTCCTCGAGTTCCTGCTTGAGCTTGTCGGCGTCCTCGCGCTCGATGCCCTCCTTGACGGGCTTGGGGGCCTCGTCGACGAGTGCCTTGGCCTCTTTGAGACCGAGGCCGGTGGCGGCGCGTACGACCTTGATGACCTGGATCTTCTTGTCGCCGGCGCCGGCGAGGATCACGTCGACGGTGCTGCTGGCTTCTTCCTCAGCTCCACCGGCGTCGCCGCCGCCGGCGGGTGCGGCGGCGGGTGCGGCCATGGCGGCTGCGGAGACGCCGAACTCCTCCTCGAGTGCCTTGATGCGCTCGGCGAGCTCGAGCACGGAAATGCCCTTGAGCTCCTCGATCCAATCCTGCGTGCTGGTTGCCATTTGGTTCAGTCCTCCTTGGTGGGATTCGTCTCGGCGTCCTCTGGCTGGGCCTCAGCCGAGACGTCCGCCTCGTTGTCGTCTGCTTGCGCCGGCGTGTCGTTGTCCGGCTCAGTCTGGTTCTGGGGTGGCGCCTCGACGGCGGTCTCCTCGGCCTTGGCCACCTCATCGGGCAGCGCGTCCTCGGGTGTCTCCTCAGCCGCAGGTGTCTGCGCGACGGCAGGCGCGTCGTCGGCGCAGGCGCGTCGTCGGCAGCGGCGGCGGCGACAGGGGCGGCGCCGGCGGGGATCTCGCCGGACTCCTTCTTGTCCTGCACCTGGCCGAGGGCGACGGCGAGCCCGCCGAGCAGTCCGCCGAGCGAGCGCACGAGCCCACCGATGGGCGAGGCGACGACGCCGACGAGCTGGCCGTAGAGAACCTCGCGGGAGGGCAGCCGCGAGAGCGAGCGGATCTGGTCGACGTCGAGTGGAGCGCCGTCCATGAGTCCACCCTTGAACGGCAGCAGCTGGGTGGCGCGGGCGTAGTCGGCGACGGCCTTGGCGGCGGTGGCGATGTCGCCGCGCACGAACGTGAGGGCGGTGGGCCCGGAGAGGAACTCCTTGAGCGACTCTGCGCCGACCTGGTCGGCGGCACGCTCGGTGAGCGAGTTCTTGACGACCTTGAAGGTGGCGTCGGACTCGCGCAGCGTGGCGCGCAGCTCAGCGACCTGGGCGACGGTGATACCGCGGTAGTCGACGGCGAAGATCGCGTCGGACTCGTCTATGTTGCTGGCGATCTCGTCGATCGCGACTGCCTTCTGGTCTCGGTTCATGGGGCTCCTGTCCCGGTCTTGTGCTGGGACCGATGGAAGATCGGTCTGCTTGGGCTGCCGGGGGTCTGTGGTGGCCGGTTGTGGGAATGGCGCTTAGGCGGCGATGGTAGCCGCGGGCGCCTCCTCGATGATTTCACGTGTCTTTGAGGAGTCGACCTTGATGCCGGGCCCCATGGTCGAGGCGAGCGTGATCGAGCGCAGGTAGCGGCCTTTGGCGGCGGACGGTTTGGCGCGAACGAGCTCTTCGATGACGGCGGCGTAGTTCTCGAGCAGCTTGCGCTCGTCGAAGCTGACCTTGCCGATCACGAGATGCACGATCGCGGTGCGGTCGGTGCGGTACTCGACCTTGCCGGACTTGGACTCCTGGACGGCTTTGCCGACGTCCATGGTGACGGTGCCGACTTTGGGGTTGGGCATCTTGCCGGAGGGCCCGAGGATGCGCCCGAGCTGGCCGACGACGGACATCATGTCGGGCGTGGCGATGGCGACGTCGAAGTCGTCGAAGCCCTCCTGGATGCGTTTGGCGAGATCCTGCCCGCCGACGACGTCGGCGCCGGCCTCTTCGGCCTCGCGCACCTTGTCGCCCTGGGCGAAGACGGCGACCTTGACGTCCTTGCCGAGCCCGTTGGGCAGCGCGATCGTCCCGCGCAGCTGCTCGTCGGCGTGGCGCACGTTGAGGCCGGTGCGGACGTGCACCTCGACGGACTCGTCGAACTTGGCGCCGCCGAGGCTGCGCACGAGCGCGATCGCCTCGGCGGGCTGGTACTCGTGCTCGCGGTCGACCTTGGCGAGCAGCTCGGCGTAGCGCTTGCCGTGGGCGCTCATGAGGCCACCTCGACGCCCATCGAGCGGGCGGTGCCGGCGATGATCTTGGCGGCCTGGTCGACGTCGTGGGCGTTGAGGTCGTCGAGCTTGCGCTCGGCGATCTCGCGCAGCTGGTCTGTGGGTGATGGTGCCGACCTTGACGCGGTTGGGCTCGCCGGAGCCCTTGTTGATTTTGATCGCCTGGCGGATCAGCACGGCGGCGGGCGGCGTCTTGGTGACGAACGTGAACGAGCGGTCCTCGTAGACGGTGATCACGACCGGGATGACGGTGCCGGTTTCGCTCTGCGTCTGCGCGTTGAACGCCTTGCAGAACTCCATGATGTTGATGCCGTGCTGGCCCAGCGCGGGGCCGACCGGCGGCGCGGGACTGGCCTGCCCGGCGTTGGCCTGCAGCTTGATTGTTGTCAGAACCTTCTTAGCCATCGTGCGTCCTCGAATTCCTAGAGCTTCTTGACCTGGTCGAACTGCACCTCGACGGGGGTCTCGCGACCGAAGATAGATACCAGCACCTTGAGCCTGGCGGCGTCCTCGTTGATCTCGGAGATCTCGCCGGAGAAGTCGGACAGCGGCCCGGAGACGACCTTGACGGACTCGCCGATCGTGAACTGGGCGCGGGTGCGGGTGGCGGTCGCGACCTCCTTGTGCAGCAGGCGGTCGACCTCGACCTGGGTCAGCGGCACGGGCTCCTGGGAGGCGCCGACGAAGCCGGTGACGCCGGGGGTGCCCTTGACGACGCCCCAGGAGTCCTCGTTGAGCTCCATGTTGACGAGCACGTAGCCGGGCATCGTGCGCTTCTCGACGGTGATCTTCTGGTTGTCCTTCATCTCCGTGACGGCTTCGGTGGGCACGACGACGCTGCGCACGGCGCGCTGCTGCCCGAGCGAGACGACGCGGTGCTCGAGGTTGTGCTTGACCTTGTTCTCGTGACCGGAGTATGTGTTTACGACGTACCAGCGAAACATTCAGACCTCAGAGGATGAATTCGACGATTTCCTTGGCGACATAGTCGGCGACGCCCAGGTACAGACCGGCGATTGCGACGAAGCCGAGCACGACGGCGGTCGCCTGGAAGACCTGGCGGCGGTCGGGCCACTGCACCCGCTGGAGCTCGGCCCAGCTGGCGCGCAGGAAGCCGATCGCGCGGTTGCCGCCGCGCAGCGGCGCGCCGGACGGGCGCGCGACCTCGCCGCCGTCGCCGCCGCTGCGACCGCCACCACCGCCGCCGCCAACGCGGCGTTGCCGCCGGGCCGCCGGCAGCGCCGCCAGGCTCCTGCAGCGCGTCCGTCGGTCTCGGAAGTCGAAGTCGACTTCGATCGGTGTCGGTGTCGGGCGTGGCGGGCACGCCGCCGGCGCCGCGGACGAGCGCGGCGTCGAACTCGTCGACGTCGGCGGAGGCGTGGTCGAGCGCGGCGGGCACGTCGGCGCGCTCGAGCGTGCCGGCAGCGGCGCTGCTGGCGGGCCGCTCGTCGGTGGCTTGACCGGGCGAGCTCGCGTGAGCGCCGTTGGCGGCGGCATCGGCGCTCGGCGCGCGCCGCCGCCGCGGCGCCGCGTGCGCGGCGCTGCTTTGCACGTTTGCGGTCACGAGCCACGGCAGCGCTCCCGCGCTAACGGGTCTCCCTGTGGCTGGTGTGCTTGCGACACCAGCGGCAGTACTTGCGCAGGCTGATCCGGTCGGGGTTGTTGCGCTTGCTCTTGTTCGTCTGGTAGTTGCGATGCTTGCACTCCTCGCAGGCGAGGGTGATAGCGATTCGTACGTCTCCGCGGGCCATGATGAGAAATCCCTGCGTCGTTGTGGACAGCGGCTCTGGGCGAAGAAAAACCCCGCCCAGGCGCGAGGTCCAAGCAGTCTAGCGTGCTTTTGCTAAGAGGCGACGGCCCGGCACGAGCACGGCGCGGCGATCCCCTTGACGCGGGCGCCGCGAACGGCGAAGCTCGGGCCGCGATTGGGCCGATATGGGCCAACGTGTTCCCGACCTGCCGGTCGTCCGCGCATGGGCGGTGCCCACAGAAGAGAAGGAGACAGCGCATGCCTCTGCCCGAGCCGATCCCCGTCAGTGCCCACGACGAGTCGTTTGCGGGCGTCACCTACCACATCCGCGGCGAACTGGTGCCGGAGCTGCAGATCGGATATCGGCGGCCAGGCGGTGATGTTCGAGCACCACGTGCTGCTGTGGAAGGAGACGCAGCTGAACATCGAGCTGAAGAAGCTGCCGGGGGCAATCAAGCGCAAGATCGCGGGCCTCGAGTTCTTCGTCACGCGCACGTCGGGCTCGGGGCGGATCGCGTTCTCGCGCGACTCGCCGGGGCAGTGCGTGCCGATGCACCTGCGCCAGGGCGAAGGGCTGGACGTGCGCGAGCACCAGTTCATCGCGGCGACGGACAACCTCGACTACAGCTTCGAACGCATCAAGGGCGTGCAGAACATGCTGCTGGGCGGCTCGGGCTTCTTCATGGACAAGTTCCGCGCGACCGACGGCGACGCGCTCGTGTGGCTGCACGGGCACGGCAACGTGTTCCTGGTCGAGCTGGACGCGGGCGAGCAGCTCGACGTGGAGGCGGGGGCGTGGCTGTACAAGGACCCGTCGGTGAGCTTGGAGGCGGTGACGATGGGCCTGAAGACGGGGATCATGGGCGGCGGCGGCAAGCTCACGTGGAACCGCTTCACGGGCCCGGGGCGGCTGGCGATCCAGACGATGTTCATCGCGCCGCTGGAGGGCGAAGCGGTGAGCGGCAACGCGCAGGCAGCGACGGCTGGCGGCCTGGCGGGCGCGCTGATCGGGGGCTTGACGCGCTGAGTGGCATGGTCGCCGGCGAGCGGGCGACCCTGGCGGGCAGGCCTATTCAAGGGGCCCCCTCAGGGGGGCCCGCCGGCGATGGCTACTCGTACAGCGTGAGCGTGGCGAGGATCACGTACAGCGCGACGAGCGCCCAGCCCTCGAATTCGGCGGCCTCGCCGTCGCCGGTGACCTGCCACAGCGCGAGCGCGGTGAGCGCGAGCGCGCCGATGTAGACGGGGGCGAGGGCGAACGTGAGGGTGGTCTTGAGCGCGAAGGAGACGAGCACGAGCGCGGGAACAGGAAGGCGGCGATCTGTGCGACGGAGTTTTTGACGACGGAGATCGCGAGGTCGGAGCGGCGCTTGTAGGCGAGCACCAGCCCGGCGGTGTTCTCGACGGCGTTGCCGGCGATCGCGACGATCACGAGGCCGGCGAACGCCTGGGAGATGTGCAGGATGCCGATCGCGGGCTCGAGGCCGTTGACGAACCAGTCGGACACGAACGCCGAGGCGGTGCCGGCGACGATCAGCAGCACGAGCGTCAGCGCAAGCGACAGTCGCGGCCGCGTGCGCAGGCTGGCCGGCGTGCCAGTCGCTCGACGTGCCCGCGCTCGGCGAGTGGCCGTCGCGCGGCGAGTGGGCGTCGGCGCGCGCGTCGACCGCCCTGCCCCACCGGGGTCCGGCTTCCCCGGGCGCTGGTCCGAGCGCAGGTAGGGCACGACCCAGGTGAGGTAGACGACGAGCAGGCAGATCGCGCCGACGATCGAGATCGCCTTGACGTGGTGGCTCGCGGGGTCGTGGTTGGCGAGCGACAGGCCGAGCAGCACGATGATGAACACCGTCACCTGCAGCAGCGTGGCGGTGTCGCGGGGCAGGCGCTTTGAGAAGCGCATCAGGCGGTCGGGCGAGCGGCGGGCGCCGACGACGATGACGAGCCCGAGCACGAGCAGGGCGTTGGCGAGGATCGAGCCGATGATCGCCGTCTGGGCGACGATCAGCTCGCCCTTCTGCAGCGCGAAGATCACGACGAACAGCTCGGGCAGGTTGCCGAGCGTCGACTGCATCATGCCGGTGACGCCCGGCCCGAAGCGCTCGCCGAGCTGCTCGGTGGCGAACGACACGACCCAGGCGAGTCCGGCGAGCGCGAGCGTGGCGACGGCGAAGCGGGGCACGGCGGCCCAGGCGCTGTAGTTGGCGAGCGCCGGCGAGCGCGGTGAGCACGGCGATCGGCAGCAGGAGCGAGCGCTCGAGGGGTGTCAGTGCCGTGCCATGGGCGCCAGCGACAATAGCCTGCGCCTGCGACGCGCAACCGGGCGCTGGACCGTTGCGCTGGGGCGTCGCTTGAGTGATCGATACCCTGCGTGCAGCTATGCGCCTGGCGACGTTCCTTCCCCCCGGCTCCAGCGATCCCCGCGCGGGCGAGGTGCGCGGCGGGCTGGGTGAGGAGCGCGTGTATGCGCATGCGGAGGAGCAGCTGACGGTCCTGGATCGCCTGTCGGACCTGGAGGCGACGCCGGTCGAGGGCTCCTCGTGGGCGCTGGAGGAGGTCGACCTGCTGGCGCCGGTACCCATGCCGCGGGCGATCTTTGGCATCGGCTTGAACTACGCGGATCACGTGCGTGAGACGGGTGGTGAGACGCCGAAGCAGCCGCTGGTGTTCATGAAGCTGCCGTCCTCGGCGGCGCCACCGAACTCGCCGGTGCACTGCCCGCAGGTGGTGCGGCGCTTGGACTACGAGGGTGAGCTTGCGGTGATCATGGGCCCGGGCCGGTCGGTGGCGGGCTATGCGGTGGCGGACGATGTAACGGGCCGCGACCTGCAGGGCCGCGAGCCCCAGTGGACACGGGCGAAGGGCGCCGACGGCTTCTGCCCGTACGGCCCGTGGATCACGACCGCCGATGAGGTCCCAGACCCGCACGAGCTGTGGCTGCGCACGTGGGTCAACGGCGAGCTGCGCCAGGACTCGAATACGTCGAACCTGATCTTTTCGATCCCGCAGCTGGTGGAGTTCATCTCGCAGACGTGCACGCTGCAGGCGGGCGATGTGATCCTGACGGGCACGCCGTCAGGCGTGGGCGTGGGCCAGAACCCTCCGAGCTTCCTTGCCGGCGACGACGTGGTGCGCATCGAGATCGAGCGTCTGGGAGCGATCGAGCACGCGATCGCCTGAGCGAGCACGGCGGACCCTCGCCGCGGGCTGCCCCCCAGTCGCACCCCGGCAAGCCCCAGTCGGCACCGTGGAAAGGCGAGCGGGGCGCGTCTGCGCGTGCCCTTGAGCCCGGGCTGCGCTCAGTGGTTGGCGAGGACGCGGTCGACCAGGCCATACTGGACGGCCTGCTCGGCAGTGAAGAAGCGGTCGCGCTCCATGTCGGCGCGTACCTGCTCGGCTGTCAGGCCGGTGTGCTGGGCGTAGATCTGATCGATTGAGGCGCGCACGTTGAGGATCTCGCGCGCGTGGATCTCGATGTCGGTGGACTGGCCTTCGAAGCCGGCGGAGGGTTGGTGGATGAGGATCCGCGAGTTGGGCAGCACGGCGCGCTTGCCCTTGGTTCCTGCTGCCAGCAGCAGCGAGCCCATGGACATGGCCACGCCGACGCACATGGTGGCGATGTCCGGCTTGACGAATTTCATGGTGTCGTAGATAGCCAGACCGGAGTAGATGGAGCCTCCGGGCGAGTTGATGTAGATGGAGATGTCCTTGTCGGGGTCCTCGCTCTCCAGGTGCAGGAGCTGCGCGACGACGAGGTTGGCGACCTGGTCGTCGATGGGCGTGCCCAGGAAGATGATGCGCTCGTTGAGCAGGCGCGAGTAGATGTCGAACTCGCGCTCGCCGCGGGCGGTGCGCTCGATGACCATGGGGATCAGTGGCATGGCCCCACCCTAGCGCTCGCGGCTGCGTGGCCGCGGGCGTGGGTGCGAGCGTCCGGATGCGTGAGCTGCGTGGCGAGCGTGGGTGCAAGCGTCCGGATGCGTGAGCTGCGTAGCGCGGGCGGCGACGACAGGCGTGCTGGCCGGATGTGCGAGTTGGTGCTGAGCGGGTCGGGGTAGACGGGCGCCAGACGATGGATTACCTGTGCCTCGAAAACTTCTGCCTCGAAAGTCTGGAGTTGCAATGACCGATAGCCGTGCCCAACGAGAACTGCCTGCCCATCTACAGCTACGTCCAGCGCGGAGCATCGTGGCGCTGGCGCTGCTGATCGGGCTGGTGTTCGCATCGTGCGCAACGGCGATGACCAGCCACGCCGGCTGGCCGCCCAACCAGCATTTGGTCATGGACAAGGGCCTGGCAGGGCGCCACAACACGCTGGTGGGCAAGAACGGCGTCCATAACTACCTGCTGGGCGGCTACGGCGATGACACGATCTACGGCGGCAACGCGGGCGACGTCATCTGGGGTGACTACCACCCCACAGGCGAGTCCACCCAGACGGCGGTGATCCATGCAGGCAACGGCCCTAACTTCATCTACGCCAACGACACGGTCAACTACGTGTGGACGGGTACCAATCCGGACACGGTGGTCCATGCCCATGAGGACTCGGGCGTGATCCACTGCGAAAACCGGAACATCGTGGTGTTCACCAGCCATCACGCGCTGCCGCACTACAAGCTGGACGGCTGCCGGCACATCAGCTTCTACTCGGTCGGCTACTGACAGACGGCCTGTTCGCCAACACCAGCCGTATAGCCATAGCAATACACCACACCAACAGCGCGTCACCCGACACACCAGCCGTATAGCCATAGCAATACACCACACCAACAGCGTGTCACTCCACACACCAGCTGTATAGCCATCGCGATACACCGATTCCCCACCCAGGGAGACTGGGCTGGGCGTTTTAGCGAGCGCTTAGCCCACGGCTGCAACGTGTGTGCGACGGCTGCAACGTGTGTGTTTAGAAACGGGCAGGCACAATGGTGGCTGACTGAAGGCTGGCGACTGGGAGGACACGATGGGACGCGGGCTCAGGAAAAGGCTTCTGATGGGCGTGGCGGTTGCTGCTGTGGTTGCGGCTGGGACGGCGGCGGTGGTGATGGCGGCGCAGCCGGCTCACCGTCACCATCACCACAAGGGCAGCGTGTTGGCAAGCGCTGCGAGCTACCTGGGCGTGAGCCAGTCGCAGCTGAAGAGCGAGTTGCGCTCGGGCAAGTCGCTGGCGCAGATCGCGAACGCGTCGGCGGACAGGTCAGCGGCGGGGCTGATTGCTGCGTTGGAGTCGACGGATAAGCAGAAGCTGGCTGCTGCTGCGGCGAGCCTGCCCCAGCGGATCACAGCGGAGGTCGACCGGCGGCGAGGCCTGGGGCGCTCGGTGAGCGCAACGGCGGCGCGCTACCTGGGCGCGAGCAGCAGCGAGATCCGGGCGCAGGAGCGCTCAGGCAAGTCATTGGCTCAGATCGCGGATGCGACGGCTGGCAGGTCGGAAGCGGGCCTGATTGAAGCGCTGGTGGCGACCAGGAAGGCGGCGCTGACGAACGCTGTCGGGGCGGGCACGATCACGCAGGCACAGGCGAGCAAGGTGCTGCCCCTCCTCCCCAGCCGCATCACGGCGCGCGTCGAGCGCGAGCCCCCGGCGCACCCCAGCCGGGCGCACCCCAGCCCGGCGCACCCCAGCCCGACCCACCCCAGCCGGGCGCGCCTCAGCCGAGCGCGCCCTACAGGTTGACCGACCGCATCCCCTGCTCGTCGTAGCGATCGCCGGCGGCGGTTGGCACGGCGTCGGCGATTCGCTGCACGTCGTCGTCGCTCAACTGCACGTCGTCGGCGGCGATGTTCTCTTCGAGGTAGGACACGCGCTTGGTGCCGGGGATGGGCACGATGTGCTCGCCGCGGTGCAGCACCCAGGCGAGCGCCAGCTGTCCGGGCGTGATGCCCTTGTCGGCGGCGAGCTCGCGTACGCGCTGGACCAGCTCGGTGTTGTGTTTGAGGTTCTCGCCGCTGAAGCGGGGCGCGTAGCGGCGGAAGTCGCCGTCGTCGAGCTCGTCGGGGGAGCTGAAGCGTCCAGAGAGGAAGCCGCGCCCGAGCGGCGAGTAGGCGACGAGCGCGATCCCGAGCTCTTCGAGCGTGGGCAGGATGTCCTCCTCGACGTCGCGTGTCCACAGCGAGTACTCGGTCTGCACTGCGGTGATGGGGTGTATGGCGTGCGCCCTGCGGATGGTGTCGGCACTGGCCTCGGACAGTCCCAGGTGGCGGACCTTGCCGTCGGACACGAGCTCGGCCATGGCGCCGACGGTGTCCTCGATGGGCGTGTTGGGGTCTACGCGGTGCTGGTAGTACAGGTCGATGTGCTCGACGCCGAGGCGCTGCAGCGAGTCGTGGCAGGCACTACGCACGTAGTCGGGGCTGCCGTCGATCGAGCGAACCGGTTTGCCGTCGGGCGCCGTGCTCGAGCTTGATGCCGAACTTGGTGGCGAGGAAGACGTCTTGGCGACGGTCTTTGATGGCACGCCCGACGAGCCGCTCGTTGGTGTGCGGCCCGTACATGTCGGACGTGTCCAGGAAGTTGCACCCGAGCTGCAGGGCACGGTCGATGGTGGCGAGTGCCTCGTCTTCGTTGGCGGCTCCGTAGAACGCCGACATACCCATGCAGCCGAGGCCGATGGCAGAGACCTCGGGGCCGTCCGGTCCGAGAGTGCGCGTGTTCATCGTGTGACTCCTGTCGCCTGGTAAGGGTGGATGTGGACATAATGGCACTGCCCGCTGTGTTCCCCTTGAACCTCCCCAACCTGCTGACGGTACTGCGGATCATGCTGGTGCCGGCGCTGGTGGTGGCGCTGCTGGGCAATACGGCCGGGGGTGATGTGCTGGCTGCGGTGGTGTTCGCGCTGGCGTCGCTGACGGACTTCGTGGATGGCTACCTGGCGCGGGCGCGCGACTCGGTGACGACGTTCGGCAAGCTGATGGACCCGCTTGCGGACAAGCTGCTGATCGTTGCGGCGCTGATCTCGCTGGTGTCGCTGCACCGCCTGGCGGCATGGGTTGCGATGGTGATCATCACGCGCGAGCTTGCAGTGACGGTGCTGCGCCTGGGCGCCACCCAGGCGGGCGTGGTGATGGCGGCAAGCATGTTCGGCAAGGTGAAGACGTGCCTGCAGATCGTGACCATCCTGGCTGTGATCGCAGTGCACGGACAGCCGGCGTGGGTGTCGGCGCTGCTGTACTTGACGGTCGTGGTGACGGTGCTGTCGGGGCTGGACTACTTCTTTGGCCTGCGCAGGCGCATGCAGCAGGTGCAGGCCTCGAGGCGCGGGCGCTGACGCGCCGCTGTTCCCTGCGTTGCGGGCCGAGCCACTCCTCGAGGCGTGGTCTGGTGAGCGCTGCGGGGTGCCGATCGTGCGATCTCGGCGCGCAGCTCTGAGAGCAGGCCGTGGCGCTCGGCAACGACGTTGTGCTGGTGGATGGTCTCGAGGTTCTCCTGGCGCGCTGAGACGAAACTGGCGCCGTGGAGGTCGGGGAAGGCGTGGACGACGCCGGCGATCATCTCGCGCACGCAGTCCTCGACGAAGCGTGGGCGGCGATGAGCCTTTTCTACGACCTCGACCTCGTCGGAGCGCTTCATCAGCTCGTAGATCTCCGAGGACATGCTGCCCTCGGCTATCGCCAGCAGCGCAGCTGCGTCGATCTCGCTGGCGCACTCCTCGGTGCAGCCGATGTGCAGCGTTGCCAGGCCGCGCTGGTTGTGGGTTGCGACGGGGACGCTGTCGAGGATGCGGTCGATCTGCTGCGAGGAGAAGTCCTGCTGGAGCAGACGCTCACGTGCGCGCGCTGCGACCAGCTCCTGCGCGCACGGGCATGCGGTCATGCCGGTTGCAGATACGCCGACGGTGCGGCGCGTTCCGTGCTCGAAGGCGACGGCGCGTCCGTGCAGCGTGTAGATCTCCTGTGTCTGCACACCGGATACGGGTGCGGGCTTGTGCTCGGGGTAGCGCGCGGCGATGGTCACCTCGGCGCGCTCTGCGCCCTGTCGCTCGCGAACCAGCTCGGCGATGTGCCGTGCGAGTGTCTCGGCGCGGAACGGAGCCTCGCTGAGGATCACCTGGCCGATGGCCTCGTTGACGACCTCGTCGAAGCGGGACATGTGTGCGCCCTTCTGCTTACGACTGAGATCGACGAAGCAGTCCAGCCGGGCGAGGAACAGCTCCTGGCGGATGCGCACGACCTTTTCAACGCCGGTGACGCCTACTCGCGAAAGACCGACGGCGATGGTTGGCTCGCGCGCCTGCACGTCATCGCCCGAGCCCCTGGTCGGAGACAGCGTGGAGGAGGTCGGCTTGCTCGCCTGCACCGGGGCCAAGCGTAGCGCGGGCGGAGCGCCTAACTCGACGGTGGAGAGCAACCGGACTCCCTCAACCACAGTTTCTGGTATCAATCCGCACTCAACTCATCGAGCCATGGGAGGCTGAGTGTAGGGCCGGGGAGGCCGGAGTGCGAAGAGCGTTCTGGCGGGGAGCAGCATGGGTCATTGGGAGGCCAGTTGAGCGAGAAGCTTGAGGGTCTGTTGGCCGCCACGGACACAGCCGTGGTCGAGTTGGAGGAGCTGCAGGGGATCATTGCCGAGTCTCAGGAGAGGGGTTTCCTGACCGTGCAGGCGCTGGCGACGGCGCTGGAGGACATGGAGCTTTCGGCACAGCAGACTCAGGATCTCCTGAGCTATCTGGAGGAGCATGGGATAGAGCTGCTGTCGCCGGGTGACGCTGGGGCGGAGCTGCAACCGCATGGTCCTGCGGCGAGCTCTCACCGCGACGCTGAGGACCCTCGCCAGAGCGCGCTGGTGGGCTCCCGTGAGGTCGAGGAGGAGGATCGTGGGGAGCACGTGCAGGAGCTGCGCACGCAGCTTGAGGAGCTCAAGCGGCCGGAGATTGACCTGACGGTGGAGCCGAGCCTGGACTCGCTGCGCCTGTATCTGCGCTCGATCGGGCGCGTGCCGCTGCTGAGCGCCGAAGAGGAGGTGGCGCTGGCGAAGCGCATCGAGCGTGGCGACGGCGCTGCCAAGCAGCACATGGTGGAGGCCAACCTGCGTCTGGTGGTGTCGATCGCTAAGGGCTATGTGGGGCGCGGCCTGACGCTGCTGGACCTGATCCAGGAGGGCTCTCTGGGGCTGATCAGGGCGGTGGAGAAGTTCGACTATCGCCGTGGCTACAAGTTCTCGACGTATGCCACATGGTGGATCCGCCAGGCGGTCACGCGTTCACTGGCGGACAAGGGCCGCACGATCCGCATCCCGGTGCACATGGTTGAGCGCTTGAACAAGCTCATCCATGCCGAACGACGGATGATCCAGCAGCTCGGTCGCGAGCCGACGGCGGCGGAGCTTGCTGCTGAGCTCGACTGCACGGTGCCGGAGGTGCGCGACATCATGCGCATCACCCAACAGCCGATCTCGCTGGAGAAACCGGTTGGCGAGGAGGACGACTCTGCGCTGGCGGACTTCGTGGAGGACGTGTCGGCGGCGTCGCCGTTTGAGATCGCTTCGGAGGCGCTGCGCCGCGAGAACGTGATGCGTGTGCTGGCGTGCCTGCCGCGGCGCGAGCGCGAGGTGATCGAGATGCGCTACGGCATCATCGGTGGGCGCCCGCGAACGCTGGAGGAGGTCGGCAGGGCGTTCAACATCACCCGCGAGCGCGTGCGCCAGATCGAGAACCGGACGCTGAAAAAGCTGCAGACGCTGCCTGAAGCGCAGCAGCTGCGCGAGGCGTCCTGACCCAGGCGGGAGCGGGCATGGTGAGGGACGCTGCGGGAGCCGGACGCCCGCTGCGCCGTCATGCCGGCGACACCCGCGACACCGGACACCCGCGACACCGGACACCCGCGACACCGGACACCCGCGTTGCGAACGCTGTATCACGATGGCTATACAGCGTTTGCAACGCAAGCAACGGCCCCCGGGCACAGCTCTTCCGTAAACTGACCAGCGCCCTGGCGGGGTTCCCGAGCGGTCAAAGGGGACGCGCTGTAAACGCGTTGGCTCTGCCTTCGAAGGTTCGAATCCTTCCCCCGCCATGACTGTCCGTGCAAAACCTGGTTTGCACAAGCGGACGAGTCACGCCCCCCGCCACTTTGAGAACAGGCCCGGCGCCTGTGATCAGATGATCGGATCGTCGGTACTGGCAAGCTGTGCGAGCTGGACCGTGCCGCCCGCCCGGCGTTCCCGCGAGACGATCCCCTGCCGCTCCCGCCGGCGCACCGTGCCGCTCCCGCCGGCGCAGCGCCTGAGACGGGTTCGGCTCATGTTTGAACGCCACCCGGCGCGGGTAGCGCCAGAAGTAAGGGATGTTGGGAACTGTAATTGTGGCGGGGGTAGCTTTGGTGCTGGTGAACGCCAGCCTGGTGGTGCTGCTCGGCGCCAGATGGGCACGGCTGCGCAGAGACGGCTACGAACGCGGCTACGAACGGCGTTATGCGGCGACGGCGGCGATCGTGCCGGGTAACGACGGCCGTCAAGCGGCGGCGGCTATGCCACGGGCTGCAACGCGGCGACAGTCTCAACTTCGGCCATAGGCGCGATCGCGTGGGCAGGCTTGTCGTCGTCAGCGGCGGCGGCGCTGCTGATGTCCGGCCACGGCGGACCGGGGCGGCTGAGGTAGAAGCCCTGTACGAGCGGCACGCCCAGCCGGCGGATGGCTTGCAGCTCGGCGTCGGTCTCGACGCCCTCGGCGACGAGCAGGCTGCCGACCTGCTTGGAGTAGCCGGCCAGCGCCCGGACGAGCGCTGCGCGGTCGTTGTCGGTGTCAATGCCGCTGACCAGCGAGCGGT
Source organism: uncultured Solirubrobacteraceae bacterium (assembly GCA_963779665.1). GTDB lineage: Bacteria > Actinomycetota > Thermoleophilia > Solirubrobacterales > Solirubrobacteraceae > Palsa-744. The sequence goes on along the minus strand of CAVZYW010000001.1, from coordinate 2,036,873 downwards.
CGAGCTTGAGGTAGCTGGGTAGGACGGTGGTGATCTGGCGCAAGCCGGAGTAGCCGGCTCCCATGTCGTCGACAGCCAGGCGCGCGCCGCGTGCCCGCAGCGGCTCGATTGCGTTCAACAGATCCATGTCACTGTGCACGAGCGTCTCCTCGGTGATCTCAATGATCAGCCCGGCCAGGTCGTCGGGCAGGCTGTCGCCGGCGCGTTCGAGCATGTCCATGGTGTCTGCTTCCAGCAGCACGGGCGCGGACAGGTTCAGCGACAGGCTGGTGCCGGGCGGGCGGGCGGCGAGCAGCTCCAGTCCTCCGCGCACGCAGGCGCGCTCGAGGGCGGGGCGCTGGCCGAGTTCCTCGGCCAGCGCGAACCAGTGCAGCGGGCTGCCGTCCTGGCGTGGCTGGCCGAAGCGGGCGAGTGCCTCGTAGGCGTGGGCTTTGCCGGTGCGGATGTCGACGATCGGCTGGACGACCATTTTCAGGCCTTGGCCGTTGATCAGCCGTGCGAGCGCATCGCGCGCCCCGGCCGCCTCGTCGGCACTGAGCCGCGTTTGCGTCACGCGCGCGACGATCGGCTTGTCTGTGGCGGGCGGTCCGCTGCGATCGGCCATGCGCGCGGCGATGTCGCCGGCGAACAGCAGTGTCTCGGCGTTCTCGGCCTGGCTGCGCGCCTGCGCCAGCAGGTAGTTGAGCTCGCGTGTCAGCCTGCCGCAGGTGAGCAGCAGCCCGAGGACGGCGGCGCATACGGCTGCGTACTGGCCGTTGAGGTGACCTTCGAGCACCACCGGCGCGGCTAGTGCGCTCAGCACGACCACGCTGCCGAACCAATGCACGCGCCCGCCGCGGGCCATGACGCCGCTGGCAATGGCCACCAGCCACAGGAGGCTCAGCGCGGTCACGTGCTGGTTGCCGACACCGATGATCAGGATGGCTGCAAGCCCGGCCAGGGACTCCTCGACTTTCAGCAGCGACGGACGCAGCGTCACCAGCTGCAGGACGGCGGTGAGCCCAACGGTGAGGAACCCCAGGATTCCCAGTGCCGGGTGCGGCAGCAGCTGTGGCCACTGCAGGATCAGGGCGATGCCGGCGAGACCCATGACGATCCTGGTCTTGGCAGCGGTCCGCCGCGCACGCAGGATGTGCTCGTCGGTCTCGATCGGGACTGCAGCTTGGAGTATGGGCAGTGCCATCCACGTCAGCTTCGACGCTGATAGCGCCGGAGCTTGAGTCCTGGCGCGTTGTTTAGACCGGTTTTCTCCGGTCTAACAACCTACCCTCGCGGCCGGCTTCCCTCAGTACCCTCGCGGCCGACTTCCTCAGGCGTGTGCTGCCAGACAGCCGCGCCTGACAGGGCGACGCGGCGGCTGCTACTCGTGACCAAATCCGGCGTGTGCGTGCGCGGCGTGGGAGCCACCGGCGACCCCCGCCTGCAGCCCAACCCGCTGCAGCAGCGCCAGCAGCTGCCGGCGCTCTGAGGCGCTGAGCTCGGCGCACAGATGGCGCTCGAACGCGAGCGCCAGCTTGAACGCGTGCCCGAGCAGCTGGCGTCCGTCGTCGGTCAGGTACAGCTCTCGCGTGCGTCTGTCGTCAGGGTTGTGGCGGCGTTCGAGCAGCAAGCGCTGCTCGAGCGCGTCGACGAACGCGACCATACGGCTGGGTGGGATGTGCAGCTGCTCGGCGATCGCCTGCTGGGACTGGCCCTCGGCGGCTGCCACGCCCCGCAGCAATGCGAACTCCCGCGGCTCCAGCTCCAGCGGGGCGAGCGTGTCGCGGAAGTGCTTGGCGACGGCAAAACCGATTGACGAGACGGCGAAGCCGACCGCCTGGAAGGGAGCGGTGGCGTCGAGCGACAGCACCGCCGCCGCCGCAGCCTCCCCACTCTCCCCGCTGTTGTTCTCCACCCGATGATCATAACCCAACGGAAAGACTTCTGATATAAATCATTCCGCACGGAATTATGGTAGATCAATATCTTGACGAGACAGTGCGGTCCGGCTGGATGCATTTCGGCAAGACGCTCCGCCGGCGGGTGACTGCGGCGATGAGTTCCTTGCCGGCGCTCGGTCTAAGGCTCCATTGGTACTCGTCATGCTCGCTGCGGCGGGCGTGGAAAGGCGGCTGACATGGCATCGCTAACCCGTTGGGTCCTGGCACACAAGCGCATTGTGATCGGCTTCTGGCTGGTGCTGACGCTGGTGGGCATGGCGTCAGCGGGGTCGGCCACCAAAGCGCTCAAGCAGAAATTCTCGGTGCCTGGCAAGGAAGGCTTTGTCACCAACGAGCGGATTCAGCACGACTTCCGCGACACCGGCGGCAACCTGGCGCCGCTGCTGGCGGTGGTGACGCTGCCGGCGGGCAGCTCGGTGGGCTCCACCGCCGTGCAGGCAGAACTGCGCGGCATCGAAGCGCGCCTGCTGCGCAGCCTGCCGGGGGCGCGCCTGGCGGGCTATGCCACCACGCACAGCTCCGCCTTCCTGTCCGGCGACCGGCGCACGACGTTCGTGATCGCCTATCCCCCGCCTTACACCAGGGAACCGTTTGAAGACAACCCGGAAGCAGCCAAACGCGCGACGGCGGCGCTCGCCGGGAGCACCGTGGCGGGCGCCCCGGTTCACGTGACCGGCTACGACGCGCTGTCGGCGCAGAGCGGCGGCGGCAAAGGACCGGGAGTGCTCCTGGAGGCGATGCTGGGCGGCCTGGGCGCACTGCTGGTGCTGGCGTTCGTGTTCGGCTCGTTCCTGGCAGTGGTGCCGATCATGATGGCGATCGCGTCGATTCTGACCACGTTCCTGGTGGTGTGGGGCCTGACGACGATCACGGAAGTGTCACCGATCGTGCAGTTCCTGATCGCGCTGATCGGCCTGGGCGTGTCGATCGACTACTCGCTGCTGGTGGTGGTGCGCTGGCGTGAGGAGCTCGCGCACGGGCTTTCGCAGGATGCTGCGATCGAACGGGCGATGCAGACGGCCGGACGCGCGGTGGTGTTCAGCGGCACGACCGTGGCGATCGGGCTGCTGGCGCTGGTGGCGCTGCCGCTGCCGTTCCTGCGCTCGGTGGGCTACGGCGGGATGCTGATCCCGTTGATCAGCGTGGTCGTGGCGTTGACGTTGCTGCCGGTGGTGCTCAGCACGCTGGGCAAGCGCCTGGACTGGCCGCATGTGCGCAACGACGACAAGGCCAGCCGCTCGTGGACGGCCTGGGCGCAGCTGGTGGTGCGCAGGCGGTGGGTGGCGGCGCTGGGCGCGGTGCTGGTGCTGGCGGCGCTGGCGCTCGCGGCGACGGGCCTGCAACTGGGTACCTCCAACGTGAACACGATCGCCAAGGAAGGCGACGCCAAGCAGGGCCTGCTGGCGCTGGAGCGCTCGGGCATCGGCTCGGGCGCGCTGGTGCCGGCGGAGGTGCTGGTGAGCGGATCGAGCGCCCCGGCGGGACTGGCGGCGTCGCTGGCGCATCTGCAGGGGGTGCACGGTGCGGTGGCGCCGGCATCGTGGCGGCGTCCTGGCGCTGCCGTGGTGGATGAGTTCCCCACGCCGGATGCCTCCACGGCTGGTGGGCGCGCGACGCTCAACCGCGTGCAGAGCGCTGCACGAGCCGCCGGCCCGGACGTCCGCGTGGGCGGCATCGGCGCCCAGAACAAGGACTTCATCGACGCCGTGTACGGCAACTTCCCGTTGATGATCGCGCTGATCGCGTTGATCACGTTCGTGCTGCTGGCGCGGGCGTTCCGTTCGCTGCTGCTGCCGCTGAAGGCGGTGATCTTGAACGTCATCAGCGTGGGCGCCGCCTGGGGTGTGCTGGATCTTGTGTGGCAGAACGGCCACGGCTCGAACGCGATCTGGGGCATCTCTGCGACGGGCTCGATCACAGCATGGATCCCGCTGATGGTGTTTGCGTTCCTGTTTGGCCTGTCGATGGATTACGAGGTGTTCATCCTGGCGCGCATGCGTGAGGAGTACGACGCGACAGGCTCGACGGACATGGCGGTGATCCGGGGGATCGGGCGCACGGGGCGACTGGTGACGAGCGCGGCGCTGATCCTGTTCCTGGCGTTTGTGTCGCTGGCGTCGGGACCGGAGACTGAAATCAAAGTGCTGGCCACCGGCCTGGCAGCGGGCATCCTGCTGGACGCCACTGTGATCCGCGCGCTGCTGGTGCCGGCGGTGGTGTCGCTGTTTGGAAGCTGGAACTGGTGGCTGCCGAAGATGCCGGCGCGGCTGCTGCGCGTGGAGCCATCGCCGTCACCCAGGCCCGAGCCCGGGCCGGCGGCCGGGCAGAGTCCGGCGGCGCCCGGCCAGACGCCGGTGACGGAGGGGGCACTGTGAGCACAGCGACGGGCATGGGCGAGAACGGCATTGAGGTGGACGGGCTGATCCGTGACTTCAAGGGTGGCGTGCGCGCGGTGGACGGCATCCAGCTGCGCGTGGCGCCGGGTGAGATCTATGGCTTCCTGGGCCCGAACGGGGCGGGCAAGTCGACGACGGTGCTGGTGCTGACGACGCTTTTGCCACCGACGGCGGGGACGGCGCGGGTGGCGGGGCTGGACGTGGTGCACCAGGGCGCGGAGGTGCGTCGTGCGATCGGCGCGTCGCTGCAGGAGTCGGCGCTTGACCCGTTCCTGACGGGGCGCGAGCACATGCGCCTGCAGAGCGCCCTGCACGGGCTGGGCAAGGCCGAGCGCGACCGGCGCGGCACGGAGCTGCTCGAGCGGGTGGGCCTGACGGATGCGGCCGACCGCAAGGTGGGCGGCTACTCGGGCGGCATGAAGCGCCGCCTGGATCTGGGCCTGGCGCTGGTGCACCGTCCGCGGCTGCTGTTCCTGGACGAGCCGACCACCGGCCTGGACCCGCAGAGCCGCGCTGCGCTGTGGGATGAGGTGCGCAGGCTGGCGGACGACGGCGTGACGGTGTTCCTGACGACGCAGTACCTGGAGGAGGCGGACGTGCTGGCCAACCGCGTGGGCATCATCGACCGCGGCAAGATCGTGGCGGAGGGCACGCCGGCTGAGCTGAAGGCCTCGATCGGGCGCCCGAGCGTGGAGGTGATCCCGGCGGACCCCGGCGATCGCGAGCGTCTGGCTGGTGTCCTGCATCGCTTCGGCGAGGAGGCTGCCGCCTCCACGGGCGGCGTGGCAGCGCGCCTGGCGCAGGGCGTGGGCGACGTTGCGGAGATCGTGCGCACGCTGGACGCGGAGGGGCTGCGCATCGCTGACCTGCGCCTGCACTCGCCGACGCTTGACGACGTGTTCTTGGCCAAGACGGGACGCTCGCTGGAGGGGGCCGGCGACGGTGGGACGGGCGAGACCACAGACGACGAGGATGGCGCGGGCAGCGACGGGAGCGAGCGGAAGCGCGCGGCGCAGGCGGGCGCATGAGCGTGCTGTATGCGCAGGTGGGCGTGCTTGCCAGGCGCTCGATGTTGAAGACGCTGCGCCAGCCGTTTCAGCTGTTCCCAATCGTGTTCTTCCCGCTGATCCTGCTGGCGGTGAACGCCAGCGGGCTGAAGTCGGCCACGCATCTGCCTGGCTTCCCGACGAGCTCGTACATCTCGTTTGCGATCGCAGTGGCGTTCATCCAGGGCGGGATGTTCTCGTTGATCAACGCCGGCACGAACCTGGCTGAGGACATCGAGAGCGGCTTCTTCACGCGCCTGGCGCTGACGCCGCTGCGGCGGGTGGCGCTGATTGCCGGCCTGCTGGTGGGTGTGGCGGCGCTGGGGGCGCTGCAGTCGGCGGTGTACATGGTGATGGGAGTGGTGGCGGGCGCGCACCTGGACGCGGGCTTGGGCGGCGTGCTGGTGATCCTGGCGCTGGGCTCGCTGACGGCGCTGGGCTTCGGCGCGCTGGGCTGCGCAGCTGCCCTGCGCACGGGCTCCGGGGAGGCGGTGCAGGGCCTGTTCCCGCTGTTCTTCGTGTTTATCTTCCTGTCCTCCAGCAACCTGCCGCGCAACCTGCTGAAGACGGGCTGGTTTCACACGGTGGCCGACTGGAACCCGATCTCCTACCTGATTGAGGGCTTTCGCAGCCTGTACATATACGGCTGGGACGGGACGGCGCTGTGGCGCGGCTTTGCGGTGGCCGGCGGTTTGACGATCGTGGCACTGCTGGCTGTGGCAGGCGCCCTGCGCACGAGGCTGCAGCGCACATGAGCACCACGCCCGCAGCCGCAGCAGCAGCCGCGACGGTGTCCTCCACCCCGCCCGGAGCCGCGACGGCGCCGTCCGGCGGCGGCCTGTGGCGTGTGGCGCGCACGATTGCCTGGCGCAGCCTGCATACGTATGTGCGCAGGCCTGACCTGTTCGTGCCGTCGCTGGTGTTCCCGCTGGTGTTCTTGGCCAGCTTCGCGGGCGGGCTGTCGGCGCTGGGCGAGGTACCTGGCTTTCACTTCCCGGCCGGCTACACGGCGTTCCAGTTCGTGTTCGTGCTGTGCCAGTCGGCGATGTTCGGCGGGCTGTTCACGGGCTTCACGCTGGCGTTTGACTTCGAGAGCGGGTTTGCGCGCCGGCTGATGTTGGCGGCGGAGGACCGGCGCGGGATTGCGCTGGGCTACGCGCTGGTGGCGCTGACGCGTTCGGCGATCACGCTGAGCGTGGTCAGCGCGGTGGCGCTGGCGACGGGCATGCGCATGACGGGCGACGGCGTGGACATCTTCGGGCTGTACGGCTTGGCGGCGCTGCTGACGCTGGTGGGCTACGGCTGGGCGGCGGGTGTTGCGTTTCGCTTCCGCACGATCCAGGCAGGCCCGCTGATGCAGACACCGGTCTTCCTGTTGCTGTTCCTGGCGCCTGTGTACGTGCCGCTGGGGCTGCTCAAAGGCTGGATCCACACGGTTGCAAGCATCAATCCGGCGACGGCGTTCCTGGACGCGGGCCGCGGCCTGATCTCAGGAGTGCACGACCGCACGGGGCTGGCGTTCGTGTGCGCGGTGGCGCTGATTGTGGTGTTTGCCGTGTGGATGCTCCTGGGCTTGCGCAACGCAGAAAACTCGACGTAGCCCCCCTCAGCCGTACAGCCGCGCCAGGCGCACTTCGACGGCGTCGTCGGTGACGTTGATGCGCACGAGCCCAAGGTAGAGCCGTCTCAACGTGATTGACAGCTAGGTACGATGCTGTTTTATAATCGCTGATGCCAGCTGGCTGCGAGGACCTAAGACAGTTGTCTGTGGATCTTTCGTCTGCGCAGCGCGAGAGTTTGGAAAAATGGAGACTGTCCGTAAGCAATTTGCCGCGAACCTTCGCGAGTTCCGCAACCAGGCGGGGCTGTCCCAGGAGGAGCTGGCAGACATCTGCGGCCTGCATCGCACGGAGATCAGCCTGCTGGAGCGCTGCAAGCGCTCGCCGCGGCTGGAGACGATCGTGATCCTCGCCCGCGGCCTGGCGCTGCCCTCCGCCGGCGACCTGCTGGACCACATCGTCTGAGCGCGTGCGCTGGCAGCGAACCGTTGCGGCAAGGCTTGTGCCGGCGATCTGGCTGGCGCTGGCGATCCTCCTCCCCACTCCGGCGCTTGCCTCACGGCCGGCTGTGCCTGGCACGTTCAGGGGCACGGCGCTGTGGGTCACCCAGCTGGCCCCAGAACAGACGGGCGCAGCGGTGGTGGCGACTGCTGCGCAGGCGGGGATCCACAGCGTGTACGTCAAGGCAGGCGAAAGCTCTATGGCCGAACCGCAGTTCTCCCCGGGCCTGGTCAGTGAAATGCGCGCGGCCGGCGCGACGGTGTGCGCGTGGACGTTCGCTGTCGGGCAGAGCCCGGCGGCTGAAGCTGCGGTTGCGGTGGCGGCTGTGCGCGACGGCGCCCAGTGCCTGGTGGTGGACGCCGAGGGCGAATACGCGGGCGCTACGGCGCTGCGCAGCTGTTCGTGCGCACGCTGCGCTCGCAGCTTGGCGCCGGCTTCCCAATCGGGCTGGCTGCCCAGGCGGAGGTCTCCCAGCACCCGGCGTTCCCATACTCGGTGTTCCTGGGGCCGGGCGCCTTCAATGTGGTGCTGCCGTTGATGTACTGGCGCGACTTTGGCACGAGCGTTGCCGGCGTGTATGCGGCAACGATCGGGGCCAACTGGATCTACGCGCGCCCGATTCTGCCGGTGGGCCAGCTGTACGGCTCGCCCACCACTGCGGAAGTGTTGGAATTTCGCGCGCTTGCACGCGCGTACGGCACACCGGGCGTGAGCTTCTTCGATCTGGCGGAAGCCCAGCCGGAAGGGCTGGCGGCGCTGAGCGCACCGCTGCCCAGGATCGCGCGCAGGGCGATCCTGGCGCCGACGCTCCGCGCGGGCGCTGACGGCGATCAGATCGTGCAGGCCCAGGAGCTGCTGAATGCCGCAGGTGCGCACCTGCCGGTGGGCGGCTTCTTCGGCGCGCAGACCGCCCGCGCGGTGGCCGCGTTTCAGTCTCGCCACCACCTGCGTGCAGATGGCGTGCTCGGCCCGGCCACGTGGCGGGCGCTGCTGCGCTTTCGCCCGCGTGAGCCGTCATGGGCGAGCGGCCCACCGGACAGCGCGCAATAAGCGCGCTACGCCGGCCGGCGCCCGCTAGAGGCGGCCGGCGTCAGCAGCAGCGCTGCCGCCGGTTGACGGTTGTCGTCGTGCGAACTTCGGCTCGAACTCAGCGCACACGTCGATCATTGCCTGGTGGAAGGCGATGCCCATTTGCAGCGTCAGCAGCGGACCGGGGTCGCCCTGATCGTCGACCAGCTCCGCTGCCGGCTCGATCTGCCGCAGGGTTGCGATCTGCTGGGCGCTTCGCCCCTTGACGCTCGCCAGCAGGGACAGCGCCTCGTGGCGGTCCAGGGCGCCGGCGAAGAACAGCTTGACCATGGCGATGTCGCGCAGCTCGAACGGCATCTGCTCGTGTTGGCGCAGCCACTGCGTCAGCACGGCGTTGCCGTCGGCGGTGATCTCGTACACGCGCCGCCGGCGCTTGCCGGTGGCCTCGGCGCGACCGGCGATCAGCCCAGCGCGCTGAAGCTGCTCCAGGCTGGGATAGATCTGCGCCTGGGAGATTGTCCAGAAGAACCTGATGGAAAGCTCAACCGTCCGCTTGATCTCATAGCCGGAGCGCGCGCCCAGCGCGACCATGCCCAGCACCACGTATGCGGGCGCGGCCAGCTTGGGCTGCCGGTCGAGCTCTCGGATGGCGCTTGCCAGCGGCACATATCCCATGATAACCTGTTGGTCTGACATATAGGCCAGCAGACAGGAGATCTCGTGTCAACGCTCGCAGACAGGCCGGCAACGCTCGCACTCCGCACGGCGATGGAGGCGCGAGATCTGCCCGCTGTGCTGGACGCGTTCGCCCCGGACGCGGTCGTGCGCTCCCCGCTGACCGGCAGGCTCACATTTCGGGGACGCCGGCAGATCGGCGCGGTGATGGAGGTGATCTTGGATGTGTTCGAGGACCTGCGCTACACCGATGAGCTGCACAGCGCCGGCAGCGCCGTGCTCGTCGCCAGCGCGCACGTCGGTGGCAGCGACATCGAGATGGTCGACCACATGCGCCTGGACGACAGCGACAAGATCACCGAGCTGACGGTGTTCTTCCGGCCGCTGCCGGCGATCGCCGTGGCGATGCGCTTGATCGGGAGCGGGCTGGGACGGCGCAAGAGCGCCGGCAGAGGGCTGGCGATCTCGCTGCTGACGCAGCCGCTGGGCGTGATGACCGCCATGGGCGACCGGCTGGGCGTGCGCCTGGTGAAGCCGACCTTGTAGCAGCCGCAGCGATGGATTTCCGCCGGCGGGCGGATCACTAGTCCAAACAAGCAAAAAGGACTGGTGAGCAGGCATGGGCAAGCGCACTACTGGCTGGGTCGTGGCGTTGACGGGGGTGGGGTCGCTGATGGCGGCCCTGGACACGCTGGTGGTGTCGACGGCGTTGAGCACCATCCGTCTCAAGCTGCATGCGTCGGTGGAGCAGCTGGAGTGGACGGTCAACGCGTACAACCTCAGCTTTGCGGTGCTGCTGATCACGGCTGCGGCGCTGGGCGACCGCTTCGGCCGACGCAGCCTGTACGCGACCGGCTTGGCGTTGTTCGCGGCAGCCTCGGCGGCATGCGCGCTGGCAGGAAGCGTGGGCTGGCTGATTGCCGCGCGCACGGTGCAGGGCGCGGGCGCAGCGCTGATCATGCCGCTCGGCCTGGCGCTGTTGAGCGAGGCGTTCCCGCCGGAGCGCCGCGGCACAGCGATTGGGATCTTCAGCGCCATCACCGGCCTGGCAGTGGCCAGTGGCCCGCTGGTCGGTGGCGCGATCGTGCAGGGGATCAGCTGGGAGTGGATCTTCTGGGTAAACGTGCCCATCGGTCTCCTGGCGGCACCGCTGGTGCTGGCCCGCATGCGCGAGAGCCACGGGCCGCGAGCGTCGCTGGACACCACCGGCCTGGCGCTGGTAACACTCGGCGCGCTTGGCATCGTGTGGGGGCTCGTCCGCGGCAACCAGGCCGGCTGGGGCAGCTTTGAGGTGCTGGCCACGCTGATCGCCGGGGTGCTGTTGATGGGGGGTTTCATCCGCTGGGAGCTGCGCGCCGGTGAGCCGATGCTGCCGATGCGCTTGTTCCGCTCACGCGCGTTCTCGGCGGGCAACGCGGCGATCTTCTTCACGTTTGCAGCGCTGTTCGGCACGGTGTTCTTCTACGCCCAGCTGCTGCAAACGGCGCTCGGCTACGGGCCGCTCGGGGCGGGGCTGCGGCTGCTGCCGTATACGGCAACGTTCATGACGGTCGCTCCCGTTGCGGGCGCACTGGCCGACCGGATCGGCGAGCGTCCGCTGCTGGTGGGTGGCTTGACGCTGCAGACGCTGGGGCTGGCGTGGCTGGCGTTGATCGCCAAGCCGGATCTGGCGTACTCGCACATGCTGGCGCCGTTCGTCATCGCCGGCGTGGGCGTGTCGATGGCGATTCCCTCGGCACAGAACTCGGTGGTGGGCTCGGTGGCCAGCGAGGCGCTGGGCAAGGCTGCCGGCGTCAACAGCATGATGCGCGAGCTCGGCGGCGTGTTCGGGATCGCCGTGGCGGTGGCCGTGTTTGCAGCCACCGGCGGCTATGCCTCGGCACAGGCGTTCACCGACGGCTTCGGCCCGGCCATCGGCGTATCCGCAGGCCTGGCACTCGCTGGTGCCCTGTCCGCCGTGGCGCTCCCTTCCAGGCGCACCACGGCAGTGCCGGCAAGCGCCACAGCAGCGCAGGCAGGCGCGGCGGCAACGACGGCAGTTCCCACGGCGGCACAGGTGAGGGCCACCGAGGTTCAGGCAAACCAGGCAAACCCGCTACAAGCCCAGGAGGCAACACAATGAGCAAGGTCATGGTCCGCTACGAGGTCAAGCCGGAGCGCGCACAGGAGAACGAGCAGCTGATCGGAGCCGTGTACGAGGAGCTGCGGTCGACGGTACCCGCCGGGCTTCGCTACGCGACGTTCCGCCTGGACGACGGCGTCAGCTTCGTCCACGTCGCATCCAACGACACCGACGGCCCCAGCCCGTTGCTGGAGGTGGCAGCCTTCCAGCGCTTCCAGCAGGACCTGGGCGAGCGTTGCGTCGAGCCACCGGTGTCCGTTGCGCTGCACGAGATCGGCTCGTTCCGCGTCTGGCAATGAACCCGGTCGTGCATCTTGAGCTCCACACCGGCGACCTGCCGGGCGCCCGCGATACGTATGCGCAGCTGTGCGACTGGGACAGCGAGCGGGTGCAGACCGGCAGCGGTGACTACACGGCCCTCGCGCTGGGCGATCGCCTTGCCGGTGGGATCGTCCAGTGCCCGGTGCAGCGGGCGATGTGGCTGCCGTACGTGCGCGTGAACGAGATCCGGGCGGCGACGGCGCGGGCGGTGGAGCTGGGCGCATCGATGCTGCTGTACCCGCGCGAGGGACCGGCGGGATGGCGCAGCGTGGTGTCCACCCCGGCGGGCGGCGAGATCGCCTTCTGGCAGCCGAAGGTGTGGTGCTGATGAGCGAGCTGGCCCTGCTCCAGTCGGCCGGGGCCGGCAACGAGGACGCGTTTGCACAGCTGGTCGAGCCCTACCGAGCGGAGCTGCATGCCCACTGCTACCGCATGCTCGGCTCGGTGCACGACGCCGAGGACGCGCTGCAGGAGGCGCTGCTGCGCGCCTGGCGTGGGGTGGCGCGTTTTGAGGGTCGCAGCTCGCTGCGCTCGTGGCTGTACACGATCGCCACGAACGCGTGCCTGCGTGCGATCGAGCGGCGTCCCGATCGCGTGCTGCCGGTCGACTACGGGCCACCGGCGGACCCGCACGACGAGCTCGCGGACAGGCTGACGGAGCCGATCTGGATCGAGCCGTATCCGGACACGGCGGATGCGCTGGCTGCTCCGGCGGCCCGCTATGAGGCCCGCGAGAGTGTCGAGCTGGCGTTTATCGCCGCGCTGCAGCACCTGCCGGCGCGCCAGCGCGCGGTGCTGATCCTGCGCGACGTGCTCGGATTCTCCGCGCGCGAGGTGGCTGACACGCTGGACACCACGCCTGTGTCCGTGGACAGCGCGCTGCAGCGCGCGCACCGGTCGGTCGAGCAGCGGCTGCCTGCGCGCAGCCAGCAGGCAACGCTGCGCGCGCTCGGCGACGAGCGCCTGAGCGAGCTGGTGGGCGGCTACGTGGACGCGTGGGAGCGCGGGGACGTTGACGCGCTGGTGGCGATGCTGACGCAGGACGCCAGCATCACGATGCCGCCGATCCCCACGTGGTACCGCGGCCGCGACGCCGCCCGGTCGTTTCTCGCCGGGCGTGTGCTCGGCAGCGATCGACCGCGGCGCCTGCTGCCGGTCACCGCCAACGGCCAGCCGGCGTTTGGCCAGTACAGATGGGATGCATCGCAGCGACGACTACTGGCGTACGGGATCACCGTGCTCACACTGAATGGCGACAAGATCCAGGAGATCACAGCGTTCCTGGACGCCGAGCCGTTCGAGCGCTTTGGGCTTCCTGCGCAGCTGTGAGCCGCCAGGTCAGATCGCAAGCATCAACTCGATCGTCAACCCCCGACAAGCTGACGCACCTCGGGCCGGTCGCCGACGTCACATCGCTACTGCAGGCTCAGCCGGCACCTGAATACATCAGCGAGCCAGGCGTGGTCAGCGTTTCGCCGGTCTCCAGCAGCGTCTTCAGGCCGGACAGGATCATCGGCCAGCCGCCGTAGATTTCACTGTTGGCGTCCTCGCGCAACTGGTCGTGGGTGACGGTCAGCCGGCAGGAGTCGCCCACCGACTCGATCTCCCATGTGACCCTTGAGGTGCCTTCGCGCTTGACGTCGTCGCTCCACAGGGCGGTGTAGCTCTGGACGAGGCGGTGTGGCGGGTCGACTTCCAGGTTCTCGCCCTCGGCCATGCTGCCACCGTGCGGGTGTGAGAGCTCGTAGCGCGAGCCGGGCGTCCAGTCGGAGAGGACCTCCAGCCCGAACGTGAACTGTGACCTCATGTGCCTGTCGGTGATCGCCTGCCACAGGCGCTCGGGGGTGGTCTTGATGAAGATCTCGAACACCTTCTCGGTGGGCGATGCCGTCCACGGTCGCTTGCCGCTGCTGAGCGGTTGCATTGTCATTGTGTCCTCCTCGAGTTGTGTCTTCAGGCCGCTGAGCGCTGACACCCACGGCTCTGCGTACTTGCTCACCCACCGGTCGTGGACGAGCCTGATGGGGACAGGGTTCAGGAAGTGGAGCTTCTCGCGGCCACGCTTCTTCGTGACCACCAGGCCTGCCTCCTCCAGCACCTTCAGGTGCTTCATCACGCCAAAGCGGGTCATCGGCAGCCGCTGCTCCAGCTCGCTCAGCGTTTGCCCGTCGCGCGCGAACAGCTCGTCCAGCAAGCTTCGGCGTGTGGGATCGGCAAGAGCCCTGAACACTGCATCCATGTCCCCGATTATATGTGACCTTCTCGTCACCTGTCAAGGGGGCGACTGCCGTCTGGACACGGCGGCGGCGTGCGGATCTTGCGCATGGGATCCTGCGCATGCCCACACATGCCTATGCGGACAGCCCGCTCGGCAGGAACGAACGCAGCGGCCCTGGGCTCCCGCGCACGCACAGCGCACCATGGGGAACCAGCTGCAGGCCGAGGCGCAGGACGACGTCTATCGCCCAGTCCTGCCCGGCGGTCATCCAGCGCACGGGCGGTCGATCGCTGTCCCCGACTATGTCCAACGCCGCGTACAGCAGCGCCGCAGCGGCCTGATCGTCGCGCGCGACCAGCAGCCACACCCCGCTGCCGGGAGCAGCGGCAGCGAACCCGCGGTTGCCGTGGCGCAGCAGCTGCGCGCCTTCGCTCAGCGCGAACTGCAGCTCCGGCGTGTGTGACGCACCACGGACCTCGCGCGAGATCACAGCCAGCGCCTCCATGTCGGCGGCTGCCCCTTCCCGCACGCCGGCATCCGCGCGAGGTAGCCGGCTGCGATCGATCGTGCCGTCGGCGTCCAGCGTCGGGCGCAAGGAGAAGCCGGCACGCGCATACAGCCTCAGCGCCCGCGGGTCGCTGGAGCTGGGGATCAGGCCTGCCGTGGCGCCGTCGCACTCGCCATATGCCAGCGCGCGCTCGAACAGCTGATGACCTGCACCGGTGCTCTGCGCCTGCGGGCTGACCACCAGCAGCGACAGGCACCACAGCTGCTCGCGCAGTACCGCCTCCACCACCCCAACCGGTGAGCCGTCCTGGACGGCCACAAAACAGCCTTGGGGATCGCTGACCAGCGGGTGTGCGACACGCTGGCGCATCCGGCGCGCGGCTGCCTGCTCGCTGATGTCCCGTCCGAACGCGCTCGCCGACAGCGCCGCCGCAGCTGGCAGGTCTTCCGCTTGCAGCGGGCGCAACAGCAACCCCGGCGCCGACTCCTGCGTTGTCATGCGGCTACTTGTCACTCACTACGACGCGGGCTCCGCGCGCGGGATAGGTGACGATGCGCCGGCCGCGCGTAGGTTGCTCCGGCCTCGATGACGATGGCTGCAGGTCGATGTTCTCCAAAACCGTACGCAGGACTGTCTTCATCTCCATCACTGCAAAGCTCGCACCGATGCACCTTCGCGAGCCGCCACCGAAGGGAATCAGGGTGTAGGGCAGCGGCGGGCTCTCCAGGAAGCGCTCCGGACGAAACGCCCGCGGGTGGGGGAATATGTCGGAGGAGTACTGCACGCCGACGATCGACGGCGCGATCGTCGTGCCCGCCGGCACGCGGTAGCCGCCGATGTCCAGGCCGGCGCTGAGCTTGCGCTGCACAGAGTCGATCACCGGGCAGCAGCGCAGCGTCTCGTCGACCACCGCCTCCAGGTAGCGCTCACCGTCTGCAGCGCCCAGCTCGCGCCGCAAACGTGACAGGACCTGCGGATGGCGCACCAGCCGCTCGAAGCACCATGCCAGCGCCGTGGACGTCGTCTCGTGGCCGGCAATCAGCAGTGTCAGCAGCTCGCCTCGCAGCTCCGCATCGCTCAGCGGCCGACCGTCCGGGTCACGTGTGGCGATCAGCAGCGCCAGGATGTCATCGCGCCCGTCCGGTCGCTGTCGATGCGCAGCGATCTCCTGATCTAGCACCCGTTCGGCTTTCAGCCGTGCCCGTACCCACGGCATCCGGTGCCCGAGCCGGCTCTCCGATATTCCCGGCCGCCCACCCTCGGCGAGGATGCCGTAGATGCTGTTGCGCTGCACGCGCAGCAGCAGCGGCCGCAGGCTCGCCAACCGCCGCTCGTCGCGCACGCCGATGACCGCGCGCATGATCACCTCCAACGTGATCGCCTGCATCCGTGGCCAGATCGCGAACTCCTCGCCACGGGGCCAACGCTGCACCTCGCGCTCGGTCACCTGCGCAACCACCTCTGCATACCTGCCCACTGCCTCACCGTGAAAGGACGGCAGCAGCATCCGCCGACGCTGCAGGTGACGCTCGCCGTCAAGTAGCAGCACCGAGTTACGTCCCAGCACCGCCGCCAGCGGCGCGTTGGCCTGCCCGGCGTGCATGACGGTGCGATCACCGGTGAACACCTGCTTGATCAGC
This sequence comes from uncultured Solirubrobacteraceae bacterium, assembly GCA_963779665.1. Lineage (GTDB taxonomy): Bacteria > Actinomycetota > Thermoleophilia > Solirubrobacterales > Solirubrobacteraceae > Palsa-744. Next base: position 2,020,918 of record CAVZYW010000001.1, on the reverse strand, counting down.
TGTGGATCGGTGAGCATCACAATGTTCCCCAGCCCCGGGAAGCGCAGCGTGGCCAGCGCACCAAAGCGCCGCAACCTTGCATCCAGCGCGTCGAAGCGGCAGACCATCGCCAGCCACTGCAGCGCCGCAGGCCAGCGCAGCCCCGGCGGCAGGCCTTCAACCGGACCCCCAGTCGAGGCCTCCCCTACGCCCCACGCGCCCTCCATCGGACACACGCCGCTGTCAGGCACAGGTGCCTGTTCCGCAATCGTCGCACCGAATGACATGGGCGCAGCCATACGAGCCGACTCCTCTTCAGCAGCGAGCTTACGCGCCGGCGAAGCGCCACAAGCGCGCTGCCTTCACCCTGTCACAAAGTCCGCGAGCGCGTCATGTTCGACGCTATTCGCTCCAGCTCGCCGCGTCGGCGTGCGCTGCTACTAGCTTCGCTCGTCCTCCGCTGACGGCCTCGGTCATCACGCTCGCAGGGGATCCGGCCCCCAGTGATGCGATCAGCAGCAGCGTGCTCCCGTCCGCAGAAATGCCGGCGGCTGACACGATGCCGTCGTGGCCGACCCGCACCGGGTGCTCGCGCCCCGAGGGCACACTCACCACCCACGGCTGGCTGAGGTCCTCGCCGTCGAGGTCGGCGACCAACGTCGACCCGCTTTGCGAGAAAGCGACCGGCTCAAGGCCCTCCACCAGCGACCCGAACCGCACGTGCGTCAGCTGCGTGGCGGCGCCGCTCGCCGCGCGCAGCCAGACCTGCAGTTCGGGATCGGTGCCGCGGCGCGGGTGCTCGTGTGCGTAAGCGATGTATTGCGGCCCCCAAACCGGCTTCAGGCTGCGCCCGTCGGTTGTGATCTGGCGTGGGGCGGGATAGCCGGGAGCCCAGATGTACAGGTTGGACCGAGCGTTCAAACCAACCGAGCTTGCGCTGCCGTACACCAGTTCGTCGCTGCCGTCGGGGTTGAAGCTCGCTCCGGAGACGAGCCCGTGGCCGATCACCGTGAACGCATCGGTTTCCGTATCCAGCACGCCGATACCTGACCCGGCGGCGGCCGGGAAGCCCTGCGCGTTGTTCGTGGTCAAAGCGACTGCAAGGTATTTCGAGTCAGGCGAGAACGCCTCCGGCTGCATCTGCGTGGTGGGCGCTTCGCCGATCTCGATCGGCGCCGGCCCGAGCGTCGAGTACAGCGCCAGCGCCGGGCCGCTGTAGGTGTAGATGCTGCTTTCCTTCGGGACGATCGCCACCAGCGTCCCGTTCGGTGCGATCAGTGGCTGGCTTCCCGGGGCGAGGGCAACCCGATCACCACCGGTGGTTTCCGCCGTCCACACCTCTTCGGACGGGGCGGCCTCATAGGCGATCCGGCCTGTCGCAGCGGCGGCGGTCCCGACCAGGCACGCCTGCCAGACACAGACGCCCGCCACAGCAGCAATCGCGCCCAACAGCCATGAACGTGTAATCGGAGCCCCCCGAAAATGCACGCGCCGGAGCATATCCTCGTGGTGACCGTGAGGGTTTGATCGGTGGACGCAGATCAGTCCGGAGAACGCGGACTAAGGAGTCGGCCAGCCGGGGAGGATCGGTGAACACGGCGCGATCTGCGAGACCGGGGCTCGCAGGCTCCACAAGAGCCCGGACCGATTCGGGACCGTCCGACTACCTGCAACCCTTTCTGTAATGTCTCCGACTTGCCCCGGTAACGCCCCCAGTAGCTTCCCAAGTCTCCAGGGCTATAGAAAACCGCATGTCCATGCGGTTTTCTAGCGAAGCCGACGCGGGGATTCGAACCCCGGACCCCCTCCTTACCATGGAGGTGCTCTACCAACTGAGCTACGTCGGCGCGAAGCCCGAATCCTAGCGTGATCGCCACCGATAGCGATAGGATCGCGCGCTCAACATGACCTCAGGTGCCCGGCCGTTCCTGGGCATTTTCTAGGGGCTTGGTAGGCCGCATAACCAAGCGGTTCTGCCGTTCGCGTGAGCGCAGGGGCGCCGATGCCGCGGCCCCGAGTGCGACACTAAAGTGCTACCATGCGGTGATGGCTGCCCGTCACCCTCGACTGGCTGTGGAACGAGACCCAGAGGTACAGCGCGCGCTCACGCTCACCGAGCCTCTGCTCGACGCGGCTGAGACTCGTTCGGCGGCGGCGCAGATCCGTGCGCTGACCCTGCGTGGCGCCGAAGCTGTGCTCTCCGGTGCCGACAGGTCTTCTCAACTTCGAGCACGGCTGGCTGAGCGCTACGGAGCAAGACCGGCGCGGGGAAGCTTGCTGGACCTCGATCCTCCCCCGGGTGAGCCAGACCCGACGGGCGCCGCACCGGCAACCGAGGCGCTGCAGTGGGTTCGCGGGGACTGAACGCCGCCTACGTCGACGCCTCCGCGCTGGTCAAGCTGTTCAAGTCAGAGCACGAGACAACCGCATTTCGCTCCGCACTCAGCGAGTGGCCAGTTCAGGTCGCGAGTGAACTGATCCGGGTCGAGGCGATCTGCACAGCCAGACGCGTCGGCGGCCAGGACGTGCTCGAGCGCGCCATCGCCGCCGTCGAGCGGATCACCCTGATTCCCATCTCCCCGGAGATCGTCAAGCTTGCCGGCGCGGCGCACTCCCCGTCGCTGCGAGCGATGGATGCCATCCACCTTGCCACAGCACTCACCATCCGCGATGACCTCGGGGCGATCTTCGTGTACGACAGCGACCTGCACGCCGCCGCGCTGGCCCAGGCACTGAACCCCCTGGCGCCGACCTGATCGCGCCATACACCTGGCTCTCGACGGCTACGGCGCGATCAGCGTGGCGCCGGGCATGTGGGTGGCTACGCGGCGTGGGTCACGCGTGAGCAACGGCCGGCTCGTCACGGCGGCGTGCGCACCGATCAGGAAGTCCGGGAGGACGGCCTCACGCGTTCCTCCAGCGCGACGGTAGTCGGCGTGAGCGTGACCCGCCAGGAATGCCGCCACAGACGGCATCTCCTCGACTATCGCCATCGAGGGCAGCGCAGAGCGCAGCATCTCGATGCGTGGGAATCGTGGGGCGATCTCGGCGAGGACGACGGCGTTGAGGACGAGCGCGCCGTGCTGGGCGGCATGCGTGAGCTGCTCCTGTGACCAGGCAAGCCAGCGTGCGTCCTCGGTGAAAAGGTCGAGCAGGACGCTGCTGTCTACGAACGTCTCCAAGCTCTGGCGCTACCGGCGGGTCAAGGCGAGAATCTCATCGGTGCTCATCTCGCCCTCGCCGGCGCCGCGCATGCGGCTGATCTCCTCGACGACCCGGTCCTGATCGACGCGCAGCCGTGCGCCGTGCTCGTCGAGCTCGAACTGCACATCGCTGCCCGGCTGGATGCCAAGCGCGCGGCGCACCGGCAGCGGAATCGTGACCTGGCCCTTCTGCGTGACCCTCATGCGGTAAGACTAGCGAGTAATACCGTCGGCTACAACAGGCGGCCAAAGCACCCAGCACCTCGCGTCTGCGCACGTGGCAACGACCTACGGCGTCTTCAGCTTCTCGTCCTTGCCGCTGCTCGTCCCATACGGGTTGGTGGCGGTGATCCTGAAGTGGTAGGCGGTCTTGGCGCTCAGGCCGGTGATGCTCGCCGACACAGCCAGCGGGGAGCTCCCGGATCCGGGCGCGGGTGAGCAGGGCGCGCTCTGCCCGTAGGCCTTGCTGGGACCCCATTCGAATGTGCACGCGCTGACGGCGCTGCCTTCGGGGTTGACGGTGGCGTTCAGCACAGCCGAGCCGGCGGTGAGAGCGGTGGCCGCTGCGGTGGACACGGTCGGCGTGGCCTGTGACGGCCCGCCGAATGCCAGCAGCCCGTTTGGCGCACCCACGCCGGACGGGCCGTCGAAGCCGGAGACGGCGTCACAGGCGCTCGTGCCCTGGCAGTCGACGTCGCCCAGTTCTTCGTTGACCGCCGGCTCTCCGCACGACCCTGGCTGCTCGCCGTCGCAGTAGCCGTCTCCGCCGGTGGTGACGTCATACAGCGAGGACGCTTGACCGACGTGCGCATACAGCGTCGCCGCCGGGTAGTTCACCCCGTGGCTGCCCCCTGCAAGCCCATACAACGCTGCCACCAGTGGCGAGGACAGCGAGGTGCCGCCGATCGTCAGCCAGCCTGGAGTGAATTCGCGTTCGTAGACGTAGCTGTCGTAGATGTCGAAGCCGGTGTACGGGTCGGCCACTGCTGCGATGTCGTTGTCCAGCCGTTTGCTCCCGCATGCGGCGCCGGCCCATCCCGGCGCACCCTGCTGCCAGGACGGAGCGGTGAACAGGGTGCTGCAGCCTCCACCTGTGGCGCTGAACTGTTTGAAGCCCTTGCCCGAGGGAAGGCCGCTGTCGTTCCACACGGACTCGCTCTTGCGCGTGCCGTTGCCCTTGAGCTTCAGCGAGGTACCCCCCACCGCCACCACGTCGGGCAGCGACGCAGGCGCGTCGGGCACGCCGGGAGCTTCGAATCCTTCAGCGATGTAGTCCCAGTTGAGATAGCCGCTGTCGCCGGCAGAGGCAGCGATCGCCACCCCCGGATGGTCATACGCCGCCTGTTCGCTTGCGCCCATTTCCGTCTCCGGCGCGCCGTAGGAGTTGCTCACCTCCTGGGCACCCAGATGGACGGCCTCGTCCACCGAGGCCGCCAGATCGGCGAGGCTTTCCGAGTCAGCCTCCACCAGCAGGATCTTGCAGTTGGGGCAAACGCTGTGCACGGTCTCCACGTCAAGGGACATCTCCACCGACCAGCCGACCTTGTCCTTTTCCGGCAGCGGCGTAGCGTTGCCCGACTCGTTGACCTCCTTGAAGCAGCCGTTGGCCGTGGTGCACGGCGCCAGCCCGTACTGGCTGTCGAACGTGCCCAGGTCCTTTTCGATCTTGGGGTCGTCGAAGGCGTCGACGATCGCGACGGTCTGCCCCGTGCCACCGGCGGATGCCGAGAAGCCATACGCGCTCGCCAGATCCGCCGGCGTCAGCCCGCCAGCCGGACCCTTGGAGCCGGCGCCTGCAGCGAGCTGGTAGGCGCTCACGCCGCTGGCGCCTGCCGGAGCCGGCACCAGCGCCAGCGCAAAGCAGCTGGCGTCTCCGGGCCTGCGCGCCGGGCACACGCGGTGCACCTTTGCGTAGCGCGTCCCCGACGCCGCAGCAGACCGGGCGCCGGATGCGCCAGAGGCGCCTGCGCTGAGGACTGCGCTCAATGCAGCCACCAACGCGACTGCCATGCAGATGACTGTGATCCGTCGCATTCCTACCCACCCTCTCCAGAGCCTGCAGGGAAGTCACCGACGTTAACACGGACAGCCAACAAGGGCCAGGTGCGACGCTCGCACCGGCGGCGCGGCTGAGCCCGGAGCTAGCGTCGGGCGGCGACGGTCACCAGCGCGGCGCTGCTGGGTGCGAGCTTGACGCTGATCACGCCGTGCCGATTGGGGACGCGCGGCAGCTTCGCCGGCTCGACCCAGGAGCCATCCGGCTGCACTTCCTGGCCGCCCAGCTGCACGCCGGTGAGGGCCGCCGGCGACGGCGCCGTCAGCGAAAGCACAGCGGCGCCGTGAAAGGCGCTACCGACGTGCAAGTGCACCGCCACCGGCCGGGCACCGGGCGGGTCGTCGTCGACGGCCACGAACTGCAGCGTGCCGTCGGCAGCCAGGAACGTGCTGACTTCAACGTTGGGACGATCCACCGGCCTGACGGTGGTACGCAACGGTCGCTCGCCGATCAACGCCTTGGCCAGCAGCAGCGCGTACCACTCCGGCTGCGCCCGCAGGGCGCCTGTAGCGAGGTCTTCGGCGCTCGGCGCGCACAGTGGCGTATAGCCTTCGCAGTTGGCCGGGTTGCCCTGCAGGTTGACGGCGGACACACCCATGCTCATCGCCCGCGTCAGGTAGTTGACCGCCCACAGCGCCGATGCGAACGTGTTGCTGATGCCGGGCGTTCCGCCGCAGGAGACGGTGTTTGTCTCGTCCAGGCGAAACGGCACTTCCGTCTCGTGGGCAATGAATAGGTAGCGCCGCAGCGAGACTTCCTCCAGCTGGCGGATCTGCGGGCTGAGCAGGCGACTGATGCTGGGCGCGGGGTGTTCTGCACAGCTGAGCGGGTAATGGTGTCCGGTCAGCATCGCCGGCCGCTGATAGATCGCCTCGCTCAACCCCCACTTTTCATATGCGCTCGAGCCGGAGGTGTCCGGACCCGCCAGTGGGATGCCGGGAGCGAGCGTTTCAATGGCGCTGCGATAGACATCGATCTGTTCCTGGTACTGCACCGGTGTCCACGGCAGCGCGCGCAGGCCGTGGTTGGAGTAGGAGTCGGGCTCATTGCCGAGCTCAACCGCTTCCAGCGATTCGCCAAGCGCCGCTTTCGCCGCCGCCGCCTCACGTGCCGCCCGCTGCGGTTCAAAGTGACCCAGCCCGAGTGTTAGCAGCACGTGCCAGCCGCTCTGCGCGGCCAGGCTGCCGAGCCCGCGCAGGTTCCCCGCTTCCAGCACGCCCAGCGCCCAGGCCGGGCGCGGCGTGCCTTCGTCAACCCAGGCGGTCTGTTCGTCGGCGGTGACGCCTCCGAAGCGCAGCACGCCCGCGCCCAGCGAGCGCAGCAGCGCAACCATGTCGCCGCCACCTGAGTAGTTGGCTATCTGCGCCAGGCTCCCCGCCTCGAAGGACAGGCCCAGGAAGTTCTGCGGCACCGGTGCGCCCGGTTCACCGGCGTAGAACGATGCCGACACGGGGATCGCTCGCGGCTGAGAGGCGTGGGCGGCCCCTTGGGAGTCCCCGTGGGCGGCCCCGACGAGCGTCAGCGCGAGAGCCAGCGCCGCGACCAGCGCCGTGGCTAGCGCTCGGAGCTGACCGCGAACCAATCCGACCTGAGCTCCGGTGCCTGCTCACAAACCTCGCCGATGAGGTCCAGAACCGTTCGCCGGCCGATCTCTGTCCGTTCGTCGCTGGTCATCGACACGGGCGCGTCCTCGCCGATCCGCACCGTGATCTCAGCGCCGACCTGCTCGAAGAAGACTTCTTGGCGTTCGCTGCCAAGGTGCTGCCACAGCAGATCGACGGCATCTGCCGGCGGCGCTGCAGCCGAATGAAGGGAGATCTTGAATTGCACGAGCGGCAAGGCTACTGGCGTGTAGAGCGCCCCGCAAGCGTGAAGCTCCGGCGTCAACCGCGCATCCGCTTCACCAGCTCGGGGACGTCCGCGATCGAGTCCAGCACCTCCGTTGGGCTCACTGCGCTGGCGTTCAGCAGCTCCTCTCGATACTTGCCGGTGCGCACCAGCACGCCGCTGAGCCCGCACGCGATCGCGCCGCCGACATCAGCCTCGATGTCATCGCCGACCATCAGCGCGTTCTCCGCGCGGGCGTCCAGATCCGCCAGTGCCGCGGCGAAGAAGGCGGCGGCGGGCTTGCCGACGACAGCGGCATCCTTGCCGGCCCCATACTCCAACGCGGCCGCATAGGCACCGACGTCGAGCACCAGACCGTCGCTGCGCTGCCAGTAGCGGTTGTGCTGCAGAGCCACCAGCTCGGCGCCGTCCAGCAGCTGGCGGAAAGCCGTGTTGAGCGCCGCTGCGGTGAACCCGTCGCCGAGATCGCCGAGCACCACCGCGTCGACCGCTGCGCCGTCCGGCGCCTGCCCGAGCTCCTGTAGATCCTCGAGCAACGCCTCGCCCACGAGCAGCGCCACCGATCGATAGCCCTGATCCTGGCAATGGCGCACGGCCAGTGCCGCCGGGGTCAGCACCTCGTGTGCATCCAGCTCAAACTCCAGCTGCTGCAGCTCCGCGACGATCTGCCGGCGCGAGCGGGACGTCGTGTTCGTCACCAGCCGCACGCCGGCGCTGATCTCGCGCAGCGCCGCCAGCGCCTGCACCGCACCAGTAATCGGCTGATCGCCGACGTGCAGTACGCCGTCTATGTCGAGCAGGACAGCCGGTCCCGCGCTGTCGCCGGCCATACGCCAACTGTAGAGTCGTTCAATGTCTGCAACCGATCAAGGTCGTTTGGATGAGCAGCCGCTGGCTCTGACGGTGGGCTGCCAGTTCGGCTTGACCTCGACCCAGCCGGCGGTGGCGATCATGCAGGTCTCGCCGGCCGCCGGGCCGGGCGTGGCCATCAGCGGCGAGAACTGGTACACCAGCAACCGTCACCACGGCTACACCGACCATTACGGCAATCGCTGTGAGCGCTTCGAGCTGGCCGCCGGCGGCTCGCACCTCACCTATGAAGCGCGGCTGGTTCTCGACCATCCGGCCGACCTGATCGCGCCTGACACACCGGAGACGCCGGTGGTGTCGCTTCCGGATGAGGTCCTCAGCTTTGTGATGCCCAGCCGTTTCTGCCTGCCGGACGAGCTCGGTCACGAGGCTTGGCAGCGCTTTGGCGAGCTGCAACCCGGCTGGGGGCGAGTGCAGGCGATCGTCGACTACGTGCACGGCTACCTGGAGTTCGTGCCCGGCGCGTCCAACCCGTGGACGACCGCCGCCGACGCCTATCGCGCCGGTCAGGGCGTCTGCCGCGACTTCGCCCACCTGGCGATCACGTTCTGTCGCGCGTTGAACATTCCCGCTCGCTACGTGTTCGGCTACATCCCCAACATCGGTGTCCCGGAGCCGCCGGAGGAGATGGACTTCGCAGCGTGGTTCGAGGCGTACCTGGATGGCCGCTGGCATACCTTCGACGCGCGCAACAACCGCCCGCGCATCGGACGTGTGATCGTCGGTCGCGGCAGGGACGCTGTGGACGTCGCGCTGATCACCTCATTTGGGCCGCTCACGCTGACCGATTTCGAGGTTCGTGCCGAACGCCTTCAGCCGGCCTGAGCGCGGGACGGGTCCAGGTAGCTACGCCTCGCGGCGAATCCCCAGCATGCGGCGAACAGGCTCGCGCAGCACCAGGTGGTAGGCCAGGTCGAAGGCGGCCAGCGTCGCAATTATCAAGGCGCCGGGGCGCCGTAGACGATGCTTATGAGGCTCCACACGCACGGCATCGGCAGGCCCTGCGGGGCGGCTTTAGGACTGCGTTCGCGCTTTCAGGCGCGCTCGTCCGGACGACCGCTCAGCTCGTTGGAACTGCGCAACCACGGCGTAGACTGGGCGCTTGCGCCAGTTCTCCGACGCGCACCTGGCGGCCCTGGGGGTCCTGGCACTGACAGCCGGCCTGGCGATATGGGCGCCGCGTGCGCACCCGGGGCGTTGGCTTCAGCCGGCGGCCTGGGCGCTGGCGTTCGTGATTTTCGCCGGCTGGGCGGGCGAGTATCTGGCTGATGTCGTGCTGGGCACATGGAGCACCCGGTACGACCTTCCGCTGCAGCTCACGGACGCCATCTCAGTGACAGCGATCCTGGCACTTTTGACGCAGCGGCGACGACTGATCGAGCTCGTGTACTTCTGGTCGTTGACAGCCTCGCTGCAGGCAACGCTGACCCCGGACCTTTCCTGGAACTTCCCCAGCGTCTACTACTTCACCTATTTCATCTACCACATCGGCGCGATCGTGGCCGCATGCTTTTTGGTGTTGGGCTGTCGCCGGTATCCGCGACCGGGCGCCGTCTGGCGCGTGTACGGGGCGACGTTCGTGTTCACGGTCATCGCCGCCGCCGGCGATCTGATCACCGGCGGCAACTACATGTTCCTCAGAGGAAAGCCCGAATACGGCTCGCTGCTGAGCGTGATGGGGCCGTGGCCGTGGTACATCGTCTCGACTGCCGCGCTGGCGCTGGTGCTGCTGTTCGTGGTGAAACTGCTCACCCCTCAGGCGAGCTGAAACTCGCCCCGCGCGACGACCACCGCCGAGCCGCCCACCTCGACGCGCTCGATCTCCTCGGGCGCGCCGAGCACGCGAGCGCGCAGCAGCGACGGGCGCCCCACCTCGGCGCCTTGCGCGATCTCGATCTCTTGATCGAAGGCAATGCGTCCGTGACGTGCCAGGTGCACCGCCAGGGGGCCCGCCGCGGAGCCGGTGGCCGGGTCCTCGGACACACCGAGCGCGGGTGCGAACACCCTGGTCTTCCACCGCAGCCCGGTTCCGGCGAAGCAGCTGACGCCCACAGCTCCGAGCTCGCCGAGCGCGCGCAGATCCGGTGACAGCGACGCCACGGTGTCCTCGTCGGCGAGCTCCACGTACAGATGCTTGGGGCCGTTGACATACACCTCCACCGGCAGGCCGGAGCGCTGGACGCCGAGCGCGTCCAGCAGCTCGGCCTCACGCGCGTAGGGCCCCCACGAGGGGATCGGCTGGCGCATCCAGCCACTGGCCACCGGCCCTGCCAGGTCGGCGAGCGTCACCGGTACGAGGCCGGCGCCTGTCTCCAGGGTCACCTGCTCGCGGCCCAGCTCGGTGCCGACGACGATCGCCGAGCCGAGCACCGGGTGCCCGGCGAACGGCAGCTCGGCGGCGGGTGTGAAGATCCGCACGCGTGCATCGCCGCCCTGCTGGGCGGGGAGCACGAACACCGTCTCCGACAGGTTCAGCTCACGCGCGAGCGGCTGCATCTCCCGCTCCGGCAGCTCGGCGGCATCGGGGAACACCGCGAGCGGGTTGCCCTCCAGCGCAGTGTCGGTGAACACGTCCAGCAGGACGTAGCGATACATGCCACTCACGCCTACTCTCCGTCGTCCATAGCTACTCCTTTGCCAGTTGTACCCCGCCAGAGCTTTGCACGATGGTCTCCTCCAGCTCGGGGATCGGTGCTGGGCGCTGGGCGCGCAGGAGCACCGCTGCGGCCAGCGCACCGAGCACGCTGAACCCTGCGGCAACGGCGAAGGCGATTCGGAAGCCACCGCTGAGAGCCGCGGAGCCCGAGGCTCCGGCGAGCAGGTCTGCGTGCGTGCGCGAGGAGGCGATGGTGCTGAGCACAGCCAACCCCAGCGCCCCGCCGATCAGCCGCGAGGTGTTGAGCATTCCGGACGCCAGCCCGCTCTCCTTGGCGGACACGCCTGAGACTGCGGCGATCGTGGCGGGCACCAGCGACAGCCCGAGCCCCATGGCCGCAAGCACCCCGCCGGGGAGCACGTCGGCGCTGTAGCTACCGCCGCTGCGCACACCCGTCAGCAAGAACAGACCGGCTGCGGCGCACAGCATGCCGACGGTCAACATCCGACGCTCGCCCACGCGGGCGACCAGGCGCGGCGCCAGCGAGCTGGTGGCGACGATCGCGAGCGTCATCGGCAGAAAGCGCAGCCCCGTCTGCAGCGGGTCGTAGTGGAGCACCTCTTGCAGATACAGAGACAGGAAGAACCAAATCGCGAACACTGCGGCATACAGCAGGAACACGATCAGGTTGGCGGCCCGCAGTCGCGCCATGCCGAATACCCGCAGTGGCATCAGCGGCGCACGCGCGACCTTGCCCTCGACGAACAGGAACCCAACCAGCAGTGCCACGCCGATCGCCACCGGTGCCATCACGCCAGGGGCGCCCCAGCTGAGCGTGTCGGTACGCACGATCCCGTACACCAGCGCCGTCAGCGCACCGGTGATCAGCAGCGCGCCTGAGGCGTCGAAGTGGCGGTCTGCAACGGTCGTGCGCCCGGCGGGCACGAACCGGCTGGCGAACACGATCACAGCGGCACCGATGGGAACATTCACCAGGAAGATCGCCGGCCAGCTGAACGCCTGCGTGAGCACGCCGCCGAGCAGCACGCCGAGCGAACCGCCGACGCCACCCATCGCTCCCCAAACGCCGAGCGCGCGACTGCGCTCGCGCCCCTCCTTGAACGAGGTGGCGATGATCGCCAAGCTCGCCGGCGAGATGATGGCGCCGCCGATGCCCTGCAGCGCACGCGCGCCGATCAGTAGCGAGCGCGAGTCCGCCAGCGCGCACGCCAGCGAGGCCAGCACGAACACCGCCGTGCCGGCGACGAACACGCGCCGGCGCCCGAGCAGGTCGGAGGCGCGCCCGCCCAGCATCAAGAAGCCGGCGAACGTCAGCGTGTATGCGTTGACCACCCACTGCAGTCCGGTCGTCGAGAAGCGCAGCCCATCGCGGATCGACGGCAGCGCCACGTTGACAATGGACACATCGAGGATCACCATCAGCTGCGCGGCGCACACGAGCACCAGCACGGCAGCTGAGCGCCGCTTGGACACGGCGGCGTGCTCACCTGGCGGCGGCGTCTGCTGCCTGGAGGTGGTTCTCTGTGGTTGAGTTGCAGGGCTGGGAATCGCAATCGCGGACATGGCGCTACCCTTCTAGTTCGTAAGTACGGCGATCATCGTAACATATGTACGGCGATCGTCGTACAATGCAGATCGTGAGCCTCCACCACCCACCCACCGAGGGCCTGGAACTACCGGCTGTCCTGCACGCTCTGAGCGATCCGCAGCGGCTGCAGATCGTGCGCGAGCTGAGCATCGACCCGACTCCCCGTCCGTGTGGCAGCTTCGAGCTGGGAGTGACCAAGTCGACGTCCACGCACCACTTCCGCGTGCTGCGCGAGGCAGGTGTGATCGCGCAGGAGCTGCAGGGCACATCCAAGTTGACGTCACTGCGGCGCACGGACCTGGACGAGCGCTTTCCCGGCCTGCTGGACGCCGTGCTCGGCGCGGTGGCCGTCCCCGCATAGAGGACCCCGGCGGCGGCCGGGAGCCGTTCCCCGCTACGCTCGAAGGGGAAGTGGAGAGACGCACTAGCGGAGGGATCAGCATGAGCGAGACCGTGCAGACGCAGAGCCAAGTGGTGCAGATGCAGGTCGAGGACGGTGTGGCGCTGCTGACGCTCAACCGGCCGGATCGCCTCAATGCGTGGACGAGCGAGATGGAGCACGCGTACTTCGCGATGCTCGATCAGTGCGCTGCGGCGGAGGATGTGCGGGTGATCGTGGTGACCGGCGCCGGCCGGGGCTTCTGCTCGGGTGCGGACATGCAGGAGCTGCAGGCGATCGGCGAGGACGGCGTCAGCGCCGAGGCGCACGACCGCCGCGCGCAGACGTTCCCGCTGACGGTCCCCAAGCCGATCATCGCTGCGCTCAACGGCGCATGCGCCGGGATCGGCCTGGTGCAGGCACTGATGTGCGACCTGCGCTTCGCCGCCGAGGGAGCGAAGCTGACGACGGCGTTCGCCCGTCGCGGGCTGGTGGCCGAGCACGGCATGTCGTGGATGCTGCCGCGACTGGTGGGACCGGCGCGAGCGCTTGACCTGCTGCTGTCCGGCCGTGTGGTGTTCGCCGAGGAGGCACTGGAGCTGGGCCTCGTCAATCGCGTGCTCGCCCCCGACAGGCTGCTCGACGCAACGCTCGACTACGCGCGCGAGCTTGTCATCAACTGCTCGCCCAAGAGCATGGCCACGATGAAGCGCCAGGTTTACGGCGACCTTCAGCGTGAGCTGCCGGATGCGCTCGTCGAGGCCGACCGGCTGATGCTCGAGTCCTTCGCCGCCCCCGATTTCACGGAGGGCGTCACCAGCTTCATCGAGCGGCGCGACCCACGCTTCGCGGCGCTGCAAACCTAGCCGGGGCCGGTGTACCAACTGCTGCACCGGAAGTGAACGCGTTCGATCTGGACGGTATCTTCGTCGCATGCCAGCGGATCCCCAGGTGGTGTGGATGCCGGGCCGGGTACGCACCGAGATCCACCTCGTGGCCGGCGACACTGCGGGCGCGTTCTGCCTGCTGGTCGACCACCCGCCGGCCGGCTGGTCGCTGCCGGCGCACCTGCATCGCAACGAGGCCGAGACGATCCATATCGTGCGCGGTGAGTTCGAGCTGGACGTCGGCGGCCGGCGAATGCGCTTGTCCGCCGGGGAGACGATTCACGTGCCCAAGGGCGTGGTCCACTCGGGCGCCAACGTCGGCGAGCAAACCGGCCAACGCGTGTTGTTGTTCAGCCCTGCAGGCATGGAGCGTTTCTTTCTGGAGGCAGGAGCGGCGATGCCCGACGGCGAGCTCGATCCTGCCGCCACGCTCGCCACGGCCGCGCGTCACGGCTGGGAGTTCATCTCCCGGCAGTGAGTTGCGGTGAGCAACGGGACCGGTGCAAACACAGCGATCCGCGCGGTCGTGCGCGGGCACGTGCACGGCGTGGGCTTTCGCGACGCGACACTCACCGTCGCACGCGAGCTCGGGCTGCAGGGTTGGGTGCGCAACGAGGCGGACGCCACCGTGCAAGTTCACGCCGAGGGCCGGCGCCAGGGGTTGAAGCAGCTGGTGGACTTCCTGCATGACGGCCCACCGCTGGCACAGGTGCAGGAGCTGACGATCGACGACGTGGCTGTGGAGGGCCACGAGCAGTTCGCCGTCCGCGGCGTCAGCGCGGGCGTATTTGTGGTCCAGGAGCACGCCGCCACTGCGCATCACTTCGACCTGCGCCTGGAGCTGGACGGCTCGATGCGCTCATGGGCGCTGCCCAAGGGGCCGTCGCTTGACCCGGCGGTCAAGCGACTGGCGGTCGAGGTCCCCGTCCATACCATGGCGCACAATGTGTTCGAGGGAACACTCGACGCGGGCGCAGTGATCGTGTGGGACCGCGGCACCTACGAGCAGGGCGGCCGCGTGGCGTGGCCGCAAGCGCTCACTCGCGGCCACGCCGTGTTCGTCCTACACGGGGAGAAGCTCAACGGCGGCTTTGCCCTGCAGCGCACGCGGCCTGGAGCCAAGCCGCAGTGGCTGCTGATCAAGCGCCGTGACGAGGACGCGCGGCCCGGCTCAGACATCGTGGCCGAGCGCCCGCAGTCGGTCATCAGCAACCGCACGCTTGACCAGCTCCTGTGAGCCTGCGGATGTGCTTGTCTGTCGCGGATGCCGACGGGCGCCAGGACACCGCGCAGACCTGAGCTTCCGGAGCAGCTGGAGCGCATCGAGCCGGCGGCGCTGAGCCATGACGCGACGCTGGCGGAGATCGAGCTGGCGGATGTGTCGCTGCTGGATCAGAACGCCAGGGGCGTGACGCTGCAGACGGCGAGGCTCGCCGACAGCGACCTGGCGGGCTCGCGCCTGGAGCATCTGCGAGTTGCCGACGCGGTGATCAGCGGCTGCAACCTGGCCAACGTGCACGCGCGCAGCGCCAGCGTCAAGGGCGTGGTGATCGAGAACTGTCGCCTGACCGGGATCGCGCTGCCACAGGGCAAATTGACTGATGTCGTGTTCGCAGGCTGCCGCATCGACCTGGCGTCATTCGCCGGGTGCCGGCTGGAGCGGGTGAGCTTCGAGGATTGCATGCTCACGCAGACGGATTTCCTGGAGGCGCACCTGGACTCGGTCGGCTTTCACAGATGCGATCTCACCGGCGCGGACGTTCGCGGCGCTCGAATGAGGCACTGCGAGCTTCGTCGTTGCCGGCTCACCGATCTACAGGGAGTAGAGAGCCTGCGCGGCGCGGGGATGGAGTGGCCTGACATCGTGGACATGGCGGGCGTGTGGGCGGCGGCGCTGGGTATCGAAGTGCTCGATACCGACTGAACAGGCCCGAAGCGGCTCGATACCGACTGAGCAAACCGTTGGATCCGATTGCCTGAGCAAACCGTTGAATCCGATTGCCTGATGAGTCCATCTGGCTCGATTGACGACTGCCGGCGCCGAGGAGTAACCTCCGCGACAGGCAACCGTCAGGCACAACCGGGAGGGTGACAGTGAGCACCGTCGATGAGCAAGCGCCGCTCGATCAGATCCAGGTAGCGGATCAGGTGAACTTCGCGGACGGACCTCCGCACGAGCTGCTGGCGCGCCTGCGCACGGAATGCCCGGTCCACTGGTCGAAGGCGATCGCCGAGTGGCCTGATGAGAACGGCTTCTGGTCGGTGACGACGGCAGATGACGTGTTTGAGGTCAGCCGTGACTGGCAGACATTCTCCTCGGAAGTTGGCGGCTTCACGGCAACGACGAACGGGGCCCTGTCGCTGGAGATGCAGCAGGCGATGTTCATCGGCATGGACCCGCCGAAACACGATCGCCTGAAGGCGTTGTTCCAGCGGGGCTTCACGCCGAAGCGGATCGCTGAGCACGAGGATGAGATCCGGGCAATCACGGTTGCGGTGCTCGACCGGCTGGAGGGGCAAGAGACGTGTGATCTCGTCAGCGACGTGGCGCAGCCGGTGGTGGCGCGCGTGATCGGCAGCTTCATGGGCCTGTCGCCGGAGGACGACGCGGCGTGGGCGAAGCTGATGAACGCGATCGTCGGGGCGGGTGACCCGGACGCGACACCTGACGGCGCGGACAGCGTGATGGAGAACGAGGTGCCGGAAGTGTTCGCGCGTTGCGCCAAGCTGATAGCGGAACGTCGTGAGACGCCTACGGATGACCTGACGAGCGTGCTGGTGCACGCGGAGCTCGACGGCGAGCGGCTGGAGGACCATGAGATCGTGATGGGCTTCCTGCTGCTGATGGCGGCCGGTAACGACAGCACCAAGGCGACCTACTGCAGCGGCATGCGTGCGCTGATGGAACACCCCGATCAGCGACGCCTGGTGCTGGAGGACCCGTCGCTGGTGCCGGCCGCGGTGGAGGAGTCGCTGCGGATGTTCCCCGCGTTTGCCCACTTCGGCCGCACTGCCACGCGCGATACGGAGCTGCACGGCCAGCGGATCCGCGCAGGCGAGAAGCTGGTGATGTGGTACCCGTCTTCCAACCGCGACGAGAGCCGCTACGAGGATCCCGACCGCTTTGACATCACGCGCAACGCCGAGCACCAGGCGTTTGGCGCTGGAGGCCGGCACTTCTGCCTGGGCACGGCGCTTGCGCGCCTGGAGCTGCGAATCCTGATCGAGGAGACGCTCGCGCGCTTCCCCGACATGGAGATCGCGGGCACGCCCACGTATGTGGAGTCAGCTTTCGCCAACCAGCTGAAGACGCTACCGGTGCGGCTGCGGGCGTAACCGCCGCGGGGGCCTCACGCCGCCAGCGTGCGATTGAACCGCCGCAGCGCGAGTGGGACGACAACGGCAAGGATCAGCACGCACCAGAGCATCATGGCCAGCTCGGGATGGTCGAGCTGCCAGGAGCCGGAGGAGGGATATCCCTGGGTGAGCCCGCGCACGGTGGCGACGAGCGCTGAGATGGGGTCCCACTCGGCGATTGCGCGAGGCACGGCGTCGAGCCCGGCGATGGGCACGAACGTGCCGGCCATGAAGCTGAGCGGGAAGATGATGATGAAGCCGATCCCCTGCATGGCGTCGGGCGTGCGCACGAGCATGCCGAACAGCACGCCTGTCCAGGTGAAGGCGAAGATGCCGAGCAGCATCAGCGCGAGCAGCTCGATGCCGTGGCCGAGTGTCAGGTGTGGGTTCCAGCCGAGGGCGAGGCCGAGGGCAATGGTGATGGTGAGGCCGAGGATGGCCTCGCAGACCTGGCCCATGACCTGGCCGCTGATGATGGACAGGCGGCTGATGGGCATCGAGCGGAACCTGTCGACGACGCCTTCGGCCATGTCGTTGGAGGTGGCGACGCCGGCGCCGATGATCCCGAACGCGAGCGACTGGCCGATGATGCCGGGGAACAGGTAGTCCTTGTAGCTGATGCCGCTGACGTGGATGGCGGAGCCGAACACGTACAGGAACAGCAGGATGAAGACGATCGGCTGGATGGTGACGTCCAGCAGCCGCTCGGGCACGCGCGGGATCGAGCGCAGGCTGCGCCCGGTGAGCAGCATCGTGTCGGTGACGTACCGGCGCGGCGCGAAGGCGGAGCGATCGGGGGCGGCGGTGGTGGTAGTGCTCATCGGGCGATCCCTTCCTTCGGCGTGGACGGCTGTGGATCTGCGGCGCCACCGTCGCCGTCAACGTCGCTGTCACCGCCGTCGCCGTCGGCGTTACCGCTGACGGGGTGGCCGGTGAGGGCGAGGAAGGCGTCGTCGAGGGTTGGCCGCCGTAGCGCGACTTCATCGACGGCAATACCGCTGTCGCGGATGGCGTCGGCGACGCGTGACAGGTCGGCGGCCTCGTTTGGAGCTGGGACGGAGACGGTGCGCTGCTCGCGCGCGATGGTGGTGGTGAAGTCCCGCTGGAGCACCTCGGCGAGGCGCTCGAGTGCACCGATGTCGGTGGCGACGGCGTCCACTCGCTGCCCGCCGACCTGCGCCTTCAGCTGCGCGGGGGTGCCGGCTGCGATCTGGCGACCGTGGTCGATGAGCACGACGCGGTCGGCGAGCGCGTCGGCCTCTTCCAGGTACTGGGTGGTAAGCAGCAGCGTGACGCCCTCGGCGACGAGTTGGCGAACGGTTCGACCACACGACTTGGCGGCTGCGGGGGTCAAGGCCGGTGGTGGGCTCGTCGAGCACGAGCAGCTGCGGCTTGTCGATCAGGCCTGCTGCCAGGTCCACGCGCCGGCGCTCGCCGCCGGAGAGGTTCTTGACGAGCCGGTCGCGGATATCGAGGATGTCGAAGCGCTCGATCAGCCCGTCGGTGATGGTGCGGGCGGCGCTGCGCCCGTGGCCGCGCAGGCGCGCCATCAGCCGCAGGTTCTCGGCGGCGGTGAGGTTCTTGTCGAGCGCGGCGAACTGGCCGGTGAGCGAGATCACACGTCGCACCTTGTCGGCTTCGCTGAGCACGTCGTGTCCGGCGATGCGGGCGTGTCCGGCATCGGGTCGCAGCAGCGTGGCGAGCATTCGCACCATCGTGGTCTTGCCGGCGCCGTTGGGACCGAGCAGCGAGACGACGGTGCCGGTGTCGACGTGCAAGTCAAGCTCGGCGACGGCGGTGAAATCGCCGAAGCGCTTGGTGAGCCCGTGGGCTTCGATGGCGACTGTGTTTGAGTCGAGCATTTATCAATCCTACAGTAACTGAAAAAATGGTGCAACTGAAGCGATTGGTATCCTTGGGTCATGGTAGATGCGCAGAGCAGCGAGGAGGATCTGCTCGACGACGCGGACGCATTTGCCGAGGCGGCAGGCGAAGGCAGGGTGCATCGGCTGCTGGTGCGCGAACTGGGCGAGGAGATAGCGGCGGCGTTTGCACGGGCGCGCGCGACGCAGGAGCACTGGGCGCGGGAGCGTCACCCGGATTACGGGCTGCGCGAGCGCAAGAAGCGGCTGACGCGCCAGCAGATCTCGGATGCTGCGACGGCGCTGTTTGTGGTGCGCGGCTTTGAGCATGTGAAGGTGTCTGAGATCGCGGAGATCGTGGGTGTGTCGGAGAAGACGGTGTACAACTACTTCCCGACGAAGGAGTCGCTGGTGTTCGACCGTGCGGAGGAAGGCATTGCGCGGCTGACGGCGGCGTTGCGCCGCCACGATGTGGGCGAGTCGCCGACAAAGGCGATCGTGGGTGCGCTCAGCCAGGACGTGGACGAGCTGGCGAGCTTGCCGGACGAGATGCACATGTTCATGCCGTTGTTCGCGGAGATGATCGCCTCGACGCCGTCGCTGCGGGCGGCGTTACTGGAGCTGCAGGGCCGCCTGGTGGAGGTGGCGACGACGGAGCTGGCGGCCCGTGCGGACGTCGACCCGCGCGATCCGGAGCCGATGATCGCGGCGCGCGCGATCGTGGGGCTGCAGGAGGTGTCGTTTGCCTCGTGCATGCGCCACATCGAGGATGGGCTGCGGGGCAGCGAGCTGCGCCAAGCGGTGGCAGCTGACCTGGAGCGCGCGACGAAGCTGCTGGACACGGGGCTGTGGTCGTTCAACCTGCTGACCCAGGGCGCCCGCACCCGCCAGCAGCTGCGCGATGCGGCGACGGCGGCTGAGGAGGCCCGCGCGCAGGTGATGGACGCGCTGAAGCAGGCACGGGCGGCTTGGCGAGAGCTCCGCAAGCACGACCACGGTGACCTCAAGCACGCGGCAGGACTCAAGCACGAGCGGGCTGGGCTGAAGCACGAGCGAGCTGGACTGAAGCGGGTGCTGCGCGAAGCGCAGGCGGCTACCGAGCGGGCGGCGTATGAGGCGTTCCGCGAGATGCTGCGGGATCGCCACGCGGCGATCCGCGAACGCCAGGACGCGCTGCACGAGCGGCGAGAACGATAGCTCTCTCGGCTTGCTACACCTCGCAGACCGCGACAGCAGGCGCATCGCGGCGAGCCTTCTCCGTCGCCGTGGACAGCTCTGCCAGCGGCGTGTAGTTGACGCGCTCCGGGTCGAGCTCGAGCACGGCCGCATCGTCGGCGTCCAAGCGCTCCAGCAGGTTCTTCGAAGCCAGGGCTCGTCCGCCGGTGGCGCACGCCTCGATCCTGGCGCCCTCGTTGACCTCATCCCCGAGCGCTGTCACTTCTGTTCTGCCGCTGGTGGTGATCTGGCCGACATAGAGAGTGGCTCCCCAATGCAGGCCGAAGCGCATGACGAGGCTTTCGGGTGCGATCTCGCTGCGAGCGGCGACGTCAACCATGGCTTCGCGGATCGCACGCGCCGCTTGGATGCAAGCACGGGCTGCGCTGGATTCCGAGCCGACGATCTCGGCGAGGAAGAAGGCGACGATGCCGTCGCCGACATGGCGGCCGACGAGCCCACCGGCGTCGATCACGCATCGGTCGGCGCTGCGGGTCATGCGCCGCCCGAGCGCGAAGTAGCTGGCTGTGGACAGTCTTCGGGCGAGCGGCGAGGAGGACTCCAGGTCGGCGAACAGGACGGCGGCGGGCCTGCGGCCAGGTTGCACCACCTGCTCCATGCGCTCGAAGTGGCGCATGTCGCCCATGGCGGTCATCCGCGAGAGGACCGCCATGCCGACGGCGGGCTTGCTGATGATGGCGCTTCCCACGACCCGGCCTGTGTCGTCGCGCAGACGCAAGACGGTTACGGGGATGTCCACTCCCGCTCCGGCAGCGGTGTAGAGCCCCCGGAACACAACCGAACCGGCAGGTGGTGGCGCGGCGGCTACGAGCTCATCGACGATGTCGCGAAGCCTGGGATCCACGAGTTCGCGCAGCGCCTCTCGCCCTCCCGGCGTGTCAGCTAGCAGCCACGATCCGAACAGGGCGAACGCCCGGCGGTGGATCTCCAGCGGAAAGTGGCCGCCGCGCCAGCCCATTGCCGCATTCAAACGCTCGGTCCCGTAGAGATGCACGCCGAGCGGCAATGCTGCGAGCTCGACTCGGCCCCCATAGATCAGACGCGCATCGTCGGTCATGTAAACGCAGCGCCAGGCGGGATCGACGATTTCGGCCCAGTAGCCGGCATCGTTCAGCGCCGTCGCCATCCCCGCAAGCGTCGGGTCATCGGGTAGCGGACAGGTTTCCTGACCGACCATCGATGCGACTTTACACATGAGAGCTCAAGCTACTTGACGAGCGCGCGGGCGCGGTCGCGCTCATCCGCTGCGGAAACTAGCATGGAGCAATGAGTCATGTGGTGGTGGCGGAGTCGCTGTGCAAGCGCTTCGGCGAGGTATCGGCGGTGGAGGATCTGTCGTTCGAGCTTGACGCGGGCACGATCACGGGGTTTCTGGGGCCGAACGGAGCGGGCAAGACGACGACGCTGCGGATGCTGCTGGGCCTGGCGGCGCCGACGAGCGGGCGGGCGCTGGTGTTCGATCGCTCGTATGCGCAGCTGGAGCGGCCTTCGCTGCGGGTGGGGGCGGTGCTGGAGGCGACGGACTTTCACCCGGGACGCTCGGGGCGCGATCACCTGCGAACGCTTGGCCGCGCTGTAAATCTGCCTGACTCGCGCACGGACGAGGTGCTGCGCCTGGTGGAGCTGCAGGCTGCTGGCAAGCGTCGCGTGAAGGGCTACTCGCTGGGCATGCGCCAGCGGCTGGGCCTGGCGGCGGCGCTGCTGGGCGACCCTGAGCTGCTGATCCTGGACGAGCCGGCCAACGGCTTGGACCCGGAGGGTGTGCGCTGGCTGCGCGACTTCCTGCGCGAGCTCGCCTCGCAGGGACGCACTGTGCTGATCTCCAGCCACGTGCTGTCGGAGGTGGCACAGACGGTGGACCAGGTGCTGATCATCAGCCGCGGGCGGCTTGTGGTGGAGTCCTCGCTGGAGCAGCTGACGGCTCGTGTAGGTGGCTCGGTTCGTGTGCGCACCCCGAACGCACCGCTGCTGCAGCAGGCGCTGGCGAAGGAGAGCCTGCAGATGACCAGCAGCAACGAGCGCACGCTGCTGGTGCACGGCACCACGAGCGAGCACGTTGGCGATGTGGCGTTCGCTGCAGGCATCCCGCTGCATGAGCTGGTGACGGAAGGCTCGTCGCTGGAGCAGATCTTCCTGGAGCTGACGAGCGAGACCCCTTCCACCGAGACCCAACCGACCGAGGTGCAATCGTGATCGCGCAGATCAGAGCGGAGCTGCTGAAGGTGCGCTCGACACGCACGACGCTTGGGCTGCTCCTGGGGATGGTGGCGCTGATCTTGCTGTTCACGTTGCTGACGGGGCTGCTGAGCAAGGCGGGGGCGCTTTCGGGCACCGAAAACCAGCGTCAGCTGCTCAGCCTGGGCAGCCTGGCGGGTGTGTTCGCGGCGCTGGCAGGCGTGCTGCTGGTGACCAGCGAGTTTCGCTTCGGCACGATCCGCCCGACGTTCCTGTTCACGCCGGTACGCGGACGCGTGCTGGGGGCAAAGCTGGCCGCAGGCCTGCTGGCGGGCCTGGTGTTTGGCGTGGTGGGCGAGGGTGTGGGCTTTGTGATCGGTGACGTGATCCTGTCGGCGCGCGGCATCTCCTTCGAATTGAGTGGCGGCAACGTGACGCTGCTGCTGCTGGGGACACTGGCGGGGACCGCGCTGTGGGGCGCGATCGGCGTGGGCTTCGGCGCGATCGTGCGCAACCAGGTGGGCGCGGTGATCGGCCTGCTGGCGTGGGGCTTCATCGTCGACAACCTGCTGTTCGGCCTGGTGCCTTCGGTGGGGCGGTTCACGCCGACCCGCGCTCAGCAGGCGCTGATCGGGATGACCAGCGAACACCTGCTGCCGGCAGCTACAGCGGGCATCGTGCTGGTCGCGTGGGCGCTTCTGCTGGCGACGATCGGCCTGCCGCTGGTGGCACGCCGAGACGTCACCTAGCGCGCCGGCACCGACCCTGCGTGCCCGCCTTGTGGCGCCCGCAGCATCAGCCGCAGGATCTGGCCTTCGCCGTATGACAGCTCGCGGATGGTGTTGAAGCCGAGCCGCTGATAGAGCGCGGCGTTGCGCTCGGTGCTCGCCTCTAGGTAAGCGGGCAGCTGTTGGGCGTCGCAACGTTCGAGCGTGGGCGCCATCAGCTGTGAGCCGAGGCCATGTCCCTGTTGCTCGGGCGCGACGCCGATCGCAGGAAAGTAGTGATGAGGTTGTCGTACGTGACGCAACTCCACGCGCTGTAGCAACAGAGCAGCGCGTGGCAGCCTGGCGCCGAAGGCGCGTGCAAAGGCAAGACTGTGCAGCGCCTGTACGCGCACGGGCAGCCGCCAGCTGCCTGGCGCCGTGGTGATGGCGCAACCGTGCAGCTCGGTGGTCGTCCACACGCTTCCGCGCGCCAGGCCGAGCGCGTGCAGCTCGATCTCGAAGAACAGCTGTAGCCCGCGCAGGCGCCGCCGCTCGACGGGCATCAGCCATTCGAACACGGGGTCGTGGTGAAAGGCGGCGGCGAGCACGCGTGAGAGCTGCGGCACGTCGGTGGCTGCTGCCTGGCGCAGCTGCGGGCGCGCGGCGCTGGCTGCTGCGCTGGCCTGCTCCGTCTCCCCTGCTGACGCGGGCGCCATCGACGATCCTCCCCGTCCCGATGAGTCGTTTTACTGCATCCTCTTATACCGCTTGCAGGCAGCGCGATCCAGCGGGCAGCGCCGTCGCCACAGCCAGCGCCCGCGGCGACGGCGTGCGTGTGTCTGTTGGGCGGCCTAACTGGGGCGGTCGCCGATCCAGTAGCGCGGACCTGGCCCCAGGCGCTGCGGCGCGGTCGTCGGGGTTGGCGAGCTTGCAGCGATCCAGCGACAGGCAGCCGCAGCCGATGCAGTCGGTCAGACCGGCCTTCAGCCGCTCCAGCTCGGCGATGCGCTGATCGATGCGCGTGCTCCATTTGCTGGACAGGCGCGCCCAGTCGCTGCGCGTCGGGAGCGCGTCCGGGTGGCAGCCGAGCGAGCTCGGCGGCGATCTCCTCCAGCGACAGCCCGACGCGCTGCGCGAACACGATGAACGCGATCCGGCGAAGCACCGGTCGCGGGAAGCGCCGGTGCCCGGACCCGGCGCG
Source organism: uncultured Solirubrobacteraceae bacterium (assembly GCA_963779665.1). GTDB lineage: Bacteria > Actinomycetota > Thermoleophilia > Solirubrobacterales > Solirubrobacteraceae > Palsa-744. The sequence continues at coordinate 1,996,953 of CAVZYW010000001.1, read as the reverse complement.
CTCGGAGACGATCAGCCCACGCTCCTCGTAGAAGCGCAGCGCTGAGGCGGCCACGCCGCTGCGCTTGGCGACCTCACCGATGCTCATCAGCTCCATGCCTGTAAAGGAAAGCTGCTTTGCCCCTTGACTTCAAGTGCACTTGAGCTTGTAGCGTGATCCTCACCACCGATCAAGGAGGCACCAATGGCGATCGTCAGGGCAACTGACAGCGAGCGCACGGATCATGGAGGAGGTGTGTTCGTGGCCGGGCGTGTCGGCTGGCTTTGGCTCACGCGGAGAGCTTGCGTTCAAGCTTGGCCATCGCGAGATCGGCCATCTCCACGGCGACCACGCCGCTCATTACTTCTTCCCGAAGAGCGACTGGATAACGCTCAAAGATCAGGGTCGCATCGTCCCCCACCCGGTGTTCCCGGATCGGCAGGGGCCGGCTGCACGACGGATCGAGAACGACGCCGACGTGAGCGACGCGATCGAGCTGATGCGCCTCAACTACGAGCGTGTTGTCGCTCGTCACGGACTGCCGGCCGACGTCCCCGCCGCAGGGGTTGCGTGAGCGCTCGGGAAACTTAGGGCTCGCGGCGGCTCCTACGAACGGACCGCGACCGTCCTCTCGCTCCTACCGATCGAGCTGCTCGACATCCTCTTCGACGGCCGTGGACTCGACATCGGCGGGACGCATGTTGCGATTGCGGCCGGTGAAGCGTCCTGCCGTGGCGGCGAAGCTCAGCACGCGGGCGGCGTAGTGACGTGAGATCCAGCGACGCGTGAGCGTGCGGGTGGGCGGCAGTACGAGCAGAGCGCCGAGCGTATCGGTGACGAACCCGGGAACGACCAGCAACAGCCCGCCGAGAAACCCAAGCGCACCGTCGATCGCGGCACGAGCGGGGGGACGATGCTCCGATACGGCGATTGATACGCGCTCGATCGTGGCGCGTCCCTGGACGCGCAGCACGCGCGTGCCCACCAGCGACGTGCCCAGCAGCAGCACGACGGCCGCCAGCCAGCCGATGGCGTGTCCGACCTCGATGAACACAAAGATCTCGAGCACCGGTACGCCGATCAGGAGGAGCAGGAAGATCATCCCGCTCAGCCTACGCGTCGGGAGCGCGGCATCGGGGGTCGAATGCGACATGATCTCCAGGCTGGCGCTCGGGACACGAGGGATTGGAGGCTGCGGTGCGCGTTGACGTCAATGGTGTGGGTATCGAGTACGAGGTGAGTGGCGACGGTCCGGCGGTGGTGTTGCTGCACGGGTTTCCGGACTCCGGGCGCCTGTGGCGCAACCAGGTCCCGGCGCTGGTGCAGGCGGGCTTCAAGGTGATCGTTCCCGACATGCGCGGCTACGGCGGATCGGATCAGCCGGCGGAGGTAGAGGCGTACAGGATGGACGTGCTGGTGGGCGACGTGCTGGCTGTGCTGGACGCCGCCGGCGCCGAGCGGGCACACGTGGTCGGCCATGACTGGGGAGCGGCGGTGGCGTGGGCGGCCGCGTTGATCGCTGCCGACCGCGTCGATCATCTGGTGGCTCTGTCGGTGGGCCATCCGGCGACGTTCTTTGCCGGCGGCCTGGAGCAGTACGCGCGCTCGTGGTACATGCTGCTGTTCCAGTTCTCCGGTGTGGCCGAGCAGTGGCTGTCCGACGAGGACTGGGCCAGGTTCCGCGCCTGGAGCCAACACCCTGACATGGATGCGGTGGTCGCCGAATTGGAGACGAGCGGGTCACTGACCCCAGGGCTCAACTACTACCGGGCGAACATGACGCCACAGCGCTTCCTGGACTCGGGCACGGCGCGCGCACCTGTGCAGGCGACGACGATGGGGGTTTGGAGCACGCGCGACTTCGCGCTCACGGAGGCCCAGATGACGAGCTCTGCAAAAAACGTGACCGGTCCGTGGCGCTACGAGCGCGTCGAGGGTGCCGGTCACTGGATGCAACTACAGGCGCCGGACGAGGTGAATCGACTGCTCGTCGACTTCCTCCCGGCGTAGTGCCACACGCCTAAGCGTCGGCGACACGCGGCGCGTAGCGGTGATGGAGCATCAGCGCGTTGCCGTCGGGGTCGGCGAAGAACGCCATGTGGCAAACGCCCGTGTCGAGCGTGTCACCGGCGAACTCAACGCCCCGGCTCTGCAGCTCTTGGCGGGCTGCTGCGACGTCCTCGACGTGCAGCGCCAGGGCGTTGTGATTGGGGTGATAGCCGAGTCCGAACTTCTCTGAGACGATCACGCTCAGCGTCACCGTGCCCGTCTCAAACTCGGCGAAGTGATTCTCCGGCTTGTACACCGAGCGCGTCAGCCCCAGGGTCGACCCGTAGAACTGCACGGCCGCGTCGAGGTCGTTGGTGGGAACGGACACGAAGTCCACGCCGGTCACGATCTGCTCGTCAGGTGCCATCGGCCCATCGTACACAATGAGCCCGCTACGCTACTGATGCTTGGTGCGCCCGTTCGCCAGCAGTTCATTCGCCGCCGCCGTGGCGGTCGCCGTTGCCGTCGCGCTCATATCCGCGGGCGGCGCACTCGCAGCGGGACCCCGCGCAAGCGGCCAACCGGTTCCCGCGATCGCGGCGCGTACGACGCCCGCGCCGCCCACCGGGCTTGGCGGCTTCCAGCCGCTCACGCCGTGGCTGCAGCCGTCCGTCGAACTTCCCCCTCCCCGTCCACTCAACTACGTGCAACTCGCCGAAGCGGGCGTCAGGCAGGCCGCACACTGGCGTAGGGGCGGCTGGTATTGCGAATACCTCGGCTGCGCACATGGACCGTATCCACTGGTCACCCTGTGGGGTGAGGTGCCGATGTTCGAGACTGTCGACGCGCTGGAGCTGGCTTCGCCGTCGCCGTCGCATCTGGCGCTCGTCAACCGCTTTGCCCGCGCCAACGAGCGCTACTGGGATCGCGCGCTCGACGGCTACGCCCCCTACCCCGGCGACCGCGAACGCCATGTACAGGCGTTCTTCGACGACAACGGCTGGGAGGGCCTTGCGTTCGTTAACGCCTTTCGGGCCACCCACGAGCGCCGCTGGCTGAGCGACGCCCAGCGCGCCTTTCACTTCATCGCCGCCCGTGGTTGGGACCGCGACGGCGGCGGCATGTGGTGGAACACCAGCCACCCCTATCATTCCGGGCCGGCGCTGGCTGCTGACAGCCTGCTGGGGATCCTGCTGTACAACGAAGACCACGAACGCTGGCAGCTTGAAGACGTGAAGATGTACGTCGACTGGGCGAACGCCAACGACAACCACGACGAACGTCAGCTCTATCTGGAGCAGCCCAACAAGTCGGAATCGGTGAACGACTACGTGCAGGCGCCGTTGATCTATGCGCAGTACCTGCTGTGTCAGGACGGGCAGGGGGAAAGCTACTGCGTGCAGGCGGGGCGCGTGGCGGCCACGTTGGCAGAGCAGCACGTTGACGCGTACGGCTATGAATACAACTACGGGCCTGAGTACGACACGGTGTTCATGCAGTGGATGGTCGCCTACGGGCAGGCGACGGGTGAGCAGTACTGGCTAACGCTTGCCGAGGACAACGCGGCGGCGGCGGACGCCAACGCCGCCGACCAGCGGAGGCTGTGGCTCTCAAGCTGGTGGGGCGGCGCAATCGCCGACCCGGAAACGCACCCCAACATGTTCCGCACGATGGCCGCCACCACCAGCCTGTTCGCCTGGCTTGGGGTGTACGCGGGCTGATGCCCGCCTATACGGCGTAAGGGACGATCGTGGCGTTGCTGCAGCCGATTAGCTGGTAGTGACGGTTCTGGGGCAGCTTGGGCAGCACGATCGTCTTGTGCCCGGGTCCGTTGCAATGCACGACCCCGTGGCCGTAGACGAGCAGAACATGATCTTCACCTGCACCGGTCCAAATGTAGTTGGTGCCGTGGCTGGAGTACAGCCAGTCGTTCCCAGGTCCGCCATACAGGTGGTCGACCTGGCTGGTGGGCTGCCCCGAGGGCTTGTAGTCGCCCCAGATCACATCGCCGGCCGGCCCAGCGTGGATCGTGTCGTTGCCGTGGCCGCCCAGCAGCAGGTTGTGACCGATGCCTTCAGGCACGAGGTTCCCAGGCGTGTATTCGTAAGGGCACGGCGAGGCTCCGGGGATCACTTCACGGCAGCGCTGGGGTACCTGCGGTCCGTTGCCCATGAAGAACGTGTTGTCGCCGCAGCGCGTGTAGCTGTGCATGCCGTCGCAGGAGTAGGTGGGGTCGGTTCCATCGAAAGGGTCATGGCCGGGGCGACCGTCGAGCGGCCGGTCCTGGTCTCGCTTGTTCATCAGCGTCATGCCCGTGATCCGCGGCCAGCCGACGTGGCTGGCCTCGGCCACGTGCGCACGTGGAGCGTGTGACTCGGCCGGACCGGCAAGGACCAGCGCGAGCGCGGCGAATGACAGGAGTGCAGCTGTCAGTGAGCGAGGTGTCGACAAGGAGGCTCCTTCGCGGAAGATAGGCTTCGATCGCGGCGGCGACCTGACCATATATCGGCTGTCGGCGGCGCAGGCGGCATGCTCGCGGGCGAGCTTCGTCCATCTGTCCGCCGGAACGAACGTCTACGCAAGACGTGCGCTACTTCGCAGCGCGAATGTCGACCTTGTCGGCGATGATCTCGACGTCCTTGGTGTTGTAGGTCAGCAACGGCACGCCGTGAGCAACGAGCTAGGCGCCCCAGGGGTCGGTCAACTCCCCGCCGAGCGCCTGCAGATCCTCGTCGAGAGTCGGGTCGGCGGGTGCGCGCCACAGATCTGTCAGCTGCGAGCTGGGCGCCTCCACCCGCCGCAGCGCCACGCCGCCGAGCTGCAACATCTGACCGTCGCCGGGCAGCTCGTGCGGGAGCTCCATTGCGATCTCTACCAGCCCTTCAGAGCGCTCGCTGTCAGCCGTCGCGAAGCGAACCTCGCCGCCGTCGAGCCGCAGCACCGGTCCGTCGGCAGCGCTCACCGGCACCCCCAGCACCTCGCCCCAGCGTGCCGCCACAGCCTTCGGGTCGGCCACCGCAACCGTGATTCCCGCCAGCCGGCCAGGCGCGCCGGTGCCGGTCCGGCCGGTCCATTGCGGTCCGCCCCAGCGCCACGAGCCATACGGGCGCGACTGGTCGAGCGAGACGATCGCGCCGTGCATGTCCGCCGGATGCAGGTGCGTGCCGGACATGTCTGGCAGATCGATCTGCCAGACAACGCGCGCGCCCAACCCCAGCGCACGCGAGCGCGCGCCGTCGAGGTCCTGCAGGTCGAAGATCACCATGTAGCCGCCGTCGCCGCCGTGGCGCGTGAGATAGCGACCGGCCGCCGTGTTGGGCTGCGTCGGCGAGATCACCTCCAGGAAGCAGTCACCCAGCGCGAACACCGTATTGGCGAGGCCGAACTCCCCCACCCCCGGGTCGCGGAACGGCTCCTCCAGCCTCAGCGCCGAGCGCAACGCCGACGCCACCGGCTCCAGCTCTGCCGCCACCAGCACCGCCTGGCGCAGCCTGACCCCCGTTCCCTGCGTGCCCATCGGTCTAGGCTACCGACCAGGACCGGTGCATCCGATCGCCATGAACGCCGACTCCCAACCCGCCCAGCCCTCCGACTCCCTCGGTGTGCTCGCCGATGCCAGGGCGCGCGCCGGGGAGACGCTGGAGCTGGCGTCGCGCTACCTGGACCCCTCGCTTGTCGATGTGCTGGGCATCCTCGGCTTCGACAAGCCGTACGTGTCCGCGCAGGGCTCCTATGTGTATGACGCGGCCGGCCGCGCCTATCTGGACTTCCACGGCGGCGAGGGCTTTGCCAGCCTCGGGCACAACCACCCGGACGTGCGCGAGGTGCTGGAGGCAACGCTGGCGGCGGAGTTGCTGGACGGCGTGCAGATCCACTACTCGCCGCTGGCCGGCATGCTCGCCGAGGCGCTCTGCCGACTGCTCCCGCAAGGCCTGGAGGCGGTGTTCTTCGCCAGCACCGGCGCCGAGGCGGTGGACTCGGCGATGAAGTTCTCGCGCGCGGCCACCGGCCGGCCGCGCCTGATCTCCTGCGAGAGCAGCTTCCACGGCGTCACGCTCGGACCGCTGTCGCTGGTGGGCGACGACTTCTTCAAGGAGGGCTTCGGTCCGCTGCTGCCTGGATGCGAGCGCGTTCCGTTCGGCGACCTCAGCGCCCTGGAGGCGCAGTTGCGCGCCAAGGACGTGGCTGCGTTCATCGTCGAGCCGATCCAGGGCCGCATGGTGACGCTGCCGCCCGAGGATTACCTGCAAGGCGCGCAGGAGCTGTGCCGGCGCTACGGCACGCTGTTGATCGTCGATGAGATCCAGACGGGGTTGGGCCGCACGGGCAAGTGGTTTGCGCTCGAACACTGGGGCCTGGAGCCGGACTTCGTGCTCGTCGGCAAGGCACTCAGCGGCGGCTACATGCCGGTCGCCGCCATGGTCACGCGCCGCGAGATCTTCCAGCAGGCGGTCGGCACGCTGGAGCGCTCTTACGTTCACCAGTCGACCTACGGGCGCAATCGCCTGTCGATGGCGGCCGGGCTGGCCACGCTGCGGATCATCGAGCGCGACCGGCTCGTCGCACACGCGGCGCACGTCGGCGCCGTGTTGCGCGACGGCCTCGTGGCGCTCCAGCAGCGCTACGAGATGATCAAGGAGATCCGCTCGAGCGGTCTGATGATCGGCATCGAACTGGGCGCGCCGCGCAGTGGCATGGCCCGGGTGAGCTGGCGTCTGATCCACATGGCCAGCGAGGGGCTGTTTCCGCAGCTGATCGTGATCCCGCTGCACCGCGACCATCGCGTGATCACGATGGCTGCCGGCAAGAACGACGTGATCAAGCTGCTGCCGCCGCTGACGCTGTCCGAGAGCGAGGCTCGCAGCTTCCTGCAAGCGCTCGACGCCGTGCTGGCGGAGTGTCACGACAGCTCCAGCAAGAACCTCGGGGTCGTGCGCGACATCGCCACCACCACGCTGCGTCGCCGGGCACGCAGCAAGCTCTCGTGAGCGAGCTGTGTCTGCTCACCGGGGCCAGCGGCTTCATCGGCGGGCACATGGCCCGGCGCCTGGTGGCGGAGGGCTACCAGGTGCGCTGCCTGGCCCGCGCGAGCAGCAACACCTCGCTGCTGGAGCAGCTTGATGTGCAGATCGCTATCGGTGACCTCGGCGACGCCGACTCGCTCGCTCGGGCCGCCGACGGCTGTCGCTACGTGATGCACTGCGCGGCGCTGGTCTCCGACTGGGCCACCGTCGATGAGATCGCGGCGGTCAACGTCGCCGGGACGCGCAATCTGCTCGAGGCGGCTGCCGGCGCTTCAGTACAACGTCTCATCCATTTCAGCAGCACCGACGTGTACGGCTATCCAAGCGCAGCTGCCATCGATGAGTCCTACCTGACCACGCGGTTCAGCAACTGGTACGCGCAGACGAAGCTGCAGGCCGAGGCTGAGGTCAGCCGCGCGCAGGCAGGCGGCTCCCTGGACACTGTGATCCTGCGCCCAGCCACCGTGTACGGTCCAGGATCCAAGGATGTGGTCGGCGAGATCGCGCGTGCCATCCAAGGCCGTCACATGCTGCTGATCGATCGTGGCCGCCCGCTGGCAGGGCTGTGCTACGTCGAGAACCTGGCGGACGCCGCGGTCCTGGCACTGCGCCACGAGGCTGCGCCCGGCCACGCGTTCAATGTCACCGACGGCCTGGACACAAGCTGGAAGGAGTTCACAGACGGCCTCGCCGACGGCCTGGCCTGCCCCAAGGTGCGCTGGAGCATGCCCTATCGACTGGCCCACGGCATCGGCTTCTCACTCGAGCACAGCTACCGCCTGCTGCGCCGCGCCACCGGTGTCACCATCGCACCCCTGCTCTCGCGTCAAGCCGTGCAGGTACTGGGTAAGAGCCAGGACTTCAGCAACCGCAAGCTGCGCGACACGCTCGGCTGGGAGCCGCGCGTCGACTATGACACCGGGCTGGCGCAGACCCTTGCCTGGGTGCAGGCTCAGCAGCCCTAGCCTGTACGTAGTGACCACGTATGACGCTGAAGACAGCGTCTGGCGGCCTGGTATCTTGCCGCGCTGGCCATGCATCGACTCGACGCCCAGACCAGCCGCCACCCAGGCAGCGGTCCCTCACGAACCGGTCGCTCACGAACTGCTCACAGGCTCGGCCTCCTGCTCGCGCTGCTGTGCGTGGCGATCCTCGTGCCTGCGCTCGCCGCCGGCAGCGTCCAGGCGGCGCCGCTGTACAACATCACCGGCTCCTGGACGGGCAGCCCGCCGAGCGAAGACGTGACGCAGATCACGATGGACCCATCGACCGGCGCGATCACCGGGACCTCTGTGGTCGACGGCGAGCACTTCTTCCTGGGGGGCAGCGAGGACAGCGCCGGCAACGCCACGGTCACGCTCAACCAGGACGCCGAAGAATATCCGCCGGACGGCTACACCTCGACGTGGACGGTGCAGATCGGCGACGCCGGTCACTGCATGGTCGGAAGCTGGATCGACACCAATGGCGTCGGCGGCACGATCTTCGCCCTGGACGAACCAAACGCCCCGTTCACTGAAACCGGCGGCGTGTACAAGTGCGAGGGCGAGGGTTCGAAGGTCAAGGGGACGGTGCTCGACAGCTCCAGCCATCCGGCGCCGGGCGTGAGCGTCAGCGTCAAGGGCACCAGCGATGAAATGGCGGCCGTATCGCTGTCGGCGGTCTCCGACGCCAACGGCAACTACTCGATCGAAGTCCCGCCCGGTAACTACGCCGTCAGCGCCAGCGGCGAAATGAGCGAACAGAACGGCGGCAAGCTGACTGTGGCGAAGGCGCCGAGCACGTCCACGCCCGAATGCCCGGGCACGACCTCCGAAGCGACGTGCACGCTCCCGCACATCGCCGAAGGAGAATCGCAGACAGCCAACTTCACCTACTCCTACTGTGCAGCCACCGAACGGCTGCCCAACGGCAAACCGCCCACCGGCTGCCCGATCGTCTTCATTCCCGGCTTCCTCGGCTCGCGCATCACCTGCAACGAAGGCGAACTGTGGACCAACCTCAAAGACCTGGCCAAATTCGCCGACATGCAGTTGCAGCCGGACGGCGAACACGACGCCGGCGCGCCGGGCACCTGCGGCGGCAGCGCCGCGCCGATCCCCGGCGAAGAAGGCATCGTCAGCTCGGCCGGCCCCAAGGACGTCTACGGCGGCGCGCTGGCGTATCTGAACAGGATCGCCCCCGGCCGCGTGTACGGCTTCACCTACGACTGGCGCAAGTCCCCGCTCGTCGCGCTGGAAGCACTCAACCGCGAGGTCGAAAAGGTCACCACCAAGACGGGCTCCTCCTATGTGGTGCTGATGGCGCACTCGATGGGCGGCCTGGTCACACAGGCGTACATCGAAAACAGCGCATATGCCAAGAAGGTGATCCGCGCCGTCACGCTGGGTACGCCGTACTGGGGCGCGCCCAAGTCTCACATCGCGCTGCTGGCCGGGCTCAGCGGCGGGCCGTCGTTTGAACTCATGGGCCTGGACACGTTCGCCGCCGGTGAAAACCTGCAGGTCGCGGCGCGCAACTACGAGGGCCTGTACTGGCTGTACCCGTCCGCCAACTACGGCCCCTGGCTGACGATCACAGGCGAAGGCTGGACCGGCAGGACCTTGGGCGGGACGCAGGTCGATCCGTGGGTCAAGTCGCTGGGCGGCACCACCGCCCTGGTCAACCAGGCGGAGGAAGGACACGCGAAGCTCGACGGCTTCAAGACCAACGGCGTCGACTACCAGGTCGTGGCGGGCGCAGGCGTGCCGACGATCACCGCCATGGAAGTCAGGGACAGCGAGGACTCCGAAAACGAGATCGTGCGCGTGGAAGTCGGCTCGGGCGACGGCACCGTGCCCGTGCGCTCGGCCACCCAGGGAGCGGCGGAAGGGCATCCGCCGATCGCCGAAAGCGTGCCCATCCACTACGCCTGCGGCGTGGAACACGTGTCGCTGCCGGACAACGTCGGCGTGCAGGGCCAGATCGAAGGCTTCCTGCTGAAGGGCGAAGCCGTGACCGGCCCCTCGGAAACGTGCCCGTTCTCCGGGACGGTCATCGAATACTTCGAAGTCAAAGTCCCCAAACATGGCGCCGAAGCAGCCGCCGCGCACGTCTCCCCCGGCGCCACCGTCACCACAGCTGCCGGCACGGTGACACTCGAACGCGCCATGGAAGAAGGGCTCGTGCAGGTCCTGCGCAGCGGCGGGCGTACGACGATCATCACCAACGGTCGCGCCCCCGCCACGGTCCACCTGGGCGGCAGTCACCTGGCGGTCACCGTGCGCTCCGTCGCCAGCACCGGCAACGGCCGCGCCCGCTACTACGGACCGGTCAGCGCCAGCCTGACGATCACGGCCGCCGGCGTCGTGCAGCGAGCCGGCAAGTCGCTGAAGGCCGCACGCTCGCAGCGCGCACCGCACACCATCGCCCACATCAGCAGGCATGGACACCGGTTCATCGTGCGCCTCAGGGCCAAGGACACCGCCGGAGGGGTAGCCGGCACTTACACACGAATCGGGAAGTCTGCGCCGCGCCGTTACACAAGGCCACTGTCACTGACCGCAGCGCAGCTCAAGCGTCTGCGATTTGCCAGCGTCAGCTACTTCGGCACCTGGGAGCACTTCGAGCGAGCTCGCTAGGCATCGCGACGTCCCTGGGCGACCATCTCGGCGGTGTTCTCCATGATTCGAAACAGCGCGATGACCAGCTCCAGCAACACGCGCGTGTAGATCAGATAGAACAGCGACATGATCGGCGCGATGATCACCAGCACAAGAAGTCCTGCTGCGCTGCTCTGATGGAACGCCGCCACGATGAAGAACAGCGCGCTGAATCCGATCAGGATGATCGAAAGGACATACAGCACTTTGATTATCTTCGTCGTTATTAGCGATGTGAACGAAAGGTCAAACAGCGAGCTGAAGAATCCACGGTGCGTCAGCGAAGTCGGGTTGTTGCCCGGACCGGGGCCTGGCGGCGGAGACTGAAACGCCGGCGGCGGGGGCATGGGCGGAGCGTTGCCCGGCCCCTGCCCGCTGGCGGGTGTGTCGGTCGCGCTCGCGCCGCAGTACTCGCAGTATGCGGCTCCTGGATCTCTTGGCTTCCCGCATTTGGCGCAGTTGGTCGGCGCGTATGCCATGTGCGTTACTCCCTTATTCGGTTATCGGTGACGAAGCTGAGGATCCGTTGTGGCTCGCATACGGTAAAGCACCCCACGGTCCTACCTTTCCGGCCGGCCGGCCGCGGAGGACTGAACTTCCGGCTTGACCGTTTCTGGGGCACCGATGCTTTCGGGGTAAGAGGCGCTTTCCTGGGCGGCTGCAGCGCGCGGGCTTGCGGCGCCTGTGGCAGCGCTGGCACCGGCGACGCGCTGCTTGAGTGTTTGGATGACCTGGTAGGCCTGTTCGACACGCGTTCGCGGTATGCGTCCGGATTGTGCGTCGTAGAGCAGCCCCTGAAACGCTTCGACAGATGCGTCGTCGGTCTCTGCGTAGAGGAGCATGTCCAGACCGGCGTCGAGCGCGCGCCGTCCGGGCGTCACTTCGTTGGCCAGCGCAGCCGCTTGCAGATCGTCACTGATGGTGGGCGGGCTGCTGCCGGTGGCAAGCGGTAGCTCGGTTTTGTATATCTCGGGGGACAGCACCGCCGGGGTCGCGGATCCGGTCAGGCTGGGGTAGATCGCGCTGCTAACCATCACCAGGGCACCGGCGTTGCTACCGCAGGCCAGGTATGGCGCGTAGTCACTGCGCAGCGCGCTTGCCGGGGCGTTGATGGTGGTCGGCTGCACGTCGGTACTGCTAAGCGCCCTGCCCAGGCCGGGGAAGTGCTTCAGCGTGTATGCCACGCCCTGACTTGCAATGCCGGCGGCGAAACTGCACACGCGTTCGGCGACAACTGTCGGATCGGACCCAAACGATCTGGTGTGGAGGAACGAGTCTTCGACGTGCACCACGTCCGCCACCGGCGCCAGATCAACATTGATGCCAACCGATCGCAGTGCACGGCCGGTGGCTTCGCCTTCCGCCTGAGCGATAGCACTAGAGGACATTTCAGCGGCGGCAAGCCTCGGCGGCGCCCATTCCAGGCGCTTAACTTCACCACCCTCCTGATCGGTCATGATCAGCAGCGGTGGGTTGCCCCCTTCCTTGGCGACGTGCTGCAGCTGTCGATCGAGCCCGCGTACCGCCGCCTGCCCACCGGCGACGTTTTCGGTGTAAAGGATCACTCCGCCGAGCTGTCCCGCCCTGACCTGATCGAGAAAGGCCGCCGGCGGCGTTGCACCGGCGAAACGCCCGATGATCGTCTGCCCGAGCATGCGTGCAAGCGTCGGCCGAGCTCGCGAAGAGCTGCCGGCGCTTGACGCCGGGCTTGGTCGCGGCTTGCTCGGCGGCGTGGTGGCGGTGCTCGTTGTCGGAGCTGGAACTGCCACGAATGGGTTTGTAGCCGTTGCGGATTTTGTCGATCCGGATCCTGCACAGCCGGCGAGACACAGCGCCGCCGTGGCGGCGCCGACGGCGAGGAGCATCCGCGGGCCGGTGCTCGGCCTCCCAGGCACTTGTCGGGGAGCTTTGCGCGCGAGCATCGACTAGCCGAGCCCGAGCGCTTGCTTGAGTTGGATGACTCGTTCGGCGGCGGCGGTCACGACTGTCTGCGACAGCATGCCCGCGGCGAGTGCTTCCTTGATCTCACCGTAGGCCCGTTCGGACCCGGATTCGTGCGTGGCGAACATGAGGATGTCGTCGCCGGCCTTCACCGCGAGCACGGCTGCGTTGGCGTACTGCTCCACCGCCGGGACTTCCAGATCGTCGGTGATCACCACGCGAGCGCCCATACCCGCGAGCGGCAGCTGCCCTCGGACGATCGTCGGCGAGAGATCCGCCGGCAGCCCGCTGGGATCCAGGTTCGGGTAGATGGCGTTGGAGACCATCACCAGCGGCGCAACGCGCGGCCCCAGCCGGGACATCGATTGGTAGGGCTTGTATGCGCTTTGCAGTGAGCGCTTGGAAGCGTCGATGGTTACCACTTCGACATCCGTGTCTCGCGGACCGGCATCTCCAAGTCCCGGAAAGTGCTTGGCCGTGCCTGCGACGTGTACTTCAGCGAGGCCGGCTGCAAAGCCGGTGGCGCCGGCCACCACGGCTGCCGGCGTGTAGCCAAATGCACGTTCGCGCAGAAAGTTGTCACTGCTCGTCGGGATGTCCGACACCGGCGCGAAGTCCAGGTTGACCCCAAGACGGCGTAGGTATTCGCCGGTCGCACGCCCCTGGCCACGAGCCACGGCCGCGGGATCCGCCGAGGACCCCATCTGCTGTGCTGACAGCGTCGGTGGCGCATCTTGCACACGCTTGACTTCGCCACCCTCTTGGTCGGTCCCGATGAACAGCGGCGGGTTGCCACCCGCCTTTGCGGCGCGCTGGAGCGTCCCGTCCAAGCCAGCCAACTGGCTGTTCGATGCGATGTTTTCACTGTAAAGGATCACGTTGCCGACCTGACCGGCACGGATCCGTGCGAGCAGACGCGGCGAGGCCTGCAGGCCGGTGACATTGCTCATCAGCATCTGCCCAACGGCGCGGCCGAGACTGAGTGGCGGAGCTGCTTTGGTGGGCGTTGCTTCTATGGACGTCCCTTCGCTGCTCGCAGGCGCGGTGCCACCGGTGCCCGGAGCGGTCCCACCGGGAGACGGCGCCGTCGCAACAGCTGTGCCGGTAGCGGACGTAGCGGTCGCCGACGCCGGTTGGGTGCTGGCGAGCAGACGGACCCGACCTGTACCGGCGCACCCGCTCAGCCCGCAGAGCGCACATCCACAAGTCGCCGCCGTCAGCAAAGCCCGGAGCGCCCCGCAGGTCCACCGCCGAGGCGGTGCCTTCAGCACTGCCCGGGACTGATGTTCGCTTCGTCGATACGCCAACGCCCATCGATCTTGATGAGGTTCCAGCTGCCCGTCCAGTTCTTGCAGCCTTCACCGTCAAGCGTGCGCATGCTGTCGATGCTTGCCGTCGCGGATTCCGGGGAATGCACGGTGGCGCTCGTCGCCACGTTGACGCTGTAGATGCCGTTTTCGCGGTGCGAGTTAACCCAGCCGGATTCTCCGGTCTGCAGGCTCGGCGCCAGAAGCGCGTACGCAGCTGAGAACTTGTGTTCGCTGATGAGCGCGAACTCTTGATGGATGGTGTTCTCGACCGCCTGCGCTTCGGTGGCCTGCGCAAGTGTGGCGTGATGTACCGATGGGACCGTCACAACCGGTGTCGACGGTGTTGACGGCCTTGGCGTGGACGTGTGCGCAGGGGCTGAGCCGTGCGCAGTCGTTGCGCTGCTGGGAGTCGATGAAGATTGCGCTGCCGGGGAGGCCACCGCCGGCGAAGTCGACGTGGTAGCCGTGACTACCGGGGCTGCCACGAGCCGCGCCGATGTGCTGGAGCCACGGGTAGCAAGCACGACGGCGACACCAATCCCCACGATCAGCACTACAGCGGCAGCGATACCACCGATCAGCCAGCGCGAAGAGGAGGACCGGCCCGGCTGTGGCTGTTGTGGCAGCGACGCCTGGGCCTGTTGAACGGGATAGCCCCCGACAGCTGGATAGCCGGGCGCGGGAGGCGTGTGAAACGGCGGCTGGCCGGCATAGCCGGCGGGGGGCGGCTGGTGTGCGGGCGGCGGCTGCATCCCCGCTGGTGGTGGCGGCTGATGGGCCGGCGGCCCAGGCGGTGGAGGCGGCGGCTGCATCCCCGGAGGAGGAGGAGGAGGAGGAGGAGGAGCTAGCACCACCGGGGGCTCGGAGGGTGCAGGGGAGCGAGGTGGAGATGAAGTGGAATGTGCGACTGTCGGCGGAACATTGTCAACTGCCGGCAGCGATGCGTCGTTGCGCTGGCCGGCTTGGATGCCGTTGACGAGCGCGTCAGGCCGGGCCGCTCCACAACCTCGGCAAAAGCGGGCATTTGCGCCGAACGCTTCGCCGCAGCTCCGACAGCGGTTTGCATTGCTGCTCTGCCCTGTGGCGCTCATGCCCAATGCCCCCCTACTCGAATTGCTCGATCATTAGAGAAAGTGTATTCTCAGCCCCGCGGTAGCCGTATAGTACATTTCTGCGGTGCTCGGGTGAGCTTGCATAGGAACATGGGGGGTGTGTCACATGAGTACACAGGAGTATCCGCAATTGCCACCCGCGGGAGGCGGCGTCGCACCTGCAGCGCCCGCATATCCAGCGCATCCCGGCTATTACCAGCAGCCGATGCAGCCGGCAGCGGTCCCGCCGATTCCTCCGTCCGGGAGATCTACAGGTTTCTGGATTGGCGTAAGCACCGCGCTAACGCTCGGGATCGTTGGCGCCCTACTGATCGGGTTTTTCATCGGCCGCGGCACACGCCTGTCCAACGAACTCGTGCAGAGCAAGATCGTGCAACAGTCGCAGGCCGATCAGATCGCCGAGCAGCAGGCCCTGGACAGCCAGAAGGCGACGTTCCAGGCCGCGGAGGCTCGCGCTGTGTCGGCGGCACGCAAGAACGCATACTCCGAAGGTCAGGAAAAGGGATTCACCGCCGGCCAGCAGGCTGGCTATAACAGCGGTCAGTCCCAGGGCTTCAGTGAGGGCCAAGCTACCGGAACCGCCGAGGGCGAAGTTCAGGGCTTCAGTCAAGGCCTGGACGAGGCATGCATCACCAATAGCGTCTTCTGCGATGACGAATGAGCCCGGGCCGCACGCCAGTTTGAACGCGGCCGGCGACGGCGTATCGCCTCCGGCCCCTGAATGGGATGAGGGAGTTTTGCAGGCGCTGTATGAGGCAGCGTTCAGTAAGCCCGGCTCGGAGATTGTTGGCGTCCTCGTCGGGCAGCCCTCGCGTACCGCGATGCCACCGCGTATCTCAGCGATGATCCCGGCCAGCAACGCCCGTGCTCCGGAGCACGCGCAGCTGAATCATCAGGCTTGGGCGTATATCCACTCGATGATGGCCCGCTATTACACGGGCCTGGAGATCGTTGGCTGGTGGGTAAGCCGCCCGGGCCCCGACACCAAGCTCGGACAGGCCGAGCTCCAGGCAGCTGCGGAGTCGTTTGCGCGCCAGAACCAGTTCGGCTTCGTGTTTGACTCCCGCCATCGACGGGCGGCGCTCTACGGCTGGCATGACGGGCGCTACGTGCATATCCATGAACAGCTTGTGCCGCGGCGACTCACACGCGGCCCCGGACGAGCGGCCGGCCCCCTGCGTCCGGCGCTGGCGGCCTTTGGGCTCGGGCTGGTCGTGGGCGTAGCGGGGTGGCTGGCCGCCGGCAGCCCCGGCCTGACCGCTGCGTTCGTGCGGACGACGTGAACATCGAGAGCTAAGCCGAGGGAGCTAATGAACCAAACCTCGCAGTACTGCCAGAGCTGTGGTACCCCGATCACAGAGCCGAGCGCGTTTTGCGGGAGCTGCGGTGCCTCACTTGCCACGCCCGCACCCGCGCCGTCACCTGCCGCGCCGTCACCTGCCGCGCCGTCACCTGCCGCGCCGTCGCTTGGCGCGCCGTCACTTGCCGCGCCTGCGCCCGCTCCGTCCGCCCCGGGTGCGCCTCCCCCCGGCATGCCACCTCCGCCGGCGCCTTCATCGACGGGCGAGCAACCGCCGAACAGCTCGCGTGGCTGGATCCCGTATGCCGCCGTTGGTGGCGCTGCGGTGCTGGTCGCGGCGCTGGTGGCGGTGCTGCTCCTGACTCTCGGCGGATCGGCTGGCAAGAACCTCAAGAGCACCGCCGTCACCAGGCAGCAGGCGCTCCAGCTTCTGGCTGACAGCGGCACAACGACTGTTTCCAGCGCCGCGCCGGGACTATTCGCGCTCGTAAAAACCGGAACGCTCACTGCGCTGGTCCCCGCCGGTTGGCGCGCTACCGCACAGGCCGCCGGTGCGACCACACGAGCTGAGTTCACGGACCCGAAGCACGCTGGCTCGAACCTCACGATCGTGACCCAAGGCGCAGCCGGTAGCACGCACAATCAAGCCGGGGCGGCTCTGAAAGCCGTTAGAAAGAGCGGCGATACGGTCAGCTCGTACGGTCCGCTCAGTTTCCCGGGCGGTCGCGAAGCCTGGCAGCTGACCTATACAAACGCAGGCCTGACCGACGAGACGTACTTCTTCTCTGCCTGTGGCGGCAAAGCCGCGATGGTGGTCGCCGTTGCGGCGTCCACGGCGACATTTCGCAAGGAACAGGCGACGCTGGAGGCCGTGGCAGCAGGTGCCGAGCCGGTGTGCTCGTGAGCGCCTGCGGGCTGCGCGAGGGTGGAGACGCAGAGCGTGGGCACTGATGTGACCGTGTGCCCCTCCTGCGGCGCCGACGGCGCCGACGGACGCTACTGCCGCCAATGCGGAGCGCTGCTTCTCCCGAACGCAGAATCGCCGCCTTCACGCCACCTCCAGCAACCGCCGCCGCCGGTGGCCGCGCCGCAGCCGGCGCCCGTCTATCAGCAACCGCTGCCGGCGCTATCGCCGTGGCCTGTATCCAATTGGGTACAGATGCAAGCGCCGACTCCATCGCCGCGCAGACAGTCCAACGCGCTTGCCGTCGGCGGCATGATCGCGATCGTTCTGGTCGTGCTTGCGATCGCTGCGACGATCATCGTGCTGGTGGCCGGCGGGAGCTCCACCCGCACGGGCATCGTGACGCAGGCCACTACGACGGCCGCCAAGAGCGAACAACCGGCATCGCCTTAGGTCGTTGCCGTGAGCCCGCAGTCACAGATCGGCTGGCGCGCACTGCTGGCACTGGCAGCCACTGGCGCGCTTGCGGGTTTCACGGTGCCGGCGATCGCGAGCTCGCTGATCCAGCAGGAACGACATCAGCCTTCCGTGCGCCTGCTGCGAGCGCCCCGCATCCCACCCAGTGAGACGCAAACCCCACCCTCCGAAGCAGCCCTCACCCCGCACACACGCACGATGAAGGCTCCGCGAGTGCTGACGCTCGGCGAGCTCGAACGCCGAGCTCGACGTACCACTTCCCCGCGGTTGCACGTCACCGTCAGGCCTTCGCCGGAACCGGCGCGGGCGCCGGCGGCCAAAGAAGAGGCGCCCCAGGCGGGGCGCGACGAACCACCGGCGAGCATCGGAACGCCAAAACCGGGCAGCGGCGGCACGGCCGGTGGCCAGAATAGCGCTGGCAGCGCCAACCAGAACGGCACCGGCGGCACCTCTAGCGGCGGTGGCCAAACCGCCGGCAAAGGCTGATCTGTTAACGAGCTCCACCGGCTACTGCCATCGCTGTGGCGCCCAGCTCCAGGAGAGCACTCGGTTCTGTAAGAGCTGTGGGACACTGCGAATCGACGCAGCACCGCCGGCACCAGCGCAGGCACAGCCGCCGGCGCAACCGTTGCCGTCGGGTCCACATCGAGCCTGGGTTGCCGGCGCAGCCATCGTCGGGGTACTGGCTATCGTCGCCGTGATCGTGATGCTTACCCTCACCGGTTCGCGGGGAACAGCGATTCACGCAGCCACCGTGGTGACGGTGACGACTCCAAGCACGCCTCCTCCGCCCGCCGCGAGGTCATCCACGACACCAGGGGCCGCGCAAGCCTCACCGCGGCCACGGACCGCAACTGGCTCCTCGCCGGCGAGCGCACCTGGCCTGATGACGTTCGACGGCACGCGCATGACAGCGTCGATTCCGGCCGGGTGGACGGTGGCGGAGCGTGAAGTACAGAAGCCGGGCGAATTCGAGAGCAAGTGGCTGGACCCGTCCGACCCGGCCGCCTATGTGCTGATCGACGAGCATCAAGCGACTCACCTCGCTCCTGCACAGGACGCGGCGCCGGTGCATGCGTCGACCGAGCAGAGCAGCGGCTATCGCGAGATCTACTACGGCAGTGGCGACCTGGCAGCGATCGAT
Organism: uncultured Solirubrobacteraceae bacterium; assembly: GCA_963779665.1. Taxonomy (GTDB): domain Bacteria; phylum Actinomycetota; class Thermoleophilia; order Solirubrobacterales; family Solirubrobacteraceae; genus Palsa-744. Next base: position 1,978,132 of record CAVZYW010000001.1, on the reverse strand, counting down.
TCGTGGATGTGGGTGTTCGAGCTCCCTGAAGCTGAGCGGATCGACTACTTCTTCGAACAGTGCACTAACACGTTCGGAGTCCTCGGGTCGGCCGGCCGCGGCAACTTTGCCCAGCTCAGACCCACATTTCGCGCTGTCGCACAATCGGTACGGTCAACCTGTCACGGCTGAGGGCAAGCCTTGACTGACTTGCATTCGCCTGGCCCCCCGACCAGCGTCGCCGCAGCCGCCGCAGCCGCCGCGCGGGCGAGCAGTGTCCGTGCGTCGGGCTCGCCGAGTACGCCGGTGGCGCGGGTGATGAACAGCGTCAGATCCTGGTCGATGAGCAGTGCCGACCACAGCTCCTCCGGGTCCTGCCACGGGAGCTCCGGGCCGCCTGCCTGTTCGCGGATTCGCCCTAGCTCGACCGCCTGGCGCAAGGCGTTGGCAGCATCGAGCATCGTGGCTCGGCTGGGCGCCACGATCGTGTTGAGTGTCTGGGCAGCCTCGTCGAGGATCGCGGAGGTGCCGATTCGGCGCCAGTTGCGTGCGTTGGGTGCCTTCACCAGCTGCAATCCAGGCAGGCGCAGCCCACGGCCTACCGACCACAGCCTGGCGCGCAGCGTGGCGAATGTGGCGCTCGCCGGTAGCTGCTGTGCGGCGAGCTGGCGCTCGACGTCGTGCAACCACACGGCGATCCGTTCGCTGGCGCGTGGATCCTCACTGAGCAGCGCATCGACGAGCGCCGGTACCGCCAGCAGCAGCTCATCCAGGCGCTCCACATACGCGAGGCGCATCGCCGGCTTTCACCTCAGCAGCTGCTGGAGCATTGCCGGCCGACGAACCGACATCGCTACTCGGGTACCAGGTGATCGGCGTGCTCACCGATCGTCCATTGCACGCCGCCCTCGGAGAGGTTGACGCTCAGTTGCACCAGCGAATCCCTCGAGCTGACGGCGTCGACGGCGGCGGTGGTGGCCGCGATCTGCACACCGGGAGCGGGTGTCAGCGCGAGGATCCGCGCGCGGGCGCCGAGCCGCAGCTCCTGCGCGAGCCGGCCGTCTGGATCGTTGGCTTCGACGAGCGTCCGCTGCACGCCTGTGAGCGTCGCCAGCGCGGCGCCGACGAACGCATCGGCGACCGCGACTGGCTCGCGCATCGCCTCGGGCTCGCGCTCCAGGCGCACGCGTTCACCCTCGATCGCCCGCGCCAGCTCGGTGGCGACCGCTGCGCCGCTGTCGCCGCCGCGCTCTGAGAGCTCGCCGAGGACGAGCGCCAGCACTGCCGAGGCGGCCAGCGAAAGTGACACCGGCGGAGGCTCGCCGACGGACGGCACTGCGGTGATCGCCAGCGGCAGCGAGATCGTCAGGTCGGCCAGGCGGAAGAGGGGTACCGGCAGCGTCCGCAAAAGCGGGTCCCCTCGATATATCCTGGCGATGCGCATGGCTTCAGCGTCGGCGTGCGCACGCGCGGCGGTGACATCGGAGGCCAGCGCACCGAGCAGGTCCCTCAGCGTGACCGGCGTGCTGGTCTCCTCTGTGTCCGGCGGACTCATCGACGACGGGTGCACTGTCGGTTGCTAGGTTTTTGTCGGCGGCTTTGTGTCGATGTTGGCTTCGAGGATCGAGAGGATCCGTTCGAGGCCTCCCGGCATTTCGTCCTGCACGGCGTGGACGTCGACTTCCATCGAGTAGCTGCGCGTAGTCTGAGTTTCATCCTTGGTGTCACGCTGGAAGGCTGTGCTGACCTGCAGGGTGGCCGACCCGAAGAACCAGCTGGCTTTGGCCTCCAGTTTGCCGTCGACTTTCAGGCTGGTGTCGACCTGGGAGCGTTCCATGGCGTCGATTTTGGCCTTGAAGGTAATTTTGGTGTCGGCGACGCGGATGAACGGGATCGGCGTCATCGTCAGGATCGGGACCGACAGCTCAACGTCCTCGTAGACTGCCGGCTCGGCGGCTTTGCCGTCTTCTTTCGGTTTGTACGGGGAAACCAGGCGTTTGTAGTGGAAGTTGACATAGATCGGGTCGCCGACGACCTGCTCTTCATAGCCTTTGTCATCGGGTTTCTTGAACCCGACCTCCTTGATGAAGCTGACCGTGCTCAGCGCGGCCTGTGCCTGCGCACGGATCACCGCGATCAGCGGCCCACCGATCATCGACTCGAAGTTAATACTCGACAGTTCCTGCCCGGGGTCTGGCATGACGTCTCCTTAGCGACGGCTGAAGTTTTGCGGGGGCCGACCATGTTGCCAGCTCGCCTGAGTGATAATTCCAGCTCGTCGGGAAAGTCTCCTCGGCCTCGATGAACCGGGCACCTAGAGAGCTACAGAGCCGCCGGGCTGTCTCCGACCGGCTCGCCTTGCCGCCGACGCGTGGGGGTCCGCTTGAAGCCTCGATCTGCGACCTCGCTGTGAGCCGCTGCGGGCGTCGATGACCGCTCCCGGCAGCTCGTGTAAGATGCCGCGCTGTGGTGAATCCACTTGGGGGAATCAGCGGAATCTCTGGCACAAGCCGGCTACCGGGACGGGTCATCTGCCTCCTCGCCACGCTGGCCTGTGTATCGGTGTTCGGCGTCCAATCGGCGGCAGCGGCAAACCAGCGAAGCAGCCAGGTGGCGATCGTTCTGGGCGGAGGCACCGAAAGCGCGGGGACGCTGCAGACCAGCGGCAGCGTCATCGGCTCCGAACAGGACTCATTCGAAGATTTCGGCTTCGTCGACCTGTCCCAGGAAGAAATCACCCCGTCGACGCTGTCGCAGTACGACACGGTCGTGCTCAACCAGGTCTTCACGAAATCGCTGTCCGCGACCCAGGAGCAGACGCTGTCCAACTTCGTGACCAGCGGCGGCAAGCTGATCATTCACGACGCGGACGGCACGGAAGGCAACAGCTACTCGTGGCTGCCGGTGCCGGCGGAAAGCGGGACCTCGTGCGAGAACTGCGGACATACCGACGGCGAAGCGAAGATCATCGAGAACAACACGATCGTCAGCAACGAACCGTCCTCGCCGTACTACATCGACGTCAACGAATTCCCGGGCATCAGCGACGCGGTCGGCGATGCGAACGTGCTGTTCAGCAACGATCCGCGCTGGGACCGGGACATCGAAGCGACCAACGACCAGAACGTCAGGGGAGCGGTCGACGCCTACGCGCAGGACGGCGGCCTGATCCTGTACGACGGCTTCGACACCGATGACATCGAATCGACCTTCGAATCGGGCAATGCCTGGCTGCAGAAGATCTGGTACGACGAGCTCAACCAGCAGTGGAATCCCGACAACCTGCCCCACAGCACCCCACTGACAGGCCCGAGTGGCCACTGTGGCTATGACTCAATCACCGTGGGCGTGGTGCTCGTGTGCGCCGAACACATCTCCGGCTCGCCGGGGGAAACCGAAGCGAGCGGCAGCGTGGTGCTCGACGGTGGCGTGTCCGTGGGCAACGGGCCGGTGACGATCGATCAGGAAACCAAGCGGATCTCCGACGCTGCGCCGGCTCCGATCTCGCTCCTGCGCTCCCAGGGCTCGGTGTCGCTTGGCAGCGCGTCGTTCACGATCGAAGCAGAAGGGACCACCGAACCGATATCGGGCAAAGCAAACGTGGCCAAGGTGACGCTGACCGGCGCAAGCCTGGGGCCACTTGGCAGCCTGCGCGTGGGCAACCTGCCGTTCTCGCTTCCCGGCGGTAGCGGCCCGACGCTGTATCTGGACAGCGAAACGGGCGGCGGCCTGATCGGCGCCGGCTCGGTCAGCCTGCCGATGCTGGGCAAGCTTGAGACCTCCGGTTCGCTGAGCCTGGGGTTCTATGCGAGCTCGCCACAGCCGGTGATCGCCCTGGGAGGAGCTGTCCGCTTCGGCCCGGTGCAACTGGAGACGGGGTGGAAATTTGAAGGCCTCGAACTCAGCTATCAGGAGCCGAGCAACACGTGGACCGCGTCCGGGGGCCTTGAAGTCCCGATCGGCTCGCTGCACGCATCCGGGAGCATCGTCAACGGCCAGCTGGATTCGCTGGCGGTGAACATCGGCGGCCAGACCGTGCCGCTGGGAGATACCGGCTTCTTCTTCAGCGAATTCGGGGGCGGCTTCAGCGGGCTGGTCAACGGCCCGCTGAAGATCGACGCCAGCACCGGCGGCTACTGGGGCGTCCCGCATGCGCCGTTTGAGCCCTTCTACCTGGACAACGTCACGCTGACGGTGAGCTTTGGCGGCTCGGTGAGCCTCGACGGCGCGGTCAGCCTGGCGCTGAAGGACGACAGCCCCGTGAATGGCCAGATCCACATCAAGCTGAACCTGCATCCGTTCTCGGCCACCGGCAGCTTCTCCACCGAAGGACAGCTACCGGGCGTCTCGCTGCGCACGGCGGGCGGCGTGGGCTTCACGACGAAGCACTTCACCGCCGCGGAGAACGGGAAGCTGAAGATATTTGGCCTGTCCGGCAGCGGCGAAGCGATCGTCTCCGACAAGGGATTGGGCGCGAGCGGCGAGGTGTGCGGGCCGTTTCATCTGTGCACGTCGATGGCCCTGGCAGGTACCTGGGAGCAGATCGGCAAACTCGACGTTCCGGCGATCGTCGGCGGCGAACCGAAAAAGCTGATCACGGTGTCCGGTGTGGCGGCCGCGGGCCAGTCGGCGCGCATCCATGTCCCGGCCGGACGCAGGCTGCTGCTGATCACGGTCAGCGACTCTGCGGGTGCGCCGGCGGTGACGCTGCGTGCGCCGGGCGGCAAGCTGTACCACTCGTCGCGCTCGACGGGCACGGTCGTGTTCACGGCGCAGCCGCAATTTGGGCTGACGACGATCGCGGTGCTGGATCCGCGCGCGGGGACATGGCGCGTCGCTAACGCCCCCGGCGAGCAAGCTGTGTTGCGGGTCGCTGCGCAAACGCTCGGCTCGCTGTCGCTGATCAAGACGGCGAAGATCGCGCCCACCAGCTCGTCTCGCCACCCGCTGTCGAGCCACGCCCGGATCACCTTGAGGTGGCGCTCCGCTCACCTCCCGAGCGGCGTGCGGGTGACGATCGTCAGGCGCACGAAGCCAGACGAAGCGGGAACCGGTGTCGTCGGCGATCTCCGATCGAGTGGTCGCTACTCCCTGCCGGTGAGCAAGCTACCGACCGGCCGTAGCTACCTGACGCTGGCGGCGACGCTGAACGGCGTCCCGTTCGAGCAGACCAACTTCGGTCAGGTCTGGCGCGTGACTCCGCGGCACAAGACCAAGTCCAAACGCCACTGAGCGGTCCCCCACCGGACGTTTCGTCCAGTGGCGGCATGCGCGCAGGGATGCACGCGCCGATTGAGCGGCGACCGTTCCGGCGGACGATCGTGTCATTTCTGCTGGGCGAATGGGCTTGATAGGTGATGCCCGGCTCCAGCGCCCGCCGCCGTAAACTTCGCCTTACATTAACTTGCCCGCCAGGCCCATGTGTGAGATGAAAACCTGTCACATTTTTATTGTCAAGAATGTAAACACCGCGCCGACGGTCGGCCACAAACAAAAAAGACACATTTGAGTTAAGCCTGCTCGTGGCGCGTCCGATACTGCTGCCATGCATAGCTCACCCCTACCGCTTGCATCGGCGCTGCCGGTGCGAGAGCGGCGCCTGCTGGGGGCGACCACAGCCCTGCTGATCGCACTCGTTGCAGCCACGGGCGCCCACGCGATCTTCGGGTTGGGTGGCAGCGGCGTCGAACAACCGATCCGCGACTGGGTCACCTCGGCGGTGTACATCCTGGTGGGCGTGATCGTGTGCTGGCGCGCGGTGCGCGTCGGCGAGGCGCGGCGCTCGTGGATGTGGTTCGCGTTCGGCATCTCCATCTACGGCCTTGGCAACGTGCTGTGGGCAGCGTGGGTCGAACACCTCCCCAACCCGCCGATTCCGTCGGTGTGCGACGGCATGTGGCTGACGCTGTACCCGGCCTGCTACATCGGCATCCTCGGGCTCGCGCGGGTAAGGGAGCGCCATGTTCCGGCGCGGATCTGGATGGACGGCGTGATCGCCGGCCTCGGTGTCGCGGCGATCGGGGCGGCGGTGGTCCTGCGTCCGGTGCTGGCGTCGGTGTCGGGCAACACGGCAGCGGTGATCACTGAGATGGCCTACCCGGTGTGCGACCTGCTACTGGCGGCGCTGGTGGTGGGCGTGCTGGCGCTGCGCGGCTGGCGCCTGGACCGACTGTGGGCGCTGCTGGGAGCGGGCTTTCTGGCACTGGCGACAGCGGACTGCCTGTATGCGCTGCAGGTCGCCCACGGAGCGTCGGCGCCGAGCGCGGCGACGAACCTGGCGTATGACGTGGGCGTGCTGATGCTGGCGCTGGCGGCGTGGCAGCCGGGGGCGACGCTGGAGCGCGACACGGTGCCCAACGCGGGCGTGCTGGCGATCCCGGCAGCGTTCACGGTGGGGGCGCTGGGGCTGCTGGTGTACGACCACTTCACGCGCCTGGACCCGCTGGCGCTAACGCTGGCAATGCTTACGATCCTGTCCGCGTTCGCACGTACCGGCCTGGCCTTCCGCGACCTGCGGGCGTTGGCTGACTCGCGCCGTCAGGCGCTCACCGACGACCTCACGTCGATGCCCAACCGCCGTCACTTCCTGCGGCGCCTGAGCCAGGGTATCGCCGCCAGCCGTGCCAGCGATACGAGCATGGCGCTGCTGCTGTTCGACCTCGATCGCTTCAAGGAGCTCAACGACACGCTCGGCCACGACGCCGGCGACCAGCTGCTGTGCCAGGTGGGCGAGCGCCTGCGCTCGGTGCTGCGCGCGACCGACACGGCGGCGCGGCTGGGTGGCGACGAGTTCGGTGTGCTGCTGTTCGGCCCGTGCGACGCGGCGCGCGCTGAGCTGGTGGCGGACAAGATCCTGGCGATGATCAGCCAGCCGTTTCCGATCAAGGGTGTGAACCTGCGCGTGACGGCGAGCATCGGCATTGCGCTGTTCCCCGAGCATGCGGCCAACGACGAACAGCTGATGCAGCACGCGGACGTGGCGATGTACGAGGCCAAGAGCACACAGTCGGGGCGCGCGTGCTACGCCAGCGAGCGCGACCAGCATTCGCTGGAGCGTCTGACGCTGGCGGGTGAGATCTCGCGCGCGCTGGAGTGCGGGGAGATCGAGGCACACTTCCAGCCCAAGGCGGATGCCAGCAGCGGCAGGATCGTGGGTGTGGAGGCGCTGGCGCGCTGGCGCCACCCCGAGCGCGGGATGATCCCGCCGGATCATTTCATTGCTGTGGCCGAACAGGCGGGCCTGGGCCGCGCTTTGACGCGCAAGATGCTGGAGCTGGCACTGGCGCAGGCGAAGGCGTGGCGCGAGGACGGCCTGGACCTGCACGTGGCCGTCAACACCACCGTGGCGGACCTGTTGGATACGCAGTTCCCGGCTGAGGTGGAGGCGGTGCTGGCCGAGTTCGAGCTGCCGCCGGAGGTGCTGGTGTTGGAGGTCACCGAGAACATGGTGCTGTCCGATCCGGTGCGCATCGGCGACGTACTGGCACAGCTGGGCGAGCTCGGCCTGGGACTGTCGCTGGATGACTTCGGTACCGGCTACTCGTCGCTGACCCACCTGAAGGCGCTGCCGGTGGGCGAGGTCAAGATCGACCGCTCGTTCGTGGCGCGCATGACCTCCGACCCGGTTGACGCTGCGATCGTCGAGGCGACCATCCAGCTGGCGCACAGCATCGGCAGCCGCGTGGTGGCGGAGGGCATCGAGGACCACGTCACGTGGAGCTCGCTTGTGGCCAACCGCTGCGAGCTGGTGCAGGGCTACGCACTCTCGCGCCCGCTGCCGGCGGTGGAGCTGGAGCAGCTGCTGCGCGCCGAGCCGATCCCGACGGCGGCCGCCCACATCGACCCGTCAGCCGGCGCTGAGCCGTCAACGGGCACCAACGTGCCGGAGTCGCTGAGCGAGCTGAGCGCGTTGACGCGCTCGCACCCGATGATGGACGCGGTCATCGACGAGGTCGACGGGCGCATGATTCGTGTGGGCTCGCAGTGGCTGGCGGACTTCGCCTCGTGTAACTACCTGGGCTTCGATCTGGACCGCGAGATCATCGATGCGGTGCCGGCGTACCTGGACGCGTGGGGCACGCACCCGAGCTGGTCGCGCCTGCTGGGCAGCCCGGTTGCCTACGAGCAGATCGAGCAGCGCCTGACGACACTGCTGGGCAGCCCGGACGCGCTGGTGCTGGCGACGATCACGCACATCCACATGTCGGTGATCCCGGTGCTGGCGGCGGGTGGCACGATCTTCCTGGACTCGCGCTCGCACAAGACGATCTATGACGGCTGCCAGATGGCTAAGACGCGCGGTGCGAGCGTGGTGCGCTTCCGCTTTGAAGACCCGCAGCACCTGGACGAGCTGCTGCGCGCACAGCCGACGGGTGCGAAGCTGGTGTGCATGGACGGTGTCAACAGCATGACCGGCAACGCCCCTGACCTGCGCGCGTTCGCGCAGGTGGCGCGCGCTCACGATGCGCTGCTGTACGTGGATGACGCGCACGGCTTCGGCGTGATCGGCGAACGTGGCGCGAACGAGCTCAGCCCGTATGGGATGCGCGGCAACAGCATCGTGCGCCACTGCGGCGAGAGCTATGACAACGTGATCCTGGTGGGCGGCTTCTCCAAGGCGTACTCGTCGCTGTTGGCGTTCATTGCGTGCCCGACGGAGACCAAGGAACTGCTGAAGGTGGCGGCGGCGCCGTACCTGTACTCGGGCCCCTCCCCCACCGCCTCGCTGGCGACCACGCTGGCGGGCCTGGACGTCAACGAGCGCCGCGGCGATCAGCTGCGCGAGGTGCTGCACAGGCACAGCTGCCGCGTGCTGGACTGCCTGGCGCGACTGGGGGTGGCTACGCCCAACCGCTCGAGCCTGCCGATCGTCGAGATCCCGCTGCGCGATCACTCGCGGATCGACGCGGTGGGCCGGCTGCTGTTCGAGCGCGGCGTGTATGTCACGCTGGCCGCCTACCCGCTGGTGCCGCGCGACGAGGTCGGCTTCCGTGTGCAGCTGACGGCGGCAAACACGGATGCGGAAGTGGACACGCTGATCTCGGCGCTGGAGGAGCTGGCGCACCTGGGCGAGCTGCAGAGCGCTGAGGAGAGTCCGGCTGCGCAGCTGCAGAGCGCGGCACAGCAAGCGCCTGCACAAGCGGACGCGACGCGCCTGCCGGCCACGTGATCGCCCGCTACCGCGCGCTGCTGGCGGTCCCGGGCTTCGCTCGCCTGCTGGTCAGCTCGGTGCTGGGGCGCCTGCCGTCGGGAATGTTCTCGCTGGCGATCCTGCTGCTGGTGCGCGCGCACACGGACTCGTTTCTAGCGGCGGGCGTGGCGGTTGGGGCGTTTGCGCTGGCGGGAGCGCTGGCCGGTCCGTTGCTGGGGGCGGTGGTCGATCGTGTCGGGCAGACCCGCGTGCTGGTGGCGGCTGCGTTGACCCAGGGCGCGCTGCTGGTGGCGTTGGTGGCGGTGGCGCAGACGGGCGCACCGGTGGCTGCGATCGTGGCGCTTGCTGCGCTTGCCGGCTCCGTGCAGCCGCCGATCGCGGGCTGCGTGCGTGCGCTGTGGTCCCAACTGGCCACTGACGGCGAGGCGCTGGAGACCGCGTACGCGCTGGATGCGACCACGCAGGAGGTGATCTGGACGCTGGGACCGCTGCTGGTGGGCTCCACGGCGGTGCTGCTCTCGCCTGCTGCTGCGGTGCTGGCGTGTGCCCTGATCACGGTTTGCGGCACTGCGTATTTCGCTGCCTCGGAGGTCTCCCGCGGCTGGCGGGCGGACACGGGCGAGCGCTCGCAGGTAAGCGCGCTGGCCAGCAGGGGGCTGCGGGCGCTGCTGGCAACGGCGGTGCCGGCGGGTGTGGTCGTGGGCGCGGTCGAGGTGGGGCTGCCGGCGCTGGCGGTGGCGCACGGCGCGCGCTTCTCTGCAGGTCCGCTGCTGGCGCTGTTCAGCGTCGGCAGCATGATCGGCGGCTTGGCCTACTCGGCAGTGAGCTGGCGGCGGACGATCGGGCTGCGCTATGTGGCGCTGCTGCTTTTGATGGCTGTATGTGTGGCACCGCTGATCGCCGCGCACGCGCTGAGCGCGGCATATCCGCTGAGTGTGGTGGCGGGGCTGGGTGTGGCGCCGATGCTCTCGTGTCAGTTCTCACTCGTTGGTGCGCTCGCTCCGGCGGGCTCTGCCACGGAGGCGTTCACCTGGCACAGGGGCGCAACGATCGCCGGCATGGCAGCGGGCTCGACGCTGGGCGGCTCGCTCGTGGACGCCCACGGCGCGGGCGGCGCGTTTGCGCTGGGTTGCGTCAGCGTGGCGCTGGCCGGCGCGCTGGCGATGGGATGGCGCGGGCGGATCGACCCGGCTGGGGCTGCGTGCGGCGCCGGTACTGTGCCGGTGGTGCAGCAGTAAGTCTCGTTACTGCTGCACTGGCCGGCGTTCAACCCATTTGCACGCAGGATGCCCGCCGCTTCGATCCCGGCTGGCTCCATGTAGCCCGACTCAATGCGAACCGCTGGTATGCGGAAGGTCGGTTCGATCTGATCGCGTGCATCTACGCGGATTCCGTCGATCATGGCTTGCAGTACACCCTTGACACGCTTGGGGTCGCTGGCGTTGAGCACGGCGTGTAGCTCGCCGCGTAGCGCGTCGAGGTCGGCTGCGCGGACCCGCTCGGGCTGCTCGTCCTGCTCGGTGGCAAGTTCGCTGGCACGGCGCTCAAGGGGCCTGTCCGATGAACGGTGGATCTGGCTTGGTCTGACCGAAGGGGATGACCATGACGGAGCTAGCGGAGTCGACCGATGTGGCCGAGATGATCGAGCCTATGACTGTTGATTCGATTGATCAGAGAGAGCTTGCTGAGCAGCTGCTGGAGCAGGCGAAGGAGCAGAACATCGAGCTGGTAGGCCCTGGCGGGCTGTTGGGCCAGCTGACGAAGAGTGTGCTCGAGACGGCGCTGGACGCGGAGAGAGCGAGCACCTCGGCTATGAGAAGCATGCCCCGGCAGGACGGGGCAGCGGGAACAGCCGTAATGGGACGCGCGCTAAGACTGTGCTCACGGAGATCGGGCCGGTCGAGATCGAGGTCCCGAGGGACACCGAGTCGACGTTCGAGCCGCAGATCGTCCGCAAGCGCCAGCGGCGGCTCACAGGGGTCGATGAGATCGTCTTGTCGTTGACTGCGCGTGGGTTGACGGCCGGCGAGATCTCTGCCCACTTTCAGGAGGTCTATGGCGCCAAGATCAGCAAGGACACGGTCAGCCGGATCACGGAGAAGGTCACCGGCGAGATGACTGAGTGGCTGAACAGGCCTCTGGAGAGGGTGTATCCGGTGATCTTCATCGACGCGATGCTCGTCAAGGTCCGTGACGGGCAGGTCGCGAACAAGCCGGTCTATGTCGTGATCGGCGTGACCGTGGATGGCGAGCGAGACATCCTCGGGCTCTGGGCTGGTTGGCCCGACCCCGTAGGTTCGGTCCGGTTCGTGTGAGAGTCCTTCTGCCCATGCAAAATGGGCGAGAGGAGGACCGATCACGTGAAGCGCAGACGACACACCGCGGAGCAGATCGTCAGGAAGCTCAGAGAGGCCGACAGGCTGGTCGCCGAGGGCATGGAGGTGCCGGAGGTCGCGAAGGCGCTCGAGGTCTCCGAGCAGACGTATCACCGTTGGCGTGCGCAGTACGGCGGGATGCAGGCCGACGACGTGAAGCGCTTGAAGGAGCTCGAGCGCGAGAACGCGCAGCTGAAGCGGCTGGTCGCGGACAAGGAGCTGGAGAACCTCGCGTTGCGGGAGATCTCGAAGGGAAACTGGTGAGCCCGTCGCGCCGTAGAGCCGCGGTCCTGATGCTCCAGGACCGTCTTGGGCTCTCGGAGCGGCGGGCGTGCCGATACGTCGGTCAGCACCGCTCGACCCAGCGTCGCGAGGCGTGCGTCGCCGTCGATGACGGCGCGTTGCGTGACCGGCTGCGTGAGATCTCCCGCGAGCGGCCGCGGTGGGGCTACCGTCGCGCGCACGCGACGCTGCGTGGTGAGGGCTGGGAGGTGAACCGCAAGCGGGTGCAGCGGCTGTGGCGTGAGGAGGGCCTGCGTGTGCCCGTGCGCCGCAGAAAGCGCCGGCGGCTGGGAGACTCGACCGTGCCCGCTGCGCGACTGGCCGCTGAGCGCCCCGATCACGTGTGGGCGATCGACTTCCAGTTCGACCAGACCGCCGACGGCAGGATCCTGAAGCTGCTGCACGTCGTCGACGAGTTCACCCGCGAGGCGCTCGTCGTCGAGTGTCGCCGGCGAATCGACGCCGACCGAACCGTCGCAGTGCTGGACCGGATCGTCGCCACTCGTGGCCGCTCACCTGAGTTCATCCGCTGCGACAACGGCCCGGAGTTCACCGCCAACGCGCTGCGGGACTGGTGCCGCTTCTCCCGCGCGGGCAGCGCGTATATCGAGCCCGGCTCGCCCTGGCAGAACGCCTACGTCGAGTCCTTCGGCTCGCGTATCCGTGACGAGCTGCTCGCCGTCGAGATCTTCTCCTGCCTCGCCGAGGCGCAGGTTATGGTCGAGGACTGGCGCGAGGACTACAACGAGCACCGGCCACACTCAGCCCTTGGCATGCAAGCACCCGCCAAGTTCGCCTGGGCATGGAGAGCCCGACAAGACGCGCTCGCCGCCTCCCTGCGTTCGCCCTCCGGGCTCACTCCGCGACGCGGCGACACCCCTAACCTGCAACACAACAACAACCACCGACTCTCACAACAGGTGGACCCATGAACGGGGCCCGGTCATGGTGATGGCGGGGAGGGCGCGAAGTTCTGGCTGAACGTGTTCACCGAGATCAAGAACCGCGGCGTCCAAGATGTCTGCATCGCGGTCTGCGATGGCCTGAAGGGCCTCCCGGAGGCGATCACGACGACCTGGGAGCTCGCGACCGTCCAAGCGTGTGTGATCCATCTGATCCGCAATACGTTCCGGTTCGCGTCACGCAAGTACTGGGACGAGATGAGCCGGGACCTCAGACCCGTCTACACCGCGCCCTCCGAGGTCGTCGCGAGGGAGCGCTTCGCGGAGTTCAACGCCAAGTGGGGCAAGCAGTACCCAGCGATCAGCAAGCTCTGGGAGAACGCGTGGAGCGAGTTCATACCGTTCCTGGACTACGACGTCGAGATCCGGCGTGTGATCTGCTCGACGAACGCGATCGAGTCGATCAACGCCCGCTACCGCCGAGCAGTCAGGGCGCGAGGGCATTTCCCGAACGACACGGCCGCGCTGAAGTGCCTCTACCTCGTCACCAGGGCCCTCGACCCCACAGGACGCGGAAAGGCACGCTGGGCGATGAGATGGAAGCCCGCACTGAACGCGTTCGCGATAGCGTTCGAAGGAAGAATCAAATAAACCCACCAAGCACATCCACCGTTAATCTGACACTCCCATCCCACAGGGCCGCTTCGAGCCAACTATGAGCAGCTCGGCAGCCTTGGCGATGGCGGCTACCTAGGGGCGCTTGTTGAGGCGTGCCGCGACTGCTGTCGTGCGTTGCCATCGTTTCAGATGGTCGCTCCGGTCTTGCGCCGAGAGGCCGAGCGAATCAGCGTACAAGCGATTAACCATGCCGCTGAGCCCGCACGGATACCGGGGACGCTACAAGAGTGGGTCACTAGTGAATATCACGGAAAACACGAGGTCGCGTGGTTCGAGCTCGCAGCTGCCGCAGGCGCCAATCTCGCTATCTACGCACTGTTCGCTCTCGCCGCCGAGACGGAATGCCCCTCCGGTCGTGTCACGGATGCCTACCGCGCGTACTTTCCCTGGACAGGCGCACTTGCGACCATGCTCGATGGATTTGTCGACCAGTTTGACGACGCGCGACATGGTGAGCATTGCTATATCACCTACTACCAGTCACCGGACGACGCCACGAAAGAAATCAGTCGCCTCGTGCGGCGCTGCCTTTCGGAGACACATTCCCTAAGGAACAGCGAGCGGCACACCCTCGTTGCTGCCGCGATGGTCGCGATGTATCTCTCGCGCGACAGCGCACGCACGCCGTCACTGAGGACGGCATCTCACCAACTCGCCGAGGCGGGCGGCTCGCTCACGCGTGCGTTGGTGCCGGTCTTGCGGCTATGGCGAGTTGCCAACAAAACCCGCGCATCTTGAGTCACAACACCATGAGGAGGTACAAAGGTAATGAAATCCACACATGCAGCCCTAACCCGCATCAAAGGCGACTTGCCACCCTCTCCCCCGATCCCTGGCTCCATACAGACGCTCGCCTGCCGTTGGATGCCGCTTGGCCTATTCGAGTGGTGCAGCCGTAACCTCGGAGATTCCTTTACGCTCTATCCTGTCGATCTGCCGCCTGTCGTATTTCTCTCAAACCCAGCCGACATACGCGCCGTGTTGACTGCCCCAAGCGCCGTCCTTCATCCAGGTGAAGGGGGAAACGCCATAGCTCCGATCGTGGGAGCACGCTCGTTTATGCTTCAAGACCACGAGGAGCACCTGCACGCGCGGCGCATCATCCTTCCGTCATTTAGTGCATCCGCAGTCGAGGCGCACACACGTCGCGTTACGGAGATCGTTGAAGACGAGATAGCCTCGTGGCCGGTCCAGTCGCCATTCGCCGTCTTTCCGCGCCTGCGCAGCATGAGCCTCCGCATCATCCTGGGGACCGTCTTTCACGATGACGGCAATCGCCTTCGACGGCTTCACGATCAGATGCTTCGGATGCTCGACATCACCGCAAGCTTCGTACTCGTAGAGCCGCGCCTGCGGCATCTACCCGTATGGAGGGGCATTTGGCGACGCTTTCTCCGAGAGCGCGCGACGGTAGACGAGGAGATTCGCAAACTGATCGACGCCGCACGCGCCACGCCGAGCAACGACGTGCTCGGGCGACTTCTTGCAGCCACGAACACAGATGGCTCTCCGCTGAGTTCGGCTCAACTGCGGGATAACATCGTCTCCGTCATCCTTGCCGGGCATGAGACAACGGCGTCCGAGGGAGCTTGGGCACTACAGCTCATCGCACAGGCACCCGACGTGCAGGCGCGACTCGCAGAGGAGATTG
Organism: uncultured Solirubrobacteraceae bacterium; assembly: GCA_963779665.1. GTDB lineage: Bacteria > Actinomycetota > Thermoleophilia > Solirubrobacterales > Solirubrobacteraceae > Palsa-744. The sequence continues at coordinate 1,963,114 of CAVZYW010000001.1, read as the reverse complement.
ACGCCGGCTCCGAGGAAAGCTATCTCCAAGCGACAGTCGCGGAGGTGCTACGTCATAGGCCAGTCTTCCTCTTCGCGATCCCTCGCGTCGTCGCGGCTCCATTTGAGCTAGGTGGCCTGACGTACAAGCCACCAACACAGCTCCTCGCTTGCATCTACCTCCTGCACCACAATCCAGACCTTTTCGAAACCCCCGACGCGTTCGCGCCCGAGCGCTTCTTGTCGAATGCCTCAGCGCTGAGCACCTGGCTACCTTGGGGCGGTGGCCATAAGCGCTGTCCCGGACACCGTCTTGCAACTCTTGAGTTGCAAAGCGTCATTCGCACCACGCTCTCCACCCGCACGGTCCTGCCAGCGTCTCGTCGGATCGAGCGAGCGCAATGGCGAAGCGTGATCATAACGCCCGCAAAGGGCGGTCGCGTGCTTCTCAGTGCCCGACAAGATCGCCGCGTTCGGCAGTAGCCGGCTACGGATTCGTGTAGCCAGCTCGTAGCGCGCTACGAAGAATAGTGGGAGCGGCGGCTTGCAGTGGCCCCGGCGCGGCGGCTTGGAGTGGGCCCACTTCGCGTCGGTTGGTGTGTGTGGTTGATCTTCTCTGATTGGTGGGTTGCGGTGGCGTCTCGTGGAGCGGAGCCCGTAGGGCGTAGCGGAACGAGATGCCACCGGCGCGACTCGTGTTGGGGGTCAGGCGGCTCCTTTCTGGGTGCGAGCGAGGCCGTGGCGGAAGCGCCAGGACTCTGCTCCGGTGTCGATGATGTGCGCCCGGTGGGTGATGCGGTCGACGACGGCCTTCGCGAGGCGGGCGTCGGGGAATACCTTGGTCCACTCTCCGAACGGGAGGTTGGTGGTGACGATCAGGCTGGCGCGCTCGTTGCGCTCGGAGATGACTTGGAAGACGAGCTCGGCGGCGCCCTCGGGCAGCGCGAGATATCCGAGCTCGTCAAGGACGACGAGCTCGGTGCGTGCATAGCGGGCGATCACGCGGCCGAGCTCGCGCCGGGACTCGGCTGCCTGCAGCTCGTTCGCGAGTGCTGCGAGGGTAGTGAAGCGAACACGGCGTCCTTGTTGGCAGGCGAGCACCCCGAGGGCGATCGCCAAATGTGTCTTGCCGGTCCCCGAGTCGCCGAGGAGGATCACTGACTCGCGGTCATCGATCCAGGATCCCTGCGCGAGCGCGGCGACTGTGGCCTGGGGGATCTTCGGGTTCTCCTCGAAGCGGAAATCCTCCAGGCGCTTGGTGAGCGGGAAGCGGGCGTCGATGAGTCTTCGGCGTTCGCGGCGTTCAGCGCGCTCTGTGACCTCGGCCTCCAGAAGCGCGGCGAGGTAGGCGAGCGGGGTCTGTTGCTCGCGCATCGCCTCCTGCGCGAGCGCCCGGAAGCGATCGCGGATGCTCGGCAAGTGAAGCTCGCGGGCGTGCGCGTCGATCAGTGCTTCCATCGCCTGGACCTTCGCTGGGGCGCTCATCCTGCTGCCCCGGCTGTCTCGAGCAGCTCGTCATAGTGGCTGAGTGTCGGCGGTGGCGCCCCGATGGCTTGCAGGCGTGGTGGGAGACCATCGAGCGTCGCCGGCTTCGTGCGAGTGCCGCAGCCGATCAGGACCGCGACTGCTCGTCCGTCATAGGCGCCGGCGGCCAGCGCGCCACGAACGGCCAGCTCAACGTCGCTCCCACCATGCTCGCGGGTTAGCAGCAGCACGTCGACCATCTGCCGCGCGGCCTCTGAGGCGCCGTAGCGCTCGGCGATCTTCTCCCAGAGCTCGTCAAACACCGATGGCCAGGAGCCTCGCTCGCGTTCTTGGGAGAGAGCGAGCGAGCCTGCCAGCGCTCCTGGCTTGCGGGCGAGCAGCTCGAGATAGTGATCGAGGCTCGCCGACACGCCAAAGCGGCCGTGCTGGCGCTCGTGACGCGCGACCAGCTCGCCGGCGTGGTGGCACTCGATCTCGCGTGCACCCACGCGCGCGTGGACACGCAGCCCAGCCAGGCGAACGGGCACCGAGTAGCGGTTCTGCTTGATCGTGACGAGTGACTTCGAGTCGACCCTTGGTGTGGCCTCCTCGGCCGTGGACGCCCGCTCGGCCGGTAGCCCCCGCAGCAGCGGGCGCTCCCTCGCGAAGGACTCGCCAACGGTCTCCTGGCGCCCGGTGATCCGCCGCCCGAGGTCGGACTCGCAGCCGGCGAGCATCCTCACATTCAGCTCGCCGAGCGACGCGACGTCCGGGACCGGCACCAGATGACGGCGACGAAAACGCCCGACCTCTCCCTCAACGCCACCCTTTTCGTGGGCGCCCTCGACACCCGGAGTCGTGAACTGCGACTCATAGAGATAGTGCGAGCGCAACGCGATGAACCGGTCTGACTCGACCCTCCGACGGCCGCGCAGCACCTGCTTGACCGCGGAGGCCAGATTGTCGTAGCGCAACAGGCCGAACACCCCGCCGAACCAGTCGAACGCCTCGACATGAGCCTCCAGGAACGCCTGCTGGGAGCAGTGCGGGAACGCCATCGCGAACGCCGCGCCGGAGTGGCACGCGCGCATGTGAAACAAGTAGACCCTGCACGCAGACCCGGCCATCGCGACCTGCGCCTCGCCCCAGTCGACCTCGGCCTCCACGCCCGCCGCGTGCACCTGCGACACGAACGCCTCGACGCCTTCGCCACGCTCCCGCCGGCGACCATGAACGTATTCCCGGACCGTGCGCTCAGCCACATCAGCGGCGTGCTCATCACGCAGCCGCTCCCAGATCCGCTTCGCGGTGTGCCGCTGCTTGCGCGGCGCGTCACGATCCGCGTCAAGCCACGAATCGATCAGCTCCCGATACGGCCCCAGCTTCGGCGCAGGCCGACCCACCGGCTTGCGCTTCGCGGGCGGCAACGGATCGGCCAGCGCCTGACGCACCGCCCGCCGATGAACCCCATACCTCGCCGCCAACGCCCGCGTCGAAGTGCCTTCCCGATCCCGATCCCGCCTGATCTGCTCGAACGTCTCCACTCGTGATCCCATTCCTCACTGCCGCCTCCCGCTCGAGCTCCATGAGCCTCAAACAGTCAGCCGCCTGTCGGACGGAGGTGGGGCCAGTTCAAACCGCCGCAGTGGGGCCAGATCAGACCGCCGTTCCCAAATAGTAGCCAGCTACGCGAATTAGCCAAATCACTGGACGACACTGGCGTCATCGGCCACCATTTCGCCCGTCAATCGCAGCCATCCCGCCTGTTCGACCAGAAGACGGAGTTCTCATGCCCCGCCGTAACCCGACAACGATCAGTCCTTCCATCCCCGGCCCGAGGTCCCTGGCGAAAGACCGGGCCACGCTAAGCGAGGCTCCAGAGCAGCGCCCGTTCCATGATCAGGTGGGCTCGTCTGATGATCGGCGGCAGTGAGCGCGAACGCTGACACATGTGTTGTGGTGAGCGTGCCGGATGTGCTTAGGATGGTGGCTGAGTTGCTTTCGGGTGATCGGGTGCAGCCGGTGGTGGGGATCACCTCGATGGTTGATAGCGATGAGTTGGTGTTGGCGCCCGCGAGCGTGCGGGCGACTGTCGGGCCGTTCCCCCGGATCTACCTCGTGACTGGTGAGGGCACGCTGCGTGGTGTCAGCGTGGGTCTGGGGCGTGAGCTGGCGTTGCTTCCTGGTGCGGCGCGGGTATGGTGGCCTGGGCTGACGGAGCGCAGCGACCCCGCAGACCATCCGCTCGTAGGGCGGATTGATGACGAGGACGACTCCGCGATGCTCGCCGACTTCAGTCGCCAGTTTGACTTGAGTCGCCCGGCTGTGCGGCGCGAGATCCGCGAGATAGAAGACCTGCGCGCGTTGCTCGAGCGCGATCTCGCGCAGGAGCGCCGGCAGAGCCAGACCCTTGAGGTCGAATTCCGTCGGATGCGCGTGCGTGCTGAGGCGGCCGAGGCGAGTCTGCGAGCAGAGCACAGTAGCCGGAGCAACTGAGCAGGCATGAGCAAGCAGACGGGTTCTAGCAGGGTGCGAGCGCGGTCGACCAGCAAAGCACGGCGGGGGTCATCGGTTCCTAGCCTGCGGGAGCCTCGTTACTCACAGAGCCTCGTGCGAGGCTTGGCGGTCCTAGAGTGCTTCACGCCCGAGCGGCCAGTACTTGGGATCGCTGACCTAGCTGACACGCTAACGATGAGCCGCTCCACCACTCATCGCTACGTAATCACGCTCGTGGCTCTTGGCCTTCTAGAGCAGGGTCCATCGCGTAAGTACCGGCTGGGGTTGCGTGGGATCGACCTAGGGATGTCGTCGCTGAACGCGACGGGCGTGCGCGAACACGCCCACCCCTATCTGAAGCAGCTGCGCCAGCGCACCTCCCACGCTGCGAGCCTGGGAGTCCTCGACGGGAGTGATGTCGTGTATGTAGATCATCTGCGCAGCTCCAGTCCGAGGCAAAGCCGGCGCGAACTTGATCTCCGGGTCGGCTCGCAGCGACCAGCACACGCGAGCGCGATGGGCAAGCTGCTGCTCGCTCATCTTCGCGACCCCGAGCAGCGCGAGTTGACGGTCGAGATGAAGCTGACCAAACGCACCCCAAACACCATCACCCTCAAGAGAGCCCTGCGCGAGCAGCTCAACGAGATCCACGCCGCGGGGCTGGCCATCGATAACCGAGAGCTCGACGCAGAGCTGTACGGGATCGCCGCCCCGGTGCGCAACGAGTCACGCGAAGTGATCGCCGCGGTCGGCCTCACGGCGCATACCGCGAATATCACGCTAGAGGAGCTAGTCGACACCTTCGGGCCACGCGTCGTGTCTACCACCGGGAACATCGCCGCCCGCCTCGGCTACCGACACTACCGGGAGGGCACGTCGTGAACGCGCTCGCCCAAAGCGACCCCGACACCGACGGCGAGCTGCCGGCGGCTACTCGGCCGGCACCACCGCGTAAATATCAAATCGACCCGCAGGCAATCGAGCATGGGATCGTCAATGCGCTCGTCGGCCACGATCACGGCCATCGATGGACCCTCAGCGAACTTGAGCGCGAGTTCGCTGAGGTCGAGCCGACCGTGCTCTATGACACGCTAGAGCGCCTCAGGCTGATGGAAGTCGTTCACCTCGATGGCGAACTGGTCTGGGTGTTGCGGGGCATCCGATACATAGCCGGAATCGGCGCGGTCGCACCCTGATGAACCGCCGCCGACAAGCTTCCGGCCGACTGCTCCGTTCGCGGATCGTGCCCAGTCACCGGCATGACCTGCACAAGAGCGTCCCACAGGGCTCTTGCGTCGAGAAGTCGCCGCAAGCTCGGAGGCGAGAGCGTCCTCCTTGCAACGCTGGGGGACCGGCAGCGCGCGTGTGGACTATTGAGACGACAAGTGGCATACGGGGTAGTGATGACTAACAGGGATCCCAGTCAAGATGTTAGCGGCGAGGACGTGTCGGGTAGCGACCTCGTGACGGTCGTGGTCGGTCGCTTCCAGCCCCTTGTGGCCGCCGGCCTAGCGGAGGTACTGATTGCCGATCCTAGAGTGGCTGTTCTTGGCAGCGATCTCGATGGTGAGGTCCTCGAGTCCGTTATCGCACGGACGCTGCCGCGGGTGGCGATCTTAGGTGAGACGGCCGGATATGACCTGGTAGTGCGTCTCCGATCGCGTCGCCCGCCGCTAGCTGTGGTGTTGCTCGCGCGCGACGATTCCCTACGGCATGACGCTCTGCTCGCCGTGGGAGTGAGATCCCTCAGCCTGAGTAGCGCGCCTGCCGCAATCCTTGCCGCGCTTCACAGGGTGGCTGACGGGGAAGAGGTATCGCTCACACGACGTGAGACACAGGTGCTTACGCGCCTAGGCAACGATATGTCTTATTCCGAGATCGCCCTTGAGTTGCACATCGCCGATGTGACCGTTCGTACGTACGCGCGGGCTATCTACCGCAAGCTTGGTGTGAAAAACCGCCATGAGCTCGCTAGCCATGTGATCGTAAGTGCCCAAACGCGCGATCGCATTTGACAGTTAATACGACGAGGAGTGCCTACCGTTCCTACCCCAAACTCAACACATTAAGGGTAGACATACGCCGTGGGGCGCGCTACGGTTCTCTGCAATCGTTCAGTAGATCGGGCACTCACGGTCCGGTCACTATGTCTTTTGGGGTGACTAATGCGACTTGCTGTACGAAGAGGCGCGACGCGGCCGTGGGGAATTCAAACCACGGCACTATCTCACCGAAGGCTTGCGTTCGGCGGCGCTCCACCGCTACGGAGACCAAGGGTTGTCTCGCCGGGGGGAAGAGAGCCCTCGCGGCTTCGCCTCACGTCCACGGAGCCCCCGAGGGGAGCTCCAGAGTGTTGAACCCACGCGCACACGCTGAGCAGCGAACAATCACTGCACTCCTAATGGCGAAAATAGACGAGCTACGAGCGCCGTTGGACCTCTCGCTCGAAGGCCTCGCTGAAATGTCTGGCGTGTCTATGTGGACGCTGCAATCTCTGCGGAGTGAGCATGCCGACCCGCGGCTCACGACGGTACTCAGGCTCTGTCGCGGGCTTGGTGTCACGGCCGGCAAGTTCCTCGGTGACCTGCCCGTTCCCGTTGAGCCCCGCAGACCCGGGCCGCGCGTAGACCTGCCGGCGCGGGGAGCTGACACGGTGACCGGTCGGCAATATGACGATTGCGGTGAGCCTCGTGCGGTATCTGCGCAACGCAGAGGCGCTACTGGAGGATCCGGAAATCATCTTTCTGGCAGGGGGCCAATGTGAGGTTCGTTAGGTCAAGAAGCTGTGTCTCGCGGCAGTGCTGTGTAGGGCTGGGCTTCTTGCCAGCGGGTGCTGGCGGCTCTTCACTTGTCACGTGGGTGAGTGGCAGCTCGTTTGCCCGTCGGGTTGTCGTTTGCTTTTGGCGTCAGAGTTTCGCGCGGTGGCTGGTGGTCTGTCTGGGTTGCTGTGCAGTATCGCTGGTGGGCCCACCGGCGGTCGCTTTGGGGTCCGGGTCGTCGTCTGGGGTGCCGGTGTCTAGTGAAGAAGGCGGCGCGTCTTCCTCGCTTGGTGGCCCGTTGGTGACATCGGGGTCGCCGGTTGAGGGTGAACAGGTGCAGGCTGAAGGCGAATCGAGACGCGATCGGACAGGTGCGGTCTCTGAACGAGAAGCATCGCGCACGAAGTTCGAGAATTTGGATGCTGAACAGGCGGGTAAGGTCGTTGGGGAAATGTTTCCGGGGCTGGTCAACGACCCAGAAGGGGGGGCGCCGAAGCTACCTGCGGGGGAGAGCATCGAAGCGTACCTGGCTGGTGAGACAGCGCGGGTGGCGTTTGGCGGCGGTAAGACTGGCTTGCTCGAATCGATGATGCCGATCGCTGTTGAAGCCAGCAAGGGGAAGTGGGTCCCGGTCGATCTCGGTCTTGATGAAGCTGGCGGTGCTTTTGAGCCGCAGACGCCGGTGGTGGGGGTGCGTATCCCCAAGCACATCGGGGAAGGTGTGGCTCTGTCTGGCCGAGGGGTGTCGTTGACGGCGGTGGATGAACATGGTGTGGCGCTGGAAGGCTCGGAAGGTGTGGTGGATGGCGCGAGCGTGTTCTATGCCAACACACAGGTGGCGAGCACGGAAGCCGACACAGACATGCTGGCGAAGCCTACGACGGGTGGGTTTGCGCTCGACTTGGTTTTGCGGTCGATCGCTAGTCCCGGACGGCTGTATTTCCGGGTTGGGATGCCGGCTGGCGCCCGGCTGGTTCAAGAAAGCTCGGGCGAGGTGGGGGTCGTGGATGAAGGCACGACGCTTGCTCGTGTTCCTGTGCCTACGGCCAGCGATGCGGAAGGGACGTCGGTTGGGGTCTCGATGACGGTGGCGGGCGACCTCCTGACGCTGAGCGTCGATGATGGTTCGGGGGAACATGCTTGGCCGATCGTTGTAGACCCGGAAGTGGAAGAAGGCAACTTCGCGCATACCAACTGGATTTTCAAGCATAGTGGGAGTGCGTTTTCTGCTCCGGAACGCCCGTCGGGCAATAGCTGGACGGAGACGATCGCGGGTAGTCATAGCAGTAGTGAATGGGGCGGACTGTTTTATACGACTCGTGGTGCGTCGAAGATCATACGCGCTACGTTTGAAGGTCGTTGGAACGATTCTGGCGCGCATATCCAGAACTATGGCCAGCTGGTGACGTCTGCTGGTCTTGAGAGCTATAGCTCGCTGCCGGTGGATACCGAAGAAGTGCATCCGGATGAAAATATTCGCGTTCAGGTGTGCGCTCCGGAACTGAAATGCGCGGAAACGACGACGGCCGGCACGGAAGCCAACACCAATACCGCCGCCTATTATCAAGAAGCGACAGGTGCGAGTGGCGGAGTTGGTGGCTCTAATACGCTGGTGAACGCGTATGTGAATATTACGCAGGAAAAAGGTCCCGAACTGAGTTTCAATACAGCGAGCCCGACTCTTGAGAATGAAAAAAAAGAAGCGGTCGCGAACGTGTCGTATGGGAGTGGCAGCTGGCTTGGACCGAACTCGGGTGCCTTTGAAGTGAAAGCGAAAGACCCGGGGATCGGGATTAGCTTCTATCGTCTGCTCACCACTACTGGTTTTATCGAAGAAAAACCATTTTATGCAAACGGGGAATGCTTGAGCGTTCAGTGCCCGGAACAGATAAATCAGGGGTATGGATATAAGAGCGGGATGGCGAACGGGGAAGACGAGTTTGAAGCGTTCGTTGAAGACGCGGCAGGGTTTTATGCGTACGTCTGGCCAGAGGTGATCAAAGTCGATGCTACGCCGCCGCATAGTCTGACGCTTGGCGGGCTGCCTTCGAGTGGTGTGATTAACGAAGGGCAGTTTCATCTGCAGGGCAAAGCGACGGATGGCGAAGCACCGATCCCGAGCTCGGGCGTGAAGTCGCTCGCGCTGGGCCTGGATGGCTATACATTGGCGGGCAAGTCGGGTAGTTGCACGCCAGGGCCGTGTACCGCGACGGGGGAATGGACGATCAACGGTGAAGATATCGGCGCGGGCAAGCACACCCTCACGTTGGTCGCGACCGATAACGCGGGTAACGTCGAAAAACGCGAATACAGCATCACGGTACGCCACGCCGGAGCGATGAGCGTCGGGCCGGGATCGGTGGATCCCGTGACGGGTGCGCTGCACCTGAGCGCCTCGGACGTGTCGCTCAGTGGCGGTCTGGGGTCGCTTGGGGTGTCTCGTAGCTATGACTCTCGTGAACAGGCTGGGAGCGAAGAGGGGCCGCTCGGGCCACAATGGAACCTAAGCGTGGGTGGCTCTCAGGAAATAGAACCGGAACCGACGGGCAGCGTGATGCTGATCAACGCCAGTGGTGGGCGCACAACCTTTGAAAGTAACGGCAAAGGCGGGTTCATCTCGCCTAAAGGCGATGAAGACCTAGTGCTCGAAGCGGAAAAGGAAGGCGAAAAGGTCAAGGCGTATCTGTTGAAGGACCCAGCCGCTGGCACGACAGTCAAGTACACCCAGCCCGGTGGTGCGGGCCCGTGGGTCATCGCCAGCAGCGAAGGCGCCCTCTCGAAGACCAACGGCGAAAAAACGACGGTCGAATGGGAAAGGCTTGAAGGTGTCACGAGGCCTAAGCTGGCGCTAGCGCCCGCCCCGGCCGGTGTGAAATGCTCACCGACAGTCAAAGAACCGAAAGAACTGAGCGAGGGTTGCCGCGCGCTCAGCTTTACCTACGCGACAGAAACGACGGCGTCCGGTGAAGCCCCAAGCGAATGGCAGGCCTACAAGGGCCGGCTGGAGAAGATCTCGTTCACGGCGTATAGCCCCTCGAGCAAAGCGATGGAAACTAAGGTCGTCGCTGAATACGGCTACGACAAGCAGGGGCGCTTGCGAGCGGAGTGGGATCCACGGATCACGCCCTCGCCGCTGAAGACGACATACGGCTATGACACAGAAGGACATGTCGTAGCGGTCAGCCCGCCTGGCCAGGAGCCGTGGCTCTTTCATTACGGAACGACCAGCACAGATCCGAGTGCCGGCAGGCTGCTCGCGGTGACGCGGCCGCCGGCTGGAACCACGACTCAGCTCAAAGAACAGAACGAACGGCCAGCGCCGGCGAACACTGCGGCGCCGACGCTGTCGAGCACGAGCCCGGTGATCGGCACGACGCTGAGCGTCTCCTCCAGCGGTACGTGGGCGAACAGCCCGCTGGCCTATAGCTACTCGTGGGAGGACTGCTACACCTACGAATCCAAAGAAACCTGCACTGCGATCCCGGGTGCGGTGAACGGCAGCTACACTCCACAGCCCCGCGACGCGGGATACACCCTACGAGCGCAGGTCAGTGCCGTCAACGCTGACGGGTCCACGCTCGCAACGACAACGGCGAGCAAAGCGCTGGCGGGCAGCGCCCCTGCCTATCTCGGGAAGTTCGGGGAAGCCGGCGAAAAAGCCGGTCAGCTGAAAGGCCCAGTGTCCGCTGCGATCGACGGCTCTGGCGACGTGTGGGTGCTCGACTCAGCAAACGCGAGACTCGAGGAGTACTCGGCGTCCGGGACATTCATTAAAGGCATCGGCTGGGGTGTGAGCAACGGCAAAAAAGAACTGCAGACATGCACAACTACCTGTCAAGCGGGTCTTGCGGGGTCGGGTGCGGGGCAGTTCTCAAAACCCGAAGGGATCGCGATCAACCAAGCCACCGGCGACGTCTACGTCGCCGATACGGGCAACAACCGTGTAGAGGAGTTCAAGCCAAGCGGCGAATACGTCACGAAGTTCGGGACCTACGGCAAAGAACCTGGAGCGCTCAACGCCCCGAAGGGGCTAGCGATCGTACCGGCAGGTATGGTCACCTCAGCGACCACCGGTGATGTCTGGGTCACAGACTCGGGGAATGACCGGGTCGATGAGTTCACAGAAGCCGGCGAATATCTTGGGTCCTTCGGTCAAGAAGGATCAGGCGATGGCGAGTTCAAGAGCCCCGATGGCGTCGCGTTCTCTGGAGAAGGCGCGTACGTCGTTCAACGCGGGGAACGATCGCGTGCAGGAGTTCTCGCTCTCTGGGCAGTACATCGCCGCGTTCGGCAGCAAAGGCACCGGAAACGGGGAGCTCGAAACACCCTACGGCATCGCGACGGAACCGGTCTCAGGAGACCTATATGTCGCGGACTCCGGGAATAACCGCATCGAGGAGTTCAATCCTGCCGGTACGTTCCTGCTCGCCTACGGCAAAAAAGGCGAAGGCACGGGGGAATTCGCGAGCCCGGAGGGGGCGGCAATCAACCCCGCGGGTGACATATACGTCGCGGATACGAGCAACAATCGCATTCAGGAGCTCGAACCAAAGTACGTCGCGAAGACGACGCCGCCGGAACCGCCCGCCCTCGGCACGAGTTCAGTGAACACGCTGGAGTACGACGTGCCGCTGTCCGGGGCGGAACTGAACACGATGACAAAAAGCGAACTGGAACGATGGGGCCAGAAAGACGATCCGACGGAAGCGACCGCGATCTTCCCGCCATCTGAACCAATGGGATGGCCCGCAAAGGACTACAAAAGCGCGACGATCACCTACTACGACGAATCGGGGCACACGGTGAACCGTGCGACACCTTTCGGCGGCGTCTCCACGAGTGAATACAACGAAGATAGCGAGGTCGTGCGAACCCTCAGCGCGGATAACCGGGCAGCGGCGCTGAACGAAGGCAGCAAAGCCGCGGAAACCGCCGAGTTGCTCGACACAAAAAGCACGTATAGCAAAGAAGGCAATGAGCTGCTGGAAACGCTTGGCCCGCAGCACCTAGTCAAGCTCGCCAGTGGCACGAGCAAGCAGGCACGCAACCACGTCAGATACTTCTACGACGAAGGCGCACCCGAAGGCGAACGATACGCTCTCGTCACAAAGACCGTCGATGGTGCGGAGTACGAAGGCAAAGAAACCGAACTACGCACCACGAAAACGTCCTATTCCGGGCAGAAAGACCTCGGCTGGCTACTGCGGAAGCCCACGACAGTCACCACCGACCCGGCAAATGCCTTCCAAGGCTCGTTTGAATCCACGTTCGGCACCAAAGGCTCAGCAAACGGTGAGTTCAATGCTCCCCGCGGTGTGGCCGCGGCGTCCAATGGTGACATATATGTCGTGGATACGCTGAACAGTCGCGTAGAGGAGTTCTCGCCGTCTGGTACGTACATCACTAAGTTTCCCGCGACAGCCAAAGAAGGTAGCGGCAATGGCGAATTCAAAGACCCCGAAGGTATCGCCGTGGCACCTAACGGGGATGTTTACGTTGCCGATACCGGAAACAACCGCGTCGAGGTATTCAACAGCGAAGGTAAATATCTTTCACAGCTCGGGCAAGCAGGCTCCGAACGCGAAAAACTCACGGAACCTACGGGCGTCGCCGTGGCGGCCAGCGGTGATGTCTACGTGCTCGATCGCAGTCTCACTACCGGCCAGGAAGAAGGCCTCGTGCGGGAGTACAACGAAGCGGGCAGCGAAATCCGCGCCTTCGGCGAACAATCTAAAGGGTCAGAGTGCGAAAGCGATACGTTCTATTACGCCCACGGTATCGCCGTGGCCCCGAGCGGCGACGTATACGTCGCGGACCCCGAATGCGACACGATCACCGAGTTCAGCGCCACGGGAGAAGACGTTGACCGCTTCGGTAGCTACGGTCACGGTAACGGCGATTTGGAAGGGCCCGAGGGAGTGGTGGTCGGCGCCACCGGTAAAGTCTACGTCGCGGACACCAAGAACAACCGCGTCGAGGAATTCACCGAAAATGGCAAGTACCGCAGCCAGTTCGGGCAAGAGGGAACGGAAAACGGAGACCTGAAAGCGCCCTACGGGCTCGTTGTCGCGGCCAGCGGCGAAGTGACCGTCGCCGACACGGGCAACGATCGCATAACGAAATGGGGCGGGTTCTCCACTGGCCTGAACCTCATCCACACAACGATCTATGAAGCAAGCACGGGGAAAGTCCTCGAAACGCGGGCGCCCGCAGCAGGCGAAGGCACAGAAGAAGGAAAATCCGGGTACGCATTCAACGCTGGGTTTGGGAGCGAAGGCACGAGCAATGGGCAGTTCATGGAAAACGAAGGCGTCGGCGTGGCCCCTGATGGCGCCGTGTACGTCTCCGATGCCAAGGCCGACCGTGTACAAGAGTTCTCTTCTTCGGGTGAATACATCACACAATGGGGTAGCTCCGGGAGCGGAAGCGGAGAGTTCAGTAAACCCCAGGGCGTCGCGGTCGCCGCGGACGGTGACGTATATGTGGCGGACTACGGCAACAATCGCGTCGAGGAGTTTTCCGCCGCCGGCACCTACATCACGCAATGGGGTAGTGCCGGGAGCGGCAACGGAGAGTTCGAGGGCCCGGCAGGCATCGGGATAGCCCCTTCCGGGGACATCTACATCAGCGACCAGCGCAACGCCCGAATCGAGGAGTTCACGTCCTCCGGCGAATACATTACGCAATTCGGCAAATCGGGCCACGAAAATGGGCAGCTCTCCGGTCCTCGAGGTGTCGCCGTCGCATCCGACGGCGACGTGTACGTCGTTGACGCCGGCAACTACCGCGTGGAGGAGTTCTCTTCGTCAGGCACATTCATCCTGAAGTTCGGTAGCTACGAAGGTCTCGGCACGATTCAGCTCAGTAACCCGTTCGGTATCGCAATTGCCTCCGACGGGAACCTCTTTATCACCGACGCGTATAACGATCACGTCGTTGAGACCTCGGCGTCGGGCGGTGAGCTTGGAGTGCTTGGCCAAGAGGGCGGAAGTGGCGGACAGCTCGAATCTCCGCGCGGCGTGGCGATCGCGTCGAGCGGACGGCTCTACGTCGCCGATACCGGCAACAAGCGCGTAGAGATATGGGCCCCACCGGCAAGCGCGAACGTCAACCAGACGATCTACTACACGGCAGCCTCCAACAGCACTTATCCTACCTGCGGCGAACACCCACAATGGGCAGCACTTCCGTGCCAGTCACAGCCAGCAGCCCAGCCAGGAACCACGGGTCTACCCGAACTACCGGTCGTGACGGACACCTACAACCTCTGGGATGAGCCGGAAACCATCACAGAAAAATTCGGGACTACCACGCGCACGAAGAAACTGACCTACGACAGCGCAGGACGCCTCACAACCAGCGAAGAGACCTCCACGATCGACACCGCCCTACCGAAGGTCACCGACAAATACAGCTCGGAAACAGGCGCGATGATCGAACAAAGCACAACCATCGGGGAAACGACAAGAACAATCAAAAGCGTCTACAGCACGCTCGGTCGGCTAAGCGAATACACCGACGCTGGGGGCAACACGACGCAGTATGTCTACGCCGGCCCGGCAAACGATGACCAGCTCGAAGAAATGGACTACGGCAGCAAAAAGGGATCACAGGTGTACTCCTACGCTCCAAACACGGACGCGCTCACGAAACTACTCGACGTCGGACCGGAAGGCAGCCCCGGGGCAGGGTCGTTCACAGCAAGCTACGACGTCGAAGGCAAGATGACCGCCGAGACCTACCCGAACGGCATGAGCGCAAAAGACACCTACAACGCGGATAACGAAGCCACCGGAATCGAATACGACAAGACCACCGATTGCACCGAAAAATGCGTGTGGTTCAGCGAAACAATGATCCCGTCGGTTCATGGCGAAGCACGATCGCGCACGACCACGCTCGCTAAAGAGGAATACACCTACGACAACGCGGGACGACTCATCCAGGTCAACGAAACCCCCACCGGTAAAGGCTGCAAAACACGGATCTACAGCTACAACGAAGATTCCGACCGCACCAGCGAGACGACACGCGAATCGAGCACCTCGACCTGCGCAACCTCAGGCGGCAAAACGGAAAGCCACAACTACGACGACGCCGACCGCCTGATCGATACCGGCGTGCAATACGAAACGGTCGGCAACCAAACAAAACTCCCGGCCGCGGACGCCGGCGAACACGAAATCACCGCAAGCTTCTATGTCGACAACCAAGTAGCCAGCGAGAGACAAAACAGCGAGACCACCAAATACACCTACGACCCATCAGGCCGCACCGAAGACACCACCTCAGAAGGCACGACCACAGCCAACGTACTCGACCACTACGCCAGTCCAAGCGAAGCGATCTCCTGGACCAGCGAAGAAGAAGGAAAAAAATGGACACGCGACATCCCAGGCATCGACGGGTCACTCGCTGCGGTGGAAAACAGCGGCGAGCCCGCGGTACTGCAGCTCCACGACCTCCAGGGTAACATCGTCGCGACGGCAGCAATCAGCGAAACCGAAACGAAACCTTTGACGAGCTATAACAGCACCGAGTTCGGCGTCCAGGTCAACGGCACACCACCCACGAAATACTCCTGGCTCGGCGCCAGCGGCCTAACGACCGAACCAGCCTCCGCCGCGACCGCATCAGGCGGCACCAGCTACGTACCACAGCTCGGGGCACCACTCCAAACACAGCCAATCGCACCCCCAGGCGCATTCGGCAACGGCACCAGCCCAGCCGGCATCGTAACAGCCGTCTACACCGTAGGCGGCCTACTCAAAAACATCGCCGTAGAACACGAAGCAGCACTCGAAGCAGCAGCACGACAACAAGCCGAAGAACAAGCCGAACTCGCACGCGACGCCGAATGCACAGGAAGCTGCGCGGCGACGCCAGAACCGGGCGAGGGCGGCGCCGAAGAAGGGGTGGATCCGACCAACAGCGTGGTTCTGTTTACTCCGGCAGAAGCGATAGCGGACGGTCAAGTGCTGTGTAATTGTTCGGTGGTCCATGGCATCGGGACCGTGATCGAAGGGATCGCACACAAAATCGGGATCGCGGGTATAGGGGAAGTGATAGAAGAAATCCTTAATGGAGGGTATGCCGAATCAATTGGAAAGGAATTGCTGACTTGTGGGGAATACACGGAGAGCAATTCTGCGAACAGATGTGCCCTGGAATACCATAGCTGGTCGTTGCTCGGTGTCAATACCTGGCTTCCGACGAAATCCCCACTTAGTGTTGGCGCGTGTTATTACTACAAGAAGAGCTATAGGGGCGAAAAGCGTGGACTGCACTGTAAAGACGGTCAGTATTATAAGCCGGGGTCGTACTGATGAGTAAAGTGGAATGGCATGAAAGCAAGTGGTGGGGCGTGAGAGTAGGGTGTGTCTTTCTGGCGACCGGCGCGATCGGCATCGGCCTGTGTCACGGCAGCGCAATCGGCGACAGGGCGTATCGGGCGGGAGGGAGAGGCACCGATATAGCAACGGGACGTGAGTATCTCGCGCTTGTACGAGATAATCTTGTTGCGATTGAGGGCAGCATGGGCAATATCGAGGTGGCTATGTCGCAGGTGGTGGCGAATGCGAGAAAGATATGCCCCGGTAGTGCCAGGAACGCGCCTATCGGCATACAAACGTTGCAAGTCAGGATCTCGATCGGTGGAGAGCTGGGCGTGATAGCGGCGCATGTCGACGCGAGGCTCGAGGAGCGCTTTTCGGATAGTGTCGGGCGGCTGCAGTGGCATGATGAGCGGATAGCGAGCCTTATAACGAGGGCAGTGCGGGCGGCGATAATGCAGAGTCATCTCCGCGAGCCGCAGCTGTGCGCCTCTCTTGGCGAATGGGCTCACGACGGGTTTCAGCGGGTGCCACCTACGCTGGCGAAGTTCACCGCGCAGGACGAATCGCTGTCGGAAACGAGTGATCTGCTGCCGATCGCTCTTATCTACGACGAGCACGATGTTGACGTACGGGAAGTTCGGGAGGTTGAGCAGCTAGAGCGGGTCGTTGGCCAAGTGCTGCGACTGTGCATCCTCAAGAACGAGACTGAGATATTTGATGTGGTCGGCCTGCGAAAGGCATCCCCTGCGGCCCCGGTAGAGTAAGGCGGTCAGCGGCGTGGCCATATCCGGAGCGCATCGCTCTCGGCGATCTTCGCGAGGAGTTCAAAGAGATGAAGCATGTCAGCAGCGATATCGATTGCGCGCCCCTCGTCAAGAGCCGCGATCGAGTCCGCAACGGTCCCGCTGCCATCGTCCGGCCCTGCACTGACGAGGCTCGAGCCGATGCGGTGGTAGAGATTCCACTCGGCGCTACCTCCGTGTACACCGATCTCCACGTGGCGAAAGTGTTGCTCAGCCGCCTGTAGCCGCGCGTGGATCGGCTCGGGGCGGGTACACAGTGCCTCTATGGCCAGACGAATATGCGCGTAAGAGGGATCGGTCGGCTTCATGCTATTCGTGCGTGGGGCTAGTGGGTTCCCCGGCAACGTTTGCCGGTTTCCATAACCAGGGGTGATGGTGTTGGCGGCGAAGTCCTGTGGTGGAGATCGCTACTCGACCGGGAGGGGCTATGGCCGCCAGGGTGCAGTTGCGGGAGATCACCAGCGAGGAGGGCAACCGGCTGCTTCGGATCGTGCGTCGCACATCCGGGTCGGTCGTGACGTGGCGCCGCGCGCAGATCGTGCTGCTCTCGGCGCAGGGTATGTTGCCGCCCGCGATCAGCGAGGTCGTCTTCACCGACCCGGACACCGTCCGCGATGTCATCCACAACTTCAACCGGGACGGGTTCGACGCCCTCTACCCGCGCTATCGCGGCGGGCGGCCGCAGACGTTCACGCTGCCCAAGCGCCAAGAGATCAAGCGGATCGCGCTGGCTGACCCGCAGGACCTCGACCAGCCGTTTGCGACCTGGAGCCTGTCCAAGCTCGCGGACTACCTGGTCGCCGAGGGGGTGGTCACGGACATCTCCCATGAGGGGCTGCGTCAGCTCCTTCGCGAGGAGAACGTCCGCTTTCAAGCCGTGAGAACGTGGAAGCGCTCCACCGACCCGGCCTTTGTGGCCAAGCGCGACCGGATCGTCGAGCTCTACGAGCTGGCAGAAGCAGGCGAGGCGATCGTGATCTGCCTCGATGAGTTCGGGCCGCTGAACCTGCAACCCCAGCCCGGCGGCAAGGGCTGGGCACCCAGAGCGAAGCCGAAGCGGATACGCGCGACTTACAAACGACCGCACGGCGTCAGACATCTCATCTCCGCCTACGACGTCGGGCAGGACCGGTTCTACGGGCACATCAAGAAGCGCAAGACCCGCGTCGAGTTCTTGGAGTTCTGCCGCTACATCCGCTCGCTGCATCCCGTCGAGACGCGGCTGCACATCGTCCTTGACAACTTCAGCCCCCATCACGGCAAGCAGATGCGTGAATGGGCCGCTGCCAACAACGTCGAGCTGGCCTATACCCCGCACTACGCCTCCTGGCTCAACAGGATCGAGGCGCAGTTCCGAGCACTGAGGTACCTCACACTCGCCGGCACCGACCACCCCGACCACGCCACCCAGGCCCGCCTCATCCGCCGATACATCCACTGGCGCAACCGCAACACTGACAACCCCCGCCTAAAACGACTCATCAACACGGCAAACGTTGCCTGACACTCCACTAGCTCAGGCGTCCACGTCGAGTCGATGTGCCGAAGCGCTCGCCAACGTTTCCAAAATTTCAACAGGATCACAAGGCAAGATTATATTCTAGGCGCGAGTGTGCCGTGCTGGTCAGCGCTAGCCCGACTTTCAGTCGTATGCTTGACCAACTGAGCCATCTCGCCGCGCCCCACGCTTAGCGCTCCTTGAAACCCGATCGGCTGATGGCGTGAATCGAACCTGGGACGCCAGGAATCCTTCAGGAAACCAGCGGCATGTCCGGTGCGCCGTGAAGCGAGATCCACCCGCCCAACAGATATGCGAAGTGGTTCGCATTGTGTTGGGTTGGCTCCATTTTCTCGTCTGTGCGCGTGCTGGCGAAGTCGGGGTATCCATGCCAACGTCGGACATCATGGCATAGATGTGGCATAATCTTGGCATGGCAAGGACAAGGGTGAGCACGACCGTTGACGAGCAGCTCTTGGAGAGCGCCCGTCAAGCACTCGCGCCGTTGACCGATGCAGCAGTCCTCGACCAGGCGCTCGCGGCACTCATGGACCGCCATCGTGCTACCGAGATCGATGCCGCATACGAAGCCTACGACGAGCACCCGCTCGAGGAGGCCGATGAGTGGGGCGATCTGGCGTCGTTCCGAGAGGCGGCCGCGGCATCGTGAGCAGTGGCCCTCTTCCCGCGAGGGCGGAGGTGTGGTGGTGTGAGTTGCCGGAAATCGGACGGCGGCCTGTCGTGGTGCTATCCCGGAATGCCGCGATCCCTCGTTTGAGACGAGCACTGGTAGCGCCATGCACGACCACCATTCGCGGCTTGGCCAGTGAGGTCGTTCTAGAGCCAGACGACGATCCAGTCCCCCGCCGATCCTCGATCAACCTCGACTCCGCCGAGAGCGTGTCCGTCGGGGTCCTTGTCGAGCGCCTCGGACGACTCAGCGACGACCGCATGCGAGAGGTGTGCGCAGCGCTCGACGTGGCCGTCGAATGCCAGGGCTGACGGGCAGACACTTGTCCGTCCAGCCTCTAGAACCGCGCGAGAGCGCCAATTGCCCCGGCGGCGGTCGCCGCGGAAAAGTGCTCTTGACAATCGACGAGTCTTCGGCAATAACATAATCAGCAACAGCTAGAGCCTGGGGACCCACCTCCCCGGGCTTTTTTCGTTGTATGGCGACAAACCATTCCGGCTCGCTGACAACGTCCCCCGAGCGCTCGTCCAGTCCGGCCGACCGATTGCAAGCGGAGGCCGACTCGCTGGGCGCCGCCGGAGGAGCGATGGCTGTCGGCGGCGCGATGATCCTTGGTGGACTGGCTGTCGATGCGACTGCCAAGGGTGCCATCGCGGTCGTCGCACTTGCAGTTGCCCTCGCGGGCATACCAGCGACTTGGCTGGCCTTCTCGTATCTGTGGTCCCAGCGCAAGCTTGACGCACGGGTACGAGTCGCATATCTCGTGATCGCGACTACGCTTAGCTTTGGGGCCATGGCGGCGGGCTTGGTGACGTTGATTGAGTCCAACCAAAGGCAAAGACCGGCGTACAGCCGCAGCGGAGAGTTCAGCAAATCCGGTGCCACGAGCGGCGGGCCTGCCGCTGACGGCACCGCTCAACGGCTAACTGAGCACCAATGAGCATGCAACCCGATCTGACACCGGACTCGATCCAGATATTCCTCCGTGACGTATCGCGAACCCCCATGCTGTGGCGCTCACAGGAGGTCTCGCTGGCCAAGCGCATAGAGCGGGGCGACCTATATGCGAAGCAACTAATGATCGAAGCGCACCTCCGCTTGGTCGTATCGATCGCTAAGGAACACCAAGGTCATGGCCTGCCACTCCTCGACCTTATTCAGGAGGGAACCCTGGGACTGGAATGGGCGGTGGGTAAGTTCGACTACCGTCGCGGTTGCAGGCTTTCTACATACGCCACATATCTTATTTACGACGCGATCGTGCGGGCTATCGACAATCAGGGGCGAACCATCCGAATCCCCCACCACATAGCTCAACTACGGCGACGTATCGCTTTCGCAGAGTCGCGGCTCATGGTCTTCCTCGGCCGCCCCGCCAGCATCGATGAGATCGCCGAGGCGGCACGCCTAACGCCACGTGAAGTAGAAGCAGTCGTCCTGAACACGAGACTGCCAGTGGCGCTCGATGCCTCGATCAATGATGACGGTGCATCTCTCGGAGACCTTTTGATCGATAACTCCGTTGAGGCTCCAGATATTCGCGCTGCACGAATCGGCGGCGCGATTGCCCTCGCCGAGGCGCTTACCTACCTCACAGGCCGTGAGCGCACAGTGCTTGAGCTGCGATACGGCCTCGATGACAAAGACCCGAGCACCCTCGCTGAGATTGGAGACCTACTGGGAGTCAGTCGCGAGCGCGTGCGCCAGATCGAGGAATCCGCTATAGAAAAGCTCCGAGGCCTCCCGCAGATCGACAAGCTAAGAGACCTTTTGCCATCGTCCTGAGTGTTACCTACTGCCTCAATCGAGCCACGCCACCTCCCCTCAAGAAGAGGTCTGCGTAGCGCTCGTTGGGCGCGTGGCTCCAGACCCCGCTGGCGCTGCGCTAGGCGATTCCCCAAGCGAGCGCCGCCTGAGCATCACGTGAGCTGAGCAAGGCCCCGTGCGACTAAGCGCCTGTGGGACCGTGCTTCGGCCCCGCAGGTGGTGCACCAACCGCTGCCATGAATGCCGCTGCCTTGCGGCTGATCCCCCGGTCTGCATCGGTCGTCAACGTTTCGATCGCGCTCACCGCAACGGGACTGTAGGGCGACCCGCTGTTTGTGATCGCGTCGAACAGGTCATCATGGCACGCTGCCCCCGAGTAACTTCTGAGTAACGCGTCATGTCGGTCGCGATGCGCTGCGACGAGTCTGGCTATTGCGCGCTTGTGGACCGCTCGCCCCGCCGGTCGAGACGGCCCTGCATCCACCAAGGGTTGCGCCCAGCGAGTACGAAGCCAATCTCTACGAGGAGCATGACGGCCAGCGCCGCCCAGACAGCTGGCCAAGGACCAACGACCGCGAAGGCCACACAAGGAACCGCCATGAGGATCAGCGATGGAAGCTTCCATCGACTGTTCGGCGGCTCAGGCTCGTGACGCTTTGGAAATGACTGCGAGAGTGCCACGACCGCGAAGATCGTGCCGATAACGAGTCCGATCAGCATGATGGGATTTTAGAGCGCCGGCCATCGCTTGTGGTTCCGTGGCAGCGATGTTGCGTCTAGCGTCTAGCGCCGGCTGCCCGTGCTATGACCGTCTTCGAGGTGCGGATGAGGTGCGGATGGGGTGTGGAGATCCGCGACGTTCAGATCGCCGGCGTTGCCAGCAGCCGCAAGGCGACTCTCGCCACACGCAACGTACGCCACTTCGAGGGCCTCGGCATCCGCCTTAGAAGTAGGCACCATCAGCCGACTCCGAGCACCGGCCCAACGAGCAGAATGACGCGGCTACAGCCCGCAGAGCGCTCGATGCAAAGCCTCGACCCGAGCCCGACGGTTTAGCCTTAGCCGGCCCACGTCCACCTTTCTACCTAGTGCGCAAACTCTAACGACGCCGTCTGAGGCGTCCGGTCAGTGATTGGCAATCTCGCCGATGAGCTTCGCGAGGATGGACGGGAGGGAGAGCATCGGCCAATGCCCGGTCGGGAGATCGTGTAGCTCCCAGGCGGCATCGGCGAACATCGCGGCGCGCGGATCGCCCCTGACGATGCGCTCGCGCAGGTGCTCTACGTCCATGCCGCCATCGGTACAGAAGATCGCCACGCGCCGAGCATCAGGTGGCTTTTCGTGGATCAGACGCACCGGTGAGGTCATGGTTGCGTACGGCTGAGGTGTGCCGCGTTCGGCGATCATTTGCAGGTCCTGCTCGCTAAGACCGCTTGTGCTTCCGAAGGCTCCGGTGAGGAGGGTCTCACGGTCGGGGACCGGCCATCTCCAGCCGTCTCCGCTCTCGTCCACCACGCGCTGCTGCTGCTCGCGCTGCTCAGGCGGCATCGCATCGGTTATCGCCATCCCGTCTGGAAAGGGAGAGGTGTCGAGGTACACCAGGGCATTCAGGCGCTTCCCCACTCGGTCCGCGACAGCCGTGACGACGATCCCGGCGTAGCTGTGCCCGACGAGCACGACATCCTCTAGCGCCTCGTACTCCAAGAGGTTCACGACATCCCTAACGTGCGTCTCTAGGTCGATCCCGGCATGCGCCAGATGCACACGCTCGCCAAGCCCCGTCAGCGTCACCGGGTAGACGTCGTGGCCCTCCCCACGAAGATCGCCGGCGACCTGCGACCAGACCCAGCCGCCGAGGCATGCCCCGGGGACCAGTACCACCGGCCGCCGCGCCCGACTACTCATCCTCGCTCTTCGCTTCTTTCTCGCTCGGCAGCCGCCGTGCTCGGTCATCGCCCCCGAGCCACGTCAACAGCGCCGTGCGCGCGAACCGCCACTCTTCCCCGAACGCCCGCCCGGGAAGTTCGCCGGTAAGCGCGCTGGCGCGAATCGTCTCAACCGGCAGCCGCAACAGTCCCGCCGCCTCCTCGAGCGTCAGCACCTCCTCGGCGCCGGCGCGATCCGCGATCTCAAGGCGGCCTACGGCGAGCTGATCCGCGAGAAGATCGCTAACGACGTGCTGCTTGCGACGGCCAGTCGAACCCGCCAGACGATCCAGCGCCGTCGCCTGCTCGCGCGGCAGCCTGACAAAGAGCGGGACACGATCTTCAACCATGAGAAGAGCATATCACCTGATATCAGACGATATCCCATACGCTCAATTGATCTCGATGGCCGGCGCCGAGAAGACGGCCTAGTTTGCGCACAGCCAGGTTTCGCCTCCGCCGCGACCCAGCCTCCTTCGGCGTGGTGATCCCGAATGGCGGGATGCGACAACTGGAGGGCGCAGCACCCGAGGCGATCCGTCGTGAACTCCAGACGGCATCTTGCGAGTGCATCCGTTCGCGGACGACAACCATCGCGTGAGCTTCCTCGCGCTGTCCGCGGCTCTTTGATCACTCGGGCTGCCCAACGTCGAGTTCGAGGACGATGTGGACACGATCGCTCACGACGCCGATCGCGCTTGGCAGCACGATCAGGTTGGACGACACCCGCACGAAGCCGCTCTCTGTGATCGGACACGTCGCCCATCCCGCGGAGCCGTTCGCGGTGAACCATGCGCGCATCGTCGCATGGTGCACGTGCGAGTCCCAAGCCAGCGCGACAAGCGCGTTGACGTCCAGCAGCGCCACCGGGAAGCTCAATCCTCGTCGAGTGCTCGCCGCACCATCTCTGGCGTGATTGGCGGCGTACCTGCCGGCACACGGATAACCGGCAGTCCGTCGTCAACCTCAACCCGAGCGGGGGTCAGCCCTCGACGGGCAAGCTCGGAGATAACGGAGCCGAGCGAGCGGTGCTCCCCAACGGCGAGCTGCCGCGCAGCGGCGACCACGTCCTCGTCTATGTTCAAGGTCGTCCGCACAGAATGCTGCTAGCGCATCACCGCATCAGCATGCGTCTTGGGTGCCGTCCTCGACGGATTGCGCGACGCCGACCAACCGGTCAGCTCACTCGGTCGCGCTACGTGTCTTCCTCAGCGGCCGGCCGGCCCACGAATGGTTCAAAACGCTGAAAGCAACCAGCGTGACAGTCGCTCCTGTAAGTGCGTCTGCGAGATAGTGGTTCGCTGTCGCCATCACCGCAAAGCTTGTGATAAGCGGGTAGACAAGCGCAGCCACGCGTAGCCACCGGCGTTTGCTCATCCGAAGTACGGAGATCGAGCACCATGTCGCCCACGCGACGTGTAAGGAGGGCATCGAGCAGAGCTGGTTGGAGTGAAGCGCGGTCGCCCCGAGCCGCCAGACTGGGAGATGGTGAACAGCCGCGACCGAGTCCACGTAGCCGCCGGGCAGCATTCGGGGTGGAGCAGTCGGAAAGCACCAGAAGACCACGAGGGCGCTGAGGTTCACGAGCACCAACGTCGCCTGCATCATTCCCAGGAGATCGTTACGCCGCCACCAAAGCCAGCCAAGAACGGCGAGGGTCACGGCTATGTGGACGTTCTCATACCAGAAGACCACGATCTGACTTAGTAGCCGTTGGCTCGCCAGCCACTTGTTCAGGGTGTACTCGGGAGCGAGATGCAGCGACTGCTCCAGGTTCAGGATCCGCTCGCCATTGCGTTCTGCCAGCCTCTGACGCACCGGTGCAAGGTTGTTGATCGCGTCAAAAAGCCATATCAGCCATGCTGCGATGAGCAGGGTCAAGGGCAGCGACCGGCGCCTGTTGCCTGCGCCGCCCTTCGTCCCCGCCCCCCCGAGGGCGACAGCGGCCCATTTGGTACCGCTGGCCATGCCCATAAGGCTCATTGATATCGAAGACGAAGCGGCGCCTGCGTGTGGCCACCAGCCGCGCGGTGAGCGCTGCTTGGCGAGGCCTGTACGCGCACAAGCCGATGCCCACCGTGGCACCAGGCGCCTCGCAGCTCGCGGTCACTCGATCGCCGTCGCCCGCGGCTCCTCGGCGGAGGGCACCACGATTGGGCCGTCCGGCGGCTGGGTGAAGCGGATGGGGTTGCCGAACGGGTCGCGCAGCGCGCAGTCGGTCCCGTAGAAGCGTTCGATCGGCTCTTGGGTGAACTCCACGCCGGCCGCCCGCAGGCTGTCATAGGTGCCACGACAGTCGTCCGTCTCGAAGATCACGCCTCCGCCCCCGCCGCCCTTGGCGACGAGCTCGCGGATCTCCGCTGCGGTGGTCTCGTCAAAGGCGGGCGGGCCCGGCGCCATCAGCACCAGCTCGACGTCTGGCTGTTCGGGGAGGTTGACGGTGAGAAAGCGCATGACACCGAGGTCGGCGTCGGTGTGGACGACCATGCCGAGCTTGCCGACATAGAAGTCCAGCGCCTGGTCCTGGTCGAGGACGTGAATGAATGTGTGGCTGATTCGTTTGAGCATGACCGCCACACTAGAGCGCGCCATCATCGCCCGCTTCTCCGAATCTGCTCTGTTAGCCGGCCGGGCGCGTCCACGCCATTGCCCAGCAGGCGGGCACGCTCAGGGCGACGCCGGCGCCGGTGAAGCGCGCGCGATACGCCGACGGTGACTCGCCGACGACACTGCCAAAGGTGCGACTGAACGTGCCCAGGCTGTTGAAGCCAACGTCCAGGCAGATGTCGGTCACAGGCCGGTCGGTCTCGCGCAGCAGCTCCATCGCCCGCTCCACCCTGCGGCGCTGCAGGTAACGGTGAGGCGTCTCACCGAAGGTGGCACGAAACTGGCGGCTGAAGTGCGCCGTTGACGTGTGCGCGAGGCGCGCCAGCGCGGGCACGTCCAGCGGCTGCGCAAACGCTCGGTCCATCGCGTCGCGGGTGCGCAGCATGCGGCGGTTACGATCCTCCACGGCGCCAGACATCCGCTCGATCCTACTTGCGCGAGCGAGCCCGGCCCAGCGCTCAGGGTGCGCCGGTGACGGCGCCGTCGTCGCAGCCGTACAGGTGTTCACGTAGCTGGTCGCAGCGCTCCGCCGACCAGCGCTCGCTCGTCTCCAAGGTCTCGATCAGCTCCTCCGCCGATCGCAGCAGGCTGCGGCTGTCAGGCTCGCCGAACAGCAGCGCGTCTGCCGCTTCCAGCAGCTGTTCGCGCTCTCTGGCGTGCAGCTTGGTGGTGCCCTGACGGTCGATCGTCTCCAGCAGCGCCGTGTAGTGGGCGCCACGGGCTGTCATGGGCTCGGCGGTGGTCATCATCAGCTCCCAGCTTAGCCACAGCCGGCGCCGCCCACGGCAGCTCGGCCGGCGCCGACTGTGGCCGCTCAGCGGGCGCACGCAATCAGCGCAGCGTCAGAAACACCGTCCACGCGCGCAGTAGCTCATATTTGGCTGCAAATCGCGACAGTCGACGGCGACGAGCGCCAAGCCCGAGTTACAAGCCCGATCACCCGGGCTAGCATCGGCCGATCCCAATGAGCGCAAACGATGTCCTCGAGCGCCACAAGGCGCAGCTGCTTTCGATCCCCGGCGTCACGGCCGTGGCGATCGCGCACAAGGTGGTCGGCGGTGAGACCACCGATGTGGAATGCATTGTCGTGTTCGTGTCCAGCAAGGGCACGCCAAGTGACCCCGCTCACCGTGTGGCAGCAGAGATCGAAGGGATACCCACCGATGTGGTGGAGCGCCAGTTCGACTTCCGCCCACTGAGCACCGACCCGTTTGCGCGCCATGACCCACTGATCGGCGGCCTGTCGATTACAGCCTGGGAAGACCCCGAAAGCTGGGGCACAATCGGCTGCTTCATCCAGGCCGACGGCACCGTCGTAGGTGTCCCCGCCGGCCCTTACCTGCTGACGAACATGCACGTCGTGCAGGTGGCAGCAGCACCAGGTGCAAATCCAACGGTGATCCAGCCGGGAAGGGTGGCACCGCCGGTTCCGCCCGCCTACGCCTGTGGAGCGTTCGTGGCAGGCCAGCGCGATGCCCTGCACGACTGCGCCATCACCACCATCGCCGGACGGGGCTGGGCCAACGAGGTGCCCAACCACCCGTGGCATCCCGGCCGCCGGCCGCTGGCCGGCCTCGGCGTCGCCGCATTGGGTGTTCACGTGTACAAGTACGGCGCCAGCAGCCAGCACACCACCGGCAACGTCACCAGCCTCAACTTCAACACCCCGACGATCAACAACGCCACCTACATCTCAGGCGACGACGGCCTGTGGTGCGACGGCGGCGACTCCGGCTCCGTGGTCATTCGCTACGCCGATGACATCGTGCTGTCCCTGCTGTTCTGCGGTGACACGCAGCGTCCGGCGCCCCACGGCGGCTATCTGGGGGGCCTGGCGTATGACATCGCCACCCAGATCCACCCGTTCAGCGGCGTCGCACAGCTGGCCTGACGGCGCCGCGCGGGGCGCCGGCGGCTAGCGCGGCGCAAGCACCGTGCGCGAGATCTGCGGATAGGTGGCGCGGTAACGCTCCAGCGTCCTCAAGCTCATGGCACAGGGCCATGTCGAGGATGCGCAATTGAGCCCGTCGTTCGGCTATGTCGCTGCGATCGTTCGACGCTGACATCACCACGAGCGTAGGACACATCCCGGATACCAAAATCGGATGGTCAGGATGACTTCACTCCTGCTCGTCGTCCTGTGCGACAACCTGGGTGCGCGCGGCTGGCGCACTCGTCGGGCGTCGGCCAACGCGGGCGCCTACTATCCGTACCTCGTGGCACCAATTTCAGCTGGGATCGATTTCATCAGGCGAGAGCGCGCCGAGCGCGCTGGGGGGTAAGCGGCGCATGGCCAGGATCATCTTCTTGGGTGGCGGCGTGTGCGGGCTAGCGGGGGGGATGATGCTGGCGCGCGACGGGCACGAGGTGACGGTAATCGAGCGCGATGCGGCGCCGGTGCCGGACTCGCTCGATGGGGCATGGGGAACGTGGGATCGCGGCGGCGTGACACAGTTCCGGCTGGCGCACTTCCTGGCGCCGGCCGGTCGCGCCGTGCTCGAGCAGGACCTTCCCGAGGTTCTTCAGGGTCTCGTGGCGGCTGGCGCTGCGCGCCTGGATCTGCTCGCGTTGATGCCCCCGAACCTCGCCGAGGCCGGGCCGCGGGCGGGGGATGAGCGGTTCGTGACCTACACCGCCCGCCGCCCGATCTTCGAGCAGGTCCTGAGCAAGGCCGCGGCAGAGGAGCCGTGCCTGGAGGTCCGTCGGGGCACGGCCGTGACGGAGCTGACGATGCATCTGGTCAACGGGACGCCGCACGTGGACGGCGTCCGGCTCGACTCGGGCGAGACGCTGCGCGGGGACCTCGTCGTTGACGCGATGGGCCGGCGCTCGCCGCTGCCGCGCTTGCTAAGCGACGCGGACATAGGACCCCTGCACGAAGAGTCCGAGGACTCCGGGTTCATCTACTACGGCCGCTACTTCCGCTCGCCCGACGGGACGACGCCGCAGCCCTTCGGCCCGCTGCTCGCGCCACTCGGCAGCTTCTCGGTTCTGACCCTCCCCTCCGACAACGGCACGTGGGCAGTGACGCTCGTCACCTCGAGCGGGGATCGCGTGCTCAAGCGGATGCGCGACCCTGATCTGTGGACGGCCGTCGTCAAGGCCTGTCCGCTGCACGCGCACTGGCTGGAGGGCGAGCCGATCAGCGAGTTCGAGGCGATGGGCGGCGTGCTCGACCGTTACCGTCGCCCGCTCGCGGGCGGTCGGCCGCTGCTGACCGGGATCGCGCTGCTGGGTGACGCGTGGGCCTGCACGAACCCTTCCCTAGGACGCGGTATATCTCTCGGCCTGCTGCACGCGCGGGCCCTGCGAGAGGTCGTCGGCGTCGCACTTGGACGATCCGCTGGAGTTCGCCGAGGCGTGGGATGCGGCCACCGAGGCGAGGCTCGACTCCGTGGTATCGGGAGACCGTCGAAGAGGATCGGGACCGTCTGCGCGAGATTGATGCGCTGCGCGAGGGGCTCGAGCCAGCTCCGCCCAGCGAGCGCCCAGCCGTTCTCAGGCACGCGCTCAACACGGCGGCCGTGTTCGACCCCGATCTGTTCAGGGCCTACCTGGACTCCCGCGCCGTCCTGAAGCCCCTCGGGCAGACGTTCTCCGAGGACGGCGTAGCCGAGCGGACGCTCGAGGTGGCTGGCGAGAACCAGCGCCTGCAGCTTCCGGGACCCAGCCGCGAGGAGTTGATGGCGCTGCTCGGGTAGCGTCGACGAGCGAACGACCCTCCGCGAGACCGCTCGCGGACGAGCTCGACGGCGTCCGGCTCAATCGGGCGAGAGCACGTGGGCAGTCTTGGCCTCGACGCGTCCCTCGAGCACATCGAGGTAGGCGCACTGCACCGCTTCGAAGCCTCGGCCGCGGATAACCTCAAGCCAGCTGCCCGTCCACTCACAGAACGGGTGCCAGGCCCCAGAGACCCTCCGCCTGAAGCTCGGCGGGCCCCCAGTCCTCAGAGCGCTTCCTGACGCGATCAGGGGCGAAGAAGAGGGTTGGTGACGGCCCAGGCAGCTCGCCGCCGCCAGCGCCGAGCGCCTCCCAGTGCGTGACTCCCACTGTCATGCTGTAGACGAGCTCCTCCGCATAGTGCTCGTGGACAGCGACGCACACGGTTGCGTCTCCCGCAATATCGACGAAAGTAGCCGGTCCTCGATCGAGGGATTCGATCGCGTCGTAGGTTACGGTGCGGGCGTAGACGCCGAGGTCTTCGACGAAGCTCTGACGTTGCCTGCGGAGGTCAGCCCAATCAGCTCGACTCCCTCGCGCTTGCGCCAGAAGGAAGGCGGCGCCGATTGCGGTCTTGCTCGAGGCGCTTGAGATCACGATCGGCCCGCGCGCAGCGAGCCCGTCGTCGACGAGCTGGTCCTCGATCAGAAACGATGTGAAGAACAACGGACGCAAGAGCATCTGCAGATCCTCGGTGTCCGCACGGTAGAAAGGATCTGTGTCGGTCGCCAGGTAGCGCTGATACGCCGAAGGCAGCGCCGCCCGGTGCGGTGAGCCGTCGACGAAGCCGTCCGCGCCGGCTTGGGCGGGGGTCACGACAACGTAAGACGAGGGGGGAAGGTATCCGTAAATGCGCATGCCCGGCTCGACGTCACTTGCCTCGCTTCGCTCCACCTGGGCGAAGCCCCACATCGGGACATGACCCCAGCCGTTCTCGGCTGGAAAGAAGTCCCAGTAGGACATCATCTCGCCGAGCACCGCATACGTCACGTTGTTCGGCGGTCAGCCCGAAGCTGTCGACCCGAAGCAGCGTCTGGCCAGGCTCGAGTTCGGGCACCCTGGATTCCACGATCCGGCACTCGCGGAGATCGTTGCGTTTGACCAGGAAATCACTCATCGGCATCGAGGATGCTCCCACACCCGGCGTCGGAGCGCAGGTAGCCATTCTGGCTCGCGGCGTGAGGACTTCACGCGAGCAGCGACTCCAGCTTGTCGAGCTGGCTCCCCCAGCCGATGCGCGCCATGCCAAGCAGCTCGTCGGCGCAGACCATGCGCGAGGTAATGACGATCTTGGTGCGACTCTCGCCGAGGCCGATGAACTCGACAGTCGTCTCCCCTGATTCGATCATCGGGTTGCCGGTGGTCTGCTGGCCGAACGACAGCCGCTCCGGCGGCTCGACGATCCCGAAGTGGCCGTCGTTCGGGTACTCCTCTCCGTCCGGGCCGACCATCGTCATCCGGCAGACGCCACCGGGTCGCAGGTCGAACTCGATTTTGTCGCGAGGCGTCGTGAAATGCTCAGGCCCCCACCACCGTGTCACCTCATCAGGATCAGTCCAGACCTTCCAGACCAGGTCACGGGGGGCGTCCAGCTCCCGCTCGATCACGATCGTGTGCTCGGCCATCTCAAATTGCTCAGTCATCTGCGTCTGCCTTTCGTTGTATGTCGTTGAGGTGATGCACAAGGCGATCCAGGCGGCCCTCCCAGATCTCGCGATACTGCTCCAGCCAGACGGAGACATCACGTAGAGGCGCACCCTCCAGCCGCGAGGGTCGTAGCTGCGCCGTGCGCCCGCGTGTGATCAACCCCGCACGCTCGAGCACCTTCAGGTGCTTGGAGACAGACTGCACGCTGACCGGGAACGGCTCCGCCAGCGCGTTGACCGTAACCTCGCCATCCTCCGCGAGCCGCGCAAGGATCGCGCGCCGCGTCGGGTCCGCGAGAGCCGCAAACGTGATGCTGAGCTCATCAGTCGGCATCTTGTTCATCCAAGTAGCTTATCAACTACTTAGTTGAATAGCAACAAGATGTCGGTCGGCCTGCCACAGCTCAGACCCCGGTTGCTTCGGTACGCTCCGCCCATGCAGGCGAATCGCTCCGCGCCGATCGGCCCGGTGATTCCCGTGCTCACATACCCGGATGTACGCGCGGCGGTTGACTGGCTGGTCGAGGTGCTCGGGTTCGTCGAGCGCGTGCGGATCGGGCCGAACCATCGGGCACAACTGAGCTTCGCGGAGGGCTGTCTGATCGTCGCCGATGCGACGCGCGAGCGCGTCCCTCCAACCGGCAGCGAGGTAACTCAGTCGGTGATGCTGCGCGTGGATGACGTCAAGACCCTGTGCGAGCGCACCCGCGAGCACGGGGCGACGATCTTGGATGAGCCGAACGACTTCGAGTACGGAGAGCGCCAGTGCGCGTTTGCCGATCCGTGGGGACATCGCTGGACGCTCACCCAAACGCTACGTGACGTGGCTCCCGAGGAATGGGGCGGGAGCACGCGCGGGCACGTCGATCGGTTGCCACCGGGACCAAGCGAACATCAGTGACCAGGCTCTGTCACCGGATCGACGACTGTCACACCTGCTGCATCGAAATCGCGTCGATAGAGCGCCAATGCGATCAGCTAAAGCGAGTCCGTTGACTCCGGCTCAATCTCTACGAACCAGCCGTCATCCGGACACGACCGCAGCCATTCGACCAAGCCGAGGTTCGGCGGCGACGTTAGCCGGGTGAGAGCATCTTACTGGCCCAGGCGTCGATCTGCCGAGCCGCCCAATCGCCAGCGCTGGCGCTCGCAACCAGGTATTGTCACTTTCACCGTGGCGATTCCAACAGAAGCCCTCGCTGGAGTGCTCGGTGCGGTGGTTGGCGGCGGTGTTACCTACTTCACCTATCTGCAAGGCGCTCGCCAGGAGCGGGTGAGCGCGGTTCGCGATGTGCTGATCAAGCTCTTGGAGGTCCGCGAGCGGGCGGCCGAGCTGGAACGCGAACCGGATAACGGTGCTGCGCTTGAATTGCTCGCTCAGAAGCAGGCGCTGTATCTGGCCAACGCACTGAGTGGCGCCGCGCGAGTGCGGCGCTCGCTGTCGATCGACGACGTTCTGACACTAGGCATGGAATGCGCGTATTGCACGAAGTACACCTCAGCCCGCCACTATGTGGAGACTGCACGCACGCGGGTCACCACAGGGACCGATCGCGCGCCGCGGCCGGCGGCCGGCTGGGCGCAGCGACTGCTGGCTGGCGCTGTGAGCGTGCGCGGTAGATCCAAGCGGGCAGTTGACGAAGCCGACCCTGCCAGTCGCGCGATTGTTCTGCGCGGTGTGGCCGACTATTACATGGGTCCGGGCCCCGATCACAACTTTGCGCAAGGCGATGAGCTCTACAAGCAGGCGGTGATGGCTACGGAGGTGACCGCCACAGTCGGTCCGCCGGACCAGTTCCTGCTTTCGCAGACCGGCTATACCTACGAGTCGTGGGCGCGCCAGTACGCGTCGGTACCGCGCCAGTACCAGGACAAGCTGGACAGCGCCAAGCGCTGCTACGCCCGCATCAAGAACAGCTACGGACAACGTGCGCTGGAAGACCTCGAAAAGCGAGAACACGCGGGCTATTTCACGCAATTGGCTGCTGTGGGCACAACGGCGTCGATCGCGCAGCTGTCTCCCGCGCCCGGCTCTCGGCTGCCGAGCCCACCTGGCCGAGAGCCGGGGTAGCGCGACGCCGACTAACCTTCAGAGGCACTTTCCGCTGGCGCTTCCGAGGAGCCCGAGCTGTCGCTGGGATCGCTAGAGCTGCTCTGTTCGCTCGTGCTGTCTGGCTCGCTGCTTTCGCTCGAGTCGCTCGCGCCCGCATCCGCTTCGCTTGTCCCGCTGCTCGGATCGCTGGTGCCGCTGCTCGGGTCGCTCGCGCCCGCATCCGCTTCGCTTGTCCCGCCGCTCGGGTCGCTCGCGCTGCTGCTGGGGTCGCTTGTGCCGCTGCTGGGGTCGCTTGTGCCGCTGCTGGGGTCGCTCGCGCTGGGGTCCGCTTCGCTGGCGCCGCTGGGGTCGCTGGACTGGCTCGTGCCGTCCGGCTTCCCGGCCCCGGAAGCGCCTGGCGTGGAGCCGGCTGCGCCACCGTCGGCGGGCGGCTGTGCACTACCACTGCTGGTGCTCGGTGCGGGCTTGGTCGGAGTGGGCGCCTGCGCGCCGCTGCCCGCAGCGGGCGGGGTTTGTGCGCTGCCCGCCTGTGCGGCTTTCAGTCGCGTGACGAGGGCTGTCCAGCGCGCTCCTGCCTCCTGGCCCTGCATGCGCGTGGTCAGCTCTTGAATGGTGATCTTGCCGTCCTTGTTGATGTCGAGGGCTTCGTTGCTGGCATACGCAGCGGCGATTGCTGCGTTCGGACTGTCCTTGGTGGCGACTGCGTCGCCTGGCTGTGTGGCGGTGCCCATGGTGGCGGGCAGGAAGATGAACTGGTAGATACGACCGGGACTGGTGAACTGTCCTTTGCCTGCCTTCAGGAACTGCTGCACCCATGGAAGCTGGTCGGTGGCGGAGAGTTCTGCGAATACCTGCATCGGTTCGCTCCAGCCGAGTTTTTTCAGCGTTTCGGGCATGAACTGAATCAGCCCGGTGGCGCCCCCGTGGGGATTGACCGCGCCGGGGCACACGTTGCTCTCGGCTTTCATCACTGCTAGCAGGTCCACAGGGTTGCAGCCGACCTGTTGACTGACTTCGATCAAAGCGGGGAAGAAGCTGTCCTCGATGTCGGAGCCGTCGGCGGCGCCTGGCGCGCCTGTTCCCTTTGGATGGGCGGTGCTGGCGATCGCTGCGCTCATGGTGTGCCTCCGGTTGTGCTTGCTTGGACAGGGTTGGATGCTTCGACTGCAGAGCTTTGACTGGGGGCCGCTTCGCTCGCTTCGACCGCCGGCGGGTTGCTCGGCGGCAGAACGGGCAGCGGCTCGCCGAACAGCGCGATCAGCGACATGCCCGGCACGGAGATGGTTGTGAGCTGCTCGCTGGAGCTGACCGAGGCGCCCTTCAGCGCAAACGGGCCGAACACGAGCTCGCTCGCGACGAGGCTGGCGGCATCCTCGCTGCTCCAGGTGCCCGACAGCGACAGGTTGCGCGCGAGCACGATCGCCACCGGGAGCGCGTAGGGCGCCTTTTCCGGTTCTGGCGATTCACCGACGTAGCTGCCGCGCGCGAGGCCCGGTATGTACCACCCGGGGTCCGCGATCAGCGCGCCTTGCCACCACGGGCTGCGGTTGACTGCAGCGAGTGTGTGTTCCACCGACAGCGTGACTGACACGCTCTGGTCGCTGGAGCTAACGACGGGAGCCGAGACGACCGGTGCGGCGGCGAACAGCTGTGCGTTTACCTGCAGGAGCGACAGCGCGGGAGCGGCTGCGAGCTGCGTCGCCACCGCTGTGCGCGCTAGCGGCCGGCTCGGGAGCGGCGGCACCACTCGTGTCTCGATATCGAGACGCCGGCGCGCTGGTGGATCCAGCCCCAGCAGCGCGTGGTCGACTGCAGTCGGCGGCGCAGCCATCGGGCTTGCGCTCGTGCCCGTCTGCGCCGCCGCCGGCGGCGTTGTGAGAGGTTCTGTCTGCGCTGCGTTCAACAGCGCGCGCTCGACGGGTAGCTGGCGCAGCTGCCACAGCGGCGCGACCGGCGCGGGCGTTGCTGGAGTCGGCGTTGCCGGGGGCGCACTCCCCACGACAGTTGTCTGCGTGTTGGTGGACTGCTGGCTCTGGAACACGTTCCACGCAGTGGAGCCGGCGAGCGGCCAGTCCAGCGGTACCGTCGTCAGCGGCACTGTCCCGGATTCGCCTACGAACCCCAGCGCTGTGCTGATCTCCTCGGCCACCCGCTCCCCTGCCGGGGTGCTCACGGGTTCCAGTGGCTTGGCGAACCTGGCGATCAGGCGGCAGTATTCGCTGAGCGAGCTGTCGGCGCCGACGGGCGAGCCGAGCACGCTCGCAGCGTCGATGTCGATCTGCACTGCAGCATCCACCCCGGCCGCACGGAGCCATTCGCCCAGCTGCAAGACATTCACTACCTCTTGCGTCGAGCCCGGCGATTCGGGCTGCACGATGCCGTCTTCCAGCGCGACGGGGACCCCGCCGGGGATGAACCCAAGGCTGCTGAGACCCCCCGCCTGCGGCTGGTAGAGCTTTAGCAGTGCGGCTTGAAGCTGCTGCCCCAGCGTGGCGAGATCTTCTGCGAGTGGCATGTCGGCACCACGGCCTTCATGCGCCTGCCGGCGGTGAGACGGGGGCGGCGCCTGCCGGTACCCCGCTGCCGGCGCCAGCGCCCGGGGTCGGTGCGCCCGGCACGGCCACCGGCGCGGTCGGCCCCTGCGGCGACGCCGCTGCGGGTTCCGAAGTGTGTTCTTCGGTCTTCTTTTCTTTTTCCAGGCTCGGGTCGCTTTCGGGCGGGCTGGCGGGGACGATTTCGCCGATCCAGCCGATCAGCTGCGTGCCGTGGATGCTCAGCGTGCCGCTTGCGGCGGTGCCGTGGTAGGAGAAGCCGCTTGCACCCTGGGCACCGACGGACCCCTGGCCGGAGTCCTGCGCGTCGCTGTGAGCGGCGCTGCCACCGATGCACAGGAAGCCGACCGAGCCACTGACGCTGTTGGCGCTGCTCTCTGCGCTGCCCTGCTGCTGCGTGGCTGCATGTTCGAAGGCGACACCCGCCTGGCCCCAGTTCTCGGCGGTGATTTCCACGTTGCGCACGACCACGAAGGCCGTCGGGATCATCGGCATCAGCTGGCGCTCGTTGCCCACCTGTCCGGCAATCGTCCCGTCGCTGATGCTGTCTTTTTCGTTTCCAACCAGGTACCACTTGGACAGGTGAAACAGGTCGCTCATCAGCCACGGGCGCTCGATCGTGCACAGCGCCCATTCGAAGGCGATGCTCACCCCGGTGGTCTCGTCGTTGAATGTGGTGAGCGCGCTGCTCGCGGTCCCCGCGCCCTCTGAGTTGGAGGCTTGTTCGTGGGAGCCGCTGGCGCCAAAGGTGATGCCCAGAACCATGCCGCCGGCCGAGCCGCCGGTCGAGGAGGACTGGCCCTGGTACCAGTTGGCGGCGAAGCTGTCAGTCGCGTGCGAGCCTTCGGTCAGCCATTCGTTCGAGCTCACCTTGAGATGGCTGAAGCCGATGCTCGTGTCGGTGCTGTCGTACCAGGTGACCGGCCTGATTTTCGACAGCGGCACCGACGATGCGACTCCCGATAGCCCGAGCTGCCACGCTTCGAGCAGCTGGCGTGCCTGGGAGACCATTTCGGCCTGGACGTCGACACCAACGCTCGTCACCGTCGCCAGCGCCTCCTCGATTTCCGGTGCGCCCTGGGCCATCCAGTTGTCATAGGCCTGCGTGACCGCCGTCTGTGCCACTGCCGATGTCTCAGGCCAGGCGTTGCCCAGCACGGGGTTGGCCATCGCCTCGGCGTGTTCGGTTGCGTACGCGGACTTCGCCTGCGCGTAGGCCATCTGGTTCGCTAGATACGCCTGGTAGGCGGGCGTTTGGCCGGTGATGTTTCCGTTTTCATAGGTATAGAGCTTCTCCATCGCAGCTTTCACCGCCTGCTGGACCTGCGGGGAGACCGGCGGCGCCGGCTGCGGCTGCATGCCCTTGATGATCGACTCGTACTCGAAGCTCAACTTGCGCGAGGTCGGATAGACCTTCAGCTGACCGGTATTGGAGACCTGGAAGAGTTCGTTGACGAGCGACGAGGTGTTTTCTGCTGTTTCCAGGGACGCTTCCAGCTCGGGATTGGCCTGCGTTGTCGGTGCAGAGCCGGTACTGCCTGGTTCGGTGCTCGTGGCGGCCGGCGCAGGCGTGCTCGAGGGGTGGTTGTTGCGGATCGTAGCGAGCGTATCGCCGCCCGACGGAGACCAGGCGTTTTCGTATTCGCGCGGGTCGATCGGCAGGCCGGTGGGTAGCTGCAGGTAGACGACCTGGCCGGTGGGATTGCCGTGGCTGTCGACCGGCTGCTGCGCGAGCACCCGCCCGGAGATGCTGTTCAACATCGTCAGCAGCGCCTGTGCAACACCGCCACTTACACCCAGCTGTTTTTCGATCGCTGCACCAGACACATGGCCCCCAAGTGCTCGATTGGCAACAAAGTATTCACATGCGGCGCATACGCCAAATGGCGTACCCCGTGCCGGTGTGTAAGCCCTCAAGCATCCACCATGAGGGAGGATCGCGAGTGTTGCACACAATGGGCACGCTGTCTAGTCTTTAAGAGGGTTTCTATAGGTGGATTAACCGGAGCACGGCGCGCGGGGTGTCGGCGGCGACCTAGCCCACGCCGGCTCGCGCTGCGGTGACCGCCACGGTGGTGTAGCGCATGGTGAAGCTGCCCCCCATCGCGTCGATCTCGGCCCCGACGCCCGCCAGCAGCTCGGCCAGCTGTGCCGGCGGGAGCTGGGTGTGACCGCCAAAGGTAGGCAGCTGGTCCAGCCAGTCCTCCCGAGTGTAGGACCACTCCCACTCAAATCGCCACTGCTCCGGGTCGCCGAAACCGCCAACCTCTCGAATTCCGGCGGCGGCCTTGGTGAACGGCACCGCGTAAGCCTCCAGGGCAGGTTTCACCCAGATGCTGGCCAGCGGGCCGGTCATCACTCGGCGATAGACAGCAGAGAACGCTTCCGCCAGGTCGGGGGAGGGTTGCCCGGCGTTCCAGAACGCCGCCAGCCGGCCACCGGGTCGCAGCACCTCCGCCGCCTTCGCCGCGCCGGCGAGCGCATCGATCCAGTGCCAAGCCTGCCCGGCGATGACCGCATCGAATGCTCGGCCGTCCGGGTCCCAAGCCTCGAACGCCGCCACCTCCACGTCCAGTCCACTCCGCCGCGCCACCTCCGCCATGCGCGCGTCTACCTCGACCCCCAGCACCTTGGCGCCTGCCGCCTGGAATTGCCGGGCGGCGATGCCGGTACCGCAACCGACATCAAGAACGTCCGACCCAGGGCTGGCAGCGAGAATCCGGTCCACCATCGCCTGGGGATAGCCGGGCCGGGCCCGCTCGTAGCGTTCAGCATCCGAGCCGAATGACTCCGCCCACTGCCGACGTGGATCCGCTTTGCCGCTCAACCCACACCCCTTCTCACGATCGTGCTCTGAGCCGGGCCGGCTTTTCTGCGTCCACGGCTCGCTGATCGGGCCTAACTACTACCGCCAGAACCGTCATCATCCGTTCGGATCCCGGCGAGCAGCTCATACAAGTGGAGCATGTCACCCGCAATCTCGACAGCTCGAGTCTCATCGAGCAACGCAATCGACTCAGCCACTTCAGCAGCAGATGCATCCGCCTCGATATCAGCCTCGCCCTCCTCCTCGTCCTCTTCGCCCCCTTCAACGAGCCCGGCACCGATCCGCATCCTTAGATGTTCCTCGGCGAGAGTGCGCATCTTGGTCCGGTGCACGACGCCGTAATGAGGCGCAGCCGCCGTTAGGCGCATACGAATCTCACCTGGGGCCGTCGCAAGCACCTCAATCGCGAGCCGCATGTGCTCAAAGGCAAGGTGATCTGGTTTCATCGCGTCCAACAGGGTGTCCCCGTTACCCTAACCGACTCGCAAACCAACGACCTTCAACACTCGCTCGCGCCCTCTCCTGACGCGCGCCCTAAGCCCATATCTTTCCAAAACGCCGAAGCATGTGTGCGGACCGTTTCAATGCTGATACCAGCCGCCACTGCCGAGCTCGCCGCCCAGCAAGTGCCCGTAAGCCGCCACTCATATGGTTCCTGCCGATCCGGACACTAGTCGCGCTAGTCACTCGTCCGTGACTGATCGCCGTCCGGGAGGAAGCCCAGCCGCTTGACCTGAGCTTCCACCACCCCGGCCAGCACGCTCAGCTCCTGTGCGCGCTCGGTGATCAGGCGGCACTTGCCTGGATCTTTCTGCCTTCCCGCTGTGACATCTCCCACCGCGTCCGCTGCGTCCTCGCGTGCGCCCACCAGCGCCGCCAGCAGCACCGAGCGGTGCGCCTGCAGGTCCACCTGCACGTCCGACGTCGCCGGGGTGCCCGCCCAGCCGATCGCGTCCAGCAGCGCACACACCGCGTTGAAGCGCTCGCGGTGCTCCTGATAGCGCATCGGGTACAGGGAATGCCCCGGTGTCTGGGTTGCTTCGACTATGCCCTGCGCCACAGCGCGAAGCTCTGCATACACGCCCTCGCGCAGCGCTTCAACCAGCTTGGCCGGAATCCTGGCAATCGATGCGCTCGTGCCGTCCTTTGCCGACGATGCCATCCCACGCACCAGCTACTACCGTCCGCCGCCAAGCATCTCATCGTCGCGTCCATAGCCCAGGCGGGCAGAGATACGATCGGCAGTGCTGATCAGATACGGGCCCAACGCGTCCACCAGCTCCTCAACGGTGATCGTCGCTGCGTGGGCACTCACATTGACGGCGGCAACCGTTTCCCTGGCCTTGTTGCGTACCGGCGCAGCCACCGCACACAACCCCGCCGTCAGCTCTTGGTCTCCGACCGCAAACCCGGCAGTCTGAACCTTTGCCAGCTCAGCACGCAGTGCTTTCTTGCTCGTGATCGTGTTCGGTCCACGTTTCCTCAGCTTCATCTCCCCCACCAGCTCGCGCTGCTGGACCTCCGACAGGCTCGCCAGCAGCAGCTTGCCCATCGACGTCGCATACGCCGGTACCCGTGAGCCTGTGTGCAGCTCCACCTTCAACTTGTCCTGCCGGCGATGAAAGCTGTGCACCCGGTCCACATACAGCACCTCCGTGCCGTCCAGCACCCCCAGGCTGCTCGTGTATGAAGTGCGCCGGCGGAGCTCCTCCAGATACGGGTGCGCGTGCTCGCGCAGGCCCAGTGAGTTCAACGCCGCCATTCCCAGATCCGTAACTCCCAACCCCAGCCGGTACTTACGCGAGGCGCCCTGCTCCAGATAGCCCAGCTCCACCAGCGTGATCACATAGCGATGCGTCGTCGAGCGGCTCATGCCCAGCGCTTCGGCGATATCCGAGATGCCCAGCACCGGGCGCTTCGGCGTGAAGCAGCTCAGGATCGCCAACCCCCGCTCCAGCGACTGGCTGTAGCGCGGCTCATCCACGCTGACCGTAGCCCACGCGCCATCCTGCTCTCCGCGCCGGCGCACACGCAAGCCGCTACCGCTCATTGCGTCTGGGCTCCTCCTGCCTACTCATCCGCGCTAGTTGCCCCCTCACCGTCCTCAAGCTGACCTCCGCCGCCTCAGCGCGGGCCAGCGCCTCGTGGCGCTCGATCTTCAAGTTGCGGCTCTGCTCACGCTCCTTCGCAAGTTCGTGTTCCAGCAGCGCACGCGCGTCTTCAATCAGCCTGATCTCCCGGCGCACCAGCGGACGACTCAGCTCAAACCGGCGCGCAAACTCCGCCAGCAGATCTGACTCTCGCTCATCGTCCAGTGGAAATAACAACGGGTGCTCGCCCGGGTCGCTGCGCAGCGTCACCCCCGGCCACCAAACCCTTGCCGCCCCCGCCGGCAGCGCCAGCTTGCGCCCGAGCAGCCCTGACAGACCACGCAGCCAGTGCTCGCCCGCAATCAAATAGATCCGCGGCTCCGCCCCCACAATCGCCCGCACATGGCCCGGTGCCAGCACCAGCTCGCCACTACCCGCCCCCACCGCCAGGCCCACCGCCGGCTGTTCGCGATCGTCGGACAGCAGGTGCGCCCCCATGCTCCGCACGTCCGTCTCCCCCGCCACCACAATCGCGTCCGCGTACGCAGCGCTCACCGTCGCTGCCCCGTCGCTGCCTGGCCGTTCGCCGGTGGACGACGGTAGCGTCGCGAGCCGGGATCCTGTTCGAGCAGGCCGAGAGCCACCCACGTGCGGACGTAGCGGTGTGTTGTGCTTTGGGACAACCCAAGCTGCTTGGGAACTTCCGTTACCTCGCGGTAGGTGCCGTCCGACGGAAACGCCGACAGCACGAGCAGCGCGCGGACGGTCGAGCGCGAGACACGGTTGTCGCTCAACAGTGGCAGCAAGATGCCATGTAGCTCTTGGAGGCTGCTGGGTCCCGACAGCAGCGCGGTCATACCGGCGCGACCCGAGGCATCGCGTACCACGCGCGCAACCTGGTTGCCGGTCAGGGTAATTGAGATGTCCCGCTCGCGGCTCACCGACGCCTCCAAGACCGACGGGACCCGCGTCCACCCATTGCAGGTGGGCGCAGGGGTGCTCGGGAGGACGATGACCCGGTGGGATTCTTCGCGCTGTTCGTCACGACACCGCGATCATCGCTCCTGCGGAGGCGCTTGAATAGTCACGCGTTACGGGTTGGCATTTGTTAAACGTTATTGATCTTTTTCATCAGATCTCGATCACAGTCCCGCGGGAGCATCCGGTAACGCACGATTAGCAGAATGCCGTTCATCCGAATTGTGATCAGTCGAACGGTTTCCGAGGGCAACAACACCTGGTTGTTTGCCGTATGGTTTTGCGCGCGACGCCGGACCGGAAACGAGGAGCGATGTCCCGGGCGACTGCCAGCAAGGAGCATTTGAGTGGATCACCCCTGCAAGGGATGCTGCTCGCCCTTCTGCTCGGCGAACAGGAGCAGCCACTTCACGGCTACAAGCTAACTACGCTCGTTGAGCGCCGCGTCGGACCAGCGTGGGGTGTGACACGCCACAGCGTCTACGGCGCCCTTAAGCGCCTCGAAAAGGAAGGGCTCGTCTCCTCGCTGTACAAGACGACACCCGACCGCGATGCCCCAGGCCGCGGACAGCGCGTCTACTTTGCGGCCGGCGAGGCTGAGGCTGCTCTTGCCGCGTGGATGGAGGGTCCGATCTCCAGAGAGCCGGTCCGAGTCGAGCTTCAAGCGAGGATCGCCGTGTCGCGTGCGCAAGACGCGCCGTTGCTGCTGCGCGCGCTGGACGGGTACGAACGCGAATGCTTTGCGCTGTTGCGCAGGACCAGCGACGCCGAGGTGCCGATGGGCTCGTGGGCCGGCCTGGCATTGAACCTGACGCGCATGGCAGTCGACGAGAGCTTGCAGGCAGAGTTGCTTTGGATTGCAAAGGCCCGTAGGTGGATCACCGAGTTCATCGCCGAGATGGGAGAGAGGCCTGCGCGATGAGCGTCCTCTCGCTTGAGAAGGTGTGCAAGCGCTACCCCGATGGACGGCGTGAGATGTCTGTGCTGCACAACGTCTCTTTCGAGGTCAACGAGGGTGACTTCATCGGCGTGTGGGGCATGCGCCGTTCTGGCAAGAGCACGCTGCTGCGGGTCGCTGCAGGAAGAGAGCCACCAGATGAGGGCCTCGTCTGCTTCGACGGCGATGAGATCCTGCGGATGTCACCTGATCGTCGTGCCAGATTGCAGCGCAACGGGGGAATCGGCCTGTTGGCAGCGGACTGGCGTCCGACACGCAACAAGCCGGTCGTCGAGCACGTTGCATTGCCATTGCTGAGCGAGGGGATCAGCCTACGGGAGGCCAGACGCCCAGCGTGGGCCGCGCTTGAGCGCGTGGGGATCGCCGACTGTGCCCACGTGCTCGCCGACAGGCTTTCAAACAACCAGCGCGTACGTGTGGCTCTCGCACAGGCGCTGGTGCGTCAACCCCGAGTGCTGCTGGTCGACGAGCCCGCGGTGTTCATGCGGCCCAGCGAGGGTGTCGAGTTCTATTCGCTGCTGTGTTCGCTTGGCCGTGATTTGAGTCTCGCGCTCGTGATCGCCTCGGAGGACAT
Source organism: uncultured Solirubrobacteraceae bacterium (assembly GCA_963779665.1). Classification (GTDB taxonomy): domain Bacteria; phylum Actinomycetota; class Thermoleophilia; order Solirubrobacterales; family Solirubrobacteraceae; genus Palsa-744. The sequence continues at coordinate 1,920,393 of CAVZYW010000001.1, read as the reverse complement.
CGCACCGATCCGTACCGCGCGCCGGATGTTCTCGATAGACAGCGGAAGCCTGCGTGCCATGGAGGAGCAGGGGACGCTGGTCCAGTTTCCCGAGCGAGCTCAACAAGGAAGGCAGCGCTCGCAGCCGTGAGCTCGCTGCAGCTGCGCGAGCTCGTAAAGCACTACCGCAGCGCCAGCGAGACCGTGCGTGCCGTCGATGGTGTGTCGTTGACGATCTCGGCGGGCCAGCTCGTCGCTTTGTACGGGCCAAGCGGCTCCGGCAAGAGCACCCTTCTGCAACTCGCCGCCGGACTGCTCGCGCCCGATTCCGGGAGCGTTTTCTTCGACGGGCGGGACATATCCGGGCTATCCGCCAGCGAGAGTGCCGCGTATCGGCTGCGCGACGTTGGCGTCATCTTTCAGTCTTTTCACTTGATTGCCGGCGCCTCAGCGCTCGAGAACGCGGCGATCAAGTTGCTCGGCGACGGCCACAGCTTGCGCGAAGCCAAGCGCAGCGCGCGCCCCTGGCTTGAACGCGTCGGCCTCGGCGGCCGCTTGGAGCACACCCCGGCGCAGATGTCCATGGGGGAGCGCCAGCGGGTAGCAATCGCGCGAGCACTGGTCAATGAGCCGCGTCTACTTCTGACCGACGAGCCGACAGGCAATCTGGATTCCGAGCGTAGTCAAGCGATACTCCAGCTGCTCACCGACATTTGCCGTGAGCGACAGATTCCAGGGTTGCTCGCTACGCACGACCCCCAAGCCGGCGCATTTGCAGCAAGCACGCATACGTTGCACGATGGGCAATTGCATCGAGATCGGAGCATCGAGCCCGCCGCCAGCCACACATCATGAAACGTCGTCGTTTGGCGATTCCGACGGTCGCCGGTCTCCGCTTCTCCGCGCTCGTTGATCTGTATCGCTGGCGACTGGGCGACCGCAAGGTTCAGGAGCTGCTTGCAGGGATGGGCATAGCGATCGGGGTGGCGCTGTTCTTCGGGGTCCTGGTCGCCAACAGCAGCCTCATAGGCTCTGCCGGTCAGTTGATCCACGCTGTCAATGGCTCCGCTCGCCTCCAACTCGTCGCCCGCTCCTCCGAAGGCTTCCCGGAAAGTCTCGCCAAGCGGGTTAAAGGTCTCCCGGGGGTCAGTGTCGCGGCACCGCTGCTGCGCGAGAATGCCACCATCATCGGGCCCAGCGGGCGCGACTCGATCCAGCTGGTCGGGGTCACACCAAGCGAGGTGGCGCTGGAAGGAGCGGTAACCAGGGATCTCAGCGCCGGCTCTGTCGCCCTGGCGGGTGGAGTAGGGCTTCCCTCTGCGCTCGCCGATCGGATTGGCGCCCAGGCGGGACAGCCGACCACACTGCTCACAAATGGGTCATCCCATGCGCTCGAGGTACGCGCCATATTCGGCAGCCAAACTGTAGGAGCAGTGGCCAACAGCCCGATCGTCGTGGCGCTGCTGGCCGATGCCCAGCGGCTGGCAGGCAAGTCGGGGCGGGTAACGGAGGTTCTCGTCAAGCCTCGCCGCGGCGCTGCAAAGCTGGTGGAACACGAGCTGCGCCACCTCGCCGGCGGCCGCCTGGACGTCGAGCCGGCGAGCAACGAACTCACTGTGCTGAAGGCGACCGCCAGGCCGACCAGCCAGTCCACAAGCCTGTTTGCCGCGATCAGCGCGATGGTTGGGTTCCTGCTGGCGTTGAACGCGATGCTCCTGACCGTGCCCGAGCGCCGCCGCTTTGCCGCAGAGCTGCGCCAGCTGGGCTTCACTCCCCGCCAAGTCCTAGTGGTGTTGAGCTCCCAGGCAGTGATGCTTGGCCTGGCGGCCTCACTCGTGGGCGTGATCCTCGGCGACGTCCTCTCGCGCTCCCTGTTCCATGAGGTGCCGAGCTACCTCACGCTGGCATTCCCGATCGGTAATAACCCGGTGGTGCCTGTCACCACCGTGGTACTGGCGATCGTGTGCGGTGTGCTTGCCACGATGCTCGCATCCCTGCTGCCGGTGCTGGATCTGCGCCGCGGACGGCAAGCCGACGCCGTGCTCCGCGAGAGCGGCGAAGCAGGTCAACGAATCCCTGAGCGCGCTGTTGTGGCAGCGGGCGTTTGCGGCGCGCTCCTGCTCCTCGCTACCACCGGCATGGTCATCGTCGCGCCGAGCCTCAGCGTCGCGGCAGGTGTCGTGTTGGCGCTCGCTGCGTTTTGCCTGGTTCTGCCGATCTTCACTTTCGTCGTCAGAAGCCTCAAGCCACTCAGCGAACGCATACAAGGCAGCATGCTGGCGCTGGCCGTGGTCGAACTTGAGGCGACCGCCACCCGCTCGGTAGCGCTCGCCGGTGTCGCGGCACTCGCCGTCTTCGGGATGCTCACGATCCAGGGAGCGAGGCGCGACCTGATCACGGGCCTCGACCAGGCGCTCGTGCAGTACCTGAATACAGCCGATATCTGGGTGACAACGGACAATAATTTTCTAACGATCAACAGCTTCCCCAACTACGGTGCGTCTGCCGAGATCGCACGTAGCGGAGATGTTGCCTCCGTTCGCGAGTATCAAGGCGAGCTGCTGGATGTCGGAACACGCAGGCTGTGGATACGCGCGCGACCCGCCGGCGACAGCGCACTGATACAAGCAAGCCAGCTGCTCCATGGCGATCTCGGCCACGCCACCCAGCTGATCCGCCGTGGCGGCTGGGCCGCGATCTCCAACGGCTTCGCCGAAGAACGCCACCTCGCTGTCGGCGACAGCTTCACGCTGCCGACACCATCAGGCATCGCACGTCTCGGCGTCGCCGCGATCACCACGAACGTGGGCTGGCCCCCCGGCGCAATCACCCTCAATGACAGGGACTACCAACGCTATTGGCAGACCACCAACCCGACGGCGCTGGAGGTCAACCTCAAGCCCGGCGTAACACCCCAGGCGGGTAAGGATGCCGTTGAGCGCGCGCTTGGAGGACGACCCGGACTACTCGTCCAGACGCTGCGGGAACGCGAGTCGAGATACGAAGCCAGCGCCCGCCAGGGCATCATGAGTCTTACGCAGATCTCAACTTTGCTGCTCATCGCAACATCACTCGCGATCGCCTCCGCCCTCAGCGCCGCTATCTGGCAACGTCGCGCTCGTCTGGGATCACTTAAGGCTCATGGCTTTGACAGTCGTCAGCTCCTGCGGGCGCTACTGATCGAGAGCACGATCCTTGTCGGTATCGGCTGCCTGGACGGTGCCATTCTTGGCATCTACGCCCATGCGCTCGCCAGCCGGTGGCTGCAGCTATCGGTCGGATTTCCCGCCCCGTTCTCGCTCGGTGCGAGTGCAGTGTTCCTGACGCTCGCGATCATCACCGGTATCGCTCTCGCTGTGATCGCACTGCCGGGCCTACTCGCCGCACGATCGCCGGCGCACGCGAGCTTCCAGGAATCCTTGTGACCAGTCCCGCGCTGACGGGATGCTGTCCGAATGACAGCAAATATTGGAGCGAGCCATAAAGCACTGGCAGCGACCTTTTTTCCAGCGGCGCGACGCTATTGGTTCAGTGTCTTCCCGCGTATCTACCGTGAGAGTCGCCACTGGCGCCAACGCGCTGAGGCAATCCCCGACCCTGTACTTCGCCGGCTGGCGCTCGAGGCCCAGCGGATCAAGCGGGGCAACATTGAGGGCTCAGCAGCGTTCGCGGCGTTCGCACCGGCTGCACACCGCGGCGAAACGGTCCGCGCACAGGTGGCCTTTCAATCGGCCTATGACTACGTCGACACCCTCTCCGAGCAACCACACAGCGACCCAGTGGCCAACGGCCGCCAGCTGCACCAAGCTCTCCTCGTCGCGCTCGACCGAGGTGCCGTACATCCCGACTACTACGCTCGCTACCCGCACCACAGCGACGATGGCTACTTGGAACAGATTGTCGATACCTGCCGTGCCGCGCTCGCCACCCTTCCCTCATCCACCTCGATAGCCGCCCCCGCCCAAAGGCTCGCGACGCGGATCGTCGCCTACCAGAGTCTCAACCTCAATGAGCCTCAAGGCGGTCACCACCGTCTTGAACAATGGGCCCTGAAAGAGACGCCCAAGGGCACCGGCCTGAGATGGTGGGAGACGGCCGCCGCAGCAGGATCCTCGCTGGGCCTGTTCGGACTGATCGCGGCCGCTGCACGTCCCGCGTTCCAGCCGGCTGAAGCCAGCGCTATCGAGAACGCTTACTGGCCATGGATCGGCTCATTGCACTCGCTTCTCGACAGCCTGATAGACGAGCCGGAAGATGCAGCCGTCGCCCAGCGCAGCCTGCTGGACTATTACAACGGCCCACAGGAAACCGCCGGGCGCCTCCAACTCCTGGCGCGCGAAGCACTGCACGCGGCCAGCTCGCTCCCAAACGCCAGCGAGCATGCGCTCATCCTGGCCGGCATGGCAAGCTTCTATCTGACTGCTCCAGAGGCTTCCTCGCCGACAGCGCAGCTTGTCTCCCAGAAGGTCATCCAGACCCTGGGACCCATCACCAGGCCGGCGATGGCGCTGCATAGCGCACGGCGAGCAGCCGCGCGCATATCGATCCTACCTTGTCTACAAAGATCAGACGCCTCGGATAATCCCATCTGTTGAATGCAGATGCCAGCCCAATGCGCTAGCGTAGCTGCCGGTATCGGACGCCGTATGGATCGATGACTGTCTCATCGAGCTCGCTTTCGGCCCCGAGCCAACGGCGAAGCCGAAAAGAAGGGGGCCCCGATGCAGACGCGGATTGGACAGGTGCCGGCGATGGCAGGCGGCCTTGCGGTTTTGAGCAGCGTGGCCGGCGGCGTGGCCATCTGGCAGTTGGGGATCGAGTTCGAACGCGCGTGGATGCGCAGCTACCACGGGCCGCTGCTGGACGAAAGCGCGACCGGCGACTTCCAGGAGCCGGCGAAGGACACCCATGTCGAGCGCCCGACTCGAGCTGCAAGCCAGCGACGCCGCTGGGTGGCCGGGCATCATCCGCGGCTGGCGCCGCGGCCGGCATACATGGCCTGGCCGCGCCGTCGCGGCTGACGCGGGCGACTCGTCTCAGCGCGTAGTCGCGTGCGTGTTGCCGGCAACCACGCCGGCGACATACGCCGACAGCCGCTGCTCGAACGCGGCAACCGAGAAGCGCTCGGCGTTCGCCACGGCGTGCGCCGGATCGAAGTCCAGCCGGTCGAGATCGCCGATCGCCTCCACGAACGCGTCCACGTCGTCCGGCTCGGCCAGACAGCCTGTGCGACCGTCCAGCACCGTTTCCAGCGCACCGCCTGCAGCTGCCGCTATCACCGGGCGCCCAGCTGCCTGGGCCTCCACTGCCGTGATACCGAACTCCTCCACGCTGGGCACGATCACAGCGCGCGCGCTCGCGTACAGCTCCGCCAGGTCCTCATCGCCTGCGCGCCCCAGGAACTCGACCTCCGGGTAGGCCTCTTTGAGGGCGCCCAGGTGCGGCCCTGCACCGACCACCCGGATCGGCGCGTGCGCGCGTCGCGCCGCCTCGAGCGCCACGTGTAGGCGCTTGTGGCGCAGGATCTCCGAGACCACCAGCAGCGAGTCGCCGGGGTTGCCGGGCGCAAAGCGGTGGGTCTCCACGGGGGGATGGATGACCGGGGCGTCGCGGCCGTAGTGACGCTTGATCCGCTGGCGGCTGAGCTCGGAGATGGCGATGTAGGCGTCGACGCGACGGCTGGCAGCCAGGTCCCACGTGCGCATACGTGCCAGCTGGCGGCGCAGCAGCGGGCGCAGCAGTGGTGAGATCTCACCGAGGGCGAAGCTTTCCTCGTCCCAGGCGTAGCGAAACGGCGTGTAGCAGTAGCACACGTGCACGGCGCCGTCGGGGACGCGCACGCCGTGGGCGAACGCGCTGCTGCTGCTGATCACCACATCTGAGTCGGGCAGCCTCAGTCGTTCCACGGCGAGCGGGTACAGCGGCAGCAGGCGCCTGAACGCCGCTTGATCGATCCCGAAGCGCTGCAGTGGCGAGGTGGTGATCGAGCGGCGCGCAAAGCGTCCGTTGGTACCCTGCGCATCGTGCAGCAGCGTGAAGATCGGGGCGTCTGCGTACAGGTCTGCGATCGCCGCAAACGTGCGCTCTGCGCCGCGCATCACCAGCAGGTAGTCGTGCACCAGGCTGACGTGCCCCAGTGGCGCCAACGCAGCCGGCCGCGGCTTCGCCAACCCGGCGCGCGCGCCCGACCACGGCAACGGGGCGCGATCGCCCTGCAGGCTGCTGCTGCGGGGCACGGCGCGCGGTGAGAGAGTTGAGAAGCGATCCATGGCTACCTCAGTGTCGGTGATCCACAGGCCGAGCGCAACGCAGGCTAGCCGTTCGCCGGCCGTTCAGTTGTGAAGGGTTGGGGAAGGCCGAGCTGGTTGGGCAGGTGAGCAGCGGCGCGCGTCCCGTGCTCGGATAGGCTTGACCGTCCCGTACTCCAGGAAGGACCTAATAGTCATGCAAGCGCGTTTCAGTAGGCCGGAGGCACCCGCACCGAAGGCTCCCGGCGTGGTGGTGTGGTGAGACGGGCGCTCCTCGCAGCGGTGCTTGCGATCTCGTTGGCGGGCGTGCTCAGCGCCCCCGCCGCGGCAGCGACCTGCACGGACGAGTTCACCGGCCCCAACGAAGGCCAGTGGACTGAAGCGACCAACTGGTCGGCCGGCGTCCCGGGCCCCACGACGGTGGCGTGCTGGCCGAGCAGCATCACGGTCCTGATCACCGAAGCCAAAGGGCAGAGTGCCGATCCGGCCTCCTTCCAGGGCGGCGGGCTGAAGCTTGGCAACAAAGAAGGCCTGTACTTCGAGAACCCCAACGGGGTGTCCACGCTCAGCGGCAACTACACCCAAATCGAACTCGGCTACGTCCGTGGGCCGCAGACGCTTGAAGTCGGCGGCGCGATCGAATGGGCCAGCGGCCAGCTCGCCGAACACGTCGCCGTGATCCAGGGCCCCGGCAGCAGCCTGACGATCCCGCCGGGCACGCAGCCCTACCTGATCTACGGCAGCTCGATCAACACCGCCAGCCCGATCACGATCACAAACCCAGACTTCCTCACCGCGTACACCTCGGTCACGACCTCCAGCACGATCACCCTCGCCAACGGGCTCGACCTGTTCACCGAGGGCGGCGACAACGGCACGTTCACGGCTGCCGGCGTCGGACCCAACTCCGGGCCCACGTACGGGTTCGGCGCCGACACCCTGATCCTGACCGGCGGCACGACCACGGTGCCCAGCGGCGAGACGTTTGAAAGTGGACCGCTCACCCTGCAGGGCGGCGTGCTGCAGGACGACGGCACGATCGGCGAGTCCACCTACTCCGAATCGACCGAGCTGGCGCCGACCAGCGTCACCGGCGGGACGCTCAGCGGCACCGGCACGGTCGCCGGCCCGCTGACCAACAGCGGCGGCACGGTCGCACCGGGCGACGCTCCCGGGCCGTTGACAGTCGCCGGCAACTACACCCAGGGAAGCGGCGGCACGCTCGCTGTCGGTATCGCCGGCACGACGCCGGGCAGCGAATTCGACCAGCTGCTCGTCGGCGGCAGCGCAACGCTCGGCGGCACGCTGTCGCTCACCGACGAAGGCGGGTTCACGCCGGCGCTGGGCGACACGTTCGGGATCCTCAGCGACGGGCCCACGCGCGAAGGGACATTTGAAACGCTCGCCGGCTCCAGCGCCGACCTGTATGGGGTCGAATACAACCCCGATGGAGTCACCTTGACGACGAATCCGCCGGTCGTAAAAAATGAACCGTCGCCCGCCGCCAACAACAGTGGCTCCTCCTCGACGTCGACGTCGACGTCAACGTCAACCACTGCCGTCACGAGCAGCGTGGCCTCGACGCCCAAGGCGATCGAAGAAGTGCTGCTCGGCTGCACCAACAGTGGCCTGGTGCTCAACGACGTCTACATCCGTGGCGAGCGCGTGCTGCTGCGCGGCAGCGCCTCCACAAGCCTCGCGGGCAAGAAGGTGAAGCTGCTGTTCAACGACGGCAAGCAGGTCGCCGGCGCCACCGTCGCGACCAACGGGCAGTTCACCACCACCGCTCCGCTGCCCCCTGCCAAGGCTCGCACCAGCCTCAGCACTCGCTACAGCGCCGTGATCGGCAAGCTGCACTCGTTGAACCTCAAGCTCACCAGGCGCCTGCTGCTGGAAGCACCCACGGCCAAGGGCACGACGGTCACGCTCAGCGGCCAGGTGACGCTGCCGCTGACCAAGCCGATCGCACCGGTCGCCGTCGAACAGCAGCTGCAGTGCGGCAAGGGCACGATTGTCAAGACGTTCACGCCGCCGCCCAGCGGGCGCTTCCACATCACTCTCACCGTGCCCGCTGACGCCAAGGCTGCGATCTACAGGCTCACGAGCAAGGTTGCAGCAAACCTCCACGCGGCTGCGCACGGCTTCGCGACGTACAGCCTGCCGCTGCCCGTCGTCCTCGGCTGAGCCGCGCACCGTGCGTCGATCACGACTCGTGCCCTTGCCCCAGCGCCTGGCTTGGCGCGCCGCCCTCGTGGCACTGGCGGCGAGTGCGGCAACCGCCCTGGGCCCGCTCACCGCTGCCGCGGCGGCGGCCAGTCCGGCGTTCCTCCGCGTCAACCAGGTCGGCTACCCGACCACGGCGCCCAAGCGCGCGTACCTGATGTCTCACCGCGATGAGACGGGCGCCACGTTCTCTGTGCAGTCCTCGCAGGGCACGGTGGTTTTCAGTGGCACGGTGGGCGCGCCGGTGGGCTCGTGGAGCACGCGCTTCCGCTACGTGTACGCGCTGGACTTCGACGCTGTGCAGAGCCCCGGCACGTACACGGTCTCGGTCGGTGGGCGTGCGCCGGCATCCTCGCCGTCGTTTGCGATCACCTCGGCGCAGGCGCTGTATGAAGCGCCGCTGGCCAACGCGCTGTCCTTCTACCAGGACGAGCGCGACGGCCCGGAATACATCCCCTCGCCGCTGCGCACGGCGCCGGCCCACCTCAACGACGAGGACGCGATGACGTATCTCACGCCGAAGGTCAACGCGGAAGGGGAATTCCACGGCGAACTGACGAGCCTCGGCGAAACGATCAACGCCTCCGGTGGCTGGTGGGACGCCGGCGACTACCTGAAGTTCGTGCAGACAACCAGCTACGCAGTCGACCTGCAGCTGGTCGGCGTGCGTGACTTCCCGGCGCAGATGGGTGCCTCGGCGGCGCGCTCGAACTTCACCGAAGAGGCACGCTTCGGCGTGGAATGGCTGCTGCGCATGTGGAACGACAGCACGCGCACGCTCTACTACCAGGTGGGGATCGGCGAGGGCAACGCCACCACGGTCGGCGATCACGACATCTGGCGCCTGCCCCAGGAAGACGACAGCTACGGCGGCGATGATCCCGCGTACCGCTTCATCCGTCACCGGCCGGTGTTCCGCGCGGGAGCACCGGGCTCGCCGGTCAGCCCGAACCTGGCCGGGCGCGACGCGGCGGCGTTCGCGCTGTGCTTCCAGGTGTTCCAGCGCACGCGCCCGGAACTGGCCTCGCGCTGCCTGCTGGCGGCGGAGCACATCTTCGAACTGGCCGACACCGACCCGCAGGGGCACCTGCTGACGACGATCCCGTTCGACTTCTACCCGGAGACGGAATGGCGCGACGACCTGGAGCTGGGCGCCACGGAGCTGGCCGTTGCGCTGTCCTCCAGCGCACAGCTCCCCGCCGGCCTGCCCCACACCCAGTCGCTGTACTACCTGGAACAGGCTGCGCAGTGGGCGAGCGGCTACCTGTCGCACAACCGTGAAGGCGGCGAAGGGCTGAACCTGTACGACGTCAGCGGTGCTGGCGGACTTCGAGCTGGTACGGGCGCTGCGCCAGGCCGGCAACCCGCCCGGGCTGGCGGTCTCCGAAGCGCAGCTGGTCGCCGGTCTCGGCCAGAAACTGGAAGTGGCGGTGGCGCAGGCCCAGAGCGACCCGTTCGGCTTTGGCTTCCCGTGGGCTGAATCGGACACGGTCTCCCACGGCGACGGGCTGTCGGTGATGGCCTCCGAGTACGACAGCCTCACCGGGCAGGCCACGTACAGCACGTTTGCCGAGCGTTGGCTGGGCAACGTCCTCGGCGCCAATGCGTGGGGCTCCTCGTTCATCATCGGCGACGGCAGCACCTACCCGGACTGTCCCCAGCACCAGGTCGCCAACATCGTCGGCTCGCTGGACGGCTCGCCGCCGATCCTCGCGGGAGCGGCGGTGGAGGGGCCGAGCAACGAAACCAGCGGCGGCAAGCTCAAGGGCATGCGCCGCTGCCCGGCGAGCGGCGGCGACACGTTCAAGAAGTTCGACAACCAGGCCTCCTACGAGGACAACGTCCAGACCTACACCAACACCGAGCCGGCAATCGACCTGACCGCCTCCTCGATGCTGGCGTTCTCCTGGCAGGTCGACGACGCGCAGCCGTGACGCGGCGATCGTCCAGTTCGTGCCTCATGCCTGCTACCATGACATCATGCGCCAGCTGACATTGCGAGTGCCGGAAGAGCTTGCCGGGCGACTGAAGCTGGCGGCGAGCGATCATGGGGACAGCGTCAACGGCTATGCCGTCAAGGTCCTCTCGGCCGCGGTCGATCCAGACCTGGCGAGCGACGAGATCACGGGCTTGAAGGAGCGCCTCGCGCAAGCCGGGCTCCTGCTGACACCCGAGCGCATCGCGACGAAGCGTCCCTCTGCGCGAGCGCTCAGCCGCGCTCGTGCCACCGCCGGACTTGGCAGACCTCTGTCGGAGTTCGTCTCAGAGGGCCGCCGCTGAGCACTTTCGCCGATTCCTCGGCGCTGGTGAAGCTCTACGCCGATGAGCCCGGCCATCGGGCGATCCGCGCGCTGGAGCTGCTCGTCATCTCAGCGATCGCCCGCGTGGAGGTGCCGTCCGCGCTGTGGCGCAAGGCCCGGACACGCGAGCTCGACGACAGCGCAGCGAGCATCCTGGTCAGCGCATTCGAGCTCGACTTCCACGGCGATCCCGCGCCGCGCTTTACGATCGTCTCACTGACTGAGCCTGTGCTCGTCGCAGCCGCCCGGGAAGCATCGCGCCATTCGCTGCGTGCCTATGACGCGGTACAGCTCGCCAGCGCCTTCGCGGTTCGTGAGTCAGATCCACGTTGCAGCCACTTCGCCTGCTTCGACGCTGACCTGAGACGCGCCGCCAGTCGCGAGGGCTTCACGCTGGTACCGGAGGCGGTGTGACCGACCAGCTGACTCTCAGGAGCTCAACCGTGAAGGCTGCCCGGCGCGCGGAGACCCTGAGCGACGGGCGGTGATCTCCGGCTCGCAGGCGGCGAGCTTGGGCTGGCCGACGCGCTCGCGCTTTGACTCATACATGGCACTGTCGGCTTGGGCGACGAGCGTGTCCGCGCCGATGCCCTCGCCGCTTGACCATGCCACGCCGATGCTGACCGTCAGCTGCTGCGCGGCGCCGGTGGCGGCTGGGCAGATGCCGCTGCGCAGGGCGTCGGCGATGCGCTGTGCGAGCTTCATCGCCTGCTGCGGACCACCGATCTCCGGGCAGACGATGAGGAACTCATCGCCGCCGATGCGACCGACCATGTCATCGGCGCGGACGAGGCTGCGCAGCTTCTCGGCGACGCCGCTCAGCAGCTCGTCGCCGGCGGCGTGGCCCTGGCGGTCGTTGACCTCCTTGAAGTGATCGAGGTCGATGAACATGACGGCGCGTTCGGCGCGTCGCTGCCCGCAGGCGATGTTGGCGTCCAGGGCCTGCATGATCGACGGGCGGTTGTAGCAGCCGGTGAGTTCGTCGAACGTGGCGCGCTTCTTGAGCTCCTCGCGCATGCGCGTGCTGTCGGTCACGTCGGCCACGCAGGCGATGGCACCGCCGATGACACCGTCGTGGCTGAGCGCCCGCAGGCTGACCGCGCAGAACCTGAGCCCGCCGTCCGGCAGCTGCAGCTCAACCTCCAGCTCGGCGTCCTCACCGGCGCCGAGGACAGCGTCGAGTGCGCGCTCCAGCAGCGCGCGGTCGGCTCCCACGACGGTCGCCAGCTGCGCCTGGACGCTGGCTGCCTCGCCCACACGGAGGATCTGGTGGAGCTGCTCGTTGGTGTAGACGATGTTGCGCTTGGCGTCGACCTGGAACAGGCCGACGGGGACCGTTTCGGCGAGCCGCTCGAACAGCTGCTGGCGCGCCATCTCCTCTGAGATGTCGAGCATTTCGCTGACGACCAGGCCGTGATCGGGGTCCTCCAGCAGGTTGTTGTTGGTGAGCTCGAACCACACCCAGGAGCCGTCCTTGCGGCGGTGGCGCAGGCGCACCCGGCGTCCGATGCCTGGGGATGCGAGCAGCGCCATCCAGTTGTCGATCGCCAGCGCATGGTCGTCGGGGTGGATGAACTCGATCGAGCGCCGGCCCTCCATCTCCTCGGCGCTCCAGCCGAGGATCTGCGTGACCGCCTCGTCGACGTTGACGATGAAGCCGGCGTCGTCCTTGTTGATCCTGGCGAACCGCGTCACCAGCGGACGCTCGTGGACCTCGGGCACCGGGCCACCCTCTGCACCGGCTGGCCTGAGCACGGCGATCAGCACACCGTGGGTCTCGCGCACGTCAAAGCCGCAGTACATGACCATCGTGTCGGGGTGGCTGGCCGGATGCAGCAGGCAGCGCGCGGACCCCCGCGCGAGCACCTTGTCCCAGGTGGCCAGCAGCTGCACACGATCCTCGGGGACGATCATCTCCATGCCGGTGCGAGGCTCGAGGATCGGGTTGCGCTGCAGCGGCACGGACGCGGGCATCGCAACCACCGCGCCGTCCGGCCCGGTTGCCAGCACGGGCGCATCCGGATACATCGCCAGCACCGCCGCGAGCGCCGTGGCCAGGGTCTCGGCGTGGCGGTACTCGCCGTCGCGCTCGAGCGGATCCGGCTCGCCGCCGTCGAGCTCAGGCTGACTGGACCTTGGCGGTGTGGTTTGAGCTTGGGCCATGAATCAATCGGGGACTGGCCGCCACGGTGGACGGGCGGACTGTTGTTTTCGGGTGCACGGCGATGATCGACAGGAATCCCGCGGAAGCTGACACCGGGTGCCGCGCCGTGGACAATTGGCCTCGGCATCCGTTTGGCGCGGGCGAGGCATCACAGGTGAGAATGGCCCGTTGTGAGGCCTGCCACACTCGAAGGCATGGGAGCTCAGGCGGCAGCGACGGCGGTGAGAGCGCGTGGCAGGACGGCTGTGCTGTGGCCGCTGCTGCTGGCGGCGCTGCTGGCGGCCGGGTGTGGCAAGAGCAACGTGCCCCAGGCCGGCGATCCGCCCACACGAATCTCCGTGGGCGCCGTCCCGCCGACGCATGCGCCTGCGAGCGCAGGCGACCGCACCCTGGCGCTGGCTGTTGCGCGCTCGCTGGTTGGCGCGGTGAGGGTGTCGAGCCGACCGATCTCGCTGGAGGACGTTCCGCGTGCCTCGCCGATTCGCTCGGCACCGGGGAGGCCGGCGACACCGAACGTGGTGGATGTCGACCGTATCTGGCGCGTGCCAGGGCGCCCGCGGGCAGCGCTGGCGGCCGTTCGCCACAGTCACCCGGCCGGCCTGCTGGTCAACGGCGAAGGCAGCGGCGGCAGACACGGCGTGGGCGAACGCGAAGTGGAGTACTTCTGGTACGTCAGCTTCCAAGCCCCGCCCCGGCCGGGGCTTGGATCGGAGCAGCTGTCGGTATCGATGACGGCGGCGCCCGGTGGCGGGACGCTGCTGCGGGCCGATGGCCAGGTTGTGTGGCTGAACGTGCGCTCGGCTGCGGAGCGTGTGCCGGCGGGGGTGAGCAGCATCGAGGTCACCCGTGGAGCCGGACACGGACGGGCGTCGCTGCGCCGCACGATCACGGCCGCAGCATCGGTGGCACGGATCGTCACGGCGCTTGACCGGCTGCCGATCGTCCAGCCCGGCACGGTGGTGTGCCCGGATGAGCAGGTGCAACCGCTGGTCGTTCATCTGATCTTTCGCAGCGCCCAGGAGCAGACGCTGGCACAGGCCTCGCAGGCAGCCGGCCCTGAGGTGGACGGTTGCGCGCCGATGCGCTTCAGCGTCGGCGGGCGCGAACTTCAGCCGCTGTCGGGAGGCGCCGGTGTGATCGACATCGTCGATCGGGCGCTGGGTTTGAGGTTGCTGGGAGGCTTGAGAGGTACGACGTGACGCTCTAGGTCGGGCAGCCAGGCCCCCCGAGCCCTACCCCACCCGCTGAACCTCGAACGTCTGCCCGGCGAGCTGCAGCCGCTTGGCGAGCACGTCGCCCATGGCGGTGGCAGGCGTGAGCACGCCGGCGCGCACGGGCAGCTGCCCACCGTCGAGCGCCAGGCAGAGGCTGCTCTCGGAGAACATGACGGCGGTTGCCTTGTAGCCGGGGTCGCCTTGGGCGGCGACGCGACAGCGGTAGTGGGCGCCGCTTGAGGTACTGGTGTGGATGTCGATGCGGAAGAAGCCATTGTCGCGCTGGCGCTCGCTGGGGCCATCGCCGGGGGATGGCAGCAGGCGGTCGAGCACGGCGCGCGTGGGGGCGACGGTGAGCCCGATGGCGAGCGCGCCGACGCCGCCGGCGACTGCGCCGGCCTGTAGCGCGCCGAGCGGGCCGGCGCTGAAGCCCATGACCTCGCGGTAGCGGAACTGCGGTCCGTAGGCGTGTCCCTGCAGCGCGTTGCTGCGGCGCACGACCCGCGTGTTGATGGTGCCCATGATGAACGGACCGGTCCACATCCCCAGCTGCTGGTCGTGTTGGATCCCGCGCATGTCGCCCTCGGCGCCGAGGTCCGGCTCGGCCTGGCGGTCGGGGCTGAGGGCGTAGGGGTCGGCGAGCAGTCGTGCCAGCCGGCGGTCGCTGCGCGCCTTGTCGACGGTGTCCTTCAGCGACGCGATGGTGCCACCGCTGGGGCCGCCCTTCATGGCGCGCACGACGAGCACGGTGTCCTGGAGCTGGCCATCGTCCGCGGCGGTGACTGCGTCGTGCAGCGCCAGCACGCCGAGATCCGATGGGATGGAGTCAAAGCCGCAGGTATGCACGATGCGCGCGCCGCTGTCTGTGGCGATGTCGTCGAATCGGTCGATCGCCTCGCGCATGAACAGCACCTCGCCGGCGAGGTCGGCGTAGTGCGTGCCCGCCCGTGCGCAGGCCTCGAGCACGGGCATGCCGTAGCTGCGGTAGGGGCCGACGGTGCTGGCGAGCACCCGCGTGCTGCCTGCAAGCTCGCTCACGGCACTGGCGTCGTTGGCGTCTGCGACCAGCAGCGGCCAGTCAGCGGCGGGGCCGCCGAGCGAGGCGTGCAGCTCGTCGAGGCGCTGGCGCGAGCGCCCGGCGAGAGCGATGCGCACGTCTGGCGGGGCGGCACGAGCGAGGTACTGGGCGCACAGGCGCCCGACGAAGCTGGTGGCACCGAACAGGACGACGTCGTGTTGGCGGGGTGTGCGCATGGGGTGGATCCTATGTGCCCTTGGTTGAACGACGCGTCGGGCGACGCCGTACCGTCATCCAGTGCCGGCTCGGCAGCGGACGCGGATGGCGGTGATCATCAGCCGTTCGTGGGGAGCGACCCAGGTGAGGTGAAAGACGCCGTGCGCTCCGGCGATGAGTGTCATACGGTGTCGGAGCCGGTGCGGGCGCCCTTCAGGGCAACGCGGCGCGGCTGCTCGGCGCAGCGGGGGCTGTGTGCGTGCAGCCACACGGGTCCGCCGTAGACGGTGGGCGTGGTGGCGATCAGCCAGTCGCCGCTGTTCTCGATGGCGCTGGCGAATTCTCGGCTGGAGGAGGCGGGCGAGAATTCGAGCGTGTGCGGCGCTTCGGGGACGTCGGACGGAGCAGCAGCCCGCCGCCTTGTCGTAGCGACCTCCGATCACTGGCGAATCTTCACCACTGACGGTGTTACGTACTCCCGCGAGCAGCCCGCCATAGCTAGTAAACGCCTGCCCGGCTGTACCCGAGACAAGATTGTTTGACCCGGTCTGCTGCGTACCCGGTTCTTCGTTCAGGCCGACGACGAGATTACCAAGCCCGTTTAATTCGCTCTCTTTAGCCGCGCCGGATGCGACCTGCACGTTGGCACCAGAGAACTTGATCGTCGGCCTCTATCGATGCCTTCTTTGACGAACGTGATGTACGGCAAGACCGACAACAACGTTTCCTTATCAACCGCCGTCAGACCCGCGAACGTACCTTCTTTGCCTTCTTCGCCGGCAACGCCTTCTTTGCCGGCTTTTCCTTCTGCTCCAATTTCCGTCAGTGTAAAGCCCGTCTTACAAGCCCCAGCTGTCGGCGTGACTATTGCCGTGTTTTCAGCGGTTGGCACGCAGACTTTCAGGCCCCCGGCAGCAAACGCACTACCAACATTCACCAACAGCCCGCCTGCGGCGATGAACGCCGCAAGCGCGATACCCCGCAAGACGACTTGCACTCGCATCACGCAACCCCCAAGTCCGTTGAGGCGCGGACAAACCTAAGCGTCGCCCGCTCGGTCACGTGACCCTGCTCCTGCGCCCCCTACCTGCGTTTGCACAGCGAGTCGCAGTCCACGGCGAGCGGTCTCCCGGACGGAAGTAGACACACCAGTGGGCCAGGGATTCCATGCGATGCCGGGAGCCAGCCGCCGCGACCAAAAGCAACGGAGGGCCCGCAGAGACCGACCATCCGACAGGCAGAAAACGAGCTCGCAGTCCTGCTGGCACCTCTCCGCGCCGTGCGCCGCATCTCCATTGATGTTATGGAGTAATGATTGACGCACGTCAATTCGGATGGGTGGCTTCCGTGGAGACCTAGCGACCGGCGGCGCCATCGTGAAAGAAGCAACGTATGACGTCCGACTGGCGTACACTGTGGCGCACATGGATACCGGCGGACCTCGACCAAGACAGCGCCGAGCGAAGCTGCTAGCGATGATCGCCACGGCGCTGCTTATGGCCGCCGGTGCCGCGTCCGCCAGCGCCGCGTCGAGCATCGAAGGGATCTGGGCCTTCGGGGGCGGAGAGATCGCGATCCGGCCAGGGCCCCATGCCACGTTTGTGGGCACCGTCGTCGCTGAAACGAAGTTCGCAGAATGCGTGCACCCGGTAGGCCAGGAAATATGGAAAGAAATGCGCCTGCAGTCGGACGGTTCGTATTGGGGCCTACACCAGTGGTACTTCGAAAAAACATGCGTGATCAACGAAGATCTCGGGCCCACGGCCTGGAGAGTGATGGAAGAGCCAAATGGATCCAGGTACCTCCGGGTTTGCCTTAGTGAGCCTGGCGGTCCGCAACCGACAATCGCTATTAACGGCGCGGACGCCGACGCGACTTACGGCTGCCTCAGCTCGACCTTGGTGGCCCCGCTACCGAAGGTAGGCGTGTCAGGCTTCTTGCAGAGCCTCTTGCATCCGGGCGCCAAGAAATGCGTGAGCGCACGGCGCTTCATAATCCATCTGGCCGAGCCAACAGACGATCCATTCAAGACCCTTCGGATCACCCTCCGGGGACGCAAGCTCGCGACGGTACGCCGCGGCAGCTACCTCGTGGCCACCGTCAACCTTAAGGGCCTTCCACTTGGCGCCTTCACGATCAAAATCAGCGCCAGGACCGTCCTCGGGCTGCATCTGTCCGGTAGCCGGACGTACCACACCTGTGCGAAAAGGCCGACACAGCACAAGCCCGGGAGACTGAAGCCGAGCCGGATGGCGAAATCTTGATGAGGCGGTGGAAGAACCTGGCGGGTCGACCGTTGGTAAGGACGATGCAGCTCAGCCAAGCCAAGAGAGCCCGCAGTTCAATACGCCACGCATCGCTGATGCTTGCGATCGTTGCCGTGTTGCTTGGCGTCGGTGTCGCCTCCGCGGGAGCCAGCTCCAGCATCGAAGGTGTCTGGGCCTTTGAGAACGGCCAGATAGCCGTCACGCCGCTGTCTAACGGCACATTTATCGGCACCGTGGTGGACGAAACGAAGTTCGCAGAATGCGTGCACCCGGTGGGGCAGGAAATATGGACGAATATCACGCCCCAGCCGGACGGGTCTTACTGGGGCTTGCACCAGTGGTACTTCGAAAAAACGTGTGCGATCAACCCGATGCTCGGACCCAGTGCCTGGAGGGTGTCCGAACAGGCAAACGGAGCGAAATCCTTGCGGGTCTGCCTCAGCCTACCGGGAACCACGCAGCCGACGATTCCCGCGAGCGGCCCTGAAGCAAACGTCACTTACGGCTGCATCAACTCCGCGTTGACGTCGCCCCTGCCAGCCAAGTCCGGGGTTGCGGGCGAGCACCTGTCGCTCCCGAGCGCAAAGAAGTGTCTGAGCGCGAGACTCTTCAAGATCCACCTGCTCGAGCCTAAGGACGACCCTTTCACGAAGGTGGCCGTCACCATCAAGGGACACAAGATCCCGACCAGTCGGCGCGGCGACTATGTGGTGGCCACGATCAGTCTCAAGGGCCTCAAGCGAGGGTCGTTTACGATCAAGATCCGTGCAACGACGGTGCTTGGCCACCACCTCTCAGGCACACGTACGTATCACACGTGCGCGAAGAAACCTAAAAAGAGCAAGCCGACCAAGCTGCACTAGCGCGGCTGCGTGCGCTCACGCGGGCCGCGGAAGAACCCAGCACGGCGCGGAGTTATCCTTAGGCATGGAGATCTCCTACGCTGCCTACGGCCTTCGACTGGCCTCCTCGTTTCAATTGCCCGGGATGCAGGCAGCACCGGAGCTGATCACGGCGCTCCCTGTCCTCGAACTGGTGCTATGCGATTCCACCGAGCTCGATGGTGCGTGGAGCGGTGCCAGCGGCCCGCCCGAGTGGCGCGGACGGCAGGGCGACGGCCGCGACCTGGTGATTGAGCTGGGATCGTCTGGGGATCTACTGTTTAGCTACGACGATCTGGCACGTTTTCGACTCGACCGGGAGATGCGGCGTCTCGAATGCGCCCCGCGTGATGACTGCCTTGACTGGCAACGAATACTCATCGGCAAGGTGCTGCCAACTATCAGCGTGATGCTCGGCTATGAGGCCCTCCACGCGGCGGCAGTCGACACGCAGCACGGCGTCATCGCGATCATGGCGCCGAGCGGGTCGGGAAAGTCGACGCTCGCACTTCGAGCTGCTAAGCCGAGGCTGCCCGCTGTTCGCCGACGACGCCCTGACGCTGTCACAGACCAACCGCGAAGTAGTCGCCCATCCCGGAACGCCACACATGAATATCGCGCAAAATCTCCAGGGCACGATCGACCAACGTGCCCTGGGACGGACGATCGGCATCGTTGGCGATGAGGTCTGGTTGGCGGCATACGAGAGCACCTTGCGGCCCCGCCATGTACGACTCCTATGTCTACTGGAGCGACGCGCAGGCCTGCAGCTCGAGCTAAAGACGCTCCCACCAAAGCCACTCTTGCTTGCGCCCTACATGCTTGGCCTGTCTAGCGATCCGGACCGCCAGCGCAGCCGCTTTGACCTGTACGCCGATCTAATGGAGTCCGCTACGCTCGTACGATTGACCGCAGGCCTCACGCATAGTCCTGCACAGCTGGCCGACCTAATAGAGCAGGAGCACGCTCGACGGCCCGACCTACGCGCAGATTTGGCCCAATGACACCCCACTCGCTCGAGATGTCAGAGCCGGCTACGCACACACAGGGCATCATCACGGGTCGCACCTCCAGCCCAGAGGCCGCCCCACTTACGCTGCGCGGCCTTAGCAAGCGTTGGCGCGCGGACCTGCCCCTTGTACTCGACGAACTCGACTTGACACTCGAACCCGGAACGACCACCTGGGTAGGCGGACGAAACGGCGTCGGCAAGACCACGATGCTCCGGGTGGCAGCTGGGCTCATCGAGCCCGACAGCGGGCGAGCTGAGGTTTGGGGCGTCGCGCCCGCCGAGAATCGTGTGCGCTACCAGCAGCTCGTCTCATTCCTGCCCGCTGGCGACCGCGGCCTCTACGCTCGTCTCACCGTCAGGCGTCAGCTTGAATTCTGGGCTCGCATAGCGATGGTGCCGCGTGAGCGATTCCGCGAGACGATTGATCACGCAATCGAGACTTTCGACCTCGGCGAGCTCGCAGAGCGCCGCGTTGATCGTATGTCGATGGGTCAGCGCCAGCGGCTTCGCATCGCCATGACGTTCCTTCCGAGCCCCGAGATTGTGCTTCTAGACGAGCCGCTGACGAGCCTGGACTCCGAGGCAACAGTACTGATCGAGGCCGCCGTGGCGGAGGTCATCGCCCGCGATGGCGCAGTCCTCTGGTGCTCACCGAGTGGTGAGCACCTTGAGATGGCTTTCAACGCTCACTGGACGCTGGAGGGCGGAAGGCTGGTCGCGGCATGAGTCAGTCGATCACCGCCGCACAGGCTTTCGTAGCCGTGATGCGCCGCGATCTGCAGGTTTACCTCTCGTATCGCACCCGGCTGGTCAGCCAGGTGTTGACATCTGTGTTCAGCCTCACGCTCTTCTATTACGTGTCTAGATTGGTACATGTGCAGGGCTTTAGCACCCCCAACTCCTACTTTGGCTTCGTCGTAGTTGGGATCTCCCTGATAACGATCATCTATTCTTGCTTCTCGATTCCAGAATTGGTGCGTCAGGAGCTCGTTGCAGGCACCTTCGACCGCCTGCTGCTCTCGCCGTTTGGCGCGGTTCGCAGCGTGATCGCGATGGCACTCTTCCCGATGGCCTACTCGTTCGTCCTGGCTTCAATCACGCTTGGGCTCGGCTGCGCGATCTTCGGACTGCATTTGCACTGGTCAACAGTGCCGCTGACCATCCCGGTGATGATCCTGGTCCTGCTTGCTTTCCTGCCTTTTGGCATTCTCTTCGCCGCCCTCACGGTCGTGATCAAGCAAGGCAACGTCGGAACTACCTGGGTGATCGCGATGCTATCGATCGTCGGAGGACTGTACTTTCCTGTCACGCTTCTTCCCGGCTGGCTGCAGACCGCATCAAAGCTCCAACCGTTCACTGCAGCGACCGACCTCTTGCGTCATCTTCTCGTGGGCAGCTCACTGGGCGAGTCTCCACAAACGTCATTGTTGAAGCTGGCTGGCTTCGCAGCTGTCCTGCTGCCCACCTCGATCCTGCTCCTGACCCGTGCGATTCGGCTCGGCCAGCGACGCGGCACGATCATCGAGTACTGAGGAATGGAACCGAGCAGTATGATCTCGGACTCTGTGTCCAGCGTCCCCTCTCTCCTTGAATCCAAGGTCAAGGTGCCCCAGCATGTGGTTTATCGGACCTTCCCCACCGAGACCGTCGTGCTTAATTTGCAGACCGGGAGATATCACGGACTCAACGCTACAGCCGGTCGGATGCTCGGAGAGCTGGAGCGAGCCGACTCCGTGCGTGACGCTGCGACCGCTCTCGCCGAGAGCTACGGCCAGACGCAGAGCGCCGTCGAGCAAGACCTATACGACCTGTGCAGCGCCCTGCTCCAGAGAGGACTCATTGAAACCGATGGCAGTCCCGCGCCCTGAACGCGAAGGTCTGCCAGCTCGCACGATGCGCATCCCGAGAAGCGCTAACGATCGTCTGAGTCACGGCGAGCGCCTAAGGCTCGCGGCGGAGATTCTGGCCGGATACGCGCAAGCGCGCCGTGAGCTTCGGCGGGCGCCGATCGCCGAGGCCGTCGCGAGCCTCCGCGCACAACGCTCCCGTAGCTCCTCGGCCCCAGATGCGCTCGAGGAGTCCCGGCGCCTGGGTCGCGCGGTGACGCGGCTGCTTACCCTCGTTCCCGGTGATACTCGCTGCCTCGTTCGCTCGCTTGTTCTAACTCGACTACTGGCCAGACGGGGCATAACGGCGAAGCTGGTGATTGGGGCGCGTACTTCGCCTGACTTCCTTGCCCATGCATGGGTCGAGCATGCTGGCGAGCCAGTTCTCTCGCCCGGTGACGGATCGTTCGGCCGGCTCGTCGAGCTCTGATACCCATGCTGGCCACGGCGTTTGGCCTCGACATCGAGTCAGCCATACCACTCTCGTTCCTAGCGGGGTCAGCGGTGAGACCGACTGGGCGCTTGCTCAGGGTTTCTGGGCACGAAGGCAACGCGGCAAGCTTGCAGTGGCCGGCGTCCGCCGAGATCGTGTGCGACGAGCGCCAGCCAGACGGAAGCGCGATATTCCAGATCGAGGCCCACCCCGAGGCGGGCTTTCTGATATCTGGACCGGATTACGGTGCTTATCTGCTTGCGGCTGACGGACGGTCGCTGCGCTATATGCCTGAAGGGCACGATGAAGGAGCGTGGCAGCGACTTCTGATCGCCCAGGTACTCCCGTTTGCCGCCCTACTACAGGGCCTTGAGGTCTTTCACGCAAGCGCTGTTGTGTGGGAGGGAACAGGGATCGCCTTCCTCGGTCCGTCGCGCGCCGGCAAGACCTCGCTTGCCCTCGAGCTCTGCCAGCGCGGTGCGCGCTTCTTGGCTGACGATGTTTTGGCGCTCGAGATCGACGCGGGGCGGCTACTTGCGCATCCGGGCACACCAGTCGCCGGGGTCGATCGATCTGAACCAGCGGTGAGCGAGGCCGACGACACCTGGAAACGATTTCGGCCCGACCAGATTTTGGCCGTCAACGCTAGAGAGCAGCTAGTGCAGATGCATGGAGCAGTCGAACCCGCCCCGGTGGCGGCGCTCTTCTTCATCGATCGTCGGGCCGATGGGCAGCCGAGCCCACGCTTTACGCCTGTTGCTGAGGCGCAAATGCTACTCGCTGCAACGTTCAATTTTGTGCTCGCCACCCCCCAACGCCTCCAAGTTCTGCTTGAGGTGTGCGCGGCTGCAGCAACCCTGCGGGTGGATCGAGTCGTCATCGGCCCGGCAACGAGCACTTCCGACCTCGCTACGGCAATTGAGCAGCGCTTGAGCTCGTCCGGATGAAGCGCTGGCTCAGCGGTATCTTTGACCCCAGCGGTCGGGCAGACAGCTCGCGCCTCGCTCACGTGTTCGCGCCGCAGCCATCTACGCTCGTTGCATACGGGCCACTGCAGGTCGTCTACACCGGTCCGGCGAACGACCACAGCGGCCCGCTATGCCTGCTCGATGGCTATTTCGACAACGCTTCAGAACTAGCTGCTTTGCTTCGGGTTCCGCCTGACTCACCACCCGAGCAGGTCCTCGCTGCGGGCTGGCAGCGCTGGGAACGCGAGCTTGTGGCGCGCATGCGCGGAGACTTTGCGCTGATTGTCTGGGACCCTAGACGTGAAGAGGGACTCATGGCACGGGATCAGATGGGCGTGCGCTCAATCTTCCTACACGATGGAAGCGACGGCCTGTACTTCGCGAGCGAGGTCCGCCAAATGCTGGCGCTCTTGCCTAGCCGGCCTGGACCAGACCCAGCGAGCCTTGCCCACTGGCTGACTATGGGCAGCCGACCCGGGCCAGCAACGCTCTACATGGGCATCCGGCGCCTGAATCCTGGCGCGATGCTGCTACTTGATCGCAAAGGCGTACGCGAAGAGCGCTATTGGACACCGCGTTTCGCTGAGCCCCTAGACGCAACTGAACCCGACCTCGCCCAGCAGGTACGGACAGCCCTTGATCGCGCGGTCGCGCGGAGGATCAGCCCTAACGGGCTGTCCGGCGTGCTGATGAGCGGCGGCCTCGACTCAGCATCGGTGGCCGCTATCGCGGCCATTCAAGCGCCCGGACGGATTCTCTCCTACTCAGCCGTCTTTCCCGAACATCCCGATGTCGATGAGTCAGCCCTGATAGCCGAGCTCCGAACAACGTTCGATCTCCCCGGCATCACGGCCGAGGTGCGAGCCGGCGGCATGCTGGCGAGTGCGCTCGCTGCAATCGCTACCTGGGAGCTGCCGATTCGCAGCTGGGGTGATTTCTGGGGACTGCCACTCCTGCGTGCAGCCGCTTCGGCGGGCGCACACGTGACTCTAGGCGGCGATGGCGGTGACGAGCTCTTCGGGCCTCGCTCGTACATGCTCGCCGATCGACTGCTAGCGGGACACCCTCTACAGGCGTTGCGACTGGTCCGCGAGCTGCCAGGTGCCGGCTACGGTCCGGAACGTAGAGAGATAGTCAGAATGGTCGCGAGCATGGCTGTAATGGGCGCTCTCCCGTACCGGCCGCACAATCTGCTGCGACGACCCTTGGCCGGGCGCAATGCACCCAGCTGGTTGCGTCCAGAGACGACCCGGAATCTCCTTGAGTCTGGCGATCCCCTGGCCTGGAAGCGTCTTGACGGTCCGCGCTGGTGGGCCAACATCGCCCACGGTCTTACACGCGGGATCGAGGAGGCTGGCATGTTCGAACACCAGCGCCAGCGCGCTTCGTCTGCCGGTCTGGAGGCGCGGCATCCGTTGTTCGATCTCGATGTCGTGGAAATTGGTCTTCGCCAACCGCCGCTCGCCACATTCGATCCCTACCGCTCGCGCCCGGTGCTACGCGCCGCGATGGCCGGGGTGCTTCCCGATTCTGTGCGGCTACGCCCACAAAAGGCGCTGTTCAACTCGTTGCTCATCGACTCTTTGGCGGGGTCTGATGGGATCCAAATTCGCCGACTACTTCGTGATCCACAGGCCGAGCTAAGGGCCTACATCGACCAGTCTGACCTTCAGCGCACGCTACTCGAAGGCGATCCGCACCTACGCGAGGATCCCTTCCAGTGGATGTGGCAGGTGTGGCGCTTGGTCAACGCCGAGTGCTGGCTGCGTGCCCAGTCCAAGTCCGGCCTACACCCGCTCCTTGGTGATCAGGACGCCAGCGCGGCCCGGATCGCAATCCTGGGCCCCACGAACCCCGCGAAGGCGGACTCGTCCGTTTTTCCACCTTGACGGCGATGCCGATTCCTCTAAGCTTGCAGTCGTGGTTTGGACCGCTCCGTCGACCGGCGGGGCTAATGTCGAACGATAGGATTGCTTTCATGGATGACCAATTGATCGCTCAAGCCTACGACACGCCCAGGGTCGTCGACTATGGCGACCTGCAGGAGCTGACTGCGGCATGTCTTGGAGCCACAGGCGGAGACAGTGTCGAACCGTCTGGGCACGCCGGATCGTTCACAGTCGGCGCGAGCAGCCCGGCTGGCGGCTGCAAATCTACGCCGTAGCCAGTACTGCTGCAAGAAGGCGGATCTAGCCTGTAAGCCGTGCCGACAGCCGCCAACTTGGCGGCTGTCGTTTTGTACTCGAAAGTTCGTGGATAAGTCGTCCGTTGGTCCTCCATGGCGAATACGGGGATCGGAGGTCGGCGACCCCTCGCCACGGACAGGGTCGAGCCCGACGAGACGATCGTGATCGCTGCCGACAGCCCTCGCGACGCGATTGTTGAGTGCCTCCAGCACGAGGAACTCGTCATCAAAACGTACGACACAGCGGACAACGTGATCGCCCGTCCCGCGGATCACCCGCCAACGCTCATTCTGCTATGGGTTGAGGATCCAGGCTCAGGACTTCTAGGCTGCGTCGAGCCCCTCATCCGCCACTTTGGCAGTGCTCCGCTCGTCATGATATGCCCCGACATCGAGCGTTGGGGTATCCGGACGGCTCTAACCGCCGGAGTAGCGGGGATCGTTATACGAAAGGACCTCGAATTCGCGCTATGTCCGTGTCTGCAGGCAGTGCGAGCTGGCCAAACCTGCGTACCTCGCGCATATGCTCGACAGATCGAGCCGCCGGCACTCTCCACACGGGAGAAGCAGATCCTTGGCCTGGTGGTGATGGGCTTCACAAACGGCCAAATCGCTGACCAGCTGTTCGTCGCCGAGAGCACCGTCAAGAGTCACCTCTCCTCGGCATTCGGGAAGCTTGGAGTGCGCTCGCGCAACGAGGCGGTGCATCTCATCCTCGATCCTGAGCGCGGGCTGGGAATGGGTATTCTCGCCCTCGGGGGAGAGTCTATGGAGTCGATCCCGCCCTCCAGCCACTAAACCTCAACGCCCTAGAACAGAGCCGATCGGGCCTTCACGGCACGCCTGGACCATCCGATCACCTTGACCCGCACCCGCAGCGACCATAATCACGGTGCCACCTTCTCGTCATCCCCTAGCCGCGTCCCTCTGCATGGGCTCCCCTGATACTTGATCATGACAATCGCCACGACCGCTATTGCCTTCCCAGCAGCAGAGCTTAGTGACCTTTCTCAAGCTGTCAGCGTATAGTTCTTTCGAGTGCCCACTGGATCACAAGCACACATCATCGTACTAGCCGCCGGGGTAGGAAGCAGGCTGGGCGCCCTTGGCGTAGATACCCCCAAGTGGCTACTGTCGATACGCGGTATGACGGTAGCAGAGCACCAACTGCGGGCCATTGCTGCGGCGGGCCAAGTTGCGCCTGGTTCGCTTTCCTCGTTGCGGGTAGTGACAGGGCACGGCGCCCATGCCATAGACGACTTCCTGGCAGAGAATCGCGAGCACAATGTGCTCCCGATCCACAACCCGGAATACAAAGCCCTCAACAACTGGTATTCGCTGCTGCTGGCTTTGCGATCCGTCCCAGTCACAGACGATACGACAGTCATAGTGTTTAACGGTGACCTACTTGCATCAGAGGCATGGATGACGCAGTTTATAGTCGACAGCTATCAAAGCGCCTCGGATGCGCTCATAGCGGTCGATATTCAGCGCGAACTGACGGACGAGTCCATGAAGGTGTCGGCCAAGCCCACCGGAGCTACAACTGGGCTGTTCCTCGGTGAGATAGGCAAGGTCGGCGTCAATGAGCCCGTGGGGGAGTACGTAGGGATGCTTATGGCACGAGGCGCATGCCTGCGGATGCTGATCTCCTCGCTTGAGTCGTTCGGAGGCAGCGAGAAACACGCAAACGAGTGGTATGAGCGTGCTGTCGGGTTGACCGCGGCAGACGGTGCACTATGGAGCATATGGCCAACACCGAACAGTCAGTGGGTCGAGATTGACGACGACTCCGACTATGCCACCGCGACCCTCATAGTCGAGTGAACACTCGATGAATGCGCGGAGCATCACAATTCCTCGCCTGCTGCACGTTGCGCCGGACTGTCTAAGCGGTGTCGCACCGCTTCTGGCCGATCACGACTTCGATACGACGAAGGTGTGCATCGGGAGCGGCGGTCACGCGTCGGCATCGTTCGCTGGACGGGTCATCGATGGCTTGCTGGCAGCCGACATCAACATCGTCCAAGCGTCGCGGCTCGGGGGAACACTCGAGCAGGCTGCAAAAACTGCCGCCGTGATTATCGAAGAGCGCGTGTCGCTAGTCGTGGGGGTTGGAGGCGGCCGTGTCATCGACACCATGAAGCTCGCAGCAGCGAGAACAGGTACTGACTTCATCAGCGTTCCCACGACTATCGCGCACGATGGCATAAGTTCGCCGGTCGCGTCACTCACGGAAAGAGACGGCCGACGCACCACACATGCCGCGATGATGCCCGCAGGGGTCATTGTCGATGTACGCGTCATTGGCTCGGCGCCCCCACGTACTCTCCGGTCTGGCATCGGCGATCTCGTCAGCAACCTGACGGCCCTCTTGGATTGGCGGCTTGCGGACCAACTTGGGAAGGATCACTACGACGCCTTTTCCGCCATGATCGCCGAGAGTGCCGCACGTCCCATCCTCGACGTGTTGGACATCGACCTCATCGAGACTCACGAGCGACTGGCTAACGGCTTGCTTCTGAGCGGCTTGGCCATGGCAGCATCCGGCACGAGCCGTCCGTGCTCGGGCGCCGAGCACCTCGTCAGCCACAGCTTGGACAGACTGCTTGGTCCCGACGCGGCCATGCACGGCGAGCAGGTCGCATTGGGCTGTTTGATCTCTGCGGCCGCTCACGGATCACCGCTGTTGTCCGATCTGCAGGATCTCTTCACTAGGGTCAACATCCCCACTGCTCCTGCTGACCTGGGGATGACTGAAGCTCAAATGGTGGAAGCGGTGCTGGCAGCGCCCGCCACCCGGCCCGAGCGCTATACGATCCTTTCTGAGATTAGCGGCCGTCCTGCCGTCACCAGTCTCGTCGAGACGGCATTCGGGTCCTCGCGAGTCCGGACATGACCATCGGGTCAAAGCGCGTGCGCCCTGGGGGCATACCCGGCCTACGTCGGCTGCCCGCGATGGTCAGACCGCTCAAATCTGACATCGCGTTCTTCGACAGCTGGCATGGTAAGTACTCTGATAATCCTCGGGCGATCTCCGAGGAGCTCACGCGCCGCGACGCGCCCCTTCGCCAGGTTTGGGCCGGCGACTCTTCTATGCAGGAGTTTCCCAGCGAGGTAACGATTGTCAAGCGAGAAGGATGGAAGCACCTTGAGTACTTGGGCCAAGCCCGCTATATCGTTACCAGCAACGGCTTGCCATCATATTTCAGAAAGAAGCCTGGCTGTATCTATGTTCAGACTTGGCATGGCACTCCACTTAAGCGAATCGCGTTCGACGTGGCGAACCCCACCTTCAAGGGAAGCAAGCGCTATTTTAGGACTCTGCAAAGGGAGGTCGCCTACTGGGATTTCCTAATATCCCAAAACAGCTTTAGCACTCGAACGCTGAAGCAGGCATTTCGTTATCAAGGCCGGGTACTGGAGACGGGGTACCCGCGGAACGATCTACTATCGGCGCCCGGGCGCGACGACACTAGACGACGGTTGAGGCAGAAACTGGGTATCAATACGGACACTCGCGCGATACTCTATGCCCCGACCTGGAGAGACGACGCGTCTTTCTCTTTGGAGCTTGACCTTGTCGAGATCGCGAATTCTCTCGGTGATGACTGGGTGCTCCTTCTACGCGCACATCAACTCGTAGCGGGGACCGTGACGCCGCAGGGGCACCCGCGGGTCCACAATGTCTCGGATTACGCCGATATTCGGGAACTCTATTTGGCAGCGGATGTCTTGATTACCGACTATTCATCCGTGATGTTTGACTTTGCGGTCACTCGTAAGCCAATGCTCTTCTTTACCTACGACATTGATCGCTATCGTGACGACCTTCGTGGCTTTTACTTTGATCTCGAGCCTCTAGCGCCAGGGCCAATCACAAGCTCCACGAGAGAGGTAATTGACGTCTTGCAGGACCTTGACGATATCTCCGCTTCCTACGCAGATGCGTACGGGCGCTTTGTCACTCGGTTCTGTCCGCTCGATGACGGACGCGCCTCCGCAAGGGTGGTAGACACCGTATTTGGTGACCGCTGAGCGAGTGACCGTGCCGCACCCGTGCTGTCGCCGCCATCAGACGCATTCAGCACTTCGACCGAATTACTACCCCGCATAAACGTCGCGTGCCAGATGGTCTGCAAGCCTGACCGCGAAGGCGACCAGCGTAAAGGTCGAATTCGCTTGCCCCGAGGTGGGAAATGTTGAACTGCTGGCAACGAAGAGATCAGAGAAGCCATGGACTGCAAGGTTCCTGTCGACGACTCCGTCGGCCGCAGCTGCAGACATACGGGTGGTACCAGCCTGGTGATACCCGCCAAAGAGCTGAGAACGTACCGAGGCTTCAGAGTCGTTATCAATGTATTCGAGGTAGCCAAGTTCATGTTCGCGTAGATGCCTGTCCAGACGCTCGTGGGCACGCAAAACGTTTTCTACGTCCGTGTCGGAGAATCGTAGATTTGTCTGTAGCCTCGGCATGCCCAATGCGTCGCGCTCTTGCGCCAGAGATACGCAGCTCTCGTAGATCGGCAGGTGCTCACCGTGATACAGGAGTGGGTACGTGTTGATCTTGCTTGGCACGAAGAAGCCCGGCACCTTTCTTCCGCGCTTGAGAAATCGCTGATAGCCGAACTCGATCGCGAAGCGCGCTGCCGGACCAAAGTTTCGTACTACGTTTCGGAAATGAGGCTGGAGCGCCACGGGTTTAGACGAAGCGATATGTGCCTGCCTGATACCCTCGGCGACGAAGTATCGACCAACGGGCGACGCGAGCATGAGGTAGACAAACGAGAGCACGCCGCTGCCGTGACTAGGGTCGCTAATCCTCGGATTTACGAGCCAGAATGCGGCATTGGCGAGGTCGTCGCTGAGAAGTACCTCCCGTGAGAACGTGATGCGCCTACGAACATATACGCCGTCGTCATCACGCTCGTGTCCATAAATCGTGCCTTCCGGCGGACCGTCAAAGTGAATCCGTGCGATTCGGCACTCAACGTGAGCCATATAGTTACGTCCGAGCATTCCCGAGTGATTTCCGACCCCGCCCTGGTGATGCCGATCCGACGCTAGCAGCAGTCGGGTGACTTCCAGCCCGCCACACGCCAACACATAGCGCGAGGCATGAATCGCGACCTCATCGCCAGCCAAGTTGCGCGCGCGCAAGAAGGCCACACGTCTCTCTACGGGATCGCACACCACCTCGGTACACGTGAGGCCGGTCACGACCGTCAATCCACTGGTGTCAGCCAGTGCGCTCCTGTACACCTGGCCAAAGTTCGTTGGCAGCGACCACCGCTCAAGATCTGATGCACGTACGTCGCCATCCAAAAACCCTGGTACAAGAGATGTTGTCGCTAGCTCCGGCACTTCATTTGCATTGAAGACAGCCTCACCGCAGAGGCACCAATCACACGCGCGCTGGAAATACCGGGCAATCTCGTCGTATCCGACCGGCCATCGCGCGCCATTCACGCTCTCCCGTGGCTCGAAGTCGACCACATCGAAAGGGACGCATCGTCCTCCCCACAGGTTTGACGCTCCGCCAATTTGCCGCCTCGTGGCGAGCGCCATCGGAACATGCAGTGGGTCATGGCCTACCGTGTCCCCTAGGCCTTGGACCGAGTCCTCGTACGCATGGCCACCGCTCTCTACGAGGATTACCCGCTTGCCGGCCCGCGCGAGTTCGAGCGCAACTACGATCCCGGCGGGCCCCGCGCCGACCACGGCTACATCGGTCTCTAGGCACGCAGGGGCCCTGGAATCCGGTTCTGTACCCAGTTGCAAGCTACGCGCCACCCAACTCTGTTTCCACGAGGCGACGAAAAGACTCTAGGGAAGCCGGGTTGACGTCAGACGCCAACGTCAGCTGACCGATCCCCTCAAGGTGATCCAATCGCGTCGTGCTGAGCAGCACGACTCCGTCGCTATTGAAGCTGAGAGCGTCTCGTAGCAGCATCGAAGCAAGCGTCTCGGAGGAAGTACAGTCCTGGCCTGTAGCGGTCGCCCATCGCTTTCCCGTCTCCGGCGCCATCGCCACATGATGCTGGATCATGCGAATGGCCGGCGATAGGGCACCGTAGGTGATCAACGGCTTGGACAATCCGTCCCGGCTAAGCGAGGGTCGAAATATGTCGTCACGCACCTGTAGCACCGCGCCCCGAGGGAGTCGTCCCCTGATCTCCACGCAGGGGTGGTGCTCGCCTGCGATTCCCCAAGCACGCAGATACCCAGCCTGTCGCGCCTCTTCTAGGTAGGCAGTCACGCCGGGTAGGTCTATGTCGTCGGCGGGCGACGGATCGTGCAAGAAAAGGATGTCGACGTAATCCGTTCGGAGCTCCCGGAGGCTCTTCTCTAGACTCATACGGGCGGTCGCAGCGTCATAACGGCGATTTCGATGTACCGTCCCGGAGTGACGCTTGACAGCGGAGCGAAGAGCCGGATAGCGTCTGATGAGTGCGCGGATCGGGCCTTGTACCCGTGCAAGGCGATCAGACGCTGCCTCTATCCCAAACTTCGTCGCAATCACTATCGCGCCGCGATTACGCAGCGCGAAGCGGCCGAGTTCGGCCTCAGCCGCTCCCAACCCGTACATGCGCGCGACGTCAAAGTGGCGTACGCCTTGATCAAATGCGGCGGCCAAGAGGCGCTGGCGGTCAGAACTGGACGGCGAGCGCATCAAGCTCCCGCATCCGAAGCCCAGACGAGTCGTGGTTAAGCTTGGTGATATCACGCACGTATCCATAAGAAGCGAGGACCCGCGCGGGGTCAGTTCCGAGCCTTCCAGGCCCTCGCTAGGAAAACCGGATTCCCGAGCAGATATCGCCGCCAAAGCCGCTTTGGCTCCTGCAATAGTCGAAAGCACCACTCAATCCCCAGCCGGTTCATCCACAGCGGCGCGCGCCTGACACTGCCTGTGCTGAAGTCCAAGAACGCGCCCACACCCGCGCCAATCCGCGCCCCCGTCGCCTCAAGATAGCGATCGAGCCAGACCTCCTGCAGGGGGTTTCCAAACGCGACAAGCAAGACGTCCGCCCGAGCCCGTCTAACGCGTTCGGCCAGTGCCCTATCATCCGCGCCGGTGAAGCCATGACAGGTACCGACAACACGGAGCCGTGGCACTCGCTCGGTAAGTCGGCGTGCCGCCGCTTCGGCGATCCCCGGCTTCCCGCCTAGAAGAAATACACGCCATTGACGTGATGCTGCTAGGTCCAATAGGCACATCGTGAAGTCGCTGCCGTTCAGGTTCTCCGGAAAGCGCTCCCCCCGCATCCGAGCCGCTAGGCTCAGACCGATCCCATCATTCAACACAAGGTCGCTGCGGTGGAGAGCGTCAAGGAGGCGCGGATCGCCCACGGTCAGATTGAGCGTGTGCGCGTTGACAAACAGGATGCGCATACAGTCGCCCTCCCAGGTGTCGACCCTCCTGAGAGCCTGCTCCCGGGTCAGCTTGTCTACTCTTACACCCAGGATCGTCACTGTCGGGCCGATCTCTCTGCGCTCGGCAGGCATCAATTCACCGACGCTGGCTCCGGCACATGACTCGCAGTGTCACCAAGCTGCTCGGTGAAGAGCGCGAGGAGTGCAGCAGCTGAGCTATGCGTATTGAACTCGCTCACGACCTTGCGTCTCGCACGCGAACCCAGAGCGCGACAGAGAGTGGGGTCCGATAGCAAGCGCTCGAGGGCATCGGCCAGGTTAGCCGCTCTTCCGGGCGCGACAAGCAGACCCGTCAGATTATGCTCGACAAGCTCAGGAATCCCGGCGATGGCGGTGCTCACCACGGGCAGTTCCATCGCCATTGCCTCCATGAGGACTCCCGGGACGCCCTCCGCGAAACTTGGGAGACAGAAGATCGACGCTTCGGCATACAGTCTTTGAATCTCATCTTGGCCAACCGCGCCGGGAAAAGAAACTTGCGATGCGATTCCAATATCTTTGGCGAACCGTTCGAAGTCCTGCCTTGCAGGACCCTCGCCGGCCAAGATAACGCGAACTAGATGACCGCGCTCAGCTAGCAAGGCGGTAGCCTTAAGAAGCACCACTTGCCCCTTCTCAGCGACTTGTCGGCCAATGAACAGTATTGTTGGTGTGGTGGCGCCACGGTCTGGCTCATACTCGTGGCGCGTAAATTGTTCGATCGGAATACCGACGTGGATAACGCGCAGCCGATCCCAGGCTGCCGGCGGACACAAAGACATAAGTTGGCTTCGGGCATAGTCGCTGATGCACACTACGAAGCGAGCGCGACGCAGCTTCTCGGCAAGTTTGAAGCGGTCCACGTCAAAAAACTCAGTCGGACCGTGCATCGTAAAGCTCCAGGACCAAGGCCGGCTCGACTCAACTGTCGAGCCGATGTGCGCCGCCAACAGAGCAACGTCAGCAGCGACGTTCGCGAGATGAACGTGAATGTGCCTGATATCCTGTCGCCGGCACTCGCTCCACAACAAGACCGCCTCAGCGAAATAGAACGCTCCCCATAGCCTGTGGCGGAGGCCTGGAGGAGCCAGCCTCAGAGCGAGAACCAAGGTAAGAAGATACGCAAGTGGTGCCTGCCGCGCGAGCGTAAGGTGTGCTGTGACTAGGACTCTCCAGTTTGGTGGAAGAATCGCGAAGGTCGACTCATAGGCGACACGATCAGCACTGGCGAGAAGCTGCTCGGTCCCAGCGCGACGTATGGAGAAGGTCGTGATGTCAAAACCCATCTCCCTAAGCGCATTGACCTCGCGAAGTACAAACGTGTGCGAAATCGCCGGATACATCGAACACAGATAGGCAACCTTTGACGACCCCGCAGCTGTAGTTGACGACTCTACACATCGATCGGCGGTCGGCATCTTGATCACAGGGTACCAGCCTCTGTTCTATGCACATTCCCTCGCTCCGTCCTAACCCACGACGTAGGTCCCCTTCTCGCGAGCAGCCTGATGTACAAGGCGACCTTATTCGCGATGAGCGCTGGCGTCACGAGTAGGGCTCGGTAGACTTGGTTGGGCACGCGGACAAGCCTAAATCCTCCTATCACAAACACGATCTGGCCGATCAGCGTCCAAGCCGCCAGCCTCGTCAGACGTCGCTGACGTAGCAGCAGTCCCGTGCCTCCCGCTGCGAGGCTTCCAGCCGCCATAAGTGACTGGGGAGGCACAAGACACTCTAGCCCTGCGTGGAGGCGCACGACATCGCGCCGGGCAATTCCGGATGCGATGAGAAGCGGGCACCACCGCCGAATCAGCTGGAGCTTGCCGAGTTCCCAGCGGGCGTGCTGGTCTGAGCTTCTCTCAAGTGAAGTCGGCACTTCAGATCTGACCCATGCCTCTGGAACGAACTCGGCGCGCTCGCCGGCAAGGACTATGCGCATGTGATATTCGGCGTCCTCTACGAGGCCGGTCGCAGTCCATGCCTCTCGCTCGAGCAACTCTTTTGTGAACGCCATGCCAGTGCCCACTAGGCCACACGAGAGACCAAGGCGTTGCTTACCTAGAAAGCGAACTGTGTTCATCAGTGCGAAGGCACCGAAGCGCAGTGCAGCTGCGTGAGAGTCATGAGGGTTAGCTGCCAGATAATTGGCCTGCATAGCTCTCGCCCCGGACTTCAGGTGCGTGTCAAATGCCGTAAGGAAGTTCGGAGATGCCTCGCAGTCCGCGTCGAGCATCACAACCGCGTCAAACTCCTCCGCGCCCGTCATAAGCCTGTCGAGGGCCCAGGACAGTGCGTATCCCTTACCGAGCCTATCTGCGTCGGTTCGCTCCCAAACCTCGACGCCTGCCGTCCTTGCACATCCTGCTGTGTCATCGCTACAGTTGTCAGCGATAACGATCGTCCGGAGTCGCGAAACGGGATACGAGCACGACGCTACTGAGGCCAAAGTTGGGACCAGCCCCATCTCCTCGTCGTGGGCGGGAATCAATACGACGAGTCGCGCCGGTTCGTCACTCTCCGGTATCGATGCGCCCAATGCGGGTGCTAGCGAGCGGGCCGCGGCGAGCAGCACCAGCAGATAGCCAGTCGAGGCGGCCAAAGCGCTCTCGCAAGCGAAGCTCGCGGCCGCGATGATACACGCTGGCCCAGCGCGGCCGTGAGAAACCGATGTCGCCTTCAAGGGCACGTGGTACTAACGCTGCTCGCCAGACAAAAAGTGCGCGCAAACCAAAGCCGCCGTGCAAACCGAGTCCGCTATTGATCTAGCCCAGCTGCGCGGCCTGCCAAGAATAGACGAGGCGACGCAAGCGCGTAGCGAGCAAGTACCCGGATGCTGCGGCCGCGCACTGACCCTCGCAATCTACCCCGCCAGCTGAGCGGCACGTCGAGCGGAGGCTCGCGTCGTGGAGCCACCTGGCGGCCGAAGAACGCCCAGAAGCCACCTGGTGGCGCAAGCAAACCGTCTACAAGCCCGATGTCTGCATAGAGCTGGGGTACGCTGCTATGGGGATGGGGATTGGCCAATCGGGCGGCCAGACCACTTCGACGCGGTAGCTTGCGATACCGCCGTACAAGAGAGTTCGTGGGAAGACCAACCACCCGTTTGGCAGCATCGAGCGCTGCA
This sequence comes from uncultured Solirubrobacteraceae bacterium, assembly GCA_963779665.1. Lineage (GTDB taxonomy): Bacteria > Actinomycetota > Thermoleophilia > Solirubrobacterales > Solirubrobacteraceae > Palsa-744. The sequence continues at coordinate 1,884,862 of CAVZYW010000001.1, read as the reverse complement.
AGAAGTACCCGCTCAAGCGACGGATAGCTATCGATCGTTCGATCGAGCTCGCCATCTTGAAGGTCGGCTCCATAGCGATCCCAGCAGGCGCTGACGTCGGTGGCCAAGCGAAGATCGATAAAGCCGTCGCGTGCGTAGAAGAGCAACAGCGAAGTCAGCAAATCGATAGGCGCCGGCTGCCACGTCGCGTCGCCTCGATGCCCGCTCGGAACCAGCAACCGGTCCGCGGCATAACGTCGCTCATACCAATGGATCCGCCAGTGAAGCTCAATCGGCGGCAACATACCCTCGCCGTCGGGCAATACGAAATGAAGAAGCGGAAAGCCGTCCGGATCGACAGAGTCCTGCGGCGTATCGTAGCCAAGGTCGGCAACTACGCTCACCGCATCTTGCAGCTGATCCGGCGGCACCAACAGATCTATGTCAGTTGACACGCGGCGGCAACTATCGCCGTAGAGCGCTTCGCTCAGCCAAGGTCCCTTGAGTGGCGAACTACGGATACCAGCATCCGCAAGCGCGCTCGTGACTCGTGATCCAGCCAACTGGAGAACAGTGCCCTGTCGGCGTACTCTCTCGAGGCTTTCGTCAACCACTGCGGCGAACTGCCGATTCCCGTCACTGCCGGTCATCACGACCAGTCGCGGACCAAGCGTCGTCAGCAACCTTCTCGATTGCAGTATTTGGGTGAGCAGGTTCCAGTCAACCCGCCCGCCAAGATGCTCAGCTTCGGCGCCACAGAAGTCTCGGCGCTCACGTATACCCGCTCCCAAGAAGATCAACTTCTCCTCATCCGAGCGGAAGCGAGCGGTCATCGGCTTCGCGCCCTTCTGAGCTCGTGGGCACTATAACCATTGGGGTGAAGGTCCATCTTGAGTAGTTGCAATTCGCCCCAGGGAAACGAGGACAGAAGTTGATTCGGATATTTGCCTTCGAAGTAGCCGTCAGGACCGGCATACGGATCTGTTCCTAGCGGTCCGGGATCCTGACCAAAGAATTGCACCACTGCCGACTTGTCACGAACGAACATGCCATAACGCTGTGCCGCTTCCGCGATCATGAGTGTGAGGTGTGGAAGATGGAGCGTTGCCAAGTCGAGCTTCGGGTTCAGCCTCAGATGGGCACCCTCCGGAAGCGCGAACGACGCATCAGACGTGCCATCGTCTCGCTGAGCTGGAGACGAATAGAATCCTGCGCGCACACCCGGGATGGCGATCGCGAGCGCATGATTAATGATGCCGCGACTGAGATCTTCCGACGTGATCAGCCCTCCAACCAACGGAAGCGATGATGCAGACACGCCCCACCACGGCTTCGCGCCCTGATAGGCGCCTGGGCCAAAGATTCCTGGATTCTGCGAGACACCCCTAATGACGCCGCCCCACGAGGCGCTCCAGACACCAGCATCGTTGACGAGTCTCCAAAACTCCCATAGGCGGTTTGAGCTAGGCTGCCAGACCACAAGGTCTCCGTCCGTCCCTATCGCCGGACGCGCATTAGGCGGCAAGGGCACATGCGCCCACGCTGCTGCGAGCGCCGGTTCCGCACTGTGATCGTGGAGCTGCACGTGCACAGTCGGCTGACCCGCAGACACTGTGTATACGGGCACGCTGTAGTCGGTAGTGTTGATCCACGGCCCGTTGCCTGCGCGCTCCTCTTCTGCGATTAGAGCAGCGAAGGCATCGACCACTTCGCTCGACGTGGGGTCAAGCGGCGCGTCGGGCGAAAGCGGGCTGTTCCATATGCTCGACGGCGAAAAGAACTGGTATGGCTCTCCCGCAGCCCCATCGTCCGAAGGGCTCGTGTCCGTCGCGGGCGTTTGCAACGATGCGAGACCATACGACGTGCTGGTTGTCGACGACCCCGACCCACATCCCGCAAGAACGAGCACCGTGAGCATTGCGCAGAGCGAAGGGAACAAGGAGCCGCTGCGTCGCACAGGGTCACCCGTGCTGCAGGTTACTGGCCGCAACGACTCGCGTGCCAATCGCACAATCGCATCGGTAGCGATTTTAGCCTGCCCATTCCTCGATGCGCGCGGACGTTGCTGCCCCGCGCATGCCAACGATCACGCGCGCAGCTTCGACGAGGTCCGAGACGACGTAATCTGCCAAGCCTGACGCCAAAGGATGTGGTTGCACATCCGAAATTAACATCGTCGTCAAGCCAAGATGCCGCCCGGCTTCCAGGTCGCTCGGGCTATCCCCAATGATCGCAGCACGACCAAAGTCGACTGCGGGATGGTCTTGTTGCGCGGCCAAAAGCAAGCCCGGAGCCGGCTTGCGACACTCACACTCGCCCGCACCATGCTCGCACGCATAGATGCCATCGAGGACTGCGCCTCCTTCGCACAGCTGCTCTCGCAGCCGCGCATGTACTGCTTCGAGGTCCTCGCTGGTCATCCGCCCGAGTGCGACTCCACGCTGATTGGTCACGACGGCGGTCCACACGTCGGCATCATTGAGCATCTTTACGCCCTCAGCAGCGTTTGGGAGCAGCTCCAGAGCGCTTGGGTGCTCAACATACTGCCCGGTGGCGAGCTTGCGGTTCAAAGTTCCGTCCCGGTCAAGAAACACCCACCGAATGGGCGACCGTGGCTTGAGAACCGACCCTGACTCACGACGACACATCTTGCGCCATAGAGTGTACAGCACAGCGCCGCGTCCAAAAGATTCGACCGATCAGCTACGTTGTTAGTCAATGTCGATAGCGATGACTGCATGATCATTTCCAAGACACCGCTTCGCGTCTCGTTCGTAGGCGGAGGCACGGACCTAGCCGACTTCTACAATGAGCACGGCGGCGCTGTTGTCTCCAGCGCGATCGACAAGTGGATTCACGTCGTCGTCGCAAGACGCTTCGAGGGCGATTTGCGCGTCAGCTACTCAAAGACTGAGATCGTCGCGACCGCTAGCGAAATTCAGCATGAGCTCGTCAGGGAAGCCTTGCGTCGGACAGGTCTACCGCGAGGCCTTGATATCGCGACGCTTGCGGATGTTCCGTCGGCGGGAACAGGACTCGGCTCATCGAGCGCAGTGACTGTAGGCATGCTCAACGCCCTCTATGCATACCAAGGCGTCTTCAGATCACCAGCCGAGCTCGCGGAAGAAGCATCGCACATAGAGATCGATGTGCTGGGCAAGCCAATTGGTCGCCAAGATCAGTATGCGGTGGCCCAAGGAGGGTTCAACTTCATCGAATTTCTGCCCAATGGCGCGGGAGTCCGTGTTGAGCCGCTCGTCTGTCCTCCACACACAATCGAACGCCTTCATCGTTCTCTCATGCTTTTCTATACGGGGCGCCAGCGTTCGGCTTCGGATGTACTGTCAGTGCAGAAAGATGCCGTAGTCAATGGCGATGCGACGACGACGCTTTTGAGCATGCGAGATCTTGCGTACGAGACGCGAGATGCACTTGGCGGTGGCGACGTCGAGGCCGTCGGGCAACTCCTTGACCGCAACTGGGAGCTCAAGCGCTCGCTCGTGGTCGGGTTGAGCGACGTGCAGATCGACGGTTGGTATGACCGCGCGCGAGAGGCAGGCGCAAGTGGTGGAAAGCTTCTTGGCGCGGGGGCGGGGGGCTTCCTACTAATCATGGCTCCTCCCGAACATCAAGCGGCGGTCCGCGCGGCCTTGGGACTGCTCCGTGAGGTGCCGTTTCACTTCGCGGCTCGTGGCACACATATCACACTGCTCGAACGGGACCAATCCGACCTGTGATGGACCGTCACCTCAAGGATTATCTAGCGCTACTCGAAGCGACTCTCGCCAAGCTGCCTAGCGAGCGCATCGGCGAACTCGGCAATACGCTCTTTCGAGCCTATCGTGACGGCAAGCAAGTATTCGTGCTCGGCAACGGCGGAAGCTCCTCGACCGCGAGCCATATCGCAGCTGATCTTGCGAAGAACACGATCGGGCCGAACATGAAGCGGTTTCGTATCATGAGCTTGAACGACAACGCCGCCATCATGACGGCCCTAGCCAATGATCTCGGGTACGAAAACGTCTTTTCCGAGCAGCTCACGAATCTCATCCAAGCTGGCGATGTACTCATTGTCGTCTCAGCAAGCGGCAACTCCCCGAATGTGCTGACCGCGATGCGCTACGCTCGCTCGCGGAGTGCGGAGATTGTGGGGTTGCTCGGTTTTGATGGCGGCCAAGCGGCCGAGCTTTCCGACGTTCCCGTCATCATTCCATGTGATCACTACGGGGTTGTCGAGGACGTGCACCTGATTATCAATCATATTCTCGTCGATTACTTCAAGGCCCGCCTTGCCGAGACTAGACCGTACGTCGTCTAAGAGATGCTTTAGATGCACGCGATGATACTTGCTGCCGGTCGCGGCACGCGTCTTGGGGATCTAGGTCGGCAAGTGCCAAAGATACTTGTCGAAATCGCCGGTGAGCCTCTACTTGCCCGGCAGATACGCTACCTCAAGCGCAACGGCGTCGACCAGATCGTCGTCAATGCATACCACCTATCGAGCCAGATCGAGCAGTTTGTGAGTAGCCACGATGACGCGGACGACATCAAAGTAATAATCGAGCCTGACTTGATGGGAACCGCCGGTGGTGTCCGGAATGCCCTGCCATGGCTCGGAGACGATCCGTTCGTTGTCCTCTACGGCGATGTCATCATCGATGAGCCCATACGAGCACTTACCGAGACACACAGACGAGCCAAGGCCGTCGCGACCCTTGCTGTCTATCCAGCGACCGATTTTGAGGGTAAGGGCATTGTTGAGGTCGACCAACACAACATAGTCACGGCATTTTGCGAGAAAGCTACGATCACCAGCAGCGAACAGGCCTATGTAAACGCCGGGCTCTATATCATGAACCCTGGAACTATGAGAAGCCTGCCGCAGGAGTCAGTTCTTGACTTTGGCCACGATGTGTTCCCATGGCTACTTGCTAGCAGCGAGCGGAAGATCGCAGCGCATTTGCTCGCCGCACCTGTTATCGATATCGGCACGCCAGAAGCTCTCCGTCAAGCCTCCAATGGAGGATGAGGCGCCCTCTAACGCACACCACTGTCGGCGTGATCGCCGTCAGCGATCGGCACCGTCACTGTCCCCTAAATTCAGCGACAAGCGCAGCATACGTTTCGCTCAAGCCGTCTACGAGGCTAATCTCAGCCTCCCAGCCCAGGTCCTCCCTTGCGCGCGAGGGATCCATACAGCTGCGCTCTAGCTCCCCAGGCCGCAGAGGTGCGAGCTCGGGTTCAACACCACCCGGAGTCAGCTCCGCAAGCACCTCCCAGATTTTAATCACAGCCGTCTCAACGCCCGTGGCAACATTGAAGGTGCCCGCCTGACCAGACGCCGCTCTTAGCGCTCCCACGACGTCCGTCACGTGCACATAGTCGCGAGTCGGCTTTCCGTACCCGAAGACCTTAGGCCCTCTACCCAGGTGCAAATGATGAGTAAAGATCGCCACCACACCCGCCTCACCATATGGGCTTTGTCTGGGGCCATAAACGTTCCCTAGGCGACAAACAGCGTGCGGTACACCCGACGCGGCCGACCAAGTGCGAATATATGCCTCACCTGCCCACTTCGAAGCCCCGTAGGGAGCTAGGGGCGCAGGAATTCGATCCTCGGGCGTCGGAATAGGAGCATCATTGCCGTAAAGCGCGCCACCTGTCGATGTGAACACAAGCGGCGCATGGTGTCGGCTCGCCGCCTCAAGCACATTCAGCGTGCCCTGCACGTTGACGGCGCAGTCACGACGCGGGTCCGTAACGGAGACCGTTACGCTGGACTGCGCTGCCAGATGAAATATTGCCTCCGGGCGAAAGTCGTCGACAACGGTATCGAACATCGTACGATCCACAATGTCAACTTCGCTGAAATGTGCGAGCGGCGAGATTCGTTGTGCGTTCCCCGACGACAAATCATCTATGACTGCCACTTTGCGGCCTTCAGCAAGTAGTGCATCCACCAGATGCGATCCGATAAAGCCGGCCCCTCCAGTCACCAATACGCGGTCAGGCATCGCAGACTCCAGGTGACGTAGCCAGACCACGCTCATATCGGATCGGGATTAGCGGTACACCTAGTCGCCTCGCCCTCTCTAGGACGGTCGACCGGGAATCAATTGGGAGCGCCCTGTGGGACCCGTCCTTGGCCTTGTTGCACATAAGCATTTGCCGCATCATACGCTCCATGTCGAGAAGTCTTTACCAGTGAGCTTTCGAAGCTCCGCCACCTCGTCTGAATATATCGCCTCGAGCTCCGTCCGCAATGCGTCAGTTAGCGAGACGTCCTTTAGCGGGCGAAACATTGCTCGCTCAACCAAACGTCTTGCCGCCCGTCGGACCCGTCGCGGAATCCACTGCACTGCCGGGTCGGCACCCTTTGAAACCAGATTCTGATAACGCCGTGAATACACCCGCCGCTCGCTAGTCTTGTAAAGTTCATTATCGAACTCGGGCGAATCAAACAGGTCGTCGACCCCAAGAAACGCGAAGACGTGACGCATAGTTTGTCGTCTACTGGCCAGAAAATCCGCTTGATCAAGTATCAGCATTTGCTGGAGTGGGAAGTGTAACAGATATTGCTTAACCTGCAAAGCGTAAAGGCTGTAGCAGATCTCGGGGAGCAGTAAGGGATCCGACAGGTCGCCGAGCACCTCGTCGATCCCTCGTCTCTCAGCGCCTGTCGCCACCAGGTGCTGATAGTGCGACACTGTCCTCGCAATCGGGTCTCGGACGACGTAGATCAGCTTTGCTTGAGGAATAGACGCCTTGATCCTTTCCGGGGCTCCCCTCCGGAGGGGATAGCTGGTATAGCCCGGCGATGCCTCACCCCGCACTGAGATACGCTCGTCGAAGAGCCGTTCGTACTCATCCAGCGACGCGATTCTCATCGGATACGGTCGCCCTTCATCGTCGCCGGCAAAAAAGGTCGGCTCCTTGACGCTCGACATCTGAACTTCAGGGTGCAGGCTCAGGTAGTAGTTGAGGCTAGTCGTGCCCGCCTTTCCAGCCCCAATAATGAAAAATGTAGGGAGCGCCATTTTACGGTATATAGATGCGTCCGTGCTCAGTAAGCGCCTGCCGCAGCGTATCTACGCCTGACGTGTCGAGATGACTTGGTCGCACCTCGAATCTCGGACTGGACTCCATGCTCGCTAGATGACGCTGGCGGAGATCGTCAACCGTTCCGACAACCTTCGCAGGGCTGCCCACGGCTACGCTTTTCGGTGGTATTTCACCCCGAACCAGTGCCCCCGCCCCAATGATCGCTTCGTCGCCGATGACGGCTCCCGGTAGAACGATCGCTCCTGCTCCTATGTAGCACCTCGCCCCAATGGTTACCGGACGTACCTCCGTGTAGCCAGTGAGACGCTTGATTGCCGCGTCATGCGCGATAATCCGGACATCGGTAGCGAGAATTGTGTATGCACCAATCTCGACTGCCCAAGCAAAGTCCGGGTCAATGATCGTACGCGCCGCCAGCCGAATCGGTGGTTGGGCACGGAGGCCGCGCTTGCGCGCTTGTCGGAGCGTCTGTGCGCCGCGAACGCGCGCCATAAATCTGGCTTTCGCGCTGGAGCCCTCGATCAGCCTAATATCTGTATCCAGGTCGGCGTGACTTGGCTTTTGTGGATTTGCGAACATTGCGTAAGCAGCTGGCTAGACGGAGGCCGCCGCATTGCCGAAGGTTTGTGCAGCTCGGACATCCTGTCCGGCCGGGACGCACCCGACGGCGACACCGGCCCACAGCCACAGCAGGAGGGCTGCGAACGGAGCTAGATATGGATTAAATATGCCTACGACCAGGAAAAAAATTGTAATGGCGATCAGGCCCAATCGCCAGGGGCGAAGCTCGGGCGAAGCTCGACCGAAAATTGCCGCGCCCGTTCCAGAGAGGAGTGTTGCGGCCCACAGCAACGTACCGATCAAGCCGAGTTCCACCGCATAGGCGAGGTAGGAGTCGTGGAGCGGCAAAGGTTTTTCGGCGAGCCCCGCGAGACTTTCCGCGTGAGTGTAGCCGTCCATTGGATAATTAGGTGACTGACGGAAATATTCGAGACTGCTGCTCGGGTAGGAAGCCCATCCAAACCCTAGTAGAGGTTTCGCCTCAATCATACGCAGGCTCGCTGATGTCTGGTTCTGACGATTCCAGACGCTAATCTGGTCATTCACGCGATGTGATGTCTTGCTTACGAGGCTCGACGAGACGGCGAGCGCGCCGCCAATTATTACGGCGCAAACTGCAGCGCCAGGAATGAGCCAACGACGTCCTTGGCGTGTGGCTAGCGCTGCGACAGCAGTAGCAGATGCTGCACCGATCCAGACTCCTCGCTCGAGCGTTAGGAAGCACGCAAATATGCACACTGTGCCTACGACCGCGGCAAACCAGCGTGCCCGTACGCCACGCCACTGATGAAGAGCGATCGTCGCGGCTACGGCGCACGAAAAGGTGGCGAAGCCCTCTGCTACCGAGCTCTGGAAGGGCCCACCGGCTCGTTCGCCCGGCAATGCAGCATCCACATGGAGGATGTATCGAGGAAACACTAGGGCATGCGGACCCAGGGACTCAAAGACTGCGGTAAACCCGAGGTAGGCGCCGAGCCCTACGAGGGTCGCCAACAGCGCGTCGCGTTCTCGGCGACCTGCAAAGACCGATGGCGCGACGATGTAGACGAGGTATGGCAGGAGTCCCAACTGGTCAAAGAGCGAGAGAAATCCGGTTTCACTAGTTAGAGTTCCGGCTGCGACGGTCGACACCAATGCGTACATGGCAGTGAGTGCGATCAGGAGATGTACGTTGTGGAGTCTAATCCGCGGCATGCCGGCAGTGCCGGGCGCGCGCAAAAGGACAGCAAGGAAGCCGACAGCTATTAGCGCTCTGTCGAGCGGAAGACCCCCGAGGCCTATCTGCCCCCAAGCTCCGGAAAAGACAGTTAGCGCAAGTCCTGCGCATATCGTGAAGGCGGGCGGCAGCTCCCAAAGGCGGCGCACACAGAGCAGGCCAACGACGACGAGAAAGGGCGTGAGGACTAGCCAACGACCTTCGAGTCTGCTCGGCTCGACCTTGGCGGTCGTTACGAGTATTCCAACGCCCGCCAGTGCCCACGTTGACCAGGATGGGCGCCATACAGTGCGGGCGTGCATCAATTGCCGAGCCGAGCATTCATGGATCCTCGTCTCAGCTCCTCTCGGCCGGGATGCGTCGCCGGTCGAGGACTATAGCCGCCAGACACCCGACGATTATGCCGACCAAGAGCGCGACAAATGCAACCAACTCCACTTTGGCGTGTCGATCGCTGCTCGCACTTGTCGCCCCCGCAATCAGCGACACGAGACCACTGCGGGGTGCCTGACTCGCGATAGCAGCCGTGTACGCTGCGCCGATGGCATGCACCCGCACCTGCGCCGCGTCAGTGTCCGCCTTGTCCGGTGCTAGCGCGTTCGCGAGGGCGGACCCGCTCACAGGATGCTTGCTGTCAGCGTGTTCCAGCATCGCAAGCTTGGCAACGGCGCGCTGAAGGCTGACGGATGCGGCCCGATATTCGCTGAGCAGCGCCGCCGCCTCGGGATTTGCACTGTTGCTTTCTCCCTCGTATGCGATGACCGCTCTCGCGGCGACATCTGCCAATTCCATCGCGCGGAGAGCACTTTTCGAAGTAGCCACCACGCGAAAGGCCGGGCTCGAGGGAATCGGCTCAGCGGACAGCTCGCCGCTCGCTTCGGCTGGCGTCGCGTTGAGCTTGTGCTGCACGGTAGCGAGGACCGGTTCGGCATAGATTGCACGACTAAACGCCGTCGCCAGCGCGGCTGCCGACTGCACGTAGCTAAAGAACCCTGCGGAGTTAGGGTTTACCTGGCCGACCTGCAGGGTCGCAGAAGCCGTGTACCGTGCCGGTCGCGACAGGCCATACCCAACCCCTAGCGCCAAGAACAAAATTCCGCACACGCAGATCATGGCCTTGTGCCGAGCGAGCGCAGTAAGCACGTAGCCGTTTGGCGGCTCGAAAACGCGTCCAACTGGTTCCGTTGTCTTATCGAGCGGCATCTGGTTTTGGCCAGCATTCCTGTCAGTAGCGAGCATGGATTCTCGAGTCGTGTTGGTCTAGGGCTCCGCGCCAGCGACAGCTCCCACGCGTCCTCGGATCGGACGCGCCTCTGCCAGCCCAAGCTCTCGCGGCTCCTATTCGTATCCTAAACGACCTGAACGATCGCAGCGGCGCCAAACTTTCATCGCTGCCCTCACAAGATCCGCGCGCAAGGACAGACCGCCCCCCGAACGTTGATCCACTCAATGGCCAAACCTGATCAACCCGACGCCAACCACCCTCCGACGCGAGCCAGCTACCGCTCTGGGTTCTTCTTCGGCACCCTAAGCTTCTTCGCCGTATCTGGCGCGGGAATCATCTCGACCGTCGTCACGGCACGCCTTTACGGGGTGGTGATCATAGGACAGTATGCCCTCGTATGGGCGCCAATCGCGGCGCTCTGGGTGCTTTCAAGCGTAAAAGAGCAGCAAGCCCTCATAAAGGAGATCACGAGCCTTCAGCCACGCGACCCGCGAGTCACACAGCTCTTTGCGGCCGTCTTTACGTTCTCGTCAGGATTGACCGCCGTCGTGGCGTCATTGGACGCTCTCGTGTGCTGGTTCGTCTTCCATGGGCCGCTTCATTCGCCAGATCTCATCACGCCCGTTTTCGCAAACATTGCTGCCTACGCCATCATCACAAACACCGGCTGGAATATTGACTCGATCTTGTCGGCCTTCGTGGCCGGTCGCCAGATCTTCTGGGTGAGGCTTCACGAAGTCTTGAGCTTCATCATCATCGCCGTCATCGTCGGCTCCGTATGGCGATCAGTTTGGGGCATGGTCATAGCACTCATTGGGTCATCAATGACGTCGCTCGCACATCGGATAATAGTCGTCCGCCCGTTTATTCGTGTGCGTCTAACGTGGGATGAATATCGCCGCGGCCTCAAGATCTTGCCGGATATCTTGCGGTTCGGGCTTAAGGCGACTCCTGGGCAATTGGCCCAAGGAATAAGCCAGCAGGGCGGAGTCTGGGCACTTGGCACCGTTGCTCCGATTGCCGTGGTTGGCGCATTCAGCCGCGCCCAGACGATTCCACAGCGACTCCAGCAGGCGAGCAACCGAGTTACTGAAGTTCTATATCCTACCCTCGTTGGACGACAAGCTACCGGAGATGGCGAGGGCTTCGACCGAGCCCTGATCGACTCGATCCGATACGAACTATTAGGGATGCTTCTAATTGCGGCGGCGCTCGGTGGCGCGGCCCACTCGATTCTCAACGTGTTCGGCTCGGGATTCAACCGGGCCGCGCCTGCACTTGTCCTGCTTGGGCTATTTCCCGCACTGGCATCAATTACGGTGACGCAAACCCAGGCCCTCTGGGCCACGAACCGCCCTGCGCGAACCAGTGTAATCGCAATCGTACGTCTCGCCGTAACAATCACGCTACTGGTGGTACTAACACCGCGCATCGGAATCACTGCCCCTGCAATCGCTTTGGACGCCGGCTACGTCGTGGTCGTCGTACTGAGCGGCATAGCGCTCCGGCCTGCCCTCAGCCGCCCGCTACGCGTAACATGGCCGGTCCGTGAGCGTCTTGCCGTTATTGCTGCATACGCCGCGGGATTTGCTGCGACGCATGCGGTAGAGGTACTAGTTCCGTCCACTGGCGGCTTGCTCCTTTGCCTCCCAGCAGGCGCCATTGGCTATGTTGCCGTATTCGTGGGCTGTGGGGGCATCAACCAACGCGACCGTAAGCGACTGGCTGACGTTGCTAACGCCTCGCAACGCCCGCGAACACGAATGCTTCGTCGATGGCTCGGACCTGCGATCCTTGAGGAACAGAGAGAGCACGATACGGACAGCGCGCAGGAGCCATCGCCGGCGCAAACGGAGCCACTTTGATGTCGCGACTGCACAATGCGCGAGCGCGAAACCAAGTCCCTACGCCTTTTGCTCGCCAGTCCAGCTCGTCTCGATACTCGCGCTTGATACACGATCGGCGCGCCGCTCTTTCGGGCGCGGCTCCGCCAGTACTCGTGGCTGGCGTCTCCCCCAGCTAGCTGTCCTGCTCACGGAGGTTGTGAACGCGGCTGATGGTGGCTGGTTGGCGATCCCTTGTGGTGCTCGAGGCAGTGTGGCAGGGCTTGGTTGCGGTGGTGGTGTGATCGGTAGCTGAGGCCGTAGGCCCACTCGCGGCGTATGGTCTGGTGGAAGCGCTCAATCTTGCCGTTGGTTTGAGGTCGGTAGGGCTTGGTGTGGAGGTGCTTGATTTCTCGGGCGGCGAGGAACTCGCGCAGTGAACGGTTGTGGGTGTAGCTCCAGGCGTTGTCGCTCATCAGCCTCCTGGCGGTGATGCGCTGCCCTTCAAACCACGCCAGGGCCCTGGCGACGAACTCGGTGACGGTCTGGGCGCGCTCGTCGCTGTGCAGCTCGACATAGGCCAGCCGCGTGTGGTCATCAATGATCGCGTGCGCGAAGTCATAGCCGGGTTGCTCGCGCATCCTGGCGCCGGTGGTCATTCGATTTCCGGTGACTCGATGCCCGGGCCGTTGAAAGCGTGCGTAGCGAGCTGCGTCCATGTGCAGGAGATCTCCCGGGCACGGCCACTCGTAGCGACGCACAGCGTCTCGTGCGGCGATTGGGCGTCTTGAGAGCCCGTGACGACGCAGCACCTTCCAGACCGTCGAATGCGGATGACCTGTTTCCCCAGCGATCAATCGCGGCCCCCAGCCGGTGCGACGCCGCGCCTCACAAATCCGCTCCTGACACGCCCGATCAAGCAGCCTCGGGGAGCGATGAGGACGGCTCGACCTGTCGGCCGCCCATGCCAATGAATGACGCTTCTGCGCAGAAGCGTCGCAGTATCGATGCCACCAACGATGCGCAGTCGCCGGCGAGACATTCAGCAACGCAGCGGCCTGACGAAACGTCATCCCTCCCTCGACTGCCTCGCACAGCGCCAGCCGTCCAGCCGGTCCGAGCTTCGCTCTACCGTGGATCTGCATCCGGGTCCTCCCAGTCTCGTGAGTTCTCGCAGACCCACAGCCTGGGAAGAGGCCCGGATGCCTCCCTCAACCGTTCACAACCTATGTAGGCACGTCAGCTAGAGAGTGAGTCGTCCCAAATTCTTCCGGAGGGCTATCTCAAGACGTGCCATGTAGCGCCATCTTGACTAGTTCTAGCTGACCCCACGGGAAGGAGGCCAATAGCTGGTCAGGGTACTTCCCTTCGAAGTAGCCGTGCGGCCCAGCGTATGGGTTTGTGCCGGTAGGGATTGGGTCTTGGGCAAAGATCTCAGGCACCCTCGCGAAATCGGTAACGACGATGCCGTAGCGTTGAGCAGCTTCCGCGAGCATCATCGTTACACGTGGTAGGTGGAGGCTGGCGAGGTTCAGTGCGGGATTTAGTCTCAGTCGCGCACCCTCGGGCAGCGCCAAGGGGTTCGCCGACTTGCCGTCACTGCGCTCTGCGGGCGATGCGTAAACTTCGCCTCGGATATTAGGAATAGCCATCTCAAGCGCATGATTGATTTGGCCCTTGGCAAAGTCTTCAAAGCTAATCAGTCCTCCCACGAGTGAAAGAGATGAGGCCGAGATACCCCACCACGACCTGGCTCCAGGCCACGCTTCCGGTCCGTATGCCCCCCTATTAGCCGAAACATTCATCATCGCGCCGCCCCAAGTCGCTGACCAATTGCCGTCGTCTTCGTGTACTAGTCGATGGAATTCCCATAGCTTGTCGCTACTCGGCTGCCAGACGATCAGCGTACCGTCTGTGCCGACGGCGGGGATGGCATTCGCCGGAAGCGGAACGGCACTCCACGCTGACGACAGCGTGGCTTCCGGAGCATGGTTCGTAAGTTGGACCGATACGGTGGGTTGATTTGCAGGCACGGTGTAGACCGGGATGCTCCAGTTGGTCGTGTTGATCCACGGCCCTTCTCCTGACGCCTCGGCGCCGGCCACTTCTGACGCGAACTGATTCACGACCGCCTTCGAGCTCGGATCTATTTCCGTCTGATTCGACAAAGGTTCGTTCCAGACGCTCGTCGGCGAAAAGAATCGGAATGGTTCGCCATCAGAGGTAGGCGGTGGTTCCGTGGGCGCAATCGATTCTGAGGGCTCACTGGATTCTGAAGGACCCGAAGGTTCCAGGGGACCGGTGGGTTCGAGTGGGCTATTGGGTTCCGAGTTCACGGCATTGGGCTGTTCTGTGCTTGTTTCAGGCGTAGCGTTCGGACCAGACGTGACGTTTTCGTTTGCCGGGGCTGTCGGACCTTTGGAAGTCGACGCCCCGCGAGACGGCGCGGCTGGGACTGCACGAGTGGTCTTCTTCTCGCGGTGCGCCCTCTCACAGGTCTTCGGCTTCTTGCTGGCACGACCGGCGCAGAGCGACTGTCGTGATGACCGCCTTCTGGATCGGCTCGATGGCGACCGGGCGGCATGCGTATTCCCAAGTCGCGGCCGGCGAGCTGCAGCCTGTGAGGCGTCCACGCTTAGGCCGACGCTCGATGCACCCGATAGGATCAGGACGACAGCGGCTATACGGATTGGTGACGCTGCTAAGCGTCGGACATGGCGCAGCATTTAAAGGTCCCTAATGGATCTGTTCGCCGGGGAAGCAGAACGGGTGCTAGCTTGATCGGTGCCCGGACCGATTAGGTCCAGTCCGAGGCCCGGCGTGTGGACGTTTGGTGGCTTTGCGGACGTCCAAGGGTGCAAGGTCGCGCGGTGCCGAGAAGCCTGTTCTGCGCGAACGTGTATCGATGGGGCAGAGCACTGATCCCGACTGGCCACAATGTGTCCTGCCATACGGAGGCCCGGACACTCAGACCCCTCCCTGAGTTTCCTTGCGCAGTGAGCGGCGATTACGCCCTCTGGCCCGACCCCTTAGGTTCGGTCCGCCTGGTGTGAGAGTCCTTCTGCTCATGGAAAATGGGCGAGAGGAGGACCGATCACGTGAAGCGCAGACGACACACGCCGGAGCAGATCGTCAGGAAGCTCAGAGAGGCCGACCGGATGCTGGCCGAGGGCATCGAGACCCCGGAGGTCTGCAAGGCGCTGGAAGTGTCCGAGGCGACCTATCACCGTTGGCGAGCGCAATACGGCGGGATGAAGGCCGACGATGTGAAGCGTTTGAAGGAGCTCGAGCGAGAGAACTCGCAGCTGAAGCGGCTGGTCGCCGACAAGGAGCTGGAGAACCTGGCGCTCAAGGAGATCTCGAAGGGAAACTTCTGAGCCCGTCGCGTCGACGCCGGCCGTCCTGATGCTTCAGGACCGTCTGGGCGTCTCGGAGCGCCGGGCGTGCCAGATCGCTGGTCAGCACCGCTCGACCCAGCGCCGCGAGCCCGTCCTCGCAGAGGACGACGCCGCTTTGCGGGCGCGTCTTCGCCGGCTCTCGCGCAAGCGACCGCGGTGGGGATACCGCCGCGCTCATACCGAGCTGCTCGATGAGGGATGGCAGATCAACCGCAAGCGGGTGCAGCGCGTCTGGCGCGAGGAGGGCCTGCGGGTTCCGCAGCGCCGCAGAAAGCGCCAGCGCCTCGGGCACTCCACGGTCCCCGCGGCCCGGTTGCGGGCGGAGCGCCCTGATCATGTGTGGGCGTTTGACTTCCAGTTCGACCAGACCGCCGACGGGCACATCCTGAAGCTGCTGCACGTCGTTGACGAGTTCACCCGCGAGGCGCTCGCGATCAAGTGCGCTCGGAGAATCGACGCAGACGCGACCGTCAAGGTCCTGGAATCGCTGAGCACCTCCCGTGGGCGAGCACCGGAGTTCGTCCGCTGCGACAACGGGCCGGAGATGACCGCGAACGCCCTGAAGGACTGGTGCTGGGAACGGCGGTCTGATCTGGCCCCACTGCGGCGGTTTGAACTGGCCCCACCTCCGTCCGACAGGCGGCTGACTGTTTGAGGCTCATGGAGCTCGAGCGGGAGGCGGCAGTGAGGAATGGGATCACGAGTGGAGACGTTCGAGCAGATCAGGCGGGATCGGGATCGGGAAGGCACTTCGACGCGGGCGTTGGCGGCGAGGTATGGGGTTCATCGGCGGGCGGTGCGTCAGGCGCTGGCCGATCCGTTGCCGCCCGCGAAGCGCAAGCCGGTGGGTCGGCCTGCGCCGAAGCTGGGGCCGTATCGGGAGCTGATCGATTCGTGGCTTGACGCGGATCGTGACGCGCCGCGCAAGCAGCGGCACACCGCGAAGCGGATCTGGGAGCGGCTGCGTGATGAGCACGCCGCTGATGTGGCTGAGCGCACGGTCCGGGAATACGTTCATGGTCGCCGGCGGGAGCGTGGCGAAGGCGTCGAGGCGTTCGTGTCGCAGGTGCACGCGGCGGGCGTGGAGGCCGAGGTCGACTGGGGCGAGGCGCAGGTCGCGATGGCCGGGTCTGCGTGCAGGGTCTACTTGTTTCACATGCGCGCGTGCCACTCCGGCGCGGCGTTCGCGATGGCGTTCCCGCACTGCTCCCAGCAGGCGTTCCTGGAGGCTCATGTCGAGGCGTTCGACTGGTTCGGCGGGGTGTTCGGCCTGTTGCGCTACGACAATCTGGCCTCCGCGGTCAAGCAGGTGCTGCGCGGCCGTCGGAGGGTCGAGTCAGACCGGTTCATCGCGTTGCGCTCGCACTATCTCTATGAGTCGCAGTTCACGACTCCGGGTGTCGAGGGCGCCCACGAAAAGGGTGGCGTTGAGGGAGAGGTCGGGCGTTTTCGTCGCCGTCATCTGGTGCCGGTCCCGGACGTCGCGTCGCTCGGCGAGCTGAATGTGAGGATGCTCGCCGGCTGCGAGTCCGACCTCGGGCGGCGGATCACCGGGCGCCAGGAGACCGTTGGCGAGTCCTTCGCGAGGGAGCGCCCGCTGCTGCGGGGGCTACCGGCCGAGCGGGCGTCCACGGCCGAGGAGGCCACACCAAGGGTCGACTCGAAGTCACTCGTCACGATCAAGCAGAACCGCTACTCGGTGCCCGTTCGCCTGGCTGGGCTGCGTGTCCACGCGCGCGTGGGTGCACGCGAGATCGAGTGCCACCACGCCGGCGAGCTGGTCGCGCGTCACGAGCGCCAGCACGGCCGCTTTGGCGTGTCGGCGAGCCTCGATCACTATCTCGAGCTGCTCGCCCGCAAGCCAGGAGCGCTGGCAGGCTCGCTCGCTCTCTCCCAAGAACGCGAGCGAGGCTCCTGGCCATCGGTGTTTGACGAGCTCTGGGAGAAGATCGCCGAGCGCTACGGCGCCTCAGAGGCCGCGCGGCAGATGGTTGACGTGCTGCTGCTAACCCGCGAGCATGGTGGGAGCGACGTTGAGCTGGCCGTTCGTGGCGCGCTGGCCGCCGGCGCCTATGACGGACGAGCAGTCGCGGTCCTGATCGGCTGCGGCACTCGCACGAAGCCGGCGACGCTCGATGGTCTCCCACCACGCCTGCAAGCCATCGGGGCGCCACCGCCGACACTCAGCCACTATGACGAGCTGCTCGAGACAGCCGGGGCAGCAGGATGAGCGCCCCAGCGAAGGTCCAGGCGATGGAAGCACTGATCGACGCGCACGCCCGCGAGCTTCACTTGCCGAGCATCCGCGATCGCTTCCGGGCGCTCGCGCAGGAGGCGATGCGCGAGCAACAGACCCCGCTCGCCTACCTCGCCGCGCTTCTGGAGGCCGAGGTCACAGAGCGCGCTGAACGCCGCGAACGCCGAAGACTCGATCGACGCCCGCTTCCCGCTCACCAAGCGCCTGGAGGATTTCCGCTTCGAGGAGAACCCGAAGATCCCCCAGGCCACAGTCGCCGCGCTCGCGCAGGGATCCTGGATCGATGACCGCGAGTCAGTGATCCTCCTCGGCGACTCGGGGACCGGCAAGACACATTTGGCGATCGCCCTCGGGGTGCTCGCCTGCCAACAAGGACGCCGTGTTCGCTTCACTACCCTCGCAGCACTCGCGAACGAGCTGCAGGCAGCCGAGTCCCGGCGCGAGCTCGGCCGCGTGATCGCCCGCTATGCACGCACCGAGCTCGTCGTCCTTGACGAGCTCGGATATCTCGCGCTGCCCGAGGGCGCCGCCGAGCTCGTCTTCCAGTCATCTCCGAGCGCAACGAGCGCGCCAGCCTGATCGTCACCACCAACCTCCCGTTCGGAGAGTGGACCAAGGTATTCCCCGACGCCCGCCTCGCGAAGGCCGTCGTTGACCGCATCACCCACCGGGCGCACATCATCGACACCGGAGCAGAGTCCTGGCGCTTCCGCCACGGCCTCGCTCGCACCCAGAAAGGAGCCGCCTGACCCCCAACACGAGTCGCGCCGGTGGCATCTCGTTCCGCTACGCCCTACGGGCTCCGCTCCACGAGACGCCACCGCAACCCACCAATCAGAGAAGATCAACCACACACACCAACCGACGCGAAGTGGGCCCACTCCAAGCCGCCGCGCCGGGGCCACTGCAAGCCGCCGCTCCCAGGTGCCGCTTCGCCGGCACCGCCAGCAGCTACATCGACCCCGGCAGCCCATGGCAGAACCCCTACGTCGAGTCGTTCGGCAGCAGGGTTCGTGACGAGCTGCTCACCGTCGAGCAGTTCTCCTGCCTCGCCGAGGCCAAGGTGCTCATCGAGGACTACCGCCAGGACTACAACGAGCACCGGCCCCACTCAGCACTCGGCATGAAAACACCCGCCCGGTTCGCCCGGGCCTGGAGGGCCCAGCACGAGCCGCCCGCCGCCTCGCTGCATTCGCCCTACGGGCTCACTCCGCGAGACGACGCCACCCCTAACCTTCAACACACCAAAACCCACCGACTCTCACAACAGGTGGACCCATGAACGGGGTCCGGCCACCTCGAGTAGGCGTCCATGCGTGAGCGCCGGTGCCTCACCGATCGCCCGCTGAGCGGCGGTCGGCGCGGGGCGAAGCGCCTTCTTGTCGACTACTCCTGCGTACTCTGCTCGCACAGTGCCCGGAAGCTACGACCGCTGCTGGTCGTTGTACGAGAGTGAGCTGTGACTCAATCGGCCCAGACATGAGCGCGCCGCACTCGGGTAAGGCCCAGGGCGAGCGCGTCGATCGCAGCCTCACGTTGGGCCTTGAGGGCTTCGTTTGGGAGACACTCGCCGAAGAGGCGGCACGCGAGGATCTGTCCATTGAGGAGCTCATCGCATTCTCCGTGCTCTACTACGTCGCCGACATCGACAGCGGAAGGATCTCTCGACAGGTCTCTAGGAGCCCATATCCGCGTCCGCGTGATGATCGTTCTGGCGCCGAGCACGTGCCTACCGGACGAGGCTCAGGACAGCGGAGCGACTGAACCACTTGGCAGGCGCTGTCTCAGGGAGCGGAGCGAGTCGTAGAGCGACTTCGAGATTGATCCCTAAATCTTCACACCTAGGACACTCGACGATAACAACTCCGTCCTCGGCAAGGCCGATATTTGGATCACATGATCAATCCAATGGACATAGAACCATGATCGTCGTGGGCGCGAGCACAGCGTTGTGGGCGATGTTGTTGACGTTGATGGTTAGCCTCTGCCGCGCGTCTCACACGGAGCCCAGTATGGGGGTATCCTCCACGACCCCTTCGCGAACGCACAGCGACTCGGCTCCAGCGTTCGTCTCCCGTACTCTCCGCGCATCCGATCACCGAACAAGTCGCGTGGCCTACAGGCCTGTAGAACCAACCGTCGCGGGTGCGGCTCCGCGAATCGTCAACTCCGCCCTGAGTGCTCTCCGTCCGCGGTGATGCAGCCCATGAATCGATCCTTCGGAGCGGCCCGTCCGTGTTGCAATCTCGGCTGGAGAGAGTCCGACGAAGTGACGCAGCACCAGTACCTCGCGCTGATCCCTAGGGAGTTCCGAGAGCGCTTCGCGAAGATCATCGACCCGCCGGCCCTCCGCCGCCTCTCCGCTGCCATCCGTCATCCTGACCTCCTCGACCGGGATCATGCGCTGGCGGCGTAGATGATCCACCGCAAGATTGCGAGCCACTCGGAGAATCCAAGCAAAGAACGGAACCTCCCGCTCCTCATATTTGACGATCACATGGATGAGCTTCGCAAAGACCTGCTGCGTCACGTCTTCGGCCTCGTGAGGATCGTGGACGATGCTCCGAACGTATCCGTGAACATTGTCTGCGTAACGCGCGTAGAGAAACCCCAGCGCCTCACGATCTCCAAGTTGTGCGCGCTTGACGGCTTGCGAGACTCGCAGCGACATCAACTCCTCGTCCGTTACCGCGCTCCTCGCGCGATGCATCACATTCAAATCCGAGCTACTAGCCGCAAGCGCCATGCCTCATCCCTCCAGTCGAGTTCGTCCGTGTCCTCTAGGCGTAACGAAGGTGTCACGATCACCCCTTTCGGGACGAATGCGACGACGCTCCGAGCACTCCAGCTAATGGTCCCAGCTACCCCCACCAGCACATGTCAGCTCGCGGTCGGCCGATGAACGGGCGGCATAACTGTCCTCTAGGAACACCCGTGCCGCGCGGATCGCCAGTAGGGGCCCTCCGCCGAGCAGACCGACCATCGTCATGTCAACGATGCCACGGACTACCGGGAGTTCGGACACGCCGCCAAATCGTGCCGGACGCACCATCACACCGCCCTCCCCCTCCAAGACCCCATAAGCCGAATCCTTAGCCGTCGGAATACCTGTCATCGCTATCTGCCCCCAGCGCCGTTCGTTTGCGAGAAGCAGCCTTCCACCGTCCTTGTGTTCCCATCCTCGCTACAGAGGCTACCGATTAGCGCCCTATCTCGTGTTGGACTCTGTTGCAAATTTGACTTCCACATCTATACGGGTGTCCAAGTGCCCCAAGAGCACCGTAGTGCGTTGAGTCGCCACCGCAAAATATATCTAGTGACCGGCCATAAGGCAAACAATCTGAATTACGCAGAACGAGGTTCGGCCTGTCCAGTCCGACTTTGTAACTCACAATCCACGACGCGCCATAACAAACGACACAGTTCGCATAAGGATCTTGACATCGCTCCACAGCGACCAGTTGGCCACGTACAGATAATCGATCGCCACCATTTCGCTGAGCGGCACTCGCACCGGCCCGAGGATCTGCCAGGGACCCGTCATCCCCGGTGTCAGTTCCAGGCGCCTGCGGTGCCAGCCCTTCACGCGCACGTCCTCGTCGACGACGAGCGGGCGTGGTCCGACAAGGCTCATCTCACCTTTGAGGATGTTCAGCAGCTGCGGCAGCTCGTCCAGCGAGGTCTTGCGCAGGATGCGCCCGACGCGTGTCACACGCGGGTCAGCGGCGATCTTGAACATCCCCCCCTGCGCTTCGTTGCGGTCGCGCAGTGACTCCTTCAGCGTCTCCGCATCCCTGACCATCGTGCGGAACTTGAATATGTAAAAAGATTTGCCATGACGGCCGACGCGCTGCTGGCGGAAGAATACCGGGCCGGGACTGTCGAGCTTGATCGCCACCGCGGCCGCGATCATCAGCGGTGCGACCGCCACCAGCCCGATCGTCGTGTACAGCAGATCGAACACGCGCTTGATCGTCGCCGAGGAGCGCGTCAGCTCAAAGCGCCTTACTCCCATCACGGTGATGCCGTGCAGGTCGTCGAACACGACGGAGGAGCCCACCACCTCCAGCAGCCGCGGCAGGATGCTCACCCTTACCCCGACAGCCTTGAGCGTACGTACGAGATCGAGCATCTCGCTGGCGTCAGCGCTGCGCGGCGCCACAATCGCCCGGTGCACGTCCAGTTCACGTGCCAGGTCGCGTACCTCCTGCAGCTTCGACGGCGAGCGTGCATCGGTCGACCACTGCGCGACCTTGTCAAGGTCCAGATGCGCGACCATGCTCGCCTTGATGCCACCGTGATCGGTCAGCTTCGCGCCGATTGTCCGTGCACCCTCGGCATCGCCGATGAACAGGCAGCGCTCGGAGGGAGAGATTCGCAACGCGAACGCACGGCCGGCGCTGCGCATCAGGATCAGCATCACGGCAAGCGCCAGCCACAGGAACAGTGCCTGATGACGGTCGAGCGTGCCGGTTACGATCACTCCACCGGCAAGCCATGCCACCAGTGCACAAAATGTCGCTGCCTGGAAAAGCTTGGGCGCCTCCTCCAGCGTCGTCTTGCGCAGCAGCGCATCGTCGCGGTCATACAACCCGAACACCTTTGCCCCGATCAGCAGGATCGGCACAGCCGCGATGCTCGCCCATGTGAGCTGCAGCGAGCGCGAGGACAGCGCGATCGTCGCCAGGAACGCACCGAGGATCGCCAGCGCGTCGGCCACCATCAGCGTCCTGCGAAAGATCGAGTCGCGCAGCAGGCTCGCGGTCGGGCCCTTGCTCTCGGCAGCCTGATTGCCGAAGCCAAGCGAGCCGACTGCGCCAAAGTGGCGAGCGACGTCCAAGCGAGGATCTGAAAGTGAGGCGACGCCGGGATCGGCGAGCTTGTTATCCATGCGATCCCGTCACCTGCAGCACCAGAGGTCCCCCCCTAAGCGTCCCTGCCCTGATGATGCTTGCTACCTTCACCGGTCTCCTTTCGGTGTAGTTGCTGCGCCTATATCAGCGCATTCCGGACGAGAATGCAAGGCTTCAGATGTAAAAACACATTTGGACAACAGGGTCTGCGCGTATGACCGCAAGCTGCATACGTCAGCCGCGGAGGCGACCGAGCCGGCTGCTGCGACCGGCCCTCAGCTCGCGTTTGCGAGCGCTGCTGTCCTCCAAGAGCACCCGCGCTGCACGCACCGCCAAGCGCGGCTCCCCGAGTAGCGCGACCATCGCCACGCCGATCGTTCCGTGGACCGCGTCCGATTCGGACTCAGCGATACGCGTGCCGACACCGCGTGCTACGCGTATCGGCCTCGATTCCGTCTGCGGTGCTGTCGATCTGAAGGTACTCATTGGCTTGGCTCCCGTGGCAGTCGCTTGTCATCGGTAAACCTCCCCGTTGTTCACCCGTCAACTGATATTAAGGGTAGCAGCTGGACCGCGGGCGGTTGTCACGAGATATCGACGGGGGTTTCGACAGCTGGCCAAGGGTCATAGACCGGCTCGATCGCTGGCTGGGACGGCACAACTAAGCTTTGGATCATGAACGATTCCACGAAACCGGCTGGCGAGTCCATCGATCCGGCGGCGCCGATACGCCTGCGACAGGACATAGCCTGGCATGAGATCGACGGGGAGATCGTGCTGCTGGATCTCACGGGAGCGGCCTACTACAGCGTCAGCCGCAGCGGCATGACGCTGTGGCCGGCGGTGGTGCAGGGCAGCACCTTGGCTGAGCTGACCACGCGCCTGGCGCAGGCGTTCTCGCTGGAGCACGATGTGGCAGAGCGCGACGTGCGCGTCTTCTTGAACACGCTGAGCGACGAGGGCCTGCTCGAAGACGATCCAGCCTGAGCAGCAGCTCAGCCGGCGGCGATACCGGCCTGTGAAGACTCGAGCGCCGTCAGGGCGAGCGACAGTGCAGCGACGGCATGCGCCGTTGAGATCGTCCGGTAGCGATCGGCGTAGACGGGCCCGGGAGCGTCGAAGCTGGCCTCGTGATCGGCACGCGTGTTGCGCAGGCACGGCGCGCACGGCCATGAGCCGTCCTGGCGGCGCTCGCGCAGCAGCCTGTCGACGGCGTCGCCCAGCGGCTGCGGCCAGCCGCCGTCGGCGAGCGCGGCGACGATCAGCATCGCCAGGTACACCGGCCGCCCCTCGCTGCCCAGCAGCGCCGTGGCGATCGCTGGATGTGGCAGGCGTATGGAAGCCGGCGCGAGCCTGTGCCCACAGCGAGTACGCGGGGCTCGTCCACCAGTAGGCGGGCAGCACTCCGCCGGCAACCAGGCCAGACAGCCAGACGTCGGCCTGCCGGCGCTCCTCGGCGCAACAGTCCAGGCGCTCGAACGCCTGGACGACAATCAGGGTGACGTCTGCATGAGCGGTTTCCCAATGCGTGCGTGCCTGACCGTCGGGGCGCGTCGTGGCGTAAGTGGCGAACCCGCCGGATGAACGCCGGGTGGCGAGCAGCCGCTCGATCCAGGCAGGCTCGACCTCGTGGCCGAGGCCGTGGAGGACCATGATCGCCTGCGCGGTGCTGTCGCTGTCGATGCCCACGCGGCGGTTGTAGCCCCAGCCGGGGCGCCGGCGTGCATTGGCGAGCAGGCCCTGCGCTGCGTGCTCGCGCATGTCCCGTGCGCGCGGCACGTCCTCCAGCAGCAGGGCGACGTGCGCGGAGATCCACTCGGTCGAGGCACCGGGCGGCGAGCATGAAGCCGTACCACAGACCGCTCGAGCGCTGTGTGCGTTCGAGGAAGCCCAGCCCTGCGCCGACGGCCTCGACAAGCGCCCGCCGCGTGTCGGCGTGCGACTGCCCAACCGCGGGACCAGCCGACCGGCGCAGACGGAACCATCCTTCCTCCAGCCGATCGCCGGCACCTGCGAGCCAACATCGGCATCAGGCGAGCCGTCTGTCGCAACCCGCCGATATTCAGCATTCGAGCACGCCCTTCAGGTAGGAGGCGACACGCGCGCGAGCACCGGGCGCGATGGCGCCGGCCAGCTGAAACACGCTAGCCATACGCGTACTCAATGCCTGCACCACCTCATCAGCGAGAGCGCGTGAGAACACGACTCGCTGCAGGCAGCGCGCGACGTAGCGCAGCCGGTCGCTGGGCGAACGATCGCGCATCAGCACCAGCTGGTTGGCGCGCATGTGGCGCATGTCGGCGTCCAGGTCATGCCAGTCGTCGCTGAGCGCGAGTAGTCGTCCGAGCTCGTGGTAGAGCGCTTCGAGCTCGCCGGGTGCTCCCGTGCCCGCGGCGGCGCTCGTGTCCGCGTCCGCGCAGCAGCGCGCCGACGAAGGCGATCGGCAGCACCTTGGCAGGGAGGCGGTCGGCGCCGACGTCAAACTCGCCGCGGTGCATCTGCGCGAGCATCGTTGAGATATGCGCGAGCGCCTCGGGGTCTGCGGCGAACCGCTCGCCGATGCTGACGAGGAGCCCGTCCCAAAGGCGATAGAGAAGGTCGAGCCCGTCCTCGCCGGCGGGGATGGCAGCGCCGTCGTCCTCTGGAGCGTGCAGGCGGCGCTCGAGCTTTTGCGGGCTCAGCACGCGGGCGGCGCGCGCGCCGGCTGGCGGGTCATCGTCGACGAGGCTGTCGGTGAGGGCAACGGCCAGGTTGAACAGCGCGGCGTCGAGCAGCAGCCGCCGGCGCAGCGGGTGCTCGGGCGGACAACCGATGTCGGCGAGCGCCGAGCCGTGCCAGGCGATCAGGTGCAGATGGGCGGCGGTGTTGCCACGCCCGGGTATGCGCTGCACGAGCTCGTCAAAGCTGTAGCGGGCGCAGGCGGACTCGATGTCGGCTATCGGCAACCCCAGGCTGTCGAACGCGGGCAGCTGCTCGGCGGCCGGCGCAAGGCAACGAAACGCGCTCGCCAGCCTGTCCCCTACGTCCTTGCGGAGCTTGGCGCCTGCGACGCGCCTGCGCACAGGCTCCGCAAGGAGCAGGATCAGCGGCCGCAGCCGCCGGCGCATGTGCTTCGTGGGCGGCTTCAGGAGCCCCAGCTGCCCCCGCCGCCGCCGCACCACGGAGACCCCCCGCCACTTGTGGTGGTGGCTTCAAGCGTCAGCTCGCTCAGCGAGCCGTGCTTGACGAGGCTCGGCGGCTCGTAGGCGTCGGATACCTTCGCCTCGTCCGTCTGTTCGGTGCTCATCCTTGTGCTCATCGCCATCCCGTTCACTCGTTTGCCAATGCTCATACGCTTCTGCGATGCCTGCGTCCCCCTGATGCGACGCAGCGCGAAAGTTAAGCATGATCGAGGCCCGGATGTCAAGTGAAATTCGCACCCGCGACACACCCGAGAACCCAGCGCCGGGCATCTACGGCTTCGCGCTGACACTGGAGTATCCGGACGACGGCGATCGCTGCGCGACTGACTTCGGCGCCGGCGCATTGGCCGGTGCTGCACGTACGCCGCAGCGTCGAGCGCGTCCCACTGGGCTCGCCGGACCCGGCGGCGACACCGACGACGGAGGTCGAGATGGATGAGCACCTGGCCGCGCGTGACGCTGCCGGACGGAACGGCGACGATGCACCGCGACTCGCGCGAGGCCTGGTTTCGCACCAACGCGGCGCTGAGCAGCGACGAAATGGTGCATCCGATGCTCGGCTACGCGGCGCTGGCGTTCGCGAACTGGATGGGCCGCGAGGCGTTCCACGCGGGCGTGTTCCTGTCGGGCGAACGCGCATGGGCGCTGCTGGGCGAGCGCGGCGCGGCAAGAGCTCGACGCTTGGGTGGCTGGCGTGCAACGGCACGCCGATCGTGGCCGACGACCTGCTGTTCCTGGACGGGCGCACCGCGTTCGTGGGCCCCCGCACGATCGACCTGGCGTCGGCGACCGCGTCGCACCTGGGTCTGGCGGACGAGCTGAGCTCGAGCAGGTGCGCCAAGGCTTTCGACTGCGGCTGGCGTTCGCGCCGCTGGCGCCTGAGCACCGGCTCGCCGGCTGGGTGTCGCTGGCGTGGGGCGAGGAGCTGCAGATGGCGTCGGTGCCTCCGGCGGGGCGGATCCCGCTGCTGATCGAGCACGGTCACCAGCCGCGCGGCGAGGCCAACTGGTCGAGCGTCCTGGCGCTGGCGGCGCTGCCGACGTTCGAGCTGCGTCGCCCGCGCGAGCTCGCAGTCGCTGGCGCCGGCCGGCGAGCTGCTGCTCGCCGCACGGCGGCAGCGCGTTGAACGTGCAGAGCGCCGACCCGCAGGCGCGCCGCGCGGCGGCAGCTCCTCGCGCGCGTGCTCGGCTACCTGGGTCCGTACCGCGGGCGCGGCGCGCTCGCGCTGGCTGTGCGTGCTGGCGCAGTCGCTGCTGAGCATCGTGCCGATCCTCGCGATCCGCGCGATCACAAACCACCTGACGCATCCGCACGCGTCGTTCGGCCCGGTGCTGCTGATCGTCGGGCTGGCGTTCGGCGCGACCGTGCTCAGCGGCCTGTTGGGCGTCGCCGAGACGTACCTGACGGTGAGCCTGAGCGAGCGCGTCGTCGCGGACCTGCGCGGCGCGCTGTTCGACCACCTCGTGGGCCAGTCGGTGGCGTACTTCACACGGAACCGTGCAGGCGATGTGATGTCGCGCATCCTCAACGACGTCGAGGCGTGTCGACAACATCCTGGGCACGACGCTGCTGAGCCTGCTCAACAGCGCGCTCACCTCCGTCGTGTCGATCGCGGTGATGGTGTACCTGGACTGGGAGCTGACGCTGCTGACGCTCGTGATCGCGCCGTTCGTGGCGCTCGGGCTGCGCCGCGGCGGGCGCTCGATCTACGACGCGCGCGAGCGCGTGCAGGGTGAGCTCTCGGAGCTGACCGCGTACCTGCGCGAGCGCTGGACCTGTCCGGGAGTGATGCTGACGAAGTCGTTCGGGCGCGAGCAGCGCGAGCGCGCGCGCTTCGCCGACGCTCAACAGCTCGCTGCGCGACCGCGAGATCGAAGCGGGCATGGCGACGCGCTGGATCACCATGGCGCTGCGCATGCTGCAGGTGATCGGGCCGACGCGTCGCTGCTGCTGGCGGGCGGCTACCTCGTCTCCGAAGGCGAGCTGTCGCTCGGCTCGCTGCTCGCGTTCAGCGTCGTCGCGATCCGCTTCGCCGGCACCGCGCAGGAAGCGGCCGGCGGCGCGCTCGCGGTCGATCGGCTCGCTGGCGCCGTGGCGGCGCATCTTCGAGACGCTGGACGAGCCGTTCGACGTCGAGAGCGCCGCCGGCGCGCACGCTCGCGGACGCTGCGCGGTGCGATCGAGCCTAGACGGTGTGAGCTTCGCCTACACAGGTCAGGAGCGCCCGGCGCTGCGCGAGGTGAGCGCGCAGATCGAGCCGGGGCAGCTGGCCGCGCTCGTGGGGCCGAGCGGCGCCGGCAAGACGACGCTCAGCCATCTGGTCCCGCGCTTCTACGATCCGCAGGCGGGCACGGTGAGTATCGACGGGCACGACGTGCGCGAGCTGACGTTCGCGTCGCTGGCCGAGCGCGGTCGGGCTCGTGCTGCAGGACACGTTCCTGTTTCACGCACTCGCTGCGCGAGAACCTGGCGTACGGACGCCCGGACGCCAATGACCAGGAGCTGCTGGCGGCCGCGTCGCAGGCGAACCTCGGGCGCGCTGATCGCAGGGCTGCCCGAAGGCCTCGACACGGTCGTCGGCGAGCGCGGACACCGGCTGAGCGGCGGCGAGAAGCAGCGCGTGGCGATCGCGCGCGTGATCCTGAAGAACCCGCCGATCCTGATCTTCGACGAGGCCACCTCGCACCTGGACAGCGTCTCCGAGCGGCTGATCCAGGACACCCTGGCGGAGCTCTCGCGCGGTCGCACCTCGCTGGTGATCGCGCACCGCCTCTCGACGATCCTGGCAGCGGATCAGATCCTGGTGCTGGACGGCGGCGAGATCGTGGAACGCGGCACCCACGCAGAGCTGTCACAGGCGGGCGGCCTGTACATAAAGCTCTACGAGAGCCAGTTCGCCGGGGCTTCCAGCTGAGGCACGGAGCCACGCCAAGCGGCGTCGGGCCTCGAACCTGTTTCCGCACTCGCCTATGGCTGGGACGGCCCAGTCCCCAGGAGCTGCTCCAGAAAGAAGCGCGTCTTCGGCGGCGGTTCCGTGTCCGGGTACACCTGGCCCAGTATCTCCAGTGCCTCCTGCGCACTGCCCACGCCGCACTCCCGCAGGAGGATCTCAATGTCTTCCTCGTCCTCACCGAAGCGCATCGCCATCAGCTTCATCGCCAGGAGATAGCGCGGCGAAGCCGTCGTCACCTCGATCCCATGGACATCCGGGACCGGCCGCCGATGCTCGTCAGCGCCCGGCATGAAGCCCTTGACCGCATCGTTCAGCCAATCCTCCGGCAGCCCCAGGTCCTCCGCCACCTTCCTCGCCGCCGCGTAGATCTCACTCTTCGGCTCGAATACCGCGTCAATGTCCTTCGTCACCCTCCGCGTCGAGTACGCCAGCGCCATCGCCGCGCCGCCAACAACGAAGATCTGGCCCCGTATGCCGCTCCTGGTCAGCTCCTCGCCGAGCGCCTCCAGTGCGCTCACCACCCTCGCCCGATCGAACTGTCGCTCAGACACGGTCGAACACCTCACGCGCCATGAACACACCATGCCGCGCCAGCACAGCGGGCGTGTTCGCCAGCGTATACGCGTGGAACTCCCGCCTGCTCGTCACAAACCACCACGGCTCAACAAAGCGCCCCGGCCCATCCACCCACCCCGGCGCCACCAGCGTACCCTCCGCCGCAAAGAACTCCGCCACGCCCGCCAACGCAGCGTCAAAGCGCGCATCCCCCGTCGGCTTTGGCTCATCTCGCAGCAGCGCAACCCGACCCGGCCGCGAAGAGCCCCTGAAATCATCCGCAAACCCGAACAAAAGCCGCAGCGCGTCACGCTCGCCGCCCCTCTCGAGGTCCTCCCTGATCGTCTCCGCCAGCTGCGCCAGCGATTCCGCCCCGCGTCGTACCCGCGGGCGCGCCAGCAGCTCCATGTCATGCTCGCACGCGCCCAGCAGCCGCTCCAGCGTCGCCAGGTTCGGAGTCCTCGTACCCGACTCATACGCCGCCACCGCCGGCTGCACCGTGCCAGCGCGGCTCGCCATCTCCAGCTGCGTCATGCCAGCCGCCTTACGGGCGTCACGGATGAGCGTCGTCACTTCCATTCCACCATCAATATACACGTTTAGATATACCGCCTGCGGCTCCTTCAGGCGCAGCTCTAGCGAGCGGCCCGTCTGCCCTACGTAGTGCAGCTCCCCCGTATCGGGATCGCAAAGCCGTAGATGACTCCCTTCATCAGCCGGGCTGAGAGACGTCGATACCAAGAGCCTGCGCGGCGTCACCCTAGGCGAGCGTCGTAGCAGTACAGACGCCCGAGGTCCTCGCCCAGGCTCACGACGGTCGCCAGGTGCAGGGCGTCGAGTGAGCGCAGCTCGGCTGGGTCCAACTCGGCAGCGGCGTCGAGGATCGGCTGATCCAGCGGGATCAGCGTGATGGCGGTCAGGGCAGCACGGGCGCGTTTGGTGGCCAGCTCGCCATAGCGCCGGGCGGCGCGTCGTCCCTCCACGCTCAGCAGCGTGCTGCTGAGGAGCTCTCTGCCGGCCAGCTCGCGGCGCAGGGCGGGGCTCTCGGGCTCGGAGCGCACGAGCTTGATGAAGGCCGAGGTGTCGAGGTAGTCGGGCAAGCGCCCTACAGGCGCTCTGAGCGCAGCTCGTCCAGCACCTCACCAGAGGGCGGGCCTGCAATCGGCGCGGGCAGCTCCTCCAGAACGTCAAGCAGATTGCCCTGCCCGCGCATGGCTCCCCGTTCGGCGACGAGCCGGTCGATGGCCGAAGCGCGTCCGGGGGCAGGCGTGAGCTGTGCGACTTCCTGGCCGCGATCGGTGATCAGAAACGACTCCCCGTGCCGAGCCCGCTGGGCGTAGCGGCTGAGGTTCTGGCGCATCTCGCGGATACCGACAAGCTCCATGTGCGTCATTGTAGCGCTTCCGCGGCACCCCGGTTTCCCGCTCCGCCACAGGGGTAAGCTCACACCATGAACACCCACTTTCGCCTGCTCTCTCGGCGCACACCCCTCCGCCACGCCCATGCCAACGCCCTGCGCCTGCTGCTGGCGCTCGGCCTCAGCGCCTGCGTCCTGACCGCCACCGCAACGGCCGCCAGCGCCGCAAACCCCGGCGCAAGCACGCTCGCCGCCTCCCACGTCACCTACGCGGCAGCCACGCTCAACGGCAACGTCAACCCGCGCGGGCAGGCCACCACGTACGTCTTCCAGTACGGCACCACCCGCGGCTACGGCGCGCAGACGCCGCTGTCGCCGGCCGGTGCCGGCAACGGCTATGTCAAGGTCAGCCAGACCGTCACCGGGCTCTCGCCCATCACCGTCTACCACTACCGCATCGTTGCCACGGGGCCCAACGGCGTCAACGTCTCCGGCGGCGACCGCACGTTCGCCACCGGTCCCGTGCCGCTGTCGCTGGCCATCGCCGGCGTGCCCAACCCGGTGCCGTTCGGCAGCCCGGTGCTCGTCGAGGGCACCCTCTCCGGGACGGGTGCCGCGAGCCACCCGGTCCAGCTGCAGGCCAACCCGTTCCCCTACACCGCCGGCTTCACTGCCGTCGGGAACACGCAGCTGACCAACGCCAGCGGCACCTTCTCCTTCCCCTATCTCGGCCTCACCGCCAACACCCAGCTGCGCGTCGTCACCGTCGGCAAACCGCTGGTCTCCAGCTCGATCGTGCTGGAGAACGTCTCCGTGCGCGTCAGCTTCCACGTGCGCGCCACCAAGCGCCCTGGCTACGCGCGTCTGTACGGCACGGTGACCCCAGCTGAGGTCGGGGCGCTCGTCGGCTTCCAGCTGCTGCGTCCGGGCAACAAGTCGCTCAACCGGGGCGGCACCGTCGTCAAAGCCGCCACCGCCAGCTACTCCACGTTCAGCCGTGTCGTGCCCGTCAAACGCGGGCTCTACAAGGCGCTCGTACAGGTCAGCAACGACGGCGCTCACGTATCCGGCTACAGCGCGCCGGTGCTGATCCGCTGAGGCTCGGCGGATAATCCGTCGATCGCGCAGCCCCCACCCCCACACCGACCGCCGCAGAGCCCACCCGCCCACCCGCCGCCGGCCCCCGCAGAGCCGCCGCCGTCCTGGCCCCTGCGTGCCGTCGAGCACATCGCCGGTACCGACAACCCCACGGGGGTCATCTACGGGATCATCGTCATCGGCGCGCTGCTCGCCGCCGAGAGCGAACGTCACGAGACCTACCTCGACACCGTCGCCTCCACGCTCATCGCCGCCGCCCTTTACTGGCTGGCCCACGCCTACGCCAACGTCCTCGGCGGGCGCCTGGCCTCCCAACAGCGCCTCACCGCCGGCGCGCTCGCCCGCGCGCTCGCCCGCGACTGGGCGATCGTCCGCGGCGCCACGCTACCGCTGCTCGCGCTCGTGCTCGCCTGGGTGGCCGGTACGCCGCTGGTCACCGGCGTCAGCATCGCCCTCTGGAGCACCATTGCCAGCTTGATCGCATTTGAGCTATTCGCAGGCATACGCGCCCACGCCACGCCCCGTGAGCTCGCCTTTGAGGTCAGCGTCGGCGCCACCATGGGCGTCGCAATCCTGCTGCTGAAGATCATTCTGCACTGACTGCCGCGGTCTTCGCTGCCCCTGGATCCATCGAGAACGGTTCGGTGTAGACAAAAGATCGCTGACATGGAATGATCCTCCGTGCCTGATCCGATGACAGCAATCGGCTGGTTCGAAAGATCATTTTGGGAGAGATGAACATGGCATCGAGGGGAAGAACGTCCTTGTCCGCCCGCGCGCGCAGCAAACGCGCCAAAGGCTCCAGCAGCAGCAAGGGCGCCGGCGGCAAGAGTGGCGCGAGCAAGAGTGCCAGCGCCAAGGCGAGCAAGGCCAGCGGTCGCGAAGCCGGCGGCGAAGCCACGGGAGGCGAAGCCACTGGCACCGCGCTAAGCACACCCTCCCGCATCGCCCCCATATACAAGCGCCTGCCCCACGGCCCCCACCGGCTCGAGCGCAACGAGGTCGTCCTGCATCAGCGCTCCCGCATCCACGGAGCGATGATCCAGGCGATCGCCGAGCACGGCTACGAACGCACCAGCGTCAAGCAGGTGATCGGCCTGGCCGGCGTCTCCAGGCGCTCCTTCTACGAGCAGTTCGCCAACAAGGAAGAATGCTTCCTCACCACCTTCGACCTGATCGTCCGCCGCGACATCAAGCAGTTCCGCAAGATCTACCTCGGCACCGGAGGCTCACTGGAGCAGCGCGCAAGCGTCGTCTTCAAGCACTTCGCACAGAACGACCGACGAGGACCGCAACGCCGCCGTGCTGATCGTGCTCGAGGCGCCCAGCGCCGGCCCCGCGGGCGTCATGCGCGTGCGCCGCGCCACCGGCGCCGTCGAGCAGCTGCTCGCCCACGCCTTCGCCGAGTCGCCTGGCTCCCACGCGCTGCCGGCGCCGATCATCAGGGGCATCGCCGGCGGCCTCAACGGCGCCTCCTACGCCTTCCTGCGCCACCCCCACTACGGCGCCGCCGGCATCGACCTC
Source organism: uncultured Solirubrobacteraceae bacterium (assembly GCA_963779665.1). GTDB lineage: Bacteria > Actinomycetota > Thermoleophilia > Solirubrobacterales > Solirubrobacteraceae > Palsa-744. Next base: position 1,851,819 of record CAVZYW010000001.1, on the reverse strand, counting down.
GCCGAGGAGATGCTCAGCTGGACGCTGCTGTTCCAGACCGCTGACGCCGAGCGTATGTGCGAGCGCATGTCCGCAATGCTCAACGTGCGCATGCGCGAGATCTCCTCCACCTACGGTCACGGCCTCACCGGCGCCGAAGCCCCCAGCCGCGACGAGCGCACGCGCCTGCTGCAAAGCATGCTGCGACTGGTTGCCCGCGAGGACTACCGTCAGCTCAGCGCACCCCAGATCGCCGACGAAGCCAACCTCCCCGTCGACACCTTCTGCGAGACCTTCGCCAGCAAGGAGGACTGCTTCCTGCAGGCGCTCGACATGATCGGCGAGGAGCTGCTGGCGATCGCCGCCGACCCCCAGCTCGTCTCCTGCGACTGGCCCCGTGCCGTGCGCCGCGTCCTCGCTCAGCTGATGCGCTACCTCGCCGACCATCCACTGCAGACCCGCACGCTCGTCCAGGAGGCGTTCTTCGCCGGACCCGAGGCACTGCAGCAGACGCTCGAGCTCTCCCACGGCATCGCCACGCTACTCACCGAGGGAGCCCCCGCGCCCGCCAGCTGCAGCCTCACGACCGAGGCAATCGCCGGCGCCATCTGGCACACGATGCGCTCGCCAGGTCGAAGCCGGGCGCATCCAGCTGCTCGCCGCGCTCTCCGACCATCTCAGCTACGTCGTGCTCGCGCCCTTCATCGGCGCCGATGCCGCCGCCGAGATCGTCACCGAGGACTGCGCGCGGCTGGAGGGCGCCTTTGACGGTCAGCGCGACCGTCACGACATCGCCTGCTAGCGGCGCTTGCGCCCGACGCGCTCTGCCAGGTGCGTGCCCACGATCCCGATCAGCACCGAGATCACGATCACGATGATCAGCGGCGCGCGACCGGAACCGACGATCCAGTCCACCTTCACCTGGTTCAGGTTCAGCACCGCGAACGCGATCAGGATCGCCGCCAGCAGCACCGGCACCGCAGCACGGATGCGCTCGCTGCGGCTGCGACGCAGCCCCTTCTGCTTTCCAGCGGAGCCGGGCGGTATCTGTGCTGACGGTGCAGACATCGTGCTCACTTGATCGTACCCGCTCCCGGCTCGCTGTCCAGGAAGACTTCGTTGGCCGGATGCCGACCTCCTGGTGCCTGGCGAATCATGCGAGCTCTCTCTACGGACGTCGTATAACCGCTGCGATACAGCCGCTGGGCCTTGGAAAGAGCGCTTTCCATCCTACGCGAGAAAAGAAAGAAAATCCAATTTCGTTTCCAAGTCGGCTAGAGTTAGCAAGCATCCTTTCTAAGCCCTAACCACGTGGACCCAGCCAGCTTCGTCGCCAATGCCCCCGGTCGCCTCGTCCCGCACGACGGCAACGTGGCCTTCGTGCCCGCACCCTTGCCGCCCCGGCTCGACCTTTCTCCCGAGCTGATCGTAGAACTAAGCAAGGCCGCCGGCTGCATTGGCCTGCTCGCGGGTACGGGGCGCAACCTCCAGAATCCGACTCTGCTCATCGGGCCGTATCTCCGCCGCGAGGCCGTCCTAAGCTCGCGGATTGAGGGGACGATGAGCACGCTCGCGGACCTATACGAGGACGAGGCAACGGGCAGCGCCAGGGGCGATGTTCGCGAGGTCCGCAACTACCTCACGGCGCACGAATACGGACTTAAGGCCCTCAAGGGGCTGCCGCTCTGTCTTCGCCTGCTGCGAGAAGTCCATGAGCGCCTCATGCGAGGGGTCCGTGGTCATGAGCGCCATCCCGGAAGTTTCCGCTCCTACCAAAACTGGATCGGCCGCGGCCCAGGCGCACCGATTGAGGAGGCGCGGTATGTGCCGCCGCCCGTCAACGAGATGCAGACCGCGCTTGGTCACTTCGAGAACTTCTTGCACGACGAAACGCTGCCGCCGCTTATTGTTGCCGCGCTCGCCCACTATCAGTTCGAGGCTATCCACCCCTTCGGCGATGGGAACGGGCGCGTCGGAAGGCTGCTGATATCGCTGCTGCTGCACGAGCGGGGACTCCTCCCGCAACCGCTGCTCTACATCTCGGCCTACTTCGAGCGAAGCGGAGCGGAGTACTACGATCGTCTGCTTCGTGTCAGCAAGCACGGCGACTGGCACGGGTGGCTCACCTACTTCTTGAAGGGCGTAGCGATCCAAGCGCAGGCCGCTGTGGATGACGCTGAGCGCCTTCTCGATCTGCAGGCCCGCTATCACGACCTTCTTTCCAAAGCGCGGGCTCGGCAAGCGGCCCATCAGCTCGTAGATCAGCTCTTCACGAATCCCTACATCGCGGCCCCTCGCGCTGCTCAGGTCTTGAAGGTGTCGGCTCCAACCGCGCGTGCGGCTATTCGCGATCTAGCAGCACAAGGAATACTGCGCGAGCTGACCGGCCGCAAATGGGGCCAGCTCTTCCTCGCTGACGCGGTCCTTCAAGCAGCCCGTGGCAGCACAGAAGACAAGTAGGTGAAATGCCGCTGGGAGCGGCACGCCCAAGCTCGCGACGTGCGGCTGCCATACAGCCTTCGCCACCAGGGGCGGCGGGGCAGGCAGGCGTGCGCCAGAGCGGCGGCGAATACCATGTTTGGCATGCATCGTAGGAACCTCACCGCCACGCTTCTCGCGCTCCTGCTGGGCGCCCTCGGCGGCGCCGCGATCGGCGGCTGCGGCAGCTCGCAGACGAAGACCGTGTCCGTGGCCGGCGCTCCCGCCGAAGCTCAGAGCACCACCACGCAGGCGAGCACCGGCACGGCCACGACGCCGACCGCGACCACGACGCCGAGCACCACCAGCACCACGCCCCCGCCGACCAGCACCGCCGGTGGCGCCGCTGCGCCGAGCACGACCCACAGCGCGCCCGAGCCGGCCTTCACACAGCAGGAAGCGCACACCGAAGGCCTCAGCGAAGCTGTGGCCGAGCTCAAAGCCAGGGGCTACGCGCCCACCGAAACCTCCCAGTACCACCCGAGCCAAACGCTGCGCGTGCTCGTCGGCAGCGACAGCAGCTCTCCCAGCGGCTACGGCCAGCAGGCGTTCTTCTTCGTAGACGGCCGCTACATCGGCACCGACACCAAGGAACCAAGCGCGACCGTCAAGGTCATCGCCCAGAGCGACACCGAAGTCACGCTCGGCTACCCGCTGTATCGACCGGGTGACCCGCTGTCCGATCCCAGCGGCGGTCAGGCGGTCGTCCACTTCCAGCTCGACAACGGCAAACTCACCGCGCTGGACCAAATCCCGCCGGCCAGGTCAAGCACCGCGCCGGCCAGGAACTAGATGACGTGCCCACGTAGGTTGTGAACGGTTGAGGAGGCATCCGGGTCTCATCCGAGGCTGTGGGTCTGCGAAGGCTCACGACCTAGGCGGACTCGGATGCCGATCCACGGTAGAGCGAAGCTCGGACCTGCCCGGTCGGCTGGCGTTGACACAGGCGGTGGCGGATCGGATGACGTTCAGGCAGGCCGCTGAGCGCTTCGGCGTCTCGGTGGCAACGGCTCATCGCCGGTGGCACCGCCGGCTGATGCCGCCTCGGCATGAGATCGTCTCAGGCGTCGGGCTGTTTGACCGTTCCAGCCGCCCTCGGCACCGCCCTCGGTTGCTTGACGCGATCGAGCAGGAGCGCATCTGTGAGGCCAGGCGACATACCGGATGGGGACCACGACTCGTCGCCGGCAGAACCGCGCACCCTCACTCGACGGTGTGGAAGGTGCTGCATCGCCATGGCCTCTCTCGGATCAAGCGCTCGCCGCGTGAACCCGCCCGACGCTATGAGTGGCCGTGCCCGGGAGATCTGCTGCACGTCGACAGTGCGCGCCATGCGCGCTCTGAGCGGCCAGTCCACGCCGTGACTGGAGTCCGCGAAGTCCCTATCTTGGTGTGGACACGATCCACACCTGCCAGAAAGGGCTTGCTCACATGAGTGCAACGATCACCGGCCGCGGCGAGGAGCTGCTGAAGGCCAAGAACTTCTGTCACGTCGCCACCCTGCGCGCCGACGGCACCATCCATGGCGTGCCCGTGTGGGCGGACCTGCAGGATGGCCACCCCGTCGTCAACAGCGCCGAGGGACGCGGCTGGGTGCGCAACCTCGAGCGCGACCCGCGCGCCACGCTGACCGTCCAGAACATGGAGAACCCCTACGAGTACCTAGAGGTCCGCGGCCGCGTCAGCGAGATCACACGCGACGGCGCCGACGAGCACATCGACTCGCTCGCCAAGAAGTACATGGACGTCGACGAGTACCCCATGCGCCAGCCCGGCGAACAGCGGGTGATCATCCGCTTCGACCCCGAGCACGTGTACGTCACCCCGCCGCGAGACTGACCGGTGTCCTCGCCGCAGAGCCCCGCACCCCCGCCTGTGCTGAGCGGCCACTGCGGCTGCGGCGCGGTGCGGTTTCAGATCGCCGCGCCGCTGCTGGGCGCCGCCTACTGCCACTGCACCCGCTGCCAGCGCAGGACCGGCACCGGCGCCCAGGCCTCGGCGCTGCTGGCCGAGGACTCGCTGACCGTGCTCAGCGGCGAGGAGCGCCTCAGCGGCTGGAACGCCGGCAGCGGCCTGGAAAAGGTGTTCTGCAGCTCATGCGGCTCTGCGCTGTTCGCCCGTGAGCCCGGCGGCGGCGCCATCAGGATCGTCCGCCTCGGCGTGATCGACGGCGACCCGGGCGTCCGTCCGGCGGCGCGCCAGTTCGTCGACTACGCAGCACCGTGGGAAGAGATCCCCCACGACGGGCTGCCGACGTTTCCCGAGCGACTGCCGACGACAGCGGTAGCCGAGCAGGAGCGCGCCCGCTAACCAGCTGCTTTCGCTGTCAGGGAGCGGAGGCTCCTGCGCTCGGGGGTGCTGGTGCAGCTTCACCCGCGCCGCAGCAGCCGGCGCCACAGCGAAGGCCTCGCGCGGCTGCGTGCGCAGCCACTCGTCCCTGAGCAGCAGCCGACCCTGCGAGCGGGCCTTCAGGACACAGTCCGTATGGGCGTGTCGACGCCTGCGGGTATCGCCTTCGGGCGCGATCAGCATATGCTCGCTCAAGGCAGGCAAGGAATGACCGCAGATCGGACAGCGATACGTCGCCGGCTTCAGGTTGGCCGCAGGACGCACCGTCCACCACGGGGCGCGTGGAAGGCTGGGCATCGCTCCATTGTGGCGCCGCTGGCAGCCACGGTCGCTGCCAGCCTGGCGCTCAGCGCGGGCGTGGTGCTGGCCAAGGCGGAGCGTCGGCGCCGCCGACAGCGCCAGCGAAAGCTCGAGCGCCGGCTTGGCTTGGTGCCAGGTGAGTCGCTGGCCGACGCTCTGCAGCGTATGGCCATCGGCCAGCTGGACCTGGCCATCGAGCTGCTCACGAGCACCGACGCGGGCGCCGAGGCCAAGACCGTGCACGAGGTCCGCAAGACCCTCAAGCGCCTGCGTGCGCTGCTGGCGCTGCTCGAGCACCAGCTCGGCAAGAAGGCCTACGAGCGCGACACCGACGAGCTGCGCGACATCGCCCAGCGCCTGTCAGGCGCGCGCGACGCCCACGTGATGCTCGCCACGCTCGACGGCCTGATCGCCGCCCACCCCCGTAAGCTCGGCCGCCGGCGCGGCGTGCGCGCACTGCGGGCACGCCTACTCGCCGAGCACGAGCACCTGCAGCAACTCACGCTCGGTGACCCCGCCACGCGCGCCGAGATACTCGAGGAGCTGCGCCACTTCCGCGGCTGCGTGCTCGCCTGGGAGCTGCCCCAGCGCAAAGGCATCGAGCTGGTGGAGCCCGACCTCGCGGCGGCTCTACCGGCAGGGGCGCAGGCGCTACAAGCGCGTGCTGCTCGGCAAGGGCGAGCAGACGACCGCCATGCACCAGTGGCGCAAACGCGTCAAGGACCTGCGCTACGCAGCGGAAATGCTCGAGCGCCGCCACTCCTCGCACAGCCTGCGCCCGCTCGCCCGTCGCGCCGACGAGCTCGGCGAAGTGCTCGGCGAGGACCACGATCTGGCCGTCTTCAGCGAACATCTGCGCGCCGGCGCGCGCACAAACGGCTCGCCCGCCTGGCGCACCGGACGCAAGACACGCAAGCTGCTGCTGGCAGCGATCGCCAAGCGCCGGCGCAAGCTGCGCAAGCAGGCGCTGCGCCAGGGCCAAGGCTCTACAGCCGGCCGCCCAAGCGGTTCGTGCGCAGCCTGAAGAAGCTCAGCTGACGCTGACGACCGTCAGCGTGCGCCTGCCCTTGGGCAGCGACACCGCCGTCCTCATCGCCGGGCGCGCGTCCCAGCAGCGCCACCGCCATCGGCGATTCCGCCGACAGGCGCCCCTCACGCGGCGCTGCGTCGTGCGAGCTGACGATCCGCCACGTCTGCTCGCCGCCGTCCTGGTCGCGCACCACCACCGTCGAGCCGAACCCGACGACGCCGGCCGCCTTGTCCGGCGTCTCCTCGACGACCACCGCGCCGGAGATCTTCTCGCGCAGCCGCGCGATCTTCGTCTCCAGATGCGCCTGCTCGTTCTTGGCGTCGTGGTACTCGCTGTTCTCCTTCAGATCGCCCCATTCGCGGGCCGTCTTGATCCGCTCGGCGATCTCCCGACGGCCATCGCCCTCGAGCACCGCCAGTTCGGCTTCCAGCTCCTCGAGGCCCTCGGCCGTCGTCAGGTTTGCTCCATCGCTCACGGCAACACAGCCTACTCTTCCCGCCCTCAACGCCCAGGCAGACCGGCTCCGCGCCGCCCCCGGCCCCGGGCTCAGCCTCAGAAGTAGGTGCTCGCCGGCGTCGACAGCAGCGCGTAGATCTGCACGATCGCCGCCTGCACCAGCAGCTGCGCCGACGGCGGCGAGCCGAACACGAACAGTGTTGTTGCTCAAGCGCAGGTGCTGCCACGCGTAGTTGACGTAGTTCTGCGCGATCGCCGGCCCCGGCGGGTCGTGCGTGACCGAGTCCAGGTACAGCAGGTTGCGGAAGTACACCGACACGAAGAACGGGATTTCCGAGCCCAGCCGTTCGTTCGTGAAGTACGCCAGCGCCGCATTCGCGGTCTGTCGGGCCTGGTAGAGGTAGGCCGAGTTGCCGGTCGCCTGGTACAGCAGCGTGCCGGCGCCGATCATCGAGCCCTGGTTGTAGCTCCACAGCCTCGGTTCCACCACGCCCCTGTTGCCGATGTGGTCCGCATACAGGTTCACCGGCTGCTGCAGGCAGCTGCGCACCCATTCGTAGGCTTTCTCCGCGAACTGCAGGTATTCGGCGTTGTGCGTCTGTTCGTACAGCAGCGCCCCCAGCTCCGCCGCCGGCGCCGTCGTCACCGTGTTGCGTTCGCCGTTGGTGGCCGCGTTCGAGAACGGGATGCCGCCCTCGCACGCCAGCCCCGGCCGTTCCTCCCAGCCGGCCATCTCAAACGCCATGATCCCCTCCGCGCTGCCCAGCAGCGCCGCCTGGTGGGTCAGCTGGTAGAGCCGCACCAGCTCGATCCCCACCCAGTCGTTGTCGTCGTAGTACTTCGTGCCGCCCGGCCCCGACGGCGGCGCCACGGTGCCGTCGAACGCCGCCAGCGTGCTCGTGTACGTGCCTTCCGAGGCACCCGAGTTGTTCGGTGTCCAGGTAGGAGTTCAAGCCGGTCAGCCGCGCCTGCAGTTCGCGCGCCAGCGACACGCCCAGGTGCGGGATGTTGGCCACGCTCACCGTCGCCGCCAGCGCCTGCGAGAACGGCCACAGGTAGGAGAACGGTTCGCCCTGATACAGGCCTGAGCCGCCGATGTAGTAGTGCGCCTGCATCGCTTCGAACGCCACCAACGCCCGCGCCGGGTTGCCGTGCAGCACCGGCTTCTTCGGCTTCGCCGGCTTCTTGGTGGTCGTCGTGGTGGTGCTCGGCGTGCCGGTCGGCTTGGACGTCGGCGTCGGCGTCGTACCCGGCGCCGCGGCACCGCCACTCGAGCCGGCGCTGTGTGCCTGCGCAGCCGCCAGTTCACCGGCGCGTGGGCGAAACGACGGTCTGGTTGCGCCGGCCGGGTACGGCGAGGCGTGCCTCCGAGCGGCGTCGCCTTTACTGGCACCGGCTGCCTGGGCGCCGGGGGCGAGGCCGAGGGCAGCCGCCGCCGATACCAGCAGCGCCAGCAGTGGGGTCCGGAGCCGGACGCGGAGCCCTGGGAGCTCGCGCCGGTGATCGCAATCGAGAATCATCGACTCAAGCAAGCACAACAACCGACAGCGGCATTCGATTTGGTCTCAGCGCCTGTGCCGCACAGCGGGGCTCGGCGCCCGCCGCCGGCCGGCCACCGGTGCGTCGGCGGCCATCTTTCCATAGGCCTCGCCGATAGGGTGAATTCTGACTTGCACTACGACTACACCACCGTCGGCCACGTCACCATCGACGTGCTCGACGACGGCTCCCGCCAGGCTGGAGGTGCAGCGTTCTACAGCGCCCTGCAAGCCGCCAGGCTGGGGCAGCGTGCACTGATCATCACGCGCGGCGTCGAGTCGGAGATCGAGCAGGCGCTCGCGGCCTACAGCCACGAGCTTGAGCTGCAGATCCTGCCGGCGCGCCACACCACCACGCTGCTAACCAGCGGCTCCGGCGCCGATCGCAGCCAGCGCGTGCTCGCCTGGGCCGGGCCGATCGCCCAGGATCTCGCCGTCGACACCGCCGTCCTGCACCTGGCGCCGGTCGCGCGTGAGAGCCCCACACGCTGGCGCGGTCCGGCTGCGTTCGTGGCTCTCACCCCGCAGGGCCTCGTGCGCCGCTGGAGCGCGCCGCGCAACCGCATCCGCGCCTGCCCGCCAACGCCGGCAGCGATGGCGGTAGCCCGGCACTGCAACGCGATGGTCCTCAGCGAGCACGAGCGCGCGAGCTGCACGCGCCTGATCGCAGCGGCCACAGCCGCCGGCGCGGTCGTTGCCGTCACCGCCGGCGAGCGACCGAACGTGATCATCAACCCCGGGCAGCGTGTCGAGCTGGAGCTTGAGGTCCCGCCGATCGTCGCCCCCCGTGAGGACCTCGGCGCGGGCGACGTGTTCGCCGCTGCCTTCTTCATCGCGCTCGCCGATCGCCAGGATCCGCGGTGAGGCGGCGCGCTTCGCCAACGCTGCCGCCGCCGTGCGCATGAGCGGCTCGGGCCCGAGGGCGATCGGCGGTCGCGCCGAGATCGACGCGCGGCTCCGGCATGCTGCCACCTGGAGGCGATCGATCATCCGTGAGTTGCGCAATACGCCGTAAGTTTTGTATGCTAGCGTTGAGATATGAAATCTCCGGCACGCGAGAGAACAGGCAAGGGCGAACCGTTCAGCGTCCGGTTCACGCGTCCCACAGACCGAATGGTCGAGGAGGAGGCGAAGCGCACGCGCCGCTCCAAGAGCGCAATCGTCGAGTCCCTGGCCGAGGAGGCAATTCGCACGCGCCGCTTCGCCGGGATCGGCTTCCGCGGCGATGACGCAGCACGGCGCCCATGGGTGATCGGCTCCGGCCTGGATATCTGGGAGATCGTTCAGATGCTCGAGGACTTCGGCTCGGCCGAGCGCCTGTCTGAGGAAAGCCAGCTGAGCGCGCGCCAGGTGAGCCTGGCTGTGGCCTATCGCGACAGCTACCCCGAGGAGATCGCCGACGCAATAGCTCAGAATCGTCGCACTGCCGCTGCGTGGCACGAGCTCTACCCGTTCGTCGAGCTGTCTCCTGCGACTTAGCCACGTTTGCGCCTGCTGCTCGATGCAAACCTCTCGCCGCGCCGCATCGCGGTCCTGCTTCGTGAGCTGGGGCACGATGTGTTGGCGTTGGCCGAAGACGCCGTCTACGAGGGACTTTCCGACCCGCAGGTGCTCGAGCTCGCCGCGTCCGCAGAACGCGTGTTGATCACGCGCAACAGCCGCGACTTCGCACCGATCGCGCGGGAATGGGCCGAAGCGCAACGATCGCACGCAGGCCTGATCCTCATCTGGACGCTGGGTCACAGCCAGTTTGCGGGGATCCTCGCCGGCATCGAGTACCAGCTCGGGCGCTGGCCGGCTCAGGCGCAGTGGCGCGAGCTGACCGTCGCGTTCTGATCGCACACGGCATGCGCAAGTCTTTCCCGTGTAACGCATTGAGCGCTCGGGGGACAACCGGGCAGCGAGGATCTGCGGACGCTCCGGGCTGAAGGAACGAGCAACGCCTGGCGGACGACTGGCTGCAGGCTCGCGCAGACCCCAATCCCATAGGAGAAAAATCACATGCTCAATGCGAAACGCATTCTGAGTGTGAGTGGCTGCTCGCTCACACTTCTCGCCGTCGGGCTTGCCGCCTCGGCGGCGAGCGCCTCTGCAGAAGACACCTCCCCGGTGCTCGGCCACGTGTATGTAAACGACAACACCACCGGGGCGAACTCGATTGCCGCGTTCGAACGCCATGAAGACGGCTCGCTGACCGCTGCGCCCGCCTCCCCGTTCCCGGCCGGTGGCGCCGGGTCGGGAACAGGGCTGGCCTCTCAGGGCGCGCTGCAGGCGACGAAAGACGGTCGCTACCTGCTCGCGGTGGACGCCGGCAGCAACCAGATCTCAGTGCTGCGAGTCGGACACAACGGCGTACCGCAGCCGGTCGGCGCGCCGGTGTCATCGGGTGGCATCGACCCCAACAGCATCGCGATATCGGGGAAACTCGTCTACGTCTCCAACGCCGGTGCGGGCGGCACGAACGTGACAGGGTTCTTCCTGGCGCCTCAGGGCAACCTCGTGCCTGTGCCAGATTCGACGGTGGCGCTGCCTGAAGGCTCGGCGCCGGGCGACGTGCTGTTCAACGCCACGGGCAAGAAACTCGTCGTCACGCTCGTCGGCAGCTCTCAGATCGCGAGCTTTGACGTGCGCGCGGAGCGCCTGTATGCGGCTCCGGGCTCGCCCTACCCGGGCCAGGGACTGGGGCAGATCGGCGCGGAGTTCCAGCCAACCAATCCGGAACAGCTGTTCGTCAGCAATGCGCACAACGGAGCGGGCCTCGGCACGGTGTCGGCCTTTGAGGTGAACTCGCTCGGTGAGCTGACCTCGATCGGCGCCTCCCCGGTCGCCGATCTTCAGACAGCTCCGTGCTGGGTGACGATCAGCGAAAACGGGCAGTACCTGTTCGCGGTGAACACCGCATCGGGCACGATCTCGAGCTATGAGATAAGCCCCGATGGCGAACTAACGCTGCTGGGAAGCGTCTCGGCCGGCCCGGCCGGTACCGGCGCCGTCGACGCCCGCCTGTCGCCGGACGGCAAGACGCTGTTCGTCAACGCAAGTCAGTCGGACGCCGTGGCGGCGTTCGCGGTCAACGGCGGCGAACTCACCGAGCTGACAAGCTCGCCGACACCGCTGCCCGTAGGCGCTGTCGCCTCCGGCATCGTCGTCGAGTAAACCAACCCAGCAACCGACGTCGCCGGCTCGGGCACCGCTTGCCGAGCCGGCGACGCCCGGTGGCGCCGGCGGATCGACCGCGCTGAGCGCCGCAGCGCGGATGCTCCGCGCCGACCGCGACGCGATTTGATCGCTGCTGAGCTGCCGCCGGGCGTGGCGCTTACAGGTAGAGCTCAGAACGTTATTACGGGATTGCTTGGCAGGCTTTCTCCTCTCTGTCCTTCAGTCGAGTAAAGGCCGTCCTGCGGCCCCCCGTTACAATGCCCGCAGTGAGGTCCACGAGGGTTCCGTGATCCTCAATCTTGGGGGCTTCGTATTCGGTAGCAGCGTCTGTCGCCATGGGCTTTCCTTTCGCAGCTAGAGCCTCGTGCACGTTGCAGCTTCGGCGCTCCCCGTAAAACGCCCAGGCTACATGGGGTTGCTGTTGCTCGTAACTATCAGTTCTGTTTTGCCACTGGTGGGGAGAATGGAGTCCATTTCTCCTTTGGGTTGCGTTCCCGCGGTCAGTGCCGCAAGCGTCCCATGATCCTCGATCCGGGGGGCATCGTACTTCGTAGTAGCGTCGGTCTCCATGAGTTTCCTTTCGCTAGGCCACTTGGTCGAAATGCTATCGCGCTCCCCCGGTAAGTCCAAGTACTGAAATAGTACTGTTGTGCGTTAGCGTCTACGCACGGCGCATCGCCTTCTCGAGCAGCTCGTGCGGATAGTCCGGGCGCTCGCTCACATCCTGGGGCATGCGTGAACAGGCGGTAAGTAGTTCGTGGGGAGCGCTAGAGGCCATGAACAGACGAACTCCAATAGTGGAGTCTAATCCTCGAACGATCCCGGTGCACGGACTTCTCTGATCGTCCAACCGAAACATCCGCGTTTGGCCGATCGCCACTGTCGGCGGCGCGTCCGTAGACTGGCGCGCGCCGTCCCAAGGGGGAGCTGAGTTACCGTGGGGAGGCAACCATGAAGGCCTCAGCGAGCACAATTCCGCACGACGAGGACGCGCGACTTGCTGCGGTGCGCCGGTATCAGATCCTCGACACGCCGCCGGACGGCGCGTTCGACCGTGTGACGCAGCTCGCGGCACGGCTGTTCGGGGTGCCGATCGCGATCGTCAGCATCGTCGACGAGGATCGGATCTGGTTCAAGTCGCGGCACGGCCTCAGTGTCCAGCAGATCGGCCGTGACCCCGGCCTGTGCGCTTCGGCGATCCTCCAGCAGGAGCCGTTGGTCGTGGTCGACGCCTCGGTTGACCCGAACGCGCTGGCGAACCCGCTGGTGGCGGGGGAGTTCGGGCTGCGCTTCTACGCGGGAGCACCGCTGAAGACAGAGGACGGCCATAACCTCGGCACCCTGTGCATCATCGACAAGGAGCCGCGCGAGATAAGCGAGGAGGACGTCGCGACGCTCGAGCAGCTGGCCGCGATCGTCGTTCACGAGCTCGAGCTGAGACTCGCCACACTCGCGGTCGTGGAGAGCGAGCGCGACAAACGCGCACTGGAGGCAGCGCGACACGTCCTCGAGGCGGCAGAGCGCGAGCGCACCCGCTGGGCCCGCGAGCTGCACGACGAGACGCTGCAGAGCCTCGGCGCGCTGTACCTGATGCTCACGTCCGCAGCCGCAAACCGCGAGGCACTCGACACCACGTTGTCCGAGGCCGCCGCTTTCGTCCAGGACGAGATCGCCAAGTTGCGACATCTGATCGCGGAGCTGCGCCCGGCTGTGCTCGACCATGCGGGTCTCGAGGCAGCGCTGGAAAGCCTCGCCCGCAAGCTCCGCGTCGTTGACGGCGTCGAAGTTACGCTGCATCTTGAGCTCTCACAGGTCAGCCAGTCGCTCAGCGCCAACACCGAAAGCATGCTCTACCGAGTGATCCAGGAGTCATTGACGAACGTCGCCAAGCATGCGGCTGCACGTCACGTCACGGTGACGGTCCGGGCGAACGAACGCCGTATGGAGGCGCTCGTCCAGGACAATGGCGTGGGCTTCTCGGCCGGCTCGAATATCACCGGGTTCGGTCTGCTGGGAATGCGCGAGCGCGCAGCGCTCGTCGGCGGCGAGCTGGAGCTGCAAACGGCGCCCGGAGCAGGCACGATGGTCCGATTCACGATGCCCCTCGGCGAGGCGGTCTCGATCGAGCAGGCTCAGGCGTCCAGTAGCCCGTGAGCGCGAGCGAACTCGACGAGCTCCAGCAACCCGCTGACCCCGAGCTTCTCCTGCAAGCGCGCGCGGTGAGTCTCGACGGTGCGCACGCTTAGATGAAGCTCCACGGCGGTCTGCTTGTTCGTAGCGCCCCGCACGATGCGCATCAGCACGTCACGCTCGCGTTCGCTCAAGCGATCGAGCAGGTGTGCGTCCTCGTCGCTGGCAGCGAGCCGGGCACCCAGGCTCGGATGGAGATAGCTCTCCCCGGCGGCCACCGCTTGCAGCGCACGGATGAGCTCCAGCGGCGCGGCCTCCTTGAGCACATAACCCCCGGCGCCGGCCTCGAGCGCGTGCCGCGCGAACGTCGGATCGTCATACATCGTCAGCACAAGAAATCGAGTGCCGGGCGAGATCTGCTTCATTCGCGCTATCGCAGGCAGGCTCGGCTCACCCGGCATATGGATGTCGAGGACCACCAGCGCTGGGCGATGTACTCGCACGGCCTCCAGCGCAGCCGCAACGTCGCCCGCCTCGGCCACCACCCGAAACGCCGGCTGTGGCTCCAACAGCGCGCGCACGCCTCTGCGCACCACGGTGTGATCGTCGACGATCACCACCGAAAGAGGTGACGGGCGCGACGCAGCTGTGAGATCGCCTGGCATCCCCCCGAGGCTAACCGTAGCGAGCCGACGCTTACGCGTAACTCCGTAGAACTACTGAGTGATCTGCGGCACCTACCGATGACAAGCAGCCCATGACGTGGCACGCTGGCTCGGACGTGCAAGACCCATGCAAGCTGTTCTTCCTCGATGCCTGTCCTGTGGCGCTCACCAGCACAAGACACACATGAACGCAGCGCAAGGCGCTTCTTCTATGGTTGCAGCGCAGGACGATGCTTCCTTGATGAAGCAGATCGAGTCCGGCGACGCAAACGCGTTTGACGAGCTGTATGACCGCTATGCCGAGCGCGCCTACCGCGTGGCCCGGTCGGTGTGTCTCGATCACGCCCGCGCCGAGGACGCCGTCCAGGAAGCCTTCGCCGCCACCTGGCGTAACAGCGCGAGCTACCTACCCCACCGCGGCACGGTTGCGGCCTGGCTGCTGAGCGTGGTGCGCTACCGATCCATCGACATCATCCGCCGCGACGCGAAACACACCGAGCATCGCGCCGCCGAAGAGACGATCAAGTCCTGGGCCCCATCGAGCGAGGACATCGCGGACGGCGTGCTAGCTCGCGCGGACGCCGCCCGTCTCCACGCTTTGCTCCAACGGCTCCCCGACGCTCAGCTCGAGGTGATAACGCTCGCGTACTACGGTGAGCTCACCCACCTCGAGATCGCCGCCCAGCTCGGCCTACCATCCGGGACAGTCAAGGGCCGCATGCGTCTGGGCCTGCAGAAGCTTCGCGCAGACATCGAGCCGCTGGCGGCTTAGACTCCGCGCTGTCTCAGCCCTGCAGCGCGGCGTCGATCAACCGCGCCAGCTCCCCGGCCTCGATCGCATCGCCCTCCCCGCACGCGCGTGCCGCCAGCAGCAGGCTGCCGCCGACGGGAGCCAGCTCGACCGCGGCCACGCGCGCGCCGGGAGCGCACTCGTGGATGGCGCTCGTCAGCGGCTCCACGAACACGCGGCCGGCCTTGAATGCACTGCCGATCAGGCCCACCGGGAAGTCCTGTGGCTGCCCGCCGGAGTCGGGGTCCAGCCCGATCTGGCGGATGACCGCCACGATCTGCTCGGCCAGCTTGTGTGCGCCGCGCTGATACAGCTCGCATGCGACCGCATCGCCGTGCTCGGCCAGCTTGGCGGTTTCGATCGCAAACGCCGCGATCTCGCCCTTGGTCAGCGGCTTGGAGTAAACGCACGCCGCCACCGCCTCCACGCTTGGCACATCGAAGAACGCCATCGCTGCCTCGCTCAGGGCGGTCTCCGGCCCGGAGCGCTCGCGGTCACGCAAGGCGGCCTTGATCGACTGCACGCCAAGCCAGTAGCCGGAGCCCTCGTCCCCCAGCAGGTGCCCCCAGCCGCCGACACGCCACGCGCGGGTGTCCTCGCCCTCGCCGCCCACGCCGAACACGTTCGAACCCGTGCCCGCGATCGCCGCCACCCCCGGCCCGCCACCGGTGGCCGTAGCCCAGGCAGCGACCACGTCGTTGACGACCAGCCACGCGTCCGTGCGGGCATCGCGCACGTTGCGCGCCACGTCCTCCGTGTCCGTTCCCGCGATCGCCAGCACCGCCCCACCCAGCTGACCGGCTTCGATGCCTGCGCTCTCGACCGCCTCATCGGCCGCCTTCAGCAGCGCCTTGACAGCCGCCTGCGCGCCGACGGCGTCCTCGTTGCTAGGGCCGCCATGGCCGAGGTGCAGCTTCTGCTCGCGCAGGTCGAGCACCGCCGCCAGTGTCTTGGTCGCGCCGCCGTCCACGCCCATCACGTAGCGGGCGTCACTGCGCGGCTGTGCCTGCGTCAGGACGTCGGGCAGCTGCACGAGCGAGTCTCGCTTCATCGCCGCATCCTGTCAGGTCGCAGGCGCCAGCACGGGCCCACAACGCAACTGGGCCGGCGAGGGGAGCCGGCCCAGTCGTGTGGAGGGTTCTGGGGGCGGGTCGCAGCCCACCCCCAGAGGGAGGAGAGAAACGTCAGATCCGTCTACATTGCCCGGCCGCCTCCGGCCCAAACACGCCGAACGAACGATCCAGGCAATGTTCATCAACCTTATCAGAATTATTGGGAACTTCAAGGCTCGGGAGAGATCTTCGCCAGAGCCGCCCGCGCCGACGCCGGCGGGCAGGCCATAGACAATTGGATACATGACATACGGGACATGTATACCCCCATCTGAACACGCTCATCACAGCGTCCACATCCACATGCACTACTCATGCGCGGGCGCCTGATGAGCCGATGCACGCAGCGAGATGGGAACTTCGATGGCACAGCGCGGGCAGACCGTCGCAATGGGTGCGGAAGCGCTGCTGCGCGAGCACCCCGACGCGCTCGTCTGCGGTCTCGCCGGCAACGGGCTGATCGTGCCGGTGCCGCAGTCGGTGGGGCTGTGGGGCCAGGACCTGATCGAGGGCCGGGCGCTGGTGGACAACGTCGTCGCCGCCGACCGCGCCACCGTGGTCAAGCTGTGGATTCGCGCGCAGGAGGAGGGCGCAGCTGCCGACAAAGTCCGCCTGCTGCGCAAACCGTCCACGTGGACGACGCTGCACTTCATCGACATGCGCGAAGTCCATGGCGTGCTGCTGGGCGTGATCATCCCCAGCGACGAGATCGCCGAGGGCGAGAGCGCGGTCGAGGAGCTCGCGCCTGCAGCACCGCGCTTCTGCTCGCTGGACGAGGACGAGGGCGCACGCGTGACCGCCTGCGACTACGCCTTCACCGAGATGTTCGGCTACACCGTCGCCGAGCTGATCGGCAACTCGGTGCTCGACCAGATCCACCCTGAGGATCAGGGGCGGGCCGTCGAGGGCTGGCTGGCAGTGCTCTCGACCGGCCACGACCAGCAGACCCGGCTGCGCCGCAGGCACAAGGACGGCACCTACCTGTGGGTCGACACGACACTGCGCAACCTGCTCAACCATCCCGAGCGCAACTGTGTGGTCGTCGAGATCATCGACGTCTCAGCGGAGATGAAGGCGCAGGAGGTACTGGCTGAACGCGAGGAGCTGCTGCGCCGCCTGACGGCCGGAATGCCCGTGGGCCTATTGCACGTGGACAGCGATCACAACGTCGTCTACAACAACGCACGCCTGCTGGAGATCCTCTATGGCTCACACGTGCCGGCGCTGACGCTCGGCTCAGAAGACGCCACAGCGCCCAGCTCATCCGATGCCAGCGCCACCTCCGCGGGAGCGCTCCTGCAGACGCTCACCGAGGAGAGCGCTGCAGCACTGGAGCAAGCACTCGCTGCGGTGCTCACCGAGGGGGTCGACCGCGACGTCGAGGTCGACATCACGCTGCCGTCGGGAACATGGCGGCGTGCGTTGATGAGCCTGCGCGCGCTGCTGCGCCCGAGCGGCGAGGTCAGCGGTGCGATCACCTGCGTGCTGGACATCACCGACAGCGCCCGCGCGCGCAAGGAGCTCGAGCACCGAGCCACGTTCGACCCGCTGACCCAGTGCTACAACCGCTCGTCGGTGCTGAGCACGCTCGAGCGCGAGCTCGAGCGTGCCGACTCGGCCGGCACCGGCGTGGTGTACGTGGACCTCGACGAGTTCAAGCCGGTCAACGACAAGCTTGGCCACGCCGCCGGCGACGAGCTGCTGGTGATGGTCGCTGAGCGTCTGCGGCTGGCCAGCCGCGACAGTGACGTGGCAGGACGCCTTGGCGGCGACGAGTTCCTGGTCGTGCTCCGCGACATCCCCAGCGCGGACATGGCGATGCGCGCGGCCGAGCGGATCTGCGAAGCACTGTGCGACACGTTCGAGCTGTCCTGCGGCACAATCGAGCTGCGCGCCAGCATCGGCGTTGCCTGCTCCGGCGATCGGACGCCCAGCTCCCAGGAGCTGATCAAGCGCGCCGACGTTGCCATGTACCAGTCCAAGGAGCGCCGGCAGTGCACACCGGTGCTGGCCGGGGGCTAGCCCGAAGCTTGACTTCACTACATGCGCCGGAGCCGGCTCGGCCGCCCGGACGGCGACACGCCTCTCTTGCCGCCGCCACGTAGCCGTGTCTGAGCGTCGAG
This sequence comes from uncultured Solirubrobacteraceae bacterium, assembly GCA_963779665.1. Lineage (GTDB taxonomy): Bacteria > Actinomycetota > Thermoleophilia > Solirubrobacterales > Solirubrobacteraceae > Palsa-744. The sequence continues at coordinate 1,833,710 of CAVZYW010000001.1, read as the reverse complement.
CTGCCCTGTGTAAGGTGCTCCCGTGAGGATTTCGCGCGCTGCCGGTCGTTACGGCCGAGAGGGGCCGAGTGAGTGGTTCACCGGCAGCGTATGGATGCTCGAGATCGTCGAGGCCCCAACCCGGCTGCGCGCACACCGCGTGACGTTCAGCCCGCGCGCGCGGACCGCCTGGCACAGCCACCCGCTCGGCCAGGCGCTGGAGATCGTGTCCGGTCATGCGCGGATCGGTCGCCGTGACGGCGCCGTCGAGGTGCTGAGCACCGGCGACGTGGTGTGGTTCGAGCCCGATGAGCTGCACTGGCACGGCGCGACTGAGGATGGTCCGATGGTTCACCTCGCGCTGCAGGAGGCCGACGACGAGGGCGTCACGGCGTCGTGGGGGGAGCACGTGAGCGACGATGAGTACGCGCGATGATCGCCAAGCAGTACAGCATCCAGCTGCCCGCCGATTACGACATGGCGATCATCCGTGAGCGGGTTCGCAAAGGCGGTCCCAGCTTCGACCATTTTCCCGGTCTCGACCTGAAGGCGTTTCTGATCACCGAGAAGACTCGCGGTGCGGACGCGAACCGCTACGCGCCCTTCTACCTGTGGAACGACGTCTCCGGCACGAACGAGTTCCTTTACGGCGACGGTTTCGCCGGCATCACCAGGTCGTTTGGCCGCCCGCTCGTAGAGCACTGGCTCGGCACCGACATGAGCCTCGGAGATACCGCACGGAGCCCTCTGTCGGCGACCCGCGAGGACCACGCCGTCGCGAGCACCGATCTCCCCACCGTCCGCGAGATGCAGCGCACCTGGCTCGACGCCTGCGCGCTTGACGATCGCGGCCTGTACGCTGCCGCGGTTGCTCTCGACCCCTACCGCTGGCAACTCGTTCGCTTCGCGCTGTGGCACGCGGCGCCGGACCTGATCGCGGCGACAGCGGCGGTCACGGCGTATGAGGTGCTTCACCTCTCCGCCCCCGGGCTAGAATCGCGGCGATGACCGGCCAGATGCGAGCTTGCATCGCTGTTGCGCTGATCGCGCTGTGCGCCGGTGCCTGCATGTCCGCCTCAGCCGATGCGCTGAGCGCCACCAGCATGAGCGTCTATCAGCCGTTCACGCCACACGGATCGATCAAGCTGCACGTCCGCTCGCGATCGGGGTCCTGCATCAGCGGCTCAGAAGCAGCCCCGCGGCGGGAAGCGTGGCGCTGCTTCTCCGGCAACCTCGTGCTCGACCCGTGCTTCAGCTCGACGCACCGCCTGGGCATCGTCGTCTGCCCCGAAGCGCCATGGCAGAGCAACGCCATCAAGCTTCGCCTCACCAAGCCGCTGCCCCAGCGCTTCGCCAATCGCACGCTCCCGTCCCAGAGTCGTCAGCCATGGGCGCTGGAACTGGTCGACGGACGTCGCTGCCGGTTCGAGCCAGGAGCCACCAACGTTGTGGAAGGCCGGCGACTCAACTACTTCTGTGGCAGCACCGGCCAGGAAGGCCTGTGGGGATCGCCCAACCGCTCCGCCGCCACCTGGACGATCCTCAGCGCGCCGCTGCAGGCAACGAAGCTCAGCGAAAGCGTCGCCGTCAGCCGCGCTTGGAACTGACGGACAGCGGCTGAGCCGACGCGGCGCTGCCCCCACGCAGATCGCGGCGAAGCTTCCTGTAGGACACCAGGCCGCCGACGCTCGGTATCCAGAAGGCGATCGCGTGGTAGACGAGCACGCCTGCAGCGGCCGGTGCCGCGGGCGCGCCATACAGGATCAACGTGCCGGCAATCCCGCCTTCGAGCACGCCCACTGCACCCGGGATCGGGATCAGGTTGGCGAGGTAGCCGATGATGTAGCCCAGGATCAGCACCCCCAGCGGTGGCATGTAGCCGACACCGCTGAGCACCGCCCACAGCACCGCAATGTCAAAGCCCAGGTAGCCGACGGCGCCGAGCAGACGCCAGCTCGGGTGCGCCAGCGCGTGCTTGGCCTCCTCGATCCCGCCCAGCAGCTCCGCCGTCCACGAGAAGCTCCGCGGATGTGTGGCGCTGCTGTGCAGGCGGGCAAGCGCCAGCACGATCGCGCTCCCCGCCACGCCGCCGACGATCGGCAGCCCCGCTCGCAGCACGTCGTGCTTGCCCGCCGACAGGCCTGTGGCCAGCAGCACGGCCCCACCGATCATCGCCGTCACGTTGACAGCGCTGGTCAGGAAGAACAGACCGCTGGAGCGGCGCACGATCAGCTTCGTCGGCATGCCCGCCAGATGCAGCAGCCAGCCACCGAGCGCCAGCGAGCCGACCCCACCACCCGGAAGCAGTGCGCCGGAGCCCATCTCCGTCCACGCCAACTCCCGCGCCGGGCGCGCCGAGACCGTGGCGAAGAAGCGCCTGAAGATCACCACAAAGCTCGAGCACGACGCCAGCTCGAAAGCCACCGCCAACGCCAGCCAGCCCACACCAATGTGACGGATGTCGCCGCGTACATCGCCCAGCCCCGGCAGCGCCAGCAGCAGCGAGAGCACCACGCCCACCAGCACCGCGATCGTGAGGATCCGCGCGCGCATCGAGCGCAGGTCAAACAGCGAGCCATGCTGCAACTCCTCCTGAACTTTGACGCTCGCCTCCGTAGCCATAACTTCCCATCTACTATACTTCGCAATTAGAACTTTTTAGATTGCCAATTGTTTTGTCGCGAAGACGGGACGCCAGGAGGAGTCACATGAACCAGATCCAAATCGAGAACCCACAGCGCAGGAGCTGCCGCGGCGCCCGCACAGGCCTGTCGGCGCTTGCCAATCGCCGCGTCCCCGCGCCGACAGATGTTCGCCAGCCGCGCGGAGACACATACAGCCCGCGTAGCCCCGGCAGCCAGGCCCGCGCGACAGACGCCGTCATCAACGAGTACGCACGCGGCGTCGCCACCACGCGGAGCTTGCGCGCCTGAGCCGCTGCCGTCAGTCAGGCGGCGGCTGCCCGCACCAAGCGGCTGCGGCCGGCGTCAGTCGGCGGTGACCGATGCGTGCGACGCCTGCGCCGCCTGAGCACGGGCGGCGCCGTCTGACGGCAGCACCAGCAGCGCCACCAGCAGGCCCAGCCCGAAGATCCCGGCGGCCCACCAGAACGCTGTCGTGTAGCCGTGGATCGACGCGGCGTCGCTCAGCCCCGAGGCGCCCACGTGAGCTGCCGCGTAGCTGGCTGCCGCGGTCGCGAAGAACGTGCTCAGCAGCGCCGTGCCCACCGACCCGCCCACCTGCTGAGAGGTGTTGACCATCGCCGAAGCCACCCCCGCCTCCGTCGGTTTGACGCCGAGCGTGGCCGTGCCGAACGCAGGGGCGAAGATGCAGCCCATCCCCAGACCCACCAGCACCAGCGCTGGGAGCACATCCGCGAGGTAGGTACTGCCGGGCGTCAGGCGCGTGAACAGAACCATCGCGATCACGCCCAGCGCCATGCCGGCAGTCACGATCCGCTTGGCGCCGAGGCGGGGCAGCAGCTTCGTCTGCACCGTCGTGGAGGTCACCACGATCGCGGCGGTCATCGGGATGAACGCCACGCCCGTCTTCAACGGCGAGAAGCCCAGGTTGTCCTGCAAGTAGTACGTCAGGAACAGGAACACGCCGAACACGCCGGAGCCGGCCAGCGCGATCGACGCATACGCGCCCCCGCGGGCGCGATCCCAGACGATGTGCAGCGGCAGCAACGGATGCGCGGCGCGGCGCTCGATCGCCACGAACGCGATCAGCAGCGTCGCGCTGATGATCAACGCGACAATCGTCACCGTCGCCGACCACGAGTGCGTCTCTGCGTTGGAGAAGCCGTACACCAGCGCGAATAGGCCACCCGAGGCGACCAGCACGCCGGGCAGGTCGATGCGCGGGCGCGCCGGGTCGCCGACGTTGCGCAGCAGCCGCAGTGAGGCGAACGCCGTGGGAATCGCAATCACCAGGTTCACGTACAGGCACCAGCGCCAGGACAGCGACTGCGTGAGCGCGCCACCGAGCAGCAGCCCCACCGAGGCGCCGCCGCCGGCGATCGCGCCGAAAATGCCGAACGCCTTGGCGCGGTCCGGCGAGCCGGCGAACGTGACCGTCAGCAGCGACAGCGCCGACGGTGCCAGCAGCGCGCCGAACACACCTTGCAGCGCACGCGCTGACACCAGCATCGCAAACGACTGCGACAGCCCACCGACGGCCGAGGCCAGCGAGAAGCCGGCCAGCCCGGCGATGAACGTCCACTTGCGTCCGAACAGGTCACCGAGCTTGCCGCCGAGCAGCAACAGGCTGCCGAACGCCAGCGCGTAAGCGGTGATGATCCACTGACGGCTGTCGGTGGAGAAGTGCAGCGAGCGCTGCGCCGAGGGCAGCGCGATGTTGACGATCGTCGAATCGAGCACCACCATCAGCTGCGCGATGCCCAGCAGCGCCAGCACCGCCCAGCGGTTGGGCTCCTCGGGCGCGCTCACCGCCGCGGGCGCGCTGACACCCGCCGGCGCGCTCACACACCCTCCTCGAACGCCGGCTCGAAGCTCGGCTCAGCGACGCTGCGCTCACGGTCGATCGCGATGTGCGGCAGGCGACGCTCCAGCAAGCCGGGCAACGACCACGTGCGCGACCCCAACAGCTGCAACACCGACGGCAGCAGCAGGCAGCGCACGACGAACGCGTCCAGGAACACAGCGCTTGCCAGGCTCAAGCCGAACAGCTCCAGCACGCGTTCGCCGCCGAGGACGAACGACAGGAACACGCAGATCATGATCGTCGCCGCCGCCGTGATCACCCTGCCGGTTGACGCCAGGCCCTGGTTGACGGCCTGCTTGGCGTCGCGCCGGCGCGTCCACTCCTCGTTGATGCGCGACACCAGGAACACCTCGTAGTCCATCGACAGGCCGAACACGATCGCGAACAGCATCACCGGGATGAACGCCTGGATCGGGGCACCCTTGACGTTGAACAGCCCGCCGAGCCAGCCCCACTGGAAGATCGCCACCACCACCCCCAGCGAGGCGCCGATCGACAGCAGGTTCATGAACGCCGCCTGCAGCGGGATCACCAGCGAGCGGAACACCACCAGCAGCAAAAGCGCCGACAGCAGCACCACCACCGCCACGAACAGCGGCAGCTTGCTGGAGAGCACGTGCGTGAAGTCGATCGTCGCCGCGTTGGAGCCACCGACGAGCAGCGTGCTTGAGCTGGCAGCCGCCACCGGCGGCAGCGTGTGCTGACGCAGCCTGCTCACCAGTTCGGTGCTCGCCAGCGCCTGCGGCGCCGAGCGCGGGTAGACGTTGAACACCGCCGTCAGGCCGCGCGGGCTGATGCGCGGAGCGGACACCGATGCCACGTCGGCGGTCGCGCGCAACGCGCCGGCCACCGTGTTCAGCGCAGCCCTGTCGCCCGCGTGCGGCAGGCTGGCGACCACCTGCAGCGGCCCGTTGAAGCCGGGACCGAAGCCCTTGGCCAGCAGGTCGAATGCCTGCCTGGTCGTCTGCCCGGGCGGGTTGTTGCCGGCGTCGCTGTTACCCAGGCGCAGCGCCAGTGCGGGCGCGCACAGCGTCAGCATGATCGCCAGCCCCGCGATCGCCCCCTGCCAGGGGTGGCGTTCGATGAAGTTCGACCAGCGCACCCAGAAGCCGCTCGCCGGCTTCGCCGCAGCCGGCTCGAGCACCGGCTGGGCCTGCGCGGCGGCACGGCGCCCCCGGCCCCAGCGTCGCGCGGTGCGCGGTCGCCCGATGCGCTCGCCGAAGCGCGACAGCAGCGCCGGCAGCACCGTCAGCGCCGCCGTCATCGTCATCAGCACCGCCAGCGCCGAGGCGACGGCCAGCCCGTACAGGAACTCCACGCCCAGGGCGAACTGGCCGAGCAGCGCGATGATCACCGTCGCGCCCGCGAACAGCACAGCGCGCCCGGCGGTGTCCATCGCCGCCTCGATCGCAGCGTTGACGTCGCCGTCGATCAGGTAATTCTCGCGAAAGCGGGTGACGATGAACAGCGCGTAGTCGATGCCCACGCCCAGCCCGATCATCGCCGCGAGCTCGGTGGCGAAGCTCGGCATGTCGATCAGCCGCGAGGCCAGCCCGGCGATGCCGATGCCCGTGCCCAGCCCCAGCAGCGCCGTGATGATCGGCAGGCCCATCCCGATGAACGAGCCGAAGGTGATGAACAGGATGATCATCGCCGCGGCCAGACCAATGATCGTGGCGGCGCCGAACGACGGCTTCTGCGCCTGTTCGATCGCCAGCCCGCCCAATGCCACCTGCAGCCGCGAAGAACCGGCGCTCTTGGCGACGCTGATCACCTTTTCGATCGACGACGCCGGCAGCAGGTTGGCTTTTTCGTTGAACGTCACCGTCGCAAACGCCACCTTGCCGTCGGCCGAGATCGCAGCACCGCCCTTGGTGGCCGCATACGGACTGGTCACACCGGTGACGTGCGCCAGCTTGGCCACCCTGCTCAGCATGCTTTCCACACGCGCGCGCACGGCAGCGTCGGTCACCGTCCCCTGCTGGGCACCCAGCACGATCTGGTCCGAGTCACCCGCCTGCGCGGGGAAATCGCGGCTCAGCAGATCGGCGGCCCGCTGGGATTCGGTTCCCGGCAGCGAGAAGTTGTTGGCGAACCTGCTGCCCACCGCACCTGAGGCGCCGAGCGCGACGATCAGCACCATCACCCAGCCGATCACGACCGTCCGGCGACGCCTGAGCACCACTCCGGCCAGGCGCGCGACCCAGCCCAGCTTCTCGTGTGAACTGTCGATGGAGCTGATGGCCGGACCCCCTTTTAGCGGTATACTCTGAAGAACAGTTTGCAGTGCGAATACTTCGATCTTGAAAGTAGCACACGAACGACGATGCCTCCGACAGCTTCAACCACCAAGCTGGACCCCTCGCTGGAGTCCGATCTGGACGAGCTGTCATCGCTGGTGTGGGAGACCTTCCGCGGGCTCAAGCAGTCCAGCCCGCCGCCGCAGGAGCTGCGTGACGCAGCCACGCGCGCGTCACTGGGTCCGCGCCACATGCCGGCGCTGCGCGCGGTGGCAATCGCGGGACCGATGAGCGTCAGCGAGCTCGCCCGCAGGCTCGGCCTGGGCCTGTCCACCACCAGCGCGATCGTCGGCCAGCTGAGCCGCGCGGGACTGCTGGAGCGCGCCGAGGACGACGCCGACCGCAGGCGCACGATCGTGCGCCTGGACGACGAGTACGGCGAGGTCATCGGCACCTGGGCCAAGCAGGCCCTGGCGCCGCTGCGCGGGACGCTCGAGCGTCTCCCCGCACGCGCCCGCGCCCAGTTCCTCGAGGGCTGGCGCATCCTCAACGAGGAAGCCACCAGCGGCGTGCCCGCCGACGCGGAAGACTGCAGCGTCTAAGCCGCTCCCACGCTGGGAACCCGTGAGCGGTGTGCGCTGCGATGAATGTGGCCGACAACTGACCGCCGAGAGCCCCGCCGAGCGTCCGCATGACCGTGTTCATGCCGCTCGCCACTCCGGTCTGGTGGCTCGGGACAGCCTGTACGATGAGGTTCCCCAGCGCGCGCGCAGCCTCAGGAAGACCCTGCTGAAGGGCTCGGCTCGTCCCCCGCTGGCTGACAAGCGCCGCCGGCCGCCTGCGCGCGTTCACGATCGCGCCGCGCGCGCCACCAGTCGGCTCCTCGTGTGCTGATCAGGAACTGCTCCAGGCGGTTGCGTCTGCCCCACAGCGTTCCTTCGGCGCTGTCCAGTTGCCGACGGCGCTCGCGCAGCAGCTGCATCTGGCGATCCACCTGGTCGAGCGCCTCCGCTGCCAGCTCCCCCTGCATCTCCGGGTCCTTCGTGTGCTCGAACCGATCACGCACGAGGCGCAGCGCTTCCTCAGCCTCGGCCATGCCGCGAGCTGTCTCCTGCGCCGCCTCCAGCAGCTCCTTCAGGTGGCGCCCGAAGGCCGCCCCGTCGTCCTGTGGATCATGTACTGCGCTCATCGAAGAGCCTCCCGTCGTCGATCGTCCGACAGCGCCACCCGCATGACTCACACAGTAGCCCCCACCTCGCAGTAGCCGCCACCTCGCGCCGGACAGCTGCGCCGGCAGGGCGCCACTTCGTAGCCGCCCTATAGTTGGGAGTAGTTGCCTGCTCAACAAAGGAGCAACCGTGGACGTAGAGATCTGGTCTGACATCGCGTGCCCGTGGTGCTACGTGGGCAAGCGCCGCTTTGAAAGCGCGCTGGCGCAGTTCGAGCATCGCGACGAGGTCAACATCAGCTGGCGCAGCTTCGAGCTCGATCCCGACGCGCCACACGAGCGCAAAGGCGACCGCGCCGAGCGCCTCGCGCAGAAGTACGGCATGACGGTGGCGCAGGCACGGGAGGCCGAGCAGCGGCTGACCGACGTGGCCGCCGGCGAGGGCCTTGACTTCCGCTTCGACATCGCCCGCAGCGGCACCACCTTCGACGGCCACCGAGTGGTCCACCTGGCCGGCGAGCACGGGCTCCAGGACGCGATGAAGGAGCGCCTGCTGCGCGCCTACTTCACAGAGGGCCAGCTCGTCAGCGACGAGGACACACTCGTGCGCCTGGCCGTCGAGGTCGGGCTGGCAGAGGACGAGGTCCGCGACATGCTCGCCGGCGATCGTTACGCCGAGGACGTCCGCGAGGACGAGCGCACCGCGGGCCAGCTCGGGATCAGCGCCGTGCCGACGTTCGTCGTCGATCGCGCGCTGGGGGCCTCCGGCGCGCAGCCACCGGAGGAGCTGCTGCAGTTGCTGGAGCAGGGCTGGACCAAGCACAGACTTGCCTCGGCGCCGGCGTGAGGCCATCGCCTAGGATGGGCGTGTGGCGATCTTCGAGAACCTGAGCGCGCTGGACGGGGAGTCGCTGGAGCAGGGCGCGCTCGACGGGCGCGCGGTGCTGGTCGTGAACGTCGCCTCGCGTTGCGGGCTGACGCCGCAGTACACCGGCCTGGAGCGCCTGCAGGAGCGCTACGGCGAGCGCGGCTTCACAGTGCTCGGCGTGCCATGCAACCAGTTCGGCGAACAGGAGCCCGGCAGCGCCGAGGAGATCCAGACGTTCTGCTCGACCACCTACGGCGTCAGCTTCCCGATGACTGAGAAGCTGGACGTCAACGGCTCCGAGCGCCACCCGCTGTACAGCACGCTCACCGCCACCACCGACGCCGCCGGCGAGGCAGGCGACGTGCAATGGAACTTCGAGAAGTTCCTCGTCTCCCCCGACGGACGCCCGGTGGCGCGCTTTCGCCCGACGGTCGAGCCGGAGTCAGACGAGCTGACGGCCGCCATCGAGGCGGAGCTCCCCTCCTGATGTCAAGCACGCCCGCCCTCAGCGCGCCGTCCGCGGGCGCTGCTTTGGAGCAGACCACGATCGAGCGCCGGGCGCTGGGCGAGCGCGACGTGCTGATCGACATCAAGTTCTGCGGCATCTGCCACAGCGATATCCACCAGGTCAAGGACGAGTGGGGCGGCTCGATCTTCCCGATGGTGCCCGGCCACGAGATCGCCGGATTGGTCGCGGAGGTGGGCAGCGCCGTCAGCGACTTCTCCGTCGGCGACCGCGTGGGCGTCGGCTGTCTGGTCGACTCGTGCGAGGAGTGCGAGTACTGCCTGGCAGGCGAGGAGCAGTTCTGCACGAAGAACGCAGTGCCCACCTACAACGGCCGCAGCTACGACGGCGAGCCGACGTTCGGCGGCTACAGCCGGCAGGTGGTGGTCAAGGATCGCTTCGTCGTCAACATCCCCGACAGCCTCGAGCTCCAGGACGCAGCGCCGCTGCTGTGCGCCGGCATCACCACGTATGTGCCGTTGAAGCACTGGAACGTCGGCGAGGGCACCAAGCTGGCGGTGATCGGCATGGGCGGCCTCGGCCACGTGGCCGTGCAGATCGCTGCGGCGATGGGGGCGGAGGTGACCGTCCTCAGCCAGACGCTGAACAAGCGCGACGACGGCCTGCGCTTCGGCGCAAAGCACTACTACGCGACCTCTGAGAAGAGCACGTTCAAGCAGCTCGCGTCGAGCTTCGACGTGATCCTCAACACCGTCTCCGCCAACCTCAAGCTGGACTCCTATCTGCGCCTGCTGCGCGTGGACGGCACACTGGTCACCGTCGGAGCGCCGTCGGCGCCCGACTCGTTCAACGCGTTCTCGCTGATCGGTGGCAGGCGCAGCCTCGCCGGATCGGCCATCGGCGGGCTGCCGGACACCCAGGAGATGCTCGACTTCTGCGCCGCGCACGGCGTCAAGCCGGCGATCGAGCTGATCGGCGCCGGCGACGTGGACGACGCCTACGTGCGCGTCGAGCGCAGCGACGTGCGCTACCGCTTCGTCATCGACGTCGCCACCATCTGAGGTCTCGCTCGAGCGCGATGAGCGTGACCGACATCACGAGACGGACTGCGTCGGCGCCGATCGCGCCGGAGGAGTATGAGCGTCTGGAGTTCGATGTCTCGGGAATGACATGCGGCTCGTGCGCGGCACGGGTGCAGCGCACGCTCAGCCGCGAGCCGGGTGTCACCGACGCGCTGGTCAACTACGCCACCGGCCGCGCCACCGTCGAGCTGGAGCCGGGAGCGCATGCGGATGAGCGACTAATCGCAGCGGTACGCAAGGCCGGCTACGGCGCCTCGCGGATCGGCCCGTCGGCGAGCGAGCACACGCGGCAGCTGGCCGCGCGCGACGCGGATGAGCAGCGAAGCCTGTTGTGGCGCATCCTGGTGGCGGTACCGCTGGCGATCGCGATCGGCACGCTCACGTACGCCGAGCCGCACGACACGACAGCGCGGTGGCTGGCGGCGACGCTGGCGGTGCCGGTGCAGTTCTGGTGCGGGCTGCCGTTCCTGCGCTCGGCGTGGGAGCGCGCGCGGGCGCGGGCGACGAACATGGACACGCTGATCGCACTGAGCACGCTGGCGAGCTTCGGCTACTCGACGGTGATGCTGCTCGGCGCCGGCGCGGTGTCGATGGGCGGCTCGGGCATGACGCTCGACTACGACATGGGCGCGACGATCATCGCGGCGCTGCTGATCGCGCGCTGGTGTGAGGCGAAGGCGCGTGCCAGCGCCGGTCGCGCGGTGCGCGAGCTGGCGCAGCTGGGAGCGACACGCGCGCGCGTGCTCGACGCCGACGACCCGAGCGCCCCTGAGCGCCTGGTGGCCGTTGAGGACGTCCGCCTCGGCGACCTGTTCCTGGTGCGCCCGGGCGACAAGATCCCGGTGGACGGCGTCGTGATCGACGGCAGCTCAGCGGTGGACGAGTCGATGCTTACGGGCGAGTCGCTGCCGGTGGAGAAGAGCGCGGGCGCGCCGCTCACGGGCGCGACGCTGAACATCGACGGGGTGCTGCATGCCAGCGCCACGGCCGTCGGCGCGAACACGGCGCTGGCGCAGCTGGTGGCGCTGGTGGAGCGCGCGCAGGCATCCAAGCCACAGATCCAGCGGCTGGCCGATGAAATCGCGCGCTTCTTCGTGCCCACCGTGCTGGTGCTGGCAGCGCTGACGGTGCTGGGGTGGGTCCTGACCGGGTCCTCGGAGCACGGCACGATCGCCTCGATGCACGTCGAGCACGGCATCGACGCGGCGATCTCGGTGCTGATCATCGCCTGCCCGTGCGCGCTCGGCCTGGCCACGCCGGTGGCGCTGCTGGTGGGCAGCGGACGCGGCGCACGCCTGGGGCTGCTGATCCGCGGCGCGGAGATCCTCGAGCGCAGCCAGGAGCTGGACACGATCGTGTTCGACAAGACAGGCACGCTCACCAGCGGGCAGCTGGCGGTGAGCGACACCTGGACGGCGCCCGGCGAGGACGCGGACGCCGTGCTGGCGCTGGCAGCTGCAGCGGAGTCCGGCTCCGAGCATCCGCTGGCGCTTGCGGTGAGGACGGCAGCACGCGAGCGCGGCCTACAGCCGGTGCCGGCGAGCGAGTTCCGCGCAAGCCACGGCAGCGGCGTACGCGCGGTGGTCGAAGGGGCGCACGTATGGGTCGGTCGCCCCGCGGCGCTGCAGCCCTCGCAACAGCCGGCGCAGGTACTGGAGACGTGGGAGCAGCGCGGGTGCACGGCGGTGGTGGTCGAGCGCGACGAGCGGATCGTCGGCGCGATCGCGCTGGCGGACACGATCAAGCCGGAGGCGCGCGAAGCGATCGACGTGCTGCACCGCATGGGCATCGCAGTGGAGCTATTGACCGGCGATAACCCGCGCGCGGCAGCTACGGTGGCGACGGCTGCGGGCATCGAGCAGGTGCGCGCGTCGGTCAGCCCCAGCGGCAAGCTCGAGGAGATCGCGCGCCTGCAGCAGCAGGGGCACCGCGTGGGCATGGTGGGCGACGGCGTCAACGACGCGGCCGCGCTGGCACAGGCGGACCTGGGGATCGCGATGGGCACGGGCGTGGGCGCGGCGATCGAAGCGGCGGACATCAGCGTGATCAGCGGCGACCTACGCGGCGTCGCGCGGGCGCTGGGCCTGGCACGCGAGACGTACACGATCGTGCTGCAGAACCTCGGCTGGGCGCTCGGCTACAACCTGATCGCGCTACCGCTGGCCGTGAGCGGCCTGCTCAGCCCGGCGCTGGCGGCAGTGGCAATGGGCGCGTCGAGCATCCTGGTGGTGACCAACAGCCTGCGACTACGGCGCTTCGACGCAGCCGGGCAACAGATGCGGGTGCGCAGCCGCGCGCAGCGGCGCGCGAGCATCGGTGCAGCGGCGCTGATGCCGGTGGCGCTGTTGGGCGCGTTGATGATCGCGGCGCCGGGCACGTTCACGGTGGCGAAGTCGGCGGCGCGGGCGCTGGGAACGATGGCCGGCATGGACATGTCGGCGACGGGCCCCGCGCGAGACCTGCGCTCGGGGGGACACTGCACACCGGCGGCCTGCCCGATCCTCAAGCCCGGCCCGAACGAGCTGTCGGTGGCAGGCCAGCTGGGCTCAACGCTGGCGGCCGTGTGGGTGACGCCGAGCACAGACACGCTCAACGCACGCCTGGAGCTGCTGACACCGACGATGGCACCGGCAGGCGCGGGCGAGACGGTGAGCATCGCCGGCGCCTCATCCCGGCAGGCATGCGGCCCGGGATGCTGGACGTTCACGCTGCCGGCAAGCGCGACGGCGGTGGCGTTGAGCGCGAGCGAGCACGGGCACAGCTATGCGCTGAGCCTGCCCGTGCACTGGCAGCACGGGCAGAGCGCTCGCGCACGCGAGCTGTTGAACAAGGCGGTTGCCGGCATGCGCTCACTGCAGGGCGTGCGCGTGTACGAGACGTTGACCAGCGGCCCGCCGAATCCGGTGGAGCAGATCCACTACCGCTTCAGCGCACCTGAACGCATGGCCTACACGATGGCCACAGGCGGACGCGTGGTGGCGATCGGCGGCACGCTGTGGTCGCAGACTCCGGGGCAGGACTGGCAGCAGAGCAGCTACGGCGGGGGCAAGTTCAGCACGAGCGGCTGGTATGACTGGCAGCAGTACGACCAGTCGATCCAGCTACTGGACGAACACGACGTCAACGGGCACATCAGCGCCGACGTGGCGCTCATGAGCCCCAGCCTGCCGGTGTGGTTCGAGCTTCACATCGACGCCTCCAACGGACGTGTCAGCAAGGTGGGGATGGTCGCCGGCGGGCACTTCATGAGCGACAGCTACTCGCAGTACGGCGTGCCGCAGCGCATCTCCCCGCCACGGGGCTGACGCGGGCGCCGAGCGGCGGGACGCTACGCTCGGAGTCAACAACAAGGGACTGACCGACATGGCCTCAAGCGGCAAGAAGAAGACGACGATGGCGAAGCTCACCCGCGAAAGCAAGCTGCGTGAGCGCAGGCTGGACAAAGAAGCCAGGAAGGAGGCGCGCAAGCGCGCCCCGGCGTTCGACCCGGACAGCCCCGGTGAGATGCCAGAGGTGAGCGACGGCGAGCCGGCGCAGCCGGACGCGCCCGCCACCCCCCTGGGAAGCGCCGGCTGACGGGGCCCGCGCGCAGCGCGGCGCGGCGCGGCGCGGAACGGCGCGGCGCGGAAAACGGGTGCGGACAGCCGGCTCGCGAGGACGCAAGCACTGGCCGACGTGCCACCGCACCGTTTTTCTGTAATCAAGTAGCACCGATGATGGGCGCCCTACACTCGGGCTCGCACTCGCTCCCCGGCGCTTGGGATGGGGACTGCGTTGTCACTTCGGCGACGTCGTACCCGAGCTATCGGATCGAGGCTGATGACCATCTACGGAGGAGATCGATCATGCGCCGAACGCTCACCTGTCTTGCTGTCGTCGGGCTGGCTGTGCTGGCGCTGCCCGGGATCGCGGCAGCTCTGCCGACAGTCAAGTTCAAAGCCTTTGCAGTACCGATCCCCGGCTTCCCGCACACGGGGGACATCCTCGGCGCGGGCACTGCCGTGCAGTCGGAATACGAAATAGAAGGAACCGAATACCAGGGCTCGCCGCCACCGATCATCGGCATCAACTACTACCTGCCGAGCGGATCCAAGCTGCACCCGAGCGGCTTTCCCACGTGCACCAAGCCGACGCTGGAACAGTTCGGGCCGGTCAAGTGCCCCAAGGGCTCGGCCGCCGGACCGATCGGCCACGCGCTGGGCTTCGTGACGTTCGGCGGCGAACGCGTGGAAGAGGCCGCTGAAATCTCTTCCTTCTACTCGCCGGACGGAGGCTTTGAGTTCTTCACCGACGGCCACACGCCGGTGTCGCTGGAAATCCTGTCCACCGGCCACTTCAAGAACTTCGTCGGCGGCGGCGGCTTCGGCCCGGAGCTGGAAGTTGAAGTGCCGCTGATCGCAAGTGTGCCGGGAGCGCCGTACGCATCGGTCAAGACCATCGACGTGAAGGCCGGCTCGGCATACAAGTCGGGGGGCAAGACGATCTACTACGGGCGCGTTCCGACGAAGTGCCCGGCGGGCGGCTTCCCGATCAAGACGGAAGTGACGTTCGCCGAAAACGGCGAAATGACGAAACCGGAGACAGTCACGGCAACCTACAAATCGCCGTGCCCGAAGAAGTAAGCGCTACCAGATGGTCGCCACGAGCCCGCTGTCACGGATGGCAGCGTCTCGTGTGACCAGCGGCACGACCAGCGCCCGGGCGGTCCCCACGATGAACCGGTCCCACGGATCGGGGAGGAGGTCGCCCGGGATCTCGTTGGTGGCGTCGATCACGGCAACGTCGATCGGCTGCAGGAACAGCGCACGCGAGGACGCCAGCAGCTCGCGCAGCCCGTCCAGGCTCCTGTCGGGCAGTGTGTCCGTGGTCTGAGCGACGTGCCACAGGTCGATCAGCGTGGCCACAGACACGACCACGCCGCCGGTGACTTCCGCTTCGGTCAGGGCGATTGCAGCGGTGTTGGACAGTCGAGGAGAGCCCTGCAGGTGCCACAGGATCGTGTGGGAGTCAGCCAGGACCCTCACGCCGATGCCCAGTCCCGCGGCGCCAATCAGTCCCTGACGAGCGGAAGGCCGGTGTGTATGGGCGACGGAGGCGCCGGTAGCTTCTCCATGGGGAGATTTTAGTAGAGGCTTCGGTCATTGGATCGACTCTCGCAGCAGCTCGCTCGCGACGTAGGCCACATTTCGGCCTTGGCCACGCCTGGTCAGGAGCCCCCCGTCCAGGAGCCGCCGCAGGTCGCTGGTGGCGCTCGCAAGCGACACTTCGGCCTCCTGCGCGTATGAGGTCCGCTCCGCTGCATCGAAGAGACTCTGCTCAAGCGCTATGACGAGGCGCTCAGGCCAGCCTCGCTCGGCAACGAGCTGCTCGAGCCGCGACCAGCGTCTCGCCGCCTGCTCGAGCTGATCCAATCGCTGACGGGCCTGCTCGATATGGGCACGGACGCAGAAGTCCACCCACGGCTTCGCATCGCGGTCGGGCTGGTAGCAGCCGGCTTGGACCTCCTGCAGAGCGGCGTAGTAGTCGGTGGTGTGTCGCCCGAGGTATTCCTCGATCGAGAGAAACTCCGGTGCGAGCAGGCCGCCACGAGCGAGGACGAGCGACTGGACGATGCGCGATACGCGCCCGTTTCCGTCCTGAAACGGATGGACGGACACGACGTGAAGGTGGGCCATGGCCGCACGCACGGTCACATGCGCGTCCAGGTTGCCGTGCTCGAGCCAGTCGAGCATCTCTGCCATGAGTGGGAGAATCTGCTCGTAGGACGGCCCCACGTATGCCGGCGGCCCTCCTCTCGGGCTCGTGACGCTGATCGGTCCAGTCCGGTACTGCCCCGGAAGCTTGTCCTTTTGGAAGTAGCAGGCGTCGAAGTGCAGATCGAGTAACACACGATCCAGCCAGCGAAACTGCGGGTCCACGGACATCACGCCGACATGGTCCATGGCGCGCACATAACTGGAGAGGGCCAGGCGGTCCTGCTCATCAGCTTCGTCATGTACCGCGCCGCTGGCCAGATTGCGGACGGCATCCGGCGGCGCGTGGAAGCCCTCGATCTCGATCGAGCTCGACGCAGAGCTCGCACGCCACTGGCGCCGCAGCCTCCCGAGCCAGCGTCCAGCATGCTGCTGCGCGGCGTCACCGAGACGCTCGCGCAGATCATCGAGCTCAGCCAGATGCCGCGCCAGATCAGGCGCCTGTGGGGGTGTTTGGTAGATCATACGCCTAGCAGTATAGGCGATTAATCGATTATTCGCCTAGCAGCCGGTCCAGCGACGAGCAGGCCGTCGAGCAGGCGCTCGAACGTCGCCGCTACGGCATCTGTGGCGTCGGGGTCGCGTGCCACCAGCAGGGCACCCTCGTCGAGCGCGCCCATCAGCAGGTGCGCCAGCGGCTCGGCCGCCAGCGGCACGATCTCGCCAGCGGCGATGGCCGCTGCGACCTCCGCCTGCATCAGCCCCAGCCCGTTGCTCTCGGTGACCTTGTGCCAGCGCTCCCAGCCGAGCACCGCCGGGGCGTCGATCAGCGCGATCTGCTGCACCTCCGGCGCGCGGCACTCCTCCAGGAACGCGCGAATGCCCGCGCGCAGCGCCGCAAACGGACTTTCGATCTCCGACAGCGACGCGACGACCCGTTTGGTCAGATCCTGCTCGACCTGCTCATACACGGCCGCGAACAGGTCCTCCTTGGTGGCGAACTGGTGGTAGAGCGCGCCGCGCGTGACGCCCGCGCGGCGCACGATCTCCTCGGTGCCAACAGCGGCATAGCCCTTGCGGGCGAACAGCGCACGCGCCGCCTTCAGCAGCTTCGCGCGCGTCGACGCCGAGCGCGCCGCTTGTCGATTGACATTCATGCAGTCTGTATGTAGGTTACGTGCGGCCTGTACGCAAATCAGAACATAGAGGAGATCGCGGACATGAACAGCACGAGTGTCGCCCTCGATCAGGGCACGATCCACTACCGCGAGCGCGGCGCCGGCCCGGTGCTCGTGTTCGTCCACGGTCTGTTCGTCGACGGCCGCCTGTGGGATCAGGTCGTGGCCCCGCTGGCCGACACCCACCGTTGCGTGGTCCCCGACTGGCCACTCGGCGCCCACCGCACCGCGCTGGCGGGCGACGCCGACCGCTCGCCGCGCGGCATCGCGCTCCTGATCGCCGACTTCCTCGACGCGCTGGAGCTCGAGGACGTGACGATCGTCGCCAACGACACCGGTGGCGCGCTCTCTCAGATTCTCGCCGCCGAGCGTCCCGAGCGCCTGGGCGGCCTGGTGCTCACCAACTGCGATTGCTTCGAGAACTTCCTTCCGCCCCTGCTGCGCCCGCTGCAGTGGCTCGCGCACGTGCCCGGCGCCTACCGGGCGCTCGCGCAGACAACCCGCTCAGCGCGGATCCGTCGCTCAAAGCTCGGCTTCGGCATGCTCAGCCACCAGCCACTCCCCGACGAGCTGACCGCCGCGTGGCTCGCGCCGCTGCGTCAGCGCGCCGTGCGCGCCGACGTAACTGCCACGCTCAGGGCGATCGACAGGCGAGACACGCTCGCCGCCGCCGAGCGCCTGGGCGAGCAGCCGCTTCCGACGCTGCTCGCGTGGGCACCTGAGGACCTCATGTTCCCGTTGCGCTACGCCGAGCGGCTCGCTGCCACTATTCCCGGTGCGCGCCTGCAGCGGATCGAGCACAGCCGCGCGTTCGTGCCATGGGACCAGCCGCAGCGGCTTGCCGAGCTCATCGGTGCGTTCGTCGCCGAGCGACTGCCCGCCGAACGCGCGAGCGAAAATGCCTAGCGGTGCTTGGCCTGCACCGCAAACCCGAGTCCAGGACGCCGGCGTTCGGCCTAAAGATGGGCTGCGTAGACAGATGAGGTTTCGACGGAGCAGACCTCATCGCACATGAACGACTGCGTGGGAAGCCAGAAGACGGTGTTTGCTGTGTGGGTGGACCAGCTGTTGTCTTCTTTGGGGCGGCGCGGCCTTGGCGGGCTGTGTCGTCTGCAGGACTGGACCTGAGGACGGGCTCCCGGGCATCCTGGCCGGTTGCTGAATAATGGCACCCGTAGGTGCTGCATTACTGCACGATATGGTGCTATATTATGGCACCCAATGAGTAGCCCATTCATCTACGAGGACCCGCTCGAACCGCCCGAGGCACTCGCGGGCCGGACCGGCGAGCTGGCTCTTTTGCGCGATCGGATCGGCGAGACCCGCAATAGCCGTCTCGAGGGGCCACGCCGGTTCGGCAAGACGTCGTTGCTGAAGGCGGCACTCGCTGCCGCCGACAAGGACGCCTTCGTACCGATCTATGTGAACTTCCTGGGCGTGCTCACCGCGGCAGACGTCGCTGAGCGCATCGAGCGTGCCTACCGCGAGCAGCTCGACGGGCCGCTCAAGCGCTGGTTTGCCGGCGTCGTCTCGACACTCAGACCCAGTGTGAAGGCGACCCCCGGCGGGGTTGGCGTCGAACTGGCACCCGAGCAACAAGTGCCCGAGCTCCTGGACCGCCTGGCGCTGCCGCGCCGCTTGCAGGAACGGCACGGGCGCCGATGCGCCATCGCGTTCGACGAGTTTCAAGATGTTGTGCGAGTCGGTGACGCCCTCACCGGGACGATCCGTTCTGAGCTCGAGCAGCAAGGCAAGGTCGCCGCCTATGTCTTCTCCGGATCTCACCCCGGCTTGATGCGTGACCTGTTCTCAGACCGCCGCCATGCGTTCTTCGCCCAGGCCAAGCCCATAGATCTCCCCCGGCTCGAGGCAGAGGATCTAGCCGAGTACATCGGCTCCAGGTTTGAAACCAGACGGCGCGATCCCGGCGAGGCGCTGGAGCCGTTGCTGGCGACTGTCGACGGACATCCGCAGCGCGCGATGCTGCTCGCACATCACCTCTACGAGCACACCAAGCCCGGATCGAGCGCAACCAGCCGGGAGTGGCTGACGGCGTTCGACGCCGCCACGCGCGACGCAAACCCAGAGGTGGAGGCCGCTTGGGACTCGTGGAACAACAGCGAGCGGAGACTGATGGCCGTTATCTCACGCCGCGTGACCCCGTTGCAAGGCCGCGTCGCACGCGAGCGCTACGGGGTCAGCAAGACGGGCAGCAACCAGGACACCATCGAGCGCCTCCAGCGCGACGGGCACGTCGTGGCAGACTCGACCACGAAGACCGGGTGGCGCGTTGTTGATCCGCTGCTCGAGCTTTGGCTCGCCAACGGTCGCAACTGGCCGCCCGAATCAACGTGACGGAGAGGGACGACGCCCTACCGACGAGCGTTGAGCGCGGCCGGCCAACGGCGCGGGTGCCGGGCGATCGCCGTCGACTCACGGTCGCGACAGAATGACCCCGCCCAGGGATCAGCCATTTGCTGCATCGCTGCTCGGCTTGTAGTCAGGAATACCGGATGTAGGAGAGCCAAACAGCGGAGTGTCGATCGGGCGAGCGAATTCGTGTGCCGATGTGACAGCCGCTGCTATGAGGCCAAGCGAAAAAATCGCATCTATCGTCCAAATAGCCGCGGTCCCGGCTGAGTTCGTCATAGCCTTGTGGAACACGAGCGCCAAGGCCACTGTATCGAATGTTGTAAAAATGGCGAGGTTTGCGATGACGATCACTAGTGCCCTGAACCACTGTCGGGTGCGGTGGGCATCGAACTGATACGCGGACCACGAAAGATCCTGGGCACTTGTGAAGGCCGGATAGACGACATCCATGGTGTAGGCAGCAATACGTCCACGGGCGGTGTTGTGCAGGATGTAGAAGAACCCGAGTCCGTTGACAACGAGCGGCACGAGCAAGAACAGTAGGAGTCGGTCAGGCCCACTGGCTTTCGTATCGGTTCCAGAGGTTCCGCTTGATAGCGCGACGGCGGAAAGAGCAGTCGCGATAGTAAGCATGAATCCTACTAGCGTGACCTGAGCGGTAATCCGCGCTTGATTGTCGGCACGCGCGGCTTCATACTCGACTAGCAGCAGGTCGGATAGGCGGTGTTCAAAGGGCGCCGAACCAGTATCGCCGTCGCCGGAACGGTGATACCGACGTCGCTTAGCCACGGCCTGCTTCATGAGTTCAACAGTATCGCGTAGGCATCTTCAAAGCCTATCTATTAGAACGTCGCACAAGTGGCCGTTGTAAGACTGGTCTCTCTTGCGCCGCGCCCGGGGCTGAGCACGTCGCGACCGCTTCGGACGCGACGGTAGTTAAGACGGGCCGCGACACGACGCTCAGACGGTGGCGATAGGGTCTGCAGAGTGGACGAGCCACTGATCATCAATCTCGCCGACGCTCCGGCGCTCAGCCATCCGAGGCGGGCGACGATCATCGACTTCGGGTCTGATGACAACGCATGGCCGGACACCGGCGTCAACGTCCAGATCATGCAGCCGGGCCAGCCGAACTGCCGATACCACTCGGAGCCGGTGCAGGAGGATTTCTTGGTACTTCATGGCGACTGCATCGCCATCGTCAACGGCGAGGAGCAGCCGCTGAAACAGTGGGACTTCTTCCATTGCCCGGCCGGTGTCGAGCACGTTTTCGTCGGTGCTGGCGACGGTCCGTGCGCCGTGTTGATGATCGGATCGCGGCGCAGGGACGAGCCGCACTATCCGGTCAACGCGACGGCGGCGAAATACGGCGCATCAGTCGAGCGCGAGACGGACGAGCCGGACGTGGCGTATGCCGATTGGCGCAGCGAACCGTGGGCGGCGGTCGCCAATCCGTGGCCCCTCGGCTGACCGGCGCGCGTACTACACAACGACCGGACATATGGTGGTAGGGGCACAGCGTCTCGCCGGGCGGTGGGCTGATCGCGGTGCCCACCCTAGCTTAGGCGAGAACTCGCCTGGGCCCGCCCCCAAGCTCCCGGCGGTCGTCATCGTTCGACCCAGGTGAGAGGCGACGCCCGGCGCCGCGCACACCTAAGCCGTTCGATTGGTACCCATCCGTGGTACCCACACTGCACCAGCCCTCTAAGAAGGTCTTTCAAAATGGAGGGTTGTGGGGTTGGGTCTTGAATCTTTGTGGTGTGTCCCCGAGGATTGGAGGCGGTGGAGGTGCCCTCAAGGTTCGAGATCACTGATGAGTTGTGGGCGGAGGTAGAGCCGCTGATCCCGCCGCGGGTTCGGCGTCGGCGTAACCCTGGACGCAAGGCGATCGATGACCGGCTGGTGCTCAACGGAATCTTGCACGTGCTGCATACCGGGATCGCCTGGGAGGACCTGCCACGTGAGTACGGCTATGGGTCAGGGGTCACGTGCTGGCGAAGATTGCGGACGTGGCAGAAGGCCGGGATATGGGATGGACTGCACCAGAAGCTGCTGGTGAAGCTGAATGCTGCGGGGAAGATCGACTGGTCCCGCGCGGCGGTTGACGCCAGCCATATCCGTGCTCTTTTGGGGGGCTCCTGACGGGGCCATCCCCGGTAGATCGTGCCCGCACCGGCTCGAAGCACCATCTGCTGGTTCGACGCGAGCGGTATCCCGCTCGCGGTCGCGCTGACCGGCGGCAACCGTCACGACGTCACCCAGTTGCTGCCACTGATCGAGGATCTGCACTCAAGGCCGGTCGCTGGCAAGCGCGGCCGGCCACGCCAGAAACCCGATCGTCTTCTCGCTGACCGTGGCTATGACTTCGACAAGCACCGCCGGCTCCTGCGGGCTCTCGGGATCACTCCCGTCATCGCCCGCCGCGGAACAGCCAACGGCTCCGGGCTCGGCCGACAGCGCTGGGTCGTCGAGCGCGGCTTTGCGCACCTACACAACCTCCGCCGGCTCAGGATCCGCTACGAGCGCGACCCTGACATGCACACAGCATTCCTCACACTCGCCTGCAGCATCCTCTGCTGGCGACGCCTCAACTCATTTTGAAAGACCTTCTAAGGCCGTCGCCGTGAAAGCACAAAATCCCTGTAAATGAGCCTATTTGCGGACGCGCCCGGAGAGATTCGAACTCCCGACCTTCGGTTCCGTAGACCGACGCTCTATCCAGCTGAGCTACGGGCGCAGAGCGTCGTAGTCTACCGCCGCTCGCCCGCCTCGCCCCACAGACAGTCGCCACCAGCGAGCGCCGGCCGCCGCGGTCGCGGTGCTCGCACACGTAGATGCCCTGCCACGTGCCCAGCGCCAGCGCGCCGCCGCTGATCGGCAGCGTCAGCGACGGGCCCAGCAGCGAGGCCTTGATGTGCGCCGGCATGTCGTCGCTGCCCTCCAACGTGTGCGTCCACAGCGCGCTGTGCTCCGGCACCGCGTCGTTGAACCACGACTCGAAGTCCTCGCCGCACGTCCGGGCTGGCGTTCTCGTTGAGCGTCAGCGACGCCGACGTGTGGCGGATCAGCACATGCAGCAGGCCCACGTCCACGTCCGCAGCTCCGGCAGCGCCGCCAGCACCTCGCGCGTGACCAGATGGAAGCCGCGCGGTTGCGGCTGGAGCGTCAGCTCGCGTTGCAGCCACACGTCGGTCGGCGTCCTCAAGCCGAGGTCCTCCAGAAAGTCCGTCGCTTCCACTCCCAACACCCCGTCGAGCTTATCCAGCGCGAGCGTCAGCTCGTTCGATCGTCGCGCCTGCCGCGAACCTCGAACGTCACAGCCACCGCCGGCACGCCCAGCGATCCGACCGCCCTCGATCTGCTGGGTGGCCATGCGGTGTATCGCCAGCCCAAGACCGCGTGCTCTCGCCGATGATCTCGCGCAGGATGCCGCGGCCGTCCTCGTACACCACCCGCAGGCTGAAGCCCAGATAGCGCGACGAGGGCAGCCTCGCCGGTGATCGCCGGGATACACGAACACCACCACGAAGTGCGCCGCCGTCACCACCAGCGCCAGCAGCGCCAGCCCGGCACCACAGGCCATGCCGATGGCAGCTGTGATCCACACGATCGCCGCCGTCGTCAGCCCGCGCACGATGTCCTTGCGGACGAAGATCAAGCCCACCGCCGATGAAGCCGATGCCCGACACCACCCCGCCGCGACACGCGACGGGTCGAGCACCACGCGGCCCTCGCTGAGCACGTCGTTGAAGCCGTACTTGCTGATCAGGATGAACAGCGCCGCACCCACGCCAACCAGCGTGTGCGTGCGCAGGCCTGCCGACTTCTGGCGCCACTCGCGCTCGAGCCCGATCAGCGACGACAGCACGAACGCCAGACCCAGCTCGCCGATCTGCTGCCACCCCTGGCACGCTGACCGCGCCAGCGTCACCTTGGCAACCTTCGCGCCCGGCTCTAATTCCGTACCACCGACACCACGCTCGAAACACCAACGCCGCCCCGCCCTACATCGAGATTAGCTCGACGCCCGCCTCGCGGGGGCTGCCCTCCGAGCTGTGCCACGACAGCTCGCGCAGCCGGCGGTCGATCGCCGTACGCGCCCGGTCGAACGCGTGCCGTCCGTCGAAGCAGACGGAAGCACGCGTTTGCGCCGAGGCCCAGCGAGTAGATCTCAAACGCCACCTCCGCTGCGTCATCTGCCGGCATCACCGCCGCCTGGCGCTCCAGCTCACCCAACCAGCAACCACGCCGGCGCGCACCGCGTCGCGCACCGGCCCCGGGCGATCGTCGAACTCCGTCGTCGCCGCCGCCCAGAAGCAGCCACCGGCGAACACGCCGCGTTCCAGGTAGTCCAGGTACAGCCTGCAATACGCGCTCACGCGCGCCTCGCCCTCCGCTCGCCTGCGCCGGGGCAACAACCTCGCCGTGAAACGCAACGCCGCCGCGTCCAACGTCGCCAGCTGCAAATCCAGCTTGGAGCCAAAGTGCGCAAACAAGCCGCTCTTGCTCATCTCAAGCTCGCTCGCCAGCCTGCCAATCGTCAGCCCTTCCAGCCGCTCAACTGACGCAATATCCACCGCCCGCTCCAATATCGCCGACCGCGTCGCTCGCCGCCTTCGTTTCCACACCTCAATTGTAACGCACGAACGTTCGTGCTATTAATGCCGACGCAGCAATCGGTGCAGACCGCATCCCGGCAACAGGAAGGCACGCATGTCCGACTACACCGTCACCCCCATCGACAGCATCGAGGGCGTCATCTTCGGCACCTTCAAGCGAGCCCGCGCCCAGCTCGGCGTCCAATCGTTCGGCATGCAGGTGCTCGACCTGCCGCCCAACGCAAGCCAGTACCCCGAGCACGACCACGCAGACAGCGGGCAGGAGGAGGTGTTCGTCGTGCTGCGCGGCTCCGGCGAGATCGAGATCGACGGCACCCGTCACGCCGTCGACCCCGACACCATGGTCCGCGTCGGTCCGCAGCCCAAGCGCAAGCTGTGGCCCGGCGGCGACGGCATGCGCGTACTCGCACTCGGTGGCTGCCCCGGCGCCGTCTATCACGCGCCCGACGTCACCAAGCTCGGCGCCCCCGACCCAGGACTGCCGACAGTACCCGCCCCCTGAGCCACGGCCACCACAGCGCCGGCATCAACATAAGAGCTCGTTGCCGGCGCTGTACCCAGCCGCTCGCGCCCTACGCGTGGCGCTCTGTGGGAGGATGCACGCAATGCGAGACCGGCTCACAGGCGCGCTAGGTCTCGCCGTCCTCGCCATCGCTCTGCTCTGCTGCGGCTGCGGCTCCTCCAGCAAGTCCAGCGCAGCCACAAACGCCAACGGGTCGTCGTCGACGTCCACCAAGGCACAGTTCGTGGCAGGCGCCGAAAAGATCTGCAGCACGCTCAGCGCCCAGGAGCAGCCGCTGAAGACCCGCCAGGAAGCGCTCAAAAAACTCCCCACCGCAACCGCAGACACCGACTTCGTCACGCTCGTGCACCAGGTCGTCGCCTTCTCCCGCGCCGCCGACAGCAAGCTGCAGCTGCTCTCCCCGCCCCCCGGCAACGCCGGCGCCGTCAACAAGCTGCTGGCAGCGTTCGCCGCTGAGACCGCCGACGCAAACGCCATCGCCTCAGCAGCAAGCCGCCAAGAAAGCGACACCGGCGAAGCAGCTCAAGACCTGCTCAGGAAGTCCGTCACGCGCACCAGCGCCCTGGCAGCCGAATACGGCATGAAGGATTGCATCGGCTCGGAATGAGGTGGCAGCCCAGCCTGGGCACGTATCCATCGACGCCTGACGCAGCGCTCAGCGGCGGCGCGCGCTCAGGACCCGATCCGTTGGGACAGCCAACGAGCCTTGCAATCGTTGGTTACACCAATGAATCTAGCTTCGGTTCCCAAGGAAGGAGCGTCATGACCACGGCAGGACGCGTGCTGGCACAGATCACCGCGCGCGTCAACGATCGACTGGCGGCTTAGGGATGGACGGAGGAGGAATCGACATATGAGCGGTGATATGTGCAGCGCCTTTGGCGCTCAGCTCAGTGGTCGGCGCCGTCGATGCAGATACAACGCGCCCGCTGCTGTAGGGGATGTGTCTCTCGATGGACGGTGTATCGCAGGTGCGATACACGGCGTTGCCGAGGCTCATATGTCTGGCGGCCTTGTGCAGCAAGCAGTCAGGCGACCTTTCGACCTCGCTAGGACTTCATCGTCCGCACAGCTCAAGCGTCCAGCGCCGCATTGATAGCAGCGGCTGCGTCGTCCCGCGCGGACGCGTCTTCTGACCACATTGGCGTGATGCGGTGCGGTAGCACCATGAGAACCAATGGCTTCGCTTGCCTCGAAGTGAGCCGCAGGCGCGGCGGCTTCTCGGCGGAAGGGCTCGCTGCCTCGAGGTCCGCCAACATCCGCCTCCGCACGATCCCAAGCCGGAATAGCGGCTTGAAGACCACGCTGTCGTCCGTAAGCACGAGCGTTCCGCCCATCGTCGAGAACCGTCCCGCGAACGAGGTCCCCGGCGAAAAGGGGATTGCAGCCACCCACTTCGCTCCTCTGTTCATTATCCAGACGATATCTGGCGAACCCGAACGACAGCGATGGCGCCACAGCCACCTGATGGGGACGGGGTGGGACGGACAAAGCTCGAACACGCACTTCGTGTAGAAGCTCATAAGCGAGCTGCACGCTAGACGCTCCGTGCGCTGGCGCTACGAAGGATATCGGCGCGAAAGCTACTGAGGTGGAGCACACCGGCCCGGGGACCTGGCGTATCGAGCAGGACCACGATCGCGTCCCAATGGTCGAGCAAGCAACGTAGCTTCTGCCGCTGGTTGTATTTGGCGCCACCGAATCATGCGGAAGACCGCTCGCCGCTGGAACCTGCGATCAGACAGCTTTGACTGAAGCCGCTCGGATCAGCGACCTGACCACCTCACCCGGCCTCTCGCCTTGATCGTCAGCGATCCGTTGCAACGCCACCGCATCGTCTCCCTCAAGCGTGAACTGCACGATTAGATGGTGCTCGTGCGAAATCTGGACTACTTGCACGTCAGCAGCGTCTAGTTGGCCGAGCTCCTCATCGAAGTCGCCCGGCAACGGGTCTGGGTAGGAGGGCATCATGATCTCTCCAAGATCTTACGCTCGGCAGGCGTGGAATCCCAGCCGGTAACAAGGAGCCACGTAGTCAGCTCCATCGTCTCCTCGATCACGAGCGTCAGGACACGGTTGGCATCGCTCTGGCCGATGACGAGCCTGCGCGCATCGGGCTGACGCCGCTCCGGGCTCCCGCGCCGGTTCCTGACAATCACGTGGCGGTTCCAGATCGTCTGCCCCGCCTCGACGACAGAGATACCCCGAGCCCCGAGCTTGTCCAGGGCGGCCTCGTGGCAAGCAACTGGCTGACGGCGTCGGGCACCAGCTAAGCATGATCGACGCTTGGGACATCCCAGCGGGCCCAAGTTCGAGCAACGACCTCCTGCGGACCAAAAACGGAGAGGGGGGTGTGTGGTTGCAGCTCATAGTGGACTGGTGAGCCGGACCGGGTTCCGCGGAGACCGAGGTCAGATCAAAACCTCCGTGAGAACCAGCCTGGCTCACACGAACTCCCGAGACACGCGTCCAGCATGTCCCAAGACACAACAAAACGGAGAGCGAGGGACGACTCTCGAAACATGACCCGGCGTGGGAGCGAATCCGCGAGCTGCATACCCTGCGCCTGGCTGAATCTACGCGGCCCGATCTTACGCGGCCCGGATAAGCGACCTTACGACCTCACCCGGCTTCTCGCCCTGATTGCGTGCAGTCAAGTCGGTTGTTGTGGTGTAACGGCAGCTCGTCGGTGAGGGGCTCGCTGCTCAGGCGGCGTTGAGCTTGGCCACCTCCTGCTGGTTTTCGTTGTTGTGGGTGGGGGTGTCCTCGTCGTTCGCTGCGTCGAGTTGGTTCATGCTCTCGGCGGAGAGGTAGCGTCGGCAGACGAGCCACTCGTCGTTCTGCTCGATCAACAGCGCGCCGGCGAGACGGATCACGGACTGGTCGTTGGGGAAGATCCCGACGACGTCAGAGCGTCTGCCGATCTCGCGGTTGACTCGCTCCAAGGGGTTCGTGGAGCGCAGCTTTGGCCAGTGAGCGGCGGGGAACGCGTAGAACGCCAGGAGGTCTTCCTCGGCGTCTTCGAGGAGCCGGCAGACCTTCGGGACCGTCGGGTCGAGTCGTTCGATGACCTGCCCGAGACGTTCGCGTGCTTGCTCGCCGTCCTCGGCCTGGAAGAGCTCCCGCAAAGCGGCGGAGACGAGTCCTCTCTGCGAGGGCCGGCAGTGCTGGTGCATGTTGCGCACGAAGTGAACGGTGCAGCGCTGCCAGGGGCAGGCGAGGACCCGCTCGATCGCGTGCTTGAGACCTTCGTGCTGGTCAGAGACCGCGAGCCGGACGCCCTGCAGGCCACGCGCTCTGAGGGAGCGCAGGAACTCGACCCAGAACGCCTCGGACTCGACCTCGCCGATGTCCAGGCCGATCACCTCGCGCACTCCGGAGTCGTGGACCGCATAGGCGATCACGAGCGCCTTCGAGCGGACGTGCCCGCCGGAGCGGACCTTCACGTGCTTCGCGTCCAGCCACAGATAGGGGTAGGCGCCTTCAAGCGGGCGCTCCCGGAACACGGTGACCTGCTCGTCGAGGGTCCTGCAGAGCGCGGAGACGCGGTCCTTGCTCATCCCGGCGATCCCCAGCTGCTCGACGAGGCGGTTGACCTTGCGGGTCGAGACACCGTTGACATACGCCTCCAGCACGACCGCGACGATCGCCTGCTCAGAACGCCGGCGCGGCTCGAGGAAACTCGGGAAATACGCCGGGCCTTGGCGCTTCTTCGGGATCAACAGCTCGATCTCCCCGACCCGCGTCTCCCACCCCCTCGGCCGGTAGCCGTTGCGGTGCGTCAACCGCTCGCTCGAGACCTGCCCCAGCTCAGCGCCGACCTCAGCGGAGACCTCAGCCTCCATCAGCTCACGAGCGACCAGCGCGACAGCGTCCCGCACGAAATCACCGTGCTCACCCGCCATAACCTTGGCAACGACATCAGCAGTAGTCATCCTCTGCACTTCGGCCATCGTGGTGTCTCCTTCTCATCGATTCCTGGAAGAACCGACGAGTCTGGACGCCGCGGTGGCCGGAACCATCTCCAGCTCAACCGCCGCCCGCTACACCACTTCTACCGACACGACCTTGCGTGCGATCTCCTGTAGCGCAGACACCCGGCCAAAACGGGGCTGAGCTAGGTCCCTCGAATCCACCAATCGGCTGTCGAAAACAACCGAAGCTCTGAGGATGCTTGATCAATGAGCTATCCAGATGAGACCATGAGGCTCGCTCGTGACCGCGCCGAAGAGGTCGTGAGGCTGGCGAGGGAACTGCTGCAGGCAGGCGCTGACCTCGCGTACGTGCAGTCCGTCTACACCATCGCCGCAGTCGAGATACTCAGCGAAGCCGAGGCACTCGGGGTGCTGGCGGGAAGTGGCGACCAAGACGCCGGTGCAGCGCTCGATGAGACCCTGTTCCAGCTCGCAGCGCTAAGAGACCGAGCACACCAGGAGAGAGACCAGGGACGATCAAGCAGATGAAGGCCGTGAATGCGCATCGGCCCGCGACTCGAAGCGACGCGCCATCTCCTCGGCGACCTGGCGTTGACGCTCGCCCGACAATCGCGGCACAACTTCCCAAAGCAGGGCCGCTGCACCACGACTGATCTCGGGTGCCGTCGCAGCAAGCCGCTGCTCGCTCTCTCGAGCAAACCGACGAAGTTCCTCATTGGCCATCACAAACAAAGCATATGCCGCCTGCGCCGCAGCAGGGTTCAAGCGCCCCTCAACGGTCGCTAGCGCATCACTTGCGACGGCGCTTCTTGTCGCGACCATGAGTCTTGGGGCGACGTTTCCTTCGTGGTTTCGCCTGCGTCGCCGGACGATCCGAGTCGCGTCTAGCAGGCACATGGCCATAAATGGACGGAACGTCGAATTGCGCCTTTAGCTCGACTCGCTGGATGGCGGTCTCGATGTCGTGCTCAAGCGCAGCGTGGTCGGTGTCAGTCAGGGTGCTTGCCTGGTGGAGAGCCATCCAGGCAAGCACAACCGCTAGAACTGCGAGCAACGTGTTGACGATCACTGGAGCAGTCCATTGAGGCTGCCTTTGGAGAGCGGCGACTAGAGCGGCCATTTCGGGCGAGATGGCCGCCGCCCGTTCAGTGGCAGCCTCTGCGGTTAGCCTGCCCTCGCGACAACCCTGAAGGATCGACTGCATATCTTCGAGCTGGCCGCACCCAATGCGCGGAACGCCGTTACGACTCCATTGGTGATGTTGTAGGTGCCATCGATCACCTTCATGTCGCCGCCACATTTGGGACATGCGCCGCCCAGCGTGACGTTGGTCATCTGAAGGTTCGTCACAGAGCCACCGCCACCGATCAGGTTCGAGCTGAAGCCTGTTTCGCCACAACGAACACACTGACTGGGATATCGGCCACGCTCACAGCCTACGCGGCGGCCTACGAACCTCCGTTCGCCTGGACATCCGAGACCGCAACGAGTTTCGAACAACGGCCTCAAGCCCACCAAAAAACGGAGAGGGGGGACGACTCTCGAAACTCGCCCCCGCGTGGGAGCGTATCCGCGAGCTGCATGCTCAGCGATCCGACTAGTGAGCCTTTGCTCTCTGTGGGCGTCGGCACCCCGCCAGCGAGTTTTCCTACCGTGGTAGGATCGCGTCATGGCAAGTCAAAAGCGATCGATTTCATTCGATGAGTCCGTGCTGAATGAGGCCGAGCAACGCCTGGCCGGGTCTGGTGGAAGCCTGTCGGCATTCGTCAACGCCGCAGTCCTGCGGGAGCTGAGAGTAGCTCGGGGATCCGAGCTGCTGGCCGAGGACAATGCAGAGTTCGGCGAGGTGCTGCCCGACGTGCGCACCCAGGTCGCGGCCGAATGGCCGGCCTGACTCTCGATGCCGGCGCGCTGATCGCCTACGAGCGAGGCGAGGAGCGGGTGCGTGAGATCCTCGCAGTGGCATATGCGCGCGGCCTTGTACCAACGATCCCAGCGGTCGCACTTGCTGAGGTGTGGCGGGGCAATGCCAAAGACGTGCGCGTTGCCCGCCTACTCAAGGCGTGTTCGGTCGAGGCGTTGGACGAACGATTGGCGCGCGCCGCCGGCCGCCTGCGCAGAGCGACGCCCGGGGCCGGCACAATCGACGCATGCATCGCTGTCGGTGTGAGCCAGCGCGTCGATACCATCGCAACCTCCGATCCGGACGACCTGCGAAAGCTACTCGGGCCAGGCTTTACGATCCTTCCGGTTTAGGCACAACCGGGGACCATGGCGTTAGCCAATCGCTACCTCCACGAGGCGGAGCGCTAGCTCTCGAGGACGCGCGAGCATCGGAAGATGCCCCCCATCAAGCTCGTCAACCTCCAGGTCGAGCCGTTCCCGTGCGATCCACCGTTGAAAGGAGAGCGGGAACAGCCTGTCGGCGCGCGGCGCAAGCACCCGGGTGCTCACGTCGGGCCAGCCCGGAAGGGGCCAGGGCTCCGCGAACATGCCCTCCCCAGGGGCCCCGGAGTAGCGCTCGTTCGCGCGAGCGACCTCAGGGTCGACATCGTGAAGGAAAACCTCGGTGATCGCGTCGGGCCCCCAGCTCCCCATCGGCCCATAACGCTCGAGCACCTCTGCTATCGCCTCGCTGTGGCGAGTGTTCGACCACCATTCTGCCGCGGTCTCACCAGGCCTCGGAATCATCGGGGCGAGCAGGATCAGTTTCGATTCCGGCAAGCCGGCGGCAACGAGAGTGCCCGAGAAGGCCCCGAGCGACTGAGCAACGATGACCACCTCCTGGTTTGCCGTGATTGCCGCAAGAACGGCGGCGGCGTGATCGCTCGGTCGCGCCGCGGGATCATCTAGCGGCAACGGCGGTGCGATTGCATCGTGACCGAGTAAGCCGAGCTCAACGATCGTGGACTCGTAGACGTTCGGGTCCACGCCGGCCCCTGGAACCAGGACGAAAAGGGACACTCGGCCACGGTAGCGAACCCGGTCCGTGCCTTGCTACTCGTAGATCGCTGAGGAACCGATTGACAGCCCTGCGCGGGGATCGAGGGACCATGTTCGAACTCCGAACCGGTGTGGCAGCGTATCCGCGAGCTGCACGCCGAGCGCTTTGGCAAGGCAGCGTAGGCAGGCGCACGCAATCAAGTGACTGCCCTACATGATGCCCTATAATGAAGCCATGCGTAAGACGAGTGTCTATCTAGGCGAGGCGCAAGCCGAACGCTTGGCGCGGCTGGCCCGCGAGGAGGGCAGACCTCAGGCGGAGATCCTGCGCGAGGCCGTGGCCAGCTACCAGCCAAGGACACCGCAGGACCGGAACTTCGCTCTAGCTGGCTCTGGTCGCGGCGACGGCTCCTCGATCGCCGACGTGCCCGACGAGAGGTTGCTCGAGGGCTTCGGCGAGTGACCGTCATCATCGATGCCGGACCGCTCGTGGCGCTCGGCGACGCCAACGACCGCTACTTCACCCGAATCGAGCAACTGCTGAAGACCATCGACGGCCCTCTGGTGATCCCTGCGCCGGTCACGGCCGAGGTCGATTATCTCCTTGGACGGCGGTTGGGACGCGAACCGCAGCGCAGCTTCATCGCCGACCTCGCCGTGGGACGCTTCACGGTCGCGTGCCTGGAGCGCGAGGACTACGGCGCCATTCAAGACCTCGACTCGCGCTACGCCGACCTCGAACTTGGGCTTGCCGACTGTGCGCTTGTGATCCTGGCGCGCCGCTACGACACCATGCGCATCCTCAGTTTCGATGAACGGCACTTCCGCACCGTCACACCGCTCCAGGGCGGAGCCTTCACGATTCTCCCCGCCGATGCCGACTGAGGCGCACAGGAAGTCGCGGGACGAGGTTGGCGCTCCGATCCGGCCTGGAAGTGAATAAGGGAACTGCATGCGCCGCGCGTAACGAGGAGCCACGTGGTCGGGCCAGGAGGCCAAGCAGGACTCCTTGGTCGAGATGCGCTTCTCCGAGAAGTCCATCTCAGCCAGCGTCTTCAAGCGCAAGCAGGCAACGCTAGAGGACGA
Source organism: uncultured Solirubrobacteraceae bacterium (assembly GCA_963779665.1). Taxonomy (GTDB): domain Bacteria; phylum Actinomycetota; class Thermoleophilia; order Solirubrobacterales; family Solirubrobacteraceae; genus Palsa-744. The sequence continues at coordinate 1,801,051 of CAVZYW010000001.1, read as the reverse complement.
ACTGGCAGCCGCGCACGAATCGCTGGCCGAGACAGAAGGAAGCCTCAAGATCAATGCCAAACACCTACGCATAGCCTTGGAGCTGGCCGAGAACGCGGCGGCCGTCTACAGTGCTGCCACCGAGGCCGTCAAGCGTGGCTACAACCACGCATTCTTCAAGAAGCTCTACGTCATGCCCGAGTGGGACGAGGCAAGAGGGCAGCTGCGCGTGCGGATCACTGGCGCTGAGCTGACCGAGCCCTACGCCGTCCTACTGGCCGACGATCTGGCCGAGAGCGTCCAGGCAGAGGCCGAAGCGATCAAGGCCCAGGCCGCAAAAAGGACTCCAGAGCGCCGATCTGGCTCTCCAAAGCCCTTTGCTTTTGCTACGTGTGCCAACTTCGTGAATATGGCGGGAATCGCGGGACGAAGTTCGCACACGCACCTCGCGTGGAAGTGCATCAGGGAACTGCACGCCAGACGCTTCTCCTGATGCTTGTCCCCTCCCACACGGTCCGGAAGCTATCGTCCCGGGCGCCGGGCTTGGACTTGCGACCTCGTGGCGCCGTCGGCGGCCGAGAGGCGCTCCCGAGCATCAGAGTCCATCTCTACGATGGCCGCTATGGCAAAGAAGGAAAAGTCGCGACTGATCCCGGCGATCGATGTGCTGCTCGAGGCGTACACGGGACCACGCCTCGAGCCGGAGCGCATTGAGGACGGCTACCAAGACTTTGAGAAGCGGCTGGGGCGTCTCTCGTTCGGGTTCGCGTCGAAGACGCGCCGAGAGAATGCGCCGCTTGCTGAGCGGCTTGCGGCGCGTACGGACTGGATGATCTTCCCCGACGCGAACCAACTCGACGCGCTTGGCGATGACCTTTGGGAAGCGTTGCTAGAGCACAGGCGTCACGTCGCACTCACGGCGCGAGTCATGCACGAGATCGACGGTCCGTTGTCGCGGCGGACCGATCATCCCCTCTACCAGGCGGTGCAGGATCGCGTCGTGCTTGCCCGGCCCGACGCGCCGGACGGCTTCCACCTCTTCGCGCAGGAGTACTACATCGCGCTCATCATGATGTGGCGGTCCGCTCGCGCCCTCTTGGAATGGCACTCAGCGATGGGAGCCGACGGGCCGCCGGACGATGCTGAGAAGGCGCGAATCCGCAAAATGCTCGACCGAGAAGGCGGGCGCGACCGAGGCATCATCGAAACGAAGGAGGCCAAGCGAGCCGTATCCGGCAAGCCAGGGCTCTGCACAGACGAGCACCTCGTCTACCACGCGATCTCTTACGCGCTAGAAACGGGGCAGCCGACGGTAATCCTCTCCGGGGACAATGACGTCGCCAGCTACTTCCGCCACACAATCGAAATGATGCTCAATCATTATCGCGCTATGGCGATCGCCGACCGGTACGCGGACGATCCTGGGTCGTTCACGGTCGCGCCGATCCCGGCAGAGGCAGCAGGCGGCTACTTCATGCCCGCCGAGAACGTCCAATCGATCGACCTACGGCACCTGCGGGGATATCCGGAGCCGACGGGCGAGTCGAAGGCCGTCGCGATCAGCTGCATGACAGTGACACCGCACCACGGTGTCCGAACTCATCTTCAACGCCGAGACCGGCATGCGCCGGGTTATCCGGGTCAAGGGCGAGACCGGTGGCCTCAACACCGACCGACTCGATGGCCGCAACCTTTACGCGTGGCCCGCGCTGATCGGGGTCCCCAATCGTCACGGCGTGATCGGGACAAACGTCATGGTCCCCGCTAACCCGAGCCGTATCCTTATCCCCAACCTCGACCTCACAGAATCAGCACTAGGGAGACGGCGACCACCACAACCGGATCGAGACTGAGCCGTCGGGCTAGTCTCCCGGCCACACCGCACCGATGTTCGGTAACTTCATGCGGCGCAGGCACGCGCGCTCTCAGAAGACGAGTAGAGCGCGGTCAGTCTCGACCCCCGTCAACAGCCAGGTTCTGGCTCAAAAAAACGGGGATGGCGGGAAAGTCCTCGCAATCTCCGTGGGCTCTAAATCTCCGTGGCCTCTGATCCGACGGCTACACGAGGAGCGATATGGGCCAAGGACCGGTTAGCGTCGCTTGGATACCGGATGGATGGCTGACGCTTCTGTGCCCTGGTCCGCGGGCTTCGCTACGGTGTCGCCATGGTTGCCCAGAAGGTCATCGAGGCTGCGGGCCAGACGCTGGCGGCTGTTGCTGACGATCCGGTCAAGATCGTGCTGTTTGGCTCGCGGGCACGCGGTGATGCAGGCCCTGACAGCGATTTCGATTTCCTCGTCGTAGAGCGGGACCCTCGCAACCGTCATGACGAGATGGTGCGTCTCGGTCGTGCGCTACGCCCCCTCGGGATGCCGTTCGATGTGATCGTCGTCAGCGAGCGCTACGCCGAGGACTGGGGAGCGGTGGAGGGGACGATGGTGCATGCCGCGCTGACCGAGGGTCGAGTGCTGCATGCCGCCGCATGACCGGCTTGACTTGGCGCGGGTGCTGCTCGCCCGTGCCCTCGATGACGAGACGCTGGTGCGGAAGGTCTGCTCGGATGCCGATGTGGCCGACTCGATCGTTGGCTTTCACGCACAGCAGGCCGCCGAGAAGCTGATCAAGGCCGTACTGGCCGCTCGCGGCGTGACGTTCGTGAAGAGCCACGCGCTGAGCTACCTCATCGGCCTGGTCGAGGAAAGCCACATCGAGGCACCGCCCGAGCTTTCCGAGGCCGATGTGCTGTCGCCATGGGCAGTCGAGTTCCGCTACGAGGGTGACGAGCCACCCGCTCTGGACCGAGCTGCCGCTCTCGTCCTGGTCGCACAGCTGAGAACGTGGACTGAAAGCGAGATCAAGACCGCAGACCAGCCGCCAAACCCTAACCAGCGAGAGCCGGACGAGGATCAGCCACAGTAGAACCGGAGCGAGTTTCGAACAACGGCCTCACACCCAGCGAAAACGGAGAGGGGGGGATTCGAACCCCCGAACGAGGTTTCCCCCGTTACGCGATTTCCAGTCGCGCCCGTTCAACCGCTCCGGCACCTCTCCTTGCGCTTCTCGCCTATTGCAGTCGGCGGCGGCGTATCCAAGGCTACGACACTGGCGCCCCTTCCGTTGCTAGGCTCCGCGACATGGTGATTGCAGCCAGTGAAGCGTTCGACAAGACCATCGGCCTGATCTTCACGTTCGGGGGCATTGGCGTGGTGGTCAACATCATCATCGTGTACATCGCCGTGCAGGTCCGCGGCGAGCGGCGGCAGAACCGGGAATACCTGGAATCCCGCCGCCCGCCCGCCGGCTGAGCACAGCCTGCGGCGACTGCCACGCCCTGCCTTCGCCTGCGCGCCCGCGCGGCGACGCTCGTCATCGGTTGCGCCCATCTGTCGATCGCCTCACGCTCGACAACGGTGGCTTGGATGTTTTTTAGGTTGACATGGATGGCCATGCGTGTAAAGTTGGTGTACGCATAGTGCCAAGGCGTCAACGAAGGAGCTACAGGTATGTCCTCTGCGAGTTTGCCGGCTGGGTCAACGACTGCCACAGCGCGCACGTGGCAAGACCCCAAGCGTCACGCGTGGCTGCTGGGGCTGCTGATCCCGACGCTTCCGTTCATGACGTGGGCGCTGGTGCACTTGACCGGCGTGGGCGTGTTCTGGTTCTACGGGCCGATGCTGGTGTTCGGCATCTTCCCGCCGCTTGACCTGGCGATGGGAATGGACCGGCGCAACCCGCCGGATGAGGTGATCAAGTGGTTGGAAGCGGATCGCTACTACCGCTGGTGCACGTACCTGTACCTGCCGATCCAGTATGCCGGCCTGGTGTTCGCGTGCTGGCTGTGGTCACACGGCCACCTGTCCACGATCGACAGCGTCGGCCTGGCGCTGACGGTTGCCATGGTCAGCGGCATCGCCATCAACACCGCCCACGAGCTGGGGCACAAGCGTGCGTCGCTGGAGCGCTGGCTGAGCAGGGTGGCGCTGGCACAGAGCGGCTACGGGCACTTCTTCATCGAGCACAACCGCGGCCACCACGTGCGTGTGGCCACCCCGGAGGACCCGGCCAGCGCGCGGCTTGGCGAGAGCTTCTACGCGTTCCTGCCACGCACGGTGATCGGCAGCCTGCGCTCGGCGTGGGAGCTCGAGGGCGTGCGCCTGGGGCGCATGGAGCGCTCGCACTGGAGCCTGCGCAACGACATCCTGGGCGCGTGGGCGATGACGGTGGTGCTGTATGCGGCGCTGATTGCAGGATTCGGCTGGGTGGTGGCGCCGTACCTGCTGATCCAGGCGGTGATCGGCTTCTCGCTGCTTGAGGTGGTCAACTACCTGGAGCACTACGGCCTGCTGCGCCAGAAGGTTGCCGACGGCCGCTACGAGCGCACGCGCGCTGAGCACAGCTGGAACAGCAACAGCGTGGCGTCCAACCTGCTGCTGTACCACCTGCAGCGCCACTCCGACCATCACGCCAACCCAATCCGCCGCTATCAGGCACTGCGCCACGTGGACGATGCGCCGCAGCTGCCCACCGGCTACGCCGGCATGATCGTGCTGGCGGTGATCCCGCCGCTGTGGCGACGGGTGATGGATCACCGCGTGCTCGCCCACTACAGCGGCCAGCCAGCCCGCGCCAATCTCAAGCCGGGGATGCGCGGCAGGGCGCTGCGCCGCTACCGGGTGGCGGCATACCCAGAGGGCACGCCGTGAGCATCCGCTGCGCGGACATCGCGCACCCGCTGCCGGCAGCGGTGCTGCCGGCACTTCCACAGCGGACGCCATGAGCAGATACCGCTGTCCTGCCTGCGGCTACGTATACGACGAGCAGCACGGTCACCCGCGCGAGGGATTCCCGCCAGGCACGCCGTGGAGCGAGGTGCCGGACGGCTGGGCGTGTCCGGACTGCGGCGTGCGCGATAAGGTCGATTTCGAGTCGGAGCCGAAGCCCGAGCCGGAGCCGGAGCCCGAGCCCGAGCCCGAGCCCGAGCCCGAGCCGGAGCCGAAGCCGGAGCAAGCGTGAGCGAAGCAGCTGTGATCCCCGAGCGCATCCCATACTCCGTGGCAGCACGCCAGCTGCTGCGCAACACGCTGCTGGACGGCGCCTGCGATCAACTGCAAAGCCGGCGCTGGGCGGATGTGACGATGGCTGACATCGCCGTTGCCGCCGGCGTCAGCCGCCAGACGCTTTACAAGGAGTTCCGCTCGCGCAGCGAGTTCGCCCAGGTGCTGGTGATGCGCGAGACCAACCGCTTCCTGCTTGCCGTGGAGGGCGCCCTGGGCGCCCACCTGGATGACCCTGCCAGCGCCCTGGCGGCGGCGTTCGACATCTTCCTGACCGCCGCCGCTGAGAACCCGCTGGTGAGCACGATCGTCGACGGCGACGGCGCTGAGGAGCTGCTGGCGCTGTTCACCACCCACGGCAAGCCCCTGGTGGAGCGCGCCAGCGAGCACCTCGCCGACGTCATGCTCAGCAGCTGGCCACTGCTGGAGCGCCACGACGCGGAGCTGCTCAGCGAGTGTCTGGTCCGCCTGGCGATCAGCTACGCAGCGCTGCCAAAAGGGCCGGCCAGCATGACTGCCGCCTCGATCGCCAAGCTGCTGGGACCGTACATCCAGCAGCTGGTGGAGCAGCCCATCGCCCCGTAGAACCGCGGCGGCTGAGTTTGAAGGGCGAGCAAATCCAAATAACTCCAAATTAATCCAAATGCTTGGAGTTACGCTAAACTCCAGATCCTTGACGCAATCTGGAGCAACTTGGAGTAACGGCCCATGTACGTAGCCCCCGCCCCCACGATCTCCGAGATGCTCGGCTCTGTCGTGGAGAAGCGCGTCGAGCGACTTCCGGAACTGCTCGATCGTGAGCTACCGATAGAAGACGGCCGCGACTACCTTCACTGGGACAAGCTAAGACAGCTCGAGCCACCGAGCGACCTGAGCTCCGAGGAGTGGTGGCTGCTCATCAAGTGGGGGCGCCGAAACCTGCAGCGAGCCATCCCGCTGACAGATCCAGCTGGGAGACCCTTTGTCTATGGCGTACCAGATCTCGTCGCGCGACGGCTCCATTACGTCGATCAGCGGTGCGCAGGCGAGGTCGCGATGTCTGAGGTCGTGACAGCGGACGCCCATGCTCGGCAGCGGTATCTCGTGAACTCGTTGATGGAGGAGGCGATCCGCTCCAGCCAGCTCGAGGGAGCAACCACGACCCGGCACGTTGCGAAGGAGCTGCTCCGGAGCGGTCGTGAGCCGAAGGATCGAAGCGAGCGCATGATCCTCAACAACTACCGAGCGTTGCAGTACATGCGCGATGACATGCCCGCCGAGCTGACGCCTGGCGCCGTGCTTGAGCTGCAGCGCATCCTCACTGACGGCACACTCGATAACCCAGATGCAGCTGGTCGTGTTCAGCAACCGGAGGAGGAGCGTATCGCCGTGGTGGACCGTGTCGATGGCACAGTCATCCACGCTCCGCCACCGGCAGAGCAGCTTCCGGACCGTCTCCGGGCGCTATGCGATTTCGCCAATGAAGATGAGAGCCCGGACAGGTTCATCCATCCCGTCCTCCGAGCGATCCTCCTACATCTCTGGCTTGCCTACGATCATCCGTTCGAAGACGGCAACGGCAGAACCGCCAGAGCCCTGTTCTACTGGTACATGCGCACGCATGGCTATTGGCTCGTCGAGTATCTGTCGATCTCTCGCATCCTGCGCCACGCCCCCGCCAAGTACACCCGTGCGTTTGTGCTTACAGAGACGGACGAGCGCGACGCGACCTACTTCATCGTCTACCAGCTCGAGATCATCCAGCGGGCAGTGGAGCAACTGCACGACTACCTCCGAAGCAAGATCAGGGACGTACGCGATGTCGAAGCCTTGGTCAAGGGCTCAGACCACTTCAACCACCGGCAGCTTGCCTTGATCGCCAATGCCTTGCGTGTGCCCGACACGATCTACACCTTCCAGACTCATGCTGCCAGCCATGGGGTCACTCACGAGACAGCACGAGCCGACCTTCTGCCGCTCGTCGCGATGGGCTTCATGGAGCAACGGCGCCAAGGACGGCGATACACGTTCACGCCTCCGTCAGATCTCGCCAAGCGCCTGAAGGAGTTCCACTAGGCTGCCCTCATCAGGCGCCCTCCGACACGCGAATCGGCCACAGGCTCTGAGCTCTCACAGCGCAAGCTGGAGCGCGCAAGCTCAAAGGCGTGCGAGCGACGAGCGCGCACGCGGTCACGCACGACCGCCAGCGACAGCGCCGCCAGCGCCCCGTCCAGCGGCGCCAGCAGCGCGTCCAGCGACAGCTGCTTCGCGTGCTGCCGTCGCGCACGCGTGCGCGTGCCGCTGACCGCCACGCGTGCGCCGGCGCAGCTCGCGCGCGGGCGAGCTCAGGCGCCGCTGCGCGACGCTCATCGCGCGTGCAGCCGGCGGCGATCAGCAGTCCCGGCAGCGCCACCTTCTCGGCGTTCACGAAGTAGCCGGTGAACGCCGGGAACGCGCCCCAGCCGACGCGCGAACCACAGGTCGCTGTGGAAGCGCCCGCCGGCCAGCTCGAGGTTGTACGCCGGCAGGAACAGCGCCCCGGCGAGCACCAGCGGCGCCAGCCACGCCGACACCGTCAACACGCCCGCCACGCCGATCGCCACGCGCCCGCCAAGCCTGACCACGCGCCGCGCCCAGCAGCGTGCGGTCGCCCAAGCCTCGTGCCGCAGCGGCCGGTCGTGCAGCTCGTCGAGCGCGTGCGCCGCCACGCCCACCGCGAGCGCGAACGCAGCCAGCGCCCCACAGCAGCCGATCGACGTGCAGCGTCGGCGCGACCGCCGCGCCGAGCGCGAAGTAGCTCAGATGCCACGCCGTGTACGGCGGGTGCAGCAGCGTCACCAGATCGCCGACGCGGCCGCGGCCGAGCGCATAGAACGCCGGCCGCTCGCTCCGCCTGCGCACGCTCCGCGTCGCGCGCTCACGCCAGCGCCCATCTCTTCAATCCTCGCGCGCGCCGGTCGGCGCCACCCGGTCGCCGACATCACCACGCCGCCGCCGAGGCTCATCCGCCGCACGCGCACGTCCTCGAGTCCCGCCTGCTGCCAGTAGCCGATCAGCTGCGCTCGAGCGGATGGCGCTCGTAGAAGCCGCGGATGCTCGGACCGAGGAAGCGCCCGACCTGCGCCCACTCGCGCGAGGCCAGACCGCCCAGCGCGGGCAGCCCGACCGCCGTGTACAGCCGCCACGCAGCCCGCGCCGGCGCCACGGCGGCACGCCGAACTCCAGCGACGCCATCCGCCCGCCGGGGCGCACCACGCGCGCCAGCTCGCGCACCGTCGCGGCCGGATCGTCGACGTAGCGCAGCAGGTACGTGAACGTCAGCGCGTCGAAGCTCGCGTCCGCGAACGGCAGCGCCTCCGCCTCCCCCTGCGATCAGCTCCACCCGGCCGCTGTCGCCCGCCCGTCGCGCCGACGCAAAGCGCGCCGCGCGCGCGCCGGCCAGCATCGTCGCGCTCTGGTCGATCCCCACCACCGTGCAGTCCGCGCGCGCGAGCAGCTCCGCCGCCACCATGCCCGTGCCGGTCGCCACGTCGAGCACGCGCTCGCCCCGCCGCGGCGCGAGCGCGCTCACGAGCGCGCGCCGCCAGCGCGGGTCCTGCCAGAAGCTGAGCGCCGCCGACAGCGCGTCGTAGCGACGCGGCAGGCCGCGGAACAGCTCGAGCGCCTCGCGCTTGCGCGGCGACGCGGTGATCGCTGGCAAGCGACGCCAGGGACGTCGCTGGAGTGCGGGCGAGCTCATCGTGTTGCCGATCTGACAGGCTAACCCCCGGCGCGTGGCAGGCGCGCACCGGCGCGTGGCAGCGCGTCCGAACAGGCGATGGCAGAACCGATCGACAACCAACACCACGCACGCGTGATGCTCATCACCGGCGCCTCCAGCGGCATCGGCGAAGCGACCGCGCGCCGCCTCGCGCGCGAGCCCGGCGCGGCGCTCGTGCTCGTCGCCCGGCGCGAGGAGCGCCTGCGCAGCGCTCGCCGACCGAGCTCGGCGAGCAGCAGCGTCAGCTTCGTCGCCGTCGACCTGCTCGACGACGACGCGCCCGCGCGCATCCGCGAGCACGTGCTCGAGCACCACGGGCGACTCGACCTGCTCGTCAACAACGCCGGCGCCGCCTGGCGCGCGCGCTTCGCCGACGGCGGCTACGAGAACGTGCGGCGCACGATGGCGATCAACTTCGACGCGCAGGTGCGGCTGACCGAGGCGCTGCTGCCGCTGCTGCGCGCGTCGCGCGCCGAGCGCGATCGTCAACGTCGCCTCGACCGCCGGCCGCGTCGCGCGCGCCGGCACCGGCGCCTACAGCGCATCGAAGTTCGCGCTCGCCGGCTGGTCGGACGCGCTGTGGGCCGAGGAGCACGCGCACGGCGTGCACGTCGGCCTCGTGCTGCCCGGGTTCATCTCCACCGAGGGCTTCCCGCAGTCCGAGCTCACCGCCAAGCCGTGGACGCGCTGGATCGTCTCCACCCCCGAGAGGGCCGCCGAGGCGATCTACGAGGCCGGCGTCGGCCGGCGCGCCGAGCGCTACGTGCCGCGCGCCTACGCGCTCGCCGCCGCGCTGCGCGTGCTCGCGCCCGCGCTCGTGCGCCGCGTGCTCGGCGGCAGCGCCGCGCGTCGATGACGCACGACCAGCGCCGGCGCCGAGCACGACGAGCGCGCGCGACGGACCTCGGCGGCACGCGCCGCGCGCTGGCGCCGGGCACGGCGGCTAACCTCAGCGGATCGCAACGCTGCGCTCGTAACCGGGGCAACCGGCTTCATCGGCGGCCGTCTCGCGAGTCGCTGCTGCGCTCGACGGCGCGCGCGTGCGCTGCCTCGTGCGCGACCCAGCGCGGGCGGCGCACCTCGAGCGCGCCGGCTGCGAGATCCGCCGCGGCGACGTGACCGACGCCGACCAGCCTGCGAGGGCCTCGGCGAGGAGCATCGACGTCGCCTACTTCCTCGTCCACGCGATGGCCGGCGGCGCCGGCTACGCCGAGCGCGAGCTGGAGGGCGCAGCGCAACTTCGCGCGGATGGCCAAGCGCGAGGGCATCGGCCGGATCGTCTACCTCGGCGGCCTCGGCGACGAGCAGCGTCTCCAAGCACTCTGCGCAGCCGCCACGAGACCGCGCTCACGCTCGCCGCCGAGGGACCGCCGCTGACCTACTTCCGCGCGGCGATGGTCGTCGGCGCCGCCAGCGAGTCCTACCGCACGCTGCGCTACCTCGTCAAACGACTGCCCGTGATGATCGCCCCCAGCTGGCTGCGCATCGCCACGCAGCCGATCGCGATCGACGACGTCGTCGAGTACCTGCGGCGCGCACCGGAGGTCCCGAGTCGCTCGGGCGCGAAGTGCAGATCGGCGGCCCCGACGTGCTCTCCTACGGCGAGATGCTCGACCGCATGGCGCTCGCGATGGGCATGCGCCCGCGGCCGAAGCTGCCCGTGCCGTTCATCACGCCGTGGCTGTCCGCGCTGTGGCTCGGGCTCGTCACGCCCGTCGACACCAACGTCGCGCGCCCGCTCGTCGAGGGACTCACGACCGAGACGATCGTCACCGACCCCTCCGGCGCCGAGCCGTTCGGCGATCGCCACGCTGTCGTTCGACGACGCCCTCCGAACGCGCGCGCTCGCAGAAGAGCGATGACGCGCGCGCTCGTGCTGTTCACGCGCGACCTGCGCGTGCGCGACCAGCCGGCGCTGACCGCGGCCGTCGCGCGAGACCGATGCAGATCGTGCCCGCGTTCGTGCTCGACCGCGAGCTGCTCGCCGGCAGCTGCGGCGCGCCCAACCGCGCTCGCGTTCCTGCTCGACAGCCTGCGCGACCTCGACAGCTCGCTGCGCGAGCGCGGCGCGCGGCTGGTGGTGCGTCGACGGCGACGTCGTCGCACGAGGCGCTGCGGCTCGCGCACGAGCATGGGACCTGCGACGCGATCCACATGAGCGCCGACGTCACCCCCTATGCGCGCGCGCGCGAGCAGCTGCTCGCGCGCGCCTGCGCTCAGGCGCGCGTCGAGCTGCGGACCTACGCCGGCGTCGACGCATCGTCCCGCCGGCCGAGCTGACGCCGAGCGGCGGCGATCACTACCGCGTGTTCACCCCCTACTGGCGGGTCTGGAGCCAGCGTGTCGGCGCGCGCGCCGCTGAGCCAGCGCCGACGCGCGCCGGATCCGCCGCGCGCGCAAATCGGCCTGCACCCGCGACGCTGCCGCAGCCTCGCTCGCGGCCTCACCGCCGAAGTCGCCCTCGCCGAACCTGCAGCCCGGCGGCGAGGCAGCCGCACGCAAGCAGCTCGAGCGCTGGCTGCGCGCGACGCCGGCGGCTATCGAGCAGCTCCACGACGATCTCGCCGGCGACGGCACGCTCACGGCTGAGCGCGTACCTGCACTTCGGCTGCCTGTCTCCGCCGCAGGCGCTCGCTGCGCGGCGCAGCGCCGCACGCGCGGCACGCGGCAGACGGCTTCGCGCGCCAGCTCTGCTGGCGCGACTTCCACCACCAGGTGCTCGCCGCGCGGCCGGACCTCCCGCACGCCGACTACCGCCCGCGCGGCGACCGCTGGCGGCGCGACAGCGCGACGCGCTGACGCCTGGCGCGCGGGCTGACCGGCTATCCGATCGTCGACGCCGGCATGCGCCAGCTGGCCGACGAGGGCTTCATGCACAACCGCGCGCGGCTGATCGTCGGCGTCGTTCCTGACGAAGACGCTGTACCTCGACTGGCGCATCGGCGCCGCCCACTTCGCGCGGCTGCTCGATCGACGCCGACGTCGCCAACAACGTCGGCAACTGGCAGTGGGTCGCCGGCACCGGCAACGACACGCGCCCCAACCGCGTGCTCAACCCGCTGCGCCAGGCCCAGCGTTTCGACCGCGCGGCGACTACGTGCGCCGCTACGTGCCCGAGCTGCGTCGACGTGCCCGGCGCCGCCGTGCACCAGCCGTGGCTGCTGGCGCAGCGCCGGCGGCGCACGCTGCGACTATCCGCCGCCGCTCGTCGACCTCGCCGCCGCGAGCGTCGAGCTGCGCGCACGACGCGCCAGCGCCGCATCCGCGCGCGACACCTACCCGCGGCTCTAGGGCTCGAGCGCGCCCGCGTACAGCGCGAACACTGCGCCCTGCGGATCCGCCGACCACGGCGATCTTCGCCATGCCGATGTCGATCGGGCCGGCCAGCGTGCGTGCCGCCGAGCTGCTGCACCTTCGCGAGCGCCACGCTCGATGTCCTCGACGCCGAAGTACACCAGCCAGCTCGGCGGCGCCGGCGGCGTCAGCTCGCGCGATGCCGCCGTTGTTGGCGCCTCGCCGTTCTTGATCGACAGGTAGCGTTCGTCCATGCCCGGGAACTGCTCCACTGCCAGCCGAACAGCTCGCCGTAGAACGACTCCCGACGCGTCCAGGTCCGGCGACTGCAGCTCGTTCCACACGAGCGCGCCAGGCGCGTTCACCAGCGCCGCGCCGACGATGATCGCGCGGCTGCCACAGCATGAAGTACGCGCCCTGCGGGTCCTGGATCACGGCCATGCGCCCCGCCTGCAGCACGTCGAACGGCGGCGCGTGCACGGTCGCGCCGAGCTCCTCCGCGCGCGCCGCCACCGCGTCGGCGCTCGTCCACCGAGACGTAGGAGTTCCACAGCGGCGGCACGCCCGCGTCGCGCTGCTGCTGGGGCTGCTCCGCGATCGCCGCCACCGGCTTGCCGGCGATCAGCTGCATCGAGTAGAACGAGCCCTCACCCACCGGCCTGTCGTCCGCCTCCCAGCCGAACAGCTCGCCGTAGAACGCCTTCGCCGCCTCCTGGTCGGTGGTCGCCAGTTCGCTCCAGCAGAACGTGCCCGGTGTGTATCCGCTGCGCTCGCCCATCGGCTGCCAGCGTAACGCAGCGCCTGCTCCGCACGTCGCCCGTCCAGCAACTGGACGCTCCGCCGGCGAAGTCTGCGCGGCGCACCGGCTGTGCGTGCGCACGACAAGCTACATTCGCACGCATGGCCCAGCGAGATATCGATTCGCGGCGACACCATCAGGCTCGGCCAGCTGCTCAAGCTGGCCGGCGTCGTCGACAGCGGCAGCGAGGTCAAGGCGCTGCTGGCGCAAGCGCCGGCGCTCGGTCAACGGCGAGCCCGAGACGCGCCGCGGACGCCAGCTGCACAGCGGCGACAGCGTGCTCATCGGCGAGCACCAGCTGCTGGTTGTAGCCCAGCCCGGGGCATAGCCGCGCTCAGGCGCCGTCGGCGATCCGTCGTGCCAGCGCACGTCCTGTCGGCAGCTCGCCCACCAGCGCGCGCAGCAGATCACAGGCGTGCTCGGCAGCGGGGACGTCGATCAGCGACTCCATCAGCGCATAGATCGCCTGCTCGGCATCAGCCACACCGGCGACGGCGACGGCGCCTGCGTCAGTGAGGCTCAGCCGCGTCACCCTGCGGTCGTTGGTGTCACTTGACGACTGGATCAGTCCCTTGCTTGTCAGCGTGCCCATCAGGCGACTGGGGCTACCGGTCTCACAGACGAGGCGTTCGCCCACCTCTTTGACCGTCAGCGCCCTGCCAGCTGCGTGGAGCACCGATAGGGCCTCAGCCTGCGACGGCGTGAGGCCGTGCTGGCGCAGCGCGCCGGCAAACGCCCGGTTGCCCTCGCGCTGAGCGGCCAGGATCAGATAGCGGAGCTCTTCCACCAGGTTCACGTCACCAAGCATAGTGGCGATCGGTGACACGTCACAGATCTATGGTACGGTGCGTTGCATGACACGTCATCTTTCTACTGCGCAACGGGAGCCCATACGATGAAGATCCACGCCCTCACCACAGGCGCTGTCAGCGTCAAGCAGTCCTTTTTGTTTGCCACCGGCGGCCCACGCCGGCAACTGGACCTACTGCTGCCCGGCCCCTGGTCGGAGCCCCTGCCGATCCATTGCTGGGCAATCGAGCACGACGAGCGCCTGCTGCTGGTGGACAGCGGCGAGACTGTGGCAGCGCGCAACATCCCCTTTGCGCGCTTCCAGGTGCAAGGCAAGCAGGAGCTTCCCGGTGCCTTTGCAGAAGCTGGCCTGTCGTTGCAGGACGTCTCACAAGTGGTGCTCACCCATCATCACGGCGACCATGTGGACGGGCTGGTGCACGTGCGCGCGCCGGTGCTGATCAACGACGTGGAGCAGCGCTTCGCGATGGCTGGGCGCTCGCGTGCGACGCGTCGCCTGCTGCGCCAGCCGCTCCCGCGGGGGTTCGCCGCGGAGACGTTCACGTTCGACGGCGGGCCGTTCGGCGCGTTCGCGCGCAGCCGCGCGCTCAGCGACGACGGGCGCATCGTCGCCGTCCCCACGCCCGGACACACCCCGGGACACATCTCAGTTATCTGCGTTGATGACTCAGGTCGCCAGGTGATGCTCGCAGGCGACGCCACAGACACGCTGGAGCAACTGCACGCGCTGCGCGCAGACGCCGTCGGGCCGGACCCCAAGGTGCACGTGGCAACGCTGGAGACAATCGTCGCCCACTGCGCGCAGCACCCCACGATCTACCTGCCCTCGCACGACCCCCAATCAGCTGCGCGACTGGCGGACGCCACCACCGTCAGCTCAGGTGCGCGACGATCACCGGCGAGCTGGTCGGCACCTTGCTGCCGCCCAGCGGCTCGGAGGTGACCATGATCACCTTCACGCCGCGCGACGCCGCCGGGCACGCCGACGGTGGCGTCGCCGTGGGCGGTGACCGTGAACAGCGCATCCGTCGGCTGCGGCCGCCCCGGATCGTTTGACCCACACCTCGTACACGCGCTGCGGCGGCGTCTGCGGCATGTCCGAGATGTCCAGCTGCGGCGTGTCCGCCGCTGACGCGCAGCGATGCGCTTGCGCGCGGCGGAGTCACTTCCGCACGGATCACGCGCGTGCCGCCGCCACCGCCGCCACCACGCCCCGAGGAGATCGCGACCACGGCGAGCACGACCACCACGGCCGCAGCCGCAGCCGACGCGCCAGCGGGCGCCAGCGCGCGCGCCAGACGAGCCACCCGGACGACCGGCGCGCGAGCGCCTGCGCGACCGGCGGCCTTCGCCGCGGGCTCGCACGTCCTCGTGCACGCTCGCCATCACGCGCTGCTTGAGCGCCGGCGGCGCGCTCAGCTGGGGCGCGACGGCCGGCAGCGCGCTCGCGACCACCTGCAGCGCCGCGACCTCCTCGCGGCAGACCGCGCACGACTCCAGGTGCGCGCGGAACGCCTCGTGCTCCTCCTCGGTGAGGGCGCCGAGCACGTACGGGGCGGCGTTGTCGCCGCACAGCCCGGGTCGATGTCGGGATCCTCGACGCTCACTGCACCATCTCCGCGGGATCTCCCAGCGCCATGCGCATCTTGGCCAGCCCCAGGCGCATGCGCCCCTTGACCGTGCCCACGGGCGTGTCCAGCATCGACGCGATCTGCACGTGTGTCATGCCCCCGAAGTACGCCAACTCGATCACCCGGCTCTGCTCGTCGGGCAGCTCGCTCGAGCGCGTCGCGGATTTCGCGCGCCTCCTCGCGGCGGGCGACGTCCAGGTCGGTGCGCTCGGGCGCCGCCACGCGCTCCTGCGAGCCCCTCGCTCGTCGACCAGCCCGCGGTCGCGCACCGTGCGCCGGCGCAGCGCGTCGATCGCGCGGTTGTGGACGATGCCCAGCACCCACGTGCGCACGCTGCCGCGGTTGCGGTCGTAGCGGGCGCGGCTGCGCCACAGCGACAGGAACGCCTCCTGGACGACGTCCTCGGCGAGCGCCCGCTGGCCAGCACATGCGATAGGCGAGCGAGAACGCCGCGTCGGCATGGCGGTCATAGATCACCTCGAACGCGTCCGCCTTGCTCCGGTAGACGAGCTGCATGAGCTCCTCGTCGGCGAGCACGCGCAGACGCTCCGTCGAGCCGCTTCCACCACCTGAGCGCAACGGATTGAACATTCCACCCATTGTTACGGCATCGACCCGCTTTTGGATCACTGTTGCTCAGGCGCCGCGGCCGGCGCCTGCAGCGCAGCCGCGGATCGCGACCGTCACTGCGCATCGCGCAGGGCTCGCCGCGTCTCGCGGTGCTCGATGATCCTGGCGATCAGCACGCTCAGCTCGAACAGCAGGTACAGCGGCACCGTCTCGAGCAGCAGCGTGATCGCATCGCCCGGCAGGAACGCCGCGACCGCGCCGCACGCGAGGATCGCGTAGCGGCGGTTGTGGCGCAGCTGCTTGGTCGTCACGATCCCCGCCCGGGTGGCCGCGAGGACGCCCACCGGCACCTGGAAGACGAGCCCCATCGCGAGCAGGATCGACCGCGGCGAAGTGGTAGTACTGGCTCGCCTGCACGAGCACGTTGAACTGGCCGCTGTTGAAGTTCTGGAAGAAGCGCACGGCGGCCGGCAGCACGACGAAGTAGCCGAACAGCACGCCCGCCACGAACAGGAACGGGATCGCCAGCATCAGCGGCGTGGCGACGCGTCGCTGCTCGGGGCTGAACGCCGGCAGCAGGAAGCCGTACAGCTCGTACAAGCAGCACCGGCAGCGACAGGATCAGCGCGAAGATCAGCGAGATGCCGAGCGTCGTCGTGAACGGCTCGCCGATCCCGAGCGTCACCGGCTTGTTGCCCTGCGGCGCCGCCGACAGATGCTTGATCGCGCCGTTCAGCTGCGGCGTGACGTGCGCGAGCGAGGCCTTGGTCGCCGCCGACGCGCCGCTGCCGGGGCGCTCCAGCGCCTGCACGACCACCTGCAGCTGCGTCGCCACCGTGCGCGCGCTCTGCTGCACGGTGTAGGTCGAGCCGAGCGGGCCGTTGCCGGCCTTCACCTGTTTCTGCGTCTGGTGAGCGAGCGGCGCGTTGATGATGTTCAGCAGCGCATGGTTCTGCCAGAAGCAGAAGCCGAACGCCACCGCGATCACGGCCAGGCAGACGATCAGACGAGCGCGCAGCTCCTCCAGATGGTCGACCACGCTGACGCGGTCCTCGTGTCCGATGCTGCCGACCGCGGTTGCCATGATCAGGCGGGGAGCTTCTCGGCCGGGCTCCTGCTGGCTGGAGCCACGAGCGTGGGCTGGACGGCCGGCTGCGCGACCGCTGACCGGCTGCGTGACCGGCTGCGCGACCGCGTGCGCGACTGGGCGCACCGGCTGGGTGCCCTCGCCGCTGATCGCGTCCTTGAAGCCGCGCATGCCGTCACCGAGCGAGCGGCCCATCTCGGGAAGCCGCTTGGCGCCGAACACGAGCAGCAGCAGAATCAGCAGAAATGCAATGTGAATTGGGTTATCAAGTCCCATGGTTGTCGGTTCCTCCTGAGGTTGAATGCTTGAATGCCCGCTGACGGGCCGATATCTACCTGGTACTACGCGGAGGGGCCGCCCGCGGATCACGCCGTCGTCGAGCGGCCCCTCCGAGGCTGGCTACGCCTTGATCAGCGGCTTCACCTTCGCGAGCACCTGCGCCTTGGTCAGCGGCACGTCGAAGCCCCTCGGTCGGGCGTCGGGCTCTTGCCGATCAGCAGGTTGATCGCGGCCGCGTGACGCGCCTCGATCTGCACGATGCTGCCTGCCGCGGCCAGCACCTCCTTGCTCTTGATCGACGGCGCCGCGCCGTTGTAGGCGCTCACGCCGGTGTTCTCGAGCACCGAGGCCAGCGTCAGGAACGAGCTCTGGCTGGTCGCCGGGATCACGAACGTCGGTTTCGCCACCGGCTTGCCGCCGAGCGCCTTGATCGTGGTGGTCAGCGCCTCGACGTGGTCGGCCTCCTGTTCGCCGAACATCTTCGCGTAGGACTTGGCCGCGCCGCTGAGACCGACTTCCTTGCCCTTGACGTTGTAGAAGTCGGACTCCAGGTACTCCAGCGTGAGCGCGAAGTTGAGGATTTCAACATCGCCGCCGCCTGTTTCGGCGAGCGCCTGCGAGACGAACGGCGTGACCGCCCCGAGCCCGTAGACGGCACCGGCGGCCATCGCGCCGCGCAGGATGAAGCTCGAGCGGGTCAGCCCGCCGACCTCCACGCTCCGCCAGCTCGGGGTTTGCCAGGCCGACCTGTGCGGTGTCGGTGAGTGTGTGGTTGGACATTGCTTTCAGCTCCTTTTCTCGACCTGCGATCAGGCCAGGAACGGCTTGATCGCCGCCAGCACCATTGACATGTCAGCCGGTTTGGCGAATGCGCCATCCGGGGTCAGCGACTTTTTGACCAGCGTCCCGAGCGTCGCCGCGTGACGCGCCTCGACCGAGTGGATCGCGAGCGCCGTGGCGAGCACTTCCGGGCTCTGGATGTTGGCCGCCTGGCCCAGGTACGCGGACGCGCCGAGGTTCTCGACCGTGTACGCCAGCCCCGCCACCTGCGTGGCGCTGGTGATCGGGAATTTGCCGTTGGGGTTGGCCGCCGGCGTCCCGCCCATTTTCGACACGGCGCCTTTCAGCGCTTCCACGTGTGTCGCCTCCTGGCTGCCGAAGCTCTTGATCAGGCTGCCGACCTTGCCGCTTGAAGAGCCCCGACGCGACGACCTTGGCGTAGAATTCGCGCTCCAGGTACTCGAGCGTGAGCGCGTAGTTGAGGATCGCGATATCGCCGCGTTGCGCTCGAAGACGCGGTGCTCGCTCGTGCGTCGCCGCGTTGCCGCCGCCGTGGAGGCGGTTTTACTGCTGCTGCTGCCGCAGGCTGCCAGGACGAACGCGCCGAAGCTCGCCGCCCCCGCGCCTCCTGCCATCTTCAGGAACCGCTTGCGGTCGACGTCGTCGCGCACGAGACGCTCGACGATCCCGGCCGGCTGTGGTGCCGTGACTCCTCGCTGGTTGGACTTGACATCTTCTTACCTCCGCTTCGTGACTGTTGGACGTCGTCCCGACGGCAACTGCCGCGAGACGACGCCCTGCCTGTAACTCGCCTGCCGACGCTGTCTGCCGGTGCTGCTCTATTCCTTGATGAAGCCGGTGCCCTTGACCGCCGTCAGCACCTTCGCCGCCGTGTACGGCACGTCGAACGGGCCTTCGGGCGCGATGTCGTTGCCCGCTGCTTCGTTCAGCAGCCCGATCACGGCTGCGTGGCGCGCCTCGATCGTGAGGATCGTGCCAGCCGCTGTCGCGTAGGCGGCGTATTTGATGTTCGTGACCTGTCCGAGGTAGGCGTGCACGCCCGTGTTCTCGAGCACGTAGGCGGTGGCCATGAACTTTTCGACGCTGTTCGTGACTTCGCTGCCGCCGAATTCGAACTTCGGCGCACTTCACGGCCTTGCTCGCCGAGAGCCTTCTTCAGGAACGCCACGTGCGCGTTCTCGTCCCTGGTGACGACCTTCAGGAACGCGGCGGCCTGAGGGGTGAGCGACAGGTTCGCCGCGGTCGCTCCGTTGTAGAACGCAGCCTCCAGGTACTCCAGCGTGAGGGCGTAGTTGAGGATGCCGATGTCGCCCTTGCCGAACTTCGCCGGCGGACGCCCGACCGACGTCGCTGCAAGCGCATCCGGGGCAAGCGCCGAAAGCACCGCGCCACCGCTCACCATGCGCGCCACCGGCAACGCCGGCCTTCTTGAGGAAGCTGAGGCGTGTGTCGCCGGAGACGGCATCGGCGGCTTCGCGGACGGCGCCGTCGACGTCGACCTCGGCGAGGTTGATCTCATGACTCATTGGTTTCTCCCATCGTCGGGTGTTTCAAGGTGGGCCGCGGGTGCTGCATCCGCTGTCGCGACCGTCGTTTTGTGTGAATACGCGACTTGGGCGCATCCGGATCAATCTCGATACAAACCAGCGCCAGCGCCTGCCCCTGCCCCTGTCCCTGTCCCTGTCCCTGCGGATATCGCGCCAGGTGTGATCCGCGGCGGTGCCTGTGCGTTAAGTCACTTGATGTCCCGCATGCTCTCGCCCCGCGCGCGTCGCCTGCGCCGATCCGGCGACGACGACGTTTCAGCCGCCGCTCCGGAAGCCGCTACCTGAGGGCTGCGCCGACGCGTGCTGGGCGCCGGTACGCCGGACGAAGACGAAGGCTGCAGGCGCAGACGGCCGCAGCGCGCCGGACCGCGGCGAAGCGTCGGCCTACGCCGATCGGGGCGCAGCAAACGTCGCCGCAGTGGCGGCGCTATTGCTATCGCTGTCGCGTCGGCGACGATAGCTGCAGCAGCACACGTGGCAATCGATCACGGCTCCTCGACCCACAGGCGCAGCGGCTCCGCGCCGATCGCCGCGCGCCCGGCGCTACGTCTCCACGCGTCACTGCGGATGATGGGCGCACACGCCGAACTGGTCGTGTCGAACATGCCCGAGCCGCCCATCGGCGAGGTCTATGAGGTGTGGCTGAACCGCGCCGGCAGACTCCGCCGCAGCCGACGGACGCGCTGTTCACGGTCACGCGCGCCGGAGCTGGCTCGGTGGAGGTTCCGGGCAGCCTGCGCGGAGTGCGGGAAGTGATGGTCACGAGCGAGCCGCTGGGCGGCAGCTCCGCGCCCCACGAGCGCCGCGGTACTGCGTCTACGCGGGTCGCAGGCGATCGCTAGGAGGAGTGACCGGGCCCAGATAGCGCACGACGTCGTCGGCGTCCGCGCGCAGCGCACGCTCGTCGCTCGCGGGCCGAGCGCGCGCGAACGGCTTCAGCTCGACCTCCCGCCGGCAGATCGCTCCAGGTCGCCACCGCCCGGCCACGCACCAGCGCGAACGGTCGGAACACGCCGTTGACGGTGACGATCGGCTCGTTGCCCCAGGATCGAGCAGCGCCTCACGCGAGCACCAGCCGAGCAGCAGCGGGTCAAACGCGCCGAGCAGCCGCGGCGGTGGCAGTGGCGCCGGCGGTGGCTGCGCTGCCGGCGAGCTCCAGCAGGCCGTCGCTCGCGCTCGTTGCAGCTGCGAGGCGATCGCGGCCAGACCAGCGCGGGCGTCGCGCAGCGGCAGGCCCGCCCACTGGCGAGGTCACGGTCCTCGGCCGGCCGTGACCGACGAGATACCTGCGCGCGAGCTCCGCCAGCGCGCGGTCGCGGTCCACCGGCGACTGCTCGCCCAGCCAGTCGCGGACGAGCACGTACGCGTGCTGGGCGCCGACCATCGGCCCGCGCACGATCAGCGCCGCGTAGCGTCGCCAGCATCAGCAGGTGCACCAGCGCCTGCCCGGCCGTCGCGCACGCCCGCGCTGTCAAGCCGCTCGCGTAGCTGTACGCGATCTCAGCGGTCCCTCCCGACGAGCGCCTGCTCGATCGTGGCCACGCCGCGCTCGGCGGCCGCCGGATGTGACCCCCTCCTGCGCCAGGCGACGGGCGTTGCGCGGTGAACAGCGGCGGCGTCGTCAGCGCGTGCAGCCACGGATAGTCCTCGCTGGCGACCAGATGCAGCGTGCCGCGGTTCAGCCAGGTGATCAGCAGCGAGCGCTCGTCGGTGAGCGCGCGGTCGACGTCCGCGGCGCTGAGGCCAGCGCTGCGCGACGCGGATCGCCAGGCGCGCGCCGCGCGGGTCCTGTCCCTGGACGGCGAGCAGCCGTCGCGTGACCGACAGCGGATCGCCCGCCGGCGGGCCGGCGAGCAGCTGCGACGTCAGGCGCTGTGCAACCACCCGCGGCGACGCCACAGCCGCCGCGCCTGCACCCACGCCTGGGCCCGCGCTTGTGCTTGCGCCCGCACCCACGCCTGGGCCCGCACCCACGCTTGCGCCTGCACCCGCGCCCGCATCAGCACCCACGCCTGCGCCTGCACCCGCGCCCGCATCAGCACCCACGCCTGCACCCGCGCCCGCGCCTGCACCCGCGCCTGCACCAGCAACCCGCGCTTGCGCCGGCACTTGCGCTCAAAGCCCGAACGCCTCCGCCAGCAGCTCATACGAGCGACGGCGCGCCTGATGCTCGTAGGTGATGCTCACCACGATCGCCTCCTCCGCGCCGTAGCTTTTGACCACCTCCTGCAGCTGCTCGCGCACGGTCTCCGGCGAGCCCAGCACCGCACGCCGCTCCGAGCGTGGCTGCCCGCCGCTGCGATCGTCATCCGCCAGGAACCGCAGCGCCTTCTCCGGCGGCGGCACGGCGATCAGCTGGCCGCGGCGCAGCAGCGTGAACGTCATCCGCCCGCTCGCCGCCAGCCGCCGCGCCTGCTCGTCGTTCTCCGCGCAGATCACCCACACGGCCACCGCCGTGCGCGGATGCGCATCCGCGTGTTCGTGTTCGGCGAAGCGTTCGCGGTAGAGCGCCGCGATCTCCGCCCCACGCGGGTTGATGAAGTCGGCGAACGCATACGGCAGACCCAGCTCCGCCGCCCACAGCGCGCTCTGCTGGCGAGGAGCCCAGCAGCCACGGCTGCGGGCGCTCCGGGCGCCCGGGCAGCGTCT
Organism: uncultured Solirubrobacteraceae bacterium; assembly: GCA_963779665.1. Classification (GTDB taxonomy): domain Bacteria; phylum Actinomycetota; class Thermoleophilia; order Solirubrobacterales; family Solirubrobacteraceae; genus Palsa-744. Next base: position 1,778,812 of record CAVZYW010000001.1, on the reverse strand, counting down.
TGGCCAGGCGCGCAAACGGGTGGTCCGGCGGCAGCCGGTCATCGAGATAGCCCGAGCAGCTCGAGCCAGCTGCTGGGGGAAGTCGTCCGGCGCCGCCTGGCGGCGGTCGCGCTGCAGCGCGAACGTCGTCATCGGGTCGGTGCCCGCGGCACGCCCCAGGCCGAGGTCGATGCGGTCGGGGAACAGCCCAGCCAGCACGCTGAACGTCTCCGCCACCTTCAGCGGGCTGTAGTGCGGCAGCATCACGCCGCCGCTGCCCACGCGGATGCGCGTCGTCGCAGCTGCGATCGGCCCGATCAGCGCCTCCGGGCTCGGGCCTGCGAGCATCGGGCCGCCGTGGTGCTCGGCCACCCAGTAGCGGTGATAGCCGAGCCGATCGGCCAGGCGCGCCAGATCCAGCGTGTTCGCCAGCGCCTGCGCGCCAGTCGAGCCCTGCGAGATCGGCGACTGGTCGAGCACCGACAGGCGCAAGGGCGCTGTGGGCTGGAGTCAGGCATGACCCCCCATGCTAGGCGCCAGCGGCTAGCGCTAGGGTTCGACTGCCAGTTCTGGAGAGGGGAAAGATGTACGACCCGAAGCTGTTTCGAGACCAGCCGCGGCCTGCGCAGATCGTCAGCGGTGGGGTCGATTCCCGGCGGTCTTCGGCGCCATCGCCGGCGTGCTCGTCGGGGTCTCCAGCGGCGCCTACTGGGGGTTCGCCGCGTTCGTCGCCATCGGTGGCTTCATCGCCGGCTTCGAGCACCAGGACGGCTGGGGCGGCGCCGACCGCGGGCTCGTCGCCGGCGTCATCTACGGCGATCGCCCTGCTCGTCGCGCACGCGATCGTCGGCACCCACGCCAAGGTCTCGCTCGGCAGCTTCCCGCCGTTCCTCGTCGTCATCACCGCCATCGCCGGCATGCTCGCTCAGCGCCGCCGGCGGCAAGATCGCCCGTCTGCAGCGTGAGCGCGCCCAAGCGCGCACCACTGTTCCTGCCGAGTAGCTGCTGCGGCGCAGCCACCGCCTGCGTCAGTCTGCGCGCAAGCCTCCGCGTCACCAGCAGGCGGAAACGGCTCGCGCGCGGGTAGTGTGACGGCCTATGAGCGAGCCCCCGCAGGAGCCACAGCCTCCCTACCACCTGTTCCTCGACGTAGCCGAGGTACCCGTCGCAGCCAGCGCGCTGCGGCTGCTGATCTCCGACGAGGCCCACGAGCCCGACATTCGCAGCCTCGCCCGCCAGGTCATCGCCGGCCTCGAGCAAGCTCCCGACGAGCACGGCACGCTCACCGTCACGTTGACGCCCCAGCAGATGAAGATCACGCACAGCGCCGTGCGACTGTTGCTCAACGACCTGCAGCGCGAGCAAGCCGACGAGCGCGAGCTCCTGCGCAGCATCCTCGACAAGCTGCCCGACGAGCACACCATGCGCGCAATCGAGCTGCCGTAGCGCCGTCGTCACCGTTGTCGTCGGCGCCGCCGCCGTCGCCGCCTTCGCCTTCGCCTTCGCCGCCGGGCAGGTCGTCCGCAGCGTAAGACTTCCCGCGGGGGTGCCGTATCGCAGGTGCGATACACACACGTCGTTGTTGTCATTCCCCACGGAGAAGGTGTATCGCCGCTGCGATACACACCTTGCCGCGGTTGTTATGCCCACGGAGAAGGTGTATCGCCGCTGCGATACACACCGTGCCGCAGTTGTTATGCCCACGGAGAAGGTGTATCGCCGCTGCGATACACACCTTGCCGCGGGTAGTGGGTCAGTTTGATTCGGACTGTCGTTCTTCTCGTTTGCGAGCCCAGAGCACTACAGCTACAACGATGATCGCGCCGAGAATCAAGCCCCCGGCAACCGCAGCAAGGACGGTCCCGGCGCTGCCCGTGCTCAGCCCGTTGGCGACGTTGGCGAGCAGCACGAGCACCGCGAAAGCCAAGATAAGAATTCGTCGGTTCCGCGACATCCCATCGCTCTAATCGAGCAGCGCGGCGATCTCCTTGAGCGTCCAGATGTGATCTGCGACCCCGGCGGCCATCGCTGGCGTGCGCGGGTACGGATTGGCGAGCGTGGAGTGCGGCCGCGCGAAGTTGTAGTGCATGTAGTGGAGTGCGACGGCGTGCGAGAAGTTCTCGACCTTCTTGCTGAACGCGTTCGTGAGGCGTGTGCAGCGTCGCATGCCCATCCGCATCGTGAGGTTCTGGCGCTCGACGTAGCTCGTGCTGATCTTTCCCGGATCGGGGTTGCCGCGCTACACGTCGATGTCAATGCCAGTGCAGACGGCGGGGCTGTAGCGACGTTCCCCGCTGGGGTCCTTACCGTAGAGCTTCTGTAAGAGCGCCCTATCGACCGCCGTTCCGAACGAGAAGCCGATAGCAGCTGAGTACGCGCGTAGGCCATCCGTGGTCAGCTGCACGTGGCTGTCGCGGAGCGGTGCTTGAGGTCCATCATGAACAGGAAGCCATCTTCTGCGGTGCGGTTGGCGACGAACCATGAGGGCACGAGCTTGGAGTCCGCGTCGATCGCGATCCACGTCCACACGTCGCCGACGCCCGGCTCTCTCCGGCGCTCAGCAGGCACGTTCTTGGCCTTGGCGTAGACGAAGTTCCATATCTCATCGCACTGGATCGTGCGACAGGGCAGATCGACCAGGGTGCGGTCCTGATAGTCCGCGCAAGCCTCACCGAGGTCTACGACCAGTTTCGTGATCGTGTTCTTCGCTGCCCCGGTGATCCTGACGGTTGCACGGATGCTCATGCCCTCAACCAAGCATCCAATGACCTGGGCGCGCCTCGACGTGCTCAAGCGATTCATCTTGACCCTCCGAGGACATCTCGCTACTGCTGTGCGCCATCAGCGCTACCGACATCCCCCGCCTGCACGAGCAGCCCGCACTATGGGAGCGCTACTTCGAGATCGTCTTCTCCGGGCTGTGCGCCAACGCCCCCGGCACACTCACCGTCAGCGTGCCCACCAAAGACGAGCTGCGCCAGCTCAAGGCCTCGTCGCAGTAGCCCACGACCACTCCTCAGCGGCAAACGCGTAAATAGATGGTGAACCCGTAGACGTATACGCTAGACATCAAGCAGCTGGCCGTTCACATACCGTCAGTGCTAAACTGGCTCGCCGGCCAGGGCCGGTAACGGCCCGTGCCTACTGGCCACAGCGCCAATTAGCACCACGCCTCAAAACTGACGTCCACACGTGCCGCTCGCCTCGCCGCACCGCCGTCGGCTGGACTGATGTCAAGCCGTCCAACCTCGTGATACACTGGCGCGCCTCTATCACAGAGGAGGCGGAGGAGGGGCCGCGGAGCGACCTTACCGGTCGTTCACAGCTCGATAACAAGTAACCAGATCTAGCTCGATCTGCCCGTCAAGGGCGAAAGCGAGGACCTAGGAGAATGAGACGCGTCAGAGTTGTACTGGGGGCTGCCGCTGTTGCGTGCGCATTCAGCGCCCTCACAGCACCAGCCTTTGCGCACGTCGAAAAACCGAAAGCGCAGTTCGGTGAATTCGTGGCAAGCGTCGCCGGCCAGAACCTTGCCACCGAACCCGGCATTCTGAAGCTGCACGAAAACGAAGCAGAAGTCGAGGAACTCAAGCTCGGGCCGTACACGTTCGGCAAGAACGCCAACGAAGAAGTCTGCAGCAAGGACCTCGGCGTCACCGGTGAGGTCACCGCCGAACGGTCACCCACGCTGTTCACCGAACTCAAGTTCAAGAAGTGCAACACCGCCGTGCACGAAGGTGGCTTCAGGGAAACCAAGGCCGTCAACTTCACGCTCGCCGTCAAGTTCCACGCCAACAACTCCGCCGAAATCGGCGCAGGCGGGACTGGCATCGAAATCGTGCAGCCGAGCGTCGTGCACTTCAAGGGCGCACTGCGGAAGTGCATCGTTGAAATCCCCGCCCAGTTCGTTCCCGGGCACGCCGGCGAAAAACCAGAAGTCGAATACGAATCCGCCGACTACTCCAACGAATCAGAACCAGTCGAAAACTTCGAAAAATCGAAGAAACTCAAAGAAGAGTACCCGTCCGGCGTCAAGGAACGGATGGAAATCGAACTGGAATTCAAAAAAATCGTCACCTACGTCAAACCAGAAAAGTCCTGTGAATACGAAAAGGGCACCGAAGGTAAATACATCACCGAAGGCCCGCACGCCGGCTACGTTGAATACAGCAACGGCCTGCTAACAGCAGAACTGGACGAACTGGAAGTAAAGGAAGGCGAGCTCAAGTTCGAACCGCCCGCCTGAGCCTGTCGGGTAGCCCCCACAGCAGCTAGTACCAGCACCCCAGCGTGGGGAGCGGAGCCACCGGCCTCGCTCCCCACGCTTTGTTTTTCCCAGGCCCATCACCCGCTCTACCAACGTGCCCAGTTCCATCTAGTGTCCTGAGTCGGTGATTCGTTGGCAGTAGCGTGTGAGGCTGTCGAGGATTTCGTCGGCGGTCTTGGTCCAGACGTAGGGGCGGGGGTTCTCGTTCCAGTGCTCAATCCAACTGCGGATGTCCGCGTTGAGTTCGCGGACTGACTTGTGGGCTGAGCGCTTGAGCTTCTTGTTGGTGAGCTCGGCGAACCAGCGCTCGATGAGGTTCAGCCAGGAAGAGCCGGTCGGCGTGAAATGAAGATGGAACCGGGGGTGTGCCAGTAGCCAGCGCTGCACTGCCTTGGTCTTGTGCGTGGTGTAGTTATCGAGAATAAGATGGACCTCCAGCTCTGGCGGAACGGCAGCGTCGATCTGCACCAGGAATTTCTTGAACTCGACGGTACGGTGGCGGGCATGCAGCGAGCCGATAACTTTCCCGGAGGCGATGTCCAGCGCTGCGAAGAGACTGCTCGTGCCGGAGCGCTTGTAGTCGTGGGTCGCGCGCTCTGGGACCCCGGGGAGCATCGGCAGGATCGGCTGGGAGCGATCGAGTGCTTGGATCTGGGACTTCTCATCGACACACAGCACCAGCGCTCGCTCCGGCGGATCCAAGTAGAGACCGACGACGTCACGGACCTTCTCCACGAACAGCGGATCCGCTGAGAGCTTGAAGGACTCCACCCGGTGAGGCTGCAAGCCAAACGCCCGCCAGATTCGTGACACCGCGCTCTGGGAGAGCCCTACCTGTGCCGCCATCGAGCGTGTCGACCAGTGCGTCGCGTCCCTGGGCGTACTCTCCAACGTCTGCACGATCACCTCCTGAACCTTCTCGTCAGAAATCGTGCGAGGTTTGCCCGGCCGGGGCTCGTCAAGCAAACCATCCGCACGATCACTAACGAAACGCCCACGCCACTTCGCGACCGTCATCCGCGTCAGCCCGAGCCGCTCCGCAAGCTCGGTGTTGTTTTCACCCTCAGCCGCGCCAAGCACTATCCGCGCACGAATGGCCAAGCCCTGCGCTGAAGAACGCCTGCGCGCCCACCCCTCCAACATCCGGCGCTCACCATCAGAAAGAACTACCTCAACCGGCCGCGGCCCACGCCGCCCAACACGAGAAGAATTCATCCACAAAGAATACCAACAACAGCAGACGAACTAACGACTCAGGACACTAGCTGCGCGCCCTGCCTGCCCCGCTTAGCTGCCGCGCCCTGCCTTGCTTAGCTGCCGCGCCCTGCCTTGCTTAGCTGCCGCGCCCTGCCTTGCTTAGCTGCCGCGCCCTGCCCGCTTAGCCGCGCGCCAGACCCTCCGGCGTCAGCTCCGTCTCGATCGCCGTGCGCACAGCCTCAAGCGCACCCTTGCGGGCGCGAAGCTTCGTCGCCGCATACGCCGCCCTGTCCAGGCCCAACAGCAGCTCCGCAGCCTCCACGCTCGCCTCCCGCAGCTGCCCTGCCGCCACCACACTGTCCAGAAAGCCCGCCGTTGCCGCCTGCAGCGGGCTGAACATCGTCGCATGCAGCACCGCCCTGTCGAACTGCGCCGGCTGCAGGCGCCTGCGCGCCAACTCAATCACAAACCACGGCATCGTCAGGCCGATCTTCACCTCGTTCAAGCCCAGCTTGAACGGGCCATCCACGCCAATGCGCACGTCCGCCGCCAGCAGCACAAACGATCCCGCTGCAATCCCATGCCCCGGGCACGCCACCACCACAGGCCGCACAAAGCCAAGCACCCGCTCCACCAGGCTCGCCCCCAGCCTCAGCATCTCAAGCGCCGGCTCCTGCTCGCCCGCTGCAAACACGCTCAAGTCAAAGCCCGCCGACAGGCAACCCTCGCGGCCTGTAAGCAGCACCAGCGCCTGATCGCGCTCCGCCTGATCAAACGCAGCATGCAGCTCCCGCAGCATCGCCGGCGAGAACACGTTCAGCTTGCCGTCGTCCATCGTCACCGTTGCAATCCCACCGTCCAACTCATAGCTCACCAGCGCCGTCATCGTCTGTCATCTCCCGTCCATTGTGCGCTAACGTATCTCCATATTGTATCTATGTTACGGAACGACGTCATGAAACAGCCGGCAGCGCCGCAATAGGGTTCTCGTCATGCCCAGGCCCAAGCAGAGAACGCCGCAGCTGCGCGACCACGTCCTGGCTGTAGCGCTCCAGCTGCTCGCCACAGACGGCGTCGCCCGCTTCACCACGCGCAGCGTCGCCCAGCAGTCGCACACCTCCACACCTGCCATCTACGAGCTGTTCGGCGACAAGAGCGGGCTCGTGCGCGAGATGTTCTTCGAGGGGTTCCGCATGCTGCACCGCCAGCTCAACGCAGTCGCCCAAACCGACGACCCGCGCGCCGATCTCGTCCAGCTGGTCGGCGCCTACCGCAGCTTCATCCGCCAAAACCCAGTGCTCGCCGAAGTCATGTTCTCGCGCCCCTTCAGCCACTTCCAGCCCAGCGCCTCCCAGCTGCAGGCAGGCAGCTCCGTCAGGACGCTCATCGTTGCCCGCGTGCGCCGCTGCATCGACGCCCGCATCCTGCAAGGCAACGACACCGACATCGCCCACGTGCTCGTTGCGCTCGTCCAAGGTCTCAGCGCCGCCGAGCGCACCAAGCGCCTGGGGAGCAGTCGCGTATCGGTCGAGCGCCGCTGGGCACTGGCCGTCGACTCAGTGCTCGACGGCCTGCGCCCGTAGGCGCGCAGCCCCGCGGCCGGCGTCAGGCCGCAGCCGGCGGCAGCCCGCGGCAGCCGCGGCAGCCCGCAGCCGGCGGCCCCGCAGCCACAGCTGCGTCTCGAGCTACGCGCGCGCCAAGCGCTCGCGGGAGGCCTCGATCTCGGCAATCGCCTCCTCACGTGAGCGCCAGCCCTCGACCGTCACCTCCTTGCCCTCCTCCAGATCCTTGTAGATCGTGAAGAACTGCTCAATCTCCTGACGCAGCATCAACGGCAGCTGCTCCAGCTCCTCATAGTGGTTCCAGTAAGGGTCGTGCACAGGCACGCAGATGACCTTGTCATCCACGCCCTTCTCGTCGCGCATCATGAACATCCCCACCGCCCGCACCGGGATCAGGCAGCCTGGGAACGTCGGCTCATACAGGCATACAAGCGCGTCCAGCGGGTCGCCGTCCTCGCCCAGCGTGCCACGCAGGTAGCCGTAGTCGGTGGGATACGTCGCCGCGCTCATCAGCAGGCGATCGAACTTGATGCCACCCAGATCCGGGTCGTACTCGTACTTGTTGCGGGTCCCCTTCGGGATCTCCACCACGCACACCAGCGAATCCTCGTTGTCCTGGCGCTTGCTGTCTGCTGTCATGCGCTACTCCGTCTTTCTTGGCTCAACCCCCCAGCGCGGCATACGCCATGCCCACGCTCAGGCCGTAAAGCAGGTGGAAGCCGACGTCCGAGGCCAGCTGCGAGGGGGAATACTCCCATACCGGCGGGGCCAGCTTCATCGCCGGGAGATGCACCAGGCTGGCGCCCCACACCGCGCCGCCGAACAGCAGCCCGTGTCGGGCCGCACGCGCATGGACCGTTCCCTGCGTCAGGCCGTACAGCGCGCCCCAGCTCGTCCCATACGTCCAGTGCATGGCGTTGTTCAGCTGCTCAGTCCTGTCCTCCGGCACCCGGCGCTGGAACACGCCGCCGATGATCCGCTTGGCCACCTCCGCCGGCGTCGTGCTCGGCTCAGAGCCCTGCGCCTTGTAGTACGCCGTCTGCGCTGCAGTCATCGCCGCCGTGCCCACCGCTCCCGCCACCAGGCCGCGTGCCAGCGCCCCCAGCGGCGTCGGACGGGAGGCCATCAGGCAGCCGGCTTGCGGATGACCTTCACGTAAACGATCGCGCACACAGCCGGCTCCTAACCCTCTTCGAATGTACAAAGCACTCCTTCCCGGACCCGGAACACAGCCCGGCGGCCGGGGGAGCGCGTGCAGCCATCCCTACCCACATCTCACCCGGCGCAACCGTCGCCCAGCGGCGTTGCAGCGTTTGGCGCCCTGTCGACCGGCAGATACGATCTGTGCGTGGCCATGCCAGCGCGCTCCAGCGGACACCACAGGAAACGGCGCGCCCGGTGTTAGACGCCGGCGCATCGCTCGCAGCGAGCGACGCGATCACCGTGCTGCTGGTGGAGGACGACGACGGCGACGCGCTGATCGTCGACGACCTGCTCAGCGACGCCCTGCCCGACGCTCAAATCGCCCGCAGCCGCACCTTCCACGATGCCCTGCACGGGCTGGACGCCCGCATCGACTGCGTGCTGCTGGACCTGAAGCTGCCCGACGCCGAAGGCCTGGACACGGTCGTGCGACTGCGCGCGCAGGCCCCCGACACGCCGCTGATCGTACTCACCGGGCTCAACGATGCAGCCGCCGGTATTGCCGCCGTCGACGCAGGCGCGCAGGACTACCTGGTCAAGGGAGACGTCGACGGCGCGCAGCTCGCCCGGGCGATCCGCTACGCAATCGTCCGCCGCCAGGCCGCCGACGCCCAGCAGCAGCTGCACCTGGCCGACGTCCAAGGACGCGAGATCGTGCGCCTGGAACGCGGCCTGGCACCGCGGCCGCTGATCCGCCAGGACTCCGTATGGATCTCCTCGCGATACCGCTCCGGGCGCAACCGGGCGCTGCTCGGCGGCGACTTCTTCGACGTCGCCGAGACCCCCGACGGCCGGCTACGGGTCGTCGTCGGCGACGTCTGCGGTCACGGGCCCGACGAGGCAGCCATCGGCGTCTGCCTGCGCGCCGCCTGGAGGGCGCTTGCAGTCGCCGGCGTCGACAGCCGGCTGGCGATGAGCACGCTCGAGCGCGTGCTCGAACACGAACGCGACATACCGCTCCTGTTCACCACCATGTGCACCCTCGAGATCGAGCCTTCGCACGCCGCCGCAAGCATGGTGCTCGCCGGCCATCCGCCGCCGATCCTGATCGACGGCACATCCGTGTCAGCCGTCTCGCAAGCTCCCGACGGCCCGCCCGTGGGACTGCTCAACGGGAGCTGGTCGCCAACGCAGCTACAGCTGCCACACGGATGGGCGATGCTGCTGTACACCGACGGCATCAGCGAGGGGAAAATCGACGACGGCCCCGAGCGCCTCGGCACCGACGGCCTGCAGCGGCTGATCAGCGAGCACATCGCCGCTCATCCCCACTGGCGCCAACAACCAGACGAGCTGCTCGATGCGCTGATCGCGCAGGCTGAAGCGCTCAACGGCGGCGTGCTCACAGACGACGTCGCCATGCTGCTCATCGGCTCGCGCCCGCAGGACGCGCCAGGCGCTTGAGCACCGTGCCGTCACAGTCCAAGTCCGCCCTGCCACGCCTGCGGGTAGGACAATGGCTGGCGCTGACAATCGGCGTGCTGCTGGCATTTGCAGTCATCGGCGTCGGCTTGGCGCTGCTGGCAAACCACAAACTCAGCGATCAGCGCCACGTCGTACTCGACCAGGTCGAGCCGGCGCTGCTGGCCGCGCTGGACCTCGAAAACGCGCTGATCAACGAGGAGACAGGCGTGCGCGGGTACATCCTCAGCGGCAAAACAGCGTCCTTGGAACCCTATGAAAAAGGCATCGCAAACGAGGCCCATGCCTACCGTGTGCTGGAACAGCGCGACAACGTCGGTGGCGCCACGCTGCCCGGAGACGTGCGCCACGTCCGGGAACGCGCCCGCGCGTGGCAGCTTCAGTTCGTCACTCCAATCCTGCAACGAACACGCGAAGGTCACACCGGCTCGATCCCGCCCACGCTCGCCGGCAAGGGACTGTTCGACGCCATCCGTGTATCGCTGGGCCGGCTGCAAGGCGATCTCAGCGCCAGCCTGGGCACCGCCCGCCGGCAACTCACCAGCGACGCGCGCTTCCTGCAGATCATGCTGCTGGTGGCCACAGCGCTGATCCTCGGCAGCGTCATCGGCGCCGGCTTCCTGCTGCGCCGCATCATCACCAGGCCACTTGCAGAGCTCGGCCGCGACGCACAGCAGGTCGCCGCCGGGGACTTCGTCAAGCCCGTCGCCATCACCGGAGCGCCACGCGAGATCGTCGAGCTCGGTGGCGAGATCGACGCCATGCGCCAGCGCATCGTGCACGAGCTCACAACCGTCGAAGCCGCACGCGCCACGCTGGAGGCACAGGCGCTTGAGCTCAACCGCTCCAACGCCGAGCTCGAGCAGTTCGCCTACGTCGCCTCACACGACCTGCAGGAGCCGCTGCGCAAGATCGCCAGCTTCTGCCAGGCGCTGGAGCGCCGCTACCACGGCCAGCTGGACGAGCGCGCCGACCAGTACATCGAGTTCGCAGTCGACGGCGCCAAGCGCATGCAGATCCTGATCAACGACCTGCTCGCGTTCTCCCGCGTCGGACGCAGCGGCCACCAGCACGAGCCCGTCGACCTGCAACAGGCGCTAGACGAAGCCAAGTCATCGCTGTCGCGCGTGCTCCACGACAGCGGCGCAAGTCTGCACACCGAGCCACTGCCCGTCGTCCGCGGCGAGCGCGCGCTGCTGGTGTCGCTGTTCCAGAACCTGATCACCAACGCCGTCAAGTTCCGCAGCGCCGACGCACCAGTCATGCACTTGGCCGTGCAGCGCCAGCAGCAGCAGTGGCAGTTCAGCTTCAGCGACAACGGCATCGGCGTCGACCCCGAGTATGCCGATCGCATCTTCGTGATCTTCCAGCGCCTACACACCAAGGAGGCCTATCCAGGAACCGGCATCGGGCTGTCAATGTGCCGCAAGATCGTCGAGTATCACGGTGGGCGCATGTGGCTCGACCCACACCACAACCCCGGGGCGCAGTTCCTGTTCACCCTGCCAATCGTCGACCAGGAGACACCATGAACGCCAACCTGATCTCAGTACTACTCGTCGACGACGACCCCGGCGACGTGCTGCTCGTACGCGAGGCCTTCGAAGATCACAAGGTCGGCAACCTGCTGTCTGTCGTCAGCGACGGCGTGCAAGCGCTCGAATACGTGCGCGCACAAGGCAGCTACGCCGACGCCACGCGACCGGACCTGATCCTGCTGGACCTGAACCTGCCTCGCAAGAGCGGCATAGAAGTGCTCGAACAGATCAAGAGCGACCCCGCGCTGTCCACCATCCCAGTGGTCGTGCTCACCACATCAGAGGCCGAGGAGGACATCGTGCGCGCGTACAAGCTGCACGCCAACGCCTACATCACCAAGCCCGTCGACTTCGAGCAGTTCACCAGGATCGTCCACCAGATCGACGACTTCTTCATCGGCCTCGTCAAGCTGCCCGGCGCCTCAAGCCAGCATCGCTGAACGCCGAGCGCAGCTTACGTGAACGACTGCAGCCCAATGGCGCCCAGCAACGTCCCGTGCTGACGCCGGCCTACTGACGCCCAGACGCGGGCTTATCGAAGCGATAACCAATTCGACTGGAACAAGCCGGCGGGGTCGGCGATGCTGACGGTGACGACAACAGCAACCGCAGGAGAGCCCCATGACCACAGCAACTCTTGACACCGTTACCGATGATCACTTCCACGCGGACGTGCTGGAAGCAGAAGGACCCGTGCTGGTGGACTTCACTGCAGCATGGTGCCCGCCGTGCAGGGTGATGAAGCCGGTGCTGACAGCAATTGCCGAAGAGCGCCCAGGACTGCGGATAGCACAGCTTGACGTGGACGAGCACCAGCAGACAGCAGCCGCCTACGGCGTGCTGTCAATGCCCACTTTCATCCTGTTTCGTCACGGACAGCCCGTCCTGCGGCTGGTCGGCGCGCGGCCCAAGGCAAAGCTCGCGCGTGAGCTAGCTGAACATGGCGTGTAGCGCCGCCGGCCCAAGGCAAAGCCGGCGCGTGAGCTAGCTGAACACGGCGTGTAGCGCCGCCAGCAGCAGTGCAGCCGCCGGCGTCGGCCCGGCGGCTGCCGTCAACACGCTGACGCTGTGACGAGGGGCCGGCTCGGCCAGGGTCGCAGCGGCGACATCCGGCCCCGGCGACTCGAACCAGGACGCCGGGACCACGCTGATTCCCAGCTCAGCCTGCACCAGATGGCGCACGGTGCCCGGGTCGGAAACCTCGAACAGGGAAACCGGGCTGAAGCCCGCCTGCTGGCAGGCGCCCATGACCGTCTCGCGCAGTCCGCTGCCCGGCTCAGCCAGGATGAACGGGCGCTCGCGGAGATCGCCCAGCCCAACCGGGGCCTCGCCCGCCAGCGGATCGCCGACCGGCAACATCGCGCGCAGCGGCTCCCGCGCAAGCCGCTCTACGCTGACGCCGTTTGGTGGCTCCCGCAGCTCGCCCGTGACAGCCACATCCACCGCTCCGCTGTGTACCAGCGCCGGCATCTCCGCGGAGGACCCGTGGCGGAGGGCCACCTGCAGACCAGGGTGCTGACGATGAAACACAGCCAGCGCGCGGGGCAGTCGCGGGGTGTCAATGGTGGTAGCCGCCACGCGCACGCGCCCGCGGATGACACCCGCATGGCGGTCGAGCTCCTCGCGCGCCTGGGCGATCTGCGCCAGCACCAGCTCAGCGCGTGCCAGCAGGTCCTCGCCGGCTGCAGTCAGCTCAGCGCCGCGCGGCGTGCGTCGCAGCAGCGCCACACCAAGCTCCGCCTCCAGACGACCGATCTGCTGCGACAGCGCCGACTGCGTAACCCATAGGGCCTCAGCAGCGCGCGTGAACTGGCCGTGGTGGGCAACGGCAACGAAGTACTCAAGCTGGCGCAGCTCCATTGCTTCACCCTACGACGCCGATCAGCTGTCGCCGGCTGCATCTGTACGTAGAGCTGGCGCCCGGGCCTGACGAGCACGCCCGAGCCGGCGATCAGGAGAGCGATCGCTGCGATCGGCGCAACCGGTGCACGGGCGCAGCCGCCGACGACCGGCGCGTCTGACAGCGTGTGAGCAATGGCCATCCGCGAGCTGCGCCACGAGGACTACGGCGGTTGGAGCGAGCTGTGGTCGGGATATCTGCACTTCTACCGTGCCGATATCAGCGAGCAGGTGACGCTGACGACGTTCGAGCGCCTTTGCAACAAGACAGACGGCATGCTGGGGCTGGTGGCCGTCGACGCGGACGGGCAGCTGGTGGGGTTGGCAAACCTGGTGTTCCATCCATCGACGTGGGCGCTGGTCGGCTACTGCTACCTGGAGGACCTGTTCGTGGCGCAGCCAGCTCGCGGCGATGACGTGGGCAAGGAGCTGATCCGAGCAGCAGCAGATGCCGCACGCGAACGTGGCATGGAGCGTCTGTACTGGCACACGCAGCAGTTCAACGGCGCCGCCCGCTCGCTGTACGACACGGTCGGCCAGTTGACGTCCATGGTCGTGTACGAGCAGAGCCTGTGAGCGAGCCTGCGATCAAATTGCAGCAACGACAGGTCTCCTCACCTCGACATTCCCGGTGGCCAGTCGGATACCGGTATCGATCCCGGCGTGGCCGTCGTGTGGCAGCGCCTTGGCGTGCTCGTTATACGACTATAATTATTCTATGCATATCACTATCGTAGGTACTGGGCGTTGACGGCGGATCTGGGCGGCACCCGCGTCCTGGTGACCGGCGGCACGGGCGGCCTGGGGCGGGCCATGGCGCAAGCGCTCGCGCAGGCGGGCGCCAGGGTGGCGGTGACCAGCCGCCACCGGGAGCGGGCGCAGGCCACCGCCGCGGAGCTCGGCGCCGAAGCGCTGGGAGTCGCGCTCGACGTCCGCGACGCCGGCTCAGTGTCGGCGGCGGTGAACAGCGCATACAAGATGCTCGGCGGCCTGGACATGCTGGTCAACAACGCCGGGATCGGAATGCGGACCGTCAACCCACGGTTCATGACCGAGCCGAAGCCATTTTGGGAGGTGTCGCCGGCCGGCTTTCGCGACGTGCTGGAGACCAAGGCCACCGGGACGTTCCTGATCGCCCGGGCGGTGGTGCCGCGAATGCTGAGCGCCGGCGGCGGCCGGATAGTCACGATCTCGATGAGCGAGCAGACGATGACCCGCCGCGGCTTCACTCCCTACGGACCCTCCGGCGCCGCCGTGGAGGCCCTGGCCCGGGTAATGGCCGCCGACCTGGCCGACACGCCGGTCACCGCCAACATCCTGCTGCCTGGAGGGGCAACCGCCACCGGGATGATTCCCGACTGGATGCGGGATCAGCTGCGCGCCAACCTGCTCGACCCGGCGATCATGGGACCGCCGATCGTCTGGCTGGCCTCTCCGGATGCCGCCGCAGTCCACGACCAGCGGATCGTCGCCCGCGACTTCGACGGCTGGCTGGAAGCGCGGCTGCACGAGACGCCGCTGGACGCGTGACGGGCGGCGCGGACACCGATCTCGCACGTCGTGCCTGGCGCGCGATGTCGGAGATCGCGCTCGATCACGACCGCAAGGTCGCAGTGTCGGAGGCGCTGGGTCTGAGCTGGGCGCGCGTGCTCGCGCTGCGACGGCTGGCCACTCAGCCACACACGCTGCGCGCACTCGCCGAGCAACTGGCAGCCGACCCGCCCTATGTCACGCTGATCGTCGACGACCTGGAGAACCGCGGGCTGGTGCAGAGGATGCCTCATCCTGAAGACCGGCGGGCGAAGCTAGTAGAGCTGACCGCGGCCGGCCGCGCCGCCTCCGCACGCGCCGAAACGATCCTGGATGAGCCGCCGGCCGCGCTGCGCAATGTACGTGCCGAGGACCTCGCGGCCGTACTGCGCGTGTGCGAGCGTCTGACCCGCTGAGAAGGTCCGTCAGACAGGGATGGCTTCTTCTTCGCAATCCTGCGACCGTCGTTGCGTCGGCAGGACAGCTAGTTGTAGTTCCTGAGTAGGTTGTTCATCCGGGCTTCCCTGGAGGCTGGTTGGTGTCGAAGCCACCAGTCCCAAGGAGGACACCGGATGAAGCTGCACGCTAACGCTGGGCTCAGTCTGAAGGGGTCGTCGTTTGCTCGTTGATCGTGTGCTGGTCGATCGCTGGCTGGTGGCAGAGGCCGCCGAGGCTGCTGGGGTGAGCAAGCGCACGGCTTGTAAGTGGCTCGCTCGCTTCCGAGGTGAGGGCGACGGGGGCCTGCTCGATCGCTCCTCAGCACCCAAGGATTCTCCGTCTCGCACTCCCGAGGAGCGCGTCCGGGTGATCGCGGCATTACGGCGTCTGCGTATAACCGGCGCTGAGATCGCCGAGTGTCTGGATATGGCGCTCTCGACCGTGTCGGGGATCTTGACCAAGATCGGCATAGGCAAACTCGGCCGGATTGGGCTGGAGCCTGCTGTTCGCTATGAACGCTCAAGGCCGGGCGAGCTGCTGCACATCGATGTCAAGAAGCTCGGGCGCATCCACGGTGGCGCTGGGCATCGCACCAGCGGCAAACGTGGTCGCTACACCAGGCGACTAACAGACGCTGAGGGAACGCGCCGCAGCACGGTCGGCTGGGAGTACGTGCACGTCGCGATCGATGACGCGACCCGGCTTGCCTACATCGAGGTGCTCGAGAACGAGCAGGCATCCACGAGGGTGTCCGATTTTCTGTGTGTGAGGCCGGGGCCGTTGGGTTGATGGGTCAGTCTGGTAGTCGGTCTCCGAAGTGGATCTTGAGGCCTCGTAGTGCTCCTTTCCAGTTGTAGGCTTGCCGCCACTTTCCCTCGGCGCGGAGGATCGCGAGGTAGATGAGCTTGGTCGCAGCTTGCTCGTCGGGGAAGTGTCCGCGGGTCTTGATGCTCTTGCGGATCTGGCGGTTGAGGTTCTCGATGCTGTTCGTTGTGTAGACCGCCCGGCGGAGATCGGCGGGCAGCGAGAGGAACGGGGTGATGTAGGCCCAGCGCTCTCGCCAGGAGGCGGCGATCATCGGATACTTGGCGCCCCAGAGCTCATCGAACGCCTCCAAGGAGTGCTCGGCGGCCTCGGCGCTGATGGCGCCGTAGACGGGCTTCAGCGCTGCCGCGACCCTCTTGCGGTCCTGGTAGGCGACGTAGCGCATACTCGAGCGGATCTGGTGAACGATGCATGTCTGGACCCATGCCTGCGGGAAGACGGCCTCGATCGCCTCGGGGAACCCGCTCAGCCCGTCGACGCAGCAGATCAGGACGTCCTCAACTCCGCGGTGGTGCAAATCGTTCAGCACCGCCAGCCAGAACTTCGCGCCCTCGGTCTCCTGCCACCAGAGCCCAAGCACCTCCCGCTCGCCGTCGACGCTCACGCCGATCGCGAGGTAGCAGGCGCGGGTTCTGACCGAGCGGTCCTCGCGGACCTTGACCATCAGCGCGTCGAGGTAGACGATCGGGTAGACCCGCTCCAGCGGCCGGGTGCGCCAAGCCTGCACGTCGGCGAGCACGGCGTCGGTGACCCGGCTGATCGTGTCCCGGCCGAGCGCGGTAGTGCCGTAGAGGCGCTGCAGGTGGCTCTCGATGTCGCGGACCGACATGCCGCCGGCGTACAGGTCGAGGATCTTCTCGTCCAGCCCGGCCAGCCGGGTCTGGCGCTTGGCGACCAGCTGCGGCTCGAACGTCCCGTGACGGTCCCGTGGGGTCTTGACGTTGACCGGGCCGAGCTCGGTCTGCACCGTCTTGCCCGTCGACCCGTTCCGGACGTTCCCGGCGCCGCCCGCAGGCGCCTGCCCCGGCGGGTAGCCGAGATGGTCGCTCAGCTCTGCTCCGAGTGCGGTCTCGATCACCCTCCCGGCGAGCTGGCTCAGCAGGCCCCCGGGACCCGTGATCTCGCTCGCGTCGAGGCCCTTCAGTGCGTCCTCGAGCTCCTCCCGCGGCAATAGCCCGGCGAGCCGGTCAAGCGCGTCCTCCTGGTCCCTCCGAGCATCAAGCACTCCCTCGATAGTGGCGGATCTCGTGTTCTTCGTGGTAGTAGTCATGGGGATCCTTTCCGGCCGCGCCCGACCCCGGATCGCCGCTCGCCCTACGGGCTTCGCGACGAACCGGAGTCAGCACACAAGCCGATCAGTTCACCCAGACCTCACACACTTCATCGGACACTCCCGCATCCACGGCGATCTGCTTCCTGCGTCGAGCTGTCGCGCACTACGCCAGCTATGGGATCACCACGCAGGCACTGCTCACGGACAACGGCTCGGCTTACCGCTCAACCGTTCACGCGATCGCGTGCCGAGCGTTGCACATTCGCCATCTACGCACACGCCCTTACCGCCCGCAGACAAACGGCAAGACGGAGCGGCTCATCCGCACCCTCCCCGGCGGATGGGCCTACGGCGCCATCTACCGCAACAGCCAAGAGCGCAACGCAGCCCTCGCCGGGCGGCTCGACTTCTACAATCGCCGAAGACCACACGGCGCCCTCAGCCACAGGCCACCCCTCGCTCACCTCAACGAGCTGAACAACCTCCTCAGGAACTACAACTAGCCGACTGCAGACGTGTTCAGCGCCACGGCGGCGTGAATGAGCGCCTTGAACGCCTTTTCATCAATCTTCTCGCCCTCATGGAAATCGATGGCACGCCTGGTGTTGCCGTCGAGGCTGGAGTTGAAGAGACCTGAAGGGTCCTCCAGCGAGGCGCCCTTGGCGAAGGTCACCTTCACGTGATTCTTGTACGTCTCACCGGTGCAGATCATTCCACCGTGGTACCACACTGGAACCCCTCGCCACTTCCACTCCTCGACCACTTCGGGGTCGGCCTGCTTGATGAGAGTCCGGACCCGAGCGAGCGTCTCACCTCGCCAATCACCAAGCTCCGCAATTCTCGCATCTATCAGCTGAGAGGGAGAGTCTCCTCCCTTTCCCTCCTTCAAGCCGCTCTTCGTCCTCTTCATGTTTGTTGTCGCTTTCTTCATGGCACTCATCGGTCCTGCGACCAAACGGCTCAGCGCAGCTCGTTGATGCGAATCAGGTTGCCTGCGGGATCACGGATGGCGCAGTCGCGAACCCCGTATGGCTGATCGGTCGGCTGTTCGACGACCTCGACGCCGCCGGCATGCAGCCGCGCGAAGGTGTCGTCGAGGTCAGGGGTGGCCAGGGTGATGCGGCCGTAGCTGCCCTTGGCGATCATCTCGGCGATGGTACGACGCTCGTCGTCGGTGATTCCGGGCTCGGCGGCCGGCGGATACAGGACGATGGACGTGCCGGGCTGATCGGCAGGGCCGACGGTGATCCAGCGCATCCCTTCGTATCCCACGTCGTTACGGACCTCGAAACCAAGGGTGTCGCGATAGAAGGCCAGGGAGGCGTCCGGGTCGTCATGCGGGAGGAAGGCGGCGTGAATGGTGATGTCCATGGCGGTCACGTTAGCCGCAGCGCGGGCGCGGCGCTTCTCGATTCCTGATCGGTCTGGTCACCTGTCTTGCCACGCACGATGGCATCCCCGCCGTGGCGCCAGCCTCGTGACGGCGGTAGGTGCTGGGCGGCATACCGACCAGCTCGGTGAAGCGGGTGCTGAAGGTGCCCAGCGACGAGCAGCCGACCGCGAAACAGACGTCGGTGACGCTGAGGTCGCCACGACGCAACAGCGCCATCGCGCGCTCGACGCGCCGCGTCATCAGGTAGCTGTACGGCGACTCTCCGTAGGCGAGCCGGAACTGGCGGCTGAAGTGCCCGGCCGACATGTGCGCACCACGGGCGAGCGCGTCCACGTCCAGCGGCTGCGCGTACTCCCGGTCAATCCGGTCACGCACGCGGCGCAGCCGCGCGAGGTTGTGAAGGTGCTGCGCCGCGACGGGTGTGCTGGTCACCTGCGAGATCGTGCCACGTCATGCAGCGCTTCGTGATCTCGGCGCTACACCTGCTGACCAAGCCAGCACATGCAGATCGGATGCCGCGCGAGGTGGTCAAGCGCGTAAACGTCGCCTCGCGCGGCACGACCCGGCGGTGCACGGGTTCGACTCGCGCCCAGATCGTGCGCGCGATGGCGTTCCGCTTTTCCACGAACGTGCAGAAGAGAATTGCCTGCCGTTCGCGCTTGCAGAGCAGTTGCGCGCGAAGACCCAGCGGGGAGTCGGCGCCGAGAAGCACGAAGTCGGGCAGACTGGCGAGCACCTTCCAGCCGAGCACGTACCCGTCGGACTTCGCTGGGTTGAGCCGTAGGCCGACCATCCCACGAGCGACGACCATCCCACGAGCAGCGAACTACGCGTCGCCGTAGCGATCTCCGCCACTGCGTGGAGAGCAAAGATGCTTCCCATCGCTAGGTCGACGATCACCAGCCCCGGGAGCACCTGCCCGACGACGTCCCACCGGGGGTCAGGCGGGTAAACAGCGCGGTAGATGCGTAGGCCCGACACGAGCGCGATCCCAGACGATGTGCAGCGGCAGCAGCGGGAGCACGACCATCAGCTGCGCTACGCCTACTAGCGCAAGGATGGCCCAGCGACTCGGCTCTCTTCGAGTCCGTTGCGTTCATCGCAGGCGGTCTGTGGGGGTCGAGCCGATCACGAGACGGAACGCACTCGGCTAAGAGCCTGCGGGACGTACAGGCAGCTAGTCATCGACATTCCAGATCGATCCTGAATCATTCGTGCCCAGCCGCGTGAGCAGTCCGCTCGCCGCCTGCTGCGCGGTGAGCAGCGTGCCCGACTCGTACATGGCGCTGAAGCGGTCGTGAAGCGCCTGGCCGATCTCCTCCGGCGGCTGGCTTCGGATCCACTCCTGCATTGCGGTGTCCACGGCGCCGGGGCGATACACGTTTGCGGTGACGCCGTTGGGGCGAGTGCCATAGCCCGGGATCTTTCTCGCAAGGCGTCAAGGGCGCCACGTCCCGGCGCCGCAGGGAAAATGTTCCGACAGCGTAGATCGTGTGCATCCGGGTCGGTGGGACTAGACAGACCACAGGGCTTGGGTGGGTGAGAGGCGTGCGGCGCGTAGTGCAGGGATGAGTCCGGCGACCGCGCCGATGATGAGGGACGCGGCGATGCCGCCGACCCAGGCCTCGGTGGGGATGACGGTGGCCCAGTGTTTGGTGTGGGCGTAGACGGCGGTCGATGCGGCGCCGAGGGCGACCCCGACGGCTCCGCCGAGCAGGCCGAGCAGGATCGCCTCTGAGAGGAACTGTCCGCGGATTTGACCGCGGGTCGCGCCGAGCGCCCGTCTGAGGCCGATCTCGGAGCGGCGCTCCAAGACGCTGATGATCATGATGTTCGCGACCCCCACCGCGCCGACCAGGAGGGCGACGGCGCCGAGGCCGAGGAACAGGCCGTTGAGGGCGCTCTTGGCGTCGGCTTGGGCAACGAGGGCATCAGATGGCTGGCTGACGTTGACTTCGCTGGGGCTCTCCGGGTTGGCGGTGGCGGCCGAGAAGTTCATCGACGGCGTTGACTCGGTCGGTTTCGGCGCGGAGGTAGATGGTGGAGGGGTGCCCGTCGAAGCCCAGGTATTTCTCTGCTGCTGGGTAGCCGACGAGGACGGAGGTGTCGATGTCAGAGGCGAGCGCGGCGGGCTTGAGGATGCCGGCGAGGTAGAACCATTGGCCGCCGACCCAGATGCGCTCGGCGGGGTAGATGCGGTCGATGCCGAGCAGCTGGGCGGTGGCGGCTCCGAGGACGGCGACGGGCTCTTGGGCGGTGGCCGCGTTGAGGTAGTGGCCTTGGGCGACGGTGGTGGCGAGGACCGGGAGGAGGTCGAGGGATGCGGCTTGGACGGTCAGGCCGTTGGTCTCGACCGCGGGGATGTAGGGGGTGCGGAAGGCGTTGGCGCCGCTGACCGCCCCGGTGCTCTGCACGTGCTCCACACCGCTGATGCGGCCGATCATTGGCGGCGCGCTGGTGGGCAGTTTGGCGGTGGCGCCGGTGAGGCTCTGGCCGTTGCTGGCGGTGAGCAGGTTGGTGCCGAGCTCGTTGATCTCGTCCAGCAGGCCGGCCTGGGAAGAGGCCGACAGGCCGAGCACGGCGACGATGGCGGCCACACCGATTGCGATGCCGAGCGCGGACAGCCCGGCCCGCAGCTTGCGGGTGCGCAGCCCGACGGTGGACAGCCGGGTCAGGTCGGCGAGCGATAGACGTCTCCGGGTCAGGGTGGCGGTGGCGGTCACGACGGCTCCTCGCGACCGGTGTCGGCGACGATCTGGCCGTCGAGGATCTCGACCTTGCGGCGCATCCGCTCGGCGATGGCGTGGTCGTGGGTGATGAGCACGATCGTCGAGCCGGCCTGGTGGAGCTGGTCGATCAGGGCCAGGATGGACTGCCCGGTCGCCTGGTCGAGGTTCCCGGTCGGCTCGTCGGCGAGCACGATGGCGGGCTGACCGACCAGGGCTCGGGCGATCGCGACGCGTTGGCGTTGGCCGCCCGAGAGCTGGGTGGGGCGGGCATGAGGGCGATCGGCCAGGCCGACCAGCTCAAGGGCGTCGAGGGCCTGCTGGCGGCGCTGGTTGAGGGGGATGCCAGCGTAGAGCAATCCGTCGGCGACGTTGTCCAACACGGTGGCGTGCTCTGCCAGGAAGAACTGCTGGAAGATGAACCCGATCCGGGTGGCACGCAGGTATGCCACGTCCTCGTCGGGCATCATTGCGACGTCGAGCCCGGTGATGCGCACCCGGCCGCTGGTGGGCCGGTCGAGGGTGCCCATCAACTGCAGCAAGGTGGTCTTGCCCGACCCCGAGGGGCCGACGATCCCGACCAGCTCCCCTGGGCCGATGGTGAGGTTCACCTCCCGGAGGGCCTGCGACGGGCGGTTCGCCGGGATAGGTCTTGGTCACGTCGTCCACGGCGAGCACCGGCACCCCTGCGCCGTCGATCGCTAGGCCGTTGCCGGCCGTGACCGCGTTGCTGTGGGGTGTGGGTGGCGGGGTGTGGGTCATGTCGTGGGGACCACCACCTCTTGGCCGGCGGCCAGCCCCGAGGCGGTGACCTGGACCAGTCCCGCGGCGTCGTCGAATAGTCCGAGCGAGACCGGCACCAGGTGGTTGCGCGTACCTGCGCCTACGACCTCGACGGCGTAGCCGGTCCCGGATTGGGCCAGCAGAGCGCTCACCGGCACCACCAGCGCGTTGGGCACGCTGGCGGTGGTGATACCGACCTGCACCGGGGCTTGATCCCATGTGCCGGTGGCGGCGAGGTCAGACGGGGTGACGCCCACGGTGATCGTCGGCGTGCTGCTCCCCGAGCTGCTCGAAGAGCAGGCGTCCGTACCTGGCGCGGCGGAGCTCACCCCCGGCCCCCCGGGCCCAGAGCTCGACGGGCAGGTGGCGACCGCCCCGACCGAGGAGACGACACCTGGGGTGGTCCGGTTGTTGGGCAGGGTGATGCTCACCTTGTCCCCGACTGCCATCGTGGTCTGCTCCGAGGCGCTCAGTGCCACCTGCACCTGTCGAGTGGTCGAGGTGCCCTGCATCACCGTCCCGCCGGGCTGGGTGCTGCCCCCGAGCTGCGCGGAGACGTTCGTCACCCGCACCGCGGAGGGCTCGAACACCACTTGGCCAAGAGTCAGCGTGCCGTTCTGGGTCACGCCGAGGGCGGCCTGCAGCTTCATCACGGCCGTCGTGGTGGCCGGCCCGAAGGAGGCCGACGCTGGGTTGAGCCGAGCCGCGGTGGTATAGCCGAGCGCGACGAGATCCGCGTTGAGCTCGGCCACGTCGGGGCCGCTCGCCCCGGCCGAGAGGCTCCGATAGGCGGGCGTCGCGCCGCGCAGAAGCACCACCGGGCGATCGTTGACCCGGTAGAGCACGTGACCCTGCGAGATCACCTGCCCGGCCGTGGGCAGCCTGGTGTATATCCCGCGGGCCTGGTTGATCACCGAATACGGCGAGCCGTCAGATCGCGCCCGATAGGTCAGGGTCCCCGCCTCGGACACAGTCGCCGAAAGTTCCCTCCGTTCCACCTTCACGGTGTTCACCGGCGACTGCTGCGCGGCGAGAGCCTGATGCTTCGCGCCGGACGTGACGACCGCGCCGCCGACGACCACGCCAGCCGCGACGGTCGCTGCGGCAAGCGCCCAGGTCTTCCGCCTCACCTGTGGGCTCCCGCCGCCGCGCCCAAGGCGCTGCACTTCTGCATCGCGGCGTTGAGGAGGCTCATACCGCTGCTGGTTGAGGCTGACGGGATTCGATTCGTGTCGACGAGGGGCTGGCCGACGGCCGGGTCCGGAAAATCGCTGACGCCGTTGGCGCGGATGCACTGTGCGAACTGGAGCGCCGCCGACTGCTGTTGGGCGCTGCGCGTGCCGCCCTCGAACCCCGCCGGCTCCAGGCTCTTACACGCGCCGAGGGCCTGCGTGAACGTCGGGCTGCTCGTGTCCAGCGACGTGCCGTTCGCGACTTCGTCGATGGTGAACGTCCCCGACGCGTTCGGATCCGGGAACGTAGGGACACCGTTGCTGCGCATGCACTCGGAGAACTTCACCCCCTTCTGAGCAGCGGCGGTGATGTTGCTGCCGCCACCAGTACTGGCGGTGCTGCTCCCGGCAGGCGCGCTTGAACCGCACCCGCTGATCAGGGCGACGATGGCGATCAGGGCAAGGCCGGCAAGCGGCCGCAGTCGTGTGTTCATGCTTCCTCCTGCGGATAGTGATTGCGTGACATCAGCTCAGTTCCCAGGGGCGACCGAGAGCCCGTGGGGCGACGCCGCCGCCAGGCGTGCCAGGCGCCCCAGGCCCAAGCGCAGGTCTGGTGGGCAGGCTGGTTGTCGCGGCGACAGATTGGACGAGCTGCTGGGCGGCCTCCCCGGCTGCGGCGAGGAGCGTGGAAGTGTCGTTGCCCTGCCCCTGTCCCATCACTACGCCGATCGCGGTCAGCTGGCGCCCGCTGACGGTCACGTGCGTGAAGAAGGCCAAGCATCCTCCTGCCTCGGCGTCCGACCCGGTCTTGCCGGCGTAGCCCTCATCGATCAGGGGGTTGAAGTTGGTGACCGTGCCGGCGACTGGCAGCGTCACGCTGGCCGTGGCGATGATTTCGCGGAAGACGGGGAAGCGCATCGCCTGCTGGAAGACGTGTAGCTGGTCGGCGGCGGTGGAGAGCGTGCTCGGATCGAACCCGCTGGGGTCGGTATAGATCGTGTGGTCCATCCCGAGCACGCGGGCTTCGGCGTTCATCTCGGCGAGGAAGCGGGTCTCGCTGCCCGCCACCAGCGCAGCGAGCATTTCGGCGATGTTGTTGCCCGAGGGGATCAGTAGCGCGTCCAGCAGCTGGCGCTCGTTCAGCTGCTCGCCGGCCTGCACCGCCACGACCGACCCGCCTTCGGAGGCGTCCTGGGCCTCGGCCTGCGCCTGCGCGGCGGTGACGGTGGTCGTG
The DNA here is from genome assembly GCA_963779665.1 of uncultured Solirubrobacteraceae bacterium. Taxonomy (GTDB): domain Bacteria; phylum Actinomycetota; class Thermoleophilia; order Solirubrobacterales; family Solirubrobacteraceae; genus Palsa-744. The sequence goes on along the minus strand of CAVZYW010000001.1, from coordinate 1,754,371 downwards.
AACCCTTCCTGCACCCCGCTCAGCGGGTAGTGCTTGAGGACCAGCAAAGCCGTCATCACCTTCGCGACACTGGCGATCGGGACCGGTTGCTCGTCCGGGCTGACCGCTCGCCGGGCGTTGCCTAGAACCAACGCCCCCTGTCCCTGCTGCGGCCACCGGACGGCCGACACGTACGTGCCTCCAGAACCTCTACTTTGTGGCTTCGCAGGTGGCGTGCCGTTGAGCTCGTGCTGGGCTCCCGGGAACACCGCGAGAGCGAGGAGTACGGCGAACACGGCACCGAGCAGCACGCGGCGGCGGCGGTACACGGTCGCCCGGGTAGGGCGAGATGCCGTTCGTGCTGGTTCGCTGTAGCTCATGCCTCAAGTCAAGGCCGCGTGGCGTTGCCAGCACGTATGTGGTTTTCGATATGCCGACGATATGTGCCGGCTCTAGCATCGGGGGGATGCGTGTGTTGCTCGTCGAGGACGAGCCCTATATGGCAGAAGCCATCCGCGATGGCCTGCGCCTGGAGGCGATTGCCGCAGACATCGCCGGTGACGGCGACGCCGCTCTGGAGTTGCTGAGCGTCAACGCCTACGACATAGCGGTCCTCGACCGCGACCTCCCCGGACCGTCTGGCGACGACATCGCCGAACACATCGTCGCCTCCGTCAGCGGCATGCCGATCCTGATGCTCACCGCTGCGGACCGTCTCGACGACAAGGCCTCCGGGTTCGGCCTCGGCGCCGATGACTACCTGACGAAGCCGTTCGAGCTCCAGGAGCTCGTGCTGCGTCTCAGAGCGCTCGACCGCAGGCGCGCTCACAGCAGGCCGCCCGTGCGAGAGATCGCAGGTCTGCGTCTGGATCCGTTCCGCCGCGAGGTCTACCGCGACGGCCGCTACATCGCGCTGACCCGCAAGCAGTTCGCAGTGCTCGAGGTTCTCGTGGCTGCCGAAGGTGGTGTCGTCAGCGCCGAGGAGCTCCTGGAACGGGCGTGGGATGAGAATGCCGACCCGTTCACAAACGCCGTGCGCATCACCGTCTCGGCACTGCGCAAACGGCTCGGCGAGCCGTTGATCATCGCCACCGTGGCCGGCGTCGGGTACCGCATTGACACTCAGCCAGACACCGGGTCCGAAGGAGGGCATCGTGGATAGAGCCCCCGCCCTGAGGATGCCCCGCCCCTCGCTCGCCGGTCTCGCCCCTCAGCGGTGGCTCCACCTGCCCTCGCGGACCGTCCGTCTGCGCCTGACCCTGCTCTACGGCGGCCTCTTTTCCATTTCCGGGGTGGCGCTGCTCGCGATCACCTACCTGATCTTCCGCCGCGCCTCCCGGGTCGACTTGATCGTCCCGAACGGGCCTACGTATAGGGCGGCCGCCCGGGACGCTGCCACCGAACTGAGATACGCCGAACTCGTCCGCCATTCGACCGACGCACTCCACCACGGGCTCCTCCGGTCCGTGATCGTGCTGGCGATCATGACCGTGGTCTCGATCGCCCTCGGTTGGCTGATCGCGGGTCGCGTCCTGCGCCCGCTGCGCGCGATGACGGCGACCACTCGGCAGATCTCCGAGCGCAACTTGAACGAGCGCCTCGCGCTCGCAGGGCCCCGCGACGAGCTGAAGGATCTCGCCGACACCATCGACCGCCTCCTCGCGCGGCTCGAGGCACACGTCGCCGAGCAGCAGCGATTCGCAGCCAACGCCTCCCACCAGTTGCGCACCCCGCTGGCGATCACGCAGACGATTCTCGACGTGGCCCGCAGCGATCCGAACCGCGACGACATCGACCTTGTCGAGCGCCTCCAGGCCGTCAACACCCGGGCGATCGACCTCACGGAGGCATTGCTCCTGCTCAGCCGCGCCGACCAGCGCTCCTTCATCCAAGAACCCGTCGACCTGTCCCTGATGGCGGAAGAAGCCACCGAAACGCTCCTCCCGCTCGCGGACGAGCGCGGCGTCAGCATCGAGACCTCCGGCAATCTGACGCCCGCCGTCGGCTCGAGCGCGCTCCTGCTGCAGCTGGTTACCAACCTCGTGCACAACGCGATCGTCCACAACCTGCCGGACCAGGGCACCGTGTGGGTCACGACCGGCGCTCACCCCGAGAGTGCGGTGCTCACCGTCGAGAACACCGGCGAGCAGGTCACCCCACAGTCGGTTTCCACGCTTGTCGAGCCGTTTCTCCGCGGCACCGAACGCGTACGCACCGACCACGCAGGCGTTGGCCTCGGCCTGGCGATCGTCCAGAGCATCACCGAGGCACACGACGGAACCCTCAGCCTCACCCCCCGGCCCGCCGGCGGGCTTCGCGTCACGGTGCAACTACCCGCCGTGCCACGGCACACTGACAGATGACGATCAGGGGAATTGCCGCACGGCCTCGAGAGCAACAGTAGGTCGGGGTCAACCAGAAGGCGGGCACGTCGGCCAGCCCACGAATCTTGTTAATCGGCGCGACGAAGACACTTCTTCGGCGCCGCTGTCCCAACGAGTGCGAGCGGGCTCTCCTATTGCGCCGCGGAGACACCTGACAAAATGAGCCGATGCTGAATCAGGTGGCCGACGGCGTCTGGGTCCGACAGAGCGAGTGGGTATGGACCAATTCCATCGTGGTGCGCGGGGAGGATGGGTTGATCGTGGTCGATCCCGGCATCGATGGTTCCGAGCTGAACCAACTCGCGGATGACGTGGACCGACTCGGCATTCCGGTGGTCGCCGGGTTCTCCACCCATCCTCACTGGGACCACCTGCTCTGGCATCCCCGGTTCGGTGACGTGCCGCGCTACGCCACCCCTGCCGCCGCCAACGCTGCCGGTGAAGCCCGAGAGCGGGCGCAGGCGATGGCGGCGGAGAGCGCGTCGGGCATCCCTCTCGAGCTGATCGCGCTTGTCACCCCGCTGCCCGCGTACGGCGGACCCGTGCCGGGCGAGGTCATCGAGCATCAGGCGCACGCCGTCGGCCACGCCGCGGTCCTCCTCGCGGACCGTGGCGTCCTGCTCGCCGGCGACATGCTCTCCGATGTCCTGATTCCTCTCCTCGACGCTGCAGCATTCGACGCGGCTCTCGTGGACGCAAGGACGCCGCGTGGCGCGGCTGCTACCGGAAGCTCACAACCGCCAGCGCCCAGCCGTCGTGCATAGGCGTTTAGTTACGCTTCAGCGCGTGGAACTGCAGCGGCGCATTGTGGAGGGGGCGGGTGAGTTCTTGCTGTTCGCGCTGACCCCACCGCGCCTGACGACCGAACCGGAGCAAGCCAGTCAGATCGCCGCGAAAACGCTCGAGCGCCTGCGCTCTGTGGGCCTCGACGGCCTCGTGCTCTACGACATTGATGACGAGAGCGACCGCAATCCCGAGGAACGCCCCTTTCCGTTCCTACCCACGATGGACCCAGCCGACTACCTCGCTCGCTATCTCGTCGGCTTGGAAGTGCCGGCCATCGTGTACCGCGCTGTCAGCAAGTATCCAGAGCAAGGTCTTCGCTCGTGGCTCAGCGAACAAGCCCCAACCCACGCGCTGTCGGTGTTCGTAGGTGCGTCCTCTCGTGAGAAGGCGGTAGCAACCTCTCTGTTGCGAGCCTACGAACTCAGGACCGAGGTGCGCCCGGATCTCCTTCTCGGAGGTGTCGCGATCCCAGAGCGGCACACGCGCGGGCGCGGGGAGCATGTCCGTCTGCTGGCGAAGCAGGCGGCAGGTTGCTCGTTCTTTGTCACCCAGATCATCTATGACGTCAATGCCGCGAAGAACTTGGTCTCCGATTATCACTACGAGTGTGCCGCTCGTGACGTCAAGCCAGCACCGATCGTGTTCACGTTCTCGGTCTGCGGCTCGCTGAAGACACTGGAGTTCGTTCAGTGGCTCGGTGTCGATGTGCCGCATTGGATCGAGAACGAGCTGCGCCACGCGGATAACACCCTCGACGCGTCCTACGATCAAGCCGTCGCCACGGCCGTCGAGCTCATCGCATTCTGCCGGCGCGTGGGAGTTCCATTTGGGCTCAGCGTCGAGAGCGTCTCGATCCGCCAAGTCGAGATCGAGGCCTCCGTCCGCCTCGCCACCCGGCTACAAGCAGAGCTACGTCGCTAGTCCCTACGACCTGGTCGTAAGCAGCTGCTGGCGGGCGATCCTCAATCCAGAAGTAATCCACCGACTGCCGGCCGTCGCAGGTGCATCTGCCGGGCGGGATTGAAACGAGTACCCGGGACCGCAGAGCCCACCGATACTGAGCCAAGCAGATCATCGGCGGTGGCGCACCGGATCGAAGATCGCTGGGACCTGACGGCCCGACGGACTATTACGGCCGCATGACGGCGGCACAGCGCTCGCCGTTCCTACGATGCACCGCGGTAGTTCCGCTCCTGGTTCGCAGCGAGCGTGTGAGGCGCACTGATGGCGACGATCGCTTCTCGTCCCGAGCGAGCGTGAGCTCGGTCGCAGCGGAGACGTTTGGATGCTCGCAAAGCAGCAGCCACGGCGGCGTCGCCCGACATGCTCAAATCTCCCCGTGTGCCCCGGCCCGCCCGAGAACTCATGAGCTGTCGTCCGCGCGTGCAGGCTCGAGCAAAGACTCCAGGGGTTTTAGAGGGTTGGAGTGGTGACCACTAAGGTCCATGTACACCAGTCATGCGACGCGTCACGAATTGCCGCGCTGCAACTGGGTTACGTACCGAGGAACACGAGGACGGCCCGTACGCGGCGATGGTCCTCGGCCGCGGGGGCAAGGTTGAGCTTCGCGAAGATGCTCGTGACGTGCCTCTCGACGGCGCGCTCAGTGATCACGAGTATCTCGGCGGTTGCCTGATTGCTGCGACCCTCAGCCATCAGGCCAAGCACCTCGCGCTCCCGCGCGGTCAGCACGTTCAGTGGATCGTCTGTGCGTTTGCGACCCAGCATCTCTGAGACGACCTCGGGATCGAGCGCGGAGCCTCCCTCGGCGACTCTTCTGATCGCATCGGCGAAGCGCTCTAGGTCCGAGACGCGGTCCTTGAGCAAGTAGCCGACGCCAGCGGCGTCGTCTCCCAGTAGCTCCAGCGCGTAGGCCTCCTCGACGTACTGCGAGAGCACCAGCACACCAGTGTCCGGCATCTCTTCCCGGATCACGCGCGCCGCACGCAGCCCCTCGTCTGTGTGGGTGGGCGGCATGCGGATGTCGATGATTGCGATGTCGGGCTTGTGCGCCCTGGCCTTTCGCAGCAGCTCCTCGGCATCCCCAGCCTGACCGACTACCTCGAACTTGGCCTCCTCGAGCAGTCGCACGATGCCTTCCCGCAGCAGCAAGGAATCCTCTGCGACGATCACGCGCATGGGATCGTTGCCCTGAGGATGGTGCCCAACCCCTGCGGACTCGTCAGCTCGAGGCGGCCGTCGAGCGCCGCGACCCGATCTTGAAGTCCTCGCAGCCCCGAGCCCTGATCGGCGTTGGCGCCCCCGACGCCGTCGTCCCTCACCTCGACGTTGACGTGGTAGTTGTCGCGGACGACCCCCACGGTTACCGTTTGCGCGCGCGAGTAGCGGGCCGCGTTCGTAAGGGCCTCGGCGACGACGAAGTAGACCGCCGACTCGACCGACTGCGGGAGCCTGTCGGCCGGCGTCTGGAGCAGTTCCACGGGAACCGGGGAGCGGGTCGCGAGGCCTTTGAGTGCTGCGTGCAGGCCGCGATTTGTGAGCACGGCCGGGTGGATCCCTCGTGCGAGCTCGCGCAGCTCGGCGGTCGCCTCGTTCAACTCGTGGAGTGATTCGTCGAGGAGCTCCGCCGCCCCTTGTGGGTCGTGCTCGATGCGTTCTCTTACCATTCGTAGGTCGATGCCGAGGGCCATGAGTCGCTGCTGGGCGCCATCGTGGAGGTCCCGCTCGAGTCGGCGCCTTTGCTCAAAGCCGGCCTGCACGATGCGCGAGCGCGAGGCCTGAAGCTCGGCAACCTTCGCCCGTAGTTCGGCGTCCAACCGTTCGTTTCTGAGCGTCAGCCCGGCGGCGGCGCCCGCTGTCTGCACCAGTTCGCGATCCTCCGCGAGGCCCGAACTGTGCACGATCGCGGCGATTCGTTCGCCCTCGTGCTCGACGATGGTGGAGACCTTGCCCGCCGGCGCGGGATCAACCCGAACCGGCTGACCGTCGGCGTCCACGTAGGCGTCCTGGCCCGGTACCCAATAGGCGAGCTCCAAGGTCGGGTCTCCAAGCGCGTCCGCGAGCGCATCGCGCAACGCTCCACGGCCACCACCCTCACCGAGCTGGGCCAAGAGCGCGCTGATCGCGTCGGCTTCGCTGAACCGGGACCGCAGGAGACCCACCAAGAACGCAAAGGGTAGACAGGCGATGGACGCGAACAAAGCCAACGTCAGCGCGTCAGCAATTTCGCTCGACAAGCCGGACTGTTCGACGATGAGACTGGCCATCAGCAGTAGAAACGTGAGCCCGCCGACGGCGACGATCGGTGCGAACACCCTCGCTCGCCCTGGGGTGCCGCTACGCCAGCGTCGATAGAGAACCGCGACCACGGCACCCAGCAGCAAAATTGAGATGTCCAGTTGCGCCGCGCTGAGCACCCCGGCAGCCTCGGAGTGTTCGATCAGCAGCGGGTTACGGGGACAGCGGGTGCAGCCGGCCTTTGCGGGGTCGGTGAACAGAAACACTCCAAGCTGCACCACCGTCGTGTTGAGGTAGGCGATGGTGACCAGGAGACGATCCAGCCGGGTTTCGAGCCTCCCCGAGGGAAACGAAAGCAGCAGGTGGACGAGCACCGCGTAGATCAGCACCTCCCAGACCGAGGCGATCGCGAACACGACGCTGTCGTTGGAAAAGGCCAACCCCTTAAGCAAGCCGCTGAGGCCGACCGCGACCATGAGCGGACCGATGTTGCCGGCCGACCGCTGCTTCCAAACCCATAGCCCGACTCCCACGAACCCCCAGCCGGTGGCCAGGGCCAAGCCGGCATACGCGCCCCGGTGGTTGTTGTGCTCGCCGTTGAGCATGACCACGAACGCGGCGACGCCCATCAGCAACGCCAAGCCGGCGAGACCGATCAAGGTGCGTCGCGGTGCGGTCAGCGGATGAGTAAAGAGATCGCCTCCGCGCTCAGCTCGCTCTTGGCGACGAACCCGCGTGCGCCACTGGCGCCTACCGCCTCGTCAAGGTCGGTGAAGTCATGGCTCGAGATAAGCACTATCTGCGGGGGAGCGCCGTTCGCATCGAGTAGACGCCGCGTAACCTCGAAGCCGTCGATGTCGGGTAGGTGCACGTCGAGTAGCACAACCTCTGGGTTCAGCTTATTCACGGCAGCCACCACGCCGTCACCGTTGTCGAGCTCCCCAAGGACGTCGTAGCCGTTGGCTTCGAGCATGCGCCTCGCGCTCGCGCGGAAGCTCGGGTGATCATCGACGATCAGGACAGTCTTTCTCATGAGAGCTGATTCTCGCGCAGCGCCGCGCTTGCTTCCATACGGCTGGCCGCCCCGAGTTGGCGGCAAACCGACGTATCCCGGGCCGCTACCCGACGTCACAGACGCCTGCCAGCCCCCTGGTTTCTTCCTCGCTGAACGGAGAGCTTGTCGTCATGCCCGAAGTCAAGCCCAAAGGAGGATCGAGGATGACCGCCACGACCGCTACCTACACTGGAGCAAGATCGACCCGCCGCGATGAGCCGCCGACTGCCGCCGCTCTCGCCATTGCGCTTCGCGAGGTCCGCAAGGTCCATGGCGACGGCGAGGGAGCGGTCGTCGCGCTCGACGCCGTGAGCGTTGGACTCGCCAAGGGGTCGTTCACAGCCATCATGGGCCCGTCGGGGTCGGGCAAGAGCACTTTGCTTCACGTGGCGGCGGGTCTGGATCGCCCGACGTCCGGCACGGTCATGTTCGGGAACACCGACCTGTCGCGGCTGAGCGAGCGGCGGCTCACGATTCTGCGCCGCGAGCAGATCGGGTTCGTGTTCCAGGCCTTCAACCTTCTTCCCTCGCTTACGGTCACTCAGAACATCGCGCTGCCGCTGCGCCTGGACCGTAAGCGTGCGCGGCGGTCGGACGTGCGGGAAGTTGCGGCACGCGTCGGTCTCGAGAAACGGCTGGGCCACCGTCCATCCCAGCTGTCCGGTGGTCAGCAACAGCGGGTCGCGATTGCCCGGGCACTGGTGACGCGTCCCGAGGTAGTGTTCGCCGACGAGCCAACTGGAGCGCTCGATACGCGCACAGGGCGTGGTGTGCTCTCGCTTCTACGCGAGGTCGTGGACGCGGACGGCCACACCGTGGTGATGGTCACACATGACCCCGTGGCCGCCGCCCACGCCGACCGCGTCCTATTGCTCGCCGATGGGCAGCTCGTAGGAAAGCTGGATGCCCCAACCGCCGACGAGGTGGCCGAGCAACTCGCCCAACTGGGGGGCTGAACGGTGCTACGTCTTGCACTCCTGAGCACTCGTGGGCGGCTTGGCACGTTCACTGGCGCCTTCGTCGCGCTGTTCACATCCGCCGTACTGGTGATGGCCGGCGGCATGACGCTCGAGGCAGCACTGACGAGCCATCCGCCCGTCGAGCGCTACTCCGCAGCCGCTGCTGTCGTGACCGGGCAGCAGGTTGTCGACGACGAAGAACACGTGGCACTGGGTGAGCGCGCGCGCGTGAACGCTGCTACCGCCGCCCGGCTGGCTTCTGTGCCCGGCGTCCGCGCGGCGATCGGTGACGACTCCATCCCGGTATGGCTCGGCGGCCGAGCCACAGTCGCCCACGGGTGGGCGAGCGCCGCGCTCACGCCCTACGTTCTGAGCGCCGGCCGCGCCCCATCAGGCCCCAACGAGGTCGTTAGCGGGTACCCCACCCCGCTGGGGGAAAGGGTGCGCCTCATTTCCAACACCGACGATCGCATCGTGACCGTCGTGGGGGTGGCTCGCCCACGCCACACGGTCGGGCAAAGCGCGATCTTCCTGAGCGACGCCGAGGCAGAACGGCTGGCCGGTCATCCCGGATGGGTAGACGCGATAGGCGTCCTCGCCGCCCCTGGCTTTGACACCTCGCGGCTGAACCGTGCCGCGGGCGGCGCGACGGTGCTCACCGGTAACGCGCGCGGCCGCGGCGAATACCCCGAACTCCAGCAGGGACGCACGGAGCTGATCGCCGTGGCGGCATCGTTCGGCGGACTGGCGCTGTTCATCTCCCTATTCGTCGTGGCCAGCACGATGGGGTTGTCGATTCAGCAGCGCGAGCGGGAGATCGCGCTGCTGCGGGCAGTGGCCGCGACTCCCGGTCAGATCCGCCGCATGATCGCTTGGGAGGCGGCGATGGTGGGATTCGTGGCATCCGCAGCCGGGGTCTGGTTCGGCGCCATCCTCGGCGAGAAGCTCGCGCATGCGCTCGTGAGGCATGGCATTGCCCCTTTCTACTTCTCAGTCAAGGCCGGCGGGCTGCCAATCGCCGCAGCTGTGGGCGGCGGGGTCATAACCGCGCTCCTGGCCGTGCTGGCGGCCGGACGGCGCGCGGCGGCAGTGCCGCCCACACGCGCGCTCGGTGAGGCTGCGGTGGAACCACGGCTGTTGGGGCCAGGGCGTGTCATCGGGGGGGCAATCGCCCTGGCGGGCGCGGTGCCCCTATTCGCTGTCTCGGCCACCACGAACGCGCCCGACACCGCAGCGGCGACTTCGGAGATGACCGCGCTGTTCCTCGTCCTGGCGGTTGGCTTTCTCGGGCCGATCGTGGCACGCGCCGCCGCAGGGGTACTGGGGCCACCGCTTGCCCGGCTATCACCCGTCGGTGGGTTCTTGGCGTCTGCGAACCTGCGCACGGCCACCCGGCGCTTCTCCTCGGCCAGCACCCCCCTGGTGCTCACGGTGGCCATGAGCTGCACCCTTCTATTCAGCGCGACGACTACCGACCATGCCGTCACTGAACAGAGAAAGGCGGGGCTCGGGGGACAACTAGCCGTCACCGGCTCCACTCCCGGCTTGCCAGCCGCCACTCTCGCGGACACCCGCGCCACTGCGGGCGTGCGCTCGGCGGTCGCTTTGACGCCAACGACGCTCGGCCCGAGCCTCGGGATCAACGATGAAACGATCCCCGCCGAGGTCCTCGACGGCGGTCAGGGCGGGGGTCTCAACGTCGGCGTGACCGAAGGATCGCTGACAGCGCTGCACGGTGACACGATCGCGCTAGGGCGCCGCCGTGCTGATGCCGTGCATGCCCGAGTTGGCGACCGAGTCGCGATCATGCTCGGCGACGGGACCCGTACCCATGCCGTTGTCGCGGCGATCTACACGCGGGCTCTGGCGTTCGGCGAAGCGCTGCTCGCCCCCGAGCTCGTAGCAGGACATCAGACAAGCCCGCTGCTGGGAACGATCCTCGTCCAAACTGGCACCCCGACTGCCGTCGCTAGACGCCTGCGGGCCCTGGCTCCCCGGTATCCCGGGCTGCGGGTGAGCGACCGCGCCTCTGTGACCACCGCGGCCGACGCTGAACGCGAGGCCAACCGCTGGCTCACTCCGCTCTTCGTCATCCTCATCTTCGCTTTCACGTCGATCGCTGTGGTGAACACGCTGACGATGATCGCGATGCAGCGAGGCCGCGAGCTGGCGCTCTTGCGGCTCGTCGGCGCCACCCCGCGCCAGGTCCGCTCGATGGCGCGCTGGGAGGCCGCGCTGATCGTCACCATCGGGCTGGGAGTCGGGTTGACGATAGCTGCCGCGGCACTTTTCCCGCTCAGCCGCGCGCTTACGGGCAGCATCCAGCCGTATGTACCGCCCGGCCAGCTCGCGGCGATCCTTGGCGTCTCGGCGCTACTGGCGGTACTGGCTCTCACGCTACCGACGCGGCGGGCCCTGCGCTCGCGGCCGGTCGAGGCAGTCGGGGTCGGGGAGTAGGCCGTGGAGGCGGCCGACCACATCCCCGAACCCGATCGAGCAATCCTCAGCTTTGACACACGTCAACCACGACCCGAGGGGGCGACAAGATGCACGCTGTAGATAGAGATAGAACCCGAGGAAGCAGGGCGTGATGCGGGGTCTTGCCCGCTGGTGCATGGCTCACCGTCGCCGCGTCGTCGTTGGATGGCTGGCGGTCGCGGTCCTGGCAAGCGTGCTCTCCCACGCCATCGGGCCGAGCTACTCGAGCGTGTTCGGCATCCCGGGTACGGAGTCCCAGCGAGCCAGGGAACTGCTGAAACGAGAGTTCCCGGCCCAGAGCGGCGATGTGGACACGATCGTCTTGCATGTGGCACAGGGGACCATCGACTCGCCCGAGGTCAGAGCGGCGATCGGACCACTGCTCCAGCGCGTCGCGGCGCTCCCTCACGTCGCGGGCGTCGTCAGCCCCTACGCCTCGGCGGGCGCCCTGCAGGTCTCTGGCAACCGGATGACCGCGTTCGCCACGGTCAACTACGACAAGCAGGCCAACCTGCTGTCGAACAACACTGGAAAGCCGCTGTTGGCCGACGTGAAAGCCGTCCACGTGATTGGCCTTCAGGTTGCCGCCGGCGGCCAGGTGGTTCAGCAGGCAGAGGGGTTCAGCGTGGGACCGGCTACGGGGGTCGGGGTCATCGCGGCGCTGCTCATCCTATTTTTGACGTTCGGTTCGCTTGCGGCCGCGGGGCTGCCTCTCATCACGGCCGGGCTCGGACTGCTTACGGGCGTCGCACTGATCGGCATCGCCACGCACGTCACGAGCATGTCGAACATTTCACCCGACCTCGCTCTGATGATCGGGCTGGGCGTGGGAATCGACTACGCGCTCTTCATTGTCACCCGTTTCCGTGAGAGCTATCTCGCCATCGGCGATGTCGAGGGCTCGATCCTCGAGGCGATGGACACCTGCGGCCGCGCGATCATCCTGGCCGGCTCGACCGTGATGATCGCCCTGCTGGGCATGTTCGCGACCGGCGTCGCGTTCATGTACGGCCTCGCGATCGCCGCCGTGATCGCCGTGCTGCTCACTCTCCTTGCCTCGCTGACACTGCTGCCCGCGCTGCTCGCTCGCTTTGGCCCGCGGCTCGTGCGCCCCAGCGACGCCCGCGGCGGACGGCTCAAACGCACACGTCCCGCGGCGAGGGACACGGCAGCAGCAGCCCCCAGCGCCGTCACCAACGAGCACTCGGCATGGCGGCGGTGGAGCGGAACCGTGCAGAGGCACCCCTGGCCGCTCGCGATCATCTCCCTGGCGGTCATGGTCGCGCTCGTGACACCGGTGCTCGCGCTGAGACTGGACGAAAGCGACGCCGGAAACAACCCGAGCCGCCTGAGCTCACGGCACGCATTCGACCTCCTCGCCCAGGGCTTCGGACAGGGATTCAACGGCCCCCTCCTCCTCGTGGCCGAGATATCAAGGCACGAGCAGGCCACAACGCTCTCGACGCTGAGGAGTGATGTTGCTGGAACCCCGGGTGTCGTTGCCGTCACCCAGCCGCGGATCTCACCGTCGGGCAGCGTGGCCGTCCTGCAGGCCTACCCGAGCTCGGCACCCGAGGCGCTCGCCACGACCGAACTCGTCAACCACCTGCGCCACACGGTCCTCCCACCGTTCGAGCACAGCACCGGAACACCGGTCCTCGTCGGCGGGTTCACAGCAGGATCAATCGACTTCTCCAACTACCTCGCCAACAAACTGCCGCTGTTCTTCGGCCTCGTGATCCTGCTCTCGGCATTCCTGCTGCTGCTCGTCTTCCGGTCGATCGTGATCCCCGTGCAGGCCGCGATTCTCAACCTGCTCACCGTCGGTGCCGCACTGGGCGTCACCGTCGCCGTCTTCCAATGGGGATGGCTCGGGGGCCTGCTCGGAGTGCAGAAGGGGCCAATCGAGGCGTGGGTGCCGGTGATCATGTTCGCTGTCGTCTTCGGCCTTTCGATGGACTACGAGGTCTTCCTCGTATCCCGCATTCGCGAGCAGTGGCTGCTGCGACGGGACACGTCCTCGGCGGTAGCCGAGGGGGTCAGCCTGACCGGCCGCGTGATCACCGCTGCTGCCGCCATCATGGTCTGCGTCTTCCTCTCGTTCGTGCTCGGCGATGAGCGGACGCTGAAGGAGTTCGGCTTCGCCCTCGCCGTCGCGGTATTTCTCGATGCCCTCGTCGTCAGGTGCATGCTCCTCCCGGCCTCGCTGGAGCTGATCGGCCCCGTCACGTGGCGACTCCCGAGCTGGCTCGAGGCCCGGCTCCCCCATATCAATATCGAGGGCACCCCCACGCCTTCAGCGGACTCCATCGAGACGGCCCTCTCCGAGCCTCCGGCCGACCCGACCCCGGCGGCTGCAGGAGCATGAGCGCCACCGAGGCCTACCGATCCCTCGTCAACTCCGCCACCGGCGAGACGATCCAGTTCATCGCTCAGCCCCCGGGTGAGGGTGAGGATGTCGTCCGCTTCAACTGGCAGAGCAAGCCAGGCGGTGAGATCACCGAGCACATCCACCCGGTCCAGGAGGAGCGCTTCAACATCACAGCGGGCCAAGCACACTTCGTCCTCGACGGTGAGACACGCGTGCTCGGTCCAGGCGAGACCATCACGGTGGCGGCCGGGACCCGCCACTCCGAGGAGAACCGCGGATCAACCGAGGTAAGCGGCACCGTCGAACTCCGCCCAGCGCTCAAAACCAGGGAAATGCACGAGGCCTTCGCAGGGCTCGCCGCCGAAGGCAAGACCACCTCACGAGGCGCACCGAAAAACCCGCTCCAACTCGGAGCGACCATCTGGCATTTCCGTCACGAGAGCCGAGCGACAGCCCCGCCCATCTGGATACAGAACGCGATGCTCCCGCCACTTGCCGCACTCGCGCGACTGTTCGGCGTAAGCGCGTACAACGACCGCTGGGACAGCCGGACGGGCAATACCCAGTCCTCGTAGATCGGGCGTACGAGGTCCAAATTAATGGAGGCAACCGGAGCAGTGTCCCAGTTTGCTCCCAACACCGCCAATCGATCCCGAGAGGAGTCGAGCGTACGCCCCGTCAGCCCAGCCAGGATCGGCGGAGAGCGTTGAGTGGGGCACGAGCGGTTCCATGGCTCAGAGGTGGTCCACGCCGACCCGCTCGACACTGCCGCTCTGGACGAGGACCGCGCGGCGAGCTACGCGATGAACGCTTCAGCAACGCCCGGTGGGAGCGAGCGTAGGCGGATTGTCAGTCGGTGCGCGCGGAGATCGTCCTGAGCGGCAGTGCCGAGCGTCTCGTTTCGGACGACGCTTCGCCCACCAAGGCGGTCGTCACCGGCCACCGGCACCTGACCCCGCCGCCGCGCGGACCGTCAGGCGGGGGGAACGGCAGCGATTGGCAAGCTCCTCGTCCTCTGTTTGCCCTCCACCGGTTGAGCGCGTATGGCCGCGCCAGCAGAGCATGCGCACCACGACTGCTCCGACCAGCACGTAGATGCCGAGGACGACTATCGGGAGCGTGATCTCGTGACCGCCGAAGTAGAGCGTGTTGCGGATCAGATAGAGGCCGCTGCGCAGCGGCAGCACAACGCCGATGTCCTGCCAGGAGCGGCTTCCCACGTTGCGTTCGGACCTTCGCCGCTGCTCGGGGCCGTCGCGGACTGTTCGGTGCCCGACCTGTCACCAGTCCCCATAGCGGCATCGGTCACCAGCTCGTCCTTCGAGCGGTAACGCACTGAGCAGGCTGCTGACCCTCAGACCGCAGGCGCACGAGCGCAATGTCTGACGGCGGGGCGTCAGGGTCGTTGCAGCGAGCAAGGGGCCTCCCCGTTTGGCGGTTTTCGGGAACGCCGGTGCAACACGCTCGTCTTGCAAGACCCATTTGGACCGACGAGACCGGCAATCTGCACCGGTGGGCCAGAAGGCGAGGATGGGCCCGCCTTTGGTGCGAAAGCGGGCGCGCTCGAGCCTTACTTCGCGCTCGCGCTTTGACGAAGACCGAGCGCGCCACGATCAGCTCTCATCGCTCTCGCATTGAGGCTGAACGCGAGAGTCATCGCGTCCCGTGGCATCTCCAGCCGCGAACGACCCGATCTCGGTGGCGTACGACCGATGTCGAGACGAGCCGTGACTCGCCTGACGCTTGCAGACAACTGTCGTAGCGGGGGCGGGATTGATACGCAATCCTGCTACCTGCTTTCGGATCAGAGGACGCTGGGATTTGGCGGTCCGCGTTCACAACCTACGTGGGCAGGACGCCTAGCTGGATGCAAACGACAGTCCGGCGCCAGCAGCCTCAACGACTCGACTCAAGCGAGCGGAGCATCGTCGCCGTCTCGCGATCGCGCTCTCGCAGGACTTCCAGAAAGCGCAGCGACTCTGCGGCCATCTCGCGGTAGTGCCTGGACACGAAGCGATCGTACTGGGCATCCCTCCACTGAGCGCTCTCCGCGCAGACAACCGCGTCGGCACTGCGCCGGGCGGTATCGAGGATATGCATCGCGGGGTCGAATGTCATTGCACCTCCGCGGGGAGGCTGCCAACTCCGAGCTCGCGAGCGGCATAGATACGGTGGTAGCCGTTTACGACAGTAAGACTTCCGTCGGCGCTGCGGCGAAGCTTCACACGTGTGTCCCCGAAGTAGTACCTGGCGACGGCGCGAGCCTCCTCCGAGAGCCCACCGCCATCCCCGCCGTGAGGGTCCCAGCCGCTTCGGACACTCGGCAACACCTCGTGCTGAAGTAGTTCGATCCCATTTCGCGTGTCGGCGAGTGAAACCTTCTCGAAGCTCCCTACATCGGACACCGAGCTGTCGGAGTCGTCGATCAGCTCGAGTGGCACCTCGAACACCCCCGTCGACTGGAGCTCGATCAGGCTCGACGAGCCATCGCCGCCCGAGCGGCTTCCTGAGACAGACGCGGCCGTAACTGAAGCCGCTCCGCCGCCGGGGACCAGACCGAAGGCGCCGCTCGCGCCGGCCAGATACTCGTCCAGCGCGAGCCCTCTGTCCCTGAGGAACCTCTGTGCCCCCTCCAGCGCTCCGCTCATCTGTGATGTGAGGCGACGTGCGGTGCCTTGCAAGTCGTCCCGAACCCTGGTTGCCGTGGAGACGGCCCGCCTCGATATCGCTACCCGCTCTTCGCATCGCTGCACTTGGCGCTTCGCTTGCGATACGCGGCCGGACTCAGCGGCGCATGAACGCTCACGGCTACTCAGGCACCGCTCGAGCGCGGCTTCGGCGGCATGCAGAGCGTCAATGGCGCGATCCAGGTCGCGCACACGTCGACGGTGCTCGTCCTGCACGTCGCGGAGGGTCTGCTCCGCGATGCTCATGGCCCGAGATGCGGCGACGTCCACTTCGTGGTCGAGCTTTCTCAGCGCGAATCCGATGCGGCGCAATGCGTCCGGATCGGATTCGACGGCGCCGGTCACCGCAGGTAGTCCTCCAGCTGTCGGGCCTTCTTGTCGAGATACGGCGCATGGCGATCGATCTCGCCCAGGAAGGACCGCATGCTGCGCGCCGTTCGGTCCCAGTCCGCAGCAAATCGCTGCTGCTGTGGATCGGAGCTGCGCATCCGCTGCACCTGCGAGTTGAGCCCGCTGAGCTGACCCTCGACATCCGACTTGAATCGGCGTAGCGCGCTCGCGAAGCGTCGCAGCTCGTCGGGGTCAGCATCGACCTTGGGCATTCACGTCTCCCCCTATAGCGCCAGCGGTTGGAACTTCGTCGTCTGGGAGGCGTCGAGATCGACCAGAACGGCCTCGCGATCCTCGAGCGTTACAGCTGCTTCGCTGTCGAGCAGCTGTTGGGAGTCTTCGCTGGACATGGCGAACGCGATTCGGATGCCGAACTCGCGCTGAATGCGACGATCGATTCGGCGAGTGATGTTCGCAACGCTGTCGCAAACGGCGAGCACGTGCACGCCAACCTCTGGCCCGTCCCGAGCGATGCTCTGGAGCCCGGCAGCGAGCTGCTGCGCCGCTTCTCCGTAATCCTCAGGGTCAAGGTCCCGCGCCTTTGTGAGAGCGTTGAGCAGGACGACGATCGTCTGCTGATCGGCATCGCCGTCCAGCCTCGACTCGATGACTCCCTTGATCTCTGTCAGCCCTGCCGCGAACTCGGCGCGACGACGAAGCCGGTATCCGAGCCGCTCAGCGACGGTCGACACGATTCCGTCACGAGCGCCAAAGTCGAAGATCTCGACCTTGAGCTGGCTCTCTTCGATGCCTACCAGATCTTCCAGGCTCGCAACCACCATGCCTGTCGTCAAAGCCTCGTTGCGGCCGACGACGAGCGCGTTGCGGCTGCCTTCCCGCGCCAGCGGCAGCTCGAGACAGGGTGCAAGCGAAACCGGCCGCCCGATCCTGAGCGTGGCCGCTGTGCCGACCCGTGGCGGGAGGCTCGCGACAGGCACCGTCTCATTTCTCCTGTAAACCACCGGCCTGGCAGCGATGCCGATGGCGTCGGCATGCGCGCGCAGGCTCCTCAGGAAGGCAAGGCGTTGGGCCTCCGGGATCAGAGGAGCCTGAAAGGGCTGGTTGTGCTCCTCGCGACCTGCCGAGGCGTTGAAGATTCCCTCGCCCGGTCGCGTCAGCAGCGAAGGACCATTGTTTCCGTCACTGAGAACGATCCGGGCGTCCTCTTCGAGGCATTGCAAGGCGATGCGTACCTGGACCTGGTTGAGCGTGTGTCGACCGAGCGCCATCATACCCATGAGCGTCTGCGAAGCGAGCAGGCAGTGCACGCCGAATCCACGCCCGAGCCGGATGACCGTGTCCAGCGCCTGTGCAGCCTCAGCCGCCACGCTGTCCTCCCGATCGAACATCCGATGGAACTCGTCGATCACCAGCAGGATGCGCGGGATGCGCCTGCCGGTCGCCTGGCGGTAGGTCACGATGCTCGCCTGCTCGCCTCCGGTTCCTCGGAACAGCGCACCGCGATCCTCCATCTCAGCTACGACCGCCTGCAGCACCGACAGGCCGAACTCTCGGTCGGCCTCGAGCGCAACCGCGCGGGCGTGAGGCAGGGCCTCAACGGCGTAGGCTGCAAACTCGACCGCCTCGCGAAAATCGAGCATGTAGAGAGCGAGCTCCTCGGGAGCGTAGAGAGCGCTCGCGGACATGATCACGTTGTGCAGGAGATTTGACTTACCGGAGCCTGGCCGCCCCACCAGCAAGGCGCTCGACTGGAGTTCACTGTTGAGCTCGAGGGCGCACACACCGCGGCTGCCTTGACGGCCGAGGGCGATCCTGAGACCAGAAAGGCCATCTCCTCGCCACCAGGTCCTCGAGTCATCCGGCGCGGGTGCCTCGTCCAGGCCAGCCGAGCCAGCCATCAGATGCCACACACGCTCGAGCGTCACCTCGACACGCGAGCCCGCAGCGTACTTGCGGCCGACCCCGTCGAGCACCGACTGGACCACTCGCTCTGGTGGCGGGGGCTCGTTTGCCGGGTCGACGTGCCAGCGATGCCCGGTTGGACGACGCACGCCCCAGAAGCTTTGCCTGCTGAGCTGCTGGCTCTGCCCTGCCACGGTGGCGAAATCGAGACACCAGGCCGGCATCTGCCCGGTGAAAGACGATGCGGCGACCGGCCACAGCCATAGCTGGACGAGGCCGTAGACGGCGCTGGCTATGCGATCGCGATCGTCGTTGGTCGCTGGGCCCGGGACGAGGACGAGGGAGACACCCGCACGGGGACCCACCTCGGCAAGGCTCTGCACCATCTCCACCGAACGGCGGTCGAGCCCGTGCGGAAAGTCGTTGATGGCAATGATCTCGTAGGGCTCAGCAACCTCGCCAGCCTGCTCGTTGTACTCGTCGATCGTCGCGTAGTCGCCTGTCAGGTACTTCTGGATGATCAGGCTCACGCGGGCGGTTGCCTCCTCCAGCCGGGCTCGGATGTCCTGCTCGGTCGTCCACACCTTCGTGTGAATAACCTCCTCGTTCAGATCTCCGATCCCCAGCACCGGAGCGAACGCGTCCCCAAGGGTGGTCGCGTCGATCATTAGGATCCTGAGCTTTCCCGGCTCTACGGCCTGCAAGGCGCGTAGGAAGATCGGCGTGAGAAAGTCGCAGCCGAGCCGGTCACGGGCCTCGGATGAGATGCCGAGATGCTCGCCGGGTATGCGCGCGAGCGCGGGAAACCGATACTCGTGATCGCCGAGCTTGTGAAACGCGGTTTCGGCCAGTCGGACTATCGGCGTCGAGGATTGCTGCTCGACTGTCTGCCAGGCGTCTGAGCCCCACGGTAGTGCCGAAGCGCCAGCGCGCTCACAAAACTCCTCGGTCTCGGCCACCAGGCGGGCCAGCACCCTCTTGCCGTCCTCCAAGCGCTTCGCTTCTTCACCTTCGTGCTCGCTCACGAGGAGATCACGCTCGGCGACGAGCTCCTCGCTTCGGCGCTCGAACCAGCGTCCAGCGGAGTTGATGTACTCGGCACCGTCGCGGGCGTTCAGTTTCAACTCAAGCTTCTTGAACATTCCCGGATTGAAGGCTGACTTGTAGCTTCGTATGTCCGCCATCGCTTTGTTGATGCCGGCCTCGATGTTGCCCGCCGGCATCACAGGCGTCACGTTCTTGCGGAAGCCAACGACGAGGTTGAGCGCTTCATCCTCCCACTTCTCGAAGGTCGAAAGCTTCTGCTCTGCCGCCTGCTTAGAAGCCAAGAAGGAGCGTTCACCTTCGAGTCGCGCTTTGTGGTAAGTCTCGATGAGCCGCTCGGTCTTGGCGGCGAGCGTCTCGTAGGCGGCGTAATCAACGCCTGACGGCATGACGGTCGCCTCGTGATCTTGCTGGCTGTCCATGAGCGTTGAAATCTAGCTCATTCGCGAGGACTGAACTATCCGAGCGCTCGGTCACAGCCGGGGACTGTCTGCTCGTAGCCAATCACACCGCCACCTGGTCGCCATGACCCTGCTGTACTTCATCGAGAGTCGACAGTGGCTGAGATCGGGAACGCGAAGTCCTAAGCGAGCTTGTCCAAGCCTGGTCGAGATTGACCTTGCCACGACTCGCCTGTCTCCGGGCTATCGATCAGCAGGACCCTGAAATGCGGTTGACCATCGACATGATCGAGCGCTCCACGCTTCGAGTCATACGCCGCTACCAGCGGGACCTCGCATTTGCAGGGCTTTACATAGCGGGGGCGGGATTGATCGCTAAACCTGCGACCGCGATTCGCGCCTTGGCGATTTGGGAATTGGCGGGGCGGTGCTGGATAAGTGAACGGATCTGGTAACGCAGCCTCGCGGCGAAGCACACCACTGATCTTTCTTGCCGCTCCCGCCACGACGCGCGCGGCGGGAGCGCGAACCTCAGATGATCCTGCGGATACGCCCGAGGGGGGCGGTGACGAGGGTGCTACCGGCGACTGCGACGTCGAGGCGGATCGTCAAGCGTCCCTCGCCGCTGATGTGCGTGACCGTGCCCGGCACGACCGTGCCCGCCGCGACCAAACCACTGGATGTCTGCATGCCCGAGACATCGACGTAGACGCGCTGTCCGACTTGCGGCATCGATGGGGAGGGTACGCCGGGCATGAGTTCAGCGGATCCTCTCGGCGATGGCAGCGTTGATCGTGCGCCGCACCTCCGCCCTCGCTCGCGGCGTTTTTAGCAGCTCACGCAAGCTCGGCCCATCGGCGCTAGCGCTCAACAGCTCATCGAAGGCCGCCGCCTCCTGCTCCAGGCACGTCGCCAGATCACCGCCGCCCTCTACAGCCGGTGCGACGAGCGCGAGATTCCAGCTCTCCTGCAGCTCCACCTCCTCGAGCACTGCCGCAGAGACCTCATAGAGCATCGCCAGTGGAATGCTCAGACGGCTGTGATTGTGGATGTATCGCTGCTGGAGCAGCGTGATCCCATCATGGGACAGGCTCGCGATCCGCTCCTCCAAGGCAAGGCTCCCCGAGGCGATCGTCGCGGGCTCCTCCAGATTTGCTGCGTGGGGACGCCCGTCCTCGCGCAAGTCCGGCAGCGGCATGACCCGCAGGTGCCCGTCCGTCCACTGCTCCAGCGCGATCGCTTGGTACTCGCTCACGGGTACCACCGTGACGCGGGCTCGTAGCCGGGGGCCAGCGCGCATCGCGCAGGGGTGGCTGAGCACCATCGCGCAGATGCGGCTGCTCTCGCCCGGGAGCTGGACTCCCGCGAAGATATCGCCTTGACAGACCGGCCGGTAGGGATCGATGTCGCCGGCACGGGCGAGGTATATCTCATCCTCGGAGGCCGGCGAGTCGAGCAAGGAGTACCCCTATGGTTGCTCGCGGATCACGATCGAGGGCTCGCCGTCGGGGCCGAGCACGACCTGGAAACGATCATCGACTCCGTACTTGGCACGCCACTTCGGGTCGAGCGCAGCAAGCACCTCATGCGGCGCGTAGCGCAGGCCCGCGAGATCCAGGAGCAACTGGTAGCGGCCCATCGCATACAGGTCGGCGGGGGTGAGTGTCGATTCATCGGAAATGCGCATCTCAAGCCATGAGGCTTGGTCGCAAATCGTCGGACAGCTCGCCTGCAGCGTCTCTAGGAACGCGAGCAGCTTTGCGATCTGGCGCCAGTTCTCCGGGGAGACCGTCTGCCCGCGGCGCCACTTGCGCACCGAGGTATGGCTGACGCCGAGGAGCTTGCCGATCAGCGTCCAGGAAAGGCCTCGCTCCGTTGAAAGTTCGGTGAGTAGGCCCGCCGCTTCGCGTTGTGCAAGCTCGGCGGTGCGGGCCTCCAAGGCATGGGATTGCAGCGTGCCGTGCAGACCCTCGGCGTCCTCGCCCACGATGCGGACCTCGTCGCGAACTTCGCCTACCTTGCGCACCAGCCCCTCGACGGTGCCGGGCGCTGAGCGCTGAGCAGTCTCGGTGATCGTGCCGGTGCCAGTTCCTGTGGGCTCGGGGGTCATGTCGGCTCCTCTCTAAAGCGTTGGCGCAGCTCGTCTGTGATCGCGACCTCAAACAGCTCGTGGATCGGTGTGCGAAGCTCGGAAGTGGTGCTCATGATCTCCTGAATTGAGAATCCGGGCAGCTCGATGCGTGCCGGATCTTCCCAGTAGCTGTCGAGGTCGATCAGGAACGCAGGGCCGCTCTCGCTCGTACGGGTGCGCAGCGGCCCCTCAAGGTTCACGACGCGCCCTTGAAAGGACCCGTAGCGCATTACCACGCTGTGCCTGGTGCTCGTTGCGTACTCGATCTCGCCACCCAGGCGCTGCACACTCATGTCCTCATGGCAGAGACCACCGCCGGCGAGCAGCGCGGGGTGAACGAGGCCTCCCCAGTCACTCGGCGCCACTACACCCGGGATTCGGATTTCGTTGATGTAGCGCAGCCCGATACGCGTAAAACCGGCGATCTCGTGTGTGGACGCGGCGCTCAGAACCTCGCGCAGCAGCTCGCAGAAGTCCTCATAGCAGCGATAGCTGGTGTTCTCGACCACGATCGTCTCGGCGCCGATCACGACGCTCTCGGTGCGAGCACGGTCGAGCATCCGCAGCGGCGGCTGCTGGGCGCCCATCATCGGGGCGCCGATCGCGACCTGCAGACCGGCCTGAGGCTGGGTGATCGGCAACCGCTCGCGCAGGCGCTGCCAGACCTGCGCCTGGACTGCCCTGTCGGCAAGCGCGAGGGAATGCGAGATGCGCAGCTCAAAGGCGACGACCTCGACTGGAGGGTTGGCGTAGATCTCGTTCTCAGGTACGGTCATGTTCGGTAGGGCTGAAACAGAAAGCGATACTAATACCGCAACCGACTACGACACTATCGTAGAAACTAACGACGACATAATCTGTGGGCGGCTACCTGCACAAATGTTGTCCGTTGCGCACACAGTGAGAACTGGCGCATCCATTCACGCACCAAAAACAGGCGCTGCGAATGGTAAGCAGATTGGGCAGCCCTCACGGCAACCAAAGACCTAGATCAGCCGATGAACGAGCGGCGAAGTACGCCGTGCTGCGACGAACTCCGACAGCCATCCTGCGAGGAGCGACGACGGCCTTCAGCACTCCCCAGACGCTATCGACAAACCTTCAAAAAGTGCCTATTTGCAGGGAAAAATAGCGGGGGCAGGATTCGAACCTGCGACCTTCGGGTTATGAGCTAGCTCAAGCTGGTAGCAGTAGTGCGCATATGCCCTGTATTCAAGCCATTTCGGTGCAGCAGATCGAGTTAGGCAAGGCTGTTTGGGGAGGAATCTCGGGAGGAAATTGCCGTCCGCACGACGCGCTACGGTTCTTGAGTCTGCAACGCTCTCTCGCGGCCTCAGCCGCCCCCACGGAAGGAGCCCGCCATGCCACCCGCAACCCTCGATCCGCACGCTTCGATCAGCGGCCACGTGTGGCTGTACGAGGGCAAGCGGCGCAACACCTGGTGCGCGAAGTGGCGCGACCAGCACGGACAGCACGAGAAGCGCCTCGGCTCGGCGTGGGCCGGCAAGGGGAGCGCCTCCGTCGGGCTTCCTGCGCCAGCGCGACGCGCAGGCGCTACTCGACGCGCTGCTGGTCGATGCGCGCCGAGGCCAACTGCGCCAGGAGCGCACCGGCGTCACGTTCGCCGATGTCGCCGAGGAGTGGTTCGAGCGCGGGCGCTTCGAGCGCGACTGGTCGGCCAGCACGCAGGTGGACTATCGCTCGGTGCTCGACGCACATCTGCTGCCCGAGTTCGCCACCAAGCGCATCGAGACGATCACCACCGAGCAGATCGAGCGCTGGCGCAACCGTCTCGCCGAGGACGGCACGCGGGTCCGACACACGGTCAACAAGATCGTCACCCAGCTACACGCGATCTTCCAGCACGCCGTCGATCACCACGGCCTGATCGTCAATCCCGTCGCCAAGGTCAAGCGGCTGCGCGAGTCCTACGACGCGGCGCGCTTTGACTTCTACTCTCCCGAGGAGATCGAGAAGCTCGTCGCCACCGCCGCCGCAGGCGCCCACCGCGACCCCAGCCGCCCGGCCGTCAGCGACACCGAGCGCGCCCTACGAGCCACCGAGGATCGCCAGGACGCCGCGATCTACCTGACCGCCGCGCTCAGCGGCCTGCGCCGCGGCGAGCTGCTCGCGCTGCGCTGGGAAGACGTCGATTTCGAGCAGTCCTCGATCCGCGTGTTCGAGGGCTACAGCGCCAACCGAGCCGGCAAGCCGAAGTCGCGCAAGTCGCGCACGCTCCCGATGGTCGACAAGGTCGCCGACACGTTGGACGCCCTCAAGAAGCGCGGCGCCCACACCGCCAAGGGCGACCTCGTATTCGTCAGCCGCGAGGGCACCCACGTCGACGGCTCCGCCCTGCGCCGGCGCTACCACGCCACGCTCGACGCCGCCGGCCTGCGACGGCTGCGCTTCCACGACCTGCGCCACACCTTCGGATCGTTGAGCATCAACGTCGCCAGCATCGTCCAGGTACAGGCGTGGATGGGTCACGCCGACATCCAGACGACGATGCGCTACCTCCACCACAAGAGCCGCGCCGACGACGCCGCAGCTGCTCTCGGCAGCGTTCCGGCCCAAGAAGCGCAAGTCGGCCGTCAAGCGCTCGACATCTGCCAAGACGCGACGTGCTCGCGAGCGTGCCGCGTCGTGAGCGCGTAAGCGAGCAAGACGATCCGCCCAGGAGACGCCGGCGCGACTGCCGCATCACTAGAGAGGCCCGCCAAGGATCAGCCGGCGCGCGTTTAGCGAAGTAGCCGACGCCGGGCACCGAACTGCGGCAGACAG
Organism: uncultured Solirubrobacteraceae bacterium; assembly: GCA_963779665.1. Lineage (GTDB taxonomy): Bacteria > Actinomycetota > Thermoleophilia > Solirubrobacterales > Solirubrobacteraceae > Palsa-744. Next base: position 1,729,862 of record CAVZYW010000001.1, on the reverse strand, counting down.
CGGTCTGCGATACTCCGGCCTCCGTTCACGTGACCAGAACATGACGCTTCACTTTGATGCCAACCAAGACAAGCGCGATTACGCTGGGGGTTTTGCTACTCGGACTTTTGATCCCTGCGACGACCCTTGCCACCGTCCACACGGGCCACTACGCCTACGAAGAACCTCTCAATGGTCCAAATCTCTTCGCACAGGCGCCTCGAATCGAAACGGGCCTATATCTGCGGGAAGTCACGGTTGTCTATGACGACCAGGCGGGGTCGATCGTCGTCACGGCTGAAAACTTCGATGCAGCGCATTGGGGCACTCGCCTTGAACGAGTTGACTTCCAGCTAGGCCCCAAATGCGAAGAAGGCCCCGGAGCGCTCGTTAGCGGCTCCTTTCATGGCGTTGAAGATTTCGATGAATCAGAACGGAGTGCCGCAGAAGTCACGCGCGGAACACTTGCGCTCAATGACTACGGAGGGCAGCTAGAAGTCATCGGACCGTTCAATGGTCAAGCCTTCTCGCTGACCTATTCCAATCCACATCTCGTTGGCCTCGAACTGCGCTGCGCCACGCTGGGAGAAAACGAAACCTTCCGTCTCAGCGGATATGCCCCGCCGCCCGTCCTTCGCACGTTCCCAGCAACACGGGCTGAGGTGCGAGCGATGGAAATCGTGGCCAGCGAGCATTCATCTGATGGCTTCAACTTGCATCGACACCATTTTCTTAGTGATAAGAGAACGAGCAACGGCTGGGCCGCTGCCACGTGGTCGATCTTTCCTCACAATGCTCAGCCTGAGACGATTGTGTTCAACTATGCGCATGGAGCATGGCATGCGATCACATGGGGCTCAGCGGTCTGCGAGCCCGGCACTCGCATACCTAAGCCTGTCTGTAGTGCGCTCGATCTATGAGACGCGCAGCTCCCCTCGTGCTGGCCTTGGCGCTCGCCGGATGCGGCTCGGCCGAAAGCCACGAAGCCGTCGAAACGGAACATGCTGAAGCCGTTGCAACCGTCACCGCAACGTCAACAGCGGCGACAACTTCCACTGACCACCAACAGCCGGCCCTAACGGGCTATGGGGCCACGAACACCGCATGGAACGAAACGCATACCGAAGTCGCTGGCTATGCGCATGAAGCCGTCTACAACCCCAACTCGTCGCTGCCGGAAGTCGATGGGCGAGAAGGCGATGAATACGGGGATGTTCGGCACTCCGATGGTCATGTAATCGGCTATGAATACCACTTTGTCAGGAAGTCGTCCGTCGCGGCTAGGCGAGAAATCTTGGCCGAGCAATTTCCCCCTGATGCGACGATCTACGACGATGAAATGCTTGGGACGTGCGAACTGATGCTCATCAAGAGTCGCACGCTTGTCAGAGCGCTTGGACTACCGACCAGTACGGTCGCAGCGGCTCAGATCGACCTTGAAACCGGCCATGACGAAAACGACCAAGAACAGCCCTTCGATCCATCAAGCGTAGACGGAGCGTTGGTCACGGAGGGCTACCCGGGGATCGAAAACATCAAGCCGGAATGCTAGGACGTGGTGTAGAAAGCCGACTCGACGACGGTGGGGCCACCTGTAGGCTATGGCTCATGCTTGCCGGCAGCTATGTGTGGCGAGGCTAGCGCGTGCCCGACTGCATTTTCTGCGGGCAGTCATTCAGTCGTGATCGTAAGCAAAGCGAGGAGCATGCCGCTCCGAAATGGTGCCGTGATCTGGTTCCAAGTCACGGACCAGCGGAACATATCCTCGTTGTCGAAACCGCAGACGGCCTGAAAGAAGAACACCGCGGATTAGCCGACCCGTTCACAACGGTAGCCGAGGATGTCTGCGTGCCATGCAACACCGGATGGATGGAGGAGCTGGAGAACTGGGCCGAGTGCTGGCTAACCAAGCCAATCAGAGGAGAACGGCGTGTGCTTCGGTATTGGCGCCAAGCATGTGCCGCAGCATGGGCCGTCAAGACGGCGATGGTCTGGGAGTCGGTTGAGCCAGAGCATCGAGTGATCCCTCTCGACATCTTGCGCTCCTTCCGTCAGCTCCAGAGCCCGAGCAGAAGACAGCAGGTGTGGATCGGCCACTACTCAGGCACGGAACCACATCCCTTCCGCAGGACTGGTGGCTTTGTCATCGGGTCGATGCCCGAGGGGTCCGGCGATCCAGAGTACGCCCACGCCTATCTTGTTGCCCTCGGCGTCGGTGATCTTGCGTTTGTCGTCTTCGGACACCTGCTGCCGATGCGACTTCCCGATTTCGCGTTCCCTCAGCATCTCGGATCGAAGATCATCCAGATATGGCCGCCCATGCAGGAGGTCGTCACATGGCCCCCCGCCGGCGCGCTCGATGACGCCGACCTCGACGCGATCGTCCGGTCGCTCGGTGCCCCGATCTCGGACGGCTCAGAGCCGTCCGAGACGTAGCTCGCGCCTCAGCGAGATCCGTGCGTCATTGGCGCGAACCTATCTCTGGTACACGACGCGCGTCTAAGCTCCACGAAAAGCCAAACAGACTAGATGCACTGTGGCAGAGCGTGACAGTTTGGAGTGGTACATTTTGAGCCATGATGACGGCTGCGAGCATTGGTGCTGGGCAGGCGGCGGGCTATAGCGCGTATCTGGAGTCGCGGACGGTCGCGCCCTCGCGGGGCGACTACTACCTCTCGCCGGCAGGCGAGCCGACGGAGGCGCCGGGCATCTGGCACATGCTGGACGAGACGCGGCAGACCCTCGGCCTGGAGGTCGGCGAGGCGGTGAGCGCTGAGCAGCTCGTAGCGTTGATGGAGGGACGGCATCCGGTGAGTGGCGAGTTCATCCGCAGGGCGGGTGCGGACGGCCGGCGGGCAGGCGGGATCGACTTGACGTTCAGTGCTCCCAAGTCTGTCTCGTCGGTGTGGGCGCTCGGCTCCGAGGATCAGCGCGCGGGCGTCGAGCTAGCGCACGGGCGGGCGGTGTCGCGTGCCCTTGAGCATCTGCGTACGGAGGTGCCGGTGGTCCGTGAAGGCGCGGGCGGGCAGGTCGTCTCGACGGCGGGTGATGTGTTGGCGGCGGAGTTTCGCCACACGACCGCGCGCGGCGTTCAGGGTGGTGGTGCGCCGGACCCGCAGCTGCATAGCCATGTCGTTGTGACGGGTGTGGTGCGCCAGGATGGGCAGTTCGCCGCGGTCGCGAGCCGTCCGTTGTTTCGTGCAGCGCGGGAGCTGGGCGCGTTCTACCGTGGCGCGCTCGCGCAGGAGCTACAGCAGCAGGGCTATGAGGTCGTCGCGGGCACGGGACGTGACGGGCGCTACTTCGAGGTCGCAGGCATCTCGGAGAACGTGCGGGAAGCGTTGAGTGGGCGCAGCCGTGAGGTGTGGCTGGCGGCGGAGCGTTTCCGTGCGCGCTACGGCCGCGCGCCGGAGCGCGACGAGCTGCGCAACGTCAAGCTCGAAAACCGCAAGGCCAAGACGCCGCAGAGCCGCCCCGAGCTACAAGCCACATGGGACGAGCGCGCGGCAGGCCAGCACGTTGACCGCGCCCACGTGGAAACCCTGCGGTCTGAGGAGTCCGGCGGTGTGCAGCGCGTCGAGAGGGCCGGTTGGCAGGAGCGGGTGGAGCGCTCGCTGACAGCGCAGGGCGCGACGTTCTCTGAGCGTGACCTGCGCGCGAGCGTGCTTGAGCAGGGCGTCGGGGAGCTTTCACCCGAGCGCGTCAGCGAGCACGCGCGCGAGCTGGTCGCCTCCGGTGAGGTGATCGAGCTTGAGCAAGGCCGCATGACCACCCGCCAGATCAGAGGGATGGAGCAGGCGATCGAGGCGCGGGTGCGTGAGATGGCAGCGGGCACCGGGGCGGCGGTGAGCGATCAGGCGCGTGCGGCGGCGGTGAGGGAGGTGAGCGAGCGGATCGGCAGTCCGCTGAGCGCCGAGCAGCAACAGGCGCTTGAGCTACTCGGTGGCCGGGAGCGAGCGGCGGTGCTGGTGGGGCAGGCGGGCGCCGGCAAGGGCGTTGTGATCGACGCGGCCGTGCGCGCCGAGCTGCACGCGGGCCGCGAGCCGTTGGGTGTCGCGGTGGCGGGTGACACGGCCGAGCGGCTCGGCCGCGAAAGCCCAGCGCTTGCAGGCCGCACAATGACGCTCGACTCGCTTGTAGCGAAAGCCCGCGCCGGGAGCCTCACCCTGAGCGAGTCAACGACGGTGTTCTTCGATGAGGCGGGGATGGCCGACACTCGACGCCTCCACTCGCTGAGCGATGTCGTCGAGCGCTCCGGGGGAAAGCTCGTGGTGATCGGTGACGCGCGCCAGCTCCCCGCGATCGGCGCCGGGGGCCTGTTCGAGTGGCTCTCCGACGCCGCGCCGACCGCGCGTCTGTCTGAGGTGCGTCGCACAAGTGACCCGCAGGAGCGCCAGGCATGGGCGGACCTACGCGCGGGCCGCACCGAGCAGGCGATGGCTCACTACCAGGCCCGCGGGCAACTTCACTTCGCAGACACCCGCGAGCAGGCGCTTGAGGGAGCAGTGAAACAGTGGGACGAGCTGGCCGACCGCGAGGGCGTGCAACAGGTCGCGCTGATGTCCGACGCGTCAACCGGGGAGATCGACCGAATGAACGCGCGCGCGCAACACCTACGCGCCGAGCGCGGCGAGCTAGGTGAGCAAGAGGTGTCGTTGCCCGGTGTCGCCTACGGCGTGCGTGAGGGCGACAGGGTCGCGTTCATCGCCCAGCATCGCCCAGAGGGGGAGCGCCGAGTGGAGAACGGCACGCGCGGTGAAATCGTCGCGGTCGATGTCGATCAGCGGCGGGTGAGTGTGCTCACCGACGGTGTGCGTGAGGTGACGGTTGCGGGTGAGGAGCTTGAGAGTCTGCGGCTCGCCTACGCTCAGCACCTATACCGTCAGCAAGGCGCGACGGTGCAGCGTGCGGTCGTCGTGACCGGGGGCTGGCAGACAAGCCAGGAGGGCGCCTACGTCCAAGCATCGCGCGCACGCCACGGGACCGACTGGCACGTCGCCAGAGAAGACCTCGGGACAGAGGGCGTAGACGCCGATCGAGTCGGGCGTCTTGCCGAACTGATGCGTGCGTCGCGGTCGCAGCTCCCCTCGCTCGCGTTCCGCGCCCTCACGAGCAGTACGGGCATGGGCGCGGACGTGGGCGAGGAACTCCAGCGCTCGACCGCCCGCCAGCTCACACCCGACAGCGGCCTGGAGAGGGATGCGGGTATGGGCGCCGGGCTATGAGCCGCGTCGCGATCACCCTCGACGAGCACGCCCTCGCGGAGCTTGGCCGGCGCGCGCAGGCCGCTGGCGAGCCAGTAGCCAGGACAGCGGCGCGACTCGTCCGCGACGGACTGCTCAGCACCCAGGCACAGACCGTCGGCGAGCCCGCCCCGGCCACCGCAACCAGGCCGGTCGATGGCAAGAGCACGGGACTGCCGGGATGGCTTGAACCACCCGACAAGCGCGAGCAATGGCGGCGGGAGCTATGGGCGTCGGTCTGCGCGCTCGCCGAGCGCTACCCGGTCGTGTTCTCAAAGCTCGTGGCCGACTGGTGGACAGATCGCGCGCTTGTCGAGGTGCTCGGCGCGCTCAGCGCGTGGCGCTCCCAGCTCGACGCCGGGCAAAGCGCCGACCCGCGCGCGGAGCTGCTGTTCCACGACCGCCTGGAGCTGCTCGAGCGCCAGCTCACCCACGCAAGCGATCCGACCGCCGCACGCTTCGCCGGCGGGCCACCGCCGTCGGAGTGGGCAGCCAAGTAGGTCAATGATGTAGCTGGCTTGCTCACCACGGGGCCGGATATGATCGGGCTACGGACCGATCAGCGCATCGGCGGCCACCCGAAGGTTGTCCACTGCGACAGTCGTGATCTGATGCAGCTTCCCGAAGACGTCAAAAAGCTCGTCTGCTTCGTCCACACTGCCGGAGGCGGGCGGGAAGACATCGGGACCGCTTTCTTTGTGTTCGACCCGTTGCGAGTCGACGACGCCAAGGGCACCCCACAGAACATCGTCTATCTGGTCACGGCGCGGCATTGCGTCCAGCGTGATCCTGACGAAGAGCCGCCCATCGAGTCGATCGACATTCGCCTCAATACCGTGGGCGGTGGCGCTGCCGTGAAGATCGGCACCGAGGTGGGGCGGTGGCAACACCACGATACGGCGGACATCTCCGTGTACAGCTTTGGCATCGAGCCGCCTAGTCGGGCTATCTACGACTACCTCTTCTACCCGGCACGCCGCTGGCCGGGGCCGTACTACTACACGAGAGGGGACCTTCAGGAGCCGGAGTTGCACACGCCCAACCCGTTCATCTCGCCCGGTGCCGAAACCTTCATGACCGGCCTGCTGATCCATCATCCCGGCGTCACGCGGATCATGCCGATCATTCGTGTCGGCAGCATTGCAGCGATACCCGAGGAGCCGGTCCACATGGACACCGGCCCGGATCACGTCATCCTGATGGAGTCCCGCTCGATCAGCGGCCTAAGCGGCTCACCCGTGTTTCTGCACTTCCCGCCAGTGCGTTACAACGAGGAATGGAACGTGGAGCAGATGGCACCTCCCATCCTGCCAAACAACGCGGGGCCGAACTACTTGATAGGCGTCAATCGTGGCGTTTTTGAGAGCGAAGGCAACGACATCGACGGCATCGGGGATGCGTCGGACGAGCCGCTGAACACGGGGATCTCCATCGTGGTCCCCATCGAGCGTGCCTTGGACCTGATCGACGGGACGGACCTTGCGCGGGAACGTGCGGAGATCAAGGCAGCACTTCTCACGGCGGGTGCACCCGCCAAGCACCGTGCCTCCGAGCCCGTCAAACCGGAGAAGCCCGAGTAGGAGAGCTTCGAGGACACCCTCTCGAAAGCAGCGACATAGATGACTCACCCGCGCTCAGGCGGATTCGAGCGCTGCTGCCAGCTCAGCGAAGCTGACGCCCAGCGCGTCGATGATCCGCCGTACCGAGTCCCAGCTCGGCGCCGTCCGTGCGCCTTCGATGCGGGCCAGCGTCCCCACGGAGATGCCCGCATTGAACGCAAGCACCTCCTGCGTGATCCCGCGTTGTTCGCGTAGTCCTTTGAGCGCCGCCGCCAGGGATGGGTCGGGAGCGGGCGCGCGCGGCACGCGGGAACCTTCGCATGGCCCGGCCATCTAAACCATGCCTTCTATGACTAGCCATTGACGGCTAGCTATCCGTGAGAGTACGCTGGGGGCGTCCAGCAAATAGTGCCCCCGCGCTGCGCAAACAGCCGGGGGCGTGGCAAGGAGCCGTAACTCCAATGCCTCCGGAGAATAACCCGCGAGCTATGCCCCTGGCCGTAGCGATCTACGGCCACGATGTGCGTGTCATCAGCGACCCCGCGATGCTGGACCGGGAGCTGGTCGTACACGACCGCATATCGCAGGGCGCGAGGCGCGGCGCTCAACGCACCCCGCGTCCGGGCGAGCTTGCGGGCTCCGGTGCCCTCCAGTACGGCGAGCTGGCGATCAACACACGCTCCCGCGTCGTCACATACGGGCCGATGCCCGTGACGCTGCGCCGCCGCGAGTACGCGCTGCTCACGCACATGGCCCGCGACCCCGAGCGCGTATGGACCCGACACGAGCTGCTGCGCGACGTATGGGGCTACCGCTCGGACGGCTCGACGCGGACCGTAGATAGCCATGCGTCGCGGCTACGGGCCAAGCTCGCCGCCGCCGGGGCTGTCGGGTGGGTCGTGTCGTCGTGGGGAGTCGGCTACCGGCTCGCGCCGTGAAGGCGATAGCGATGCGTGCCGACGTAGCCATGCAGGAGACACTCGACACGCTCGGCGCGGCGATCCGCGCGGCTCGCAAGGAGCAGGGCTTCACGCAGGAGGGATTCGCGGCGCACGCAGGTATCGATCGCAGCTACTTCGGCGCGATCGAGCGCGGCGAGTTCAACATCACCATAGGCACGCTCACGACGATCGCTGCCGGTCTGCGCGTGCCGGCGTGGATGCTGCTCAAGCGCGGGCGCTGATGGCGCCCGCACGGAAACGCAAGCCGCGCAGCCGCGCGCAAGCGGCGCTCGGTCGGGCGGTCGAGCAGGTGATCGCCGAGCGGCGCGGGATCAGCCAAGAATGGGTGGCGAAGAAGGCGGGCCTCGACGTCAGGCGGGTCAACGCGATCATCTGCGGGCAGGCCAACCCGACCTATCTAACCCTGCTGCGACTCTGCGACGGGCTGCGCATCCCGCCCAGCGAGCTGATGCGGCGCGTCGAGGCGCTCCGACGCTCCGGGCCGGCCGACGAGCGGCGCCCGGGAACCACAGCGCTGCCTGCGCAAACCCCTCGAACACGGCCGTGAAGGTCTGGATATTTTCGTCATGGCTTCATTCGCGACCGTTCAGCCCATCGACGGCATAGCCGCGACGCAAAGCCGCCCGCGCCCATCGCGGCACAGTGCCGGCCAGTCGCAGTCGGTGAGGCCGGGAGCGCCGGGGAACAGGTCGACCCGGATCGGCTCCCGGCCTTGCGGCAGCGCGAGCGCGTGGCCTGCGGGCATCGCGCGGAGGTCGGCTGGTTGGATGACTCGCTCGCGCTGTTGGGCGTAGGAGTGGCTGTCTCCCCCGGTGTAGGTTCTGCCGGCCCGCTCGACCTGATGTGAGGTCGAGGTGTTCTCGCTGACCTGCGGGCGCCATACGAGCTGCTCGCCGCAGGCGTCTGAGACGAGCTGCGCCGTGTAGGGATCAGCGACCCCGGCAAGCACCAGCCGAAGCGCGGGCGTCGACCACATCGTTGCTGTCTCGTGCTCGCCCCAGCGGGCGCGGGCCTGGCTCATGTCCTGCACACCCAGCACCGGCACGATGCCCTGCTGGATGCCCTCGCTCAACAACCGCGGGAGCGAGCGTATCGGTGCGATGTTCGCCACCTCGTCGAGCGCAAGCAGCAACGGATGCTTGAGGCGCCCGGTGGGCGAAGTAATGGCAACGTCGATCGCCTGCGCGCACAGAGCATCGAGGAGCGCCGCGATCAGTGGCGCGAGCTCCTCCTGAATACGCGACGGGGAGACGACGTACAGGGTGCCGTTCTTGGCGATCAGCTCGCCGAGATCGATCTGCGGTGTGAGGGTGGGGTCGCTGGATGCGCGGACGGCTGCGCGGGATGCCCACGCGAGCGCGACCTGTGCGGTGCCGAGCACGGAGGTGCGGTAGTCCCCGACCGCCTGCGCGGCGACACCGGATAGCTCCTCAAGCGCGATCGTCGCGCCTGCGCCGCGGAGGATCTCCGCGGCCTGGGAGAACTCCGAGCGGCCGAGCCACCCACGCGCGCGATCGATCCCGCCACCAGAGAGCGCGGCGGCATGAAACAACGGAGCCAACAGCGCGCGGGCCGCGATAGCGAAGTGCTCGCCGTGGCGGACCGTCTCATCCGCGGAGGCTGGCGAGAGCAGCGCGGCGGCGACCTCGACCGCGCCGTCCCACGTCTGACAGCGTGAGAGCGGGGAGAACCCGACACTCGCCTCGGCGTGCCCGAGTGAGCCGGTTGGGTCATAGACCGCAACCGGGCCGATCCGCGAGCGGTGCCCGGCGCTCGCCAAGATGTCGCCCTTGGTCGAGGTGACGAGTGCCGGCCCCGCCCACGCCGCGAGCGTCGGTGCGATCACTTTCCGTGTCTTGCCCGCCTTCGGTGGCCCGACGATGATCGCCGCACAGCTCGGCGGAGTGCGCAGCACGCCACCGTCGGCCTGCCCAGCCCAAACACTCGTTCCAGCCATCGACGGTGCAGCGCGGGCAACCCACGGGTCATCAGGCTCCGCGGGCGGCAGAGCGCGGGCACGGCTCGACTTATTCGCCCCGCCTATGCCCCGGATGAGCCACAGGCCCGTGGCTGCGCACGCGGCGAAGCTCGCGGCGATGAGCAACAGCGCGATCACGGCCAGCGCGGAGGTTGTGGTGGCCGTCGCTCGCGGACCAATGGCGCGCGCAGCGGTTCGGGGTCGCCCGGCGGGCGTGGTGGTTCTCGCTCGCGGCTGCGGACGTTCGGCGCGAGCACCATGCCCATCGCGAGCAGTAGGAACGCGACGAGCCCCATGACGATCGGCGAGGCGGCGAGGATCGCGTGCAGGGGATACCGCGGGCCTATGCCCGTGGTGCTGTTGAAGCCGCCGTGTGCGGTCTTCCATGCCTTCGCGACCGGGCCAGCCCACAGGCTCCAGCAGGCCCACAGCAGCAGCGCAAGCAGCCCGGCGCCCTTCAACCGTGCAGGCCAGCGCCACCCGTCCAGCTCGACCGGGCGCAACACGCGATTCATCACCGCGGAGACCAGCGCCCACGCAAACAGAGGGACGAACACCGGCGCCGACCACCACCCAAACTGCAAGCCAACCACTGAGAAGATCGCCTGCAACGCCAGGATCAGCAACGCCACCGCCGAGCCGACGAGCAGCAGCGCCTTCATCCGCGCGTCCTGGTCGGCTTCCTTATCCGCACGCGAGCGGCCAGCCAGCAACGAATCCGCCCAACCCGGCGGACGATCCAGCCGGCCCTCATAACCACGCGAACGACTGCGTCCCGGATCGCTACCCATCACGCCCACCTCCCTTTGCCTTCGGCGCCTCCGCCAAGCTCGCCAGCAACGCCGCCTGCGTACTGCGCCTAAACGCGGGACGCGACATGCCCGCAGTCCGCGTGCCTGCGCGGCCAGGCGCCTGCCCGCACGTGCTCGCGGCCTGCGCTGCTAGCCAGTCTTCGAGCATCGCGCGGGTAAAGCGCAGATGCCGCCCAACTCGCAGGCACGGCAAGTGCCCGAGCCGCGCCGCGTCGCGCACCCACGACACCCGCACGTTCAACAACGCCGCCGCGGCCACGCAATCAAGCAGCGGCTCCGACAACGACACCATCTCGCCATCGCCCGGCATACCGGACTCCTTTCCTCGCGCCCGCGCGGGCCGACCCCCGATGCGGGGATCAGACTGCGCCGGCCTCACATTCGCTCTACCAGCCACGACTCACGCTCCTCTCGCTCAACAAAAGCCGACACCTGTATGTCGAGAGCCGAGCTGCGATGCCCCTGTGCAAATTGATTGCATCTGGCCCTCTCTGGTTAATGACCCCAACTCCGCTGAAACGGCCACGCAATTTGCGGACGGCGCCAACAGAGCGCGCCGGCCGTGGCTGCACCAGCCTCCAGCGTCGCCCCCCACCGGCTGCCGCAGACCTTCCCGTGCCTGTATATGTGCGCGAGCGCGGCAAACCGGCCAAGAACTTGCTCGGGGCGGCAAGGTCACGCACGCACCTGAGCCGCCAACGCCGTCAACGACCGCACCGAGGGGCGATGGATCGCCAACCGGCAAGCTCAGCGCTCGTGGCAGCCCGAACTGCAACCGCAACCCTCACACGACACCACGGATTGCGGCGCGGTGGCCGCCGCTACCTGCATCGGAGGCGTCGGGCTGCGCCCTCCTTGTTACGGCCACGCCCTCAGACCGATCGCGCCATCGTAGGCGGGGCTACAATCGACCGGGCTATGCGTACATCGACACGCGCCGCGCTGGACGGAGCCGCAGCCGAGGAGCAGCGGGGATGAACGCGGTCGCCGCAGAGGCGATGATCGAGCGTGCAGGCCGTGCGCTGATCGACGCGGCGTCGGCGCCTGCCAAGGTGATCCTGTTTGGCTCGCATGCTCGTGGGGATGCGGGTGAGGGCAGCGACTTCGACTTCTTGGTGATCGAGCGCGAGGTTGACGATCGTCTCGCGGAGGCTGTCAAACTCCGCCGCGCCCTACGGGGGTTCGGCGTTCCCGTGGACGTGATCGTGATGGACGAAGGGCTTGTCGAACGACGCTCCAAGGTCAAGGGCACGATGGTCGATCGCGCTCTACGCGAGGGGCGCGTTGTCGCCCAGTCCTGAGCAGATCGAGTACGCGGAGATGTTGCATCGCCTCGCGACGGGCGACCTCTACGCTTGCCGCAAGCTCGCCGACGACGCCGAGGTCGACGACCACATCATCGGCTTCCACGCTCAACAAGCCGTCGAGAAGGCGCTCAAGGTGGCGCTCGTGCTCGCCGACTCGGAACTGCCGCATACGCATGATCTGGAGCTGCTCGTGGAACAGATCAAGGAGGCAGGCACGACGGTCCCTGACGAGCTATCGCGCACCGAATGGCTCACGCCGTGGGCAGCCGAACTCCGCTACGACGAGCGGATAGCGCTCGATCGCAAGGCTGCGCTCGCAGCGGCCGAGAGCGCAAGCGGCTGGGCGGCCTCGCTGCTCGCCGACGCGAAGCTCCCTCAGCCCGAGCCCGATTCTGGGAGGAAATCTCGGGAGGAAGCTCCACCAGCGCCCGAGTCCTAGAAGCACGAAAGCCCTGGATTTCCAGGGCTTTCGCTTGATAGCGGGGGCGGGATTCGAACCCGCGACCTTCGGGTTATGAGCCCGACGAGCTACCAGACTGCTCCACCCCGCGTCGCTCCTTATGTTCTAGCAAAGAACCGGGCACACGACGCACGCGGGCGCATGGACCCCCGCGCGACTGCCTCTCGCGCGGGCATCCAGTTCTGCCCAGGCAACGCGCCAATCCCGGTCGCCGCTCGTGCCTGCCACCGCCGGCACGTCTAGCATCCTGCCGGTGCGCGTAGCTGTCGTAGACATTGGAACCAACTCCACGCGGCTGCTCATCGCCGACGTCGATCCCGGCAGCAGGTCCATTCGGGAGATTGAGCGGCGCTCCAACGTCACCCGCCTGGGCCACGGCGTCGACGCCGGGGGATCGCTGGACGGCGATGCCATCGAGCGGGTGTTTGCCACGCTCACCGACTACCGCGCCGCCATACACCGGCACGACGTCACCGCCAACCTCGCCGTGCTCACGTCCGCCGTGCGCGACGCCGGCAACGGCCCGGAGTTCGCCGCGCGCGTACGTGACGACTTCCACCTGGACGCCCGCGTGCTCAGCGGCCAGCAGGAGGCGCAGCTGACGTTCCTCGGCGCCATGTTTGACAGGCCCGTACAAGATCCCTCCGTGCACGCCGAGCCCACCGTCGTAGTGGACATCGGCGGCGGCTCCACCGAGTTTGTCGTCGGCTCCGGGCACACCGCCGGCTTCCACACCTCACTGCCGGCAGGCGTGGTGCGCATGAGCGAGCGCCACATCCACTCCGATCCGCCCGCCCCCGTCGAGCTACAGGCGCTCGCCCAGGACGCACGCACCACCTTCCTCGATGGGCTCCCACCCGAGGAGCGCGCTCCTGTCCAGCACGGGATCGCCGTCGCCGGCACGGCTACCTCGGCGGCGTCAATCGACCAGGAGCTCGACCCGTATGACTCCACCCGCGTACATGGCTATCAGCTCCAGCTGGGCACCGTAGAAATGCTGCTGGCGCGCCTTGCCGACATGGACGAAGCACAGCGCCGCATGCTCGTCGGCCTGCATCCAGACCGCGCGCCCACAATCGTCGCCGGCATGATCCTGCTGGCTGAGGCCATGCGCGCGTTCGAGCTAGAGCAGGTCGAGGTCTCCGAGCACGACATCCTCTACGGTGGCGCCCTGCAGCTCGCCGGCGCCGGCTAGCTCAGGCCAGGCGCCGGCCAGCTTGAGCCAGGCGCCAGCGGCATCACGCCAGGTTGGACTTGCGCGGGTACACCACCGTCGGGTCCGTCAGCACGTTCACCAGCGCCGGCAAGCCCGCAGCGAACGCCCGCTCCAGCGCCGGGCGCATGTCCGCTGGACGCGACACCAGCTCACCGTGGCCGCCCAGCGCCTCAACCATCTGGTCATAGCGCGTGCCAGGCCGCAGATCTGCAGCCACCGAGTAGCCGTACAGGAACTCCATCGGGTGCTTCTCAAGCGCCCAAATGCCGTTGTTACCCATCACCGCCACAACGCTCACGCCATGACGGGCCAACGTGTCGAACTCCATACCCGAGAAGCCAAACGCGCCATCACCTATCAGCAGCACCACCTGGCGCTCCGGGTGCGCCAGCTTCGCCGCCAGCGCATACCCGGTGCCCGTGCCAAGGCAGCCAAACGGCCCCGGGTCAAGCCAACACCCCGGCTGGTAGCTGTCCACCACACGTCCGGCATACGACACAAAGTCGCCGCCGTCGCCAATCACAATCGCGTCGCGATCGAGCATGCTGCCCAGCTCCGCGTAAAGCCTCATCGGGTGCAGCGGCTCACGCCTGTCCTCCAGCTCAGCCCGCTCTGCCTGGCGACGCTCCGTCTCCGTCGCCCGCAGCTCAGCGATCCAAGCCTCACTCGCCAACGCCTTGGCGCCGGCGCCCGTGCGCAGGTCCGCCAGCGTCTGTGCAATCGCGCCGTAGCACTCCGCCGCCGGTGCCCGCGGGTGCTGGCGCTCAGGCTCGGTCGCATCCACCACCACAATCTCCGTGTCCTCGCCAAAGGCGCCACCGAAGCCAAGGCGAAAGTCCATCGGCACGCCGATCACCAGCGCCACGTCAGCGCCTTTCAGCGCCTGCGAGCGCGCCCGCGAGAAGAACAGCTCGTCATCCGCCGCCACGCAGCCGCGCGCCAGCCCGTTCAAGAACACCGGGATCCGCAGCGTCTGCGCCAGCTCCACCAGCGCCTGCTCGCCGTGCCCCCAATACAGGTCCGTGCCCGCCATGATCACCGGGCGCTCCGCCCCGGCAAGCAGCGTCGCCGCCCGCTCCAGCGCCTCGCCCGACGCACCCCTGCCGCCGGTGCCCGCGCTGGAAGCTGCGCTCGGCGGTCCGCCCTGCGGCTCATGCTCGACAGCCTCCATGAACACGTAGTCCAGCGGGAAGTCCACAAACGCCGGCCCGCCGTGCGCCGCGCACGCGGCAGCAAACGCATCGTCCACCAGGCCCGGGATCTCCTCCGTGCTGCCCGGCGTCGCCGCAAGGCGCGTCACCGGCCGCACAAACGGCACGTGGTCGATCTCCTGTAGCGAACCCTGACCCCAGCGCCCCGCCGGCGCCCTGCCGCCCAGCACCACCATCGGCGAGTGATTAGCTTGCGCCGAAGCCATCGCGCTCATCCCGTTGGTCACTCCAGGGCCCGCAGTCAGCGCGCACACGCCCGCTTGGCGCGTCACCTTCGCCCAGCCCTCAGCTGCAAACGCCGCCGTCGACTCGTGGCGCACGTCCACGATCTCAATCCCCTCCTCGCGGCAGCCGTCATAGATCGAGAACAGGTGCCCGCCTGACAGCGTGAACAGCTTGCTCACGCCATGGGCCTTCAGGCGACGGGCCACCAAGCGCCCGCCGTGGAACGTGCCCATCTCCTGCCCGCTCTCGCTCGCCACGCCGCCACTCTAGCTTTCCAGCGCCGCCTCGTGTCGCCGCCTCTGTCCGCCGCCTCGTGTCCGCAGCCCGCACAAGAGCCCGGGGTGGGATTCGAACCCACATGCCCTGACGGGCCACCGATTTTAAGTCGATTACGTATACCTATTCCGCCACCCGGGCTGGGCGCGAAGGCAGTCTATGCAAGCGATCAGCGCCCCGATCCGACCCCTCACGCGCAACTTTTGCGCTGCTACCGTGTCATTACAGACGACAGCAGCTATCGGACTGTCTATGGAGGTCTCCTCACTCTCACATCCGAGCAGCATCCCAGGCCTACGCGGCCCGTCGGCGCTGCTGCGCCTGCAGTCCGACGAGCGCCTGATTGCGCTCACCCGCCGCGGTCAGCACGCCGCCTTCGAGGTCCTGTGCGACCGCTACCAGAGCCGCCTGTTGTCCTTCTGCCGGCACATGCTCGCCTCGCGCGAGGACGCCGAGGACGTGCTGCAGGAGGTCTTCGCCGCCGCCTTCAATGCCGTGCTGGCCGACGAACGCGACATCAACGTGCGGCCATGGCTATATCGCATCGCGCGAAACCGCTCGCTCAACCACCTGCGCCGCGCCTCCGCCATCGGCGTGGACTCCATGGACGTGCACTACGCCGACGGCGGCATCTCCACCGGCGAGAAGGTCATGCGCCGCGAGAGCTTCCGCGAGCTGATCGCCGACGTGCACCAGCTGCCCGAGACCCAGCGCACGGCGCTGCTGCTGCGCGAGATCGACGCGCTCTCCTATGACCAAATCGCCCAGGCCATGGAGACCACCATCCCGTCCGTCAAGTCGCTGCTCGTGCGCGCCCGCATCTCCCTAGCCGAGGCCGCCGAGGCGCGCAACCTCAGCTGTGACGAGGTTCGCCTCGAGCTTGGCACCGCCGCCGAGGGCCTCGGCAAGCTGAGCACGCCCGCCCGCCGTCACGTGCGCGGCTGCGAGCGCTGCACCTTCTTCAAGAAGCAGCTCAAGGACAACAACCACGCGCTCGCCATGATCATGCCCGTCGGCCCGCTGCTGCTGCTCAAGAAGCTCCTGCTGGCCAAGCTCGGCTCCACCGCCTCTGCCGGCGGCGCGCATGTGGCCGGCGGCGCCGGCGCCACAGTCGGCGCCACCGTCGGAGTCGGAGCTGCCACCGGCGGCAGCAGCGTCGCAGGCGGTCTCGTTACCGCCGGAGCCGGAGCGCTCGCCACCAAGGCCGTCGCCGGGCTCGCCGCAGCCGCCATCGTCACCGCCGGCGCAGTGGCCGCCGGCAACGCTGTCGTCGTCCACCGCCACCACCATCCGCACGCCGCGCTCACCGCCAGCGTCCCCGTCAGCCAGGACGCCAGCCAGCCTGTGATCGTGCGCCAGTCCCAGCAGCCGGTCAGCCCCAGCACCTCCTCCGCGTCCGTGAGCGCCGTCGCACACCCGCCCCGTCGCGTCAAGGCAGCCAAGACCATCACCAAGCCAGCACCCGTTGCTGCCAGCACCACGCCGCCGCCCACTGCCACCACGCCGGCGAGCACGCCCGCCAAAGCCACCGACCCCCAGCCCAGCGACCAGGTCACCGAGGTCACCACCAGCACCAGCGCGCTACCCAGCGCCGCCACCACCACAGCAACAACCGCTCCTACCATCGGCGCGCCGCCGCCCGCTGCAACCACGACCACAACCACGACCACCACAACCGTGGAAGCGGCACCGGCGCCCGCGCCCGAAGAACCAGCCTCCCAGCCTGCAGCCGAAGAACCCGCTGAAGCACCACAGGTGCCACCGTCCGTTGCCGGCACCAGCGGCGGCACGCCTGCGCCTCCCGCCAACGCCGGTGTCAACGTCAATGTCGGCGCTGGCAGCAGCAGCGTCAACGTCGAAGCGGCTGAATAGCAGCTAGCCGAACGAGAACGTCTTCAGCGGTCGCAGCAGCACGCCCGCCTCGCCCACTTCCAGTGGCGAGAGCACCTGGGCACTGGCCGTCGGCGAGGCCAGCATGCGAATGTCCACGCCTTCGCGCACACCAGGACGTTCCGGCACCAGCAGGACGTCGCGGGCGTACATCTCCCGTCCTTCCACATCCGCCCAGTAAGCCACCTGATAGCCCGTACGTTTGTTGCTGATTTTGGTCTTGCCCTCGCCACGCAGCACAAAGCCCGTATAGCGCCTGCTCAGCGAGCGGATGTACGCCGCCGCATATATCGGCATCTCGCCCGTCACCGAGCCGGCATAAGGAGGCAGACGCAGCGGATCCACGGCAAAGGAGTACTTCAGCGCGCCATCCGGCCAGCGACTGTGCACCTTCACGTAGCCGCCACTGTCCGGCGCCACCTTGTACAGGTCGCGATAGCTGAAGCTGAACGGAACGGCACCGCCTTGGGAGTAGCCGGCGTTGGCCAGCGTCAAGCCCACCGCCAGCAGCAGCGCCACCAGCCCCACCAACGCGACCATCACCGCCAGGCGCACCGCCCGCGGCGCCACGTTCCAGCGCGGCGCCAGCAGCCGTCCCACGGTGGGACCGTACTCCGGCTTGATCGGCACCGCCACCGCTCTGCTCACGCAGTCATTCTCCGAGCGAGAACAGCGATTCCAGGTCGTGGCGCGAGTACGCGGCAAACGCAACCATCGTCTGCGTGCGCAATACCCCCGGCAGGCTGCTGACCTGCCCGGTGACCACGTCCGCCAGCTGCTCGTGGTCGGGCACTCGCACAATCGCCACGAAGTCCCACTGCCCGGTAACGGAATATGCCTCGGCAACGCCGTCGATGTCCGCCAATGCCCCGCCAAGACTCGACAGCGCGTCGCGCTCAGCCTCAATCAGCACCACAGCATTGGTCATGGTCATCGCTCCACTGCCATTCTAGGCCTCCTGCTCGCCCAGGCTGTTCATGCCCACGCCAACCACCAGCCCCAGCACGCCGCCGGTGACGCCCGCCAGCCAGCTGACCTCCGGGCGCGCAAACGGGATCGCCAGCAGCAGCGCCGCCAGCGCAGCCACGCCCAGCAGATCGCCCTCGTAATAGCCGTCCGCGCGCGCCGCCAGCAAGTCAGGAGCGGCCCACGCCGCCAGCAGCGCCAGCGCAGCAGCGTTGCCGCCGCTGACCACCGGGAACGAGTACACCGCGCACGCCACCAGCGCACCTGCCGCACTGGCGCCAAGGAACAGCGCCAGCACCACCACTGATCCATGGCGGCGCTCAAGCAACCAGCCGAAGATCGCCGTCGCCAGCAGCGCTACGAACGCGAACACGCCGTCCGTGTACGCGAACTCGTTGGTGAACAGCTTCCACCAATCGCCGCTCAACGGACCGATCACCGCAATATGCAGATACCAGTCAGGTTCAGCGTGCCACACGATCCACGCAACGCAGCCCGCCGCCACAAGCACGCCGGTCGCGTAAGGGCGTTCCGCCGTCCAGGCCCCTCGGCGGGCACGCGCCGTCCGCACACCCCGCCGCGAGCGTGCCGCCGCCGGCTTGGGCTTGGGCTTGGGCTTGGAGCGAGCCAACAGCGATCCAAACCGCCCGCGCTTGCTTGGCGTATCCGTCGGCCCATGCACGCGCGGCAGCTTCGGCGCGCGCCTGCGCAGACGGTTACCGCAGTACGGGCACTCAGTGATGTACGGGCTCACCTCCGACCCGCACTGCTTGCACACCACGAACAGATCAGCGCCGGAGGTCATCGTCGATCCATTCTATGGACCTCTCGACCGCTCCTCGCGCGGCTCTGGAATACTCAGGCTTATGAACCTCGGATACGACCAGAAGCTATACATCCTCGCTTTCGACCACCGCGGCTCCTTCCAGAAGAAGTTCTTCGGGATCGACGGTGAACCGGACTCCGAGCAAACCGCCATCATCGCCGACGCCAAGCACCTCATCTTCGAGGGCATGCTGCAGGCGGTGGGCGCCGGCGCAGACCCGTCCGTCACCGGCGTGCTCGTGGACGAGCAGTTCGGCTCCACCGTGCCGGCGGAGGCGCACGAGAAGGGCCTAAAGCTCGCCATGCCAGCCGAGCGCTCAGGGCAGAGCATGTTCGACTTCCAGTACGGCCAGGACTTCGGCAAGCACATCGAACGCTTCAACCCAGACTTCACCAAGGTGCTCGTCCGCTACAACCCCGACGGCGACGACGCCGCCAATCGCGAGCAGCTCACCAAGCTGCGCCGGCTGAGCGACTGGCTGAAGCAGCACGAGCACAAGTTCCTGTTCGAGCTGCTCGTGCCGGCAGAGGATGCTCAGCTGGAGTCCGTCGGCGGCGACAGCGACCGCTACGACGCAGAGTTGCGCCCGGAGCTCATGCGCAGGGCGATCGCCGACAGCCAAGACGCCGGCATCGAGGTGGACATCTGGAAGATCGAGGGCGTCGACGAGCGCTCCGACTGCGAAATGCTCGTCGCGCAGGCACGCGACGGTGGTCGCGACGGCGTCAAGTGCGTGGTGCTGGGGCGCGGCGCCGACGACGCCAAGGTCGACCAGTGGCTGACTGCAGCAGCTCCCGTGGACGGCTACGTCGGCTTTGCCATCGGCCGCTCCATCTGGTGGGATCCGCTGAAGGCGTACGTGGACGGCAAGATCGAGCGATCCGCCGGAGCGCGAAAGATAGCCGAGAACTACCTGCGCTTCGTGTCTGTGTACGAGCGTTCCAAAGCGCCCGCCTCGGCGTGAGCGCCATGAAAATGCGCCAGAGCCTCGCCGACTGGGAGCGAGCGTTCGTCAAGGAGATCTCGCTCGATCGCCATCGGCGCGACTCGCTGCGCCGTACCACCGAGCAGCGAGCGCTCAAGCGCGACCTTGACAGGCGTCACAAGCGCGGCTCCATGCGCTTCGTGCTGCTTGTGCTCACGCTGATCCTCACGGCAGCCGTTGTCGCCGTCGTGATGTTTCGCACTCTGTACCTGCTGCTCGGGTAAAGCCGCCGGCGGCGCTCCCGCGCGAGCACCCTGCCTGGATAGCCATAGCGCGCCAGGACGGCGACAGCGCCTACGCGCTGTCAAGGATCTACGCGCTGTCGCCCAGCTCGCGTAGGCCCTCATCCACCTTGGCCGCGCTGTCCGTCACGTTCTCGCCGGCACCGTCGTCACTAGCCGCCGAGACGGCGCCCGTTTCGCGGTGGATCTCCAGGTAGATCTCCTTGCGGAACACAGGCACCCGCTGCGGCGCCTGAATGCCAATGCGCACCTTCTCGCCCATGACCGAAAGTACTGAGACCTCGATCTCGTCGCCGATCATGATGCTCTGGTTGGACTTGCGCGTCAGAACCAGCATTTGGGTGCACCTTCCTCTTTGCCGATTGGCGACCCGGCGCGACCCCAAACCGCCGGTGATCCAAGCATAGTCACAGGACCGGGGGAACGCGATCCCAATTTCTCAAACCCCACTTTGCAGGTGTCCGCGACGCTCGTCGCAGCCCCTCGCCAGGTACGGCTGCCGCGCCGCGCGGGCGCTTGCGCTAGTCTCCCGAACCGTCCATGCCCCGGAAATCTTTGCGTCCGCACCTCAACCAGATCCGCGCGTGGGTGCGGCAAGGCCGCACCGATGCCTGGATAGCGCATCAGCTCGAGGTGACCGTCCGCGACATCGAGCAGTTCAAGCGTCAGAACGAGCTTGTCAGCGACGACGAGGCCGCCGACGGCACCAGCACCGGGGACTACCCCGAGGAGATCGACCTGCGTGCCGAGGATGACGCACTGATCGCCGCCGAGCTCGAGGCAGCTGAAGCTGAGGCCGAGCGTGCCCGGGCGCTGGCCGAAGAGGCCGGCGAGGAGCCTGGTGAGGATGACGCCGAAGGCAGCGGCGCCACGCGCACCCGCAGGCGCAGCCGCCGAGGCGGCCGTGGCCGCTCGCGGGGCGGATCCCGCAGCACCGGGCCGTTGGAGGGCACCTTCGATCACGGCGAGGAGGGCTACGGCCTGTGGCTGGACCCCGCCATCCAGGAGAACCCCATCTATGCCGAGCACTGGGCCGGCCATCGACCTGTCGAGGTCGAGGTCGATGAGGATCGCATCGTCATTCGTCGTGCCGGCGACGCGTCCTAGCGCGTCCTCGCAGCTCCGGACGCCGTTCTTGTTGCATTGATCCGGCGCTACGCCTCTGACAGCGTGCAGCGCCCCTACGCCTCTGACAGCGTGCGGCGTCCTCCTGCGTAGTCTGCAGCCTCGCGTAGGTATGTCGCGAATGCAGCGTCCACAACGACGCCCGCCTCCCACGCCCACGGGTCCTCCGGGGCGAGCTTCATCGCCACCTGCATGCACCACATCGTGCCAGCGTCGTACAGGTCCACCAGCTCCTGCGTCGCAAAGCGACCGCCCAGCCGCCGGCGCAGTTCCGCCACAAGCCCACTGATCACCCGCTCCAGCATCAAGCTGCGCTCGGCCGGGGCCGCCTGCAGCCTGCGCTCGCCCTGGCGCCACTGGTAGATGGCCGTCTCGAACGACATCAGCCGAGGCTAGCAGTGGGTACTCGCGCACTGTCGAGCGCCGCCGTAACGCTCGCGACACGTCAGTTATCGGGCAGGCCGCTGACCACGTACGGCTGCTCGCCCTTCTTCATCATGCCCAGCTGGCGAGCCTCCGATTCAAGCGTTCCCGGCGCATTCAGCGCTTCGTGCTGGTGCACCAGTTGCCTGTGTTCCCGTTCCATGTTCGCCACCACCGCGCTATCGCGGCGCGACTGGTGCCACGTCGAGAGCATGTGCGCGCCGGCGCTCGCATAGAGGTACACAAGCGCCACCAGCACGCACAGCATCGCCACGCGCCCCACCTTGTCCCAGCGAACGCGCGCGCCCGCAATGGCGCTCGGACGAGTTGCTGACGTGCGGATGGCCGGCATACCTACCTCGATTCGCGGCCCTCAGCCAACATCCTGCCGCCGGGCAGATGCGCCCCGTGAAGACATCGCCCCGGAGAACAACTCCACCGACGGACGCTGTCTAACGATAGTTATACGGCGGATGCAAAGACAGACAGACAGACAGACCGACAGACAGACCGACAGACAGACTTCATGCACAGGCCCTCGAGCTCGTCGTCAGCCAACCTAGCGGAAGGCGCTACGTCCCAGGAACTGCGCGTCCGCACCCAGCTGCTCCTCGATGCGCAGCAGCTGGTTGTACTTGGCCACTCGATCCGAGCGCGACGGGGCACCGGTCTTGATCTGGCCGCAGCCGGTGGCCACGGCCAGGTCGGCGATGGTCACGTCCTCCGTCTCGCCGGAGCGGTGGCTCATGACAGCCGTGTAGCCGGCGTCGCGTGCCATGGCCACCGCCTGCAAGGTCTCCGTGAGGGTGCCGATCTGGTTGACCTTGATCAGGATCGAGTTGCCGACGCCCTCGTCGATCCCGCGGCGCAGCCGTTCGGTGTTGGTGACGAAGATGTCATCGCCCACCAGCTGCACGCTTGAGCCCAGCCGCTGCGTCAGCACCCGCCAGCCGTCCCAATCCTCCTCGTCCATGCCGTCCTCCAGCGACACAATCGGGTAGCGCCCGGCAAGGTCGGCCCAGTAGTCGGCGAACTCGGCAGCGCTCAGCGTGCGGCCCTCGTGCTCGAGCACGTACGCGCCGTCGCCGTAGATCTCACTCGCCGCCGGATCCAGCGCGATCGCCACATCCTCGCCCGGCCGGTAGCCGGCCGCGTGGATGCCCGCCACCAGCATCTTCAGCGCCTCCTCGTTGGAGCCCAGGTCCGGCGCGAAGCCGCCCTCGTCGCCGACCGCCGTGGACAGGCCGCGCTCGTGCAGCGTGCGCTTCAACGCATGGAACACCTCGGCGCCCATGCGCAGGCACTCCGAGAACGTGCGCGCGCCACACGGCACGATCATGAACTCCTGAAAGTCCACTTTGTTATCAGCATGCGCGCCACCGTTGAGCACGTTCATCATCGGCACAGGCAGCACCCTGGCGTCAGCGCCGCCGAGGTAGCGCCACAGCGCCAACCCCTGCTCGGCTGCCTGCGCATGCGCGGCCGCCAGCGAAACGCCCAGGATCGCATTGGCCCCCAGGCGCGACTTGTTAGGTGTGCCGTCCAGCTCGATCAGCGCCCTGTCCAGCTCCGCTTGGCCCTCAGCGTCCATGCCGATCAGCGCATGTGCGATCTCACCGTCGACATTTGCCACAGCGTGGGTGACGCCCTTGCCCCCCCACGCCTCTCCGCCGTCGCGCAGCTCCGTAGCCTCGAACTCGCCCGTGGAGGCCCCTGACGGCACCGCAGCGCGCCCGTGGGCGCCCTTTTGCAGGCCAACCTCCACCTCAATCGTTGGGTTACCGCGGCTATCGAGGATCTGACGTGCGTGAATTCGCTCGATCTGGCTCATGCGACAGGACTCACACGCGAGTGCACGGAGGAAAGCTGAGACGAGGTTGTACTCGGTCGCACCAGCCAGACACCACGTGGTCGACGCGCCTCGTTGGGCCGCTTATTCAGCAGCGCCGGATTCGCCGGTGGTGGAGGCACCGGTTTTGGAGCTCGTCTTGGGCGCTTTGTAGGACTTGCAGTCTGCGACCACGTAGCCCGAGCGGCATTCCGTTTTGGCTTTCCACTTATTTTTGAAGTCTTTGGTGAATTTTGTCAGCGCCGACTGCTGGCCGGTGGAGATCAGCTGCTGTTTGATCGTGGCTTGCACCTTGGACAGCGGCTGCTGTGTTCCGGTTGTGACGCTGAGCACCTCGAAGATGTAGTACCCGAACGGCGTCTTGACAGGACCGCTGAGCACGTTCTTGGCGGAGGAGAAGATCGCCGTGTCCAGCGCCTTCTCCTCCTCGCCTTTGACCACTTCCTTCAGCAGACCGCCGTTTGCCTTGCTGGTGGGGTCGATCGAGACCTTCTTGGCCACGCTGGCGAAGCTCTTGCCAGATTCGACTTCCTTCTTTGCGCTGTTGGCAGCGGCTTCCGTCTTGGTCAGGACGATCTCGACGTTGCGCTTTTCCGGAGTGCCGTACTTGGACTTATTTTCGTTGTAGTACTTGGCGATCTGGGCCTGCGTGACTTTGCTCTTGTCCTTGATGATCTTCTTCTCGATTTTCTGCGAGAGCAGGTTCAGCTTCACGCGCAGCAGCAGATCTGACACGGACTGGCCGGACGTGGCCAGGAATTTTTCGAATTCAGCCGCTTTCGGGAACTCCTCGTTCTTGATCTTCGCGAATTCCTTCTTGATTTCTGCGTCGCTCAGCTTGACGCCCAGCGAGGACGCTTCTCCGATTACCCACTGCGAGGAGATCAGGAAGCCCAGCACCTCAGTCTGCAGCGCCTTGTACTGGGTCTCGCACTCGGTCTTCAGCTTTGCCGTCGTCGGCGCAGCCTGGCCTTTGGCCGGCTTGGCGGCAGTGGCAGCCAGATGCGCGATGCAAGCGGTGTACTTCGGCGGTTCCGGCACAACCGGCTTTTCCGTCGTCCCGGTCTCGCTCGTCGTCGACGCGGACGCAACTTTCATCCAGTGGCCAAACGCGGTCTTTGTGATCGGGGTACCAGCGACCTGCACCACGGCGTTGCCGGGGATGCCACCGCACGCCGAAAGCCCGACGAGGGCAAACAAAACGGCGCCTAGCGCCGAGAGGAACCTGAGAGGCTTGGACACGACGCGGGCACTCTAGCGGAAAAATGCTGAGCTGCGCGTAATGAACACCTAACAAGTTCCTAAGCGGCCTCGCGCACGACCGCCAGCAGCGCATCAGCCGCCCTGACAACACTGGGAAATCGCTCGTTGCCATCCTTCGGAACCCGCATCGAAACCTGCGAGCGAGCGGCTTCATAAAGCGCCTCCGGCAGCTCTTCGCGCAGGCGCTTGGCGCGCGTGGAGTCCAGCTCGATCGGCACCACCGCCAGGCGATCGCCGCGGAAGCTCACAGTCCGCGCACCGGCCTGGCCGAACTTGATCCGCGCCCGCTGCAGCGCCAGCAGGTTCTCCACAGGCTCAGGCACCGGCCCGAAGCGATCCTGGAGCTCGTCGTGCAGTCGTTCCACGTCCGCCACCTCAAGCGCACCGGCAACGCGACGATGCACCTCGATCTTGGCCTGCTCATACGGGATGTAGTCCGCTGGCACATACGCGTCGACGTTGACGTCCAGTCGCACCGGCTCCGCCTGGCTGCCCTGCTCCTCGCCGCCGTCCTCCACCTCAGCCGCTTTGACGGCCTCGTCCAGCATCTGCATGTACAGCTCGAAGCCAAGCGCCGCCACATGCCCGGACTGCTCGTCGCCCAGCAGGTTGCCGGCACCGCGGATCTCCAGGTCGCGCATGGCGATCTTGAAGCCTGCCCCCAGCTCCGTGTAGTCCGACAGCGCCGACAGCCGCTGCGCCGCCTCAGGCGTCAGCGCCGCTGCAGAGTCGTACAGCAGATACGCGTACGCGCGCTCACGGCTGCGTCCCACACGGCCACGGATCTGGTAGAGCTGCGACAGCCCAAAGTTGTCCGAGTGCTCCACGATCAGCGTGTTCGCCTGGGGAATGTCGATCCCAGACTCGATGATCGACGTGCACACCAACACGTCGGCGCCACCGCGCAGGTAGTCCATCATCACCGCCTCCAGCTCGCCGTCGCCCATCTGCCCGTGGGCCACAGCGAAGCGCACGCCCGGGCACAGCGCACGCAGCCGCTCAGCCGTCTCCTCGATCGAGTCCACGCGGTTGTGCAGGAAGAACGCCTGGCCATCGCGCGCGTGCTCACGCATGATCGCGCGCTTGACCAGCTCCTCCTCATACTCGCCCACGTACGTCCGCACCGGCCGCCTGCCCTCCGGCGGGGTCTCGATCACGGAAATGTCGCGCAGGCCCGCCAGCGACATCTGCAGCGTGCGCGGGATCGGCGTGGCTGACATCGAGATCACGTCCACCTTCAGCTTCAGCTGACGCAGCAGCTCCTTCTGCTTGACACCAAAGCGCTGCTCCTCATCGACGATCAGCAGGCCCAGGTCCTTGGCGCGCACGTCGCGCGAGAGCACGCGATGCGTGCCGATCAAAATATCCGCGCGGCCCTCGGCGAAGTCCTTGATGGCGGCTTTCTGCTCAGCAGCCGTGCGGAAGCGCGAAGCGTGCTCAAGCGTGAACGGATAGTCGGCCAAGCGCTCGGCGAAGGTCCCGTAGTGCTGCTGGGCGAGGATCGTCGTCGGCACCAGCATCAGCACCTGCTTGCCCTCCGCGGCAGCCTTGAACGCGGCACGCAACGCCACCTCCGTCTTGCCGTAGCCCACGTCGCCGCAGATCAGCCTGTCCATCGGCCGCGGCGCCTCCATGTCCGCCTTGACCAGCTCGATCGCCTCGCGCTGGTCCGGCGTCTCGGTGAACGGAAAGCGCTCCTCGAACTCCCGCTGCCAGTCGGAGTCCGGACCGAACGCGTGACCTGAGCGCCGTCGACGCTCGGCGTACAGGTTCAGCAGCTCTCCCGCCAGCTCCTGGGCGGCGCGCCGGGCCCGTGCCTTCATCGTCTCCCAGCGCGTGCCCCCCAGCTTGCTCAGCGGCGGATGATCACCGCCGGCGCCCACATATCGCGAGATCTTCGCCAGCTGGTCGGTGGGCACGAACACACGGTCATCGCCCTGGTATTCCAGATACAGGTAGTCGCGTGTGACCTCGGCAACCGTGCGCGTCTCAAAGCCGGCGAAGCGCGCCACACCATGGTCCTCGTGCACGACGATGTCACCGGTGCGCAGTTCAGTGAACGAGCGCAGGGCCCCGCGACGCGTGCCTGCGATCCCGCCGGAAGCAGATCCACCGGCGCCCCCGCGCTCGGCGCGACGGCGACGCAACAGCCGATGCTCGGGAAACACCGCCAACTTCAGCTGCGGCGCCACAAAACCTTCACGCAGCGACGCAGCGGCAAAACGCAACGACGCCTCCATCACCTGCTGGCCGGCGTTGACGTCCTCGCCCAGCCACGTCGCTTTCAGACGCCCCAGGTTGTATGCCGCGCGCTCCCCCTCTCCGCGCCTGGGAAACGCCACCACGGTCCTGTAGCCCGAGCGCACGAGCTTCTCAAGCTGCGGCTCCGCCTCGCCCAGCGAGCGCGCAGCCGTATCTGCCGACTGCGCGCGCAGCTCAATGTCCTGGCCGGCGGACAGCCCAGAAAGCCAGATACGCGCGCGTTCATCCAACGTCGCGCGGATGCTCTCCGGGCTGACATACAGGTGGTGGGCATCCTCGTCGCCGAACGCAGCGCACACATCGCTCCAGTGATCGCTCAACACCGGGTCCAGATCCTCCTCGGCCGCCACCACCAGCTCCGTGTCAGCGCCTACCAGGTCCAGCAGCGCACCGAAGCGCTCCACCGGAAGCAGCTCCGCGATGTCAGGGCGCTCCCCCTCGTCGTCCTGGCCGCCACCGGCAGACCGATGGCCGGACATCTGTTCAGCGGCGATCTCCGCCAGCTGGCGATGCTCCAGCGCGAGCTCCGCCGCCGGCGCGATCTCAACCTCATCCACGGCTCCCAGCGAGCGCTGCGTGAACGTGGAGAACCAGCGCAGCGATTCGATCTCCACGTCAAACATGTCCACCCGCACAGCCCGCTCCTCCGTCGCCGGGAACACGTCCAGCAAGCCGCCCCGCAACGCGAACTGCCCGCGCTCCTCAACCTGGTCGGTGCGCTCGTAGCCGGCGCTCACCAGCTCCGCTGCGCACTCGTCCAAGTCCAGCAGCTCGCCCACACGCAGCGTGAACGAGTGCGGCCGCAGCTGCGGGTCGGGAACCTTCTCCGACAGCGCCACCGCGCTGACCACCACCACCGGCTGCTCCACCGAGGAGGCGCCATCACCGGCGTCAACGGACGCCAGCAGCGCATCCAGCGCTGCCACGCGCAGACCCACCAGGTGCGCCGGCGGCGCCAGATGCGACTCGTAGGCGACCCCCCTGGACGGGTAGTAGCGCACGCGCCGCGGCGCAAGCCACGCGCGCAGGTCGCCCGCCAGATCGCGGGCGCCACGATCATCGCCGACGACCACCAGCGTCGGGCGCACCAGCGCGTCTTGGTCGATCTCCGCCAGTGCAGCAATCAGATACGGGCGCAGCGAGTTCGACACAAACGCATGCCCGCCGTCGCGCGCCAGACGCAACGTCTGCTCGTCCTCCTGGGCCAGGCCCAGCAGCGTGCGCAGAACACCTCCGTCAGCCGCCATCAGGAGCCCCCTCGTTGTCCGGCGCCGTCCGGCGGTCCAGCGCTCGCACCCTCACCGTCGTCTCCCAGCACCACGCGCTCGACATGCTCGCAGGCAAGCCCAACCAGGTCGCGCACCTGCGCATCGTCCTCCCGGAAGCGGCCGAGCACGTACGCAGAGACGATCTCCGGGTCGGTCGAGTCCGGACGCCCCACGCCCACCCGCACACGCATGAAGCCAGCCCCGCCCAGCTCGCGCTTGAGCGACTTCAGCCCGTTGTGACCGGCCAGTCCGCCGCCCAGCCGCGTGCGCACGTCGCCGAACGGCAGGTCGATCTCGTCGTGCACCACCAGCACGCGCTCCAGCGGCAGCTTGAAGGCACCCCGCGCCGGGCCGACGGAGCGTCCCACGTCATTCATGAACGTCTGCGGGCACAACACCGCCACGCGGGGGCCACGCGCACCGGCCACGTCCCCGGGGTCGCCCGTGCGCACGCGTCCTTCCGCAAGCCGACCGCGGAAGCGATCCTTGCCCCGGCCCAAACCCCAGCGCTCGACGAGCGCTTCAGCGACCATGAAACCGACGTTGTGCCGCGTGCCGGCGTACTCGCCACCCGGGTTGCCCAGTCCGACGATCAGCCAGTCGATCGTGCCGCCACTGCCACTGCCGCCGAACGGGCGTCGCAGGGGCTGCTACTCCTCGGAGGCGCCCTCGGAGCCGGCGCCCTCGGCGCCGTCCTGCGCACCGCCCTCGCCGACCACCTCTGTCTCGGCTTCGATTTCGTCAGCTGTTTCGCTCTGCAGCCGTGGTGGAGACAGCGTCGCGATCGTTGTCTCCTCCAAGTCGTCCAGCAGCGTTACGCCGTCAGGCGGCGTCAGCGCATCAAGCAGGATCGTCTCACCGATCTGCATCTCACCGACCTCGTGCACGATCGACTCCGGGATGGCTGTCGGCAGTGCTTCCACGTTCAACTCGCGGGTGATCTGCTCCAGCACGCCGCCTTCCTTGACGCCCGGGGCGTCGTCGATGCCGGCAAGCTCAAGCGGCACAACCGCGTGAATCGCCTCGTCCAGGTTGACCCGCAGCAGGTCCACGTGCATCGTCTCGCCCCGCACCGGGTGGCGCTGGGCCTCCTTGAGGACCACAGGGGTCGATTTCTGCCCGTCGATGCTCAGATCCAGCACCGCACCGGTCCCCGCCAGCGCCAGACGCAGCTCACGCGCGTCTGCATCGAAGCCCTGCGGCTCTCCGCCTCCGCCGTACAGAACACCGGGAACGCGACCGCTGCGGCGCAGGCGACGAACCGCCCGCGAGCCTTCTGCGGAGCGACTGGTGACATCGAGCTTGGTCGTCGTGTTGGCCATGAGCGAGTGAAGACTGTAGCTCAGAACAGCTCAGAACAGCTGGTTCTCGCCGCCAAAGACCTCGCTGACGGAGTCATCGATGAAGATCCGCCGGATCGAGTCGGTCAGCAGCTCGGCGCACGGAAGCACGCGTACGTTGTCCGGGCGCTCGACGTCGACAGGGATCGTGTCCGTCACCACGATCTGCTCCAAACCGGAGTTCCTGAGGTTCTCAAACGCGTTGCCCGAGAACACTGCGTGCGTGGCCGCCGCGTACACGCGGGCTGCGCCCTCGTCCTTGACCGTCCTCGCCGCCGCAGCCAGGGTTCCAGCGGTATCGATCATGTCATCGACAATCACCGCCGTCTTGTCGCGCACATCACCGATCACGTAGCCGATCTCCGCAACCTGGTGGGCCGGACGCTCCTTGTCCAGGATCGCCAGCTCAGCGCCGATCTTAGATGCGAATTTCTTGTTCAGCTTGACCCGACCGGCATCCGGCGCAACCACCACCAGGTCCGGGAGGTTCAGATCGGTGAAGTACTGGGTGAGCATGAACAGCGCCGTCATGTGGTCGACCGGTTTCTGGAAGAAGCCCTGGATCTGGCCGGCGTGCAGATCCATCGTCAGCACCCTGTCCGCACCGGCCGCCTCAAGCATGCGCGCCACCAGCCGCGCCGAGATCGGCTCTCGTGGCGCCGACTTCTTGTCCTGGCGGGAATAACCAAACCACGGCGTCACCGCGATCACCCGGTGCGCTGAAGCGCCGACAGCAGCGTCGATCATGAACAGCAGCTCCATCAACGAATCGTTCGCCGTGATGCCCGTCCGCGGGTTGCCGCACGTGGACTGCACAATGAACACGTCCGCACCCCTGATCGACTCCTCGTAGCGGCAGTACACCTCGCCGTTGGAGAACGTCTTCAACGTCACCGGTCCCAGCTCCACGCCCAGCTTGTCGGCGATATCAACCGCCAGCTGCGGGTTCGCGCGCCCGCTGAACAGCATCAGCCGCTTGTTGTAATCGATTGGCAGGCTGGTTTGCACAGACGGCTGCGTGCGCGTGTCCATCGCGCTCATCTCAGCAGGGAGTGTAAACGGCCCGGTCCGATCAGTCATCCCCCGTCTCTCCCCGCTGTGAAAAGCCGTCGATATTGGTCTGGCGCTGACGCGCGATTCCCAGTGCGCCAGGCGGCACGTCCTCGGTGATCACCGAGCCGGCACCGGTGTACGCATCGTCGCCGACGCTCACCGGCGCCACCAACGTCGTATCCACACCCGTGCGCACACCGCGCCCCACCGTCGTTCGATGCTTGGCGCTGCCGTCGTAGTTGGCCGTGATCGTCGCCGCCCCCAGGTTCGTGCCCTCGCCGACATCCGCGTCACCGATGTAGGACAGATGCGGCACCCTTGCGCCGGGGCCGATGTCGGAGTTCTTGATCTCCACGAACGTGCCCGCCCTGGCACCCTCACGCAGCACCGTGCCCGGGCGCAGGTATCCGAACGGCCCCACGGTGACGCCGTCCTCGAGCACGCAGTCAACGAGATATGAGTGCCGTACCGTGCAACGCTGCCCGATCCTAGTCATGCCCCGGAGCGTCGTGAACGGCTCGATCACCGTGTCCTGCCCGATCTGCACGTCCACGTCGATCACCGTCGCGTCAGGGTCCACAATGCCCACACCCGCCTGCATGTGGCGCTCATGGATCGCCGCCTGCGCCAGCTTACGCACGCGCGCCAGCGCAGCGCGATCGTTGACGCCCAACACCAGCCGCTCGTCCGCCACCACATGCGCGGCCACAGACGCCCCTTCAGCCCGCAGGATGTCCAGCACTCCAGGTAGGTACAGCTCGCCCTGCGCATTGTCAGCGCTCAGCTGCCCCAGCGCCCACCGCAGCGCCTGTGCGGCGAACACGAAGATGCCCGTGTTCACCTCGCGTAGCTCGCGCTCGGACTGTGTCGAGTCGCCATGCTTCTTAGTCTCCACCACCCGCTCCACAGCGCCGCTTGAGTCGCGCACAACCCGCCCGTAGCCGCTGGGATCGTCAAGGATCGTGCTGGCCATCGTCGCCGCTGCACCGGCAGCGTCGTGCGCCTCGATCAGCGCAGCAATCGCCCGCGCACTGATGAGCGGCACGTCACCGCTGAGGATCACAACCGGCGATGCGCGGTCAAGCGGCTGGCCCGTGTCGCCGTCCAGCCGGGCCATCGCCGCGATAGTCGCGCCGCCCGTTCCATCCGGGAGCTCCTGCACCGCCAGCTCCACCCCCTGCGGCAGCACCTGCTCAAGCGCCCTCGCCGGGGAGTCCACCACCACCACCCTGCCCGCGCCCACCTCCAGCGCCGCATGCACCGGCCACAAAACCATCGGGCGGCCGCACAGCTCATGCAGAACCTTCGGCGTCTGCGAGCGCATACGCGTCCCCTGGCCCGCAGCCAGGATCAAAACCGTGGGGGCGCTCACCCCGCGGATGCTAGTCGCTCGCCGCGCGCCTGCCGTTGCAGCCGCGGCATTGGCAGTTGCAGCTGGGGGGCAGGGATTCGAACCCCGATTCTCAGGACCAAAACCTGATGTCCTGCCATTGGACGACCCCCCAAAGGGTCCTGCGAGGATACCGGCGCACCAACAACCGTTGCTGCGCGTCCTCGACGCACTGCCGATAACCAGTTTTAACAATGCAGCAACGCGCTCATCCTCCCGGCCTGCAACTATTCCTGCACTTGCCGGACGCCACGACAAGACGCGGGAGCAAACTGGGAGCCTCGCTGGCGGCGGCGCTTGTGTGCGTGAGCGCCTGCGCCCTGATTTCTACGCTCGCAGCCGGTGCCGCGCCCGTAGCCGGTGTCGCGCGCGTAGCCGCCGCCACGCGTCCGTGCCGCCACGCCAACCTGCATCCACGAGCAACCAACGCAGCGGCAGTCGATGCAGCCACACTGTGCCTGGTCAACCAGGTGCGCCGTGCCCACGGCCTGCATCCGCTGCACGCCAACCACGAACTCGGCCATGTCGCCGCCAGCCAGGTCACCAGCATGGTGCACCGCGACTACTTCTCAGACGACCGTCCCACCGGCCAGACACCGCTGTCGCTGGTAGCCGTCACCCGCTACCCCGTCCATGCCGCCCAGTTCGCCGTCGGCGAGAACATCGCCTGGGGCACCGGCAGCTTCACCACACCGACACACATCGTCGCCGAATGGATGGCATCTCCACCGCACCGCGAAATCATGCTCAGCGCCGACTATCGCGACGCCGGCGTGGCCGTCACACCTACGCTGCCCGCCGTCCTGAACGCCGGCCACCGCGGCGCCACATATGCCATCGAGCTCGGTATGCGCCTGTTCTAACTGCGCCTGCCGTAGCTGCGCCCGCTGTAGCTGCGCCCGCCGTAGCTGCGCATCTTCTAACTGCGCCTGCCACCGCGGCGGGGGACGCGGCCGGCTTCCGCGCCGGCCTCAGAGGCGGGCCCACCGGCTGACGCAATACCGAGGACACGCATGGACTTCAGACCGAGGCTGAGCTTCTCACGGCCGTCGCTGGAGCTGACGTCCAGCCCCGAAAGCTCGCGCACACGCTCCAAGCGGTAGTAGATGGTGTGGCGGTGCGTAAACAGCCGCTGGGCGGTGCCCGCCACATTGCCGTCAGCCTCCAGGAACGTCTCCAGCGTGCGCACCAGGTCGGTCTCGTACTGCTCGTCGTAGGCGACCAGCGGCTCCACCGTCTCGGCAAAGAAGCGCTGGAGCTCGCTGGGGTTCTCGCTCATGGCCGACAGCAGCAGCCGGTAGGCACCGGTCTGCTCAAAGGCCAGCGGCGCGCCGTCGGTGGAGCCCTGAGCGACGTTGGCCGCAAGCAGCGCCTCGCTGGCGGCGCGGGGCAGCTCGGAGGGATCCTCGGTTATGCGGCTGCGCCCAAGCGCGAACGTGTAGCCGGCGAGGCTGGCTTCCATCTCGTTTAACACCGCCTCGGCGGCGCGCGCTGCCGTTGCCTCGTCACCGCCGGGTACGAGCACCAGAACCTCCGCACCGACAATGCCGTCGCGTTCGGACAGCGCAGCGATGGAGCGGCTGACAACGGCACGCGCTCCCCGCTCGGCGACAGCACGCACGCGCCCGCGCCAGCCCTCGTCGGTGGGCGTCTGCGGGTGGGCACGCGCCACCAGCATGCTGGCGCCGTCCTCGATCACCAGCGAAAGCTGTTTGGCGCGCTCCAGTAGCTCCTCGCGGTCGGTCAGCTCACGGCTGAGGATCGCGCGCAGAAAGTCCGCCGACGCGCTTTCGGAGACCCGCTCGGGCGCGCGGACACGCTCCACCTCGGAGGCGATCATCGTCAGCAGCAGCCGGCGCATGGAGCCGCTGGGCTCGGTCTTGGTGCGCATGTGCAGCGTCCCCACAACCGTGTCCGCAACCCGCAGGGGCGCGCTGATCACGCCGTCCCCCTGCGAGAGCAGCGAACGCTCCTCCGCCGGAGAGCGGGCGGCAACGGCCAGCGTGGCACCCCAGGCATCGGTGACCGCCAGGCTCGCCTCCAGCGCGCGCGCAGCTGCGCGCACGACCTCCGGTAGGCCCGCCCCCGACTCGACCGCCTCGGTGATCGCGTCCAGCGCCGCTAGATCTGACACGCCGGTCAGCCCCAGAAGTAGACGGCGGCCAGCGCGCCGACCACTCCGACGCCAAGCAGCACCGCCAGCACGTACAGCGACAGCACGGTGGCAGCCATCCGCTCCCACACGCGCGAGTAGGACCCCCACACAGGCACGAGTACCAAGGCTGCGAAAAGCCCCAGGCTGATCACGCCGGCACCGACTGCCACGAGCTCGTTGATTTGCGTCCTAGTCATTGCTGTTGCTGGGATTGTGACGCACACGGACGTCGCTCGCGGCTCGCGCGAACTCGGCGTCCACCGGCACGGCGCAGATCGGCGCCGGCACGCGGCCGACAAGCCCGTCGGCGGCAGCCCGCGCCAGTGCCAGACCGCCGTCTGCAGAGCGCCCAGCATGGGGGAACAGGCCGATGACGGTCGGCCCGGAGCCGCTGACCAGCGCCGGCTGCGCTCCCGTCTGGCGCGCCTGCTCGAGCGCCTCGGCGATCGGCGGACACAGCGACACCGCCGGGCGCTGCAGATCGTTGTGCAGCAGCTCCGTTGCTGCCGGCAGCGGTGCGCCGTGCTCCAAAGCGGAGCGCAGCTCCAGCCGGCGCTCGGCAAGCGAGTGCGAGCTGCGCGCAACACCCAGGCGATCCGCCTCCGCGTACACAGCTGCAGTGGACAGCTGCTCAGCCAGCGCCAGCACGAGCACGCCAAAGCGCGACCTGGGCGGCGCCAGCTCCAACAACTGCTCGCCGGCGCCGGACGCCAGCCAGCGCCCTGGAGCAATCTGGGCGGGGACGTCAGCGCCGAGCT
This sequence comes from uncultured Solirubrobacteraceae bacterium, assembly GCA_963779665.1. Lineage (GTDB taxonomy): Bacteria > Actinomycetota > Thermoleophilia > Solirubrobacterales > Solirubrobacteraceae > Palsa-744. The sequence continues at coordinate 1,694,839 of CAVZYW010000001.1, read as the reverse complement.
GCGTGCCCAACGTGCGCAGCAGCTGCTCATCGCCCAGCCCCGACGCGTGCCTGGCCAGGCGCAAGGCTGCAGCGGCGTCGGCGGAGCCGCCACCCAAGCCTGCCGCCACAGGTATGCGCTTGACGATGCTCAGCCGCAGCGGCGGCGCCTCCCAGCCGGTGCTCGCCCGGAACGCCCGCAGGGCGGCGCCGGCAAGGTTCCCCTCCGTGCCACCAGGCACGCCGGGACAGATCACCTCGTCGTGCACGCTGCCGTCCGGGGCCGCTTCCAGCGTCAGCTCGTCCGCCAGCGAGATCGACTGCATGACGCTGACCAGCTCATGCTTGGCGTCGCCGGCGCGGACTGGACCGAGGAACAGGCCAAGGTTGATCTTCGCCGGCGCACGCACCCGGTGCACACCAAAGCCCTCTGCGCCGACGGTGCCCGTCGCCTGTTCCCGATCGGTGCTGCCCATGGCCTGACCCTCACAGCTCCAGCAGGCGCGCCAGCGCCCTGAACTCTTCCGGGGCCAGACGCTCCGCGCGCTCGTCCGCAGGGTGACCCAGCGCCACCAATGCCTCCCGTACCCGCTCGCGCGAGAGTCCGGGCGCGCCGCCGGCCAGAGCCAGCGAGCCGGCGAGCGTCTTGCGCCTGTGAGCAAAGCCCCCAGCCACAAGCGCCCGCAGCGCCGGGGACACCGTCTGGCGACCATCCACGCGACGCAGCTGCACGAGCACCGAATCCACGTTGGGCACCGGGTAGAAGACGCTTCGGGGAACCGCCCGCAGCACGGCCACTTGACAGTCCAGCTGGGCGAGCACCGACGGCACGCCGTAGGCGCCGGTGCCGGGTGCAGCGGCCAGTCGCTGGCCGACCTCGCGCTGCACCATCGCCACCCACACAGCCACGCTGGGCAGCTCCTCGACGCTGCGCAACAGCAAGCCCGCCGCCACCCCGTAGGGAAGGTTGGCCACCACCTTGTTGGGAGCCGGGTCCAGAGCGCTCAGCTCAAGCGCCATCGCATCCGCCCAGTGCACCGTGACGTTCGCGTGGGGGTCAGTCGCGTCCGACAGCGCCTCGCGCAGCCGCTCGTCGATCTCCACCACATGCACGTGCCCGGCGCGCTGCGCCAGGTACTCCGACAGCACGCCCAAACCCCCACCCACCTCCAGCACCACGTCGCCCTCTGACAGCTCCGCCGCGCGGCCGATCACGCCAAGGATGTTCGAGTCGATCAGGAAGTTCTGGCCAAGATCACGGTCCGGACGCACGCCAAACGCGCGCATCCGCCGCAGGCTCGGCTGGACCGGGCCATCTGGCTGGGCCAGGCCGTCTGGCTGGACTGGGCCGTCTGGCTGAGCTGTGCCGTCTGGCTGAGCTGGGCCGTCTGGCTGGACCGGGCCATCTGGCTGAGCTGTGCCGTCTGGCTGGACGGGGCCGTCGGACTGGGCCGGGCGCTCGGCCACGGCGCTCATGCCCAGCCGAACACGCGCGCAGCGTTGCGCGTGACCGTCGCACCCAGCTCCGCCACGCTGACACCGCGGATGCCCGCCAGAAAGGCAGCGGTGTGCATGACGAAGGCGGGCTGGTTGCGCTGCTTACGCACTGCCTGCGGCGTCAGGTAGGGGGCGTCGGTCTCCACCAGCAGCAGCTCGTCCGGGACCCGCACAGCGGCGCCAGCCAGATCGGCGGCGCTCTTGTAGGTGACGTTGCCGGCGAACGAGATCGCATAGCCCCGCTTGACGCACTCATCCAGCCGCTCGGGCATGGAGAAGCAGTGCATGACCACGCTGACGCCGTCCGCTTCGCCGGCCAGCTGCGCAAGCGTGTCCTCATCAGCGGCTCTCGTGTGGATGACCAGCGGCTTGACGGTCTCACGGGCCAGCTGGATCTGTGCGGCGAACGCACGCTGCTGATCCTCGCGCGGAGGCACGCTGTCGCGGAAGAAGTCAAGGCCGGTCTCGCCGATCGCCGCGCAGCGCTCGTGCGCCGCCAGCGCACGCAGCTCAGCCAGGTCGGCGTCATCGAAGCCCCTGGCGGCGTTGGGGTGGCGCCCAACAGCTGCATACACCTGGGGAAAGTCCTCCGCAGCAGCCAGCGCCGCGCGGCAGGACGCCCCGTCGATGCCGACCGTCAGCATGCGCGTCACGCCCAGCGCATCGGCGGCCGCCACGAGCTCCGCGTCGGGCTCCTGGCACAGGTGCAGGTGGGTGTGTGAATCGATCACGCTGACTTGGGGAACAACGACTGGAGCTGACCGATCGGCTCGCCAAGCGCCTGCATCGAGTCCCAGCGCGCGCCCGCCAGCGAGCGATCGTCGCTGCCCAGCGCAGCCAGCAGCTTGTCGGTGCTGGAGGGCATGTACGGGTGCAGCAACACACCCAGCACGCGCAGGCCGGCGACCAGCGTGGAGAGCACCTGGTCGAGCTCCTGCGCGCGGCCATCGTCCTTGGCCAGCTGCCACGGGGCGCGCTCCTCCACGTAGCGGTTGAGCCGTCGCACGCGCTGCCAAATGACATCCAGCGCCGTCGTCAGCTCAGCGCGGTCGATCATGCCTTCCACCTCCTGCGCCAGACCGGCGAAATCGCCGTCCAGCTCAGGATCCAGTGCAACCGCAGCCGGCACACCGTCGCGGTAGCGATGCACCATGGCGATCGTGCGGCTGGCAAGGTTGCCCAGCTCGTTGGCCAACTCGCTCTCATAACGCAGCTCAAAAGACGCGGTGGACACCGAACCGTCCTGCCCGAACGGAACATCGCGCAGAAGATAAAAGCGCAGGGCATCCGGCCCGTAGCGCTCGATCACGGCAAACGGATCCAGCACGTTGCCCAGCGACTTGCTCATCTTCTCGCCGTCCATCAGCAGAAAGCCGTGAACGAACACATGCTCAGGCAGCTCCAGCTCCGCCGCCATCAGCAACGCAGGCCAGTACACGGCGTGGAAGCGTAGGATGTCCTTGCCGATCAGGTGATAGCTGGCCGGCCAGAAGGTGGCGGTCAGATCGCTCTCATCGATAGCGGCGGCGGGATTCGAACCTGCGACCGTCGGGCTATCCGAGCTCACCGGCGGTTGCAGGCCCGGCGTGGGCGCGTAGGACAGCGCCGAGTAGTAGTTGAGCAGCGCGTCAAACCACACGTAGAACACATGCTCGGAGTCCCACGGCACCTGCACGCCCCATGTCAGCTTGTGGCGGGTCAGCGGGACGTCGCGCAAGCCTGAGCGGATGAACGACAGCGCCTCGTTGTAGCGGGTGCGTGGCGCCACGAAGTCCAGGCGCTCCGCATACAGCGCCTCCAGGCGCTCCTGGAAGGCGGACAGCTTGAAGAAGTAGTTGTCCTCTTGCTCCCGCGTCAGCTCAATGTGGTGGATCGGGCAGCGGTTGCCCTCGTCGATCTCGTTGTCAGCCTTGAAGTCCGCGCAACGCGGGCAGTACCAGCCCTCGTAGGTGCCTTTGTAGACGTAGCCGTGCTCACGCACGCGGGTGAGCACGTCCTGCACCACCGCTTCATGCTGGGGGTCGGTGGTGCGGATGAAGAAGTCGTTACTGGCGTGCAGCTGCGGCGCCAGCGTCTTGAAGCGCTCGGCGTTGCGGTCGGCCAGCTCCTGCGGCTGGATGCCCAGCGCGTGCGCAGCGTCCGCCACGGGCTCGCCGTGCTCGTCGGTCCCGGTCAGGAAGAACACGTCCTCCGCGCGCTGGCGGTGATGGCGCGCCATCACGTCAGCGGCGATCGTCGTGTAGGCGTGCCCCAGGTGCGGGGCAGCATTGACGTAGTAGATGGGGGTGGTCACGTAAAAGGACACAGTTGCTCCCAAGCTACCGGGGGTCGGTCAGTTGCGTCACCGCGGTGGATGAGCCGGCTTCCCTGGTGGTGAGCTCCCGATAGAGCTCGTTGGCGCGCAGCCCCGTCAACTTGGCCACCGCCGCAGCCGCCGGTCGCGGCCGGGCGCCGGCGTCGATCAGATCCTGCAGCGCCGCCAGCGCGTCCTTCAGCGAAACCCGCTCGCGCGCAGCTGCGCCAACGACGAGCACCACCTCCCCACGCGCGAGAACCTGGCGATAGTGCTCAGCCAGCTCGCCCGCCGATCCGCGCCGGACTTCCTCGTGCAGCTTGGTCAGCTCCCTGCACACGGCCACCGCTCGTGCCGGGTCCTCGGAGGCGATCAGTTCCAGCGTGCCAGCCAGGCGCCGCGGCGACTCGAACGCCACCAGCGTCTCCGACGCAGCCGCCAGCAGCGCCGCAAGCTCGGCCCGCTTGCGCGGCAGAAAGCCTACAAACCGCCAGCGATCCGCAGGCAGGCCGGAGGCCACCAGCGCGCTCAGCACCGCACTTGGGCCCGGCAGCACCTCCACAGGGAGCCCTGCTGCCAGGCAGCCGCGCACGAGCGCAAACCCCGGATCGGACACCAGCGGAGTGCCAGCGTCGGACACCAGCGCCACAACCGCGCCCCCGCGAATCCGCTCCACCAGCTCAGCCGCCCGCGCGCGTTCGTTGTGCTCGTGGAAGCTGACCAGCGAGGCAGAGATGCCATGGCGACTCAGCAGCACACTCGTGTGGCGGGTGTCCTCACACGCCACCACGTCGGCATGGCGCAGCATGTCAAGCACGCGCAGCGTGACATCCTCGAGGTTGCCGATCGGCGTCGGGCACACGACGAGCCGTCCGACCGGCGCCTGTGGGGAGGTCATCTCGCAAATATAGGGTCCTGTCACCGATGGCCAACGACCGCGACGAACCGCCGCAGTACACGCGCTATCGCGCTCGCCCCCGCCTGCCGCACAACAAGGACGCCGGCAAGGTGCAGCCCGAGCGCCTCACCGGGGAGCGCCCCGGCGGGCGCCCCGGTGAAGATCAGGGGGCCCACCGGGGGTGGCGCGGCGGGCGCGGCGGGCGCGGGAGCGGCGGAGGCGGAGGCTTGGCCGGTCAGCGGTGGCGTCGCTGGGCCAAGCCCAAGCGCATCGTGCTGTCGCTGTTGGCGCTGATCGTCGGCTGGCTGGTGCTGTCGCTGATCCTGTTCCTGATCAGCTCACACCTCGAGCGAACGCCACTGCCGACGAACGTGTCCAGCGTGCTCAACTCGTCCGGCAACCCGCTGACGTCCGTCAACAACATCCTCGTGCTCGGCTCCGACCGGCGCCAGAAGAACAGCAAGGAACCTGGCGCCGAAACCACCGGCTACGGCCGCTCGGACACGATCATGCTGATCCGCACCGGCGCCGGGCATGCTGCGCGCCTGTCGATCCCGCGCGACACCGTCGTCGAAATCCCCGGCCACGGACTGGAGAAGATCAACGCCGCCCACGAGTACGGTGGGCCGGCCGAGTCCGTGTCCGTCATCAAGCACTGGCTCAACATCCCCATCAACCACGTCGTGGAAGTCAACTTCGAAAACTTCCCGCAGCTGATCAACGCCATGGGCGGCGTCACCTACACCGGCGGCTGCATCATCTCCAAGCTCGACGGCGGCTCCGCAAACGGTGGCTACACGCTGAGGCTGAGCGCCGGCACACACCACCTCAACGGCGAGCAGGCGCTCGCGCTGTCACGCACACGCGAGAACCTGTGCGCGCCCAACGAGACCGACATCCAACGCGAGGAACACCAGCAGGCGCTGTTCAACGACATGAAGAGCCAGCTGCTGTCCCCATCCAGCTTCCTCCGCCTGCCCTGGATCGCCTGGAACGCGCCGCCCGCGATCATCTCCGACATGAGCGGCGTCGAACTGCTCGCCATGTTCGCCGCGCTGGCAGTCACCGGGACGCCACCCACGCACGTGCTCCTGCCCACCGGCCAGACCACGCTGCCAAGCGGCGAAGAAGGGCTGACCATCTCCGAAGAAGCGCGCAAGGCAGACGTCGCGCAGTTCATGCGCGGCTGATCAGCGAGGTCGCAGACCGTTCGATGCTTCGTCGTGTTCCAGCCACGCGTTTATCGCGCTGCGGGGCAACGACCCCATGATCACCATCACCGCGCACAGCGCCACAAATATCAGCACCACCCAGATGATCCATCTGCGTCCTGCGATCTCCAAACTCAGCCACAAGCCCAACCGATCCCTCATCCGCAGAGCGTAGTCGTGTGTCAGACGGTAAACACCGTGCGCTGCCCCGGGTCGGTCGGCTTGTTCCAAGCGGACTCGACGTTGCTGAGGGGCGTGGACACGGGATCGACGACGAACGTGCCCGCGGTGATCTGAGCGGCGAGCTCCGGTAGCTCTGCAACGATCCCAGCCGTCGTCAGCGAGCCCTGGCCGCTGCCCAGCAGTTGCAGGTTGGCCGCTCGCAGCGCTGCCGAGGGTAGCGTGATCGTCATGCCCGCCATCGACCCGATCTGTATCCACCACAGCGGCCTGCTGCGCTCCGCGCGGCCCTTAACCAGCGCGGGAATTGCCTGGTCGGTCACCGAGCCCCACAGATAGTCGATCACGACGTCCACACCGGCCGCTGCAGCTGCCAGCGCCCGCGCGATCTCATCAGGACCGCCGGCCAGCGACACGGTCTCATCGGCCCCAAGGCGCGTGAGCCCGGCAAGCCGCTCGGCGTCGCGGCCAGCTGCCACCACATGGCCGGCTCCGAGAAACTTTGCGATCTGCACAGCCATCTGCCCAGCGTTACCGGTGGCGCCGAGCACGAGCACCTTATGCCCTACCTCGAAGGCGATCCGCTTGCGCAATGCCAGCCATGAGGACATGCCAGGATTCATGCCGGCGGCGATCGCCAGCACGTCCGCGCCATCGGGCAGGACGGCGGCGCGACGGCGATCGACCACCGTCCGCTCGGCCATCGTGCCAAACGCGCTGTCGAAGGCGACGAAGTACAGAAGCTGACCGTCGGCGGCGCGACCCACTCCGTCGATCCCAGGGATCAGCGGCAGCGCATCCGTGCTCGTGTAGTGGCTGCCCGACGCGCCCGAGCGAACCCGTGGGTGAAGACCGGCGGCGAGGACATCGACCGCGATCTCGTGCTCGCCGCTCGGCTCCGGCGTCTGAAATGTTTCGTAGCCGGGCGGCACATCGAAGGACCTGACGACTGCTGCGTGCATAAGAACTCCCGAATGGTAGTTGGTAATCCAAACTAATATTAGTTGGTATCACGTACTAAATCCAAGCTAGGATGCGCTCATGGCAGACCGCACACAGGCACCGAACCTGACAGACGCGCTCGTCGAGCTCTCGTTCTTGATCCAGGCGACGCTCGCCCGCGTGGCCGGCGAGCACGACGTGTCGCTGATCCAGGTCCGGCTGCTCGGGATACTGCGCGATCGCGAGCCCGGCATCGTCGAACTTGCCGACGTGCTGAACCTCGACAAGTCCAGCGTCAGCGGTCTCGTCGACAGGGCGCAGCGACGCGGCCTGGTGGAACGCGCCTCCTCCAACAGCACCGACGGACGCGCCATCCGCGTGATCCTCACCGAGCAAGGGCGCACAATGGCCAGCCAGTTCGCCGAGCGAGTCTCAGATGCGCTCGCACAACTGGTCAACGACCTATCGCCCGCCCAGCGCCGGCAGCTCGCTGCACAGGCCGGCCGCATCGTCACGTCCTCCGGAATGGCCCAAAGCCTGGAACCGCCACGCACCCCAGTACCCCAGCCTGACGACAAGCCACCCGCGGAGAGCACCGTATAACCATCGCTATACACCACAAGCGCGGAGACACACTACGAACGCACCCCCTCGCCAGTCCCTGTATCACCATCGCTATACACCACCCGCGCGGAGACACACTACGAACGCAACACCATAAAAAGCTGTCCAACCATGGTCATACACCGCCCAGCGCGCGCACACGGCGCCCGGTCAAAGCGGCCAGCCAGCCCTGTTTAGGACGCGATGATTAGGGCACCCTAATCTGTGTTACGCTTCGTCCCCCCGATAGCCGAGTGCAAAGGTCGGATTTGCCGAGAGAGAGCTTGGGATGGCGCAGCAGAGTGAGCTAACCGCGGAGCAGCCCCCACCGGGCAAAGTCCCCAAGCAGGCCGTATCCAAACGGCTGAACGAGCGCGCGAGCTTCTACGTGTGGACTGCTGTCGTGCTGGCGGTTGCAGTGGTGGCAGTGATCCTCGGCTGGCACGCCAAGGGCGGCACCACCGACCCGACCGCGCTGCCTGCAGGCCACCGGCTCAGCCACACGACGGTGGTGATCAACAGCGCCATCCTGGTTCTGCGCGAGGGCCTTGAGACGATCCTGGTACTGGCGGCCGTGACCGCCAGCTTCCTCGGCGGGAACACGATCTACCGCCGTCCGGTTGTCGCCGGCGGCGCCGGCGCGCTGGCGGCGGGCGTGGCCACTTGGTTCCTGGTGGTGTGGTTCATCGGCCAGTTCCACGGCGGCGAGTTCGACGTACAGGCAGCCACCGGCCTGCCGTCGCTAATCGTGCTGCTGATCGTCATGAACTGGTTCTTCCACAAGGTGTACTGGACAGGCTGGATCTCAAACCACCACAAGCGTAGGCGCAGCCTGCTGTCTTCCGACCCTGACACCAACAAGCGCCGGATGCTGCTGGGGCTGGCGCTGCTGGGCTTCACGTCCGTGTACCGCGAGTGCTTCGAGGTGGTCATCTTCCTGCAGAACCTCAGAGAGCTGTACGGCTCAAGCGTCGTGCTCGAGGGCGTGGTCATCGGCGGCCTGTTCACAGCTGCAGCCGGCGTGCTCACGTTCGGCCTGCACCAACGCCTGCCGTACAAGCGACTTTTGATCATCACCGGGGTGATGCTGCTGTTCGTGCTGGTCGTGTCAGTGGGCGAGGAGGTCAACGAGATGCAGCTGGCCGGCTGGATCGGAACGACACCGGTACAAGGCCTGTACATCCCCGGCTGGATGGGCACCTGGCTCTCGCTGTTCCCCAATTGGGAGACGTTCATCGGCCAGGCAATCGCGCTGCTGCTGGTGCTCGGCTCATATGTAGGCGCCCAATACGTGCGCGTGTGGCGCCCCCGCCGACTCGGGCAGCGCACGGCACAGCGCAGCGAGCACGCCCCAGAGCTGCCAGCCGACCTGGCTGCAGGCAGCTCCGTCGCCAACGTCCTCGGCTAACACACCCATGTCCCTGGGCTAACGCCCAGCGAAGCGACGCTACCGCCCAGCCAAGCAACGCCCAGCCAAGCAACGCCCAGCGAAGCAACGCCGCCCAGCGACGCGACGCCGCCCAGCGAAGCAACGCTAATAACGCCGCGAAGCGACGCTACCGGTCAGCTCTTGGCAGCTGCTGCCGGCTTGGAGCCGGAAGACTTGGCGGCGCCGTTGTCGCTCTTGCCCTCAGATGAGGACTTTGACGACGACGACGAGTCCCCGGAGGAGTCCTTCTGGCCGGAGGAGGAATCGCTTGAGGACTTCTCCGACGATGACTTGTCGCTGGAGGATTTCTCGGAAGAAGACTTGTCGGCAGCGGCAGCTGCAGTCTCGCGTTGGCGGTTGCGCGTGCCGTAGTCGGTGTTGTAGAAGCCTTTGCCCTTGAAGTGAACAGCCGGGGCATGCAGCACTCGCTCGACAGGGACCCCTGTGTCGGGGTCGACAGTGAGCGGCTCGTCGCTGAAGGACTGTTGGAGGTCGAACGTAGTTCCGTCCGGCCGGCGGTACTCGTAGATCGGCATGAACAGCCGATTATAGGTGCGTCAATCGGTGAGCAACGCGCGCGCACACGCAATACCGGCGCGAATGGTGGGCGTGAAGTCCCTGTTGGGCTCGGTGAGCATGCGCAAGGCAAAGCCGTCGCCGATCGAGAACAGCACCTCAGCGACTGCGTCCGGCTCGGCGTGCAGCCGCAGCACACCCTCGCTTTGAGCAGCTGCAAGCATGCCTGCCACCTGCTCGCGGGTGCTGCGCATCAGCCCTGCGTACTCAACTGCGATGTCGGCGTTGCGCCGCGACAATGTGAACAGCTCGAACATCAGCGTGACCATATCCGGGTCCTGGCTGACGGTTTCGTGCAAGCTGCGGGCCATCAAGTTGATGAAGTCATCAGCTGTCTTGGCGGTTGACAGCTGGCGCTCCAGGCGCTCAAGGCGCAGCTCGCAGTCGCGCCTGACCGCCTCAGCCAGCAACTGCTCCTTGGTGCCGAAGTAGTAGTGCAGCAGGCCACGGGACACGCCGGCCTCGCGCGAGACATGGTCGAACGTGGAGCCGGCGGTGCCGCGCTGGGCGACGCTGCGGCGCATGGCATCGATGATGCGCTGGGCCTTCTCGCCGGACAGCGACCGCGCACCGGCGTCGCCCGTGCGCGCACGGGGGCGGGCCTCCTGCGGAGCTACTACATCCTTCTCCGCGACAGCGGCATCCGTGGCGCTCATCCGTGCGTTGTGAGCCGAGCTCAGCTACTGGAGACGCCGGCCGGGGCTGGCGTCTCAGGAGCGGTGGTAGAGCTGTAGTCGAACTCCTCCTCAGCCCCGAACAGAAGGTCGAGCACCTTTGAACGCAAACCCTCGCTGAGGGCCACCGCCAGCACGCCGCCGACTGTCAGCAGCACCAGCGAGCGGCCGAGGCCGCGCTTGCGACGCGTGGCCTTGGGGGGCTCGCGCAGCGAGCTTGACGCATCGCGCAACGAGTTGGCTGCGTCCTTCAGTTCGCGCTGCAACTTGCGATCCTGCAGCAGCACCTGAGTGGCCGGCTTGCCGTTGCTGAGACGCCCATACGCGCCGCGGGCGGCGCCGTACGCCGACAGCAGGTTGGAGCGCAGATCCTCGTCTTCAATCAGCCGCTGTATGTACCGGCTCTGCTGCGCCGCACGCGCGGCATCTCCGGCCTTACCAAATCTGTCCTTAGCTGCCATTGTTGCCACCACCTCTGCCGAAAGCTTGCAGGTCTGTGATCAATATACCCGTCTATGGGCGCAGCCTACCGCCCTATGTATGCAGGGCAGCTTGCTCTTGGGCGGAAGGAAACGCCCACGCAGCGCGCGTACGGCGCTCCTGGCGGAAGACAAAGCGCAGCTGCTGCGGCGGTTTGAGCTGGGCCTCGTTCGGCCGGAACGTCGCGCACGGCTCCGACAGCTCCAGCGCACACAGGAGGTTGACGCGGAAGTAGCACTCGTCACAGCTCACCTTACGTGGCGCGCGTTTGCTTGCACGCCTAGTCTGCCCTGCCTGCACGAGCTACCCCCGCTGCCAGTAGAAATGGATGGGACGACTGCGATCAAAGCAGCATTCGTCCGGCCACTCAAGGGACAGGAAAGCCCCACTCCGCAAATCGCAGACAATTCCGGTTCATACCCGGAATTAGCCTGCAACCAGTCACGTTCCTGTGACAATCACGCCGATCTGGCCGCAGTTTCCGAGCATTTCGCCGGCCGGCCGCCGAGCGGCGTCATCATGAGCTGACATGCGCATCCTCGTCACCGGCGCCAGCGGCTTCGCCGGCTCGCTGCTCGTCCCCAGGCTGTGCGCCGAAGGTCACACCGTGCGAGCGCTCGGCAGGGATCCCCAGCGCGTGCGCAGTGCGCTGGCGCTGACAGGCAGGACGCGCACCGACGGCACAACGCAGCCGGGCCAGCTGGAGGTGGTGCGCGGCGACGTGCTCAGCACAGACGGGCTGGCGCAGGCACTGGACGACGTGGAGGTTGCCTACTACCTGATCCACTCGATGGAGCGCGCGCCCGCCGGAAGCGCACAGTTTGCCGAGCGCGAGCTGCTGGCTGCGGAAAACTTCGCAGTAGCAGCCTCAAGCGCAGGCGTGCGCCGCCTGGTGTACCTGGGCGGCCTGGTGCCAGGCGCAGCCGCGCAGGCAGCTACAGCGGACGCGGACACGGACACACAGCAAAGCGCCGCCGGCGGCGGCGCAAGCGCACAGGCGCGGATCTCGCGTCATCTGGCCAGCCGCCGGCAGGTGGAGCGTGTGCTGCTGGCAGCTGTCGCGGACTCGCTGGCGCTACGCGCGTCAATCGTCGTGGGAGCGCGCTCGCGCTCGTTTCGCCTGCTGGTACACCTGGTGGAGCGCCTGCCGGTGCTGACGCTGCCGGCGTGGCACTCGTTTTATACGCAGCCGATTGACGCACGCGATGTGACGGCCATGCTGGCAGCGTGCGCCACCACGCCAGTGTCTGCTCGCCACCTGGACATCGGCGGCCCGGATGTACTGTCCTACGGGCAGATGCTCAAACGCATCGCCGATCTGATGCTGGTCCACCGCCCGACGGTCACGTTGGGGGTGAATCTGACAGCCATTACAGCGCGTGTGGCTGCTGCAATCGCCGGCGAGGACCCAGAGCTGGTGGTGCCGCTGATGGAGGGACTGCACGGCGACCTGCTGCCAGCCGAGGACCATGCAGCAAAGCTGCTGGGTGTACGGCTGCATTCGTTTGACTCATCCGTAGAACATGCGCTTGCCGAGTGGGAGTCATTCGAGCCACTGGCGGCACGCTGATGGCCCAGCAGCTACCGTTCTGCAGCCGCCTACCGGTATGGCGGCACCGCCAATGAGCATCGTCGAGGCTTCGACAGTTATCGCAGCGCCACCATCGGATGTGTGGAAGATGGTCATGGACCCTGCCTGCCTTGGCGAGTGGGTGACCATTCACCGCAAGCTCGTGCACGCAGACGACGGCCCGCTGCGGGTGGGGTTCAGGATGGACCAGCAGATCCACCTGCGCGGGGTAAGCCTGGAGGTTCACTGGGAGCTCGTCAAGTGCCGCCCGGGCGAGCTGGCAGTGTGGGAAGGCCGCGGCCCTGCACGCTCGCGTGCACACAGCGAATACATCCTCGGCGAGCAGGACGGTGGTACCCGCTTTGACTACCGAAACGACTTCCGTCCACCGCTTGGCCCGGTGGGCGCGCTGGTCAGCCGTGCGCTGGTGGGCGGGATGCCGGAACGCGAGGCCAAGCGCACGCTGGAGCGTCTGCGTGCACACCTGGAGCGGGTTGGCAAACAGAACTAGTGTAAGGTGAAGCGACCCGTGATGTGAACTGAGAATCGCATCGACACTAGTGAAGAGGAAACAAAATCGTGACTGACTTCCTTGACGAGAAGCGCCAGGAGATCACAGCTCGGCTGGCAGAGCTCAAGCCGTTGGTGGATGAGTACAGCCGCCTAGAGGCCGCTGCATCGGCACTTGCCGGTGTGGGCGGATCGACTTCTTCGAGCACTACCGCCGCAGCTGCCGCCGCACCCCGCCGCCGTGGACCAGGACGTCCGCGTGGCTCCGGCGCAGGCAAAAAAGCGGCAACAGCGACCGCCACGGTGGCTGCACCCAAAGCTGCCCGTAAACCTGGCCGCCCCAAAAAAGGACGCGCAGGAAGGCGTAAAGGCAGCGGCACTCGCGCAGCAGAGGCGCGTTCGTTCGTGCAGGGACAGCCCGGCATCACCATTCCCGAGCTGGCAGCAAAGATGGGCATCAAGCAGAACTACCTGTATCGCGTCCTTCCTGGGCTGGAGGCTGAAAACAAGGTAGAGAAGAAAGGCCGCGGCTGGCACCCGAAGGGCTAGTCTCGTCGCCCTTCCACCCGAGTTGCGCAGGATTGTCGGTTAGTTGAAAAGGGAGCGTGGTCACTACGGCCACGCTCCCTTAATTTTTTGTAAGACGCCTAACCGCCGGTAAGACGCCTAACCGTCGATATGCCACGGCCGTGACTGGCCATATCGGTGTACAGGCGTCAATAGCGCGCTGAATGTCAGCTACTGGTAGGAGATGAACTCCAGCAGCGAGCGGGATATAGTCGCGCGATGGAGACGGGGCGCTTGGCGGGCAAGGTGGCGATGATCACCGGCGCAGCCGGCGGGATCGGCGCGGCTGCAGCGGTCAAGCTGGGGCAGGAGGGCGTGCTGCTGGTGCTGACAGACGCTGACGAGCACGGCGTGCAGCGTCTGGCGTCAGAGTTGGGCGAGTGTGCAACTGCGCTTGAGCACGATGTGCGCAGCGAGAATCAATGGCGCGCGGCAGTTTCGCTTGCGCTGGAGGCGCACGGCCAGATTGACATTCTCGTGAACAACGCAGGCGTATTTCTGGCCGGCCCGCTGGTGGACACCTCGCTTGAGGACTTCAAGCGGGTGATGGACATCAACGTGACGGGCGTGTTCCTGGGCATGCGCACGGTGGCGCCGGCGATGATCGAGCGCCGTTGGGGCTCGATAGTCAACATGTCGTCAGTGGCAGGCCTGATGGGCTCACCAATGCTGAGCGCGTATGCGGCCAGCAAGTGGGCGGTGCGCGGCATGAGCAAGGTGGCAGCCAAGGAGCTGGCGCGGTTTGGCGTGCGCGTGAACTCGCTGCACCCAGGCCAGATCGACACAGATATGAACACACGTCAGCGCGAAGCCACGCCTGAGCTGATTGACAAGCTGATCAAGGGCATTCCCCTGCGGCGCATTGGCACGCCGCAGGAGGTGGCACACGCGATCGCTTACCTGGCAGGCGAGGACAGCGCGTACGTGACAGGCTCGGAGATGGTGGTGGACGGCGGCACCACAGCGTGACACCGCCGTCCGGGAGGCTGGCCTAGATCAGGCCCTGCCCTGACACGGTGTCGCGCTCGCCCTGAAGCTCGGCCACGGAGGCGTCGATCTTGGCGCGGGAGAAGTCGTCGATGTCCAGCCCCTGCACGATCGTGTACTCGCCGCCTGCACAAGTGCACGGGAAGCCGCTGATGAGGCCGTCGGGGACACCGTAAGAGCCGTCGGAGGGGATTCCCATGGATACCCACCTGCCGTCGGTGCCTGCCACCCAGTCGTGCATGTGGTCGATGGCAGCTGACGCGGCTGACGCGGCCGAGGAGGCGCCGCGCGCCTCGATGATGGCGGCGCCGCGTTTGCCGACGTTGGGCAGGAAGTCGTTGTCGATCCATTCCTGGTCGTCTACAGCGTCAGCGGCCACCTTGTCGCCGACGTTGGCGTGGAACAGGTCGGGGTACATGGTCGGCGAGTGGTTGCCCCAGACGCCCATGTTGGAGATGTCTGTGACAGGAACCTCCAGCTTGGCGGCCAGCTGCGCGATGGCACGGTTGTGGTCGAGGCGCAACATCGCTGTGAAGCGCTGGCGGGGCACGTCAGGAGCGTGGTTCATGGCGATCAGGCAGTTGGTGTTGGCGGGGTTGCCCACGACCAGCACCTTGAGGTCGTCGGCGGCGTTGTCGTTCAGAGCCTTGCCCTGAACGGTGAAGATCTTGCCGTTCTCGCTGAGCAGCTCAGCGCGCTCCATGCCCTTGGTGCGCGGGCGTGAGCCGACGAGCAGCGCGATGTTGACGCCGTCGAAGGCTTCGCCGGCGTCGTCGTGCAGGTCCAGGCCGGTGAGCAACGGGAAGGCACAGTCGGTCAGCTCCATGGCCACGCCCTCCAGCGCGCCCATCGCCTGGGGGATCTCCAGCAGGCGCAGGTCCACGGGCTGGTCGGGGCCGAGCAGCTGCCCACTGGCGATGCGGAACACCAGGCTGTAGCCGATCTGCCCGGCTGCACCGGTGACTGTTACTCGTACGGGATTGCTCACAAACTCATCTCCTTTTGAAGGTTCTCGTCGATCGAGGCCAGGAACTCCTGTGTCGTCTGCCACGGCTGATCGGGGCCGATGAGCAGCGCAAGATCCTTTGTCATGTTGCCGCTTTCCACTGTCTGGATGCACACACGCTCGAGCGTGTCCGCGAACTCGCTCACCTCAGGCGTGTCGTCCATGCGCCCGCGCGCGGACAGTCCGCGCGTCCATGCGAAGATCGACGCAATTGGGTTGGTGGACGTGGGCTTGCCCTGCTGGTGAGCGCGGTAGTGGCGGGTGACGGTGCCGTGGGCGGCCTCCGCCTCCACGGTTTTGCCGTCTGCGGTCATCAGCACGCTGGTCATCAGCCCCAGCGAGCCGAAGCCCTGGGCGACGGTGTCTGACTGCACGTCGCCGTCGTAATTCTTGCACGCCCACACGTAGCCGCCCTCCCACTTCAGCGCGGAGGCGACCATGTCGTCGATCAGCCGGTGTTCATAGGTGATGCCGGCGGCGTCGAAGTCAGTCTTGAACTCACCGTCGTACACCTCTTGGAAGATGTCTTTGAAGCGTCCGTCGTAGCGTTTGAGGATGGTGTTCTTGGTGGACATGTACACCGGGTAGCCGCGGTCCAGGCCATAGCGCAGCGACGCGCGTGCGAAGTCCGTAATTGAGTCATCCAAGTTGTACATCGCCATGGCGATCCCGGCACCGGGAAAGTCGTACACGTCCAGCTCGATCGGCTGGCTGCCGTCGGCGGGCGTGAACGTCAGCGCCAGCTTGCCCTCGCCGGGCACAAGCATGTCCGTCGCCCGGTACTGGTCGCCGAAGGCGTGACGACCGATGACGATCGGCTTGGTCCAGCCGGGTACCAGCCGCGGCACGTTGGCGATGACGATCGGCTCGCGGAAGATGACGCCGCCGAGGATGTTGCGGATGGTGCCGTTGGGCGAGCGGTACATGTCCTTGAGGCCAAACTCCTCCACGCGCGCCTCATCCGGTGTGATCGTCGCGCACTTGACGCCCACGCCATGGCGCTTGATCGCTTCAGCCGATTCCACCGTCACCTGATCGCCGGTGGCGTCACGGTGCTCGATGCCGAGGTCGTAGTACTCCAGCTCGACGTCCACGTACGGGACGATCAGCTGCTCCTTGATGAACGACCAGATGATCCGTGTCATCTCATCGCCGTCCAGCTCCACGACAGGGTTCTTCACCTTGATCTTGGCCATGTGTCAGGTCCTTGCTGTGTGTGCGTGTGTGTGCGCCGGAGGTGCCTGCCTCCGCTGCAGGATCGGGCGGCCGATGCTATCGCCCAGGCGCGCAACGGTCGGCTCGGGGGGTCCCGCGGGGACGTTGGTGGTCGCCTTGGTGGGTACGTTGGTGGTCGCCTTGATGGGTCCGCTGGTGGTCGTGGTGGTGGCTGCGGTGGTGGTCGCCTTGATGGGTCCGCCCGGGGGGGGCGACGACTTACCTTTTGCGCGCAGCGTGCGCCATCGTATTTACCTTTTGTGCGCAGCGTGCGCCATCGTATTCACACCCGCCTACCGGTAGATACGATCGCGCACCAAGCAAGCAAAAGGACAAACAACTTCCGGGAGACACGTCCGCTGATGCCCTCAACAGCCTCGCCTGCACCGGTCACCACAGCCAGCGTCTCGCGCGTCATACCGACCACGCCCAGACGTGACCCGGCGGACGCCCGGCCGGCGTAAGCGCGTGTCAGCTCAGCGATTCCAGCTGCCCTGCGAGCCGTGCGCCACGAGCACCGTGGAGCGCCCGCCGGCGAACGGGATGGTGGCGATGCGACCGTTGGACGGCGGTTCCTCGAACGCGTTTTCGTCGATCAGCAGCGTGCTGCCGTCGCTGGAGATGCCTGCGCCCTGGACGGAGCGGCTGCGTCCACGACCGCGGACGGTGACCCGGTGGGCGCGACCGGAGGCGACGCGGACTGTCCACGCTTCGCTGGTGTCCTCGCCCTCGAACTCAGCCAGCAGCCGGCTGCCGTTGGCGGAGAATGCAAGCGGGACGAGCCCTGACACGAGCGGACCGGCGGGCACGCTGGTGACGCGGCGGACCGGCGCGCGGGTGGGCGTGGCCAGCCAGATCTGGTAGGCGGGAGCCCGCTGTGCACGCAGACGCTCACGGTCATAGGCGATGTAGCTGGACCCCCACACGGGGTTGAGGCTGAGCCCGTCGTTGGTCAGGCGCCGCAGGCCGGTGCCGTCGGGGTTGCTGACGTACAGGTTGCTGCCGGCGAACGGCGACAGCGAGCGCGAGCGCCCGAACACGACCCTGTCGGTTCCGTCTCGAGCGAAGCTAGCACCGTAGATCTGACCGTTGGTGATTGGCACCACAGCGCCGGTTTGGGTGTCGATCACGTCGAGCCCCGAGCCGGCGGCGATGTTCTTGACGGCGGTCGATTGAAGCACCACCGCCAAGTACATCGAGTCCGGCGACCAGGCCACCGGCGTGGCGGTGGCCGTTTCAAGGCTCAGGTAGCCGGCGACCGGCGCGCCCGTGGCGGGGTAGACCCCCAGCGACGGACCGTGTTCGGAGTCGGAGGTAGCGCCGAACAGGGCCACGGCCACGGACTGCCCGTTGGGGGACAGCAGCGGCTGCTGCCCAGAACCGAGCAGCTTTGGTTCGCCGCCGGTGGCAGACGCGAGCCACACCTTCGAGGTCGAGGTGGCCGTCTCGGTTGCATACGCCAGGCGCAACGGCGGCGCGCTCCCAGGGCCCGGCGGTGAGATCACATCGCCGGCTGGAGCGCCACCCGCTGGAGCGCCGCCGGCTGGAGCGCCACCCGCTGGAGCGCCACCCGCTGGAGCGCCGCCGGCTGGAGCCCCGCCAGCTGGAGCGCCGCCGGCTGGAGCGCCGGTGGACGCGGGAGCGACAACTGCGCACGCGAGCGCCGTCAGAAACCCCAGTACGACGAGCACCGCAGGCAACGCACGCCACACCGCGCCACGAGACGAGCGGGCGGGCATGCGCCGGGAGCCGGCTGGCGTGGGCGCGGGCCTGGACATGCAGGGCGCAGCCTAACGATCTGCAGCGACTGCAGCCGGCGATCTCAGCAACTGCAGCCGGCGATCTCTGCTTGACTGTCATGTGATGGCCAGCACTATGTCGGGAGCTGCGATCGGCGAGTCACCGTGGCAGACGCACACGGTGTTCAACCAGGCGCCGCCGCTGGAGGGCATTGACCTGTTCTCCAGCAACGTGCCGCTGGTGGAGGCCACGCAGCGCGAAGGTGCCGGCTGGGTGAGCGAGCGCGCCTCAGCGCTGGGACGTTTCGTGGGCGGCGGGGTGGGCGGGCCTCAGGAATGGGGCCGCCTGGCCAACGAGAACAAGCCGGTGCTGCACACGCACGACCGCTACGGCAACCGCCTGGACGAGGTGGAGTTCCACCCGGCGTGGCACCAGCTGATGCGCATGGGCGTGGAGCACGAGCTGCACTCGCTGCCGTGGACGAGCGAGGACCCCGCCGCACACACGGCCCGTGCGGCGCTGTACATGACAGCGATGCAGGCGGAGGCGGGCTTTTGCTGCCCGATCACGATGACCTTTGCAGTGGTGCCGGCGCTGCGCGCGCAGCCGGAGCTGGCAGCCGAGTGGGAGCCGCTGGTGACCGCCACCAGCTATGACCCACGCTCGATCCCAGCCGCGCAGAAGGGCTCGGCGATCGCAGGCATGGCGATGACGGAGAAGCAGGGCGGCTCGGATGTACGCGCCAACACCACCGTGGCCACGCCGCTGAACGGCGGCGGCGCGGGCGGCGAGTACACGATCACCGGGCACAAGTGGTTCTGCTCGGCGCCGATGTCAGACCTGTTCCTGATGCTGGCGCAGACCGACGACGGCCTGTCTTGCTTCCTGCTGCCGCGGATCCTGCCGGACGGCTCGCGCAACGCCTTTCACATCCAGCGCCTGAAGGACAAGCTTGGCAACCACTCCAACGCCTCGTCTGAGATCGAGCTGCACAACGCGTGGGCGCGGATGGTGGGCGAGCCGGGCCGCGGCGTGCCGACGATCATCGAGATGGTCGGCCACACGCGACTGGACTGCGTGATCGGCACCGCTGCGGGCATGCGCACGGGCGTGCTGCGTGCCACCCACCATGCCGCTCACCGCAGCGCGTTTGGCAAGCTGCTGATCGACCAGCCGCTGATGCGCAACGTGCTGGCGGATCTGTGCGTGGAGTCCGAGGCCACCACCGTGCTGGCGATGCGCCTGGCGCGCGCGTACGACGAGGCAGGGCACACAGACGGGACGTCTGGGTCGGACGTTGTATTCGGTGCCCACCCACCCGACGACGACAGCGACGCACAGCTGTTCAAGCGCGTGGCCACCGCCGTAGGCAAGTTCTGGACGTGCAAGCGCGCCCCCAACCATGCGTTCGAGTCGCTGGAGTGCCTCGGCGGCGCCGGCTACGTGGAGGAGTCGGGCATGCCGCGCCTGTATCGCGAGGCGCCGCTGGCGTCGATCTGGGAGGGCTCCGGCAACGTCATGAGCCTGGACGTGTTGCGTGCGCTGTCCTCCTCGCCGCGCTCGCTGGAGGTGTTCTTCGAGGAGGTCCAGCAGGCCGACGGGGCCGACGCGCGTCTGGACACGCGCGTACGCAATCTGAAGGACCAGTTCAGCGACCCGACCACGCTTGAGACGCGCGCGCGTCGCGTGGTCGAAGGCATGGCGCTATGCCTGCAGGGCTCGCTGCTGGTGCGCCACGCGCCGGCGGCCGTCGCCGATGCGTTCTGCGCCTCGCGCCTGGCCGGCGACGGCGGGCTGGAGTACGGCACGCTGCCGGCGGGCGTGGACTTCAAGGGCATCATCGCCCGCTCGCAGGCCCCGGTGTAGCCACCGCCACCAGCCCGACGAGCGACTCCGCAACCGGCAGTGCGCCAACGTCGGCCGCGCTGGGCCTACCATAAAGACATATGTATCGACGGACCAACTTCCAGCTAGCCCGCATCTTCGGGATCCGCATCGGCGTCAGCGCCAGCTGGTTTGTGGTGCTGTTCTTCCTGATCTACTGGCTGTCGCACAGCTACTTCCCGGAAATCATGAGCGGGTCGCAGACGAGCGACTACATCGTCGCGGTGGCCGGCGCGCTCGGGTACTTCGGCTCGTTGATCCTGCACGAGCTGGGACACGCGCTGGTGGCGCGGCGGCTGGGCATCCCGATCGCGGGCATCGACCTGTGGTTCTTCGGAGGCCTGTCGCAGATGCGCCGCGAGCCGCAGAGCGCCGGCGAGGAGTTCAAGGTGGCCGCCGCCGGACCGGCTGTGACGCTGGCGCTGTTCGGCCTGTGCCTGGGGGTCGTGTACGTGCTCGCCAGCAGCGGCACCGTCAGCGACGTAGCGCTGACGCGCGCGGGAGAAAGGACCACGCCGGTGCTCGCACTGGTCGGCTGGCTGGGCTTTGTCAACGCAGCGCTGCTCGTGTTCAACCTCGTCCCTGCGTTCCCGCTCGACGGCGGGCGGATCGCGCGGGCAGTGATCTGGTGGCGCACCGGCGATCGCAACCGCGCCACCCACGCCACCGGGCGCTCCGGACAGGTGTTCGCGCTGACGCTGGGACTGCTCGGGCTGTGGTCGTTTGCCAGCGGCGGCAACTCTCTTGGGCTGTTCACGATGCTGCTCGCCTTCTTCCTCTACCAAGCCGCCGGCGCGGCCGTGGTGCAGGGGGCGCTCGGTAAGCGCATCCAGAACATCACCGTCGGCGACATCATGGATCGCGAGCCGGTGACCATCTCCGCTGACGTCACGCTGCTGGATGCCCAGGAGCAGTTCTTCCTGCGCTACCGCTGGCCGTGGTTCGCAGTCGTTGACCCGGCGAGGCACTTCCTGGGCGTGGTGCGCCAGCAGCGGGTCGACAGCGAGATCGCCGCCGGACGACCTGCGCTGCCGGTGGTGGACGTGCTCGAGGAGGACATGCCCGTACGTATCGGCGAAGAGGCGCCGCTGGAATCGCTGCTCGGCGCCGAAGGCCTTGGCAGGCTGGGCGCGATGGTGGCCGTCGACAAGGACGGCGTGCTGCAGGGCGTCGTCACGCTGGCCCAGGTACGCCAGGCGCTGCGCCCCGCGGTACCCGCCAGCCCGGCCACCTGAGCCGTCGGATCGCTCGGCGGGCCGCTTGTCTAAGCCGTCGGATCGCTCGGCGGGCCGCTCGTTATAGAGTCCCGGTGGTAACCCCAGCTTCCCCCTGCAGTTCCTCAGCCGCACCGTTCTCTTCCCCCAAAGCAACCCCAGGGAGCCATGCCAGCACACGACGTCTTGATCATCGGGGCCGGTCTCGCGGGTCAGCGTGCGGCGCTGGCCGCTGCAGAGACGGGGGCGAGCGTCGCGATCATGAGCAAGGTCCACCCCGTGCGCTCGCACTCGGTGGCTGCCGCCGGCGGCATCAACGCAGCGATCAGCGTCGACGACGACTGGCATTCGCACGCCTACGACACGGTCAAGGGCTCGGACTTCCTGGGCGACCAGGACGCAATCGAGATCATGTGCTCGGAAGCGCCGGCGGAGGTCATGCACCTGGAGCACATCGGCGTGACCTTCCACCGCAACGACAAGGGCGAGATGGACCTGCGCGCGTTCGGCGGCGCCTCGATGAAGCGCACCGCCTACGTCGCCGACATCACCGGACAGGCGCTGCTGCACGTGCTGTACGAGCAGCTGATGAAGCACCACGAGACGGTGTCTCGCTACGAGGAGTGGTTCACCACGTCGCTGCTGCGCGACGACGCCGGCAACTGCTGCGGAGCGATCGCGCGCGACGTGCGCAGCGGGCGCATGGAGGCGTTTACTGCCAAGAACGTGATCCTCGCCTGCGGCGGCGCCGGGCAGGCGTACAAGCCGACGACCAACGGCCTGATCGTGACCGGCGACGGCATCGCCATGGCCTACCGCGCCGGCGCACCGCTGATGGACATGGAGATGGTCCAGTATCACCCCACGTGCCTGGTCGAGACCGGCATCCTGATCACCGAGGGCGCCCGCGGCGAGGGCGCGCACCTGCTCAACGCCAACGGCGAACGCTTCATGGAGAAATCAGCGCCCAACAAGATGGAGCTGGCCTCCCGCGACGTGGTCTCCCGCGCTGAGCAGATCGAGATCAACGAGGGCCGCGGCGTCGGCCCCGACGGCGCCGGCATCTTCCTGGACGTCACCGTGGTCCCGCGCAAGCGCACGCTGGAGGCGCTGCGCGAGATCGTCAACCTCGGTAAGGACTTCGCCGGCGTGGACATCACGCGCGAACCGATCATGATTCGTCCCGGCCAGCACTACATCATGGGCGGCGTCAAGACGGACGTCGAAGGGCGCACCCCGATCGAGGGCCTGTACGCGGCCGGCGAGGTGGCGTGCGTGTCCGTCCACGGCGGCAACCGCCTGGGCGCCAACTCACTGCTGGACACGCTGATCTTCGGCCGGCGCTCGGGCGAACACGCTGCCGCGCGCGCCGCAGGCATCCCGATGCCTGACATCGACACGCACGCGCAGCTGCGCGAGGACTCCGCGCGGCTCGAATCGATCATCGGCCGCTCGAAGGATGGACCCACCCACCCACGGCGCGTGTCTGAGATCAAGAGCGAGCTCGGCGAGACGATGAACCGCAACGCTGCCGTGTTCCGCGACGAGGCCGGGCTGCAGAGCGCCCTGGAGACGATCGGCCGCCTCAAAGAGGAGGCCGAGCAGGCCTGGATCGACGACCGCGGGACGGTCTTCAACCAGGACGTGCTGGGGGCGATTGAGCTGGGCTTCATGGTCGACTGCGCCGAGGCCACTGTCGTGGCTGCGCTCGAGCGCAAGGAGTCCCGCGGCGCGCAGTTCCGCACCGACTTCCCTGAGCGCAACGACGAGGAGTGGCTGAAGCACATCGACATCTCGCTGGACGATGGAGATTCGCCCCAGCCTCAGATCTCCTACTCGCCGGTCACGATCACCCAGTGGCAGCCGGAGGAGAGGAAATACTGATGTCTGCACCCGCCGGCAGCGCACCCCACCCTCACGACCGCAGGAGGGCCACAGATGGCTGAAGTGCACGACCGCCCGCCCGAGCAGTTCACCCTGAAGATGCGCCGCTACGACCCGGAGTCCGGCGGTGCCCCTTACTGGGACGAGCACACGATCGAGCTGGAGCCCCACCGCTCGGTGCTCGAGGCGATCCTGCAGGCGCGCGACCGCTTCGACGGCTCGATCGGCATCCGCTGCTCCTGCCGCCAGGCGATCTGCGGCTCGTGCGGCATCCGCGTCAACGGCGAACCGGCGCTCGCCTGTCACACGCACCTGGACGCTGCCAAGCGCGGCGCCAAGGACGGCGTGATCGAGATCGAGCCGATGGGCAACATGCCTGTGATCAAGGACCTGATCGTGGACATGGACGCGGTCCACTGGAAGAAGATCCAGCGCGTCACGCCGTGGCTGCTGGCCAAGCAGCCGGTGCCCGAGCGCGAGTACATCGTCTCCAAAGAGTCGATGGTCGACGTCACGCAGACGATGGCCTGCATCCAGTGCGGCGCATGCGTGTCGGACTGCCTGGCGATGGAGGTCGACCCCGGCTTCATCGGTCCGGCGGCGCTGGCCAAGGCCTACCGCTTCGTCGGCGACCCGCGCGACGACCAGCAGTTCGAGCGGCTCAACGACCTCGCCCAGGACCCGCAGGGCATCTTCGACTGCACCCACTGCTTCAAGTGCGTGGAGGCGTGCCCCAAGGACGTCAACCCGATGGGCCAGATCATGCGCCTGCGGCGGATCGCGATCGACGACCACCACATCGTCGACCAGAACAACGGCGAGCGCCACGAGGCGGCGATCGTCGGCCTGATCCGGGACAACGGGCTGCTGTGGGAGGCCGAGCTGATCCCGCGCTCCTACGGCGGCAACTCGTGGTTCGCCAAGTTCACCCCTGCGGCCGGCAAGGAGCTGCTCAGCTCGCTGCCCGTGATCGTCAGGGGCCTGCTGCGCGGCAAGGTCAATCCGAAGATCGCGATCTTCGGCCACAAGATCCCCAACCAGGACCTGAAGGCCGTGCAGGCGATCTACGACAAGGTCGAGAGCCGCCCCGAACGCTACGAGCTGAACCTGTACATCGTCGGCGAGGACGAGACCGACACGTCCCTGGACGACCCGGTCGCCGTCGGCGTCACCCACGAGCCCGGCGGATCCGAAGCGGCCCCGTCGTCTGGGACCGTGGTCACAGACACACGCCACCGACACCAGGGAACCAAGGGAGGGATGAGCCAATGAAGGTCGCCTACTGGCCCGGCTGCGTAAGCCGCGGCTTCACCCCCGAGCTGCACGGCTCGATGGCCAAGGTCGCGCCGCTGCTGGACATCGAGCTGGTCGAGCTCGACCGCGCCTGCTGCACCGGCGCGGGCGTGATCGCCGAGCACAACCAGGAGCTCGCGGACACGCTCAACGCGCGCACGTTCGCGCTCGCCCAGCAGGTCGACGGCGCGGAGCTGATGATGAACATCTGCTCGACCTGCCAGGGCGCGCAGAGCGAGTGCCAGGAGCGCCTGGACGCCAACGCCGAGTACCGCGAGCACGTCAACACCACGCTCGCCGGCG
This sequence comes from uncultured Solirubrobacteraceae bacterium, assembly GCA_963779665.1. Classification (GTDB taxonomy): domain Bacteria; phylum Actinomycetota; class Thermoleophilia; order Solirubrobacterales; family Solirubrobacteraceae; genus Palsa-744. Next base: position 1,669,905 of record CAVZYW010000001.1, on the reverse strand, counting down.
AGGGCCTGACGCTACGAGAACGGCCTGACCAACAAGAACTTCCTGTGGCTGCTGGTCGAGGAGATCGGCCTGGAGCGCCTGCGCTCGCTGGTCAAGCGTCCGCTCACCAACCTCAAGGTCGGCCCCTTCTACGGCTGCTACATCGTGCGCCCGCGCGAGCGCCTCGGCATCGACGACGAGCACCCGCGCGACCACTACCTCGACCAGGTGATCGACGCGCTCGGCGGCACCGTGATCGAGTACGCCGGCATGCGCAAGTGCTGCGGCTTCCCGATCATCACCATGAACAAGGAAGCCTCGCTCAAGCAGGCCGGGCGCCACCTCGGCGACGCCGTCGACGCCGACGCCGACTGCCTGGTGACGCCCTGCCCGCTGTGCCACCTGAACCTCGACCTGCAGCAGCCGCTCGCCGAACGGGTCGTCGGGCGCGAGCTGAACATGCCGGTGCTGCACCTGCCGCAGCTCGTCGGCCTCGCGCTCGGACTCGACCCCAAGGAGCTCGGCCTCAACCGCCACGTGGTGCGCCCGACCTCGGTGATCGACTGGTCGACGTCCGTCGTCGCCGCAGCCGCGTGACGCGCGTCGATCGCGCGGCGCGGCCGAGCTCGTGCTGATCTGGTGCCAGTCGCGACATCGCACCGCCAGATACTCGGTGTCGCTGGTCCGTCCGTGTGGCCGCTGCAGCGTGATGGCGGCGGCCCGCTCAGTGACATCGTGCGCATAGGCTGCGGCCTGAAGATCCTCACCGTCGTCGGCAACCGGCCGCAGTTCATCAAGGCCGCCGCCGTCTCCGCGCCGCTGCGCGAGCGCCACGAGGAGATGCTCGTGCACACCGGCCAGCACCACGACGACTCGCTGTCGCGGGTCTTCTTCACCGAGCTGGGCCTGGCGCGCCCGGAGCGCGAGCTCGGGCATCGCCGGCGGCACCAACACCTCACAGACCGCGCGCATGCTGACCGCGCTTGAGCCGCTGCTGAGCGAAGTGCGCCCGGACGCGACGCTCGTGTACGGCGACACCAACTCGACGCTCGCCGGCGCGCTCGCCGCCGCGCAGGCGCGGGTCCCGGTCGTGCACGTCGAGGCGGGCATGCGCTCGTTCGACCGCGCGATGCCCGAGGAGCTCAACCGCGTGCTCACCGACCATCTCAGCGAGCTGCTGCTGTGCTCGTCGCAGGCCGCCGTCGAGAACCTCCGCGCGGAGTCGCTCGCCGGCACGCGTCGAGGTCGTCGGCGACGTGATGGTCGACGTCGCCCTGCGCTGGCAGCCGGCCGCGCGCGCCAACGCGCGATCGCCGGCCGCCTACGGCCTGCGAGCCCGGCTCCTACCTGCTGCTCACCGCCCATCGCGCCGGCAACGTCGATGACCCCGAGCCGCCTGCGCGCGCTCGTCGAGCTCATCGACGCGCTGCCGGCACCCGTCCTGTTCCCCGTGCACCCGCGCACACGCGCGCGCCTGCAGGACACCGGCCTGCTGGCGCGAGCTCGCAGGCGACCGACGGTCTGCAGCTGACCGAGCCGCTCGGCTACATCGAGTTCACCGCGCTGCTGTGCCACGCGCGCGCCGTGCTCACCGACTCCGGCGGCGTGCAGAAGGAGGCCTACCTCGCCGGCGTGCCGTGCGTGACGCTGCGGGCGAGCACCGAGTGGGTGGAGACCGTCGACAGCGGCTGGAACACGCTGGTCGACCTCGACGCCGACGCAGCGCTTGCCGCGCTCGACACGCGAGCCGCCCGACGCGCGACCGGCGCTCTACGGCGACGGGCACGCAGCCGAGCGCTGCGTCGAGGCGATCGACAGGCTCGGGGCGCAGTAGGCGAGCGACCCTACAGACGGACCCTACAGACGGACCCTACAGACGGACCCTACAGAGCGACCCTACAGAGCGACCCTACAGAGCGACCCCGCAGACGGACCCCGCAGAGCGACCCCGCAGACGGACCCCGCAGAGCGATCCTGCCAGACGGACCCCGCAGAGCGACCCGCCAGACGAACCCCGCAGAGCCCCCTCAGCCGCCGTCGAGCCTGCTCGCCAGCGCTGTTATGACGATGCCAGGCACATCGTCGGAGAGCGTCGACAGCGTCTCGCCGACGCGATCGGAGACGAACGTGACGTCGTCCGGGGCGAGCAGGTCGGTCCAATCGGAGTCGCCATCCTCCAGCTCGTCTGCCGGCCTGCGTGCGACGCGCCGGGCAAGCTCGGCCGCCAGCGACGATGACGCCTCGTCGTCACCGTCCAAGAAGATGCGCACAGCCCCGATGCGGCCAGCGTTGCCGCGCACGATCGCCAGGGGCGGGAAGCTCGATTTACGGTCCGCCGTGACCGCGTGCGCCGCCCGGCGCTCCGCCGGATCCGGGTCGCCGGCCTCCGCCACCAGCACCAGCGTCGCTTCGCCGGCAACCGCCGCGTGCACGGCGCCGTGAACCAGCGAGCTGTCCAGAACGGTCGAGACCACGCCATCCACCCCGGCTACCGCCGCGGCGGCCAGCAGACGCTCGCGCGCTGCCCTGGGGGCGAACGGCGCGGTCAGCGGCAGGACCAGCACCGGGTGCACCACGCCACCGTCCGCGCGGGCGATGCGCACCGCGATCGACAGCGCCCCGGCCGCCAGCTCAGGGTCACGCACACCCACGACGATACGCGCCCCCAGCGGCCACGGCCCATGCTCGTGAGCTGACATTTTGCGGCTCGCGCGCTTGGCCACGAGCGTGGACGCGAGCACGCTGACAAAAATCAGCAGCAGTACGGCGTTGACAACCGAGCTGCCGAACAGCCCCAACTGGAAGCCCACGACCGTCGCCGCCAAGGTCGCTGCTGCCTGTGCCGCGCTCAGCGCGAACAGCAGCCCTCCCTGGTCTCGCGAGAAGCCCAGCAGCTTCGCCGACAGCACCGCCGCCAGAATCTTGCCGCCCATGCAGGCAGCGATGAACAGGCCTGCCAGCTCCAGCGTTTCGCCTTTGACGATCACCGTCGGGTCGAGGATCAAGCCAACGGACACAAGGAACACCGGGATGAACACCGCGCCGCCGAAGAAGCCGATGCGATCCATCAGCTGCCCTTCGTTGGGCACCAGGCGATTGAGCGCCAGACCGGCAAAGAACGCGCCGACGATGCCCTCGATCCCAAACGCCTCCGCCACCGTGGCCGCCGCCAGGAATGCCGTGATCGCCACCACGTAGCGCACCGTGCGCTCCGCGCCGAACAGACGGAAGGCCCACGCCGCCAGCACCGGCAGCACGATCAGGCTGAACAGGATCAGGACCGTCAGCCCCACGACGATCTGGACGGCGACGTCGATGCCCGAGCGACCACCACCGACAGACCCGGCCACCGCCGCCAGCACCACCAGCGTGAGCGTGTCGGTGAGCACCGTCGAGCCGACGACAGTCGCCACCGCCGGATCCGACGCCAGGCCGGCATCGCGGACCGACGGATATGCGATCAGCGTATGCGAGGCGAGCAGCGAGCCGAGCAGGATCGCCGCCTGCGCCTCCCAACCCAGCGCCACGCCCACGATCATGCCGAACAGCATCGGCAGCGCGAACGTCATCAGCCCGAACACCACCGCCGAGCGTTTGTAGCGACGCAGCAGGTTCAGGTCCAGCTCCACCCCAGCCACGAACATCAGATACAGCAGCCCCAGCTGGCCGAGGTCCGGCACGGTGGTGTTGCCTGACTTGATCAGATCAAGACCGTGGGGACCGATCACATACCCGCCCAGCAGCAGGCCGATGAGTCCAGGCATACGTGCGCGCTCGATCACCACCGGCCCGAGCAGCAACGTCGCGAACACCACCAGAAACTCCGGCGGCGCGCCCCTGGGGACGGAGACGTCCACGAGCCCAGCCAGCACGCCAGGGATCATTCTTCGACCCTCAACGCCGGCACCTGTTCCTCGGCGCCTTCGGTGACTTCCGTATGCAGCCATTCGCTGCCCAGGCGGGCAATCGTGCCGTCCGCGCTCAGCGCACGCATCGCCGAGTCGACCGCTTCCACGTTCCCCGATCCCTTTGGCAGCGCCGCCGCCAGCGCGTCTTCGCTGGGCAGCTGTGCAGCCACCGCGTAAGTATCTGGCGATTCACGCGCATACGCAAGCGCCACCGGCAGATCCAGCATGACCGCGCTGGCGCGCCCCACGCGCAACGCCAGCAGCGCTTCGCGTTGATGCGGGAACACCAGCGGCGCGCTTGACGGTTCGATCGTTTCCTGGAGCGCGCTCTGCAGCGTGGTGCCCCCCTGCACCGCCCAACGCAGGCCCTGCGCGCCGTGCACGTCGGACACATGCGTGCCAGGACGCACCAGTATCGCCGGCGGAGCGACCAGGTAAGAGGAGGAGAAGCTCACAAGTTCGGCTCGCGCGGCGGTCACCGTGATGTCCGACAATGCCAGATCGGCGCCGCCCAGATCGCCAGCGACCAGCCGTGCGAACGGCACCACGATCACCTTCGTCCGCGCCAGGCCGAAGTGCGCAGCCAGCGCCCGCGCCAGCTCGTACTCGAAGCCTCCGGTCGGATGCTGCGCCGTTCCCGACCAGAACCCCGGGTCGGGAACCTGGGCGGTTGCCACCGTCAGCATGCCTGGAGTCCGCGGCGTGAACGTCCCCGCCGCACCCGACCCAGCGCAGCCGACCAGCCCCAATCCCAGCACCACCATGGCAGCTGCCACGCTCGCCGATCTCCAAAGCGTCGCACGCTTCACGCCCGGGCACTTTACCTTGCGCGCAGTACCATCCCTGCGGGCTCCGGGCACGGCAGCGACGGGCCGCGCTCCGCCGACGAGCACGCGACACTATGGGGCGATGAGCTCAACCGCCCCAGCCAGCGAGCCCTCCACCCTGGTTCGCGTCGGCGTGGTCGGCCTGGGCTACTGGGGCCCCAACCTCGCGCGCAACTTCGCCGCGATCCCCGGCTGCGAGCTGGCGTGGCTGTGCGATAGCGACGAGCAGGCGCGCGCCAAGCTTGCGCGCACGCTGCCCGGCGCACAGAGCACCGGCGCGCTCGACGATCTGCTCGACGATCCGGAGCTCGACGCAATCGTGCTGGCCACGCCTGTGCCCACCCATGCCGAGCTGGCCATCGCGGTTGCGCAAGCGGGCAAGCATTGCTTTGTGGAGAAGCCGCTGGCTACCACGGCAGCCGACGCCGAGCGGGCGGTCGCAGCCGCAGCACAGGCAGACAAGATCCTGATGGTCGGCCATCTGCTGGAGTACCACCCGGCGGTCACACGCTTGAAGGAGCTCGTCGACTCAGACGAGCTGGGCGGGCTTTACTACATCTACGGCAACCGCCTGAACCTGGGCAAGCTGCGTGCCGATGAGAACGCGCTGTGGAGCCTCGGCGCACACGACGTCTCCGTTGCACTGCACCTAATCGGCGAAGAGCCCGAAGAGTGCCTGGCCCACGGCGCCTCCTACGTGCGCAAGAGTGTGCAGGACGTGGTCTTCTGTTATCTGCGCTTCCCGTCGGGCATCGTCGCTCACCTGCACCTGTCGTGGCTGGATCCGCACAAGGAGCGGCGCATCACCGTAGTCGGCTCGCGCAGGATGGCCACGTTCGACGACATGCTGATCGAGGGCAAGCTGACAATCTACGACAAGGGCTTTGACGAGGACACCAGCTCATGGGGCGAGTACATCGCCCGCTCGGGCGACACGTTCTCCCCGCGCATACCCAACGTCGAGCCGCTGCGCATCGAGTGCGAGCACTTCATCGACTGCATCAGGACCGGGACAACACCTCGCTCCGACGGACACAGCGGACTGCGGGTGGTACGCGTTCTGGAGGCGCTGCAGCGCTCGCTTGAAAGCTGAGCGCTCAGGACAACTCAGACAGCTATGCGCCCGCGGCGCTCGACGCCTTCGAAGGCCCGCTGCCGGCGACGCTCGGGGCGCAGCACAGGCCCACGATTGCTGCCGATGACGCGCAGCACGTACGCATCACGAGCGGAGCTGTAGCGCATCAGCGGACGCATCAACAGCAGCCACTGACGGGCTACATACCGGCGTCGTCGTTTGACGGTGCGCATGTTCATCATTCTCCAGGCAACCGCATAAGCGGAGCAATGAGTAGAAATTCTGACAGATTGCGCCGCGAATCGTGCGCAACGCTACTCGACGCTGACCGTGCCCTCGCCGGACAGCTCAAACGCGCTGTGCAGCGCCTGCACCGCCAGCTCCACCCGATCGCGATCGATCACGCACGAGATCTTGATCGGCGAGGTCGAGATCATGTCGATGTTCACGCCCTCGCCTGCCAGCACCGCGAACACCTTGGCAGCCACACCCGGATGCGAGCGCATGCCGGCGCCGACGATCGACACCTTGCCCATGTCATCGTGCGTGCTCAAGTTCGTGAACGCCTCGCCGGTCAACGGCTCCAGTGCCGCGCGCGCCACACGCAGATCCTCGCGCGGGACCGTGAATGAGATCTCCGCCTGCCCACCGGCGGACACGGGCTCGTTCTGGACGATCATGTCCACGTTCACGTTGGCTTGCGCCATCGCGTCGAAGATACGCGCTGCCGCCCCCGGCGCATCGGGCACGCCCGTGAGCGTCACCTGCGCTTCGGAGGTGGAATGCGTAACGGCTGTGATCAGCGGCTGCTCCATCGTGTCTCCTTCTGCCACCACAAAGGTACCTGGCTCCTCGTCGAAGGACGAGCGACAGTGAATGCGCACCCCGTGGTTACGCGCGTACTCGAGCGAGCGTAGCTGCAACACGCCCGCTCCTGAGGCCGCCATCTCCAGCATCTCCTCGAAGGACACCGTCTCCAGCTTGCGCGCGTTGGGGACGATCCGCGGGTCGGCCGAGTACACGCCTGCCACGTCCGTGTAGATCTCGCACACCTCCGCGCCCAGCGCCGCCGCCACCGCCACCGCGCTGGTGTCCGAGCCGCCGCGACCGAGCGTCGTCACGTTCCTGGCGCTGCTGGAGACTCCCTGGAAACCTGCCACCAGCACGATGTTGTCCTCCGCCAGCGCCGCGCGGATGCGCTCCGCGCGCACGTCCACGATCAGCGCCTTGGTGTGCGACTCGTCGGTCACGATGCCCGCCTGCGAGCCCGTCAACGAGATCGCACGGTGGCCGAGGTCGTTGATCGCCATCGCGCACAGCGCGCACGAGATCCGCTCGCCGGTGGACAGCAGCATGTCCATCTCGCGCGGGTCCGGCGCCGGCGAGATCTCATCGGCCATCGCGATCAGCTCATCGGTGGTCTTGCCACGCGCGGACAGCACCGCCACGACCTGCTGGCCCTGTTCGCGCTTGTCCACGATCCGCCGTGCCGCACGCTTGACGCGCTCGGCATCCGCGACCGAGGTGCCGCCGAACTTCATCACGATGGTGGAGGACATCGCGTGCAGGATATTGGCCCGGCGACGACCGGGCCGGCGCTTACACGGTGCGGCGGCCGGCGAACGCCTTACCCAGCGTCACCTCGTCCGCATACTCCAGGTCTGAGCCCACCGGCAGGCCGCTGGCCAGGCGCGTCACCTTGACCTCCGGCGCGCGCGTGCGCAGCTCCTCCGCCACATGCAACGCCGTCGCTTCGCCCGTAGTCGTGGGGTTCGTCGCCAGCACCACTTCCGTGACCGCCACAGCCGCCCCACTGGCCTGCACTCGCGCGAACAGCTCTGCCATCTTCAGGTCCTCCGCGTCCACACCGTCGATCGGCGACAGCGCTCCGCCAAGCACGTGGTAGACGCCGTGGTACTCGTGCGTGCGCTCCATCGGGATCACATCGCTCGGCTCCTCCACCACACAGATCAGCCCGTGGTCGCGGCGCGGGTCCTGGCAGATGCGACAGCGTGCCTCGTCGGTGAGGTTGAAGCACACCTCGCACAGCCCGATCTTCTCCTTCACATCCACGATCGCCTCCGCCAGCGCGCTCGCATCCTCGCCGGAGGAGCGCAGGATGTGGAACGCCAGACGCTGGGCCGTGCGGTTGCCCACACCGGGCAGCTTGGACAGCTCCGTGATCAGCCGCTGGACCGGCGGCGCGTAGGACGTGCTCACAGTCCCGGCAAGCCCAGCCCGCCGAGGCCGCCCAGGTCGAGCCCCGCGGTGGCGCCGCCCAGCTTGCTCTCCGCCAGCTCCTGTGCCATGCGCAGCGCCTCGTTGACAGCCGCCAGCACCATGTCGGACAGGATCTCCACGTCGTCCGGGTCTACCGCCGAGCGGTCGATCTTGACCTCGCGCACCACCAGGTCACCGCTCACCTTCACCGTCACCATGCCACCACCGGTGGAGGCCTCCACCACCTCGTTCTTCAGCTCCTCCTGAGCGAGCTCCATGTCCTTCTGCATCTTCTGCACCTGCTGCATCATCTGCTGCATGTTCGGCATCCTCGGCTGCTTGGGCATCACGCGCCTTTCTCGTTGCTGGTCACCGGCTGTGCACCGCGCTCGCCGTCCTCCTCGCCGGGCGCCGGCTCCCACTCGCCGGTCACCTCCTCGGCGTCGAACTCGGCGATGAATCGTGCCACCCATTCCTCCTCGGAGTGCTCGCGCGACCCCTGCCGCTCCTCGGAGGGCAACTCGTCGCGCAGCTCGTACGACAGCCGCCAGCGCCCGCCGGCGATCGAGCGCAGCGCCTCGCCCACCGTCACGCGGTAGTTGGGGTCCTCGGCCTTCTTCTTCAAGAACTGGGCGCTGGACGCAAACGCCAGCGTTAGATCATCACCGTCCACCGCCACCGGCCTGGCTTCACAGATCACCGCTCCCAGCAGGCCGTTCTCGCTGCGCACCAAGTCCACCACCGCCGGCCACAGCGCGCATACGGACTCCAGGTCCCTGGTCGCCGGCACCGGCGGCTGGGCGGTGTGCGGCGCTGGATCCGTGTCCTCGACTCGCGGGGACGGCGCCTCGGTTGCAGCAGCACGCTCCGGCGTAGCCACTGCCGGCTGTGTCGCAGCCGCCTGGGGTGCCACAGCCGGCTGGTGTGCCGCAGCCGGCTGGGGTGCCGCAGGCGACCCGGGTGCCACAGGCTGGGGTGGCTGGGGTGGCGCTTGCTGAGGAGCGGCCTGCTGCGGTGGGGCCTGCTGCTGGGCCATCGGCGTCGCGGCGGGCGCAGCCACGGCATCGGCACCAGCACCAGCACCAGCCGTCGGGATCGCAGTCGGGGTGGGGGCAACGCTCGAGGTGGCGTTCGGGGTCGGGGCAGCCGTCGCGGCTGGGGTCGCGCCCGGCCCTCCCTGGGCACCCTCCAGCCGCTCGATCCGCGCCAGCAGTGCCCGCATTGAGCCGTCCAAGGCCGGCTTGGCCGCCTTCACCAGAGCAAGCTCAAGACGGGTGCGCGCATCCGCGCCGGCGCGCACGCCCTCCATTGCCTCGCCGAGCAGCTCCAGCAGGCGCACCACCGTGGCGTGGTCGACCCGCTGCGCCTGCTCGCGCAGCGCCGCGTCCGCCTCTGGCGTCAGCGACAGCTCCTCCGGCAGCTCGCCCAGCGTCTGCACCACCAGCAGCTCGCGGGCGCGCACCTCCAGGTCAGACGCGAACGAGCCCGCGTCGCGACCCTGCTCCGCGCACTCCTCCAGCGAGCGCAGCGCGCTCGCCGCATCGCCCGCCGCCACCGCGTCCACGGTCGCTTCCAGCAGCCGCGCGTCCGCCACACCCAGCACCGCCAGCACATCCTCCAGCGCTATCTCGGCGCCGCTGTAGGTGACGATCTGCTCCAGCGTGCCCAGGGCGTCACGGAAGCTACCGGTGGCCGAGCGCGCCAGCGCCGCAACCGCCGCCGGCGGGATCTCGATCGACTCTGCCTGCGCAGCCCTGCGTACGACGCTTGCAATCTGCTCCACCGTCGGGCGATGGAAGTCAAAGCGATGGCAACGATCGACAACCGTCGCCGGCACCTTGTTGGCCTCGGTGGTCGCCAGCACGAACACCGTGTTTGGCGGCGGCTCCTCAAGCGTCTTCAAGAACGCGTTCCACGCAGCCGTGGACAGCATATGGGCCTCGTCGAGTATGTACACCTTGCGCCGTCCGCTCACCGGCGCATAAGCAACGCTCTCGCGCAGGTCGCGGATGTCGTCAACCGAGTTGTTGGATGCCGCATCCATCTCGATCACGTCCAGCGACGTCGCCTGCGCGATCGCCACGCACGAGTCGCACTGCCCGCATGGCTCGATTGTTGGCCCCCGCTCGCAGTTCAAGCACGCTGCCAGGATCTTGGCCATCGATGTCTTGCCCGTGCCGCGCGAGCCCACGAACAGGTACGCGTGGTGCACATGGCCGCTCTGCACCGCGTTGCGCAGCGTCCTCACCACCGGCTCCTGGCCGACCACCTCGGCGAACGTGCGCGGCCGGTGCCTGCGGTACAGCGAGCGCTGCTGATCCTGTGGCTGCTCCTGTTGCGACACCGTTGGGCTGAGTCTACCCACGCCGGTGGGTCGGCTCGATGCAGTCGCCAGCGCACACGAAGGCAACCCCCACGGCCGGCCCGAGCGGGTAGCGTCCGCGCTGATGAGCACCTCCGTCAAGCGCGCAGGCGAACGTCTCAGCGCGCCGCTGGCGATCGCCGTGGGGGCGCTCGCGCTACGCGTTATCGCCGCTGTCGGGTTCGCCAACTACGACACCCTGTACGCGCTCGCATGGGGCGGTCAGCTCTCCCGCGGGCAGACCCCTGCGTATGACGTGCCCATCGCGCCCACGCCTCACCCGCTGGTGGAGCTGCTCGGGCTTGTGCTCTCGCCGCTGGGGCCGCGCGCAGTGCAGGACATCACCGTTGCTCTCGGCTTCCTCGCACTGTCAGGCTGCGGCTGGGCTATCTATCGACTCGGCGCCCGGTGGTTCGGGTGGGCGGCGGGCGCGCTCGCCGCCTTGATCTTCCTCACCCGCGTGCCCGTTCTCTCCTACGGCGTGCGCGCCTACGTCGACCTTCCGTATCTGGCGCTCGTGCTCGCCGCGCTGCTCGTCGCGTCCCGCCACCGTCGGCCTGAAGATCCTGCAGCCGGCGGACCGGTGCTGGTGCTACTCGCCCTAGCCGGGCTGCTGCGCCCGGAAGCGTGGGTGTTCTCCGCGCTCTACTGGCTGTACCTCATGGGACTCACGCCGCACTGGGCATACAGCTCAGCCAGGGCACGTGCGCTACAGACACCGATGCCCCCCGGCGGCACGACCGACAGCCGGCGTGAGGTCCTCAGCCTGACACTGCTGGCGGCAGCCGCACCGCTGATATGGGTGCTCAGCGATCTGGCCATCACCGGCGATCCGCTGTGGTCGCTGACACACACGCAGCACACCGCCGAAACGCTCGACCGCGTCACCGGGATAGCCAACGTGCCCGAGTACATACCGCGTCGTATCGGCGAGATTCTGCGCCCCCCGGTGCTGCTGGGCGCCGCGCTCGGTGGCGTGCTGTCGCTGCTGTGGCTGCGCCGGCGCACACTGCTGGGGGCGGGCGCCGGCGTCGTCGCGGTGCTCGTGTTCGCGGCGTTTGCCTCGATCGGCCTGCCGATCAACACCCGCTATGCGTTCGGAGCGTCCGCCATCCTGTGCATCTTTGCCGGCGCCGGCGCCTTCGGCTGGAGGTGCCTGGCGCGAGACGATCCGCGGCGACGCTGGTGGATGGCCGGCGGCGCACTGGTGCTCGTGGCGCTGATCGCCTACATCCCGTCCCAGTACCACGCAGCCCACCGCGCATTGAGCGAACTGGCAAACCAGCACCGCATCGAAGGCGACCTGCTGGCGCTCGTCGACGACCACGCGATCAACCTGCGCTGTGGGCCCGTCGGCGTGCCCAACCATGCGCCCGTTCCGCTGCTGGCGCTGTACCTGGAAACCAGCCCCCGCAACATCGTCAGCCCGGAAGCCGGCCACATCACCTCCGGGACGTACGTCGATCCTGCCAGCAGGGAAGTCGAAGTGGACTACGTGCTCGACGCGCGCGACCCGGTCGAGCCCGTCAGCGTGCCGCCCGGCTTCAGCGAGTCCGCCACCAACCGCTCGTGGCTGATCTTCCATCGCTGCGGATAGACAAACCCTCCTTGCATAGCGCCACACCTGTGAGCTTGGCCCGGCCCTTGGCCCAGCCGGCGATGAGCTCGTCCCAGCGAACGCTGTATATCAATGGAACGCTGTATAGCAATGGTTATACGCGTGATCCACTATCGCCACCGGGACGTTTGCCTCGTGAGTGTTGCTCGCCGTAGCGGCGCAGGGCGATCACTGACCAAATTGCCTCCACCACCCCGAACGGCCACGTGCCGGCGAGGAAGCCGTAAGCGCTGGACAGAGCGCAACCGCAGGCAAACGCCAGCACGAAGCGAGGCCCACGACGCTCCAGTGCGTACATGAGCATCATGAACGTGAGGACGACGGCCCCGAAAACGGTCAGCACACCAGCAGTCTGACGGCCGATGCGCCGGCCCGCGATCGGCCCACGCGAGCGTCGCGCGACCGAGGGCGCTCAGTGGACCGTGCACCCCTCGTCGAGATTCCTTGCATCCGGCGCCTATCGTCGCCCACGGCTCCGGTCCGGGAGCTCCCGCTGCGCCTGCCGGTGATCGCTTAAGGCTGCTTCCTTCCGGACCTGACCTGGTTCGCAAGCCGACACCGCGCGGGACCCGAACCATCAACGCCCCGAGCGACGGAGCGACCGGAGCCGGAATCCCTCGGAGGGGAGTTCGGCCCCGCTAGAGCGGATTGCAGGTACAGGGCACCGCTACCTCCCCGCCTAGCACGGTCCGCTGGCGATCCTACCGCACCACGGCCCGGCCGAGTTCCGATAGGCTGCCCCGCCGTGACCTACTTCAAGACATTTTCCTCCCCCCTTCGCTCTCGTTCTCGTGTCGGCCTGGCTGCGGCGGCGCTCGCCACGGCCGCTGTGATCGCCGGCTGCGGCTCCGGCGGATCCGGCTCCAACACGATCACCGTTGGCAACGAGAACAGCGCCGACAACGCACTGATCAAGGCTGGTGAAAAAACGAGCAGTACAAGCACTTCGAGCACTTCCACCACGGCCAAGACACCGACCAGCGGACCGCTGTCCAAAGAACCGAAGGTGACACCGCCCTCCGGACCGGCGCCAAGCAAACTGGAAACCAAGGAATTGATCGCCGGAACGGGCGCGGAAGCCAAAGCCGGGGACACGGTCACGGTCAACTACGTGGGCGTCCTGTACAAGGGAGGCAAGGAGTTCAACGCCTCCTGGGAAACCAAAGAACCGTTCACGTTCGCTCTCGGCAAGGGCCAGGTCATCCCAGGCTGGGATCAGGGAATTCCCGGCATGAAGGTCGGTGGCAGGCGTGAGCTGATCATCCCCGCAGCGCTTGCCTACGGGGCCAAAGGCTCACCGCCCAAGATCCCGGCCAACGAATCGCTGGTGTTCGTAGTCGACCTGCTCGGCGTCTAGGCAAAACCGACGACCGCCACGCGCCAGACTGCGTTGGGCGCAAGCGGCTTTACCCGGCTCCCGAGGATCCGTCGCATCGCCACGGCGCTGCTGCTAAGCGGCGTGGCGATCGCGGCCACGGGATGTGGGGCGCATGCCAGCGCACCGTCGGCTGAGTTGCGGCTGCAGCGCGCGGACCTGATCGCCGTGTCGCGAGCACTGCGCACGACAGAGCCTGCAGTCGCCCGCGAGGTGGCAGCCACCAAAGCGGCGTGGCCACTGATCGCCAACGGCCTCCCGGTGGACCCCGGCGCGATCGCGCGCCGGACGATCCAGACCGCCACCGCGCGGGCCACCGCGCTGCAAGTGCCGCCGCTGTTCGAACAGCCACAGGCAGCCTCGCTCACCGGCCGCGGCTCCAGCGTGGCGGGGCAGTTCCGTACAGCCGTCAGACTGGCCGCACGTGGTTGGCAGATGATCGGCGCCGCGATCACGGAGATCGAACACGACACCCCCGTTGGCGCCCGCTTCGCCCGCGCCAACGTCGCCCTGTACATCGAGAGCGTGTACGACGCCCACTTCAGCCTGGCGCAAATCGGCAAGCAGCTGCTCGACGGATACCAGAACCTGGGCGGCAGATCGGCGTTCGGTGCTTCGCTCACGCAGGCCGAAGTCGACGGGTTGGCTGGAGCCTTCTCCGAAGCGAGCGACCGCCTGCACCCCCACACCGGCGTGCGGCTGGGCTCGTGAGCAGGTTTCAATGCAGCAGACCCTCTAGAGATACCTGCGCTTACGTTGTTGGAGCGCCGAGTGATGACATGAATGACTGCCATCTTGTGAGCACGACAGTTCTCGTACCGGCCGCCGCGGAGCAAAGCCACGGGCCGAAGCGCGAAGCCTGGCAAAGCCGCGCGTGACACAAAGCGGGCGCCCGGTCGCTCGTCGCTTCACCTATGGACTCCTTTGTCCAGAAACGCCAACCATCCAGCGGACCGGATGACTGCGGCCAACATGTGACCTCGAGCCCGTTCCGTCGTCTAGGGCGCAATTCCAATTACGGCTCTCGACCGCTCATATGGAATCGCTATGAGGCCAACGATATAGGATCCCTACGCCTCACGCTGCCCGACGGCGCGCCTGGATCGAATCCATCAGAGCCTCCGCGAGAACCTGCGGCTCGACACCCTTACGGAGATAGACAACCGCCCCGGCTTGCATGAGCTCGCGAACAGCCCCGCGGGACTCATCGACGGACAGGACCACGATCGCAGTGTCGGGAGCAACCTCGTGGATCCCGCGAACGGCCCGCAAGCCGCCACCCTCGAGCATCTCGATGTCCACCAGAGCAGCGTCCGGCTGGCTGGCCTTGGCCAGTTGCACGGCCTCCTCGCCGTCGACGGCGAGGCCGACGACATCAAACTCCCGGCTGAGCGACACGTCCAGCAGCGCCTGGATCGTAGGGTCCTCGTCGGCGATCATCAACCGCGGAAGCGAGTCCTCGGAAAGGACGGAAATCATCTACTTATGCTCCTTCGCGGGTTGGGTCAAGGTCCGGTGAGTGTCCTTGTCTATCGGCGACGCCCGCATAGAACTTGACGATCTGCGGTGCCTGTCGTACTACCGCTCAGGGGCGCAGCCTCGCTGCGTTACGCTGAATCGACCGAAGGCCACGCCAGCCCAATAGAATCAGCCGCCCAGGGCGCGTAGCTCAGTGGGAGAGCGCTCGCTTCACACGCGAGGCGACGGGTGGGCGTGGGAGCGCCGTTTTTCAGCGCCCAGTAAGGGTTTCGGCGCGTTGCGCTTGGTTTGGATACTGCCGGATTGCGGCCGATTTGACGTAGTTTGGGCAGCGGAATGGGGCCGCTGCCCAAACGCCTGCGGCATCCGTCCGCGCGGAGACCATACGCAAGGAGCCCACCAATGGCGGGCTCCTTGATGGTCCTATGGCACTCTCACAAGAGAGCCGCAGGACGCGCGTCTCTCAAACAGGGCTGACTGTAGCGCAGGATCAGGCGTGAAGTTTGGCGGGCCGACCGGGACTGGTGTACCCGGATTTCGCGTTTGAGAGACGCGCGTCCTAGGCTTGGACTATCGACCCATGATTGAAACGATTACAGCGTAGCAGATGAAACCGATTATGGCGTAGCGGTCTATTTACCGCGCGATGGCGGCAGCGGTTGAGGGTCGAGGCGATCAAGCTCCTTCATCATTTCTCGGATGGGCTTGAGCAGCGCCGAGTCCTCGTTGACTCGATAGCGGCCCGAGTCCTCTATTAGGAGCCCCGCCAGCACCAGGACCTCGACGTGACGGAAGACGGTGTGCTTCTCGTGGAGCCCGGCAATCTCGGCTAGGGCCGCCTTGCTCCACGGAGCGGGCTTGCTAACAAGCTCCGCACCCACGAGGGCGCGGAACAGCTTCCGCTTTCCAGCGCCGCCAACGAACCAATCCGGGAGAACATCCGGTTTCCGGGGCATCTCTGAACTTGCGTTCTGTCTGGGAGGATAGTATCCTCCCTCTATGGCTTTCACCGCACCACCTGAAGCCGCTACCCTCGGTGTTATGCATTTCCGGCTCTCAGACTGGGCCGACGATGGCGTCCTTGTTGGCCGCACGGAGGCTGATCGCGCTCGCTCAGCCGTTCAGGCACAGCTCCTCGCACACCGATCAGGCTCAGATCCCGTCGGTATCGACGCGCGAGACATCAAGACGATGTCCTTCCCGTTTGCTGACAGCTTCTTTACGCCTCTGTTGAGCGGCTGGCTCGCCGGCTACTACGACGAGCACCCCATAGTCGTATTCGGTGCCAATGAGGACGTAGCCGAAACGATTGACGCGGCGTTGCGACTGCGCAGCATGGGCGTCATCTCCGTGAGCCCTGAGACTGAAGCGAAGCTGCTCGGCGGCGAGCCCGCGCTTCGGGACACGATCGCCGTCGCGGCCAAGCTCGGCAAGTTCTCAGCTACGCGACTCGGTGTCGAGCTGGGCGTGACGCCACAAGCGGCGAACAACCGCCTTAAAGCCCTAGTCCGAATGGGAGCACTGGTCCGAGTGCCCGTCGTTGTTCCAGGAGGCGGACGGGAGTTCGAGTACCACGTGTCTGACGTAGCCCCAATCGAGGGCTAAATCCGACGCAGTCGCGGAGCTGGCGCGCTTCGTGCTACAGGCTGGCCCACCCCCTGAGCGCCGCCTTTCGGTCCCTCTGGCCCACGTCCTAGCATCACCCGACTCATGCCCAAGGATCGGATACGAGAACTGCTCCTCGCTCCCGATGTGCTCGTGGTGGTGCAGCGTTCAAGCGTTCATCCGGTCGAGTACGCGATCGTGCTGCTGGTCGAGCGCGATAGGGAGTGGCATACGGTGCGGACCTTCGACAATGCCCACGCGCGCGAAGAGCACCACGAGCACCGTTATGTCGGCTCCGAGAAGCAAGACCCGATCGTCAGGCACGGTCCGGTCAACGAGGCGATGAACGCTGCCGAGGTCAAGCTGATCGACGGCTGGAGCGATATCGTTCGTAGCTGGGAGAACACCCGATGAGCAAGACCGTAGACAAGACACATGAGCTTTTCGTGGCTGCGTCGCTCAGCGACGATGATCTCGGCTACCCGGACCGGGTTGCATTCATTCCCGGCGATCAGGAGTGGGCCGACGATGCGCTCTGGCGCAATCTCACGGAGGGTCGCGCCACCGTGCTCGTCAGTGATGAGAACGAGCTTCTGTTGATCCCACAGCCAAGAGGCCTGATCGACCGACTACGCGGCCGCGTCGGCGTCAACGTCACACAGCGTGTGCACGGACACCCCGCGCCCTACGCGACCGCGAGCCGGCTGGGTCGCCATCCCGTGCGCCAGATGCGCGAGCTGGCGCACGCGTAGACGGCGCTCAGCAGGATCAGTAGCGCCACTCGTCTGGTGCCGCTCCTGGCTTCCATGCGCGGGTGACGCCGCCGCCTTCCTGGCGGAGAGCGAGACCGTAGTCGGAGAGGCTGGACCTGGAAGGTCGAGCTCTTCGCGTGGGTCCCGTCCGGCGCGTCGATCCACTGGCGCCACACGACCAGGGCGCAGAGTGTCTCGACGTGCGCCTCGCTTTTCCACCAGCCGTCTTTCAGCTCGGCGAGCGATGTCGGGTAGCGGCCGTGTAGAGCGACGATCCCGCCCCACATCCAGGAGCGCCACTCCGCGTCTCCGCCGTAGGGCTCAAGCCACGGCGCCCGCCGGTCGGACTCTTCGTCCTCGGACGCGGTCCGAGCGGGACAGCGAGCCGGCCTGGCGCGCTGGCGGGTGAACCTGTCCGCTGGCCGCTGCTTCGGCGATGCCGTGGCGAACCATCTGGCCCGCGAGCCGCGCGACCGGCTCGCCCGTGTTCGCAGCGAGTTCGTCCAGTTGCGAGGCAAGCGTGTCGGGCAACGTGATCTTCAGGCGACGGCTCATCGGCTGTACGCCCCGGGCGTACTCGGCTGACCGTGTTCGTGTTGGTGCTTCTCGTGGTTGTCATGCGGATATTGACCCCGAGCGCGCGGAAGCCGGCCACGGAATTTGGGTCCCATTTAAGGGTCCCGCTCGACCCTCGTGCATCTGGTCTGTTCTGTCGTGGAGCGAAGCGATGGCGCTCGGGCTGGGCGCGGCGGCATGGGGCCGATGAGGGCTGGCCGACTGGCCGTGAGCGTGGCGGAGGCGGCTACAGCTCGTATCGGGCTGGGTTGTGGGGAGCCGCGGGGCGGCGCCGCGGATTGGAGTCCGGAGCGTTCGTGGGCAACTCGTTGGCCGGTCACGGCCTTTGGGGGTCACTAACACCCATGACTCACCGCAGGCGAACGCAACCCCCAGACGGCTCGCCGAGGCCCAGCGGCCCCGCTCTTGACGTGGCATCGGTGGAGGCCGTCGCTCGGCGCGTGGTCGAGCTGCTTCGCGCCGAACGCCACTCCCCTCGTGAGTCGTCGGCTTGTAGATGCGGCGACACTCGCCGCCGAGTTGGGTGTCGAGCGTTCGTGGGTCTACACCCACCGAGCCGAACTCGGCGGCATTCGGCTCGGGGCCGGCTCAAAGCCGCGCCTGCGCTTCGACGTGGACATCGCCCGGGGGTTGCTTGCCGGCTCTACAAGCAAGGAGTCGCGACGCCGCAGCACCCGTGGTTACGGGCGGTCTCGTCACGTCGCCGTCGTCAGCGTATGGGCAGCAGCGCCGACTTGCTGCCCATACGAGGCGCTAGCAACGGCCATCGACGCCGGCCGGGAGCGCTCGTGACGATGACGCTACTAACGCTTGGCCGCGCGATCCTGCTTCTCGACCTCGGCTATCGCGTCGGCGAGCTGGTGAAGATCGGCGCCGAGCGCGCTGCAGGAAGTGCAGGACGCTGTGCTGCCAGCGGACGCCTCCGGCGCCCGCCCTCGACCTGCGACACGTATGTGGCGCCGACGCTCGACACGAGCGGCGAGCTGCCTCCTGCGTAAGCCCTGCCCGATCCCGGAATGCACGAAGAGCCCGACCGAGGGTCAGGTAGTCGCCGGTCGGAGTCGTTGGTGGGCGGAGCCATCTTTGTGGCCTTTACAGATAGGCTAAGGTGCGGTACGCTCGACCGAACCATACAAGTGCCCCCGCGCTGCGGAAACAGCCGGGGGCGTGGCCCCGTAGGGATTAGCTACGGCGCACGGGCAACGCTACCGGACCGTCGGCGCTGCACGAACGCTGCAAAGCACCTCCGGTGCCTCCGACGACAGGAGGAACCGACGATGAGCAGCACCGAAGTAATGCCCGACCTGCTCGTCGTGGCGGCGCTCGAGCGAGCCGAACGCCACAGCACCCCGGGCCGAGTCGGCGTCCCCGGTGGGCAACCCTGTACGAGCACCTCGGACCTGCCCCGCCGCTCGGCCGCTCGCCCGACGCGTCCGCGAGCACGGCTCGCCGGGCTGGAGAGCGCGGGCGTCTGGACGCAAGCCGCGCCGGCACGGCGTCCCGGTCTGGACGCTGACGCCCGCCGGCCGCCGACGCCTGGCACGGGCGCAGCGCGCGGGCACGATCCGCGAGCTGCCCGAGTCGCCGCAGCATCGGGCGTGGCGCGCGGCGCAGACCGCGCAGAGGACGAAGTCGATCGCTTCCAGCAGCGTAGACGGACGCAGAGCGATCGGCGAGTTCCTAGCTCCCAACGACCCCACGACGCCATCGGACGTCTGGCTCGCCTGCGCGGAACGGTTGTCCGACTCGCTCCGTTCCTCGGCTCCGCGACCTACTGCCTGTACGAGTGGGCCGAGCCGAACGACGCGACGCGCTGACGACGGTACGTCGCCCGCTGACAGCGTGCTGACACGCCGCACGCAGACGAGCGATCGCGCGACGCGCAGGGCGACGCAACGCCCGGCGATGGGACGAGCAGCTCGCGGCCCCGGAGCGCGACTGATGCCACGTCCAGCGACCGGACAGGTGATCGTGGACAAGCGCAGACGCAGCCCGACCTACGGGCTGCGCTTCCGCGCCTACGGCCGACGTGAGTACGTCGCGCTCGGGACAGCAGCAGAAGGCTGGACGAACGCGAAGGCGCAGACGGAGCTACAGAACATCCTTGCCGACGTGCGACGCGGCATCTGGCGGCCGGCGGTCGTGGAGATCGTCGAGGCACCGCGAGAGGTACCGACCTTCCACGTGTTCGCGTCGGAGTGGTTCGAGCGTCAAACGCTGGAGGGCGGGCGACGAGGGAGTGGGCTCAGCGCCGCGGGACGGGACGACCTGCGATGGCGTCTGTCGAGCCACCTACTGCCCGCGTTCGCCTCACGGCGTCTGGATCAGATCACCGTCGAGGACGTGGACCGCTACCGGCTGGCGAAGGTACGCGAAGGCAAGCTCGGTGCCACGTCGATCAACAAGACGCTCACGACGCTCGCCGCGATCCTTGAGACGGCCGTGGAGTACGAGCTGATCGACCGCAACCCAGCGCGTGGCCGTCGCCGACGGCTGCCAGCGGTTGCCCCTCGACGCTCTTGGCTCGACCGTGCCGACCACATCGCAGCTCTGCTGGACGGCGCCGGCAAGCTCGACGACAACGCCAGGGTCTGTCGAGGTCAGCGACGCGCGCTGCTTGCCACGCTGACCTTTGCCGGCCTGCGGCTCGGCGAGGCGCAGGCGTTGTGCTGGCGTGACGTGGACCTCGTGCGCGGCACGATCACCGTGCGCGCCGCCAAGACCGACGCCGGGATCAGGGTCGTGAACATCCTCCCGGTGCTCAGCGACGAGCTGGGTGACTACACGGCGCGGCTCGATCCCACATCCGACGCACTCGTGTTCTGCACGACGACCGGCCGGCGGCTCGGCGCAACCAACATCCGACGACGCGATGCTCGACCAAGCGGTCAAGCACGCTAACGCACAGCTCGCCGTGGATGGCTTCGAGCCTCTGCCCGACGATCTGACGCCACACTCGCTACGCCGAACATTCGCATCGCTGCTGTTCGCCATCGGCGAGACGCCGCCGTACGTCATGGCGCAAATGGGACACACGACGCCGAACCTCACACTGGCGATCTACGCCCGGCAAATGGACCATCGCGACGGCGAGCCCAAACGCCTAAAGACGCTTGTGAGCGGCCGTGAGAACCACAAGGTGGAGCCGATCCACGCGCAATCTGCGCTACACAGCGTAGGCATTGCGCCCGTGGCCTGACGGCATTTGCACGCGGATGGTTCATCATGCAGGCTGAGCGGACCGATAGGACCCGCAGAGCGAACGCCACACTGCACCCCGATCGTCCGACCCATGCCTCTGTTTCAGCGTCACGACCCCGACCTGCGGTCTCTGATCGCGTACATCGTCGCCCGTGCACGAGAGCGAGACGTGACGCTCACTCAGACGAAGCTCGTCAAGCTTCTATATCTCATCGACGTGGAACGCGCCGCATCGGCACGCCCACTGCTCACAGGTCTCCATTGGGTCTTCTTCCACTACGGGCCATATGCGCTTGAGCTACCCGAGACCCTGGAGCAAATGGAAGGCGGCAGCGAAGTCGTCGTCGGGCAATGGCACAACTCCAAGCTCTACCGGGCAGCGCCCGGCGCACCGACCGGGGAGGAGTGGCCATCGGGAACCAGGAGCCTCGTTGATAGCGTACTGCGACGTTACGCTTCGATGGAACTCAACGAGCTACTCGACTTTGTCTATTTCCGGACGGCGCCTATGCGCGGCGCCGTCCGCGGCAAGCCGCTAGACATGACCCAAGCACGCACCAATCCGATCCCGCGCCCAGGGGCACCTCTAACGGCACCGACTCTGCCCGACGGCGCCCGAAACCGTATGGAGGAATGGCGCGAGCGACGACGCACCTCCTATGTTCCGCTGTCAAGCGAGGAGCAACGTTCGTTCCTCAGCGATCCAGAGGACGAAGACCTACGGCTGGACTCCACATTTGGACGTCTTGTAATTCCGCAGGACACCGAACTGTAGCTGGGATGCATGGCCTGATTGACCCCTTCTACGAGAAGGCTGCCCCGAGCGTCGAGGCTGGGCATGTCTGGTGCGATCAGCCGCTCTACCTGCCCCCGCGCCACGGCTTGAAGGTCACGCGTGTCGACCCAAAGGACGACCGCAATCTGGAGTACAGCGTGTGTGGCCGTACGGCCGAGATCTTCGATCATGCGCCTGTCCACAGCCTCAGCATGGAATCAAGCGAAGGTGCAGTCGTCGCCAAGACTAAGCGGAATCGGCCAGTGATTGTCCTAGGCGGAGGCGGCGCATCGGACTTCTATGCACGCAAGGGGCAAGCGCGACACGCGGAAATCGTCATGGTCGTCCCCATCTACGGCTCGGACCAATACGACGAGCACATGCGAAAGCGCATAAGCATCTACGACTTCACAAACGCCTTCTATTTGCCCGCAGACCCCTTGTTTAGCTTCGATGAGGGTTTCGCTCGCTTGGATCACGTCCAGCCAGTCTCCGAGCAGCACCTCACTGGGCATCGAGGCTTCAAGCTGGCTCCCGAGGCTCTCGACGCTCTCCAAGAGTGGCTGATGACCTTCTTGACCAACACGAAGCCGGCCGACTCGATGATCGAGGACTACCGACGATGGGCCATCGAGGCCGACGCCACATAGCGTGACCGTGCAGCGCACTCTCGATACTGGGCTACGCCAGCTCCGCTCCGACGAACGCGCGCGATTCGTGGCCTGCCGGGGGCCACGCAATGCCGCGCGGAGTAACGCGTGCGTCAGTGAGCGTAGTCAGCTACGACGAATCGACGCGTCGGACGACTGTCTCGCCTACGGCATAGGCGGTCGCACCCTGGACACGCATACCCGAGCTGATGGCCGTGAGCCCAAGACCTTTCGGCAGGTTTCGCATCGTCACCTTCGTCGTTCCCGTGATTGTGAAGTTGCCGGCTGCGTCGCGCTCAACAAGGCGCTCGCCCGGCGACTCCCACTCGACCTCTACCGCGTCCTCGACCTCGGTAGGCGCAAGGCTGGGGTCGTTCACCTGCAACTTACCGCGCAGGATTCTAATCGGCGGCACCAGGCCACGCGGTTCGTCAAAGTCTGTGGCAAGCAGAGCGGCTGCATCGGCTTCCGGCATGTCGAGCACCGAGATCAACGCGTGACGAACTCTGCAAGCAGCACGCTCTAGGATCGGCTCGGCGAGCGCCCGAATATCGGCGATGGGCATGTAGCCGTGCTCGAACCCCTCGCTTGCCTTACCGAGCGCATCTAGGGCTTCGGCGTCCTCGCTGAAGACGACCCGCTCTCGTGCGAGCCTGTAGAGCGTCGGAGGCCCGGCAACCTTTCGGAGTTTGGCGAGGTTGCCCGGCGTCATGTTTCGCTCGGCGGCCTCAGCCTCGACGATGCCGCGGCTGAGAGCCTCTGTCGCCATCCAGAGATACTCCGCCGCGAGGAGCGTCGATTCCGGTGTCCAGTACTTCAACGCCTCCCGATAGAGCCCGACCGCGCGTCCGTGGTAGCCAGCCGACGGATAGCGATCGGCTGCCTCAAGGAGCGCCCCAACCAGATTCGTCGGGACAGTCCGACTCTGCGGCGGGAAGTGCGTGCTTGGCGCCGGCCATTCATACGCGATCCACTCAGCGGGCGCCGACTCGCTCGGCGTCGTCCCGTGGGCCACGACGAGGCTGGGGTCGGCGTGTGCCGCGTTTGCCGCCAGGGCAACAAGCGGCAGCAGGCCGGAAACGGCCTCGCTGAGCCGACGCTGGGCGCATTCGATGTCGTCCGCGGTTCCACTAGCCTCGCCGCGCAACGCTAGAGGCCACCCGTCCTCTCCGCCTACATGCTCGCTCTTGATCACGCAGTGGGCATCGGGCAGCTGCGCGACGAGCGGGTCGTTAAACGGCAGTTGGGCAGCTGAGATGGCCCTGACCACGACGAGATAGCTGTTCGGCGCTGAGATGGCGGCCCCATCGTATCGGCGCGTGGGAAGCACGCCAACGGCTTGCGCTCGGCGTGCTCAAGGCGAGAGAGCGCTAGCCGCTCGCTCAAGTCGAGCGCCGTCTTGATTGGGCAGCAATGGGCAGCAGCGCCACCATCGGTGCTTCCGCCGAGGCGGCTCGGGCCGCGCAAGCCAATAGACTCAGGGCCTCAGGGCGCGTAGCTCAGTGGGAGAGCGCTCGCTTCACACGCGAGAGGTCGCAGGTTCGAAACCCGCCGCGCCCATGTAGGAGCTGCCGAGAAAAGCGGTCGCGTGGCCGGCTTCCGCCTGACCGTTGCATTGAGGTTGTGCTCAATGCAAGCCAGGCGTCCCAGACGGCTGCGAGGAGCGCTTGGATGCAACCGCCTGTCCGGCCGGACGGGGAGCCCTGACGGCCACTTTCGCGCCAGCGGGCGCAAGGTCCACGCGCAGCACCGCTGTACCGCACACGGCAGCGATGGCCCCGGTGCGCTCGACCGCCTGCTCGATGTCCACAGTGAGGACTTGGCAGGTCTCCAGGAAGCGCCGAACTTCGCCGTTTTGCAGTTCCTCGCCATCGGCCTCCAGTTCCTCGATGTGCGTGCGCGTCGGGATGATCGTCATCTCCGGCACAACGATGCACGCGGCCATGTCATCAGGCGTGGAAAGCGCCGCCTTCCGCACCCGCGCCAGCAGCTTCGCGGCGTCGGGCCTGGGACCAAGCGCAGCGACGATCTCGCTCAGCCGCTCGCGTCCAAGCAGACCGTGCTTGCAGCGAGCCTCGATCAGACCGTCGCTGAAGAAGCACGCCACCGCACCCGGCGGCAACGACACGATCGTCTGCCTGCGCCCGGTCGGCACCGTCCAGCCCAGGGGCGGCGAGGCACAGATCGTCAGCGGCTCACGCGTCTGCAAGCCGTGCAGGATCGGAGCAGGATGCCCGGCGCCGGCATACGTCAGGCGGCCCTCGCGTGCGTCGTACACGCCCACGGCGACCGTGGCCAAGCCCTCCAACGTGCGGTCGGCCAGCACACGTCCGGCAAGCGCCAACGCCGCGCGAGGCTCCAGGCCCGTCTGCAGGTACGCGCGCAATGTGTAGCGCGTCAGCGCAGCCTGCGTCAACGCCCCGTGTCCGTGCCCGGTCACATCACCGAGGATGATCGCGATCTTGCCCCGTTCAGGGACGAACACGTCGTAGAAGTCGCCGCCCGCCGCAGGGCCCTCGGCGGGCCGGTAGGCGACCGACACCGCCAGGCCGCCGACACGGGGCGGAACCTCCGGCACCAGCGCCGCCTGCATCGCATCCACATCCCTGAGCAGCGTCTCGCGCTGACCCTCCAGGCGCTTGGCGCGAAGCGCTTGCGTGCGCGCGCGCACGCCCAGCCCGATCGCCAGCAGCAGCAGGATCAGGATGATCGGCTTGCTCCAATCGGGAACCGGCAGCGGCAGCGGTATGCGCCCACCGATCGCATCCAGCGGGCTGCTCGAGTGACCGCCGCCCGCATGCGAAGCAGGCGTCGCGTGCACGACACCACGCCCACTCAGGACCGGTGCAGCTGTGCCGATCGCAGACCGACGCACCGTCGCGGAGCCCGCAGCAGGGCGTCGATGGCGGCGCTTGTGTCCGGAGGGCTGCCGCGTCTGGCGCAGCACTTCGCCGGGACGAGCAGCAGATGCCCGGAGAGCAACCGTTGTCTCAGAGTCCTTGCCGGCAGCAGCTGCAGATGCCACCGCAGACGCAGGAGCACCTGGCGAGGATGCCGCCGAGCCATCGTGTTCGTCACCCGAGGTGGCCGATGGGGCGCTCGGCGAGACCGGCACGCCGCCGCCCGGCGGATTCGCCGGCGGACTGCCGGTGCTCGGCGGTTCCGACGCAGGAGATTCCGAGTCGGGCGATTCCGGCGACCCGGTGCTGGGCGGGGTGGGCGTCGAGACCCCGACGCTCGGCGTGGAGATGTTTACGCTCGGCGTGGAAACGCTCACGCCCGGCAGCGATACGCCAACGCTGGGTAGCGACACTTCGACACTGGGTAGCGACACTTCCACGCTGGGCAGCGACACCTCGAGGCTGGGTAGCGACACCTCGACGCTGGGAACCGTCACGGCAACGCTCGGCACGGTCAGGTTGACACCGGCCAGCGACACGGCCGCAGACGACGAGGTCACCGGCCCAGCCTGCGCGTCGGCGCGGGCGGCGGCTGTGGACAGCGCCGCACCCAAGGCGATCAGCAACACGGCGACGAGCATCCCAGCCGATCTCAACCAGGCTGCCGCGATCGTCGGCTGCCTCAGCCCGAATTGCCCTATGCCAGTTGATTCGATCACGCGAAACTCGCTCGAAAGCCGCTGCCAGACAAAGGTATACGACGCCGGGGCGCCGTCCAAGACTCGGTATCCGATACTCAACTCCTGTACTACTGTCGGCGTGACCATGATCTCGGGGTCTCGGGGTCTCGGGGTCTCGGGGTCTCGGGGTCTCGCGGCGAAGCGATGAGCGACCGTGACCACCGCGCAAACCGCAACACCCAGCTGCTTAGCGGGTTGGCTTCCCACAGGGACCCAACGCGCCAAACCGCCAGCAGCCAGCAGCGCAAGCAGCTGAGAGAGATGAATCGGTGAGAGCGAGATGACGAGAACGCCTGAACGTCGCAAGCGCAGCCGGCGTGCGCCTGCGATGCTGTCGGCGCTGAGCGTCACGCTCATGTTCGCCGCGCTACTGGCACCGGGCTACGCCAACGCCGCCGCGCCGCTCAGCTGGTCTGCACCGGCCGCGTTCGATGCAGGCGGCAATCCCAGCGGCGTGTCGTGCACCTCGGAATCGCTGTGCGTGGCCGTCGACCACCAGGGAAACGCGCTCGCCACGTCCAACCCTACGGCTGCCGATCCGTCATGGATCAAGAGCCCGATCGACAGCGGCCAGTCGTTGAATGCCGTCTCGTGC
This sequence comes from uncultured Solirubrobacteraceae bacterium, assembly GCA_963779665.1. Classification (GTDB taxonomy): domain Bacteria; phylum Actinomycetota; class Thermoleophilia; order Solirubrobacterales; family Solirubrobacteraceae; genus Palsa-744. The sequence goes on along the minus strand of CAVZYW010000001.1, from coordinate 1,643,268 downwards.
GCCCCCGGCGGACCCTGCGTAGCCGTGGACGGCCAAGGGTCCGCGCTCGTCAGCAGCAACCCGGGCGCCACCTCGTGGTCCTCTCCTGAGGCGATCGATGCCGGCCGGGCGCTCACCGCCGTCTCCTGCCCGAGCGCGTCGCTGTGCGTCGCCGTGGATGAAGAAGGCAACGTGTTGACGAGCACACGCCCCAGCGCCGGCGCATGGATCACGGCCAGCAGCCACCCGGGCCACCACCTCACGAGCGTCTCGTGCTCCTCGCCGACGCTATGCGTGGCGGTCGACAGCAGCGGCAACGCACTCGCCAGCACCGACCCCACCGGCAACGCCGGAGAATGGCATGTGCAGCGAATCGACGCAGGCGAACTGCTCGCTGTCTCCTGCGCGCCCGGCAGCTCGTGCGTGGCGCTCGACAGCGCCGGCAACGCACTGGCTAGCGTCGATGCCGGCGCCTCGGCGCCGACCTGGAGTGAGACCTCAATCGACGGTGAACGACTCACCGCAGTCTCCTGCGCCTCCTCCGGCCTGTGCGTAGCCGTGGACGGACACGGCGAGGCACTGGCAAGCGACGACGCCACCGCACCTGTCCCGGCGTGGAGCGCCAGCAGCGCCGACACCGGCCCCCCGGCGCAGTCGCTGGCGGGCGTCTCATGCCTGCCCGGCGGCTTCTGCATGGCCGTCGATGCCGCCGGGCGCTGGGTCGCAGCGAGGGTGCCGGCACCGGGCGCCACGACGCTGAAGCCGTCGGCGGTAACCAGTGCAGGCGCCACGCTCGCGGGCGCGGTCAATCCCAACGACGCGGTGCTGGGCGCCTGCTCGTTCGAATACGGGATCAGCAGCGCTTACACCCAGGCAGTCCCCTGCTCGGTGCTGCCGGCAGCCGGCGGCACCGTCCAGGAAGTCTCAGCGACGCTGTCAGGGCTCGCTGCCAACACCACTTATCACTACCGTGTGCTCGCCGCGAGCCCGTCGGGGACGACGGCGGGCTCCGACGAAGCGTTCACCACAGCCGTCAACTCGCAGGTGGCGATCGTGCGCCCGAACCCATCGATCACGGGCACGCCGGCAAACGGACAGAAGCTCACGTGCCACCCCGGCACGCCCGCTGAAACCACCGCGCAGCTGAGCTACGCGTGGCTGCGAGACCTGATCCCGATAGCCGGCGCCACGGCGTCGACGTACACGGTGAAAGGCCAGGACACAGGCCACCACCTGCAGTGCCAGGTCACGGCAACCGACGCCGGCGGCAGCGCCACCGCCAACAGTGCCTTCGTGACGATCCCCGTCGGGGGCGTGCCCGCATCGGCCGGTGAGACGGCAGTCGGCACAGCGGCCTTCAAGAACGGCAGGCTGAGCGTGCCGATCGTCTGCTCGACACAGGCAGCCGGCGGCTGCCGGGTGAATCTGCGGCTCACCGCCGTGGAGACGCTCAGCGGATCTCGCATCGTCGCGGTCGCCGCCCGCTCGACGCGTGCCGGCCACAAGAGCGCCGCGGACCTGCGCCGAGTGAACATCACGCTCGCAAGCGTCCACGCCCACCTCGCGCGCGGCGCCCACACGACGCTCACGGCTGTCCTGGACGCCAAAGGCAGACGCCTGCTGGACGCCCGGCGTCACTTCAGCGCATACCTGTCCGTCAGCGGCACCGTGATCGGCGTGATTGAAGCCCAGCTGGAGCACAAGCTGCTCACGCTCACCGCGTCCTCGCACAGCGCATCCACCCGTGCCACGCGTCGCCGCTAGCCGTCTGCGCGTCGCCGCTAGCCGTCTGCGCGTCGCTGCTAGCCGTCTGCGCGCAGCCGCCGTGCTAGCCGCACTTGCCGTGCTGGCGCTGACACTGGCGCTCGCGGTGCCAAAGCCCGCCGACGCAAGCACGCTCGCAGCCACCCCGTACATGGGTTGGGACACATACTTCGCCTTCGGCGGCAACTACAGCGAGGCAACCGTGCTGAGCCAGGCCAGCCAGCTGAAGTCGCTGGGGCTGGAGCGAGGCGGCTACCGCTACGTGTGGCTCGACGTCGGCTGGTGGCACGGTACCCGTGGCGCCAACGGCGAAATCACCATCAGCGCCAAGCAGTGGCCTCATGGGCTGGCGTGGCTGACGCGCACGCTGCACGCTGCCGGCTTTCTCGTCGGCCTGTACACCGACGCCGGCCCCAACGGCTGCGGCGGTGCCGGCCAGGGCAGCTACGGCCACTACCAGCAGGACGTCAACAGCTTTGCCGCGTGGGGCTTTGACGCCGTCAAGGTGGACTTCTGCGGCGGCGCCGAACATCACCTGAACCCGGCGACTGCGTACTCAGAATTCCATGCGGCGATTGCCGCCAACTCCAGCCACCGCCCGATGCTGCTGTCGATCTGCAACTACCTGCAGCCTGAACAGTACGGCGAAAGCCGGCCCCCGCTCGACGAATCGGCCTTCGCCTCCTACAGCTTCGGGCCGAGCGTCGGCAACAGCTGGCGCACCGACACCGACGTCGGCCGTCCCGGCAACGTCCCCTTTGTCGACGTGCTGCGCAACATGGACGCCGACGCCGCCGCACCCCAGGCGGCCGGGCCGGGGCACTGGAACGATCCCGACTACCTCGCCCCCGACCAGCGGATGTCAGCCGCCCAGTTCCGCAGCCAGCTCAGCATGTGGGCGATGCTGGCAGCGCCGCTGATGATCAGCGATGACCTGAGCAGGATCAGCGCAGCCAGCCTGACAGCCGTGCAGAACGCAGAAGTGATCGCCGTCGACCAGGACCCCGCCGGCGTCCAGGGCACGCTGCTGTCCACCACCGGCAACGGGCAGGTATGGGTCAAGCCGCTGATCGACGGCTCACGCGCGGTGGCGCTGCTCAACCGCGGCGCGAGCGCCATCAAGATCGTAACCAGTGCCGGCGCCGTCGGGCTGGCGTCCGCCCCCAGCTACTCCCTGCGCAACCTGTGGACGCACACCACCAGCGCAAGCGGCGGCACCATCAGTGCCGAGGTGCCCGGCGACGGCACCGTGCTGCTGCGCGTAGCCCCGCGCTGATATGTCTCTCGGTGGACGGTGTATCGCAGCTGCGATACACCACACTCTGACGTTCATATATCCCTGGACGCACGCGCCAGCCGAACGCACGCGCCAGCCGGACGCACGCGCCAGCCGGGCCAGCCGAGCCAGCCGAGCCAGCCGTGCCAGGCGTGCCAGCGCCGGGCGATTCAAGCGGCGGCGGGAACCTGCTGGGTGATGCAGTGGATGTTGCCGCCGCCCAGCAGGATCTCGCGTGTGGGGACACCGACGATCTCGCGCTCGGGGAAGCAGTCACGCAGGATCGCCGCCGCCATCTCGTCGAAGCGCTCGTCCAGCAGCGGGAACACGACCCTGCTGGTGGCGAGATAGAAGTTGACGTAGGACGCCGCCAGGCGAGCGCCGGCGCGGCGCGGCAGGCTTCCGACAACGCTCTCCACGCCGGCGGCCTCCTCCGCGGTGATCGTGATCGGTCCCGGCGACGGCAGACGTATCACCTCGATCGAGCGCCTGCGGGCGTCCGTTGCAGCTTCCAGGCGCTGCTGCGCGTCGCGTGAGATCGCGTACTGCGGATCGGACTCGTCATCGGGGTAGGTGAGCAGCACGACCCCCGGCCGGGCAAAGCAGGCGAGGTTGTCGACGTGCCCGTCGGTCTCGTCTCCGTAGACGCCGCCGCCGAGCCAGATGACCTTGTCGGCGCCGAGGTAGTCGAACAGCACCTGCTCGATCTGCTCGCGCGAGAGCTCAGGGTTGCGATTGCGGTTCAGCAGGCACTCTTCCGTGGTGATCACCGTGCCAGCGCCGTCGACGCAGATCGAGCCGCCCTCCAACACGATCGGCGCGCGATAGCGATCGACGCCATCCAGCTCCAAGATCTTCTGCGCCACTCGTTCGTCGCGCTCCCACGACAGGTACAGGCCGCCATCGAGACCGCCCCAGGCATTGAAATGCCAATCCACGCCACGGCGGCCACCGTTGTCATCGACGACGAACGTCGGGCCGGTGTCGCGAATCCAGGCGTCGTCGGTCGAGACCTCCACCACGCGAATCGACGGCGACAGCATCGCGCGGCAATGCTCGAACTGCGCGTCGGAGACCGCCACCGTCACCGGCTCGGCGACGTTGATCGCCTCGGCCACAGCCGCGTACGCCTGCTGTGCGGGCTTGGCTTGCAGGCGCCAGTTGTCCGGGCGCTCCGGCCACGCCATCCAGCAGCCCGAGTGCGCGTCGAACTCGCCCGGCATGCGGTAGCCGTCGGCTGCCGGGGTGGTTGCGAGGGTGGAGCTCACCGCGACAGCCTAGAGTCATCGCGATGGGCGAGATTCGACTGATCCATGCCCCGCCGCCGCCCGACTCGCCGGCGCGCACGCGCCCGCCGCGAGCGCGCGCCGTTGCGGATCGCCGCCGTGCAGGAGCGCTGGCACCCCGACCCCGACGAGCACGAGGCGCGCTCGCGGCTGCGATCAGGCTGGCGGCCGGCGCCGGGCGCACAGCTCGTGTGCCTGCAGGAGCTGACGCTCAGCCGCTACTTCGCCGTCGATCCCGCCGGGCCGGAGGCGGGCGGGGTCGAGCCGGAGGAGCTCCCCGGAGGCGCCACCCACCGCTTCGCCGCGCGCATGGCGCGGCGAGACGGGCGTGCACGTGCACGCCTCGCTGTACGAGCGCGCGCCCGACGCCGAGGACGGGCTCGGCTACAACACCGCGATCGTCGTCGCGCCCGACGGCGAGCTGCTGGCGCGCACGCGCAAGCTGCACATCCCGGTCACCGCCGGCTACCACGAGGACCGCTACTTCCGCCCGGGGCCCGACGAGCCCGGACGCCTTCCCGGTGATCGCCGCTCGGCGAGGCGCAGCTCGGCCTGCCGACCTGCTGGGACCAGTGGTTCCCGGAGCTCGCCCGCGCCTACAGCCTGGAGGGCGCCGACGTGCTCGTGTATCCGACCGCGATCGGCTCCGAGCCCGACCATCCCGACTTCGACACGCAGCCGCTGTGGGAGCAGGTGATCGTCGGCAACGCGATCGCCAACGGCCTGTTCATGGTCGCCGTCAACCGCATCGGCGAGGAGCCGCCGCTGCGCTTCTACGGCTCCTCGTTCATCTGCGACCCCTACGGGCGCAAGCTCGTGCAGGCTCCGCGCGAGCGAGCCGGCCGTGCTCGTGGCCGACCTCGACCTCGACCAGCGCCACGACTGGCTGGAGCTGTTCCCGTTCCTCTCCACCCGCCGCCCCGACGCCTACGCCCGGCTCACTGAGGACGGGCTCGCCAAGCAGCACCGCTGAGCCGGAGTTAGAGCGAGCGGCGTTCCGGGAAGCTCCATGAGCATGCAGGCAGTCGTCGTCCATGAGCCCGGCGGGCCGGAGGTGTTGCAACTCGAGCAGCGGCCGATACCCGAGCTGCAAGCGGAGTGGGTGCTCGTCCGCGTGCGGGCATTTGGCTTGAACCGCTCGGAGCTGATCACTCGCGCCGGTGGCTCTGGCGACGCGGTGCGCTTTCCGCGTGTGCTGGGAATCGAGTGTGTCGGGGAGGTGCTCGATGCACCGGGCTCCAGCCTGCAGCCGGGGCAGCGGGTCCTGGCGGCGATGGGCGGCATGGGCCGCGACTTCGACGGCGGTTACGAGCAGTACGCGCTGCTGCCGGCAAGCCATGTGATCCCGGTGGACACTACGCTCGACTGGGCGCAGCTGGGCGCGATCCCGGAGAGCTTCGGCACGGCATGGGGAACGCTGGAGCAGCTCGCGCTGAAGGACGGCCAGACGCTACTGGTGCACGGCGGCAGCTCGTCCGTCGGCATGGCGGCGATCGCGCTCGCCAAGGACCGCGGCATCACCGTGCTGGCGAGCACTCGCCAGGAGTCCAAGCGCGCGGCGCTGCAGGCGGCCGGGGCCGAGCACGTGATCGTCGTCGACGGAGATGTCACGGCGGCCGTGCACGAGCTGCTGCCGGACGGCGTGCACGGGCTGTTCGAGCTGATCGGACCGGGTCCGCTGGCGCAGGCGCTGCATGCCCTCGTGCCCGGGGGCCGCGCCTGTATGACCGGTTTCCTGGAGGGTGACTGGGAGACGGACGCCGTCGAGGCGCAGGCCGAGCGCCTGGGGGTCCAGCTGAAGCGCTTCGGCAGCAATGTGATCGACGGCGACAGCTACCAGGGGATCTTCGACGAGATCGTGCAGGCGCTCGAGAGCGGCCGCTACGGCGTCAACCTCGACCGTGTGTTCGCCATGGACGAGATCGCCGACGCGCACCGCTACATGGAGGACAACCGGGCGGCTGGCAAGGTCGTCGTGCTGACGCCCGAGGACTGACAGGCTGCCTAGGCGCTGACCGCGGCTGTTAGCGCCTCCTCGGCGTGCGCACCTGACACCGTGCGCTCAGCCGGCGCTATGGAGCCCTCAGCGGGACTGCCGGAAATCCGAGGCAGCACCAGCAACGAGCAGCGCGCGTGGGACTCCAGGTAATTGGAGGTGCTGCCCAGCACCAGTCGCTTCACAGGACCGTAGCCGCGCGAGCCGACGACCAGGAGGTCCAGCTGGTCACCGAACGCCGCCAGCTCCTCGCCTGCCAGGCCATACACGGCCCGGCCGTCGACGTCCGCCAGCCTGCTCAGGCGCGCATCCGCCTCCTGCAACATCACATCGATGCTCTCGCCGATCGCCGGGGGCATCAGCCCGGCATACGCAACCGACGGGATCGACACAACCTCCAGCGCTTGCAGCCTCGCGTGCGAGGAGGCCGCCACCTCGCGTGCCGCTGCCAGCGCCGCTCCGCTCTCGGCCGAGGAGTCATAGCCGACGCCCACGTTGGCAAACGGCTTGGGATGCTCGGCGTAGCCGCGCGAGGCGATGGCGATCGCGCACGGTGCGCCGTTGAGCGCCGCGCGCGTGTCGTCGCCCAGCATCGCCCTCCCCAGGCCGCCATGTGTGCAGGAGCCGAGGACAAGCAGATCCGCGCCCTGCTCCTCAGCCTGTTGGTGAAGGCCACGGCCGGGGCTCGTGGAGATCACGCTGAGCAGCTCCGCGTTGACTTCAGCCGCCGCACGCTCATGCTCCAACAGCGTGAGCGTGTCGTTGTCCTCCTGCGCCACTTCGCCACGATGGACGTAGGCGAGGGTGAGCTTGCCATCGGGACCGACGAGACGGGCGGCGAGCGCGAGCGCATCGCCGCCGCTGGGCCTACCGTCCACTCCTACGAGCACATTCCTGAACATCACGCTCTCCTGTGTTGGGATCAAGGACAACGCTAGATCGCCACCGCCAGGCCGCGATCCGGGCTTCTCACCGACGAACTTGCGGCTTTTTACCGAGTCACCCGGTGGGGTGGTCCGGATATCAGCCACCCCTCCGCATGTGAAGCTTGCAGCACGATGGGAGCGTCAACCGCCACCGCTTGCAGCTCGATGGGAGCGTCAACCGCCACCGCGCTGCAACGCGAGCATGTCAGCGCAGCGCCGAGCGCAATGCAGCTCGTGCGCCTACGCGATCGCTCGATGGTGAGCGTCCGTCCGGCCAGCCAGACCGACGAGCCGGCATTGCGGTCGTTCCTGTCAGGACTGTGCCTGGACGCCAAACGCCTACGTTTCTTCACCGGCGCGGCCGACATGACCTACGCGGCGCACCTTGCTGCCGCCACCGGCGCCAACCGCTATGGGCTGATCGCCCATGACGAAGCCGGTCTGCTCGTCGGTCATGCCACCTACGTGCGACTCGATGGCAGGCGCGCGGAAGTCGCCGTCGAGGTGGCCGATCACATGCACGGCCGCGGCCTCGGGACGATTCTCGTCGAGCAGCTCGCGGTCGTCGCCGAGCGGCGTGGAATCACGCACTTCGTGGCAGAGGTGCTGTGTGAGAACCGCGCCATGCTGGACGTCTTCCGGGAAGGCTTCGACGCCCGCGTGGTACACCACGAAGGACCCGAGGAGCGGGTCGAGTTCCTCACCGGCGGCTGGCGGCTGGCGCGCATGCGCTTTGCGGAACCATCCACGCCGTCGAACCGCACCGCCGGCAGGCGCGCCGCTCAGCCGAAGAACAGCTCGGCCGTCTCGTAGAGCGCCGGGTGCCATCTGGCGTTCTCCTCTATGCGGCTTGGACGGGGCCGCGGCATGCTTAAACCTCCAGCAGACGAGCGCCGGCGCCGGGGCGCACCTCGCGCGCCTCAGGCGGCGGCTGCACGCCGGGCGCGAACAGGGCGAGGACGCTGCCGCCGAAGCCTCCGCCCACCAGGCGTGCGCCGGCGGCGCCTGCCTGGCGCAGACGCTCGACCGTCGCCTCCACGGCCGGCGTGGAGACCTCGAAGCAGTCACGCAGGCTTTCGTGCGAAGCGTCCAGCAGCCGCCCGATGGCCGGGAGATCGTCCGCGCGCAGGGCCGCCACCGCCTGGCGGACCCGCTCGTTCTCGGCGAGCACGTGGCCGGCACGACGACGCAGCGGCTCCGGCAGCGCCTGCAGCGCTGCGCCGTCGGCGTCGGCTCGGCGTCAACGTCGCGCAGCGACTGCACGCCGAGCAGCTCACACGCCCGCGCGCACTCCGCGCGGCGCTCGTTGTAGCCGGAGCTGGCGTGCAGGTGACGCTCGCCGGAGTCGAGCACCACCAGGCGCCAGCCACCGAGCCGCAGCGGCACCGGCTCCACCGCCAGCGTGCGGAAGTCGATGCACAACGCGCTGTCGGGCTCGCCGTACAGCGAGGCCAGCTGGTCCAGCAGGCCGGTGTGGGCGCCAACCCAGTCGTTCTCCACGCGCGCGCACAGCTCGGCGATCTCCATGCGCTCAACCGTCTTGGTCGCCGTCTGTGAACCGCGCGAGCCGAGATCCGCGAGCGCCAGGCACAGCGCCACCTCGAGCGCCGCCGAGGAGGACAGGCCGGCGCCGGGGGGAAGCTGGCCGCTGATCTCCACACGCGCGGCCACCAGCGGGAAGCCGGCGCGGGTGAGCTCTGCGACGCTGCCGCGCACGAACGCGCGCCAGCCGGGGGCCGGCTCGGGCTCGAGCGAGCGCGAACTCGTCGCGCTCGTCGAGATCGCGTGCGTAGGCACTGACGCGCCCGGCGCCGGCGGGGTCCGCCGGCTGCGCCTCGGCGCGCACGGTCACCCCTTCGGCGATCGCAAACGGCAGCGCCAGCCCCTGGTTGTAGTCGGTGTGCTCGCCGATCAGGTTCACGCGCCCGGGCGCGAACGCCGCGCTGCGATCAGCCGGCACGAGCGATCGCCTCACGCAGCTTGACCGCCGACTCCTCGGGCAGCGTGTCGGAGATGAACGCGCCCGCGCCCTGCTCGGAGCCGGCCAGGTACTTGAGCTTGTCGGCAGTGCGCAGCGGCGGGTAGAACTCGACGTGCAGGTGTCCCTGCCCGGCCGTCTGCGCGCCGGGCCGCCCAGCTGCCACGGTGGGCGCCTGGTGGACCGCCATCACGTACGGGAACGGCCGCTCGAACAGCGCGTCGTATCCCCGCGCGAGCCGCTGCAGCGCGCCGGCCAGCAGGCGCAGCTCGTCCGGCTCGCACTCCAGCAGGCTCGCTCGATGACGACGCATGACCACGTGGGCCTCATACGCCCAGCGGGCGGCATACGGGACGTAGATGACCGCAGCGTCGTTCTCGAACACGACGCGGTCCCCGTCGGCGAGCTCGCGCCTGAGCAGCTCGCACGGCGCGCACCCCCCCAGCCGCTCGTCCGCGGCGAGCTCCGCGCAGGGCACCGGTGGCAGGAACGGGTAGCCGTAGATCTGACCATGGGGATGGTGCAGCGTGACCCCCACCTCGACGCCGCGATTCTCGAAGATGTACACGTAGTCGACGTCCTCGCGCGCCCCAAGCTCCATGTAGCGATGGCGCCAGACCCACATCAGATCCTCGGCACGCTCGGGCGCGAGCGTGCCGAAGGAGCCGTCGTGGTCGTCGGTGTAGACGACCACCTCAGCCGCGCCGCCGGGCGCCTGGAAGGCAGGGAAGCGGTTGTCGAAGACCGCGATCTCAAACGCGGGGAACGGGATCTCCGTCTGGGGCCCGCCCGGGCGCGTGGGGTCCAGCGGGCAGTGTTCGCGCGAGGGCAGGAACGTGCGGTCCTGGCGATGGATCGCGTAGACGACCTGCTCGCCGCGCAGCTCCTCGAAGCGCAGCTCGCTCATCGGCGGCTGCCTGGATCGCGGGCGTAGAGGATCAGCGCGCGGCCGTCCTCTTTGACGTGGCGTGCGATCGCCACCGGCCCCAGATGCTCGCCACCGGTGCCCTCGCCGCCCTGCGGCTTGTGTGGGCCGGTCTGTCGGGCGGTCTCGATCGGCCTGTCGCCGAGCGCTCGACGGTCGGGCGGGTCGATCGGGTCGATCGGGTCGGGCGGGTCGGGCGGGTCGATCGGGTCGATCGGGTCGGCGGGCTTGTCAGCCATGCCCCCGAGGGTATACCCGGTGACCACCGGGTAGTCCGTAGGAGACCGACGAGCAATGGCCGAAGTCATGCCGAGGACTAGACTGATGACATTCCGCACCTGGGGTTGAATAAGGTTGCGGAATACGGGGAAAGAAGTAGCCGACGCCGCGCCGGCAGTTGCGGCCCTGCGAGTGACAGAGGAGGAGCACCAATGGCAGACACAGACCAGGCCCACGAAGCAGTGGAGCACCTCGATTACCTCGATCGACCGGATGTTGGACGGCCCGGCTTCGATCGGCGCGCGTTCCTGCGCCGCAGCGCCCTGACCGGCATCGCCGCCGGATCGGTCGGCACCCTGCTGAGCGCCTGTGGATCGAACTCCTCGAGCGCGAGCAGCGGCGGCGGCTCCGGGAGCATCTTCGGCTCGCACCCGAGCTACAAATTCGTGATCATCAACCACGTCACAACCAACCCGTTCTTCGTGCCCACGCAGTACGGCGCGGCAGACGCTTGCAACCTGCTGGGCTGCTCCTACCAGTGGACGGGCTCGGAAAGCAGCAACGTCAGCCAGATGGTGAACGCGCTGAACACTGCTGTGACCAGCGGCGTCGACGGCATCGCCGTGGCGCTGATCGACCTGCACGCGTTCAACGCCCCGGTCGAAGCGGCGCTGAAGGCGGGCATCCCGGTGGTCTCCTACAACGCCGACGCCCCCGAAAACACGCGCCTTGCCTACATCGGCCAGGACCTGGTCAAAGCCGGGGAAAAGATGGGCGAACGAATCGTCGAAGCGGTGCCATCGGGCGACGTAGCGCTGTTCATCGCGACGCCAGGCTCCGCCAACCTGCAGCCGCGCATCGAAGGAGCCGAAAAAGCGATCAAGGCGTCCGGCAAGCCGATCAACGTGCACACGGTCGCCACCGGCGCCGCGGTCCCGGGCGAGCTCTCGACGATCGACGCCTACTGGGTCAGCCACCAGAGCACCAAGGGCATGTACGCGGTCGACGGCGGCAGCACGGAAAGCCTTGCCAAAGTGATGCAGAAGTACAGCCTCGCCAGCAAAGGCATCAAGGCCGGCGGCTTTGACCTGACCGAAGAGACGCAGAAGCTGCTGCAAGAAGGCAACATCGAATTCACGATCGACCAGCAGCCCTACCAGCAGGGCTTCCTGCCGATCCTGCAGCTGTTCTTCTGGAGGGTCTCAGGCTCGCTGAGCGGACCGGCCGAAGTGGACACCGGCCTGAAGTTCCTCGACAAAGAAACCGTCGGGCCGTACGTCGAATCCAAATCGCGCTACGAGGGAACCTCCACGGCGGTCAAAGTGATCCCGCTCAAGGCGGGCGCAGCGGCCTAGCGTGGCGGGAGGAACTGCCTCCCCGCAGAGAACTACCCCGGCAGGGGAGACCCCGGTGCGCGCGCACCGGGGTCCCCTGCCGGAGCCACGCGAGACTGCTCACCCGGGTGCTGGCACTACGCGAGGGGAGCATCATCATCGTCACCGTCGTCGTGGCGATCTACTTCGCGCTGAACACCAGCAGCTTCTTCACGTCGGCAAACTTCAAGACGCTGCTGCCGTACTTCGCCCCGTTCGCGATCCTCGGCGCGGGCGAGGTGTTCGTGATGATCCTCGGCGAGATCGACCTGTCGATCGGCGGCACCTACCTGCTGGCGCCGTACCTGTTCTACAAGCTGTCCAGCAGCGTCGGGTTGCCGCTTGTGCCGGCGGTGCTGGTGGCGCTGGTCGCGTGCATGGCGGTCGGCGCGATCAACGGCTTCTTCACGGCGATCGTGGGCATCAGCTCGTTCGTCTCGACGCTGGGCATGCTGTTCGGCCTGGAGGGCCTGACGCTGATCATCAGCCACGGCGAGCCCGTCGAGACGCCCGGCGCTCAGATACACGCAACCCAGGTGAAGGTCGAACACGTCGTCAACGGCCACCACATCTTCCTCACGGAAACGGCCAACCACATCGGTACGTTCGCGAAGATCTTCGGCGGCGGCACCTACTCGGAGCTGATCTGGGCGGTGGTGATCGTGGTCGTGCTGCAGGTGGTGCTGACGTTCACGCGCTGGGGCCTGCACACGGTGGCGGTCGGCTCCAACAAGCTCGGCGCCGGCGAGGCCGGCGTGCACGTGCGACTCGTGATGATCCGCAACTTCATCCTCTGCAGCACCGCCGGTGGCCTCGTCGGGATCCTCGAGGCGGTGCGCTCGTCCTCGGTCCAGCCAGACACCGCCGGCGCCAACGAAATCCTGTTCTTCGGGATCGCCGCAGCGGTGATCGGCGGCACGCTGCTGGCGGGCGGCTCCGGCACCGTGATCGGCGCGCTGATCGGCGCGCTGTTCCTGGGCATCCTCAAAGACGGGCTGGTGCTGCAGGGCGTCAACGCCGACTACCTTTTGTTCTACCTCGGCCTGGCGATCATCCTGGCGATGACGATCAACATCTACGTCCAGCGCACGCGCAGGGGGCACGCCAGTGGCTGAGCCGGCAACACCCGAGGAGAAAGTCGTGCCGCCGACATCGGCGCCGGACGACGTGCTGCGCGTGGAACACATCGCCAAGCGCTTCGGCCCGGTGACAGCGCTGCGCGACGTCAACCTGCATCTAAAAAAAGGCGAGGTGCTCGGGCTGCTCGGCGACAACGGCGCGGGCAAGTCGACGCTGATCAAGATCCTCAGCGGCTTCCAGAAGCAGGACAGCGGCAAGATGTTCCTGCACGGACAGCCCTACGAACCGAAAGGCGTCGACGACGCGCGCTCGAAAGGGCATCGACACCGTCTACCAGGACCTGGCGCTGATCGACGAACTGTCCGTCTACCACAACCTGTTCCTGCGCCGCGAGAAGGTGCACCGGCCGCTGCCGTTCCTGGCCAACCGCGAGATGAAGCGCGAGGCGCGCAAGGCGCTGGATGAGATCGGTATCAACATCCCGCGCATCGACGTCGCCGTCGCACGCCTGTCCGGCGGTCAGCGCCAGGCGATAGCCGTCGCGCGCACGGTCAACTCCGACGCGGACATCATCCTGCTCGACGAGCCGCTGGCGGCGATGGGCGCCAAGGAGGGCTCGATGATCCTCGACCTGGTGGCGCGCCTGAAGGAGGAGGGCAAGGTCTCGATCATCATGATCCTCCACAACTACGTGCACGTGCTGCAGGCATGCGACCGTGTGAGCATGATCCAGGACGGCGCGATCGCGTTGGACAAGCCAACCGCTGAGACATCGGTCGAGGAGCTCACCGACATCGTCGTCAACGAGTACCGCCGCGCACGCGAACAGACCCACGAAGAAGAAGCCGCCAAGTCGGCCTCGCCGCCGGCCTGACGTCAGGCGTCGCTGGAGGGCGCCCAGATGTTGATCGCGCCGTCGACCGCGTGCTGCTCGATCTCCGCGAGCTCCTCGGCGGAGAAGTCCAGGTTTGACAGCGCTGCGTAGCTCTGCTCCAGCTGCCCGACGCTGCTGGCACCGATCAGCGCCGAGCTGACACGCGGGTCGCGCAGCACCCACGCGATCGCCATCTGCGCAAGCGACTGGCCGCGACGAGCGGCAATGTCATTGAGTGCACGGACGCGTGCGAGGTTCTCCTTGCTGAGCAGCTGCGCGTCGAAGGCCTCGCCGCGGCTCACGCGCGAGTCCTCCGGCACCCCGTCCAGGTAACGATCGGTGAGCAACCCCTGGCCGAGCGGCGAGAACACGATCGCGCCCGCCCCGCGGTGCTCCAGCACGTCGAGCAGGCCACGCTCGATCCAGCGGTTCAGCAGCGAGTAGGACGGCTGGTGCAACAGCAGCGGCGTGCCGAGCCCCGTGAGGATCTCGATCGCCTCCTCGGTGCGCTGCGGCGAGTAGGAGCTGATCCCGACATACAGGGCCTTGCCCTGGCGCACGGCGCTGTCGAGCGCGCCCATCGTCTCGTGCAGCGGCGTGCTCGGGTCGAAGCGGTGCGAGTAGAACACGTCGACGTGGTCCAGACCCATCCGTGACAGGCTCTGATCGAGGCTCGCCAGCAGGTACTTGCGTGAGCCCAGATCGCCATACGGCCCCGGCCACTGGTCATAGCCGGCCTTCGTCGAGATGATCAGCTCGTCGCGGTAAGGGCGAAGGTCCTCGGCGAAGATGCGGCCGAAGTTCTTCTCCGCGGCGCCATACGGCGGGCCATAGTTGTTGGCGAGATCGAAGTGCGTGATGCCGAGGTCGAACGCACGCCGCAGGATCGCGCGGCTGCCCGCCAGCGGCCGATCGTCGCCGAAGTTCTGCCACAGGCCAAGCGAGATCGCCGGCAGTTGGATGCCGCTGGCGCCGGCACGGCGGTAGGGCATCCGCTCGTAGCGAGCGGGGTCCGGCAGGTAGGCCAGGTCGGCGCGCGCGGGGTCGAACGGCATCCTTCGATTATGACGCGAGCTCCGCGCGGCGCACCGGCAGAGCAGCGGTGAGCTGCGTGCCAGTGGCGCTCGAGACGATGCTCAGCGTGCCGCCGGCCAGGCTGACCCGCTCGCGCATCCCCGCCAGCCCGAAGCCATGGCTGACCGCGTCGGGGTCAAAGCCCCTGCCGTCGTCGCCGACCTCGAGCGCCAGTTGCGCGCCGGACTCGACCACAGCCACCCGCACGTGCCGTGCGCCGGCGTGCTTGGCGACGTTCGTGAGCGCCTCCTGCAGGAGCCTGTAAACGGCGCTCTCGAGCTCGCCGTCCAACCGCTCGGCAGTGCCGGGCAGCGATAGCTCGGCCTCGACCGCGAAGCTGCTGTGCTCGCGGTGGCGATCCAGCAGCGCCTCGATCGCGGCTCCCAGCCCCAGCTCGTCCAGCGCCGCGGGGCGCAGCTCGGTGATGATCGCCCGCAGGTTCTCGATCTCGCGCGCGATGTGCTCGACGGCCTCGCGCATGGCCTGCTCGCGACGCTCGGCATCCCCGCGCCGCAGCGCGGAGGAGAGCAGCACCTGCAGGGCGCCCAGGCCCTGCAGGGTCTCGTCGTGCAGCTCGCGCGCCCAGCGCCGGCGCTCGGCGTCGGCGGCCGCCACCGAGCTGCGCAGGCGGTCGCTCTGCACGCTCTGCGCCAGGGCCACGGCCGTTGCCGCACTCGCGGCGAACGTACTCAGCAGCCGCTCGTCGTCCTCGGTAAACGCCTCGCTGTCGCGGCCACGATCGAACGCCGCCAGCACCCCCACTGCCACTCCGCGATAGAGCATCGGCACGAGCAGCGCGGTGTGCGGATCGCTCACGCCGAACTCGCGCGGGTCGATTCGCAACCTGGAGCCAACGTCTGAGATCCGCTCGGGGTGGCGACGCTCGAGCACCTGTCCGGACGTCGACTCGGCGATCGACAGTCGCACGCCGTGCGTCTGCGCGACGTGCCCGGCGCTCGCGTTCACGACCAGCTCGCTGCCGTCGCGCAGCATGATCACGACGCTGCGGGCGCTCACGAGCGCGCGCCCGCGCTTGACGATCAGCTCCAGCACGTGCTCGAGGCCGATCTCGCTGCCGATCGCAAGCGCCACGTCGCGCGTCGCCTCCAGCCCCCGGAAGGCCGTCTCCGCCTCCTGGCGACGGCGCTCGCTGGACTCGTACAGCCTCGCGTTGCGGATCGCAATGGCAGCCCAATCGGCGAGGATCACAGCAGCTTCCTGATCCTCCTCGGTGAACTCGCCTGCGTCCTTCTCGGTCAGATACAGGTTGCCCCACACCTGCCCGCGGATCACCACCGGTACGCCCAGGAAACCATGCATTGCCGGGTGTCCGGCAGGGAACCCGTAGCTGGCGGGATGCTGTCCCACGTCCACCAGTCGCAGCGGCCGCGGACTCTCGATCAGCACGCCCAGCACTCCCCTACCCCGTGGCAGGTCCCCGATCGCGCGGTGCGTCGCCTCATCGACACCCGACGTCAGGAACTGCTCCAGCCCGCTGTGCTGCTCGTTGAGGATTCCCAGCGCCGCGTAGCGCGCGCCGGTGATCTCCCGTGCCACCTCCAGTACGCGATCGAGCACGACGCGCTGGTCGAGCTCGGTCGTCAGCACACGGCCGACATCGAGCAGGCGGCGAATCGACCGCTCAGATTCAGCCCCCATGGTGGCCGAGTGTAGTCCTGAGATGAGCGACCTGTAGGGGCGGATGACATCCGTAGTCCACCCGCGCATGACTGCGGATCGACCACGACCGGCGCCGTGCTCGGCGGGTCTACGTTTACTGCAGGCGTGCTCCCGTGCGACAGCATCGGTGCAGAGAGCCAAGCGACATCTCGCGTGCGGAGCATTCAGGCGCGCGGAGCGTTCAGGCAGGAGGGTCCGATGCACACAACCCTGAGGTGCAAGCGCTGCGACGATGTGATCGGTGTCTATGAGCCGATGATCGTGCTCGATGAAGGACACGCTCGCGCCACCGCCAGAGCTGCCGAGCTGGACGGGACTAAGCTCGACGGCGAGCTGTACCACCCCGCCTGCTGGGCGCAGCTGACGGCGAGCAGCACGGCGCAAGAGAGCTGACGCGACATCTCTACCCTGGTCGAGGAATGCCCACGACTTCGACACGCGCCAATGCCTCCGAGCAGGAGTTGCTCGGGCGCGCCCGCGAACGCGACGAGGGCGCCTTCGGGCAGCTCGTCGAGCCTTACCGTCGCGAGCTGCACGCCCACTGCTACCGCATGCTGGGGTCCGTGCACGACGCCGAGGACGCACTCCAGGACGCGCTGCTGCGCGCCTGGCGCGGTCTCGCGAGATTCGAGGGTCGCAGCTCGCTGCGCTCGTGGCTGTACACGATCGCCACGAACACCTGCCTGGATCAGATCGCGCGCAGGCCCAAGCGCGTGCTCCCGGTCGACCACCGCGCCGCGGCCGATCAGCAGGTGGCAGCGGGCGAACCGCTCATCGAGTCGGTGTGGATCGAGCCCTACCCGGATGAGATGCTCGGAGTCGAGGATGGGCTTGCAGCCCCGGATGCCCAGTACGAGCGCCGCGAGGCGGTGGAGCTGGCGTTCATCGCCGCGCTGCAGCACCTGCCCGGCAGCCAGCGGGCGGTGCTGATTCAGCGCGAGGTGCTCGGCTTCTCCGCCAAGGAGGTCGCTGCGTCGCTGCAGACGAGCGTCGCGTCGGTCAACAGCGCGCTGCAGCGCGCACGCGCGACCGTGCAAGCGCGCGTACCCGAGCAGACCCAGCAGGCGACGCTGCGTGCGCTCGGCGAGAGCTCCGTGCGCGAGTTGGTCGACCGCTACGTCGATGCCTGGGAACGGAACGACGTCGACGCGTTCGTGGCGATGCTGGCCGAGGACGCGACGTTTGAGATGCCGCCACTGGCCGATTGGTATGAGGGCCGCCGCGCGATCACGCAGTGGGCAAAGAGCACGGCGCTGTCCGGCAACTGGCACTGGCAGGTGGTGCGCACGAGCGCCAACGCGCAGCCCGCGCTTGGCTTCTACGCGTGGAACGACCGCGACCGGTGCCATCGCCCGTTTGCGCTGAATGTCCTCAGCTTTCGCGGCAGCCTGCTCAGCAGCGTCACGGCGTTCATCGCCCGTTCCATCGAGTCACGCGAGCGCGAGGTGTTCGAGCGCCTGCCCGACGAGCCGGTGGACGCCGCGAGGCTCGACGGCGTGTTCACGCGCTTCGGCCTGCCGGCGCAGCTGGGCTGATGAATGCTTCGCGCGAGCACGCGACCGCCGGCCCGAACGGGACGCCCGGCCTGCAGAACTTCCGTGACGTCGGCGGCATGGCCGCCTCCCCGGACAGGCAGATACAACGCGGTGTGCTGTACCGCAGCGACGCCCCCCACGGCGGCGACCCACCGCCTCCCGGCGTGGCATGGCCTCCATCCACGGTCGTCGACCTTCGCTCGCTGGCCGAGGCCGGCGAGCGGCATCCCCTGACGGGCCCGGCCAGCGAAATCCACTCGATCCCGCTCATGGCCGAGGCCGGCATCGCGCGCCTCGCCGAGGCCCCTCCCGAGCTGGACGAAGGGGTGGCCGCCCTGTACCGCAGAACGCTGGCGAACGTCGGCCCATCGTTCGCCTCGGTCGCGCGCCTGATCGGCTCATCCACCGGACCGACGCTCGTGCACTGCACCGCCGGGAAGGATCGCACCGGCCTGGTGATTGCCGTGATCCTCGCTGCCGCGGGTGTCGCCCGAGAGGACATCATCGCCGACTACGTGTGCACGCAGGCCAACATGCCGGGGGTGCTCGAGCGCATCGCCGCCACACCCGGCCTGGAGGACGGTCCAGCGCTCGTGCAGCGCGTCGCGGAGGTCCAGCCCGAGATCCTGACGGCACCCGCCGATGCCATCGCTGCGGCACTCGATGTCATCGACGAGAGCGGCGGAGCTGAGCTGTGGCTGACGCACCACGGCCTCAGCGACGCAGAGGTGACCCAGCTACGGGCACGCCTGCTCACGCCGTAGCTTCAGCTTCAGGCCATAGCTTCAGGCCATAGCTTCAGGCCGCAGCCGCGGCGGCAAGCGGGAAGCGAACGCCGGTCAGCTCCTCGGAGACATCCCACAGTCGCCGGGCCACGTCGGTGTCCTGAGCGGCCTTGGAGCGGCCCACGAGCTTCGCCGGGCCACGCTGCTCCATGAAGCCACCGGGCCCCGCGAAGCTGTTGCCGGGAACATCTGCAACGGCGGCGTACAGCGTCGGCAGCGCGCCGCCGTCCTCGTCCTGGGCGAGGAAGCGATTGCCGAACGCACTGATCAGATCGAGCGAGCGGCGCTCGCTGTGGAACTGCAGGTTGGTCGCCGCGTAGCCCGGGTGGGCGGCCATCGCCAGGACGGTGGAGCCAGAGGCGTCGAGCCGGCGCTGCAGCTCGGCGGTGAACAGCAGGTTGGCGAGCTTGGACTGCCCGTAGGCGCGCCACGCCTTGTACGGCTTGCGCTCCCAGTTGAGGTCGTCGAAGTCGATGCTGCCCATGCGGTGACCGGTCGAGGACACTGTCGACCACGCGCCCGACGACGTGCTCGAGCAGCAGGTTGCTCAGCGCGAAGTGGCCAAGATGATTGGTGCCGAACTGCAGCTCGAAGCCCTCGGCGGTGCGGCTCAGCGGCGGCACCATCACGCCGGCGTTGTTGATCAGCAGGTCGACATCGCCTTCCCATGCCGCAGCGAACTCGCGCACGGAGGAAAGGCTCGCAAGATCTAGCCGACGGACCTCGGTGTCGCCGGGCATGCCCGCAGCGGCCGCCTCGCCCTTCTCGGTGTCACGCACGGCGAGG
Organism: uncultured Solirubrobacteraceae bacterium; assembly: GCA_963779665.1. GTDB lineage: Bacteria > Actinomycetota > Thermoleophilia > Solirubrobacterales > Solirubrobacteraceae > Palsa-744. The sequence continues at coordinate 1,623,732 of CAVZYW010000001.1, read as the reverse complement.
ACCACATGGGCACCGGCGGCGGCTAGAGCACGGGCGGCGGCGCGGCCGATGCCGCTGTTGGCGCCCGTGATGATCACGCTGCGGCCGGTCATGTCAGGAGTGGATGCGCTGCTTGAAGTAGTCATAGGCAACAATGTAGACTATGACAACAATGATGTCAACGACAACTTCGTAGGCTAGGCTGGCGATCGATGCCGGAGCGGCCCTATCACCACGGCAACCTGCGCACAGCGCTGCTGGAGCAAGCCGAAAGGACAGTCCGCGAGCGCGGCGTCCAGGAACTGTCGCTGCGCGAGCTCGCGCGCGTGCTCGGTGTCAGCCACGGCGCTCCACGGCGACACTTTCCCGATCGCCAGGCGCTGCTGGACGCGCTCGCCAAAGCCGGCTTTGAGCGCCTCGGCACGGAACTGCGCAGCGCCGTCGACGGAGCCGGTGAGGACTTCCAGGCACGGCTGCAGGCCACAGCGTCCGCTTACGTCCGCTTCGCCACACACGATGCAGCGCTACTGGAGCTGATGTTCGCCAGCAAGCACGGTGAGCAGTCCGAAGCGCTGAACGAGGCTGCCAACCGCGCCTTCGCGGTCATGCTCGAGCTGATCGAACAAGGACAGGCCGACGGCGAGCTGGAACCCGGCCCGTCCGAGCGCGTCGGTCTCGTCCTGTTCGCCACCATCCAGGGACATAGCCGCGCTGGTCACCGGCGGCATGGTCGACGCCGCGCAGCTCGACGAGCTGGTGGCTGACGCGATCGCGCACTTCCTGCGCGGCTCGCGCACAACGGCGTGAAGTCAGTGCGTATCGTCTGTGGATGGCCGAGAAGCGTCAGCAGACCCCGCTGGTCGAGCATCTGAGCGTCACCGAGCGTCAGGCTCGCGGCAAGGCCGCACGAGCACGAGCGCCGCGCGCCAGCCATGGCGTGTTCGAGCCGGCGCCCGATCGCGCCGATCCGATCGAGCTGCTCGAGCGCCAGTCCAAGACACGTGTGCCCGAGCTCGTGCCGATCCGCTACGGGCGCATGCTGGTATCGCCGTTTGCCTTCTACAGAGGCGCAGCAATGATCATGGCCGCCGACCTCCCAGCAACGCCGCGCTCAGGGCTGACCGTGCAGTGTTGCGGCGACGCACACCTGGCGAACTTCGGCGTCTTCGCCTCGCCGGAGCGCCAGCTGGTGTTCGACGTCAACGACTTCGACGAGACGCTGCCCGGTCCGTGGGAGTGGGACGTCAAGCGCCTGGCCACCAGCATGCTGATCGCCGCGCGCGAGAACGACTTTGCCGCCAAGCACCAGCACCGAATCGTGCTGGAAACAGTAGCCGAGTACCGCACCGCGATGACGCGTTTCGCGTCGATGAACAACCTCGACGTGTGGTACGCGCATCTTGACATCGACGCCACGCTCGCGCAGCTCGGCTCGCAACTGCACGCGAAGCTCGTCAAGCAGACGCCCGAGGCCCTGGCCAAGGCGCGTACGCGCGAGGGCATGTCGGCCGTCTCCAAGCTCGTGCGGGTCCTCGACGGCGAAGCGCGTATCGTCGCCGATCCGCCTCTGATCGTGCCGCTTGACGACCTTGCCCACGGCAGCGAACGCGATCAGATGTCCGACGCCCTGCACGAGCAGCTGCGCTCCTACCGCGCCACCCTGGAGCACGACCGACGCGTGCTGCTCGACCAGTTCCGCGTGAGCGACTTCGCGCGCAAGGTCGTCGGCGTGGGCAGCGTCGGGACACGCGCCTGGATCGCGCTGCTGCTTGGCCTTGACGAAGCAGATCCGCTGCTGCTCCAGATCAAGGAAGCGCAGGCATCCGTGCTCGAGGAGTTCCTGGGTCCGAGCCAGTTCGACCATCACGGCGAGCGAGTCGTTACCGGGCAGCGGCTGATGCAGGCCGGCAGCGACATCTTCCTCGGCTGGCTGCACCTCCAGTCCGGGCCCGATGGCGGCCAGCGCGACTTCTACGTGCGCCAGCTGCGCGACCAGAAGGGCTCAGCGGCGATCGAGCAGATGAAGCCCAAGGGGATGGCCAGCTACGGCAGGATGTGCGGGTGGGCGCTCGCCCGTGCGCACGCCCGCAGTGGCGATCGCATCGCGATCGCCACATATCTCGGCAAGGGCCCCAACTTCGACCGGGCCCTCGTCGACTTCTCCGGCGCTTACGCCGAGCAGAACGAGCGTGACTATCGCGCGCTCATCACAGCGGTCAAGTCAGGACGGATCACCGCCGAGAAGGGCGTCTGATCCGCGCTCATCGGCCGTGTCGACGCGGCTGCGGCCCTCCTCGGCCGCGGCAGGAAGGCTGCGACACCAGCTCACCGGGGGATCGCTCAACCCCGGTACATCGAGCGTGCCGGACGCAGCGGCGTAGGCCATCGGATCCCCACCACCGCCGCGCAGCACGTATGCGCAGCCGACCGCAATGCACGCGCCCGCGAGCGGACCGAGCACATACACCCAGTAGCTGCTGAAGTCCCCGCTCACCAGCGCCGGGCCGAAGGACCGCACCGGGTTCATCGAGGCACCGCTCACCGGCGCCGACCACAGGCCGGCCAGCGCGATGTATCCGCCCACGGCCAGCGCGGCGACCCGGCCGACGTTCTGCGCCGTCGAGGCCGTTCCCAGGATCACACTCACGAGCACGGCAGTGAGGACCACCTCCATCAGCAGGGCTTGCCAGTCTGCGTAGCCCAGACCCGGCAGCGTCGCTCCGAGGTGCTGCACGTTGCCGAACACCGCATCCAGGAACAGGCACGCCAGGGTGGCGCCGAGGAGCTGAGCGAGCACGTAGCCGGGCAGGCGCTGCCATGGGAAATCGCGGCGCAGGGCGAACGCCAGCGAGACGGCCGGATTCAGGTGCGCACCGGAGACCGCGCCCATGAACAGGATGATCGCCATGACCATCAATCCGGGCGCCACCACAGCTGCGGTCAAGCTGATCTGACCCTTGCCGTGGAGGATGCCGCCACCGGCGGCCACGAGCACGAGCATGAAGGTGCCGAGCAGCTCGGAGAACAGCCGTCGCCACTCTTGGCTCGGGTCCTCGAACTGCGCCTTGGAGCCGAACTCCATCGCGAGCGTGTGCCGCGTCCGGGGAACGACCAGTCCCTGGTTCAGACTCTCCCACTCAGCGACGCGCGCATCGGGCACCGCCACAAGCTAACAGCGTCGCCGCCGCTCAGGATGTCCCGGCGGGCGCTTCCGGCAGAGCGCGATCAGGCGCGGACGTTCACAGGCGTACCGGCAGCGTCTTCAGCTGGTTGATGAACAGCGATTCCACCGCGGCCGGCTTGCCCGCGAGCTCAATCTGCGGGTAGCGCTTGAGCGTCTCCTCGAGCATGATCTTCAGCTCCAGGCGCGCCAGTGCCGTGCCCAGGCAGAAATGCCGTCCGCCGGCGCCGAACGCCTGGTGCTCGGCCTCGCGCCGCAGCTCGAAGCGGTCAGGATCCTCGAAGCGCGTCTCGTCGCGATTCGAGGACACGTACCACATCACCACCTTCTCGCCCTCGCGAATCTTCTGCCCGTGCAGCTCGGTGTCACAGGTGGCCGTGCGACGGAAGTGGGCGAAGGCCGGGAACATCCGCAGCGACTCCTCGACCGCGTTGGGAACCAGCGACGGGTCGTCGAGCAGCAGCTGCATCTGCTCGCGGTCTTCCATCAGCGCCCGCATGCCGCTGCAGTAGGTCGCCTTGGTGCTGTCGTTGCCGGCGGCCATCAGCAGGAAGAAGCCCATCACGATCTCGTGTTCCTCGAGCTTCTGCCCTTCGACCTCAGCGTGCACGAGCACGCTCGTCAGATCCTCCGTCGGTTTGTCCTGGCGCTCGGCGATCAGCTTGCGGCAGCGCTCGAAGACCTCCGGCACGTCTTTCTCAACCGCGCCCTCGAAGCCGTCGGGGTTGAGGTCGGGGTCGGCTGCGCCGAGCGTCGCGTTCATCAGTTTCGCCCATACCGCGTCGTCCTCCTCGGGGATGCCCATGAAGCTGCCGATCACGCGTGAGACGATCGGCTGGGCGACGTCGCCGACGAGGTCGCAGCTGTCACGGCCCTCCAGCCGGTCGAGCACCTTGACGGCGATCGCCCTGATCGCGTCCTCGTGCGCAGCGATCCGCTTGGGCGTGAAGCCCGCCTGGAACAGCGCCTTCAGGCGGTCGTGCTTGGGCGGGTCCATGCCGATGAACATCGCCTGGGCGAGCTCCAGCGGGAAGCCGCCGGCAGCGACGAGCACGCCGCCGCGTTCAGAGGAGTAGCTACGCCAGTCGCGGCTGACCGTGTGGATGTCCTCGGCGGTCGTCACCGACCAGAAGCCGGCCTCCTCAGGGAACGCTTCGAAGTTCTCCGTCCAGTGGATCGGGCAGCCGCTGCGCATCTGCTTGAACGTCTCATACGGCGGGCCGTCGAGCCAGAGCTCGCGATCGGTGACTTCCACCTGCTCGATATCCCGCTCAGCCATTGCCATTTCAACCTCCAAGGTTTGCCCACCGGATGGTGCGCGAAATCATACTGGCTGGCTGGCCAGTTCAAGAAACCCGCCGGCCAGCGCGGTAACGAGTGCGGTAACGCCCCGTCCCACGTACCAGCTGGACGCACCGTCAGACTGCTGCTGGAGTGATCCGACCGACGCCTCAACCGAACGTGCCCGGCCGCGGCATCGTGGCCTCCTACGGCGCGCGGTTCTGGATGCTGGTGGTGCTCGTGGGCGTGGGAGCCGGCCTCGGCGGCGCAGCCCTGATCGAGCTGCTGCGGGCCATCCAGCACCTGGCGTGGTCGTATCACTCGGGCGACTTCCTGGACGCGGTCAAGCGCACCTCCGCGACGCGCCGCGTGCTCGTGCTGGCGATCGGCGGCGTCATCGCCGGCGGCGGCACGATGCTGCTCTCGCGCCACAGCCCGGGCGAGGTCTCCGAGGCGATCTGGCTGCGCAGCGCGCGGGTGCCGCTTCTGGGCCAGCATCGCGCGCGGCGTGCACTCGATCGTGATCGTCGCGCTCGGCGCCTCGCTCGGCCGCGAGGCCGCGCCGCAGCAGGCCGGCGCAGCGGTGGCGAGCGCGCTGAGCGACTGGGCGCAGCTGCCGGACTGGCAGCGGCGCCTGCTCGTCGCCTGCGGCGCCGGCGCCGGGCATGGCGGCCGTCTACAACGTCCCGCTCGGCGGCGCCCTGTTCGCGCTGGAGGTGCTGCTCGGGACGCTGACGCTGCCGCTCGTGCTGCCCGCGCTGGCGACATCCGCGATCGCCACCGGCGATCGCCTGGATCGCGCTGCCCGACACGCCCGACGTACACGATCCCCTCCTATCCGGTCAGCGGCTCGCAGATCGTGTGGGCGGTGATCGTCGGGCCGATCGCCGGGCTCGCGGCGATCGCCTGGATCCGCCTGATCGCGCGCGCGCACGCGCTGCGACCATCCGGATGGCTGCGCGTCGCCGCGCCGATCGTCGTGTTCACGGCGCTCGGCGCGCTCGCGATCGCCTACCCGCAGCTGCTCGGCAACGGCAAACCCGTAGTGCAGCTGGCGCTGGTCGCGCGCCTGAGCGTGGCGCTGCTGGCGGTGCTGCTCGTGCTCAAGCCGCTCGTCACCGCCGCCTGCCTGGGCAGCGGCGCGCCCGGCGGGCTGTTCACGCCGACGCTCGCCTACGGCGTGCTGCTCGGCGGGCTGCTCGGCGAGGCGTGGGCGCAGACTGTGGCCGGGCGCGCCGCTCGGCAGCTACGCGATCATCGGCGGCGCGGCCGTGCTCGGCGCCTCGATGCAGGGGCCGCTCGCGGCCGTCGTGCTGCTGCTCGAGCTGACCCACCACGCGGACGCGCTGATGGTGCCGATCCTGATCGCGGTCGTCGAGGCGACCGTGCTCGCGCGCCTGCTCGGCGCGCCGTCGATCTACTCGGCGCGCCTGTCTGCCACACCCACCGAGGTTCACGCTGCCGCAGCGCGTGGCAGCGGCGGCGAAGCCGACGTCGAGACGGCCGAGGAGGAGATGCTCGCGCCGAGCGATCTGCTGCCGATCACCATGCACCGGCCGAAGCCCTGAGCGTGCACCCGCCGCAAGATCCCGCCTAACCTGGACCGATGAATCAAGAGCGTCGTCTCCTGCTCGCGGCCACCGTCGGGCTCGCGCTGATCGTGGCCGCCGCTGTTTCCGACTTCCTCGTGAGCTCCTTCTGGGAGCGACACGCGCTGCTGACCTCGCTGGTCGCGAACGTGCTCGTGGTGGCGATCTCGCTGGCGGTCGTCAACGAGTTCGTCGAACGACGCGATCGGCGACGCTGGAACCTGCTCGCGCAGAGCGTGCTGTTCGCGCTCACGCAGAGCGCGCGCGCCACCTGGAGCGGGCTGGTCGAGGTGTTGCGACTGGGCGAGGTGCACAGCGGCGCGGTCGAGCCGCTGCTGGAAGGAGCAGCGCTGGCACGTGACACCGAGCGTGTGTCCGCCGCGATCCGCGTGCTGCTCGCAGACGACGAGCGTCGCACGCGTGCTGCAGAAGGTGACCGTCGCGCAGGCCGACTACGCCTCGCGAGGTGATCGCGCAGGTGGGCGTCCGTGATGGTAAACGCGAGCCCCTACGCAGCGGTGCTGAACCGCCACGTCGAGCTGGCGGGCAGGCTGGAGTGGCTCAGCAGCGTGCTCACGCACAACGAACCGCCCGAGGGCCAGAGCGGGCGTGACCGCGTGCTCGTGCGCAGCAACGTGGCCAACGAGCACGCGGAGGAGTTCGGCAGCGACGACTGGCTCCACGATCAGATCCTCGCCGTCATCAACCTCGCCACCGAGCTCGACTACCGCTCGCGCGAGCTCGCATATGCGATCGTCCCGCTGAGCTGGTGGGCCACGCGCACGGCCGGCCTCGCCGGCAAACGAGCTCCCGCGTCCGAGCCGAGCCGGCAGGGCCCGGCTGAACGAGCTCCCGCTGTCCGAGCCGAGCCGGCCGAGCCGAGCCGGCGGGGCCCGGCTTAGGCCGAGCGCCGGCACACGTCGAACGCCAGCCCACGTCGGGCCTGCCCGCGGCAGCCGCTTTGCAGCACTGGTTACGAACTGCCGAGGTGGTACTACTAAAACCATGCCCCGCGCGATCTGGACCGGCGCCATCAGCTTCGGGATGGTGACGCGTGCCCGTCAAGCTGTACAGCGCCGTGAACCGCAAGACCGTGCGCTTCCACCAGCTGTCCGGCAAGACCGGCGTGCGCGATCTCGCAGAAGCGCGTCGACTCCTCAGACCGGCGAGGAGGTCCCCTACGACGAGCATCGTCAAGGGCTACGAGCTCGCGCCCGACCGCTACGTCGTGATCGAGCCCGGCGAGCTGGAGACGCTGCAGCCGAAGAAGACCAAGACGATCGAGATCGAGGACTTCGTCGAGCTCTCGCAGATCGACCCTGTCTTCTACGACCATCCCTACTACCTCGCGCCGGGACCCGGCGGCGCCAAGCCCTACCGCCTGCTGCTGGAAGCGATGCGCGAGACCGGCAAGGTGGCGATCGCGCGCGTGGTGATCCGCTCCAAGGAGCAGCTCGTGGCGCTGCGCCCGATCGGCGACGCGCTCGGCATGGCGACGATGCTGTTCGCCGACGAAGTCCTCGCCCCCGACCGGCTCGACGAGCTCGCCGACGCCGCCGAGGTCAAGACGACCAAGCGTGAGCTCGACATCGCCAAGCAGCTCGTCGACTCGCTCGCCGGCGACTTCGAGCCGGAGCAAGTACAGCGACACCTACCGCGAGCGACGTGCTCGCGATGATCGAGCGCAAGGCGCAGGGCGAGCAGATCGTCGTGCAGCCCGAGTCGGAAGAGGTGGCCGCGCCGGCGCCGGACCTGATGAGCGCGCTGAAGGCGAGCCTCGACGCGGTGCGCGCGCGCGAAGGCGACGAGCCGGTGCCCGTAGCCGGTGCGAGTGCGAGCGGGAGCGCCGGCAAGCGGCGCAAAGCTGCGCCAAGAAGCCAGCCGCCAAAAAAGCCGCCGCGGCGAAAAAACCGGCCGCAGGCAGGACGACCGGCGGCAGCTCGCGGCGGGCTCCCGCCAAGCGGTAGGCACGGGGCGACAGGCGCTACACGCGCTTGGCGCGCGCTTCTACGTCGATGCCTCCTTCGTCGTCGATGTCTTCTCTTGCGGACACCGTATAACAATGGCTATACAGCGCAAGCGAGGCGAAGGTGACGCCCAGCCGGCCCATGTGCAGCCGACCCACGCACAGTCGGCCAATGTGCAGTCGGCCAATGTGCAGTCGGCCAATGTGCAGCCGACCCACGCACAGCCTCTCGACGCGCAGCCACCCCACCTGAAGCGCTACCGGGCCAAACGCGACTTCGCGCGACACCGGAGCCGGCGCGCAGCGACCGCCGCCGTATGCCGGCACGTCCGCGGCGCCGCGCTTCGTGATCCACGAGCACCGCGCGAGCCGCCTGCACTGGGATCTGCGCCTGGAGCGCGACGGCGTGCTCGCCTCGTGGGCGATGCCGAAGGGCCTGCCGGAGGCGCCCGGGGAAAACCGCTTCGCGGCGCCACGGAGGACCACCCGCTCGAGTACCTCGACTTCGACGGCGAGATCCCCAAGGGTCAGTACGGCGCGGGCACGATCACGATCTGGGACCGCGGCACGTACGACTGCCTGAAGTGGGAGCCGCGCAAGATCGAGGTGGCGCTGCACGGCGAGCGACTGGACGCGCGCTACGCGCTGTTCCCGATCGACAGCGGCCGAGGCACCCGAAGGACTGGATGATCCACCGCATGGACCCGGCGGCCGATCCCGGCCGCGAGCCGATGCCGGAACACGGATCGTGCCGATGCTCGCGCGCGGCCGGCTCGCTGCCCGCAGCGCGGACAGCGCGACTGGGCGTATGAGATCAAGTGGGACGGCGTGCGCGCGATCGCCTACTCGCAGCCCGGAGAGCTGCGCCTGGAGAGCCGCAACCTCAACGACATCACCGATCGCTACCCCGAGCTCGGCCGGTTGAGCCGCGCGCTCGGCTCACACAGCGCGATCCTCGACGGCGAGATCGTGGCGTTCGACGCGCGACGGGCGCCCGAGCTTCGAGGCGCTGCAGCAGCGCATGCAGCGTGAGCTCCCGCGCACAGGCGCGAACGCTGCGCGAAGGACACGCCCGTGACGTACATGATCTTCGACCTGCTGTGGCTCGACGGCCACTCGCTGATCGGAGCCTCACTAGCCGAGCGCCGCGAGCTGCTGAGCGCGCTCGCGCTGGACGGCGAGAGCTGGCAGACGCCCGAGCACGCCGTCGGCGACGGACAAGCGCTGCTGGCGGCCAGCGCCGAGCAGGGTCTGGAGGGCGTCGTCGCCAAGCGCCTGGACTCGCACTACCAGCCGGGCCTGCGCAGCAGGAGTTGGGTGAAGATCAAGAGCGTCAGTCGCCAGGAGCTCGTGGTCGGCGGCTGGATCGCGGGCAAGGGCAAGGCGCGCCGGGCGCGTCGGCGCGCTGCTGCTCGGCGTGCTACGAGCCGGGCGGCGTACTGCGCTACGTCGGGCGCGTCGGCAGCGGCTTCAGCGACGCCGAGCTCGACCGCCTCGGCGGACCTGCTCGCGCCGTTGCAGCGCCCCGACTCGCCGTTCAGCGCCGGCGCAACACCACCGCGAGGCGCCCACTTCTGCGAGCCGACGCTCGTCGTCGAGGTCGAGTTCGCGAGCTGGACCGCAGAGCGGCAGCCTGCGCCAGCCGCGCTACAAGGGGCTGCGCGACGACAAGCCGGCGCGAGCAGGTCGTGCGCGAGGACACGACCGCGCGCTGAGGACGCGCGCGGCGACAGACCGACCAGAGCGGCGAACAACGCACCGGCACGAGGACGCCCACGCCGCTGGTCGATCCACGAGCAGACGGCCAAAGCCGCGCGCAGACGACGTCGACGGCCGCGAGCTGAAGCTGTCGAACCTCGACAAGGTGCTCTATCCCCAGAGCCGGCTTCACCAAGCGTGAGCTGATCGACTACTACGCGACGATCGCACCGCGTGCTGCTGCGCCCATCTGCAAGGTCGCCCGCTGACGGTGACGCGCTGGCCGGACGGCGTCGAGGGCAAGTCGTTCTTCCAGAAGCAGGCCCCCGCGCACCGTCCCGCCTGGGTGCGCACGGCGACGGTCGCCAGCGAGCGCAAGCCGATCGACTACACGCTCGCCGACGATCTGGCCGACGCTCGTGTGGCTCGCGAACCTCGCGGCGATCGAGCTGCACGTGCCGCTCGCCCGCGCCGAGGCGATCGAGCGACCGACGGCGCTCGTGTTCGACCTCGACCCGGGCGCGCCGGCGACGCGTCGTCGAGTGCTGCCGCGTCGCGCTGCAGCTGCAGGGCATGTTCGAGCACCTCGGCCTGCAGAGCTTCGCCAAGACCTCCGGCTCGAAGGGCCTGCAGGTGTACGTGCCCGCTCAACTCCGCAGAGGTCGACATACGAGCGCACGAAGCCGTTCGCCAAGGCGGTCGCGGAGCTGCTCGAGGGCAGCGCAGCCGGAGCTCGTCGTCTCGCGCATGACCAAGGCGCGCGCGAACCGGCAAGGTGCTGATCGACTGGAGCCAGAACGACGCCAAGAAGACGACCGTGTGCGTGTACTCGCTGCGCGCCAGCGAGCGCCCGACCGTCTCGACGCCGCTCGCACTGGGACGAGGTGCGCGCGGCGCGCGACGCCGGGGACCCGGCCAGCCTCGCGTTCGAGGCCGGCCAGGTGCTCGAGCGCGTGGCCGAGCGCGGCGACCTGTTCGCGCCGGTGCTGTCGCTGGTGCAGGAGCTGCCGCAACGCTCGTCAGCGTCCTACTCGAACTCCGGCGCGCTCCAGCCTGGCATCACGTCGGGGAGACCGTCGCTGACGCGGTCGGGGAAGTCCGCCGGGCGCTTCTCCAGGAACGCGGTGATGCCCTCGACCGCGTCGGCGGACTGCCCGCGCGCGACCATGCCGCGCGAGTCCGCGCGGTGGGCGAGCATCGGGTGCTCGGCGCCGAGCATCCTCCACATCAGCTGGCGCGCGAGCGCGACCGACACCGGCGCCGTGTTCTCGGCGATCTCGCGTGCGAGCGCGCGCGCGGCGTCGAGCAGCTCGTCTTTCGGGTGCAGGCTGCGCAGCAGCCCGCCCTCGAGTCCCTCCTGCGCCGAGAACACGCGGCCCGTCGCGACCCACTCCATCGCGCGGCTGATGCCGACGACGCGCGGCAGGAACCAGCTCGAGCACGCCTCCGGGATGATCCCGCGGCGCGCGAACACGAAGCCCATGCGCGCGTCGTCGGCCGCCAGGCGCACGTCCATCGGCAGCGTCATCGTCGCGCCGACGCCGACCGCCGGGCCGTTGATCGCAGCGATCACCGGCTTCGTGCGATTCGAAGATCCGCAGCGTCAGTTCGCCGCCGTTGTCGCGCGCCGCGCCCGCGCGCTCTCGCGCTTGCGGGAGTCGAACGTGTCGCCGCCGCTCGCCAGGTCCGCGCCGGCGCAGAAGCCGCGGCCGGCGCCCGTCACGATCACCGCGCGCACCTCGTCGTCGGCGTCCGCCCGATCGAACGCCGCGCGCAGCTCCGCGCCCATCTGCGCCGTCCACGCGTTCAGCCGCTCCGGGCGGTTCAAGCGTGATCGTGAGCACGCTGTCGGCCAGCTCGGTCGTGATCTGCTCGAAGTCCATGGCGCTCGCGTCACGCATCCTTTCAATTCTCGCCTGCCGCGGCTCGTGCGCACTCGCCCGCCCTACAGCTCCGCAGCGCTCAGCTGGCGTTCGTACGGCCCGCGCCCGGTCAGGCACGCCGCGCCGCAGCGTGCCGCCAGCGCGAGCGCGTCCGCCAGCATCGAGGCCGGCACCGAGACCGTACGTGAGGCCCGCCGCGAACGAGTCGCCGCAGCCGTAGGAGTCCGACAGGCGCGCCCGGCAGACGCCGCCGCCGCGCCATCTGCCGCGTCTCAGCCGGCTCTGCCGGTAGCGTCCGCCGTGCTCGCCCTCCGTCCACACGACCAGCTCGGCCTCACTCTGCGCCGCGCCGGCCTCGCTCAGCTCGATCTCATCCTCGCCGCTCAGCACGAGCGCATCGAGCCGAACGCCGTGGCCCGAGCGCGTGCCGTGCGCGCGGGCTCGCCACCAGCACGCCGTGCGCGCGCCCGCGCCGCCCGCAGCGCCGCCACGTCGCCGGCGGTGAAGTAGAGCGCGTCGATCTCGCTCCGAGCGCGCCCCAGTGCTCCTGCGCCTGCTCGCCCGCGCGGATCCAGGCGCTCGCCCGAACGTCGTGATCGTGCGCTCGCCGCGCGTCGTCGACGAGCGTCACCGCCCGGCGGGTCGGCGCGACGTCGAGCGACGCGCAGCACGTCGACGCCGAGCTCGCGCAGGCGCGCGACCGAACGCGCGGCCGTGTGCGTCCTCGCCCAGCGCCGTCACCAGCACCGCCGACCGCGCCAGCCGCGCCAGCTGCACCGCCGCGACCGCGCCGCCGCCGGCCGGCTCCTCGAACGGGTCGCGGGCGTGCGACCACCTCGCCGGCGCGCGGCACGCTGCGCCACGCGCGCGAACTGCACCCACTCGACGTGGCCCACCACCGCCACCCTTCGCTCGCCGATCGCCACGCGCGCCAGTCTCACACACTCCCTCGCACGCATCGACCGCTCAGTCGAACCTATGATCGAGCCGCGCGCCACCCGCCACCGGAGGTGCGTGACCGATCAGGCCACCCCAGCCCAGCTCCGCGAGCTGATGCCGTTCGCGCCGCTGATCGGCGTCGAGCTGATCGAGGCGACGCCCCGAGCTCGTGCGCGGCACGCTCGCATGGTCGCCCGAGCGCTGCACCGCCGGCGGGCTGATGCACGGCGGCGCGCTGATGGCGCTGGCCGACACTGCGGCGGTGCCTGCGCGTTTCTCAACCTCCCCGACGGGCGCATCCGGCACCGCGACGATCGAGTCCAAGACGAACTTCCTGCGCGGCGTGCGCGACGGCGTCGCTCACCGCCAGCACCCGCCCGCTGCACGCGGGTCGCACGCTGATCGTGCTCGAGACCGAGATCGTGCGCGATGACGGCGAGCTCGCCGCCAAGGTCACCCAGACCCAGGCCTTTCACTACTCGCGCGACTGACGCGCACAGGCTTGCCGAGGGGGAACATCCGCAGGCGGGGATGTCGCTCAGCGCTCACAAGACGCCCGCGAACGCATAGGATTCCCCGCCATGACCCCACTGGTGCTCGTCGAGGAACCCGCCCCGCACGTCGTTCAGCTCACGCTCAACCGGCCCGATCAGCTCAACGCGATGACCGCCGAGCTGTGCGAGGCGCTGCACGTGGAGCTGCGCCGGATCGCCCTGGAGCGCTCCTGTCGCGCGGTGATCCTGACCGGCGCCGGCCGCGGCTTCTGCGCCGGCGTCGACCTGCGCGGCTACGGCGCCGCGCCGGCCAACAACGAAAGCGACCTGCCCCGCGACCGCCTCGACAACCAGGAGCACATGTCCAAGCTCGTGCTCGGGCTGCGCGCCCTGCCCCAGCCCGTGATCGCAGCCGTCAACGGCCCCGCCGCCGGCCTCGGCCTGTCGCTCACGCTCGGCTGCGACATCCGCTACGCGAGCACCAAGGCCGTGTTCCGCGCCGCCTTCATCAACATCGGCGCTGTCCAACTGCGACATGGGCACCAGCTGGCTGCTGCCGCGCCTGATCGGCGCGTCACGCTCGCACGAGCTGATGCTCACCGGACGCCGCCTCGACGCCGAGGAGGCGCTGCGCATCGGCCTCGTCGCCGACGTCGTCGAGGAGGACAAGCTGCTCGAGCGCGCCGTGCAGGCCGCCGAGCAGATCGCCGCGCTCGCGCCCTGGGGCGTGCGCCTGACCAAGCGCGGAATGTGGAGCGGCGCTGGAGATCCCCTCCGAGCAGGCAGCCGTCGAGTACGAGGACCGCCAGCAGATCATGGCCACGTTCAGCAACGCCGTCCCGGAGGCCGGCGGCGCGTTTCTGGAGAAGCGCCCAGCCAACTTCGCCGACTAGCCATGAGCGACCTGTTCGACGTATCCGGCAAGACCGCCCTCGTCACAGGGGGCTCCCGCGGCATCGGCCTGATGATCGCCGAGGGCCTGCTCCGAGCAGGCGCGCGCGTGATCGTCTCCTCGCGCAAGAGCGCCGACATCGAGGCAGCCGCCGAGCAGCTCAGCGCGCTGGGCGACTGCCACGCGGTCCCAGCAGACATATCCACGCCGGAGGGTGCACGGGCGCTCGCCGCAGCTACGCGGGAGCGCTTCCCCTCGCTGGACATCCTCGTCAACAACGCCGGCGCCGTATGGGGCGAGCCGCTGGAGAGCTTCTCCCCGGTCGGCTGGCAGAAGATCCTCGCCACCAACGTCGAAGGCATCTTCTACCTCACCGTCGCATTGCTGCCCGAGCTGCGCGCCTCCGCCAAGGTCGACGAGCCCGCACGCGTCATCAACATCGGCTCCATCGACGGCCTGCGCACGCCGTCCGTGCCCAACTACAGCTACAGCGCCAGCAAGGCAGCCGTACACATGCTCACGCGCCACCTCGCCCACGACCTGGCAGCAGAGCACATCACCGTCAACGCGATCGCTCCCGGCCCGTTCGAAAGCAGGATGATGGCCTGGGCGCTCGATGACCCGGAGCTGCGCTCTGCCGTCGAGCGCGAAGTGCCGCTCGGACGCATCGGCCGCGGCGACGACGTCGCCGGCCTCACCATCTTCCTCGCCTCGCGCGCCGGCGCATACATGACCGGAACCGTGATCCCGCTGGACGGGGGCATCACCGGCTGCAGCTCCCCCGGAGCCGTAGCCGAACAGGGCATCCCCCAGCCCTAGGGGACCAGCACGATCTTGCTGTGCGAGCCCGCCTGTAGCCGGCTCCACGCCTCGCCCACCTGCTCCAGCTCCAGCGGATCGACGCCCACGGTAATCTCGCCGGCGGCCGCCGCCTCAGCAAGACGACGATATGCCTCGCGCTTGACCTCCGGCGGTGCAGCAAAGTTCGTGTGCCCCATCAGCACCAGCATCTTCCCGCGGATCGCCGCCGAGGAAAGCGTCGCCTCCGCGCCCGCCCCCGCGCCGAGCTGCACGATCCGCGCTCCGAAGCTGGCGGCCTCCACCGCCGCCGCCAGCGGCACGCCGAACAGCGGATCCACGACCACGTCGATGCGCCCCTCCGCGCCGGCCGCCAGCGCCGCCGGCAGGTCCACCTCGCCCAGGCGAACGCTCGCGTCAGCGCCCAGCGCCAGGCAGCGCTCCAGGCCCTCCTCAGAACGGGCCGCCGCCACCACGCGAGCCGCGCCAAGCAGCTTCGCTGCCTGCACCGCGATCTGCCCCAGCACACCACTCGCCGCCAGCACCAGCACATGCTCACCAGGCTTCAGCTGCGCGCGCCACGTCAGCGCCAGCCACGCAGCCAGCCCGGAGATCCCCAGCGCCACCGCAACGCCGTCCTGCACAGCATCCGGCACCGCGTACGTGGCGCCCGGATCGATCAGCGCGCGCTCGGCCATCGAGCCAAATGGCGCGATCGGCGCGTCGAAGTACACGCGCCTGCCGTCCAGCATCCCCACGCCCTCACGCCCGGCAACCGACGGCAGCGGTGGCTTGCCCGCATAGAAGCGACCCGCACAGATCGACAAGTCCACAGGGTTCACGCCCGCCGCCAGCACATCCACCAGCGCCTGATCGGCACCCGGCGAAGGCTCCTCGAACTCGCCCGCGCTCGGAACCCCGTACTCGTGCAGGACCGCAGCTCTCACCGCTTCATCCTAGGCAGGAGGCGAGCGACACGCGCCTGCGCCAGCGCCAGTCGCGCCGCCGCGCGGCCCGGCACCCCGTGTACCGCTCCACCGGGGAACGTCGCCGCGCTGCCCAGGTACAGCCCGCGCAGCGGCGTGCGGTACGGCGACAGCGACGGCACCGGGCGGAAGATCACCTGATCCAGCGAGTAGCTGCCGCCGCCCACATCGCCACCAACGAGGTTCGCGTTGCGCGCCTGCAGGTCGGCCGGTCCGAGCACGTGGCGGGCGAGGATCAGGTGGCGGAAGCCTGGCGCAAAGCGCTCCACCTGCGCCTCCATGCGCTCCACGTGGCGTTCGCGCTGCCCCGCCCAGTCCACGGACTGGGGGCCGTGCGTGTACGCCCAAGCCGTGTGCTTGCCAGCCGGCGCGCGCGAGGGATCCGCCAGCGACTGCTGCCCCAACAGCATGAACGGTCGCTCCGGCAAACCGTCCGTGATCGCCGTCGTCCGCAGGATCTCCCCAGCCGAACCGCCGACATGCACCGTGCCCGCCTCACGGACCTGCGGCGCACTCCACGGGATCGGCCCATCCAGCGCCCAGTCGAGCTTCAACGTCGCCGGACCCATCCGGTAGCGACGCAGTGCTCGCGTATAGCGAGCCGGCAGCGCCTCACCGGTCAGCTCGGCAAGCGCCCCCGGCATCACATCCGCGATCACCACCGGTGCCCGCACACGCTCGCCCCCCTCGATCACCACACCAACCACCCGACCACGCTCGGCCACGATCCGCGTCACCGCCGCAGCCGTGCGCACATCCCCGCCCAGCTCCCGCAGGTACCCCACCAGCGCTTCCGCCAGGCGTCCGGCGCCGCCCTCCGGGCTGGGCCAGCCGGCGCCGTGACCGAGCAGGGTCATGTACACCGCCGCGATCGCACTGCCACCCGCGACCGGCGGCACGTCCGAGTGCATCGCCGACCCGTACAGCCACGCGCGCGAGCCGTCGCCCTCGAACAGCTCCTCGCCCAGCGCCCGCGCCGGCATCAGCAGCAGCCGCGTGAACGCCAGCATCGCGCGTGGGCCCAGGCCCACCGTCATCCGCGCCGCGCCGCGCAGCGGCGGAAAGCCTCCGAGCATCGTGTCGCGCAGCGCCTCGAAGTGATCCACAAACGGCCCGGCAAACTCGCGCCAGCGCTCGCCGTCGCCCGCGTGGGTGGCGTCCAAGCTCGCCGCGGTGCGCTCCAGATCGCGGTACAGAGCCACCGCACCGCCGTCCGGGAGCGGGTGCGCCAGGCACGCCTGCGGATGCATCCAGCGCAAGCCATGGCGATGCAAAGGCAGCTCTGCGAACACCGGCGAGGCCGCACCCGCAGGGTAGACAGACGAGAACGTGTCGTGGCGGAAGCCCGGGAGCGTCAGCTCCTCCGTGGCCACCGCGCCGCCGGCCAGCTCAGCCGCCTCCAGCACGAGCACGCGCCACCCCGAGCGCGCCATCGTGATCGCCGCCGACAGCCCATTCGGGCCGGACCCCACCACCAGGGCGTCGTAGCTCATGCGCGCCAGCATACGTCGCAGGCCATTGCCCTGGACAGCGCGGACGGCTTGACAGATAATGGAGCTCGCATGCAGATCCGCTTCTGCGGCGTGCGGGGCTCCACCCCTGCGCCGGGCATCGAGTTCGTCCGCTACGGCGGGCACACATCGTGCCTGGCGCTGAGCCACGACGACGCCCCCGCACCAACGCTGCTGCTGGATGCCGGCGCCGGGCTGCCGTGCGTCTCCAGGCTGCTGCACGACGCGCCGTTCACCGGCACTATCCTGCTCAGCCACCTGCACTGGGATCACACGCTCGGACTGCCGTTCTTCGCTGCCGCAGACCGCGCCGACGCCCACACCAACGTGCTGCTTCCGGAACAGCACAGCGGACAGGACGCCGCCGGCGTGCTCGGCGGGATCATGGCCCCGCCGTACTTCCCTATCGGCCCGACACAGCTGCGGGGAACATGGACGTTCGCGACGATCGCGCCCGGCACACGGCAGATCGAGGGCTTCCACGTGCTCGCCGCCCCGATCCCGCACAAGGGCGGGCGCACGTTCGGGTACCGGATCAGCGACGGGCACTCCACGCTCGCCTACATGCCCGACCACTGCCCCACCACGCTCGGCCCCGGCGAGGACGGCTTCGGCGAGTACCACCCAACCGCCATCGAGCTCGCCGCCGGCGCCGACGTGCTCGTACACGACGCGCAGCTGTTTCCCGAGGAGCTCGCCGCGGAAGCCGACTTCGGTCACTCCGTCGCCGACTACGCAGTCGAGCTGGGCAAGCGCGCAGGCACACACTCCGTCGTGCTCTTCCACCACCGCCACACCCGCACCGACGATGAGCTAGACGGGCTCGCCCGCCGCCTCGGCGGCGGCTCCTCCCCCGCCGTCAGCTTGGCCACAGAGGGCACCGTGCTCGAACTGTGAGCAGATGCCGCGGATAGCGCAGCTCGTGCGAAGATCGTCGTGTGCTGCGCCGCGCCAGCTTCATCAGCGATAGCTTCGAGTACGACCCGAGCGACCCGGACGGCTACCACGCGGGCATGGTCCATGTCACCAAGGCGCTCGGCGCCGAGGCACTTGCCGTGAAGATCTTCAAGCTTCCCGACGGTCAGAGCCTATGCCCGTACCACTACGAGTACGAGGAGGAGTGGCTGGTGGTACTCGACGGCAGCGTGCGCGTGCGTACCCCCGACGGCGAGGACACGCTCGAGCGCGGCGAGATCGTCAGCTTCGCCGTGGGGCCGGCCGGCGCGCACAAGGTCAGCAACGCCGGTGGATCCACCGCAACGATCATGATGTTCTCCAGCGCCCGCGAGCCGTCCGTCGCCGTGTATCCGGACAGCAACAAGATCGGCGTCTGGCCCGGCAACCCCGCCGACAAGGTGATGCTCCACCGCAAGGACGGTGGCGTGGACTACTACGACGGCGAGCGCTAGCGCAAGCCGCAAGCGCAAGCCACAAGCCACAAGCCACAAGCCACAAGCCACAAGCCGCGGCGACCGTCGCGCACCACCGCCTTCGGCAACCGCCTGCGTCAAGCTGACAGAGCCGATGGCGAATCTCAGCGAGATCCAGCGGGTGCTGCGCCACCGCGACTTCCGCCTGTTCTGGCTCGCGCAATCCGCAAGCGCCATCGGGGACAGCATCGTGCTGGTCGCGCTCGCGCTGTTCATCATCAAGCGCGGCGGCAGCGCCACCGAGCTTGGCCTCGTGCTCGCCGCACAGGCGCTGCCGCTGGTCGTGTTCCTGCCGATCGGCGGAGTCTGGGCCGACCGCCTCGCGCGCCACCGCGTGATGATCGTCACCGACCTCGTGCGCCTGACGCTGCACGCGCTGCTGGCCGTCCTGATCTTCGCCGGGCGCGTGCCCATCTGGCAGGTGGTCGCGATCGAGATGCTCTTCCGCAGCGCCGAGGCGTTCTTCCGGCCGGCCGCCACCGGCCTGCTGCCGCAGACCGTTCCCGAGGACGACATCCAGCCGGCGACCGCCGTCACCGGCATGTCCAACAACGTCGCCGAATTCCTCGGGCCGGCGCTGGCGACAGCGCTCGTGCTCGGTGCCGGCGCCGGCTGGGCATTCGCCCTGGACGCCGCCACGTTCCTGCTCAGCGCAGGCCTGCTCTGGGGGGTACACCCGCGTACACGCGATGCCGCAGCCGCGATCGCGGTCGAGAACGACGGCGGGGTCGCGAACAACGGTGAGCGCGGGAGCGACGGCGAGCGCGACGGTGAGCGCGGGGGCGACGATGAGCGCGTGGCAGTGTGGATGTCGATCCGCGAAGGCGCGTACGAGGTCCGCTCGCGCACGTGGGTGTGGGCGACGCTGGCATCGTTCTGCGTGGCGCTATTCTGCGGCCTTGCCGCCTGGTTCGTGCTCGGGCCGATCGTCGCCCGCGAGCAGTACGGCAACATCGCCGTGTACGGCATCGTCGAGGCGGCCATCGGGTTCGGGACGATCATCGGCTCGCTCGCCGCAGTCAGCTGGCGCCCGCGTCACCCGATGCGCCTCGGGATGCTGGCGACGCTGCTGTGGCCGCTCGCCACGATCCTGTACGCAGCCGGCGTGACGCTGATCGTCGTGATCCCCGCCTCCGTGCTCGGCGGCGCCGCGTTCGCCCTGTTCGACGTGTGGTGGCTGACCGCGCTGGCCGAGCGCATCCCGCCAGGGGCCCTGTCGCGGGTCACCTCCTATGACTGGATGCTCTCCTATGCGCTGCTGCCGATCGGCTACGCCCTGATGGGACCGCTCGCATCGCAGCTCGGCGCGGTCAACGTCTTGCTTGGCGGCTCCGTGCTCGCAGCCGTTGCCTTCGCCCTCGGGCTGCTACCCCGCGAGACGCGCATGCTCGAACAAGTGGGCGATGACCGGCCCGCCGTCGAGCTGGACAGGGCACGTCGCGACGTCGGCTACCGATCCTGAATGCCTCAGACCTTCAGCACCAGCTTGCCGGTGTTCTCGCCCTTGAACAGCCGCAGCAGCACGTCAGGGAAGCTCTCAAGGCCTTCCGCCACGTCCTCGCGCGAAACCAGCTTGCCCGCCGCCAGCCAGCCGGCCATCTCGCGCACCGCCTCGCCGTAGCGATCCAGGTAATCGGACATCACAAACCCGGTCATCGTCGCGTGGTTGACCAGCAGCGACAGGTAGTTGCGGGGACCCTGCAGCGCCGTTGTGGAATTGTACTGCGAGATCGCCCCACAGATGATCACGCGCGCATGGCGCGCCAGGTGCGCCAGCGCCGCATCGAGGATGTCGCCGCCGACGTTGTCGAAGTAGATGTCGATGCCGTTGGGGCAGTGCTCGCCCAGCGCCGCGTTCACGTCTTCGGACTTGTAGTCGATTGTCGCGTCAAAGCCCAGGTCCTCAAGCAGGTGGTCGCACTTCTGCACCCCACCCGCGATCCCCACCACGCGGCAGTCCTTCAGCTTCGCAATCTGGCCGACCAGGCCGCCGACGGCGCCCGCAGCACCAGACACCACCACGGTATTCCCCGGCTCAGGGCGCCCAATGTCAAGCAGGCCAAAGTACGCCGTCACGCCGGGCATGCCCAACGTCCCCAGATACACCGGCAGCGGCGCCAGCGACGTATCCAGCTTGAACACTCCGTTGCCGTTGGCGATCGCATACTCCTGCGCCCCCAGCAGCCCGCCGACGTGCTCGCCGACCGCAACGGCCGGATCCTTCGACGCCACCACCTCGCCCGCCGCAAACGCCCGCATCACCTCGCCGATGCCCACCGGCGGGATGTAAGAGCGCGCATCGTTCATCCAGCCGCGCATCGCCGGGTCCAGCGACACGTACTCGATCTTGACGAGCACCTCGCCGTCGCCCGGCTCGGCTACCGGCTCCTCGGAGTAGCTCCAGTCGCTCGGCTTGGGCAGACCCACCGGGCGGGCGGCGAGTCGGTACTGGTGGTTGACGGCATCCATAGCTGGCATCTCCTCGTCCGCGGTGGAGCGGCCCCCACCTGCGCCAGACACGATACCCGTGGCCGTCAGCCACGGAGACAAACGCGTAGCAAGCGCACGCGCGGGTAGATGCCCACGCGGACACGCCCGCCGTGAGAGTATTTCGCCGGCCACGGCCACGCGAGGACAGCCGGACCGGTTCCCACCCACCCCATCCAAGCCACGCACCCAAGGAGCCACACATGCCCGACATCGAGTTTCAGACCAGCACCGGCACCGCCCCCGGCTACCTCGCCGCGCCGGCCGCCGAGCACGGCCCCGCGATCGTCGTCATGCAGGAGTGGTGGGGCCTGGACGAGCACATCCGCTCCATCTGCGACCGCTTCGCCGCCGAAGGCTTCTACGCGCTCGCCCCCGACCTGTTCCGCGGCGAGACGACCACCCAGCCGAGCGAGGCCGAACAAAAGATGATGGCGATGTCAATGGACCAGGCCGAGAAGGACATGTGCGGTGCCGCCGACTTCCTCGTCTCCCAGCCAGGCTTCGAAGGGCCCGGCGTCGGCGCCGTCGGCTTCTGTCTCGGCGGTGGGCTGGCAGTGTGGGCCGCCGCCACCTGCCCCAACATCGCCGCTGCCGTCACCTACTACTACGTCATGCCTCACGGCAAGCCCGACTTCAGCGACATCGACTGCCCCGTGCTCGGGCACTTCGGCACCGCTGACGAATTCGTCCCCGTCGAGGACGCCAACCAGCTCGAGTCCGAGCTGCGCGATGCCGGCGTCGACGTCACCTTCCACCACTACGACGGCGCCGGACACGCGTTCTTCAACGACACCAACCGCCTCGGGACCTACAACCCCGAGCTCGCCCAGAGCTCCTGGGAGCGCACCGTCGGCTTCCTGCGCTCGGCGCTCGCCTCCTGACCGCAGGAGGCGGACCTCTACACCGGCCGACCAGCTTGTCGAGGCTCGCCTCCACGCTCCTGCCAGCAGCACTGCTCGTCACCGTCAGCGTGCTCGTGCGGGCGCCCGCGCACACCCAGCACGCGGCGCCCGTCGCCGATGTCTTCTCCGCGCAACAGCCAGCCACGCAGTGGTCGGCGCCCGCCACACTCGGCAGCTGTCCGGCCAGCGGCGCCGCGCGGGTGCTGTTCCCGAGCAACAAGCCCGATCGCGCCACCGGCCCCGGCGCAGTCGTGTGGAACGCCTCCGCCGCATGTCCCGGCGGCGAAGGCGCGCGTGTGGCGACGATCGGCGCCGCTGATCAACCCGGCGCTGCACGCATCCCGCGCACCAGCGGCGGGGAGGTGCTCGCACCGCGCGGGCCGCTCGCCGCCACCGGCGGGCCACACGGCCAGATCGTGATCGCCGGCAGCGCAACCGAAGCACCAAGGCACGGACAGGCCAGCAGCGGGCTGCTGATCCAGGGAAGGGCGTCCGGACCATTCTCGCCGCTGCAGGCCCCCGGAGGCGCCACAGCGCCGATCGCGCTCGCCACCGCCTACCTCGGCGATGTCGCCGTCGTTGCCGCACCCACAGCGGCCGCCGCCGCACCCACAGCGCACGGTGCGCATGGCGCAACCGGCACGCACGGGGGATTGAACATCCACGTCGAGCGCTTCTTCTCACACCGCTTCCTGCGCAACGTCTCCGCATCCAGCGGCTCCCGTCACGGCGCCGTGCAGGCACTGACGCTCGCGATGGACTTTCGCAGCGAAGCGCTTGCCGTGTGGGCGCAGCGAGGAGCGATCTACGCCCGCCTGACGACCAACACGGGCGCCGAGCATCCGCTGCAGCGGCTCGCCGCCGTCGGCTCAAAGCCACAGATCGCGGC
Source organism: uncultured Solirubrobacteraceae bacterium (assembly GCA_963779665.1). Lineage (GTDB taxonomy): Bacteria > Actinomycetota > Thermoleophilia > Solirubrobacterales > Solirubrobacteraceae > Palsa-744. The sequence goes on along the minus strand of CAVZYW010000001.1, from coordinate 1,600,824 downwards.
GGTGCTCAGCGACGACAACCGCGCGATCGTCGCCTGGTCAGAACAGCGCAAGGGCCAGACGAGCGTCTACATCGACCGCTCCGGTACAGGCGTGCATTTCGGTGCGCCGGAGCTCCTAGAAAGCTTCCAAGACCCCAATGGCCTGTCCTCGCCCGCCGGCTCGCCCAGCCTCGTGCGTCTGAGCTCCGAGAGCGTGACGCTCGCCTGGGCCGGCGCAGCCGCCGGGCACTGGGTCGTGCGCACCGCGCCCGTCGACCTCGACGGCGTGCAGAGCGTCGCCACCGTAGCCGCGCCCGGCGGCGACGCGCTTTTCGCAGGCCTGGCTGCCGGGCCCGACGACGATGCGCTGCTGTTGTGGACCGAGCCGCTGCCCACCGCCGGGGGCCGGCCGGACATGGAGCGCCAAGCGATCTTTACAGCGCGCGGGACCGACACAGGCCCCGGGCGCAGTAGATTCGGCGAACCGGAACTCCTCGCGTCGCCCGGGCCGGTCAGCCATGCGACGGTCGCGATGGACCCCGCCAGCGATCGCGCCGTGGCCGCCTGGCAGGGCGAAGCCGGCACGATCACCTACTCCATCCGCAGCCCCGGCGCATGACCGTAGGCAACGGCCCGGAGCGAGCGCACCGCGCGGAGCGGTGCCTTTAGGAAAAGATGCTCACGGATGGACAGGGACTACGAGCGGCAAACGCACCAGGCGGAGGACCGTCATTGGTGGTATCGGGGCCGGCGAACGGTGCTGGACGGCGTCATCGCCCAGCTCGGGCTGCCCGCAAGCCCACGGGTCCTCGACGCCGGCTGCGGCAGCGGCCGGTTCATGGTCGAGCTCGCGCAGCTGGGGACCGTCACCGGGGTCGAGCTCTCCGAGACCAGCGTCGCCCTCGCCCGCGAGCGCCAGCTCGGCGAGGTCATCGCCGGCTCCGTCCTGGAGATGCCGTTTGCCGACGACAGCTTCGACCTGGCCGTCAGCCTCGACGTGATCGAGCACCTGGAGGACGACCTCGCAGCGCTGCGCGAGCTGCGTCGCGCGGTAGCCCCCGGCGGCGCGCTGCTGGTCACCGTCCCCGCCTACCAGTGGCTGTGGAGCGGCCACGACGAGATCAACCACCACCATCGCCGCTACACCCGCCGCTCGCTGCAGCGCGTCGCCGAGCAGGCGGGCTGGAGCCAGGCGCGCACCACCTACTTCAACTCGCTGCTGCTGCCCGTCGCAATCCTGCTGCGGGTACTCGATCGCTTCAACACCAAGACAACCGAGTCCAGCCTCGACCTGTGGGTGCCGCCCGCGCCGCTCAACTGGCTGCTCGAGCGGCCGCTCACATTGGAGTCCGCACTGATCGCCCGCGGCGGGCGCATCCCAGCAGGGCTCTCACTGCTCGCCGTGTTTCGCTAGGTCTCCCTAGGCCGATTTCGCAGGCGCCGCGTCCGGCGCCACCGGCGGCGCATGCACACGGAAGGTCCATGCACGATTTATGAAGAACGTGCTCACGGTGACCACCGCCGTCGCGCACACCTGCGCCAGCAGCTTGTCCAGATGCGCGTCGTGCACGAACAGGTACAGCAGTCCCTCGTCCACGCCAAGGCCACACGTCTGCACCACCCCCCAGCGAACCGGAGTGAGCGCGTCGCCGACGTGGTCACGGAACGTCCAGCGGCGATTGAGCAGGAAGCCGTTGACTGCGCCCACCACAAAGCCGATGCCCGACGCCGCCAGGTACCACACACCGAACACCTTCAGCAGCACCGTGTACACGACAAGCGTCAGCACAGTGTTCGACACGCCGACGATGCCAAACTTCACAAACTGAACGACCACCGGGGCGCTCAGGCGGTGTGAAGCCCGCGCTACGCTGGTGGGCGATTCTCGTCGCTCGTTGTGTTCGTAAGGCGCCATAGGCAGAATGAACGATAAATTGAGCGCCGACTTAAGGCGCTCGTCGAAGATGCCTGCGAGGCAGCCGCTTCCCAGCATCGCTCAGAAGGCAACGACATGTCGGATACACCACTTCGCACCCCCACCCTACTCAGCGTCGTGGCTCCGGTCTACGACGAGGAGGAGCTCGTCGAGCAGTTCGTCGCCCGCGCAACCGCAGCCGTCGCCGACTACGAGTTCGAGCTGGTGCTCGTCAACGACGGCAGCTCAGACCGCACGCCCGAGCTGCTCGACCGCCTCGCCGCCGGCGATCCGCGGGTGCGCGTCGTGCACCTGTCGCGCAACTTCGGCCACCAAGCTGCACTAACCGCCGGCCTCGAGCACGCCGTCGGTGACGTCGTCGCCATGATCGACGCCGACCTGCAGGATCCGCCCGAGCTGATCCGCGACATGCTCACCCAGTGGAGCCACGGCGCCGACGTCGTCTACGCCGTACGCGATCAGCGCGAAGGCGAGACCGCCTTCAAGCTCGCCACCGCCTCCTGGTTCTACAAGCTCTTCAACAAACTCGCTCAAGTCGACCTCGAGCCCAACTCCGGTGACTTCCGGCTGCTCGACCGCCGCGCCCTCGACGCGCTGCTGACCATGACCGAGCGCTCGCGCTTCCTGCGCGGCATGACCGTCTGGGTCGGCTTCACTCAGACCGCCGTCACCTACCAACGCGACGCCCGCCACGCCGGCGAGACCAAGTACACGCTGCGCAAGATGCTGCGCTTCTCGCTCGACGCCATCGCATCCTTCTCGCATCTGCCGCTGCAGCTGGCCACCTACGTCGGCGTAATGTCCGCCGGCCTCGCATTCATCGCCATCCCCGTCGTCGTAGCGCTGCGAATCGCCGGCTCCTACCTGCCCGGGTTCGGGGCGATCACGATCGCCATCCTGCTGCTCGGCGGCATCCAGCTGATCGCCCTCGGCGTCATCGGCGAGTACGTCGGGCGCATCTACGACGAGGTCAAGCATCGACCGCTCTACATCGTGCGCGACGAGCGCAACCGCCCCAGCAACGGATCCGGGCGCACCGTCGCAGCACCCGTCGCCCGGGCGGGATTGGCGGCACGAACGCCTGAGAGCGTCGCCTGACCTAGGTCGTGGTCGTGGTTGCGGTCGTGGTGTGCCGTTGCGGTTGCGGCCGGCCGTATGCAGTAACTGCTTTTACGCGCAGCGTGCGCTTATGTATCTACGCGTAGATACCACCGCGCACGCAGAGTAAAGCGGTAGTAGTACATGGCCGCGGCGCCAGGCAGCTTGTTAACGCTCGGTGACCCGCACCACCAACCGGCTCATCCGACGGCCGATACATGTTTTCATCCCAGGATCGTGAGGTGCAAGCAGCGCTTGTCCAGGAGCGGTCGTCTGTTAGTTGCCGTGCTCGCCGGCGGGCTGTCCTGGCTGGCTTGGATGAGTGTCAGCGCCGCTGTCGCCGCAGCTGAAAGCTGCCCAGGAGCGGGCAACGCGCCCTGCCCGTACACGAGCGCCGGCATCATCGGTCAGCGCGCAGAAGGCGTGTTGCGCTTCCCAGAGGCCGTGGCCGTTGACGCGCAGGGCAACGTCTATGTCGCCGACCAGCTCAGCTACGTGGTGCAGGAGTTCAGCGCCACCGGCACGTTTGAGACGCAGTGGGGCTCCTACGGCGCCGGCCCAGGCCAGTTCGGGCCGATCGGCGGGCTGGCAACCGACGCCGCCGGCAACGTGTACGTCGTCGACTCCAGTCACAACCGCATCGAGAAGTTCACCGCCGGCGGCAGCTTCATCACCTCCTGGGGGCACCGCGGCAGCGAACCCGGCGAGTTCGAATTCGGCTCCTCCCAGAACTACACCCAGCCCCCCGGCGGCGGCATCGCCGTGGCCGGCGAATACGTGTACGTGGCCGACTCAGGCAACAACCGCATCCAGCGTTTCAACCTGGGCGGCGGGGAACCGCTGGCGTGGGGCACGCACGGAAGCCAGCCGGGCCAGTTCTCCTACCCGCGCGGGGTGGCCGCCAACGAAAGCGAGGTGATCGTCTCAGACGACGACAATCACCGCATCGAGAAATTCAACACTGAAGGGGCTTTTGAAGCCGAAGCCGGCTCGGAGGGGGACGGACCAGCCCAGTTCGCCTTCCCCTACGGCGTCGCCCTGGACGCCGCCGGCAACGTGTACGTCGCCGACGACAGCAACGACCGTGTCGTCAAGCTCACACCCCAGCTTCAGTTCGCCGGTACGTGGGGCAGCTTCGGCTCCAAGCCCGGGCAGCTCGCATTCCCGCGCGCACTCGCAAGCGACCCCGCCGGCGACACGTACGTGGCCGACACCGCCAACGATCGCATCCAGGTGTTCGACCCGGAAGGCAACTACCTGCGCACGCTCGGTATCTCCGCCCGCGGGCCTGGGCTGATGACCGCGCCACACGGCCTGGCAATCGACCCCACCGGACAGCTACTCGTATCCGACACCGACGGCAACCGCATCGAGAGCTTCGCCGCCGGCAGCGACGCCTACGTCGGGCAGTGGACGCTGGCAGGCGGCTACTCCGACAGCTTCTACTACCCCGGAGGCATCGGCATCGACCCCCTTGGATCGGTGTACGTCGCAGACGTCGGCAACCAGCGGCTGGTGCGCCTGTGGGGCGAAGGCACCTACCGCAGTGAAATCGGCGGGCCCGCCGAGCTCGGCGGGGCACAGCTGGCAGGCGCCGGCTCAGTCGCCGTGTCCTCCGCCTCAGGCAACACCTACGTGGCCGACACCAACCACAACCGCGTGCTCATGTACAGCCCGCAGGGATCGCTGCTGGCAAAGTGGGGAGCCGGCCAAGGCGACGGGTCCGCCGGCGGCGCAGCCGGCGAGTTCAACCACCCGGACGCACTCGCAGTCGCCCCCAGCGGAAACGTGTACGTCGCCGACACCGGCAACCAGCGCATCGTCGAGCTGTCCGCCACAGGGAACGTGCTCGACGAATGGGGCGCCAAAGGCACCGCCGACGGGCACTTCCGCTCACCCGTCGGCGTGGCAGTGGACGCCGCCGGGAACGTGTACGTGCTCGACAGCGAAAACAACCGTGTGCAGGTATTCAGCCCCAGCGGAGGCTTCATCACCAAGTGGGGAGTGCGGGGCGACGGCGTCGGCGAATTCTCACAGCCGTCAGCCATCGCCGTGGACTGCAACGGCGACGTGTATGTCGCCGACACCAACAACAACCGTGTAGAGCGCTTCAACCTCCTCGCAGCCGCCGGCAGCGGCTGCCTGGCGCCGGGCGCCTGGCCGCCACCACTGAACGTCGCCCCCGTTCTGCATGTCAGCCTGCCGCGGCCCGCCGGGATCCTCGCCCGGCGCGGGCTGGCCCTGGCCGTCAGCTGCCAGCGCGGCTGCAAGATCCTCGCCACCGCCACGCTGGCCGCGCTCGGGCACGGTCGCCGCGCCGTGCACCTGATCGCAGCCGCGCGCGGACTCCCCGCACAGGCAACCGATCACGTGCGGCTGCCCGTCGGAGCCGGCGCACTGCGCCGCCTGCGCAGCCAGCTCGGCGAGCACAGGACGATGACGGCACACGTCACAATCATCGCCGCCGGCGCCACAGGACTGCGCACCACTATCACGCGCAGCTACCTCGTCAGCCGTTGACGCCCACAGGAGCGCAAGCCCTGCAGCCGCCGCCTCGCAGGCCGCCGCCTCGCGTCGCAGGCGCCAAGCGTCGATAATGAGCGCATGAGCGCCAGCCAAGCATCGCCCGACGGCGACCCAACCGGGATCGAACACCGCCGCGAGCGGATCAGGATCGAGACCGAGCGCAACCGCATCGAAGGCGTGCTCACGCTCGCGCGCGACGGCTACCGCAGCCGTGTATCCGACGTGTTGAACGCGTCAGAGCGCGACTTCATCACGCTCACCGACGCAACCGTCACGCCGCTGGAGGGAGGGCCGGTGGAGCTGCACGAGTACCTCAGCCTCGCCCGCCGGCACATCGTGTTCGCCGTCGCAGCAGAGACGCCCTAGCCGACACGCCAGCCGCAGGCCAGTATCAACCAGGCCCGTACCAACCCGCCACGTCTACTCCTCGCGCACGTATCCAATGCGCGCGACCTGCACGTAGATCTCACTCATGTCAGCCGCCGTCAGGATCACCCACCCGGGAGGTGCCACGATGGCACCGCTGCCGCGGCGCAAGCCGTCTCTGGCATTGACGATCCGATTGAGTGTCTCCTCCACGTCCTCAGACACCTCGATCTCAGTGTCGCCAAGCAGCATGCGCGCCATGTGGCTCCTTTCCTAGTGCGCGTGTCTTCGCGCAATTCCCGACCCATCGACTGAACAACATTGCTTACGCTACCGGTGAGCCGGGCGCGGCGCAACCGCGCCCAGGTCGGCTGCTCCCGAGCGCGGGCGGGAAGTCGGCTGGACTGCTGGAGGTCGACGGGAAGGAGGAAGCTGGCGTAATCGCGCGCGACACGCCGCCCGGCTACTGGCTCGGCGGCTGCTCCTGGCCGTCGCCCGGAGCCTGCCCATCGGGCTCCTTGAGCGAGTCCACCAGGCTGTCCGCCTTCGCGCCCGCCTGCTGGATCCGCTCGCTGTACTTGCCGCCCGTCCGCTCGTCCGCCACAGCCGCCGCCTTTCCAACCGCGCTGTGAATCTGGTCGCTGCGCTCGACGACCGCATCCTCCGCCTTGGACCGCAAGTCCTTCAACCTGTCTGTCAGTCCCATCGCTCCACCTTTCCAGCCGCACGGCTATGTCCGTGCATGCTACCGCCGCCCAACGGGTACAAGCTCGTCTCATAGGCGCAACTCGCCCCCGGCGAGGGTGTTCTAGTTGACATGGGGCCGGCCGCGACGACAGTCGATCCGGAGCTACCCGGATCCAGACGCACCAGTCCATTCAATGAGGAGGGAACAACATGATGCGCAGAGCATCCACCTGTCTTGCCGTCCTGGGCCTTGCCGTGCTGGCCCTGCCGGGCGTCGCCTCGGCGCTGCCGACGGTCACGTTCAAAGCACAGGCAGTGCCGATCAAGGGCTTCCCGCACACAGGGAACATCCTTGGCGCCGGTGCCGCCGTCCAAGCCGAATACACGATCGCCGGCACCGAATACCAGGGATCGCCGCCGCCGATCATCGGCATCAACTTCTTCCTGCCGACCGGCGCCAAGCTGCACACCAGCGGCTTCCCCACGTGCTCCAAGCCCACGCTCGAACAGTTCGGCCCGATCAAGTGCCCCAAGGGCTCGGCTGCCGGACCGATCGGCAAAGCCCTCGGCTTCGTGACGTTCGGAGGCGAACGTGTCGAAGAGGCCGCGGAAATCTCATCGTTCTACGCCCCCGGCGGTGGCCTGGAGTTCTTCACCGACGGTCACACGCCCGTGTCGCTGGAAATCCTCTCCAACGGCCACTACATCAGCCTCGGCGGTGGCGGCGGCTACGGTCCGCGGCTGATCACCGAAGTACCGCTGATCGCCAGCGTCCCCGGGGCGCCATACGCATCGGTCAAGTACATCAACGTCAAGGCCGGATCCGCGTACAAGTCCAAAGGCAAAACCATCTACTACGGCCGCATGCCCAAGAAGTGCCCCAAGGGCGGCTTCCCGATCAAGACCGAAGTGATCTTCGCCGAAAACGGCGAAATGTCCAAACCAGAGACCGTCCCCGCGACCTACAAGGCGCCGTGCCCGAGGAAGTAGTCGGTCGCTGACCTCCTCGCCCGACTCCTGATCGCGCCTCCACAGTCCCCCACCGGCCCTTGGTCGGCGGGGGACTGTTGCGTGACACGAGCGCTTCAAGCCGTTTCAAGCCGTGCGTGACGGGTAGCGCGCCAACATGAGGTGCGCGTGCCAGGATGGTGCGTACCCACAGCCGGTCCCAACCAGGCAAGGAACTTCAATGCTCACGTTCGTCTGTCCAGTCTGCGAGCGCCTGGTCACGTTCGAGAGCAGCCAGTGCCTGCACTGCACCAGCCAGCTCGGATATGACCCGGCACTGCGCACCATGCGCGCACTGCCGACAGACAGCCCGGATCCACAGGCAGACAGGCCAGATCCAGACAGCCCCAATCGCTCCCACCGGTGCGCCAACGCACAACTGGCTGCCTGCAACTGGCTCGTCGCCGGCGCCGGCGAGCTGTGCTGCAGCTGCGCGCTGACGCGCACACGCCCAAACGACGCCGACGGGGACGGGCTGGGCGGGTTCGCCGAGGCGGAGGCCGCCAAGCGGCGCCTGCTGTTCGAGCTCGCCGACCTCGGCCTGCCGATCGTGAGCTGGACGCAGCAGCCCGGCGGCCTCGCCTTCGACCTGCTCTCCAGCGAGCGCACGGTCGTCACCACCGGCCACGCCGACGGCGTGATCACGCTCGACCTCGACGAGACCGACCCCGCCCACCGGGAGCGCATGCGCGTGCGCCTGGGTGAGCCCTATCGCACGGTCCTCGGACATCTTCGCCACGAGATCGCCCACTACTACCAGCCGATCCTGATCACAGCCGACACGCCCGCGCAGACACGCTGCCGTGAGCTGTTCGGCGACGAGCGCCAGAGCTACCAGGAGGCGATGGATCGCTACTACGACAGCGGCGCCCCCGCCGGATGGGAGCAGAGCTTCGTCAGCGCCTACGCCACCATGCACCCATGGGAGGACTGGGCTGAGACCTTCGCCCACTACCTGCACGTCCGCGACACGCTGCAGACCGCTGCCGCCTACGGCGTGCGCATCGACGGCCCATCCGTGCCCAGCACCGACTCCGCGCCGCTGCACTCCAGGCCCGCCGCGTCTCCAACCGACGTGCGCACGATGCTGCAGGCGTGGATACCGTTGACCTATGCGCTCAACGCGATCAGCCGCAGCATGGGCGCACTGGACATCTACCCGTTCATCCTCAGCCCCGCCATCGAAGCCAAGCTCGCGTTCATCGACACGCTGGTGCGCAGCAGCGCCGCAGCGGATGAGCACGCGCGATCACAGCGTTAGCGTGTACAACATCTTGCTCAGTGGCACTTGAGACCCAACAACCGCTCACGCTCGCCGACCGGCTGGAGATAAGCGCCGCGCGGGCGCTCGGCGCGCTGCCGGCCAAGGTCAAGCGCCGGCTCGCCGGCCAGCCCGTCCGCCGCGACGGGCTGGAGCTCGATCTCGACACCCAGTTCCTGCTCAAGCTCGCCGAGCGCAACGCACGAGCGCCGCTGGCCGGCCGCACCGCCGCCGAGGCACGCCAGGAGCTCCGTCGCGCCGTGCGCATCGTCTGCGGAGAGCCTGTCGCCATCGCCGAGGTTCGCGACACCACCATCGCCGGAGCCGACGGGCCGCTCAAAGCCCGCCTGTACGTACCCGCGGAGGCCGCAGGCGCCACGTCAGCACCGCTGGTCGTCTTCTACCACGGCGGCGGCTGGGTGGCCGGCGACCTCGACAGCACCGACCAGTCCTGCCGGCTGCTGGCAAACGCCTCCGGGGCGCGCGTGCTCAGCGTCGACTACCGCCTGGCGCCCGAGCATCCGTTCCCAGCGCCCGTCGACGACGCCATCGCCGCCTTTCAAGATGCCGTCAAGCGTGCCGGCGAGCTGGGCGCCGACCCCGCCCGGATCGCCGTGGCCGGCGACAGCGCAGGGGGCCACCTCGCCGCCATCACCGCTCAGCGCGCAGTCGCCGAAGGCACCCCCGTGCCCGCCTTTCAGCTGCTGATCTATCCCGTCACCGACCTCCTGCACATATCCCAGTCACGCTTGACGTTCGCCGAGGGCTTCGAGCTCACCAAGGACAACATGGACTGGTACGAGGAGCAGCTGATGGGAGCCGACGGCGACCGGCACGACCCACGCGCCTCGCCGCTGGCCGCCAGCGACCTCGCCGGCCTACCGCCGGCGCTCGTCGTCACCGCCGGCTTCGACCCGCTGCGCGACGAGGGCGAGGCCTATGCACACAAGCTCCGCCAAGCCGGGGTGCACACCGTCCTGCGCCGTCATCCCGGCTACATCCACGGCTTCACGCACGTCCTCATCTGCGGACCCGGCCCGCGCGAGGCCATCGCCGAGATGGGTGGCGTGCTGCGTTCGGCGCTCGCTCGCTGAGGGGCCTACAGGGACAGAGAGGGCTCGACCTTCCATGAAACGACGACTAGTCGTATGGGCGCCCGAGAGCAGGACTCGGACGTAGCGGCACGTGCCCATTGAAGGGTGGATCATGGGCGGATGAGCGGCGCTGCGACACAGATGGTCGTGGTCCTTATGACCGACCTGGTGGATTCGTCCGCGATCGCAGACCGGCTTGGCCCTGCGGCAGCGGAGGAGTTGCGCACAGAGCACTTTGAGCTGCTGCGTGGCGCGCTCGAGCGCACGGCCGGGCGGGAGGTGAAGAACCTGGGCGATGGGCTGATGGTGGTGTTTGACAGCGCCGCCCAGTCGTTGGCGTGCGCCGTGGAGATGCAGCAGGCACTCCACGCGCGAAACCGCCGCGCCGAGGAGCGGCTCGGTGTGCGGATCGGGGTGAGCCTCGGCGACGCGACGGCCGAGGACGGCGACTATTTTGGCGAGCCGGTGGTCGAGTCGGCGCGGCTGTGCGCCCATGCTGAAGCCGGGCAGATCGTGGTCAACGACCTCGTGCATCGCATCGGCGGCGCACGCGACCGCCACAGCTTCGAGTCGCTCGGTGGCCTGCAGCTGAAGGGCATCTCTGAGCCCGTGCAGGCGCTTGAGCTCCTCTGGGAGCCGGCACCTGTAGGAGGCATTTCCCTGCCGGAGCGGCTGCGACAGCTACCGGCGACAGGCTATGTGGGACGTGTCTCAGAGCGCCAGCGGCTCGCCGAGCTATGGGGGCAGGCGCGGGAAGGCTCGCTGCGTCTGGCGCTGATCGGCGGCGAGGCCGGCGTGGGTAAGACGCGACTCTCCACCCATCTGGCGCTGGAAGCGCACGGGGAGGGCGCCACGGTGCTGTACGGGCGCTGCGACGAGGACCTGGGCGTGCCCTACCAGCCGTGGGTGCAGGCGCTTGGCCATCTCGTCGATGAGCTGCCCCAGCCGGTCCTGGACGAGCACGTCGAGCGCTTCGGAGGCGACCTCGCCCGCCTCGTGCCGGCCCTGCGCGATCGCGTTGGCGAGCTGCCCGCCGCGAGCGAGAGCGATCCTGAGACAGAGCGATATCTGCTGTATGCGGCCGTCGCGGGCCTGCTGGAGGGGGCAGCTGAGCTCCAGCCGCTGCTACTGCTCCTCGACGACCTGCACTGGGCCGATTCGCCGACGTTGTCGCTGCTGCGTCATGTCATGACGGCCGGCCCCTCGATTCCAGCGTTGCTCGTTGGCACCTACCGCGACTCCGATCTCTCGCGCGAGCATTCGCTGACGGCGCTGCTGGCCGATCTTCACCGCGAGCAGGGAGTGGAGCGAGTCAAGCTCACCGGCTTGGACTCCGGGGACGTGCTGGCGTTGATGGAGGCTTCCGCGGGTCACGAGCTCGACCGGGACGGACGTGCCCTGGCCGAGCAGATCACGCGCGAGACGGCCGGCAACCCGTTCTTCGCGGGTGAGGTGCTGCGTCACCTCACGGAGTCCGGAGCGATCGTTCAAGAGCAGGGCGAGCGCTGGCGGCTGGTGGGAAACATGGCCGAGCTGGGCCTTCCGCAGAGCGTACGGGAGGTCATCGGGCGACGCGTGGAGCGCTTGGGCCCAGACGCCCGCACGGCGCTCAGCGCCGCCGCCGTCATCGGCCGCGACTTCGACCTCGATCTGCTGAGCGAGGTGGTCGAGCTGTCCGAGGATCGGCTGCTCGATCTGCTCGAGCAGGGCGTCGCGGCGTCGCTGCTGACGGAGAGCCCACAGCGAGCTGGACGCTTCACCTTCACCCATGCGCTGGTGGAGCACACGCTGTATGAGGATCTCGGGCGTGCTCGCCGCGCCCGGCTTCACAAGCGGGTCGCGGTGGCGTTGGAGGAGCAGTGCGGGGATGAGCCCGATGAGCGGCTGGGTGAGCTCGCCGCCCACTGGGCCGCGGCGGTCGTGAGCGCCGATAACGCAAAGGCGCTGCACTACGCCCGCCGGGCGGCCGAGCGCGCGCTGGCGCAGCTCGCTCCCGCCGAGGCGGCGCGCTGGTATCGCCAGGCGCTCCAGCTCCACGACCAGGCTCCCGGGGGCGATCGCACAGAGCACTGCGACCTGGTGATCGGCCTCGGGGAAGCCCAGCGGCAGACAGGGGACCCCGAGTTTCGCCAGACGCTGCTCGACGCCGCGCACCAGGCCCAAACACTCGAGGACGCAGACCGCCTCAGCCGAGCGGTGCTCACCAACACCCGGGGATGGTTTAGCCAAGCCGGCTCGGTCGACTCCGGGCGCGTCCACGCGCTCGAGGCCGCCGCCGAGGTGCTCGCGGACGACGACCAGCGGCGGGCGCGGGTGCTCGCGCTGCTCGCCGACGAGCTTCACTTCGCCGGCGAGCCGGCGCGCTGCAGGACGCTGGCCGGCGAAGCGATCGCGATAGCTCGCGCCGCCGGCGATCCGGCCACGCTCGTGGACACGCTCACCCACGCCAGTTGGGCGATCTGGGTGCCTGACACGTTGCGCGAGCGCCAACCGCTGACCGACGAGCTCGTCGAGCTGGCACAGCAACTCGACGACCCACGATTGCGCTCCCTGGCGGCCCAGAGGCAGTGGAACATCGGCGTTGAAGCAGGGGATCGCGGAAGGGTCAGAGCGGGCCTGGAGACCATGCGGGCAATGGCTGCCCGCATACCCGATCCAGCCCTTGCCTGGACGCGCATGCACATCGAGGTCAACGCAGCGCTCACAGACGGCGATCTCCAGAAAGCCGAGCAACTGGCGATCCAGGCGTTTGAGGCCGGCACAGCATCCGGCGAGCCCGACGCCCAGCTGATGTACGGCATCGAGATCGCCAACGTGCGCTACCTCCAAGGCAGCTACGGAGAGCTCGTCGAGCAGATCGAACTGGCCCTGGCCCAGGAGTCGGCCGGGCTCGCCTGGTTCCGCAGTGCTGCGGCGCTCGCCCTGATCGAGAGCGGCCGGGAGGACGAGGCGCGCGAGCTGGCGCTCGCCGAGGATTTCCAAAGCCTGCCGTGGGACATCATCTGGCCCCAGTCGATCGTCGCTTGGGCCGACACCTGCCGCCGACTGTGCCTCACAGAGCGCGCCGGCGAGCTCCACGAGCTCCTAACGCCATTTTCCGGCCAGCTGGCCATCTCCGGCGCCGGCGTCTATGGCTCAATCGACTGGGCCCTCGGCGCCCTCGCCACGACCCTCGAGCGCTACGAGCAGGCCGCAGGACACTTCGCCGCCGCCGCGGAGATCGAGGAACGCCTCGGCGCGCCACTGTTCCTCGCCCGCACCCGCGCAAGCTGGGCCCGCGCGCTGATCGCCCGCCGTCGCCCCGAGGATCTCGATCGCGCACAGTCCATGCTCGGGCAGGCCAGGGACACCGCGCAGCGGCTCGGCGCCGAGGGCATCACACGCGAAGTCGCAGAGTGCAACGCGGCCCTAGCAGCGATCCGCACGTGACCCCGGCAACGACCTCATACAGGCCAAAAACGGAGAGGGCGGGATTCGAACCCGCGATGGAGTTTAACCCCCATACTCGCTTAGCAGGCGAGTGCCTTCAGCCACTCGGCCACCTCTCCCTGGGATCCACATTGATCGGCCTGCCAGTCTAGAGCTTGGCGGCCACGCCGGGAGCAGCGTCGCGCCGATCAGCTGCCGGTCTCGACACTCACCTGTGGCTGCGCGACCACATGACCACGGCGAGACGATCGGGCTGCGCGAGCTGGAGGTCAGGCCCGGCCCGGGCGCAAACCCCGAGCCACGGGCGCGAAGGCGTGCTGCCCCAGGTGAGCTAGACCTGGCCGACGGTCAGTTGCGGCGCACTGGATGCGGTGCCCGTCAGGAATCGCTCCACCGCCGCCACCTCCAGCGGGCGGGAGAACAGGAATCCCTGGCCCTGATCGCAGTCTTCGCGCCGCAGCGCCTCCAGCTGATCGCGATCCTCGATGCCCTCGGCAAGCGTCTCGATGCCGAGCGTCTTGCCCAGCTGCACGAGCGTGTGGATGAGCGCCGCGGAGGTCTTGGACGTGGAGATGCCATCGATGAAGCACCGGTCGATCTTCAGGGCGTCCGCCGGGAACTGGCGTAGATAGGAGAGCGAGCTGTAGCCGGTGCCGAAATCGTCGATCGCAATGCGGACGCCGAGGCGCTTGAGCGCGTTCAAGCGCTCGACCGCCGCCACCGGGTCGCGCATCAGCGCTGTCTCGGTGATCTCGAGCGTCAAGCAGTGTGGGTGCAGGCCGCTGCACTCCAGCGCTGCGCGCACGTCTGCGATCAAGCCATCTTCGTCCAGCTGACGCGCCGAGACGTTCACCGCCATGCCGATCCAGTGGCCGTCCTCATGCCAGCTCGCAACCTGCCTGCATGCTTCCTGCAGCACCCAGCGGCCGATCGGGACGATCAGGCCGCTCTGCTCGGCGATCGGGAGGTCGTGTCGGTAGAAGTGGTGTAGCGGGCGGCGGTTGAGCTGGAGATGGTTCCGGCCACCGCGGCGTCCAGACTCGTCGGTTCTTCCAGGAATCGATGAGAAGGAGACACCACGATGGCCGAAGTGCAGAGGATGACTACTGCTGATGTCGTTGCCAAGGTTATGGCGGGTGAGCACGGTGATTTCGTGCGGGACGCTGTCGCGCTGGTCGCTCGTGAGCTGATGGAGGCTGAGGTCTCCGCTGAGGTCGGCGCTGAGCTGGGGCAGGTCTCGAGCGAGCGGTTGACGCACCGCAACGGCTACCGGCCGAGGGGGTGGGAGACGCGGGTCGGGGAGATCGAGCTGTTGATCCCGAAGAAGCGCCAAGGCCCGGCGTATTTCCCGAGTTTCCTCGAGCCGCGCCGGCGTTCTGAGCAGGCGATCGTCGCGGTCGTGCTGGAGGCGTATGTCAACGGTGTCTCGACCCGCAAGGTCGACCGCCTCGTCGAGCAGCTGGGGATCGCCGGGATGAGCAAGGACCGCGTCTCCGCGCTCTGCAGGACCCTCGACGAGCAGGTCACCGTGTTCCGGGAGCGCCCGCTTGAAGGCGCCTACCCCTATCTGTGGCTGGACGCGAAGCACGTGAAGGTCCGCTCCGGCGGGCACGTCCGCTCGAAGGCGCTCGTGATCGCCTATGCGGTCCACGACTCCGGAGTGCGCGAGGTGATCGGCCTGGACATCGGCGAGGTCGAGTCCGAGGCGTTCTGGGTCGAGTTCCTGCGCTCCCTCAGAGCGCGTGGCCTGCAGGGCGTCCGGCTCGCGGTCTCTGACCAGCACGAAGGTCTCAAGCACGCGATCGAGCGGGTCCTCGCCTGCCCCTGGCAGCGCTGCACCGTTCACTTCGTGCGCAACATGCACCAGCACTGCCGGCCCTCGCAGAGAGGACTCGTCTCCGCCGCTTTGCGGGAGCTCTTCCAGGCCGAGGACGGCGAGCAAGCACGCGAACGTCTCGGGCAGGTCATCGAACGACTCGACCCGACGGTCCCGAAGGTCTGCCGGCTCCTCGAAGACGCCGAGGAAGACCTCCTGGCGTTCTACGCGTTCCCCGCCGCTCACTGGCCAAAGCTGCGCTCCACGAACCCCTTGGAGCGAGTCAACCGCGAGATCGGCAGACGCTCTGACGTCGTCGGGATCTTCCCCAACGACCAGTCCGTGATCCGTCTCGCCGGCGCGCTGTTGATCGAGCAGAACGACGAGTGGCTCGTCTGCCGACGCTACCTCTCCGCCGAGAGCATGAACCAACTCGACGCAGCGAACGACGAGGACACCCCCACCCACAACAACGAAAACCAGCAGGAGGTGGCCAAGCTCAACGCCGCCTGAGCAGCGAGCCCCTCACCGACGAGCTGCCGTTACACCACAACAACCGACTTGACTGATCGGGATGAAATCGAGCGCCTGAGCCACTCGGCCGCGATGGCTGCGGGATCGACTAGCCTTTCCTCAGTCGCACTGGGAAGGGTGGCAGAGCGGTTGAATGCACTGGTCTTGAAATCCCACCGGCCGAAAAGTCGCGCCTTTTGCCAGCGCCCGGATTCTTGGCTTTCCTGAGCCGTTTTCCGCACCGTTGCGCGGGATTCGGCGGGTTGGCGGCTGCGGGTGTGGGACGCCGCGAAACCGCTGTTAACCGCCTGAAACCGCATGATCCGCGCTCGGACTGGCGCGGATTTGGCGCGAGTCGGGCGGGGTTGGTTGAGGGTTTCAGCCGGGGCATCGGATGGCGGCCTGACGGGCGCTAGGCTCTCGTCGTTGCCGTCATCGGCACTAGGGAAGCTGAAGCGGCTGCGCCCCTCGGCACGCCGCGCCAGGCGCCCGGAGGCGACGGAGCGTTGTTGGCCGGATCTAGGTGCTCAGGTCGGAGCGGATGATCTTGAGCTTCGCGCCGTTCGTGGCCGGTCGTTCTAGGTCGCTGACGAGGTTGACGTGGATTGGTGGTGGCTCGGCTCCAAGTGTGCGCAGTCGTGTTCGGATTTCAGAGGCGAGCTGTGTGGTCCACTCTGTCGAGTGAGGGTCTCGCGCGACGGCTGAGACGGTGATGGAGTCGGCTCGTTGTAGCACTTGGTAGCGGGCGATCTCCGGGCGCTCCTCGATCGTCTCCTCGAAGTTGTTCGGATGAACGAGAATCGCTCTGCCGTCGGCGCCGGCGAGACGAATCGTGTCCTCTGCACGTCCGCTGAGCTTGACGATGCGCTTGCTCTCCAGCCCGCAGCGGCATGGCTCGCTCGTGAGAGTCATCTCGTCCTCGAGGCGGTAGCGGATCAGCGGCAGCGTCCGGTTCAGCCAGCTCGTGACGAGTAGGCCGTTGGCGGGCTCCCCGTCGGCGACCGGTTCCCCGTTGTAGTCGACTGCTTCCGCGATGCAGGTCGTTTCGCGAATGTGCAGGCCTTCGTGGGCGGGGCACTCAAACGCGAGAGCCCCGCCGGTCTCGGTCGTGGCGTAGGTATCGAAGGGCTCGATGCCCCATGCGTCGCGGATCGAGGCGCGGGCGCTTGGAACGAACTGCTCGGAGGTGCAGGAGACCCATTGCGGGGAGATATCCAGACGCCCGGCCCGCTGCTCCTCAGCGAGGGCAGCGATAACGCTCGGATAGCCAGAGAGGAAATCTGGACGGAAGCTCTCCAGAGCGGGTGCGAGCTCTGAGACGGGTGTGATCACGTCCAGCCGCAGCACTGCATAGGCGGGCGAGCGGCCGGAGGTAGCCATCCGGTTGGTCATGTGCACGGCACCGCCCGCGGTGATCTGCGCTATTCGCCTACGCGGCAGCAGCCGCGGCCCGAACCCGTAGGTGGAGGCGATCCAGACGTAGGCCGCGAGCACCCGCTGCCATGAGACGCGGTCGAAGGGGACGTACGTCGCGATCCCCGACGTACCGCCCGATGCAAGCACTCGGTACTCGTCGAGCAGCAACGGATCGGGCCCGCTCACGCCCTGCAAGTGGCGTGCGATTGCCGACGTCGTCAGCCGGCGGTCGGTCGTGAGGAGATCGAAGGACTCCGCGAGATCCTGCTTGTACATCACCGGCAGATCTTTCAGCGCGTCGGCCGAAGAGACTCGCCCCCGTGGGAGTCGCTGCTCGTGAAATGGGCACCGCCCTTTCGCGAGCGCCAGGAGCGCATCGAGCTGCTCTTGCTGGTGGCGGTCGATCTCCGCGCGAGTGCGAGCGCCCGCCGCTGCCTCTGCTCGCCCACGGCGGATGACCTTGATTGTCTCGCTCGGCTTCATCTGACTCCAATCCCTAAGATCCAGATACACTATGTATGCCAGCATATTCAGATACAATACGTATGTCAAGTCACCCGACCCGTCGAGAGTCTCAAGCCCACACCCGCCGCCGCCTGATCGAGGCGGCGAAATCAGCATTTCGCGAGCACGGCTTTCACCGCGCCTCCGCCGAGAGCCTGGCTGCCAGCGCCGGCTACACCCGAGGCGCCCTGTATGCGAACTTCGACGGCAAGGAGGGCCTATTCCTGGCCGTACTCGATGAGGAAGTCGCCGTGCGGCGCACCGTGCTCGCCCAATCACGCGACCCTGAGTCCGCCGCGCGCCGCTATCGCACCCTCCTAGACGAAGACCCCGGCTGGACACTGGCCATGCTCGAGTTCACGATCCACGCCGCACGCCATCCCGAGCTGGCCGAGCAACTCACAGCCCGCAACGTGGAGCTGCGCGCGAGCATCATCGAGACTCTGCTAGAGCGAGACCCCGGACTCTCCCCCCAAAACGCCGAGACCGCAGCAAAGCTCGGCATGGCAATCAACACAGGCGTAGCACTCGAGCGAGCCCTCGACACCAACGCAGCCGGCGAGAGAGAGCTCACCCGCGCGTACGCAGCTGCACTGCGGCCCGGTTGACCTTCACAACAGAGCGCCTGACACCTTGACGCGAATAGAGGTTTCGCCAGCGAATCAGCCAGTCGCGCGCTACGGGCCTATGACTCGATGATCGTCTCCTGTGTCCGCGAGTAGCGGCCGTACGCGTGCCACAAACTGGTCCGGGTTGACGAGGTGAAGCATGTGGCCGGTTCCGTCCCAGGTCTCGACGCGCGCGCCGCGCGCGAGGCCCGTAAGCCAGGCCGCGTAGTCCGGCGGTGGCGACGAGCCGTGCAGCGATAGAAGTGGTGCCGTGATACGGGCAGGATCGCCTCGGCGATCGCGGTCAGCTGCTCTGGAGGGGTGCTCAGCAGCGCGTCCCAGATTCCGAGGACGACCTCGCGCGGAAACGCAAGCACCCTGCGCTCGATATCCTCGACCCCCGTGTAGGGCTCGAGCCCCAGAGCGCGGTCAATCGACAGCACGGCCTCCATCGTGCGCTGGCTACACAAATCCTCGGCATGGGCCTGCACGAGCCCGGCGAACTTGCCGAACCGCAGCGACTCATCGACGCACACGACGGCACGCGCACCATGCGCCGCGGCGTATACGGCGGCGATGCTCGCACCCAGGGAATGACCGACGATCGCGGGCTCCCCAAGCGCCACCTCCTCGACGAGGGCCCGCACGTCACCGACCAGCGAAACCATCGAGTACTCCGAGGCGCGGGAGGAAGCCCCGTGACCACGTAGATCCAACCGCACGCACGTGAACTCCTCGGCAAGCAGCGTGGTGACCGGATCCCAAGCCTGCCGGAAGGAAGTAAGGCCATGCACGAACACGACCAGAGGACCGTGCCCCGCGACATCGTAGGCAATCGTGGGCCCGTCGTCCCGCTGCAGCGTTCCGCCGCGCGTCACCCCGGTCACGCCCGGTTGACCGTCGCCTCAGGGCGCCGTCGACCGCCCGCTCGAACCAGTCGGACAGCGCGCATATCTACCACTCGCCGGACACCCCCCGCACTCTACGCTGCACGCGATCTGGAGCGGCCCCGGGCAGACCGATAGCCTTGATGGATCGCGGAAGGGTGGCAGAGCGGTTGAATGCACCGGTCTTGAAATCCCACTGGGCCTAAACTCGCGCCTCGCAGCGGGCTGATATTTCTTGGCTCTGCTAAGCCGTTCTCCGCATGGTTGAGCGGGATCCTGCGAGACAGGTGCTCCGCATGAGATGCGCCATAGAACCGCTGGAAACCGCCTGATCCGCGCTTGGGCTGGCGCGAGTTTGGCGCGAATCCGGGCAGTTGGTTGAGGGTTGTTGGTCACCGTCGCGACTAGAGCAGCGCCCTATGGCTGTGCATGAGATACCGCTTTTTGCGGTATCCTGTACAACCCATGCCAGGGCGTGTGTACACCGAACTGCTCGATCTCGCGCAGGACCAGCACGGGTATCTGCGAACCGAGGACGTACGCGACGCGGGCTTCGACCCTAAGCGCCTGGTCGACTATGAGCGACGCGGCGTGGCTGAGCGTGTGGCCTATGGCGTCTACCGGCTGAAGGCGATCCCGCCGGACGATCTTGAGGAGTACATGCGCTCGGTGCTTTGGCCGATGGGCGCCGGGGTGCTCTCGCACGAGACTGCGCTCGACCTGTACGAGCTGTGCAACGTGAACCCCGCAGGCATCGACGTGACGGTTCCGCGCAGCTATCGCACTCACCGACCGGTGCCGGCGTTGTATCGGCTGCATCCTCGTAACCTGGCGAGCGAGGAGACCGGGCGACTGCGGGGGCTGCCGATCGTGACACCGCTGAGGGCGATCGTTGACGGGATCGAGACCCACGTGCGCGGCGAGCTGATCGAGCAGGCCATCCAAACCGCCGAGCAGCAGAGCCTCATCACCGCTGACGGCGCAGCTCGTGCGCGGGACACCCTCGCTGAGCGTCACCCGTGAGCGCTAGACGCTATGACATACCGCCGAAGAACCGCCGTGCGCTGGAGCAGCGCCTGCGCAACGTCATCGCCGACACAGAGCTTCAACAGCGTGCACGCAGACAGCTCGGTTACGTCGCGCTCACTGCCACGCTCATGCGTCATGCAAGCGACGAGCATGACGAGCCTCTGTTCCTGATCAAGGGTGGTGTGGCGGTCGAGCTGTTGCTTGGTCTTCGGGCGCGCGCAACGAAGGACCTCGACGCCAGCGCACGGCTCACCGGCGAGGACATCGGCCCGCGGCTGCGGGCAGCGCTAGCTCACGGCTGGGAGGGATTCACCTTCAGGCTGATCAGGTTCGAGCGGGTACGCGATACCGCGGCTCTCCGTGGCGATATCAAGGTTGTCTACCAGGGCGACCCCTGGAGCACTGTGCAGTTCGAGGCCTCACCGGCCGAAGGGATCGCAGGCCACCAAGTCCACTGGACGGGAAACACGTTCGTCGATCCCGAGCACCTGGGTCTACCGTCACCCGGCGAGTTGCCGCTCGTCACGATCGCCTACCTCATCGCCCAGAAGCTGCACGCCTGCACCGATCACGCCGACAATGAGAGGTCAAACGATCGCTACCGTGACCTCATCGATCTGATCCTCGTCGATCGGCTCGTGCGCGACGAGGATCGCGCGGGAGTGCGGGAAGTGTGCGTGGAGATATTCGCCTACGCGCCACGCACGCCTGGCCTCCACGCATCACGGTGCTCCCCGATTGGCCGGAGGGCTATCGGATGCTCGCAGAGCAACTCGGCTTCGCTCCCGCGGACGTTCACCAAGGCGCAATCGACGTCCAGGAAATCATCGCGCGTATCGACGCAGCTCGCCCGGTGACATGACGGCATTTGAGGGGCGACAGCTGAAACTTAACTAATCCGTTTGCAGGGGATCGGGTACGCGGGGCCTTACCAGTAGACCGCGACGATCTCCACGTCGAGGAACGGGCCCCGATCGCCGCGCTCAGGTGCGGGGTGGCTTCCTCTGGCGCGTGGGACGCGCACGCTGAGCGGTCTTCTGATCCAGCCACGGCAACTCAACTGACTCTCCCTGAGCCGCCCGCGCAACTAGCTGGTCACGGCGCAGCAGCTCGGTGCCCGTAAGATCGAAAAGAGCGACGGTGGCATCGGCGAGGCCGTTGAGAACCTCGGCCTCGGCTACAGCTTGAGGATCGCTCCACAACGCCATCAAGGCGTCCGTGAGCATGTTCAGCGCTGGTGCGGTAACCATCCCAGCCTTCTCGAGATCGAGAAAGACCGGCATCACCATGTGCCCCGCGACGCCGTGTATGGCACCCATGCCCAGGGTGAACCCGAGATGGGAGGCGTGTATCTGGAGGTTGGCCAACTGATAGGGCACCTCGGCCGAGTCGGATAGGCCTACACGTCGCTGCAGATCAGCGAAGGTCATGTCCCTAATCCCGTTCTCGACATCTCGCTGCCATGCTCTGGCGCTCGTGAGATCCGGAAATTCCTCTTGGGCTTGCTGTCGCATTTGTTCAGCCCCTTCCAACGCGCTGCGATCCTCAGCGCTTGTCTCATCTCCAAACAACTCGCAGCGCTTGCGCAGATAGTTGGCGTACTCGATCCACTGCACCTGCAGGTAGCGTCGTGCGAAGCGCTCGTCCTCTGTCGCAAGATAGATAGCCGTAGTCGCCTGCTCGTAGAGCGTCCGCCAACGCGCCAACGCGGCACCGGGGAGACCGGCCCGGAGCATGCGGAGCACCTCCGAGGCAGCGCTTGCCCCGCGGGCGTGCAGAGCGGTGACAGCCTCGACGCGCGCATCGCCGGACTCCAGCAGTTGCTCCTCGCCTCGACGACTCCAAGCGACGGCGAAGTCGACCGTGAGCGTGATCAACATTTCAAGCTGAGCGAACGGCCCACCCCACGGAACCTCAAGTTTTTGCTCGATGCGCTCGTGGAGCCGTCGCCGGTCCTTCGTCAGCCGGCCGGCAGCGTTCGCAAGATCTACAGCCAACTCAAGAGGCAGACGCTTCTCACCGAGTCCCCTGGACAGGGCCTCGTAAGCCGAAGACAGCACGTATTCGTCGCCGTCGATCACGTCCCAAGAGTGGCATAGACCTTCGGCTCAACGCATCAGGTGACTCTTCAGAAGACGAAGCCACGGTTGCTAAGGTGGACGGAGGGGGAGGGATTCGAACCCTCGGACGACGTTGCCGCCGTCAACAGCTTTCAAGGCTGCCGCGATCAACCGCTCTGCCACCCCTCCGGGGTTGTCCCCAAGGCTATCGCGACGATTCGAGTTGCGGCGGGGTCCGCCCAGCAGTAGAGGCGGAGAGCGGATCGCGCAAGCTGTGGGTTCACGAGAACCACGGCTCCGGGAGGACAGATGCAGGCCTACATTGGAGGGAAACGAAAACCAATGGGTCGATCGATGTCGCATGAGACGGCCGAGGATGTGATGACATCGAGGCGTTCCGTCGCCGCGCGGAGCGCCGGCCGCGGTCATGGTTCTGCCGATCCTGGGGCTGCCTTGTGGCGTGTCGTCGGTGCCCTAACGCCGGCACATGCGCGACACCTCGCACATGAGATTGAAATATTGGCCCTCGCTGTCGCTTCAGAGCGCCCTGACGGAAGACCCGTCTCGAGTGTCCCAGAGGGCGTACGTCCCCGCCACTCCAGCTGGTGCCCAAGCCATCGTGGAGACACGTGCGGGTGTGCTCCCCGATGGGAGGCATGGGTGTACTCCCGCCGAGACCGAGCCAAGGTACGCAAGAGCTTCGCCGAGTACGGGAAGCAAAGGCATGGCGTCACGAACAACTCGAGCTCGCAAGCAACGATCTCCTCTTCGCCCCAAGCCGCCGGACCCTCTCCGAGCTCGGAACACGCTGGGTCGCACTTGCACAGGAAGGGAAGATCCGCAACCGTTCCGGGCGTCCTTACAAGCCAAGCGCGCTGCGCACGATCGAGCAAGATCTACGCCGGCACCTGGTCCCATTCCTCGGCGACAAGCCGATGACGACGATCATGCGCAGGGATCTACAGCGTCTAGTCGGACGATGGCTGGACGAAGGATTCAGCCCGAGCAAGATCAGATCGATCGTCAACGCGCTCCGGGTGCTGTGGCGGGACTTCGACCTGCTTACGGACAGCGACAATCAGCTACTCGCCGACCCCACCCGGGGGCTGCGTTTGCCTGGTGGCGGCGGAAGGCCCGAGCAGATCGTGGGCCCGGCCGAAGCTCGCCGCCTAATCGAAGCGCTCGAGCCTGGCGATCGGGCGCTGTGGGCAACAGCCGTATATGCGGGTTTGCGTCATGGCGAGCTGCGTGCGCTTCAGGTCCGCGACATCAATCTCGAACGACATCACATCGTCGTTCGACGAGGCTGGGACCAATACGAGGGCGAAATAGACCCGAAGAGCGAGAGCGGTATCCGCCAAGTCGTGATCACTGAGCCGCTCCGGCGCATCCTCGCTCAGCACCTGAAAAGAACCGGTCGCAAGGACAGCGACCTCATCTTTGGGAGGACCCCCACGCGGCCCTTCATCGGCACGACGATCAGCAAGCGAGCACGCGACGCTTGGACGGTCACTCGCCACCGCGAAGACCAAGAGAACTCGCGCCCATCCGCCGAGAGAATCCAACCGATCAAGCTACAGGAGTGTCGCCACAGCGCCGTCTCGCAGATGCTTGATGCAGGCATCCCAATCGAGAAAGTCAGCAAGTTCATCGGCCATGCCTCAATAACAATCACGATCGATCGTTACGGACACCTTCTCCCCGGCGGCGAAACCGAGGCGCAAGCGCTACTCGATGCCTATCGCCGACAGGAAGAGTTCTGCGATTGTGGCGCTAGTCATGGCGCGAGCGTCAGTAGCAGCAACATGCACTCGCGCGAGCGTCCTGTCTCACAACCTTGACGCAGCCTTAAGTCTCGGCCAGGCATATTCCGCTCATGGAGCCAGATCCGCGCATAGCAGGTTGAATAGCCATTACCGCCTGAGACCGCTAGAAACCGCTGGAGACCGCAGGACGCCGCAAAAGGTCTTGAAAACCAGCAACGGCGGCGACGTCGTTCGGGGGTTCGAATCCCCCCCTTCCGTCCACCATCCCTTCCGTAGCCCGAAGGCCGCGGGCCGCCGCCACCGGCAGCGCTACCCCAGCCCCGTCTGTGCCGCAGCCGTGGAAGTCCCCAGCACCTGCCCGGCTGCGCCCAGCGCCTGCACGGCAAGGTACGGGCCGCTCGTGCCGGCCGGCAGCGGGATGGCGGTCTCAAAGCCGCTGCGCGCGACCTGGGTGACCGCCGTCAGGTTCGACGCGCTCGGCCCTGCCAGGACCCTCCAGGAGCTGACGAGCGTCGCGCCGTTCCAGCTGGTGTAGACCACCCCCTGCCCGCTGCCACCCGGCTGGAAAGCGAACACGGGCAGGTGTGCCGGCGTGCCCGTCCACACGAAGCTGAGGTCGCGGTAGGAGCGCTCGTGCGCCGGGAAGTGCGCTTCGAACAGGACCGTGCCTGCGGGGCTCAGCTCCGTGAAGAACGGTTCCTGCCCCCAGCCGACGAACCAGTCTTCGTTGGCCAGCGACTGCACGCTGCCCTCGCTTTCCACGACCAGTGGCGGCGCGTGCGTGAAGCGGGTGGCCAGCGTCGCGGTGCCAGTCTGCCCGTCGAGGCTCACGACGATCGCTCGCGATTGGCTGTGGACGGTCGGGGAGGCGCCGTTGTCGAACAGGCTGATCGCTCCGTCGGGCAGTTCACGCGGATCGTGCTGCCAGGCGGTGCCCGTTCCCGGACCCATCTTGAAGCTGCTGTGGCGGCCACCCAGGCGCCATGCGATCTGTCCGGAGGCCGGCTCGATGTTGTAGATCGTCCACGTGTTACGCGCGGAGATCATCAGGTTGCCGTCGCGGTCGAAGCTGATCGAGTTGAGGTGGAAGAAGTCAAACGGCTCAGCGCTCGTCGCCCGGCCCGCCTGTTCATAGGTTTCGCTGATCCCCACGTGATCGACGGCTGTCCATTCGTACATCACCAGGCCGGTCTTCACGTCGATCTCCTGGAACACGCTGTCCGTGAGGCCGCTGTACGCGGCGCCACCCACGGAGGAGAGGTTGCAGAGGATCGGGTCGTATGCCGTGATCAGCGCCGTGCCCTGCGGGGTCAGCTGGAACTCGTGCAGATCCGCCTGCAGGCCGTTGCCCGCTTTGACGTGCGCGATGTCCGTGTACGTGCTGTCGGCGATCACGCCTTCGCCGAGCCCGAACCCGTGCACCGAGACGTCCCCCTGCCACCACGTCAGGACGGGTTTGCCCTGGTATTCCTGAACCTCCAGATTGGTCGCCGAGGTGCCCGGCGGCATCGGCTTGAACCACACGACCGCACCGTTGGGTTCGAGGATCATCGGGCCTGCCTGGCCCGGCCCGGCATACGGCGCCACGAACTCGTCTCCCGGCGCCATCGCGGGCGATGCAGCTGTCACGGTGACGACCGGCGGATGCAGTTCCGGGCGCGAGTGGAAGCTCTGGACTTCTGTGGCGCTGCCGGGATAGACCGCCGCCGGCGTGGTCGTGATGTGATCCTCGTGGGCGATCGCGAACACGTCGCCCAGCGCCTCGACCGAGCCGCCGATCCGCAGCTTCGCGTGCACGGTGACCAGCTCGCCTTCGGCAAACGGCCGCGACGGCAGGAAACTCGCGCCGTCGCCCTGCGAATACGCAACCAGATGCCCGCTGTGAGCTCCCGTCTGCGAGCCCACCACGGTGATCGCGCTGAGGTCCGCCGCGGGCACGCCGAGGAAGCTGATCTGCGTCTGCGGCGAGGCCACGCGGCTGCCCGACAGGGGCGAGACGGTCACCGATCCGTCCTGCAGCGCGGAGTTGTCCAGCGTCGCAGGCGCACACGCGGGAGCGGCGGGCGCGGCGACGGCGGCCGGTGCGGCGAACGCCACCCCCACGACCACCGCAGGCCCTAGGATGAGAGCGCGGATGGACAGCATCGACCCACGGGAGAATAGGAGAGTCGATCGGCGCACGTTCCTGAAGGGCGGACTTATCGCCGGAGGCGTGCTGGCCGGTGCCGGGCTCGCAATCGAGGCGGCAGCCGATACCGGCGGCTCTACCAGCTCATCGCCCGCCACCACCACGACCGCCTCCACCGGGGCCCAAACGCCCCCCGGCAGGCCGTCCAAACCGAACATCCTGGTGATCCTCGTCGACCAGCTGCGCTTCCCGCAGTGGTTCTCGCCCGACCCGGCCGGCATCGGCCTGCCGCCAAACCTGCAGCGGCTGCGCCAGGGGGCCGTGTCGTTCGCCAGGCACTACACCGCCGCCAACGACTGCTCGCCGGCGCGCGCGACGCTGCTGACCGGCCTGCACACGCATCAGACCGGCTGCATGATCACCGGCGGCAGCACGCTGGACCCGGGCTTCCCCACGTGGGGCACGATGCTGCGCGAGCACGGCTACCGCACCCGCTGGCTCGGCAAGTGGCACCTCACGCACGGCGACAACCACTGGACGGACTTCACCGGCGAACAGGCGCTCGAGCGCTACGGCTTCGACGGCGGCGTGTTCCCCTCGCCCGACGGCGCCCCCGGCCAGGGCTGGCGCGTGGACCCGCACATCGCGGCGAGGTTCGACGACTGGTTCTCCGAGGAGGGCGGCGCGGAGCCGTGGTGCACGACCGTGTCGTTCGTCAACCCGCATGACATCGCCTGGTGGTACAAGTGGACCGATCGCGTTCCCGCGGAGGCCACCGCCGGGCACACCGTGCATCGCCTGCCGCCGAACTTCGAGACGCCGGAACTGCTGCTGGAGCGCCACAAGCCGCGCCTGCAGCGCTCCTTCCAGGAAACCGCCGCCGCCTCGTTCGGCCCGGTGCCGTTCACCGGCCCGGAAGTGACGGGCACGTGGCTGGCGTTCCTCGATCTCTACGTCAAGATCCAGATCGAGGTCGACCGCCACATCGGCCAGGTCCTGCGCACGCTGGAAAGCCGCCCCGAGGTGGCGGCCAACACGGTGATCGTGTTCACATCCGACCATGGCGAGTACGGGGGGTCTCACGGCCTGCGCGGCAAGGGCGCGAGCGCCTACGAAGAGGCAATCCGCGTGCCGCTGATCGTCAAGGACCCTCGCGGCCGGCTCACGAGCGAACCCGCGCGGCCGCGCACACAGCTGACCTCCAGCGTCGACGTGGCGCCGCTGCTGCTGACGATCGCCACCGGGTCAAACGACTGGCGCCGCGAGCCGCACTACGACTATCTGGCCGGGCGGGCGGACCTGACGAGCATCCTCGCCAACCCGGCAGCGCCGGGGCGCTCCTATGTGCTGCACGCCACCGACGAGACGGTGACCGAGTTCGCGATCGAACCGTACGCGGCCGATGCGCCACTGCACATCATCGCGATGCGCACCCCGCAGGCCAAGTACGCGACGTACGCCAACTGGCCCAAGACCGGCATAACCCCCCTGGCGACAGGCCAGGAAATCGAGCTGTACGACTACAGCACGCACGCCGGCAGGCTGGAGCTACACAACAGCGCCGGGCACAGCCCGCTCGAGGAGGGGCTGCGCCAGCAGCTGGCGCTTGCGGTACGCGAGGAGTTGCGGGGGCCGCTGCCGCCACGGCTGGTCGAAGCCCACGCGCGCGGCTTTGCCGACTACTTCTCAACCGCCAGGCACGCTGCTACCACTGCCGCCGCCCGACGCAAACGCCGCGCCGAACGCGAAGGCCTCGAGCCCGAGCAGGAACCGCCGGGCTCGACGCGGCTCAGGGAGCAGCTGACACCTTCACCGCCGCGGACGCGCCTATGACCGTGCCCGCTCCGTTGAGCGCCTGCACCGCCACGTAGCTGCCGGCCGCACTCGCCGGCAGCGAGATCGCGGTCTCAAACGCTGTCTTGGCAGCGGTGCTCACGGGAGTCAGGCCCGTCGCGGAAGCTCCCGCCAGGACGCGCCACGAGGCCACTTCCGTTGCCCCGTTCCAGCTGGCGTACACCGTCGCCCCGCCATGGGCGCCCGTCGCGGCCACGCCAGCCACCGCCGGCGGCTGCGTCGGCTGTCCGCTCCACGGGAGCGCGAAGGTCCTGTAGGACTCCCAGCCGGGCGGCAGATGCGCGTTGAACAGCACCTGCCCGGCGCCGTCGATCTCCGACAGGTAGCCCGCTTGGCCCCAGCCCACCATCCAGTCGCCGCCGGGCAGCGCCTGCACGTTGCCCTGGCTGTCGGCCACCAGCGGGTTCTGATGCTCGTAGCGGCGCGTCAGCGTCGCCGTCATGTTCGCCGTGTCGAGCGTCACTTCGATCGCCCGTGACTGCGGGTGCACCTGCGGCGATGCGCCGTTGTCGAAGAACGTGATCGCCCCGTCGGGCTGCTGCACGGCGTCGTGCTGCCACGCCGTGCTCGTGCCGGGGCCCATCTTGAAGCTCGAATGCTTGCCGCCCAGCTCCCAGCGCACCTGGCCGGTCTTCGGATCGACGTCATACGCCGCCCACGTGTTGCGCGAGTCCACCAGCAGGTCGCCGTCGTGCTCGACATCGATCGAGTTGATGTGGAAGAAGTCGAACGGTTCCTTGCGGCTCGTGGGAGCGGCCGAGTCGTAGGCGTTCTGCAAAGGCACGTGATCGACGCTGTGCCACTCGTACATCACCAGGCCTGTCTTCAGGTCGATCTCCTGCAGCAGCGTGTCCGCCAGCGCGCCGTCGCCGGGGCCTCCGACTGCGGACAGGTTGCAGTCGATCGCGTCATACACGGTGATCAGCCCGGTGTCCTGCGGGGTGATCTGGAATTCGTGCAGGTCCGGCTGGTAGCCGTTACCGGCTCTCACTTCAGCGATCTGCTGGTAGGAGCTGTTGGCGATCACCTCACCTGCGGTACTGCTCGTCTTGGAGATCAGCGGGTCCTGCCACCAGGTGAGCACCGGTTTGCCTTCGTACTGCTGCACGCGGAAGTTCGCCGCGCGCGCGCCGGCGGGCGACAGCGTTTTGAACCACACCAGTTCCCCGTGTTCGTTCAGGATCATCGGCCCGTACTGGCCGATCCCGGAGTAGGGGGCCAGGAACAGCTCGCCGGTTGCCGTCTTCGCCGTGGCCGACACGGTGATGTCCGGTGGGCGCAGCTCCGGCGCTGAGTGAAAGCTCTGGAATTCCTTTGGTGCCGGCAACGGTGCCGCGTTCGTACCGGAGGCTGTGTTGGTGGCGCTCGCCGTCCCCGGATCGTCGCGCACGGCCACGGTGAAGCTCCAGGCAAAGGGAATCGCCTTGCCGTCTTCGAGCACCTCCGCGTGCACGGTCACGAGCTCGCCGCCGTCGAACGGCCGCGATAGCAGGAAGCTCGCGCCGTCCCCCTGCGAGTAGCCCTCCAGGTGCCCGCTGTGCGGGCCGGTGCGCGAGCCCTTCACCGTTATGTCCGTCAGCTCGCTCGCCGGGACACCGAGCATGCTGATCTGGGTGGTGGCTGAGGCGTCCCTGCTGTCCGGCGCGGGCGAGACGGTCACGCGTTCGCCGGCCAGCGACGCCGAGACGTTCAGCTGCGGCGGCACGCAGCTGGGCGACACGGGCGTCTGCGTGGCTGCAGAGTGCCCAGGCGCCAGTACGAGCACCACGCCGGCGGCGAGCAGCGCCAGCGAGATCGCTACGGACAACCGGGCTCGCACTAGCGTGCGAGGGACGGGCCGCGCATCAATCCTTGACCGTCGCCGAGGTGCCGATCACCGCACCTGCGGCGTCGAGCGCCTGGACAGCCACGTACGGGCCGGCCGACGGCGCTGCGATCGTGCTCTGGAAGGCTGCCGTCTTGGCAGCCGTCGCCACCGGGGCCAGGGCGCCGCTCGACGCTCCCGCGAGCACCCGCCAGGATGCCACCTGGGTCGCCCCGTTCCAGCTCACCGAAACCGCGATCGTCCCGCCGGAGCCGGGCGCCGCCACCACCGAAGGCGCGCTCGTCGGCTGCCCGCTCCAGGGGAACAGGTAGGTCCTGAAGTCCTGGACGTTCTTGCCGAGCGTGCCGTCGAGTAGCACGTGGCCGGAGTTGTCGTACTCGGTGAAGTTCGGCAGGCCGCCGTAGCCCATCAGCCAGTTGCCGCCGGGTAGCGTGAGCATGTCGCCCTGGCTGGAGGCCAGCAGCGTTCTGGTCGGGTTGACGAACTGTTTGACCAGCGTGACCGTGTGGTTGGACACGTTGGGGTCGAGCACCAGCCCGCGCGACTGCTTCTCCTTCGGCGGGTCCGAGCCGTTGTCGAACACCGAGATCAGCCCGCCCGGCTGGAATTCGGCGTCGTGCTGCCAGTAGGTGTGCGTGCCGGGGCCGAGCTTGAAGCTCGAGTGATCGCCGCCCAGGCGCCAGCGCACGCCGCCGCCGTCGATCGACACGTCATACAGCGTCCACGTGTTGCGCGAGGACAGCAGCACATCTCCGAGCTGACCGGAGCCCGCCCCCCCCGCCTGATCCGCTGGATCAGGCGAGATGGAGTTGATGTGCACGTAGTCCCACGGATAGCTGGCTTTGGGCGCTGGGTTGTGCGATTCGCTGATCGGGATGTGCCCGAGCGCGTGCCACTCCCACATCACCAGGCCGGTCTTGACGTCCACCTCCTCGATCACCGAGTCGGTGAGCACGCCGTCGCTGAGCCCGCCGGCAGAGGTCAGGTTCATGTCGATCGGGTCGAAGATGTCGATCCACGCTGTGCCTTCCGGCGTCAGCCGGAATTCGTGCAGGTCGGCGCTGTAGCCGTTGCCGGCTTTGACCGCTGCGATCTTCTGGTAGGCGGTGTTGTAGATCACATCTTCGCCCTGGCCGAAGCCGACCTCCAGGATCCGTCCCTGCCACCACGTCAGCACGGTTTTGCCTTCGTACTGCTGGAGTTTGAGGCTGGTCGAGGAGTCATCCGCCGGCAGCGGGTGAAACCAGATCAGGTTGCCGCTCTGATCGGTGATCATCGGACCCGGCGAGCCGGACCCCTGGTAGGGGGCCAGGAACAGATCGCCGGGCGCTGCACTGCTCTTGGCGAGCGTGGTGATGCGCACGGTCGATGGCGCCAGCGAAGGTGCCGAGCTGTAGTGCTGCACTTCGCCTGAGTTGCCGGCGTTCAGCGGGAACTGCTTCTGGCTGACCGGCGCCTCATGCGCAACCGTGAAGTCGGTGCTGGTCGCGTACGTGCTCGAGCCGACGCTGATCTTGGCGCTGACCTTCACGCGCTCACCCGCCACGAACGGATGCGTGGGCAGGAAGCTTTCGCCGGTGCCGGTGGAGTAGGCGCGCAGCACCCCCGAGTGCGCGCCGCTGCGCGAGCCCACCACGTGCACGTCGGCCACGTGCGTGCCGGCGGGCCCGAGGAAGCTGATCTGCGTGTCCGGGGAGGCGTCGGGCGTGCCGGCCTGGGGCGAGACCGCCACGGGGCCGGCGGCGGCGAGATGCGCCGAGGAGTCGACCGTCGCGATCGACGGGCTGGCCGAGGATGTCGAGCCGCACGCGCACAGGGCGACGCACATGGCCAGGGCCACGGTGAGCACGGTCGAGCGGAGCATCATTGAGTCGAACCCGAGAACGGCCGCGAAGTTCCGATCACGTGCCCGCCGGAGTCGAGCGCCTGCACCTTGAAGCGCTTGTTGCCCTGTGGCACGGTGATCGCCGTCTCGAATCCCGACTTGGCGGCGCTTGCCACGACCGTCATCCGCCCGGAGCCCGTACCGGCGAGGACCCGCCAGGAGACGACCTGGGTGGCGCCGTTCCAGCTCGCGTACACCGTCGTCTTGCCGGCGCTTTCGCGCGCCGCGCCGGCCGGCGGGGAGAGCGGCAGGCCGACCCATTGCTCCACCATCGAGCGGTAGCTGAGGTCGGAGCCGGGGAACTGCCCTTCGAGCAGCAGCTTGCCCGACGAGCTGAACTCCGAGAGGTACGGTTCCGAGCCCCAGCCGACGAACACGTTGCCGTCGCTCAGCGGCTGCGTGTCGCCCATGTATTCGGTTTCGAACTCGTTGCCACCGGTGTACTGCGCGACGAGCGTCGCTTTGCGCGTGCTCTGGTTGACGTTGAGCATCAGCCCGCGCGACGGGCCCGTAGCCCGCACCGAGGTGCCGCCGCCCGTCAGCTGGCAGCAGTGGTCGTCGAACATCGTCACCGTCGAGTTCGGTCCCAGTGCAACGTCGTGCTGCCACTGGAAGGCCGCCCCGGGGCCGAACTTGAAGCTCGAGTGCTTGCCGCCGAGGGTCCAGTCGATCTTGCCGGTGTCGATGTTGACCATGTAGGCCGCCCAGGTGTTGCGCATCGAGACGAGGAACGTTCCGTTGCCGGTCACGTCGACCGCGTTGACGTGGTAGGCGTCCCACGGGAACCCGTTGGTCGGCACGCTGGCGTATGACTCGCCCAGCGGGATGTGGTCGAGCGCGTCCCAGTTGCGCAGCAGCTTGCCGGTCTTGAGGTTGTACTCCTGCACGGCCGAGTCGATCAGCGCGCCGTTGTAGGCGCCGCCGTAGCTGGACAGGTTCCTGGCGATGTTCTTGTTCGCGGTCACCCAGGCGTCTTCGCCGCTGATCACGATCGCGTGCAGCGTCAGCACCCAGCCGTCGGTCGCTTTCAGCGTCGCGATCGTCTGGTAGTGCTGGTTGACGACCACGTCCTCGCCGCTTTCGGTCGCGCCGGTGTTCGTGACGATCGCCCTGCCACCAGGCGAGCGCCGGCTTGCCTTCGTAGGTCTGCAGGCTGAGGTTGGAGGCGACGTCCTTTTCCGGCACCGGCTGGAACCAGACGGGCTGCAGGCGGTTGTCGAGGATCAGCGGCCCGCTCTGGCCGATCAGCGGCGGGTAGTTGAGGTTGTAGAAGTTGGCGGTGAAGATGTAGCCGGGGGCCAGCTTGCCGCTGGCGCACCTTGTCCGTGTGCAGCTTCGGCGGGTGCAGCGAGGGCTCGGTGACGAAGCTGTAGGCGCCGCGTGTGGTGTACGCCCCGATCGGGGCGCCGTGCGAGCCGGCGAACGCGTGGTCGAGCGCGACGAAGGCCACGACGACGACACCGACGACGACGGCCAGGCGACGCGCCGCCGCGACCGGCGCGCCTGTCGGCTTGGGCAGCGCCGTGAACGTGACCAGCGCCGCCGCCGCGGCCAGGCCGCCGCCGATCAGGTAGGCGAGGCGGAAGCCGTCGGTCAGCGACTGCGGCACGCCGTGGCCGGTGCCGATCAGGTGGCTGCTGCGCTGGGTGGCGAGCGT
Organism: uncultured Solirubrobacteraceae bacterium; assembly: GCA_963779665.1. Lineage (GTDB taxonomy): Bacteria > Actinomycetota > Thermoleophilia > Solirubrobacterales > Solirubrobacteraceae > Palsa-744. Next base: position 1,567,492 of record CAVZYW010000001.1, on the reverse strand, counting down.
GACCAGGATCGCCAGCCCGAGCCCGCCGCCGACCTGGCGCGAGGTGTTGACCAGGCCCGAGGCGAGCCCTGCCTGCCCCTCCTTGGCGCCCTGCGTGGCGGCGATCGTCGAGGGCACGATCGACATCGCGATGCCCGCCGCCGTCAGCAGCCCGGGGATCATCACGTACACGATCGGGCTGCCGCTGGAGCCGATTTTCGCGAGCAGCAGCATGCCGGCGGTCAGCATGATCAGTCCGCCGCCGAGCACCGGGCGCACGCCGAAGCGGCTGACGAGCTTGCCGGTGCGCGAGGCGACGACCATGATCATCAGCGTCATCGGCAGGAAGATCAGGCCGGTGTGCAGCGGCGAGAGGCCCAGCACCTGCTGCAGGTACAGCGAGCTCACGAACCACATCGGGAACAGCGACGCGCTGAACAGCAGCACGATGTTGTTGGCGATCCGCAGCGGCTTGGTCAGCTCCTTGAACGGGATCAGCGGCTCGGAGGCCAGGCGCGCCTCGATCACGACGAACACCACCAGCAGCGCGAGCGCCGACGACGATCGGGCCGAGCGCCGCGAACGTGTCCCAGCCGGCGAGGCCGGCTTCGACGACCCCGTACACGAGCACCATCTGGCCGATCGTCAGCGTCAGCGCGCCGGCGAGGTCGAAGCTCGTGCCCTCGCGCGCCCGGCGGCGCTCGCTGACCACCGCGTAGGCCACCACCGCAGCGGCGATCCCGATCGGCGGGTTGATCAGCAGCACCCAGCGCCAGCTGAGCTCCTGGGTGATGATCCCGCCGAACAGCATCCCGGCGGCGCCGCCGAGGCCGTTCATCGCCGCCCACGCGCCGATCGCGCGATGCAGCTGCGGGCCGGGCGCGAACGACGAGGTGATGATCGCCAGCGAGGACGCCGCCATCAGCGCGCCGCCGAGACCCTGCACCGCGCGCGCGGCGACGAGCGTGCCGCGGTCCGGCGCGAGGCCGCCGGCCAGCGAGGCGAGCGCGAACAGCAGCAGCGCCGCCGACGAACATGCGGCGCTGGCCGAAGTGATCGGCGGCGCGGCCGCCGAGCATCAGGAAGCCGGCGAACGTGATCGAGTAGGCGTCGACGATCCACTGCAGTTCCGGCGCGGAGAAGCCGAGGCGCGGACTGGATCGACGGCAGCGCGACGTTGACGATGCTCAGGTCGAGGATGACCATGAACTGCGCCACGCAGCAGACGACCAGAAGCCACGGCAAGCGCGAGCCCGACCTGCCGTCGGCCGGAGCCGCCGGTGCCACCCCCGGGCCGACCGTCGCCTCGACGCTCATGAGGCCTTGTCCAACTGCGATTGGTGGCGAGAACGCCTGGTAGGGTGGGCGCCCGAGCCATCGAGCGACGATTGGAGCCCGGCCCATGAGAAGAACGCCACTGACCGCCATGCTAACGCTAGTGGCCACTCTGGCTGCCACCTTTGCAGTGACGGGGTGCGGCGGCAAATCCTCCGCAAAGACGACGACGAGCAGCCCCGCCACGACCACGACAACAACCACAACGACGACGCACAAGCACAAGTACCAAACCGGCCTACTGAGGATCATCCCGACTGCTTGTGGCTCGGGAGCGAGGCGGCGTAGCTGATCACCTGCACCGTGCGCGAGGTGCCGAGCACGTGGCCGGCTGAGTCGAGCGCCTGCACCGCCACGTAGGCGTACTTGTTCGGCAGCGTCGTCGAGCTTTCAAAGCCACTGACCGGGATCGTCGCCTGCGCTGTCAGCGACCCGGGGTGCATGCCCGCGAGCACGCGCCAGGCGGCGACTTCGCTGGCGCCGTTCCAGCTCACGTGCACGATCGTCTCTTCGGCCGTGTTGTTGAGGTCGGCGAGCACCGCCGGCGGGCTCAGCGGACGCCCGTTCCAGGGGTAGCGGAAGGCGCGGTAGAAGGCCATGTCGTACGGCTGGTGAGCGTCGAACAGCAGCGAGCCGTCCGCGGCGTACTCGCTGATCGCGGGCACGCCGCCGTAGCCCACGACGGTGTTCCCGTCGGCCAGCGTCTGCATGTTTCCCTGGCTTGCTGCCAGCAGCGGCGAGTTGGGGTGCGTGAACGCTGAGACGAGCTGCGCTTCATGGGTGTTGAAGTCAAGCCTGATCCGCACCGCGCGAGACTGCTTGTGGATCGGCGGGTTGGAGCCGTCGTCGTAGAACGTGACGTCTCCGTCGGGCAGGATGCGCCCGTCGTGCTGCCACGCCGTCTCGGTGCCGTGCCCCATCTTGAATGAGCTCTTCAGGCCGCCCAGGCGCCACAGGATCTTGCCGCTCCCGCCTTCCAGCTGATAGCCGGCCCAGGTGCTGCGGGCGGAGATGAAGATCTTGCCATCCGGCTCCGGGTCGATCGAGTTGAGGTGAAACCAATCCCACGGTGTCGTCGTCGTGGGCGCTTCGGTCTCGGACTCTTCGGCGCCGACATGGTCGAGGCTGTGCCATTCCCAGCGCACCAGGCCCGTCTTCAGGTCGATCTCCTGAATCGCCGTGTCGACGATCGCGCCGCCTGCCGCGCCTTTGACCGCCGTGAGGTTGCAGCGGATGGGGTTGTATGCCGTGATGTAGGCCACGTCGTGGGGGGCGATCTGGAACTCGTGCAGATCGGCGTGCAGACCGTTGCCTCCGGGGACCCTGGCGACCGTCTGGTAGCCGGCGTTCATGACCACGTCTTCGCCCTGGCCGAAGCCCAGCGAGAGCACGCGCCCCTTCCACCACGTCAGGTCACGCTGACCTTCATATGTCTGCTCGTTGAGGTCCTCTGCCGTCTGTCCGCCGGACAGCTTGTCGAACCACACCAGCTGTCCCTGCGGCGTGTAGATCAGCGGCCCGTATTGACCCGGGCCGGGTCCGTTGGTCGTGAGGATGTCCCCGGCGGCGGGATCGTGGTCGGGAACGGTGACGGTCAGGATCGGCGCCTGGACGCCGGGCATGCGTGTCGAAGCTCTGGTAGTCGGCGGGCGCCGCCTGCGGGTTGCCGAACGCGCCGACGGTCGCCGTCGGATATGGGGTGTCGACACGGAAGCCGAAGGTGACGCGCCTGGCGCTGTCGGCTGCCCCGATCGTCGCCTGCACGGCCACACGCTCGCCCGCTTGCAGCGGCTGCGCGGGCACGAAGCTGGCGCCGTCGCCCTGGGAGTACGCGTGCAGCCGACCGGTGTGGTGGCCGGATTTCGAGCCGACCACGGAGATCGCGCGAATGTCAGCTGCGCTGGTGCCGAGGAAGCTGATCTGCGTCTTCGGGTTGGCCGTCTCGCTTTCGGGCTCGGGCGAGACGTCGACGTCGGTGCCGGGCAGGAGCGCGCTGTGGTCGAGCGTCGCCGGCAGGCAGGCGGGCGAGATCTGTTTTGCCGTGTGCGTGGCGCCACCGGCAGACAGGCCCAGGCCGGGGGAGCCGGTGACGATCGCGGCGACGGCCCACGCGAGGACCACGACCGGCAGGACGATGTAAACGTTACGTTTCATGTGCGGTTGCAGGCCCGACGCGACAATACTGCGCTACCCCCAGGGGCTCGGCCGGGATGCTCGCGCAGGGTGCATCCTTACCAACTTCTTCGTGTCTCGCAACAGCGCGCAGATGCCCTACGCTCTGAATCATGAGGGTGCGCCTGCCGGTCTCGTCGTTCGCAGCGATGGCGCTGTGCGTGGCGCTACCGGTACTCGCCGGGCTTGCCGGCGCGCCTGCGGGCGCGCTGGCAGCGTCGGGCAACGCCGCCGCCACGCAGGCCTACGTCCAGGCCGACTACGCGCTCGTGCGCGTCGCCCGAGCCAATCTGGCGACCTCCGAAGCAGCGCCGCTTCACGTCCTGGCACAGGTGCGACGGGAATGCCCGCTGGCGGGCGCCGGCTCGCCGCAGGACCCCGAATCGACGCAGATGAGCGACGAGGTGATCGGTGCGATGGTGGTCGCCGCCGGGCGTCCGAACGTGCCGGCGATCGAGGCGTTCACGCGCAGCGTCGCCGCCCTGAGCTGGAGCAGCCATGGGCTCACCAGCGCGATCCGCGCCTACGTGAGCAAGCTCAAGACGCTGGTGGGCCTTAGCGCGCCGAACTTGTGCGGCGACGTCAAAGCGTGGGCCGCCGGCGGCTATCGCACGCTGCCGGCCACCACGGTGGCGTTCGTCGGCAAGTTCATGCCGGCATGGGTGGCGCTGGGATACGTGCCGGGGCAGCTGACGCCGTTCGAGAGCTCCGCCACCAGGGTGCTGGTCGGCCGCGCCAACGACCTGGAAGAACAGCTGACCGAAGGCGAAGCAAGAGCGGTGGAACATTGGGGCGACATCATGAACGAGCTGGTGCTCAACCCCTGAGCAGCGCTCACGCGACCGCGCGCAGGTGCCGGTAGGGCGCGCCTCGCAGCTCGCGCACGAGCGCGTCCAGGACTCCCTCCTCGTCCTCCTCGCGTCCGTCGGTGACGGCCCCGATGACCGCACGCTTGCGCTCGAGCAGCGTCGAGATCGTCTCGTCGACCGTGTCCGCGGCGAGCAGGTAGTAGGCGTTGACGGCGTCCTGCTGGCCGATCCGATGGCAGCGATCCTCGGCCTGGTCGTGCTTGGCGGGCGTCCAGTCGAGCTCCAGGAACGCCGACGCTGGAGGCGCGCGTCAGCGTCAGGCCGTGGCCGGCGACCTCGATCGAGCACACGATCAGCTGGTTGGCCTCGGCGCCGTCCGGCGCCTGAAAGGCCTGCAGCGCTGCGTCGCGGGACGCGGCGCTGTCCTCGCCGAGGATGTGCAGGGCCGTGGGGAAGCGGGCTCGAGCACCGCGCGCTGGACCTCGCGGTGAGCTGCGAACACGACCAGCCGCTCGCCTGAGGAGCAGAAGTCGTGGATCCAGGTCAGCGCGGCGTGGAGCTTGCCGCGCGCCGCAAGCAGCTTGAGCGCGTTGAGCCGCACCAGACGCTCGGCGCGCAGGGCCGCTGCGACCTTCGCGTCGAGCTCGCGCAGATCCAGCGGCTGGCTGCGCAGCCACGCCACCAGGTCGCGCTCGGCGAGCCGGTACTCGGCCTTCGTTGTCCAGCTCGACCGGCACGATCGCGCGCGTCTTGGCCGGCAGCTGCGGGAGCACGTCGACCTTCAGGCGCCGCACGAAGCAGCGTGCGCGCAGATGCCAGTGCAGGCGCAGATGCGCGTCGGGGCCGCGGAAGCGCTGGCCGAAGCGAACACCCGAGCCGAAGTCCTCCAGCCGTCCGAGGATGCGCAGCTGGGAGATCAGCTCGGCCGGCCGGTTGGTCACCGGCGTGCCCGTCAGCGCCAGCACGAAGCCGTCGCGAGGGCACCTCCGCGCGACAGCCGCTGCACGGCCTGCGTCCGCTTGGCGGCGGCGTTCTTGCAGTAGTGGGACTCGTCGAGCACGAGCGCCGGGGGCTCGAGCGCGGTCGAGCTCGTCCAGGCGCGCGGCGACGATGTCGTAGTTGACGACGTCACGTCGGCGGTGGCGATGTCCGCGTCCGGCCCCGCGGCCACGGCGCCGTTGCCGTTGCCCGACAGCGACGGCGCGCTGCGCCCCGGCAGCCAGCGCGCGATCTCGCGCAGCCAGTTGAGCTTGAGGCTCGCCGGGCAGACGACGACCGCCGGGTAGGCGCCGGCGGCCTCGAGCGTCGCGAGCGCCTCGATCGTCTTGCCGAGGCCCTGCTCGTCGGCAGGAACGCGCGGCGGCGCTCGAGCAGATAGCTGACGCCGGCGCGCTGGAACGGCTTCAGCTCGCCGCCGAGGCCGGCGACATCGAGCTCGCGCGTCGGTGGCCGCCGACAGCGCCACGAGCCCGGCGGCGCGCGCGTGCTCCTCGCGGATCTCCTGCAGCAGCGCCAGCGCCTCCGGATCGACCCAGACCTCGCCGTCGGCGAGGAACGCGTCGAGCTCGCGGCACGCAGAACGGATCGGCGCGAATCGCGGGGAGCTGCGCGTGCTCGCGCTCGACGCCGCGCCGCGGGCGCGGGTGCGAGCACGCCGCGCGAGCGCCCGAACGCCCTCAGGCGGGTGGCGTCGTGACCGGGCGCGAGCACGAACGTCGGCTCCTCGTGGGCGTCGAGAGCTCGAGCACGGCCGGCGGCGCCGGGCGGCCGTCGATCAGAGCGCCGCGACGCAGCGCTCTGGCGCCGCGACCCAGCCAGCCCTCGAGCTGCGCCTCGATCACGCGCCACGAGCTCGAGCGTCAGCGGCACCGTCGCGCCGCCGGGCGCCGCGACTGCCGCTCGCGCAGCAGCCGCGGCAGCCGCCCGAAGTCGCCGAGCAGCAGGAACACCGGCGCATCGCTCGGGCCTTCCACCTCGATGTTGCCGCTCCAGGTGCGTCATGCGCGTGCAGCCACGCGGACACGCGCGGGTGCGACGCTGACGTCCTCGAGCTGCTCGAGCAGCTCGCCGAGCGGCTCGGCGTGATCCTCGACCGCGGCGATGCCGACCGATCCGGACGGGCCGTCGAGCGCGCGCAGCCCGGCGCTGAGCCGCGAGCACGCGAGCGAGCGCGCGTGCCGGCCGACGATCAGCATCCAGTGCTCGCCGCGACGATCGCGACGAAACTCGACGTCGTAGCCGGAGCTTCGGCGCGTCGCCGCCGCGCTGCGCGCCGGTCGGCGCCTGCCGCGCCCGTCTGCGGCGGTCTCGTCGCGGGCGCGCAACGCCCGCCGTGCGAGCTCGCTCAGGCGCAGCCCGCCCGTCGCGCGCGCCGATGTCCTCGAGCACGCCGGCGGCATGGTCGTCGAGCGGCACGAGCGCGCGTCCGATCGCCGGCAGCTCGCGCGCGTCGGGATGCTCCAGCAGCGCCGCGACCTGCTCCGGGGCGGTGTCGGTGGCGAAGCTCAGCCACCAATCCTCGTCCGGTCGCGCGAGGTCGACGAGGCACTCGTCGTGGCGCCGGCGCGCTGCGACGGCGCGCGATCGTGCGCTGCGAGCTCCGCGCTCACCTCGCGGCTGTGCGGCAGCCCGGCGAACAGGCGCGCGAGCGCCTCGGCCTGCTCGGGTTCCAGCGGCACGCACCAGGCGCGCTCGGCCGGGTCCCAGCGGCGGCCGGGAATCGCGCGCAGCAGCTGCGCAGGCCGTCGTCGTAGGGGAAGCGCAGAACCGCCTCGTCACGGCGCCGAGCTCGGCGGAGAAGGTTGCGGGAGACACGAGCAGAGCACGATAGGCCTCCAGGGAGATGCCTTGGGACGATCGCACGGCGTGGATATGGCTGAACGCGGTCCAGGGCAGTCAAGGACAAAGCGAGGAGCGAGCGCGATGGCGAGCATGCGAGCGATACAGGTGAACGAGGCCGGGAGGGCCACTTCGAGCTGGTCGCAGCGCGAGGTGCCGGCGCCCGGCCGCGGCGAGGCGCTCGTGCGCGTCCACGCGTGCGGCATCTGCCACAGCGACTCGTTCGCCAAGGAGGGCGGCTACCCGGGTGTCTGCCATCCGCTCGTGCCCGGCCACGAGATCGCCGGCGCGATCGAGGCGCTCGGAGACGGGCGTGCACGGCTGGGAGGTGGGCCAGCGCGTCGGCGTCGGCTGGTTCGGCGGCAACTGCGGCTACTGCGAGCCGTGCCGTCGCGGCGATCTGCATCGACTGCCGGAACATGGAGATCCCGGGGATCACGATCGACGGCGGCTACGCCGACTACGTGCTCGTCAGGGCGAGCGCGCTGGCGCTGATCCCCGACGAGCTTGCCGACGAGGACGCGGCGCCGCTGCTGTGCGCGGGCATCACCACCTTCAACGCGCTGCGCCACAGCGGCGCCCACGGCGGCGACCTGGTCGCGATCCTCGGCGTCGGCGGTCTCGGCCACCTCGGCGTCCAGTTCGCGGCGAAGCTCGGCTTCGAGACGGTGGCGATCGCGCGTGGGCGCGGACAAGGAGGAGCTGGCGCGCAGCCTCGGCGCACGCCACTACATCGACAGCACCGCCCAGGATCCGGCAGCGGAGCTGACGCGGCTCGGCGGCGCGCGCGTGATCCTCGCGACGATCACCAACGCCGACGCGATGACCGCCGTTATCGGTGGTCTCGGGCGTGCGCGGCAAGCTCTGATCGTGGGCGCGTCGATGGAACCGATGCAGCTGCCTTCGGCGATGCTGATCGGCGGCAACACAATCGATCGCCGGCCACGCGTCGGGTACGTCAAGGACTCCGAGGACACGCTGGCGTTCAGCGTGCTCGCGGGCGTGCGGCCGATGATCGAGACGTTCCCGCTGGAGCAGGCGGCGAGGCCTACGAGCGGATGATGAGCGGCCAGGCGCGCGCTTTCGGATGGTGCTACGACCGGCGCCTGAGTGCGCCGCTGCGACGCTGCGCTGAGCGCGCCGCGCCGGCCGGGTCGGCGTCAGGCGTCGCGGTCGCACGTTGTCGAGCGACTGCTCGATCGAGCGTGTCAGCCTCGTGCGCACGATCAGCGCCAGCCCGGGGATCGGTGAGGCGAGACGGATGTCGTAGACGAAGCGCGTCCCGCCGGACTGCGGCGCGAAGCTCATCACGCCGACGTGGCCGCGCAGCGGGCTGCCCTTGGTGATGCGGTAGACGATGCGCTCGTTCGGCACGAACTCGGTGACCGTCTCCTCAAACGGCGGCAGCGGTCCGATCTGCAGTTCGCGCACCGAGCCGACGCCGTTGCGCTCGCCGTCGTCGCCGTCGCGCAGGCGCGTGACCTTCGCGCCGAACACGTCGGCCAGGTTCTCGTGCTCGGCGAGGTGGTCGAAGATCGCGCTCGGGCGGCTTGGCGAAGTCGTGCTCGATGTGGACGTGATGGGCGCGCATCGGCCCGCCAGCCTAGTCCTCTCGACGCGCGCGCGACGCTCGCTCAGCGGCTCAGGCGGACTCGAGCACGCGCTCCAGGCGCTCGAGCGTCGTCGGCGTGCCCATCGCCAGCAGCACGTCGCCCGCGAGCAGCGCGATCTCCGCGGGCGGCTGCGGCTGGAAGTCGCTGCCGCGGCGCAGCCCGACGATCATCGAGCCGCCGCGGATGTCGCCGAGCGTCTGTCCGACCGCCTCGCAGCCGTCGCCGACGAGGATCTCCTCCATGCGGTATTCGGTGTCGACGTCGATGACGCCGCTGAGCTGCGGGTGAAGCGCGAGGCGCGCCATCTCCGTGCCGCTCGACTTGTACGGCGAGATGACGCGGTCCGCACCGGCGCGCTTGAGCTTCTTCTCGGTCTCCTGAGCGCGCCGCGCGGGCGACGATCGGGATGTCCGTTCGCAGCTCGCGTGCGGTCAGCGTGATGAACACGTTCTCCGCGTCGGAGTCGGCGCAGGCGACGATCGAGCGGGCTCGCTCGATGCCTGCCTGCAGCAGCATCACGTCATCGGCGGCGTCGCCCTCGATGAAGCGATGCCGAGCCCCTCGGCCCGGGAGCGGTTGCGCTTGTCGGCGTCGATCACCACGTAGCGACGCCGCGGCGCCTGCAGGTCGCGCGCCACCTGGCGCCCGACGCGGCCGTAGCCGCAGATGATGTGGTGGTCGGTGAGCGAGTCGATCATCCTCTGCATCCGCCGCGTCGCAAGCAGATCACCGACGTGTCCGGCGACGAAGAACTCCGTGACCGTGGCGAGCGCGTAGAAGAGCGTACCGACGCCGAGCACCATCAGCGCACGTCGACGATCTGCCCGGCCGTCGTAGCGCGGCTGGTGAAAGCCGCCGACGGTCGCCGAGGTGTCGAGCGCCCAGCGGAACGCGTACCAGAGGTCGACGTGCTCGCTCAGCGCGAGCCCGACGGCGCCAGGAGCACAGCAGGACACGACGACGGCGCCGAGCAGCGCGAGGCGGCGAACGAACACCGTCAGCTGCCCGTGCGTGGCGGCATCGGAGCGGTCGGGGGCGCGGTGCAGCACGCGATCGAGGTCCGACACGGTCGCGATCTAGTCGTCGGCCGGCAGGCTGTCGGCGGCCCACCGTGTCAACTCCCGCAGCGCAGGGACGAGCGCCTGCCCGCGCGAGGTCAGCTCATAGGTCACGGTCACCGGCGGCCCGCCGTGAACGCTGCGCAGCAGCAGCCCTGTCTGGGCGAGTTCGGTGAGACGATCTGACAGGACGGACTCGCTGATCCCGTCGACGCTGCGCGCCAGCTGAGTGAAGCCGGCAGGCCCGTCGATGAGCGCCCCGATCAACAGCCCGTTCCAGCGCTTACCCAGCACCGAGAAGGCACGGGCAAGCGCCTGGTCGCACGTGCGCGCGGGGAGCTTCGCCTGATTGGTCACAAGCGCATTCTAGGAGATTTCCTAGCGGCTAGTTTTTTCCTAGTTGCTAGTCTAGGGCTATCGTAAACTCTCGCGTATGAGCTCCACCGCCACCAGCACAGACCGCACCCACCCGACGCTGATCCTGGCCGTGCTGTCGCTGGGCGGCGTGGCGTACGCGATGCTGAGCTCCTCGGTGGTGCCGGCGCTGCCGACGATGCAGCACGATCTGCACACGACGGAGACGGGCATCGCTTGGCTGCTGACGGCGTACCTGCTGTCAGCTTCGGTGGGCACGGCGATCCTTGGGCGGCTGGGCGACATGTACGGCAAGGAGCGCCTGCTGCTGGTGACGCTGGTGATCCTCGCTGTGGGCACCCTGATCGCGGCGGTGTCGAGCTCGCTGGGTCTGATCATCGTCGGTCGCTTCATCCAGGGCGCTGCCGGCGGCATCTTCCCGCTGGCGTTTGGGATCGTCCGCGACGAGTTCCCGCGCGAGAAGGTCGCCGGCAGCATCGGCCTGCTGTCGGCGATCCTCGGCGTGGGCGCCGGCTTCGGGATCGTGCTGTCGGGCGTGATCGTCGAGCACTTGAACTACCACTGGCTGTTCTGGATCCCGCTGGTTGCGATCATCCTCGCGGCGGTGGCCACCTGGAGGTACATCCCGGAGTCGCCGATACGGGTCCCGGGGCGGATCAACTGGGGCGCGGCGTTGCTGATGACGATCGGCCTGTCGACGGTGCTGGTGGCGATCAGCGAGACGACCACGTGGGGCTGGGGCTCGACGAAGACGCTTGTCCTGATCGTCGCCGGCCTGGCGGTGACGCTCCTGTGGGTAGCGGTGGAGGTGCGCAGCAGCAACCCGCTGATCGACATGACGATGATGCGAATTCGTGGCGTGTGGACGACCAACCTGGCTGCGTTCCTGCTGGGAGCGGGGATGTATGCGTCGTTCATCGTCTTTCCCCAGTTCGCACAGCTGCCGAAGAGCACAGGATTCGGCTTTGGCGCATCGGTGGTGGTCTCGGGCCTGTACCTGCTGCCGTCGACGATCGGGATGACGATCCTAGGCATGTACGCGGGGCGAATCTCGGCGCGCTTCGGCTCGCGCGCGGCACTGCTGGCGGGGACTGCGTTCACGACGGCGTCATTTGCGATGCTGACCGTGGCTCACAGTCACCCGTATGACCTGCTGATCGCGGCTGCCTTGCTTGGTATCGGCATCGGCCTGGCATTTGCGGCGCTGGGCAACCTGATCGTGCAGTCCGTGGCCAGCCACCAGACGGGCGTGGCGAGCGGCATGAACACGGTGATGCGAACGTTGGGGGGCGCCCTCGGCGGCCAGCTGTCGGCGACGTTCATCGCCACGCACGTGGCCCACGGCGAGCCGACGGTCACCGGCTTCACCCAGACTTTCCTGATGGCAACCGGCTTCCTGCTGGTGTGCCTGGCGGCGTCGGCGCTCGTGCCAAAGGGTCAGGCGGTGATGGCCACAACAACTCTCGGCCACGATGAAGCGGCTATCGCCGGTGCTACCGCAGACGGGGCCGGCGCCTAGCCGGCTGTCGGACCGAGGGTTGAGGACGATCGTCCCCGGCCCGGATGTAATGTCTGGCTCGGAGCCGGACAATAGGCTGATGTGAGCGACTCCAGGGAGCAGTTCGAGCACGATTACGAAGACTGCTACGAGGCGGTCTGTCGCTACGCCGCGCGGCGCGTGGCGCCCGAGGCCGTCCAGGATGTCGTGTCGGACACGTTCCTGACGGCGTGGCGGCGTTACGGAGAGCTCGATGGCGAGCCGCTGCCATGGCTGCTGGGGATCGCAAGACGCACAGCGGCAAACCATCGGCGCAGCGGCGCCAGGCGAGACGCGCTGCGCGAGCGTTTGAGCACCGAGCCGACAGCCGGTGCAAGCGAGCGGATCAACGATCGCGATCCGCGCCTGCTGACGGCGCTCGCGACGCTGGCGGAGCGCGATCGCGAAGCGTTGATGCTGGTCGCCTGGGACGGCCTGGAGCACCGCGTGGCAGCCACGGTGATGGGCTGCAGCACGGGGGCGTTCACCGTTCGCATGCACCGCGCGCGACGCAGGCTCGAGCGCGCGCTGGCGAGCGATCAGACGAGCCCAATCGACGTTACCCAGGAAGCGAGGTCGCTGCAATGAAACCGCACCCGGTTGACGCAATGGCAAGGCTCACCGTGGCCGACCCCGCGCGGGATCTGCAGATCGATCAGGCCGAGCGAGCACAGCTGTGGCAACTGATCGCGGCCGCGCCGGCGGGCGACTCACGGCCCCGGCGCAGGCGCACGCGCGCACGGATGCACCGGCTGGTGCTGGTGATCCCGGCGCTGCTGATCCTGACCGCGGGCGCGCTGGCCGCCGGCGGCGTGATCCGCATTGGCGCGCCCGCGGAACCGGCGGGCGGGCGCCTGGCGCCGCTGCACGGCGGAGGCCTGGTCAAGGGGACGGTGCGGCTGCTGAAGATCGCCACCGCAGATCCGGCCGGGGGGCCACCGTGGGGCATGCGCGTGCTCAGCACCAAGCGCGGCGAAGGCTGCGTGCAGGTCGGGCGCCTGGTCGATGGAAAACTGGGAGCGATCGGCCAGGACAACGCCTTCGACGACGACGGCATGTTCCACGAATTCGCCGTCAACAGCACGTTTGCCAAGCACGCGTGCACGCTGCTCGACGGCAGCGGCCGGATCTTCGTGAACGCGACCGTCGGCGACATGCCGGCGAGCGCGTGGGTGGGCTACGGCGGCGGCTGCGTGCCGAGCACGGCGACGCACGCCGAACGGTTCGGCGCAAACGGCAAGCCGCTGGCGATCTGCCCACAGGCGGACGAGCGCAACCTGTACTACGGCCTGCTGGGCCCGGACGCCAGGAGCATCACGTACAAGCTGAACGGCCGCACGTACACGCAGGCGACGGTGGGACCGGAGGGCGCCTACCTGCTGGTCACGCGAGCCTCACCGAAGCAGCTGTTCAACTTCAACGCCGGCGGCACGCAGGACATCGTGCCGGTCGATGGGCCGATCACCGAACTGCACTACCGCGACGGTTCGACCTGCCATTTGACCTCGCGCAGCTGGATCGGCGGCAAGGACGCGTGCACGCCCGAGCTGAAGGTGCCCGTCGGCTGGACACCGCCGAAGACACCCGCCCCGACGGCCGCGCAGGTGCTGGCGCCGCTGCACACACGACTGGTGCGCAACCGTCGCGGCGGCTATGAAATCGTGATCAGCTTCACCTCCCGCGTGGCGATCACCAACGCACGCAGCCAATACATCACCAGGTGGCGCGAACCGCGGATGTACCCGGGCGCCTACGGCGGTGGCCCGCTCGGACGCCGAGCACCGTCGCCGTTGGCCAGACGGTGACCGCGCACATCGGGCAAGTCGGGCCCGGCGCTGCGATCGGGCACCACCAGCGGTGAGGTCATCTTTCAGGACTCCACCGGAGCGGGCAACCTGGAAGAAGGGCCGGGGACGGTGGAACGGGTGGTCGGGCATTTCTCCGTGCGCGTTCCCTAGCGTCGAACACCACACCGATGGGCCGTAACGGCCAACTCACCTGTCACATTTTGGACGTAGGTGAATGACGTGATAGCGAAACCGTGACCACCCGGCCCGGGTTTCTTGGGGTAAGGAGATCCCGTCCTCCTCCAATCCTCGAAGAAGCCGTATGGCCAACATGCACAACGCGAACCCACCGACAGCGTCCCGGCTGTGTGTAAGCAGGGCGTGGCGCTCGGCGGAGGGGTGATGGAACCGAACGGCCAGCCACTTGACTTAGTGGCCGCGATCGCCCTGGTACGGCGCGTGATCGAAGACATCGACGACGGTGGCGAGGATCATGCAGACGCGCTGCTGTGCGAACTGCTGTACACGGCCTGGGGGAGCCTGTGGGCCCAGAATCAGTGATGGCGCCCACGCCGCTGAGCAGCGGTACGCCCGTGCACGGCCCGGCAGCGCGCAGCGCGCATCACCGGACCGTGCACTACGCGGCGAGCGCGCTAGTGGTGCCAGCCGACGTTGCCCCGGCCAGGACCACCCTGGCCGTTTCCAGGGCCGCCGCCTTGGCCGTTGCCGTTGCCTTGGCCGTTGCCAGCGCCACCCTGGCCGCCGCCCTGGCCGTTGCCGGGGCCGCCGCCCTGGCCGCCGGGAGGGCTCCACTGCAGCAGATAAGCACGGTAGGTATTGACGCCGGTGGGGAACTCGGCATTGAAGACCAGGTTGCCGTGCGGGTCGAACGCTGAGAAGTACGGCAGCGACCCCCAGCCGACGATGAGATCGCCGGTGTTGGCTGTCTGGGCATTGCCCTGCGATGTCGCGGATAGGCCCTCGGGCTGGTTATCGGAAGACAGCAGCGTCGCCACTTTGGTCCAGGGGTTGAGGTTGACGGTGACGGCACGGCTGTAGGAGAGCTCGGGCGCCCCAATGGTGGCCTCGTCGTCGAAGAACGTGTAGTCGCCGTTACCGAGGGCCTCGGGGTCGTGCTGCCAGGCGAAGATCTCACCTGCGCTGTCGAGCGTCTGGCCGGGCGCTGCCTGCAGCTTGAAGCTGCTGTCCTTGCCGCCGAGCGTCCAGTTGACGTTCCCGCTGTGGGGGTCGACGTCGTAGGTGGCCCAGGTGTTGCGAGCATCGATCAGGAAGTCGCCGTTGGTGTTGAGGTGGATTGCGTTGACGTGGAACCAGTCCCATGTTTCGCTCGTGGAGGCCGGCAGCGGCTGCTCGCTGGCGCTGTAGGGGACGTGCTGGGCGCTGTTCCACTGCCACAGCACCTTGCCGGTGGCGATGTCGATCTCCTGCACGACGCCGTTGACCACGGCCTGGTCAGCGGGCCCGCCGATCGAGGTGAGGTTCGCCGTCGTGTGTTCATAGGCCGTGATCAGCGCTGTGTTCCAGGGGGTGATGTAGAACTCGTGGGCGTCGGCCTGCAACCCGTTGCCTGCCTGCACGGTGGCGATCTGCTGGTAGCGGTCGTTGTAGATGTAGTCGGTGCCGTTGCCGACGCCGCCCGACTCGGTTCCCTGCCACCATGTGAGCACGGGCTGGCCGAGATAGGTCTGGGTGCGGAAGTCGGTGGCGGCGTCGCCCTGGGGTACCGCGTGGAACCAGACGGGCTGGCCTTTGGTGTTCAGGATCTCAGGGCCGGCAGCGTATGTTTCCGGATCTCCGGTTGGCGTGATGAAGAAGTCCTCGCCCTGACCGAAGCCGGGCTGCGAGCTGAGGATGGTGACCGGCGGCGGCGAGGAGGGTGTGGCCGCCTGGGCGGCAGGGGCCGCGATCAGGGTGATCGGGACGAGCGTCGCAGCGATCGCTGCGACGCTCGTGAGCGCGCGACGCCATCGCTGTGGCGTGCTTGGGGGCGCGTTCCTGGTGGGGAGGTTGGGCATCTGGCCTGCTCCTTTCGAGAGCTTGTGACTTGAGATTGGCGGTCACGGACGGGCCTCATGGCACACCCGCCGAGACACCGTAGGACACAATCTCTATTATTTCAACCAGATTTGTGATGTTTGTGTTGTGGCGGCCTCCCCGGTGGGCAGCGGCCAGCTCGATCGCTGCCCGACCGCGCGCTCCGCTCAGGCGGCAGCGATCAGCTCTTGTGCTCGCGCCTGCGCCGCGACCTGGCCCCGGTCGGGCTCACCGCTACGGCCGGGAAGCGACGGCAGCGCGAGCTTGACGATCTTGCGCACGACGCTGCCGAATTGGCTGTGCAGCGGGCCGGTGTTGTACGGGATGCGGTAGCGGTCGGTGACTGCGCGTACCTCGGTCGAGATCTCGGCGTAGCGATGCGCGGGTAGATCGGGGAACAGGTGGTGCTCGATCTGGAAGCTGAGGTTGCCGGCGAGGATGTGGAAAAGCTTGCTGCCGGTCAAGTTGGCCGAGCCGAGAAGCTGACGGTAGTACCACTCGCCGCGGCTCTCGTTCTCAGCCTGCTCCTCGGTGAACTGCTGCGTGCCATCGGGGAAGTGCCCGCAGAAGATGATCATGAACGACCACAGGTTGCGGGCGAGATTCGCGCTCGCGTCGCCGGCGAGGACGAACGGGAGCGAGGGGCCGGAAAGCAGCGGGAACAGCACATAGTCCTTGAGCGTCTGACCACGCACCTTGCGCCAGATGTCGCCCAGCATCCCCCGCTTCTCTGACAGGGTCGTCTCGCCCGTGGCGAGCCGCTCGGTTTCGAGGTCGTGCATTGCAACGCCGTACTGGAAGAACATCGCCAGCAGCGCCGCGTAGAGAGGGTTGCCGAGGTAGTACGGATGCCACCGCTCCTCCTCGGACATGCGCAGGATCCCGTAGCCGATATCGCGGTCCTTGCCGACGATGTTCGTGTGCGTGTGGTGCATGTAGTTGTGCGAGTGGCGCCACTGGTCGCCGGGGCAGGCGGTATCCCACTCGAAGGTCTTGCCGTCCAGCCGCGGGTCCTTCATCCAGTCGTACTGCCCGTGCATGACGTTGTGCCCGATCTCCATGTTGTCGAGGATCTTCGACAGTGACAGCGCTGCCGTGCCGCCGACCCAGGCCGGCGGCAGAAAGCCGACGAACAGCAGCGCACGGCCGGCTACCTCCAGTCCACGCTGGGCGCGGATGATCTTGTTGATGTAGTCAGCGTCACGCTCGCCGAGGTCCGCAACGACGCGGGCGCGGATGGCGTCGAGCTCCTGCCCGAACGCGTCGAGCTGCTCGGGCGTCAGAACGGGTGCGGGAGTGGGTGCGGGAGTGGACATGACTGGCTCCTTCTCGATTGCGGGGTTCATAGCTCGAGCGCGACGTCGCCGACCGGCACGGACACGCAGATCCGAATCTGCTCGTCCGTGGCGGTAGAGATCTCGCCCGTGAGCACATTGCGGACGGCGCCGGTCCGCTTACGACAACTGCACGTGTTGCAGATGCCCATACGACATCCATGCTCAGGGGCGAGTCCGGCGTCTTCGGCCTGCTCGAGCAGCGGCAGGCCGCTGTTGACGGCCTGCCGGCCGCTGGCGGCGAAGTTGACAACGCCTTCGGCGCCGTCGGTGTCGAAGCTCAGCACCGGCGGCGTGAATGTCTCAACGACGGGCTCGTCCAGCCCGTCCCGGTCCCAAACGGCGCGGACCGAGTCGATCAGCGTGGGCGGCCCGCAGACGAACGTCGCCGCGGCCGCGTGGTCGGAGATAACGGCGCCCAGGTGCTCGCGGCGGAAGCGACCGTCGAGCGGCCCACCTCGCCCGCGTGTGAAGCCACGGGCGACGCGGAGCCCCTGATGGCTGTAGCCGAGCCGATCGAGCTCCGTGGCGTAGAGCGCGAGCTCGCGCGAGCGCGCATAGTTGAGGAACCCGATCTCGCCGGCGAAGCCCTCGTCGCAAAGGGTGCGCAGCATGGCCATCACCGGCGTGATGCCGCTGCCGCCGCTGATCAGCAAGACGCGCTCGGGCCGCATGTCTGGCATCACGAAGTCACCATCCGCCTGGGTCAGCCCGACGATCATTCCCGGTCGCGCATGATCACGCAGATAACGCGAGACCTTCCCGTCGGGGTGGGTCGAGACGGTCAGCTCAAGCTCGCCACCGGCGGCGTGCTGGGAGTCCGCGGGCGAGTAGGGCCTGGTCTCGCGCACCCCACCGATCTCCACGCTGAGACCGACGAACTGCCCCGCGCGCATGCCGCGCCAGGTGTCGTTCGGGCGAAGCCTGAGCGTCGCGCTCTTTCCTGTCTGCCGGCGCACGGCCGTTACCTCGGCGCGCACCTCGTGCTTGACGAGCAGCGGGCTAACGAGCTCGAGGTAGCGGTCGACGCCGTGCGGGTATGCGAGCGCGTCGAGCAGACCCGAGCGGAGCAGCCGACGGCCGACGCGACGCGGCGAGATCGTGGCAGCCAGGACTATCTACCCGGCCCAGTGAGTGCACATATGTTCACAGAGTATACTTACCCCGAGAGCTTGCAATGGATACACCTCTGATCTTTACCCGGCTTTGAGCGTGAACATCCGTACACCAGATGGCGCTACACGCCAACAGCGCAAGCAGCGCACGCGCCAGGCGCTGCTCGACGCGGCGCTTGCGCTGCTCGAGGAGCAGAGCTTCTCGAGCTTGAGCCTGCGCCAGGTGACACGCTCGGCGGGCATAGTGCCGACGGCCTTCTACCGCCACTTCGATGACATGGAGGAGCTGGGGCTCGTCCTGATCGACGAGTCGTTCCGGACGCTGCGCGCGATGATCCGCGCGGCGCGCACAGACCCCGGGCCGGATGAGCACGTGATCCGCCGCTCGGTCGAGATCCTCGTTGGCTACGTGCACGAGCACGACACCCATTTCCGGTTCATCGCGCGAGAGCGCTTCGGCGGCGTTGCCGCGCTGCGGCAGGCGATCCGCGTCGAGATCCGCCTGTTCTCAAGCGACCTGGCGCTCGACCTCGCCCGCTTCCCGTACCTGGATAGCTGGAGCACCGAGGACCTTAGGCTGCTGGCAGGACTGATGGTGAATGCGATGGTCTCCACAGCCGAGGCGATCCTCGACGCGCCGCCGAAGGACCCGACGGCGGAGGCGGAGATCGTCGAGACGGCTGGGCGCCAGCTGCGACTGATCACGCTGGGCGTGCCCCAGTGGCGCAGCGCGTCGGTCAGCCCTACGCCACCTGCGCACGCCGCCCCCTGAACCCTGACGGCCATCCCGCCCCGCAACTTCACCGCGACCCGCGGGTACTTATGATCGAGTCAGGCTGTCCGAACTAGTGCCGACACGAACGGGGGATCATCTTGGCGTTGCCGGCTAGCTCACGGCATGGACGCGCGCTCCGTGCCCTGCTCATTGCCGTACTGCTGTCGCTGCTGGGGTCGCTGCTGGGGAGTTTCGTGAGCAGAGCCGGTGCAAACACTGTATCCCTCGCAGAACTCCCGAATGCGGCGCAGAAGCTGACTGCCTTCGACGGATACGCAGTGTTCAGCGAGGACGAACCGAGTACGCGCGAGTGGCATCTGATGCTCTGGCACGACGGCTCGATCAGACGCCTACCAGTGCCTGCGCGCGACATGCCGTTCGATGCCAATGCGGGCGCTGGCGCAAACGGAGCGCCGGCGATCGTTTACTCGCGATGCGCAGTGGACCCTTCGCTCCCGACCGCCGTCGAATTGCAGTCCAGCGAGTATCTCCGGGAGCCGGACTGGACAACGGCTCGTGGCTGTCGCATCTATGAGCTGGCACTGCGCAACGGGTCACCCAAGCTCGTGAAGGGCATCTACGCCGCCCACGCTTCGGACTCCACGCCTGCCATCTCCGATGGCAACATCGCGTTCGCCCGACTGGTCGCCGGCGCGCACGTCGCGAAGGTGTATCTCTGGCGGCACTCGAGCCATCGCCTGATCCTGCTCGGCGCCGGACCGGGCCCCTGCCCGGCCGGAGCCGGCAAGTCGCCCTGTCAACCCAGCTCGCGGATTGTGCCGTCGGCGTGGGTCGGGGGCATGTCTCTGAGCAGAGACGCGCTCGCCTACGAATGGAACGTGGAGACGACCGGCGCGGGTTTCGGGGAAGGCGCCTATCCCCAGGTCCGCGTCGATCCCCTGCGATCAGCTCGGCAGTCAGCGCCGAGCCTCGTTGTCGAGGACAGCTTCGCCAGCGGTACCTGCGGCTACTCGGAAGGGCGCTCGCCGAGCACGGTTGGCGCCGGCGTGCTCTACAGCAGCATCGAGGGCGACTGCGGCCCCAATGGGGGCGGTCCCGAGGAGGTCCGATCGAGCTTCGACCTGTATTCGGCGAAGACTCGGATGTGGCGCACCGCCGGGGCCGGCTCGGGACTGATCGCCGCGGTCGCAACGGATCATGGCAGCACCTACTGGATACGCGATGCCCCGAGGCCACCATCCGCTCTCGCCGCAGCCACTGAATGCCGGCCAGGCTACGTCGCCTGTTTCGAACCTGTCTTCACCTACGACGAGGACTGCGCGCCTGCGCACGGTACCTGCACGCTGGTGGACACGAGTCACCTCACCTTCGGGCGGCCCGAACGTCGACATCCGGGCAGCCTGGGATAGCGGTCCCGCTCACAGCGGCACGCGCTCGCCCATCGTGACCGTGCGATCGTCGGGAAGGCGGAAATGCCGGACGGGGTTGGCAGCATTGTGGGCCATGGTGAGGAACAGCCGCTTGCGCCAAATGCTCATGCCGCGCGTATCACTCGGGATGATCGTGATCTGTGACAGGAAGTAGCAGGCGTCGTCGAGGTCGACATTGGACTCCAGCAGGTGGCGTTGCGCGGCCAGGCGCAGCATTGCGGGAATGTCCGGGTGGTCCTGAAACCCGACGCGCGCGGTCAGGGCGGTTATGCCGTCCGCGGGGTGACCGAGATCGTCGTGGGTGAAGCGGTCCTCCTCGGAGACGTGCGGGACCCGCTCGGTCTTGATCGAGAGGATGATCACGCGCTTGTGCAGGACGTGGTTGTGTTCCACGTTCACGCGCAGCGCCAGCGGCGTCGTGTGGACATTGGCGTTTAGGAACACCGCGGTGCCGGGGACTCGTTGATAGGTGAACTCGGCGGTGTCGAGCTTGTCGATGAAGTCCTGTAGCGGCCCCTCCTCTTTGATGCGGTTGGCAGTGACGATCTCGTGGCCCCTGCGCCAGGTCATCAAGCCGGTGAAGACCACGGCGGCGATCGCCAGCGGCAGCCAACCTCCATGCGCGACCTTGGTGAGGTTGGCCGCGAAGAACGTCACCTCGATGCTGAGGAACACGACGGCACCGAGCGCGATCAGCCGCCTGGACTTATGCCAGAGCAGGCGGGCGACGGTGAGGAACAGGATGGTGTTGAGAATGAAGGTGCCGGTGACGGCCACACCGTAGGCGGACGCCAGTGCAGCGGAGGAGCCGAACCCGATGACGATCGCCAGCACTGTCACGAACAGGCCCATGTTCACCGCCGGCACGTATACCTGTCCGACCTCGTGCTGGGAGGTGTGTCGGATGGTCAGCCGCGGCAGGAAGCCGAGCTGCATCGCCTGCTGGGTCACGCTGAACGCCCCGGAGATCACCGCCTGTGAGGCGATCACCGTCGCCACCGTGGCCAGCAGCACCATCGGTATCTGTGCCCACGTGGGCACCAGCAGGAAGAACGGGTTGGCCACAGCCTTGGGCGAGCGAAGGATCAGTGAGCCCTGCGCCAGGTAGTTGAGCGTCAGCGCCGGGAACACCAGCCAGAACCATGCGCGGCGAATCGGAGAGCGCCCGAAGTGGCCCATGTCGGCATACAGCGCCTCGGCGCCGGTCACGGCCAGCACGACCGAGGCGAGCGCGATGAACGCCACGCTGCCGTGGTCGAAGAAGAACTGCGCGCCATACGTGGGCGAGAGAGCCTTGACGATCGCGGGGTGCTGGGCGATCTCGACGGCGCCGACGAGCGCGAGGACGCCGAACCAAAGCGCCATCACCGGCCCGAACAGATCGCCGACGAGCTTCGTCCCGTAGCGCTGGATGGCGAACAGCACGGTCAGGACCGCCACCGTGATCGGCAGCACCAGCGAGCCGAGGCTGGGCACCGCCACCTTCACGCCCTCGACCGCCGAGAGCACCGAGATCGCCGGAGTGATCACGCCGTCGCCGTAGAACAGCGAGGCACCGAGGATCCCCAGCGTGACGAGGATCAGCTTCGCGGTGTGGCGCTTGACCTTCGCCCGCTGCACAAGCGCCGTCAGCGCCATGATCCCGCCCTCGCCGCCGTTGTCGGCGCGCATGATGAACGTCACGTACTTGACCGACACGACCATCGTGATCGACCAGAACACGAGCGAGATCACGCCGTAGACCTCCGCCGGCGTGGTGTGCACGGCATGCTTGTCGGCCGTGAAGACCGTCTGCAGCGCATACAGCGGGCTCGTCCCGATGTCGCCGAACACGACCCCCAGCGCGCCGAGCGTGAGCGCCGCCATGCCTGTCCTTGCGGCGGCCCTGGGCGGATGAGACGGCTCGGGTCTCGCCTCCTGCTGCGGGGCTTTGGCGGCGGCGGGCACTGTCAGACGCTACCGCTCGACCGCGCTCGCGCCCGGATGCCGCCGCGACGGCGCCGGCGCTACACGCCCGCGGACAGGCGGCGGAGCTCGACCAGCGGGGGCTAGGGACCTACTTGCGCCTGAGCCTGGGTGGGTTGTAGCTGGTGCTGCATTCGAAGCCGTAGCGCCCATCTTGGCGCTCGTACCGGGTGGCGCAGTACTCGCCCTTGCGAGCGCCGCCGGAGACGCTGGGCAGGATCGCAGATGACGGATCCCATCTAGTGTCCTGAGTCGGTGATTCGTTGGCAGTAGCGTGTGAGGCTGTCGAGGATTTCGTCGGCGGTCTTGGTCCAGACGTAGGGGCGGGGGTTCTCGTTCCAGTGCTCAATCCAACTGCGGATGTCCGCGTTGAGTTCGCGGACTGACTTGTGGGCTGAGCGCTTGAGCTTCTTGTTGGTGAGCTCGGCGAACCAGCGCTCGATGAGGTTCAGCCAGGAAGAGCCGGTCGGCGTGAAATGAAGATGGAACCGGGGGTGTGCCAGTAGCCAGCGCTGCACTGCCTTGGTCTTGTGCGTGGTGTAGTTATCGAGAATAAGATGGACCTCCAGCTCTGGCGGAACGGCAGCGTCGATCTGCACCAGGAATTTCTTGAACTCGACGGTACGGTGGCGGGCATGCAGCGAGCCGATAACTTTCCCGGAGGCGATGTCCAGCGCTGCGAAGAGACTGCTCGTGCCGGAGCGCTTGTAGTCGTGGGTCGCGCGCTCTGGGACCCCGGGGAGCATCGGCAGGATCGGCTGGGAGCGATCGAGTGCTTGGATCTGGGACTTCTCATCGACACACAGCACCAGCGCTCGCTCCGGCGGATCCAAGTAGAGACCGACGACGTCACGGACCTTCTCCACGAACAGCGGATCCGCTGAGAGCTTGAAGGACTCCACCCGGTGAGGCTGCAAGCCAAACGCCCGCCAGATTCGTGACACCGCGCTCTGGGAGAGCCCTACCTGTGCCGCCATCGAGCGTGTCGACCAGTGCGTCGCGTCCCTGGGCGTACTCTCCAACGTCTGCACGATCACCTCCTGAACCTTCTCGTCAGAAATCGTGCGAGGTTTGCCCGGCCGGGGCTCGTCAAGCAAACCATCCGCACGATCACTAACGAAACGCCCACGCCACTTCGCGACCGTCATCCGCGTCAGCCCGAGCCGCTCCGCAAGCTCGGTGTTGTTTTCACCCTCAGCCGCGCCAAGCACTATCCGCGCACGAATGGCCAAGCCCTGCGCTGAAGAACGCCTGCGCGCCCACCCCTCCAACATCCGGCGCTCACCATCAGAAAGAACTACCTCAACCGGCCGCGGCCCACGCCGCCCAACACGAGAAGAATTCATCCACAAAGAATACCAACAACAGCAGACGAACTAACGACTCAGGACACTAGCGACGCTGATCGGATGGCATGTCTATTGTCGTCTGGTAAGGGGAAGCGGAGGGGTTTCATGCGGACGCGCGACTCCCTAAGCGCGGTGATCGGGAGGGGATAACTGTGGATCGTTGTGCACAGCACGAAGAGGCGAGTCGTTCGCGTCATCTGGCACGTGTTTTTCGGCGTAGAGAGGTCAGCGTCGTCAGCCCGGCGGGCACCGGCGTGGTTAATGTCACAGTGAGCACGGCAGAAGCCACGAGCGAAGCGGGACCGGACGATCAGTTCAGCTACCTTTCGAGCCCGCCTACGGTCACCAACGTGGCCCCTGCGTACGGAGAAGCGGCCTCGCCACGCGCGGTGACGATCGCAGGCACTAACTTCACCGGTGCTACAGAAGTGCGCTTCGGAACGATCAGCGTGGCCTTCTCCGTCAAGAAGTCCTCGACGATCAAGGCGACTGCACCGATCGCGCAAACCCTGGGGGCGGTGGATGTCACGGTGACGACACCGGAAGGGATGAGCGAAATCACCCCGGCGGACGCGTACACATTCGAACCCGAGTTCCCTTCGGTCGAACTAGCCGCGCCTGAACATGGCCCTGGCGCAGGAGGCAACGTTGTCACTTTGCACGGCAAGGGCTTCATCGGGACCACTCAGGTGAGCTTCGGAGGGTCTCCGGCGGAAAGCTTCGAAGTTGTCAACGACGCGCAGATAGAGGCTGTCGCCCCTGCACACACCACCGAAAGGGTCGCAATCACGGTGACGACGCCGGAATGGACGAGCCGGAGCGAGTGCGCAACACCCGGCTGCCCGCCGGTGGCGCACTACGAGTTCAAACCGACCATCACCTCGGTCAGTCCGAGTAGCGGGCCACTGCAAGGCGGCACCGCAATCACCGTGACCGGCTCGGGCTTCTCGACGACTGAAGGCGGGACGACGATCTCGATCGACAAGCGTGACGCCACCTCGGTGACGTGCTCATCGATCTCGCGCTGTACCGCGGTCACCCCTCCGGGCACGAAGAAGGCAGCGGGGACACACCCGGTGGAAGTGCGGGTTGCCGGCAACGTCCCTGCCAAGGAAGACCACAGCGAACCCAGCGAAGCCGCTCAGTTCACGTACGAATAGCCGCACCGGTGCGCCCGCCCTGGCGATCGGAACGCCCAGGAAGTAGTCCGTCCACGGCCGAAGGTCGTGCTCGCTTTGATCGGGCCACTGGCGCGTGGCTGTTCCCGCTCAACGACCTGGACCAAGCCCACGCGGGGACTCGAACCCCGGCGGCTAGTCCAGTTCCAACGTCCCCGAGTCCAGGTCTCAGGGAACTGTTGTGGTTGTCTGAGCTGGAACGCCTACTTCAACCCGACGGGCTGCTTCTCAGCGTTCCAGCAAAGCAACGGTCAGCGCCCGAGTCACCTCGAAGCGCTGACCGATTGCCTAGCTGGAAAGGCTTCACCAGCCACAGGAACTCACTGTTCCCGGAGGGCTAGGTGCCTATGAAAAGGCGTTGTTAGCCACTGTAAACGTGCCCCATCCGGTGCTCGTCATCCAGTGCTGCACCAACGTGTCGTTCGGTCCCTCGACGTACACTTCGCCGGAATTGTTACTCATCACCTCCAGTAGGGGATTTGAGTACACTTCATTAGAGCCAGTCACCTGGAATTTCTTCCAGCCTTCAGAGGTGGACCAGTACTGCATCAGAGTGTGATTTGGCCCTTGCACGAATATCTCATTGATTCCACCGTCTTCCGTGAACTGTGGGCTTGAGTAGGTCGTGCCTTCTCCGTCGATGATGAAGGTCTTCCAGCCTTCAGAGGTAGACCAGTGTTGCACTAGTGAATGATTCGGGCCTTGTACTACGAGCTCCGTCGTGCCGTGGTTTTCCTGGAGCACAGGGTTTGAGTACACTTCATTAGAACCGGTCACCTGGAATTTCTTCCAGCCTTCCGATGTAGACCAGTACTGCATCAGAGCGTGACTCGGGCCTTGCACGAATATCTCAGTTGTCCCGTGATTGACAACGAATTCCGGGCTGGAATAGGTTGTATTTTCTCCGTCGATAGTGAAGGTCTTCCAGCCTTCAGAGGTGGACCAGTGCTGAACCAGTGAGTGGTTCGGGCCTTGAACTACCAGCTCCGTTGTGCCGTTGATTTCCTGCAAGACCGGATTTGAGTACACTTCATTTGCCCCTGTTACCTGGAATTTCTTCCAGCCTTCAGAGGTGGACCAGTACTGCATCAGAGTGTGATTTGGCCCTTGCACGAATATCTCAGTTGTCCCGTGATTGACAACGAATTCCGGGCTGGAATAGGTTGTATTTTCTCCGTCGATAGTGAAGGTCTTCCAGCCTTCAGAGGTGGACCAGTGCTGAACCAGTGAGTGATTCGGACCCTCAACTACTGCCTCGGTTGTCCCGTTGATAATTTGCATTTTGATGAACGGTTGAAGCGGAGTATCAACAGTCCGGTCATTGCCATAGGCATATTCACCGTTCGCGTTGGTTGCTACCAGTCGATAGTGGTATACGGTCCCGCCGGGTAGTCCCGTGAGAACTGTACTCGCGTGCACTGGTGTGGTGCTCGAACCAGCGCTAGTACCCGGAGGTGCCGGCGAAGTACTTCCGTATGAGGTTGTGAGTCCATACTGGAAGTAATAATGCGTTTCGTCACTGTTTGGGTTCACCGCACCATTGAGAGTCACTTGTGCTTCCTGCACTTCTACTTCTTGAAGGTTAGAGTATTCTTCGGTTGTTGCAGTTGGAGGCACAGTGCTCGTTCTGAACGATCCAGTACCGCCTTCGCTTGTGCCGGTTGGACTTGATGCGACCAGCCGGTAGTAATACACCGTGTTAGTAGCCAGTCCGGTCGCGGTTACGCTGCGGTTGACAGTCTGTGTTCCGCTGCCGACATCTTCGCCTGGGTACGGCGTAGGCGCGAAGTTTTCATACGGTTTGCTGGCTTCCCGGCCCCACTCGATGTAGTAGTGTGTGTCCACGCCGTTCGGGTTGATGGACCCCGCAAGCGACGCGCTGGATGACGTTACGCTGCCGTAGCCGCCAGTAGTAGCAGTCGGCGGCGGAGGTAGGGCTTCGTCCCCGCCCGGCAGAGTTGCTGGCAGACACGACCTTGGAACAAACACCCAGTTGCCGCTACCGCCTTCGATTCTGGTGTCACGAACCATCACCCATTTGCCGTTGCGGGTGACATAGCGCCACTTCAATGCTGGTACACCCGACACCGTGCCTTTTTCGTATGCGGGAACAGTGCGGATCGCGGACGATGTTGGAGTTTCACTGCTCCACGGCCGGACGTTAGCGAACTCTTCGCATGCGGTGCGGTTGACGACGTAATATCCATCTTCTGCGCTTTCGCTGTTGATTTGTGAGTAGAAGGTGCCGTATTCGAAACCGATGCCGCCTGAACAGTGGCCTTGGTTGCCTGATTTGCTTTTGGAAAGTTCTTCTGAGACTTTCACCCAGGCGCACGCGCCGAGGTTCACGAAATAGGCCCCATAGGCGTATCCCGATTTTCCGCCGGAACCGTAATCCTCAACGTCAACTTCTTCGTTATCTGGACAGTTGCCAATCGCGAGTCCACCGGCCACATTTGCGATTGTCGCGTATGCGTTGGCACAGTGATAGATGCCATCGTATTTTTCGTTGACGAGCGGTTTGACTCCTTTAGTAGGCGCAGGGCCGAGCGCGAGCTTGGCAGTCATATCGACATCTGCGTTTACCGGCGCTGCCGCTCCCAACGCGGCGAGCATTACGAGTATTGCGGTCGCTGCGAGCGCTGTCAGTATCCGCCCCCCCCCCTGTTGATGATGGGCATCCCGACACCCACCATCGTTAGCTCGCAAAGCCTGATGACTTTCCATACACGTGAACCTCCATCGGTTATCTCATTGATTAGCACAATGCTTGCTCTAACTCACAGAACTAGGGATGTGAGAGCAAGCCGCCGAGCATAATAAGCGGCTTAGATTCCGAATGTGATGATTTGGGGCAGGAGTAGGACCTTGATGGTGCACACCCGGACTTACGGTGGCCCGTACCATAGTGCGAACATTCGTAAGCCGTCAAGTGGTGGACGAGTGCACGCGGAAGGTATGTCGGATGGCAAGTGCGCGGCACCAAGCAACGCTGAGCGTGCATTAGCGGTCGGTTCACGTCTTCGCCAGCTACGCAGAACCGCGAAGCTGACCCAGCGCCAGGTAGCTGAACGCATCCCGATGAGCGCTGCAAACCTCTCCCGTATCGAGAGCGGGAACAGGGTCCGCCATCCGACGAGATACGAAAATGAAGGACGGGTTCACCAGGCTCGAAGCCCGCCAACTGCGCTAGAGGACCGCTCGGCCCGGTTCAGGACGCTCTTGGCGGATCTGAGGTCCATCCGGGAGATAAGTCCTGCTCCTCGGCCACCCGGGTGCCACTGCTGTCGAGATCATGACCGTCTTGCGGCACGGGGGCTACTCGGGTTCTCGACTGCCATCGCCCGTGAGATCACCGCGAAGTCTTCTCGTGGGATCTTGAATAGGCCGACCCGGAAAATGTATCCCCAGCGGCGCTTGTCCTTGATGAAGTTGAGCTGGTCGATCAGCGGTCTAATCGGCGCCTCAATGCCTTTGACGAACTCGATGTTGCGGCGCCATGGTGTGAACCCCGGCGCCTGTTCCACCTGGTAGAGCTCTTCGTCGATGACCCGACCCATTGCCGTGAAGGCCTGCAGTGGCTCGCCGTCTCGCAGGCTGGTCTTGGGCGAATAGTAGACCAGCCAGTCATCAGCCTTCAGCCGTTTGAGTCCGGAAGCCTTGCCATGGCCTGCCTGGGTGAATCCGCCCTCTACGCTCAGCTGCACGTGATCACGGCTGATCGTGCTCACCCAGTACGTTTGCTGGTTGGGCGAGCCGAGCGCGGTCGCGCAGATGCTTAGTTGGCGGTGAAGCTGCTCGCGCTCGGCGTGACTCAGCGTCGCGATCATGCGTTGCTCGATTGCAGCGACGGTCGAGGAAGCCGTGCGTAGGCGGGTGCGTCCCTCGGCCGTGAGGGCGTAGCGTTGGCTGCGGCCTTCCCCGACGGCGCTCACGAGTCCGGTAGCTCTTAGGCCGGTGAGGAGCTGGTGCATCGCTTGTCGGCTGACGAACGCGTCGCGCGCCAGGTCTGCGTTTGAGATGCGCGGACGGGAGGCGAGGATCTGCAGACAGGCGTACTGCGACACGCTGAGTCCGTAGTCGCGCAGCTCCCTGTCCATCGTTGAGTGCAGGGCGTGTTGGGCGCGCTTGAGGGCGTAGCCCACGGATTGATCGAGATCGACTTGGCTCACGTCAAGATCTTGACATAGTATATTACGTCAAGACCTTGACACACCTAAAGGAAGGATCTCCCTGTGTTTACCGTTGCAGGCCCCGATTTCATTGCCCTCCAGGTCCGCGACATCGAGCGTGCCGCCGAGTTCTACGAACGTGAGCTAGGGCTCACGCGCGCACCTGGACCCCCTCACGCCGTCGTGTTCGCGACCCAGCCAATCGCGTTCGCGGTCAGAGACCCGCTGCCAGGAACCGATCTCGACAGTGGACAGCCCGGCCTCGGTGTGGCGCTGTGGCTGCGGGCCGAGGACGCCCAAGGCCTTCATGACCGACTCGTCCAGCACGGCGTGACGATCCTGACTGAGCCGGTCGATGGTCCCTTCGGCCGGACGTTCACGCTCAGAGACCCGGACGGCTACGCCATCACGATCCACGATGCAGGCTGACGAGCTCGATCGCACCGCACTGAACGCGGCGGCTTCCATACCGTGCACGGAAAGCACGAGCACCGGAGGTAGCCGGCCTCGCCCCCGCATCGGACGACAAACAGCACGCCTTCGAGCCTGTCGACCAGCTAGCGCTTATGGCCAGAAGCGTCCTTAGCAATACACCTCTCAAAGCCGACGCGGGGACTCGAACCCCGGACCCCTTCATTACGAGTGAAGTGCTCTACCAGCTGAGCTACGTCGGCGTGACCACTGGATGCTAGCGATGCGCAGTCGCAAGGCGTGCTGAGCTTTGGGCTCGACCGGTGGACCTCCACCGTCTCGGCCGCTCGTGAGTGCTCGCGTCAACCGATCAGCGCCAGCAGGGACCCGTCCACAGCGCATCCCATGTGCATTCGCCTCGCGCGCGCGACGATCCCCGACCGCGGCACCAATGGCTTGTGCTTACCGCCGCCATTGCGGATATAACTCCGCCATGCCGAGCGACGATCAGATATACGCGCCGGCACAGAGGGTCGCGCACGTAGAAGACTGCCACTTTTACCACACGATGGAGGTGCCCGGCGAGGGCACCGTCTTCGGAGAATTCGACCTACGCGGAGGCGTCGAGAACTATCTTGGGCGCGTCCCGCTCAAGGGTCGCCGTGTCCTCGAGATCGGGCCCGCGAGTGGATTCCTGACCTTCCACATGGAGTCCCAAGGGGCCACCGTCGCCGCTGTCGAGCTCGGATCGGATACCGAATGGGACATCGTGCCCCATGCGGAACTCGATCTTGCCGCGATCCGCACGGAACGCAAAGCAATCATGGAGCGGCTCCGTAACGGCTTCTGGTGGGCCCACGAGCGCAACAGCAGTCAAGCTAAGGTGCACTATGGGAGTGTCTATGCGCTGCCCGGGAGCTCGGGCGCTTCGATGTCGCGGTTATGGCTGCGGTACTGCGCCATACGCGAGACCCTTTACGCATCGTTGAAGGCTGCGCATGACATGCCGACACGATCGTGATAACCGAGAAGCATATTCCCGAGCTCGACGGCACAGCGGTCGCCAGCCTAGTCCCCTCGCGCGAGTCGGCAGCCTGGGACACGTGGTGGGATTTTAGCCCGGAGCTTTTTGCTCAGTTCCTCGGCATCCTAGGATTCACTCAGACCACAGTCACTTATCACCACCAGCTGTACTTCACAGGCGGCGTCGATTACCAAATACCGTTTTTCACTTTGGTGGCCAGTCGATGAGATCCCTGTCTTAGACAGTCGGCCCTGAACCAAGCACCGCCAGCAACGACTCTCCGTGCTTCTCGCAGAACGCCGGCCCGATCCCCTTGACCTCGAGCAGCTCCGAGACGTTCTCGGGTCGCTTGCGTAGCAGCGCCCGCAGCACCGTGTCCGTCGCCACCGTGAAAGCCGGCTTGCCCTCCGCGCGCTCCATCCGCCATGCCCTCAGCTCCTCGAACTCACGCTCGTCCACCGGCTCCAGGTCCTCCTCCACCTGCGCGCTCGCACGGCCGCCACCGCCACGGCCACCGCCACCGGGCCGCCGGCTGCGGCTCGTGCTCGCCAGGGGCGCCTGCAGCACTCGCTCAAGCGCCCCGTCCGGGTCGCACACGTCGCAGCATCTACCCGTCGGCGCGCCCTGCGCGCGGTCGCCGAAGTGATCCAGGATCTGGCGCCTGCGACACCTCTGGCCGTCCGCGCTGAAGCGCTCGATCGACCTGTATGCCTCCCAGCCGCGATTCCTTGACGCCTTGATCGCCATCTACGCCATACGCGGGCTGCCCCTGCCCGTCAGCCGCACAAGCAGCCCATCATGTCCCCCCGGGCTCAGCTCCACCGCGCCCGCGCGCTCTGCCACCGACAGCAGCACCCGCTGGCGCTCTGCCAGGTCGCCATGGCCGATCGTCACCGTGTCCTGCGCGGCGCCCGCGCGCAAACGCGCCACAAAGCGCTTGACGTCCTCCACCGTCATCTCCCGATCCTTGATGAACCTGATCAGCCGCCCCAGGTCCATTCGCGACGCCAGCAGCAGCGCCCGTGCCGGCTCGCCGTCGCGCCCGCCCCTGCCCGCCTCCTGGTAGTACGCCTCCAGGCTCGTCGGCAACGCCCAGTGCGCCACCGTGCGCACGTCCGCCTTGTCCACGCCCATGCCAAAGGCGTTCGTCGCCACCACCACCTCCGCGCCGCCCCTCCATAAACGCCGCCTGGCTCTCCCGCCGCGTCTGCGGGCTCATGCCCGCGTGGTAGGTCACCGTCGCAGATCCCCTTCCAGCGATCCTCGCCTGCCAGATCCTCCGTGTCCTTGCGCGTCCCGCAGTACACGATCGCCGGCAGCGTTGCGCCTCGTCCGTGGACGCCGTCAGCACGTGCATCAGCGCCGCCCGCTTGCGCGCCACAGCGCCCTTGCCCTCCACGCTCACCACATCGAAGGTCAGGTTCGGCCTGTCAAAGCCCGAGCGGATCGACACCCACTCGCGCAAGCCCAGACGCGCCGCGATCTCCTCCGCCACGCGCGGCGTCGCCGTCGCCGTCGCCGCCATCACCGCCGGGCGGGCGGCGGCCGCAAGTGACTCGATCGCATCGTGCAGACGCAGGTAGTCCGGCCTGAAGTCGTGGCCCCACTCGGCCACGCAGTGCGCCTCGTCCACCACGAACAGCGCCACCCGCCTGCGCGCCAGCGCCTGCCGGAACGCCCCCGACGCGAACCGCTCCGGCGCCGCCAGCACCAGCTGTGTCACGCCCGCCTCGATGTCCCTCAGCGCCTGGGCGTTGTGGCCCTCCTCCATCCCAGACGCCAGCATCGCCGCCGCGCACGCCCGCCTCCTCCAGCCTGCGCCACTGATCCGCCATCAGCGCGATCAGCGGGCTCACCACCACCACCAGGCCGATGTCGGCCAGCGCCGGCAGCTGGTAGCACAGCGACTTGCCGCCGCCCGTCGGCATCACCACCAGGCTGTCGCGCCCGTCTAGCGCCGCCTGCACCGCCTCGCGCTGGCCCGGCCTGAACTCCTCCAAGCCGAAGCGCGCCAGCAGCTGCTCCGGCGTCGGTACCTCAGAGCTCGCCCCTCTCCATCCGTCCGCGCCACCGTCGCCGTCATCGCATGCATCTCAGAGACGCTACCCCTCGCCCCGGCCGGGACGCACGCGCCGCTGCACCTACGACCTTCGCTCCCACACCACGCTCGCACCGGCTGCCGGCACCAACGTGATCGCCCGCCTGCGGATCCACTCGTCTCGACGCCCCCTCGCGTCCGCGCGGCAGCCGCGGCTCCAGCTCGCTCAGCATCGTGCGCAGGATCACCTTCATCTCCAGCAGCGCAAATGACGCGCCGATGCAGCGACGGATGCCACCGCCGAACGGAATCCAAGAGAACGTCTCCGGCGCCGACTCCAGGAAGCGCTCAGGCCGAAACGCGTGCGGGTCGTCGTACACCCGCGGGTTGCGGTTGGTCAGATAGATCGACGGCACCACGCGCGTTCCCTTGGGCAGCACGCGCCCGCCCACTCGCAGCTCCTGCGTGAGCGACCCTCACCACCACCGGCACCACCGGCCTGACCCTCAGCGTCTCGTTGACCACAGCCGTCATGTACTCCTGCCGCCACCGCGCGCGTCGATCTCCGCCGTCAGCCGCGCCAGCTTCTGCGGATGGCGCACCAGCCGCTCCACCGCCCACGCCACCGACGTCGCCGTCGTCTCATGCCCCGCCAGCAGCAGCGTCACCAGCTCGTCGCGAAGCTCTCCGTCCGTCATCGCCTCGCCCTGCTCGTCGCGCGCCAGCAGCAGCAGCGACAGGATGTCCGTCCGCTGCTCCACGTCGCTCTGCCTCCCGCCTGCGCGCGATCTCCGTGTAGATCAGCGCGTCCAGGCGGTCGAGCGCCCGTCCGATCGCGCCCGTCGGGCGCTCGCCGCTCGGGCGGCTCAGCACAGCGCGCAGCATCGCCAGCATGTGCACGGGCTCGAACAGCTCGGCGATCGCCTCCTTCAGCGGCTCCATGCGCTCCGCCTCCACGCCGAACACCGCCCGCACGATCACCTCCAACGTGATCTGCCGCGTGTGGCGCTGCAGCCGCATCGCGCTGCCCAGCCGCCAGCCCGCCATGTCACGCCGCGTGGCCTGCACCATCACATCCTCGTACTCGCGCATCCGCTCACCGTGGAACGGCGGCAGCAGCAGCTTGCGCTGGCGCATGTGCTCCGGGCCCGTCAGCGTCAGCACCGAGCTCTGGCCCACCACCGGCGCCACCGGCGAGGTTCCCGCCCCCGACGGCGCCACCTCCGGCGGCGCCGTGAACACCGTCTTGACCGCCTCCGGGTCGCTGAGCATCACCAGCTTCAGCCCGCTCGGTGCAAACGTCAACGTGAATGCCTCCCCCAGCCGCTCCGCACAGCGGTCCATCAGCCACGTCGGCGCCAGCGCCCACACCAATGTCTGCGCCACCGCCGGCATCCTCGGGCCCCGCGGCAGGCCAAGCGCACCCAACTGGGGCTGGGAAGCCTCGACCGGCCTGACCACCGTGCTCGCCACCCCCACACGCTACCCGGCGTGCAGCGGCTGAACCAGGTGCAGCGGATGCCCGCGATGCGGGGCAATCGTGCGGCTGTGATCGAATACGTGACCCACTGCGTGCCTGACGCTGTGCTCGGCATGCCCCACCGCATGTCTGACGCCCGGCGAGACCGCGTAGGCCAGCAGCGTCGCCAGGATCCCCAGCGTGGCGATCGCTACAGCCAGACGGGCGCGACGGCTCTCGCCCTCCGGAGAGACCGGACGTGCGCTGAACGGTGAGATCGCCATACCTGAGCGCACACGCTAGCGCCAGCCGCGCCCGCGTGGGACCGGCTGGCCGGCGACGCGGGCTCGGTGCCAGCGACCGCTCGGCATCCGGCGTGCTTGCGTGGTGATCGAGAAGCGCCCGCGCCACCAAGCCGTGCAAGCGCTCGATCTCCTCGCGTGAGAGCTTCGCCGGGAGCTTCGCCAGGTAGCGCAGCAGCATCCGCGCCGGGACGACCCGCACGCCCTTCCTGCGCGCCATCGGCCTGTCCACCCACGCGCGACTGAACACGATCAGCGCCTCGACCTCCATCCCCGTCACGCCCTCGATCGTCCTGCGCTGCGCCTGCGCCTGGCCCAGCGTTGCGCCGTGCAGTCGCGACACGCGTATCGGGCCCGGATGGCTCTTGGTCTCGATCGTGAACACCCCCGGCGGTCCGATCAGGATGTGATCGACGTTGCCCCGGCCCAGGCTCGCGTCGTGGATCACCAGCCACCCGCGTTCGGAGACCTGGTCCAGCAGGCCACCCACATGCTCCTCGCCGGTGGCGCCACGATCGCGGCGTTCCACCAGCGGCATCACGTAGCGAGAGATCACGAACATGCTCGCCAGCAGCGCCACCTCGGAGGCCAGGAAGCCCTTGTCGTGCAGCCCGAACGTCCGGCCCAACAGCGCCGTGGCCACCGCCAACACGCCAAGAACAATCAGCGTACGTATGCGCAAACGCGTGACAGTGGCGCGTGCGTACTGTCCCGCCGTGCGTCTCGTCGGGTCGGTGTCGACTGCGTGCATTCCCTCTTTCCTGTCCGCTTTCCTCCGTCTTCATCGGTCCAACCGATGCCCGGCCTTGAGCGCCGCAGAAGCACACAAGAAGACTGGAGAAGCGTGGAGAGCACCGCCCTCCTTCTAAAGCAGCGATATCAGCCCGTCGAAGCCCAAAGCAGCGCTGAAAGAGATCCTCGATCTCCTACCAGCCCGAATCCTCCCCATGACCGGCTCTCCCCACATCTCTCATCCGCCAGACATCTGCCTGATCCTGCGCGCCCACGGCGAGCAGCGCTGGCTGATCTCCGAGGTGGTGCCACTGGTACGCCAGCTCGAGCAGCCGGGCCTGATCGCCGAGGACCAGGTCGGCGCCGCGCTTGCGTACCTGGAGGTTCTCTGGCTCGACGCATGCCAGCGTGCCGCCGAGACCGACTACGCCGCGTGAGCAGCTCGACCGCGACAGCGCCGGCGCGCGATCAGGTCCTGTACGACAAGGCCCGCCGCTACCACGCCGCCGTACGTCGGCTGCGCAGCGCCATCGGCCGCCGCGTCGCCGCGCTCACCGGACTGCCCGGACAGGCACCCGCGCGCCAGCACGCCAACTCCTGAAGCGATCGCATACGCTGCCCACCGTGGCAGCCACGCTTCGACCTGCAGTCGCACTCCACCCACTCCGACGGCGCCCTGTCCGCCGCCGAGGTCGTGCAGCGCGCCGCCGACGCCGGCGTCGAGCTGCTGGCGCTGTCCGACCACGACACCGTCAGCGGCGTCTCCGAGGCGATCGCCGCCGGCGAGCGCTACGGCGTGCGCATCGTCCCCGCCGTCGAGATCTCCGCCGTCGACGCGGGTTCGGCGGTGCCCGCGCGAACTGCACATCCTCGGCTACAACATCGACCACACCGGCCCGGTCATGACCGAGCGGCTGACCGACTTCCTGGCCGACCGCGAGAAGCGCACGCTGCGCATGCGCGACGCCCTGCGCGACGTCGGCTTCGAGCCTCGACGAAGCCGAGATCGACGCACGCATCGCCGCCGGCAAACCGATCGGGCGCCCCCACCTGGCCGGCGCCGTGCTGCGCGCGCCCGCCAACGCCGAGCGCCTGCAGCGACGAGAGCATCGACGACGTCGGCTCGCTGATCCGCGGCTACCTGATCGAGGGCAAGTCCGCCTTTCGCCTGCGCGAGACGCCCACCGTCGCCGAGGCCATCGAGGCGATCCACGACGCCGGCGGCGTCGCCATCTGGGCGCACCCGTTCTGGGACATCTCCGATCCACGGGAAGTGCTGTCCACGATCGAGCGCTTCCACGCGCTCGGGATCGACGGCGTCGAGGCCTTCTACATCACCCACACACGCGAGAACACCGAGCTGCTCGCCAACCGCTGCGCCGAGCTGGGCCTGCTCACCACCGGCTCCGCCGACTTCCACGGACCGGAGAACCGTCAGTTCTCGCAAGTTCATGGCCTTCGACACCTACGGCATCGAGCCCAACCTCGGGCCGATCGGCGCGTAAACCGAAACGCGCTCACGGCGCAAGCAGCGCCTGCAGCCGATACGCCAGCGCCTCCAGCGCCAGCTCCTCGGACACGTTCAGCGACAGGCTGAGTCGGGTGTCTCGCACCAACTCGATGCCGTGGCGCAGCGCCACGGCATCGCGTCCGTCCGCGTCCTGCTCGAGCTCCGCGCGCCGGTCGACCGCGTACACGAGCTCGCCTGCGCCCTCGCGCACGCACAGCAGGTCGCGCAGCCACAGCTCGCTCACGCGCAGCGCCAGATCCAGCGTCTGCGTACGCACACGCCGCTCGCCGCGCCGGCGGGCCTCCGCGCTTTCGCGCTCGTAGCGTTTGCGCTCCTTGCTCGGGATCAGCTCCAGCTCTCGCTCCATCAGCTCCTGCGAGCGCTCGCCCGCCGCCACGCCGGCCGCCTTGGCCGCATCCAGGAGACCCAGCCACGGCCGCTTCGCCGTCGAGCCCGCCAGCGTGCAGCGCACGAACTCCTCAGCCCGCGCCCGCAGCGCGTCGCCCTCCTCGCCGGCCAGCCGGGCCGCCTGGCCGGCGTCGCCCAGCGCCAGCCGCGCGCATGCCAGCGCCCGCTCACCGTCGACGCCCTCCAGGCCCTCTGCGATCGCCGCCGACGGGAGCGGGTCGAAGCGAACCTGCTGACAGCGCGAGGCGATCGTCGCCAGCACGTCCTCGCGGCGATCGGCCAAGCAGCAGCAGGTGCGTGAACGCCGGCGGCTCCTCCAGGGTCTTCAGCATGCGGTTGGCCGCCTGGTCGTTCATCGTCTCCACCGCCTCGATCACAAACACGCGCCGCGCGCGACTCGAACGGCGTGCGCGACGCTGCCGCAACCACCGGCTCCTCGATGTCCGCCACCAGCATCTCCGCCGCACCCGAAGGCCTCACCCACGTCAGGTCCGGGTGGCTGTCGCGCGCCACGCGCTCCGCCACCGTCTCCGGGCTGCGAGCCCCGTCCGCCAGCAGCGCCGCTGCGAACGCCCGTGCCACCGTGCGCTTGCCGGTCCCCGACGGACCGTGGAACAGGTACGCGTGCGACGGGCTGCCTGTGGCGGCCAGCGCCGGCATCAGCACCGCGCGCGCGTGCGGGTGCGCGTCGATGCCCGGCAGCAGTTGGGCTTGACCGGCCGCCGTGTCACTCGTCAGCTCGGCGGATGGGGCGGCAGCGGACATCGCCCGTCATCCTAGACCCGGGCGATCGGCCGGCGAGGGATTGGACGTTTAGGAGGATCGCGTCGCGATGCCCCACGGGCGATGAGGCGTCAGCGGGACATGCGACCGCCGGGCGAGGGCGACTGTCCGTGGTGTGCCCACTCTCGCTGGGGAGTCCTGTATAGCCATGGTGGGACAGCGTTCGTCGGGGGGAACACGCATCGACGACACGTGTATCGCCATGGCTATACACGTGTCGTCGTCGCGATAGACCTGCTGGCCGCAGAATGGCCGCCCCGATAGCGTCCCGGTCATGGCCCGCGGCACGCTCATCACGATCGAGGGACTGGACGGCGCCGGCAAGTCCACGCTCGCCGGCTCCCTGCAGCGCGCGCTCGCGGCCGCAGGCGCGCGCGTGGAGCTGCTGCGCGAGCCCGGTGGCGTGGAGGTCTCCGAGCGCATCCGCGCGCTCGTCAAGGACCCGTCGCTGGCGGTGCTCCCGCGCACCGAGGCGCTCCTGTACGCTGCCGCGCGCGCCCAGCTGGTCGAGCAGCAGATCGAGCCGCTGCTGCGCGACGGGGCCGTCGTGCTGCTGGATCGCTTCGTCGACTCCTCGCTCGCCTACCAGGGCGCCGGACGCCGACTGGGCATCGAGCAGGTCCGCGCGATCAACCTGTTCGCCACCGGCGAGCTCGTGCCCGACCGCACGCTGCTGCTGCGCATATCGCTCGCCGACGGGCGCGCGCGCCAGCACGAGCGTGCCCAGGAGCCCGACCGCCTCGAGCGCGAGAGCGAGGAGTTCTTCGCCACGATCGCCGCCGCCTACGAGCAGCTGGCGCTGGCGGAGCCGCAGCGGATCCGCACGATCGACGCCGCCCAGCCCCCGGAGCAGGTGCTGCGCGACGCACTTGTCGCGCTCGCGGACCTGTCGCTACCCGCCGGCCCCTCCCACTAGCATTGACGGCGCGATGATTCTCGCGCTCAGTCCACTCCAGCTCGAGCAGCAAACTCTCAGGGGCTGCCATCGTTGTCGCCGTGATCGCAGCGCTGATCGCGCTTAGCTGCCTGGCGTGGGGCATCGCCCGGATGAGCGCGTTCGAGCCGCGCTGGACGCTGTCGCTGCGCCACGCCATCGCCGAGGCCGGCTTTCGTGCGTCTGCCACGTTGGCCGAATTCGGCGACTGGGCACGCCTCGGGCGCTAGCTCACGGCCGGCTCGCGGGGCACTCCCGATCTGGGTCCACACCAAGCTCCAAACCCCGCTGTTTGGGCGTTCGTCGACCGTGCCCAGAGGGGCTACGCCGCTATCCTGTAGGTAGTTGAATCGCATCTTCGGACGGCCCCAAAAAAGGTCCGTCCGACCCGAGGCGGATCATCCTCTGTTACCCCCAAAAACCCTGTATTCGCGCCGCAAATTGGGGGTTTCGCGCGGCTCAAGACGAGGAGAATAGTTAGATGGATGGCGCCCCGCACACCGCAGTTGCAGAGGTTGGTCAGGCCGGCACGGCGCTGTCGATCAAACGATTGTTCACGAGTCCCGGCGTGCACCCGTTCGACACCGTCGAGTGGGAGCTTCGTGACGCGCGCATCGGCCACGGCGACCGCGTCGCCTTCGAGCAGCCGGCGGTCGAGTTCCCCAAGAGCTGGTCGCAGAACGCCACCAACATCGTCGCCCAGAAGTACTTTCGCGGGCAGATCGGCTCGCCCGAGCGCGAGAGCTCCGTCAAGGAGATGATCAGCCGCGTCGCCGGCACGATCACCGGCTGGGGACGCGCCGGCGGCTACTTCGCCGACGAAGAGGACGCCAGGGCCTTCAACCACGAGCTCACGCACATCCTGCTGCACCAGATGGCCGCGTTCAACTCGCCAGTGTGGTTCAACGTCGGCTTCGAGGAGAGCCCGCAGTGCAGCGCCTGCTTCATCCTCAGCGTCGACGACACGATGGAGTCGATCCTCGCCTGGAACACCAAGGAGGGCATGATCTTCCGGGGCGGCTCCGGCTCGGGCATCAACCTGTCGAAGATCCGCGGCTCGATGGAGCCGCTGGCCAAGGGCGGCACCGCCTCGGGTCCGGTGTCGTTCATGCGCGGCGCCGACTCCTGGGCGGGCACGATCAAGTCCGGCGGCAAGACCCGCCGCGCGGCCAAGATGGTGGTGCTCGACGTCGACCACCCGGACATCCGCGAGTTCATCTGGTGCAAGGCCAAAGAGGAGGACAAGGCGGCCGCGCTGCGCGACGCCGGCTTTGACATGTCGATCGACGGCGAGGGCTTCAAGTCGATCCAGTACCAGAACGCCAACAACTCGGTGCGCGTCACCGACGAGTTCATGCAGGCCGTCGAGGAGGACCGCGAGTGGCGGCTGATCGCTCGCACCACCGGCGAGCCGGTCGGCGAGCCGATCCCCGCGCGCGAGCTGATGCGCGAGATCGCCGAGGCCGCCTGGCGCTGCGCGGACCCGGGCGTGCAGTACGACACGACCATCAACCAGTGGCACACCTCGCCCAACAGCGGGCGGATCAACGCCTCCAACCCGTGCTCGGAGTACATGCACGTCGACAACTCCGCCTGCAACCTGGCGTCGCTGAACCTGATGAAGTTCCGTCGTCCCGACGGCACGCTCGACGTCCAGTCCTTCGAGCACACCGTCGACATCATGCTGCTGGCGCAGGAGATCATCGTCGGCCCGTCCAGCTACCCGACCGAGGAGATCGGCGTCAACGCCCGCGCGTTCCGCCAGCTCGGCCTCGGCTACGCCAACCTCGGCGCCTACCTGATGAGCAACGGCATGCCCTACGACTCCGACCACGGCCGCGGCGCCGCGGCGGCGATCACGGCGCTGATGACCGGCAGGGCCTACCGCCGCTCGGCCGAGGTCGCCGGCGCGCTCGGCGCCTACGACCACTACGCGGAGAACCGCGAGCCGCACAACGGCGTCATGCGCATGCACCGCGAAGCCTCCTACGCGATCCCGGACGCGGCCTGCGTGGACGGTGAGCTGCTGGCGGCGGCGCGACGCTCGTGGGACGAGGCCGTGGAGCTGGGCGAGCGCTTCGGCTACCGCAACGCCCAGGCGACGGTGCTCGCACCCACCGGCACGATCTCCTTCCTGATGGACTGCGACACCACCGGCGTGGAGCCCGACTTCTCGCTGGTCAAGTTCAAGGAGCTCGTCGGCGGCGGGCAGATGACGATCGTCAACAAAACCGTCCCGCTGGCCCTGCAGACGCTCGGCTACTCCGAGCAGCAGGTCGAGCAGATCGAGGCGCATCTGGCCGAGCACGGCACGATCATCGGTGCCCCCGGCCTCAGCGAGGAGCACCTGGCGGTGTTCGACGTGGCGGTCGGCGAGCGCGCGATCTCGCACATGGGCCACATCAAGATGATGGGCGCCGTGCAGCCGTTCATCTCCGGCGCGATCTCAAAGACCGTCAACATGCCCCAGGAGTCGACCGTCGAGGACATCGCCGACGCCTACACGCAGGCGTGGCGACTGGGCGTCAAGGCGCTGGCGATCTACCGCGACGGCTCCAAGACCGCACAGGCGCTGCGCACCGACGCACAGGCGGGCGTCGAGGAGCCGGTCGACGTGGACGCGATGGTCGAGGCGGCCGTCAGCAAGGCGCTCGCCGAGGCCGGCCCGCGACGCAAGCGGATGCCCCGCGAGCGCCAGTCGATCACGCACAAGTTCTCGATCGGCGGCCACGAGGGCTACATCACCGCCGGCATGTACGACGACGGCTCCGTCGGCGAGATCTTCCTCACCGACATCGGCAAGGAGGGCTCGACGCTGCGCGGGATGATGAACTCGTTCGCCACCGCCATCTCGATCGCGCTGCAGTACGGCGTGCCGCTGGAAACGCTGGTGCAGAAGTTCAGCTACATGCGCTTCGAGCCAGAGGGGATCACCGGCAACCCGGAGATCCCGTTCGCGAAGTCGATGCCCGACTACATCATGCGCTGGCTGGCCTCGCGCTTCCTGGACATCGACGCCCAGGAGGAGCTCGGCATCCTCACGCCGGCCGTGCGCGCCCGCAAAGCCGCACAGGAGCTCGTCCAGTCGGTCGACGCCTCCGACACCGCCAGCGCCGCCAACGGCGGCAACGGCGGCAACGGCGGCAACGGCGGCAACGGCGGCAACGGCTCACCTGGTAACGGGTCGTCGAGCAGCTCGCCTGAAGCATCGATCGGTGACGGCGCCAAGGGCACGCCGGCGGCGGCCTCGCTTGACGGACTCCCCACCGGTCGTCCCCGCGCGGCTGCAGGGACTCGACCTCGGGCCGGCGTGCAGCCAGTGCGGCGGCATGATGCAGCGGACCGGCTCCTGCTACACCTGCTCATCCTGCGGCAACAACACCGGCTGCGGCTGAGGGGCGATAGCCGGCGCGCTACGGCGTCCTCCCCCTCCGGGGACGATGCGATCGCTCGTGTGCAGAGCACACTTCGCTCACTGCGTCCTTGTAGCGCTTGACTCTCCCCCCTCAGAGGCCCACAACCAATCACAGGCGCCCGCCCGTTAGAGGTCTTTCCCTCTGCGCGCTGGTCGCGCTGTGCCTGAGCCTGGCGTGCTTCAGCACGCCGGCTTGGGCCGGAGCGGGGTACGTGGACGGGATCTCCGACCAGGGCCTGATGAGCTGGGGCGGAACCTTCTCCGAAGGTGCCGAAGCGGCCACTCCGTTTCCGACCTTTTTCGGCTCGACATGGGTCGGCAGCCCTCCCTCCCATATCCAGCTGGCCCGCTACGTGGTGCAGTGGAACGTGATGAGCGGGGTCGGCTATCCAGAAGAACTCGTCAACCTCAAGCGGTGGTATGACCACGCGGTCGAACTTCAGCTGACCCCAGAGCTGGCCCTGGACAACTACAACTGCAGCGGCTGTGTCGCTCCACAGAGCGCGGCGGAATACAGCCGGGAACTCCAGGCACTGCTGCGGTCTTTCCCTGACATCAAGCTCGTGGAGGCGTGGAACGAGCCGAACAACTCTCACTACACCTCCTATCTGACCCCGGCTGCGGCAGCGCAGTACATGAACGCCGCGTATGCCGTCTGCAAGACGCACAATTGCACGGCGATAGCCGGCGATTTCCTTGACTCCGAAGCGAACCTGCTCGAATACGAGCACAGCTACGAGCGCTACCTGGTGCCGCGCGACCCTGGCAACTGGGGCATCCACCCCTACCACGCGGTCAAGTACATGAGCGACAGCACCGTGTCCGGCTTCCAGGCGGCACTCCCCAGCCCGGCGACCGACCAAATCTGGTTCACCGAGGTCGGTGCCTACTACTGCGAGGCGGGAAGAACATACGGCGAACAAGCGCAGGCCGAACAGGCGAGGTTCCTGGTGGACGAGCTGATCCCCGAGATCCGTCCCGCACACGTCTTCTACTACGAGCTGGCGGCAGGCCACGACCAGCCGCCGGCATGCAACTCCGAGCAGGACGACACTGCACTGTACGCGCCCGCGAGGCCCGGCGGGCCACTGCTGGCACGCGCTGCAGCCGGCATCATCTTCGGCTCCTACCTGCTGCA
Source organism: uncultured Solirubrobacteraceae bacterium (assembly GCA_963779665.1). Classification (GTDB taxonomy): domain Bacteria; phylum Actinomycetota; class Thermoleophilia; order Solirubrobacterales; family Solirubrobacteraceae; genus Palsa-744. The sequence goes on along the minus strand of CAVZYW010000001.1, from coordinate 1,524,501 downwards.
GCCGCCGTTCGCGGCGTGAGCGGGCTAGAGAGCCGGCTCAGGTAGGCAGGTGCTCGCCGTGCGAGCCGGCGGCGGCGTATTCGCCGAGCGTCATGCGCGCGTCGGAGCGGTCGAGCATGCTGATGAACACGGCAGCGAAGGCGATGCCGAAGACGAGCGCCTCAATGAAGCACATGCTCGCACCGGCCAGGTGTTGATCGTTGATGGCGGACAGCCCGAACGCACGCGGCGCGCTGGCGTACAGCGGGTACTCGGTCGTGGAGATCCACGTCAGCGGCAGGCATACGCAAGCGCTGGCCAGACGGGTGAAGCCCAGCAGCGCCAGCCGCTGCCCGTTGGGGCGCAGTCGCGCACGGGGCAGCGGGTCGATGATCAGCCACCACATCGCAAGGCCTGTGTAGAACAGCGTGGCGTGCTCGAACGCGTGCACCACGGAATGCTGGGCGGCGAAGTCGAACACGCTGGGGACCGCCCAGATCCAGGTCGCCAGCGCCCACAGCGGCACCGCCAGCCAAGGCGACGTCAGCCGTGCCAGCAAACGCCCGGATTTGCCGCCCGAAGGCGCCACCGCCAGCAGCGCCTCGCGCGAGAGGCCCAAGGGCAGAATCGGCGCGCGCAGGCCGAGCACCAGCAGCGCCGGTGCGATGTCCGACAGCAGCACGTGCTGCATCATGTGCGCCGAGAGCAGGTACTTGTCGCCGATCGCGTCCAGCGGCGACATCAGCGCCACGCCGATCGTCAGCAGCCCGGCAACGTAGGGAACCCAGTGACCGGCGTTGGGTGAGCCGGTGGAGGAGCGCGAGGCGGCGCGCATGTACACACGCCGGTACACCAGCCCGGCTGCCAGCAGCGCGATGATCACGACCGGCTGGAAGCTCCACGAGCCCCAACCCGGATAGGAGGTCATGCGAGCCTCCCGTGTCGGCTGACGCGGGTGCTACGGGACTGGGCCTGTCGTGCGCCGGTCATGCTTGGCGGCATCCTATCGATCCGCGCCGCAGGTGTGCCCGCACGATGCCGCTCGCCCATACAAGCTGGCCCGCGAGCCATGCCGGCTGGAGCTAGCTGTGGCTATCTTGTGGCTATCGTCGACGAACTGGAAAGCCCCCCATCGCCCGACGCGCCCTTGCAGGGGGGTTGCCTGTGTGGGGCGGTGCGCTTTGAGATCACTGCGCCGTTCCTGTCGGCCGGCTACTGCCACTGCACGCACTGCCAGCGACGCACCGGCACCGGTTCCTCGGCAAACGGCCGCGTGCCCCAGGAGGGCTTTCGGCTGCTGCAGGGGCAGGAGCAGCTACGCGCCTTCAAGCCGCCTGTCGGGGTGCCGAAGCTGTTCTGCAGCAACTGCGGTTCCGCGTTGTTCAGCGGCGAGCCACTCAGCGACCCGGAGGTGGCCGTCAGGCTGGGAGCACTCGACCGCGATCCCGGTATCCGCCCGCAGCACCGGCAGTTCGTCGACTCGCGCGCACCGTGGGAGCCGATTCCCGAGGACGGGCTGGAGCGCTATCCCCGCTCACGCGCGGGCTGAGCGCGGTCCGCTCGCGCAGCCAGCCCAGCGAACGCGGCTCACCGCAACGCTCGCGCCAGCCGTCCAGGACGCTCTGCAGCTGCTCGGGATCCTCGATCGTGGCCAGCACCTCAACCGTCCCGCCACCGTCCGCCGCCGGACCCAACCGCACCAGGTACAGCTCGCCTGTATCGCTGACCCACGCGGCGCGATGCAACGGGCCCTCGGCGTCATCGCGCCACCACAGCCCCACATCGCGCTCGCGCGAGTGGATGCGGCGATCGTCCGCGGTGTAGAAGCTTGCCAGCGAGCGGTAGCGCTCGCGCTGCCGGGCTCGTCCGGTGCTCACTGCTCGTCTCATCCGACATCACCAGCTTTCGGGGGGAGGACTCGCCGCGAAGCCTCCTCCCCGCGCTTAAACATCGGGTTACCAAGTAGTAAGGATTCGTGAGATTCGCGCCGCCCGCCGCCCCGGCCTTCACGGGCGGGGCCTTTGGCGTGGGTTGGCAAGGGCTACTACGGGACGATGTCTACAGGGGTGCCGAGCGTTACCCGAGGTGCCAGCCAGGCAATGTCGCGGTCGAGCATCCGTACGCAGCCGTGAGAGGGATCGCCCGGGATCTTCTGTGGTTCGCCGTAGGGGCCGTGGATGCCGATCACGCCGCCGCCGGGCCAGTTGCTCAACGTCGAGTAGTCGGAGGTTCCCAGCGCGTACGGCCAGTACGGGTTGCTCGGGTTGGTCAGACGGAAGCGCTCACGGATCCAAAAGTGCCCGGGAGGCGTGGGCGTGCTTGGCTTGCCGACACCCACGGGAGCGACCATGCGCAAATGACCGTTGTCGTAGGCGGTCAGCCGCCGCCTACGCAGGTTGATGACGATCAGCCAATGGGTCTCGTGGAAGCCGCCGAGCGCACTGCGCTTGACCCAACCCACGCGCCCGTTGGGGCGACCAGGTATACGCAGCTTGATCCACATCGTCCCCTGCGCGTCCGTGTAGCTGTCGAGCAGCAGGTACACCTCGGGGAAGTCTTCCTCTGTTTCCATGTGAACCTGGGTCACCCGACGGGAGCTTCCTTCCGGGCGGGCGTGGATCCACTCCGGCAGGGCCGGGTGCGCCCAGGTCGTCAGCGTGCGTTCGTTGGACAACTGGACGTCGGCTGAAGGCGCCGGCACGGTCGAGCTCGACGGCGTCGTCGAGCTCGGCGTGCCCGGCTGCTGCGCGGGCGCCGAAACCGGGACCGGCTGCTGAGCGGAACTGCTTGCCGCGCTGGCGCCGGCGGCGCAAAGCGACCCCCCTGCAAACGCAACAACGCACGCCCCAAGCCCCAGCAGCGGCCTCCAAGCCTTCACTGGGTACCCCTACACGATGGCGGGCGACGTCTCCAACCTGTCGCCGCCCGCCCGTGCATATTCGGCTCGCCTCCGACGCTCAGCCGGTGAATCGAGGTGTTGATGCGTGATGGACCGCAGCACAGCGAGCGAGCGTCCTGGCAATCGTGCTCGTGTGGGTCTTGCTGGCTGCCGTGTACACCACCTTGATCTGGAGCTTCTCCTTGCCGCCAACGGGCAGTTTGACACGAGCCGTGAAGGCTCCATGCGAGTTCGGCTTGTGCAGCGTGCTGATCTTGTGACCGTCGAGCGTGAAGGTGACCGAGGCGATCAGGTTCCCGCTCACCGACGCCAGGTAGCCGGCGCTGGCAACGCACGCGTTGGCGCTGCTCGCCAGGTGAGCCGTACCGAACGCCAGGACGCCAGATTTTGCTGGCGGCGTGGTCGTGGGCGTGGTCGTTGCGGTGGTTGTAGTTGCTGTACTCGTTGTCCCGGTTGTCGTCGTCCCGCCCGTGGCTTTTGGTGTTTCTTTCGGTGCTTCTTCCGTTTTTGGCGTTCCTTCTTCCCACGTCTCCGTCACCGCGTTGGATTCGTCCGTGCGTCTCATGCGAATTCGTGAAGTAGGCGCTGATCTGGTCGGTGCCTACCGAGCTGGAGCCGTACGTGAACGACGCCTTACCGGACGCGTTGGTGATGGCTTCGCCGGTCGTGCCATCGTTCGGCCCTGAGGTCACCTGGAAGTGCACGATGGTGCCTTCGATGCCTTCACCGCGTTCGTTCTGGACGGTCGCTGTCACGGTGTGCGATTCGCCTACCGTGTTGATGCCCGACGTCGGCGATAGCGTGATGCCTTCTCCGATGACGGCCGCTCCGCCGTGGACTTCCAGCGCACCGAAGAAGATGTTGTCGTTATCGGACGGATTGTCTGTGTTGAACGTGATGTTCTGTTCGCCGTTCGCTAACGAACGGCAACAGGCTGTAGAGCTCGTCATCGCAGCGCGGCGCCGGTTCATGCGCTTCGTTTTCACAGGTCTCGTCTGTAGCTGCGGGGTTGGGTGGGTCTTCAAGCGAGTCGCCGATGCCGCCGACCGTGATCAGCGAGCCGTTCTCGCAGTCTCCCCAGTCCGGTGTGGCCGAGTACTTTTCGATGCAATCATCCTGCCCGCCGGCGGATGAGGTCATCAGTTTATTGTTGACTTCAACAACGCTGTACTGGCCAGCAGGCTGGTAGCCGTAGGAGATCCCGAGACTCAGGTTCAACGCAAAGCTCGGGTTGGACTCGTCGATCGGTTCTGCCAGTCCCACGTGGAACGTGTCGCCTACTGGGTTCTGCGCGCCGTAGAGGAGCGTCAGACTGCGTGCTTCGCTGACGGCTGGGTCTTCCAGCACGACGGCCAGGATCTCTCCGTCATAGAAGCCGGTGTTCTGCCCCTCCGCGTCCGTGAAGGACACCAACCCAGGGGCGGCAGAATCCACGACGGGCTTCACGATCGAGGTGACGTTGGCGACCGCGTTGTAAGAGTCGATATCGCTGCTGATCGTATGCCCGGCTTCCCAGTCGATCGCTTCGCCGTTAAGCGTCACTTCGCCGTTCTCCGGAACGAAGCCCGTTTCTCCGGTGCTGGCTGCGAACAGGTAGGCGGCGCGAACGGTCTCCCCGGCGTCTTTCTTTTCGACCTGGATGGGACCCCCGGCCGGATCGTTGTCACCGAGCGCGTCTACGGACAGTGCCAGATGTTCGCCTGAAACGGTCAGGAACGGACTCAGCGGTTCTGCCGCGCTCGCAGCAGTCGGCGCGAGCACCGCCAGTGCCGCACAAGCCAGCAGTGCCAACATCGTGGCTCCGGCAATCGACACCCTACGTGTACCTACCAACAAGGCCGTCATTACGGCATACCCCCCAGGGTCAGATGTATACGGGGGTCACGACATCGAGCCAGTGAACCCCCACTTGTGCGCGTCTTCCGTGCGCGCAATCGGCGGAATATAGCCCAACATCGTCGATTTGTCGAGAAATTTCCCAACGGCTAATGCGCCGCCCTGGCGGCGCAGCTAACCAGGCCGACCTCGCTGTTTGCGCCGGAACCCGATTCGGTCGGACCCGCAGGGATCACCGGCCTATGAGGCCATGATCCCTGCGACCCGTCCGATCAGCCGTTGAGGCGCTTCTTCAGCGCGCTCGCTGCGGAGAACTTCGCCGCCTTCGAGGCAGCGATGTTGATCGTGTCGCCGGTGGACGGGTTGCGTCCCTGGCGTGCCGCTCGGTGGCTGACGCTGAACTTGCCGAAGCCGGCAAGCGCGACCTCACCTCCGCCGGCAAGCTCGTCGGAGACCACCTCGAGTGCCGCCTCAACCACCTGACGTGCCTGGCTGGCGGACAGCCCAGTGCGCTCCGCGACCTGCTCGCCCAGCTCGTTCTTTGTCATGCCACTCCCTTCTCGAGTGTCGTTGCTGCGAGCAGGCTAACCGTTCGCGAGGACGACGACACGGGCAAAACGCCCGTGAGCGTCGCGAAAAGGCCCTAATTTCCGGGGAACTTGAGCGGCGCAACCGTTCGCAACGGTCCCTCGGAGGGTCGCTCCGCGGCCTTTTTGGCCCTGAACGGCGCCAGCGCTCCCGCAACGCACGCGGCCCACAGCAGGCTCACCCACACGCCGCTGGCGAGCGCCACGTGCACCCAGACGAGCTCCGTGGGCAGGTGCGTCTCGTACTGATCGAGCCCGACGGCGCCCTGCAGTGCCAGCAGCACGCACAGCACCGTCAGCGGTCGCTGCACGCGCGCGGCGACCTGGCGACGACGGGCAAGCCACCATACGAACACGGCCAGGACGCTGAACACGAACGCGATCTCGGCGTGACGGTGGATGACGAAGTCCATGGTGCCGCGTCCGTCGAAGTCCAGCCGGTTGATCTTCTGGCCGGGCGAGCCACCGGCATGGGGTCCGGCAGCCGTGGCGGCGGTGCCGGCGAAGATCGTCAACGCTGCGAGCGCAACCAGCCAGCGCAGCCAGCGCACGATCGTGGGATCGCTCGCCGCAGCCCGCGTCTGCTGCCCGTCGATGGGCGCCGGGTCGGGCTCATGGCGAGCCCGCCACACGAGCACAACGGCTGCCACGAGGATCAGCATCGACAGCGCGAAGTGCCCCATCACCCAGCCGTAGTCCAGCTGACCTTTGACCGTGAGCCCGCCGAGCACCGCCTGCGCCACGACTCCGAGGGGCAGCAGCGCTCCCAGCCACACCAGATCGCGCCTGTACGGACGACGGCGCACGGCTGCCAGCCAGGCGAGTCCGGCAGCGATGGACACCGGCACGGTGACCATCCGGTTGGAGAACTCGATCAGTGCGTGCGTCTTCAACGGCGGATAGACGTTGCCGTAGCACTTAGGCCAGGTCGGGCAGCCAAGGCCGGAGCCGGTCAGCCGGACAGCGGCGCCTGTGAGGACGATCAGCGTCAGCGCGACCAGCCCGGCGTAGGCGAAAACCACGTATTGCTCGGGGGTGACGGTATAGCCGTTGGTGCGCTCGCGCAGGCGCTGCAGACGTGCCGGCATCGCCTCTAAGGATGCCACTCAAACGGCAATTCGTCGGCGATCTCGCGCAGCCGTGGCGCTGCTGCGTCGCGGTCGGAGACGATCAGCTCCGCCACCGGCAGTGGCCATTTGACGGCGATGTCCGGGTCGTTCCACGCAATCGACCGTTCGATCTCCGGTTCGAAGTAGGTGGTCTGCTTGTACAGGACGTCTGCCACGTCACTGAGCACGCAGAAGCCGTGGGCGAAGCCGACAGGCACGTACAGCTCGCGCATGCTCTCCTCGTCCAGTTCCACACCCTCCCATTGCCCGTAGGTAGGCGAGCCTTTGCGCAGGTCCACAGCGACATCGAGGATGCGCCCGCGCGCACAGCGCACGAGCTTGGCGACGCCGCCACCGACGTGGAAATGCAGGCCGCGCAGCACTCCGCGTGTGGAGCGCGAATGGTTGTCCTGGACGAACTCCTGCCCGTCAGGGATTCCCGCCTCGGCATGCCACTGACGCCTGTATGTCTCGCAGAAGAAACCGCGCTCGTCGGGATGGACCGTCGGTTCGATGACCACGAGGCCGTCGATATGCACGGACAGGGTGCGCATAGGGGCAAGAGGGTAGCCGCAGAACGGCAGTGGGCGCGCTGGGAGCGTTAGATTGGACGTATGACTGGACTGGCCGAGACATCGCTTTCTGCCGACGAGCGCGCGCTTATCGAGCGGTTCGTCGAGAAGCTGCCGGTCCGTTTGGAGGGACCCGTTCACGCGGTATGGCTGTTCGGCTCTCGCGCGCGCGGGGAGCGGGCGTCGGCAGAGTCCGACGTGGATGTCCTGGTGCTCGTCGAGGACGCGTCGTGGGACGGTCGAATGGTTGTGCGCAAGGTGCTGGATGACTCGGCCCGCGAGCTCGGACTGGATGGTCTGACGTGGTCGTTCTCGGTCCACGTCCACACCCCGGCGTGGCTTGCACAGCGTCGTGAGATCAGATCCTTCTTCATCGCCGAGGTGGACCGCGACAAGGTCATCGTGAGCGGCCAGGCGTGAGTCCGCGCTCGAGTGAGTTCCTGCAGGCGGCCCGACGACGCTTGGCCGCCGCTGAGGTGGCTGCCGATGAGGACCCGTCGACGGCGCTGAGCGCTGCGTACTACGCCATGCTGTACGGAGCCAGGGCGGCGCTGAGCGAGCGAGACTCCTCCGCCAAGACCCATAGAGGGACATGGCACGAGTTCCGCCGCGCATTCGTCGAGAACGGCTCGATCGATCCCGAGCTGGCAGCCGAGGTGCAGAAGATCCAGCCCGAGCGCGAGCAGGCCGATTACGACGCTTGGTCGGCACCAGCGGAGGAGGCACAGCGAGCGATCGAGCTGGCCGACCGCTTCCTGACGGCCATCGAAGCGCTGTTCGGGTAAGGGTCTCCCGAGGGCTTACCGGCATCTGCTAACCTGATGCCGTCAGATATCCGATTTGACGGCAGATGATGACCGCGACCGCATCCTCCAAGTTCACCCTGCGCTTCGAGCACCAGCAGACCCACGAGCTGCTGCGTATCGTCGCGGATCACTTTGGAACATCGATGAACGCGCTCGCGGAGGACATGATCTCGCGCGAACTGCAGGCGATCGGCCTGACCATCGAGCAAGACCTGTACGGCACGCTGGATCTTCTAAAGCGCTACCGCACGGATGACATCGATGCTGGACTATCGGCGTTTGCGCAGGCCGAGGTCGAGCAGACAGATCCGCTACAAGCGCGAATGATCGTCCAGCCGGAAGCCGCCGACGCCCTTGGGGTGGCCGAGGCGTTCACGTAGTGGATGGCGGTCGCCTGGAACGACGATCCGCCTGGTAGTGAGACGCGGATCGCAGCGAACATTCGCGCTGTCGCCGCGCGGATCTATGGCGATGCGCCGCGACGCCGCCAGCTGTCGCTCACCCTCGCCCAGGACTGGCACCGCGCAATCTACGCGGGCGTGCCGCTGCCGGTGCCCTACTACGCGGGCGAGATTCGCGACAGCGATCGGCGCTTCCCAGAGCTGATCGACTACGAGGTGCAGGTTGGCCGTGCTCGCGGCGTCCCGGCAGCGGAGGTTCCCAACGAGCTCCACAGTCTGCAAACTCGTGCGCGCAACGCCGTCGTGGGACCGGACCGTGCGATGCCCGTGGGGTCAGCACCCGCGACACCACTTGAGCTGCGCTCGGTGCTCCTGCTGGCAGCCAACCTTCATGGCGAGTGGGTGCGCATTCATCCGTTCGCCAACGGGAACGGGCGCATCGGACGGCTATGGATGATCTGGGTAGCCGCGCGCTACGGCCTGCCGCCGTTCATCGGACTCAAGCGGCGGCCGGCGGGACTCCCCTACGCAGCCGCGGCGCTGGCATCGATGTCCGGCCAGCACACGCTGATGGCCGCAGTCCTAGGCCAGATGCTCGACGACTATCTCAAAAGCCCTCCGCAGCAGAGGGATAGGAAGCGGTGATGAACACAGCAGCAGAGGACGCATGGGCACCAGGCCCGCTTCGTCCGTCGTTCGCTGACGGCGCGGTGGACGTGTGGCGAGCGGACCTGGCGACGGTCGCGATTGACTTGGAGGAGCTGCTGTGCAGCGAGGAGCGGGCGCGGGCGGCGCGCATCGTGAACGAGCGCGACGCACAGCTGTGGCGACGCTCGCGCGGCTTGTTGCGAGCGCTACTGGGGCGTTATCTAGGGCGAGAGCCGGGCTCGCTGCAATTCGCCACCGGCGAGCACGGCAAGCCTGCACTCGTCGAGCAGAACGCAGACGCATCCGCCGCCACGCCGCAGCCGGACGCGTCACAAGCCGGACGGGTGGCCTTCAACATGTCGCACTCGGCTGAGCTGGCGCTGTATGCGTTCAGTCGCGCGGGGGCGGTGGGCGTCGATGTGGAGGTGGCACGGCGTCCGATCAACGAGGTGGCAATCGCGGCGCGCATGCTGGGGCATGCCGAGGCCGAGCGCCTGGAGGCACTCGATCCGCCGAGCAGGCGCAAGGAGTTCCTGCACGCCTGGGCGTGCCACGAGGCGGAGCTGAAGTGCCTGGGTGTGGGTATCGGCGGCGCTGCAGCCGATAGCCAGCGCGGCAGGCTGTGGGTTGCGGCGCTGGAGTTGGGCCCCGATGCCGGGGCTGCGGTGGCGGCGGAGGGGCCTGCGCGCGAGCTGCGCTGCTGGGACTGGCGTGGCTAACGGGCGGCGCCACAGAGCAACAACGATGACCTACCAGGTCACGGTCGGCCAACCCACCGCGCGACATTGCGGTCGTGGATCTCGCGCAGGATGTCCGGCACGTCGTAGGTGATGCCCCAATCCGGGTAATCGTCCCTGAACGGTGCGAGATCGCTGATCCACCAGCGATGATCGCCGGTCCGGTGCTCCTCGCGGAGATCCCACTTCAGCTCCCGCCCTGCGATCTCTTCGCACAGGTCGATCGCCTCGAGCATCGAGCAGTTGCTCTGGCGTCCGCCGCCGATGTTGTAGACAGCGGCCGCCCGCGGCGCACGATGGAAGGCCGCAAAGGCGGCGACGAGGTCGGCGGCGTGGATGTTGTCCCGCACCTGCTTGCCGGCGTAGCCGAACACGGTGTACGGCTGGCCGGTCATCGTGCAGCGCATCAGATAGGACAGGAACCCGTGCAGCTGGGTGCCTGCGTGATTTGGGCCAGTCAGACAGCCCCCCCGAAAGCAAACGCTCGGCAGCTGGAAATAGCGTCCATACTCCTGAACAAGAAGGTCGGCCGCGGTCTTCGAGACCCCGAACAGCGAGTGGGTGGAGGCGTCGATCGACATCGTGGTGTCGATCCCCTTGCTGTAGCGGTGGCTCTCGGGCAGGTCGAGCCGCTTCTCCAGCTCCACCAGCGGCAGCTGGTTGGGTAGGTCACCGTAGACCTTGTTCGTCGAGCAGAAGATGAAGGTGGCGGTCGAGGCATGCCTCCGGGCGGCCTCCAGGAGGTTGAGCGTGCCATTGGCGTTGACCGCAAAATCGCTCTGCGGATCGGACGCCGCCCAGTCGTGCGAGGGCTGCGCCGCGGCGTGGATCACCAACTCGATCGATCCTGCATGCTCCGCGAAGACCCGCGATACGCCGTCGGCGTCGCGTATGTCGATCTCCAGAGAGCGAAACTCCTGGGGATAGCGATCCACCAGCTCCTTGGTGGTAGGGGCGGTAGACGCCTCCGGTCCGAAAAACCTCGCCCGCATGTCGTTCTCGAGCCCGATAACTGTGTAGCCGGTCTCGACGAAATGCCGTACCGACTCCGAGCCGATCAGTCCTCCTGATCCGGTGATGATCGCTACGGGCATCTGGTCCTCTCTCGAACGCGCAGTCTGGTTGGCAGCTTCATCGTCGACGATCCAAGCATGGCTGTCGGCCATGACCGCCAATCTCGTGGCGATCCTGCTTACGGGATCGGCTGAAGCCAATGTAGGACGAGGACCCGCACCTCGACCACCGAGCGGCTCGCAGCGGCTCGCGCCACCACATCGCGCTTCGATTGCGCTGCGTCTACCTTGGCGGCGCGTGGTAGATGGTGATGCTCTTACGGGAGATGTTGTTCTCCTTGTCGTAAGCGAGGAACGTCAAGGTGTGCTTCCCGTAGGGGATGTGCTTGGCGCCCTGCCAGTCCAGCGCCCCGAAGAGATGCTTGGGGAAGTCGTTGCCGTCGTAGTTGCGGATCAGTTTCCCGTCCCACTCCAGGCGGATCCGAAAGACGCCCTCGGGGCTCCTGGCGGACACGCGGATCGGCAGGAAGCTCCGATAGGTGATGTCGTTGGACGGCGAGCTGACGGTGATCTTCGGGCCGGTGAAGTTGCCGCAGGGTTCGCTCAGCTTGTCGCCATGGCGCACATACGATCGCATGGCCGCATACGAAGGCTTGTGCGAGCCGTTGGCGCGAACCAGGCCCGAGGTGTCGGCTCCTTCGTCGAGCAGCGGGAACCACAGTGCAACCTTCACGTACGGCGCTTTTGCCAGACAGTGGTAGGCCTGCTTGAGGTAGGTCGCCTGCGTTGCTTCGCTGACGCCTGCAGCAGTCTGTCCCGTCCACATGCCTTCCGCGCAGGCCGCATCGGTGGTGCGCCAGCTCAGCTCGGTCATCCAGATCGGCTTGTGATCGCCGTTGGCCAGCATCACGCCGTGCACTTCGCGGTAGGCCAGGAACGAGTCGGGGATCATCCGGTCTTCGGGCCCACGCACGAAGTCATACGGGGAGAGTTTGTCGCAGGCGGTGTCGGTGTGAACGCCGACGGCGTCGAAGTAGCCCTTGCCCCCTGCCCGGTAGATGCCTTCGAGGAACTGGAAGTCGTTGCCGGTGAGACCGCCCACGAGCACCGTGGCGCGCGGGTTGGCCGCCTTGATCGCCGGGTAGCTCGCCTGCAGCAGCTGCGTGTAGGCCGCCGGGTTCGGCGCACCCGTCCACCAGCCCGGCGAGTCCTCCTCGTTCCAGACTTCATATGCGCTCACCCGCGAGCCGAAGTGCCGCGCGAGCGCCCCGATGAACGCGGCGTAGTCGTGCGGGTTGGCGGGCGGCATGTGTTCGTCGCTTGAGCCCGTCTCCCACGACGGCGTGTCAACGACCGAGAGCAGCACTTTCGTATGGGCCGGCAGTTCGCGGAAGAGCTTTTCGTAGGAGGCCATCCAGAACGGCGAGAACACCCCGTTTTCGGGCTCCAGGTCCGGCCAAGCGGCGAACAGGCGCACCCAGTGGACGCCGAGCGGCCCTATGTCTGAGTTCTCAGAGGCGCTCTGGTTGGCGAGCACGACGCCCGGTTCCGCGGCCTGCGTGGCTGGCGGGCTCGCCATCGCGACTGCAACTACGAGCACGCAGGCGAGCAGAAGACCTATAAGCGCCTGTAGGCGCGGGGCGCTGCGCGGAGGGAACAGAGGCATCCAGGTATCTATCGGCTAAACAGCACGGTACTTGATCGGGGAGCCACAGCTCGACGGATATGCCGGCCATGACGACCCTGCGCGCACGCTAGCAACGGGCCATCCCGACATATCGAAGGAGCTGGCAGATGGGCCGAGCATCAGCCAGATCCACTAAGTTGACGGCGTGCTTCTCAACGACGTAGAGGCAGAGGCCGAGGCCGGCGGCCCGGCCGCGCCGGAACGCCACGACGAGCCCACGTGGAAAGGACGAATATCCGGCTGGCGCTCGATGAGGGGATCGCGTGTCGCGATCAACGTCGTGACGGTCGTGGTCACGGTGCTCTTCTCCTACATTGCCCTGAAGGGCATCAAACTGTCGCTGGCATGGCATGCGCTGCGCACCAGCGACTACTGGTGGCTGCTTGCGGCGTTGGCGGCTTTCGGGGCCGGCAGCATGGCTCGGGCACTGCGCTGGCGATCCCTGTTCGCCGAGGGCCGGAGGCCTCCCATAGGCCCGGTTACGAACGCGATGATGGTGGGCTACTTCTACAACAACATCCTGCCGGCGCGCGCCGGCGAAGCTGCCCGTGTTGTGGTGTTGACCCAGCGCAGCACCACCGCGCCCGTGGAGATAGTCGGCACCGTGGTGCTGGAGCGCTTGTACGACGTAATCGCCATCCTGGTGATCTTCTTCGCCGCTGAGCCCTGGCTGCCTCATGTGAGCTGGTTCGGTGCTGCAGCCGTGGCCGCCATCGCGCTCGCGACCATGATCATCGGCGCGGCGACGGTGCTCGCCGTCTTCGGCGACAAGCCCCTACGCCTTCTGCTGCGCCCGCTCCACCGTGTGTCCCTGTTCTCAGGCGAGCGCCTAGAGCGGACGATTGACGAGCTCACCCACGGGCTCAGCGGACTGCGCCACCCCCGCCTGGCCCTGGAAGCATCGGCATGGACGATCGTCGCATGGCTGTTCACCGCCCTCTGTGCCTATCTCGTCAGCGTCGCCTTCCATCTGCACCTTCCTCTCGCTTCGGGCGTCCTCGTATCAGTCGCCATCGGGGCGGGCATGATCCTGCCGTCACCACCTGCAGCTGTAGGAGTGTTCGAGGGAGCTACCCTGATTGCACTCAGTGCCTACGGCATCCCACATTCCTCAGCGCTGCCCTACGCCGTCGTGCTGCACCTGGTCAACTTCGTCCCTTACATCGTCGCTGGCACCCTGACCTTGCATTACAACTCGCGCCATCCGCGGACGACGGTGACAACCTAATAGTGCTTTGGTAGGTTGTCACTCTTCTTGAGGGGGCTGGTGGAGGGGTAGTTCGTCGAGGTTGATGGTTTGTTGGCAGGTGGTGCAGCGACCGGTCCAGCACTTCAACAGGGGCTGGAACAGGAGGACTGCCTGTGGGAGGGTCAGGCCGGCCGCTGGGCTTTTGGGTTCAGGCGCTCCAGGGTGAGGAAGCCGTGCGCGGCTGTGACGAGCGCGGTGTGGTGATACCAGCCGAGCCATGAGCGTCCCTCGTAGTGGTCCAGGCCGAGCTCACCCTTGAGTTGTTTGTAGTCCAGCTCGATCTTCCAGCGGATCCGCGCGAGCCTTGCGAGCCGCTCGGGCGGCGTGTCGGCTGGGAGGTTTGAGATCCAGTAGTCGGTGGGATGCTCGTGGTCCTCGGGCCACTCGCAGATCAACCACTCCTCTATGGGCTCCTGCTCTGCCCCGTTTTCCCAGCGCTTCAGCGCCCGCACAAAACAGAACCGTGAGGTAACGGGTTTCCCGTCCGGGCCGTCCCTGAACGTGACGGTCTGCATGTTCTCCGGCGCCAGCCGGGCGATAAGCTTCTGGACAGACTCAGGTTTGCGATCGGGACGTAACCGTGTTCGCGTCCGGCCGGTCTTTCCGGCGCGCTCGGGCAGCGTGAACACTGTATCTGGGGCGAACACGCTCGCGATTTTGTCGACCGAGAACACATACTGAAAATGAGCTTCATCGAGTTCCTGGCGTAGCTGGGTGTTCTTGCCGTACGCCTCATCACCCAAGACCGGGGCCCGAGCGATATCCCACCCACCAGCCTGCTCGATCAACTCCTTCCCCAGCACTGACTTGGTCTTGAACTCGATCTCTGGCGGGATCTTCGCCCGCCGGCGGCACTCGGGGTCATCGCACCACTCCTCGGGGAGATACAACGCCCAGCCCAACGGGACTGTGCCATTCGTACCGACGGCGTGCACGGACACACCGATCTGACAGTTACCGATCTTCCCCAACGTCCCCGAGTACTGGCGCTTGACCCCAGGCGAATGCTTCCCTCCCTTCGGGAAACCAGTGTCATCCAACACCCACGCCTCAACAGCGAGCCGCGGCACGACCCGCTCAGCCACCGCACGCACCACCAATCCCGGGTCCCACGTACTCACAGCCAGAAAGTTCTGCAAGCTCTCATAGTCCGCCTCACCGCCCATCCTGGCGACCATCGGCTCAAGCGACTTACGCGGCCCCTGCTCGATCAGCCCACGCAAATACACCCCGCCATTAACCAACTGCACCGGCCGGTTCACAGCCCCGCAAAGCACCTCATCCGCGAACGCCTCCAGCCGCTCAGCCACCGCCGAGGGATCATCCACCGCTTCCCGCTGATCTCTCACAGCCACAGCCACCATCATGACCTCCCGCGTCGAAAAACCAACGCCAGAAGACTTCGCCACGGCCACCACGAACTCCTACAAAACACCTACCAAAGCACTACTAAGCGGCAACGGGCAATCCAACCCGGCGAACGGTTTCCAGTGGCGAGGCGAGGACACCCACAGTCATCACAGCTCAGGCCAGCCAGACCAGCTGTATTCGAGCGTGTGCGCTCCGGGCTGCAGGGACACCTCGGGAAAGACGGGAACTGTGCCCACTCGGAAGCTGCCTGGAGTGATCGAGTGTCCGTCGACCTTGAGATGCCAGCCCGGATATACGATTGCCGAGAGGACCACCGTGGTGGGGTGCGTCAGGTTCACCGCGTAGCGAAGGCGAAGGTCTTCGTCATTCAGGATTCGTGCCGGTATGGGGTGAAACTGGGGCGTGTTCAGCGGGCTCGTGTTGTCGTCGACGTAGACGGTGACACCGTGAGTGCGATCCCGGAACCCGACGTGGTAGCCGGCAACGGCAACCGGCGCGCGACTGATGATGCAACGCAGATCAAGCAGGTTGATCTGCTCTGGGCTACTCCAGGAGCTGGCAGAGATGAAGTCATAGAAAGGCACGTGCATCGTTGCGCCATAGCCGTTTTGGGTATGCAGTCGTCGGAACACATCGGCAACATTTGGCGGCAGCGCTTCTTCAAGCACAACAATCCGATGCTGTGCGCACGCGCTTTCAGCGTACGTGATGGCTGCCGTGCGCTGGAAATATCGCGACGGATACAGCGGTGATGACGTGCGGCCGAGTGTGCGTGTTCCGTTGTAAACGCTGCCGGCGATGATCAAAATCCCGAGCGACGCGAGGAGCGGCACCCTGGTGGAGCGCGCTCCGGCCGCCAGGACAAGGAGAGCGACCCCTCCAAGCAGCAGCTCGACACCGAGCCAGCTGTCGCTTCCGGGCGCGTGATCCGTGATCAGGTAAATGCCGTCGAACGCGACGAATCCGCCTATGGCGCCCGCTATCTGACTGCGCCGGCGGCCTACGCCTTGACGAAACCACTCAGTGCTGAGCGCTTGGAGCACAAACGCCAGCAGCAAACACATGACGAGCTCGAGCATGATCGCGTAACGACCAAGCTCGCGGACCTCGGCTACAAACGGCAGCTCGTAGAGGAAGCGGGGAAAGAACGTCCAGGGACCGAGCATCGCGAGCACGCCGACAAGCCCCGCTGCGATTAGAAAGGCACGATAACGGCCCATCTGTGACCGGATCGACGTCCGAGCGACGAGCCCGCCTGCAGCTAGCACCGCCAGCGCCGCCAGGCCCAGGAACAGTTCGTTGCCGTCGGGCACAGTGAAGCGCTCCGGATCGAGGAAATTCAGAACGCTTTCCGGCCCGCCGCTGTACAGCGTCGAGAAGACGGCATAGCTCACCTTGCCGCCGGGCGGAATCGGTGGACCTTCTCCGACGAAGCGATAAGCACGGTTCAGGTAGGGAAGCGCATAGAGGAGCTCTGGCAGCGCCACCACGAACGCGGTCGCAAACGTCGTAAGAAGACCGCTCAAACGCATACGTAGTTCGACGCTGCGTGCTGTCCCGGAGCGCAGGCCGGCGAAGACATATAGAAGCAACACCAGTAGCGACGCGTGGAATGGCGGCTGGAAGTGGCCTGCGAGCACACCCATGCCAATGGCGACCCCGGAGCCAACGGCGAAGCGAAGACGGCCAGTCTCGAGATGGCGGTGCGCGAAGAAGACCGCCCACGGTACGTAAGTCAGGCCAAAGAAGATCGCCGTTTGCCCAGTTGTCCGTGCGAAGACCGCTCCCGTGTACGCGAAAACGACGGCTGCGATCACCGCGGGCATCCTCCGCACGCGGAAGCTTCGGGCTAGCGCATAGAAGCCGACCGTCGCCAGCAGCAGGTGCAGGACGACGAGCATGTCCAGCCGCCGCGGCCCGATGCCGTGCGCCCCACCGAATAGTAGGAGCCAGATGATATTGACCGGGTAGAACACACCGGTCTGGCTTTCCCCGACGAACGAATGCCCGCCTAGCGTGTTGCTGTCCCACAGGGGCAACGCACCGGAATGGAGAACGGCATCCGCCTTCTGGTACCACGCCCAGAACTGATCGGTGTTGTCGGGTCCGGCGAAGTACGTCCGATGACCGAGCAGCAGGATCACGACATTGGCGAGCGCAGCCGCGACAACGATAAGCGCCACCGGTGCCTCTGCGCGCAACCAGTCAGGCATGCGGTGTGTGACGTGTAGCCTGCTCATACTGCTGGCCGACGACCTGCCTGAACGGTCGGTGCTCCGAGACACTCGTCATCACTCGGGACGGCGGCTGTAGACCACAGGAGGCGCAGGACTCGGACTCTAATGGAGCCGCACTCGACTTGCCCCCGACCATAGGACACCGGGAGGGCACTTGGCTTGCCGGCCTCGGGCAGGTCCAGCGCCGGCCGCCCGAGTGGCGAGACACGACGCCGGGCAGCCGCGCTTCCGGCTAGCCTGTCACCGTGGACCCCGTCGCCGACACCGAGCCTCCGCTGCTGTGCTGGCCGCTCGACCACTACTACAGTCCCATCGCGGACACACGAGCGCTGAGTCGCGAGCCAACGCGCTCGCGTGTATGGCCTGCAGAGGTGCCCGCTACGCCGGGGATCGACTGGCGGGCGGCCGAGCAGGTGGCACTCGTCCGAGACCACCTATCGACCCAAAGCGACTTCTCGATACCGGACGGCCCTACCGGAGACCAGCGTGATTATCACGCCGCCAACGAGATGTTCTCGCGACTCGACGCCTGGATGCTGCAATCCATGCTGCGTCACTTCACGCCCAGCCGGGTGATAGAGGTAGGCTGCGGCTGGTCCTCGCTGGTCACCGCCCGCGTGAATCGCGAATACCTCGGAGGAGCTGCCCAGTTTACGTGCATCGAGCCCTACCCACCCGAGTTTCTTGACCGTCGTGTAGAGGGGATATCCGAGATCATCGCCTCGCCGGTCGAGCAGGTTCCAATTGATACCTTCCTTGAGCTCGGCGCGGGCGATGTTCTATTTATCGACTCCTCCCACACGGTCAAGACTGGAGGGGATGTCGTATTCCTCTTGCACGAGGTGCTGCCACGTCTAGCCGAGGGCGTAATCGTGCATTTTCATGACATCTTTCTGCCGTGGGATTATCCCCCCGATTGGGTGCTATCAGGCCGTGGTTGGAACGAGCAGTATGCGGTGCGTGCGTTCCTGACGTTCAATGCCGCGTACGAGATCCTCCTCGGGGTAGCGTGGATGAGCCATCTACAACCTGCCGTCCTACGAGCCGCCCTGCCGCAGTTTCCCGAGAAGTTTCAGGATGGCGGTGGATCGCTGTGGATCAGGCGCAAATCACACGGATAATCCAGGCCTACGGCCGGCTGTCCGATTTGCTTACGGCTCCAACGTCCTAGCCGAGAACAAGATCGGCATCTATCTGGCGCCCGGCGAAGATCGGTCGCACACGCGATCCATAGCTCTTGAGTACCGCTTCGACGTTCTGGGTGGTCGACGGCATTATCTCCCCAGCCTTAGTGTGAAAGATAACGATCACGCTGCCGACGTCAAACCATTCGCGCTTGAGCACCGCCGGCGTAGCCGTGGCACTCGAAAAGCTGGGCCACGGATCCAAAAAGTGCTGGCGCACGTCTTCGTTCCCCAACGCAAAAATCTGATTGCCCAGACCCCAATCGGCGCTAATGACTCGTTCCACGCCCGTCGCAGAGCTATCGACAGCATGCGCCGCAGCGTATATCTCAGGACTCCAGATTGTGTTCCACTGCCGATCGCTCCGGTAAGCATGGACGTAGCTGGCAGTCGTCCTTATCTGTGTCACAACCAGCGCAACGAGCACCACTATAAGCGTAGCGCTGACGACACGGCGTGGAGTCATCCCTGGTATGCGCATCGCCGTCGCAAGAAGACATACAGCCAGGACGGCAGGCAGCGGCCACAGCAACATGATGTGCTGAGGCCCAGTCGCCTGTTTGGTAAAGACGATACCCACCGCGACCACGCTGAATACGATTAGGAAGAAGGTGGTAGTCGAGGCCGCCTCTCGCAAAGCATCATCTCGCGTCCGGCGCCTTCCCCATATGAGGTGCCAAGCTGCAACGAGCAGGCAGCCAACCAGCACGAACGGAAACAGCGAGCCCATCAGCGTGGCGTGCTTCAGGGTCGAACCGGTCATATATTCATACACGCCGGTGCCATCGACTGTGATGCGAAACAGGTGTCCAACTTCGGAGATCCGAGCCCCAAGCGCTGCGTGGGAACCTTCGAGCGGCAATCGCGTCGCGGGCAGGATCAGCGTGAAAAAGGCCGCGGTTACGACAGCAATCAAGACAACGACCGGGATGACAGCCGCGGCACGGCGACGACGCAATACTTCGATCAGCGTGCCGTTATGCATGACGAGGGCGGCAATGCCTACCGCTGCGATGAACCACACGTAGTCGAGCTTGTTGAAGAGGCCGAGCGAAAGCGCGATGACAAACAGCCATAGATAGCGCAGCGACCGTCGCCGCAAAAAGGCGAAGTAGCAGAGCAGTGCGGTCACGCGCAAAAGCGCGCTGAACACAGTTGGCCCCCAGTCCGCACGCGAGACGGCGCTATAGACCGGATCGGTCGAGAGCAACAAAGCAAGCGCGATCGCTGCCCACATGCCAAGAACGCGGTAGATCAGTAGGACAACGAGCACGAGCGCCAGTGCCGCAAGCAATACCGCAGGAATCCTCACGCTGTCGACAGAGACCCCGAAGACAGCGAAGATCGGGGCGTAGACCCACGCCTTCAGAGCGCCGATGTACGGCATCAGCATCGTCGGGACGCCGAAGCTCTCGCGATAGACGAAGCCCTGATACGGGTGGGAGTCGCCAAGCGCCGCGTTGACAAACAGCAGTTCGTCGTATTGAAGCCCCGGATCGGACAGACCGGCACCGCTGGCGAGCAGAAAAAGTGCGGTGCAGAGCACGATTGTCGTGCCGGCGAGTCGGGCCGCCACGCGTCCAGCTAGCGGCGACCGTGCGTCCGGGCCGCGCCAGTGCAATGGCATGCTCATCGCGGGCAATATAGCCGCACCTCCCGTCCCCGCTCGCCGGTCAGGCTCAAGACTGTCGGCGCCGCACCAAGCGCACGCGCCGCCAAAGCGCAGCTCGCCGCCGCACCGGTCCCGGCCGCCCCCGCCCACGACACGAGGCGACGCGACGCGAGGCGGCTAGGATGCCGGGACTCCGTGGCAATCACATTCCTCATACCGGCCTACAACGAGGCCAGGACGATCACCGAGGTACTCGACCGCATCGTCGAGCTCGGCCTGGACTTCGAGGCACTAGTAGTCGACGACGGATCAACCGACACCACGGCAGAGATCGTCGCCACGCGCGCCCAGAGCGATCCACGCGTCCGCTTGCTGAGCAAGCCCAACGGCGGCAAGGGCTCTGCGCTGCGACACGGCATACCGGAGTGCCGAGGCGAGATCATCGTCATCCAGGATGCCGACATGGAGTACGACCCGGGCGACGTGCCGGCGCTGATCAAGCCCATCGAACAGGGCCTGGCCGACGTCGTCTTCGGCTCGCGACTGTCCGGTGGACGCCCTCAGCGGGCCTATATGTTCTGGCATCTCGTCGGGAATCGCTTTCTGTCGCTGCTGACCGGCCTGCTTTTCAACACCACGATCACCGACATGGAGACGGGCTACAAGGCATTCCGCGCGGACGTCCTGAAGCAGCTGCGCCTCACCGAGAGCAGCTTCGGCATCGAGCCTGAGATCACCGGGGAGATCTGCCGCCGGCAGTTTCGCATCTACGAGATGCCGATCGCCTACTACGGGCGAACCTATGACGAGGGTAAGCACATCACATGGCGAGACGGCTTCCGCGCGGTCTTTGTGCTTATGCGCACGCGAGTTCGACCTCTGAAGTGATTGCCCGGTCACGCAGCCTGATCATCTTGGGGTAGAACGATCCCATGAGCGGACCCGATTCTCCACCGCCTGCTGACCAGCCGGGCCTAGAACGTCTCGAGCGCCGCATAGAGTCACTGCAGGAAAGCATTGACCGCCTGCGCGAGCTCGTGGTGAGGGCCTACGAGGACACGCCAAAGGCCGCCGAAGCGCTTTTCCAGATACGTCGAGCAGCGTCATATCGCGATGCGTATTCGAGCAACCCGCTAATCACAGTGCGTGTGGGCACCTATCAAGGTGGCGATCTACTGTTCGATCGGGCTCTGCGCTCCGTACAGCAGCAGAGCTATCCGCACTGGGAGGCAGTAGTCGTCTGCGATGGCCAGGACAGCCAAACGGCGGAGCGCGTCGCAGCGCTCGGCGATCCCCGGTTCACATGCTTCCAACGCCCTCGCAACGGACCCTATCCCAGCGATAAGCACGCTCGCTGGCAGGTGGCCGGCGCGCATCCGTTCAACGAGGCCGTTGCGCGAGCCCGGGGCGCCTGGATAGCTCCCATCGACGACGATGACGAATGGTCCCCCGATCACCTCGAGCTTCTGCTTGGAGCCGCTCTGCATACGCAAGCAGAGGTGGTCTACGGAATTGCGCGCGTGGTCGTCGCCGAGGACGGGGAGACCTATTTCGGCACCTGGCCTCCCGAGGAAGGCGACTTTGGCTTCCAGGCGGCGATCTACCACGCGGGCCTTGCTGCATTCCTCTACGACGCCAACTCATATCTCGTCGGCGAGGTCGCCGATTGGCATTTGGCGAGACGAATGCTGGAGGCGGGCGTCCGCTTCGACCTGGTACAGAAAATCGTGACTACCTACTACATCAACGGGGACGCTGCTGGACTTCAATGGTGGCGCGACAGGCTTCGCCACCGTGGACGCTTCGTTGAAGCAGCACCGGGACGACAATCGGGAGATTAGGCATGGGTAGCGACCAACGCGCCTATGCCAATCCTCGATTTGGGATGCGCTTCACGCCTTCCAGCCTCCCTAGGGTCTAATCAAGTACTACCGACGAGCCGATCCGCGCGACCCGTGCTAAGCAGATCCTGCAGCCGCTCATCGAGGACTTCCCGGGAGCAATTTGCCGCGACCAGCTCTTGACCGGCTCGCGATAGTGATTGCCAGAGCGAGTCGTCCTCGATGACTTCAACGATCCTATCCGCCAACTCGACAGCACTGTCCGCGATGAGGACGGCCTCGCCGTCTGCGAGACCCTCGCTACCTACCGACGTCGTCACGACAGGGAGCCCCGCCGCGAGACCCTGAGTTATTTTGCCCTTTACACCCGCACCGAACCGGACCGGGACCACCAATGCGCGCGCGGAGCTCAGCAGCGGCTCGAGATCACCAACCCAGCCCCGGATATCGACTTGAGCGCTTGCCAGGCCCTCAATCTCGGCCGGCGCGCTTGGGCCGACCACAGTGAGTGACACCTCGCCCACGCGCGCCCATACGAGCGGCATCACCTCTTGCACTAGAAAGCTGACCGCATCGACGTTCGGTGGGTGCTCGAAGCCTCCAACGAACAACAGCCCGCTCCGCTGCTTGGCAGGAGCGACACGTCCGGAGACCTCATGAACATTGGAGATGATGGTCGTCCGTGCATCGGGGACAAGCGCGAGCACCTGCTCCTCCTCGTCCTTGGTGACAGTGATGGTCACATCGGTCGCCCGGACCATCGCGAGCTCCAGCTCCAGAAGCGCCGCAGCCTTGGGGCCCTGTGCGGCGCCTGGCTCGTGTGGAACCAGGGTGTCCGGCTGGGAGAGCGCGAAGCGACGGGACTCCCTCACCCAATGCAGATCAACCGTGTCATAGACCATCGTCGCGAACGGTGCGACGTCGCGCAGTGAGTCCAGCCATCGGCTTGCCGAATGCGGACGCGAGAGGATCGCCGCCGTCAGCGTTGGGCCTATCTCGGCAAACTCGCGTGCCAGATCTACGGGACCGTAGATAAGCTCAACTCCGAGCCGCTGCAGGTTGCGTGCGTAGGGCTGGACGGGCGACATATTGTCCGGCAAAAGAGTCACGCTGTAGCCTAGGCGTAGCAGCGAGCAGATGATCTCGAACATTCTCAGCGACCCAGAGTCGCGGTCCCACATTGGTACGCGAAAATCGACGACGAGCACGCGTGGCCCACGATGACGGACGGCAGCCTGTCGAATCAGTTGGGCGTTGGGCCGAAGATGTTCTGCGTCGAGAACCTCCTGCCACTTCTCGACAAACTTCAGTCGGTTGATCTCTTGGTAGCGCTTGTGGCCGGCCTGCGGGTCGGTCCCGGCCGTCGCGCCCTCGAAGTGCACAACCACAGCGCTGGGCTCGTAAAGAACTCGCCAGCCCCGCGCTCGTGCCTGCAGGCATAGATCCGAATCCTCGTAATACATCGGAACGTAGCGCTCGTCGAATCCCCCTATCTCCCGCCACAGCTCGGCACGTACCAGCAGGGCCGCCGCCGAGCCGTAGTCAACCTCCCGGGTGTATTCGTATTGGAACAGGTTGGGGTCGTCGCCTCGCCCGAAATTGACCCCCGTTCCATCGTTCCAGAGGATCCCGCCAGCCTCACTGAGCCGACCATCGGGGCCTACGAACTTAGGCGCAACCACGCCGATCGAGTCTCCGGACTCGGCACAGAGGAGCATCGACTCCAACCAGCTTGGGGTCACCTCTATGTCGTTGTTACAGAGCACGAGCCACCGGCCACTCGCGGCCCGAGCGCCCTCGTTCATGCTGAGAAGGTAACCGCGATTCTGCTCATTCGTGATTATCCGCGCTCCGTGCACGAAGTTCAGCAGGCTTTTTGTCTCCGCGTCAGCCGTGTCATCGATCAAGATCACCTCATAGCTGACCTTGTCTGTGTTGTCACGAATCGACTCCAGACACCGTCGCGTAAGATCGGCGCGCGCGTAAAGCGGTACGACAAGCGAGACAGTTGGCCTCTTGAAATGCGGAAATCTGATGACTTCGCCTTGATGCTCCTCTGGTGAGCGCTCGTCGGTGCTCGCCTCAGGCGGGGCTTGACGACTCATCAGCCGTCCGCCGACTCGGAGCATGAGGCTCAGCGCGCGCACTGAGAAAGAGCTCTCCCCGACGGAGGAGAAGACGCGCCCGCGAATGCGCTGAAAGAGCTGCCAGGTTACGGACTCCTCCACCCGCTGAGTCATCTGCCTCGCATCCTCTAGCTGAGCCACGAGATCTGCCGCAGTCTGCTTGCTGGCGCCAAGTTGCGCCCGTACAGCTGCAGTCTCCTCACGACGGTGGCGGACGTACTCGTCGCGCTCACGCAGTTCGACATCGCGCCTACTGACGGTCGCGTCGCGCTCGCGCAGTTCGGCTTCGCTGCGTTCGCGCTGCGCCTGCTCTCGCGCACGGTTCGCATCGTGCTCAGACACCAGTGCAACTGCCGCTTCGATCTCCACCCGTTCGTTGACGCGAAGCAGCTCGAGACCGCAGTCCCCGAGCGTCGAGTTCGCTGCGGTCGACGGCAACTCATGACGCGAGGCGATTGCCACGAGATACAGGCCGGTCGGCTGCGCAGCGACGCGCCATTCCTCGCCTGCACGCTCGATGAAGAAGTCCCCTGACGGTGAGCTCGTTGCGCCGACCATGCCGTCCAGTGCACCTAGATGTGAGCCCGTAATTGTTCGCTGACCCCACGTTGCTATGTGCGGGAAGAACCGCTCAAGCAACTGGCGAAACTCTTCGCTTGAGAGCTCACGCTCGTGAAACGGATTCTGCTGCCCGGAGCTTTCGCTGTAGATCCGTCTGTCAGGGGTGGAGATGATCAGCAGGCCATCCTCCGCCAGGACGCGTGCGGCTTCGGAAAGCACGCGCTCCTGCTCCTCTAGATGCTCGATCACCTCGAATGCAACCACGGCGCCGAAGGACCCGTCGTCGAACATCGATAGGTCCAAGGCGCTCCCCTCGACAAAGGAGGTCTTTGGTCCGGACCAGTTCAGCTGAGCGTGCTCGACGGTCCGTCGGTCGATGTCCAGACCCACAACCTCAGCTGATTCATCGGCGAGTATCGACGCCCCGAAGCCCTCGCCACTGCCGAGATCGAGCACGCGACGCCCTGCGACTATGCCCGCGGCCCACAAGTAGCGATGCAGGTGCTCGTAGGCGACTTGGACGTCCGGGGTCCAGGGCACACAGCGCTCGCCCGTCCACTCGATCAAGCGGGGAGCCCCGGCCCGTCGCCGCAGGCTCATCGGACGATCCTCGCTGCGCCGTCGTGCGCCTCAGTCGAACCGTCGTCGGGGAGAAGGGTCGAAACCGCATGCATCGGCGTGGACCCTAGCTTACCGACGATCCGGTCCCAAGGGATGCCGTAGCCGCCTGTCCGGCGTGGGTCCAGACCCGGCCACGATACGCTTCGCTGGATGCCGAAGCCAGCCTTTGACGGGCCACCGCCGATAGTCGCCGAGTCCGTCACGAAGACGTTCCGCGTCCCAGAGGAACGCACCCACACGATCAAGGAGCGTGCGCTCCACCCGCGAAGGAGGACCAAGCACCAGAGCTTCGAGGCACTCAAGGACGTGTCCTTCGAGGTGCGCAAGGGCGAGTTCTTCGGCATAGCCGGACGTAACGGCAGCGGCAAGAGCACCCTGCTGAAGTGCCTTGCCGGTATCTACGGCGTGGACAGCGGGCAGATCTGGATGAGCGGGCGTCTGTCGACCTTTATCGAGCTTGGGGTCGGATTCAACGAGGATCTGGCCGCACGCGACAACGTCGTGCTCAACGGGATCATGATGGGTCTTTCCCCACGCGAGGCACGGGCCCGCTACGACGCCGTCATGGACTTTGCGGAACTGCGCGAGTTTCAGGAGCTGAAGCTCAAGAACTACTCCTCAGGCATGCGCGTACGCCTGGCGTTCTCTGTAGCCATCCAGGTCGATGCAGATGTCCTGCTCGTCGACGAGGTGCTTGCCGTCGGCGACGCCGCGTTCGCGCAGAAGTGCTTCGACGTGTTCAACCGGCTGCGAGACGAAGGCCGCACAATCGTGTTCGTAACCCACGACATGTCCTCGCTCAACCGCTTCTGCCATCGCGCCCTGCTGCTGGAGCGTGGCTCGACGGTACACCTGGGCGAGCCGCACGATGTGGCTGATCGATATCTCGAGATCAACTTCGGCCGCGATCCCGAGGCGGCCGGTAAGGCGGCCGCGGAGGGTCGGGGTGGAGACGGCGACGCTCGCGTCGTCGAAGCTTGGATCGAGGACGCCGACGGCGAGCGGCAGGCCTCCCTCGCCCAGGGGCACCGCATCACGCTCAAGGCACTCGTCAAGTTCATGTTCGACGTGGAGGACCCCGTGGCCAGCCTCTACGTGCTTAACGAAGAGCACGTGGCGATCATCGTGGCAACCACCGGCCGCGAGCACGAGCACAGCGGCCGCTTTCGCGACGGTGAGGAGGTCCTGTTCTCCTTCTCTTTCGAGAACGTCCTAGCGCCCGGTCGATACAGCCCGCTGCTCACCCTCGCCCACCGCGGCAGCGGCTTGGACCTGATGGACCGCTTCGAGGCGGCCTTCTCGTTCGTGGTCACCGGAGCGGATGCCATGGGCGGCCTGGTTGACCTGCCGGTCGAGGTGGAGGTCCAGCGCAATCCTGCTGCGGCTGCAGCACGGGTGGGCGCGTGAGCTCTCAGGTCGTCTCACACGAGAGTCTCGGTCGACCGATCAGAGGGCCACGAGCGTTGACCGACGACTGGACGCGCTTCTGGCATCTGACCTACAACATCGCCCGTAACGACTTCAAGCTGCGCTTCTTTGGATCCGCTCTCGGCTATCTGTGGCAGCTGATGCGTCCGCTGCTGCTATTCACCGTGCTCTACGTGTTCTTTACGAAGGTCGCACACGTGAACAGCTCAACGGTCCCCGGACAAGAGCACTATGGCGCACAGCTGCTCGGCTCGATCGTGCTGTTCACGTTCTTTGGGGAAGCCACCGCCGGCGCGGTCCGTAGCGTCGTTGATCGCGAGAACCTTGTACGCAAGATCCAGTTCCCGCGGATGGTAATTCCCCTTTCAGTGGTCCTACTGGCGACGTTCAACTTGGCGATGAACCTCGTGGTGGTATTCGGCTTCGCGGTGGCCGAAGGTGTCCATCCGATGCTCACCTGGCTGGAGCTACCGCTGATCATCGGGCTACTGGCAGTGTTTGCTACCGGAATCGCCATGCTGCTCTCGGCGTTGTTTGTAAGCGCACGCGACATTCAGCCGATCTGGGACGTCGTAAGCCAGATCCTCTTCTACTGCTCGCCGGTGATCATCTCGGTCGCCACGGTCCGCGAGAAGGTTGGAACCACCCTGCTGCACCTCTACATGCTGAATCCGCTGGCCGTCGTCTTTCAGCAGTTCCGCCACGCCATGATCACGCACGACACGCCCAGCGTGGGACAGGTTCTCGGTGGCTGGAGCGCGCTGGCGGCACCCGTAGCGATCGTCCTGGTGACGTTCGCTCTCGGTTTCTGGGTGTTCAACCGGACGGCCCCGCTCGTCGCTGAGAACCTTTAGCAGTACCGAGGGAGCACGCTAAACGCTTGGCCGTCGCGATGGCCATCTCCAAAGTCTGAGAGGCCTCATCCACAGGAGTGATCCGCCGATCGCCAAGATCGACAGTAGCCCGCCGGCGAGCAGGCCGGGAACCTCGTAGCTGATTTGCACTTGGGTCGTGCCGGCAGGTACTGTCACAACGGCCATTTGGCCCACGCGACGCACGGGCAGCGATCGCGAAGGCGTCGCCGCATGCCAGCCCGGATACCACAGCTCTCCGATGACCAGCTGCGAAGCGTGATCGACCGGCGAGGCGATCAGCAGGCGACGACTAGACAGACCCGTGAGAGTCGTACTCACGGGCGGCCCGGTGCGACACGCCGACAGGTCAAATGAGCCGACGTCGCGCAAGCAGTCGGGCCTGATGGCGTACGCGCGCGACTCCGGTCCGTCAACCCGATACACGTGGTAGATGGCGTCCTGAAAAACCGGGGTGTATCCCCTGACGCCTGCCAGCCGATCACTACCTGCATATACGACTGCATATTCAACGTTGAGTTCCTGCAGATAGCTCCGAATTCCTGCGACGATCGGGAACGTTCGATTGTGCCCTTCGAAGTCGACCCCCGTCGCCGTCACCCGCGCGAGCTGATACTTGCTGAACTGCGGCTGAAATCCGTTGGCATCAGACAAATGCCAGACCGATGAGAAACCAGCCCACTGTGCTGGAAGGGTGTCAATATCTGCCGCGATGCGGCCTGTGGGGCTCAGCCGCTGTCGCAGTACGCTAAGGATGGCTGAGGGGTCGCCGATCTGATTGGTGCCTGCGTTCGTCGCCGGCCCCGGCGCGTTGACGAAGTATCTGTGAATCGCCGCAGAAGCAAGGTCGGCACCGGCGATGATCGCGGCTATCCCTAGCGTCGCGGCGACCAGTCTCGGCCGATGAAGCCTTGTGCGCGCAACGTTCGCGAGCAGTACGCAGAGACCGATCAACGCCAACGCCAACAGCGTTCGACGTGGAGCTTTGGCTAGGAGACGAAGGCCATGCACGTGGCCCGCCGAGAACGGGATGACCGCCACACCGATCACAACGAGTGCCACGAGCGCGAGTTGCCGGGCTGACGGAGCACGCGCCAAGCCCCTCGCGAGCAGCAGCGCCAACGGAACCATTGCAACGTAGATGACATCTTCTGGACGCCATAGGAGCCCAACGCTCGGTATCGATTGAAGGGCCGTAGCAATGTGCGTCCCAGGCGCACCGAACGTTGCCAAGAGCAACGCCGCAACGAGGAGCGCCTCACCAATGACCCGGCGACCGCTCGTGAGAGCCAGTGGAAGCAGGACGAGCACCCCGGCGCCAACGTAGAAGTAGGAATTCGTCAGTTCCATGCCGGTGAATTCAGCCAACGAAGCTCCCCATTGCCCAAACGCGTTCGGAAAGACGGTCGTGACAAGGCCGGTGGTGGGCAGGGAACCATGCGCTTCCAGCATCGGGAAGACTTTCAACAACGCCACTATTGGCAGGAGCACCGCTCCCGCCATGGCAACACCGAGCGCCATGCCGGCGACCACGCCGCCAAACGCGCGCAGCCGCCGGCGTCTCTGCGATACCGCCACACCAACGAGCAAGGCGGCGCAAGCGCTCACGAGCGGTAGGAAGCCGGCGCTGATCATCAGCGCAAACAGTGCGCCGAGCGCCACGATCCGGCCGCTATTGAGACCTTTCTCGCTCATGCGGTCAATAACCAGGATCGCGAGCGGCACCCAGGCAAGTGTCTCGGTCATCCCGAGGTGTTGTGCCTGTGCCAAGGTCGCGCCGTTGAGGACGACGAACATGCCAGCGAATGCTGCGGCTGCGCGCCCAAGCCGACGTGCCCGCGCAACGGCCGCGGTACCGATACCTGCAACTGCGACATGCATGACCGCGAGAACATCAAGCGCATGCTCGGTCAGCGGTGCACCGATGACGGTGAGGATCCCGTCGAGAATCAGGTGCGGAGGATAAAGCCAGGCGGACTGCGCGTTGGCGAGCAGCGGCATGCCCCCGTAGGAGTAGGGATCCCACCCTGGCAGATTCCCTGAGGACAGCTGTTCCTGCACAGTCCGCAGAAGTGGATAATGGAACAGCTCGGCGTCATAGGGCAGATGCGCCGAGCCAGCCAGCGTCGGCTCGAAAGCGACCGCGACGGCGACGATGATGGCGAGCTCGGGCCACAGGGCGAGTCCGCGCTGGATAATCCACCTGGTCCTCGCCACGAGGCGCGGACAGTAGCTCAACGTGCCGCCGGAGGCTGGGGCATTTAGGCCCCGGACCTGTCCAGTAGCGCCGCCTGGGCCTGCTCGGGCGTGCGAGGGAGCCGGGCAGGAGCCAGGCCGCGATGGCGGTCGCGCCTGAGTCGAACGCCGGCAGCGAGCATGCGCACGATCCGCATACCGGCACCCATCGGCTGTCCGCGACCGACGTAGTGCTCGGGCTTGGTGGCGATCATGTTCATCGAGACCCCGCCGCGGACGTGATTCAGCCACATCAGGTAGATCCGCCTGGCGAGTGCGTAGCGGCGCAGCGCGAACCCAAGCCGTCTTGCCATGGCCACCGCCGCGCTCGACCCGGGCACGGGCGAGAGCTCGGAGTCGCCGAAGAACGGACGATAGTGCGGCTCGGTCACGTCGGTCATGAAGCCCGCCCGGGTCGCCTCCCAGCGGTAGCCGAGGGCCCAGTGGGCGTGCTCGTAGCCCTCGTACTGCTCGACCCCCTCGATGTTCACCCCATGCGGGTCTCGCAGCGTCTTGAGGGTCTCGTTCACCATCAGCAGCCTGCCTCCGGGGCGCAGTACACGAAAGATCTCCGCGAAGGTGCGGCGCAGACCTTCAGGGTCGTTGTGATGGAGCACCTCGCAGCAGTACACGTAGTCGAGGCTGCCCGAAGCCAGTGGGATAGCGTCCATCGAGCCGAGCACACGCTCGAAGAACACACCTCTGTCCTCCAAGAAGTAGTCGGCCGTATATAGCCCCTGCAGCTCCACCGTCGCGATGTCCAGCGCGATCGCCCGAAGCCCGCGCTCGGCGAAGTGGTTGGTTGCCCAGCATGTGTTGGAGCCAACATCAAGAACGCTCTGGCCGGCCTGCAGGGGCACTGTGCTGAGCAGCTGGTGCATCGAGCGAGCCTGGACGTACCAATAGCCATGCTCGACATCTGGGAGTTTCAGGACGACCTCACGGCCCCAGCCCGAATCGCGCATGTACTCGGCAAAACGCGCCAGCCCGGAGGCCTCCGCAAGGATGTGCGCCGGGGGGTCGTGCAAAAGCTCCGGGACGCCACGATGCACCACGAACTCCGCAGCGCAGGAGGTGCAAATGAGCGACCCCTCGCGCACCTCGCGCGCATCGCTCTCACCGACGGTCAACCTCAGCGTGCCGTCCCGTCCGCAGGCAGGACAGCGCAGCTGCCCTGCGAACTCCGCCTTCACGAGCCCACCACCGGTCCTAGCCGGACGCCCGATCGGGAGCAGGCTGAGCCTCGGGAAGCTGTGCGCCGTCGATCGCCACCCCAGGCCGGGCGATCGCTTGCAGGAACCCCTCCAGCGCGTCGATACGGCGCTCCCACGCATAGTCCTTCGCCGTCTCCATGCCCGCCCGGCCCAAGCGCCGGCGAAGCTCGCCATCCGTGAGCAGCCGCTGCAGCGCCGCCGCGACCGCATCAGGGTTGGGGTCCGGCATCAGGCAGTTCCCACCGTCCACGCAGAAGTCTCGGTTGCCGTGAGCGTCGGTGCAAACGACTGCCGCGCCCGTGGCCATCGCCTCCAGCGGCGGCAGCGCAAAGCCCTCGTGAGTCGAGGTCTGTACGAACACCGTGGCCCGGTTGAACAACTCGTTGACCTGCTCGTCCGTGGGCGCCTCCACGTAGCGCATGCCCTCATCGTCAGCCAGCTCGGGCTCGATTCCGAACATGCATAGCTCGGCCCTGGGTGCCGACAGACCCCGCCAGGCATCGACTGTCAGCGGCAAGTTCTTCAACGGGTTGGAGCGACCCAGCGCGAGCACCATGTCATCCCGTCGCTCGACATCACTGCGAACGCGGAAGGTCTCCAGATCTATGCCCGGCGGTATCAGCTCGGCATCCAGACCCAGCTCGCGCAGCCGCTCACGATTCCACGAGGAGATCGTCATGTAGTGGAACTCCGGTCGGTAGGAGTCCAGCACGGCATGACGTACAGACTCGTCATCAGGGTAGTAGGAGGTCTCGATGTCTTGCACGAAGTACACGGGAATTCCCCGCAGCACACTGGACTGCCACACAGGCGAAGCGGTGTTCCACCACGTCGCCACCTTGATCGCATCGAGCCCGGACAGCGCATCTACGAGTTCGTCATAGAACTCGAAGCTTCGTACCGGCGCGTGCAGATCAAACCAGTCGGGAGCCTCGCCGAGCGTGTACAGCGCGACGTCGTGGCCACGCTCGAGCAGGCGGTTGAGATGCTCGAAGATGTCACGATGGCCGCCGCCGATACCGGTGCCCTCGGTCACGTAGACCACTCGAAGCTTCCCGTCGTCGGTGCGGACATCGCGCTCGTCGAAGAAGCCGCCCCAAAGCTCCCAGAAGAGCTGCTGAGAGGCACGCTCGCGCTCCCCGACATCCGTGCCACGAGTGACCGACTCGTGGTGGTAGAGGCTCGCGGCCGGGAAGTACAGCACTCGAAAACCGGCCTGCCACGCGCGCAGACACCAGTCGACGTCCTCATAGGCCATGGGATAGCGCTCGTCGAGCAGACCGACACGCTCGATCGCCTCTCGCGTGATGTACATGCACGCGCCGGTCACCGCCAGGACGGGGCCGGGTATCCCGGCCGGGCCCCAGTCTTCGGGCTTGAAGCGGTAGCGATGGTCGAACCACTCTGGCGCCCCGAGGTTGCGCATGGTCCCGGCGAACTGGATGCGACCGTCGGGATAAACGAGCCGGGCACCCACGACCGCAACGTCGTCCTCCTGCGACGCCGCGTATTGAAGGCAGGCCAGCCAGCCGGGCCGTGCCTCGGTATCGGAGTTGAGGACCACCACGTCGCGAGACCCTTCTGCCGCGCGCAGGCCTCGATTGACGTTCACAGCAAAGCCCGCGTTGGCCTCACCGGCGATGACCTCAATACCCTCGATCGCGTGCAGCGCAGCGACGTGCTCGGCACCACTCGCGTCATCCGTGACGATGATGCGCGCCATCCCACGCGGAACCGTCCTCTGAATGCTCTGCACGAGCGTTGCCACTCGCTCGGCGTCACGGTAGCTGGGAATAACTATGTCGACGGGCTCCCCGTGCTCGCGATACCAGGCGAGGGCCCGGCGGTAGGCGTCGTTGCTGGTGAGCGAGCGCAGCTGCAGACGGTGCTTCAGCGGCGTGAAGCGCAGCGGCAGCGTCAGCGCGCGGAACAGGAGCGCGCGCCAGCCGTGGTAGCGATAGGTCAGGTAGATCCGGCGGCGCAGACCGGAGAGCGGACCGCTGAAGGTACCGTCGAGGGCGCTCGCGGCGATCGCCTCCGGCTGGGCGATCGGCGGGTGCGGCTCGGGTGTGCTGCTGTTTTCGGTCACGAAGTCTCGTCCTGTGCTGTGGGTTGTTCGATCGCCGAGTCGATCTCGAGCGCCGTGAAGTCCGCGCGCCGCTCGAGCGATATCCGGCTCCGGACCACAGGGGGAACCAAATCGGCCCGGGAGCCGAGCATAGCCCCTGCCTGACGTGCCAGCTGGCGCGCCCCGACGGCCGCCAGCGTCGCCCGCCGGCTGGTGGGAGACAGCTGCATAGTGGCCAGATCGCGGCGCGCCTGGCCGAGCCGGCCGCGGAGCTGGCGGGCCAGGTGTATCGGACCGGCCGGCTCGCGCCAGTCGTAGACCTCGCGCAGCGCCCGCCACTCGTCGAAGCTGCGACGCAGCTCCTGGACGAGCGTGTAGTCGTGGGAGTGCAGAACCGCCGCCTCGGGGACGAACGCCTTGGCGTAGCCGGCGCGCAGCATGTCGATCGCCAGCACTCGGTCCTCCGCGTAGGCGACTTCGCGGAAGGGGACGCGCTCCCAGGCCGAACGCCGCAGGCAGGCATTTGCGTCGGTGAAGAAGCCGCGCCTGCCGACCAGTGCGCGTGCCGGCAACGTCAGGCGCTCTTGCTCGTCGAGCCGCTCCAGGCACGGCTTGCCGTCGGGCGCGAGCGACTCGAACCACCGCTCCAGCTCCATGCGCACGGCCGGCGCCGCCTGCGGTCGCGGCCGGTAGGGACCGTAGGCGATACCCACATCGGGGTCCAGCTCCAGGCCACCGAGCAGCCGCTCAAGCCAGCGCTCATCCACCGGCTCGGCGTCCTGGGTAAGCAGCGCCACACGCGCACCGGACGCCTCCGCCACCAGCAGGTTGCGCGTACCGCCGTGGCTGAACTGCGCGGAGGCGATCTCCAGCACGCGGGCTCCGTATGCGCGGGCCGTCTGCACCGAGCTGTCGGTCGAGCCCGAGTCGCACACCAGCAGCTCGTGCTCAACCGTCTGGACGGACAGCGCCGCCAGCGTACGATCGAGGAGCTCGCCGCCGTCACGCACGGGTATCGCCACGGTCGCGCTCACGGACGGGATACTCAAGGCCGCACCAGCTCGACCCAGTCGGCGCGCTTGCCGCACAGCGTCCTCCAGTCGGCGGTCGCGAGCGTCCGCAGATGCTCGGGCGCCTGCTGCTGCAGGGCCACCGCGCCGAGCGTGCCCGGGTCGCCCTTCGGCCATTCACCGGGGCCGAAATGACGGTGCCCAGCGTCTTCATAGACGCGCACGCGGTGCTGTCCCGGGGTCAGGCGCAACGAGGCCGCCTGCTGCCACTGGTCGGGCGTATCGGACCCGGCCACCCAGCCGACCGTTCGCCCATCGACCTGCACGTACATCTTGCGCGGGAAATCGCCCTGCACCCAAACGGCGTAACGCGAGCCGCCGCGAACGCTCAGCACGCCCTGCGCCGACCCCGGGTTGGTCGTGGAGACCGCGCCGGCCTGGGCGATGTCGGCAGGCCAGTTGCCCGAGCGATGGGCATCGGAGGTGGGGTTGAACACGGCCAGTTCCGGCGTCGTGGCGACCGCTAGCTCCGTCCCGGCCGGCGCGCCCGCGACGATCGGCGCCAGCGCCGGGCAGGTAACCGTTTCCGAGGGGTAGTACAGCTGCTGCTCGGGCAGGTGGCGCAGTACCTGCGGCGCTGACACGCGCCGCCAGCCCAGGTAGTACTTGTTCTGGTAGACCAGGCGGTAGTTCGCCGGCGGGCGGCTGGCCGCAGGAGAGCGGCGCGTGACGATGATTGGGTAGCTCTCGACGAACGCAAGCTGCTCTTCGTCAAGGTCGAAGTAGTGACCGTAGAAGTCACTCGGTTTACGCAGCTGCACCTGCTCAGGCGTGATCGCCTCGAACGGCGAGCTGATCCTGGCAGCGCGGGCGAAGAACTTGGCGTACTCCTCGAACTCGTTCCACAGCACCAGGCCCTGGCCCGAGAAGTGGTCACCGACCTGCGCGATCGCTTCCATGCGCTGCGTCGGCGCGATCCGGTCATGGGCGTAGCTGAGCGCATCGGAGGCGAAGATCGCCAGCGCCAGTAGGCCTGCGAGCACCAGCGCCGGCGGGGCCAGCCGCCCGCGGGCGCCGGCCAGGAATGCAAGCGCCACGAACACGACCGCCGGGCCGGCGATCGCCAGCAGCTTTCCCTGCGCGTACGGACTGGAGCGCGGAAACACGATCAGCATCACAAGGCCCATCACGCCGGCCATCAGCAACATCCCGGCCTCGCGGCGCCACAGTGCCCACAACACGCCGGCGAGCACAAGCAGCAGGATCACGACGGTCGCCAGCGCCGTCAGCGTCGCTCTCGACCCGTCCGCGATCGGCACTCTGTATTCGCCGGACAACCACACGCCGCTGAGCTGGCTGAGCGGCAGTTTTCTTGCCAGCTGCCCAAGCTGGATCGCCCCCAGCCCAGTTGTGCCCTGCCCAGTCTGAGCAACGTTGAAGAACGTCCGCAGGGTGGTCAGCGACGGGATCGCCAGCACAGCCGCAAGCGCGCCTGCTGCAGCCGCGGGGGGGATCCATCGCGGCCGCGGCCAGGTTCGCCGGGTGAGCGCCACGCTCACGGCCAGGAACAGCGCCAGGGCGCCCATGTAGGGGATCGCCACGGCGTTGTACGTCGCAAGCGCCGCAGCTGCAGCAACCGCCACGAGCACACCGCCGGCGTACGGTCGCTCCAGCGAGATCGCCGCACACGCCAGCGCCACTGCAATGCAAACGGTCGCCAGCAGCCCGATCTCCTTGATCCCACCCTGCAGCGCGTACTGATATGTGAGGTTGGCGCAGATCGCCGCCAGCGCGACCAGCGCCGCGCGCCAGCCGCCGAGACGGCGCTCGCCGATGCTCGCAAGCGCCATCGCAGCGAGCGCTGCCAGGCTCGAGATGTAGCCCTGGTAGAGCACCGCCACGGACGTGTCGATCATGCCGCTGAAGGTGCCCAGCAGGGACTGCGTGCCGAGCGGATAGCCTGCGTTCAGATACTGAACCAGGAACTGCCGCTGGCTCGATTCGGGTAGCTGGCCGAGAACGGTGCCAAAGCCCTTGACGTGGTTGGCCAGGAGCATCTCGAAGGCCGTGTCGTTGACGAAGTCATAGCCCGACCAGGTCCAGTGCCCGTACGCGATCACCGGCAACATGAAGATGACGTACGTCGCGAGCCCCGCCGCTCCCGCCCAGCCGGGGTTCAAACGCGCTAGCAGGCCTCCCTGGGCGAAGACGATGCCGGCGAGCGCCACGACCACGAGCAGCGCGATCGCCAGCGCGTCGCCGGCGCCGGCCGTGTACCCCGGCATGATCAGCACGAAAGCCACGCACAGCCCGAGAGGGGCCAGCAGCGCGTTGGACAGTCGCACCCGCAGCACGCGCTCCAGCGCCAGGCCACAGCACAGACACACCGCCCAGATCAGGACGGGCGCGACGATCACCGCTACGAGGTAATCGCCCACCGCTCAGCCCCCGGCCTTCGCGTCAGGAATTTCGCCGCAGCCCGAGAATCGACAGCAGGAAGGCCGAGAAGAAGATCTGGATTCCCACGATCATCAGCGAAGCGGCGATCACTGCGAGGTGTTCGTCGGCGAGCGAGCCGAAGCCATGGGCGATCCAGGTCGCCAGGATCAGGCCGCCCATGACCAGGCCGATGAGCACGAACGCACCGCCCATCAGCAGGCCGTGCTCGAGGCGAAAGCGCGAGCGCATGCGGTCGAACCACGGATCCTTCTCGCCCATGAAATAGGTGCCGTACGCGTGCGCGCACAATCCCAGGGCCAGCACCTGCGTGCCGACGATCATCAGCAGCGCGCCGCCGATCAACGCGTGCACGCCCCAGGCGCGCCCGAAGAAATCAAGGCCGGCGCCGACGAACACGACGATCACCGTGCCGACGCCGGCGAGCGCAGCGCCGGGGACGATGAACAGGTGGTTGGGGCTGTGGACGAGCAGGAAGCGCAGGTGGCGCCAGCCGTCGCGGAAGCTGGAGAGTTTGCTCTCGCCGCCGCGCGGGTGGTATTCGATCGGGAACTCCGCGATCTTCAGGTGCTCCTTGGAGGCCCTGATGACCATCTCCGAGGCGAACTCCATGCCGGTGGTGCGCAGGTCCAGGCGCGGCAGCACTTCGCGGCGCACTGCGCGCATACCGCAGTGCGCGTCGCTGATGCCCGTGCGGAAGAACAGGTTGAGCAGCCCCGTGAGGATCGGGTTGCCGATGTACTGGTGCAGCCAAGGCATGGCACCTGGCTGGATGTTGTCCATGCGGTCGCCGATCACCATCTCCGCGCCGTCTTCCAGCGCCGCAACGAAGCGGGGGATCTCGTCGAAGTCATAGGTCAGGTCGGCGTCCGCCATCACGATGTAGCGGCCGCGCGAAGCCTCGAAGCCGGCGAGGTAGGCGCTGCCGTAGCCACGCCGGCGTTCGACCACCACGCGCGCGCCGGCACGCTCGGCAAGTCGGGCAGAGTCATCCTCGGAGTTGTTGTCGGCGACGACCACCTCACCGTGCACGCCCATCCGCACGATCGCCTCCAGGGCAGCGTTGACGCACGACTCGATGTTCTCGGCCTCGTTCAGGCACGGGATCACCACGGACACGAGCGGTAGCTCGGCGTCCTGGGCCTTGGGCGCCTCAGGCGGTGCGCTTGTTGGGACGAGTGTGCTCATCGAAGGGCGGTTGTGCTCATCGGCTGAAGGTCATTGTGGCCGCGTTTGCGAGGCAGCAATGCTTGCGCAGCGTTTATAACGCCTGGCAGGGCGGAAAGTGGCGGACAAAGTTAGCCGGACCGGCGAGATGAGATGCTAGCGGGATGCGCGTCTGCCTAGTCTACGACTGCCTGTTCCCCCACACGGTGGGGGGCGCCGAGCGCTGGTATCGGGGTCTGGCCGAGCGTCTGGCCGACGAGGGCCACGACGTCACGTACGTGACGCTGCGCCAGTGGGACCGCGGCGAGCGGGCCGAAATCGACCCGCGCGTGCGTGTGATCACGGCCGGCCCACGGATGGTGCTGTACACGACCGGGGGGCGGCGACGCATGCTGCCACCGCTCGTGTTCGGGCTGGGCGTGCTGGCGCACCTGCTGCGCAACGGCCGCCGCTACGACGTCGTGCACACGTGCGCGTTTCCGTACTTCTCGCTGCTCGCAGCCGCGCCGCTGCAGCGGCTGATGGGCTTCGGGCTGATCGTCGACTGGTTCGAGGTCTGGAGCCGCGCCTACTGGCGCGACTACCTCGGCGCGATCGGCGGGCGCATCGGCGAGCTCGTCCAGCGAGCCTGCGCGCGCGTCCCCCAGCGCGCTTTCTGCTTCTCCGAGCTGCACGCCAAGCGGCTGCGCGAGGAGCACCTCAACGGGCCGATCACCGTGCTGCGCGGGCTGTACGCCGAGAGCGCGCAAGCGGCGACGCCACGCCAGGCAGAGCCGATCGTGTTGTTCGCCGCACGGCTGATCCCCGAGAAGCAGGTGACGCTGGCGGTGGCCGCGATGGCATTGGCAGTGAGTCGCGTAGCGGGGCTGCGCGGAGAGTTCCTCGGCGAGGGACCCGAGCGCGCGGCCCTGGACGCGGCGATCGTGGAGCACGGGCTGCAGGGCCTCGTCACCGCACGAGGCTTCGCCAAGACCGAGACGCTCGACGCGGAGATGCGCCGGGCGACGTGCATGCTCGTGACCTCGCGACGCGAGGGCTATGGCCTGGTGGTGGTCGAGGCGGCCGCACGCGCGACACCGAGCGTCGTCCTCGCCGGTGCGGACAACGCAGCCACCGAGCTGATCGTCGAGGGGGTCAACGGCACGGTCGTCGCGCAAAGCGACCCGCAGGCGGTGGCCGACGCGATCGTGCGCGTGCACGAGGCAGGGATCGCGCTGCGCGAGAGCACCGTGCGCTGGTTCGCCGAGAACGCCGACTGGCTGTCGCTGGAGTCCTCGCTGCGCAGGGTGCTGGAGAGCTATTCGGCGGGTGGCGTCAACGCGCGCCAGTAGCCTGCGTGTAGCGCGACTCATCGATGAGCAGGCGCCAGTAGCCGTCCTGCGGAGGCGCAGCTCGGAAGTGCTCGAAATCGAAGGTGAGAATCGGGTGGCCGCGAGACTCGGCCAGCGCCATCACCGAGGCATCGGCAAGCCCAAGACCAAGGTCGGCGAAGCGAGCATCGATCTCCGTTGCCCGCTTCAACACGGCGGCAGACGAGAACGCCACCCGGTGCTCGCCGGCAACCATGGCAGCGAGGAACAGGCGCGCCGCGTGCGCGCCGACGCGCGAGCGCAGAAGCTGATCGACCTCGACCATCACCGCCTCCGGCACAATCAGATCGCGACCGAGTTGGGTCACAAGCTCTGCCGCAAGCAGATGCGCCCGATCTCGCCTGTTCGCGGCCGCTACCAGCGGACCCGTATCGGCGATGACCCTCAGCGGTACTCGACCGGCTCGCGCAGATATTGCTCGGCCAGCCGCCCAAGGTCGCTGGGCCCCTCTCCAGACGCCACATACCGTGGTGCCTTACGCCCTGTCGTCGTGCGCGCGCCTTGCTCAATCAGCCGCGCCACGGTCGCGGAGAAGGACTCACCGGGCCCGGTGGACTCCCGGGCAAGCTCCTCGACGCTGTCGGGCAGATATACGGTTCTACGACTCATCGCGTTCTCCAGGTATGAACTAACGCATCATACCATCACGGCGCGCGCGTAGCTCTCGAGCGTCAGCCGCGCCGTGCGCTCCCAGGTGAACTCGCGGGCACGCGCCAGCCCGCGGGTGCGCAGGTCATCGGCGAGCGCCCGGTCGCTCAGCAGGCGCTCCAGCGCCGTCGCGATCGCCGGCTCGTCGCGTGGGTCGAACAGCAGCGCCGCCTCGCCGGCGACCTCCGGCAGCGATGAGGCGTTTGAGCAGGCCACCGGCACGCCGCGCGCCATCGCCTCCAGCAGCGGCAGGCCGAAGCCCTCGTACAGCGACGGGAACACGAACGCCGCGGCGATCGCCCACAGGCCCTCCAGCTCCGCCGCGGACACCCACGCCGGGAAGCGGACGTCGTCCTGGAGCCCCAGCACGCGGACCCGCTCACGCAGCTCCGCCTCATGCGCCGTCGGATAGCCGGGAAGCACCAGCACAGGGCGCTCCTCGGCGGCCAGCCGCGCCAGCGCGCCGATCAACGCCGGCAGGTTCTTGTGGGCTCGCTTGGCGGACAGGCTCAGCACCACCCTGCGCTCGCCCAGATCGAAGCGTGCGCGCACATCTTGCTCGGGCATCGGCGCCTCGCGCCGCACCGCGCCCAGGCCGAGCGGCACGACGTCCACGCGCGGGCGGGCCACGCCCAGCAGCTCGATGAGATCGTCGCGCGTGCTCTGCGAGTCCGCGATCACGCGGTCGGAGCGACGCACCGCCCACGGCACCAGCACGCGCATGCCCCTGTCGCGGATGCCCGCGTGCGCGTCGGGGAAGCGCGCGTAGATCAGATCGTGCACGGTCACCACACGGCGGAAGCGCCCCCACACCGGTGCCGTGCTGGCGAGGCTGTGTACGAGATCGACGCCCGCGCGGGCGGCTAGCCTGGGCAGCAGCGCCTGCTCGCCCAGCACCCACTGCACGCGATCGCGCGCGTTCACCGGCACCGTCACCGCCGGCAGCAGCTTCCCCCACGGCCCGTCCTTCGCAGCGGCAGCCTCGCGGTTGACGAACGCCGTGAAGCGCGTTCCCGCCGGCGCCTGCTCCACCAGCGCCGGGATCAGCTCACGCGCCGCCACCTCCATGCCGCCCGTCTCGCCGGGCACCAGGAAGATCAGGTTCAGGCCGATGTGCATCGCTACTCCCCCCTGGCCGACTGCGACCCGCGGTTCTCCTGGCTGGTGAGAGCCGCGATGTCCTGTAGGTCCCTCTCGCGCCCCGCCGCGAGCTTCATGCGGATCAGATCGTCGCGGTCGACGAAGCGGAGGGACTGCCCGCCAACCTCTGCGGTGACGGCCCGCTCACGCAGCTCGGTCCATGGTCGCGCACCCTTCAGCGCCGCGGTGGCGGTCCAAACGTCGAGACCACCAGCTCGGGTGGCAAGGCCGAAGTTGGCGCCTTCGCGCAAATGCACGGGATTGGTTGGGTCAATGCCAAGCAGGTGCGCGTCAACGCCCTTTAGCCGAGCACCCAGCTGCTCGAGGGCTGCAGCGAGAAGCGCCAGGTTGCGTGGGTCGGGCGCAACGATCAAATCAACGTCCTGGGTAGTGCGAACGTGCCCGTACGCCTGCACGGCTACGCCACCGATGATCAGGTAGTCAACCTCGTGGCTGTTCAGTGCACGAAAGATCTCCGCAGGATCGGTCGGTGCGTCGTCCGGCGGCCCACTCGGCTCAGGCGGGCGACGTGGACTCACCGCTCGCTCGAGCGCGCGGCGCCGGCGAGCTGTCCCGCGAATCGGTTCCACGCCAGCGAACGCTCGAGTCGCTCACTCATGGTCTGCGCCATCGCGTCAGCCAGGTGGTCCGGATCGAAGTCGCCGTCGATCCGCCGTACGCTCAACTCCAGCTGCTCGCCCATTGCAGCAAACAGGCGCTGGACAGTGTCCATGGAGGGCGAGATCTCGTCACGCTCGATCCGACTGACCGCATTC
The DNA here is from genome assembly GCA_963779665.1 of uncultured Solirubrobacteraceae bacterium. Taxonomy (GTDB): domain Bacteria; phylum Actinomycetota; class Thermoleophilia; order Solirubrobacterales; family Solirubrobacteraceae; genus Palsa-744. The sequence continues at coordinate 1,483,040 of CAVZYW010000001.1, read as the reverse complement.
TGGGAGGTGCCTGCACGCAAGGCCAGCTGCGCCTGGGTAAGACCGTGACGTTCACGCGTCGAACGGATCATCGCCCCCGGAGCCATCGCCTATATATACCAAATCAGGTGTAGCCGCCCGACGCAGCAACTCTGTCGTTGGCGACGACCGCCCTGCCGTTGGCAGAAGCGCCGCCTGCGCCCGGCGATGCGATCTGCCCACTCGCCAACGCCCGCCTGTAGCTCGCGAGCGTCAGCTCGGCAGTGCGCCTCCACGTGAACAGCTCACAGCGCTCATAGCCGCGCTGCGCCAGCGTCTCCGCCAGCTCCCGGTCGCGCAGCAGACGCTCGATCTGCGCGGCGATCTGTGCCTCCTCGTACGGGTCGAACAGCAGCGCAGCGTCGCCTGCCACCTCCGGCAGCGAGGAGTTATCCGAGCAGGCCACCGGCACGCCGCGCGCCATCGCCTCCAGTATCGGCAGGCCGAAGCCCTCCTGGAAGGACGGCAGCACGAAGCACGCAGCCGCCCGGTACAGGTCCTCGAGATCCTCGTCGGAGATCCACTCCGGGAAGCGCACACGGTGCTGCACCCCCAGCTCAGCCGCCAGCGCCAACAGCTGACGCTCGTAGTCGTTGGGCGAGCCCGGCAGGACCAACTGCAACGGCACGTCTCCCAGCAGCGCAATCGCACGGATCAGCCCGTGCAGGTTCTTGTGCGCGCGCTTGGCCGCCACGCACAAGACGATCGGCTCAGGACCCAGCCCGAGGCGCTCACGGACCGCATGGGGATCCGGCTCGCGCGGCAGCGCCGGCGGCGCCACGATGCCCAGCGGCGTCACGTCGAACTTGTCGATGTCCAGGTGCAACGTCGCCGCGATGTCGTCGCGGGCAGCCTGTGAGATCGCAACGATGCGCGTCGATGCGCGCCCGACGACCGGCGTCACAGTGCGGCCCATCGTGCGGAACAGCAGCGACGCCGCCTGCGGGTGATGCATCCAGATGACATCCAGGATCGTCGTGACCGTCGCCACGCCCGGATGCACCAGCGGCCCGAGGTTGGCCAGGCCATGAACCACGTCGATCCCGCGCCGGCGCGCATCCAGGCCGATGCCCACCAGCTCGTGCCACATGTGCCACGGGCTGCCGATGCCACGCACCGGCAGCCTGATCCAGCGCACCTGCTGCGCCCACGGCTCGCGCATCAGCCAGTCCGGCGCCGTGCTGCCGATCCAAGCGCTCAACTCCAGCTCCGGCTCCGCCTCGAGCATGTGCGGCACCAGCTGCCGCGCGTACGTACCGGAGCCGCCGGAGTCCTCGAGCAGGTAGACGAGGTTGAGCCCGACCCTCAGCACGCGCGAAGCTCAGTCAGCACGCGCGAAGCTTAGCGGCCCATCTCAGCGGACTATGCTGCCCCGCGTGAACGGCTCCCCACCCCGCGTCACCGTGCTGGTCCCGACGTACAACCGCTCTGCGCTGCTGCGGCGGGCGCTCGACTCGGTGCTCTCGCAGAGCCACGGCGAGCTGAAGGTGCTGATCTCCGACAACGCCTCACCGGACGACACAGCCGCCGTCTGCGAAGCGTACGCGCGCACCGACCCGCGCGTGCAGTACGTGCGCCAGCCGCAGAACATCACGCCGGTGCCCAACTTCAGCTGGCTGCTGTCGCACGCCGACACGGAGTTCGTGCTGATGGTCGCCGACGACGACTGGCTGGCGCCCAACTACGTCGAGCGCTGCCTGGCCGTGATGGACGACGATCCCACGCTGGCGATCGTCACCGGCATCAACCACTACGACGTCGACGACGCCCGACATCACCTCGCCCGCAACCTCGACCTGACGGAGTCCTCGCCGTCGCTGCGCGCGCTGCGCTACCTGCGCGGGCGCTGGTCCAGCACGGCGTTCTACGGCCTGCTGCGCACCAGCGCCGTGCGTCCGGCGCTGCCGATCGCCAACGTCATGGGCGCCGACTGGATCTTCATCGCCGCCGTCGTGTTCGCCGGGCGCGCCGTCACGATCGAAGACACCCACCTCAACCGCGAGCAGGGCGGCGCCAGCGCCAGCTTCCAGCGCATCGCCGAAGTGTCCGGCCTGTCCGCGCGAGCCGCCCGACACCCGCACGCGGCGATCGCCTTCAACCAGTTCCGCGACATCGCCTTCTCATCCGCCGCCTACGCCGGCCTCGGTCGTGTCCGGCGCTTTGCTCTCGGGCTGGCCGGCGCCGGCGCGATCCTCGCCGGTCATCCCCTGGATGTCGTCTGGGACACGTTCGGGCCGCTGATCGTGCATCCCCGCATCGCGCGCCTCACGCAACCGCTGCTCGATCGCTGGCGGGCCCGCCACCCGGCGTGAGCGGCGCCGCCCGCTCGCCCCAGGCATGGCCGGAGAAGGCACGGCGCAGCTCCTCGTCGCCGTGCTCGTAGGCGCGGGTCTGGTTGTCGGCGACGATCAGGTTCTCCTGCGCGCCCTGCCAGAAGGTGTGGCTGCGCGCCCAGTCCTGCGGGGCGTACGCGCCGCCATCCGCTCCCGCCACGAGCACCTGCAGGCCCATGCGCTGAATCTGGCGGGTGATGCTGCGCCGCCCGCTCTCCAGCAGGTATGTCGCATCCTTGTCAAGCAGCGGCCCCACCTTCAGGCGCAGCATCAGCTCGCGGTCCAGCAGGAACGCGTTGCTGCGCAGGTGTGGCGCCGGGAACGACGGTTGGCGAGCGATCAGCAGCGCCGCCTTGAACGGGCGGCGTCGAGGAGTCTCGTCCGGCTTGGGGCCCGCACCCGGTGTGCTGGAGTCGTCCTCAGAGCCATCCTCGTCCGCGGCGCCGTCCTCGCCGGCGTCGGCGCCCGCCGCAGGGGTCCAGGCGGCGAACAGCTGCTTGGCGCGCTCGCGGTCGCTGTACACCTTCGCGTACGGGCCGCCCAGGCCGAGGATGTAGCGCACGTGCGAGGACTGGCTCGCCCACGAGCCGGTTGCGCCCACGGCGCCAACCCCCGGCTCGCTCGCAGGAGCCGCCAGCAACGCCAGCCAGCCGTCCAGCAGCGGCTCGGAGTGAGAGTTCAAGAAGCACAGCTGCTCGTGCTCCAGCCGTCGCGCCAGCTCGAAGTAGGCGGCCAGATCCAACACCGGGCGCTCGAGCTCCAGCAAGCGGTGCTCCACACCCTCCAGCTCGTGCACCAGCGCCGTCCGCGTGGCAGCACCCGAGCCGTGGTCGTGCTCGCCGGCGACGCCGTTGAAGGCAACGATCAGCTCGTGCGAGGCGCCCGACGCGTGGCGCCGGTAGGCGGCCAGGAAGGTGCTCAGCGGCTGCACGCCCAGGGGACCCCACACCAGGTAGACCAACCCCAGGCGCGCACGCATCAGCCGGCAGCTTTCAGTGAGCCGCCGAACCGCGCCGGCAGCATCGCCCGCAGCTCCTGCGGGTAGGCCCGCAGCACCGTCAGCGCCAGCAGATAGGCCACGCCGGCGATCAGCGTGCGCTCCAGCGACGTCAGGTCGGGGATCGCCAGCGAAGCCGTCCCCACCGCCGTGGCCAGCGCCACCCGCGGCACCACCGCAGCGAGCGCGCAAGGCCGCGATGGCGGCGGAGCAGCACCGCGCCGCTGGCCAGCGCCGCGCCGATCTCCCCAGCGGCCGTCGCCACCGCCGCGCCGCGCGCGCCGTGGTCGGGAACGACCAGCGCCAGCAGGACGATGATGCCGACGAGGCCACCCGCGTTGAGCACCAGGATCTGGCGGTAAAGGGCCAGGCTGAGCAGGCCGTTGGCCCAGACGATGCCCACGAACGTGGCACCCAGGCCGATGCTCTGGATCGTCAGCACGCCCGCCGCCGGTACGTACTGGGCACCGCCGAGCACGCGCAGGATGAACGGTGCGCCGATCCCGATCGTCAACGCCACTCCCGCGCCCACGATCAGGCCGACTTCGAAGACCTTGCCCAGGCCGTACACCAGACGGTCGTGGTCCTCGGAGGCGGCGCGCGAGAAGATCGGCAGCGCCGCACCGGCCAGCACCGACGGCACCAGCGTCAGCACGTCGATGATCCGAAACGACGCGTTGAACAGGCCCTGCTGATGACTGTCGGAGAGCTGGGAGACCATCAGCACCGCCACCCGGTAGTACAGGACCGATGCCGCCACCGCCGCCGAGTACGGCAGGATCCGCATCAGGATCGGGCGCCAGCGCTGCCAGCTGAAGCGCGGCCGCAGCGAGCGCTGCCGGCGCACGAGCTGCGCGGTGATCGCCAGCAGCACCACCCCCACGGGCATCGACAGCGACAGGAACGCCAGCAGGTGCCCACCGGCGAGCACGACCAGCAGCATCCCCAGCACGGTCAACGCCTGGCGGAGCACTTCCAGCACGGCGATCGTGCCCAGCCTCAGCGTCACCTGCAGCTGCAGCGCGAGGTTGTCGGCGATCGTCTGCAGCATCAACCCGATCCCGGCAAACAGGACGCCGACGACGATCTCGCTGGCGTAGCCGATCGACACCAGCGCCAGCGCGACCGCCAGCCCCACCGCGGTCAGCAGGATCCGCAGGCCGAGCAGATCGGCGAACAGCTCCGAGCGCCCCTTCTGGTCGAGGATCGCGCTCTCGCGCAGGCCCACCGCCGTGATCCCCAGATCGGAGATCCCGCCGACCACGCCCACGACCGTCACGGCCGTGACGTAGTGGCCGGTGTTCACCAGCCCCAGCTGGCGGAACAGCAGCGCTGCGCCGCCGGCGCTGATGACCGCCCCGAACCCGTAGGAGATCACGCGCAGCGCGCCGCCGCGCACCGCGGCCGGCCCCGCGGCGCTGGTGGCGAGCACATCGACGTTGGGCTCCTGCTCGACGTCCGCAGCCGCCCCGCCGGCGCCGCCTCGGCACTGGCGCGCACGCTCGCCCTCGCCGCAGCCCTCGCCGTCGCCGTCGCCGCAGCCCTCGTCGTCGCCGTCGCCGTCGCCGTCGCTCATCTCGCCCGCCACCAGGAGATCGTCTCCTGCAGGCCGGCGTCCAAGCTCAACCGCGCCCGAAACCCCAGCTCGTCATGCAGGCGTCCCGCGTCCGCCACCAGCGACGGCGGGTCGCCGTCGCGCATCGGCAGCTCGCCGAGCCCCAGCAGCTCCGCGCCGGCGGTGTGCGCGGCGATCAACGACGCCAGCTCGCGCAGCTCGACGCCTGCGCCGGACGCCACGTTGACAGGCCCCGTCAGGGTAGCGCCGGCCAGCGCCGCAAATGCAGCGCCCGCATCCGCCACGTGCATGAAGTCGCGGCGCTGCGTGCCAGCGGTCATCGGCGCCCGCTCGCCCGCCAGCAGCGCACGCACCAGCGACGGCACCAGCCGTCCTGGAGCCTCATCGGGCCCGTACAGGAAGAACAGCCGCCCCCACGCCAGCGACAGGCCCACCTGATCGGCGTACGCGGCGGCGACCGTGTGCAGCCCGTGCTTGGCCGCGCCGTACAGCGTCACCGGCGCCAGCGGCGCGTCCTCGCGGTAGACCTCACGCGACCACTCGTACTCCGCGCACGTCCCCGCCAGCACCGCGCGCCGGCCGCCGGCTGCCACGAACGCGCGCAGCAGCGCCAGCGACGCCTGTACCCAGCGGACGTTCTCCGGCGAGGTCCAGAACCTGCCGTGCTCGGCATACCAGGCCAGGTGCACGAGGATCTCCGGGCGCACCTCGGCGACCACGTCGCAGCCGGCCAGCAGATCCAGCTCGTGCCAGATCACCCCCGCTCGCTCGGGCCCGCGGCGGCGGGCGAGCGCATGGACCTCATGGCCGGCGTCGCTCAGCGCCGACAGCGCCTGGCTTCCGATGAAGCCGGTGGCGCCGGTGAGCAGCACCCGGCTCAAGGGCAAAAGTCCGGATAGGAGCGGTCCTTCTCGGACACGATCCGCGCTCCTGGGGGCTGCGGCCACTCGATCCCGAACGCAGGATCGTCGCAGCGCACGCCGCGCGCAGCGTCCGGCACGTAGCGGTGACCCATCTGGTAGAGCACCTCGCAGTCGTCGCTGAGCGTCTGAAAGCCATGCGCCATCCCCGCGGGGATGAAATAAGCCAGCCCGTTCTCCGCGCTCAGCTCCACGCCATGCCAGCGCAGCCGCGTCGGCGAGTCAGCGCGCAGGTCGACGGCAACGTCGAAGATCGCTGCCGCGCACGCAGCGCACCAGCTTCGACTCGCCGTGCGGATCCGCCTGGTAGTGCATACCGCGCAGCGTGCCGCAGCGCGCGTTGAACGACACGTTGCACTGCGCCACCGCCGGGTCCAGGCCACGGCGACTGGAACTCCTCGCGTGTCGAAGCGTCCGTGCGAACCAGCCGCGCTCGTCGCTGACATGCTCCAGCTCGATCACCCAAGCTCCGGGCAGCGGCGTCTGGACGAACCGCATCAACCGTCCCTGCCGGTGACCGTGGCCTCGGGCGCGAGCTCGGCGGCAAGCACGATCATGGCAGCAGCGTCAGCTCCGGCGTGCGAGCGGCGAAGCGCCCACCCCACTCGCGGATGAAGCCCAGCTGCTCGACGATCTCGTCCTTCAGGTTCCACGGCATGATCAGCACCACGTCCGGGCTGCTCCTCGCGGATCGCCTCCGGCGAGCGGATCGGGATGTGGCTGCCAGGCAAGAAGTGACCCTGCTTGTGCGGGTTCAGGTCACAGGTGTAGTCGATGAAGTCCCGGCGCACGCCGCAGTAGTTGAGCAGCGTGTTGCCCTTGGCCGGCGCGCCGTAGCCGACCACGCGCAGACCCTGCTGCTTGAGATCGATCAGGAAGCTGAGGATCTGGCGCTTGTCCGCCTCCACGCGCCGGCCATAGCCGAGGTAGGTGTCCAGGCGCTCGTAGCCCGCCGCGCGCTCGCGCTCGGCCAGCTCGCGCGCCGCATCCGATCTCCGGCTTGCCCGCGTCATCCGCGTGGGCGCCGTAGATGCGCAGCGAGCCGCCGTGCGTGGGCAGCTCCTGCACGTCGAACAGCCGCAGCCCGTGGGCCGCGAACACGCGGCTGACGGTCAGGAACGAGAAGTAGGAGAAGTGCTCGTGGTAGATCGTGTCCCACTGGTTGTCCTCGATCAGGCGCATCAGGTGCGGGAACTCCATCGTGATCACGCCGCCCGGCTTCAGCAGGATCTTCATGCCCGCCACGAAGTCGTTCAGGTCGGGAACGTGCGCCAGCACGTTGTTGCCCAGCAGCAGGTCCGCCGCCGACTCGCCCGCGAGCGAGCTTGCAGTCTGCACGCCGAAGAACTCCACCAGCGTGGGGATGCCTTTCTGCAGCGCCACCTTGGCGACATTGGCCGCCGGCTCGATCCCGAGCACCGGGATCTGGCGCTCGTGGAAGAACTGCAGCAGGTAGCCGTCGTTGGAGGCGATCTCCACCACATGGCTGTCAGCGCCCAGCGCCAAACGCTCGATCATCTGCTCGGAGTAGCGGCGGCTGTGCTCGAGCCAGCTGGAGGAGTACGAGGAGAAGTACGCGTAGTCGGAGAAGATCGCCTCCGGAGTCTCGAACTCCTCCAGCTGCACCAGGAAGCACTCCCCGCACACGAGCGCGCGCAGCGGATAGAACGGCTCCATCGCGTTGACGCGCTCCGGCGGCAGGTAGGAGTTCGCCAGCGGCGAGGTCCCCAGGTCCACGAACACGCCATCCACGGTGGCGCCACAGAAGCGGCAGGCAGGTCTCAGTCATGACGAGCGCCAGCGTATTGAAAGGCCTCGATCTGGCCAACCGTGACAGCGTGCATGTCAGCGCCGGCGTGCAGTTGCGAGTACCACTCAACGGTCGCCTCCAGCGCCGCGTCCAGCCCCAGCAGCGGGCGCCAGCCCAGCCGCGCACGCGCACGCGAGGAGTCGAGCTTCAGGTAGCGCGCCTCGTGCGGATGCGGGCCGTCGTCGAGCGCCCAGCGCAGATCCTGCGCCCACAGCTCGCTCAGACGCTCCACGATCCAGCCGACCGGGCGCGCGTCCTGCTCCGGCGGACCGAAGTTCCAGCCGCACGCGTGCTCCGGCTCCTCCCACAACGCCTGCGCCAGCACCAGGTAGCCGCTCAGCGGGTTCAGCACGTGCTGCCAAGGGCGGATCGAGTTGGGGTTGCGCACGCGCACCTGCTCGCCGGCCAGCGCCGCGCGCATGATGTCCGGCACCAGCCGATCCTCTCCCCAGTCGCCGCCGCCGATCACGTTGCCCGCACGCGCCGACGCCAAGCGCGTGCCCCGCTCGCCAGGCTCAGCGCCCGCGTGGCCGGCCTGCGAGGACGCGGAGAAGAACGAGCGGCGAAACGCATCCGTCACCAGCTCCGCGCAGCCCTTGGAGCTCGAGTAAGGGTCGTGACCGCCCATCGGCTCCTCCTCGCGATAGCCCCACTCCCACTCGCGGTTCTCATAGCACTTGTCCGAGGTCACGTTGACGACCACGCGAACCTGCTCGCCGTGCAGGCGCACAGCGTCGAGCACGTTGACCGTGCCCATCACGTTCGTCGCATACGTCTCGCGCGGCTCCACGAACGAGCGGCGCACCAGCGACTGCGCCGCCATGTGGATCACGACCTCCGGCTGCGCCTCCGCCACCGCCACGGCGATCGCATCCGGATCGCGCACGTCGCCGACGATGCTGTGCATGCTGTCTCCCACTCGCGCCAGCTCATACAGCGACGGCTCCGTCGGCACGTCCGACGCGAACCCCGTGACCACGGCGCCCAGCGACTGCAGCCACAACGCCATCCAAGAACCCTTGAAACCTGTGTGACCGGTCAGCAGCACGCGACGATCGCGCCAGAAGCCGGTGTCGACGGCGCCGCCGCGCGCCTGCTCAGCTGTGCTCATGGCGCCTGCGACCACGTCCGCCAGGGAGCCGTACCCGAGCTCCACAGCTGCTCCAGCTGGTTGCGGTCGCGCAGCGTGTCCATCGCCTGCCAGAAGCCCTCATGGCGGTAGGACGCCAGCTGCCCTTCGGCCGCCAGCGTGCGCATCGGCTCCTGCTCCCACACCGTCGTCATCGCCCTGCAGGTAGCTGCCGATCCCCGGCGAGAGCACGAAGAAGCCGCCGTTCGTCCAGCCGCCGTCGCCGCGCGGCTTCTCCTCGAACTCGCGCACCAGCTCGCCGTCCAGCTCCAGCGCGCCAAAGCGCCCCGGCGGCTGCACCGCCGTCACCGTCGCCCTACGCCGCGCTCGCGGTGAAACGCGATCAGCGCCGTCACATCCACGTCCGCCAGGCCATCGCCGTAGGTGAAGCAGAACTCCTCATCGCCGACGTACGGCAGCACGCGCTTGAGCCGCCCTCCCGTCATCGTCTGCTCGCCCGTGTCAACCAGCGTCACACGCCAAGGCTCCGCTTCCGAGCGATGCACCTCCATCGCCCCCTCCGCCAGGTCGAACGAGACGTCGCACGTGTGCATGTAGTAGTTGGCGAAGTACTCCTTGATCACGTAGCCCTTGTAGCCGAGGCAGATCACGAAGTCCTCGATGCCATGCGACGACGTACATCTTCATGATGTGCCACAGCATCGGCTTGCCACCGATCTCCACCATCGGCTTGGGGCGCACCGACTGTCTCCTCGCTGAGTCGCGAGCCGAAGCCACCGGCCAGGATCACGGCCTTCATAGCAGCGCAGGGTAGTAGACCGGCCGCCCCGACAGTCAGATGCGCTCAGCGCGTGGCCGCCGCCGAGGTGCCCAGCACCTGGCCCGCAGAGCCAAGCGCCTGCACAGCGAAGTCCGGGTCGGTCGCTGCTCACGGCGATCGCCGTCTCAAAGCCGCTCGCCGGGGCAGTTGCAATCGGGGCGAGCGTCGTTGCGCTCGGGCCCCCCAGCAGGCGCCACTGGCTGACGTCCGTGGCGCCGTTCCAGCTCGCATACACCGTCACCGCTTCAGCGCTTCCCGCGCGCACCCCCACCGCCGGCGGCGCCGCCGGCGTGGCACTCCACGGGAAGCGATACGCGCGATAGGACTGCCCCGGGCGCGGGGAAGTGCCCGTCGAACAACATCTGCCCCGAAGGGCTGAATTCGGTGATGTACGGCTCTTCGCCCCAGCCCACGAGCGAGTCGCCGTCCGCCAGCACCTGGTCATCGCCCTGGCTGCCCGTCAGGATCGGCGGCGTGTGCACGTAACGGCCGACCAGTTCCACCGAGCGGTGCGCCCAGTTGATGCGCTCGCGGATTGCGCGCGACTGCGAGTGCTCCTTCGGCGTCGCCCCGTCGTCGAACAACGTCAACGTGTGATCCGGCTGCCAGCGCACGTCGTGCTGGTAGGCAAAGCCCGTGCCCGCGCCCATCTTGAAGCTCGGATGCCTGCCGCCCAGACGCCACATCACCGCGCCCGTCACATGGTTGATCTCATACGCCGCCCACATGTTGCGTGAGGACACGATGAAGTTGCCATCGCCCCACGGGTCCAGCGAGATCGAGTTCAAATGGAAGAAGTCCCACGGCTGGCTTGCCGTGCTCGGCGGAGTCGAATACGAGTCGCTCAGCGCCACATGGCCGTACGCGTGCCACTCGAACATCACCAGGCCGGTCTTGATGTCCACCTCCTGCAGGATCGCGTCCTGCAGCACGCCATCGCTCGCTCCCCCCGCCGATGACAGGTTGGCGTCCACCAGCGAGTACGCCGTGATGAACGCCGAGCCCTGCGGCGTGATCTGCAGTTCGTGCAGGTCCGCCTGGTAGCCGTTGCCCGCAGACACCGTCGCCACCGGCTGATACGCCGAGCTGTAGATCTCGTCTTTGCCGAAGCCCACCCCCAGGCTCGCCGGCACATACCCCTGCCACCACGTCAGCACCGGCTGGCCCTCGTAGCTCTGCACCTGCAGGTCCGCGTCGAAGTCCCCCACCGGGGCCGGGTTGAACCACACCAGCTGGCCCTCGCCGTTGACGATCATCGCGCCCGACTGGCCATAGCCGTGGGTGGGCGTGATGAACACATCGCCGGCAGACGCCTGCGGCGAGTCCGTTGTCACCTGGAAGCTCGGCGGGCGCAGTTCCGGCTCCGAGACGATCGTCTGCACGAGGCCCGGCTTGCTCAAGCTGATCGGTTTGACAGGAGCCGCATGGAAGTCCGACAGGCGCGCCACCGTGAACGTGGTGCTCACGCGGCTGGTGCGATGCCCGCTACCCACCAGCGCCGTGGCCGTCACACGCTCGCCCTGCGTGAACGGGCGCGTCGGCAGGAAGCTCGCACCCGGGCTGCTCGCGTAGGACTCCAGCTTGCCGCTGTGGCGTCCGCTGCGTGAGCCGACCACAGCGATACCCGAGATCTCACCCGCCGGCACGCCAAGAAAGCTGATCTGGGTCTGCGGCGAGGCGTCAGGCGTGCCGTTCAACGGCGACAGCACCACCGCCGCCGCAGCCTCCGATGTAGATGCCAGCGACAACCCCGCGGCCACAAGCACCACCGCCAGCATCCCACCCAGCCGCGCGCCCAGCCCAGCCCCTGCCGCTCCTCCCGCGATCGCCCTCATCCTCTCGCCTTTCGTTGTCGAGCCGTTCCACCTGATCGGCTCGTACACGCGGACCACATCGAGGGGACCGCCAAGCCTCACCTACCCACCAGTAACACCTGCACACAGAGCAGGTAGCCGTCGCAGCCCCCACCGTCACATAAGAATTCAGTCAACCCGAACGAGCGGCGCCGCCCCGCTCAACGCTCGAACACACCCAGTACCTTCGACGATCCCGTCGCAAACGGGTAGTCCGCCTCTGCTTCGCACAGCACACGGAACTGGTACTCCGCCGGTCCAGCGAACTTGAACGTGTAGCGCGCGTGATAGCCGCCTGCACCGTTGCTGTGGACGACGTCAAACTCCAGCCACGAACCGCCCGGAGAGCGCGCCTCCAGCACCAGCGGCTTGCCGCCGTGGGGGATCGGCCCACCCCGCAGGCGGCCCGAGAAGTAGATGCTGTGACCCACGCTCGCCGTGCGCGGCACGATACGCAGCGACACTCCCGCACGCACGCTCAACGTCAGCGTCTGCGTCGCCACCGCCGCCGCCCCCACCTCCGGGCTGTACGCCAGGCGCAGCTTCCGCGAGGACACACCCGCAGGCAACCTCGCGCTGAAGCGCCCACCCGGCCCCGTCAGCGGGCTCGCCATCGCCGCCGCTTTCGCACCCGCATACTCCGGCGTCGCCAGCACCGAGATCCGCGCCCCTTCGATTGGCACGCCCCCCGGAGCAGTCAAGCGGCCGACAATAGTCTGCCGCCTGCCGTAGCCGCTGCTCAGCCGGTCGCCCTTCGCGCCCTTCCAGCCCGCCGTCAACGTCGCCTGCGCCGACGCATGCGTACCGTTCGGGACAGGCGGCGACAGCGGTCCTGCCGAGGCTTGGTTGTCCACCGTGATCGTCCTGTCAAGCACCGTCGCCGCGTTCCCCGCCGCGTCGATCACGCTCACCACCAGATGGTGCGCGCCGTTGCTCACGCGCGTCGTTTCAAACCCCACATCCCCGCTCACCGACGCCGGACACGGCTGCACGTACAGGAACGCCGGCAGGCCATCAGTCGTCTCGCCCACGTTCCTGCAGCGCCCGCCGTTTTCGTTGACAACCGTGCTCTGCACCACCTGCCCATCCACGCTGAACACCGCCTCATACACCCCCGCCCCCGGATCGCTCGCGCTAAACGACACATCGCTCGTGCCGCTCACCGTCGACGCGCTCGCCAGTTCCCCGCCCACGTTCGACGCAGTCGGACCAGCGCTCTGTTCCAGGGTCAGGTCTGCTGCGTACAGGTACAGGGCTGCTGCGTAGTTGTTGGGGTCGCCGAAGCCATCCTGGCATTCGCCGGGAGGTTCACCCGTTGTACAAGCCACATTGAGCTCGAGATCAGCACCAAGGTTCGCCGAAGGCACAACCCGGAGATTTGCGATCGACAAGGGTTCTTCGATATCACCGACCCCCGTGCACGACGGCTGCGCCGTATATGAGCACGCTTCGATGGACTGCCCATTGTTGGGGCTAGCGATCCAATACGTATATGCACCCGTTTCATCAGGTTGACCGTGGAGATAACCGGCGCGCCACAAGGTCGCTCCAGCGAGTCGGTCGCCCACCGGCGTTTCGAAAGACCAACTCACGTGATCCGCGTTGGCGATGTGGCTCGTTTCGTCTCCAAGCGCTGCGATCAATGCGCCGCCTTCAGAGCATGTATTCGTGGCGTAGTCATCGCTCTCGCCACCTATCGCACTCGACCCTACCCACCCGTCTGCGGGAGCGCTTTCGCCGGAGGGCGTCCGGCAGGAGTACACGTGGTACTGGCCGGCGTGGGCACTCGCCGGGGTGATCCCGCCAGCCACGACGGTGGCGCCAAGGAGCGCGATCAAGACGGCTGCCAGCCGCGCCACATGCGACGCCCGCTTCGATATCCGTTCGAACCCAGACAACATTCAACCTCATGTCGCTCAAACGCCTGCTTGCACCCCCCTCCCAAATTGTTCCACCTCCCGGGCGCGGCGGTGTGGAGAGGGCTCAGAGCGAGAAGCTGACGGGCAGTCGCTTCAGGCCGTAGATGCCGGTGATGCTGTCGAACTGGGGCTCGCCGTCGAGCTCCAGCCGGCGCACGCACTGCGCCAGGAACGACAGTGCCTCGTGCAGCTCCAGGCGTGCCAGGTTGGCGCCCACGCAGTAGTGCACGCCGGCGCCGAACGTCAGCTCGCGCGCTCCGCCGCGCTGCGCTGTGATGTCGAAGGCATCCGATCCGCCCGCCCCCTGCTGGCCGTCTTGCAGGTCGCGATTGGCTGTGAAGGTGCACACCATCACGATTGTGCCCTCGGGGAACGTGACGTCGCGGAAAACCAACTCCTCGGTGGTCATCCTGGCGGTGAACGGCGTGATCGGCTCAAACCTCAGGGCCTCCTCGACGGCGGCCTGCGCCAGCTGTGGATCCTCCACCAGCAGCGCCCACTGCTCCGGGTGTTCGGCCAGCAGCCTGACCGTGTGCGCCAGCTGGCTCTGTGTCGGTGTCGACGCCCCCGGCGAGCACGTTGAACACCAGGTTGATGCACTCTACGTCCGACAGCCGCTCGGGCTCGTGCGCGGGGTCTGCCGCCTCGATCAATGTGGAGATCAGGTCATCGCCTGGGCTTCGTCTGCGTTCGTGCAGCAGCTCTTCTGCGTAGGCATAGAACTCCTCCACAGCCTGCTCGATCTGCTCGCGCTCGCTTGCCATGCTCGCGGCATCGAACTGGCGCTGGATCCAGTTCGACCAGTGATGCAACCGCGGCGCGTCCGCCAGCTGCGCACCCATGACCGTGGCGATCGTCAGCGACGGGTACGGCTTGGCAAACGCCTCCACGAACTCGCAGCGGATCGTCGCCGCCTCCGTTGCCGGCTCACCGGTTGAGCCGCAGGACGAAGGCGAGGAGGCGGCCACTTCCTCCAGCAGCCCCTCCAGGAAGCCCCGCATCGCCGGGCGGTAACGCTCGACCGCCCGCTGCGACAGCGCCGGATCGACCAGGCTGCGCAGCCGCGAGTGGTCGGGACCGTTGACGTGCAGGATGTTGCGCTGCATCTGCTCGAACAGCGGCCCGTCGCTGACGCCGAAGATCTCTGCGATCTTCATCCCTGGGAACGTCGCCGCTCGCGTACGTAGGAAGAACTCTCCGGCTTCGCGGTCGAGCGTTATGTAGCCGAACGGCCCCTGCGCCAGCCAGCCCTCGCCCCGCAGCTCGGCCATCGCAGCATGGAAGCGACCCCCGCGTATTGACGGATCTGTGTAGTCAAACGCGGGGAGCTCCAGCTCACTGACGAGCGCCATAGGCGGGGGAGGCGGCGGACGGCTCCGAATTTATTTCTTCTTCGGGCTCACCGCCTGCTTCAAAGATGCGCCTGCCGAGAACTTGGGCGCCTTGGACGCTTTGATTTTGACGCGCTCGCCGGTGCGCGGGTTGACGCCCTGGCGTGCAGCGCGTTTGACGACTGAGAACTTGCCGAAGCCGGTGATGCTCACCTCGTCGCCTTTTTTCAGTGTCTTGGTGACGGTCTCCAGCAGCGAGTCAACCGCGCGGGCGGAATCCGTTTTCGTCAGGCCGCTGTCCGCCGCGATCGCCTCGATCAGTTGCGACTTGTTCATGTGGTGTTCCTTTCAAGTAGAGGTGCCGGGCGTTGTGCCCGACGTTGTGCCCAGCGAGCGCGCAGGGTACCGCGCCAGCTTCGTGCCTGGGTTGAGAAGGCCCTTTGGGTCGAACACGCGCTTGATCTGCTCGTGCAGCTCCAGCGCCCGGGCGGCCCACTGCGACTCCAGTCGCCCGCGCTTCAGCCAGCCCAAACCGTGCTCGCCAGCCACCGCACCGCCGAGCTCCACAACCAGTCCGAACAGCTCATCACCGACCGCCTCCGCCGCATCCAGCTCGGCCTCATCGGCAGGGTCGACGAGCACCGTCGCATGCACGTTGCCGTCACCGCCGTGCCCCCATGCGCACGAGCGCAGACCGTGGGCGCCGGCCAGCTGCTCGAAGCGCTCCAGACCCTCCGCCAGGCGCTCCAGCGGGAACACCACGTCCTCGCTCACCTTCGCTCCGCGTGCCGCCGTAACCGCCGGATTCGCCCCGTCGCGCCAGCGCCATAGCGCCTTCGCGTCAGCCGGCTCGTCGATCGCCAGCGCCCCGTCGTCCAGCAGCTCCAGCAGCGACTCGTGTTGGGCCTGCGCCTCCACGCGTGAGCCGTCCACCTCGCAGATCAGCGCGAAGCCGGCCTCCGCCGGCACCTCGCCCGGATATGCGGCTGCGGTCATCCGCAGCGTCTGGCCGTCCATGAAGTCCAGTACCGACAGGCGCAGCCCGGCTGCGAACACGGCGCACATTGCCGCACAGCCCTCGGCGCGTGTCCGCAGGAACACCACGCTGGCGATCGCCGCCTCCGGCGCCGGCAGCAGACGCAGTCGTACGGCGGTGATCACCCCAGCGTTCCCTCAGAGCCGATCAGCAGGTTCTTCAGGTCATAGCCCGCGACGTCCTTCGTTGCCCAGCCGCCAACACCCACGAGCTCTCCGGGCGCCAGCACTGCCTCCAAGCCCGCCACCCACGCGCCTGTGACGCCGTACTTCAGCGCGTGCGGACCGCCTGCATTGGTCGCCACGTTGCCGCCGATCTGTGACTGCTCGGCTGCGCCCGGGTCCGGTGCGAACATCAGCCCGTTCTCCCGCGCCAGGCGCTGCACGTCGCGCGTGCTTACGCCCGCCTCCGGAAACATCCGCCACAACCCGGGCTCCAGCTCGCGCACACGGCGCAAGCGCTCCAGCGAGCACACCACGCCGCCATGCGTGGCCACCGCTCCCCCCAACAGCCCCGTGCCGCCACCGCGGGCCACGATCGGCACGTCGTGCACGTAGCACCAGGCAACCACTGCCGCCACCTCCTGCGCTGTGCCCGGCAGTGCAACCGCCTGCGCACGACCGTCGACGCCTCTGCGGTTGGAGCAGTCGCTGTTATAGGGCGAGCCGGCCTCTGCCGCCAGCACATGCTCGGCGCCGAGCAGCCGGCTGAGCTCGCTGACCATCGCTGGGCCATGACCTGGCATCGCCCAGCCGAGGCTAGTCCACAGCGCTCGCTGCCGTCCACGCCAGCCGCGCCGCCTGCGAGCGACCGCTGACGCCAAGCGTTCGGTAACAGCGCTCCAGGTGCTTCTGCGCAGTGCGCACGCCCATGCCCAGCGCCACCGCCGCGTCGTGGTCGGAGTGCCCCATGGCCACCAGGCGCAGCACCTCGGACTGGCGCCGTGTCAGACCCAGCTCCCGCAGGTCGGAAACCACGATCTGCCGGCCTGCGCCGTGCGCCAGCCGGCTGTAAGCGAGCGCGTTGCGATATGCCTGGATCAGATACGGCCGGGCCAGGTTCAGGAGATCGCGCTCACCGGTCGTGAAGTCGCGCTCTGCTCTACTCAGCGCGATCCCCAGCACGCGCTGCGAGGTCGACGGCAGCGTGAACGCGATCTGGTACTCCACCCCCATCGGGCGGTAGACCTCGCGATAGAGGTCGAGCGCGTGCAGTTCGCTGCGTGTGACCACGTCTGAGAAACGCGTCGCGCGCCCCTCGTGAGTCCGCAGGAAGTACTGCACCAGCGGGTTTTCCTGGCCGTAGCGCGCAAACGCCGCATGCATCTCCGCCGGCGCCTCCGGCTCGCTGATCGACACGGTATGCGGCAGCTCCGCGGGCAGCTCGTTCAGCGCACACCACTCAGCCGGTACCACTTCGCGTAGCGCCCGCAGCAGACCCATGCACAGCTCCTCCACGTCGAGCAGCCCCATCACCTCGCCGATCAGTGTCAGCGTCCGTTGCTCAAGTGCCCTGGGAATCGCTCACACGCTAGCTGCCGTCCCGCTGCGGGTAGCATTGGCAGTCGTAATGGCAATCAGCACCAAGCCGCCTGGCGACGGGGACACGCACGGCGGCTCGCAGGGCAAGCAGGAGGGCTTTCGCACGCTCTCCGACGAGCCCGTGCGCGAGCTGTACACGGCCGAGGACCTACCGACGGGCATCGGCTCCGAGGATGACCCGATTGGCCTTCCCGGCGAGTACCCGTTCACGCGCGGCATCCACCCGACGATGTATCGCGGCCGGCTGTGGACGATGCGCCAGTTCGCGGGGTTCGGCACCAGCGAGGAGACCAACGAGCGCTTCCACTACCTGCTGGAGCACGGCCAGACGGGCCTGTCCACCGCCTTCGACATGCCGTCGCTGATGGGCCATGACTCCGACTCGCCGCGCTCGCTCGGCGAGGTCGGCCGCGAGGGCGTTGCCGTGGACACGCTCGACGACATGCAGACGCTGTTCTCGGGCATCGACCTGGGCGAGGTGTCGGTGTCGATGACGATCAACGCGCCGGCGGCGATCATGCTCGCCTTCTACGTCGCCGCCGCGGAGGTGCCGCCGGAGCGGCTGTCAGGGACGATCCAGGCGGACATCCTCAAGGAGTACATCGCCCAGAAGGAGTGGTGCTTCCCGATCGACCCGGCGATGCGCCTGTGCGGCGACATGATCGAGTGGTGCACGCAGCGCATGCCTCGCTGGCACCCGATCTCGATCTCCGGCTACCACATCCGCGAGGCTGGCTCCACCGCTCAGCAGGAGCTTGCGTTCACGCTCAAGGACGGTCTCACCTATGTCGAGCAGGCCGTTGAGCGGGGCCTGGACATCGACGACTTCGCGCCGCGGCTGTCGTTCTTCTTCAACGCGCAGATCGACTTCTTCGAGGAGATTGCCAAGTACCGCGCTGCGCGGCGCATCTGGGCCAGAGAGATGCGCGAGACGTTCGGCGCCAAAGACCCCCGCTCCTGGCAGATGCGTTTTCACACCCAGACGGCGGGCGTTTCGCTAACCGCCCAGCAGCCGCTCAACAACATCGTGCGCACCGCCGTGGAGGCGCTGGCTGCGGTGCTCGGCGGCACGCAGTCGCTGCACACCAACTCCTACGACGAGGCGCTGGCGCTGCCCACCGAGGAGGCGGTCACGATCGCCCTGCGCACGCAGCAGATGCTCGCGCACGAGACCGGCGTCACCAACACCGTCGACCCGCTCGGTGGCTCCTACTTCGTGGAGGCGCTCACCGATGAGATGGAGCAGCGTGCATACGAGTACTTCGCCAAGATCGACGAGCTCGGCGGCATGGTCGCCGCAACCAAGCTGAACTACCCCCAGCGCGAGATCGCCGACGCCGCGTTCACCTTGCAGCAGCAGATCGACTCCGCCGAGCGAGTGGTTGTCGGCGTCAACAGCCATGTGGCCGAAGACGAGGTGCCGATCCCGACGCTGCGCGTCGACCCGGCGCTCGAGCGTAAGCAGATCGGGCGCCTGAACGCCGCCCGCGCCAAACGCGACGCCGCCGAGGTAGAGCGCTCGCTCACTGCCCTACGCGAGCACGCCGCCCACGAGGATCGCAACCTGATGGAGCCACTGCTGGACTGCGCCCGCGCGCACGCCAGCGAGGGCGAGATCATCGAGTCGCTGCAGCAGGTGTTTGGCGATTACTCGGAGACGCCTGTTTTCTGAGCGCCGGCGGCGGCTTGCGCTGCTTCGGTGGAGTCGGGCCTCTAGCTCTGATTGTGGCTGCGCTTCTGCCGATACGCAAGTTGACGTAA
Organism: uncultured Solirubrobacteraceae bacterium; assembly: GCA_963779665.1. Taxonomy (GTDB): domain Bacteria; phylum Actinomycetota; class Thermoleophilia; order Solirubrobacterales; family Solirubrobacteraceae; genus Palsa-744. The sequence goes on along the minus strand of CAVZYW010000001.1, from coordinate 1,464,035 downwards.
GCCCGGCGTCGGTGTCCGGTGAATCACGATGAATCAATTACAAGCGGTGTATCGCACCGGTTATACACCACACCAAAGCGAACATACCGAGTGTGCCAGGGCACAAAGCCGTCACAAAACAGCAGCGGCGGCGAAGGCGGCCTGCCGCGACATCGGCCGCTTACCCCAGGCGGTGCTGCGGGCGTAGTTGATCAGCTGCTCCAGGTAGTCGCGCGGGTCGGGCTTTGCCCTGGCGCCGGCGCCGGCCAACACGCCACAGGCGCGCTCGTCGGTGAAGCGGCAGCGCACGTCGAAGTAGGGAACGAACGTCTCGGCGCCGGCGGGGAGCCCGGAGGCGGCGGCGGTCTCCTGGGCGACGAAGCGCAGCGGCTCGCGCCCGGAGAGCGAGGAGTGCAGCTCGACGAGCTCGCCGGCGGTGAGCGCGCGCTCGCCGGCGACGAGGTTGTAGACGCCGTGGGCATCGTCGGTGGTCGAGCAGCGCGAGGATGCCGTCGGTGACGTAGTCGACGGGCACGAAGTCGACGATGGAGTCCTCTCGCGCGGGCACCTCCTGGAGCAGCCCGCGTTCGAAGGCGCGCATCGGCCAGTAGAGGACGTTGAAGGCAGAGGTCCAGCCGCTGGCGCTGTGGCCGACGACGATGCTGGGACGAGCGACGGCGAGCGGCAGGTCGTCGGCCTGCGCGAGCAACCGCTCGGCCTCGTTCTTGGACTGCTCGTAGGTGTTGCGGAACTCCTGGCCGACGTCGAGGTCGTGCTCGCCGAAGGCGCCGGCGTGGCGACCGCTGACGTAGGCGGTGGAGACGTGGACGAGACGAGGCAGGGTGCCGGCGGCGGCGATCTCGCGTGCGAGCTCGATCACCCGCTGGACGCCGTGGACGTTGATCTCGCGCGCCTCTTGCAGCGGCAGGTCGAAGGAGATCGAGGCGGCGCAGTGGACGATGCGATCGACGGAGGCGATCAGCCAGGCGCGGTCGGCGGCGGACAGGCCGAGCCCGGGCTGGAGCAGGTCGCCGCGCACGGCGCTGACGCGCGCGGCGGCGGCGGGCGCCTCGTCGTAGAGGCGGGCGAGCACCCCGTCGAGGCGCTGGCGGGCGCCGCTGGTCGTCGCGGGGCGCGGATGAGCACGACGATCTGCTCGTGGTCGCGCTCGATCAGACGCGCGAGCGCGTCCATGCCGAGGAAGCCGGTGGCGCCGGTGAGCAGGATGGCGCCGCTCATGGCGACGGGCAGCGGGTCGAGGCCGGGCGAGGCGCAGCCCATCGCGTGGTAGCCGCCGTCGACGTGCAGGATCTCGGCGGTGATGGCGCGCGCGAGCGGCGAGAGCAGGAAGCAGGCGGCGTCGGCGACCGGCCCGGGGTCGCGCGGGTCCCAGGCCAGCGGCGCGGTCTGCGACCAGACCTCGGCGAGCTCGGAGAAGCCGGGGATGCCGCCGGCGGCGAGCGTCTCGATCGGGCCGGCGGAGACGAGGTTGACGCGGACCCCGCGCGGGCCGAGCTCGCGGGCGAGGTAGCGCGCGACGGCCTCGAGCGCCGCCTTGGCGACGCCCATCCAGTCGTAGGCCGGCCAGGCGACGGCGGCGTCGAAGTCGAGGCCGACGACGCCGGCGCCGTTGGGTGCGTCCTGCGAGCAGCGGCAGCAGCCCGGCGACGAGCGCCTTCAGCGAGAAGGCGCTCGTCTGGTAGGCGGTGATCGCGCTCTCCAGCGGCGTGTCGAGGAAGCCGCCGCCGAGCGCGTCGGGCGGGGCGTAGGCGACCGCGTGCAGCAGGCCGTCGAGGGCGCCCCAGCGGCGCTCGAGCTCGCTGCGCAGAGCGCACGAGGTCCTCGGCGCTGTTGACGTCGAGCTCGAGCACGTCGGCGGCCTGCGGCAGCTGCCGGGCGGCGCGTTCGGTCATGCGTTTGGTGCGCCCGAAGCCGGTCAGCAGCACGTCGGCGCCGAGCTCCTGCGCGCGGGCGGCGGTGACGAAGGCGATCGAGTGGCGATCGAGCACGCCGGTGATGAGGATGCGCCGGCCGTCGAGCATCACTGTGGCTGGCGGCGCCAGAGCACCTGCACGTTGGCGCGCACGACGAGGGCGTCGTCCTGGTTGCGGATCTGCCAGGCGAAGTCGACGAGGCCGCCGCGCGTCGTCGATGGGCCGCAGCGCGGTGAGCTGACCGGCGACGAGGATGGTCTCTCCGAGGAGCACGGGGCGCTTGAAGACGACGTCGCTGACGCGTCGGAGCGCGAGCACGCGCTCGGGATCGAGCGGCACGAGCCCGACGGCGAGCGAGAGGATGAGCATGCCGTGGGCGATGCGCTCGCCGAACGGGCTGGCGGCGGCCCATGGGCGTCGACGTGCTGGGGGTGCGAGTCGCCGGTGAGCGCGGCGAAGACGTTGACGTCGCTGTCGCTGACGGTGCGCTGAGCGCTGCGAAAGCGCTGCCCGACGGACAGCCGGTCGAAGGGATCCGACCACACCATGCCGGAAGTCTCGGGCACCGCCATCTCGGACGCGCTGTCGCTTTGGAGATCATCGCCTCGGACATGGCGCTGGCCTCAGAGCGGGATGTTGCTGGAGCGGGACTCGGGGCGGTGCAGCCCGGCGAGCGCCTCGAAGCAGGAGGCGACGCGCTGGCGGGTGGAGTCGGGGGCGATCACCTCGTCGACGAAGCCGTCGGCGCTCGCGCCCTCGACCTGCAGCTGCTCGGCGGAGTAGGCGCCGGCGAGGCGGCGGCGGTGCGCGCTGGGGTCCTCGGCGGCGGCGATCTCGCGGCGGTTGAGGATGCCGACGGCCTGCTCGGCGCCCATCACGCCGACTTCGACGCCGGGCCAGGCGAACACGTAGTCGGCGCCGAGCGCCTTTGAGTTCATCGCGATGAAGGCGCCGCCGAAGGCCTTGCGCACGATCACCGTGACGCTCGGCACGGTGGCCTCGGCGAACGCGTGCACGAGCTTGGCGCCGTGGCGGATCACGCCGTCCTGCTCCTGGCGCGATCCGGGCAGGAAGCCGGGCGTGTCGACGAGCACGAGCAGCGGCAGCCCGAAGGAGTTGCACATGCGCACGAAGCGCGCGGCCTTCTGCGCGGATTCGGCGTCGAGCACGCCGCCGAGGTGCTTGGGCTGGTTGGCGACGATGCCGATCGAGCGGCCCTCGAGGCGGGCGAAGCCGCAGACGACGTTGCGCGACCAGCGCGGGCTGACCTCCATCAGGCGACCGCCGTCGACGAGCGCGGCGGCGACGTGGCGCATGTCGTAGACCTTGCGCGCCTGCGAGGGCACGGCGCGGTCGGGCGAGCCCTCCTGCGGGGCGACGCTCGGCCACATCTGCGGCGAGACGCCGGAGTGCTGGGGCAGGTAGTCGAGCAGGTCGCGGGCCAGCAGCGCGCCGTCGACCTCGGTCGGCGCGGTGAAGTGGCAGACGCCGTTGCGCTCGTGCACGCGCGTGCCGCCCAGCGAGGCCATGTCGACGTCCTCGCCGGTGACCTCGGAGACGACGGCGGGGCCGGTCAGGAACATGGACGCGCGCCCGGTCATGATCACGAAGTCGTTGAGCGCGGGGCCGTAGGAGGAGCCGCCGGCGGCGGGGCCGCAGACGATCGAGATCTGCGGCACGAGCCCGGACAGGCGCACGTGCTCGCGGAAGATCGAGCCGTAGCCGGAGAGCGCCGCGAGCCCCTCCTGCATGCGCGCGCCGGCGGACTCGACGAAGCCGAGCACCGGCACGCGCGCGCGGCCGGCGAGGCGCAGCACTTCGACGATCGTCTCGGCGTGGGCCTCGCCGAGCGAGCCGCCGGCGAACGAGGCGTCCTGGGCGTAGCAGTAGACCTGGCGTCCGTCGACGCGCGCGTGCGCGCCGAGCACGCCGTCGCCGGGCTGCGCGCGCTCGCCCATCCGCCGCGAGCGCACCTGCGTGCGCAGCAGCTGCAGCGAGCCGGGGTCGGCGAGCACCTCGAGGCGCTCGAGCGGCGTCGAGGCGCTCGTCGGGGCGCTCGAGCAGCGCGAGGCTCATGGCGCCTCCAGGCACAGCACGGCGTTGTGGCCGCCGAAGCCGAACGAGTTGGACAGCGCGAGCACGGGCCGCTCGCCGGCCGCTCCGGAGCCGGAACCAGCGCCGTTGCCATCGCCGACGCCGTGCTGTGGCTGTCGCCGCCGAGCGCGAGCGGGCGCGCGGCGCCGGGCACGTAGTCGAGGTCGAGCCCGTCGTCGGGCTCGGACAGGCCGAGCGTGGGCGGGGCGATGCGGTCGCGCAGCGCGAGCAGCGTGGCGACGGCCTCGACGGCGCCGGCGGCGCCGAGCAGGTGCCCGATCGCGGACTTGGTCGAGGAGACCGGGATCCGCCCGGCGTGCTCGCCGAGCGCGAGCTTGATCGCGTGCGTCTCGGCGCGGTCGTTGAGCGGCGTCGAGGTGCCGTGGGCGTTGACGTAGTCGATCTGCTCGGCGTGCGACGCCGGCGTCGGCGAGCGCGGCGCGCATCGCGCCGGCCTGGCCGTGGCCGTCCTCGCGCGGGGCGGTCAGGTGGTGGGCGTCGGAGCTGGCGCCGTAGCCGCGGATCGTGCCGAGCACGCGCGCGCCGCGCGCACGGGCGGCGTCGGCGCGCTCGAGCACGAGCACGCCGGCGCCCTCGCCCATCACGAAGCCGTCGCGGCGGGCGTCGAACGGGCGCGAGATGCCGCTCGTGCGAGAGCGCGTCGAGCGCGCTGAAGGCGGCGCGCGCGAGCGGCGTCAGGCCGGCCTCGGAGCCGCCGGTGACGACGGCGTCGGCTTCGCCGTTCTGGAGCATGCGCATCGCGCTGCCGATCGCGTGCGCGCCCGAGGCGCACGCGGAGCTGACGGCGAAGGAGGGGCCGCGCAGGTCGTGGCGCATGGACAGGGCGCCGGCGCCGGCGTTGCTCATCATCAGCGGCACGGCCAGCGGCGAGACGTACTGGCCGCCGCGTTCGCGCAGCGTGTCCTGGCCGCCGGTGAGCGTGGCGATGCCGCCGATGCCGGTGCCGAGCACGCAGCCGATGCGCTCGGGCGGGTATGGATGCCCGCCCGCCCCGTCGCCTCCGCCCGCCCCTCGCCACCGCCCTCCCAGCCGGCGTCGGCGAGCGCCTCGGCGCAGGCGGCGAGCGCGAGCTGCGTGAAGCGGTCGGCGCGGCGCGCCTCCTTGGCGGAGAGGAAGTCGGTCGGGTCGAAGTCCAGGCAGGCGCCCTCGCCGTCGGCGATCCCGCACACGCCGGCGCTCCAGCGCTCGTGCAGAGTGCGCGCGCCGACGCCGAGCGGCGTGACCGCGCCGACCCCGGTGACGACGATCGGCTGCATCCGCCTAGAGGCGCTCGGCGATCAGCTTGATGGCGTCGTCGACGGTCTTGACCTCGGCGACGTCGGAGCCCTTCAGCTCGACGCCGAACTGCTCGTGCACGATCTGCGAGAGCTCGGCGAGGTCGAGCGAGTCGATGTCGAGCGCCTCGAAGGTCGCCTCACGGGTGATCTGGTCGGGGTCGGCCCCGAACGTCTCCAGCGACTCGATGACCACCTTCTCGATCTGCTCTTCGGTGACGGTGGTGCTCATCGGGCTCCTCTCGGATGACTTCTTGGATGATTGGGATGGCTGCTTGTTGTCATGTGGTTGGTGGACGCGTAAGCGTGCGCGCGGGCGCCCGCGCTATGCGGCCAGGCCCCCGTCGACGTAGATGGTGGAGCCGGTGACGTAGCCGGCGTGCTCGGATGCGAGGAAGGATGCGCAGGCGGCGACCTCCTCGGGCGTGCCGGCGCGGCGGGCGGGAACGGCGCTGAGCAGCTCGCCCCCCGGCCGGGACGATCGCGGACGATGCGAGATCGGCGGTCATGTCGGTGTCGATCAGCCCGGGGGCGATCGCGTTGACGGTCACGCCGCGGCGTGCGACCTCGACGGCGATGGTCTTGGTCATGCCGATCAGCCCGGCCTTGGCGGCGGCGTAGTTGGCCTGCCCGGCGTTGGCGCGCGGGCCGACGACGGAGGCGACGTTGATGACGCGCCCGAAGCGCTCGCGGATCATGCCGCGCAGCGCGCGCCTGGTGGTGCGAAAGGCGCCGGTTAGGTTGGTGTCGATGACGCTGTCCCAGTCGGAGTCGGTCAGCGAGAGCGCGAGGTCGTCGGCGCGCACGCCGGCGTTGTTGACGAGCACGAGCACGCGGCCGAGCTGCTGCTCGACGGTGTCGAACAGCTGGTCGAGCTGCTCCGGTGCGGTGACGTCGGCGCCGACCGCCAGCGCGCGGCCGCCGCTGTCGTCGATGCGCGCGACGACCTCGGCGGCGGCGTCCTCGCCGGCGCGGAAGTTGACGGCGACCGGCCAGCCGTCGGCGGCGAGCGCGCAGGCGATCGCCGAGCCGATGCCGCGCGAGGCGCCGGTGACGAGCGCGCAGCCCTGCGCTCGCCGGCGGCGCTCATGCGGAGTGCCCCAGGTGATGACGGTGGCGCCCCACACGACGCCGGCGCCGACGGCTCCCAGCACGACGGTGGCTCCGGGTGTGAGCGCGCCCACGCGCACGGCCTCGCCGAGCGCGAGCGGCACGCTCGCGGCGCTGGTGTTGCCGAGCGTGGCGATGCAGTCGAAGACGCGCTCGTGCTCGACGCCGAGGCGGTCGGCGACGGCGGAGAGGATGCGTCCGTTGGCCTGGTGGTAGACGAACAGGTCGACGTCGGCGAGCTGCAGGCCGGCGCGCTTGAGCACCTGCGGGTGGACGTGGACATGTGCTCGACTGCCGCCAGGAACGTGTCGTGGCCGTCCATCTCGAGCACGAGCCGCTCGCGCGTCACCTGGATCGTGCGGGCGGCGGCGCCGTCTGAGCCGAGCACGAACGGCCCGATCTCGCCGTCGGCGTCGAGCGAGACGACAAGCGCGCCGGCGCCGTCGCCGAACAGCGGTGCGGTGCGCCGCTCGTCCCAGTCGATGAAGCGCGAGAGGATCTCGGCACCGATGACGAGCACGTTGCGGGCGCGCCCGGACTCGATCCAGGCGGTGGCGTGCGAGAGCCCGGCGATCGCCCCGGTGCAGGCGGCGCCGACGTCGATGGCGGCGACGTTGACCATCCCCAGTTCGTGCGCGACGATCGGCGCGGTGGATGGGGTGATCTCGTCGGCGGCGAGCGTGGCGACGAGCACCATGTCGATCTCGCCGGCGTCGACGCCGGCGTCTTGCATGGCGAGCCGCGCGGCGGCGCTGGCAAGCTCGCTGACGCGCTGTCCGGAGGCGGCGTAGCGGCGCTCGAGGATGCCTGTGCGTCGCTCGATCCACTCGGAGCTGACGCCGAGCCGGCCGGCGATCTCCTCGTTGGGGACCTTGCGCTCCGGTAGCGCCACGCCGACCCCCATGATGCCGGCGGTGCGCGCTGGCTGCGGCGCGTGCCGGTCTGACGCGGGGCGAGTCTGCAGCGCGTACTCAGGCGACACCGCTGGCCTCCCGGCTGCCGGCGAGGTCGAGCACGCTTGCGTCGGGCAGGTTGCGCGCGACGAGCTTGGCGAGGACGTTGCCGGGGCCGAAGTCGACGAACCGCTCGGCGCCCAGCTGCGCCAGTGCGAGCATCGTCTGGCGCCAGCGCACGGGCTGGACGATCGCGGCTGCGAGCTCGGCACGCACGTCGGTGAACGGCTTGGCGCTTGAGCCGGAGATCACAGGTATGGCGGGCGGCTTGAACTCGACGCTGTCGAGCGCCGCGCGAAAGGGCTCGACGGCGGCTGCCATGGCGGGTGTGTGAAAGGCACCGGCGACGTCCAGCAGAATCGCGCGGATGCGCTGCTCACGGGCGCTTGTGGAGGCCAGGCGCAGGCGCTCGGTGGGACCGGCCAGCACAGCCTGTCCGGGGGCGTTGTCGTTGGCGATGGAGACGTCGTGCTGAGCGGCCAGCTCCTGCACCTGTTGCTCGGAGGCGCCGAGCACGGCGAGCATCCCTTCCTCGCGCCCGTCGGGCGCCGCTGCCATCAGCTCGCCGCGACGAACGGCCAGCCGCAGGCCGGATGCCTGATCGAGCGCGCCGGCTGCCACGAGCGCGCTGAGCTCGCCCAGCGAATGACCGGCGAGTGCGACGGGGCGTAGGAACGCGGGGCGCTGCTCCCAGCCGGCGAGGCTGGCGCAGAAGATGGCAGGCTGGGCGAAGCGGGTGCTCTCGCCGACCCGCGCGAACGGGTCCTCGCCGACGAGCGCGATGCACTCGGCCAGCAGACCGGGAAGGACACGCTCGACGCGCTCGCGCAGATCGGCCGTCTGGCTTCCCTGGCCGGGGAAGAGACCGGCGATGACGTCCGTGGACACTCCGACAGACTTCCGGGCCTGCTCGGGCCGGCGCCGCACCCGGACGCCCGAACCCCTCAAATGGGGGGTGTAGTCCGTGCGCCTGAGGGGTCAGCGGTGCAGGCCGAGGCGCTGCGCGCGCTGTACGGCGTCAGCGCGGTTGCGTGCGCCCAGCTTGCGGTAGAGCGTGCTGGTGTGCTCCTTGACGGTGTGCGGTGAGAGGAACAGCTCGGCGGCGATCTCGCGGTTGGTGGCGCCGCCGGCGATCAGCGCCAGGATCTCGCTCTCGCGATCGGTCAACGTGGGCGCCGCGGGGCTGGCGACGTCTTTGAACACCTCCTGGCCGTCGCCGACCATGCGCACGAGCTTGGCGATCTCGGGGGCGGGCCAGTCCTTGGAGATGAAGCCGGCGGCGCCGGCGGCGCGGGCGGCGCGTGGCGAGATGCCGCCGGCGCCGGACATCAGCAGCACCCGCGGTGCGGGCGCCTCGCCGCGCAGGCGCTCGCAGATCTCGGGCCCGGACTCGACGCCGAGGAACAGGTCGACGAGCGCCACATGCGGCTCGTAGCGCCTGCATACGGCGAGCGCTTCGGCGCCGGTACGCGCGCTGAGGCAGCGATCGACCCATGGCATCTGCCCGAGCATCAGCCGGAACCCCCAGTGCACGACGTCGTGATCGTCGACGACGAGGACCCGTAGCCGTCTCTGCTCCTCTGGCGTGCTCACTGTCCGGTCGGCACCACGAGGCGGACCTGCCATGCCCCTGGCTCTGACTCCCCGTACTCGAGCACGCCGTCGTGCTGGAGCGCCTCGAGCGTGGCAAGGCGCAGGCCGACGCCGCCCTGCCCGTCGTTGTGCAGCGGCGCGCCGTCGTTGCGTACCTCCAGCACGAACGTGCTGCCGTCGTTACGCAGCGAAACTTTCACGAACGTCGCCTGAGCGTGCTTGTGGGCGTTGCGCACGGCCTCCACGAGAACCGACTGGGCGAGCGCCTCCAGGCTCGTGGGGACCTGCTCGGTGGCTCCCTCGAGCACGATCTCGAGGCCCGGGTAGAGCGCGCGGGCGCGTTCGAGTTCTTCGCCGAAGGTGACGGTGGTCGGGCGCGAGGCGTGCCCGAGTGGGCTCATCAGCGCGGTGCGCAGATCGGTGAGCGCGCCCTGCACCTCGTCGGCGCAGCGCCGCTGGGAGTCGGCGTCCAGCAGCTCCTCGTGCGACAGCGCCAGCGAAACTCCGAACAGGCGCTGCACGACCCCCTCGTGGATCTCCCGCGCGAGGTCGATGCGCTGCTGGAGCTGGCGGCTCTGCTCGTCGTAGGCGGTGACCTCGCGGGCGACGGACGCCATGGCGATCGCCTTGCCGAGCGTCCACAGCAGATGACGCTCGTCCTCGTCCATCTCCGGCAGGTCCGCCTCGCGCTCGGACAGCACGACGCCGACGTAGCGCCCGGCGGCAGCCATCGGCGTGCAGACGATGCGCACGCCCTCCAGCAGCTCGCGCACGGCGGGCGGCACCTTGAAGTCGGCGGCGCCGTCCACTTCGAGGATGCGGTCGCGGGCGAGCGACTGGCGCGCGACGGGGACCGAGTCGATCGTCACGAACAGGTCGGCGAACGCCTCCAGCTCGATGCCGTGCGCGCCGACGGCGCGCACGCGCCTGCGGACACTGTCGTAGCGGATCAGCACGGCACGCTTCATCGAGGTCAGGCGGCAGATCGCCTCGCAGAGGCTGCTGAAGAATGCGTCCGGGGGCGAGCCCTCGCCGACCCCGGACAGCAGATCGGACATGACCTCGAGCACCTCGATGTGCGGGCCTGAGCTGAGCGGAGCAGCGCCGGGCATGCTGGGAGAATCCCACGAATGCGCTCGCCACGCTCAGGCTTACAGTCGTCAACCCCCCAAACAGGGGGTCAGCCGCCGGGCCGTCGATCCGTCATGCTCAGTTGCACGAGTGGCCTCGCGGCGACTTCCCAGTGCGCCTAGTGCCACCCTCTTCGCAACTTCTTAGTGCGCTTGCGTGTCGAGCACCTAGGATCTTCGCGCGCCCAATCGGCCCCCGGCGGGTCCCAAGACAGCCCTCGGCGGGCCCCAAGACAGCCCTCGGCGGGCCCAAGAGGAGTACCACGAGTTCCGATGAACCCCTGTAGGCACGATGCGGCTGCGTAAGGCTCTGTTGTTTGGCGCGTTGCTGGTGGTTGCCTCCAGCGCGACAGCGCTGGCGCTGGCGTCGCGACGAATCGCGGCCGAGCAGTCGGCATACAGCGCACCGAGCGCGGGGCGCTGTACACCGGCGACGCTCAACCGCTCGGCGCAACTGCCGGGAACGAGCCTGGTGGTCTCGCCGCTCCCGGGCTCGTATGTGGCCTCGCCGGCGACGCAGATCAGCCTGCTGGGAGTGCCTGCGAGCCTGCTCGGCGACATCGCCGTGAAGGGCTCGCAGACCGGCTCGCATGCTGGGCATCTGCGTGCGTACTCGCAGGGTGACGGCGCCAGCTTCGTGCCGGAGAAGCCGTTCGCACCGGGCGAGACGGTGACTGTGCGCGGGAAGCTGAAGGCGGGCTCCAAGACGCAGCCGTTCGCGTTCAGCTTTGTCGTCGCCCACGAGGACGTGCAGCTGGCGGGCTCGGCCAGCGCCAGTGCCGCGGCGACGACGCGTGACCCTGACGAGTGGCAGCACTTCCAGTCGGCCCCGGAACTGAAGGCGCCGGTGGTCGATGTGACCGCGCGCTCGTCGCTGAGCGCGCCGGGCGACCTGTTCGCGGCGCCGTACACCGGCCCCGGCCCGAGCGGGCCGATGATCTTCGAAGAAGACGGCAACCTCGTGTGGTTCCACCCGCTGCCGTCGGGCGAGGATGCAACCAACCTGCAGGTGCAGCAGGACGGCGGTCAGACGGTGCTGACGTGGTGGCAGGGCCACATCCCGCCGCAGGGGTTCGGCCAGGGCGAAGAGATCATCGACAACACCTCCTACCAGCAGATCGGGCACGTGCGTGCGGGCAACGGCTTCCTGGCGGACCTGCACGAATTCCGGATCACGCCGCAGGGAACGGCGCTGCTGACGGTGTTCAACCCGGTCGCCTGCAACCTGTCGTCGGTCGGCGGACCCAGCGGCGCGGCGGTGACGAACAGCATCTTCCAGGAAATCGACCTGGCGACCGGCCTGGTGCGCCGCGAATGGGCGAGCCTGAACCACGTATCGCTGGCCGACTCCTACAGCTCGGCGACGGGGTCGAGCATGGCGTGGCCGTTCGACTACTTCCACATGAACTCGATCGACCCGATGGCGGACGGCAAGACGCTGATCTCGGCGCGTAACACCTCGGCGCTGTACGAACTGGATACGAGCACCGGGCAGATCGTCACGCGCATCGGCGGCAAGCACTCGGACGTGAAACTGGCCGCCGGTGCGGCAACGGCCTACCAGCACGACGCCTCGACGCTGCCCAGCGGCGTGATCAGCGTGTTCGACAACGGCGGCGTACCGAAGGTGCACCCGCAGTCGCGCGGCCTGATCCTGTCGATCAACCCGAAGACGAAGACCGACACGGTGATCGCCGAGTACGAGCACCCCAGCCCACCGCTGGCCTCAGCCAGCCAGGGCGACATCCAGTCCCTCCAGGACGGCAACGTGTTCATCGGCTGGGGCGCCGAGCCGTACTTCTCGGAATTCAGCGCCGGCGGCCAGCTGCTGTACGACTCGCACATGCACGGCTCCTACCAGTCCTACCGCACGTACCGCTTCCCGTGGACGGGCACGCCGAGCGAACCGCCGGCGATAGCGACGGCCTCGGCGAAGGCAGGCGGCCCGGTGACCGTGTACGCGAGCTGGAACGGCGATACGCGCACGGCCAGCTGGCAGGTGCTGGCGGGACCGTCCGCGCAGCAGCTGGCCCCTGTCGCCAGCGCCACCCGCAACGGCTTTGAGACGGCGATCGACACCCCCGGGCCGGAGCCGTTCGTGGCGGTGGAGGCGCTCGGCCCCGAAGGCAAGGTGCTCGGCACCTCGCGCACGATCGCCGGTTGAGCGTCGCCCGCCGGCCGCGGCGGCGCAGCGCCCTCGTGCCAGTTAGCCGTTTTAGACAACGGACCGTCCAGGAGTTGTATTGGAAGGTTAATCTGTAGGCACAGTTTGATAGTCTCGACTTTCTTGCAGTCAAGTGGAGGGTTGCTCTAGATGGCGGCTCGCAATGTCAGACATATGCCGCCCAAGGCCGAGGTAGCGCAGGGCGGCACCGTCGAGGACGCCCCGCGAGCGCGTAACGGACGCGCAGAGCGCTACCGGCCGCTACCTACCGGCACGCACGGGCTCGACCCGGAGCTCGTCAAGCGCGACCAGCGCGAGCGTCTGCAGAAGGCGATGATCGAGCTGATCGCCGAAAAGGGTTACCCGGCGGTGCGAATCGTCGACCTGGCGAAGCTGGCGCACGTCTCCCAGCCGACGTTCTACAGCCTGTTCACCGACAAGGAAGACCTGTTCCTCAGCACCTACGACGAAGTCGCCGCGCGTGCCGCCGGAGCCGTGATCGAGGCGTATCGACTCAGACAAGTCCCCGGGCGAGCGCATGGTCGGGGCGATGCGCTCGTTTGCCGAGCTCGCAGCCGCTGAGCCGGACGCCATCTCGTTGCTCGTGCTGGGCGCCTTCGGCGCGGGCGGGCAGGCACTGGAGCGACGCAAACGCGCTGTGGCGGCGCTCGAGCAGGGCCTGTACGCCGGGCGATCCTCGATCGGCCAGGAGGACTCGCCGGCGACAGAGTCCACCGACCTGACCGTCAAGTTCATCATCGGCGGCATCCGCGAGGTGACCGCCAGGCGCCTGCGCAGCGGTCACGCGAGCGACCTGCAGGCGCTGGCGGAGGAACTCGCGACATGGGCGGCCTGCTATCGGCGGCGCCTGCCGACAGGGCTGGATGCCGCGCCGGCGGCACGCCCGAGCTCAGCCGATGCGCCGGCGGCGCTGACCTCCGAGCGGGCGCGACGTGCCGAGGGGCGACTGCCGAGCGGACGCAGCGACCTGCCGCGCCAGCTGATCGTCAAAAGCCAGCGCGAGCGGATCGTCGATGCCACGGCTGCGATCGTTGCCGAGAAAGGCCTCGCGGCGCTCACGATCCCGGAGATCGCGCGCCGCGCCAACGTCTCCCATCAGACCTTCTACGACATCTACACCTCCAAGCACGAGGCGTTCCTGGGCGCGCAGAAGGTGGGAATGCATCAGGCGCTTGGGAGTCGCCGTGGAGGCGTATGAGACGCAGGGCGAGGACTGGCCCAGAGCCGTTGCCGCGGGTGCGCGAGCATTGATCGACTTCCTGGCTTCGGAGCCGGCGCACGCCCACCTCACGCTGGTCGACACGTTCGCTGCGTGCCCGGAGGCGATCGAGATCCGCAACGCAGGTATCCAGGCGTTCGCCACGTATCTCGCGCCGGGGTATGAGCTCGACCGCGGCATCGAGGTGCCGGCGATCGCGGCAGAGGCCGTCGCGGGCGGCATCTGGCAGGTGCTGCACCACTACATCGAGAACGACTGCATCACCGAGCTGGCAGCCACGGCACCGCAGCTGACGTACTTCGCGCTGCTGCCGTTCCTCGGCCCCGAGGAGGCTGCGAAGGTCGCCCGTCAGACGGCGGCAGGACCCGACAGCGCGTAGGCGGCCCTGCCGTCGCGCTTGGTGGCGGCGATCGCCCCGGCGCGCTGCAGGCTGCGGGCGCTCTTGCGGATCTCGGCAGCGGGGATGGCGGTGACGAGCACCAGCTCGGCGACCGTGTGCGAGCCGTGCTCCAGGGCCGCCACGATCGCCCGCTGGGCGGCACCCCGGGGCGCCGGCGCGGGCGCAGATGCCGCTCGCTTGAGCGCACCGGCGGCCGAGCCACGCGGCCCGCGATGCCTCGGCTGGCCGGCGACTCGCGCTGGCGCGGGCAGGCTGGCCGCGATGGCGCCGGCGGCTCGCGCGCGCGGGCTCGGCGTGGGCGCTTTGGCGGCGTCGGCCTCGAGCGTGTCGTAGGCGCCGAGCAGCCGCTCGTACTCGGCGAGCGCCGGGCGCAGCGTGTCCAGGCGAGCGTCGATATCCGCGCGCACGCGCGTCAGAAGGTCAGCGCTCATCGCGCCGGATTTCTATCAGTCCCAGGCTCACCGCGGAGTGGCTAGCGCGCGACCCGCAGGTAGGCGAGCACCGCCAGCACACGGCGATGGTCTTCGTTGCACGCGGGCAGATCGAGCTTGGCGAAGATGCTGGTGATGTGCTTCTCGACAGCGCCTGGAGTGACGATCAGGCTCTCAGCGATCGCCGTGTTGGAGCGACCCTCGGCCATCAGCGCCAGCACGTCGCGCTCACGCGCGGTGAGACCCGACAGCGGCTCGGTGTCGCCGCCGCGCGGAGCCAGCAGCTCGGCGACGACCTGCCGGTCGAGCACGGTGCCACCCGCCGCCACGCTGTGCAGAGCGTCGAGGAACGCACGCACGTCGCCCACCCGCTCCTTCAGCAGGTAGCCGATCCCGGCGGTGTCGCCGCCGATCAGCTCACTGGCATAGGCGGTCTCCACGTACTGGGAGAGCACGAGCACACCCAGCTGCGGCTGGCGCCGGCGAGCCTCGATCGCCGCGAGCACGCCCTCGTCGCTGTAGGTCGGCGGCAGGCGCACGTCGACGATCGCAAGGTCCGGTTTGTGGCCGGCGATGGCTCGTAGCAGCCCCGGTCCGTCTTCGACCTGGGCGACGACGTCGATCTCGTTCTCCCGCAGCAGCGCCACCAGGCCCTCCCGCAGCAGCGCAAGATCCTCGGCGATCACTACCCGCAAGGAAGTCTCGCTTCCAGCACGGTCCCATTGCCGTTGGGGCTGTCGATGCGCAGGCTGCCGTCGAGCGCCTCCACCCGCGCGCGCAGGCCGGCGAGCCCGGATCCGTGCGGGTCGGCGCCGCCGCGACCGTCGTCGCCGACGACGACGACCACCGCCCGGTGCTCGTCTGTCATCGAGATCCAGCTGCGCGTCGCCCCGGCGTGCTTGACGGTGTTGGTGAGCGCCTCGGCGATCACGAAGTAGGCGGCGCTCTCGACCGCGGGCGCATGCGCGCCGTGGGTGTCGGTGGCGATCGCCGTGCCGAGGCCGTAGCGGGCGGCAAGCGATTCCACCGCTGCCACCAGGCCGCGGTCGGCCAGCAGCGGCGGCACGATACCCCGCGCGAGGTCGCGCAGCTCGGCGATCGCGTGGTGCGCCTCGCGCTGGGCATCGAGGATCAGGTCACGGATCTCCGGCTGGTCCTGTACGCGCAGCTCGGCGCGTCCGAGCTGGAGCGTCAGGGCGACCAGGCGCGCCTGCGCACCGTCGTGCAGGTCGCGCTCGATCCGTCGCAGCTCGGCGGCCTGGGCGTCGACGGCCTGGCGGCGCGTGCGCGTCAGCATGTCGATCCTGGCACGCAGGGCGCGGCGACCGCGTGCGACCAGCACGCGATCGTGCAGCGCGATCAGCGAATAGGCGCTGCCTGACGTTGCCAGCCCCAGCAGCGCCCAGGCAGGCCAGAAGGTCTGCGCTCCGGCCAGCAGCCATGTCAGCAGCCACGTGAACACAAGGATGACCGCAGCGGCGCCGACGAGCGCCCACACGCAGGCCACGCGACGCACAGCTCCGCGCTGCTGGCGCCAGGCCCAGCTGGCGCTGAAGTCGAGTAGCACGAGATCGCCAAGCCCGAGCCACGCCCATGCCGGCCAGAAGTAGCCCTGCCCGTCGAGCGCCCAGATGGCGGCGAGCAGCACAGCCGACAGGAACGCCAGACGACGGACGAGCGAACGTGCGTATTCGCCGATCGACAAGCCGGCGGCGAGCGCCGGCATCCAGCGCCGTGAGCCGGGGACACCGGAGGCCAGAGACAGGTCGATCGGGAGCCGAGCGCGTTGCGACATCACCGCTATCGTCTCATGGCACCGCAGGCGCGGAGCCGACGCGGCTACGAGCAGGCGCTTAGAGCGCCTTGGCCGCCTGGCGCTCGGCGCCGATCCGCTGTACGTCCCATACCAGGCCGACGCGCTCCATCGCGGAGATCAGCAGCCCCGACAGGTCGATCTCGCGGCGCCCCATGCCGTGAAACGCCGAGGTGGGGAAGGCGTGGTGGTTGTTGTGCCATGCCTCGCCGAACGAGAACGGCGCCAGCCACAGGAGGTTGCGCGAGTGGTCCTCGGTGGCGAAGCGGCGCCGGCCGAAGAAATGGCACAGCGAGTTGATGCTGTAGGTCACGTGGTGCAACACGAGCATGCGCACGACACCGCCCCACAGCATCGCCTCCAGGCCGGCGTCGACGGTCCCGCCGAAGAGCACGCCCAGCCCGAAGGGAATCGCGAACCCCACCAGCGACCAGAGCAGGAAGGTCTTATCGACGAACGAAACGACCGGGTCGGCCAGCAGATCGGGGGCAAAGCGTTCGCGTGCGCCGCGCTGGCTGTGGTCGAACAGCCAGCCGACGTGTGCGTGGGCCAGGCCCCGCAGCGCGCCGCGCAAGCCGGAGCCGTGGTCGACGTGCGGGCTGTGAGGGTCACCGAGCCGGTCGGAGTAGGCGTGGTGCTTGCGGTGGTCTGCCACCCATGAGATCACCGGCCCCTCTACGGCCATCGTGCCCAGCACCGACAGCAGCCCGCGCATGAACGGCGAGGTCTTGAAGGCGCGGTGCGTGAGCAGCCGGTGGAAGCCGACGGTGATCCCCAGCCCGGTGGGCACGTACATGATCAGGAAGATCGCCACGTCGCGCCAGCGCAACTCGTGGTTCCACATCTGCCAGCCGGCCAGCACCAGCAGCAGCGGTGGCACCGCGGTGATGATGCCGGTGATCGCGCGATCCAGGTTTTCCATGACCGGGACCTGAATCTCCTCGGGCGTGGGACCCTTGGGCGTGAGGTCCTCGTGCGTGGCCAGCGCCGTCAGGCGTGCATCCTCCCCGCCCTCCACGGACTGCGACTCGGCGGGCCTTTGCGTAGTGACACTCATAGCCACATTGATGATGGGCACCGTGCGCGGCGTTGTCGATCAGGCCGACCACCGGCGTGAGGGGGGCTGTCCCCCGGGCACAAGGTGGGGTTAACCAGAGCAGTCGAGGACTGCGGATGACCGGCTCGATCGTCCGGCGGCCGCTCAGCGGTTCAGGCGGGGCGCACGTCGAGCACGACCTTGCCGGTGGCGCGACGCTCGTCGAGCGCCTTCAGCGCGTCGCCGGCGCGCTCCAGCGGGAAGCGCTCGCCGACGACGGGGGCGACGATCCCTTCGCTGACCATGCGGTTGACGGCGGCGCCGATCTCCAGGTTGAGGTCGGGCTTGCCCATCACGTATGCACCCCAACCGGCCCCGATGATCTCTGTGTTCTTCAACAGCAGGCGGTTGACGCGGACCTCAGGGATAGATCCGCCGGTGAAGCCGACTACGACCAGTCGCCCGCCCTCGCGCAGGCAGCGCAGGCTGTCGGTGAAGCGGTCTCCACCGACCGGGTCGAGCACGAGGTCAACGCCACCGCCGGAGCGCTCGAGCACCTCGTCCTTCCAGCCGTCGCCAAGCAGCAGCACCTGATCGGCGCCGGCCGCGACTGCGACCTGCTGCTTGGCCTCGCTTGAAACCAGCGCGATCGTCTTTGCGCCCAAGCCCTTGGCCACCTGCAGCGTTGCGGTGCCGACGCCGCCGGCTGCGCCGTGGACGAGCACCGTCTCGTTCTCCTTCAGGCGCCCGCGCAGCGCCAGCGCGAAATAGGCGGTGTGGTAGTTGAGGATCAGCCCAGCGCCCTGCGCGAAGTCGAGCTCGGGGGGCAGCGCGAACGTGAAGAACTCCGGGGCGACGGCCGTCTCGGCGAAGCCGCCGAGCGCACAGAACGCGGCCACGCGGTCGCCTGGCGCGACCTGCGCGCCGGCGGACGCGCTGAGCACGATCCCGGCCACCTCGCTGCCGGGAACGAACGGCAGCGGTGGTTTGAGCTGGTATTCGCCGCGTGTCTGCAGCAGCTCCGGGAAGGAGACGCCGGCGGCGTGCACCTCGACGAGGACGCCGGCTCCCGGCGTGAGCATGTGCGAGGGCTCAGGCTCGGGCAGATCCACCAGTGACAGCGCGCTGTCGGGACCGGTCTCCTCGGTGATCTGGATGGCTCTCATCGGCGCCATTATGTCCTAACGGCACGCGACGGGGCCGTCACCGTGCGCGCCGCGACACCGCGTTCGCGGACGCGCGAGCACGCGACTCACGGCCGGCGCGCCATGCCCAGGATGTGCGGCGCCGGCGGCAGATACGCACTCGGGCTGAACGCGAATCGCTCGCAGCGCTCGATCTCGAAGCCGGCGTGCTCGATGCCCGAGCGCGTGTCGCGCGTGAGGTGACAGCCACCGGCAAGCCGCGGCCAGAAGGTGGCGTCGGCGAACCGCTGCGCGCGCAGCTCGCCGGGGCGTGTGGCACGCACATGCTCGTAGAAGCGCAGCTCCCCGCCTGGACGAACGGCGCGGAACAGCTCCGCGAGCGCGCGCTGCTGGTCGGGGACCGTGCACAGCACCAGCGAGGCGACCGCGACGTCGAACTCGGCAGTCTCGCACGGCAGGCTTCCCGCGCCGCCGTCGCGTACCGACACCGGGACGGGCGCGCGGGCGCCGGAGGCTTGTGCAAGCTCGCGCAGGTGTTCCTCTGGCTCGATGGCGATCACCTCGGCGACGGTGCTCGGGTAGTGCGCGAAGTTGGCACCGCTGCCGGCACCGATCTCGATCACCCGCCCGGCGCAATCGGCGAGCAGCCGGCGGCGGTGCTCGGCGCCACCGCGCCCTTCTGAACGCGCGGCCAGACGCTCGTAGACGCGCGCGAAGATCGGGTGACGAACCTGTTCAGCCATCTGCCGGCACCGCCTCAGCGGCGGTCCGCCGGGCAGCAGCGCGCCGGTCGATGCCGTCAGTCGTAGCGCGCAACCGTGAAGCCGATCAGCACCGGCACGTTCACGGCGAAGACGATCAACGAGAGCGTGAGCACCACCAGCGGGCCACCGCTGGTGTGGTTGCGCAGGAACACGTACTCGATCATCGCCGCGATGATCGTGTAGGCCAGCAGCGCCCACTTGCCAACCTCGAACATGCGCTGCCAGTGAAATCCCTGCACGCGCGAGAGCGCGGTCAGGTTGCCGGCGAGTACGACCGCCGAGGCGGCCAGCAAAGCAACGGCCGGACCGAGCGAGACGTGCTGCGGGAGATGCGCCGAGAGGTAGATGCCGCCGACGAGCACGAGGCCGAGCGACAGCATCCCCAGCGCGGTGACCGGGGGCAGGCGGACGGCGTCAGCCGGCTCGCCCTCGTTCATCCGGCGCTCAGCTTGGTCATGATCACCAGCGTGGCGATCTGCATCAGCCCGGTGGCGCCGGCAGTGTAGATGAACCGTTTCATCAGCCGCTCGATCACTGCGGGGTTCGGCTGTGGCTTCTTCAGCTCGGTCAGGACCGCGATGTTGGCCGGCTCCAGCAGGCCAAGTGCGATCACGGCCATGATCCCCACCACGATGAAGCTCGCCACCACCCAGCCGTGCAGCGGGTTCACCGTCAGGTTGGTACCCAGGTGCGTGGACAGCTGCCATCCCGCCGCTAGCGTGACCGTAACGACGGTGGGCATGATCAGCACCATCTTGGGCATCAGCCGTGTGGTGAACTCGATGCGTGCGGGAATCGAGAGCTGACCCATGATCGGGCCGAGCACAAAACCGAGGAACAGGTCGATGATCGTCCATGATGCGCCACCGACCACGTGCAGGAACACCAGCGGCCACAGTTCGTTGGTGGCGATACCGGCAATCAGCAGGACCATCACAAGCGCGACGATCGGCAATCCGGCGCGCGGGACGATCTGAAAGTTGGGGCGCGCTACCCCCGGTGGGGGTCCGTCTCCCACAACAACCCCGGGTGCGGATGCAACGGCCTGTGCCATGCCGGAAATCTAGCGCGCCGGCGGACGGAAAGCTAGCCCTCGCGGCACCGCGACAACGTGGGCGTCGGCCAGTGACCAGGTCACGATCGCGGTCGCCGCCGCGACGATCAACACCGCCGGCCAAGCGCCGACCGCCAGCGCGAGAACATGCGAAAGCACGAGCGCAGCGAAGCCCACGGCCGCGAGCGTGGCCGCCGTACGTGCGCCGTGGCGCCGCGTCCACACACCGACGCAGCACAGGCCTCCGATCGCCAGCACGACACCCCCGAGCGGCCGCGAGCCGGTACCCGCCGCGACGGCGTACCCGGCGATCAGTGAGCCGGCCGCCAGTGGCGCTGTGGGAAGCGTGGCCTTGGGCGTTCGGGGCACGCTGCGCAGCCTAGCGCTCGTCAGCTGCTCGACTCGCGTGCGATCAGCCCGCGCTCGAGCGCGTAGCCGACGAGCTCGGCGCGCGTGGACAGACGTAGCTTCTGCTGTATGTGGGAGCGATGCGTCTCGACCGTGCGCACCGACAGGAACAGCTGCTCTGCGATCTCCGCGTTGGTGTGCCCCAACGCGATCAACCGCAGCACATCGACCTCGCGTGCCGATAGATCGTCCGGGGGCCCGGGCGGCGGCTCCGAGGCGATCCGTGCACCCAGCCGCGGGTTGAGGTAACTCGCCCCTTCCGCTGCGTTGCGCACCGCCTGCACCAGCTCCTCGTCGGCGGCCTCCTTCAGCACATAGCCGAGTGCACCGCCACCAAGCGCCTCGCGCGCGAACGCCGGCTCCTGCTGCATGGTCAAGACAACGATCTGCGTCCCCGGCGACTCCTCCCTGATCAAGGGAATCGCTTTCAGGCTCGAACCGCCCGGCATGTTCAAATCCAACACCAGCACCGCCGGGTGATGCCCACGCACGTAGCGGCGCGCACCCTCGACATCGCTTGCCTCGGCCACCACCTCGAAATCGCTCTCACTATCGAGCAGCATGCGCAGTCCCGAGCGCACGACCGCGTGGTCGTCGGCGAGCACGATCCTGATCGACCCGGCGGAGGACGCAGTCGCGTCATCGCCACCGGAGGACGTCGTTGCGTCATCGCCACTGTTGTGGACACTCCCAACAAGCGGGCTTGTGTCTGTTTCATCCACGCCCGGCAAGGTATCGACCGGTGTCAGTCCGCGCGCGGCAGCACGAGCAGCGAGCAGCGAGCGTGGCGCTCCAGATAGTCGGAGGTGCTGCCGAGCACCAGGCGCCGCACGGGGCCGTAGCCGCGCGAGCCGACCACCAGGATGTCCAGCTGATCGCCGAAGGACGCCAGCTCCTCGCCCGCAAGGCCGTACACCGCCCGGCCCTCGACGTCCGCAAGCTTTCCCATGCGCTCGTTGGCCTCGGCGAGGATCGCGTCGATGCTGTCTCCCAACGGCGCCGCCATCATGCCGCTGAGGGCGTAGCTGGGTATCGAGACGACTTCCAGCGCGTACACGCTCGCCCCGATCGGCGCCGCCAGCTCGCGGGCGCTCGCAAGCGCCGTCTCGCTCTCGGGCGAGCCGTTGTAGGCGACACCGACCCGGGCAATGGCGGCGGTGTGAGCGGCGTAGCCGCGGGCAGCGACCGCGACGGCACCGGGGGCGCCGTTGAGCGCAGCACGCGTGTCATCGCCGACCATCGCCCGACCCAGGGCGCCGCGCCCACACGAGCCGACCACGAGCAGGTCTGCGCCCTGCTCCTCGGCCTGCCGATGCAGTCCTGCGCCGGGGCTGGCAGCGACGACGCTGATGAGCTCGGCACCTACGCCGCCTGCCGAGCGCTCGTCCTCGAGCAACTTGTCGGAAGCTTGCTGCTCCTCGGCGAGCAGCGCGGGGGTGATGGCGTGGAGGGGATGGAGCTCGCCCGCGTGCACGTGGGCGAGCGTCAACGTCCCGGCAGGATCCATCAGACGCGAGGCAAGCGCGATCGCATCGCGGCCATTGGCGGTGCCGTCGACTCCCACGAGGACGTTCTTGAACATTCTCAGCTCCCTTTCGATCGTTGCCCCTGATGCTAGGGGCCGGTGCGCCGCGACGCTGTACGCTGCGCTCAGAAGAGCGATCGTGCACGAGAACACAACCGCCACAGGCGCACCCGCTCCACTGGCTCCCGACGAGCTGCGTCGACTCGACGCCTACTGGCGCGCGGCCAACTACCTCTCGGTCGGGCAGATCTACCTGCTCGACAACCCGCTGCTGCGCGAGCCGCTGCGGCTCGAGCACATCAAGCCGCGGCTGCTCGGCCACTGGGGCACGACGCCCGGCCTGAACTTCGTCTACGCGCACCTGAACCGGGTGATCCGCGAGCGCGACCTGAACGCGATCTACGTCACCGGCCCGGGCCACGGCGGCCCGGGGCTGGTCGCGAACGCCTACCTCGAGGGCACCTACAGCGAGGTCTACCCGCACATCGGCCGCGACGAGGAGGGCCTGCGCCGGCTGTTCCGCCAGTTCTCCTTCCCGGGCGGGATCCCGAGCCACGTCGCGCCGGAGACGCCCGGCTCGATCCACGAGGGCGGCGAGCTCGGCTACGCGCTCGTGCACGCCTACGGCGCGGCGTTCGACAACCCCGACCTGCTCGTCTGCTGCGTCGTCGGCGACGGCGAGGCCGAGACCGGGCCGCTGGCGGCGAGCTGGCACTCGAACAAGTTCCTCAACCCGGTCCGCGACGGCGCGGTGCTGCCGATCCTGCACCTCAACGGCTACAAGATCGCCAACCCGACGGTGCTGGCGCGGATCCCGCGAGGAGGAGCTGCGCGCGCTGCTCGAGGGCTACGGCTACGCGCCGCGCTTCGTCGAGGGCGACGAGCCGGCAGGCGATGCACCAGCTGATGGCGGCGACGCTCGACGAGGTCGCCGACGAGATCGCGGAGATCCAGCGGCGGGCGCGCGCGCAAGGCGCGACGCGCAGCCGGCCGCGCTGGCCGATGATCGTGCTGCGCACGCCGAAGGGCTGGACCGGGCCGAAGGTGGTCGACGGGCTGCCGGCCGAGGGCTCGTTCCGCTCCCACCAGGTGCCGCTCGCCGATCTCGCCACCAACCCCGAGCACCTCGCGCAGCTCGAGGAGTGGATGCGCTCCTACCGGCCCGAGGAGCTGTTCGACGAGGACGGCGCGCTGCGCGCCGGAGCTCGCCGCGCTGGCGCCCGCAGGGCGAGCGGCGGATGGGCGCCAACCCGCACGCCAACGGCGGCCTGCTGCTGCGCGACCTCGAGCTGCCCGACTTCCGCGACTACGCGGTCGAGGTGCCGCGCCCGGGCGACGAGCACCAGCGAGGCGACGCGCGTGCTCGGCGCCTTCCTGCGCGACGTGATCGCGCGCAACCCCGACAGCTTCCGGCTCATGGGCCCCGACGAGACCGCGTCGAACCGCCTCGGCGCGGTGTTCGAGGTGACCGACCGCGCCTGGGAGGCCGAGCGGCTCGACAGCGACGACCACCTCGCGCCCGACGGGCGGGTGATGGAGGTGCTCTCCGAGCACCTCTGCCAGGGCTGGCTCGAGGGCTACCTGCTGACCGGCCGCCACGGCCTGTTCAACTGCTACGAGGCGTTCATCCACATCGTCGACTCGATGTTCAACCAGCACGCCAAGTGGCTGAAGGTCACGCGCGACATCCCCTGGCGGCGGCCGATCGCCTCGCTCAACTACCTGCTCTCCTCGCACGTCTGGCGCCAGGACCACAACGGCTTCTCCCACCAGGACCCCGGCTTCATCGACCACGTCGTCAACAAGAAGGCCGAGATCGTCCGCGTCTACCTGCCGCCGGACGCCAACTGCCTGCTGTCGGTCGCCGACCACTGCCTGCGCAGCCGCGACTACGTCAACGTGATCGTCGCCGGCAAGCAGCCGGCGCTCGACTACCTGACGATGGACGAGGCGATCGCGCACTGCACGCGCGGGATCGGCGATCTGGGAGTGGGCGAGCAGCGACGACGGCGACGAGCCCGACGTCGTGCTGGCCTGCGCCGGCGACGTCCCGACGCTCGAGACGCTCGCGGCGGCGGCGATCCTGCGCGAGCGAGCTGCCGGAGCTGAAGGTGCGCGTCGTCAACGTCGTCGACCTGATGCGCCTGGAGCCCGACAGCGAGCACCCGCACGGCCTGCTCCGACCAGGAGTTCGACGCGCTCTTCACGACCGACGCGGCCGGTGATCTTCGCCTACCACGGCTACCCGCTGCTGATCCACCGCCTCACCTACCGCCGCGCCAACCACGACAACATCCACGTGCGCGGCTACAAGGAGGAGGGCACGACGACGACGCCGTTCGACATGGTGATGCTCAACGACCTCGACCGCTTCCACCTCGTGATCGACGTGATCGACCGCGTCCCGGGCCTGGCCGAGCGCGCCGCGCACCTGCGCCAGGAGATGGTCGACGAGCGGCTGCGCCACCGCGCCTACACGCGCGAGCACGGCGAGGACCCGCCGGAGGTGCGCGACTGGACCTGGCCCGGCAGCGCACGCCGCGCTAGACAGCGCCCATGCGTGTCCTCGTCGTCAACGCCGGCTCGAGCAGCCTCAAGCTGACGCTGCTCGACCGACGACGACGC
Organism: uncultured Solirubrobacteraceae bacterium; assembly: GCA_963779665.1. Lineage (GTDB taxonomy): Bacteria > Actinomycetota > Thermoleophilia > Solirubrobacterales > Solirubrobacteraceae > Palsa-744. The sequence continues at coordinate 1,439,342 of CAVZYW010000001.1, read as the reverse complement.
GACGATCGCGGCGCAGCGAGCTGGACGCGCCCGGCGCCAAGGTCGACCCGGACGAGCTCGCCGGGGCGCTGCGCTCGCGGGCTGGGCGACGCCGACGCGGTCGGGCACCGGATCGTCCACGGCGGCGAGCGCTTCCGCGACGCGGTCCTGGTCGACGAGCGGCGTCGAGGCGGAGCTGCGCGAGCTCGATCGACCTCGCGCCGCTGCACCAGCCGAAGTCGCTCGCGGCGCTCGACGCGGTCAGCGACGCGCTGCCGGAGCTGCCGGCGGTCGCCTGCTTCGACACCGCCTTCCACGCGACGCTGCCCGCGGCGCGCGCCACCTACGCGCTGCCGGCGGAGTGGCGCGAGCGCTGGGGGCTGCGCCGCTACGGCTTCCACGGGCTCTCGCACGCCTGGGTCGCGCGGCGCGCGCCGCGAGCTGCTCGGGCGCGATGCCGCGCGGCCTGCGGATCGTCAGCTGCCACCTCGGCGCCGGCGCGTCGCTGTGCGCGATCGCCGACGGCGCGCTCGCGTCGACACGACGATGGGCTTCACGCCGCTCGAGGGGCTCGTGATGGCGACGCGCTCGGGCAGCGTCGACCCGGGCATGCTGCTGTGGCTGCTGGAGCACGAGCGAGCTCTCGGCGAAGCGAGCTCGCCGACGCGCTCGAGCACCGCTCGGGGCTGCTCGGGCTCGCCGGCACCGCCGACATGCGCGAGCTCGTCGCGCGCGCCGACGCGCAGGAGCGACGCAGCCAACCGCTCGGCGCGGCTCGCGCTCGACGTCTACGTGCACCGCCTGCGCGCGGGGATCGCCGCGATGGCCGCCGCGCTCGGCGGCCTCGACGCGCTCGTGTTCACCGGCGGCGTCGGCGAGCACGCGCCGCCGTCCGGGGGCGGGCCGCCGCAGGCCTCGCGTTTCTGGGCGTCGGCATCGACGGCGCGTGCAACGAGGCGGCAGAGCGAGACGCTGACATCAGCGCAACCGGCAGTGATGCTCGCACGCTCGTGCTCACAGCTCGCGAGGACCGTGAGATCGCAGGGCAGGTCAGGACGCTGCTGGCCCGCTGAGCCCGAGCGCCTCCACGCGTTCGGCGATCGTGACCGCCCCATCGCTGCGGGCAAGCGCCTGCGCGATCACGCTCGCGCCGCGCTTCAGCGCCTGGTCATCGAGCGCCGCGGCGATCGCGTGCCTGAGCTTGCCAGGCGAGGCGCGCTTGCCGACGCGCACGCCCGCGCCGCATGCGACCACGCGCGCCGCGTTGTCGGGCTGATCGCGCCCGTCGGGGATGCACACGAGCGGAACACCGTCCGCCAGCGCGGCGTTGACCGTCTGCCAGCCGGTGTGCGTGACCACGAGTGTCGCGCACGGGAGCACGGTTCGATGTGCGACGAAGTCCACCGCGCGAGCGTCTGCGGGAATGCGCAGCGCGCCCGCGTCAAGCGCAGGACCGACCGTCAGCAAAACCCGCACCGGCAGCCCGGCAAGCGCATCGAGCAGTGCACGAGCGCAACTGCCGGGACGCCCGCGCCCTCGGCGGCCACCGCCGCGCCGGTCAGCATCCAGTCGAGCACCACGACGTCCGCCGTCCAGTGCTCCAGCACCTCGCTGCACTCGCGGGAAGCGCACGCTAATATTTCACTTTACTTCATCTCAATTCAATATGTCGAGCCGATCCCAACAGAAGCGCACGTATCGCATGTCCGCGCGCGCCGCGGGCGCTGCCGCGACCCGTGAACGCTTGCTCAGCGCCGCCTGGCAGCACTTCGCCGGCCGGCCCTACGAGGACGTCCGCTTGCGCGAGATAGCCGCGGACGCCGCAGTCAGCGCGCAGACGCTGCACACGAGCTTCGGCTCCAAGGAGCAGCTGTTCACCGCCGCATACATGTGGTGGGGCCGGCAGGTGATCGCGGGACGCGAGACCGCGCCCGTGGGGCGCGTGCCCGAGGCGATCAACAACCTGTTCGACACCTACGAGGCACACGGAGCCGCCGTCCTGCGGATGCTCTCCCAAGAGGAGCGGATCCCCGCCGTTCGCCAGATGACCGACGCCGGGCGCGCGTACCACGGGGCGTGGGCGAGCAGGACATTCGCACCCCTCCTGCGCGGCCTGCGCGGCGCCGCGCGCGAGCGTCGCCTGAACGCAATCGTGCTCGCAACCGACCTGCTCGTGTGGAAGCTCCTGCGCCAGGACATGCAAGTCGAGCGATGCGAGGCGGAACGGACGGTCAGCGATATGGTGCGGTCCTCGCCGCCGGCCCGCTGAGCCGCGCCCGGCGCCACCAGCCGCTCGTAACCCCCTCCGAGCCGCAGCGCCGTAGCATGGGAGGCGTGCCGGACGAAGCTGAGACCCCAACCTCGCCGGGCAACTCGAGCGCGTCCGCTCGCACGAGCGACGGGCGTACCGAACCGCATCCGCCGCTGCCTCGCGACAAACGCGGCTGGCAGGTGTCGCCGGCGCCCGACGGCAGAGGCATGCCCGAGCACACGCCGACGGGCCCGCCGCCGCACCGAATGCGCGGGTTCTGGTACTTCGTGCTGGGCCTGCTCGCGATCAACCTGCTGTCGGTCCTGTTCTTCCAGCCCTCCGCCACCGAAGAACGCGTGACGGTGCCGTTCAGCCCGTACTTCCTCGAACAGGTCAAGGGCGCCACGGTCAGCACGATCTCCTCCAAGGGCGACACGATCCAGGGCAAGTTCAAGGCCAAAGAGCGCTATCCGGCGAGCGACAAGAAGGCGAAGCCGACGAAGCTGTTCGCCACGCAGGTGCCCAGCTTCTGGAACGGCGCGCAGCTATCGGCGCTGCTGCAGGAAAAGGGCGTGCAGATCAACGCCGAATCGACAACCACCAGCGAGCCGCTGCTGGAGGAGATCCTGCTCGGGTTCGGTCCCGACGCTGCTGATCGTCGGCATCTTCTTCCTGATCTTCCGTCGCGCCGCCAAAGCCGGCGGCGGCATGGGCGCGCTCGGCAGCTTCGGCAAATCGCAGGCGCGGCGCGTGGACCCGGAGAAGATCCGGGTCACGTTCAACGACGTCGCCGGGATCGACGAGGCCAAGGCTGAGCTCTCGGAGATCGTCGACTTCCTGCGCAACCCCGAGCGCTACGGCAGCCTCGGCGGGCGCATGCCGCACGGGGTGCTGCTCTCGGGCGCGCCCGGGACGGGCAAGACGCTGCTCGCCCGCGCCGTCGCCGGCGAGGCGCACGCCGCCTTCTTCTCGATCTCCGCCTCCGAGTTCATCGAGGCGATCGTCGGCGTCGGTGCCTCGCGCGTGCGTGACCTGTTCACCAAGGCCAAGGAGGCTGCACCGTCGATCATCTTCATCGACGAGCTCGACGCGATCGGGCGCTCGCGCCAGGGCTCGGTGTCCGTCAGCGGCTCCAACGACGAGCGCGAGCAGACACTCGACCAGATCCTGACCGAAATGGACGGCTTCGAGTCCTCAGAGGCGGTGATCGTGCTGGCGGCGACCAACCGCCCGGACGTGCTCGACTCGGCGCTGCTGCGAGCCGGTCGCTTCGACCGGCGAGTGGCCGTGCAGGCTCCCGACCGTAAAGGGCGCGCCGAAATCCTGGCTGTCCACACCCGCTCGATCCCGCTCGACGACGACGCCGACCTGCAGGCGATCGCCTCCAGTACACCCGGCATGGTCGGCGCCGACCTTGCCAACCTCGCCAACGAGGCCGCGCTGCTCGCCGCCCGGCGCGGACACGAGAAGGTGCAGATGAGCGACTTCACCGACTCGCTGGAGAAGATCATGCTCGGCTCTCCGCGCGGCATCCTGCTATCGCCCGCCGACCGCGAGCGCACCGCCTACCACGAGTCCGGCCACGCGCTCGTGGGGATGCTCACCGCCGGCGCCGATCCCGTGCGCAAGGTCTCGATCATCCCGCGCGGCATGGCGCTCGGGGTGACGCTGTCGACGCCCGACTCAGACCGCGTCTCCTACTCCCTGGAGGAGCTGCACGCCAAGATCAAGGTGGCGCTCGGCGGGCGCGTCGCCGAGGAGGTCGTCTACGGCACGATCACCACCGGCGCCGAGTCCGACATCCAGCAGCTCACGCAGATCGCGCGCCAGATGGTCGGCCGCTGGGGCATGAGCACGACGATCGGCCCGATCGCGGTCCTGCCCGACGAGGCCCAGGGCATGTTCCTGCCGGGCGCCAGCGAGACATCGCAGGAGACCCAGCGGGTCGTCGACGAGGAGGTGCACGCGCTCGTCGAACGCGCGCACCAGGAGGTCACGCAACTGCTGGAGCGAGCACCGCGACCAGCTCGAGGGACTCGCCCAGGCGCTGCTCAAGGCCGAGACGCTCGACGCCCCCGAGGCCTACGCCGCGGCGGGCGTGCCGCTCAACGAGCGCCAGCCCGATCCCACCCCGGCGTAAGCCGGTTCGCCGTCGCAGTCAGTGATTAACCGCACAGCCTGAGAGTTATCTACGGTGGCAAGTGCCCCCGCAGGCGCGTAGCTTCGAGATATGCCGTTACAGCCGGAGGCTCTGCACCAGTCGCTCGCCGACAGCCCGCTCACGCCCCGTGAGGTCGAGGTCCTACGCCTGATCGCCCTTGGGCACACAAGCGTGGAGATCGCCCATCGCTTGAGTCTCTCGCCGCGGACGGTCGAGACCCACCGCGCACACATCTACAAGAAGCTTGAGCTCACCTCGCGCGCCCAGCTCGTCCGCTACGCGCTGCGACGCGACCTGCTGGCTACCTGAGGCCCGGCCGACTACGTAGTTTCCCCTGACTAAACGACGGCTTTACTCGGCTGCTGAGCGACGCCACGAACACTAGCTTGGAGGAATGACCACACAAGACTCCCCCCAAAAGCTCCGCGTCCTGATCGCCGGCGGCGGCGTGGGCGCCCTCGAGGCGCTGCTCGCACTGCGCGCCCTGGCCCCAGGACTGACCGCAACAACCGTGCTCGCACCCAATGATGAGTTCGTGTACCGACCGATGACCGTTCGCGAGCCGTTCTCCTACCCTGCCGCCCGCCGCTATCCACTGGCGCCGATCGTGAGCGAGGCGGGCGCCGAGCTCGTCGTCGACGAGCTCGCCTGGGTCGACCCAAAGCAACGGATCGCTCACACCTCCTCAGGCGCTGAGATCGAGTACGACGCGCTCGTATTGGCACTCGGTGCACGCATCCAACCGCGCTACGCACATGCGCTGACGATCGACGACCGCAGCTTGGACGAGACGTTCCACGGACTGGTCCAGGATGTCGAGGAAGGCTATGTGGACAGCGTGGCGTTCGTGTCACCCGGGCGCATGGCCTGGCCGCTGCCACTGTATGAGCTGGCGCTGATGATCGCAGGGCGGGCGTACGACATGAACGTCGAGCTCACCACCACGATCATCACTCCCGAGGACAGCCCGCTTGCGATCTTCGGCTCACAGGTGAGCAGCACAGTCGCGGAGCTGCTGGCGCAGTCGCAGATCGAGACGATCAACTCCGCCTACGCAGAGGTTCCACACCCGGGAGAGGTCGTGATCAACCCCGGCGAACGTCGCCTCAAGGCCAAGCGGATAGTTGCACTTCCCGAGCTCTTCGGGCCAAGCGTACGCGGCATTCCGGTCAGCCACCACGGATTTCTGCCCGTCGACATGCACGGGCGCGTGCTGGACGTCGAGCACGTCTATGCAGCCGGCGATGCAACCGACTTCGCCGTCAAGTACGGGGGCATCGCCGCCCAGCAGGCGGACGCGCTGGCCGAATCGATCGCCGCGACAGCCGGCGTGCAGATCACTCCCGAGCCATTCCATCCGCTGATCCACGGGATCCTGCTGACAGCCGGTGAGCCCCGCTATCTGACAGCGCGCATCACCGGCGGCCATGGCTTCAGCTCAGAGATCAGTGACACACCGAACTGGCCCAACCCCACCAAGATCGCTGCCAAGTACCTTGCGCCGTATCTCCAGCAGCTCGACCGCGCCGCGGTCCCTACGCCGAGCTGAGCCGCTCCCGAATTCAGCGGGAGCGGGGTTTGCGCCGCGCGTCGGCCGGTTTTGGCGGAAAGCGCTTGCGCTCCTCAGCAGTCATCTTGCGGATCTTCAGCGACCCGTCTTTCACCTGCCGCTCGACGTCCTCCAGCTTGACGCGTCGCTTCTCGGCCGCGCGATCTGCCTGTGTCAACATACATCCAGGTTAGCGCGGTCGCCGTCATTCGACGGCAGCCAGCATGCAGATCAGCGTGCCAACACCCGCGTCTCACGCGCCTCTGCGAAGGTCACCAATCGCCCGCGGTCCTCGTCCCACAGCTTGAAACGCACTGCCCGCAGCCCATCGCCGAGCGACAGCACCGGCACCTCATGGAAGATCGGATTCTCGTCGTGTGCGCGCTGCAGGTTGTAGTTGGGGATGCGAGCGCTCAGATGGTGTACATGGTGCAGCCCGATGTTGCCCGAGAAGAACTGCAGCGCCTTCGGCAGCTTGAGATAGGAGCTGCCCCGCAATGCCGCGTCCGCATAGCTCCAGTCCTCAGCGGACTCCCAGTAGGCGTCCTCGAACTGGTGCTGCACATAGAACAGCCAAATTCCGGCCGAGCCGGCCAGCAGCACCGTCGGCGCCTGCACCAAGAGGTAGTCACGCCAGCCGATCAGCCAGCACAGCGCGCCGACGAGCACCGCCAGGGCGATGTTCGTGGCGATCACGCTGCGCCGCAGCCGCGGGCGCGCCGAACGCGACACCAAGCGCGGCCCGACGAGGAGCGCCACGATCGGACCGAAGCCGAACATCACGAGTGGATTGCGAAACAGGCGGTAGCCCAGCCGCGCGCGCGGAGGCAGCGCAAGGTATTCGCGGACGGTCAGCGTGCGGACGTCACCGCCGCCGCGGCGATCGAGGTCTCCGGATGTCGCGTGATGGATCGCGTGATCGTGGCGCCAGCGCAGGAACGGCGCGTACACCAGCAGCCCCAGCACCGTCCCCAGCCACATGTTGGCGCGCTTGGACGCCAGCAGCGAACCGTGCGAGCAATCGTGGAACAAGATGAACGTGCGCACCAGAAAGCCTGCCGCCGGGATCGCTATCACGAGCACCAGTAGATAGGAGACGCCCAGCGCCATGTACATCAGCACCGACAGCGCCACATAAGGCACGACCGCGGTCGCCAAGTCGAGCAGGCTGCGACCGAGACGTGGTCGCGCGTAAGGAGCGAGCGTGTCGCGCCAGAAGGCGCCGGTGGGGCTGGGCGTCCCCCGGGAGGGGGTCACTGATGCGGCTGGGCTCATCTTTCCCCCTGCTTATGGATCGTGGTTGGGGATCGTAGTTGGCGCTGCGGCACGAAGCGCCGGCAAAGTGAAGTGCCGCCAGTCGTGTAGTCGCTTGGCCCGCATTTGGATCACTCTGCGGCCGCGGGACCGACGGTGCTGCCGCGGGACCGACGGTGCTAGCTGATGTGGCGCTGCCGGCGAAGGAGCGGGCGGACGCCGCCGTGGCGCACTACCGGCGCTCTGCTTCGAGCGTGCGGGCCATCCAAACGTGTGCGATGCCGGCATCCTCGAACGGCTCCGACTCGATCGTGAAGCCCGCGTTGCGATAGAGCCCGGTCGACTGTAGCTGGGCGGCAAGACGTGCCTGCACGCATCCGCGCTGCTTCGCCCTCGCGAGAGCAAGCTCCAGCATGCGCGAGGCAATACCGCGATGACGCCATCGGCGTTCAACCGCCACGCGACCGACTTTCGCCCTGTCACCATCTACGAGCAGCCGCAGCGTGGCGATCACGCGCCCGCCACCGGGGTCCAGCGCCACGACGTGCTGTGCCTCCTCGTCGCGCCCGTCGATCTCCTCCGCTCGTGGCACGCCCTGCTCGCGACAGAAGACCTCCTCTCTGACCGCGATCGCACCGCGCAGCTCATCCGCACCGCTCGCCCAGCGAATCGGGATCTCAGGATCATCCATCGATGACTACCGCTCGCTCGTCGCGAGCTTCGCCGTCACCGCGCCGGGAGTGAGTCGGCGCATCGCAAGGAACCCCAGCAACGCCACCACCAGACACGTCACGCCGCCGACGCCCAGCCCTGCACGGGCGCCCAGCTCCGCCATGACCCAGCCGATTACCGGGCCGCCGATCGGCGTGGAGCCCTGGAAGGCTACGAACCACAGCGACATCACCCGGCCGCGCATGTTCGGCGCTGCCGTCAGTTGCAGCGTTGAGTTGCCGGTGGACATGAACGAGATGCTCGCGCCACCGACCAGGGCCAGCGCGAACAGCTCCACAGGCAGGTTCGGCGCCACACCGGCCAGCAGCAGCACGACGCCAAACGCGCTCGCCGCCATCACCAACGGGGCAAGACCGGTCTTGCCCCGCGCCGCCACGAACAACCCGCCCACGACCGCGCCGACACCCATCGCAGCGGTCATGAACCCATATGCCGTTGCACCCGCATGCAGTCCCTGGCGGGCCATCACCGGCAACGTCACCTGAAACTCGTACGCCAGGCAGCCGGCCAGCGCCATCATCAGCAGCGGCACGCCGAGCTCGGGGGTGCGCCGGATGTAGCGCAGCCCCTCCCGCAACTGTCCCGGCTCGCGGCCACTGGACGTGCTCGGGAAGATCGCGCTGCGATCGAGTGTCGTCAGCGAGATCACAACGGCAACGAAGCTCGCAGCGTTGACCAAAAAGCACACACCCTCGCCGACAGTGGCGATCAGCACGCCGGCCACAGCCGGACCGATCACCCGCGCGACATTCACCAGAACGGAGTTCAGGCTGACGGCGTTGCGCAGGCTCTCGGCGCCGACCATCTCGAGCATGAACGACTGGCGAGCGGGATTCTCAAAGGCGTTGTTGAGACCCAACAGCGCCGCCAACGCTCCAATCTCCCACAGGCGCACAGCGCCTGTGACGGTCAGCACGCCGAGGATCAGCGCCTGAACCCCCATAGCGATCTGCAGGATCACCATCAGACGACGCTTGTCGACACGGTCGGCGATCACACCCCCATAAGGCCCGAGCAGCAGCACCGGCAGGGTCTGCAGCGCCACGATCAGCCCCAGCGTGGTAGCCGAGCCGGTGAGCGTCAGCACCAACCAAGACTGCGCGGCCATCTGCATCCACGTGCCGATCAACGACACCGACTGGCCGGCGATATAGCGCCGGTAGTTAGGGATGGCCAACGCGGCGAAGGTGACGCGTCCGACGCCCATCAGGCGCGTCATGAGCGCGCCCCGGGGAGCCGATTCGCGAGCTCCTCGAGCACCGGCAACGCGTCCCACAGGACCTGGCGCTGGCGCTCCTCCAACTCCTCCACGTGGGCACTCAAAGCCCGCGTGCGCTCGCGGTGGATGCGCTCCCGCATGCGCCGGCCGGCGGTCGTGGCCGCTACGAACGCCGAGCGGCGGTCGCCGGGATCGGCTGAGCGGACGATCATCTGCGAGTCGCACAGCTGAGCGGTGATGCGCGACAGCATCGTCGGGTTCAAGCTCTCGATCGCTGCCAGCTCGGAGAGCCCAATCGGACCGAGCCGGACAACCGTGAACAGCACCGAGATCTGCGATGGCGTGAGGCCGGAGCCGGCCACGGTCGGACGCAGCCGACGTGACAGCCTGCCGATCACCGCGCGCAGTCGCTCCGTGCCCTCCAGCGGGGAGGAGTCCAGCTGTGCTGCCATTACCTTGGGAACCGCCATTCAGCTACTCCATAGCTTTAGTTGCTTGCCAGCAAGCATTATAGACGCTGCGCGCCGCCTCCGGGGAGATATGCGACGGGCATCCGCGCCGCCGGCGCTCGCCGTGGACTGAGCGACTTCGCCGTAGGCCTTGCTCAGGCGCTGGGAAGATCGACCGGCAGCGGAATCTCCTGCGGCGGCAGACCAGGCCGATCGTCCTCCCACGCGCTCCACGCGTGCGCGTCGCGGCCGACATGGTCTCCCGACCCGCCCAGGGCGAGCAGGACCAGACGCTCCGGACCGGCGTTGACGAGCTGGCGGCGCACCGGCGCGGGCACCCGCACGACGCGATCGCGACCGAGCACGTGCTCGACGCCCTCAACGATCAGCGTCAGCTCGCCCTCGAGCACCAGATAGACCTCCTCCTGGTGCTCGTGTGCATGAATCCGCCCCCGCTGCCGGGGCTGGAGCACGATCAGGTTTATGCCGAACCCGCGCACTCCGAGCTCGCGGCGCAGCGACTGGAAGCGCTCGCTGCTGTCGCGGTCGAGGCTCGCGAACTCAATGTCCACCTCAGCCATGCCGACAGCATACGACCGTCCCGGCGCGACCCTTATCATCTCCCGATGGGCGGCACGGCTTCTTTTGGGCAGCCTGAATGAGCGGCACTCGAGCCGCCGATCACGACACTCCACGCCTGGGCCCATCCTCGCTGAGTCCCCGGTCTGCAGTCGTGACAGCGCTATCGACGACTCCAGTCAAGGGCTTGCGCATATGCGCACGCAGCGAGGTACTGCTCGAGCGCACGGGAGTCGCCGAGAACCGGTGCTTCTACCTGGTGGACGAGAACGGGCGCATGGTCAACGGCAAGCGGATCGGCATCCTCAGCTCGGTGCAGGCCAACTACGAGCCAGCGGCAGCGCGGCTGTGCATGGTCTTCCCGGACGGCTCGCAGGCATCGGGGGTCCTACGGCTCGGGGCAGAGATCCAGACGCGCCTGTTATCCCGTGAGCCGACAGCGCGTCTGGTGATCGGCCCATGGTCTGAGGCGATCTCCAGCTACACCGGCAAGCAGCTGCGGCTAGTACGGGCCGATTCAATTGACGGCGGCGTCGATCGCGGTGCCAAGGGCTCCGTGTCGCTGATCTCCGAAGCATCTGTCGCTCACCTGCAGTCGCTTGCCGGCGGTCGGTCGGTCGACTCCCGGCGATTTCGGATGCTGATCGAGCTCGCCGGCCCTGGCGCTCACGAAGAGGATCAGTGGGTCGGACGCACGCTGCGAATCGGCGACGCGCTGGTGGCGATGCGCGGCCATGTAGGCCGTTGCATGGTCACCAGCCAGTGCCCGGACACGGGACTCGTCGACCTGCCCACGCTCGAGCTGCTGTCCTACCGCCGCGGACTTGCAACCAGCGAGCCGCTGGCGTTTGGCGTGTTTGGCGAAGTGATCGAGCCAGGGCCGGTCCGGCTCGGGGATGCGATCACACCGGAGTGAGCTTGCTGCTCAGCTCGCTGCTGCGCCCGCCAGCGCGTCCAGCAGCGCCGCCATCTGCTCCAGCGTGGCCTGATGCTCGCCGACGTCATAGTCGCCGGCCAGCTCGCGTGGGTCGCGATAGCCAAGCCATACGTCAGTTCCCTCGCGCCAGATCAGCATGCGCAGAGGCAATTCGATCCCGATCCGCGGATCGCTTTGCATCAGCGGCGTGCCGCTGCGCGGGCTCCCGAAGATCAGGACCTGCTCGTCGGCCAGCTCCATATCGACTTCGCGTGCTCCCGCACCGTGGTCGATCTGTGCAAATACGGTCAGGCCACGGCGCTCGATCTCCTCGGAGAGCAGCTTTACCGTCTCGACATAGGCAAACGCACTCTGCTTGACGATCACAGCAGAGATGCTTGCACAACGCGCCCGCGCCGGACGGGGGCCCTCGATCGACTCTCCATAGGCCCATTCCGCGGTGTTTCCGCTTGGCCGTATGGCCATATTGGCGATCGCAGCATGCGGGTAAGTTGCCTAAATGGCCACGCTGGAATCCCAGCACGCGTTCGGCCGCCTGCTCGCCGCGCTGGACGAGATCGATCTGCGTGCGCTGTCGCGGTCGCTGTCGGACGACCTGCGCGAGCGCAAGGTCACGTTTGGCGCTGCCGACGGCGAGAAGAGCGCGGCGTTCGTCGTGGACCCCGTCCCTCGGGTGATCGAGCGCGGCGAGTGGGACGCGCTCGCCGCAGGCCTGGCCCAGCGCGCCCAAGCGCTCGAGCGCTTCGTAGCCGACGTCTACGGGGAGCGCCGAATCGTCGCTGCCGGGCGCGTGCCGTGGTCGGCGATCGAGAGCGCCGAGTACTTCGAGCCGCGGATGGCGCAGCTGCCGCCCGCCGCAGGGCGTTGGATCCCGATCGCCGGGCTGGACGTCGTGTGCGATGGCGACGGTCCGTTCGTGGTGCTCGAGGACAATGTGCGCACGCCGTCCGGGATCGCCTACGCGGTAGCCGCACGCGAGGCACTGAGCGGGTTCCTACCCGTGCCCGACGGCATGCGCGTACGCTCGCTGGAGCCGGTATACGAGTGGCTCGGCGAGGCCCTACGCGCTGCCGCGCCGCCTGAGGCCGGAGAGCATCCGTCGGTTGTCGTGCTCACCGACGGACCGTCGAACTCCGCCTACTACGAGCATGGCGCGATCGCCGCCAAGCTCGGCCTGGCGCTCGTGCGCCGCGAGGACCTCAGCGTCCGCTCCAAGCGACTGTTTGCGCGCACCGACGAGGGAACCGTCCCCGTCGACGTCGTCTACCGCCGCACCGACGAGGATCGGCTGTTCGATGCCGCCGGTAAGCGGACTACGCTCGCGGAGATACTGCTCGATCCGCTCGAAGCACAGACACTGGCATGTGTGAACGCGTTTGGCACCGGAGTGGCAGACGACAAGCTCGTGCACAGCTACGTGGAGGAGATGGTGCGCTTCTATCTCGACGAACAGCCGCTGCTGGCCTCGGTGCCGACACACGACCTGTCACAGCCGGGCGTGCTGACGATGGCCCTGGAGCGCATCAGCGAGCTGGTGATCAAGCCTCGCGGCGGCCACGGCGGTATCGGCGTGATCGTGGGCCCCGGCGCCGATCCTCAAACGCTCGCGGCGGTCTCGCGCGAGCTGGCAGCGGCACCGCAGCAGTTCATCGTGCAGGAGACCGTCCAGCTCTCGCGCCAACCTACCGTCTGCGGCGATGAGCTCGAGCCTCGCCACGTCGACCTGCGCCCGTTCACGTTCGCGCTCAGCGACCGCATCGAGGTCTTCCCCGGTGGCCTCACCCGCGTGGCGCTCGAACGCGGCTCGCTGGTGGTGAACTCCTCCCAGCGCGGCGGCGCCAAGGACACCTGGGTGCTGGCATGACCACGGATCCCGACGGGCCGGACCGTCTCGCAGACGGTCGCCAGCCGGTTCTGATCGGCGTCACCACCTCGGAGCTGCGCCTCGCCAACCAGGTGCGGCGCAACCGTCACGGCGAGCCCGCACGCGTCGAGATGGCTCTGGGCATGCCGTATCTGCGCGCGATCGAGCGCGCCGGCGGGCTGCCGGTCGTGCTGCCCCCACTGGAGTTGGATCGAATTGCGCCGCTGCTGGACCGTCTCAGCGGCGTGCTGCTGTCCGGCGGGCCGGACCTCGATCCAGCCGCATACGGACGGGCTGCGCACCCTGAGCTCGGTCCAACCGAGCCACAGCTCGATGTCTTCGAGGTGCAGCTGGCGCGTGAGGCCGACGCGCGGGGGCTGCCGATCCTGGGGATCTGCAGGGGGGCACAGGCGCTGAACATCGCACGCGGCGGCACCCTGCACCAGCACCTCCCGGAGGTGACCGATGGCTCGGTCGTGCACCGTCAGTCCGAGCCGGGGGTACAGACGACGCACAACGTGCGCGTCGCCGGCGACAGCCTCCTTGCGAGCATCATCGGCAGTCGCCGCATGGCCGTCAACCTTGCCGTCAACTCCTTTCACCACCAGAGCGTCGAGCAGCTCGGCAACGGGCTGTACGCGGTTGCATGGGCCGATGACGGCGTCATCGAGGGCATCGAGGGACGCGATCAGCAATTCCTGCTCGGGGTGCAGTGGCACGCCGAGACGTTGGTCGAGGACGCCGCGCAGCTCGCGCTCTTCCAGCATCTGGTGAGCGCCTGCGAAGAGCGCGAGCGAGCCCGCCCTGCGCGGCGCACAGAGACGACGCGGCGCGCGGCCTGAGCGTGAGCCCGCCCGAGGGTCGCGTGCTCCCAGCGTGGGGAAACTGGCCGTCCCCGCAGACGGCCCGACCGTGGACGGTCGGAATCGAGGAGGAGGTGATGCTGCTGCATGCCAGCGACTTCGCGCTCGCCCCCTGGATCGACAGCATCCTGCCGACGCTGCCGGTACATCTCGCCGAGCACGTCGACGCAGAGACGCACGGCTCGGCGCTGGAGCTGCGCACCGGGGTACATGCGGGCGTGCCGGCGGCGATCAGCGAGCTCGCGACACTGCACAGCGAGCTGCGTGGCGAGCTGGCGGGCAGACGGCTGCGCGCAGCCACCGCCGGCATGCACCCGACGACCGTCTGGCAGGAGACGCGCATCTCCGGCGGCGAGCGCTACCAGCTGCTGTACGCGTCGCTGCGCGAGCTCGCACGCCGCGAGCCGACGTTCGCGTTGCACGTTCACGTCGCCGTGCCCGACCCCGAGCAGGCGCTGCGCGCGATGAACGGTCTGCGCACCCACCTGCCGTTGCTGCTGGCGCTGTCGGCGAACTCTCCGTACTGGCAGGGCCGTGAGACCGGGCTCGCATCGACCCGCACGCCGATGTTCGGCGCGTTTCCCCGCGTCGGGCTCCCGCGGGCCTTTGCCGACTACAGCGATTACGTCGAGAGCATCGATCTGCTGCTGCGCTGCGGCGCGTTTCCTGAGCCGACGTTCCTCTGGTGGGACGTGCGCCTGCAGCCGCGCTGGGGAACCGTAGAGGTGCGCATCATGGACGCCCAGATCACACTCAAGGACTCCGCCGCGCTCGTCGCGCTGGTGCAGTCGCTCGTGCACATGGAAGCCGGCGAGGACAACGCTGCCAAGACCTCGAAGAACAGCGCCGAGCTACTCGCCGAGAACCGCTTCCTGGCGGCGCGAGACGGCATGCAGGCGCGTTTCCTCGATCCCGAGCTCGAGGGCCAGATCTCGGTGCACGACGTGCTGTCGAGCACGCTCGATGCCTGTGCGCTGCACGCCGCCGAGCTGGGCTGCAGTGAGGAGCTCGAGGGCTTGCGCGAGCTGAGCCATCACCCCGGAGCCGAACGTCAGCGAGAGCGCGCGCGGGAGGCCGCCGGGCTTTCCGGCCTGGTAGAGGCCCTGGCCGACGCGTTCTGATGTGCGGGCTCGCAGGAGAGCTCGCATGGGGCCGCGCACCCGACGTTGACGCGCTGGCACGGATCGCCGATGCGCTCGCGCCACGCGGACCCGACGGCGCCGGCGCATGGCAGCAGTCCGGGGTCGCACTGGTGCACCGGCGCCTGAAGATCATCGATCTCAGCTCCCGCGGGGACCAGCCGATGCTCGACCCGGAGCTCGGTCTCGTGATCGTCTTCAACGGCTGCATCTACAACCATCGACAGCTCCGCGCCGAGCTCATCCGGGCGGGCTACACGTTTCACTCGAGCTCCGATACAGAGGTGATCCTCAAGGCCTTTCACCACTGGGGCGCAGAGCACTTCGTCGAGCATCTGATCGGCATGTTCGCCTTCGCGATCGTCGAACAGGAGTCGGGGCGGGTGGTGCTCGGGCGTGACCGGCTGGGGATCAAGCCGCTGTATATCGCCGAGCTCGACGGGGCGCTGCGCTTTGCCTCCACCCTGCCCGCGCTGTTGAGCGGAGGAGGCGGGATCGACACGGAGATCGACCCGGTCGCACTTCACCACTACCTGAGCTTTCACTCCGTCGTGCCGGCGCCGCTGACAATCCTGCGCGGCGTGCGCAAGCTCGCGCCGGCGACGCTGATGAGCATCGCGGCGGATGGCACGCGCAGCGAGCGACGCTACTGGTCCTCCAGTCCCGCGTCCGGCCACGCCCCGGCCGAGCGGGACGCGGACTGGGAGGAGCTGACGCTGGCTGCGCTGCGCACCGCCGTGCAACGCAGGATGGTCGCGGACGTCCCCGTCGGCGTGCTGCTCTCCGGCGGACTCGACTCGAGCCTGATCGTCGCGCTGCTCGCCGAGGAAGGTCAACGGGGCCTGGCGACGTTCTCGATCGGCTTCGCCGACGCGGGCGGACGTCGCGGTGATGAGTTTTACTACTCGGACCTCGTGGCAAGTGAGTTCGCCACCGAGCATAAACGCATAGAGGTGGACTCAGCGCGGCTGCTACCGGCCATCGGGTCTGCCGTCGATGCGATGAGCGAGCCGATGATCTCCCACGACTGCGTCGCCTTTCACCTCCTCAGCGAAGAGGTCTCACGCCACGTCAAGGTCGTCCAGTCCGGCCAGGGTGCCGATGAGATCTTTGCCGGATACTCCTGGTATCCGCCAATGGCCGACGCGGCGGACAGCGGCGTGGACACATACATCGCCGAGTTCGTGGACCGTCCGCATGCCGAGTGCAATGCGATGGTGCACCCCCGCCTGCGGCTTTCCGGCGACCCCTCGCGCGATTTCGTCGAGCGCCATTTCGCGGCGCCGGGCACACGCACGCCGCTGGATCGCGCGCTGCGGATCGACAGCGAGGTGATGCTGGTGGACGACCCGGTCAAGCGCGTGGACAACATGACGATGGCCTGCGGCCTGGAGGCGCGGACGCCGTTCCTCGACCACGAGCTCGTCGAGCTGGCCGCGCAGTGCCCCGGCGAGCTCAAGCTGGCCCACGGTGGCAAGGGCATCCTCAAGCGACTCTCGCGCGGCCTGCTCCCAGACGCCGTCATCGACCGCCCCAAGGGCTACTTCCCGGTCCCGGCGCTCTCACACCTCGAAGGCGACGTATTGGAGCTGGTGCGTGAAGCGCTGGCACCCGATCGCGTCGAGCGCCGTGCCCTGTTCGACCCCGCGTACGTGAGCACGCTCCTGGCCGATCCCAACGGTCACCGGACGACCCTGGAAGGCAACGCGCTCTGGCAGGTAGCACTCCTGGAGCTGTGGCTGGAGCGGCACATCGAGCCACCGGCACAAGCGCCGCCCAAGCCTCCTAGGATCTAGCGATGGCGAGAGTGCTGACTCACGGTGACGCAGTGTCGGGCGGGTCGTCTCGAAAACGCGCGCTTCTGGCCATCGCCACGGCCGTGGTCGTCGTCATCGTTGCGGTGGTCGTGGCCGCACTGGCCTGGTCGGGTGTGACGTTGGCAAGTGACTCGACGGCGCTCGCGCGCGTCACGGTGCAGCCACTCGGTGGGACGATCGAGCACGTCCAGGCGTTTGGTCCACACGGTCAGCGAGTACCGGTGAGAGTCGACGACGGGCGCCTGACACCGCTGAAGCGCCTCACACCCGGTGAGCAGGTGTCTGTGGACGTGGAGGTCCGCAGACCGGGCTGGCTCGGGTGGGCGTTGGGCGCCAGGCGCAACGAGCATCTGACGCTGCGCGCGCCCGTGGCGCAGGTGCGCGACCACTGGATGACCGTCGCGGCAGGCTCAAAGGTCAGGGTGCGTTTCGAGGAGCCGGTGAGCGCCGTCTCCTACGGCAACGTGGGCAGCCCCACCGATCGCAGGTTCCACAACGCCCGGAGCTTCGTCTCGCTTGGAAGCCAGCCGGCGACGGGCACCGTCGAGATCGCAGCAGCGCCACGCCCCTGGGAGACCACCGGCGCGCCCACTCAGGTGAGCTGGTTCCCACCATCACATACCGCGGTGATGGTCAGCATCCCCGCCGCGGGCGCACACATCTCGCCGGCAACGAAGATCGACCTGACGTTCTCCAAGCCGGTGAGCGAAGTACTCGGCTCCAGCCGCCCGCGGCTCTCACCGAGCACCCCGGGACGCTGGCGTGAAACCAATAGTCACACGCTTGTGTTCACCCCGTCGGGGTCCGGAGCGCCACTGGACTCGCCCCTGCGCGTGCAACTGCCGCACACCGTAGCCGTCACCGCAGGCGCCGGCGGCCTGCGCAGCACCAACGAGATCGAATGGACGGTGCCACCCGGCTCGACGCTTCGCCTCCAGCAGCTCCTGGCCGAAGCCGGCTACCTGCCGGTCGACTGGCAGCCTTCGGGCGCGCCCGTGGCGCACACGCCCAGCGCAGAGGCGCAGGCGGCGGTCGAAGCTCCGGGCGGCAGCTTCAGCTGGCGCTATCCGAACACGCCCAGCCAGCTGCAGGCGATGTGGACGCCGGGCCAGGCAGGTGTGATCACCAAGGGGGCGGTGATGAAGTTCGAGAACACCAACGGACTGACAGTCGACGGCCTGGCGGGACCAACCGTGTGGCATGCGCTGATAACCGCCGCGATCGCCGGTAAGCGTCTGAGCACGGGCTACAGCTACGTGTACGTGCACCGCGAAGTCCCGGAGACGATGACGCTGTGGCACAACGGCCACATCGTGCTGAGCTCGCCCGCGAACACGGGGATCTCCGGAGCGGAAACGGAACTCGGCACGTTCCCGGTGTTCGAGCACCTCCCGGAAACAACGATGACCGGCACCAACCCCGACGGCTCGCACTACGAAGACCACGGGATCAAATGGGTCAGCTACTTCAACGGCGGCGACGCGCTGCACAACTTCGACCGCTCCTCGTTCGGCACGCCGCAGAGCCTCGGCTGTGTCGAGCTGCCACTGGCGGCCTCCGCGGAAGTGTGGCCGTACACGCCGATCGGCACGCTCGTCACGATCGAAACCTGAGCGCGGGCGGAGCGATCAAGCCGGGATGCACCGGCTTGAGCTTGCGCGAGAACGGGCGTAGTGTGGAAGCCGTCAACGAGCAGGAGGAGACGAGGATGGCGAGCACCGAGACACCCACCGCGACCACAGGCAGCGACGACGCAGCCATCGCTGAGCTGCACGAGATCGTCGAGCGCCAGCGTGCGGCCTTCCTGGCCGATCCCTTCCCGACGCTCGAGGAGCGCCAGGGGATGCTGGGCGCGCTTGCCGGGATGCTGATGAGCAACCGCACGCAAATCCAGGAGGCGCTGAGCAGCGACTTCGGGGTTCACCCGGCGGTAGCGGCCGACTTGATCGAAGTGCTCGGCCCCGCTGGGCGCGCCGTGTATGCGGCCGAACAACTCGGCGGCTGGATGGCCGATGAGCCACGACAGGCCGACCCGACGCTGTATGGATCCGGACGCGCGTTCGTGCAGCCACAGCCCAAGGGCGTCGTCGGCAACATCGTGCCCTGGAACTTCCCGTTCGACCTGTCTGTCGGCCCGCTGGTGGAGATGCTCGCGGCCGGGAATCGCGTCGTGATCAAGCCGTCGGAGTACACGCCCGCGTGCGCGGAGCTGCTGCGCGAGATGGTTCATGCGACATTCGACCGCGACCGTGTCGACGTGGTCGTCGGTGGCCTGGAGCTTGCGCGCGCCTTCACACGTGTCCGCTGGGATCACCTGCTGTACACGGGCAGCCCCGCCATCGGACGCGAGATCGCAAAGGCGGCGGCCGAGCAGCTCGTACCGGTGACACTGGAGCTGGGCGGAAAGTGCCCGGCGATCCTCACCGAGGACAGCGTCAACACGGAGTCGATCAAGCAGCTGCTCGCAACCAAGGCGATCAAGAACGGGCAGATGTGCATCACCGTGGATTACTGCCTCGTGCCGCGCTCGCAGCTGGAGAACTTCGCAGCCCTGGCAAGCGCCCATGCGCACGAGTCGATGCCCGGCTACTGCGAGTCCGACAGCTGCACCGGCATCATCTCCAGCCGCCACCTCGAGCGTATCCAACAGCTGCTCGACGACGCCCGCGCACGGGGCTGCGACGTACGTCCGCTGGAAGAGGCGGGGGACCTCGATCCCGCCACCCGCCAGCTGCCGATCTCGCTCGTGATCGACCCGCCCGAGGATCTCGCGCTGATGCAGGAGGAGATCTTCGGGCCGGTGCTGCCGATCAAGGCCTACGACACGCTGGACGAGGCGATCGACTACGTCAACGCAGGCGAGCGGCCATTGGCGCTGTACGTGTTCGCGGAGGACGAGGCGGTGGCCAACGAGGTGCTGCGCCGGACGACCTCCGGCGGCGCCTGTGTGAACTCCTCGGCAGTCCACGGCGCACTGCCGTCGCTGCCCTTCGGTGGCGTCGGCCAGAGCGGCTCGGGACGCCATCACGGCATCGAGGGGTTCCGCGAATTCTCCAACCTCCGTGGCGTGTTCGTGCGCGGCGAGGGCGATTTGATCGAGGCGTTCGCGCCACCGTACGGGCCAACCGCACAGGCGGTCGTCGACGGGGCGTTCGCCGCCGCCGGCGCCTGAGCCGGCGGCCGGGCGCGCGACTGCTGAGCGCCCGCGTCGATAGAGCACGCCGCCGCAGGCGAACGGACGGCGGCGTGCGGGGGCTGGATCAGGCCTCCAGCGACTCCGAGGCCTCCAGCCACGCTGCCTCGAGCTCCCCCCGCTCTGCGACGAGGAGCCCGAGCTCGGACTGAAGCTCGGCCAGGCGCGCGTAATCGCTGGCACTCGCTGCCATCTGCTCGTGCAGCGTTGCCTCGCGCTCAGTGAGCTGCTCGAGTGCCCGCTCGAGACGCCCCAGCTCTCGTAGCAAGCGCTGAGCGTCCTTGCGTGCGGCGCGTATCTGCGCTCCCGGTGGAACCGACTCCTGCTGAGACTGGCGCCGCCCGGACTGATCGACAACACCGTGGCGCTGCTCGAGGTATTGCGCGATCCCGCCCGGCAGGTGGACGATCCCACCGTCGGCGGTGAGAGCGTGAACGTTGTCGCAGACCCGCTCGACGAAGTAGCGATCGTGGCTGATCACCACGAGCGTGCCCGGCCAGCTGTCGAGCAGATCCTCCAGTGCGGTGAGTGTGTCGATGTCGAGATCGTTCGTCGGCTCGTCAAGCAGCAGGACGTTGGGCTCCGCCATCAGCAGCCGCATCAGCGCCAGCCTGCGGCGCTCTCCCCCGGAGAGGTCGCCAACGAATGTGCGGGCCTTATCGCCGCGGAAGCCGAAGCGATCACAGAGCAGCGAGGCGGTGATCTCCTGGCCATTGCCGAGGGTCGCGTTGCTGCGCACCTCCTCCAGGGCCTCGAGCACGCGCAGGTGGGCGGCGAGGACGCCGGTGTCCTGGGAGAGATGCGCCAGGCGCACGGTGGCGCCCCGCTCGACGCTGCCCGACGTCGGCTGCAACTCACCCGCAAGCAGCCTCACGAGCGAGGTCTTGCCCGAGCCGTTGACGCCGACGAGCGCCACGCGATCGCCGGGGCCCAGGCGCCAGGTGAGCTCGCGTAGCACCTCGCGGGCGCCAAGCGTGAGCGACACATCGACGGCATCCAGCACCTTGCTGCCAAGACGCGCCGTGGCGAAGCGCAACAGCTCAGCGCGGTCGCGCGCCTGTGGCTCATCGTCGATCAGCGCATTGGCCGCCTCGATCCGGAACTTCGGCTTGGCGGTGCGCGCCGGAGGCCCGCGCCGCAGCCACGCCAGCTCCTTGCGCACGAGCTGGCGGCGGCGATCCTCGCGGGCGCCGGCCTGGCGGTCACGCTCGGCGCGTGCGAGCACGTAGGCGGCGTAGCCGCCCTCGTACTGGTGGACAGCCCCGTCGGCGACCTCCCACGTCGACGTGCACACCGCATCCAGGAACCAACGGTCGTGGGTGACCACGAGCATCGAGCCCCGGCGAGCGGCAAGATGGTGGGCGAGCCAGTCGACCGCTTCGACGTCCAGGTGATTGGTGGGCTCGTCCAGCAGCAACAGCTCCGGCGGGTTCAGCAGCAGTCGCGCTAGCGCAACGCGCCGGCGCTCCCCGCCCGACAGGCCGGCGATCGGCGTGTCCATACCTTTGGCAAAGCCTTCGAGGGCGACGCCACCCATGAGCCCGTCGAGCACTCCTCGAAACGCGCTGTCGCCGGCCCATTCGTGCTCGGCACGCCCGCCGACGAGCGCCTCGCGGATCGACTGCCGTTCGTCGAGCTGGTCGTGTTGAGCGAGCAGCGCCACATCGACATCGCCGGCTCGCGTGAGCGTGCCGGCGTCCGCCGTCTCGCTGCCGGCAATCAGGCGCAGAAGCGTCGACTTGCCGTCGCCGTTGCGACCGACGATGCCGATGCGCTCGTCCGCTGAGACCCCAAGCGTGATGTCGCTCAGGACCGAGCGGCTTCCGTAGCCCTTGGCGACGTCCTTGAGGTTCAACAGGTTGCGGGGGGCTGGCATCCGCTGCCCATCCTGGCGGATCGCACCCCGCTGCACCTGCCGGCGGCCGGCACCCCGCTGTACCCGCCGGCGGCCTGCACCGGCTGGAGCAGGCCCAGAGCATCCGCCCGCGGGAATCCCCGCGGGCGGACACCGGATCGGCTACAGCGCAGCCTCAACCAGGGACGTGAACTCAGCCTGGCCGGAGACATTGGGGTGGTAGCTTTCCGACAGCGGGTCAGATTGCCCGTTCAGCCATTCCGAGGAAGAGCAGACCTCGTGGGATTCAAAGGCGCTCGTCGGATTGATGAAGGTGAATTTCGCGGCTTCCGCCCGCGCCTTGATGACGCTGTCCAGCAGTTCAGCCGATTCGTTCATTTTCTTCTCGTTGCCCGACGTGAGAAAGTTGACGTTACACGTCTTGCCTTCCTTGGTGAACAGCTTCGGGTAGCCGAGCACGATCACTTTTGCCGTGGTCGCCTTGGCGCGGATGTCTTTGTAAGTGGATTCCAGCAGGCTCGGCAGTTTGTTTTTGATGAATTCATTCGCTTCCCCGATCGCGCTCCCGCATGTGAAGTAGTAGAGGGCACAGTTGATGATGACGTTGCTGAAGCCGGCATCGTTGCCGCCGATCGTGATCGTCACCAGAGTGGTGGTGGCGCTGAGTGTGCCCAGCTGTTTTTCGTTCACTTCTGTGGTCTTGGCGCCGCTACAGGCCTGAAAGCTCAGCGTGTAGCCCTTGGCCGCGGCGACCTTCGGCCCGAAGGCGTCCGGGCTGCGATCGCATTCGCCTGATTCTTCATAGAAAACACGGGTGCCGACCCCGGAGGAGTATGAGTCCCCAAGCGCCACGTACTGCGACTGCGCGAAGGCCGATGCGGCCGGCACAAGCACTCCGGCCGCCAACGCGAGCAGCCCGATGATGCGATTCCTCTTCCCCATTTTGCGATTCTCCCCTTGCTTGCGTACCGCCCGGAACCGCTGAACCACTGGAAGCATCTGTGTCCTCCGGACGCTGACCGCGCAAACCTAGCCGCGACGACCGTCGTCCGTCAAGGATCAGCACCACTCCCACGACGGCAACCCGTCCTATGAGGGCCGGCGGCTGATGTTTCCGCGACGAGAGACAGAAACAGCCTTCGCAATCTCACAGCGCTCAACGACGACTCTCCGGGCCAGTCGCCTACAGGACGCCTTCGAGGCCGTCGAAGAGCTTGCCCCACCCATCTTCATGCGAGCGCACGGCCTGCTCGTCCCACAGGCCGCTGTGCGTGAAGCTGACCGTGGTGATGCCGTCGGTCTCCTTGAAGTCGAGCTCGATCAGCGTCCCCCTTGTGTCGCCGTCCCAGATCCAGGTGAACGCCAGGCGGGTCGGCCGCTCGATTTCGGTGTAGTTGCCGCCGCCGCCGTACTCGACGTCCTTGTCCGGGTCGCGCATGACAACGTGCACGACACCGCCGATGCGGAGGTCGACCTCGGCCCCGCTCGTCTCCCAGCCACGCTCGGTGTGCCACCAGCGCCGGAGCACCTCCTCGCTGGTCCACGCGTCGAACACCGCCTCGGCGGGCGCCTGGAACGTGCGCTCGATGCGCAGCGTCCTGTTGTCGCTCACCTACCGCCTCCCTTCACGGGCGCGGGCTCCTCGAGGCCAGGCTGCGAGTCGGCGAGGCTCGCCAGGGCCGCCATGGCCGCCTCGTGGACCGTCGGCTCGTCGTACTCGTCGTGGAGGTTCCACCACGCGTAGGGCTGGGTCTGCGGGTAGCCCTCGGGCGAGTCCTCCCACTGCTCCTGACGGCCGAGCGCGGTGATGTCGAGATAGGCCCAGGTGCTGCCCAGCGCCTCGTCGCCGCGGTTGTTGACGAAGTACGTGCGGAAGACCCGGTCGTCGTCGTCGCGGTAGAAGGCGTTGGTGCCGTGCCACTCGTCCGACGCCGAAGTCCGCGTCGAAGTCGTCGGTGATCGTGTACCAGGGGATGTCCCAGCCCATCCGCGCCTTCCAGCGCTCGATGTCGGCCTGCGGGGCGCGCGAGACGTACGCGAGCGTGGTGTCGCGAGAGTTCAGATGGGCCAGGTGAGCGACCTGGTCGGCCATGAACGAGCAGCCGCGGCAGCCCGCCTCGGGCCAGCCGGCCACGCCTGGCTCGAAGAAGAAGCGGTAGACGACCAGCTGGCGGCGCCCCTCGAACAGGTCGAGCAGGCTCGCCGGGCCATCCGGGCCGTCGAAGGCGTAGTCCTTCTCCACGGCCATCCTCGGCATCCGGCGGCGCTCGGCGGCGAGCGCGTCGCGGGCGCGGGTCAGCTCCTTCTCCTTCACCAGCAGCTGCTCGCGCGCGGCTTCCCACTCTTGCGGCGACACGGTCGGTGGAGTGTTCATTGCGGCATGTCCTCCTTCAGGTAATCGTCAATTACATCGAACAGACGCTCCCAGAGGGCGCGCTGGCGATCCATCCACTCGGCGGCCTCGCCGAGCGCATCCGCTTCGAGCGAGAGCCGGTGTGTCCGGCCGTCGATCACGCGTGTCACGACGCCGGTCTCCTCGAGCACCTTCAGGTGCTTGGAGATCGCGGGCTTGGACACCCCGAAGCCTGCGGTGGCGTCGCCCACCGTCGCCGGACCTGCGGCGAGGCGCTCGACGATGCCGCGGCGGATCGGGTGCGACAGCGCCCTGAACGGATCGTTAACCATTGAGTTAACAGTAGCAGGGATGCGGGTTGCCCACGCGCCGAGGAGATCGGGGCGGTTGGGGCGGTCGTGGCGGTTGGGGCGGTCGTGGCGGTTGGGGCGGGAAACGATTGGCGAGAGGCCTCAGGGCGACCAAGGCGGCCCGCGCAACCTCGGGCCGCTCAGACGGCTACCGCGTCGTGGAGCACCCGCTCGAGCGCGCTGCGCTCGCCTTCGCACTCGACTCCCATCGCGGCGGCCAGGTCGAGGTCGATGCGGCCGGTGAAGAGCCCGAGGATGGGGTGCACAGGACCCCGCAACACGGCATCGGGATGGTCGGCTTGCCCAAGCTGTGAGGTGCACGCTTCCGCCGGAGGTCTTGAGTAGGGCAGGCTCCCCGTCCGCGAGAACCTGGATCGTCACGGGCGGGGCGTCCGGCTTGCGGTCGGTCAGGCCCATCTCGGCGGGCCAGGTCATCCACTGGCCGCGGAAGACATCGCCGGGGGCGGGACCGTCCTCCATCAGCGGCGTTCCCCAGCGCAGCAGCTCCCGCAGGACCGGAGCCAGCTCCTCTCCGCGCGGGGTGAGGCCGAACAACGTGGTGGCCACCGGCGGCGGGGCCTCTTCGCGGCTCACGATGTCGGCGTCCTCAAGGTCGCGCAGGCGCTCCGCCAGGAGGTTGGTGGCGATACCGGGCAGGCCGTTGCGCAGGTCGGTGTAGCGGCATGGACCCCTGACCAGGAGCTCGCGGACGACGAGCAGGGTCCAACGGTCCCCGATCAAGTCCAGTGCCTTCGCGACAGCGCAGTACTGCCCATAGGTACGCATGCGCACATTGTAGCTAGCTGGTTGATAGATTTGTGCATGTACTTGATTTTTTCTTCCAGAAGCTTTATATACTTGTCGCATGAACAACAGACCGCTGATCCTCATCTCACTGCTGCTCGCCGCGTTCGCCATCAACCTCGACACGACGATCGTCAACGTCGCGCTGCCAACGCTCGTGCGGGAACTCCATGCGACGAACAGCCAACTGCAATGGATCGTCGACGCCTACAACCTCGTCTTCGCCGCACTCCTGCTCGCAGCGGGGAGCCTGTCGGACCGGCTCGGACGCAAGGGCATGCTCCTCGCAGGCCTGGGCCTGTTCGGGCTTTCGAGCGCCCTCGGGGGTCTCGCCACGAGCTCGGGGCAGCTGATCGCGGCGCGGTGCTTCATGGGTCTCGGCGCAGCGATGGTGTTCCCGTCCACGCTCTCGCTGATCTCCAACGTCTTCACCGAGCGCAGCGAGCGAGCGCGGGCGATCGGCCTGTGGGGCGCCACGGCGGGCGTGGCGATCGCGCTCGGGCCGATCGTCGGGGGATGGCTGCTCGGGACGCTTCTCGTGGGCCAGCATCTTCTTCGCCCTCGCACCGGTCGCGGCGATCGGGGCGGCGCCTGGTCGCGCGCTACGTGCCGCGCTCCCGCGACCCCGACGTCAGGCCGATCGACCGGCCGGGCTTCGCGCTGTCGACGTCTGCGATGGGGCTCATCGTCTACACGATCATCGAGGCCCCGGACGTACGGCTGGGGCAGCCCCCGCAGCATCGCCGGCTTCGCGCTGGGCCTCGGCCTGCTGGTCGCGTTCATCGCCTGGGAGCGCCGCACGAGCGACCCGATGCTCGACGTCGGGCTGTTCAGGAACCCGCGCTTCACGGCCGCGTGCGCCGCGGTGACGGTCTCGTTCTTCACGCTGCTCGGGTTCATCTTCCTGATGACCCAGTACTTCCAGTTCATCAAGCGCTACGACCCGCTCTCGGCGGGCGTCCACCTGCTTCCCGTCGCCGCGTCCGTGGGCGTGTCCTCGGTGCTCGGGACGAAGCTCGCGGTCAGGTTCGGCACCAAGATCGTGGTCGCCTCCGGCCTGGTGATGGTCACCGCCTTCTACGTGTGGGTCGCCGTGATCGTGGCACCCGGCAACGCCTACTCGACGATCGCGATCCAGATGGTCCTCTACGGCACCGGGCATGGGCCTGACCAGCGCGCCCGCGACCGAGGCGATCATGGGCGTCGTCCCGCGCGAGAAGGCCGGTGTCGGATCGGCCGTGAACGACACGACGCGGCTGCTCGGCGGCACGCTCGGCGTCGCGGTGATCGGAAGCGTGTACGCCTCGATCTACGCCAGCCATCTGACCTCCTCGCTCCCCGCCCGTCTTCCCCGCGCCGTCGGGGCGCTGGCCCACTCGTCCGTCGGCGCCGCGCTCGGCGTCGCCGAACACCTGACCGCGGCCGGGCACGCGACGCTCGGCGGAGCCGTCGAACACGCGGCCTCGGACGCGTTCATCAAGGGCCTCAGCGCGGGCTGCCTGGTGGCAGCCGCCGTGGCGGCCGTCGGCGCGCTCGCCGCAGCGGCGCTGCTGCCCGCGCAGCCGATCGCGGTCGCCGACGGCAACGCCGGCCCCGAGCACCCAGTCGCGGGCCGCCGTGAGGACGAGCGCGGGCTGAGCTGACATGACAATCGACGGAGAGGACATGAGCGCACCGGTCGCAGTGGAGCAGCACTACTCGACGGGCCTGACGCGCGCGAACATCGAACGCGCGCTGATCGACGCCGGCAAGGACCCGGCGGCACTCGAGCCCGCGGACCTGGCGGTGCTCGAGGACTTCCACACGATGGGCCGCTTCGCGACCGCCGCGCTGGCGGAGCTCGCGGAGCGTTGGGCCCGACGGACCGCGTCCTGGACGCGGGAACCGGGATCGGCGGCGGCGCGAGGTTCCTCGCCGCTCAGATCGGCTGCCGGGTGACGGCCGTGGACCTGACGGCGGAGTACTGCGAGGCCGCGAGCTGGCTCAACGGGTGCGTCCGCCTCGACCACATGATCGACGTACGGCAGGCAGACGTGCTCGACCTGCCGTTCGAGGACGCGAGCTTCGACGTCCTCGTCAGCCAGCACGTGCAGATGAACATCGCCGACAAGGGCGCGCCTCTACCGCGAGGCCAGGCGGGTCCTGGCCACCGGCGGCCGTCTGGCCCTGTGGGACGTCGTCGCCGGGCCCGAGCAGCCGATCCGCTTTCCGGTGCCGTGGGCCGTCGAGCCGGAGCTCAGCCACCTCGTCACCGCGGATGAGCTGCGCTCGATCACCGCCGACGCCGGCTTCGACGTACGGGCGTGGAACGACCTAACCGAGCCGGCCGTCACGGCCATGGACGCGCTGCTGGCGGCGCCGCCAAGCGCCCTCGGGCTGCAGGTGTTCGTGGCGGACCTGCCGGTCAAGGCGGCCAACCTGGCCGAGAACCTGCGAGAGAACCGAACGAGGCTCGTGCAGGCCGTGCTCGTCGCCCGCTGAGCCTGTCGCCTGGCACCGCTGATCTGCTGTTGACAGCAAGAAGCGCTACGCACTACAGCCATCGGATCGATACGGCTCGCGCTTCGGTTCGTGCTATACGAACGCTGGCCTGCACAGGGCTATCCGAATGCGACGAAACTCCATCATCCCGACATGACAATAAGGTTGTTGCCCTGCCCTTCCCGGCAGCCGAGAGCCACCGCGCCCGGGCGGTACGCCGGATCGCACGCCGTTGCGCCGGGCACCACGCTGGATGGTGGTCGCTGATGCGCCAGGGCCCACTCGCCGGCCGCTATCCCGCGGTCGCGGCCATGGTGATGTTCGCGCTGATCCCCTACCTGGCGCTGTCCGCCGCGCTTCAGCCGCTGACGCCGATCATCGCCAAGCAGCTGCACATGAGCCTGCAGACGATGAGCCTGAGCTCCGGCCTGGCCAACGCCGCCTACGCGGTCGGCACGGTGCTGGCGGTCCAGTTCGCCCAGCACCTGCCGCAGCGACGGATGCTGGTCGTCTACGCGGCGCTGCTCGTGATCGGGTCGGTGCTGGCGGCGGCGGCGCAGGATCCGGGCATGTACATCGCCGGCCACGTGCTTCAGGGCCTCTGCACGAGCCTGCTGCTGATCGCGGCCGTGCCGCCGCTGGCGATCGGCTATCCGGCAAGCAAGCTGCGCGCCACCGCGATGATCATGAACATGTGCATCTTCGGCGCGGTCGCGCTCGGCCCGACCATCGGCGGGCTGCAGGCGCAGGCGCACGCCTGGCGGCCGCTGTTCTGGATCATCGCCGCGATCGCGGCCAGCGCGCTGGTCCTGGCCGTGCTGACGTTCGACGACGCGCCGCCTGCCAATCCCGACTCGCCGCGCGATCTACCGGCGATCGCGCTGGCGGCCGTCGGCTGCGTGGCCGCGTTCTTCGGCGCCTCCGAGCTGCTGACCCACCCCTTCCTCGACGGCGAGACGATCGTGCCGCTGCTCGGCGGCCTGGCGACGATCGTCGTCCTGATCGTCTACCAGTTCCGCGCCAAGCGGCCGCTGTTGACGATCCGCACGATGCTGACCAGCACGATGCCGGTCGCGGGAATCGTGGTGGCGCTGTTCGCGGCGGCTGCGTCGGTATCGGCGACCGCGCTCACCGCAGGCGCGCTGGCCGGACGCTACGGGCCGCTTCACATCGGCCTGCTCTACCTGCCGGAGGTCGCCGGCGCGGTGATCACCGCGATCCTGCTCGGCGTGCTCATCACCAGGCGTGCGATCCACTACCTCCCGCTGGTCGGCATGATGTTCCTCGCGGCCGGGATCGCGGTCTTCCGCATCGACGTGCCGTCGAGCCAGGCGCCGACGCTGATCGGCTCGGGGCTGACCGGCATCGGTCTCGGCGCGACGGTCGCGCCCGCGCTGTTCGTCGCCGGCTTCTCGCTGCCCTCCGCCAACCTCCAGCGCGTGTTCGCGATCGTCGAGCTGATGCGGGCGGTGGCGGCGTTCATGATCGCGCCGATCTTCGCCCACTTCGCCGCGACCGTCGGCGGCAACCTCGACGCCGGCACCGGCATCGCGCTGTGGATCGGCCTCGGGCTCGCGGTCGGCGGCGCCGTGATCGGCGTCGCGATCTACGCGCTCGGCGGCGCGCGCCCGCAGACGCCAGACCTCGACGGCTTCCTGGCGGGCGAGGCGCCCTGCGTGGTACTCGCCGCCGCTGCTGGCGAGGGTGCGCCCGGGCTTGACCGCCGCGCAGCCCGCGACCGAAAGCGCCGACTGACATGGCGTCGACTGACACGCACGCCGCAACGGCCGCCCCGCCCACCGGCCCGGTGCTCTTCGCCTACGACGGCTCCGAGCTCGCGAAGCTCGCGATCGAGCAGGCCGGCCGCCAGCTCGCGCCCGGACGCGACGCGCTGGTCGTCTGCGTCTGGCAGCCGGCCGACGTCGGATTCGTGCCCGTCGGCGAGCGGCACTTCAACGCCGCCGAGGCCACCGAGGTCCGGAAGGCCGCGGAGGAGACCGCCGCGCACGGAGCATCGCTGGCCGAGAAGGCGGGGTTCCGGCCGCAGAGCGTCGCGATCGAGGCAGCGCCGACCTGGAAGGGGATCGTCGAGGTCGCCGAGGAGCGCGACGCGAGCCTCATCGTGCTCGGCTCCCACCGCCGCAGCGGGCTCGCGGGACATCTGCTCGGCAGCGTCGCCGCCGCCGTGGTGGCGCACTCAGCGTCCTCCGTGCTGATCGTCCACCAGCCGTCCTGAAAGTCGCGCCAGCACAAAAGCTGCGACTACAACGACTACCAAGACTGAGCAGCGCGAATCGCCTCGGTACGGAGCTCGGCAACCCGAGCGAGATCCGCGCCGAGCGCGACGGGGTGCAGCGCGAGCTCACTCAGCTCACACGCGCACACACCCAGGTCCGCGACGAGTTCGCCGATCGCGAGGTCGAAGCTCCCGGCGTCTGGGCCGAACGCGCGCTCGGGGCGCCCCGCCGAGCCGCGCCTAGTGTCCTGATGCATTAATTCGGTGTTAGTGGGGTAGGCAGAATGTATGCCTATCTCTGTTGCTGTTTCCATTGAGTTGTCTGAGGAGGAGCGCGCCCAGCTGGAGTCGTGGGCGCGTCGAAGGTCGAGTGCGCAGGCGCTCGCGCAGCGCTCACGGGTCGTGTTGCTGGCGTCCCAGGGGCTGAATAACACCGAGATCGCGGCGCGGCTCGGGGTCCACCGGCCGATGGTGCGCAAGTGGCGCGCTCGTTTCGCTGAGTATCGCCTTGATGGGCTCATAGATGTGAATCGCTCCGGGAATTGTAGAGGCGGTTTTTATTGAGTGGTCTGTCTTGCTCTCGTCTGCTCGTATTCGACTGGGCGGATTCAAGCGGTCGCTGCAACGTACTGTGCGAACTTCTCTGATGGTGTCAGGTAGCCGAGGGTCTTGCGTGGTCGTCCGTTGAGGCTGCGTTGGATGCTGCGGAGGTCGCTTGCGGTGATTGTCGTGAGGTCTGTGCCCTTTGGTAGGTATTGGCGTAGTAGTCCGTTGGTGTTCTCGTTGGATCCTTTCTGCCAGGGCGAGTGGGGGTCACAGAAGTAGATCGGGATCCCTGTCGCGATGGTGAAGCTTGCGTGCTTTGACATCTCGGCGCCTTGGTCCCAGGTGATGCTCTTCTTCAGCTCGCCCGGCAACGTGGCGATCGCCTTGCGCATGGCGGCATCGACGGCAATGGCAGACCGGTCGCCGTTCATGTGCAGCAGCAGGACGAGCCGGCTTGAGCGCTCCACAAGGGTGCCGACTGCGCTGCGGGAGTTCGCTCCGAGGATGAGGTCGCCCTCCCAGTGCCCAGGCACCGCCCGGTCCTCCACTTCTGCAGGGCGCTCTGAGATCATCACCATCCCCGGCAGCTGACCGCGCTTGTCCGAGCGTCCTCTCGGCCGGCGGGCGGTGCGCCCCGAGCGTAGGCAGCGAGCGAGCTCGCGGCGCAGCTCGCCGCGACCCTGAACGAACAATGATTGGTAGATCGTCTCGTGGCTCACGCGCATAGCCGGCTCGTCGGGATAATCCAACGGTAGGCGACGGGCGATCTCTTGGGGTGACCACAGCTGCAGCAGGCGGCGGCTGACCTCGCGATGCAGCTTGCCGCGCGCCAGCTTGCAGCTCTTGGGCCGACGAGCGTGCTCTCTCGCGCGCTGGTGCGAGCGCCAAGCCGAGTACTGCTCACGCCCACCGTTGCGTTGACCTCGCGCGTGATCGTCGAAGGCGACCGCTTGAGGAACCTCGCGATCGCGCTCAGCGAGACACCGCGGCCGATCCCGAGCAAGATCTGCTCACGATCACCGATCGAGACGCATCCAGCTCTGGGTGCCCAGGGGCAAGGGATGCCCTTCGTGAACTTGCTCTCCCGCACCATCAGCCCGGAGACTGTCAGATATTCTGTGTGTGAGGTTGGGATTGGTTGGTTGTGGTTAGTAGGGGATTCGGTCTCCGAAGTGGATCTTTAGGGCTCGTAGTGCTGAGGGCCAGCGCATCACTTTGACCCATTTCGTCTCGGCTCGCATCAGGGCGAGGTAGATGAGCTTCGTCGCGGCTTGCTCGTCGGGGAAGTGTCCGCGGGTCTTGATCGCTTTGCGGACCTGGCGGTTGAGGCCCTCGATCGCGTTCGTGGTGTAGACCACGCGGCGTAGATCGGCGGGTAGGGAGAGGAACGGGATGACGTGCTCCCACCGGTCGCGCCAGGCCTGGGCGACCATCGGGTAGCGCTCGCCCCACTTCTCGTCGAAGAGCTCGAGCTGCCGGGCGGCCTCTTCGACGTTCGGGGCGCTGTAGACGCGGCGCAGGTCCGGCATCAGGCGCTTGCGGTCGGCGTAGCTGACATAGCGCATCGACGCCCGGATCATGTGCACGATGCACGTTTGAACCCACGCTTGGGGGAACACCGCGGCGATCGCCTCGGGGAACCCGGCCAGGCCGTCGACGCAGGCGATCAGGACATCGCCGACGCCGCGCTGGTGCAGGTCGTTCAGCACCGCGAGCCAGAACTTCGCGCCCTCGGTGTCCTGCCACCACAGGCCGAGGATCTCCCGCTCGCCCTCGAGGGTGACACCGACCGCGAGGTAGCAGGCACGGGTCTTGACCGAGCGGTCCTCGGTCATCTTCACCATCAGCGCGTCGAAGTAGACGATCGGGTAGAGCGTCTCCAGTGGCCGTGAGCGCCACGCCGCGATGTCCTCGAGCACCGCGTCGGTGATGCGGCTGATCGTGTCGCGGCCGATCTCGGTGCCATAGAGCGACTGCGAGGTGCTCTGAGATATCCCTGACGCTCATGCCGCCGGCGTAGAGGGAGAGGATCTTCTCGTCCAGCCCCGCCAGCCGGGTCTGGCGCTTGCCCACCAGCTTCGGCTGGAACGTGCCCTGACGATCGCGGGGGGTGTTCACCGCCACCGGGCCCAGGTCGGTCGCGACCGTCTTCCCGGTCGACCCGTTGCGCATATTGCCGGCGCCGCCAGGCGGCGCCTGCCCGGGCGGGTAGCCCAGATGGTCGCTCAGCTCGCCCGCCAAGCGCCGCGTCGATCACACGGCCCGCCAGCTGCGTCAACAGCCCGCCCTGGCCGGTGATCTCCTCCGGCTCAAGGCCCTTCAGGGCGTCCTGCAAGCGCGTCCGCCGGCAACAGGCCGGCCAGACGGTCCTGGAGCTCCTCGGGCGCCTCGGCGCCCTCGTGAGCCTGTCCGGGGCGGCCACGCCGCCCAGTGGGCTTCTCGGTCATCTCCTGCATGATGATGGGGGTCCTTTCCAGGCCGCGCCCGGGCCAGAATCGCCGCTACGCCTACGGCTTCGCGTCGACCCTGGCCCGGAACACAAGCCGAGTCGGTTACCCCAACCACACACACTTCATCGGACAGACCCTCAGCCCGACCATAGGCGCCGAACACCCGATCTCTCTGGCGATATCCGTCAGCCGCCAGCCACTCGCTCGTAGTTTGAAAGCGAGCTGCTTCTGCTCGTCGCTCAGGTGCCCACGCATCCACAACCTCCGGTATCGGTTCCTGGGTCATCCCACAGGATCCGTTGCGCCCACCGGTTGACACCGCCATCTCGTTCGCGCGGCGCAGCTCCTTGACCTCCCGCTCGAGCTCCTTGACCCGCTGCGCTTCGACGCTTGTGAGACCCGGGCGGCGCCCATCATCGATCTCAGCCCGCCGCACCCATTTGCGCAACGTCTCGTGGCCGACACCGAACTTCTCGGCGATCGACCGGATCGCCGCCCATTCCGTCTCATACTCGCCTCGATGCTCGAACACCAGACGCACCGCCCGCTCACGCACCTCAACTGGATACCTCTTGCTTGTTCCCATCGCCCAATCCTCTCAAGCCATCAGGCCACCACAATCCCCGGAGCGATTCACCGGCTTAGTTTGTGGCTGGGGTAGTGGGAGACAGGCGTGCTGGGCGATGGACGATGGCGGGTGGATGTGTCGGGCCGGGGTGTTAACTGCTTGGGGCCCGCCGTGTGGCGGGCCCCAAGGGTTAGTTTAGGTGTTGCGTGTGTTGTTTAGCGTGTGCTGGGTTATTCGCTTTCCTCGACGAATTCTGCGTTGGCTTGCTCGATGGTGTTGTTGAGGACTGCGGTGTTGCCGGTTGATGCGGGCAGCCCGAGTTTCGAGTCGACGATGCCGTCGAGTAGCCCGTAGCCACAGCCTGTTGCGCCTGGTGCTTTGAAGCCTTCCTCGACGAGCTTGTTTTTCGCGATTTCGAGGATCTTGCCTTCTGCTTTGGTTTTGATTTCCCCGGGGAACCCAGTGAGTTTGCCAGAGACACCGCTGGTCAGTTCGAGAACAATTGGTTCTGTGCTTGAGCCGATGTAGCATTCGCTACCCAGCAGCGGGTTTTCTAGCTTCACGCGGACGGGCAGGACTAGGGCTGGGCCCTCGCCGATCTCAAGGTAGATCTCGTTGAGGCTGACCGGGCCGACCAGTTCGGTCGTCGCGTTCACGCCGGTGAGGGGACCTTCAAATATTTTTTCGCAGAGTTTGCGGAGTTCTTTTTCAAGCCAGAATTCGCCTTTGATTTCGTTGCACTTGACGACGTCGAGAAGCCCACCGGGGACTTTCTGCGGGGTTTTCGGGAACGTTTCGCCGTTAGCAGCATCGATGAATTCTTTGCCGACGGGTTCCAGGTTGTGCAGGCCACCCTGCAAGATCTGGGTAGCGACGATCGGGACACTTCGTGTCAGCTAGCCGAACCGCCGACGGCCGGGGGGCCCTGTGGGGGCTGGCCCTTGCGGCTATCCGGCTACTTCTTCTTCTTTTTGGTTTTCTTCTTTTTGGCCGTGGGTTTCGCGGCGGGTTTCGCTTTCGGGCAGCCAGTGACGGTGATCTTCGTCGTCTGCTTGACGACCGCGCCGTTCTGGCCAACGAGCGTGGTGGGGCTCACTAGCGATATCGGGACGGTCTTGTTGACTTTGACGGTGAGGTGCCGGGTGTGTCCGTGCACGCGCTTGGTCTCTCGCTTTGACACGGACACTGTGTCTGTGGGTGCGCAGACGCTGCCGTAGGCTGTTAGTGCGGAGTGGGGGCCCTCGGGGAAGCTCGCCTGGAAGGAGCTGATCGGGGCATCGGGCACCGATTCGAAGTTGGAGTACGTGATGCCCTTTTTGATGTCCGTCTTGCCATCCAGGATGATCTTCACGCCTTCGCCCTGCAGCACGAACTCGACATCGGGGAACGCCGCGCCACCATGAGACACGAGATACGCCGGGCCCGTTAGCTTCGCGCCGAGGACCGGCGTGACCGCGGTCCCTGTACCGATGTCTGAGCCTTCGGGGCACCCCGCGGGGTTCGTGTTGAACTGCGCTTCCAGGCACGCTTTCTGCAGCGTCGTCAAACGGGAGGGCAGCTGTAGCGGTAGCTGGACATCGGTTTTCGCGATGTTCGCTTCCCCTGGGTGCTGGGTGATGTTGACCGTCAGGCTCGCACCCCTCGCTTTACTCGTGTTCGCCTGCGATACCTCCGTGAACGTCGGTTTGAACGGCAGGCCCTGACAGCCTGTTGCCTGGAATGGGCTGGACACGTTCGCGGTAGCGCCCTGGGTAGCGGTGATCGTCGCGGTGACCTGCTTCGCGGAGCAGTTCGTCGGGTTGAAGATGAAGTCTTCGCGGTCGATGTTGACGTTGACGGTACGTAGCCGGAACGGCACCCCGTCACGCGACTGCGGCAACGGGTCACTCGTGACCGTCGCCGCACCCGTCGTGGAGTTCACCGTGATCGCCGCACGCACGATCACGTTACCGAGGTGGAACGGCCCAGCGTTCGCGGGCACCACGATCGACAGGCCAAACGGCGCACCCTTATACGGCCCAGTGAGATACACCTCACCTTCACGGACAAGCGGTTCGCCACCCGCACCAGCGGCGTCGGTGGTCAACCCGATCCTCGAGGCTGCGGGGCATTCGCCTTTGCCGGCCTGCGGTTCGCCGCACTGCGCGACCTTGGAGATCATCCCCAGCAGCCCTTCGGGCATCGTCTGTGTGAGCCCCGCGAGGTCTTGTTCGCCGTCCTGGCGGGAGAACGTCAACGTGAACGGGCTGTATGTGCCCGCCGCGGGGTTGAGCGTGTACGCGGTAAACGACGGGCTAAACGGCATCGTCGCTGCGCACCCCGTGACACTGAACGCCTGCGATGAGCTCGAGACGGACTGCCCCGCCCACGACGTAAGCGTCGAGGGCGTCACGAGCGAGCCGCACAGCTGCGGCGTCGCCAACGGCGCCCTATTGCCGCCGCGTAGATGCAAGATCAGCTTGCTGAACGGGAACTGCGGGCTTTCCGTGAACGACGCCGTTAGCTGCCCCGTCTGCGGGTTCGCTGACTCCGTCCCCGCGATCTTCACGATCGACCCCGACCCACCAACTTCCTTGACTTCGAGGTAGATCCCGAACAATTCGCCATTCGTCGCGGACGCTTCGGTGCATTCACGCTGCCCCGCGCCACCACACTTAGGCGTAGCGACGAACACCTGCCCCTGAAGCGGCGCAGCCGATTCCCCCGCTTCACAAGCCCGCTGGCCTTCCCCACCACACCGCGTCGCCAAAAGCGGCGTGAACACTTCGGCGGTCCCGATCGCGGAAGCCGCCGGGCAGTGCCCCGGGGCGGTGTGGTAGAAGCCATCGTCATAGGGGCTGCTGTTACCGCCAGGCCCGGCGTGGCCCTCGCCTAGTTCTGTGGCTTCGGGGTCGCCTTCGTCGCGGCCACCCGGCCCGACATCATCGCTGCCGATGTTGATCCCTTCTGGGCCTTCGGCCTGACAGCCCTCCAGCCCTTCCCCTGCGGGTGGGTTGATCGTCACGCCTTCGGGCAGCTTCACCGTCGCATCCCGCAACGCGGGTGTGGCGAACTGGGAGAATTCGGTGCTCTGCTGCACTTCCAGCTGCGAGGTGAACGCAGACGGCGAATCGGCCTGCGTCGTACCGCCTTCCGAGCTAGCTGAGGGCGCGAACGACAAAGACGGTTCGAAGCGCAGTAGATCGCAGCCCGTTAGCTGCGGATACACAGACTGTTCGCTAGATACCACGTCCCCGGGTTCGCCCCATGGTTCAAGTTCGATACGCGCGACCGAGCCCTTCGCAGTACCAACGATATGGCTCGAGATGCCTTCCGATTCCGCCGAGCAATCCGTGGGGTTACTCAAGAACGCTTTCGTTGAGCCGCTGCCGTTGATCTTCCCCGGCTCGCCGAAGAACGTCAAGTTCGACTCCAGCGCTTCATCCGCGACCGGGACACCCGGCACATTCACCCGCACGCGATACCCCGTACCCGTATGCACCAGGTTCGCATACATCACGATCGGGATGTTATGCGCATAGGTAAACCCGAACTCCGCGGGGTACCCCGCCTCCGGAACCATGTTATACACCGCCGAACAACACCCACTCGGCACCGCGCCTGTGTACTGGAATTCCGATTCGCCAAGGCTAATCAAGAGCCCGAACACACCTACCTGGCTATCCGCGGGGCATTCCGCGTCACGCAGCTGGGACTCTTCACATCGCGCGGTCGCCAACGGGTCACCAAGAAGACCCAGTGGCAATTCAACCGCGACATTCTTGAAGTTCCGTGGAGGCTCAAAATAATGTCCCCCTCCTTCCCCACCTTTCGGCGGGGACTCCGCCGACGGGACGCCAAAGCTCGTCGTCAGCTCCCACGGATGCGCGCCGGCCTGCGAGACAGAGCCCCCACCCACCATCCCCGGTTCAAACGAGAATTCGTTTAGTTCAAACGCAGCTGGCTTGCCGATCGGGTTCTGCTCAGTCGCCGAGCCCGTCGCGAGCCCCGCGCCTTCAACCCGCACACTATTCGTCAACACCCCGGACGCCCCTTCCGCCGGCGGCGCCACCGTCACATCGATAAACGGCGCATAGTGACCCGGCGCGACCACTTCTTCCAGTTCACACGTCACCACGGAATGACCCGCACCACCATTACAAGCCCAGCCACCCCCACCAGCACCTTCGCCACTAACGATGCTAACCCCATGACTTTCCTGAGTCGTGATCCCAGCCGGCAAAATATCCGTCAACGTGATCTTCCCACTAGAAGCTTCATCACCATCATTCAACACCAACAACTGATAGCGATCACACTGACTTTCCACTTCACACGCCACCAAATCGCTCGCCTGGAAGCTACTCGGCTCAGCGACCGCGTGAACAGACCACCCAGCACCCCCCGTCGCTTCCGCGGACGCCGAGCCCGTGAACACAAACACCAGCAACCCGATAACACCAATCACGACCCCAGCCACCAGCAACGCGAGAGGGCTCACACCACCAGCACGCACCTCAATCCTGATCCACATCTTCAGCCGAATCATTTCCCAGCCCCCCCGGTCCTCTTGGCTTTTCGATGCGGCCCATAACGCCTCAACGCCGCCGCCTCACACGCCGCCCGCCTACCCTTCCGCACACGCACACACGCACGCAGAGCCCTCGCGAGATGCTGCGCCCGACTCAACACCACCGGCCCCGGCTTCACACCCACCGCAGGCGTAGAAGACGCAGGCGCCGACGTCACCACAGGCACACCCGACCCAGCCCCCGACATCGATGTGCCCTCAGGCACAGTGAACGACGGTTCCGCATACAACGACCCCCCACACGCTTCCGCCACACATTCAACAGGCGGATCCGCAGCAAGAAACCCACCATCCACCCGAGCATCATACGTGTCAAACTGCTCATCCGAATCCGAACCCGTCAGCCGCCCGGCCGTCACAAAAAACACATCCCCACCAGAGGCATCCAAACCTTCGACACTCGTCGCGCCCTTGCCTGCCACACCTTCACCATCCGAGATCAGATACACATCCCCATCACCAATCGACCCACCACTCCCCACCGAACTCCTGTACTCATACGCACTACCGAATTCCTCACCCGCCACACCCGTCAACACCCCCGAATCCGCAAACACCACCAGCGACCCATCATTAGACACCACCACATCCGTCGCCGGCTGACCAGGCCCCGTCTGAGCCGAGTAGCCTTGAATATCAGAGATTTCACCCGCATGCGCGTTAGCGCTTTCCGTGCCCGCCGGCTCATCCCCGTCACTACCCCGCGACACACGCACCAATTCGCCTGTCACGGAGTCATACTCGAAGATCTGCTGTTCGCTGCTCGTGTCGCCCGCTGTCAAATCCGCGCCACTCGGGAACACCAAGAACCGCCCGTCAGGCGTCGCCTGCACCCTCCGCAGGTCTCGTGCATTCCAGTCGACTGATTTGTCGCTCGGCTTCAAGGTTGCTACGAACGACACCTTCCCGGCAGGGTGTTCGGCGTCACGCTCCGACACGTAGAGATTGTCTTCGCCTTCTTTCGGCCGACACCTAGAACCTGTCGTCACCGGTTCGGCTTTGACTTCCTCTTCTTCCGCCGCTATTTCTTCAGCCTCTTCGGCGGACCCGAGTTCCGCTATACACGGACCTTCCTTGCCGCCCCTCGGGCCTTTACCCAAACGCCCCGTCGAGACGAAGTACACGTGCGAGCCGTCCTCAGATACCCGCGCCACCCCCTGCACTTCACCACCCACCGAACCACCCGACACAAGGCTCACATGCTCACCCTCCGGCGCTTCAAAATCATACTCATACAGGTTCATCCCCGAGGCGCCCGGCAACAATTCCTGCGAACTCAAAAAGAACACCTTCGAGCCATCCTGCGACGCACCCGCAAACTCCGCCGCTTCCTTCACACCAGTCTGACATTCCGCACACTGCTGTGCTGTCGGCTCTGAAATCGCGACCGTTTCCAAACCATCGACACGTGCATACAATTCAGGCACTTCCGGACCTTCCGACGCACCACATTCACTCGCTGGTTCCGCCGTGAAGAACACACGCGACCCATCCGCAGACACCGCGTTATACAGCTCGTGAGCTTCATCAGAGCCGAGATACGTCGCACACGGACTAATCAAACGCCCTTCATTGTTGACACCCACGAGTTCCGGTCGGGCCCTATTCGTGCCCGAATACTCATACAGCGACTGTTTACCCACCGTCGTGTCACCAGGCCACGCCAACCCAAGCTGATGAGGTCCTTCGATGCTAAAGAGAACGTGCGAGAGATCAGCCGACGCGTCACGATAATGGACGAACGCCTCAGAGAGAAACCCCTGGAATTCGCCACTCGCCGCCCCGGCGACCGCCGACGGGGGAAGCATCGCGCCAACTTTGACCATCGCCCCGTCCGCTTCACGGATGTAGAGATTCTCAGCCTCGATCGATTCCGACGGAGCACGAGCCTCCCACAACGTTGACGCGAGTTCCGGACTCGCCGCAACCAATCTCTGGGCCGGGAACCCCGACGCCGGCGGAGAGACAGCCGACACGACCCAACCCGACGCCGAACGCGACAGCTCATACACACCGCCATGCGTTTCCGAGTCGCTTTCAATGCCCGCAAACGCACCCAACGTTTCCGCAAGCACACTCGACCCACTTTCAGCGAGATCAAGAGGCTCCAGTTCGGCAGCGTCCTTGAACACCGGCGTCACCTGCTCATACCCACGACATTCAGGCATAAACGCCCTAAACCCCGACGACGCTTCATTCGGACAACCTTCCCCCGATGCGGTCGTAGCATCCCCCAACGCCAACGCACCACCCGCAAACACCAAACAACACAACGAGACGCCAACCACCACTATCCCCGCCGGCAGGCACCTCATCACCGGCAGGCACCTCATCAACCAGCCCCGCGTCCCGCTCCTCATGACCCTTACCCCTCTCCCGTTTCGCCCACAGCAACATCAAATCAGTTAGGGCGTGGGGCCCAAGCACACAGCCCAGACCCCACGCACCTCACACAACAAACAACACTAAATTACGGTAACGGACTCCACAGTATATTTTCGTCCACACCTGTCGAGCTTGCTAGTAAGATTAACGCCGTACCCGTCTGGATCGACGGATCACCGAAAGCAAGCTGTTTCGTTTTCGCGATTTTCCCTACACCAGCCGTGATTAACCAAACTTCTTTGATTACGGTCGTGGGGAATTTGAGGTTCCACGAAGTAGCTTCTTTCGCGGTCTGGCCTAATTCGATTGTTTTTTCAGTCGCTTCATCGGTCGTGGATTCGCCGACGACCTGGCCCGACACCGCAGTTTCTTTCGTCGTGCATTTGGTACCGGTGAAATGCAGTATCACGAAGGCAGCGCCGCTGGACGGGAAGAACTCTTCCAGCAGCTGTTTACCACCACCGCCACCCGACACATTCTCCACCTGCTCAGACGTCAACGGATTCGTTGTGATCGCTTCGTGTTCGAGTTCGCAGTTCGGTGCGCCGTTACCTTCAGTCAACGCGCACCCCGTGAAATCGGTGACCTCATGGTCTTTACCAGGGCTACCTTCAGCCGAGCCTTCGATCGCAGCATTTGTAACCGCCAGTTTCGAGCATTCAATCTCGCTTCCAAATTCGGGGGTGGTCAGCACGAATGGATGGACTGCGTGAGACGTGATCCCGTGTGTTTTGCCTGCCGTGAGCCGTGCACCACCGATGGAAAAGAACGGCGCGGGCGAAATAGCCTCCGCCGAAGACGCCACCATCGCACCCAAAGCCAACACCGCCAACAGTGAAACCCCTATCAATCTCAATCGTTTCATCTTCGCTATCTGCTCCTTAGCATCACGGAGCATCAAGACGACGAAGACCCTCAGACAGCACTACGAAGCCTAGTGTCGACTACCAGCGCCGCAACCGGTGTTTTTGACTAGCATCGCGATAATCGAACGCGACCAGGCACCAGAGATGCAGCCGCCGGGAAGACCAGCGCCAGGACATCGCCACCGTAAAAGGACTCCACATGCATCGTCTATCTGCTCCTTTTCATTGGGAGCCACGGTCTAACAACTTGACTCGGTCAGCGCAATGGGAAATAGAGTCTCTGGCGGGGCAGCAAAGTTCCGCAGAATGAACAATGTGCGGATAGTAGGCTGTGAGCAATCTCCGCCGTGCCGAGGACAGAAACAGCCGGGCCGTACAGCGTCCTCAACCCGGTCACGGGACGCGGCGTCGGGGCGGCGGGCAGGCACCGTGGCGAGCCTCCTAGCCGGAGTTGCCGTGAAGCTCTAGTGTCCTGATGCATTAATGCGGTGTTAGTGGGGTAGGCAGAATGTATGCCTATCTCTGTTGCTGTTTCCATTGAGTTGTCTGAGGAGGAGCGCGCCTAGCTGGAGTCGTGGGCGCGTCGAAGGTCGAGTGCGCAGGCGCTCGCGCAGCGCTCACGGGTCGTGTTGCTGGCGTCCCAGGGGCTGAATAACACCGAGATCGCGGCGCGGCTCGGGGTCCACCGGCCGATGGTGCGCAAGTGGCGCGCTCGTTTCGCTGAGTATTGCCTTGATGGGCTCATAGATGAGCCGCGCCCCGGTAAACCGAGGACGATCACCGATGAGCAGGTCGAGGAAGTGATCGTCAAGACGCTGGAGAGCACGCCGAAGGACGCGACGCACTGGTCGACCCGGTCGCTGGCCAGAGAGGTCGGGCTCACGCAGTCAGCGGTGCTGCGGATCTGGCAGGCGTTCGGGCTGCAGCCCCACCCTCAGGAGACGTGGAAGCTCTCCAAGGATCCACAGTTCGTGGCGAAGGTCCGCGATGTCGTCTGGCTCTACCTGAACCCGCCGGAGCGCGCCGTTGTGCTGTGCGTTGACGAGAAGTCCCAGATCCAAGCGCTGGACAGGACCGCGCCGATCTTGCCGATGCTGCCTGGTACCCCCGAGCGCGCTACCCACGACTATAAACGCGCCGGCACCTCGAGCCTCTACGCGGCGCTGGACATCACGACCGGCCAGGTGATCGGGTCGCTGCATGCCCGCCACCGCGCGATCGAGTTCAAGAAGTTCCTTCAGACCCTCGACCGTGAGGTCCCCGCCGAACTCGAGGTTCACGTGATCCTCGACAACAGCTCGACTCACAAGACGCCAGCTGTCCGGAAATGGCTGCTCGCGCACCCGCGGTTCGTGCTGCACTTCACCCCGACGAGTAGCAGCTGGCTGAATCTCGTCGAGCGATGGTTCGCCGAGCTCACCAACAAGAAGCTACGACCCGGCACACACCGCTCCGTGCGCGAACTCAACACAGACATTCGCTCCTGGATCAACGACTGGAACAACGACCCACGCCCCTACGTCTGGACCAAGACCGCCGACCAAATCCTCGAATCCATCAGCCACTACTGCACCCGAATTAATGCATCAGGACACTAGGCAAGAACTGGGAGCAGGCGGTTCGCCAAGCGGCGCGCTACCGCCTTCAATACGACGTCAGTGACCCCCAGCACCCACTCGGCCCAGAGCCCGAGCCACGCGAGCAGCAGCGCGACTGGCGGCGCGGCCGCGAGGCGCTCGATCGCAGCGCACGGGCACTCGGCCTCGACGTCGACAGCGATCACGACCTCACTGTCGAGATCGACCCCTGATCGACCGAGCACGCCAGAGCACTGGGGCTGAACCCGCACTCGTCTGAGACTCGCCGCAGCGGCGTCGAACCGCTCCCCATTGACGCCGACGCCATCCCCAGTTGGCACGGCCGCGGTGAGCCGCACGTCGGGCTCCCACGAGCCCCGGGTCCTGAACGATGTTGTCATCAGCACAAACCCCGCGGTCCTGCTCGTCCTGCCCACCGAGGTTGCGGGAGCGACCGGGGTCAAACCCACGATTGTTGCCTCGCGCTCGCCGATTGAGATTCGGCTCTAGCGCGCCGTTCCCGGCCCACCGTCCCGCACGGCGAACGATATCAGCGGCGGTCCCTTGAGATCAGGCACGAGTTCTGCTCTGCTCTGGCGCGCAGTCCAGACAACCGAGTGGCCGGACGAGTCGTTGGCGCGACCCGCCCGGCCTTAGCACCGAAGGGCTCGCCTTCGATGCCACTGAGAACCGTAGTTGCTCACTACGGATCGGTCGCTCAACGTGCTCGCGGGCGAGCCCTTCCTCGGTGCGGGAAGGAAGCAGTTGGCCCACGATGCCCACGAGTCCCTGCGTTCGGCCGGTTCTGCGAGCCGGTGCCCCGGCGTGTTGCTCGTGTACGGCGAGCAGCGAGCAAACGCTGCGCTGGCCGGCGAGCTTGAACTCGACGGCTACCGCGTCCATTGCGCCAGCCACCCCGGCACGCTGAGGGAGCGCTGCAAACCCGGTGAGGTCGACCTGGTTATCTTCGGCAACGCGCCGCAGCGTGGCCTCGACGTGCTGCGGGCGCTACGAGCGGGCGAGCTCGTGCCCGGCGCAGCCGGTGTCCGCGTCCTGTGGATGAGCGCGAGCCGCGAGACGACCACAGCGGTGCTGCGCGCGTTTAGCGCGGGCGCCGACGACGTGGCCCGTAGCCCGCTTGGCTACGCCGAGCTGCTTGCGCGAGTGCGCGCGCTGCTGCGCCGCCACAGCCTGATCGACGGTCCTCCAGTGATCGTGTGCGGCCCGCTCGAGATCGACACGGCGGCGCGCACCACCACCTTCGCCGGAGTGGGTGTCGAGCTTCGCCCGCGTGAGTTCGCGCTGCTCGCGCGTGACCCGCTGCGAGTCCACGAAAAGCAAGAGCTACTACGCGAGGTCTGGGGATATCGCGCCACGGGCGCGACGCGC
This sequence comes from uncultured Solirubrobacteraceae bacterium, assembly GCA_963779665.1. Taxonomy (GTDB): domain Bacteria; phylum Actinomycetota; class Thermoleophilia; order Solirubrobacterales; family Solirubrobacteraceae; genus Palsa-744. The sequence continues at coordinate 1,394,926 of CAVZYW010000001.1, read as the reverse complement.
ACCGTGGACTCGCACGCCTGCCGTCTGCGACGCAAGCTCGCTCGCGCCGGCGCCGAGGGCTGGGTGTGCTCGGCCTGGGGCGTCGGCTACAGCCTGGCGCCGGACTTTCGGACAGCCGCACTGGACCGGCCGGGCGCATAACCACCCCCGGAATGAAAGGACACCGAAGAATGAGCACTGACAGAAGCCCCCGACCAGGAGCTGGCGGCGTTCGGGCAAGCAGTCCGCGAGTTGCGCGAGCAACGCGGGATGAGCGTAGACGCCCTATCCCATTCGAGCAGACTGCCGAGAGGTCGCAAAATGTCCTCGCGGCGTATCGGCCGCATCGAAGCCGGGGAAGTCGATCCCCACTTTGACGAGATGATCGCGCTGGCTGACGCGCTCGACGTCACAGCCGGACAACTCGTCAACTACGCGGAACCGCTTTGAGGGACGGGCGCAAGCCGAGACGGCCCGGCCGGGCACGCTGTCCACCCCGACCGCCCTCCGTGTCGTTGCGCGATCGCCGAGCCGCCGCAGCAATGCGACCGGCGAGAATGGCACGCTCCCGTGGTGGACGAGAGCCCCGTGATCGCAAGCGCCGTCTCGCCGCAAGGCCGCAGCGTTGAGCTGACCGCGGAGCGCTGGCGCTACATCCAGCGCCACGTCGAGATGTCCGGGCGACAGGACACGCTGCTTGCGGCGATCCGTCAGCCGGACTTTCAGGAGCCCGACCCGCATCCGGGCCGCGAGCGCTACTGGCTGCGGTGCCGAGCGCCCTTCCCAACCCGGTGGATACGAGTGGTTGTAGAGTTTGCAGGAGACGCCGACCGCTTCGTCACCGCCTTCGGGCAGGACAACGACCCGGAAGGCGCGCCACGATGACGATCACAATCGGAACCCTCTCGTTCGATAACGTCGAGTACGACGCGGATGCGGACGTGCTCTACCTGAGCGTCGGCGAGCCCCGGATGCCAGCCGAGTCGTTCGGCACGCCGGAGGGGCATAACGTCCGTTACGACGAGACGGGCGCGGTCATCGCCATCACGATCGTGAACGCCAAGTGGCTCGTCGACCGTGACGGCGAGATCAAGCTGACGATTCCCAGTCGCGTACCGGCAGCTGATCTGGCACTGGCGCTGGCAGGCTGACTGACGAACTGGCACGCTTCGGCTAGGAGTCGCATAGCTCGAATCGTCACGGGTGCCGATACTCGCTATGCCGTAGTGTGCTCAACGTGCCTTCGCACGACGTTGCATCGTTCGCAAATGCCTTGAGCGCGAAGCTCGCGACGCGCTCAAGGCATGTGTGCGCGTTTCTCGGCGCGGGCGCGGCACGCGCTTGTGGACTACCAGACGTATCGACACTTCAGGTGAAGGTGCTTGAATCGCTGGGTTCCGAGCAACAGGCGGCGTTCGAGAAGCAGTTGGACAATCGGAATCTGGAGCAAGCGCTCAGTCGCTTGCGACGAATAGCTGCCCTTCTCGATGGAAGCGATGGAAAGGTCGATGGCCTGACGAGCGAGAAAGCCACGAAGCTCGACCATGCGGTATGTCGCTGCATAGTCTCGTCCCTCGACCTCCAGGATGTCGAAATTGAGCCGATGCTCAAGTTCGCAGCATGGGCAGCGCGTGCCGATTATCTGCTTCCCCTTGAGTTGTTCAGCGTTAACTATGACCTCCTCTTGGAGACTGCGCTGGAGGCGCTGGGCGTCCCGTACTTCGACGGCTTCTCAGGAGCGCTTCGTGCCCGGTTTCGAACCGAGATCGTTGAGGCCGAGGCGAATGCACCAGGTAGTCTGCCTGCTTTTATCGTGCGCCTGTGGAAGTTGCATGGCTCAGTCCACTGGGCATGGGAGGAGACCGAAGTTGTCCGCTTGGGAACGCCGGTAGCCAACGAGCACCCAGCTGCGATCTATCCGTCCGATACCAAGTACGACGAGTCGCGGCGAGTTCCGTTCGTGGTGCTACAGGATCGCTTTCGGCGTGCGATGCAGCACCCGGAGACGCTGATGATCATCTCCGGCTATTCGTTTGGTGATCAACACCTTAACGAGATGATCTTCGATGCTGCCCAGCGCCGGCAGCGATCCGAGTTCACCGTGTTCTGTCACGGCGAGATCCCCACCACCCTCGCCGAGAAGGCGATCTCGACTCCGAACCTCCAAGCTTGCCGGCAAGGACGCGATCCTCGGAGGAGTGCGCGCCGAGTGGAGCACACCAACCGATGCTCCTGGAGACCTGTGGGCCGACGACGCCTTTGGGCTCGGGGACTTCGGCCGACTCGCTACATTCTTGGCCCGTAGCTCTCCTCCCCAAGGAGAGCTACAGGTGCGCTTGGCTGAACTGCTCGCGGCCGCCGCCGGGGCGGGCGGATGCCTGATAGAGAGCCGACGCGAATCGGAGCGGTGCGCCATGTTCTCGGCGCTCAAATCACCGTCGCACTGGACACCGATCTGGCTGGCGTCGCGCCGATCTTTCGCGGGCGACTACAGCCAGTTGGCCAAATCGGATCACTCGTACGGTTCCCACAGGGCTTGGTGGACCTTCTGGGCCAGGTCTCGCTGCTCGGTATTTCTGAGCTAGCGGGCGCACAGACTCCGGCGGACGTGATTCAAACCGGCGAGCGCTGGCTGCAGGTGCAACTCCTCGGGGAGATCGAGCGAGCGACCCATCGATTTCAACGGGGCGTCGGCTCCTACCCCGGCCTTGATGATCCTGTGCACTTCGCGACCGCAGAGGATCTGCAAGCCGTCTTCCCGCCGCACGGGGACGATCACCTACGGCTGGGGCGACTTGCCGCAGCCGAGGACGTTCCACTGTGCTTGCATGCGGGACGGTTTGTTATCCGTCACGCAGCGATCGTTGGATCGACGGGAGCAGGCAAGACAAGCGCAGTCGCGAGCATTCTCCAGCGCTTTGCGCGCGGCGGGTGGCCCGCCGCGAACATCGTAGTAATCGACCCACACGGCGAGTATCCGAATGCTCTGGGCCAGGAGGCTTCGGTGCTGTCTGTGCTATCGGCCGACGACGCACGTCGTCTCCGAGTCCCATACTGGGCTCTCCCCGCAGTCGACATCCTTGACGTCTTCGCCGGTGCGCGAGGTGGACCGACTACCCGGAGTCGCTTCGAGGAGCTGGTTGCACAAGCGCGACGGGATTTTGTTACTAGCGCAAACTGGTTGCAGCTTGATCCGACGGCCGTCACCGCAGATACACCTGTCCCGTTCGAGCTTCGCCCGATCTGGCATCAACTCGACTACGAGAACAACGAAACGCGCATGGAACCCAAGCAGCCCGATACGGCCTGTGAGGAGACCCACGGCGATCCTACAACGCTCGCACCTGCACGCTTTGCCGCATATGGGCAGGGCGGTGCCGCACCGTTTAAGGGACCGATGCACGGTACTCACGGCAGCTTGCCCGAGCTGCTCCGACTCGGCTTGCTTGACCCCCGCCTGCAGTTCTTCCAGGAGCCCACGGCAGACACTGAGGGACCCGACCCTCTCATCGATGTCATGGCGGCATGGCTGGGAGGCATCAAGCCGGTCTCGGTGCTCGATTTCAGCGGCGTTCCTGCTCGCGCCAGCGAGCTAGCTATCGGCGTCGTCCTGAATCTCATTTTTGAGGCAGTCGTCCGTACCCCGCGTGACGGCGTGGGCATTGGCCGCCCGCGACCGGTACTCGTCGCTCTGGAGGAGGCCCACCGCTATCTCGGCGGGGATGCAGCGGCAATGGCGGCTGGCGCCGCAAATCGGATTGCACGCGAGGGACGTAAGTACGGCGTGGGCCTACTGCTGATTACGCAGCGTCCCTCTGAGTTGCCCGATACCGCTCTGGCCCAGTGCGGAAGCCTAATTGCCCTGCGGCTCTCGAACTCTGCCGATCAAGCAAGGATCCGTGCCGCACTGCCGGTCGTGTCGGTAGAAGTGGTGTAGCGGGCGGCGGTTGAGCTGGAGATGGTTCCGGCCACCGCGGCGTCCAGACTCGTCGGTTCTTCCAGGAATCGATGAGAAGGAGACACCACGATGGCCGAAGTGCAGAGGATGACTACTGCTGATGTCGTTGCCAAGGTTATGGCGGGTGAGCACGGTGATTTCGTGCGGGACGCTGTCGCGCTGGTCGCTCGTGAGCTGATGGAGGCTGAGGTCTCCGCTGAGGTCGGCGCTGAGCTGGGGCAGGTCTCGAGCGAGCGGTTGACGCACCGCAACGGCTACCGGCCGAGGGGGTGGGAGACGCGGGTCGGGGAGATCGAGCTGTTGATCCCGAAGAAGCGCCAAGGCCCGGCGTATTTCCCGAGTTTCCTCGAGCCGCGCCGGCGTTCTGAGCAGGCGATCGTCGCGGTCGTGCTGGAGGCGTATGTCAACGGTGTCTCGACCCGCAAGGTCGACCGCCTCGTCGAGCAGCTGGGGATCGCCGGGATGAGCAAGGACCGCGTCTCCGCGCTCTGCAGGACCCTCGACGAGCAGGTCACCGTGTTCCGGGAGCGCCCGCTTGAAGGCGCCTACCCCTATCTGTGGCTGGACGCGAAGCACGTGAAGGTCCGCTCCGGCGGGTCTGTCCGATGAAGTGTGTGTGGTTGGGATAACCGACTTGGCTTGTGTTCCGGGCCGGGATTGACGCGTAGCCGTAGGCGTAGCGGCGATTCTGGCCCGGGTGCAGCCTGGAAAGGACCCCATCATCATGCAGGAGATGACCGAGAAGCCCAGTGGGCGGCGCAGCCGCCCCCAAGAGGCTCACGAGGGCGCCGAGGCGCTCCAGGACCGTCTGGCTGGCCTGTTGCCGGCGGACGCGCTGCAGGACGCCCTGAAGGGCCTTGACCCGGAGGAGATCACCGGCCAGGGCGGCCTTCTGACGCAGCTGGCGGGCCGTGTGATCGACGCTGCGTTGGCGGGCGAGCTGAGTGACCATTTGGGTTACCCGCCGGGACAGGCGCCGCCCGGCGGCGCGGGTAACCACCGCAACGGGTCGATCGGGAAGACGGTCGCTACCGACCTGGGCCCGGTGGCGGTGAACACCCCCCGCGACCGTCAGGGCACGTTCCAGCCGAAGCTCGTCGGTAAGCGCCAGACCCGACTGGCTGGGCTGGACGAGAAGATCCTCTCCCTCTACGCAGGCGGCATGTCGGTGCGGGATATCTCAGAGCACCTGCAGACGCTCTATGGCACCGAGATCGGCCGTGACACGATCAGCCGCGTCACCGACGCCGTCCTTCAGGACATCGCGGCGTGGCGCTCAAGGCCACTGGAGACGCTCTACCCGATCGTCTACTTCGACGCGCTGATGGTGAAGATGACCGAGGACCGCTCGGTGAAGACCCGTGCTTGCTATCTCGCGGTCGGTGTCACCCTCGAGGGCGACCGGGAGATCCTCGGCCTGTGGTGGCAGGACACCGAGGGCGCGAAGTTCTGGCTCGCGGTGCTGAACGACCTGCATCAGCGCGGCGTCGGTGATGTCCTGATCGCCTGCGTCGACGGCCTGGCCGGGTTCCCCGAGGCGATCGCCGCGGTGTTCCCACAAGCCTGGGTTCAAACATGCATCGTGCACATGATCCGGGCGTCGATGCGCTATGTCAGCTACGCCGACCGCAAGCGCCTGATGCCGGACCTGCGCCGCGTCTACAGCGCCCCGAACGTCGAAGAGGCCACCCGACAGCTCGAGCTCTTCGACGAGAAGTGGGGCGAGCGCTACCCGATGGTCGCCCAAGCCTGGCGCGACCGGTGGGAGCACGTCACACCGTTCCTCTCCCTACCGGCCGATCTACGCCGCGTGGTCTACACCACGAACGCGATCGAGGGCCTGAACCGCCAGGTCCGCAAAGCGATCAAGACCCGCGGACACTTCCCCGACGAGCAAGCAGCAACGAAGCTCATCTACCTCGCCCTGATGCGAGCCGAGACGAAATGGGTCAAAGTGATGCGCTGGCCCTCAGCACTACGAGCCCTAAAGATCCACTTCGGAGACCGAATCCCCTACTAACCACAACCAACCAAACCCAACCTCACACACACAATATCTGACAGTCTCGCTCCGGCGGGCACGTCCGCTCGAAGGCGCTCGTGATCGCCTATGCGGTCCACGACTCCGGAGTGCGCGAGGTGATCGGCCTGGACATCGGCGAGGTCGAGTCCGAGGCGTTCTGGGTCGAGTTCCTGCGCTCCCTCAGAGCGCGTGGCCTGCAGGGCGTCCGGCTCGCGGTCTCTGACCAGCACGAAGGTCTCAAGCACGCGATCGAGCGGGTCCTCGCCTGCCCCTGGCAGCGCTGCACCGTTCACTTCGTGCGCAACATGCACCAGCACTGCCGGCCCTCGCAGAGAGGACTCGTCTCCGCCGCTTTGCGGGAGCTCTTCCAGGCCGAGGACGGCGAGCAAGCACGCGAACGTCTCGGGCAGGTCATCGAACGACTCGACCCGACGGTCCCGAAGGTCTGCCGGCTCCTCGAAGACGCCGAGGAAGACCTCCTGGCGTTCTACGCGTTCCCCGCCGCTCACTGGCCAAAGCTGCGCTCCACGAACCCCTTGGAGCGAGTCAACCGCGAGATCGGCAGACGCTCTGACGTCGTCGGGATCTTCCCCAACGACCAGTCCGTGATCCGTCTCGCCGGCGCGCTGTTGATCGAGCAGAACGACGAGTGGCTCGTCTGCCGACGCTACCTCTCCGCCGAGAGCATGAACCAACTCGACGCAGCGAACGACGAGGACACCCCCACCCACAACAACGAAAACCAGCAGGAGGTGGCCAAGCTCAACGCCGCCTGAGCAGCGAGCCCCTCACCGACGAGCTGCCGTTACACCACAACAACCGACTTGACTGCACTGCCCGATACCGTTGCCGGGCTAGCGGACATTCTTCCGTCGCTACGGACAGGCGAGGCAGTCATTACTGGAGAGTCAGTCGTTCTTCCTGCGCGTGTGCTCGTTGACCTGCCCGATCCCATGCCCTTGGCTGAAGATCCGACCCTCGCATCGTGGCGAGTGGAGGCAACAGTGCCCAACCTAGCGCCGGCTGTTGCCGCCTGGCGAGGAGCCTATGATGTCCCGTGATAATTGACTGGCAGCCGGTGGTGGGCTCCGAACGTATCGTGGCTGAGGCTTACTTGCCCGAGCAGGAGATGATCCTTGTGCGGTTCCCAGAGGGCGTGGAGTGGTGCTATTCCGCATGCCCAGCGAGCGTTTGGGAGGCATTTACCGCGCCCAGTCAGTCACGCGGTCAGTTCATCGCGAGAGTGCTGGACGCTAAGCCCAATGGCCGCTGGGCCGGGTAAGGCACATTTGCAGGCTGCGTGACTTCGCCGCGGCGGCGTTACGTGGATGTCGTGTGGGAGTCGTCACGGACGCCGTGAGTTGTCGCGCCTCCGCTCCGCACACGAGCTTCACACCGATGACCCTTTGGCGCTCTGACGCGCGCCAAGCCTGATCGAGGTATGCGACCTCACACGCGCTCGATCGTGATCGTCTCGTGTTGTCGCTTGCCTCCCCTCGCTAGCGTCAGCGTGTAGTTGCCCTTGACGATGCTGCGGTGCAGCGTCAGCAGCAGCTTGGTGTGCTTGCCCGAGACAGTGGCTGACCCGACGGCGTATACGACCTTACCGCGGGAGAGCACCGCTGCGATGGACGCGCCTGTGGTTGTGATCGTGACCGGGGCGCTCGTCAGCTCGATCGTGCACTTCTGGATGGTTTTCTTGTTCTTGCCCGTACCTGTTGTGACCGATTTGCAGGTGACCAGCTCGACCTCGCCGTTCTTCCCAGCGGGACCGGCTGGCCCGGTCGAACCGGACGGTCCTTGCGGGCCGGTGGTGCCGGTGGGACCTTGCGTGCCGCTTGTTCCGCTGGCGCCCGCGGGCCCCGAGTCCGCTTCCACTCCGGCTCCTGTCAGGTCTACGGGTCCTGCACCCACACCATTGTTGGTGCCGAATTCGAGCGCTGCGCTGCGCGCCCCAGGGGCGCCCGGGTCGAACTGGACGCCTATCCAGCAGGATTCGTCCGTGTCGAGGGTCGTGTCGTCGCAGAGATCATCGCCGGTCGGGATCGCGAAGTCTCCGGAGTCTGTGCCGCTGATCTGTGCTGGCCCCGTGAACGTGAGCGGCTGCTGCCCGGCGCTGGTGACTTGAAGCCAGAGCACAGGTCCGGGTTGTCCGATGGTCTGTGATCCAAAGCTCAGGTTCATCGGGCTGGAGATCGCTGGCGCGCCGAATGCCCACGCGGCACCCACAGTTTCGTTGTCGGCTGGGCCGCCGACGAGTGCAGTGCCACCGCTGTTGGACAGCGCGACGCTGGCGCCGAACTCGCTGTTGCCGGTCTCGTCACTCGGCACGATCTTCTGCTGCTCGGTCCAGGTAGCACCTGTGAACGAAAACAGCCATGCTGCGCCTGCAACGGGACCGGCATGGTAGGGACCGCCGATCAGCGCCGCATCCCCGTTTGCTGACAACGTGACACTAAAGCCGAATTCGCCCTCACTTTCCGTCTCGTCGCTTGGCGCGATCTTCTGCTGCTCGGTCCAGGTAGCCGCTGAGCGCGTGTAGACCCAGGCAGCGCCTGACCTACGGGTACTGCCGTCCTGGCGATCACCCATCAAGGCGGTGTTGCCATTAGCCGAGAGCGCGACGCTATCCCCGAATTCTCCGCAGTACGGCGAGCGGGAGTCCTCGTCGCTTGGCACGATCTTCTGCTGCTCGGTCCAGCTAGTACCGGAGCGTGTGTAGACCCAAGCGTTTCCTGCGCAGCTACCACTCGGGCCGCCGATCAGCGCATTGTCGCCATCAGCCGACAATGCAACACTGAAGCCGAACTGACTGTCGAGCGTACCGTATTCATCGGACTCATCGGTTGGAACGATCTTCTGTTGCTCCGTCCAGGTTGTGCCTGAGCGCGCGTATACCCACGCTGCTCCAACACGGTTGATGCTAGTGGTGTTGCCGTCATTGGGTCCGCCGATCAGCGCGGTATTCCCATCCGCCGAGAGTGCGATGCTCTTGCCGAATTCGCTTCTACGTGCGAAGCTCGTCTCGTCAGTTGGCACGATCTTCTGCTGTTCGGTCCAGGTGTTCCCGGAGCGTGTGAACACCCATGCCGCGCCTTCCCCGCCGTAGCTTTCAGGGCCGCCGATCAACGCCGTGTTTCCATCTGCTGAGAGCGCCACGCTGGAGCCGAAGTCGCTACCGTTGGCTGGGGTGAGCTTCTGCTGCTCCTCCCAGCTGCCGCCCGAGGTGCGTGTGAACACCCATGCCGCACCCGTGCCACTGGCGTCGTTAGGACCGCCGACCAGGGCGGTATTACCGTCCGATGACAACGCGACGCTGTAGCCGAGACGGCTCGCAATAGCCTCGTCGGCCGGGATGATCTTCTGCTGTTCGTTCCAAGCTGTGCCCGATCGAGTAAACGCCCATACGGTCCCCGTTTCTCCTTTGGCGGGACCGCCGACCAGGGCGGTACTGCCGTCTTCTGAGAGCGCCAGGGCTTTCTCGGCCGAAGCGAGCTTTTGCTGCTCGCTCCAAATCGAGCCCGAGACGCTGTAAGCCCACGCAACTCCTTCTTGGCCTTCCTCGCCACTGACGAGAGCCGCGGTCCCGTCAGCTGAGAGCGCCACCCTGGAACCGAACCCGGAGACGGTGTCAATCACTGCTTCGGTTGGGAGGATCTTTTGCTGCTCAGACCATGACGCTCCTGAGGACGTGTACACCCACGCGGCACCCACGCGGCCGTCTTCGGGTCCTCCGATCAGCGCTGTGCTTCCTTCCGCTGACAGCGACACGCTGCACCCGAACTCGCTCTTGTCGGACTGTGAGTAGTTGGGTGTCTCGTCGGTGGGAACGATTTTCTGCTGCTCTGACCAAGTCGTGCCCGAACGTGTGTATACCCATGCCGCGCCCATAGTGTTGCCGTCATTGGGGTCGCCAATCAGCGCCGTGTTCCCTTCCGAGGACAAGGCAACACTCGCACCGAAATTGGGTGGCCCATAGGCGTTGACCCCGGACTCGTCGGAAGGGACGATCTCACGCTGCTGGTCCCAGGTCGTGCCCGACCGCGTGAACACCAACGCCGCCCCGAACGTGTTACCCGGCGCACCGATCAGCGCGGTATTCCCGTCCGCGGACAGCGCGACGCTTGAGCCGAACTGGTAGATGCCGCCGGCCACTTCTTCGTTTGGGAAGATCTTCTGTTGCTCAGCCCACGTCGCACCCGACCGTGTGTATACCCACGCGGCACCTACGTTCATATTGGCATTCGTGTCGTCGGCCGGTCCCCCGATCAATGCAGTGTTCCCATCTGCCGACAGCGCGACGCTGGAGCCAAAGCGACTCTTGCGGACTTCTTCCAGTTCGCCGGCCCGGCCGCGCTCGTCTGGCGGAACGATCTTCTGCTGCTCGGTCCACGTGATGCCTGACCGGGTGAATATCCACGCCGCGCCCATTTCGCTGTTGTCGTTTGGGCCACCGATCAGTGCGGTGTTACCGTCCGATGAGAGCGCCACGCTGTAGCCGAATTCGCTGCTACCTGCGGTCCCATCTGCCGGAGCGATCTTCTGCTGCTCGATGAACGGGTCGATCCGCAGCGGATAGGTCGCGCCGCGATCATCGACGCGGATCAGCACATGCCTTTTGACCAGCTGCAACCAGGAGGGCAACACGCGCCCACGCGCGTCGGTCGCGACCAGGCCGCCGTATCGCAGCGCAGCACCCCCGCCGGTGAGCAGCACCGAGCCGCCCCGCAACCGCGCGGCGAGGTTGCCAGAGAGAGCCAGCGAGAGCGTCAGCGGCCCGGCGGCAGCACTCGGACGAGCCGCAACGTCAAAGCCTTGCTCGATTCCCAACGGACCGTTTGCATACCACTCCGTGAGCGCACCGTGCGCGTAGCTGACACGGTTGGCGCTGACGCGCGGCGGGGCAGACCCGACAGGCTCAAGCGTGCTCGCGTAACCGTACGCGGAGAGCGTCACGCCAAGCCTCGCACTGGCCGAGGCGACCGTGACACCACGACGCGAGAAGCCGGCGCGCAAATGCTGCGCCGGGTTGACAGCCTGCAGGCCCACGACGCGATAGGTCGCTTCGTCGCGTCCCAACGCGGCCGATATCTGGCCCTGCGCGGCTAGCGGCAAGCTCGCCAGACCATGACTGGCCGTTGCTGCGGGCAGTGTGGTCCTGGCCGGCGTCTGGAGTGCCGCTACGCATCCGAGCACCGCCACGACGCCCACGAGCAGTACCGCGAAGCGCAGCCATCTGCTCCGCGCCGCCAACAACCCCGGCCCGGATGCCGCGTCCCTCAAGACGATCGTCCCCTGTGCGCCTCCGCCGTCCATCCAGGGGCGAAATTCTACTACTTTGGCTTCTGGCGGCATCGCCGGAGCCTGGGTAGACCCACTTGATAGTTGATGTAACCGTCACCTCGTAGTGTCAAATTTGGCCGCATGCACTGGGCGCGAGCACATCTCGCCGTGTTTGTCTACCCATTCTCGCGCGTATACGGGTATCCAGGGGTAGGGGTAGTTGCCGGCGTTGCGGCGATCTACACCTGCGGCAATGCTTCTTGTCCGCTCTGTCTCCCGGCTTGGCTTTTCAGCGTTCCCAGGGCTCCTTGAGGGCACGGGGGATGCGTTTGCGTGGGGTGCAAAGGGCTGCACGAGCCGACCGTCACCGACGAGCTATTCGACCGCGTGCAAGAAGTCCGCTCCTGGCGCACACGCGTCGTCAAGCCCGGCCGCCCCTCCGAGGCGCAAGCTCATTCACTGCGAGCGCTGCGGCGCCCGGATGCACGGCTGCCGCACCGGATGGGAGGGGATGCGCCGCTACCAGTGCTCGACCCGCCGCCACCACGGCGACTGCGAGCAAAAGATGACCCCTGCGCAGCCGTTGGAGGAGCAACTGATCGACTGGCTGCACGACTTCCAACCCGACCATGCGCTGCGCCAGCTTGTGCTCGACGCGATCCAAGCCAAGGCCGGCGGACACCCCGGCGAGGATGCGGAGCGCCGCCGCGAGCTGACCGCCCAGCTCCAGCGGCTACGCGACCTCTACGTCATGGGCAACATCACGAAGCCCATGTACGTCATGCAACGCCAAGTCCTTGAGGAGGAGCTGCAACGCGCGAAGCCGCCAACCGACCCAGACCTGGACCGCGCACAAGCCATCCTCGAAGACTTCTCGCGCTTCTGGGACGCCGATCCCGAGCCAGCCGAGCGGCGCAAGCTGATCCTCTCCCTGTTCGCGCAGGTCTGGGCCAAGGACAACGAGATCGTGGCCGTCAAGCCCAACCCAGCGTTCGCCAACTACTTCACCGCCGCGTCGGAGGTGCGAGCCACGCACCCAAAAGCCGACGCGGGGGATGAGGCAACAAATACGGGAGCGACGGGGGTCGAACCCTGTCCTGACACCGCACGTCGAATGCCGACTTTAGCAGGCATTTTGCGGCCTTTGGGCGGCCCCGTTCACGCGGGTGGTCTAGTCATCTACCTGGATCGTCCGTCCGGGCCAGGCGCTTTGCTCATTCTCAAATATGCTCGTCGCTGGTCGCCACGATTCCAGGAAGGACGCCAGCGCGTGAATCGGGGGCGCGGAACTTACGAGTACGTCCCCTAGGAACGCGGGTCTATCGCCACGATTGCTTTTGAGCGCAACCTTGAGGGTTTCGTAGGGGATCCCTGCCCGGTAGAAGTAATTTGCCAGCACAGGATCAAGGCCGTCGGGACCGGTCGGCCAGCGTTGCCTGGGGACTACGGGGATCATCGCCGTCAATCTCGGGGATGACTGCAGCTCCGATGCCAGGGTCGCCAGCATAGGCTCGATCTTGCGCAGCTGCGCGCCCGCTTGGAATGCACGCCGAACCCTGTCTGTACACAACATCGGAATCCGCTCTAGGTAGCAGGCACGGCTTCAGCCGGCTACGGGAAGCAGTAACACCCCTCGGGTCGTGGCCGGGAAGCGACCGTCTTGCGTGGTCGCGGAGGGGAGGGCACGTCCACGATGCGCGCCTCCGGCTTATATACGGTCGCCTAAGATGAACAGCCACAACCGCCTACCGACCGTCGAAGGTTGTTACGAGCACAACCGCTTTCCGCCGAAGCGCGAAATACGAAGCGGACGGCTCAGCCGTGTCAGACCCGTCAAGGATAGAAAGATATTGTGTCGCGATCGACCGGGCGAGCGGCGACTCGTGCAGCAAAGCATACATATCATCACTCGCGGAAGGCAGGAGCGGTGGCGGTGGCATGCGAGCGGGCAAACCGTCGGCCGTTGGCGATTCCTCTCGAGAATTCGCCGCGACGGCCGCTAGCGTTTCGAGGCGTTGGTCGTGAGCCGCGAGAAATGCGAACGCTTCATCGAGTGGCAGACGTCCGAGCCACTCTTCACGGGCGAACTGCTCGCGGCGACTCGCCGGCACGGGTTCGACATGGTCACTAGCAATCGCAGCCACCAGCAGGCGGTAGGCTCGGTCCATGTCGAATCGGTCGCGACGGTCGCTGAAAAACTTCAGTGCCGCGTGTGCATCCGACGAACTTAGCAGAACCTTCTGGGCGAGTTGCTCTCGTGCGCACTCGTCGGTCGCAGATGATTGCGCCGCGCGCAAGGCCTCTCGAATCACGGCACGTTTGCCGTCCGGAGTGCGAACTCTCTTGTGCAAAAAACGAGGCATTGAGCACCTATATGAAAGCTAGCCGGAATACGTGAAGACACATGACACAAGTATAACGTTCGAAGCAGCCATGCCGAACTGCCGATGCGTCATCTGCTCTTCGTCGTGCTACTGCACAATCCAGACGGGTCCACCGTAGCCGACACAATCCAGGCGCGGCTAGTAACGCGACAGGGCAGCTGTGCTCCAACGAGATCCGTTTCGACCCGTAGCTTCATTCTTGACTGCGCAACGGATGGAGCCGTCGGTGCTCACCCAGGATGCCGGACGCCGACGGCGCTCATCCTCACGCAGCCTCCTGACGGTCCCCTGCCGCGACGGGACTCCACACAGATGCACTACTCATCATCGAGACCTACGGACGTAGTGAAAATTACTTCAAACTGCCAATAGCCATGCAAATAGCCGTGAAGAACAATGGTGATAGGCCCTTCAGCGAACTCTGCTGCCTCTCTGAGGTTTTTCGCAGCACCCTGGAGGCTGCCAACAAGTTTGCCTTCGAAAGCCCTCAGAAGTGCTTGGTACGCCAAGCTCGGCAATCCATGCAGCCCGGCCACTGCCGCTGGGTTCTCGCCACTCGCAATGATTTCGATGGCCCTCGCCAGCCCGAGAGCCTGCGAAGCCGTCCGCTCAAACGTCACCGAAAATTCGCGAGACCCCTTGAGCATCGCGGCGGTAGCCGCCCCTCCTCCCGATTCAAACGCTGTTTCGAGTATCGTCTCTTCCGCCCCGCCTTCGCCCGGCAACGGGAGGTTTCCGCCCCCAGGCCACGGTCCGCACTCGCTAGCGAGGCACTGTTCGGGCATGGCTGCTTCTTCGGCCTGTCTTCGCGAGGCTTCTTCAAGTTCGGCTTCGTGCTCTACGGCGAGCTGTTTGATCGAGTTTGCTGCTGTCGGCAGGTAGCTCGCCTGTACCACTCCTGCGTATCCTGTGCCGTCTGGGAACGAACCCGGCGAGGCTACTGCTTGCGTTTGAAGGGCTCTGCCTATCAAGGGCACGTACGAGGAGCCACCGGGGTTCGCGACGCCGGATGCGAGTCCGGCTTCCGTCGCTAGGTCGTTGGCTCCAAGCCATGCGTACTTTGGCGGGGTCGTCCCTGGCTGTGGTACGCCGAATTCTGTGCTGTTATAAGTGGAGAGTAGTTTCGTTTCTGTTTCGCTAGTGCTGGCGGTGGCCACGATGTCGCCCTGAAGGTCTCGGAGTTGGAGCGTCTTTGTCCCGCTGCTTGTTTGGGTTGCGGAGAGGCTACCGTCGATGCCTGGGATGTTGCGGGTCCATGCCCCGGTCCCTTCCGCGGTCCATGTGACTCCTTCGCCCGCCCCTGCGTAGTGGGACGTGGTTGTGCTTTCCGTCGGTCCTTCGGCGATCGTTTCGAGTGTGCGGCCTTCTGGATCGTAGCTGTAGCTGACAGTCTCGCTGTTCTGTTTCTCCGTCGTGAGCTGGCTGTCAACAAAGTATGTGCTTGTGATTTCGGTTTTCCCTGCGTCGGCCGTTGGAAGCTGTGTGGTGTTGCCAAAGGTTTCGTAGCTGGTGCCGGTATCCGTGAGCCGGTTGGCTTGGTCGTAGGTGTGGCGTTGAACGGTGCCTCCTTCGGTTGGGCATTTGCCTTCGGCGCCTTCGCGTGCCGTGAGACTTGTCCGGTTCGATTCTTCGTCGTAAGTATAGAGGCGTGTTGTGCAGGGTTTGCCGGCGGGTTCTTCTTGTGTTTCGGTGAGACGTCCTGCCTTGTCGTAGGTGTATCTCTCGGTCGCAAGTGTACTGGTCTGGGCTAGTGTTTCGCCGTGGATCGATGGCGTCACGCGAGCGGAAAGCCACGTGCATTTTTCGGTGCAGTGTGTAGTCTTCACGTATTCTAGGTTTGTCGCCTGCCCGGTAGTGCTGTAGGTGTAGTTGGCATTCAATCCGTTTGGGTACTTCTCTGCGAGCATTTTGCCTTCGACATCGTATTCGGCGGTAAATGTGCCGACGCCGCTGTCGACCAGCTTTGTGAGGTCGCCGGTGGTCGGGTCGTAGGTGTAGGTCTGGCTGCTTTTGGCTTCTTCTCCTTTGCCTTCGCTGTGTTCGGTGATTCGTCCGTCGATGTCGTAGGTGTATTTCGCGACGTTGCCAGCCGCGTCGGTGTATTCGGTCAGTTGTCCGAGAGGGTTGTACTTGCTTGTTATGTTCTCAGTTTTGCCTTTAGCTTCTGTGCTTTGCTTGACGAGTGCTCCGGTTTCTTTGTTGTATTCGTTGGTTACCTTGCCGAGTGGTTCGTCGATGGTGGATGTCGTTTCGCTTGTGAGCGCGCGTCCGGCTGGGTCGTAGGTCTCTGCTTTTGTGCGTGTGGTAGCGCCAAACGTTTCGGTTGTCTTTTCGTTCTCCTCCCAGATGTTGTAGGTGTAGGTGCTGACGGGTAGGCTTGGTCCGACTTCTGGTTGTGCGGCGGGCTGGGTTTGGCATGGTAGGGCGGTCCATTCGGGGTGGCCACCGCAGTTGGTGTGTTCGCTGTTGGCGGCAGCGGTGTAGTAGATCGTCTGGGTGTCGTGGACGGCGGCGCTGATCGGTGTCCATTGCTCGATTCGGTTGTTGTCGCTGTCTACGAGGTAGGCGCTGCCTGCGGCGTTGATCGTCAAGCCAACCGGGCGGTTGAGTTGTTCTTCGCCGGTGCCGCCTAGGCCGAACTTCGCGAGGAATGTGCCTGTCGCGCTGAACTCCTGGACGCGGTCCTGTACGGCATCGATGACGTAGAGGTTGCCCGCAGGGTCGACAGCGATGTCGGCCGCTTCCATGAAGTCGCCGCTGCCGGTGCCGGTTTCGCCGAATTGCCGGATGAATTTTCCCGCAGTGGAGAGCTCCTCAATGCGGTGGTTGTCCTCATCGACAACGTAGACGTTGCCGCCCGAGAATGCCAGGCCTGTGGGTTCTTCGAATTGCCCTTCGCCGGATCCCTTGGAGCCGTAGGCGGCGAGGAATCCCCCCGTCGCGGAGAACTCCTCGATCCGGTTGTGTTCAGCGTCTGCGATCCACACGTTGCCACTCGCGTCCACCTTGATGCCCCGGGGGCAGCCCATTTGCCCTGGTTCTGAGCCAGCGGTCCGATGGTGGTCGGTGAGTGCTTGCGGAGCTTCATCTGGACCGTCAGTCCGCGCTGCGAGCGTTCGGGGAGGTTCGCCAGCAGCACCTTGCCGGCCGGGGTCGCATACGCCGGCAGACGCGAGCCGGCGTGCAACTCAAGACCGGCCATGAGCTGCCTTGGACGGAAGCTCGGCAGATGCTCTAGCAAGAGGACGTCAATACCGTCGAGGACTCCGAGACTCGTGGCGTAGGAGGTGCGCTGGCGCAGCTCCTGCAGGTACGGTTGCGCGTACACGCGCAACCCTGTCGAGTTCAGCGTCGACATCCCCAGGTCCGTTACGCCCAACCCCAGCCTGTACTTACGTGACGCATCCTGCTCCAGAAGCCCGAGCGCGACCAGGGTGATCGCGTAGCGGTGGATGGTGGACGGGCTCATGTCGAGCTCGTCGGCGATATCAACGATCCCGAGAACGGAGCGCTTGGGCGTGAAACAACGAAGAACGGCCACACCCCGCTCAAAGGACTGCGAGTAGCGCGGCGCGCGCAGACTAGGATTGACCGCGCTGGCTTCTGCGCGCCTGCGGACAGCGTTCCCACGGCTAGGACTCTCCTCGGTACTGCTCGCGGCTGATCTGCTCCGGCTTTTGCGTTACGGCCCGCAGGCTCGCCTCGGCCTTCGCAGCTGCCGACCGTGCCGGCGACGCGTAGGCGTCTGCGGCGCCGGCTTCTGAAGGAGGCCGGCCGCCTTGAAGGTGGTGTGTCGGGCGACGGGAGCGACCCGCGTGTGGGACTCGGTGGCGGGCGCCCTGTTGGGCGGCGTCGCCCGGCGGAAATGGTCGAGCAGCGCGCCGCTAGGGATGAGATAAGCGCGAAGCTCGTGCAAGCCGAACCACTGTTCCGGCTGCAAGTCCTGATCCGTTGCAGCTCACCCGAGCGCGGGTCCGCCGTCTCGTGCCTTCACGGGCTGCTCGGCTGCTTTGACGCGATGCAGGCCGCCAACTCCCTGCGCGTCGTCGGCGTGCGGCTCCTGGGGCTAGCGTTCCTCGGAGCCGACACGCCAGGGCGCCGCGTGGGGTTTGACCGTCGCATGAACACCGGCCTGTTCCGTCCGGGCCGCAGGGATTACGTCACCGCGCGGGAGATGGCTGGGTTCCTCAAGCCGCCGACTGTTCACTGTGCCGCGCCGGAAGTGCTGCGTCTCGGTCCAGCGGTCTACCCGGCGCCACGGGCACTCCCGACGTTCACCGGACAGCCCGGCCTGATACCGCTCGGGCGCGTGCAGAGCGAGGACGGCGAGCGACGTATAGGGCTGCGCGCGGAGGACTCGTTTTTCTCATATGTGGCGGGGCGCTCGCGGTGGGGGAAGACCGAGCTAGCGCTAAACCAATTCCTGCACATCGTTCGCTCAGGGCACGGCGGGCTGATCCTCGACCCCCACCTCGACGCGGTAAAGCGCGTCAAGGCATGCCTAACCGAGCCCGAGATCGCCGCACGAGTCATCGAACTCGATCTCGTCGGGCCGCGCAGCCGCGACGGCCAACCTGGCTGGAACTTGTTCGCCGCGCGCGGCCTTGATCCCGAGGCAGCAGAGCGCAGAGTCGAGGCGATCGTTGACAGCTTCGCGAGCGCGTTGCAGTGGGGAGAGCGCAACAACCGCGCGCTTACCCTCACGACACAGGCGGCCGGCGCACTGATCGAGCTAGCCAAGGTGCTGCCCGATGGGCTGCAGCCGACGATCTTCCAAATGCCGACGCTGCTCGGCAACCCCGACTGGCTCGCCGCCGCGCTCCCCTATCTCTCACCCGCACGCCGGCAGTTCTTCGCCGAGCGGTTCCCCCGCCTATCCGAGGAGGCCATCACACCTGTAACGAACCTAATCGACCGTCTGCGGTCATCCAGGCAGCTCGCGGCGCTGCTCGGCGCACAAACCTCCACCTACGACATCCGTCGCGCGATGGACGAACGCAAGATCGTCCTCGCGTGCCCCGGCGCCGGGGGCGCAAAGGACAAGCTCGTCGCCTGTCTGCTCGTGTTCGACATGCTCCACGCTGCGAAGGGTCGCGCGAACGTCCCACCCGAGCAGCGCCCCCCGTTCCACCTGTTCCTTGATGAGATCCAAACCTACGACGGCGCCGCTGGCGGAAACCTCGCCGCGATGCTCGAGGAGATCGCGAAGTTCGCGGTCCGAGCGACACTGTTGAACCAAAACCCCGAGCGGCTCACAAAGCAAACCCTGAACGCGCTCACTACTAACCGCAGTCACCTGATAACGACCGCGCTCGACGCTCACGCCGCAGGCCTCATCGCGAGAGAGTGGGGCGCTGACCCGCCCGCCAGCGCGATCACTGGCCTTCCTCGCTGGCAGTTCATCGCGCAAGTCACACACAAGGGAGCGTTGACCTCACCGTTTATGTTCAGCGGCGAGTCGATCGAGGACACCTACGCCACCAGCTACCACCCCGACAAGGTAACGGACATTCAACCCGCGATTGACGCGGCTTCCGGCCGCGCGGACGCCACCGAGACGATCACCCAACTCGACACCCTAGACAACCGGATACGCGAGCACCTAGAAGCCAAGCAAGGAAGTAAGCAGGGCTCAGGCGCCGACGCCGACCGGCCCTGGAGCGCGCCCGCCGCGCCTCGAATGAGAGGACCGGCTTGCGACAACGCCCCGAGCACGACTGCTGAGTGCGCGCAACAGGGACGACAACACTCCACGCCGCTTCGCACACTCGGCTCCCGCCCACAGATACGGGACGGCGAGCAGTGAATGCTCACGCCGCCAGTCACCGTGCGTTGCCGGGCGTGGCGCCCGCGATGCTAGCCGGGCTCTATCAGCACCGGCTGCTGACCACAACCCAGCTCCACGCGCTCTACACGCCACAATCCCGGCCTCGCTGGACCCGCCGCGTCCTTGAAGGACTAAGAGCACGCGGGCTCGTGGATCGGGTGCAGGCACCCGGCACCCTGTCGCTGTGGTTTGTGACCGATGACGGCGCCGACGCGGTAGAGACTGCCGGGCCAAGGGCCGAGCAGCGCAAACGAGTCACCACACCAGCACAAGCGGAAGGGCTCCTACGCGCGCACACCATCGCCGTCAACGATGTCGGTATCGCGTTCACGAACGCGGCACGCGGACGCGGAGACGAGTGCGGCCCGGACTCCTGGCGACACGAGATAGCGCACCCCATATCGGCCTGGAGCGCACGCAAACCGCCACAGCTCGTGGTCGCTGACGCGCTGCTCACCTACCTGCAAACCACAGCGGACGGGGCGCTCGTGCTGCACCAGCGGTTCATCGAGCTTGACCGAGGCACCGAGCGCCCCGCCGAGCAGCTAGCCACCAAGATCACCCGCTACACAAGGCTTCGCTACTACACGCCCGCGTCCGCTGTCGCGCCGGACGCGCCCGCCGAGCCGCTGTGGCGGCGCTACTACCGCTCGTGGCCGCACCTGCTGATCGTGCTCGCCGACCAATCCGAGCGACGTATCCAGCAGCGCATCGCGCGCACTCTCGCGTTGTATGAGTCAGACCCCGGCAAGGACCACCGCATCGCCATCCCCGTGTCATTCGTCGCCCTCGCCGACCTCACCGCACGAGGACCGTTCGCCCCTGTCTTCATCACCGCCGACCAGCCCGAGCGCAAAGTGAACTGGCTCGGAGAGGCACGACCGAGTAACGAAAGGGAAATATGACAACACCGTTGCGCACGCGCCGTAGATGGGAAATAAGGAGCGCCGACTGCCTCGTGCTAATGCCGAGGCTGGACGCCGCAAGCATCGACGCTGTAATCACCGACCCCCCCTACGGAATCAACATTAGCGACATGAGCTGGGATTCACCCCGCCGCCTCGATCCTATGCGACCGTCGACTCAGATACGTTCGCGGACAGCTCCACGACTCGCCTTCCAAGGGTTCTGTGCAGCGTGGGCAAGCCAATGCTTTCGAGTACTCAAGCCCGGCGCTCACTTGGCTGCGTTCTCCGCTACCCGAACCGTTCACCTTCTCGCGTGCGGTCTGGAAGATGCCGGATTTGAGTTGCGCGACCTGCTTATTTGGCTGCACGGTAATGGCTATCCGGGCGCCCGCCCTATCGAGGGCGGTCTCGCAACTGGCCTTAAACCGGCAGTCGAACCGATCCTTCTCGCACGCAAGCCACTGGAAGGCACCCTCGAATCGAACCTATCCACCCACGGCACGGGCGCGTTGAATATTGACGCCGGCCGCATAGTGAGCGGCGATGAGTCCTGCTCCGACACAGGGAGGAACCACCGTCGGCAGGGTCGATGGCCGGCGAACCTGCTCCTTTCGCATAGCCCGCGTTGCACCCGGAACCGTTGTGAGCGCGACTGCCCCGTGGAACTCCTGGGTACCAGGCACAGGTTTTTCTACTGCGCCAAGCCCACGCGTCGTGAGCGAGACGCGGGGTGTGAGCGCCTACCCCGCCACGCTAAGCAGACATACAAGATCGGCGCCCAGTGGGAAGCGCACGCCAGGGGCCAACCCCGTAGCGAACATTCACCCAACGGTGAAGCCACTCGACCTGATGCGCTGGCTCGTACGACTACTCACCCCGCCGCTCCGCGATGCGGGACACGCAGCGATCGTGCTCGACCCTTTCGCAGGCAGCGGGAGCACTGGCGCCGCCGCCGTGCTGGAGGGCGCTCGGTTCCTCGGGATCGAGCGCGAAGCCGCCTATGCTCCGATCGCGAGAGCCCGGATCAAACACTGGGCCAAACCGAACGGGAGGCGCCTCTCGTGAGCCATGAGCACACAAACAAGCGAGATCAAGGGGCGCGTCGACCGACGCAGAACGGCGGGGGACGGCCCGCGCGGCGTGGGTCGCGGCCGGCGCCCGTCCGAGATACAATGCCTGCATCCAAGCAAAGTGGCCGGGCGGCGCTGGAACGCCCCCGGCCCGACACAGGAGGTAATGACTCCCATGCAGGATCAACATACCGCGATAACGTCCGCGACATTGACGCTTTCGCCAACTGGTTTGCCGACTGGTGGCTGCGTCGCGGAAGATATCGCGGCCCAACTGGAGGCGATCGTGGCTAAGCGCGGCGCCGCCTACATTCGCGAGTCAAGCGAGGAGCAAGGAGAGGGATTCTCCCCCGGAGCGCAGCGTAAGAAGATTTACGACTGGGCTCAAGAGAACGGGATCGAGATCATCGAAGAATATTGCGATCTTCACTCCGCGTGGCGCAAGTCTGACGCTCGCCCCGAGTTTCAGCGACTCATGGCAGACGCCGCCAAGGGCAACTTCGACGTTGTCCTTGTCTTTCACACATCGCGCTTTGCGCGCAATCAGTCAGAGGCACGCCGTTACAAGCAGCTCCTCCGGGAGCGTCTGAATATCCAGGTTATCTCGGTATCCCAGCCACTTGGTGACGATCCATCCGAGCCGTCATCGTTCCTAGCCGAGTCAATTAATGAGATGTTTGACGAGTATTACTCGGTGTCCCTATCGTTCTGGACGCGCAGCGGACTTGCCGAGAAGGCCCGCCAAGGACACCTAGTCGGACTGCTCCCCTGGGGTTACGTGCGCGATCAGATAACAAAGCTGGCGGTGCCGCACCCGTGGCGCGCGCCGCTCGTGCTCGAAATGTTCGAGCGTTACGACACCGGGCAAGAGTCAGACCGCTCGCTCGCCGCATGGCTCAACGCCAAGGGAGCACGCACCGCCAAGGATCGACAGTTCTGCGCGGACACCGTGCGGGACATGCTCCGCAACGCTGCCTATTGCGGCTACGTCTCAGGGCAGCGCGACACCACCAAGACGATCAAGGGACTACACCAGCCGATCATGCCCGAGGAGCTGTTTGACCGTGTGCAGGAACGCCGCGCGTACCGTGCATCGACCAAACAGCCGAGCCCTCCATCGGACGAGTACCTGCTACGCAAACTGCTCCACTGCGACCGCTGCGGAGCCCGGATGCACGGCCACCGAGGATCACGCCCGCCCCAGCGGCTCTATCGCTGCTCCGGCCGGCGCCACGGCCACGGATGCGAGCAGCCAATCACCAAAGCCGAGCCGCTAGAGAACCAGCTAGCCGACTGGCTACGCGCCTTCCAACCCGACGCAGAGCTACGCGCCCGCGTGCTCGACCGGATCACCGAGCACGCACGGAAGGAAAACGATGGACCCAGCCGCAAGGCCGCACTTGCCGACCAGCTCCGTCGCCTTCAAGAGCTGTTCGTCCTTGGCGACCTCACCAAGGCGCAGTACGTCATGCGCCGCCAAGCTGTGCAGGACGAGCTTGAGCGCCTAGCGCCGCCCGCTGATCCTCAGCTCACCGAGGCCGAGAAGGTGCTCGCGGACTTCGCGAGCTTTTGGGAGCGCGAGGAGTCCCCAGCCGAGCGCCACCGCCTACTAGCGACCCTGTTCGAGCAGGTCTACCTAGACAACGGGCAGGTCGTGGCGATCAAACCACAACCCGCCTTCGCCGCCTACTTCCAAACGATCTGCGAAAAGCCGCAAAAGCCGATCGGGAATGATCGTTGCCAGGAGCGGGAGCGACGGGACTCGAACCCGCGACCTCTGCCGTGACAGGGCAGCGCTCTAACCTGCTGAGCTACGCCCCCGCGATGCGCGGATCGACACAAATGACGCTCCGTGCCTCATCAGTATGCCAAGGCTAGGCTCGCGCACCCCTGCCGAGCAAAACTGGCCGGGCGACCAGCTTTCGACTACGCTGCTGAGGTGGCGCTCGTCGGCCCCGCCCCGATGCTGAATTCCAAGCCGCTGGCGGTGATGCTTGCGGACCTGCGCGATGAGCGTGCCGCCACCGTTCCGTTCCCCCCCGGCGAAACGCGCTTCTCGCTGGCGCGCACGCGCCGCTTTGCCGAGGATCCGCTGCCGATGCTGCTTGAGGCCTACCAGCGCTTTGGCCCCGTGTTCACTTTGCGGGTGCTGCACAGCAACGTCGTGTTCATGCTCGGGCCGGAGGCCAACCACTACATGACCGTGTCCCATGCCTCCAACTTCAGCTGGCGCGAATCGCATTTCCGCGATCTCATCGGTCTGATGGGCGACGGACTGCTGACGATCGACGGCGAGTTCCACCGCCGCTCGCGGCTGATCATGCTGCCTGCCTTCCACCGCGAGCACGTCGCTGCGTCGCTGGATGCCATGGTGCACGAGACCACGCGAGCACTCGATGACCTGGTGCCCGGGGCCTGCATCGACCTGTATGCCTGGACCAGGCGCCTGGCCGTGCGCGTGGCCATGCGTGCTCTGTTCGGCGTCGACCCAGACGGCCCCCAGGCCCGATCGATCGATGCTGCCGTGCTGTTCGAAGAGGCGCTTGCCTTTTACGCCAGCGACTACTTCCTGCGCGTACTGCGCGGACCGCGCACGCCGTGGGCACGGATGCAGAGCGCCGCACGGAAGCTCGACACGCTGATCTACGCCGAGATCTCGCGTCGCCGCACCACAGGCGAACGCGGCAGCGACATCCTCAGCCTGCTGCTCGACGCTCACGACGAGGAGGACAACACGCTCAGCGACCTGCAGATCCGCGACGAGGTCATGACGCTGCTGTTCGCAGGCCACGACACGACAACCTCGACCGTGTCGTTCATGTTCTACGAGCTGGCGCACCATCCGGAGATCGTCGCCCGCCTGCTCGCCGAGCAGGACGCGCGCATCCCGGGCGTGCGGGCGACCCCCTCATCCGACGCGCTCCGGCCGGTCATCAGCGGTGAGCTGCCCGAGCTGGAGATGGTCCTCGACGAGACCCTGCGCAAGTACCCGCCGGCGTGGATTGGGCCGCGACGCTCGATCGAGTCGTTCGAGTTCCAAGGCCACACCGTCCCTGCGCGGGCATTCGTCAACTACTGCTCGTGGGCATCCCATCACCTTCCCGACGTCTTTGAGCAGCCGGAGGAGTTTCGCCCGGAGCGCTTCACCGCCGAGGCCGCTGCCGCGCTGCCTAAGGGCGCCTACGTGCCCTTCGGCGGAGGCTCGCGCACGTGCATAGGCATGCGCTTCGGCCAGCTGGAGGTGCGAACCATCGCCACGCTGATCCTCTCCCGCTGCACGCTGTCGCTACCCGAGGACTTCCGCTTGAGGATCCGCCAGATGCCCACCATCAGCCCCAAGGGCGGACTGCCCACGATCGTCCGGCCCAGGACCGCCGGCGTCACGGTCGCAATCCCCGCGGCAGCCTGAAGGCGGGGCGCCGCCACTCAGTGCAGCCGCGCGCTCATCGTCAGCCGGTAGCTGAGCGGCTGCTGCCCGGCGACGCTCGCCCCCACACCCTCGACATACACGTGCGGATCGGAGAACAGCGTCAGCCGTAGCCCTTCCACGAGGAAGCCCAGCGGGTGCGCCACCAGCTTGCCTTCGCTCCCGCCTGCCACCGCATTGAGCGACGCGTCCACGCCGAACAGCCCGCCGGTCGCCTGAACTTCAACCTCGCCGCCTTCACTGCGCAGCAGGCGCACACCAAACCCAGCCGGCAGCGCCGCCTTGACGTCCGCTTCGCTGGTCATCGCCTGCGCGCTCAGCGCATCGCCGCGCTTGCTCAGGGTGGCGTCGCTCACCTGTAGCGGCCCGACCTTGACGCTTTCCGCGCTCACGTCCATGCTGCCCGTCCCGTTCGCTTCCCACAGCAGCTTGCCCGCCTGCGCCGGGCTCACGATCAGGCTCCCGGCCTTCACCCGGACCGAGCCCACGCTCCCCCACAGCAGCTTCACCGCTGGCCAAGCGGTCACGCTGACGCTCTTCAACCGTGCCGTAGCGGCCCACCCGCGAGCGGATCCTGGCGGCGGCGATCCGCGGCAGGAACACCTGCGCGAGCACGAGCACCAGCGCCAGCGCCCCACCCAGCCACAGGAGCACCCTCACCGCCTTCCGGCTACCGCCATCGCGCCGCATTCCCAGCAGCTTCGCAGGGAACGCGGCGCCGATGGACGGTTGCCGTGGATCCTTCGAGACTTCCTAGCTCAGGCCGTTGGCCGCCAGGAACTGCTTGGCGACGCTCGCCGCCGACTGCTTGTCGATGCTCACGGCCGCGTTCATCTGCTGGATCGCCTTGATCGTCAACAGCGCGCTGACGCGTGTTGAGCGTCTGAGCGAACGCCGGGCCCTCGGCCGCGAGCACGCTCTTGCTTCACCACCGGCGCCACGTTCTGGAAGCCGAACACGTGCTTGGGGTCGGCCAGCACCTTGAACTTGCCGCTCAGCAGCTGCCCGTCGGTGCGTGAACACGTTCTGCACGTCAACCTGTCCGCTTTCCAGTGCCTTGTAGGAGAGTTCGATCGCGATCGGCTTGAACGTCGGCACGACGCCGTATTCCTGCTTGAGGCCGAGCAGGCCCTCGAAGCGCGTCGCGAATTCCGGCGGCGCGCCGAGCGTCACGCTCTTGCCCAGCGGCTTCAGGTCGGCGATGCTCGTCAGGTGGTGCGCGCTCGCGTAGCTCGGCAGCGTCGCCAGCGCGTCGGAGTCATAGAACGGCGTGTAGTTCAGCAGCGTCAGCCCGTGTTTTTCGACGAACGCCTTCGCCTCGTTGTAGGCGGCCGTGGCGCTCGCCGGTTCCTTGGTCTGGTTGGCGATCGCCGACAGCAGCGTGCCCGTGTACTCCGGATACATCTCGATCTGACCTGACGTCAGCGCCTTGTAGATGATCTCCGAGGAGCCCACGTTTTCCTTCAGCGTGACCTTGTACCCCTTCGCCTGCAGCGCCTGCGTGTAGAGCTGTCCGAGGATGTTCTCCTCGGCGAAGTTCTTGTCGCCGATCGTCACCGCGCGGCTTGCCCGCGCCCGGCCCGCTGTCGCGCGCCGACGCGTGCTCGTGGCAGTGTCGTGGCGGTCGAGCTGACGATGTGCTGCTGCTGCCGCAAGCCGCCAGTACGACGCACAGCGCGATCACTGCGAACACAGCGAAGTGCCGGACATGAACGGTACTCAACCTGCTCCGTCAGCCTGCCTGTCATTCGCCGTCTCCCTGGTTTGGGTACTTTGTTGATCGGAATAATAGGAAACCTACTCTACGCGGTAGCCGCGTCGGGGGTCGAGCGCCAGCGGCCGTTCGATCCCGACCGCACCGCAGCCCGCGCGGGGTCAGCGCCCGCTGCACGCAGCGTCGAGCGCACCGTCGACGCCAGCGCGAGCGCGGCCACGCAGATCGCCGCGCCCAGCACCCCCGAGAAGTGGTAGCTCGTTTCGTTGGCGATCGATGTCGCCGAGGCTGCCGCTGAAGCCCGCCAGCGCGGCGATCGTGGTCGTGCTGATCACGAACACCGCCGCCGTGCGGATGCCCGCGAACAGCAGCGGCACCGCCAGCGGCAGCTCCACGCGTCGCGAGGATCTCCCAGCCGCTCATGCCCATCCCGCGCGCGGCGTCGACCAGGTCGCGGTCGACGCCGTCGACCGCCAAGTATGCGTTCGTGACGATCGGCGGCACCGCGAGGATGACCAGCGCCAGCTCCACCACCGTCAGGCCGAGGCCGAGGAACGCGTCGCCGATCGCCAGCACCACGAGGCTCGGCAGCGCCCGGCCGATGTTGCCGACGTTGATCGCCACGAACGAGCCGCGGTGCATGTGCCCGAGCCACACGCCGAGCGGGAGCGCCAGCACGAGCGAGATCGCGACGCCGATCGCCCCCACCTTCAGCGTCTCCAGCGCCAGGTGCGATCAGGCTCGGCAGCCCCGGATGTCCCGGCAACGGCGCCGTTGTGCGCGATGAACCGGAACGCCTCGACGAATTCGTGCACTGGGACACCTCCGCTAGCTCGCCCGTGCCCGCGCCCACGGCGTCAGCAGCCGCTGCGCGAGCACGAGCAGCCCGTCGGCCACCAGCGCCAGCAGGATCGCAAGTCCTCCCGCCGCGATCAGCTCCGTCTTGAACGGGCCCTCGCCGAGCGCGGTGTGGATCGGCACGCCGAGACCCGCGGTCGTAGATCACGTACACGATCGTCGCCAGCGCGATGATCGTCACGATCGCGATCCGCAGCCCGGCGATGATCGCCGGCAGCGCCAGCGGCAGCTCCACGCGCAACAGCGCCTGCCGGCGCGTCATGCCCATGCCCTCGGCCGCGTCGAGCACCTCGGCCGGCACGTCGCGCAGCCCCGTCGAGGATGTTGCGGAACAGGATCAGCAGCGTGTAGGAGACGAGCGCGATCTCCGCCGAGAACACGTTCAGGCCGACGGGCGCCGCCAGCAGCTCGAACAGCGCCAGCGACGGGATCGTGTACAGGATCGTCGTGACCAGGATCATCGGGCGCTCCAGCCAGCCGTAGCGGTGCGCCGCCAGCGCCAGCGCCATCGAGATCGACAAAGCCGATCGCCACCGCCACCACCGTCAGGAGCACGTGCTCGCGCAGCGCCGGCCACAGCACCGGACCCCAGTTGTGGCTGACCCATTCCGCGCAGAAGAAACGGTTGTGAATTTCGCAGCTGGAGCTCTGCGCCGCGTAGTTGGGGATCACCGGCCCGGCCGTCGCGAGCATGCCGTGGCCCATCAGTGCGCGTCCACCTGCGACTCAGCCGCCTCGTCGGACAGCAGCTTCTCCACCACCCCGAGCGTCAGCAGCCCCTGCACGCGGTCGTCTGCCGTCCACCACCGTCAGCGGCTCGCCCGCCGGCGCTCAGCAGCAGCGACAGCGCGTCGCGCACAGTCGTCTCGCGGCTCACGCGACGAGCGCCGTCCGGGCTCGAATCCGGGCGCAGGCCGTTGGGCTCGACCAGCTTCAGCTCCGCGAGCGTCGTCAGCGCCAGCCGCTTGAGCCCGCGGTCGGCGCCGACGAACTGGGCGACGAAATCGTCGGCGGGACGCGTCAGGATCTCGCGCGGCGTGTCGTACTGCGCGAGCACGCCGCCCTCGCGCAGGATCGCGATGCGGTCGCCCATCTTGATCGCCTCGTCGATGTCGTGCGTGACGAACACGACCGTCTTCTTCACCTTCGCCTGCAGGCGCAGGAACTCGTCCTGCAGGCGGGTCGCGGTTGATCGGGTCGATCGCGCCGAACGGCTCGTCCATCAGCATCAGCGGCGGGTCCGCCGCCAGCGCCCGCGCGACGCCGACGCGCTGGCGCTGGCCGCCGGAGAGCTGCGCCGGGTAGCGATCGCGCATCTCCCGGCGCGTCGAGGCCGATCAGCTCCAGCAGCTCGTCGCACGCGCGCCGCGATGCGCTGCTTGTGCCAGCCCAGCAGCCGCGGCACGGTCGCGATGTTCTCGCCGACCGTCTGGTGCGGGAACAGGCCGATCTGCTGGATCACGTAGCCGATCTCGCGGCGCAGCTCGCGCGGCTCGCGCTCGAGCACGCTGCGCCCGCCGAGCAGGATGTCGCCGCCGCGTGATCGGGATCATCCGGTTGATCAGCGCATCGCGGTCGTCTTGCCCGAGCCCGAGGGCCCCACCAGCACGCACACCTCGCCGGCCGGCACCGTGAACGACAGGTCGTGGATCGCCGGCTCGCGCTGACCCGCGTAGCGCTTGCTCACGTTTCGCAGCTCGAGCTCGGCAGCCTGCGCGAACGCCGACGGCCCCTCGTTATGGGCGGTGTCTGCAGTATTCAAGGGAAGATCCCGGCCGGGGCGGTCAATCCTAGCCCACCGATCCCCCTGCCAGGAGGTCTCCACGGCCCCAGCTCGCTAGCCTTTAGGTCAGGCAGGGGCGCGTAGCTCAGTTGGCTAGAGCACCTCGTTTACACCGAGGGGGTCGCCCGTTCGAGTCGGGCCGCGCCCACTTCTGCACCGCACTCCGCAGCTCATACCACCGCACAGCCGCCAGATGAACGACGAGCCATCCATCCGCATCGCCGTAATCGGCTCCGGACCCGCCGGCTTCTACGCCGCCGGGCACCTGCTGAAGGCGCTCTGACGGAAACATCGAGGTCGACATGATCGAGCGGCTGCCGACGCCCTGGGGGCTCGTCCGCTCCGGCGTGGCCCCCGATCACCCCAAGATCAAGTCGGTCACGCGCATCTACGAGAAGACGGCTGCGCACCCGTGCTTCCGCTACTTCGGCAACGTCACGCTTCGGCGTGCACGTCTCGCGCGAGGACCTGCTGGAGCACTACCACGCGATCGTCTACGCCACCGGGTCACCTTCCGACCGGCCCCTGGGGATCCCCGGCGAAGAGCTTCCCGGCTCGCACGCTGCCACCGATTTCGTCGGCTGGTACAACGGCCATCCCGACCACACGCAGCTGGAGGTGGACCTGCTGCTCGGCCGAGCGCGCCGTGGTCATCGGCAACGGCAACGTCGCGCTCGACGTCGCGCGCATGCTCGTGCTCGCGCCTGAGGAGCTCGCGCCCACCGACACCGCCGACCATGCCCTGGAGGTGCTCGCCTCCGGCCAGGTCAACGAGATCGTCATCCTCGGACGGCGTGGGCCCGCCCAGGCTGCCTTCACCAACCCCGAGCTGCTGGAGCTGGGCGAGCTCGCCGACGCCGACGTGATCGTCGATCAGGCTGAACTGGACCGCGCGCTTGCCGTCCCCGACGCCGATGCCGAGCAGGACATCACATCCGGCGCAACGTCGAGATCCTGCGCGACTACGCATCGCGCATCCCCAGGGGCCACCGCAAGCGCATCGTCCTGCGCTTCCTGCTCTCGCCCGCGGCGCTGCTGCCCGACGAGCGGGGCCATCTCGGCGCGATCGAGCTGGTCCGTAACGAGCTCGTCCCTGCGCCCGGAGGCGGCCTACGCGCACAGCCCACCGACGAGCGCGAGACGATCCCCGCCGGCCTGGCGTTCCGCGCGATCGGCTACCGCGGCATCCCGCTGCCTGGCGTGCCCTTCGACGAGCGCTCCGCCGTCATCCCCAACGACGCCGGACGCGTGCTGGACCCAGACAGCGGCATCCCGCTTCCGGGCGAGTATGTCGTCGGTTGGATCAAGCGCGGGCCGTCAGGAGTGATCGGCACCAACAAGAAGGACGCACAGGAGACAGTCGATGCGATGCTCGCCGATCTCGCCCCCCTCGACTCGCGCAACGGCGACGGGTCGCCCCTGGCGAGTAACGGCGTGCACCTCCCCGACAGCCCCGATGCCGCCGCCGTCGAGGCGCTGCTGCGCTGCTCGCCAGCCTGAGCTCGTGACGTACTCCGGCTGGGAAGCGATCGACCGCCACGAGCGCTCGCTCGGCGAGCCCAGCGGGCGCCCACGCGTCAAGCTCACCTCGATCGAGGAGCTCCTGCAGGTGGCTGCCGCCGAAGAGCCGTAGCGATGTCGGGAGCCCCCCGCCCGGGCGTTGCTCTGCCAAGGCTCAGCCGGTCTGACAGACTGTTCGCCGTCAGGGCCCCGTTAGCTCATCTGGTAGAGCGCCGGACTTTTAATCCGGTGGGGCGGGTTCGAGTCCCGCACGGGGCATGGCAGAACGCCTGGAAAGAGTGAGAGGGGAGTGACGCAGAGGAACCTGCGCCATCGACCGCTTGAGTCGTCGTCCAACTCCAGGGCGAGCCTGTTAGCCCAAAGGCTGGGGTGTGCTGTCCGGCTCGCAAGCAACTAGCGAATCGGGGCCGTCGGTCCGGTCTTACTCGCTGTATCGGTAGCGGCCCTCAGATTGGTTCGATGCCCTCATTGAGGATCATCAGATACTCGTCGTAGACGTAGAGCTTGCCGCGCCGGCGGCCGGTCGCCTCCTGCAGGATGCCGGCCTGTTCGAGGCGATTGATAGCGGCGTAGATCGGTGGACCCGTGAGGCCCAGTTCCCGAGCGGCGAAACCCGCTCCGATCACTACTGATCTGGTGGCGAGATCGTGCACGCGGTGCGCTGTGGCGGCTCCGCGCCCGAAGTCGTGGATCTTCTGTCGGTCGGCCGCGACCATCGCAACGATGCGTTGGGTGGTCTGGGTGGTCGAGTCGGCGACCTCGATCACGCCTTCGAGGAAGAAACGCAGCCACCCCTCCCAATCGCCGTCGATCCGCACGCCCTGGAGGTGGTCGTAGTAAGCGTCCCGGTTTCGCTTGAAATATAGGCTGAGGTAGAGCAGCGGACGGCTGAGCACACCCTCCGAGCAGAGCAGCATCGTGATCAGCAGACGTCCCACCCTGCCGTTGCCGTCGAGAAACGGATGGATCGTCTCGAACTGGACGTGCGCGAGCGCCGCCTTGACGAGCACGGGAGTCGTCTGCGGGTCGTCGTGGATGAAACGCTCGAGGTCGGACATCGCCGGCACGACCTCCTGCCACGGAGGTGGCACGAACCGGGCGAGGCCCGGGCGACTCCCACCGAGCCAGTTCTGCGTACGTCGGAACTCTCCGGGATTTTTGTCTGAGCCACGGCCGCTCTGCAGAAGCCATTTGTGCACGTCGCGTAGCAGGCGGGCACTCAACGGGGGGCCCCCTGGCCGAGCTATCTCCTCGAGGCCGTGATTCAGCGCGGCTATGTAGTTCGCGGTTTCGCGTGCGTCTTCGCGCAGCGCGCCGGGAGCGGCGTCGTGCTCGAACAGCAGCAGGTCCGAAAGTGAGGACTGGGTGCCCTCGATCTGCGACGACAGCACCGCCTCCTTGCGTACGAACGTGTAGATGAACTGGTCTGGATCCGGGAGCAGCAGCGTGATGCCGTCGAGCCGCCCGAGGGCCTGGTTGGCGCGGTCTAGCAGCTTCTGCATCTCCGCATCGATATGCAGCGGCGGCTGTGGAGGCAGCCGATTGAGGTGGAACGCCCAGTAGCCGTCCAGCCCGTCTTGGGCCAGCCGGAACTCGCCGGTCCGGGGACTTGAGCGAGGCCGCACCGGAGCAGATAATTTGCGATCGCTTACCACGACCCCAGCTTACTAAACGATCAGGCCGTAACGCTTACTAAAGACGGCAGAACATAGCGATCGCTCATTAAAAGCTGTGCGCGACGCCAGGCACCGCGATGGCCCCGGCGATCCAGGGAGAGTCAAGCGGGTGTCGCGGTCGACATCCCTTGTCGGACGAGTCTGCAGACTGCAAGCGGGCATAGGGCCGCGATCCGGCGGATACCGGATTGCGCTTCACGGGCGGCAACGGATCGGCCAACGCCTGACGCACCGCCCGCCGATGAACCCCATACCTCGCCGCCAACGCCCGCGTCGAAGTGCCTTCCCGATCCCGATCCCGCCTGATCTGCTCGAACGTCTCCACTCCTGATCCCATTCCTCACTGCCGCCTCCCGCTCGAGCTCCATGAGCCTCAAACAGTCAGCCGCCAGTCAGACGGAGATGGGGCCAGTTCAAACCGCCGCAGCGGGGCCAGATCAAACCGCCGTTCCCACACACCTCACATCCCGAAGCCACGGTGCTTTTGTGTCGATAACAGCCTCCGAGAAGCCACTTTTAATCCGGTGGGGCGGGTTCGAGTCCCGCACGGGGCATGGCAGAATGCCTGGAAACACGCGGTTCCTCACGGTGAGGTCTGCCTTATCTCGGGTCTGTCCTATCTCGGGTTTGGTCCCCAGCTGGTCCCGAGATCACCGCAGACGCTCGCCTCATAGCGAGCGCGGGCCAGCCGCATGTCCTCGAGCCGCGCGTGGACGAACTCCACGTCGCCCGGAGCTGATCCATGAAGCGATCCGCTAGTAAGTCTGTCCGCTATGCCATAGCCGATGTCGGCCAAGCGGTGACGCAATGAGCGAGCGCCGGGCCCAAATCTTGTCGAGTATCTTTCCCATCGATGTGTGGATTCGAGCAAGTCAATCTTGAGATATGGCGCGAGCGTCGACGCCGACTAGACCAAGTAGCCTGAGCGCGCTGGGCTCATCACCGCTTGGAGTCAATGAACTGGGTCGGCGAAAAGGCAGCAACGACGACCGCGGCGCGTACTGCGCGGGCGCATCTAACGGGAAGCGTCTAATACGTTGTCCTGTTCAGCGTCTCTTGGTCGGAGGTGGTCAGGAGGCTTTCGTTCTCATCTAAGGAGATGTGTTGCTATGCGATTGTTCGTGCGGGCGAGGCTCGATGGCAAGCCCACGGGCAGCTCGTATCCGGGTCAGGAAGGCGAGCTACCTGATGGGACGCGCGTGGGCATACGAGAAACATCGAAGACCGGCGGCCCCACCATTGACGTCAATGGTGGTCCATATAGAATTCATGTGTCGCAATGAATCAAACGGTACGCACCGAGCTGTTGGACAGGGGCCTGTTGGACATGCTCCAGCTAGGCGAGATGGCGTGGGTCGCGCAGCGTCATCTCGGCGGATCGCCAAGCGAACCCGATGTAATCCAGGTGACTACGGAGGTAATCAGTGAACTGCTGGACTCCGGCTACGCGATCATGGCGATGTGGTCAAGGACGAAGGGCTTCTGTGTGTTCGCTCGTGGGAGTGAGTTCCGCGGATACGGTCAAGCGGATCGAGGACGAGTGGCGTGCCCTCGGGGGTCCTCCCAACAACGGCGATGTGGGCTGGCTCGAACTCACTGACGCTGGCCGCGCGAAGGCGAGAGAGTTGGTTTCGTGATGCGTTGGCGCTGAGCGCCCGGGCTCTACGCCGCCCAGCGTTTGGCCTCGTGACTGAGCAGGATGCTCTCGGTTACCGTCTTTAGGACGTGCTTCTCGTCGTCTGTGAGACGGGTGGTGGCCTCCAACTGTAGCCGTAGATCCTCGTCGGGACCTCTCTCGTTGGCATCGAAGACGAGCGTCTGCGCTGACGGACAGTGCGACTGCGAGCTTGCGTCGCCCGTCGAGGGTGGGCGTGGAGTCGCCGGCCTCATAGCGGCGGATCTGTAAGACGTGGATGCCGACGTGCTCCGCGAAGATCACGGCCGTGTCGCGTTCCACTCCTGTCTTGGCCGCAGCTTCCTGGCTCTCTCTGAGGGCGCAGCGAACCCCGGGTTAGATAACCGCCTCCAACTTTCTCGGAGCGGTTCACCCTAGCGAATCGAGGGCGCTCTTCCAGGCCTCGCGCAGGCCACGACTCGACGACGCGGTAACCCGACGGCTCCGCTAGATTTGGTCGTCCACTGATGCGAATGGCTCGCATCATCGTACAACGAGACAGGAAGGATGTGTGATGTCCCAACTCGATCAATCAGCCCGGCATTGTCGGCCCCGGCGCCTTCGGCAACGAGCGGCACTTGCGACCTCGTTGCATTGTTCGCCTGCGTCCTCGCGACCGTCGGAGCAGCGACTGCGTTCGCGGAAGCGACCGCGACGATCTGTGTACCAGAAGCATCAAGCAAATCCGTACTCTCCACCAACACGAAAGGCGAATGTCCAACCAAAAGCACCACCACATACAAAGCTGTCACCCTGCCAGGCACAGCCGAGCTCGAAACACTGAACAGGATACTGCCCGACATTAGCTACAAAGAAGCGGGGGTCGGGGGCAAGCCCACCGTCGAGTTCACGGGAGTCAACGTCCAGATAGTCTCGGGCTCCGGGAGTACAGCCGGCACGGTCAACGGCGAGGGCAACCTCATCATCGGATATGACGAAGGTACGGGCACCCAAACCGGCTCTCACAACCTCGTTCTTGGCGGAAGGCAGGAATACACGAGCTTTGGCGGGCTGCTCGCCGACTACGACAACAGCCTCACGGCACCATTCGCATCAATCTCGGGAGGACGCGAAAACTCGGTCACCAGAGAAGAGGGCTCCATAAGCGGAGGCATCGAAAACAAAGTCAAGGCCACCGGGGCATCGGTCAGTGGCGGCAGCGGGAACACCGCCGAAGGCAACAACACCACAGTCAGCGGCGGCGCAGACAACCGCGCCGAAGCCACCGGCTCGTCTATTAGCGGCGGCATCGGCAACTACACTGCACAACCTGGCAACTGGGCATCAATACTCGGTGGCCACGCGCAAACACTAAACACCGAATACGGGCTCTACCCCTAACGACGAAGCCCCGGTTCTCGGCGACGGTAGCTCCTCTAGCGGTCGCCGAGAGTCCAGGGGCGAGACGAGACGACTACCGGGTGCCGAGGCTGGCGCACTCGGCACGCTCACGCAGGTCCGGAAACCGCGACGAAACGGACGATCTGGACGCGGCCGGACGTATATGGCATGGGCGAATAAGGTTGAGGGCCTTTGCGCTTCATGGCTCGTGGTGGTTCGAGTCCACTCGGGCCCATGACAGGACACCCCGGACAACGCGGGGAAATCCACGTCTTTTCCAGCGGATGCTGGCTGATCGCAAGGGATGCTTATCGCAACGGATGCCTGGCTGATCGCAAGCGCAACCAGCGTTGGCGCACGTGCCTCTGCGGACTGGTCAGCTAAGCGATCACATCGAGCCGGAATCATCGCGACGCCACAGAGCGCAATCGTTCCCTCAACGCGCGTCCGATCATCCTGCCTCCGCCAGCCGCTCGTTCAGCCCGGCTACCGTTTTTTCCGCGAATCGGCTAAGCGGTGCCCACTGTACGCCGACCATTGGTACCCGCCGGCCACTCTTGAGAACAGCCACGCCCACACGAGGCCACGGGTCATAGCGAGCCAACTCAAACCTCTCGACCTCATCCCAGCGTAGTACGTGCGTTCGCATGATGTTACGAATCTTCAACTGTGTTCCCGTAATGACGACGCCGTAGACCAGGGAACGCACCGCCGGGACGGAGAAAATCGTGCACAGTACGAAATCAAATGCGACAAGCACTGTTCCGCTGCCTCCATTTATCGCTTCGATTCCTATCTCGAGAAACGCGATGGCCGCAAATGCGCAGATCGCGAAGAGGCAGCCGTTCGCAAATCGATTGCGGACGAAGTGCCGCCCACCATCGCTTCCGCCGCTCATGCAGTCCCTAGAAGAGCACACGAGATGTTCGACTCAAGACTGCCCAGCACCGCATCCGGAAACTCAAGCGAGCTGCTCACCAGCAGCTGAACCCCGACCGACGCCGTATCGACAAGTCCGCCGGCAGCCGTCCCGAGGAGCGGCAGCCCAGGTGCCGCTCCTAGCCCGGAAAGCCCAGTGTCAAGAAGTTGCTTGTAAAACACCTGTTCGCCGCTCAGTTCGCCGTTCGTGTAGGCCACTGCGTTTTTCGCCGTGCTTAGGCCGACGCTGGTTCCGACGGCTGCCACGCAGACCTCTGGCCCCGCGAGCATACCTACAGTGCAGCCGACTGCTGGAAGTATGACAGGGTGTTCATAGACGAAACCAGCGACAGATTTGGCACCTTCCTTTACTGCGCCGGCCCCAGCTTCGAGGCCATCCTTTACGCCGCCAGCCGCGTCCGAAAGGCAGCTGCTCGACGAGAACGGATTGATACTGCAAAGTCCCGTGGGATCAACCGTATTCATTGGATCGTCGTCCGCGTAGTTATACGCCGCGCCGGTGATCGGTGCGAGTGGATCGCCACTGAGGAACTGAGCTGTTACGGGGTCGTATGTGCGGGCACGCATGTAGATCAGGCCCGTGTCCGCGTTCGTGTATTGGGCGTCATAGCCGAGCGGAGTGGTCGTGGTGCCTTCGCACGTGGGACTCCCGTAAGCACCGTAGGTGCATTTGCCGGCGACGGTACCGGTGGAGCCGGTCAGGAGGCGGGTAGAGCCTTGCTGGTCGTGGTGTAGGTAGGTGACCGTGCCTCCGCTGGAGATTTGCTCGACGGGGAGCCCTCCGGGGCCGTAGATGTAGCTGTTGGTGCCGTCGTTGAGTATCAGTGGAAGTCCTTCGGTGCCGTCCCAGGCGAGGTACGTCGTTGTGCCCGAGATGTCCTGGGAAGTGCGTAGCCCTTCGCCGTTGTAGGCGTAGGTGTCTTCGATCGTCGGGGTCGTGCCTTCTTTCGGGCGGGTGACAGTGGTCAGGTTGCCGGCCTGGTCATAGCCGTAGCTGGTGGCAGGCCCGCTGGCTGGGCTCGCTTTCGTGCGCTCGCCCGCTTCGTTGCAGGTGTAGGTCGTGACGGTCGTTGTTTTCAGGGCCTCTTTTTCCAGCTCGTCCGCACTGTTATAGGCGTAGGTGTCTTCGCCGATAGTTGTCGGATTATCAGCTCCATCGTAGGCGTACTTCGTCCCAGCCCCTTTGGTTAGCCGACTGTTTTCGTCGTAGCTGAAAGCTGGCTTTTCTTCGCCCGGTAGGCCTTTCGTCGTGGCTTTGGTGACTTGTCCGTCCTTGTTGCGTGTGTAGACGAGCGATGCGAGTGTTTCCGTGCCTTTCTTTATCACGACTTCGCTCATTTGATCGGCGTCGTTGTAAGCGTAGGTGTCGGCGTCGGTCGTGGCAGCAGGAAACGTGGTGGTCGCGAGGTCAGAGTCTGGGTTGTAGGCAAATTTCGTGGTGTGTTCGAGCCAGTCGGTGACGCTGCCGACGCGGCCGTCGTTGTCGTAGGCGCGGGTTACGGCTTTGCCGTTCGGATAGGTGATCTTCGTTTGCTCGTCAGCAAGATTGTATTCGTAGGCCGTCGTGTCACCATGCCCATCTTTGGTTTCTGTGAGGCGGTCCAGCTCGTCGTTTGCTCAGCAGGGGAACCGGCGTCATCGAACTGCTTGAGCTCTCAGCTTCTTCCGTAGAGTGCCCTCCCCGCACGGGGCATTGGTCTACTTGGCTACATTGGCGTTGCCAGGGCTGACGAACCCGGTTTCGTAGGCGCGCACGACAGCCTGGACGCGGTCACGTACTCCGAGCTTCATCAGGATGCGTGTGACGTGAGTCTTGATCGTTGTCTCGCCGACGATCAGCGCGGTGGCGATCTCGGCGTTGGACATGCCGCTCGCGAGCAGCCGGTACACCTCGAGCTCTCGGGGAGTCAGCTCGTCAAGCCCGGGCGCCGTGTCGGTTGGCGTTTGGGCGCCGGCGAACTCCTCGATCAGGCGGCGGGTGATGCTGGGCGCGAGCAGCGCATCGCCTCTGCCGACCATTCGCACGGCTGCGGCCAGTTGGTCCGCCGGCACGTCCTTGAGCAGGAAGCCGCTGGCTCCGGCTCGCAGCGCGTCGTATACGTACTCGTCGAGATCGAAGGTGGTCAGGATCAGCACTCGCGTAGTGAGCTCGGCGGATGCGGCGAGGATGCGGCGGGTGGCCTCGATCCCGTCGAGCTCGGGCATGCGGATGTCCATCAGCATCACGTCCGGATGCAGCTCCGCGGCTATCGCGACGGCCTCGATGCCGTTGCTGGCCTCTCCAACCACCTCGATCTCGGGCTCGCCGGCGAGGATCATCCGAAATCCGGTGCGGACCAGGTGCTGGTCGTCGGCGATCACGACCCGCACGCTCACGCAAACGCTCCCTGCATGCCTCGAGGCAGACGGGCGCCGAACCGCCAGCCCGTTTCGTTGTGCGTATCAGCGTGGAGCTGTCCACCGCACAGCGTGACGCGCTCGCGCATCACGAGGGTGGGCCAGCCGCTCGGTCCGTCGCACGCGGCGGTGAGGTGCAGCTCGAGATCAGCCTCCCCGAAGCGCAGCGCGACACCGACGATGCTCCCCGGTTGCTGGGCGGCGCTGCGCAGGGCGTCTTCGAGGATCCTGTAGATCCCGAGGTCGACTCCAGCGGGCAGCGTCCCCGGGACGCCTGAGACGCTCAGCTCAACCGGCTGACCCTGCTCCCGGGCGCTCTGAATCAGCGCGTAGATCTGATCCACGCCCGGCTGCGGCTGGAGCTCCCCGACCTCGTCGTTGTGGCGCAGGACGCCGAGAATGCGGCGCATCTCCGAAAGGACCTGGCGGCCGGTGTGCTCGATCGCGTCCATCGCGGTGTCCGCCTGCGCCGTGTCTGCGTCGAGCAGAGCCCGGGCCGCCTCGGCCTGCACCACCATCCCGGTAACGGAGTGCGCCATCAGGGCGTGTAGCTCGCGTGCGATACGCGTGCGCTCGCCGGCCACGGCCAGCCGTGCGCGGTCGTCGCGCTCGGCCTCGAGCCGCGCCGAGCGGAACTCGAGCTCTGAGGTGAGCATGCGACGGGAGCGGATCGCCCGGCCCGCTGCCCACGCCGCGCTCAGCGTGAACGCCCCACCGGCAAAGTCGCCGGCGGTGCCGTGGCTGAGGATCAGCGATCCGATCGCAGCGCCACAGAGAAAGATTCCAAGTCCCAGCACCGCCCTGCGACGGTCCTCCCAGGCGGCGACTGTGTACGTGGGGACCAGCACCGTGTATGCCCCGGTCACTGTCGAGTTGCGCAGCGAGTCAAGGCCGCCATTGAGCACCTCCGCGAGCATTCCGACGACGAGTAGAAACACCAGTGGGGACCGGCGTCGCCAAATCGCGGCAAGCGCGAGCGCGGCCACAATCACCATGTTCAGGACGAGCGGTCCGCGGCGATCGCTGCTGGCGAGCACCTCGATCACAAATGCCACCAGCAAGACAGCCGCGAGCAACGGGTCGAGCCAGTGCCAGCGCAGACCATCCACAGGTCCGCAAACCGCGGGGCTGTGCTCCGACGGGACCGAGGCGGGGGCCGGTGAGGAGGTCGTCCCGTCGAGTGGGATTCGTGCACGCACCTGAAAGCCGCCGCTTGGGCAGCGTTGAGCCTGCAGCTCACCGCCGTAGAGCATGACGCGCTCGCTCATCCCCACCAGGCCGTGGCCCGAGCGTTCTTGCTCGCCGTGGCTAGGCGCTCCTCGGCGGCCGGTGTCGGTGACCTCCAACTCGACCTCGCGCGCACCAATGCTGACCTTCACCTGAGCGCACGCGGGACCGGCGTGCTTGATCGCGTTGGTGAGAGCCTCCTGCACGACGCGGTATGCGACCAGGTCCAGACCAGGCGCAAGCGCCGCGACCCTGCCTCGCAGGCGTAGATCGACGGGCAGTCCGGCGGCGCGGGCGCGGTCCGCGAGCGCGTTCAGCTGCGAGAGACCGGGCGCTGCCGACCCCGCGAGCTGCTCATCGGTGTGGCGCAGCACGCCCACGATCCGTCGCAGCTCCACCAACGCTTCGCGCCCCGAGCCCTCGACGTCGCGAAGCGCCTCCCGGGCGGCTTCGAGCTCCAGGCGAGCAACCCGGCGCGCGGCGCTTGTCTGGATCACCATCACGCTCACGTTGTGGGCGATCACATCATGCAGCTCGCGCGCCATTCGATTGCGCTCCTGGGCGGCAGCACTACGAGCATGCAACTCCTGCTCGTCCTCCAGCCGCGCCGCGGTGCTCGCCAGCTCACGCGTCAGCACGCTGCGGGTCGCCAGCGTGCGACCAACGGCGAACGGGAGCCCACCGAGCACGGCCCAGCTCGAAAGCACCTCCGCGACCGACCCGCTGCCGGAGTCATAGGAGACCACCACGGCTCCCGCCAGCCAGTACGCGAACACCAAGGCAGAGGCGCCCACGCTCTTCCCGCCGCGTGTGCGAGAGCCGAGCAGGTAGAAGTTCAGGGCGATCGCGGCCACCTCAAACGAGCCATCACCGGCATACCTGCTCGCAAGCTGGAACGTCATCAGTCCGGTTACCGCGACCAGCGTGCTCAGCACGGGGTCCCGGCGCCGCCACGCGACGCTGCCCGTGAGCACGACGCACGACGCGATTGCCAGCGCACCCAGGTCGCGGTGGGGCTGGGAGGCAGCGTCCGCGAGCGCGCCCGCTGCGAGCAGCACCGCCAGAACCCAATCGATCACACGCAGATCGATCCCTCGTACTAGTACGACCAGTCTGCGCTCAGTACCCATGGGCGCACGCTAGCGCCCCAAACGCGGCCGCGCGTCCTCTGACGCGGTGATCCGGGTCCTACTCGAGTAGGACCCGTCGCGTCGCCGAATCATCCAAAAGTCCACAGCAAGTCGCACTCTCGGCCGACGACAACGGGCCCAACCGCTGAGACGCTGTCGTCAACAACCAAGGAGGCATGATGAATACGACGACGCTCCTCAGCCGCCGGACCCTGATCGCCCTCGCTGTCATAGAGGTAGTGCTGTTCGCGATCGCCAACGTCACAGCCAACAGCGGCGACTCTCCCGGCACCGTGAGCAATGCCGTGTGGATCCTCTTCCTGCTCGGCTTGCTCTCGCTGATCGTGCTTGCCGTCCTCGCACTGGTCCAATCGCGGCGATCCCGATCCCGGTCGTACTAATTGTCCCCTTCAACACTGGAGAACCGGATGCTTGAACGACGTCTCCCAAGGCTCACTCCGAGGCGGCCCACCTGGCTGATCCTCACAGCCGCACTGATCCTCGGCGTGGGCGCCGCAGGGTGCGGGAGCAGTAACAAGAGCACCACCGCCTCGACGACCACCGCCTCGATCACCAAGGCCGAGCTCCTGACGAAGGGCAACGCGATTTGCACCCTGGGCAACCAGAGACTCGGCGCCGCCCAGAACGCACTCGGCAACAAGCCGAGCGACGCACAAATCACCGCCTTCGTGAAGAGCAAATTCGGACCCGATATTCAGAGTCAGATCGATGGAATCCGGGCACTTGGCGCACCGTCTGGGGAACAGGCAACCGTGACCGGCATGCTCAATCTCGCCCAATCCGAACTGAGCAAGATCGAGAGCAAGCCATCCCTCCTTGCCGGCGGTCCCCCATTCGTCGACTTCGCGAAAGTCGCTCACGCATACGGCCTGACGGCCTGCGCAGGCAACAGCTAGCCCGTCCGCTAGCGGGCGGCCTGCACAACCGGCGCACGCCGTCCGGCCCAGGGCATCGCCTGCTCCAGCTGGGAGGACAGCGCGATCAGGGAGGCCTCCTGCCATGGCCCGGCGGTGAGCTGCACACCGACGGGTAGGCCGTCCTCGCTCCAGTGCAGAGGCAGATTGACGGCGGGCAGGCCGGTGACGTTGCCGAAGGCCGTGAAGCAGACGCTTCTGATGACGTCCAGAACCGGCTGATCCGGTGCGGCGTGCTGAGCCTCGAGGATCGCGCCGGCGACCGGTGGCAGCGTTGCGGAGGTCGGCGTCAGGAGCACGTCGAAGTCGCGGCCCCAGCGCTCCACCTCGCGACGGCTGAGCAGCTCCAGAGTGCGTGCGCCCAGCACGTAGTCATAGGCGCTCATCTCCTTGCTGCTCGCATACTGGTGGGCTATGTGCGGCTCCACGGCTGACCAGTCGACGCCCTCGTAGTCGGCCAGGCCGCCGAGCGTCAGGGCGATGAACGGCGGCGTCATCTCTTCAGAGATCGTCGGCACCTCGACCTCCTCCACGACATGGCCAAGCCCCTCGAGCGTCGCCGCGGCGGCTTGCGCGGCAGCGATGCACGGCTCGTCCGTGAGGATGCCCAGCGGCGCCTGTGCCATCAGCCCGATCCGCAGCTTCCCAGGGGGCGTGTCGGTCTCCTCCGCGAACGGGCGCCGTGGCGCAGGCGCGTTGTACCAGGCCAGCGGGTCGAGGTAGGCGATCGCGTCGAGCACGGCCGCAGAGTCGGCGACGGTCTGCGCGACGACCCCCTCGACGACCGCTCCCAGCCAGCTCTGTGCCAGGCGCGGGACGCGACCGCGGCTGGGCTTGAAGCCGACCAGGCCGCAGTAGGAGGCGGGGATGCGAATCGAGCCGCCGCCGTCGTTGGCGTGGGCGATCGGGAACATGCCGGCGGCCACGGCCGCCGCTGCGCCGCCACTTGAACCGCCGGGCGAGTGGTTTGGGTTCCAGGGGTTGCGGCTGATCCCGTAGCGGCTGTTCTCGGCAACCGTGATCACGCCGAACTCAGGGGTGTTGGTGCGCCCGCACAGCACGAACCCGGCGCGCACCAGCGCGTCCACGACAGGCTCGCTCTGCTCGCTGGAGCCGGCAGGGGCACTGTTGGAGCCGTACGTGACCGGCCACCCGGCTACCGCCGTCAGGTCCTTGATCGGCAGCGGCACACCGAGGAACGGCGCGTCCTCGCCCGCGGCCAGCCGGCGGTCGGCCTCTGCCGCAGCGGCGCGGCCGACGTCGTCGTTGCGCCAGATGACCGCGTTCAGCTCAGGGTTGCGCTCATCCACAGCCTCCAGGCACGCGTCCAGCAGCTCCACTGCGGAGAGCTCCCGGCGGCGTAGCGCCGCGGCGAGCTCCAGTGCCGGCGAGGACGGATCGAGCGCTGCCATCCTCGCCGACACTACCACGCGGACTGGCCGCGCGGCCAGTGATTCCCCTTTGCCGTCAGCCGCACGCCAAGCCGGTGCCGACCGTTACTCCGCGCGGCTGAACTCCACGATCGCGATGCTCAGCATCACCAGTCCCAGCAGCGCCACCACCGCCGCCTCCACCAGGCCGGGCACGTGCCAGCTCCACCACGTCACGCCCGGGTCCAGCGCGTGGCGTGCCGCCGCGCTGATGTGCAGGTGCGCGAACACCGCGCGGCGCATTGGGTCGACCGCGTACGTCAGCGGGTCGATGCGGTTGAGGATCTCCAGCCATTGCGGCAGGCCGGCCACCGGGAACAGG
This sequence comes from uncultured Solirubrobacteraceae bacterium, assembly GCA_963779665.1. Taxonomy (GTDB): domain Bacteria; phylum Actinomycetota; class Thermoleophilia; order Solirubrobacterales; family Solirubrobacteraceae; genus Palsa-744. Next base: position 1,351,119 of record CAVZYW010000001.1, on the reverse strand, counting down.
GCGCCGGAGAGGAAGTACATCGGCATGATCGCCATCTGCATCAGCGCCATGAACGACTGCATCTGGGTGATGCGCGCGGCCACCATCACGCCGAAAGCCGTGATGGCGAACGCGAGCAGCAGCTGCAGCGCGAACACCTCGATGATCAGCGTCGCGTTGTAGGGCACGCCCACCAGGCCCGCCAGGCACAGCACGATCACGCCCTGCAGGCCCGCCACGGTGGCGCCGCCGAAGCACTTGCCCAGCACCAGCGAGCTGCGGCGCACCGGCGCGACCATCATCTCGCGCAGGAAGCCGAACTCGCGGTCCCACACCAGCGACGCCGCCGAGAACATGGCGGTGAACATCACCGCCATGCACAGCACGCCGGGGTATACGAACGTGCGCAGGTTGACCCCGTGCGTCCCTGCCGAAGCCAGTCGTGACAGCCCCGTGCCGAGCACGAACAGGAACAGGAACGGCTGCATCAGCGACGTCAGGATGCGCAGCCGGTCGCGACTGAAGCGGATCATCTCGCGCTTCCACACGACCTTGATCGCGCGCAGCTCGCTAGCTGCGCTGCGGGTTGGCACGCGCACGCGGGCGATCTCGTGGGCGCCACGCGCCGGGCCGCCCGACGGCGTCTGCGCTGTGCCGGTACGTGGGGTTGTTGTCTCGGTCGCCATCAGCGGCTCATCATCCGCGCGAAGTTACGCCGCGTGTCGGTCTGACCGGACTCCGCGTCGCGAATGGTGGTGCCGGTGTAGGACATGAACACGTCGTCCAGCGACGGCCGCGTGACGCTCACACCGCGGATCGACGGGTGGGCAGGATCCCATTCGTCGAACAGCCGCGGCACGAACTGCCCGCCGTCGGGCACGCCGAACGTGACCGCGCCCTCCGCCACCGTCGCCTCGATCTGGAAGCGCTCGCGCAGCGCCGCAATCGCCAGCTGGTCGTCGTCTGTGTGTATCTGCACGCGGTCCTTTCCGACTTTCGCCTTCAGCGCTTCCGGGGTGTCCAACACGATGATGCGCCCCTGATCCATGATCGCGATGCGGTCGCAGTACTCGGCCTCGTCCATGTAGTGGGTGGTCAGGAAGATGGTGATGTCCTCGCGCTCCTTCAGCTCGCGGATGTAGCGCCAGATCGAGCTGCGCGTCTGCGGGTCAAGCCCAACCGTCGGCTCGTCCAGGAACAGCACTCGCGGTGAGTGCAGCAGGCCGCGGGCGATCTCCAGGCGCCGCTTCATGCCGCCGGAGAAGGTGTTCACCCGGCTGTCGCGGCGATCCCACAGCCCGACCATCTCCATCACCTGGCGCATGCGCTCGCCCACCAGCTCGCGCGGGACGCCGTACAGCTCGGCGTGCAGTTGCAGGTTCTGCTGCGCGCTCAGGTAGCCGTCGAGCGTGGTGTCCTGGAAGACCAGGCCGATGTTGCGTCTGACCTCGTCGCGCTCTGCGACGACGTCGTGGCCCGCCACCAGCGCCGAGCCGCCGCTGGGGCGCACGAGCGTGCACAGCATGTTGATCGTCGTCGACTTACCGGCGCCGTTGGGGCCCAGGAAGCCGAAGATCTCGCCGGCGGCGACCTCGAAGTCGATGCCCCGCACCGCCTCGAGGAGGTCATAGCGCTTGACCAGGCCGTTGACGGAGACGGCGGCATCGGACGCCGCGGCGATCGCGGCGCTGGGCACTGTGGTGGCGGTCTCGTTCACTTGTCTGTGTCTACCGTACCGGCATCGGCACCTGAATCGGTCTCGCTGCCGGTGTCGCCGTCCGCGAGGATGCGGTACAGCTCGCGGCGGGTTCCGGCGAGCACCTCGCTGGCCTTGGCGACCTGCGCGTGGCTTCCCGTTCGCATCACCTGCATGAACGCGAATCCGACCTCGCGCATGAGCTTGCCCATCAGCTGGTGTCCCTCGACGGGTCCGCCGTCGGACTGCTCCCATGGGGCCGGCCTGTCCCCGCCGCGCTCGGCCAGCAGCGCCCGTCCGTCGTCGGTCAAGGCGAACAGCTTGCGCCCGTCGCCCTCCTGCGTGCGGATCAGCCCCTCGTCTTCGAGCTGCGCCAGCGCCGGGTAGACCGAGCCTGGGCTCGGGCTCCAGATGCCGCCGCTGCGCTCCTGGACCTCCTGCATGATCTGGTAGCCGTTGCGCGGCTCCTCGGCCAGCAGCAGCAGCGCAGCCGTGCGGATGTCGCCGCGGCGAGCCCTGCGGCCACCCCGGCCACGTGGGCCTCCGCCGCCCGGCCCGCCCCCGCGGGAGAAGCCAAATGGACCGCCCCCGAACTCGCCACGTGCTCCGTGACCGTGACCGTGCCCGTGGCCGTGGCCGTGCCCGCTGTGCTCGCCGCCGTGGCGAGGCGTCCTGCAACCGGGCTTTGCGCCCGTTGAATAAATCGCATTTCCAAACATATCTATGTCCTATCTTGAGCTATCAAAGTAACAACGCGATATATCGTAACACACCCCAGGGCGAATCCAACCCGCCGCCGGCGGGGGCGAGCGTTCAGGTCACTCGACGTGGCGGCCGGCCCTACGCGGCGTAGCGCTGCGCAGCGCGAGCGCGGGCCTTGGCGGCCTCGACCTCGCGGTCCTTGGGCGGCGCGTTCGTGACCAGCTCGTCGAGCAGCTGCGCGGAGACGGCGGCTGACTGCGTCAACGGCACGCTGGAAAGCCTCGGCGTTAGCCTGCGACGGCTTGGTGAAGCCGCTGATCTTGCGGACGTATTGGACGGCCGCAGCGCGGACCTCGTCGTCGCTTGCGCGGGGCTCGAAGTTGTAGAGAGTGCGGATGTTTCGACACATGCCGCGATCGTACGCCCTCGACGCACGAATGGCTAGGGCGTGTGACGGGGCGACTGACCGCTCCGCGTCGACGCTCAGTGGCGGAAGTGGCGTACTCCTGTGGCCACCATCGCCACGTCTGCTGCGTCCACGGCGGCTACTACCAGCTCGTCTCTTACCGAGCCTCCCGGCTGGATGATCGCGGCTATGCCTGCGTCGATCGCCAGCTGCGGGCCGTCGGGAAACGGGAAATAGGCGTCGGAGGCTAGAGCTGAGCCGCTCAGCGCGTCGGGGAGAAATTTCTGGGCCTTTTGCACGGCGATTCGCACTGCGTCGACACGGCTCATCTGCCCGGCGCCGATGCCAATCGTGGCGCCGCCGGCGGCGAGCACGATGGCGTTGGAGCGCACGTGGCGGCAGACGGTCCACGCGAACAGCATGTCTCGCCACTCCTGCTCGCTCGGCTCCCTGGCGCTCGTCGCGTGCATCTGCTGGCGCGTCTCTGAGACGATGTCGTGGGTCTGCACCAGCTGGCCGCCGATCACCGGCTTGGATTCGATTTCGGTGCTGGGCGCCGGCCAGTCGCTGAGCTCCAGCAGGCGCACGTTCTTCTTGACCTGCAGCGCCTCCAGTGCGGCGGCGTCATAGCCTGGCGCGAGCAGCACCTCGATGAACTGCTTGTCCAGCTCTTCCGCGAACGCGAGATCGACGGGACGGTTGACGGCGATGACGCCGCCGTACGCGCTTTCCGGATCGCAGGCGAAGGCGTGTTCGTAGGCTTCCTGGCCGCTGGCGGCGACAGCGCAGCCGCAGGGGTTGTTGTGCTTGACGATCGCGCAGGCCGGCTCGTCGAACTCCTCCACCAGCTCACGCGCGGAGCTCAGGTCCAGCAGGTTGTTGAACGACAGCTCCTTGCCGTGCAGCTGCTCGACGCCGGCCAGCAGGTGCGTGGGCGCACCGGCGCGTGCGTAGAACGCAGCCTGCTGGTGCGGGTTCTCGCCGTAGCGCAGGTCGGTGACCTTCTCGTATGACTCGCGCCGGCTCTCCGGGAAGCCATCGCCCTCGCGCGCGTCGCCCTCGCGCGAGGCGAACCACGTCGAGATCGCCGCGTCGTAGCGCGCCGTGCACGCAAACGCCTTCGCCGCCAGCGCTTTGCGCGTGCCCAGTGACAGCCTGCCGTCGGACGCCCGCAGCTCGCCCAGCACCGACTGGTAGTCACCGGGGTCGACGAGCACCGCCGCGAACGCGCTGTTCTTGGCGGCCGCCCTGATCATCGTCGGCCCGCCGATGTCGATGTTCTCGATCACCTCCGCGTCGGAGGCGTCGCCGCGCGCGACGGTCTGCTCGAACGGGTACAGGTTCACGCACACCAGGTCCACCTGCTCGATCTCCTGCTCGGCGGCGGCGCGCAGGTGCTCGTCCTGGTCGCGTCGTGCCAGCAGGCCGGCGTACAGCCGCGGATGCAGGGTCTTCACGCGCCCGTCCATGATCTCTGGGAAGCCGGTGAAGTCCTCGATCGCCTGCACGGCGATCCCGGCGCCGGCCAGCTCGCGTGAGGTGCCGCCCGTGGAGACGATCTCCACGCCAAGCTCAGCCAAGCCGTGGGCGAGCTCGACGATCCCGTGCTTGTCGGACACCGACAACAGCGCTCGGCGCACCCGCACCTCGCCCGGCGCCGCACGCTGCACCCCGGACACGTGATCCCCGTCCGGGGACGATGCGGTCATGACGTCGCCTTCCGGGGCCATGCTCACCAGCCTACCCCTCGCCCGAGCGGATCGCTATGTGGCGATCGTTCCCCGCCTCTGGGGCGAGCGCGCCACGCGCAAACAGCGCCACAGCCTGCGGCAGCAGCGCGTGCTCCAGCGGGCGCAGCGCAGCCAGAACCTCAGCGGGCTCGCGTGCGTCCGGCAGCTCCACCGCCCGCTGCAGGATCACTGCGCCGGAGTCGACGCCGGCGTCGACGAAGTGAACGGTCACGCCGAATACCTTCACCCCGTAGGCGAGCGCCTGCTCGATCGCACCCAACCCTGGGAACGCCGGCAGCAGCGACGGGTGCACGTTGATCACCGCCCCGGAGAAGCGATCGAGGAACGATGCGCCCAGCAGCTCCATGTACCCCGCCAGCACCACCAGCCGGGCGCCGCGCTCCAGTAGCCAGCCGGCGAGTGCATGGTCGCGCGCGCCGCGATCGGCATACGCGGAGCGGGCGAACACAGCCGTCGGCACGCCGTGGCGCGCGGCACGCTCCAGCGCCGGGACACCGGCGACGCTTGAGGCCACCGCCACCACGTCGGCGTCGCGACCATGCACCGTGTCGAGCAGCGCCTGCAGGTTGGTGCCCGTTCCGGAGACCAGCACCGCAATGGGAAATCGCTCGCTCACGCGCCGGTCACGATAGCTGTGAGCAAGCTCACAGTGCACGGTCGCGCGGTGACGTTCAATGGAACTGCAGGGTGGAGAGGCCTAGTACAAACCACCCACAGGGGGTAACACCAGTGCTTTCATCAATTATCGTCACGCTCGTGATCGTCGGCGGGCTCGGATTCGCATTGCGCTCCGGGCGCAAGGGCGAGCTGATCGTGCGCCGGCCGTACAACAACCGCTACAACGACGCTTCCGGGGCCCGCGAAGACCACCTCGGCTAGGAAGCTTCCTGCCGCCCTTTGGGCGTCAGGCGTTGACCAGGGGCAGCGGCGGCGGCATCTCGCCGTCCTGCTGCTGCTGCTGGTGCTGCTGCGCGGAGGAGCCGTCCTCCAGCGAGTACTTACCGGCGGCGCCGTCGCTGCCGGCGAGCGGGTACTGGCCGCTGAAGCAGGCGTCGCAGTGCGTGGCGCGAGTGCCGCGGACTGCCTCGTAGACACCGTCCAGCGACAGGTAGTGCAGCGAGTCGCAGCCGAGCTCGGCGGCGACCTCCTCGGTGGTGCGCCCGTGGGCGATCATCTCCTCGCGCGTGGACATGTCGATGCCGTAGTGGCACGGGTGCTTGATCGGCGGCGCGGAGATGCGCATGTGGATCTCGGCGGCGCCGGCGTCGCGTAGCATCTGCACGATCTGGCGGGTGGTGTTGCCGCGCACGATCGAGTCGTCGACGACGACCAGGCGCTTGCCGGCGATGACCTCGGGTAGCGGGTTGAACTTCAGTCGCAGCCCGTGCTTGCGCAGCTCCTGGCCGGGCTGGATGAACGTGCGCGCGACGTAGCGGTTCTTGACGAAGCCGTCGTCCTGTGGCAGGCCGGCGGCGCGGGCGAGACCGCGGGCGGCGGGGTTGCCGGAGTCGGGCACGGCGATCACCATGTCGGCGTCCACGGGCGCCTCGCGCCACAGGATCTCGCCCATGCGTCCGCGGGCAACCTGCAGCACCTGGTCGTTCATGCGTGAGTCCGGGCGGGCGAAGTAGATGTACTCGAACACACACAGGGCACGCCTGCCGCCCGGCACGATCATCCGGCTCTGAAGACCTTCCTCACCGAGCGTGACCAGCTCGCCGGGCTGGACGTCGCGAACGAACTTGGCGCCGATGATGTCGAACGCGCAGGACTCGCTGGCGACGCAGTAGCGGTTGCCGCCGGAGCCGTCGGCGGTGCCGCCTGGGCCGTCGACGTGCTCGGGGCCGGATTCGAGCACGCCGATGGACAGCGGACGCAGGCCGTGGGGGTCGCGGAAGGCGACGACGCGGTCCTTGGTCATGGCGACGATCGAGAAGGCACCGCGCAGGCGCGGCAGCACGTCGGCGATCGCGTCCTCGACGTGCTCGGCGGGATGCGTGGCGATCATCGCGGCGATGATCTCGGAGTCGGAGGTGGAGCTGAAGGTGACGCCGCGCTCGAGCAGCTCCTCGTGCAGCTCGAGGGCGTTGATCAGGTTGCCGTTGTGTGCCAGCGCGACCTCGCGGCGGGAGCCGTTGGTGCCCTCGGAGCGCTGAACCGGCTGGGAGTTCTCCCAGGCGTTGGAGCCGGTGGTGGAGTAGCGCACGTGGCCGATGGCCAGCTCGCCGGCGAGCGTGCGCAGGTCGTTCTCGGTGAACACCTGGTTGACGAGCCCGAGCTCGCGGCGCGTGATGATGTGCCCGCCGCGGTCGGCGGCAGCGATTCCTGCCGACTCCTGGCCGCGGTGCTGAAGGGCGTACAGCGCGAAGTACGAAAGACGCGACACCTCGTGACCGGGCGCGTACAGTCCGAACACTCCGCACTCGTCGCGCGGTCCGTCACGCATCACAAACACAAGCTAGCAGGCCAAGGCTGCGTCGATACGATTGTAATACAGCATTCCTTTAGGGGAAGAGCTTCCCGAGGCTGGCGTGCGCTCCGGCCAGCTCCTCCAACGTGATCGTCACCATCGTCCCTGCAGCTGCACCGGCGGACACGATGCTCAACACCTGATCGCCCACCCTGCCGATCGTGCGCACGGGCGCTCGTTCGCCGAGCTCGCGCAACACGTCGGCAGGGCCGCTGAGCAGAAAGCCGCCGGGCCCCTCGCCGAACAGAGCAGCGGTCGGCAGCGACGACCCCGTCGACACCGACCCGGGACCCGGCGCCCCACCTTGGAGGGTGCCGGCGGGCGCGATCGCCTCCCAAAGATCCTCGGCCAGCTCCACCTCCGCGCCGAGCCCGCCGGCCAGGCAGCACTCGGCCAGCGCCACCGCCAGACCGCCCTCGGCGATGTCGTGGGCGCTGGACAGCGTGCCCGCGCGAACGGCGTCGCGGACGGCGGTGTGCGTGGCGGCCACGGCGTCGATGTCGATCTGCGGGAGCCCGTCAGGCAGCGGCTGGCCGAGCAGCTTGTCCAGCTCGCTGGCGGCCGTGGAAGGGTGGAAGGGGCCGACGAGCGCGATCTGATCGCCCGCCTGGCGGAAGCCGATGCACCCGGCGTGGCGCGCGTCGGGGAGCCGTCCGACCATGCCGATCACCGGCGTCGGGTAGATCGGGCCGGTGGCGCCCTCGTTGTACAGCGACACGTTGCCGCCGACGATCGGCGCGTCCAGCGCACGGCAGGCATCGCCGAGGCCGCGTACGGACTCGGTCAGCTGCCAGGCGATGTGCGGCTTCTCTGGGTTGCCGAAGTTGAGGTTGTTGGTCGTGCCCAGCGGCTGTGCGCCGACGCACGCCAGGTTGGCCGCGCACTCCAGCACCGCCGCCACCGTGCCCGTGTATGGGTCAGCCGCCACTCGCCGACCGTTGCAGTCGATGCTGACGCCCAGGGCGCTGCCGTCCTCGAGCGCCAGCACCGCCGCGTCTGCCTGCTCCGGGCGGCGCACCGTGCGCGACTGCACGATCGCGTCGTAGCGTTCGAACAGTGGCCTGCGCGAGGACAGATTTGCAGAGGAGAGGAGGGCCAGCAGGATCTCCCCGGGCGCTGACGTCGGGGTCAGCCCGGCCGTGGCCACCGGCGGCGCGTAGATCTGCTCGGTGGGCTTGCGCGGCTGCAGGTCATATAGCGGGCAGTCGTCGACCAGCGCCGTCACCGGCATCTCGCCGACGAGCTCGCCGTCGCGCAGCACGCGCATCAGCCCGGTGTCCGTGACCGTGCCGATCGCCGAGCCGTTGACCTCCCACTTCCGGCACACCGCCATCGCCGCCTGTAGGTGCACCGGCTCGACCACGCACAGCATCCGCTCCTGGGACTCGCTGACCATAACCTCGAACGGCTCCATCCCAGGCTCGCGCAGCGGCACCTTGGCCACGTCCAGGTCGATGCCCACGCCACCTTTGGATGCCATCTCCGAGGCGGACGAGGTCAAGCCTGCCGCGCCGAGGTCCTGCAGCGAGACGATCAGCCCCAGCTCCAGCAGCTCCAGCGAGCACTCCAGCAGCTTCTTCTCCTCGAACGGATCGCCCACCTGCACGGTCGGGCGCTTGCTGTCATCGCCGTCGGCGCCGAGCTCCGCCGAGGCCAGCACCGAGGCACCGCCGATGCCGTCGCGGCCGGTGGATGCGCCGAACAGGACCAGCACGTTGCCGGGCCCGGCGGCGGCGCTGCGCACCAGCCGCTCGCGCTGGGCCAGGCCGAGCGCCATCGCGTTGATCAGGCAGTTCTGCTCATACGGCGCCTCGAAGTACACCTCGCCGCCGATCGTGGGAACGCCGATCGAGTTGCCGTAGTGGCCGATCCCTGACACCGCGCCGTCGAGCAGGTAGCGGGAGCGCGCACCGGCGGCGCCGGACTCGCCCTGCGTTGCAGCCTCGCCGCCGGACTCGCCCTGAGTTGCGGTCTCGCCGCCGGACTCGCCCTGAGTTGCGGTCTCGCCGCCGGGCTCGCCGAATCGCAGCGAGTCCAGCACGGCGATCGGGCGCGCGCCGATCGCGAAGATGTCGCGCAGGATGCCGCCCACGCCGGTGGCGGCGCCCTGGAACGGCTCCACGGCGCTGGGGTGGTTGTGGGACTCGACCTTGAACGCACACACCAGGCCCCCGCCCACATCTACAGCGCCGGCGTTCTCGCCCGGCCCCATGACCACGTGCTCGCCCTCGGTGGGCAGCGTGCGCAGCAGCTTCTTGGAGTGCTTGTAAGCGCAGTGCTCGCTCCACAGCAGCGAGTACATCGCCAGCTCCACTTGATTTGGCGGGCCGCCCTGCTTGTCGCACACGAGCTCGTACTCCGCGCGCGTCAGCCCCAGCGCCAGTGCGTCCTCGACCGTCGGTGTCACCTGGCCGGTGCTGCTGGACCCGGTGCTGCTGGACCCGGTCCCGGGCAGACGGGCGTGTGCCTCAGACACGGTGCAGGCTTGTGTCGTGAGTGTGACCAAGGGTGCCAGGTATGTGACCGACCGGGACTTGTATATCTCCTCGAGAGCGCTGTATCACCATCGCTATACAGAAGTTCCGTCGGCGATAAGTCCGTGGGCCGGAACGCGTGTGTCCTCTTGCGGAGGCTGTATCACCATCGCTATACAGCAGTTCCGTCGGCGATAAGTCCGTGGGCCGGAACGCGTGTGTCCTCTTGCGGAGGCTGTATCACCATCGCTATACAGCCCCCTCGAACGGAGATGAGGTCGGCTGCACCAGTGCCTCCTCATGCAGGCACACCCTCGACGGCCAGCCGCATCGACTGGAAGATCTTCAGTCCATCGGCAGAGCCACCGGTGAGCTCGTCGACGGCGTGCTCGGGGTGGGGCATCAGGCCGAACACGTTGCCGGCCTCGTTGCACACGCCGGCGATGTCGTGCACGGAGCCGTTGAAGTTCTCGCCGGGCGCGTAGCGCAGCACCAGCTGGCCCGAGCGATCCATCGCGGCGAGCGTGTCAGCGTCGGCGTAGTAGCGCCCGCAGGAGTGCTTGGCGGGGATGCTCAGACGCTCGTCGAGCGCGCAAGCGCGCGTGAACGAGCCGCCACTGTTGAGAACCTGCAGCTCGACCTGCCTGAAGGTGAAGCGCAGGTTGGCGTTGACCAGCAGCGCCCCCGGCAACAGGCCGGCCTCGCACAGGACCTGGAATCCATTGCAGATGCCAAGCACCAGGCCACCGTCGCGCGCGAATGCGATCACCGACTCCATCGCCGGCGAGAAGCGCGCGATGGCACCGGCCCGCAGGTAGTCGCCGTAGGAGAACCCGCCGGGAACGACGATCGCATCTGCGCCCCCCAGGTCGCGCTGCGCATGCCAGATCAGCTCGGCATCGCCGACCCGCCGTGCGGCCTGCAGCGCGTCAACCTCATCACACGAGCCGGGGAACTGAAGGACGCCGAACCTCATCAGAGCGTGCTTTCCCTACTCAACGATGATCTCGTAGTCCTCGACAAGCGGGTTGGCCAGCAGCTTCTGGCACATCGACTCGAGCTGGCCGGCGTCTTCTACGTCGAGCTCGACCAGCCGCCCGATGTGAACGTTGCCGACGCCGGCGAAGCCGAGCGCCGGCAGCGCACGCTCGACGGCGACGCCCTGCGGGTCGAGGATCCCAGCCTTCGGGCGGATCAGCACGCGCGCCCTCACGCAGCACCGGCGCGGTCGAGCCACGCCTGGAACGGCTCGCCGGTGATGCGCTCGTAGGCCTCCACGTAGCGCGCGCGTGTGCCTGCGACGACATCCTCGGGAATCGCCGGCGCCGGCGGCTGCTTGTCCCAGCCGCTGCCGGCAGCCCAGTCGCGCACGTACTGCTTGTCGAAGCTCGGCTGCCCACGCCCGACCTCGTAGCCGTCGGCCGGCCAGTAGCGCGAGGAGTCCGGCGTCAGAACCTCATCGCCGAGCACCAGCTCGGGTGTCCCGCTGCTGCTGTCAAGCCCTAGCTCGAACTTGGTGTCGGCCAGAATCACGCCGTTGGCGCGGGCGTGCTCGGAGGCGAACGAGTACAGCTCGATCGACACATCCCTGACGCGCTCCATCAACGCCCGGTCACCGACCAGCGCGACAGCACCCTCGAAGTCGATCGCCTCGTCATGGCCCTCCTCGGCCTTGGTGCTGGGCGTGAAGATCGGCTCGGGCAGGCGCTCGGACTCGCGCAGGCCCTCGGGCAGCGCGATGCCCGACACCGAGCCGCCGGCCTGATAGTCCTTCCAGCCCGAACCGGTGATGTAGCCGCGCACGACGCACTCCACCGGCAGCATCTGCAGCTTGCGCACGACCAGCGCGCGCCCGCGTGCCTCGCCCGGCACGCCGGCGGTCGCCGAGATCATGTGGTTGGCCACGATCCCGGCGGTCTTGGCAAACCAGAACACCGACAGTCCCGTCAACACCTTGCCCTTGTCCGGGATCGGCGTCGGGTGCACGGCGTCGTAGGTGGAGATCCTGTCGCTGGCGACCATCAGCAGCGCCGGCTCCTGCGGCGCGCCGTCAACCCCCGCCAGGTCGTACATCTCGCGGACCTTGCCGCTGGTGACGAGGGGCAGGTCTTTGAGCGCGGTGGCGTCGGTCACGTGGCGCGATGCTACCAGCGCCTGACGACCAGAGGGCGGCGCGGGGGCTAAACGATGCCGTCCAGCCGCGCGAGGATCTCGCCGGCGTGGCGGACGTAGTGCGAGTAGTCGAAGATCGCGTCCAGGTCGAGCCCGGCGGCGCGCTCGTCCGCGGTGAGCAGCTCGCGTAGCGGGATGCCTTGATCCCAGGCGCGCTGGGCCAGCTCCTGAACCACGCGGTAGGCGTCGTCGCGGGAAGACCCGGCCTCGACGAGCGCCAGCAGCACGCGCTGGGAGAACAGCGCCCCGTGGGTTAGCTCGAGGTTGGCGCGCATGCGCTCGGCGTCCACGGTCATGCCCTGCACGAGCGCGATCGCACGGTGCTGGAGGTAGTCGAGCAGGATCGTGGAGTCCGGCAGGACCACCCGCTCGACGGAGGAGTGGGAGATGTCGCGCTCGTGCCACAGCGCCACGTTCTCGAGGCCCGCCTGCGCATTGGCGCGCAGCACGCGGGCGAGGCCTGAGATCTGCTCGCTCTTGATCGGGTTGCGCTTGTGCGGCATCGCCGAGGAGCCCTTCTGTCCCGCGCGGAAAGGCTCCTGGACCTCGCGCACCTCCGTGCGCTGCAGGTGGCGAACCTCGGTGGCGAAGCGCTCCAGCCCGGCTCCGGCGAGGGCGATGGCGCTCAACAGCTGCGCGTGGCGGTCGCGCGGGATCACCTGCGTGGAGACATCCTCGCGCGCCAAGCCCAGGCGGGTGAGGACGCGCGCCTCGAACTCCGGGCTGGTGGCCGAGTATGTGCCGACTGCGCCTGACAGCGCCCCCACGGCGATCTGCGCGAACGCCTGCTGCAGGCGCGCGTGGTTGCGGTGCGCCTCCAGTGCGAAGCCGGCCAGCTTGATCCCAAAGCTCGTCGGCTCCGCGTGCACACCGTGAGTCCTGCCCACGCACAGCGTGTCCACGTGCTCGCGCGCACGGGTGACGAACGCCGCAGCCAGCCGGCCGGCGCCGGCGACGATCACCTCGCCGGCGGCGCGTAGCTGCAGCGCCAGCGCGGTGTCAAGCACGTCGGAGGAGGTCAGGCCGAAGTGGATCCAACGCCCGGCCTCGCCGACGGAGGAGGCCAGGGCGTCCACGAACGCGGCGACGTCGTGCTCGGTCACCCGCTCGCGCTCGGCGACCGCTTCCACGGTGAAGCTCGCGCCGCGGATCGCCTGCAGCTCGGACTCGCTGGGGCCCTCCGCGCCGAGCAGGCCCGGCAGCTCCTCGCAGGCCGCCAGCTCGACCTGCCGCCAGGTGTCCATCCGTGCCTCGTCGGTCCAGATAGCGCCGAGCTCAGGGCGTGTGTAGCGGTCGATCACGTCCGCTGATTATCGCCGGGCGGGTGGAGCCGGTAGGGCTGCGTCATCACGTACCGATGATCTGCGCCGCGAGGATGGCGGCGTTGCGCGGATTGTCCAGGCCGACGCACGCCACGGGCACGCCTGGGGGCATCTGCACAATCGACAGGATCGCGTCCAGGCCGCCCGCCGCGGTCAGGCGCCCGGACAGCGGCACGCCGATCACCGGCAGATCGGTGTGGGCGGCGACCGCCCCAGGGAGCGCGGCGGAGATGCCGGCGCCGGCGATGATCACCCGCAGGCCACGCATGTGCGCGTTCTTGGCGTATTCCGCCACCACGTTGGGCTCGCGGTGTGCGGACATGACACGGACCTCGTGCATGATGCCGCGCTCCTGCAGCTCGTGCGCGGCCCTCTCCATGATCTCCATGTCGCTCTTGGAGCCCATCACGATGCCGACGCGGGGAGTGTCCACGTCGATGTCGTCCAACTGCGTCTGCACTTCCTGTTCACCCATCGGCTCGGGTACCAGCGATATGCCAGGGGGACCGGTCGGCCGGCCCTCCTGCGCTGTGGGGTCGTCCTCCTCGCCGGCCACGTTACAGCGACGCGATGAAGTCATCGATGGGGATCGCGGACAGCGTCTCGTAGCGGGCGGTGCCGCGTGAGCCGAGCTCCAGCGACACGCGCGCCATCGTGCCGTCGTCTGGTGCCTCGACGACAGAGATGAAGTCGACGTGCCCGAGCGTCGCCCACTGCGCCTTGACGGTGGCGCCGAGCTGCTCGACCTCCTTGTTGACCTCCTTGATCCGCTGCGGGTTGTTCTTGACCGTCTGAACCCCCTCCGGAGTGAGGGTGGTGAGCATGACGTACGTGGGCATGGCGGTTACTCCTCCCGTGGCTTTGGGCTGGTGGCGCGTTGGCAGCGCTCGGCTTCGTTTGTAGCGGATCGGCGCGCTCGCCGCCTGCGCCGGAGCGCAGGACAGGCGGGCGCGCCCGCTGCAGTGCGGTCGAGCGTCAGCTGTTCCGGGTCGTTTGAACGGCGGTCAGTTGCCCGTCCGACGCACTCACGCTCTCTTCTTTGGCGGCCGCCTGCACGGTTTCACATTCCACACCGACGGTGCCCGAGGATGACAGGGTGACGGCATCGTTCAGCGGGAGTGTCGAGTCAGCGACAAAATCCGGGCTGACGAAGCTGACCAGCGGGGAAGCCCATGCCGAGCTGTCGAGGAGGCTCTTACCTGTACCAGTGGTGAACGTGAGCTTGCACACCACCTGTACGCCGCCTTCTTCGGTTGCGGTGGCGGTGATCTCGACCTTGGCCGAGACGACATAGGACCCGGGAGCAAGTTCCTTTCCCAGGACTCCGACGGGTGTTGCGGTGATGGCCAGCGTCCCCACCTGCGTAGCACCGTAGCCGGCCACCGCGCCATTGGCTCCGGCCGTGCCTTTTTCGCCGGTCTTCCCTTGGAGTCCGGCTTTGCCGGTGGCGCCGTTTTTCCCGTTGGCCCCGGGTTTGCCGGCCGGCCCGGCAGTGTTCCAAGCGACCTTCACTTCACCTCTCCTGCACTTCTGGCCCACGCGGCGTACACGCAGCGCGCCGCTGCTGCGCTTGTAACAGCCGTAGATGGTTGCAGCGTCGGCCGTGGGCGCGGCGGCAAGCACACACAGCAGGAGCGTGCCGGCGGCGGCAAGCACGGCGATGCCGCGTGCGGTCATGGGCGTGGGCATAGGATCTTCCCTCCGGTATCGGTGGTGGCGGCCCGGCCAGCGAGCCCTCCCGTCCGAGGAATCCTATTCGGCTGTGCCAGGCGGTAGGCGCCTGTGCTCAGCTCGCGCGCGCCGTCTCGGCGCCGACCTTCTCGAGCGCGAGCTCGCCTTCGCGCGTGTCCACCGTGACCGCGTCACCGGCACGTATCTCGCCTGCCAGCAGCGCCAGCGCCAGGCGATCGGTCAGCTGCTTCTGGATCACGCGTCGCAGCGGCCGCGCTCCGTAGGTGGGGTCATAGCCCATGTTGCCGATCAGCTCGAGCGCGTTGTCGGTGAGCGTCACCTGCACGCCGCGCTCGGCCACGCGCTCGATCACCCGCGCCACCTGCAGCCCAACGATCTCCGATATCTGCTCGCGGGTGAGCGACTCGAAGCGCACGATGTCATCGAGGCGGTTGATGAACTCGGGCTTGAAGTGCTCCAGCAGCGAGGTGCGCACTTCCGCGTCGCGGCTGGTGGCCGACCCGCTGCCGTCACCGACCCTGAGGTTGGAGGTCATGATCAGCACGGTGTTCTTGAAGTCGACGGTGCGGCCCTGCCCGTCGGTGAGGCGCCCGTCGTCCATCACCTGCAGCAGCGTGTTGAACACGTCCGCGTGGGCCTTCTCGATCTCATCCAACAGCACCACCGAGTAGGGACGGCGGCGCACGGCCTCGGTCAGCTGTCCGCCCTCTTCATAGCCCACGTATCCTGGGGGCGCGCCGACCAGCCGCGAGACGGAGTGTTTCTCCATGTACTCGGACATGTCGATCCTGATCATGGCGTCCTGTGAGTCGAACATGAACTCGGCGAGCGCCCGTGCGAGCTCGGTCTTGCCGACGCCTGTGGGGCCGAGGAACAGAAACGAGCCGATCGGACGGTCGGGGTCCTGCAGTCCCGCGCGCGAGCGGCGCAGCGCCGTGGCGACAGCCTCGATCGCCTCGTCCTGGCCAACCACGCGTTCGTGCAGGCGATCCTCCATGTGGATCAGCTTCTCCGTTTCACCCTCCAGCAGGCGGCTCACAGGGATGCCGGTCCAGCGGGCGACGACCTCTGCGACGTCGTCGGCGTCGACCTCCTCTTTGAGGAATTGAGCCCCACCTGCCGCAGCTCGATCGACGTCCCCGTCCTCGTCGCTTTCGCGCTCGGCGGATTCGTGCTCGTCGAGTTGCTTCTCCAGTTCGGGGATCTCGCCGTAGCGCAGCTCGGCGGCGCGCTGCAGGTCGGCTTCGCGCTCGGCACGTTCGGCTTCAACGCGCGCCTGCTCCAGGCGCTCCTTCAGTTCTGAGACTCCCTGAATCGCGTCCTTCTCCTTCTGCCACTGCTGCTTCATCGTGTCGGAGCGACCTTTGAGCTCGTCCAGCTCGCGCTCGATCGCCTCGCGGCGCTCCTTGGAGGCGGCGTCCTTCTCCTTGCGCAACGACGTCAGCTCGATCTGCAGTTGCATGATGCGACGCTCGACCTCGTCGATCTCCGTCGGCAGCGAGTCGATCTCGATGCGGATCTTGGACGCGGCCTCGTCAATCAGGTCGATCGCCTTATCGGGCAGGAAGCGATCGGCGATGTAGCGCTGGGAGAGCGTGGCGGCGGCGATCAGCGCGCTGTCCTGGATGCGCACCTTATGGTGCACCTCGTATCGCTCCTTTAGGCCGCGCAGGATCGCGATCGCGTCCTGGACGGAGGGCTCACCGACCATCACCGGCTGAAAGCGGCGCTCCAGCGCCGCGTCCTTCTCGATGTACTTGCGGTACTCGTCCAGCGTGGTGGCGCCCACCGCGCGCAGTTCCCCGCGGGCGAGCATTGGCTTGAGCAGGTTCGACGCATCCACCGACCCCTGCGCGGCGCCGGCGCCGACGATCGTGTGGAGCTCGTCGAGGAACAGGATGATCGTCCCCTCCGCGTCAGCTACTTCCTTGAGCACACCCTTGAGCCGTTCCTCGAACTCGCCGCGGTAGGCCGCGCCGGCGATCAGCGCGCCCATGTCCAGCGCGATCACGCGCCGTTCGCGCAGCGTCTCAGGGACGTCGCCGGCGATGATCCGTTGTGCCAGGCCCTCGACGATCGCCGTCTTGCCCACACCGGGCTCGCCGATCAGCACCGGGTTGTTCTTGGTGCGACGGCTCAGCACCTGGATCACCCGGCGAATCTCATCGTCGCGCCCGATCACCGGGTCGAGCTTGCCCTGCGCGGCGGTCTCCGTCAGATCGCGCCCGAAGCGCTCCAGCGGGCGCTGGCCGATCTCCGATCGGTCCTCGTCGGCCGCACCTGGGGCGCCTGTGGTTGCACGGTCAGGCGGTGCCATCGGTGCTCCTGCGAGGCGTGTGGCGGAAAGGCGAGCGGGCGTCAGCGGCGCGCACCAGCTCCAGGCCGCCGCGGTAGGGAACGGTCAGCTCAGCGCGAAAGGAGCGGCGCACCTCCTCCAGCTCGTTGGCCAGGCGCACCTGTGCCTGCAGCGCTTCCAGCTCGATCTCCTCGATACGCGCCTGCATGCTCTCGATCTCCTGCTCCAGGCTGAGCACGCGCTCCACACCGGCGAGGTTCAGGCCGAGGTCGGCGGTCATCTCCTGGATGCGCCTCAGCTTCTCGACGTCCTCCTGCGAGTACAGGCGCGTGCCCTTGGGCGAGCGCTGCGGCTCGATCAGTCCGCGCGCCTCGTACATGCGCAGCGTCTGCGGGTGCATGTTCGCGAGCTGCGCTGCGATCGAGATCATGAACACGCCGCGGTCGGTCTCCACCTGTACGCGTGTGATCATCGGCACCCGTCCCGACCTGCGGGGGTGGGGAACCGGCGTGGCCGACTCGCCGTCGAGGCCTGCCATCAGCTCTCATCTCCCTTTCCTGCGGCGCCCTTGGCGGCGCCCGTCGTAGAGGCGGAGCCGTTCTCGAACAGTCCCGCGCGGGGGTTGCCGGTGCCCATCGACTTGGACAGCTCCTCCACCGCCTGCTCCTGCTCCTGGCTGAGCTTCTGCGGTACGTCGATCACGAAGCGATAGTGGATGTCGCCGCGGTCGGATCCGCTGCCGAGCTTCGGTGGCCCCTCGCCACGCAGGCGCTGGACGGTCCCGTGCGCAGTTCCCGGTCGCACGCGCAGCGTCTTGGAGCCGTTCAACGTCGGTACCTGCACGTCCGCGCCGCGCAGCGCCTCGGGGATGCTCAGCGGCACCTCGACCTCGAGATGCTCACCCTTGCGGGTGAACAGCGGCGACGGCGACACGTTGGTGATCAGGTACAGGTCGCCGGGCGGGCCACCGTTGCGTCCGGGCTCACCCTTGCCCGCCAGGCGGATGCGGCTGCCGTCGCGCACGCCCGCTGGGATGTTCACGCGCAGGCGCTTGACGGTGCGCACGGCGCCTGCGCCGCTGCACGTCGGGCAGGGGTCCTCGATCACCGTTCCGGTCCCGCCGCACAGCGAGCACGGCTGGGAGATCGAGAACATGCCCTGTCCCTGGGTCTCGATGCCGCGCCCCTCGCAGCGCGGGCACACCGACGGCGCCGTGCCGGGCTTGGCGCCGGTGCCGTGGCAGGTGGGACAGGTGGCATGCATCGGTATCTGCAGCGGCACCTGCGCGCCCGCCACCGCCTGGTCGAAGGTGATGGACACCTGTGCCTCCAGGTCAGCGCCCTTCTCACCACGCGGTTTGGTGCGCACACGTCGGCCGCTGGTGGAGCCGCCGAACAGGTTCGACAGGATGTCCCCCATCGAGGACGCGTCGAAGTCGAAGTTGCCGAACCCGCCGAACCCGCCTCCGGGCCCAGCTCCACCGGCGAATGTGCCCGAGCCGCTGTCGTACTGTTTGCGCTTGTCCGGATCTCCCAGCACGTCGTGCGCCTGGGAGATCTCCTTGAAGCGCGCCTCCGCCTGCTTATCCCCGGGGTTGCGGTCGGGGTGGTACTCGCGTGCAAGTTTGCGATAGGCCTTCTTGATCTCCTCGGCGGTCGCTTTCTTGTCGACCCCGAGCGTCTTGTAGTAGTCGGGTCGGGTTGCCATATCTCAGCCCCGTCCTTAGGCGGCCACGACCACGCGTGCGGGACGGAGGATGCTCTCGCCCAGCCGATAGCCGTCCTGGTAGACCTCGACCACGGTGCCACTGGGGCTGCCGCCAGGCGGCTGCTCGGCGGTGGCGACGGCCTCGTGCACCGACGGGTCGAACGGCTCGCCGATAGGGCAGAACGACTCGATACCGGCGCGGGCCAGCGCCGCCTTCAGCTCGGTGCGCACGAGGCGCACGCCGTGCAGCAGCGGATCATCCTCGGCGGCTGCCTCAAGTGCACGATCGAGGTTGTCCAGCGCCGGCAGTAGCTCCTTGCCCAGCCCGCTGACTGCGCGCTCCTGCGCGGCAGCGGCGTCGCGGGCGACGCGCTTGCGGTAGTTCTCGAAGTCGGCCTGCGTGCGCTGGGCCAGCGCCAGGTACTCGTCACGCTGGGCCGCCGTCCGCATCAGCTCATCGAGGTCGCCCTCGACCGCCGTCGCCCCGTCGACGCCCGCCCCGTCCTTGGCACCTGCCTCATGGTCGGGGAACGCGCCTGCGTGCGGCTGCCCCGCTCCCCCCGGCGCGGCTGCGCCGGGGGACTGCTGGGGCTCCTCTGCGGGGGATTGCCCGGGAGCCCGCTCAGGCTGCTCCTCGAGCGTCTGCTTGATGTCGGTCATGGCTGGCTATGCCTTCGGCTCGTCGACGACCTCTGCATCAACGACGTCCTCCTCGTCGGAGGATGAGCTCCCGTCCGTCCCGGCGCCGTCGGCCGACGCTCCGTTGGGTGGGTGGGAATCCATTCCACCCGCCTGCTCCTGCGCACGCTGATACATCGCCTCGGAGACCGCGTGGAAGGCCGTCTGCAGGGTCTCCGCCTTGGCGTTGATCGCAGCGGGGTCGTCGGACTCGAGCACCTCGCGCAGCTCCTTGATGGCCTCCTCGATGCGCCCCTTGGAGTCGGCGTCCACCTGGTCGCCCAGGTCCGTCAGTTGGCGCTCGGCCTGGTAGGCGGCGTTCTCGCCGTTGTTACGGGCCTCCGCCAGCTCACGTGCACGACGGTCCTCCTCGGCGTGGGACTCGGCGTCGGAGACCATGTTCTTGATCTCATCGTCCGACAGCCCCGAGCCGGCCTTGATCTCGATCTTCTGCTCCTTGCCCGTGCCCAGGTCCTTGGCGGACACGTTGAGGATGCCGTTGGCGTCGATGTCGAACGCCACCTCGATCTGCGGGATGCCCCGCGGCGCCGGCGGGATGCCGGTGAGCTGGAACTTGCCCAGCGACTTGTTGTACTGAGCCATCTCGCGCTCGCCCTGCAGCACGTGGATCTCCACCGACGGCTGGTTGTCCTCGGCCGTCGAGAAGACCTCGCCCTTGCGGGTCGGGATCGTGGTGTTGCGCTCGATCAGCTTGGTCATGACGCCACCCTTGGTCTCGATGCCGAGGGTCAGCGGCGTGACGTCCAGCAGCAGCACGTCCTTGACGTCACCCGCCAGCACGCCTGCCTGGATCGCAGCGCCGACAGCCACGACCTCATCGGGGTTGACACCACGATGAGGCTCTTTACCGGTCAGGTCTTTGACCTTCTCCTGCACCGCCGGTGAGCGGGTCATGCCGCCGACGAGCACGATGTGGTCGATCTCCTTGACGCCCTTGTTTTTTGCGTCGTCCATCGCTTGGCGAACCGGCGCGACCACACGGTCGAGCAGATCGGAGGTGAGCTCCGCCAGCTTGGCGCGCGTCAGTCGCGTATCCAGGTGCTTGGGGCCGGAGGAGTCGGCGGTGATGAACGGCAGGTTGATCTGCGTCTCCTGCGTCGTCGACAGCTCGATCTTGGCCTTCTCGGCGGCCTCGTACAGACGCTGCAGCGCCATCGGGTCGGCGCTGAGATCGATGCCTTGGCTCTTCTTGAACTCAGCGACCAGCCAGTCGACGATCGCCTTGTCGAAGTTGTCGCCGCCGAGATGGTTGTCACCGGCGGTGGACTTGACCTCGAACACGCCGTCGCCGATCTCCAGCACGGACACGTCGAACGTGCCACCGCCGAGGTCGAACACGAGGATCGTCTGGTCGGACTCCTTGTCGAGGCCGTAAGCCAGCGAGGCGGCTGTCGGCTCGTTGATGATGCGCTTGACGTCCAGCCCGGCGATCTTGCCGGCGTCCTTGGTCGCCTGACGCTGATCGTCGTTGAAGTACGCCGGCACGGTGATCACTGCACCGTCCACGGACTCGCCCAAATACGCTTCTGCGTCGGTCTTGAGCTTCTGCAGGATCATCGCCGAGATCTCCGGCGGGGAGTGCTGCTCGCCACCTGCGTCCACGCGCGCGTCGCCGTTGGGGCCGGAGACGACCTTGTACGGGACGATCGACTCCTCCTCGCGCACCTCGGCCTCCTTGCGGCCCATGAAGCGCTTGATCGAGAAGACGGTGTTCTGCGGGTTGGTGACGGCCTGGCGCTTTGCGACGGTGCCGACAAGGCGCTCGCCGGAAGCCGTGAATGCGACAACGGAGGGGGTCGTGCGACCGCCCTCGGAGTTCTCGATGACGGTCGGCTCGCCACCCTCCAGCACGGCCATGCACGAGTTTGTCGTGCCGAGGTCGATGCCTATGGTCTTGGCCATGAAAAGATGACTCCTTCTAATACGCTTGATAAATCTTAGTGGCAGTGTGGCAGATTTCCTACTGGACTTCAAGTGCTTCTATCGGGCCACATGCGCCCATCGGGTGCAGCACCCCCCAAATCGGGGGTCTTTGGGTGCCTGGCGGTAGCGCCTGCTGCGGGCACGAGTACCTTCGATACGTGACCCGCCTGGAGCGCAACGCCAACATCACCGCCGTAGTGGTCCCGTTCCTCGGCGTGATCGCAGCAGCGATAATCCTGTGGAACCACTTCCTCGGGCCGCGCGACCTGGTGATCTTCGCCGTCATGTACCTGCTGACGGCGCTGGGTATCACCGTCGGCTTCCACCGCCTGCTGACCCACCGCGCGTTTCAGACGCGCCCGTGGCTGCGCTACACGCTGGCGATCCTCGGCTCGATGTCGCTGCAGGGCGGGGTCATCGACTGGGTGGCCGACCACCGCAAGCACCACACGTTCACCGACGAAGAGGGCGACCCGCACAGCCCCCACACCGACCACCACGCCGGCCTGCGCGGGATGGTCGCCGGCCTGTGGCACGCGCACGTCGGCTGGCTGTTCGAGACCCACGGGCAGGCGTCATCCAAACGCTACGCCCGCGACCTCGTCGAAGACCCGACCATGCGGCGCATCAACAAGAGCTTCCCGCTGATCGCCCTGGGCAGCCTGGTGCTGCCGTTCCTGCTGGGCTTCGCGCTGAGCGGCGGCTCGCTCGTCGACGGTGGCCTCAGCGCCCTGCTGTGGGCGGGCCTGGTGCGGATCTTCCTCGTGCACCACATCACCTGGAGCATCAACTCCATCTGCCACTTCTTCGGCAGCCGGCGCTTTCAGACCGACGACGAGTCCACCAACGTCTTCTGGCTGGCGCTGCCGTCGCTCGGCGAGGCCTGGCACCACAACCACCACGCCTTTCCGCAGTCCGCCTTCCACGGCCTGCGCTGGTATGAGCTCGACCCTTCCGGCTGGCTGATCCTGGGCCTCGCCCGCGTCGGGCTGGCCTGGGATGTCGTCAGGGTCACCCCCGAGCGCGCACGCGCCAAGCTCGACGGTGCCACCGTCGAGGGCAGCACCGCCTCCGCGCCGAGCTGAGTGCCCTCTTCCCCGCGGGGCGCAAGAGCGCTACCGTCTAAGGCATGAACCTGGTCCCCTCGGGGCCTTTTGGAACCTCTTTCAAAAAGATCGGCACGTCCGGATACGTCCCTGGATGCCGCGCTGGATCGCCACGAGCCGGCTTGGCCGTGCTACCAGCACGGCCTTCACCGTCCCGCGTCGCCCAGCTTGATCCATGAACGCCCCGACCGCACCGCCTATTTTGAAAGAGGTTCTGAAGCCAAGCTTGCGCGGCGTGCTCCACGAGTACGCCTTCTTTGTGTCGCTCGTCTGTGGCGTAGCGCTGATCCTCGCCGCATCCAACGGGCGCGCACGGGTCGCAGCGATCATCTACGCCGTCGCCGTGTCCGGGCTGCTCGGCACCAGCGCGCTGTATCACCGAGTCACCTGGCGCCCGGCGACGCGTCGCTGGATGCGCCGGCTCGACCACTCGATGATCTTCGTGCTGATCGCCGGCACGTACACGCCCGTGGCGCTGCTCGCCCTCAAAGGGTCGCTCGCCAGAGCCATCCTGATCGTGCTGTGGGCCGGCGCGCTCGGTGGCGTCCTGTTCAAGCTTCTATGGATCGATGCGCCCAAGTGGCTGTTCGCAGCCGTGTATGTGGCGCTTGGCCTGGTGACCGCTGCCGTCTTCGGTGAGCTGCCCGCAGCCATCGGCTGGCTCGGCGCGGCTGGGCTGGCGATCGGCGGGCTGTTGTACGTGGTCGGCGCGATCGTGTACGCCAGCGGCCGACCGAACCCCTGGCCGAAGGTGTTCGGCTACCACGAGGTGTTCCACGCGCTGGTTGTTGCCGCCGCCGCGCTGCAATATGCCGTCATCGCCTTCGCCGTACTACCACGCGGCTGAGGCGGCCGTTCCGCGGCGTCAGACGCCGCTCGCGATGCCGCGGCTCGGGCACATGCGCGCCAGCGCGCACTGCTCGCAGGCGGGCGAGCGGGCGTGGCAGGTGCGCCGACCGTGGCGCAACAGGTTGACGTGCAGCTCGAGCTCCTGCCCGGGCGGTGTCAGCGCCAGCATCTCATCGTGCAGCTGCTCAAACGGCGCCCCTGCCTGCAGTAGGCCGAGGCGCATGCCCACACGCGAGACGTGCGTGTCCACCGGCACGTCGCGCCGGCCGTAGGCGAACAGCAGCACGCAGGCTGCCGTCTTGCGCCCGACACCTGGCAGTGAAACCAGATAGTCGCGCGCCTGCTCGATCGGGGCGTCAGCCAGCCAGTCGAGCGACAGCCCCGACTCGCTCGCTGAGATCGCCCTCAGGATCGCCTGGATTCGCGCTGACTTGACCTTTGAGATCCCGCCCGGGCGGATCGCCTCCTCGACGGCCGTCACCGGCGCGTCGCGCACCCGACGCCAGCCGACGACGCCGCTGCCGCATCGTCCCCGGAGGGGGAAGCGCTCACGCAGGCGTAGGTAGGCGACGTCGCGGTTGCGGTCGTTGGTCGACTGCGACAGCACCGTCAGCACCAGCTCTGCGATCGGATCGCCATGTGGCTCCATCAGCGGCACGCCGTACCCCTCCCGCAGGCGGTCGCGCACCCGCAGCACACGCGCGCGCGTCGGCGGCGTCCACGCTGTCGGCTTGCCGGGCACCGCATCAAGGTATCCGCGCAGCGCCCCAACGACATGCCGCCGCACCGGCAATTGCGTGAGGACACCCCTATATCCTCGGCGCGTGCCCGAGGCGAGCGACCACAGGCTCGCCAGGAGCATCCCGGCCTGGACGATCACCGCAGTGTTCGCCGTCGCCTACCTGATCGCGGCACCGCCGAGCGCCGACCTGGCCGCGGCCAGCTACCGCAGCAACCTGTTCTCCCGCGTCGGCTTCACCCTGTGGGACAACTCCTGGTACGGCGGCCACCACCTGCTCGCCTACTCCGTGCTCGCCCCCGGGCTGGGAGCCCTGCTCGGCCCGCAGCCGCTGGCCGCGATCTCGATGGTGATCGCAACCGCGCTGTTCGCGCTGCTGATCGACGGGCGCTTCCCCGCACGCGCCACGCGCATCGCCGGCATCTTCTTCGCACTCGGCGCATCCGTGGAGCTGCTGTCCAACCGCGTGCCGTTCGATCTCGGCCTGGCCGTCGGCTTGACGGCGCTGCTGCTCGCCCAGCGCGGCAGGCTGTGGGCAGCACTGCCGCTGAGCGTGCTCACCTCGCTCGCCAGCCCCGTCGCCGGCGCGTTCCTCGCGCTTGCGTTCGTGGCCTGGATGCTGACCGGCCCCAGGCGTGCCTGGCGGGCCGCGCTGATCATCGCCGCGCTGGCGCCGATCGGGCTGCTCACGCTGGCATTCCCGGAAGGGGGCGCGCAGCCGTTCGTCGCCTCCGCCTTCTACCCGGCGCTTGCGGCGGTGATCTTGGTGGGCGCACTGATCCCAGCCGAGCAGCGCCTGCTGAGAAGCGGTACGCTGCTGTACGCAATCGCGCTCGCGGGCTCGTACTTGCTGCCGACCGCCGTCGGCGGCAACGCCGACCGCCTGGGCGCGCTCGTCGGCGGGCCGCTCGCCGCCTGCGTGCTCGGCGGCGCCACGCGCGGGTCCACGCGCAGGCGCCTGCTGATCGTGCTCGCCCCGTTTCTCTTCTACTGGCAGGCCAATGCGCCTGTCGCCGACTTCGCCGCCGCTGCCGGCGCCCCGTCGGTGCACGCCGCCTACTACACCCCGCTGCTCGGCGAGCTGCATGCTCTCGGTGTCGGCTATGGCGCGCGCCCGACGCGCATCGAGGTGGTTGCTACCGCCGATCACTGGGAGGGGCGCTTCGTGGCGCCACACGTGATGATCGCCCGTGGCTGGGAGCGACAGCTGGACATTTATCGCAATGGCCTCTTCTACAAGAAGTCCAAGCCGCTCACAGCCGCGCGCTACCGCGCATGGCTGTCGCAGAACGCCATCTCCTACATCGCGCTGCCGGACGCCCGACTGGACTACTCCGCGCACGCCGAGTCTCGCCTGCTCAGGAGCGCCCTCCCCACCTACCTGCGCGAAATCTGGCGCTCCACGCATTGGCGCCTGTTCGCCGTGCTCGATGCCAGCCCCCTGGCCAGCCCGCCGGGCGTCCTCGATAGCGCAACCAGCGACTCGCTCACGCTGTATGCGCCGCGGCCGGGCGACTACACGATCCGCGTGCGCTTCACCCCCTACTGGGCGATCGCCGGCGGTAGCGGCTGCGTGGCGCGCACGCCCGCCGACTGGACCGAGGTGCAGGCGCGGCGCGCCGGCAGCCTGCACGTCGTCATCCGCTTCTCACTGGCACGAATGCTCAGCCAAGCTCCCCGCTGCAGCTGAGCATCGTCTAGGCTTTTTGACTGATGGTCGCCCGCGCTCGTCTCCTGCAAGCGCGCGTCCTGCCGCACGGATGGCTGGACGTGCTGCGGCAGGTATCCCTGTTTGGAGCCGCCTACCTCGCGTATCGGTTCGTGCGCGGGCTGGTCGAGGGAGACGCCAACGCCGCCTTCGCCCACGCGCGCGACCTGATCTCACTCGAGCGCACGCTGCACGTGTTCGTGGAGCCCTCGATCCAGACATGGGCCTCGGGCAGCCACTTCGTGATGGTGCTCTGCAGCTGGCTATACGTCAACGCGCAGACCAGCGTGACTGTCGCGGCGCTCGTGTACCTGTACCTGCGCCACAACCGCAACTTCTACTTCGTGCGCAATATGTTCATGATTGCCATGAGCATCGCGCTGGTGGGCTATGCCGTGTTTCCCACGGCGCCGCCACGGTTCATGCCCGAGTGGGGCTTCGTCGACAGCGTGTCGGACTTCACCGGCGTGCACGTTGACAGCCACTCGGCATCGCTGAACGCACTGACCAACCTGTACGCAGCCGTGCCGTCGATGCACGTGGCGTTCGCGATGATGATCGGCTGGACGCTCGCGCGTCTGGTGCGTAACCGCATCGGCCGCGTGCTGTGGCTGCTGTACCCGTTCTTGATGGCCTTTGTGATCGTTGTCACCGCCAACCACTTCCTGTTCGACGCGTTCCTCGGAGCGCTCACCGCCGGCGCCTCCGCCTACGGCGCAACCTGGCTTGCGCGCGCCCGGCCGACCGTTTGGCGCTTCTCAGGCGTCACCCCCGTCAGGCTCACGGCCAGCGGATAAGACAACCGCTCGCGAATGCCACCGAGGCAGCACACACCCTCGCGACGCGTGCGTCGCGCCGGCACCCGCTCGGGGCGCACGCGCACGCGTGCTCCGATCGGCGCCGGCGAACGCCGCGAGCTCGTACGCAACAGGCTGATCGAGTCGCGGCTGACCCCAAACGCGATCTCGCTGACCGGTTTTGTGCTCAACGTCGTGGCAGCCGTGCTCGTGTGGGAGCGCCTGTTCTTCCTCGGTGGCATCGCTTTCATCGTCGGCTCGATCATGGACACGCTCGACGGGCGCTACTCGCGCATGTCCGGCAAGGGCTCACCGTTCGGCGCGTTCCTGGACTCGACGCTCGACCGTATCGAGGAGGGCGTGGTGCTGACCGCCGTCGCCGGCTACTTTGCGCTGCACGGCAACCGCGTCGCCGTCGCCGCTGTCGTCGTCGCCGTGCTGGCTTCGCTGATCGTCAGCTACACCCGCGCGCGCGCCGAGGCACTCGGCGTCGAGTGCAAGGTGGGGATCGCCACGCGGCCCGTGCGAGTGGTGATCCTGGCGATCGGCCTGGTGTTCGCCAGAGGCGCCTCGCTCGGCAACTTCGAGCTGCTGCAGCCGGCCGTGTACGTGCTGGCGGCGTTGAGCGTGATCACCGTTGCGCAGCGCATCTGGCATGTGCGCCGCGAGCTGTCCGTGTGACCTTACGGGCCCCGCGGAGTAATCTCTTGCGGCGCGGGCGGGCGGGACTCCATCCCCATCCGACCGTCGCACCTGAGAAGCAGGGCGGCCCCACCGGGCTCCCTCGACCGGGCCCTTGCGCCCTCGCAAAGGAATCTCACTCGTGATCAAGGAGCACAGCAACGGCCGCGCCCACAGCAACGGCGCCGCCTCACAGAACGGTGCCGCCGAACCGGGAGACACTCGCTTCGCTCGCATCCCCGAACCGGCCAGCTACCAGTCCGAGAAGGTACGGGTCGCGATCGTCGGCGTCGGCAACTGCGCCTCGGCGTTCGTCCAGGGCATCCACTACTACCGTGACGCCGACCCGGACGCGCGCGTCCCCGGGCTGATGCACGTAGACCTCGGCGGCTATCACGTGCGCGACATCGAGTTCACCGCCGCCTTCGACATCGACGCCACCAAGGTCGGCAAGGATCTCGGACAGGCGATCTGGGCAGGGCAGAACAACACGATCAAGTTCGCCAAGGGCAAGCACGCGGTGCCGAGCAAGCTGGGCGTCCCCGTGTATCGCGGCATGACCCACGACGGCCTTGGCAAATATCTCAAAGAGAAGATCACCAAGGCTCCCGGCGAGACCGCCGATATCGTGAAAATCCTCAAGGACACCCACACCGACGTGGTCGTCTCCTACCTGCCGGTCGGCTCCGAGCAAGCGACCAAGTGGTACGTCGAGCAGGTACTGGAGGCCGGCTGCGGCTTCGTCAACTGCATCCCCGTGTTCATCGCCCGCGAGGACTACTGGGATAAGCGCTTCAAAAAGGCGCGGCTGCCGATCGTCGGCGACGACATCAAGTCGCAGGTCGGAGCCACGATCGTGCACCGCACGTTGGCGCGACTGTTCGCCGAGCGCGGCGTCGAGGTCGAGCGCACATCGCAGTTGAACGTGGGCGGCAACATGGACTTCTACAACATGCTCGAGCGTGAGCGCCTGGAGTCCAAGAAGATCTCCAAGACCAACGCCGTCACCTCGATCATGGACCACCAGTTGCCCGCCAGCGACGTGCACGTCGGTCCGTCCGACTACGTGCCGTGGCTGACCGACCGCAAGTGGGCGCACATCCGCGTCGAGGGCCAGGCGTTTGGGGACGTGCCGCTGAACCTGGAGCTGAAGCTCGAGGTGTGGGACTCGCCCAACTCAGCCGGGATCGTCATCGACGCGGTGCGCTGCTGCAAGCTGGCGCTCAACCACGGGCTTGGCGGACAGCTGGACGGGCCGTCCTCCTACCTGATGAAGTCGCCCCACAACCAGCGCCCGGACGAGCAGGCGCGCAGGGACACGGAGTCGTTCATCGCCAAGTACACGGGACGCCCGAGCACACGCGCAAAGGCGCCGGCGCGAGCTGCCGCAGCGACGAAAGCACGGTCCATCGGCAAGAGCCCCGCCAAGCCGCGAACCGCCAAAGCAGCAGCCGCCAAATAGCGGGCCGGCGCCGCCAACAGCCGCCCGCCCGCCCGCAGGCGGGATAATCGTCGAGCCGATGGTTCGTTCGTACGCGATTGCCCATGTCACGCCGTACCCGTGGGAGGCCGAGGACAACGAGGTCAACGCTCACGTCGAGCGGGTCGCAGCGGAGCTCTCCCGGCGTGGGCACCGAGTGCTCGTGCTCGCCCCATCGCGCTCGCAGGAGCGCGTTCGCGACTCGCGCAAGGCGCTGCGCTCCGCCCGCGCCGGCACCGGCGGAGCGGCATCGCTGCTGGAGGGCACAGATCGTGGCACGCCACGGGTGATCGCCGTCGGCGAGGTACTCGACGTCGCCGTCGGCGCCCGCCGGCGACCGTCGGCGCTGCCGATCGACGTCGCGCGCACCGTCGAGGAACTGCTCGGCACCGTGCCGCTTGACTTCGTGCACGTCCACGAGCCGTTCGCGCCGAGCACCTCAAACGCCGCCCTGCGCCATTCGCGCGCGCTCAACGTCGGCTCCTTCCACTCCTCCAGCGAGCGGCTGCTGTCCACGCTCCTGGCGCGCCGCTTCGTCGAGAGCTTCTTTGGCCGACTGGACGCACGCACCGCCAGCCTGCCCGCCACCGCCGAGCTGATGAGCCATCACTTCCCCGGCGACTACCGCTTGGTGGCAGATGATCAGGACGCCGCCGACGCGCTGGAGGAGATCTATCACCGCCTGGCCGCGCGACGACACTCACCCGACGGAGACCGCGCGCTGCGCCGGCGGCTGTCCACACGCCCGCTGATCGAGGTCGACCTGCACATGCACACCGACCACTCCGACGACTGCGCCACGCCCGTGGAGGTGCTGTTGGCCAGCGCCCGTGAGCAGGGCCTCGGCGCGATCGCCGTGACCGACCACAACGAGATCTCAGGAGCGCTCGAGGCCAGAGCACAGGCAACCAGATTCGGTCCCCACCCGCCTGTGAAGGTGATTGTCGGCGAGGAGGTCAAGACCGCCGGCGAAGGCGAGGTCATCGGGCTGTTCATCAAGGAAAAGATCCCCCGTGGACTCAGCCTGAAGGACACCATCGCCGAGATCAAGCGCCAGGGAGGGGTCGTGTACGTGCCCCACCCGTTTGACCGTATGCACTCCGTGCCCGACTACGAGCATCTGCTGAAGGTGCTTGACGATGTCGACGCGATCGAGGTGTTCAACCCGCGCGTGGCGATCAACGCCTTCAACGAGGAGGCCGCCCGCTTTGCGGCCAAGTACCGGATCACCGCCGGCGCCGGCTCGGACTCACACGTCGCGCAGGGACTCGGCTCCGTTCGGATCCGGATGCGTGACTTCGACGGGCCGGATGAGTTCTTGCAATCGCTGCGGGACGCCGAGATCCTCACCCGCCCCTCCTCGCTGCTGTATGTCCAGGCGCTGAAGTTCCTGCAGACACGGGCCACACCGCGATCTGCGCGGCGTGCCAGCAAGGCGCGCCGCCTCAAGCGGCTCAACCGTTCGCACGGCGGTGGCGGGCGAAGGTAGCTAGAAAAAGCGCAAGTACTGATGCACCGTCAAGGACAAGACGACGCCTCGTCAAATCCCTCGGGGTCGATGCCTGTAACCGATGACGAGATCCGCGAGAAGTACCTCGAGCGCGCCATCCGCGAGCTGAACACGCTCACGCGTGAGCTGCAGGCGTGCCCGCACTGCCCGCGGGGCAACCTCATGCCCGTCCTCGGCTCCGGGCATCCGCAGGCCGACATCATGCTGCTCAAGCACTCCGCCCTGCCATCGGAGATCGAGGAGGGCGTCGCCTTCTACGGACGCGCCGGCGGCGCGCTGATGAAGTCGCTCAAGCGACTGTCCATCGACCCACTCGCCGTCTACGGCACGCTGTGCGTGAAGTGTCCGCTCAGCGATGCCTCGCTCGCCGACTTCGCCTGCGTCTCGCGGGTGGTAGAGGAGATCGCGATCGTGCAGCCCAAGATCGTCGTCGTGATGGGCGCCGATGCGTTGAGCGCCCTCGCTGAGATGGAAATCCCGCTGGCGCGGGAGCTGCACGACACCATCGGAGAGATCCAGCAGCTGACGCCCACGATCGACGCGCTGTATGTCCCCAGCATTGACGACTCGCTGGACGAGCAGGACGCCAAGCGCGACTTCTGGGCGGCGTTCCGCGTGCTCGGCGACTGGTACGCCGCGCAGCCGCCTTACTGATCGATCCTCGGCCCGGCCGGCGGGCCGCGGCGCGCGGCTGCTGGCATCATCAAACGCGCGCGCCGATAGCCATGGCTATACAGCGTCCGTCGAAGCAAATACCCACAACCCGACGTCACCTTCCGGTCACACAGTGAGCACAACCTTGCCGAGCTTGCCGCCGGCCGCGAAGTGGTTGTAGGCTGCAGCCGCCTCATGCAACGGGAAGCTCTCGGCAATCGGCACGCGTAGCGCTCCCGACTCGAACAGTGGCAGCACGTGGTGCTCTAGGCGACGCGCGCAGATCGCTTTCTCCTCTGCCGGCCGCGCGCGCAGCGTCGAGCCGAGGATGCGCGCGCGCTTGCCCATCAGGGCCAGCAGGTTCAGCTCCGCCTTGGCACCAGCCGAGACACCGATGATCACGACGCGCCCGCCTGTGGCCAGCGCCTGCAGGTTCTCCGCCAGGTTCGGTGCGCCGACAAGCTCGAGAATCACATCAAAGGGGCCGCTCTCGGCGAAGCCCTCCGGCGCGATCACCTCCGCACCGAGAGCCGCCACCGGCTCGCGCAGCTGCTCGTTCCGCACCGTTGCCGTCACGCTCGCACCGACAGCCTTTGCCAGCTGGATCGCCGCCGTGCCTACGCCGCCGGCGCCGCCATGCACGAGCAGACGCTCGCCCGAGCGCAGCTCAGCCTGGATGCAGAGGGCGTCGTGCGCCGTCATGAATACCTCCGGCAGCCCGCCCGCAGCCGTCCAGTCCAGCGTGTCCGGGATGGGCATCAGCTGACGCTCGTGCGCCGTGACGAGCTCCGCCTGCGCGCCGCCGCCGACGATCCCCATCACGCGGTCGCCCACAGCAAAGCGCCGAGCCACCGGCCCGAGCGCCGCCACCTCGCCGGCGAGCTCCATGCCAGGGATGTCCTGTGGCGAGCCCGGCGGCGCTGGGTAAAGACCGCGGCGCTGCATCATGTCGCCGCCGTTCAGGCCAGCCGCGTGAACCCGCACGAGCACCTCTTCCGATCCCGGGACCGGGTCGGGGTGCTCCTCGATCACGATCTCCTTCTCGCGAATGGTCACCGCGCGCATCGGCCCAGCCTATCCACGCTCCCTCGAGCGCACGGTGTCCTCGTCGGGTGTACTCATCCGGGTGTCCTTATCCGGTGTCCTCGTCGGAGGTCATGTAGCGCCAACCCAAGTGGCCGCTCGCCGGTTGTGCGCTGCCGAGTCGTGCGTGCGCTCAGGGTCAGGCTGAGGGCCGCGAGCCACACGATCGCCGGCGCGATCCCGACGACGTCCAGTCCGCCTCCGAACTGCGTGAAGCTGCCTTCGCTGAAGAGCGGTATCGCGCTGCCGACAGCCGCTGCAGCCGCCGCCAGGCCGGTGGCGAACAGCACCGCCGGCAACAGCCGACGCGCGGCCAGGCAGGTGCCGGCTATCAGCGCGGCGAACCCGAACTTGCTTATCTCGACGCCGGCATTGCCGGCGTCTGTGAGACCACGCACAAGTGCGTACTGGTGCTGGCCGGCGATCTTGTAGCTCGCGCCGTAGAACAGCAGCATCCCGACGAGTTGCGCACCGATCCCCACCAGCGCTCCGCCGATGGCTGTGATGGCGAATGCATCATCGCCGCCCCCACCCTGCAGCCAAGCCCAGACCGCTGCCAGGAAGAACAGCAGGGCGATAACCGCCAGTCCGGCGACATACATGGCCACCAACAGCTCCGGGCGGTGATCGACAAGCGTGCGGGCGATGTGGCCGGCGCTCTCGTGGGCCTTCGGCGGTGCCCCCGGCAAGAACAACGCCACGACATCCAGCGCCACGAATACCAGTCCGCTCAATGCGACTGCCCTACTCTCGCCGGGACGCGGCACGCTGCCTCCGATCTCGATCTACATACCTACAAGCATGTATTACATACCATACGGAATGTAGTCTGTCAATCGTGACTCGGGTAAAACGATCGATACCGCGTCAGGACGGGCGAAGCACCGAGCGCAAGGGCACCGCCCGTGAGCGGCTACTCGATGCCGCACTCGCCGAGCTGCACAAGCACGGCTACGCAGGGACGTCGCTCCAGGCGATCGCGCGCCGCGCGGGGCTGACAAAGGGAGCGATCTACTGGAGCTTCCGCGACAAGCGCGACCTGTTCCTGACCCTGGTCGACGAGCGCCTGGACGCCCCGCTGCGCGCCCTGATATCAGTGACCGCGACCGCACCCGCGAACATAGCCACGGCGCCGCTCGTAAGCCAGGGCGTGGCCCGCCTCGTACGTGAGCAGCCGGCACTGCTGCTCATGGTCTACGAGCAGTGGGCACTTGCCGTCCGCGAGCCCGAGCTGCGAGCCGGCTACCGCCACCGCCAAGCGATCCTGCGCGACACGCTGGAGCAAGCACTCCAGGCACGGCATAAGGCCACCGGCGTGCCCCTGAGCTACCCGGCGCAAGGACTTGCGACCGCGATCCTCGCGCTGTCCAACGGACTGGCAATGGAAGCCCTGGTAGACCCGAAGGCAGTACCCGACGAGCTGTTGGGGGAGGTGCTGCAGCTCCTCTATGACGGCCTGGCGCTCCGCGCCTCAAAGCAGCAGTCGAGCTAGGCCACGCCCTCCTGGGGCGATGTGCAGAAAGCGCACCTGCGCGCCTGGCGGGGGATCTCGCTCAGGCACTCGCTGCACGGCCTCGTTTCAGACTCCGTGTCCACGCTCGTCTTGCGACGCGCCATCAATGCATTGACAGGCTTGACCACGAAGAAGAACACCGCTGCAGCGATCGACACGAACGCGATCAGCGAGTTGACGAAGTCGCCGTAGTGAAACGCGCTGTGGTTGATCGTGAAGGCCAGGTTCGAGAAGTCCGGCTTGCCGATGATCGCCGCCACGATCGGCGTCAGCAGGTCACGCACCAGCGCCGTCACCACCGCCCCGAACGCCGCACCGATGACGATGCCCACAGCGAGATCGACGACGTTTCCCCGCAGTAGGAAAGCCTTGAAGTCCCTGGCCATCACAGCCCTCCCGTGTTGGAGTGAGCACCGCTCGCACAGCCCGCCCGGGCCGACCCGCTGGATCTTCGCAGCCGGCTACGACGTGCTGCTACGTACGCTCGAACAACGCGACAGACTCGATGTGGTGGGTCTGCGGAAACATATCTACGGGCCTCACCTTGCGCAGCACCCAGCCGGCCTCGACCAGTTCGGCGGCGTTGGGAGCCAGCGTGGTCGGGTTGCACGAGATGTACACGATGCGCTTGGGCGAGGCGTCGATGATGCGGTGCACGACCTTCTTGGACAGCCCCGCGCGGGGTGGGTCGACGATCAGGAGGTCCGGGCGACCGGCTCGCTCGAGGAGCTCCGGTAGCGCCGTGCGGGTGTCACCGGCGAAGAAGTGCACGTTGGTGATCTCGTTGCGTCGCGCCGACGCAATCGCGTCGGCGACCGCCTGCTCGATCAGCTCGATCCCCCACACCTCGCCGGCACGCGGCGCCAGCGTCAGCGCGATCGTGCCGATCCCCGAGTACAGGTCATACACGCGCTCCCAGCCCTCCAGCGCCGCGTACTCGCTCGCCACGCCGTACAGCAGCTCAGCCATCTCGGTGTTCGTCTGGAAGAACGCCTCCGAGGAGATCAGCAGGTCGAGCTCGCCCAGCCGCTCCGGCAGCTCCGCCTCGCCCCACACCAGCTCCGTCTCGCCGCCCGCCGTCGTCTCCGCCAGGCTGCGCGAGCGCGTCCACAGCACGCCGCTGAGACTCTCGCCGAGCGCCTGGTGCAGCGCCGCTGCAAGCTGTCCCACCTCCAGCTCGCCCTCTGTGCTCACGAGTCTCACCTGCAGCATGCCCGTGCGCCGACCTTCTCGCACGACCAGGTTGCGCAACCGCGCGCGCCCGTCCGGCGCCGGCCCAACACGCTCTACCCGCTCTCCCCGGCCCGTTCGCTCTCCCCGGCCCGTTCGCTCTCCCCGGCCCGTTCGCTCTCCCCGGCCCGTTCGCTCGCCACGCTCGGCCTGTGCGTCAGCGCCACGGCGACTGCTGCGCTCCCAGGCGCTCAAGCCCTGCGCGCGACACCAGCTCAGCGCCACCTCGCGGGCGAGGTTCCCGCGCTCGGAAGCCAGCAGGCAGTCATCGATCGGCGTCACGCGGTTGCCGCCTGCCGGCGCGTGGAAGCCGCACACCAGGCCTGCTTGGCCACCATCTGCATCGCCCTCACCGAAGGAGTACTCCAGCTTGTTGCGGTAGCGCCACTGTTCCAGCGCCGGCACGATCTCCTCCAGCTCGAAGCCCTCCAGGTGGCCGATCCGTCGCAGCGCCTCATCGACCTGTGAGCGCTTGATCTCCAACTGGCGCTCGTACGGGATCACCTGCCACGGCACGCCCGGGTGCTGAGCCGTGGGCGCGATCCGCTCCGGGCTCGCCTCCAGCACCTCCAGCGTGCGCGCGTGCGCATAGCTGCGCTTGCGCTTGTGCACCACCGCGCGCACCCGGTCACCGGGGATCGCACCGGCGACGAACACCACGTATCCCGCCGCCTGCCTGTGCCCTTCAGGGTATGCCCCGAACGGGGTATCGCCCAGCCGCGCCACGCCCTCGCCACCGAAGGCCAGGGAATCGATCGTCAGCTCTAGCTCGTCGCCGCGTTGCGGGCGAGGCGTGGTCGGTGGCACACCGGTGGTGGACGCCGATGCTTCCGCGGGCGCCAGCGCGATCGAGGCATTTGCCTCCCCTGGCACAGCGCTCAGCGGGCTCGCCGGCGGGTCCGTGTTCATCATCGCGCACCCGGTGCGCGAACGTATACACACGCGGCCGGTGATGTATCTACAACCGCACACCCTCTACAAAAGATCATCTAGACATCCCGTCTGTTTACGAAGGCGCTCGCGAAGCACCTGGCTCCACGAGCAACTCCAGCAGCGCCTTTTGCGCGTGTCGTCGGTTCTCAGCCTGATCCCAGATCCGCTGCCGGGAGCCGTACAGCAGCTCCGGGGTGATCTCCTCGCCGGGATGTGCCGGCAGGTCGTGCATCGCAAACGCGCCAGGGGCAGCGCCGTCCAGCAGCGCGTCGTCTACGCGGTAGTCCGCCAGTGCGCCGCGCCGCTCCTGCGCGGTGCTCTCATCGCCCATGCTCACCCACACGTCCGTGTACACCGCGCACGCCCCCGCAACGGCCTCGCGCGGGTCCGTGTGGAGCGTTACCTGCCCAGGCGCGCCCGCAGGCAGCGCGAGCTCCTCCTCCAGCGTGTAGCCCGCCGGCGATGCCACCGCCACGTGCATCCCCGCCAGCGCTCCCAGCAGCGCCAGCGAGCGTGCGATGTTGTTGCCGTCGCCAACGTATGCCAAGCGCAGCCCCTCCAGCCGCCCGTACGCCTCGCGCAGCGTCAGTAGGTCCGCCAGTGCCTGGCAGGGGTGATGGCCGGCGCTGAGCATGTTGATGATCGGCACCGTGCTGTACTCCGCCAGCTCCTGGAGGGTGGCGTCCGGCCCCGTGCGCATACCCGCCGCCGCCACGTGCCTGGAGAGCACCAGCGCCGTGTCTCGCGGTGTCTCCCCGCGCGAGAGCTGCAGCTCGTCCGCACGCAGCACCACCGCGTGTCCGGCCAGCTCCTGGATCCCCACCTCGAACGACACCCGCGTGCGCGTGGACGGCTTCTCGAAGATCAGCGCCACGCTGCGGCCGAAGAGAGCCTGTGACGACAGTGGCGCGCGCTTGAGCTCCAGCGCGCGGTTCAGCAGCGCGTCCAGCTCGGCCGCGCTCAGCTCCGCCCCGGTGAGGAAGTGTCGTGGGGTCATCGAATCGGCCAGTGTAGGCGCTTCACGAGCAATGACCCGCAGCGCGAGGAGGGTGTCATGTGCGATCGTCCGCCTACACGAACTTGTCGAGAAAGGATCCCAACCCGATGAAAGTAGGTATCGCGGCCGTGATCGCATGCTGCGCGGTGCTGCTCACAGCCGGCTGCGGATCGTCCAGCAGCTCCAGCACCACAACGTCCACGACCACCGCCAAGGCGCCCGCCACGACCACAACCAGCTCCGCCAAAAGCGAACTCAAAGGCGATAGCACCCCCAAGTTCGCCGCACCGCCGGCGTCCGCGCCGGTACAGAGCGGAACCGTCCAGATCGCCTACCGCAACATCACAATCGAGCCCGACACCGTCAAGGTCAAGGTCGGCAGCACCGTGAAGTGGACCAACTACGACTCCGAGCAGGCCAACGTCACCAGCATCGGCGCCGGCCCGCAAAGGATCGCCTCCAAGAACTTCGGCGAAGGCGCCACGTTCGAAGTCAAGCTCGAAAAGCCCGGCGTGATCCACTACGAGTGCACGCTGTACCCGACGACCATGAACGGCACCATCGAAGTGGTCCAGTGACCGCTGCGCGGCGGAACCGGGCAGCCCCTGCCCGCCCTCGCTAGTCGAAGTCCGCCAGCCCCTGCTCGGGGGTCGACGCGGTCGCATACAGGCGTCGGGGGATCCGCCCGGCCCCCCGCGCCAGGCGCCCGGCTTGCACCGCCGCGCACATCGCACGCGCCATCGACACCGGGTCCTGCGCCCGCGCGATCGCCGACGCCGCCATCACCGCATCGCAGCCAAGCTCCATCGCCAGGGTGGCATCGGAGGCCGTGCCGACGCCTGCGTCGAGCACCACCGGCACGTCCACCGCCTCGCGGATCAGGGCGATGTTGTACCGGTTACGGATGCCCATGCCACTGCCGATCGGCGAGCCCAGCGGCATCACCGCAGCGCAGCCGATGCCCGCCAGGCGGCGCGCCAGCACCGGGTCATCGGTCGTATACGGGAGCACCACGAAGCCCTCGTCCACGAGCTGCTCGGCCGCGCGCAGCAGCTCCGGCGCGTCAGGCAAGAGCGTGTCCTCATCGCCGATCACCTCGAGCTTGATCCAGTCCGTCGCAAACGCCTCGCGCGCCAGACGCGCAGTCAGCACCGCGTCGCGTGCCGTGCGGCAGCCGGCGGTGTTCGGCAGCACCTGCACGCCCGCCTGTGCCAGCACGTCCATCAGCGACCCCTGCCGGCTGGCGGGACTCGGGTCGATGCGCCGCAGCGCCACCGTCACCAGCTCACACTCGCTGACGGCGATCGCCTCCGCCAGCAGCCCCAGCGACGGGAAGCCGCCCGTTCCCAGCAGCAGCCGTGAACGCATCACGCGGCCGGCGATCGTAAGCGCGTCATCAGCGGGCACGGCGCCGTTGGACACCGGCGCAGCGTCGCGCACGTCCGCTGGGGAGGGGCTCAGCGAGTCAGCCATACGCGCATCATCCTCCCTGCATCGCCGTCAGCACCTCCACGCGTGCATCCTCGCCCAGCGCAAACGAGCGCCACGCCACCCGCGGCACCACCTCGCCATCCACGGCCACGGCAACGCCGCGCGCGTCGGCGTCCAGACCCAAACGGGCAAGCGCCACCACGACCGTCTCGCCGGCATGCACGTCGGCCGGCTCCCCGTTGAGCACGATCACGTGAAAGCCCTCGCCGCAGGGACGATCGCCCGCGTGCTGACAGCGTCTGCGTATCCGAGTGGACCGCCGGGCGCAGCTGCAGAGGTGAAGCGCCCGGGAGCACACTTGGACAGGATCGGGTCCAGCGCATCGGAGCTGACGAGCAGGTCTGTCACGAGCGCAGCTGTCAGCGGGGCCAGAAGAATGCCGTTGCGGTAGTGGCCGGTCGCCCAGATCAGGCCCTCAACCGCCGACGGGCCGATCACAGGGGCATTGTCGAGTGTGCCCGGCCGCAAGCCAACTGACAGCTCCTCGATCTCCAGCTCGCTGATACCAGGCACCAGCTCGTGGGCGTCGCGCAGCATCTCATAGACCCCGCCCGCCGTTGCAGTCAGCTCAAAGCCACGCTCCTCGACGGTCGCACCGAGGACGTAGCGGCCGTCCGCGCGCGGCACCACATAGCCGCGCTCGAAGCGCACAACCCGCTGCAACAGTCCTGGCCCGGCAGGGTCGCGCAGCCGCAACAGCTGGCCCTTGACAGGACGCACCGGCACACGCGCGCAGGACGGCAGGCCATCTACAGCCCCGCTCCACGGGCCGGCTGCCAGCACCACCTTGTCCGCCATGACGCGCTCGCCGCCCTGCAGCGCAACTCCGGTGGCGCGCCGGCCCGCACCATCGAGCTCGATGCGCGCGACCTGTGAATGCTCGCGCACGATCACACCAGCCGACTCGCACGCCTGGCGCAACGCAACGAGCACCAGACGAGGATCGACCGAGTGGTCTTCGGGCACTTCCAGCGCAAGCCGCAACGTCGGCGCCAGTGCCGGCTCGCGATCGCGCGCCTGACTCGGGCGCAGCCGCGACACCACCAGGCCGAGCGATTCGCGAAAGGCGAGCTGGCGCTCGAGCTCGCCGGCGTCGTCCTCATCGCGGGCCACCAGCAGCGTGCCCGTGCGCATCAAGCCCAGCTGCGCGCCCGTGGCGGCCTCCAGCTCCGACGCGAACACCGGCCATATCTCTGCTGAGCGCAGGCCCAGGTCCAGCAGCCGACGCCCGGCCTCGCCGAACTCGACCTCCACCACAGGCGCGAGCATTCCTGCGGCCACGCGCGATGTCCCCTCGCCGACGACGTCGCGCTCCAGCAGCGTCACCGACATGCCCTGCAGGCGGGCGCGCCAGGCGATCGCCATGCCGATGATGCCGCCACCGACGATCACCGCGTCTGCTCGCTGATCCTCAGACATGCAGATGATGCTAGCCCGCCGTCGCAGCCGCGATCGGGACCGTCACGGTCGTAGATCTTCCCGGGCTGACTCCCAGTTCAGGGGCTCCCGCTTCCGAGCCACCCGTCATCCGTGGCGTGTACGTGTAGCAGTAGAGCACCAGTCGTAGATGCCGGTCACGGCGTAGCCGGCGCGCCAGGCTTCGCGCCTGCGATGGTTCTTCTGTCAGCGGCAGCGTGAGCGTCCCCGGCCTGCCGGGTGCGAGCGAGTATCGGACTCTGGCTGGGCTGCCCGTATACGGTTCACTACCCAAGAATTCGCCTCCCTTGCCGGACCGCTGCTGCGCGGCGGTGCCGATCCACGCGGTGAAGCTGCCACGACAGCCCCGCGGGCAGAGAAGGCGTACGCGCAGCGATCTCGCCGTGAGCGTCGCGTGGCGGGGGGAGGCCGTCACCGGACAGCTCGCCGCCAGCCCCGGCGGGATCCCCGGCTGTGCCAGCGAGGTGCGGTAAACGCGCGGGTAGCAGCCACTGAGCACATATGCGACTTCGGTTTCACTCATTTCCGGAGGCACCGTTTCGAGGATGCCCCGCCTGCCCAGATCGGCGATCAGGTGGGAGGCCGGCGCTTCGATCGAAGTCCAGTCGAGCAGCTGTTCCTCGTGGGGTCCAGGCACCACGATCAGCGCGCGGCCATCACGAACGCGACGGATGTAACACGCCGGGATGCCCAACGCACGCGGCGACGGGTCGGCGAGCGTGCTCACGGTTGCGGTGCACGACGACGGATCCGCGACGAGCAGCGTGCCGTCGGCTTGCAGATCGAACGTCGGAACTGTCCGATTCTCCCCGCGTTCCGGGTGACCTTCCGGCGGAAGGGGCACGCGATACAGTTCGCGGCCACCGTCGATGTCGTAGACGACGACCGAGCTGCGACCTTCGCCGCCGAGCGGATTGGCACGGTAGGCGATCAACCTGCCAGCGACACGCAGCAGCGCACCTTCGGGCAGTTCATCGATGTCGCCGCCTTCCACGGGGTCGAGGGTCGCTTCCAGCGGGATGACCCGCTGCAGCCCCGATGCGAAATCTCGCACCACCAGGCAACCGAAGCTGTCATACGCCACCACTTCCCCGTCGCCGGCGATCGCCGTGTGATCGTGGATGCGTTCTTCCTCGTCGTCAACCGTTTCGTCGAGATCTGGAGTGATCAGGCAGCCGGCGGTCAGTCCGCCCAGCGGGCCACCGAGCGGGCCCGACTCGAGCTGTTCGGTGTAGCTCCCCCCGTAGTCCTTGCCGTAGCTCGTGCCCCGAGCGAGCACGACGATCCGGGTGGGCGAGGCTGAGAACGACATCAAATCGCCGAAGGATTCCGGCGAGCCCGGATGAAAAGTGACACTGGCAATGACCTTGTGGGCTCCGCCGGGGGCAAAGGAACGTACGACGTTCGTATCCGGCCCCTGTTCGGTCCCGACGAGCGTCGCCGCGCCCACCAGCGCCAGCTCGGATTCCTCGCCGGCCAGCTGATACGCGTCCGTGACCAGGCGCGGCGCGGCGCTCGCCGCGGACGTCACGCAGGGCGCCATCACCGCCATCGCCACCGCGACCGCAATCAGCAGGGTCATACGCCTCATCGCGCGCATATCTCACCCGCGGGAAAGTCACCCAGCGTTGCCGTCTGGCTCGCGCCGCTGCCCCGGCCGTAAGCGCTCACGTGCACTTCGATATTCACTTCGTCGCGGCGGCGCACGTGACAGTACGCTCGCAGGAGGCCGGCGCCCATCTGCAGCCGCAGCAGCGCCCGGTGTCCACCGGCAAGGGTCTGCTGCACCGGCGCAAACGCCCCCACGTAGTCGCGGGCCTGCGCCCGTGTCGCAACCGCATGGTCAGCTCGGGCGAACATGCCGGCCGTCGCGTTCACGGTGCAGCGTTCAGCGCATTCGGCGAGGACACGCACGCCGCGCGCACGTCTGAGGTTCCTGCTCCCCGTGAGAGCCAGAACCGAAGCCACCACCGGGTGGGCCGGGCCGTCGAGCCCGCTAACGATCGTGTATCGCACCTGTTCGTCGAGGAGACCGAGCTCCGAGCTGCTGATCCAAGCGAACACAGGGTCCCCGCTCCCGCCCGCGGCCATCACGACACGACCGAATTCGTCGAGATGCGTAACCGCCGTCGGCACCGGGAAGCTCCCACCGGGGAGCCAGTGCGCGGCCAGCACGGTGTTGTTCTCCTGCCAGGACATCAGGGCGCCTGCACCGGGGAGCCAGGCAACAGCGAGTTGCGGAGCTTCACCGACCAGCGAGCCGACGGTGGTGGCGGGGTCGAACGCCCCGCCGGGCGCAGCGGTCGCGTAGTCGAGCGTCGGTCCTCCTCCGCTGCCGGTGATTTCCCCCCATGCGATCAGCGCCTGGCCTTCGGCGCCGAGCGCCACCGCCGGATCACGTGCTTCTCCCAGGGGGGCGCTCACAGTCTGGGTTGGGCCGATGCCTGCGCCCTGCAACCGCCAAGCGGCGTTCAGGGAGCTCACGTGGGGCCTGGTCCCCGACGGGGGCAGACCATACAGCCACGTTATGAGCTCGTCGCCCGACCCGCTGCTCGCGATCTGGACGGCACGGAATCGTTCGAAGCTCGCAAGCCTGCCGGCAGGGATGTACCGGTCGAGAACAGTGGCAGGCGCAGGCTGGGACCCCGCCGCCCAGGTGGAGGCCAACACCTGCTGGGAGTCTGCGCCGGTCCAGACGACGGTGGCTTCACCGTTTGCTGTCATGGCAACAGCCGGGATGACCTCAGTCGTGTTGTCTGTCAGCTCCACTGGGGCCGTGAACGCTCCGCCGGCGTGGCGGCTGGAAACCATCACCGCCCACTTGTCGGAGACGCTCTGCGGCTGCGCGAGCCAAGCCAGCACTTCGTCGCCTGCCGAATCCGTGGCGATCGTCAGGCCGTCCTCGGCACCGCGGAACACCGGGGCCGCCTGCCATACCGTTCGCGGCGGTTCCATGCCTCCACCGGGAAGCCTGTCGCGCACGCGCAGACTCAGTATTTCGTGGGTGTATTGGCTGCCGGTCGACCTTTCTTCAAACCATGCCACCGCCGCTCTTCCCGAGGGAGCGAGCGCGAGCGCCGGGTAGGAGAGCTTCCGCCGCGTCCGCTGAACAGCAGCGAGCGCGACCGGCCCTGCCTGCGCGCCGGAGGGACCGACGGTCGCGATCTCCACAGTACTTGCCAGTGCGTCATCCGAAACGGACGGGCCCGCCCAAACAAGGGTGACTTCGCCGTTCGCGGCCATCGCGGCCTGCAATCCGGCGGGCGTCCCAAACGGCGACCCCAGAGTCGACAGTGGTCCGAGCGCCAGGGCGGCCTGATCTGCTCGTACCGACGCGGGCGATCCAATAACCAGAGCCAGCTCGACAGCCAGGACCGAGGCGATCGCCACCCGCCTGCGCCACAGATCTGACCCCCTCACCATGCTCAGACGACACACGATAACTGCCCAAGTTGCTGTGCCCGCGGCGTGAGGTGCCAGCGTACCGATGACATCCGAGGGTAAGGTCAGGTGATGGACGAAGGCGCTGCCGACGGCGCGCGTGCCGAGAAGCGAAGCATGCCCTGGCCGCCCGCCAACCCCTTGGCGGCCCTGCAGAACTGGCTTGACGAGGCGCGCACGGCCGGCGTGCCGAAGCCGTCTTCGGTCGCGCTCGTGACCGTCGGCGCGGACGGTCGCCCGTCGGCGCGCACCGTCGCCTTGAAGCGCCTGGACGCCGACGCGCTGACGTTCACGAGCGCTCTCTGGACTCGCAAAGCCCGAGAGCTGGAGAGCAACGCGAATGTCGCCCTGCTGTTCCACTGGCCATCGCTCGGCCGCCAGGTCCACATCACCGGACGGGCGGCGCTTGCCGCGCGCGAGCTGGCATGCGAGCTGTTCGCCGAGCGTGACCTGCCCAACCAGCTCCAGACCGTCGTCTCTCGCCAGGGCGCGGCGATCGCCGATCTCCAGGCTCTTAGAGACCGACACACCCACCTGCGGGAGACGATGGAGACACCGCCCAGCTGCCCCGAGGACTGGGGCGCCATCCGCGTTCACCCCAACGCCGTCGAGCTTTGGTGTGAAGCGGCGGATCGACTGCACGATCGCTGGCTGTACGAGCGCCACGAGCAGCATTGGAAGATCACGCGCATCGCCCCCTAGATGTCCGCGGGCAGGACACCCAGAGCAGGTTCTCGGCCGAGCCGCCGCGCATCGCGGCGCTCG
Organism: uncultured Solirubrobacteraceae bacterium; assembly: GCA_963779665.1. Lineage (GTDB taxonomy): Bacteria > Actinomycetota > Thermoleophilia > Solirubrobacterales > Solirubrobacteraceae > Palsa-744. The sequence goes on along the minus strand of CAVZYW010000001.1, from coordinate 1,307,416 downwards.
ATACGCTGCCCGGCCATGAGCGCCACCAGCTGGAGCAGATCCTTTGGAGCCGCCGCGCAGGCCTCGATGCAGGTATACGAGAGCGTGCTGGTCCCGCGCATGTTCACGCCCTGGGCCGAGCTGCTACTCGACGAGCTGGCCATCGAAACCGGCGAGAGGGTGCTCGACGTCGCGTGCGGGCCGGGCTCGGTTGCACGGGTGGCGGCAGACCGCGTCGGCACGCCAGGACGCGTGATCGGCTGCGATCTGAGCCCGGCGATGCTGGAGATCGCCGAAGCCAAGCCCCCGCTGGATGGGAGCGGCCCGATCAGCTACCGCGAGGCTCCGGCCGATCGCCTGCCGGTGGACGAAGCGGCGTTCGATGTCGTCACCTGCCAGCAGGGACTCCAGTTCATGCCCGACCGCCCGGCAGCCCTCGCCGAGATGCGGCGGGCGCTGCGCCCCGGTGGGCGCCTGGGTGTCGCCGTGTGGACGGAGATCAGCGGATCGCCGCCCCACCGAGCGCTTGCCGATGCACTGGAGGCAACCACCGGCGCCGAGCTTGCCGAGCGCTTTCGCAGCGGTCCGTGGGGGTTCGGAGACGGCGAGCGACTGGGGGCGCTGCTGAGCGACGCCGGCTTCGATGAGGTACGCGTATCGACGCATGTGCTGCCGGTCACGTTCGAGGGTGGAGTGCCACAGCTCCTGTCCACGCTGGCGGTCACACCGCTGGCCGGCGAGATCGACCAGCTTTCAGACAAGCAGCAGCAGCAGCTCTTCGAGGCGCTCGCCGCCGAGGTCGGGGACGGCCCGATCGTCTCGGAGATGACGTCCAACATCGTGCTCGCACGCCGGCCGTAGGAGCGACGCTCACAGCCGGCCGGCGCGGTACCGGCTACGTGCGAGCCAGCCGCAGCAGCTCGCAGAACACCTCCACGACCTCTGGATCGAACTGCGATCCGGAGCAGCGCCGCACCTCGGCGAGCGCCTCAGAGACGGTGATCGCGTCGCTGAACGGTCGATGTTTCATCATTGCCACGAACGCAGCGCACACGGCGATGATCCGCGCGCCGATCGGTATGTCCTTGCCGGCGAGCCTGTCGGGGTAGCCGAAGCCGTCGAAGCGCTCGTGGTGGGAGCGCACCAGTTTGGCGACGTGCGCGAGCGACGGCGCAGCGGCAAGGATGCGCTGCCCGACTTCGGCGTGGGTGCGCATAATCGCCCATTCGTCTGCGTCCAGCGGACCGGCCTTGGCCAGGATGTGGTCGGGGACCGCGAGCTTGCCGACGTCGTGGAGTCGCGCGGCGAGCTCCACGCGCTCGACCTCCTCGTCGGACAGCCCCAGGCCCTGCGCGGTGGCGGTGGCGAAATGGGCAACCCGGTTGAGATCCTCGAGCACCCCGGGGGTGCGCTCGCTGAGCACCTTGAGCAGCAGCCCCAGACTTTCGCGATTTCCGCTGCTGCTGCCGGTGTTGTGACGTGCTTTGATCGATGTTCCCATCTGCCTGTTTATCGTCGGCGAGCAATGGCTGCTTGAAATCTCAGCGGCCGTCTAGACCAGTGCCCGGCATCGACAGGCACGCACTCGCGCTGCTTGACGCAGTACCCGCTGGGGCTGCCTGACAATCAGGCGACACCCGCGCGCGATCAGCGCGCGGCGCAGAGACGCTCGCTCAGCTCCCACAGCCGCCCGCGTGCGTCGGCGTCGTAGGCCTGAGGATCGGCGGGCGCCTCCTTCAAGCCGTCGAAATAGACGCCGCTGACGCCGTCGAGCCGCTCGTCGATCACCAAGCGCAACGTCGCTGCAACACCCTGCTCGAGGCTGTCGATCGTACGGCCCACCGTCTCGAGCACCAGTTTCGTCGGCATCAACGTGGCTGGGTGCAGCGCGTTGACCGTCACACCCATCTCGCGCTCAACGCGCAGGCGCTCGGCGAGCTCGAAGGTGAACGCGATCAAGGCGAGCTTGCTCTGCGAGTACGCCAAAGACATGTCGTAACCACGCTCGAGCATCACGTCGTCGAAGTTCACCGGCGACTGCCCGATCGAGGCCACGTTCACGACGCGAGCCGGCCCGCTCTGGCGCAACGTCGGGAGCAGCAGGCTCGTGAGCAGAAACGGAGCCAGGTAGTTGACGGCAAACGTGAGCTCGTAGCCGTCCGTCGTCACAGTGCGCTCGGGAAGCCCAACGCCGGCGTTGTTGACCAGTGCGTCCAGGCGTCCACCCCGCGCTGCGAGCTCCTGGGCCAAGCGGCGGACCTCGGCGATCGAAGACAGGTCGGCGAGATGCGAGACGAGCCGGCTGCTCCCGGCTGTCTCGGCGATGTCGGCAACGGCCGCGTCGATGCGCTCGCGGCTGCGGCCGTGCACGATCACCGTGGCACCGAGCCCGGCGAGCCGGCGCGCCAGCTCCTTGCCCAAGCCGTCGGTCGAGCCGGTGATGAGGATCGTCTGTTGCTCGAGCGGACGCAGTGCTCAGCGCGGGTTCAAAGCGTCAACCGGCTCGCCGTGGGCGGTGCCCGGCACCGTTACACGGGCGCTTGCGGAGCGTCCGAGGCGGGCGACCTCCGCGTCCATCAGCGGCAATGTCCGCTTGGCGTCACGCCTGGCCTGCCGCTCACCGATCCTGGATGTCAACAGGGGCTTGAGCCAACGCAGCACTTCGACCCAGCCCGGCACGTTGACCCGGCTGGCTCGCTTCTCGATGCCGGCGACGAATGCCTCGGCGCACTGCTCAACCGAGGTCGTTGCGCCCAGCGGTCCCGGCAGCGAGTCCAGCATCTCGCGGAATGCCCCCAGGTCGCGCTTTGCGTCCTGCACCATCGGCGTGTCGATCCAGGACATGTGCGCGCTGCCGACGGCGACGCCCTTGTAGCCGACCTCCAGGCGCAGCGCGTTGGCGAAGTGCTCGGCGCCGGCCTTGCTCGCGTTGTACGCCGCAAGGCCTGGAGCAGCGACGTAAGCGGCCTCTGAGGACACGACCAGGACGTAGCCTCGCCGCTGTTCCAGCTCTGGCAGCGCTGCACGCACGGTATGAAAGACGCCCGTGACGTTGATGTCGATGACGCGACGAAACATCTCCGGGTCGACGGCAGCGACCGAGCCGTAGCTGGCGATTCCGGCATTGGCCATCACGACATCGATGCCCCCGAAGCGCTCGACGCCGTGGGCGACAGCCGCTTCCATGTCGGCAAGCTCGGTGACGTCACCGACGATCGACGTCGCGCGGTCTCCGCCGAGACGGGCCACAAGCTCGCGCAGCGGCTCGGCGTCGAGGTCCACGAGCACCACCGTGGCGCCGCGAGCCACCAGCTGGGTGGCCGTCGCGGCACCGACGCCACGTGCGCCGCCGGTGATAAGCACAACCTTGCCGTGCACGTCGCTCACAGCCATCCACCATACACCCGCGCAGAGCAGTCCGAGCAACGGCATGGCGCGGTGGCGAGCGATCGAGCGCAGAGGCCCCGACCAGCGTCCGCACGGCCAGTATCGTCGCGGGCATGGCTGTCGAGGAGGATGTCAACGAGGCTGCAGCCGTTTGGAACACGCCCTCACCGCGGCTGCGGATACTGCGGCGCTACGAGGTCGCCGCGGCGACGCTCGGCTCGCTGGTCGTCGCTGTCGCCGCGGCACTCGTGCTCGACGCAACGACTGCCGCCGCAGTGGCGGCAGCTGCGGTGATCTTCGCTGGGTCGATCGCCGACGTCGTCCTCGCGCGACGCGTACGGGCCTGGAGCTATGCCGAGCGCTCCGAGGACCTGGTCGTCAGGCGTGGAGTGATGTTCCGCCGGACATCCGTGATTCCGTACGGGCGGATGCAATACGTGGAGGTGACGGCAGGGCCATTCGAGCGTGCCTTCGGACTGGCGACCGTGCAGATGCACACTGCCGCCGCCGCCAGCGATGCGCGCATCCCCGGACTACCGGCTGCGGAGGCCGCTCGCCTGCGCGACCAGCTGACCTCCTTGGGCGAGGCCCACGCGATGGGATTGTGAGCGGCCCCTCCGGACCGCTCCAGCCGGCGGAGCGCTCCACGGCGCAATCGCGCGCAATCGCTGGGCTGGACGGCGACTGGCAGCGGCTACATCCGCTGTCGCCGCTGGTGAGAACCGGGCGAGGCATCATGACCATCGTTGTGATCCTGCTGATCCCAACCGTGGGCAGCCAGCGAGGATCGCTCAGCGATGACCTCGCGCACGTCGGCGTGTTGATCGTGTTCTTCGTGCTCGGCGTCATCTCGTGGCTGGTCACGCGCTGGCGCGTGGAGGGCGGCGTCCTGCGGGTCGACAGCGGCCTGATCCGGCGCACATCCGAGCGCTTCCCGCTGAGCCAGATCCAAGCGATCGACACCGTCCGCCCGGGCCTGGCTCGGGCCTTTGGCCTTGCCGAGCTGCGGATCCGCCTGGCGAGTGGCAGCGGCAAGGCCGGCCGCCTGGCCTATCTGAGCAGTGCCGAGGCAGAGACGCTGCGCACGCGTCTGCTGGCCTTGAGCCACGGCACCGGCGAGACGCCGGCGCCGGCGCCTGAGCGGATCTTGGTGACGATCCCCCCGGGACCGCTGTTCGTATCGATCCTGCTGAGTGGCACCGGCCTGATGCTGGAGCTGGCGATCACGGGACTGGTGCTGCTGGCGGTGCTTGCCCCCGCCGTGGCCGCTGCGGCGATCAGCGCAGGTGCCGTGAGCCTGTTCGGACTGGTGATCGGCGTGTTTCGTCGCTTCAACGGCGACTATCGCCTCAGGGTCTCCGACACGCCCGACGGGCTGCGCCTGCGTGCGGGCCTGGTGGAAACCTCGGCCGAGACGATCCCCGTGGGACGGATCCAGGCGATACGCATGGTTGAGCCATTGGCGTGGAGGCTGTTCGGCTGGTGTCGGCTAGATGTGGACGTCGCCAGCCAGAAGTCCAAGGGTCGCCAGGACCGCAATCAGGCCAACGCGGCTCATGCGCTGCTGCCCGTCGGCAGCCGGGAGCAGGCAGCGTTGTTGCTGGCGACGGTGTTCCCCGGCGTACCAGGCCAGCGACTTGCGCCGCCTGCCCGCGCGCGCTGGAAGAGCCCGCTGCGCTTCCGTTATCTGTCGTTCGCAGCCAACGATCGCTACGCCGTCACCACCAGCGGTCGTCTGCAACGGGTCACCGACTGGATCCCACTGGCCAAGGTGCAGAGCATTCGCCTGCTCGAAGGGCCTCTGCAGCGGCGCCTACGTCTGTCCAGCATCCACCTCGATACCGCCGGACGAAGGGTTTATGCGGTGCTGCGCGACCGCGATCGAGCCGAGGGAGCCGAGCTTTTGGCGGTACTGCCCGACCGATGCCGCCATGCACGATCGCAGGCGCCCGCGATAGACAGATAGCGCTCCTGCCAGACTGCGGCCATGCCAACTCGAGACCTCGGAGCCGAGCGCCGCGCCCGCTTGGCCGGCGCCCACCTTTACCTCGTGTGCGGCGCCTCCCCGGACGGGAGCGAGCTACCAGACCTGTTGCGCGCGGCAATCGCCGGCGGCGTCGAGATCGTGCAGTTGCGCGACAAGCATCTTCCCGACTCCGAGCTCGCCGCAGTCGCCAATGCCACCCGCGCGCTGTGCGAGCGGCTGGGAGCGCTGCTGATCGTCAACGACCGCCCGTGGGTGGCATTGGAGGCAGGGGCCGATGGAATCCACGTGGGTCAGGACGACATGCCGGTGATCGATGTCCGTGAGCTCGTCGGTCCGGACATGCTGGTCGGCCTGTCGACGCATTCGCCTGCGCAGATCGATGCTGTCGACGTGAGCGTCGTCGACTACATCGGCGTCGGACCAATACACGAGACCCCCACAAAGCCGGGCCGCGAAGCCGTCGGCGTGGAGCTCGTCAGCTATGCGGCAGCCCATGCTTCGGTGCCGTTCTTCGCGATCGGCGGCCTGGACGCAGGCAACCTCGCCGAGGTCATCGACGCGGGTGCCGGCAGGGCGTGCGTGCTGCGGGCGATCAGCGATGCCGAGGATCCCGAGCGTGCAGCGCGGGAGCTGCATGATGCCCTCGACACACATCCGCTGGAAGGGCCGAGTTGACGCCCGAGGCGGGAGAGCAGACCGACCAGCCCGGAGCCGGCCGTGATCAGCCGGGCGTCACACGCCGTCGACCGGCGCCCCCGCCGCTGCAGCCCCTCGGCGAGGACGAGCGACCGCCGGCGCTGCTGGCCGCTGTGGGCGTATGCGTCGTGCTGGCCGTCGCGATACTCGCCGGTGGGCTGACCGTCCACAACCTCTCCCGCCACGGCGGGTCGCTGCCCGGGGCGATCTTCCTGGCCGTGATCCTCTCGTTCCTGGCGCTGGGGATGTATCGCCGCCGCTACCTCGCCGTACTCGGATTCCAGGCGCTGCTCACCTTCCAGATCCTGGCGACTTCGCTCGCGCTCGTGATCGCATCCTCGCTCCTCACGGCCGCTCTCTGCCTACTTGGCATCGGGCTCGCCGGCTGGCTGTTCTGGAAGTTGGTACGCGTGATGGGGCGCATCCAGGCAGGCGAAGAGTCCAACCGCGCAAGCGTCCAGTAGCGGGATCCGCCGCCCGGCGAACGCTTCGATAGGCTCAGTCCAGATGCCCGAGAAAAGCTATGACTGCATCGTTATCGGCTCCGGGCCAGGTGGCTACGTCGCGGCGATCCGCGCCGCCCAGCTGGGCCTGAAGACCGCCGTGGTCGAGCGCGACAAGCTCGGCGGGCGCTGCCTGAACTACGCGTGTATCCCCGCCAAGGCGGTGCTGCGCTCGGCCGACCTGCTGTCGGAGATCCGGGAGTCTGAGGAGTTCGGCCTGAAAGTGAGCGGCGTCGAGGTCGACTACGCCGCCATCCAGGCCCGCCGCGAGAGAGTCGTCAACACGCTGACATCCGGCGTGGGGGGACTGTTCAAGAAAGGCGACATCGATGTGGTCGTTGGCAGCGCCGGGTTGACCGCCGACGGCGACGTGTTGGTGGACGTGTTCGACGCGGAGCCGTTGACAATTGGCGCCGGCAGCGTGATCCTCGCCACCGGCTCGACGCCTCGGCCGATCCCCGGCGTGCAGTTCGGCGGGCGCGTGATTGGGACTGAGGAGGCGTGGGCGCTGCAGCAGCTGCCCGCCCGCCTGGCTGTCGTCGGCGCCGGCGCATCAGGAGCCGAGATCGCCTCCGCATACGCCCGCCTCGGCAGCGAGGTGCTGCTGCTGGAGGCGCTCGACCGCGTGCTCCCGACCGAGGACGCAGACATCTCGCGCCTGGTCGAGCGCGGCCTCAAGCGACAGGGCATCGGCGTGCACACCGGCACGCCGGTCGCGGACGTGATCGCGGGCGAGGCAAGCGTGACGTTCTCCTACGGCGCTGAGTCCGCAGAGGTTGACTATCTGGTGATCGCCGCAGGGCGCGGAGCGGACGTCGAGGGGCTGGGCCTGGCGGAGGCCGGCGTCGAGCTGGGCGAGCGCGGTCTTGTGCAGGTGGACGGTGCGCTGCGCACGTCGCGGCCGGGCGTATACGCGATCGGCGACCTCGTCCCAGGTCCGGCGCTCGCGCACAAGGCCTCCGATGAGGGGGTAATCGCCGCAGAGGCCATCGCCGGGCGCGAGACCCACGCGATCTCCTACGTGGACATCCCCCGCGCGACGTTCTGCACGCCCAACGTCGGCTCGTTCGGGCTAACCGAGGCACAGGCGCGCGATCAGGGCTACGACGTGGTCGTCGGCAAGGTCCCCTACGGCGCGGTCGGTGGCGGCACGGTGTACGGCGATCGCACCGGCCTGGTGAAGGTCGTGGGCGAGAGCAAGTACGGCGAGCTACTCGGCGGGCACATCGTCGGCTCGCGCGCCACGGAGCTGATTCAGGAGCTGGTCAACGTGCGTGCGCTCGAGGGCGGCTTCCCGGAGCTGGCGCGCATCATCCACGGGCACCCCACGCTGTCGGAGGCCGTGATGGAAGCCGGGCGCGCCGCCGACGGCTGGCTGATCCACGGCTGAGCACGCACCCCACCATCGCCGAGGACGTGTCCTCTCCCACGGCAGCTTTCTACTTCGATCTCGCAAGCCCGCTGGCTTATCTGGCGGCCGAGCGGGTCCTGCACGTGCTCCCCGGCCCGGCCGAGTGGCGTCCGGTGCTGGCCGCCGAGCTGACGATCGCCGAGCAGGGCTCACAGCCTCGGCAAGCCTCAGATTCGGAGCTTCGCGCCGTGATCGAGCGCAGCGCGCGCGAGCTGGAGCTGCAGCCGATCCGTTGGCCGCAGCCGTTCCCGTTCGACAGCTCGCTGGCGATGCGCGTGGCCACCTACGCCGCGTCGATCGGCCGCACGGTCCCGTTCGCCCAAGCCGCCTTCCGCCAGGCGTTCGCCGGCGGGCACTCACTCGAGGACCCCGACTTCGTGCTGATCGCGGCGGCGGCTTGCGAGATGCACCCCGCCGCGGTGCTGCGCGGCGCCGAGATGCGCTCCACGGCGGCGCGGCTCGCGCAGACGACGGCGACGGCCGCCGGCCTGGGCGTCACGGACGTCCCGGCGATCGTCGTCGGCGAGAGCGTGTTCGTCGGCGACGGCGCGCTCGAGCGTGCGGCGGCGCACATGCATGCGGCCCACGTGCCTGTGCTGCCTTCAGAGCAGGGCGGACAGGCATGAAAGCCAAGCACGCCTACCACCTGATCGTCACGCGCGGCGGGCTGACGCCGGCGCCGCTGGCCGACCCGGCGCGCACGGACCACATCGAGGTGGTGGAACTCGACAGTGGTGAAGTGGTGCTGTTCTGGGATCGCCCGCCGCAGGCCGCATCGAAGCTCTCGCGGGCGTTGCGCACGGACCTCGCTCAGCTGGAGGCTGACGAGTTCATGGCACGCTGGAGTACCGTGGAGCACTGATGGCGAGCATGCCCGCATCGAGCCTGCCCGACGCAGCCGGCGCGCGTGAGTGGCTGGCGACGATGTCACTGATCCGCCGCTTCGAGGAACGGGCCGGCGAGATGTACGCGCGTGCCAAGGTCGGTGGCTTCTTGCACCTGTCGATCGGCGAGGAGGCCACGATCGTCGGCAGCGCGCGAGCGCTCGCCGACAGCGACTACCTGATCTCCACGTACCGCTCACACGGTCACGCGCTGGTGCGCGGCACGCCGCCGGAGAAGGTGATGGCGGAGCTGTTCGGCCGCGTCGACGGCTGCTCGGGCGGCCGCGGCGGCTCGATGCACATGTTCGACATGGCGCGGCGCTTCATGGGTGGCTACGGGATCGTCGGCGGCAACCTGCCGATCGCGGCGGGCATCGCCCTGGCTAGCGACTACAAGGACACCGACGAGGTGACTTTGTGCGTGTTCGGTGACGGCGCATCCAACCAGGGCACCTTTGGCGAGACACTGAACATCGCGGCGCTGTGGCGACTGCCGGTGGTGTTCATGGTCACCAACAACCAGTTCGGCATGGGTACCGCGCTGGGCCGTCACTCTGCGGTCACGGACCTGCAACGCAAGGGCGAGAGCCTCGGCGTGCCGGGGATGCGCTGCGACGGCATGGACGTGCTGGATACCTACGCCGTCATGACCGAGGCGATCGGGCGCGTGCGCGAAGAGCGCCGGCCGGTGCTGGTGGAGGCAGTGACATACCGCTTCCGCGGGCATTCGATGGCCGACCCGGAGCAGTACCGCACGAAGGAGGAGGTCGCGCGCTGGCGCGAGCGCGACCCGATCCCGGCGTTCGCGCAGAGGCTCATCAGCGAGGGCGTCATCGAGGAGTCCGAGCGCCGGCTGATCGACGAGCAGGCACTGGCGCAGGTGGACGCAGCGGTTGCGTTCGCAGAGGCCTCGCCGTTTCCCGCCCCGGAGTCGCTGTATGACGACGTGTACGTGCTCGAGCGCGAGGTGCGTGGCCTGTACTCGCTACAGAGCACCGACGGCAGCGGCAGCGAGGCACCCCAGGGCGCTTCGCCTGTCGAGGCCACGCCCGCGGCCAACGACGAGATCCCACAGCAGTTGAGCGATGCGCTGGCCGCAGGCGAGGACGGGCGCGAAACACCGGAGGCAGTTGGCTGATGACTGAGATGCGCTACCGCGAGGCGCTGAACGCCGCACTGCGCGAGGAGCTGGCGCGCGACGAGCGCGTGATCTTGATGGGCGAGGACATCGGTGTGTTCGGCGGCGCGTTCAAGGTCACCGACGGGCTGTTGGCGGAGTTCGGCGAGCGGCGCGTGCGTGACACGCCGATCTCTGAGAACACGATCGTCGGCGTTGGGGTGGGCGCGGCGATGACAGGCCTGCGCCCGGTGGTGGAGCTGATGACGATCAACTTTGCGCTGCTGGCGTTCGACCAGATCGTCAACCACGCTGCTCACATCCACTACATGTTCGCCGGACAGGCCCGGGTGCCGCTGGTAGTACGTATGCCTCAGGGCGCAGGGCACCAGCTCGGCCCCACCCACTCGCATTGCCTGGAGTCGCTGTTCCTGCACATACCCGGCCTGCTCGTGGCCGTGCCCGCCACCGCCGCCGACGCCAAGGGGCTGCTCAAGAGCGCCATCCGCGACGAGAACCCGGTGATCTTCATCGAGCACGAGTCCCTGTACGGCGTCCGCGGCGAGGTGCCCGACGGCGACGAGCACCTCGTTCACTTCGGTCAGGCGCGAGTGGCCCGCGAGGGCTCGGACGTGACGGTGGTGGGCGTGTCGCGAATGGCGCTCACAGCCGAACGTGCAGCGCAGACGCTGGCCGACGAGCACGGCGTCGACACGGAGGTGATCGATCCGCGCACGTTGCGCCCGCTGGACCTGGACACGATCCTGGCGTCGGTGGCAAAGACCAACCACTGCGTGATCGTCGAGGAGGGCTGGCCGCACGGCGGCGTGGGCGCAAACCTGGCGGCGCTGATCAGCGAACAGGCATTCGACGACCTCGACGCACCCGTGCAGCGCGTCACCGGCGCAGACGTGCCGATGCCCTACTCCAAGCCACTGGAGGACATCGCCTATCCGCACGAGCCGCAGATCGTCGCGGCCGTGCTGGCGACGCTCAACCGTGTAGCCGGAGCGGCGTGATGGCGGAGATCGTGATGCCACGGCTGTCAGACACGATGGAAGAGGGAACGATCCTGCGGTGGCTGAAGGACGACGGCGAGGAGGTGGTGCGCGGCGAGGAGCTCGTGGAGATCGAGACCGATAAGGCCACCATGACCTACGAGTCAGACCAGGCGGGCGTGCTGCGCCAGCTGGCTCCTGTCGGCGCCACGCTGGCGGTCGGCGAGCCGATCGCCCAAGTGGGCGGTGCCGAGGAACCCAGCATCGACGCCCCCTCGGCCACCCCGGACGAGCGGCCCGCGCCAGAGGCCCTGACGGGTGCGCCCGCCGCCGGCGACACGACAGTGGCAGGCGACTCACACATGAACGTGACCCCCAAGCAGGCGGCACCGGCGAGCGACGCTCGCGTCAAAGCGTCACCGCTGGCGCGGCGGATCGCGGGCGAGACCGGCGTGGACCTGCGAGCGCTCACCGGCACCGGCCCGGGCGGGAGGATCGTCAAGGCTGACGTGCTGGCACGACCAGACGGCACTGCCGAGTCAACCGCCCCGGCTTCGGTCACCGGCAGCGCTACGGCGGCGGCCGGCCTGGAGGGTGTGGCAACGGCCAAGGGGCAGACAACCGATGTGGAGCTGACGCGCACGCAGCAGACGATCGCGCGGCGGATGGCGGAGTCCAAGGCGACGATCCCCGACTTCACATTGCAGATCGATGTCGACATGGAGCAGTGCGTGACGCTTCGCGACCAGCTGAAGCGTCTTGCACACCATCAGCGCGACGCCGATGCAATTCCGGCGGGCGCCCTCGAGCCGCGAGAGCCATTGAAGGCGCCGACGTACAACGACATGGTGGTGAAGGCGTGCGCGCTGGCGCTGCGCGAGCACCCGGCCGCGAACGGCAGCTACCGCGACGGGCGCATGCAGCTGCACTCACGGGTGAATATCGGCGTGGCGGTTGCAGCCGAAGGGGCACTGGTCGTACCGACGGTGTTCGACGCAGACGAGAAGTCACTTGGTGAGATCTCGCGCGAGACACACATACTCGCGGAGCGGGTGCGCGCCGGCACAGTCACCCCGCCGGAGCTCGGCGGCGGCACGTTCACGGTGTCAAACCTGGGGATGTACGGGGTGCACAGCTTTACCGCAATCATTAATCCGCCGCAGGCGGGGATCCTTTCGGTAGGCGCGCTGGCACCACGTGCGGTCGTCCACGACGGCGTGGTGGTCGCACGCAACGCCATGACGCTGACGCTTGCATGCGACCACCGAATTCTCTATGGCGCCGAAGCGGCGCAGTTTCTTGCCCGTATCCGCGAGCTTTTGGAGACGCCGTCAGCACTTACGCTGTGAACGTCTATTTCAGAAGCAGCAACCCTTCATCCAGGTCTTTACGTCCGCGCTTGACCGCCGCATCCGCCTTGACTGCATTTTCCTTAGCCGCAGCAGGGCTGCCCGCTTTCTCGCCGATTGCCACCTTCAGGTGTCCGTAGGCGACGATCACGGCCTGCAGCCCGTTCACGAGCTTTGCCTTGCCCCGCTTCACGCGGGTTGACGCTGCGGTTTGAGCCGAAACCTTCGTCTTCAGCGAGCGCAGGACGCTGATCGAGTGATCCAGGTCCGTTATCACAGGTGCAGGGTTCCTACTCGTCTTGTATTCACCGATCGCGCTCACTAGATGCCCTTCGGCGACAAGTAGCTTTGAGTTGTAGCTCTTGATCAGGCTTTTGATGCTCGCGTCGCTTGCAGATGCCCCCGCAACAGGAATCATCAGCACTCCGCAAAGGATAGCCAGACAGGCCACCGCCCTTGTCAGTCTCATTCCGTTAATGGGTTCGCCTCCATCGGGTTGCATTTTGCCGGCACCACCCGATTGCCCACGGGACTGCCAGTGCCGGTATTTCGTGTAATTCTTCGTTAGTTCTTACCCGAAATTCAATTTCCCAAAACAAGCACGGCGTTTGGACACATGGCCCACCGAACTATAAGGAGACTCCTACACGGGCTTTACTTGCTGATCAGGCAGGCACAGGAGGCTGTCGGTAAGAGATCGTACTGACCGCTCACGAAGATGGAGATCCGCTCATGGCCCGCGTTATCCCCGCAGCCCAACAACCCCAGCCACCCGCCGACGCGTTCACTTTCGGGGAATACTTTCGCCCGCGAGCGGAGCGCTCGCAAGCCGCCCGCCCCGGCGCCGAGCAGCTCCTCGACCACCTGGTGGCCGAGCACGCGCGAACGCTACGGCGAGGCGCACACGTACGACCGAGCGATCGCAGCGCGCTACACGCGCGCAGCGGCGATGCCCTTCAAGCGGCTGGGTAACGCCAGTAGGCACCAGTTTGGCCGGTCGTGTTCGGGGTAACTCAATGACCCAAGAAAGGAGATCAAAATGCTTGTAGCTATTGCAGTAGTCCTGCTGATTCTCGCGCTTGCCGGAGGCTTGGCTGTCAATCCGTTGCTCTTTCTGATTGCGCTGCTGGCGCTGATCGTCTTCTTTGGAGGAGGTCGTCGCGGCACCGTTCTGTGAGGCATCGGCCGTCGCGATGCGCATAAGCGAGGATGCCACTGCCGAGAACCCGTCGAACAAGGAGGACCAATGACTGACAAGAACGTGGACAAGGCGAAAGGGCGCGCCAAGGAGGCAGCCGGCGCCCTCACGGGAGACAAGGACCTGAAGGGTCGCGGACGCGCGGAGCAGGCCAAGGGCTCGGTCAAGGATGCGCTCGAGAAGGTTGCCGATCGCGTCGCCGGCGACAGGGACGCGAAGAAAAAGTAGTCAGACGCGCTTCGGCGGCGGCCATCGCGTCCCCTCGACAGCGCTAGGCTGAGGGGGACAGATGAACGCCGCCGACCGATCCTCGCAAGAGCTGTGGGTTTGCCACCTGGGAGCCGTCAGCTACCGCCGCGCGCTGGGCATCCAGGAGCAAATCCGCGCGCGGCGCCAGGCGGGCGAGCTGCCGGACACGTTGCTACTGCTTGAGCACTTCCCTGTCTACACGCAGGGGCGGCGCTCCGACGCGGAGGATCTGCCGCTGGGCAAGGACTTCTATCGCGCCAAAGGCATCGACGTGGTGAGCACCGACCGCGGCGGCCGACTCACCTACCACGGCCCCGGTCAACTGGTCGGCTATCCAATCATGGGGATCGACGACGTGCATCGCTACCTGCGCACGATGGAAGACGCCGTCATCGCGGCGCTGGGCGAGGCCGGCGTGCAGGCACGCTCCCGTCACCAGGAGGGCATCGACTACACGGGCGTGTGGGTGGAGGATCGGAAGATCGCCTCGATCGGCGTGCACGTCTCCCGCGGCGTCACCACGCACGGCTTTGCGATTAACGTCGACAACGACATCGAACCGTTCTCATGGGTGATCGCCTGCGGGCTGCCGGACGTGCACATGACCTCGCTGGCACACGAGCTCGCCACTGCCGAGGCGCCGGCGTCCCCGCTCGACGCGACAGCGGCGCCTGCCTGTGAGCCTTTGCTCGCGTGCATGCGCAAGCGCGTCGCCTACAACTTCTGCCAGGCGCACGGTCGGCGCCAGCGCCTGGTCGCAGCACACCGTCTCGGCGTCGACACCGCGAACGACGCCGGCCCGGTAATCGAGCGAGAGGCGATGCTCGCGTGAGCGACGGCGTCAACCCGGTTGCAACCAGATCCCGGTCGAACCCCGGCGGGATGGACGTCCTCAGCGTGCTCGGCCCCGACGTGCGGCCGCTACGCGAGCGCAAGCCACCTTGGTTCAAGGTGCCGCCCCCCGGAGGTCGGCGCTACCGTGAGCTGACCGAGCTGATCCGCTCGGAGAACCTGCACACGGTCTGCCAGGAGGCCGCCTGCCCGAACGTCGGCGAGTGTTGGGAGCGCGGCACCGCCACATTCATGATCCTCGGCGACACGTGCACGCGCCGCTGCGGCTTCTGCAACGTCAAGACGGGAAAGCCCACCTGGAACGACCCGCTGGAGCCGGCGCGCGTCGCGCGCTCAATCGCCCGCATGGGGCTGCGCCACGCTGTGATCACGTCAGTCGATCGCGACGATCTGCCGGACAAGGGCGCGTCTGCGTTCGTCGGTGTCATCCGCCAGGTCCGCCGCCAGGCGCCCGGCTGCCAGATCGAGGTGCTCACACCGGACTTCCAGGGACAGGAGATGCCACTGGCGAAGGTGATCGCTGAGCGTCCGGACGTGTTCAACCACAACGTCGAGGTGGTCCCGCGCCTGTACTCAGTCGCGCGCCGCGGCTCTGAGTTCACGCGCTCGTGTCGCGTGCTGCGTCTCGCCGGCGAGCTCGGCGAGGGCGAGGTCGTGACGAAGTCCGGGCTGATGGTCGGGCTCGGCGAGACCCACGAGGAGATGGTCGACACGTTCGGCGCGCTGCGCGAGCACGGCGTGCAGGTGCTCACCGTCGGGCAGTACCTGCGTCCCTCCGAGCGCCACCTCCCGGTCGTACGCTATTGGCACCCTGACGAGTTCGCAGCGCTCGAGCGCGCCGCCTATGAGCTCGGCTTCGATCACGTCGCGGCCGGCCCACTCGTACGCTCCTCCTACCACGCCGACCAGCACGTCCCACAGGCGCGCCCAGGTGTCGGACCACTGGCGGCAAGCGGCTAGTCTCGCTCGATCCTCCCGATCAAGGACAACATCCCGCTTACGCGGCTCCCGGTCATCACCTTTGCGCTGGTGGCGCTCAACATGGTCGCCTACCTGCTCGAGATCCGCCACGGCGGCAGCTTCTTCGGCGGCCCGAGCGGCAGCGTCGCCGTGCACTACGGCGCCGCCCCGCACGAGCTCACTCACCGCCCCCTGCGGCCGGGGACCTGGAAGGCCACGCTCACGTCGCTGTTCCTGCACGGCAGCTTCCTGCATCTCATCGGTGACATGGCGTTCCTGGCGATCTTCGGCCCAACCGTCGAGGACGCCGTCGGGCGCGTGCGCTTCTGCGTTTTCTACCTGCTCGGCGGCCTGGTCGCACTTGGCGCCCAGGTGGTGCTCGCCCCCGACGCAAGCGCTCCCACGCTGGCTGCCTCCGGAGCGGTCGCAGCCGTGCTGGGCGGCTATCTGCTGCTGTACCCACACGCGCGCGTGCTGTCGCTCGCGTTCATCGTGTTCTTCTTCACGCTCATCGAGGTCCCCGCCGCGCTCCTGCTCGCCTTGTGGTTCCCAGAGCAGCTGTACGTCGGCTTGGCCGGACTCGCCAGCCCGCTAAGCGGCGGCGAAGGAGTCGCGTTTTTCGCGCACATCGTGGGCTTCGTCTTCGGATTGCTCGCGATCCGACTGTTCGCCGCCCGCCGGCGGGCGGCCGAACCGCCGCCGCTGGCGGTGTACTAGAGCGCCGTGATCCTGGCTGTGGAGATATCTGAATGACGCGCCTGATCGCCCTCGGCGGGGCGCTGCTGTTCGTGATCGGTCTCGCCTTCCTTACTGTCGCTGCAATCGACAAGCAGGGGGGAATCACGCTCTTGAGCCTGCTGTCGATCTTCATCGTGGTGCTACTTGCAGTCGGCATCGTCGGGGCGCTGCGCAATCCTCCCCGTAGATGAGCACCTCACCGTTCCTGACACCAGGCCACAGTCGCAAACGGCGAGTACACGCCGCGCGTCGGCGGCGGCGCAGGCGCGCAGCGCTCGGCGTGCTGGCGCTGGCGGTGCTGGGCGCGGCGATCGTGGCGCTGTTGCTGAGCAATCGATCGAGCCGTAGCCCGCACCACGCGGCGGCCACAGTTACGCACAAGACGTCGATTGTCTCCGCAGCGCCGTCGGCGGCGCGCTCGCCGGCCGGCTTCGCGCTGGCCAAGCCGGCGCTGGCGCTGGACGGTATCTCCACGCCACGCAAGGACCCTGTGCACGTCAGCTTCCGTGACCCGCCGCGCGCGGGGCTGCTGTTCAACCTCACGACCGGCCAGGTGCTCTGGCAGCACAACGCCTACGTGCGCATGCCGATCGCCAGCCTGACAAAGATGATGACGGCGCTGCTCACAGTCGAGTCGGCGCCGCCCAACGCACCGGTCCTGATCACCAGACAGGCCGTGGACATGCCCGGGTCCAAGGTCGGCGTGCTGCCGCTCGGCAGGCACGTGCGGCTGGAGAGCCTGCTCTACGGCCTGCTGCTCCCGTCCGGCAACGACGCCGCCGTCGCACTGGCCCAACACGTAGCCGGCTCGGTCAACAAGTTCGTCGGGCACATGAACGAAGAGGCCGCCAAGCTGGGGCTCGGCTGCACCCGCTACTCATCGCCGTCCGGCTACTACAACGCCCACAATTTCTCCTGCGCCGCCGATCTGGCGGTGCTCGCGCACGTCGACATGCAGCAGCCCCGTATCGCCAGCGTCGTGAAGACCTACTCCGCCGTCCTGCCCTTCCCGATCAAGGGCGGCAAGCTGTACCTGTACAACAACAACCCTCTGCTGATCTACAAATACCCGGGCGTGACCGGCATGAAGACCGGACAGACGGAAGCCGCCGGGCGCTGCCTGGTCGCCACCGCCGAGCGCCACGGCGTGCGCCTCGGTGCGATCGTGCTCGACTCCGAAGACCCCGGCACCCAGGACCGCCAGCTGCTTGACCTCGGCTTCGAGGACGTCTACCACCAGCCGATCGTGCCCGAGCAGCCGTTTCCCCCCGGGGTCTGAACGCTCGCTGACGAGCCCGGGACCCACGGGGAACCCGCGGGAACGCACTTGCGGCTGCGGCCGGGCGCCCAGCACCGGATGCGACGCGCTCGTACGCGGATGGAGTACCGTTCGCACACAGCGATTGACTGGCCAGTCAGCCAAAGGAGACGACGTGGATCTCGACGACACACCGGAGCAGGCCACATACCGCGCCCAAGCGCGTAGTTGGCTGGAGGAGCACAAGAGCGAAGCGCCGATTTTGCAGGGCCCTGGGGCGATCGAGGATGAGGATGAGATCATCGCCGCCCGGCGCACCTGGCAAGGCAAGCTCGCCGAGGCCGGACTCGCCGGGGTCACCTGGCCGAAGGAGTACGACGGCCAGGGCCAGGGGCCGATCGAGCAGGTCATCTGCAACCAGGAGATCTCCCGCGCGAAAGTGCCCGGCATCCTCGACGCGATCGGCGTCGGCATGCTCGGCCCGACGATCATCGCGCACGGCAGTGAGGAACAGAAGTCACGCTATCTCGGCGCGATGCTGCACGGCGACGAGGTCTGGTGCCAGCTGTTCTCCGAGCCCGCAGCCGGCTCGGACCTGGCGGCCGTGCAGGCGCGAGCGCGCCAGCAGGACGACGGCAGCTGGCGACTGAACGGCCAGAAGGTGTGGACGACCAACGCACAGTTCGCCTCCTACGGGCTGCTGCTGGCGCGCACCGACGCTGACGTGCCCAAGCACAAGGGCCTGACCATGTTCGTCGTGCCGATGGACGCCGACGGCGTGACCGTGCGCGGGCTGCGACAGATCTCCGGCGAGGCGGAGTTCAACGAGGTCTTCTTCGACGATGTCTCGCTCGACGCCGGAGCTGTCGTCGGCGGCGTCGGCAACGGCTGGGGTACTGCGCTGACGACGCTGATGTTCGAGCGCGTCACGATCGGCCTCGGCAGCGAGGGCATGGGCTACAACTCGACCCGCTTTGCCGCGGCGATCGCTGCCGACGAGCATGCGCGCCGCGATCCAGAGGTGCGCTACCGCCTTGGTGAGATCGCCAGCGAGCTACTCGCGGTCCGGTTCACCGGCTACAGGACGCTGACGCAGCTCTCCAAAGGGCAGATCCCGGGTCCGGAGTCGGGCCTGGCGAAGGTCACGATCGTCAGTGGCGCGATCAAGGCCGGTGATCTGATCTCCGACGTGATCGGCCCCGACGCACTCGACGAGAGCAGCGAGTGGGCGTACATGATCTCGTTCCTACCCGGCCTGAAGTCGGCCGGCGGTACCGAAGAGATCCTCAAGAACACAATCGGCGAGCGCGTTCTCGGCCTGCCCCCGGAGCCACGCCTGGACAAGGGCATCCCGTTCTCGGAGCTGCGCTCCAAGGAAGGAGCAGCGGCATGAATCTGGCTCTCTCAGACGAGCAGGTGTTTCTGCGCGAGGCTGCCCGCGGCGCGCTATCGCGCTTCAAGACCCTCGAAGCCGCACGCGCAGCACTCGACGGCGACGAGAACGCCATGCCCGACCTCTGGCCGACCGCCAAGGAGGCCGGCTGGCCCGGGCTGCTGATCGACGAAGCCCATGGCGGGGCGGGGCTTGACGCGTTCGACGCGATGCTCGTGCTCGGCGAGTGCGGGCGTGTGCTCGCTGGGATCCCCCTGCTCGGGCACCTACCTGCCACGGCCATCCTCAGCGACGCGCCTAACGCAGCCGAGTACATGGCCGACCTCGCCACCGGCGAGCGCCGGGTCGCCTACCTGCCCGCGCAGCCGCCCAGCGACCTTGACGAGCGCTGGAGCACAGATCCCGCCAGCGGGCTCGCACGCGGGCCGCTACCGACGGCCGGGGCGCGCAGCGCTGACGGCCACGTGGCTGTCAGCGGCAGCTTTGCCTTCGTCCCCGATGCCCCCGGTGCCGACGCGCTCGTGGGCGTGGCGCTACTCGATGGCAAGCCCGCCGGCGTCGCAATCCTTGCCAACGCCACCGGTGTCACGATCGAGCCGGTGAGTCGCTACGACGCCACCCGCTCGCTCGGTCATGTCTCGCTCGAGAGCGTCCCCGCAATCGTGCTCGACGCACCGGAGGAGTCACTCGCCGCCGCCTGGTATCTCGCTCAGGCCCTGATCGCCGCCGAGTCACTTGGCAGCGTCGAGACCGCGCTGGATGTATCCGTCGCCTACGCCAAGGAGCGCTTCACCTTCGGTCGCGCCATCGGCTCCTACCAGGCTGTCAAGCACAACCTCACCGAGGTGCTGCGCCAGCTGGAAAACGGGCGCTCGCTGCTCTACTACGCCGGCTGGGCGCGTGCCGGCGCACCGGCGGAGTTCGCGCTCGCGGCCAGCGCCGCCCGATCGGTCGGCGGGCGCGCACTCGACGAGGCCGCACGCACGATGATCTCCGTGCACGGCGGCATCGGCGCCACCTGGGAGCACGACGCGCCGCTGTACTTCCGCCGCGCGCAGCTCTCCAGGCGACTCCTCGGCGGCACCGCGCAGGCCACAGACCGCGTGGCCGGCGAGCTGATCGCACAGGCCGGCTGATCGCACAGGCCGGCTGATCGCACAGGCCGGCTGATCGCACAGGCCGGCTGATCGCACAGGCCGGCTGATCGAAGAAGCCGGCTGATCTGGCCAGCTGGCCGATCGCGGCGATTGCGTGTGTGGGTCGGCCGTGCCTGGAGCACGCGCCAGCGCTCTCTCTCGCTGAACACGCTGTATAACCATCGCGATACACCATGTTCAGCGAGAGTGAGATCGCACGGCGCCCCTGCGGGCACGGCGCCCCTGCGGGCATGGCGCGATCGGCTGCGATGAGATCCGTCACCGCGAATAGCCGACACCACCTTCACCTTCATGACCTCTTCGCCTTCGTGGCCTTCTTGGCCTCTTCGGCGTCTTCGACTTCTTTGGCTTCTTTGGCTTCTTTGGCTTCAAGCGCTGCCAGCACGGGCGCGCCGTAGGCAGCATGAACCGCTTCGACCATCGCCGGTTCAATGCCGCAATTGATGCAGAATCCGTGCTGGGACCACCCGATTGCGCGTGCGAGGACCTGGTCGGCGTAGGTGACGCCGGTGGCATCGTGGCCGTAGTAGTCGTAGGCGGCATCCCATGCGGATTCGTTCAGCGCGTATTCGGCGCCGTCGGCGGACAGCAGGTGGGCGGCGGCCATGATCGCGTCGAAGTCGTCGTAGATCGATGGATGCTTGGCGGTCATATTGTTGTAGTGGGCTGGGCGCTTGCCGTAGATGTAGGAGTCGCTGACCTCATCCCAGGTGGATGGGATGCCCGCCCCCCCGTTGGTGACGTTGAACTGCATCGGCCCGCCACAGCAGTGTGCGAAGTTCAGGCCGTGATAGATGCCCGGCGCGGTCGAGAATGCCGACTCCTGCTTGTGAATCGAGGCCAGCAGCAGCCAGTTGACGCCGAACGTGCGCTGGGCAGTGGCGTAGATGGGATAGAAGCCTTCCATCCAACGCCTGGAGATATGCGTTTCGGTTGCGTCGAGAAAGCTCCTGGCGTCCAAGCGCTGCTGCGTGGCGGACGGTCGCGCCACGATCGCAGCGTGCGTATGCGCCCGAGCCGTTGCCCCACCGGAGACAGGCGAGGAGACAGATGCGACCGGCGTGGCGGCGACGACCGGTACCGGCGGAGGCGCGACGACCTTGGTGCGTCCAACCGCACCTGTGAGCACGGCGACGAGCACAGCCAGCCCGAGCACGCCGATCGTGCAGGCCAGCATCCAGGCGCCTCGTTCTGAAGGGGGAGCGGGCGGCTGCGCGAACGAGGCTGGGCCGGTAACGGCGCCAGGTGGCGTCGCGTTACCCACGCCGCGCTTGGAGTGCTCGTGGAGCGTGCTGTGCTCGGTTGGGGTGCTCATCGGCGGTTACAACGGTATCCACGATGCCCCCGGCGGCGGCGAGCTTACGCACGCCCTGCGCACGCTGTTCACACGCCGAGAGCTCGCCGCGCGACCCGGTCGAACAGGAGGTCCGGCAGCAGCCGCTTGACGAGCAGCATCACCTTTGCGTCTCTGCCAACGACATAGCGGGCACGCATGCGGCTTGCGGTGAGCGCCTGTTCGATCGTCTCTGCGACCAGCTCGGGGGCGACGCCACGCCGTGCCGTGTCCGCGAGCACCTTGTCCATCGCCGCCGGCACATTGCCGTACTGAGCCTGGAGCTCGGAGGGAATGCGGACGTCGGCTCCTTGCGTGCGTCCCTTGTCCCAGATCGGCGTCGCCACCGACCCCGGCTCGACCAGCGCCACGCGCACCCCGGAGCTGCGCAGCTCCACCCGCAGCGCATCCCCGAAAGCCTCGACGGCGTGCTTGGAGGCGGCGTACGGAGCGGTGAACGCCATCGCCACGCGCCCGCCGATCGAGGAGACGAACACGATCCGTCCATGCGCACGGCGCAGCGCCGGCAGCAGCGCCTGCGTGACGGCGAGCTGCGCGAACACGTTGACCTCGAACTGGTGGCGCAGATCCTCCTGGGAGACCAGCTCCAGCGGACCGCCGACGGCGATGCCGGCGTTGTTGACGAGCGCATCCAGACCACCTCGCGCCGAGGCTCCGCCGCCGGCCAGCTCCTGCTCCACTCGCGCGGCCGCTTCGGCCACCTGCACGGGATCGGTCACCTCGAGCGCCAGCGGAACCACGCGTCCGGACGACGGGGCGTCCGCCAGCAGGCGCTCGCCGGCACCAGGATCGCGTACTCCGGCAAGCACCGTCCAGCCGCTTGCGGCCAGACGCAAGGTGGTCGCGCGGCCGATTCCGGTGGATGCACCGGTGATCAGTGCCAGCGGCATGCCGGCGACGTTACTCCACGCCGCGCATCGCAGGAGTGTCACGGGGTGATTAGCGGACGCTTAGGATGCGCGGCAATGGTTTCCCGCGTGGAGATGCCCTCGCCGGCCGGCCGATCGTCGATCGCCCGGGCAACGATCCTGCTGCTGGTCCTCGTCCTGCTCGCCGGGTGCGGCTCGACGCTCAAGGCCAGCCAGGCAAACCCGGCGCTGGCGACGATCGAGCCCACGTCCCCGAAGACGACCGGGAGCTGCCCGGCAACAGTGCTCAAGGCGCTCGGCAACGTGCTCAGCCGTGTCTACCACGAGGGTGTGTTCAGCGAACGGACGGCGAGCGCGCAGTACATGATCACCCACTCGGTGGCGCTGCGAGAAGCGGTGGAAAGCGGCAACAGGGCAGCCGCGGGCACGGCGGCAGCAGCGTTGCTGGCGACCGGTCACATGACCAACCTGCGCGTGACGCGCGGCAGCCAGACGCTCGTCGACGTTGGCGGCGCCGCGCTGTCACCGCTGAGCGGAACGTTGAACGGAGCCAACGGCACCCCGCTCGCCAGCTACCTGGCGAGCGTGTGGGCGGACAGCGGCTTCCTGGTCGAGGCCCGAGGCATCACCCAGGGGAGCATCGACCTGCGGGTGGACGAACGCAGCATCGGCGGCTCGCTGGCGCTGGCGCCGGGACCGATGCCCAGCGAAGGCGCGCTCTCCTTTCACGGTGTTCGCTACCAGTACACGTCGCTGCCCGCCGTGGCCTATCCGTCGGGCGCTGCGCAGATCTACCTGCTGCTACCGCTGCGCTCGATCACCTCGCTGTGCGGTCGCACGAACCGGGACACGACCGTGAACACGCTGACGCGGGTGGCGAACCTGATCTACACGGGCGAGAGCGGCGACAGCGCCCAGAAGCAGGTGCTGCGTGTCCAGCACAACAAGGCCCTGCTCGAAGCCGTCGCGCGTCGCGAACCGGCGGCCACGGAACTGGCGATCAAGGCGCTGCTCAACCATCACATCGTGCGCCTGCGGGTCAGCGCCGGCGGGCAGCTGCTGTCAGACGTCGGCGGCCCCTACGTGCTGGCCCCGGTGGCTGCTCCGCTGAGGCTCGACGGTCACAGGATCGGCAGCTTCGTGCTGTCGATCCAGGACGACGAAGGCTACCTGCGGCTCTCCAGGCGCCTGGCGGGTCTTGACGTCCTGATGTACATGGAAATGAGCCCAGGCGAACAGCAGCTCGTCAAGAACAGCCTCGGGCCCCTCCCTGGATATGTCCCCGTCAACGGTCCCTACACCTACCACGGGCGCCACTACAGGGTGTTCACGGTCCACGCCAAGGCATTCCCCTCGGGCCCGCTGACGATCCGCGTGCTGGTGCCGCTTCCGTACCCCTGAGTGCCTGCCGGCCCGTGGGCTGAGTGCACGCCGGCCCGTGGGAGCCGGGGGCACCGAGTCCGTCTGAGCGCTCAGGCGGGCATCAAAGATGCGCGCTTGCTGCTCAAGGTCTGCATCAGATCCTCGAAGGCTTGTGAGAATTTTTCGACGCCCTCACGCTCGAGCGTGTTCGTCAAATCGTCGTAGTCGACACCGGCGTCGGCCAGCTGCTCGAGCACGCGCTTGGCTTCGTCCAGGCCGGCCCGCAGCCGCTCTTGCGGCGTACCGTGATCCTGGTAGGCCTTGATCGTCTCCTCGGGCATGGTGTTGACGGTGTCCGGTCCCAGCAGCTCCTCGACGTACAGCGTGTCGGCGTAGGCCGGGTTCTTGGTGGACGTCGATGCCCACAGGACCCGCTGCGGCGTGGCCCCCTTGCCCGCTAGGTATTCCCAGCGCGGACCGGAGAAGACCTCGAGGTAGTGGGCGTAGGCGAGCTTGGCGTTGGCGATCGCCAGCTTGCCCTTGAGCTCGTCGGCGGGGTGGGCGGGGTCCAACTCATCGAGCCGCCTGTCTGCCTCGGTGTCGATCCGCGAGACGAAGAAGCTCGCCACCGACGCCAGCTTGCTCGGGTCGCCGCCCTCGGCGACGAGCCGCTCCAGGCCCCGCACGTAGGACTCGGCCACCTCCGCGTAGCGACCAAGCGAGAAGATCAGCGTGACGTTGATCGAGTGGCCCTTGGCGATGACGTCCTCGATCGCCGCCAGCCCGGGCCTGGTGGCGGGGATCTTGACCATCAGGTTGGGCTTATCCACCTGCTTGTGCAGGCGCATCGCCTCGCGAAAGGTCTCGAGCGTGTCGTATGCCAGGCGAGGGTCGACCTCCAGGGACACGTAGCCGTCGCGGCCCTGACCGCCGTCCCACACCGGATGGAACAGATCGCAGGCGTCTTCGATGTCCTGCTGGGCCAGCGCCCAGAACGTCGCCTCGACGTCCTTGCCTTGCTCGGCCAGCTCGTGGATCTGCTCGTCGTAGGCCTCGCCTGAGCCCATCGCCTTTTCGAAGATCGACGGGTTGGATGTCGCGCCGACGACCGAGTAGTCGTCGATCAGCTCCTGTAGATGCCCGCCACGAATGGACTCGCACGAGAGGAAGTCGACCCAGACGCTCTGCCCGAGGGCCGACAGGGCTTGCAGGGGCGAGGGTGCATCGGAGGGCATCGTGTCTCCTTAAGGTTTCGGCTCGAGCAGCGCCCGTGCGCGGGCGGTGATGCTCTCTGTGGTGAAGCCGAGCTTCTCCAACACGGTAGTACCCGGGGCGGAGGCCCCGAATCGGTCCAGCCCGATCACGTCGCCGTCGAGGCCGACCCACTTCCCCCAGCTGATCGTCGCGCCCGGCTCGACGGCGAGACGGGCGCGCACCGCGCGCGGCAGGACCTCGTCGCGGTAGTCCTGGGCCTGCGCTTCGAACAGCTCCATGCAGGGCATCGAGACGACGCGAACGCGCGTACCCTGCGCGGCGATCTCCTTGCCGGCTGCGAGCGTCAGCGGCACCTCTGCGCCGGTCGCGATCAGGATCAGCTCCGGCGGTCCTGCCTCAGCGGCGGAGTCCCACAGCACGTAGCCGCCGCGCTCGAGCAGCGCTGCCGGCGCCACCTCGGAGCGGTCGAGGACGGGGACGTTCTGGCGCGAGAGCAACAGCGCCACTGGGCCGTCCTCGCGTTCGAGCGCCACCCGCCAGGCCTCGGCGGTCTCGTTCGGGTCGCCCGGGCGGATCACCCACAGGTTGGGGATCGCGCGCAGCGAGGCGTAGTGCTCGATCGGCTGGTGCGTCGGACCGTCCTCGCCGACCCCGACCGAGTCGTGTGTCCACACCCATAGGACCGGCAGGCCCATCAGCGCCGACAGTCGCACGGCGCCGCGCATGTAGTCGGAGAAGATCAGGAAGGTGGATCCGTAAGGCTTGACGATCCCGCCGTGGGCGGCTGCGCCGTTGACGATCGCGCCCATCGCGTGCTCGCGGATGCCGAACGGGACGTTACGCCCGGAGTGCACGCGCGAGAACTGCCCGGCGCCCTCGAACACCGTCTTGGTCGACTCCACCAGGTCGGCGGCGCCGCCGATCATCGTCGGCCCGAACTCCGCGAACGCCGCCATGGTCTTCTGCCCGGCGGAGCGTGTCGCGACCGCTTCGCCTGCCTCGAACTGCGGCAGCGACTGGCGCCAGCCGTCGCGCAGCCGCCCGCCCCAGGCGCGATCCCAGTCCTCGGCCATCTCCGGGAAGGACTCGCGCCACGGCTCGAAGCGCTCCTTCCATGCCTGCAGCGCCTCGGCGCCGCTGTCCTTCAGCGACATGTGCTCGTAGACGGCGTCGTCGACCCAGAACTTGCGGTCGGGGTCGAAGCCCATCACTTCCTTGGTCGCGCGCACCTCGTCTTCGCCGAGCGCCGCCCCATGGGACTTGGCGGTGTCGATCGCATGCGGGGCCGGGAAGGCGATGTGCGAGCGGACGGCGACGAACGACGGCCGCTCGGTTTCTTCTCGGGCTGCCAGGATCGCCGCCTCGATCGCACCGACGTCCTCGGAGTCCTCGACCCGCTGCACGTGCCAGCCGTCAGCCGCCAGCCGCGCCGCATGGTTCTCGCCGTCGAAGGAGATCGACGTGGAGCCGTCGATCGTGATGTGGTTGTCGTCGTAGCAGACGACCAGCTTCCCGAGCGCGAAGTTGCCGGCGATCGACGCGGCTTCCTGGCTGATCCCCTCCATCATGTCGCCGTCGGAGCAGATCGTGTAGACGTGGTGGTCGACGATCTCGTTTCCCGGCCGGTTGAAGCGATCGGCGAGGAAGCGCTCGGCCATGGCCATGCCGACGGCATTGGCAAAGCCTTGGCCTAGCGGACCGGTGGTGACCTCGATGCCGGAGGTATGGCCGCGCTCGGGATGCCCGGGGCAGCGCGAGCCCCACTGGCGAAACTGTTCCAGGTCGGCGATGTCGAGGTCATAGCCCGTCAGGTGCAGCAGCGAGTACTGCAGCACGCACGCGTGGCCGGAGCTGAGGATGAAGCGGTCGCGATCCGGCCAGTCGGTCTCGGCGGGGTTCGCGCGCAGGAAGCGCTTGAAGATGACGTAGCCCAGCGGCGCCAGTGCCATGGCGGTGCCCGGGTGACCTGCGTTGGCCTTCTGCACCGCGTCCATTGCCAGGCCACGGATCGTGTCGATCGAGAGCTTGCGAGTCTCCGACTCGTCGAGCACCGCTGCGCCGGCCTGCGAGCTGCTGGGTGCGGGTGAAGCGGCCATTGCAGTCGATCCTACCCCGATCCAGCCCGCTACAGTCGCAAGACCGTGTCTGAAGAGCTCTGCGACGTCGGCGGGGGAATCACCCTGTGCTACGAGGCCTTCGGCGATCGGGCCAACCCGACCGCCCTGCTGATCATGGGTCTCGGCACCCAGATGATCGCCTGGCAGGAGGACTTCTGCCAGGAGCTGGCGGGGCGCGGCTTCCACGTGGTCCGCTTCGACAACCGTGACATCGGGCGCTCCACCCACCTGACGGGACGCCCACCGACGATCCCACAGCTGCTGATCCGTTCCAAGCGCGCAGCCCGCTACTCGCTGGACGACATGGCCGACGACGCAGCGGGGCTTCTGCGGGAGCTGGACCTCGCGCCGGCGCATGTCATTGGCGCGTCGATGGGCGGCATGATCGCCCAGAAGCTGGCAGCACGCCACCCCGACGCGGTGCGCTCGCTGGTGTCGATCATGTCCAACACGGGGAGCCTGCGCAACGGGCAGCCTGCGCTGCGCACCTACAGCATCTTCCTGCGCCGTCCCGGCGAGGGGCGCGAGGCGTTCATCGCGCATACGGAACGCGTGTTCGCGGCGATCGGCTCGCCGCGGCTGCCACGTGACGTGGAGGACCTGCGCAGGTTCGCCGTGGCCAGCTGGGAGCGCGACCACGATCCCGAGGGCCCTGGGCGTCAGCTGGCGGCGATCATCGCCTCCGGCGATCGCACGGCGGAGCTACGAGGCATCACAACGCCGACGCTGGTGATCCACGGCAGCGCCGACCCACTGGTGGCGCCCTCGGGGGGGCGCGCTACCGCCCGGGCGATCCCTGGGGCGGAGCTGACGATGATCGAGGGCATGGGCCATGACCTGCCGCGTGCGGCGTGGCCGCAGCTGATCGACGCGATCGCCGCCCACGCACTGCAGGCTGACGGGAGCGCCAACGGACACCCGTCCCTACCGACCCGTCCTCCCTCGCTGTCGGGCCTGTAGGGACGGGCTCTCCCTCGTCTCCCCCTCAGCGCCCCTGGGGGCGGCGCGTGCAGGCACGCAGGCCCATCAGGGAGTGCGTACGCGCACTCGGGCACCAATAGGTCTGCCCCTGAACGCGCACCAGCCAGTGCAGGTCGTGGCGGCAGTGCGAGCGCCTGTACGGCCAGCGGCCATGTAGCGCCCGGAGCATCCGGTGCTCGTGACAAACGAACAGTCTCATCTCCATCAGACCCCTCCGTCCTGCGTCTGGTCTCGCATCGTGCTCGACCCCAAACCCAGCTTTCAGACCCATCCAGTAGTTGGCGAAAACGTCTTCCGCCGGGGACATATAAATCAGGTTTTACGCAGGATGTCAACTTAAACAACTCATTTGACACAGAGGTCCACGGGCGTACACAACGGCGTGCGGCACCGTGCGGCCGCGGATCAGGGCACGAGCCAGCACAGAGCTTGCGGCCTGCGGCCCCCAGTGATCGGCCGGCGACTGGGCTCGGCTGAGGCGGTGACAGTGCGCCCGGCGGGAATCGAACCCGCGGCCTGCGGCTTGAAAGACCGCTGCTCTTTGGCTCCCCGAAGAGAACCGTTGACCACTGAGCTACGGGCGCGCGCTGTGAATGTGTAGCGACTCGACGTTCCGTCGAGCACCTTATTCTAAGCAGCCCCGCGCCGCATGCGCGCGCACCCCAAAGCGCGTCTCCGACTCCGCCGGCACGCCGCCGCACCGGCAGCACGCTCAGGGCGTGAGCACGATCTTCAGCGCCTCACGGCGGTCATAGATCGCGTACGCCTCCGGTGCTTCTTCGAGCTTCATGTGCCGCGTGACCAGCGCTGTGGGATCGAGCACGCCGGCGGACAGCATCGCCAGCACGCGGTCGACGTGGCCGATCACGTTGGCGTGGCCGCCGCGCAGCGTCAGCGCCTTCAGCCACAGCAGGCCGAGATGCACCTCGGCGCGCTCGGCGTACACACCGACGCACTGGATGCTTCCGCACATGCGCGTCAAGCGAATGGCGCTCTCCAACACCTTGGGGTCGCCGACGGCGTCGATGCACACGTCCACGCCACGGCCTTCGGTGGCCCCGCGCACGAGCGCACGGGCATCCTGCTCGACGAGATGCACCGGCTCGGCGCCAAAGGACTCGGCGACGCTGAGGCGCTCGGGGACGGTGTCGATCGCGAACACGTGCGCAGCCCCGGCAGCCTTGGCGGCCTGCACGGCGCACAGCCCCACGGGGCCGAGGCCGAGGACGGCAGCGACGTCGCCGGGCCGCAGGCCGCTTGCGTCGACGGCATGAAAGCCGGTTCCCATCACGTCACCGGCAAACAGCGCCACGTCGTTGCTCATGCCGTCGGGCACGCGGCGCAGGATCAGGTCGGCGTGCGGCACCAGCGCCATGTCGGCCTGTGTGCCCTGCAACGAGCCGAGGGCCGCGCCATGCCCGAACGTGCGCGACTGCAGACAGCGGTGATACAGCCCACGCCGGCAAAAGAAGCAGCTGCCGCAGGCTGTCTGAAAGCAACCGAGCACGCGGTCGCCGACGGCCACGCGTGTGACCGCGTCGCCAACCGCCACGACCGTGCCGACGTACTCGTGGCCGATCGTGAACCCCGGCTCGATCTGCACGCGTCCGTGGAAGATGTGCAGGTCAGAGCCGCACACGCCGGTGGCGTCGATGCGCACGATCGCGTCCCCTGCGTCGATCAGCTCGGGCTCGGGGCGCTCCTCGACGCTGACGACGCCGGCGGCCTGAAAGGTGACGGCACGCATAACTGAGGCCAGCCTACCTGTCGACCCCGGCAGGGGACGTCTGGCCGGTGGCGGCGGCCACCTCGCGCAGCGCGCCGGTCTCGGGGTCGAAGACGAAGCCGCTGATGTGCTCGCGCGCAGGCAGCTCTGCGCTGGAGCGCAGCCGCGCAAGGCTGCTTCGGAGGGTGTCCTCGACATCCTCGAAGGCACCGAGCCGCCATGTCGGCAGCACGCCGTCGGCGATCAACGCCCGTGCGAAGTCATCCTCGGAGGCTCCGCACAGGCCGCAACCCTCGTGCATGACGACGACGATCTCCTCGGTGCCCAGCAGCCGCTGCGAGGCGCTGAGCGAGCGGATCGCATCGTCGGTGACCAGCCCGCCGGCGTTGCGGATGATGTGCGCGTCGCCGCGTTGCAGGCCGAGCATCGGGAACAGGTCGATGCGGGTGTCCATGCAGGCGAGCACGGCCACCTTGTGTCGCGGGCGCGGGCTGAGACCGGGCGCGGCGAGCTCGCTCGCTCGCTCGGAGGCCACTGTCAGCATCTGCTTGGCGTGATTCATCAGCGAAAGCGCCGCTATCCGAGCACCTGCTCGAGGCACGCGGTAGACGCCCGCGTGCACAGACATGCCACAGTGGCTTGAGTCGATCTCAACGGACTTGGCGTGCGGATCCACGCACGCGCGCCAGTCGACGACGCCGTCGCTGCGCGAGTACACGCCGACCGCCTTGATGCTCGCCGCCAGAGGTGCGCTCTCATCGGCACGAAATGCCTCACAGCAGGCGCCGTCGCGGCAGCTCGTGGAGAACACCCACGGCAAACCCAGGTCGCCGAGGCGCGCGATCCAGCGCACGGTGCGCAACACCGACGGCGAGGCGGCAAGACCGTCGCGCATCGGCGAGCCCAGCATCGCCAGCCCGCACACAAGCTCCGGGTGGCGTACCGCCAGCACGCGGGCGAGCGTGCCGCCGCGGCTCTGCCCGATCAGCACGACCGGACGCCCGCAGTCGGCGGCGAAGTCCGCCAGCTGCGCCTCCAGACGCCCCACGGCGCGCTCTGCGCAATCGATGTTGACGAGCATGCCGCTCATCGCCACGCGATGCCCGCGACGGCGCAGCCACGTGCGCATCACTGCCAGCGACGCGTCGCCGGCCATGAACCCGGGGATCAGCATCACCGGCGGCGCATCTGCCAGGCGCCGCGGCGAGCGCAGCCGTCCGTCTGCAAGCAGACGTGCCAGCTCGGCGCCGTAGCGAAACTCGCCCCAGGCGGGAGCGACCGACGTGTCACCGACGCTGGCGTGGGCACTCATGATTGACATATGGTACGCACTGTGGAGCTCACCGATCGGCACGTTGTGGTCACCGGCGGGGCCGGCGGCATCGGCCGTGCCCTCCTCCAGCGCTTCGCCGAGGAGGGTGCCCGTGCGCTCGTGGTCGCCGACCGCGACCTCGACGGCGCCCGCTCTGTGGCGGCAGAGGTGGGCGGCCTGGCGGTCGAGCTCGACGCCGGCCGCGAGCAGAGTGTGCGCGAGCTGATCGCCACCGCCGAGGCGGCCAACGGGCCGATCGACATCTTCATCTCAAACGCCGGCATCGGTGGCATGGGCGGCGGCCCGGAGGCCCCTGACGAGGCCTGGGACGAAGCGTGGCGAGTGCATGTGATGGCGCACGTGTGGGCCTCGCGTGCGCTGCTGCCGGGCATGCTGGCGCGCGGCGAGGGCTACCTGATCAACACCGCTTCAGCGGCCGGCCTGCTGACACAGGTATCGGCGTTGATCTACAGCGTCACCAAGCACGCAGCCGTCTCGCTGGCTGAGTGGCTGGCGATCGAATACGTCGATCAGGGCGTGCGCGTGTCGTGCATCTGCCCCCAGGGGGTCCGCACGCCGATGCTCGAACGGGGGATGCAGGAGGCGGCGGCAGCGGCAGCGCTGTCCTCCGGTGGGCTGATCGAGCCTGAGGAGGTGGCAGACGCGGTCGTGGCCGGCATCAACGAGGAGCGCTTCCTGATCCTGCCGCATGCCAACGTGGCGCAGTTCATGGCCCGCAAGGGCACAGATCCGGAACGCTGGATCAAGGGCATGCGCCGGCTCGTGCACGACGCGCGCGCTGCCGGCGACACTTAGCGCGTCTCAGCCGGCCTGAGCGCCCTGGCCGTCTGCAAGCGTGCCAGCGGCCAGCCGTCCATCCAGATAGGCGGGGTCGTGCGAGCAGATCAGCTCGATGTCCTCCCCGTGGCGCTCGGCCAGCTCGCGTAGCCGTTCGCGGTTGTTGCAGCGCGCGGCACTGTCCGCCTGAGCGAAAGCCGCGAACGCTGCAATCCCGCGGGGACATTGCGCCGGTGTCTGC
Source organism: uncultured Solirubrobacteraceae bacterium (assembly GCA_963779665.1). Taxonomy (GTDB): domain Bacteria; phylum Actinomycetota; class Thermoleophilia; order Solirubrobacterales; family Solirubrobacteraceae; genus Palsa-744. The sequence goes on along the minus strand of CAVZYW010000001.1, from coordinate 1,275,325 downwards.
ACTTCGCCATGATGGAAGTAGGCATCGCCGCAGTGCAGCAGCCATCGGTCGCCGCGCCTGACGGCTAGGCCGGTGTGCCCGCGGGAGTGCCCGAGCAGCGGGATCAGCAGGATCTCGGCGTCGCTGCCGGGCAGGATGCGCACGCTGTCGAACCCATGCCACTGATCGCCACCTGCTTCGTGCTGGACCCAGCGTGGGCCGTGTGCCCAGTGAGTTGCCACATAGCGCGCGCGGTCGCGGAGGCTGGGGCTGATCGCAGCGTCGAGCTCCAGACCGAGCAGGTGCACGTCGGCGTGCGGGAAGTCGGGCAGGCCTCCGGCGTGATCGAGGTCTAGATGCGTGGTGATGATGTGGCGTACGTCGCTCGGCTGGAAGCCCAGCTCGCGGACCTGCGCGATGGCGGTCTCGGCTGCGTTGACGCGCAGGCGCACGATGGTGTTGAAGACCGTTCCGAGCTGACGGGGGTTGCGCACGTCGTCCACGCCGAAGCCGGTATCCACGAGGACGAGCCCTTCGGCGCCCTCGATCAATAGGCAGTGGCAGATCAGTCGCGCCGGCGTAAGCAGACCGCCGTTGCCGGTGAGCATGCGCGCTCCGCGCGGGCACAGGGTGCCGCAGCTGAGGTGGTGGATGGCGCGCGGAGCGGTGTTCACGGAGCGGTGTTCACGGAGGGGTGGGTGTGGCGCTCGCCTATGCGGAGGCGTGCTGGGGCGCGACGCCGTTGCTGGCAGCAGCTGCCGCGCCGGCCTCGGCGGCGGCGCCGGGCGCCTCGAGCGCGCGCCCGTGACGGATCAGGTCGGCGGCGCGCTCGGCCAGGGCGATGGTCGGCGCGTTGGTGTTCCCGCGGGGGACCACCGGCATCACCGAGGCATCGACGACCCGCAGGGCCTCCAGGCCGTTGACGCGCAGCTGATCGTCGACCACGGCAGCGGCATCCTCGCCCATGCGGCAGGTGCCGACGGGATGGTAGATGGCGAAGGTGGTGCGCGCCGCGTGTGCGCGCAACGCCTCGTCGCTGTCGCCGTCGGGCGTGTTGAACGGCTCCGCGCAGTAGGGCCTCATCGCGGCCTGAGCGCAGACGTCAAGCGACAGTCTGAGGCCGGCGATCATCCGCTGCATGTCATCGCCGGACGTGTAGAAGGCGTTGTGCACGATCGGCTTGGCGCTGGGGTCACTGGAGGCCAGGCGCACCGAGCCTCTGCTGTGCTCTGTCAGCAGGCACGGCGAGACCCACACGCCGTGGGCTTCCGGATCGCGCATGCCCTCATCGACGATGTGCACGGGGGCGACGTGGAACTGGATGTCCGGGGCGGGCGCGTCGGCGCCGACGCGGGCAAAGCCGCCGGCCTCGGCCAGGTTGGAGGCGAACGGCCCTGTCTGCGTGGCTTCGTACTGCTCCAGCGCCGCCGGCTCCAGCGCGAGCAGCAGGCTCTGCGGCTCCGGCGTCGTCCACACCAGCTGGGTGGCGGGATGATCGGACAGGTTCTCGCCGACCGCCGGCTGGTCGAGCAGCGCCTCGATCTCGCGGCTGGCCAGGTGCTCGGCGGGACCGACGCCTGAGAGCATCAGCAGCTGCGGCGAGTTGTAGGCGCCGCCGCACAGGATCACCTCACGCTCGGCGCGCAGCTCCTGCACCTGGCCGAGCTGGCTGGCCTGCACGCCGACCGCGCGCGTGCCCTCGAACAGCAGGCGCTGCACGAGCATGTATGGCATCACGGTCAGGTTTGCCCGCTCCATCACCGGGTGCAGGTAGGCGACGGCGGCACTCGCACGCAATCCACCGCGCTGGGTGACCTGGTACATCCCGACGCCGTCCTGCTGATCCCCGTTGAAGTCGTCGTTACGCGTTAGGCCTGCCTGCTCACCGGCGTCGACGAACGCGTGTGAGATGGCGTTGCCCGAGCGCTCTTCGCTGACCGGCAGCGGGCCGCCGGCGCCGTGCCATGTGGATGCTCCCCGCTCGTTGTCCTCGGCCTTGAGGAAGTACGGCATCAGATCTGCAGAGGACCAGCCGCGAACGTTCCATTCGTCGTAGTCGAGCCGGTTGCCGCGGATGTAGACCATGGCGTTGACCGAGGAGGACCCGCCCAGCACCTTGCCGCGTGGCAGCGTGATCCGCCGCCCGTTGCACTCCTGCTCGGGTGCCGAGTGGTAGTCCCAGTCGACCTCGGTGCCGGCCAGTTTCAGATATCCGAGCGGTATGTGGATGTTCTGATTGGTGTCCGGCGGTCCGGCCTCCAGCAGCAGCACCTGCACGTCGGGGTCCTCGCTGAGGCGGTTGGCCAGGACGCAGCCTGCGGACCCTGCTCCGACGATCACGTAGTCGTACATATCGGTTCTACCTCCTTGCCGTCCACGATACTCCTCGCGTCGCGTCGAGCGCTCACGCCGCCGCCGCGTGACGTCAGGCGCGCTAGCTGTCGCGGGGGCTCTTCGCCAGCTGACGCTCGGGGGCGATCCGGATGACATCCCACACCAGCCCCACGCGGGCCAGACCGGCGATCAGCCAGGCGGACGGATCGAGCTGCCACCAGCGCAGGCCGTGACGGGCGGAGGTGGGAAAGGCGTGGTGGTTGTTGTGCCAGGCCTCGCCGAGCGTCGGCAGCGCCAGCCAGGACAGGTTCCGTGACTGATCGCTGGTCGCGAAGCTGCGCCTGCCGAAGAAGTGACACAGGGAGTTGATCGAGAAGGTGGCGTGGTGAAGGAGGAACATCCGCACGGCGCCGCCCCACAGCATCGCGGTCAGGCCTCCGACGAGCGTGCCGGTGATCGCCACGCCGAGGGCGAACGGGACGGCGAGTCCCACCATCACCCACAGCAGGAATGTGCGATCGACGAAGCTCACCACGGGATCGGCGATCAGGTCCGGTGCGTAGTGTTCGCGATCAGCCAGAGCGTCACCGCCAAGGATCCAGCCGACGTGCGCGTGGAACAGCCCACCGAGGGCGCCCCGCCAGCCGGCGCCGTGGTCGACGTGTGGGCTGTGGGGGTCCCCCGGCTCGTCGGAGAAGCGATGGTGCTTGCGGTGGTTGGCGACCCACTCGATCACCGGCCCCTCGACCGCAGCGGAGCCCAGCGCGGCCAGCAATCCACGTAGGGCGGGAGTGGTCTTGAAGCTGCGGTGGGTGAGCAGGCGGTGGAAGCCGACGGTGATTCCCAGGCCGGTGAGCAGGTAGGTGATCGCGAGCACGACCAGGTCTGGCCAGCGCAGCGCTCCACCCCAGGTCAACCAGCCCGCCAGCACAACGAGCGCAAGCGGCAGGACCATGACGACGACGTTGGCGACACGGTCGACCGTGTCGCTCACCGCAGCTCGCTCGTCGTCAGCTACGACGGCGTTGGAGGCGGCGGGCTGATCCACCGGCAGACGCTCGGCAAGCGCTTTATCGGACGTCATCTGCTCACGACGATACTGCGGGTCTTGGTCGGAGGCGACGATGCGTGGCGGTGAGGCGGAGCGTAGTCGAGCGCTGGTGGCCGTCGTGCCCTAGACTCGGCTCGTGCGCGTCGTTCTGGGTGTGCTGGTGCTGGCGATCTTTCCGGCAAGCGCCGGGGCGCGCGCATCGCACGCCGGCAACTGGGAGACGCAGAGACAGAGCATCGTGTGTGGAGTAGCGCGCGTGTGGGGCACCGCGTTGGACCCGGGTACGGGGGCTCCGCTCAATGGCTTCTGGCCCGGCCTCCAGTGCTCTGCCGCCGGCATCCCGCGTCCGGCAGCGGGGGTGGGCGATCCGTTTGTGCAGCTGGGGCAGGGCCGTGCCGGCCGCGCGCGCCTCGTGGACGAGAGCCAGGATGACCTGAGCTCCGGGGCACCGCCGGTGAGACTGGCGGCCGGGAGTACCTGGAGCCGAGCAGGCATCAGCTGTTTGATAGGAGCCGGATCCATCCGCTGCGTCAACGCGGTTCGACACGGCTTCACACTGTCGCCTGGCCATGTCCGGCTGTTCTGAGCGATGACCTACCTCAAGGGCCTGCAGCAGGTGGGGGATGGGCTGTACGCGTATCTGCAGCCGGACGGTGGCTGGGGCTGGAGCAACGCGGGGCTAGTCGTGGACGGCGAGCGGACGCTGCTGGTGGACACGCTGTATGACCTTGCGCTGACCGAGCAGATGCTGAACAGCATGCGCCGTGCTGTGCCGGCAGCCGCGCAGATCGAAACGCTGGTCAACACCCACGCCAATGGCGACCACTGCTACGGCAACCAGCTTGTCGGGGGCGCGAGGATCGTGGCCTCCGCGCGGACGGCTGCCGAGATGACCGAGCTGCCGCCGGCGGCGATGGCCGCGCTGGTGGAGCAGGCGCCTGCGATGGGTCAGCTTGGCGCGTTCTTCCTTAAGTGTTTTGGCGCATTTGACTTCAAGGGAATCGAGCTCGCACTACCGGCCGAGACGTTCGACGGCGAGATCACCGTGCAGGTGGGCGACCGCGAGCTGCGACTGATCGAGGTTGGCCCGGCGCACACACGTGGCGACACGCTGGTGCACGCGGTGGGAGAGCGCGTGCTGTTCTCCGGCGACATCCTCTTCTCGCAGGCGCACCCGATCGCCTGGGCGGGCCCGGCGTCCAACTGGATTGCCGCGTGCGAGCGAATCTTGGCGATGGACGTAGAGGTGATCGTGCCCGGACACGGCCCGCTGGCTGGACTGCACGAGGTAGGAGAGCTGAAGGCCTACTTCGAATATCTCTACGCCGAGGCACGCACCAGGCACGCTGAAGGTATGACGCCGCTGCAGGCAGCCCGCTCGATCTCATTGCAGCGCTGGGCGAATTGGGGGGAGCCCGAGCGGCTGGTAGTCAACATCGCCAATATCTACGCGGAGCTTTCGGGCGATGCCGAGCCGCTCAACCCGCTCGCAGCATTCGAATCGATGGCGGAGCTGGCAAACTCCGGGTAGACGATGAGCTCGACCAATCACCAGGTACGCTTGGCGGCGCGTCCGTCGGGCCTGCCCAAGTCCTCTGACTGGAGTTTCACCGAGGAGCCGATGCCGACCGCGGGCGCGGGAGAGCTCGTCGTGGACGTCTCGTATCTGTCACTGGATCCAGCCATGCGCGGCTGGATGAACGCGGGGGCCTCGTATATCGATCCGGTTGAAGTCGGCGATGTCATGCGCGCCGGGGCGGTCGGGCGCGTGAGCGCCTCCGAGCACTCAGGCTTTGGCGTCGGGGATCACGTCTACGGAGCGTTTGGGGTCCAGGAGCACGCTGTCTGCGACGGAAGCGAGGTGATCAAGGTCGACCCTTCGCTTGCTCCGTTGCCGACGTACCTGGGCGCACTGGGTCTGACCGGCATGACCGCTTACTTCGGCCTGTTCGACACCGCCAGGCTGCAGGATGGAGATACGGTGGTCGTCTCCGGCGCCGGCGGCGCGGTCGGCAGCATTGCGGGGCAGATCGCCAAGATCAAGGGCTGCCGCGTGATCGGCCTGGCCGGCGGGGAAGAGAAGTGCAGCTGGATCGTCGACGAGCTGGGCTTCGATGCCTCGATCGACTACAAGACGGAGGACGTCCGGCGTGCGCTGCGCGAGCACGCACCGCAGGGAGTGGACGTGTACTTCGACAATGTCGGCGGCGAGATCCTCGACGCCGTGCTCACACGCCTGGCGCGTGGCGCGCGCATCGTGATCTGCGGTGCTGTCTCCCAGTACAACGCCACCGATGGCGTGCGTGGACCGGCGAACTACCTGTCACTGCTGGTCGCCCGCGCGTCGATGACCGGCATGGTCGTCTTCGACCACGCCGCCGGCTTCGGCAAGGCAGCAGCGGAGATCGCCGGCTGGATGCGCGAAGGACGACTGATCTCGCGTGAGCACATCGTCGGCGGTGGTGTGAGCGCGTTTCCGGATGCGCTGCTCAAGCTGTTCACCGGCGAGAACATCGGCAAGCTCGTGCTGCGCGTCGGGGACGACGGATGACCGGCGAGCGAGATAGGCCGGTGAAGCGGCGCTGGGCTGTGACAGCTCCGGCTGACGCGGTCGGTTAGGTTCACGCGTTCTCACGGCCGTCGTGAGAACGCTGTCGGGGCGACCGAGGCGCGCAGTCGACGGGCTGCCACTTCATCGTCTCGAAAAGGCAGCAGATCGGTGACGCCTGCCTGCTCGAACGCGCGCTGGATCGACCTCGACCCGGCGATCACCTCAAAGCCATGCCCACGGCGCTGGCAGAGACCGCAGCGAAACGAGATCACGGCCACGCCGATCGAGTCGATCGACCCCAGCTGGCGAAGATCCAGCGTGATCGCGGAGACACCCTCGTCGCAGAGTCGCTCTATCTCTGCTTCGAGCGTATGCACCGAGCGGTGGGTCAAGTCGCCGGTCAGGATCAACGTGTGCGTCCAGACGCCCATGCTCCGGGAGACTGCGTCAGCGTCGCTGCGCGCAGCCTGTTTACGGGTGCTCCGAGCGACCGTGCTACCGGGCCGCTTGGCGACGCTAGCCGTCGCAGCCCCGTCGTTTCTTCCACCAATGCTGACCGTCGACGTCGTTAGATGACGTTCCATCAGATACAGCTCCTTCCAAAGAAGCTTCGAATTGATTTCCAGTGGCGTCGGATCAAGAGATCCAGCGCCGAAGCGAAGCGACCGGGAGGAGCTAGCCGGGTCGCTCTGGAATCAGAACGAAGAACGCTGTACGCCAGGGGCTGCAGGAAAGCCGCAGACGACGGAGCGCGCGCGGGCCTGTGTGGAGTAGGAGACCTGCAAGCTTGAAGGTTCCAGAGGTGGCAACGCCGGAGCCGCCGGCAGCGGAGCCGCCGACGGCACCGCTGGGTGCAGGCCCCGGCGGCGGGATGAACGAGCGGTTGCCGCCCGTATAGCCGACGACACCGCCGCCGCCGGCAGGCGCGGCCGATCTCGCCGGCGCGGCGGTGGCAAGGTTTGCCGGCGACGACGACAGCAGACTCTCGCTACCCAACCAGGCGGCCGTGCAGTCTTCGGTTACAGGCCCGGCAAGCCCGGAGAGCTGACAGCTCAACTCACCGGCCCGCTGTGCAGGGCTCAGCCGAGCCGCCGGTACCGCTGCGGCGATACTTGCGCTGAGATTCGTCTGGGGTTCAGCAAGGCCACCCCCGGTGGGGCCGCTCGGGACCAAGATGACCGGTGCGTCGGATGTTTCCTGCGGGAGCGGCGGCCCCGGGGAGCCGGCGGCCGTCACCGCATCCTGCGGAGCGTTGGCCGCCGACGATGGAGACGCTTCGGCAGCTTGTTCTGCGGTCGACTTCGCCGGCGTGGCGTCTTCCTTGGACTGTTCTGGAAGCGATTCGCCAGGCGCCACCCGTTCGACGGGCACGGGTACCTGTTCCACGATGACGGGGGCTACTTCTTGAGGCGATTCCACGACGTGTTCCGTGACGGCCAATGTTTCTTTGACCGTTTCTTCCACCACTTCGCTGCTCACAGGCGTCTGTTCCGGGGCTTCAGCCACCGGTTCGGTGACCGTCGGTGTTTCTGTGGCCGGTTCCGTAGTGACCGGTTCGGCCGGCGCGGGCGTTTCGTCACCCGGTTCAACCACGGGTTCGCCGCTCGCCGGCGCTTCGCCGGCAGGTTCGCCGCTTGGGGGGGCTTCGCCGGCAGGTTGGCCGCTCGGTGGGGCTTCGCCGGCGGGTTCCGTTGTCACCGGCCCTTCGGTGGTTGGTTCGCCGCCGGCTTCGGCGGCGAGGGCGCTTGCGGCGAAGACAGAGGCCCCGAGCATCATCACGCTCGCGACAATCACGCAGAGCAAGCTGTTGACGAGTCTCCCCATCGATGGATTCTGGTTTATACCGAGCACGTTTCCTAGTTGCTTGCGCTTCCCGCAACGTCCGATGATAAACGCAGCCTCATGCTTGTGCTCCGGCAAAGACCAGCGCGCCGTCATCGTCACCCGGTCGCGTGGAAGGCTTCGCCGGAGGGATCTAACGGAAGTTGATTTGCGGGGGCTGCCCGCTGCGCGCTGAGACGCCTGGCAGCGACCCACTCATCAAGCGCTACAGCATGATGGCGATCGCTCAGCGCCGCCAGCCGGCACATGCCAAGTCCGAACAGCGCGGCCGCGACCAACACGGCTGGGATCACGATCAAAAGCACGGTCCCGTAAGGCTAGGGGATCGGGACGGCGCGCCGTCCTGTGCTGGCAGCCGCCGCATTTCCTGACCGAACAGGCCGTCGGCCATCGATGACGCTACGGCGACTGCGACTGCGGCAGTGTGCGCGCGCCGCGCCGAGCGGCCGGGGTGGACGGCGGCGGCACCACCGGTCCGATGTCCCCATCGGGAGCCTCGTCCAGATCGACGATCACCGGCGCGTGATCGCTCGGCCTGGTTCCCTTGCGGGCCTGCCGGTCAACCCATGCCGCCCGAACCCGACCGGCCACCTTGGCAGCGGCCAGCACCAGGTCGATCCGCATCCCGAGGTCTTGATGGAACATTCCGGCGCGGTAGTCCCAGTAGGTGAAGACGCGCTCGGTCGGCCAGCGGTCGCGAACAACGTCGTGCAGGCCCAGCTCCTGTAGATCTGCCAGCGCGGCTCGCTCGGGCGCCGTAACGTGGGTGTGCCCGGCGTAGGCGTCCGGATCGAAGACGTCGATGTCGGCGGGAGCGATGTTCATGTCGCCGCACACCATCGCGTTCTGCGGTTGGCGGCCAACCTGCTGCTTGAGCGCCGCCAACCATGCGAGCTTGTAGTGGTAGTGCTCGGAGTCGGGCAGGCGGCCGTTGGGTACGTACGCGCAGTGCACGCGGATCCCGCCGCACGTGGCAGCGACCGCTCGGGCCTCCGGACGCGGGAATCCCGGGGCGCCGTCGATCCCGACGGAGATGTCCTGCAGACCGACGCGGGAGAGGATCGCCACGCCGTTCCATTGCACCTCGCCGTAGCGGGCGAACGCATAGCCACGGTCAGCCAGCTCCTGGCCGAGCAGCTCGTCAAAGGCGTCGTCGGCGAGCTTTGTCTCCTGCAGGCAGACGACGTCCGGCCGGCGCTCGTCCAGCCACGGCAGCAGGCGCGGCACCCGCTGCTTGACCGAGTTCACGTTCCAACTCGCCACCCGCACGGGCCATACGCTAGGGGAACTGCGCCACGACAGGCCCCAGACCGCGCGTCCCACGCCGGGTGAAGGCCGGCGGTCACGCGCCAAGCGGCGGCATCGTCCCGCGTGCCGTCGCTCTGCGCCTGGGTGAGAAGGCGCAGAGCGACGAGCTCGCGTTGATGCGGTGGGCTGCCGGCTAACGGACGCCGTTGTCGAGCATCGCGCGCTCGACGTCGTAGGCGTCGTTTTCCTCCCCAGTGGCATTTGGGTGCACGGCGACACCGGTGAGCGATCCGATCAGCGGTTCGACCCAGCGCACGCCAACCGGTTCACAGGCGCTGTGGCCGGCGCTTTCCTTCAGCGTGTTGACGAAGATGGCGTCGTTGGCGCGAGCACCTCGTTTCAGCAGCGAGTTGCCGTGCGCCTCAACCACTTTATGGAACCACGCCAGATCCCCGGTCGTCCATGGGATCGCTTCCGGACAGTACCCGGCGGCCGGCGTGATTTCGGGATAGCCGACGAAGAAGACCTTTGCGTCGGGCGCCAGCACATGGACCTCTGCAATCGCTTCTTCTTGCGGCTTGACGTTTTCTTCGAACGTTTTCTTGACAAACGCCCCGTACTTCTTCTTGCACGGCGCCCCCACGTTCGGCTGGCCGTAGTCGAGTTCCGAGCAGCCGGCCACGAGCGTGCCGAACAGATTGTGGTCGTTCCCACCCATGCTCATGGTGACAACTTCCGTGGATGGCCCGAGCGCGTCGAACTGCGGCGGCTGGTCAGGGAACTGTGCCACGGTGAAGTCTTCGGTGGTGGCGCCGCCGCAGCTGACATCGGTCAGCGACAACCCCAGGGCAGCGGCGATCAGATGGGGGTAGTTGGCAGCGGATTGGCCACAGTCGGCCGGAGCAGTGGGCGATGCGGGGGTAACTCCGGGGGCGGCTGTGTAGGAATCACCCATTGCGACGTAGGAGGCACCGGCTGCAGACGCGGCTGATGGTAGGACGGCAGCGAGCGTTCCGCTGAGCAGTACGAGCACTATGCTGAGTTGCACACGATGGCGGCTGCGATCGAGGCGTGCCAAGGTGCGCCGACGATGACGGCTTGTTGTCATTTTCCCTCTCCCTTGTGATGGCAGTGACATCTCGCACCGGGCTGTCACCCGGCGTGACCCCGAAAAGGGGCCTCAAGACATCGTCCGCAAACATCGCGGATGACTACCGTTCGACCGTAACCGGTTCAGCCCCCAAATGTCAAGTGGTGTGTAAGACAGTGAAGGAGGCGCCAGAACGGCACGCCGCGACGAACGCTCGTTAGCGGCGACGGCCGGCTGAGGCAGGCGCAGATAGCGTGCAGCGGCCATCTGTGCAGCCGCGCTGGAGACGCCCGGCGGCGATCGTCTGGATCAGGCCGACGATCCAGCAGGTTGGGCAGCCGCGGAGTGCGACCATCCCGATGGGGGCGAGCAAGAGCGCCACGGGACTTACGCTCACGGCCAACGCGACCGCCGCGCCGATAGCGCCAAGGCCGACGGCGCCGCGTGCGAGGTGGCCGCCGACGGAGGCGCTCGCGAGAGCACTTCGATTGGGCACGGGCGCAGATGCGCTTAGCTGGCTGGTGCTGTTGTTCAACGCATGAGTTCTACGCGCAGATCCTTGGCGTGGATCATCGCGGGTGTTCCCCCCGCGACGACGGCCGTCGGCCGATACACCGGCCGTGTCCGGGCTCCTGGGCGGGTAGTTGAGCTGCTCATTGGTTCCAAGGCGCGCCACCCGCGTCCTGGGCGTCGAGCTGGGCCTGCCATTCAGCGACCTCACGCGGGAACCTGTCCGAGCTGTAGGTTGGCCACTCGCTCGCCGGGATCACGTGCTCTTCGATCGGCACCTCGCTGATGTTCTCCCCGTCATCCAGAACGAACACTGGCTGAACCAGCACCTTGACAAGCCTGACTCGCCGGCTCACGCCGTAATTCCGATCGCTTTGCAGGCTTCGAGGAGTTCGTTGAACTTTTTCACGAACGCTTCGAGTTCTGCCTGCGTTTCGAAGCCGAACTTGCCTTCTTTGAATTTCGCGGCGGTCACGGTTTTGATTTCCGCGTGTTTCGCGGTCGGCGTAACACCGTAGAAGCCGAGTTTTTGCGTCCCCGACAGCGTCCCGGCGATCAGCGGGGTGGTGGAGTTGTTCGCGATCACGAGCTGATTTGCGTCGGTTGATTTTCCGACGGCTTCGTAGCCCAGGTAGATATTGCCGCTGCCTTCGCTCGCCGCTCCGGCCTTGAGGCCGACCGCGGTGTTTTTGCTGCCGGCTTTGTTAGAAAAAAGCGACTCCATGCCAACGGCGACGTTTTCTTCGCCGGTCGTCACCGCGTTTCCAGCGAACACACCGATGCCGGTGTTTTCGTTGCCGCTCGTCAACGCTTTCAGCGCGCCCAGCCCAAGCGCGGCATTGTTGTTGCCCTTGGCGTTGAGCATCGCCTGGAAGCCGATCGCCGTGTTGCCGTGGCCTGATTCGTTGAATTCGAGGGAGCTATTACCCATAGCCGTGTTTTCGCCCCCCGTTTTGATGGCAACGGCGGACTTATTCCCAAACGCACAGTTGCCTTCCGCGGTGGTGTTGCTACCAAGCGCACGAAATCCGAAGGCGTTGTTGGAGTGGGTGGTCTGTGCAGCCGCGAGCGCTTCGCAGCCCACCACAGTGTTTTCTTCCCCCGAGGTAAGGTTCACTCCGGCGTTCTCGCCGATCGCCGTGTTGCCGCCGCCCGTGGTGAGGCTTTTCAGCGCCTGCGAGCCAACCCCGGTGTTGTCTTCGGCGGACGCGAGGATCGCCACTTTGGTCGACGCGGCTTCCAATGGCGCTTTGGCGACTTTGATGCCTGTACCTCCACGCGTGGCCGAGCATTCAAACGTGTTGGCCGTCCCGTTGACCACGAAGTACGCCTTGCCTACTTCCAGGCCGGTAACCCCTGGCGTCAGTTCCCGGAAGACGATGATCCTTGTGTTGCTCGTCCCTCCGGCCCATACAGGCCCGGCTAGGGCTTCGACCCCGGCTAGGGTGATGATGCTCGAGCCGACCGCGGTCGTGGCAGTCGGAGGCGCTACGGCCAATGTGCCGGTCAGAGCATTCAGGGCATCCCAGCCGGCGGCGGTGTTCCCGCGGTGCACTTCCTGTTCAACTTCGGATAGCGCGAGCAGGCTCGCCAGCGCGCCTTCACCGACGGCGGTGTTTTCTCCGTGGGCCATGTCCTCTCCTCATGTCAGGGACCGTGGCGCGGGCCGACAGTCCAGGGAAGCTAATACGTGACAGGCAGGCTAGGTGACGATGGCGAGATGGGAGCCAGTCGGAGACACCCCTGCGATCCTCAGATAAAGTCCCTGCAAGACACGTTCGATAGTCAGGAACATTGCCGCGGTATTCGTGCCGCTTGAGCCGCGCCTGTTGCTGCGGCCGAGCGACTCAAGCGCCTATCTACGGAACGCTACATGCATGCCAAGGTTCCGGGCGGGGCTTGGCCGCGGGCGTCGCCTCCCTCTCGGCCATAGCGCGTGCGAGTTCATCCAGAGCTCGCGGATGGGGACACGTCGATGCTGTGGCCGCGCGGCGTACGCGTAGGGGTGATGGAACACCTCAAGCGCTCGCTCGCCTCACGTACCGGAAGCTCGAACGCCTCACCGGTCTTCGTGTCGGTGACTGCCACCGTCACGCGGCCGTCGTTCTGATCGGGCGCCGAGGGGAAAGCAACGGTGCGCTGGCCGGCTGCTGCCCGGAGCGGTTTACAGCTCGGCGAGCCGGCCCGCGAGGAAGCGCCGCTCGGGCTCTGAGCAAAGCTTCCACAATGAGCTCAGGGGGATACCCGCGACGGTCCTTCACTCGCTCCTGCTCGCTTTGGTGCTCGTAGCTGGAGGCGTGGCGTATTGGCGCACGAGGCCATTGGACGAAGCGACGGTGTGCGTGATTCAAGCCAGCAACGAGATGCCGTTCCAGTTGCACGATTATCTCGTCGGCCAAACGGCGGACGGTGCACTCATCGGCGATATGGCGGGAGCATGTCGGGAGGTAACCTCGGTGCCGACCGCGCAGATCCGTGGCTCTGGTCGTAGGCCGGTATTGTTCGGTTCAATGACACAAGCTGGCGTCGGCTGCGGCTCGCCCGCGGTCGGCACCATACGAGGTGATCCGAGATGCTGGAGCTGCGCGAGCTCGTCAAGCACCACCCCACTGGCGGGGACGAGCCGGTGCGCGCGGTGGACGGCGTGTCGATGGAGATCGCCGCGGGGGAAATGGTCGCGCTATACGGCCCGAGCGGCTCCGGTAAGACAACACTGCTGACCGTGGTCGCGGCGCTCGTGGCGCCCGACAGCGGCGCGGTGCTGGTCGACGGCCGCGACATCTCGATGCTCTCGGACGCCGAGGCGGCGAGCTACCGACTGCACGAGCTGGGCTACATCGATCAGTCGCTCGAGCTGCTGCCCGGCGGCAACGTGATCCAGAACGCTGCGTTGAAGCTGTGGGTGACAGTCGGCGTGCGCCGCGGCAACCGCCAGATCGAGCCGATGCTGGAGCGACTCGGGCTGGGGGAGCGGCTGCATCACCGCGCCGACTCGCTTTCGATGGGCGAGCGCCAGCGGGTGATGATCGCCCGCGCGCTCTCGACCGAACCGAAGCTGCTGCTCGCCGACGAGCCGACCGGCAACCTCGACACGCAGCGCAGCCGCGAGGTGCTCGAGCTACTCGGCGAGGTCTGCCGCGAACGCGGGACCGCGTTGCTGCTCGTCACGCACGACCCGCAGGCAACAGCGTACGCCGACCGGGTGCACGTGTTGCGCGATGGGCGGCTCGCCGAGTTCGACGCGGACACCGCGCCGCTCACCCCGGCCGCAGCCACGCTTGCGCCGGCGATGAACGCCACGATCAGGGGGACGCCCTGACGCGGCCTCGGCAGCCGGGACCGAGCCGCGGCGGCCGCCGACGCGCCGCCGCGATGAGTCTCTACGACGTCGTCTACCTGTATGCGGTGCGTCTGCGCGCGCGTGGCGTGCTCGTGCAGGAGTTGTTCGCGGTGCTCGGCATCGCCGTCGGGGTCGGACTTCTGTTCGCCTCGCAGGTCGCGACCGCGAGCTTCGGCGGGTCGGTGGCGCAGCTGACCAGCGGGGTGAACGGCCATGCGCGCTATCAGCTGGAGGCACGCTCAGCGGCGGGCTTCGGCGAACGGGTGCTCGGCGAAGTGCAGGCGCTGCCGGGAGTGCGCGCAGCGGTGCCCATGCTCGAAGCGCAGATCGGCCTGGTCGGCCCGGCGGGCAAGCGCGCGGTCTATCTGCTCGCTACCGACCCGCGCTATGTGCACCTCACCGGTGCGCTGCTGCGCCATTTGACGCCGCGGAGAGCTCGCCCGCGCGCCGGCGATCTTCTTGCCTGCGCCGCTGGCTGCTGCGATCGGAGCAGAACAGCTGCACGTAATCGACGTGCAGGTCGGCACACACCTCGTACCGACGCTGCTGGGTGCCGTGCTGAAACCGTCGGAGATCGGGCCGTTGATCCACAGCCAGGTGGCGGTTGCGCCGCTGCTCTACGCGCAGAGCCTCACCGGGATGCAGGGTCGGCTCTCGCGCGTGCTCGTCCAGGTGCGCCCCGGGCGAGACGCCGAAGTGTTGCGCAGCCTTCACCGGATCGCCTCCGGGCATCTGAACGTCGAGCCGGCGAACTTCGACACGACGCTGTTCGACGAGGCGGCGATCCCGATCAACCAGTCCGTCAGCGTATTCGCGGCGATCTGCGCGCTCGTCGGCTTCATGTTCGCCTACTGCGCGGTGCTGCTCACCGCCCACCTGCGCCGGCATCTGCTGAGCGAACTACGCATACTCGGTGCGCCGCCGCGCCAGATCGTCAAGGTGCTGCTGTTCGACGCGGCCGCACTCGGCGTGTTCGGCGCGCTGGTCGGCCTCGCGTTGGGGGACCTCTTGTCGGTGCTCGTCTTCAACGCGAGCCCCGAATTCCTCTCAATCGCGTTTCCGGTCGGCTCGCAGCGGATCATCACGTGGCAGAGCGTCATCCTAGCCGTCGTTGCTGGGCTGCTGGCCGCGGCGATCGGCGTGCTCGCGACGTTGCGGGACGCGCGCAGGCGCATACGGACGCAGCCGGCCGCGGCACGGTGCCGCAGACGCTGCGCGCGGGGCGGGGCTGTTCGGGCGGCTGCGCCAGCACGTACGCACCGGGCCGGTCTCACTCCTCAGATGTGCACTTCTGGCGGCGCCCGCACGGCTGGGATCGTCTGCTTGGTTGTGACAACCGTCATCGTGCTAGCCGCGCCGCGCTCCTCGCTGATCGCGATCGTGACGCTTGTGCTTGCCGCGCTGCTGCTGCTTCCGTCGCTGATCGACGCCGGAATGCGCGTGTTCGAGCGTTTGCAGCGGCGGTTGGGCTCGCCGGCGACTGCGCTCGCGGTCGTCGAGCTACGTTCGCCCTCGGCACGCACGCGGATTCTGGCGATCGCCGCAACAGCCGCGGTCGCGGTCGTTGGCGGCACAATGATCCAGGGTTCGCGCAGCAACCTGCAGGCTGGCCTGACGGCTTCCTTTCATACGATCTCCTCGGCCGCGGACCTGTGGGTATCGCCAGCGACCGGCGACAACCTGTTCGCGACGATCCCCTTCCACGAAATCCCGCTAGCGCCGCTGCGCCGGCTGCCGGGCGTGCGTGCCGTCAGCGTCAATCGGGCGAGTTTCCTGAACGTCGGTGATCGACGCGTGTTCGTGGAGGCGCCGCCCGCCACCGCAGCGAGGCCGCTGAGCGCGATCCAGCTTTCAGAAGGCGACCTTGCGATCACCGATGCGCGCCTACGTAGCGGCGGCTGGGTGGTGCTCTCGACGGCGCTCGCTAGCGAACATCATGTCCAGATCGGCCAGCGCTTCACGCTGCCGGCCCCGCACCCGGTGACGTTGCGCGTGGCGGCGCTCAGCACGGACTTGGGCTGGCCGGCGGGTGCCGCGATCGTGAGCCCGGCCGACTACGTCGCGGGGTGGGGTAGCGCCGAACCGTCGGCCTACAACGTGATGCTCGCGCTCGGCGCCTCGCCAGCGCGTGTGGCGACCGAGGTGCGCCGCACGCTCGCGCGCCTGGGCTACACGGGTCTGGCTGTGCAGACCGAGCGCCGCCACGAACAGCTAGAGATCTCTAATGGGCAGCGGGGGCTCGCGCGGCTGACACAGATGGCGGTGCTGGTCCTGCTCGCCGGCGTGCTCGCAAGCGCGAGCACGATGGGTGCCGGGATCTGGCAGCGCCGCCGCGCGCTCGCACGGCTAAAGGTGCAGGGCCTGGCGCGCAGCCTGCTGTGGCGCTCGCTGGTGTGGGAGAGCATTGTCGTGATCGGCCTCGGCTGCCTCGTCGGCACGGTGTTTGGCATCTACGGTCAGCTGCTTGTCAGCCACGCGCTGCTGATCGTCACGGGCTTCCCGGTCGTGATCTCGCTCGCCCTGCCGACCGCGCTTGAGAGCTTCGCCGTCGTGGCGCTAGCGACGAGTGCGATCGTCGCACTGTCAGGCTACCGTGCGACGGCAGTGCCAGCACAAGCGTAAAGGCCGACGCGGCCGCACGGATCCGTGAGCGGCGAGAGTCCGTGACCCGGGGGACCGGCTCCATCGGTGCTCCACCGGCTCCCTGGTGGCTTTTTGGAGGCACGGGCAGAATCGCGCGGATGTCGTCCTGCGGGTTGGAGAGAAACACCAGCAGCGACATTCCCATGGAACTTATTGAGGACGGATCCCCTTACATCGCACGGTCGATTTCGACAAACTCGCACAACGGTGGCCGAAATGCGGGTATCTGGATCGCTGTGTCACGGGGGTGGGGCGGGTAGGAAGGGGCGCACTCTCTACTAGCTATCCAGTCCTATCGCTCAACAGTTCTATTCTTGCGAAATGGACGGGCATGTTGTTGCACAGTCGCGCGCCGCGGGGCTGCGCTACTCACGTGTGCGCAGCAGGCATGACGTCGCGCCGTTGACCCTGAGTCAGATGCGAACGCTGGGTGCCGCTGTGGCGCGCGAGCTGCTGTGGGCCGAGCCGATCGTGCGGCGCGAGCTACGGACATGGCGTACCCGGGCAGCGGAGATCTCCGATGAAGGTCTACGCCGAGACGCGATCAGCGCGATCGACGGCAAGCGCGAGAACGTCCATGGTGCGACGCTGTTCTGCACCTTGGCCCAGTAAGCGCAGCAAGGTGTTGCTGCGCCTAATCGTCGCCTATCAGGTTATGTGGGATTTTCTGGACAGTGCGAGCGAGAGCGCTGCGGAGGTCGGCGAGGTCAACGGGCTGCAACTCCACGCCGCGATGGTCGATGCACTCGAACCCACGCGACCGATGCGCGACTATTACCTGTACGACGCACGGGAAGGGGACGATGGGTATCTGCGCGCGCTTGTTGATGAGTGTCGCCAGCAATGTCAGGGGTTGCGATCGTTTCAGCAGGTACAGACCTTTCTGATGGCTGAGGCGAGACGCGCGAGTGTCCAAGCGCTGAATCACGATCCCTGCCCCACGTCGCGGGTGGCGAAGCTGCAAGCGTGGGCCGAGCGACAGTTTCCAGGCAAACATGAGGCCGAGTGGTTCGAGCTCTCGGGAGCGGCGGCGGCTTCCCTCGATATCTACGCGCTGCTGGCGCTGGCTAGCGATCTCGACGTCGCTGACGAGGAGATCGCCAGCGTTCACCGCATCTACTCGCCCTGGGTCAGCGTGCTCTCGACCATGCTCGACAGCTACGTCGACAGCGCCGAGGACGTGGCCACCGGGCATCAGCGCTACATCGCGTACTACCCCAATCGAGACGTCGCGATCGCGCGCATGACGGAGATCATGCGTCGCTGTCTCAGCGAGGCGTCAGCGCTACCAGGCGGAGAGAAGCACGTCGTCGTGATCGCGAGCATGATCGCGATGTATCTGGCAAAGGACAGCGCGCGCACCAACAACAGTCGTCTGACGACTCGAGCGCTCCTCGCACGTGGCGGCTCACTACCGCAGGTGCTGTTGCCCGTGCTCCGGCTCTGGCTGATCTGCTACGGACAGCGTGGGGCGTGAGCACTGTGAACGCGATCCTCTCACCGACGCCGTGAGATCGTGAAAAGCACACGCGACGCACCCTGGCGCATGTACGCACGAGCGAGCTCCCGCCGGGTCCACGACTTCCGCGTAGTGCACAGACCTACATGATGTACAGAGACGTCTTTACGCTGCTTGAGCGCTGTCGTGGGCGCTACGGCGCTCGCTTCACACTCAACACGACTCCGTATCCGCCGCTCGTCGTTCTCTCCGGTGCCCAGGACGTCAAGGCGATGTTCGCTGCCGCGCCCGACGTGCTACATGCCGGCGAGGGCGCCCGCATGGTGGAGCCGATAGTCGGCGAGCGTTCGTTCATGCTCCAGGACGACCATGCGCACATCGAGGGACGCAGGGCGGTGCTGCATGAATTCCGCAAAGCCGCCGTGTGTGCGCACGCCGAGACGGTGCGCGCGGTGGCTCGACGTGTGATCGCGGGCTGGCCGTTGGGCGAGCCGTTTTCGCTGGACGCGAGCCTACGCTCGCTGACGCTGGAGGTGATCCTGCGCAAGGCGTTCGACCGGCTGGACGGAGTGGCCCCGGAGGAGCCATGGGACATGCGCGACGCGATTCTCAAGATGATGGAAATCACAAGCTCGTCGTCCTATCCGGAGCCGACGATACGCCGAACAGTAGGTCGACTGCGCTGGCGGCGATTCATACGAGAACGCGAACTGCTCGACGAGTTGATGCATGCCACCATCGACGAATGCCTGACGCGGACGGGGCGTCCGACAGGCATCCTGGGAAGGTTCGCGCGGAACGCGGTTGGCTCGCCGGCGTCGCAGCGACTGCTGCGAGACAACTTGATGTCGGTGATATTGGCTGGCCATGAGACGACGGCCGCGCAGCTGGCGTGGGGGTTTCAACTGCTTGCGCACAATCCGCGAGCCCAAGCGCGACTGCACCGTGAGATCGACCGCGGTGAAAGCGACGTCTACTTGACCGCGACGGTCCAGGAGATCATGCGCGATCGTCCCGTATTTCCGTTCACGATTCCACGAGTGGTGCATCGGCCGACGGAGCTCGTCGGCTGGAAGGTCGCACCGCCGGCGGCGATCGTCGGCTGCATCTATCTGCTGCATCACGACCCCGCACACTTCCGTGCGCCCCACAGCTTCGAGCCCGAGCGCTTCCTGAACAGCCCGCCGCCGACGCACGTCTGGTTGCCGTGGGGCGGTGGCCACAAGCGCTGCCCAGGCTTGCATCTCGCCACCATGGAGATGAAGATCGTGCTGCAAGAGGCGCTGGCGCACCTGACCGTGCGCCCCGTAGCCAATCACATCGAGCGGCCACGTTGGCGCAGCGTGATCGTGACACCACAAGCAGGATCACGGGTACGCCTCGACCTGCGAGAGCGTAGCCAGATCGGCATCGGCCAGTCACACAAACGCTCATCCTCGTCTGATCGCTATGTCGCAACGCATCGACCTCGCGCCGTCTGATCGCGGCTAAGGGGCAGCATGTCTCGGCTGCAAACGCACTGTGCCGAGTCGACGCTGCTGCGACGCGCTCGTCGTGACCTACCACCCGGCGGTCTGCATCCAAGCTTGTTGCAGACGCTAGCCGCCCGCTTCGCTCCCTATGCCTACTTCGAGCAGTGTCACAGGCGCCTGGGCGATCGGTTCACCTTGTATCCGATAGATCACCCGCCGCTCGTGATGCTTGCGAATCCGGCCGACATCGAGGCGGTGACCGCAAGCGATCCGTGCGAGCTGCGTCCCGGCGAGGGCTCGAAGATGATCGAGCCGCCGAGAGAACCTATGCCGCTCGCCGTGAGACCGATCGCCGTGTTCCCTGCGGCAGTTGTACCGGTGACGGCCCCGAGGGCGACGGCGCCGGCGCCTCCAGTGGCAACGATGCCCACCCCAGAGCCCACACATGCGATGTCGCTTCCGCCAACGCATTCTTTGGCATCCGCCCCTGCTCCCACGGCGCCGGCCACCACAGAGATCCCACCGAGTACGCCCCCCGCCACGGCGCCGCCACCGATGATGACCTCTCCGACGCCGGTTGCGAGAGACGCCTCCGGCGACGACGCCCACGACGCACCATACGCTGCAGCGTCCTGTGGGGTCTGCGAAGGTGAGTGGGTTGTCGCCAACGTAGCTGTAGGGTTCGCCGGTAATTGCGACCCACGGGTCGCGGGTGAGGAACTGTCCGGTGGTGGGGTCGTAGGTGCGTGCGCGCATGTAGATGAGTCCGGTGTCGACGCTTGTGTATTGGGCGTCATATCCAAGCGGTGTCGTAGCGGTGCCTTCGCAGGTCGGGGTGCCGTAGGCGCTGTAGGTGCATTTCCCGGTGACAGTGCCCGTGGAGCCCGTGATCAGCCTCGTGCTGCCGGCTTGATCGTGATGCAGATAGGACACGGTGCCGGTGCTGTTGTTGATTTGCTCGATTGTTGCTTCGCGCGGACCGTAGATGAAGGCTTGCGGAGCGGCCGGCGTCGTAGACACGGCGTCAGTGATTGATCAGACGTCGCGCTTCTTCGATGATGCCTTGTTCGAAGCTCATCCGATCAGCGGGGCGATCTTCCCACTCGCTTGCCGCATAAATGAACGGGTCAAGCTCGTGTTTGTGCTCAGTCGGGGCTCGCCGAGCGAGGTCCCATATCTTCTTGGCGCCAGAATATGGGGCTACGGCTCCGGTCACGATATCGCGAGCGGTCTCACGCGCAAGGTACATAACGGCATCATGCGGACTAGGACTACTCAATTTCAGCTCCGCCAACGCTCGCTCGAACAACGCTTGTACTTCACTCTGGTATGCATCCTGGCGCACGCAGGCCAATGCCACAAGAGCGGGCGAATCAACGCCGTCCTCAAGCGCAGACACTGCAGCCTTGGGAAGATCTTCAGTACTGAGCAATCCGAGCACCAATTCGGCAGCGACGGATACGAGACCGTCTTTCTTCACTTGAACTTCAACCCTTCACGAGTCCCGGTTTCAAGGTGTTCCCAGTAGTGAATTTCCGTTTCGATCCATCCGGGTATTCGTGAACGTGAGACATCTTCGCCCATTCATCCTCGGGGTATGTCGGATCGTTGATCTTTCCCTCCATAATCCGTTCGCCGGCTCCTGCTTCAGCCTCCTCAAGTGTCAGCTGCTCGCCAAGGTTGCTACCCTCCTCGGCTACCTCGGCCCCGACGACATCGTCCTCGCCCGGGATGAGTGCTCCGGTGACGAGTCCGGCGTCTCCGCCGCTTTGGTAGGCGCCTGAGCAGGTGTCCACGTTTTCGTCGCCGATCCCTTCGCGGATTTTTTTGGTCACGCCGAAGGTGATCGTGTCGCCCCACCCGGCGACTGCTTCGCCGGCTTCTTCCCACGATGGAAGTTCGATGCCGAACGGCAGCAGTCCAGTCGGATCACCCTCGTTGACGGGGTTGTCTCCGGCGTAGCTGTAGGGTTCGCCGCTGATCGCCGCCAGCGGATCGACGGTGAGGAATTGTGCGGTGGCGGGGTCGTAGACCCGGTTGCGGAGGTAGATGAGTCCTGTGTCGGCGCTGGTGTATTGGGCGTCAAACCCGAGCGGCGTCGTAGCCGTCCCTTCGCAGGTCGGGGTGCCGTAGGCGCCGTAGGTGCATTTGCCCGTCACGGTGCCCGTGGAGCCGGTCAGTAGGCGGGTGCTGCCTGCTTGGTCGTGGTGGAGGTATGTGACGGTGCCGCCACTACTAATTTGCTCGACGGGTAGATCGTGGGGGCCGTACATGAAGCTACCGCCGGTCAGTCGATGGATGACGTGCCGTCATCACTCGCCCGACGCGCCGGACGAGCACCACAAGGTGGCTTGATTGGTCGTAGCTATAGCCCGCGACCTGGCCCCGGTCATATCTATTCATCCTCAGAATCGGTATCCACCTCCACGCCGAAATATGCCCCAAGCTCGCCGATCGCCGTGAGCTGGGTGCTTGTCACATCGAGCCCAACCACGCTGTGCGAGCTTTTGACATACAGCGAGAGACGCGCCGGAACCGACTGCGGCTCCTCGGCGAGCCTCTGCTCGACCAATCTGCGAATCGCGTCCCGTGCCGGACTCAAACGGAGCAATAGCTCGTCAATATGCGCTCCTGGATCCGCGTGGTGATCGATGCGTGACCTAAACGACACGGCACTGTAGCGATGTATACCCCCTCCTGTTCCTTTGACGGGACTCCCCTTTTCCACGCTCCGGTCCGGTGTCAACGAGACTGTTCGGACCAGCTCGTCCACGGATAGCGTACTGCTGAGAATCGTGAATGTCGCATTTGCGCGATTGGCAGGCTGGCTGTCCATCGATCTACCTAAACACATTTCCGATTTGTTCGCCGGTCTTTTCGTCGTAGATATCTCCCGTCGTTGGATCAATCTTGGTGTTCTCACCCGGACCCACTTCGCCAAACTCCTTGGCCTCGTGCAACGCATCGCTCAACTCACCTTCGGGGATTCCTGTTTCCCTCGCGATCTTTCTTAGGGCGGCCTTAGCATCGATGGCGCCTCTGGGTATTTCGCCGCATTCACTCTCTCGTTCGGCTTCTTTTGTGTCGAGTTCTGCTTCGCCTTCGTCGCCAGTTTCGCTGCCAGCCACTGAGTTGAAGACTTTGATTCCGAGCCAAACGTCGACGCCACCCACGGCTGCAGCGCCGCATACCTCGGGCGCGGCGGCGCAGCCGCCCGCCACTGGGGCAGGCAACGGGACGGCCTCGCGCCCGCTCGGGTCCGCGTAATTGACCGGGTTATCAAGAGCGTAGTTGTCGGGCGCCCCGGTGATCGCCTCGATCGGGTCCACCGTCAGGAACTGCCCCGTGGCCGGATCGTAGACGCGGGCTCGCATGTAGATGAGCCCGGTGTCGGTGCTTGTGTATTGGCCGTCGTAGCCGAGCGGCGTCGTAGCCGTGCCTTCGCATGTGGGGGTGCCGTAGGCGCTGAAGCTGCATTTTCCTTCGACTTTGCCCGTCGAGCCAGTGATGAGGCGGGTGGAGCCTGCCTGGTCATGGTGCAGATACGTCACGGTCCCGGTGCTGTTGTTGATTTGCTCGACAGGGAGGTCTCCAGGACCGTAAACGTAGTTGCTCATGCTGCTGCCCGCCTTGGATATCAATCTTTGGGTGGCCGTGTGTCGCCGTCTTCCGCTAGCACCACCCTGACACACTCCTGCCAGTCGCCGAGAGCCGCTGGATCAGTCGTACTCCCGTCGCTCTCGATTTCAAGGTCTCCAAGCAACGTTCGCAGCGGCCCCTCGCCGTTAGTCCGCTCGAAGTAAGCCGACATGAACTTCTCCATTGCGCGAAACGCTTGACTAGCGGTGAGCGCAACGTCATCCAAATCTCCAAGCTTGACTCTCACAACTCCTCCTGCCTCATGGCAATGGCACTTGATTGAGGCCCCCATTCGTAATGGAGCCATTGAACACCTTCGCCCACACTTGCGTCCCGTTTGGAAGCGTCTCGCGGTACAATTCCTCGCCGCGACCGCCTGTCCTGACGTAGTTCTCCGACTTAAAGGCGCTTTCGATGAGCGCACGATTCTCTGGCGTGTCTTCCGCGAGATGGCCCTCAGCATCACGGAAAATGTGTTCGGCGGAGCCCTCTGCGATCCCGACGCCCTCATCGGCGCCAACGGCCTCATCCTCGCCCGGTATGAGCGCTGCGGTTGCGAGCCCGGCGTATCCGCCGGTTTGGTAGGCGGCTGAGCATGTGTTGACGTTTTCGTCGCCGAGTTCTTCGCGTGCCCATTTGGTCGCGCCGAGGGTGAGTTTGTCGCCCCAGCCGGCGACGGCTTCGGCCGCTTCTTCGGGGGAGAAGAGTTCGATCCCGAACAGCAGCCCGGTCGGATCGCCGTAGTTGA
Source organism: uncultured Solirubrobacteraceae bacterium (assembly GCA_963779665.1). Classification (GTDB taxonomy): domain Bacteria; phylum Actinomycetota; class Thermoleophilia; order Solirubrobacterales; family Solirubrobacteraceae; genus Palsa-744. The sequence continues at coordinate 1,251,419 of CAVZYW010000001.1, read as the reverse complement.
GCGGGTTGTCGCCGGCATAGCTGTAGGGCGCGCCGCTGACCGCCTCCAGCGGATCGACGCTGAGGAACTGCGCGGTCGCCGGGTCGTACTCGCGCGCCCGCAAATAGATGAGCCCCGTGTCCGAGTTGGTGTATTGCCCGTCATAGCCGAGCGGCGTGGTGGCTGTGCCGGTGTGTTCGGGCGTGCCGTAGGGGCCGTAGGTGTAGGAGCCTTCGACTTTCCCAGTGGACCCGGTGAGCAGCCGTGTTGATCCGGCTTGGTCATGGTGCAGGTACAGCACTTCTCCAGTGCTGTTGTTGATTTGCTCGATACTCATTGCGGTCGAACCGTACACGTAGGTGCACCCGCGCCGCTTGATGGCTGGTGACTCCCTGGCTCACGCTGCATTGCAGCGCGGGCACTCTGCAGCGTCGCCATTGCATCAACCTCAGCGCCACCCTTGAGCCGCAAGGATTCTGATGTCAGCACCGAGCCCAAGAATGAGCCTGTGTGCCCACCAGTTGCTCGCTGGAGCGTCGGGATGCGAACAGGTCGCCCGCCCGCAACTCTGATCCAGAGAGACTCAGACTGAGGTCTCCTCCAGCGTCGCCAATCAAAGCCTTCGATCTTCGCCCACGGCAGACTCTTGCGAAAGTAGGCATAGTGGAGGGTGATTCCCCGCTCGTTAACAGTCAGACCCATTCGACGCGAGAACCATGCGTCAACTACCGCGATGATCACCACCGTGATTGCAACCGCTTGTACTTTAGAGCCGAACGACTGGTTCCTGAGCGCATCTGGATTGATGAACAGAAGACCAAAGAAAATTGCCTCGATGGCCCTAGATACCCGGCGCCAGCGCATGCCCTGGCAGCGTCCCACCAAGCCGCCAGAGCTGGCGCCCGCGCTAGCCACCTTGCGCCGCCGGTGGCCCGTTCAATAGTGCTTCAAGGAAGGCTGGGCCGCCGCGGATGATCGCGCGAGCGTACCCTGGCGCACCGGCTGCATCCGCAGCTCCAGTCGTATAGACGCCTAGCGCTCCAAACCCGAACAGCAGAGTCGTCACGCCCTCTTCGCCGGCAAGCTGCTCAGGATCGCAGAAGTTCGTCTCGATCCCGCTCGCCACGATCGAAGAAGTCGAGACAGACCACACAGCGCTAATGGCAGCCGGGCAGCCCGCATCGAGCCACGGGGTGGCACACACTCCCGCAGCGCCAATCGCAACGACCGGCGGCCTAGTGAGCAACCACGGGAGGTTGACTACCCCTCCTGTGGCGTTGTTCAGCGCGACCGCACCTTTGTATGCGAGGTTGCCGCTCGAGACGGGGTTGAAGCAATCAAGGAATCCCGAGAGCGATCCATCGCTGCAAAGCCCCGTCGGGTCTGTAGCATTGAGCGGGTTATCTTCGACGTAGCTGTAGGGTTCCCGTGTCAGTTTCTCCAGCGGGTCGACGCTGAGGAACTGCGCAGTGGCCGGGTCGTAGACCCGGTTGCGCATGTAGATGAGTCCGGTGTCCGAGCTGGTGTACTGCCCGTCATAACCGAGCGGCGTGGTGGCGGTGCCGGTGTGTTCTTGGACGGCTCCATAGGGCGTGTAGGTGTAGGCACCTTCGACTTTGCCGGTGCTGCCGGTGATGAGCCGTGTTGATCCCTGCTGGTCGTGGTGCAGGTACGTCACAGCCGACGTGGTGTTGTTGATTTGCTCGATACTCGTTGCTGGCAGACCGTACATGAAGCTGCGCGCCTTCAAGCGCCGCGCGTAGCCGTGAGAACGGGACCGTCGTCCGAGTCCATCAACACACAGACCACTCGGTCTCCAGGCTCAAACTCCCATTTCTCGACCTCGCGGTCGTAAGCCTGATCAGCGATCTCGTACACGTCGCCGTGGAGATGCCGTGCCTGAACAGGACGCCTGACATCCACTTGCTCACCAGCTAGGTGCACAAAAATTTCGGTCATGGTAGGTCTCCACTTCCTGGTCCATACTTGAATCCGGGACCACCGACGTGAATTACTTCTTTAGTCCCATTGTCGATAACGACCGACTGCCCAGTTTTCGGATTTATGTAACGAGTAGCCGGATCGCCCGTCGCCTTGTTCACGGCCGGGACCTGCTCGCCGGACTCGATAGCCTCCTGAATCTCCTCCTCTGTCCATCCACGGGCCTCCATCTGTCGCGCGATCTTGGCACTGATGGACAACCCCTCCGCACCGATCTCAGCCTCGCCCTCGCCTGGGATGAGGACGCCGGTGACAAGCCCGGCAATGCCGCCGCTCTGGTAGGCGCCTGAGCAGGCATCGATGTTGTTGTCGCCGAGTTGTTCGCGGACCCATTCGGTGCCGCCGAAGGTGATCGTGTCACCCCACCCGGCGATCCCTTCACCGATTTCTTCGAGCGACGGCAGTTCGATGCCGAACAGCAACCCTGTCGGATCGCTGCGGTTCAGCGGGTTGTCGCCGACATAGCTGTAGGGTTCGCCGCTGATCGCCGCGAGCGGGTCACGCGTGAGGAACTGCGCGGTGGCGGGATCGTAGACCCGCGCCCGCATGTAGACGAGTCCGGTGTCGCTGCTGGTGTATTGCGCGTCATAGCCGAGCGGCGTGGTCGCGGTCCCGCTGTGCCCCGTCAGTTCGCCGTAGGCGCCGTAGGTGAACGTCGCTTCGGTTTTGCCCGCGCTCCCGGTGATGAGCCTTGTGCTGCCTTGTTGGTCGTGGTGCAGATAGAGGACGGTGCCGGTGCTGGTGTTGATTTGCTCGACGGGTAGGTCGTTGGGGCCGTAGATGTAGCTGTTGGTTCCGTCGTTGAGGAGTAGTGGTAGTTCTTCGGTGGTGTCCCACGCCATGTAGGTGGTCGTGCCGGCGATTGTCTGGGAGATGCGTAGTTGTTCGCCGTTGTAGGCGTAGGTGTCTTTGATTTCGGGGGTTTCGCCTTCTTTGGGTCGTTCGACTGAGGTCAGGTCGCTGGCTTGGTCATAGCCGTAGGTGGTCGCTGGCCCGGTTGTGGGCGTCGTTTTGGTGCGCTCTCCCAGTTCGTCGTAGGAGTATGTCTCGCCGGTGCCTTTTTCGAGCTCGTCGCCTTCGTTGTATGTGTTTGTGCTCGACCCCTCGGTGGTGGGGTTGTTTGCGGCGTCGTATTTGTATCCGCTGCTGCCGGCTTTCGTCAGCCGGTCGTTTTCGTCGTAGTGGTATTCGGTGGCTTCTTCGCCGGGGAGGCCTTTGCTGGTGGCCTGGGTGACTTGTCCGTCGCTATCGCGTGCGTCGGCGAGCGACGCGAGGGTTTCGGTGCCTTTGAGCAGCGTTACTTCGCTCATTTGGTCGTCGTGGTTATAGGCGTACTTGTCTTCGTTTTTCGTTTCGCTTGGGAAGATGGTGGTGGTGAGGGCGGAGTCGGGGTTGTAGGCGAAACTGGTGGTGCGTTCGAGCCAGTCGGTAACTTTTTCGAGCCGCTCGTCTTTGTCATAGGTGCGGGTGACTGCTTTGCCGTTGGGGTAGGTGATCTTCGTCGGGGCGTTGGCGAGGTTGTATTCGTATTTGATGAGTTCTTTGTGGCCGTTTTCGCTTTCGGTCAGGCGATCCAGCTGGTCGTATTCGTATTTCGTGGTGCCGGTGCCGTCGGTCATTTTCGTCCGGTCGCCGTCTTTGTTGTATTCGTATTTGATCGTTGCCGGGTTGCCGCTGGAGTAGCTGACTTCGGTGAGTCGGCTTGCCGGGTCGTAGGTGTAGGTGGTGGTGCGTCCTTTGGGGTCGGTCAGCTTCACGAGAGAGCCTGCCGCATTGTATTCCTTCAGTGTTTTCTTCCCGAGCGGGTTGACTTCTTCTTCGACCTCCTCCAGGAGGTTACGCTTGTATTCAGTCGTGTGTTTGTTGCCGTCGGTTTGGCTCGTGACTTGCCCCATCGCGTCGTAGCCCGTTTCAGTGACGGTCCCGTTAGGTTCTTCCACCTTGCTCAGCTCGTTGCCAGCGTCGTAGGTGTAGCTGGTGGTGTGGTCGTTTGGGTCGGTGATCGATTCGAGGTTGCCATCGGCGTCGTAGTGGTATTCCGTCGTAGGCGCGGGGGCGAGGAGCCCGGTGGCTTGTGAGGTGCTCGCGGCCGAGCCAAGGGAGTTGGTCGCGGTGACCACGACCTTGAGGGTATGGCCTTCGTCGCTGCTGGCAAGGGTGTAGGTCGCGCTAGTGGCACCCGAGATGTTCGAGCAGCTTTCGCCGGTGGAGTTGCAGTGCTGCCATTGGTAGCTGTAGCTCGGGGCTGGAAGGGCGCTCCAGGTGCCGGTGCTCGCGCTGAGGGACTGCCCGACGAGAAGCTCCCCGGAGATCGTGGGTAGCGCGGTGTCGACGGGGCTGGCGGCTGGGAGCCACTTCGCGACCCGGTTGTTTGCGGCGTCGGCGACAAGGACTTCTTCGTTGGCGTTGACCGCGAGGCCCGTGGGTTCGTTGAACTGGCTGCCGGTGCTGCCGGCGCTCCCGAAAGCGGCGATGAACGTACCGTAGGGGTTGAACTCCTCGATGCGGTCGTTGCCGGCGTCGGCGACGTACTCGTTGCCGCCCGGCCCGGCCGTGATGCCCTGCGGGTGGGAGAGCTGTCCGTCTGCGGAGCCTGCGCTGGCGGCGTGCCCGGCGTATTCACCGGCGGTTGAGAACTTCTCCAGGCGGTCGTTGCCCGCGTTGACCACGTGCAGGTAGCCGTCGGTGTAGACGATCCCGGTCGGATCATCGAACTGGCCTTCGCCCGAGCCGGCTTCGCCTTCTTTGCAGCTGCTGGTGCAGATTTCTAGTTTCTCTTCGCCTTTGTTGACGCCCCAGCCGACTGCTTTCAGGAAGGTTCCTTCTTTGTTGAACTCCTCGATCCGCTGGCCGGTGCGGTCCGCGACCCAGACATCACCCGATGGGTCCAGTCCGACGGCGACTGGGTCGGCCATCTGCCCCGCCCCGGTGCCTTTCGACCCGATTTCTTTGACGATCGCACCTGCTTCACTGAGCTGATCGATCCGGCCGGCGCCGCCGTCAGCGACGTAGACGTTGCTGGTGCTCTGATTGACCGCGATGCCGTCCGGTTCGACGTACTGGCCTTTTTCGCTGCCGTGTTCGCCGTAGGTCGCTTCGCGGGTGCCAGAGGATGAGAACACCTCGATCGCCGGGTTGCCTTTGCTGTTGGTGACCCATATGCGGCCTTTCGGGTCGATCGCGGCGTCCCCCGGATGCGTGAAGTCCCCCGCGCCGATCGTGGACGCGAACGCGGGCATGGTGGTGCTGTCCCATTTCTCGACGCGATTGTTCCCGGGGTCAGTCACGAACAGTTCGCCGACAGTCGGCGTGATCGCCACATCGCCCGTTTCGCTGAACTGGCCCTGCCCCGTCCCAGAGGTCCCGAACACGTCGAGGAATCCGCCGTGCCCGGTGAACTTCTCGACCCGGTTGTTCCCCGCGTCCGCGACGTAGGAGCTTTCTTCTACTTCGGTCGTCTCGTTGCCCGGGTGGGAGAGGTCCCCGTTCCCGGAGCCTTCCGCGCCGGCCTGGCCGATGTATTCGCCTGCGGTCGTGAACTTCTGCAGGCGATCATCGCCGAAATCGACGACGTGGATGTATCCGCCGGCGTACTCGACACCGGCGGGGTTATCCAGCTCGCCTTCGCCCGTCCCCGCTTTCCCGGCTTTGCAGGACGTGGTGCACACTTCGAGTTTCGATTCGCCTTTGTTCACGCCCCAGCCAAAAGCTTTTAGGAACGTTCCTTCTTTATTGAACTCCTCGACACGCTGGCCTGTGTAGTCCGCGACCCAAAGATCACCCGAGGAATCAAGCGCAACCGCCACTGGCTTTTCGAATTCCCCGGCCCCGGAGCCTTTTTTGCCGATTTCTTTACCCGCAACACCCGCTTCGCTGAATTCCTGGATACGGTCATTCGACCCATCCGACACATACACCGCGCCCGTGGCCTTGTTGATCGCGATGCCGTTCGGGTCCTCGAAGTCGCCTTTCCCGGTCCCCGTTGCTCCATAGGTGGAGAGCTGTTCGCCTTCGGGGGAGAACACCTGCAGCCACGGTGCCCCACTCGAGCTCGTGACCCACACCCGGCCGTGCGCGTCGATCGCATCACCATCGGGGCGATGCAGCGTCCCCGACCCAAACGCATACCCCCACACCAAAGCCGACACCACTACAGGCGTGGCTTCCGAGATGCTCGTCGCTGACCCTGACGCGTTGGTAGCCGTGATAACCGCCCGCATCGTGTATCCGACATCCCCGGGGCCAAGGAGATATGTCGAGCTCGTCGCACCGGAGATGTTCGCGCAGCTGCCGCCCAAGGAGCTGCAATGCTCCCACTGATAGCCATAGCTCAACGACGACGCGCCTTCCCACACACCCGTCGCGGCCGTCAACGTCTGCGCTTCCTGCGCCGCCCCAGAGATCACCGCCCCGACTCGGCTCAACGGCTTAGCAGGCTCACCCGCCGCGGGTTCAACGACCCTCACCGGACGCCCCTGAGCATCACGTTCGGTCGTCGTCTTGAATTCCGCGGGGTTGCCACCCGACACGTTCCCACGCGGACTGACCGTAGAGATCTCCTGCGAGTCTTCGTTATATCCCCACGTACGCTTGTTGGCTTCCGGGTCGGTTTCCGCGGTGCGGTCGCCGTAGCTGTCGTATTCGTATTTCCATTCCCGGCCGAGCGGGTTTGTCATGCTTTCCGCGTCACCGTCGGCGTCGTATTTGTATTTCGTGGCCTGTGTCGTGGCGCCCGGCGCTGGCCGGGAGACGGCGAGCGTGTTGCCGTGGCTGTCGCGTTCGACAGTCGTCTTCTCCCCTGACGGGTTCGTGATGGCGGTCACGTCGTGGGTGGAGTTGTATTCCCATTTCGTTTCATCGCCGTCCGCGTTCGTTTCGCTCGTCTGATCCCCCGCCGGGCTATACGTATAGGTGGTGGTGTGTTCGTCCGGGTTCGTCTCGGAGATGAGGTCATCGGCGCTGTTGTAGGTGTCGGTGGTGGTCGCCGCGAGCGAGGTCCCGGCGGCGTGCGTAACGCTCGTCGGGGAGTCCTCTTCGTTGAAGTGCTCCACCGTCGTCGCTCCGTTGGGTTCGGTGATCGTCGTTTCCACCCCAGAGCTGCTCGCGGCATAGGACCATTTCCGGGTCCGTTTCAACGGGTCGGTCTGAGAGATGACCTGGCCCGCCGCGTCGTATTCCGTAGTCGTGGAGTACCCGCGGCCGTCGGTCTCGGACGTCAGCTCGTGCGAGGAGTTGTATTTGTACTGCCACCGCGGCGCCGATTCCCCGGGCAGCGTCACCGAAGCGAGGTTCCCCGCTTCATACGCGTATTTGACGGTGTGCCCCATCGGGTCGCTCGCGCTTTCCACGCGCCCTTCGGAGTTGTATTTCAGCGTGATCTCCCGGCCAGCCGCGTCTTTGACGGCTTCCAGGCGCCCTTCCGCATTACGGCTCATCGTCAAAGCGTTGCCGTTGCGATCGACTTCGCTCGTCAGCTGCCCCGCACTGTTGAAATGCAGCTTCGTCTGGTCCGGTAGCGTGTAGAGGTAGCCGCTGCCTTCGCCCGCGAGCGTCGCCTCGACACCCGCACCCGACGCCGACCAGGCTTCTCCGGAGCGCGTGAAGGAGACGCTGCTGGCGTTGTCCTGGTAGACGGTCGCTTCCTTGGATTCATAGCCGAGCTGCAGGTGCGCGCTGTAGGAGCCCGTCCAGCCAAACCCGAACGGCCCCGCCGCTGAGGCACCCGGCTGCGTCTGCTGGACCGCGAGACCCGAGTTATACGTCAGCGCCAAGGCCAGCGCCGGGCCACGCCCACCCACCGACAGATCAGTCTGGCTCACGACCTCGTTCCCCGTAGCGCAGTTCACCGGATCCGAGGCGTGGCATTCGTTGCGGTCCGGCGCAGCAGCGCTACCCAACCCGAAATGTTCGCTCGCCCGCGCCGATTCAAACGGCGCCCGCACCCCCGGACCTTCAACGCCCGGGAGTACCCCACCCACAGTTTCATATGCGATGAGCTGCGCGACGCCCGCGGGCAGCGCAGGCAAAAGCGACGGATTGACCGGCGTCAGCTTGACAGACATCGCACTCAGTTCTGGCAATGCTTCGGTGACGGTGGACTCCAAACGCAGCCCTTTCGCAGGAAACGCCCGCTGTTTCGCGCTATGACCGACCGTCAAGAACGACTGGAAAGCCTCGGTGCCGAATGTATAACCATCGTGCTCTTCACCGCTTTCGTGAGTTTCCGAGCAGCCTATGAAGCTCGCCGCAGGACATTGCCCCGGAGTTTCGAAGATCGAATCGGACGCGTGCGACCAGCCCCATTCGTGAATTTCGCTCGCATAGTGTTTCGGTTCCCCGTCCCGAACATCAGTGCTATACGCATCGTAGGTCATCGACAGCGACTGGCAGCCGCCCGCTACTTTTTTGACAGGTTCACCACTTTCAGAGCACAGATGCACACGACCTTCGGTACGAAAGTGCCCCGTGAAGTCATCCTTGCGTTCGGTGTAGGTCCCGCCTTCGAATTCTTTGAGCCAAGTATTTTCTTCAGAGCCAAGCGAGACAGTCAGCGCCGGCAATTCCATAGCGTCATCAATGCCATCGCCGATACCCGCCGCGATGATCAAATTACCCGGAACGAATTCGCAACCATGACCGCTTGTCCCCACACAGTCATTGAAAAGTTCCGAGTCTTCCGGCAGCGTCCGAAAAGCCTGATCCTGCGCAATCAGCGCATCCCCGACTTCGGCTTCGCCCGCATCCGCGTAGGGTTTGCCCGTCCGCAGGCGTTCAGCCATACGATGATCCGCTTCCACCTCGGCCGTATCGATACCTTCGACAACTCCAGCTTCCTGCCCCGTCGTGCCCGTATCCAGAAGCAGCCCAGCATCGAGCGTCTGGAAAGCTTCGTGTTCGCCGCTGGTGTACACCCGCTCCGGTGTCGTGCCGTGTTCTGCATACAGCGACCACGTCCCATCCGGATTCTCAACCAGCCCACCACCCACCGGCGGCGGCGCATATTCACGCGCCACAGCCACAGAACACACCACGAACAACGACAACAGCACCACAGCCGAGCCCAACAACGACAAGCTGGCCCGCAGATGCGTCGGCCGTGATCCCTTCGAACGAGCTAGCAGCGACACACAACCTCCCTGGAGATATTTGAGACAAAAGCCCTCAGCGAGAGGATAGTCTCGCCAATGGGACAACGCCAGCCAGGGGAATGCCGGTTCTGCCGCAATTTGCGACCTGGGAAGTTAATACGAGACCCGTGTTGAAGCCGCGTGCTTGCTCGATGCGGGCGGCCATGCCGGCTGCTTGTGCAAGGCCGGAGAACTCATCCACGATCAAGAGGGCGAACTCGCCGGCCTTCTGGGATGCGATCCGGGAGTTCGGCATCGGAGGCGATCTGCCGACGGCGCCGAGCGAGCCCTCATCGCGGACGGTCTCGAGACTAACTTCGATATGTGGGGTCCCATCCTCCGGCTCAAGCGACACGTTTTCAGGCGCTTTGCAAACGTCCCATGCGGGCCTCAAACCCGCCCCCTCCGAATAGAACGTCGAGCCAACCACTGAGCGGCATGGTCCGCGCCAGTTTTCCCCTAATTGGGCAGGGGCGCGCGCGACAGGACGAGCCGTCGGAGCCGATCGATGCCCTGGCGTAACATTGCTTTCGTGGAGCAACTGCATGACGTCATCGGTGTCGAGGTCAGCGGCAAGTACCGACTGCGCCTGACCTTCGACGACGGCAAAGTCGGCGATGTCGACTTCACGGGACGCGAGTGGCGCGGTGTCTTTGAGCCGCTGCGCGACCCCGATTACTTCGCGCGCGTGGCAGTAGATGCCGAGGCAGGCACCATCACGTGGTCAAATGGCGCTGACATGGCCCCCGAGCCGCTCTACGCAGAGGCTCGTGAAAACGCGTCTCGCACAGCTGGCGCTAGACGCTGATCCAACATCACTGCCACGGAACCACAAGCGATGGTCGGCGCATTAGAATCCCATCATGCTGATCGGACTCGCTATCGGCACGATCTTCGCAGTCGTGGCACTCTCGCAGTCATTTCCAAAGCGTCACGAGCCTGAGCCGCCGAACAGTCGATGGAAGCTTCCATCGCTGATCCTCATGGCGGTTCCTTGTGTGGCCTTCGCGGTCGTTGGTCCTTGGCCAGCTGTCTGGGCGGCGCTGGCCGTCATGCTCCTCGTAGAGATTGGCTTCGTACTCGCTGGGCGCAACCCTTGGTGGATGCAGGGCCGTCTCGACCGGCGGGGCGAGCGGTCCACAAGCGCGCAATAGCGCGCGTGTCGCTGGGACCAGGCCAGATCCCGCCGCCACGGTTCGTTTGCCGATCAGAAAAATGGGCGAAACTGCTCGGCGCGCAAACCATGCGCAGTTGCTCGCGCCGGTAATTGGCATCGGCTGACCTACTGCCGTTGCTCTCCATCGTATACCACGGTATACTGCGAGCATGGCGAAGGTCATGGTGTCGATGCCGGACGATCTCCTGAGCGAGGTCGATGCTGAGGCGACTCGTCTCGGGACGTCTCGTAGCGCAGTGTTGCGCGAGTTCGCCGACTCCGCGCTGCGTAGGCGCCGCACGGATCGTGCGGCGGCCATGGACAGGCTCCTGCGGCAGGCTGCACGGCACGGTGGCGCGGCTGCCGAGCGGGTGAAAGCCACAAGGCCATAGCGTGAGCACGCTGCTATTGGACGCCAGCGTAATCCTCGCGGCGTTCGATTCCGATGACGAGCTCCATGGACCATCCCAGGCACTGCTCGCTGATCCCGATGTGACGCTCACCACGCTCGATCTCGCCCGATACGAGGTGGCGAACGTGGCAGTTCGCGGCTGGCGTGAACTCGGGCGTGTCGCCCCATTGCTGGAAGCAATCGACCGGATCTCTGGCGACGGTGGGGTCGTGCCGTCTACGACGAGCTTGCTCAGCCGCGCCGCGAAGCTCGCGGACGAGCACACGATCTCCGTGTACGACGCGGCCTACGTAGCGGCGGCTGACCAAGGAGGCGGCACGCTGGTCAGCTGCGACATCCGCGACCTCGTGAGCAAGGGGCTTGCGAGTAGTCCCGCGAGCGTGAATGAAGAGGAGTCGCCTCCCCCCGGCGGGGGCAGTACCGAAGTCCAGGCATAGCCAGCGCGGCAGTCGGTTTGTTTGCCGACCAGAAAAATGGAGCCAACCGGGATCGAACCGGTGACCTCCTGCTTGCAAAGCAGGGACGGACATGCTGGAGCCAATGAGTACGTGGTTTTAGTGTCGGTCCAAATGGGGTTATAGCTGGCGAAACTGGCCCGTGCGGTACTCAAAGCGGTACTCGCGGCCACGTGGTACTCACGTGGTACTCTGTGTGAAAATGGTGATTGACGGTAAGCAAAGCGGCAGTGATCCGGTTGGCGCGCTCGTAGTTGCAGGCCGCGCGAACAGGCCCGCTTACGAGGCCAAGTGGCGGCGCGCAGGGCAACAGGTGAAGCGCCGCATAGGACCAGCGTGGCTCGAGCGGGCGGCCGACGACAGCGGGTGGGTCATGCGACGTGGGCGAGTGCCGGAGGGCTACTTCGATGAGAAGCGCGCGACGGTACGCATGGCCGAGATGATCGCTGAACACGACGAGCAGGAGCGCGCGATCGAAGCCGGCGAGCGCGACCGCCGCGAGCGTGGCGTGACCTTCCGCGAACTGGCGGCGGAGTGGCTGGAGCATCTACAGCACGAGCGCGGCGCCAAGCCCTCCACTCTCAGCGACTACCGCTACATGCTCGCCGAGCCCGGCACGCCACACCGGCGCGGCAAGGGCAAGAGCCCCGGCACGATCATGGCCGCGTTCGGCGATCGGCCCGTAGCGAAGATCACCACCAAGGACGTGTCGGGTTTCCTGCGCAAGCTGGACAGCCAGGGCGTCTCCCCCCGTTCGGTCAACAAGAACCGTCAGGTGCTCTCGGCGATGTTCGGCTTCGCCTGCCGCGCGGACACGCACAGCCTGCCCACCAACCCCGTGGCAGGCACAACCAAACGCCGCGAACCACCGGCAGCGGTACTCGACTTCTACGAGCCAGAGGAGGTCGAGATGATCGCCGCCGCAGCCGCCGCAGGATCACATCGCGGCCAGCAGCCGGAGAACCTGAGCACCGATGAGATCGAGTGGCGGGCGCGCGAGGACGCACAGGACGGCGAGCTGTTCCGACTCGCCGCCTACACCGGCCTGCGCCTCGGCGAGCTGGTCGCGTTGCGCTGGGAGGACGTCGACTTCGACACACGGCGCATGGTCGTCCACCGCGCCGTGTCAGCCGGCATCGAGGGGCCGACCAAGAGCTGGCAAGCACGCTTCCTTCCCCTCGCCGACCCAGCGGCCGAAGCGCTTGAGCGTCTACAGGCGCGTGGCGACTACACCGAGCGCGATGACTACGTGTTCTGCTCACGCCTCGGCCGACGCCTTGACCCATCGGCCGTGCGCCGCCGCTACAAGGCAGCACGCGACGCCGCCGGACTGCGACCGCTGCGCTTCCACGCCCTGCGCCACGCCGCCGGCAGCCTCATCGCCAGGCACGCAGACGCTCGCTTCGTCCAAGAGTTCCTCGGACACTCGCGCATCACCACGACCGAGCGCTACATGCATGCCAAGGCACGGCCCGAGGATCTCGAACGGGTCAACCTCGCGTTCGCCTCCAAGGAGATCCGCGGGGTTGCGTAGCGTTCGAGGTGTGCTGAGTGTCGCGGAAGCCGCTGATCGCCTGGGTAGGAACCCCGAGACTGTTCGTCGCTGGATACGCTCGGGGCGTCTCCCGGCACGCCGCGTCGGTGCCAGGCACGCGATCGACGACTGTGATCTGCGTGTGATCGAGGACGAGTTGCACCCAATGTCCGAGTTGCCCGAGGAGTGGCGAGTCGGGGATGACGGCACCCTGGCGCTCAACTGGGTTGCCGCACTCCACCGCTCTCGCAGCGGCCGTTTGAGCGAGACGTCCGTCGAGTCGGGCATCTCCGATGTCGTCCGGTACCTGCAGGAGGTCCTCGGGCAGAAGCTCGTGGCGCATATCGCGTGCGTGTCCGATCTCAGGACAGTCGCGCGATGGTCAGCTGGTGAACGGGCACCCCGAGCAGAGCACGAGCAGCGCCTTCGCTGCGCATACCAGACCTTCCACCTGCTGCTCACCCAGGAGTCACCCAGCACGGTCCGCGCATGGTTCATCGGGCTCAACCCACAGCTCGATGACCGGTCACCCGCCCAGAGCATCCGCGAGGGCAACTTCCGTGACGTGCTCGTTGCAGCCAAGGCGTTCCTCGCCGGGGGATGAGTGACACCAGAAGCCGTAGATCAACGGGCATCCGCTGGTGATCGGCTTCATCGCTACCCTGCCCGTAACGCGCTCTAGTACACCTATAACGTGTAATAGCGGGCATCAGCCGCTATAATCTGCGAAGCTCGTACCCAAATACACGCCGAATATGTATTCAGGAGCACAATGCGCCAAGATGTTCTCGACCTGCTTGACGATCTCGCTGCGCAGGAGCGCGGAGGAGTAACGACTGCAGAGGTGCGCCAGCGCCTGGAGATGTCGGAGCAGTCGGCGTCCAACCTGATGACCCGGCTCGTCGCGGCTGGGTTTCTCGACCGCGTCGCACGTGGGGTCTTCGCTCCAAGGCCATTGGGGCAGCTAGGCACCCGCGCGGCCTCGCAGGACATAACGCTGGCCGTCGCAGCGGTGTTCGCGGACGAGCCGCATCGCATTGCGTTTCGCTCGGCTCTCGATCACCACGGACTTCTCGTGCATCCGGCGCGAACAGTCCAGATCGCTCTGCCAAGGCGCGTCAAACTCGAGCGCATCAGCGGGCGTCGCCTCCAGTCGATCCACGAGTCCTCGCAAACGATCGCGATAGGGAGCGAGCAGGCCGGACACGGCGCCGCCGTCTCATGCATAGAGCGCGCGCTGTTCGAGAGCGCAGCGCGCCCGACCCTTGTTGGGGGATGGACCGTCCTGGCTGGCGCTCTGAAGCACGCACGGGTCGACCCGGCGAAGCTCACAGAACTCGCGAGCGAACTTGACGCTGGCCCAGCCATTCGTCGTATCGGATCGCTCAGCGAAGTGTTGGGACTCGATCGAATCGCAGCAAGCCTCATCCCGCCCGCCGGAGATGCCAGAGTGCTTCCTCTCGACCCACAGGCGCCATCGGAAGATCCGTGGACTGACGAGCGTTGGCGCGTCCGATGGCCAACGTCTCGGCGAGACAGTCGCGAAGTCATCTCGACATGATTTCCCGAAGCCACTTCACGCGAATCGCGGACACGCACGAAGTAGACGCGAAGACGGTGGAGCGCGACTACGTCCTGACGCACGTGGTGACAGCGATCGCTCAGCAAACCGCAGAGCACGGGTTGGTGTTCAAGGGCGGGACAGCACTGCGTCTCTGCTACTTCGAGGATTACCGGTACTCGGCCGATCTGGACTTCAGCCTCCGCGCTGGAGGCGACCTCGACATGGCGCTGGCATGCATCAAGTCGGCGCTCGACGACGCTGCTCGCAAGACCGGCTTTCCCTACCTCGCCATCGCTGACGACGGGAAGCGGATCGACTACGAGGGACCGCTGGGACGGCGCCGCGACCTCAAACTAGACATCGCAACCGACGAGCTCGTCGAAGACACAACCGTCCAGGCACTACTCCCTCGATACGCCGACCAGGCCGACGCGCAAGTCACCGTCTACACGCTGCCCGAGATAGCAGCCGAGAAGCTGCGCTGCGTAATCCAGCGCCTTCAAGCACGCGATCTCTTCGACCTCAACGAGCTGCTCGTTGTCAACCAGCTCCAGCTCGACGACATCTGGCCAGCGTTTGAACGCAAGGCACAACACAAACGGATCGACCCCGCGCAGTTCGCCGAACGCTTCGAGAAGCGAATACCGCAATGGCGCTCACGATGGGATTCAGAGATGCGCGAGCACCTTGGCGGCGAGCCTGACCAGTTCGACACGGTGGAGCGAGCCGTCCGGCGAGCGCTGCGCACGAAGCTCACCGCTGGCGATTCATAGGCCGCGACCAAATGCCGCCAGGCCACCGGAGCGGGGGCATCTCCGATGCCGTCGTACGCTGTGTGGCTGGAGATGAACATGACGCCAGAGCCTGCCACCAACCACGACCTGATCAAGCAAACAAGTTCACTGTTTTGGCATCCGCTGCCGCTTGAGGAGCTGATGGCTGGCGTCGCGCCGCTTGACCCTGGCGAGCACTTCGACATCCCCGACCTGACCGAGGAGGAATGGCATACGTTCGCCGCGGCGCTGGAGCAGTGACCGGGACGGTCGTGATGTAGGCCGCGCCACCGTGCTTCCGCTTGGTCTCGTCCTCGGATCGCCGAGTCCCGTGGCAGAGAATGGCAGTGTGTGGCAGAGATTGGCAGAGTAACCGTCGCGCCTGATCCAACCACATGGTGAGCCGCGTGGTGGTGCATGGCGGTATGTGGCGGTTTGTGGCGGGATGACATGCCGGCCATGCAGAGCACTCGCCAGCGCTCACGCCGCCGCGCTTCCCCCCGACCGTCCCCGGACCGCCGCCTCGACCTCATCCCGCAGGAATATCCAGCGGCGCCCGAGCTTGCGGCCAGGGAGCAGGCCGCGACGCGCGTATTCGAGGACCGTCGAGAGGGGCAGGTGCAGCAGCTCGGCGACGCCACGGCCGTCGAGGACGTCATCGCGGGTTAGCGGCGGGCGGTTGGAGATCGGGGGGCGGGCATTCATCGGCTGGTCGCAAAGAGGTGGCTCTCTGCGTGTACTGACCACGAGCCCGCCAGACCGGCATGCAAATTTGGAGGCGCGAGCGCTGCCAGGCCGGCTCCGACGAAACCACGCTCCTCGCTGCGTCAGATGGAGATCGCGTCCAGGTCACCTACGGTGTCGGATCGCCTCGGCTCGGGCGAGCACGTCTGACGCGGGCACGCCGAGAGCGTCGGCGATCTTGACGATGTTGGTGAGCGAGAGGTTGCGGACGCCTCGCTCGACGCCGCTGTAGTAGCCGCGATTCAGGCCGGCCTCAAGCGCCACGGCTTCCTGGGACATGCCGCGCTCCGCGCGCAGCTCGCGCAGGGCATCGCCAAACGCGGCGTGTAGGGGTGAGATGGGCGGCAAGGCGAGCAGCCTCCCCGCTTGACTACTATAAGTCCATACACTATAAGTCGCATCGACCGGTACAAATTGGCCGGGGCGACAGCGCAAACTGCCCCCCGGCCGTGACACAGGAGAGTGACCTCCCATGCACGACGAGGATAGACCCAACGAGCAAGCCGAGAAGTGGGATGGCCTGGAACGCGAGGCTATCTACCTGTTGACGGACCCGGACAGCTACCCGACGCTGTGGAGCGTGCCGGACCTCGGCCGCGAGCTTGATCACTTCGACCCGGATGCCGTCTTGCGGCCTCTCCGTAACGCAGGACTCGTCAACCGCACAAGCGACGGGTACGTGTTCGCCACGCCCGCCGCGTTCAAGATGGTGCAGATGGTCGGACACGTCTGCTGACGCATGGCGAGAGCGCCACGTCGCAGGCTGGACGTGGCGCTCCATCGTCTCGACGCCAATCCCGGTCGTCGCCACCAGCACCGTCGCTTCGCCCCAAAACTGCCTGACAGACGACTCAGCGCGCCGCCCGCTCCCGCCTGTCGGCGGTCGCTACCAGCACCGTCGCTCCGCTCCGCAACTGCTGCTGACAGACCAGATACACGGGTGTGTAATCGGTGTGCGATCGGTGGCTGATTCGTTGGCCGCTCCGCCTTGGTCGTGGTCTGTAACCCATGTGATGACCGCCGCCAGCATCGGCGCCGCCAAGGGCGGCGGATATGCCCGCTACCTGGAGGGCAAGACCGTGACCCCCGAGCGCGGGGACTACTACCTGACGCCCGACGGCGAGATGGCACAGGCCCCCGGCCGCTGGCTCGCCAACGACGACACGCTGGCCGCGTTGGGCATCCAGCCGGGCGAGCCCGTGCAGGGCGCTGACTTCATCGCGTTGATGGAGGGACGCCACCCCGGCACAGGACGATGGATGCGCCCCGAGGGCGCAGGCGGCGGCAGAGGCGGCGGGATCGACGTGACGTTCAGCGCCCCCAAGTCCGTATCGACCGTGTGGGCGCTGGGTGACCCGTGGCAGCGAAAGCAGATCGAGGCCGCGCACGCCCGCGCGGTCGAGCAGACGATCCTCTACCTACGCGAGCAGGTCCCCGTCGTCCGTCGACGCTACGACGGGCAGGTCGTGGAAGAGAACGCCAAGGACGTGATCGCCGCGGAGTACAGGCACACCACCGCCAGAGGCGTAGCCGGCGGCCGGGCGCCCGACCCGCAGCTGCACAGCCACGTGGTCATCACCGGCGCGATCCGCGAGGACGATCGAGTCGTCGCCATCTCCTCCCGGCCGCTCTTCCGAAGCGCCCGCGAGCTTGGCGCGTTCTACCGCTCCCAGCTCGCGCACGAGCTCGCCAACGACGGCTACCAGATCAAGTACGGCACAGGCAGGGACGGCCGGTACTTCGAGCTGGCCGGTGTACCGCAAGGGCTACTCGATGACTTCTCCGGCCGCAGCCGCGAGGTCGCCCGTGCCGCAGAGCGATTCCGCGCACGCTACGGCCGAGCACCCGAGCGCGGAGAGCTACGCGGCCTCGCGCTGGAGAACCGCAGAGCCAAGCAACCCACCACCAGAGCCGACCTACAACAAGCATGGGCCGACACGGGCCACCGCCACGGCTTCGCACACGACCAGGCGCTGCAGCTCCTCGGCGGCCCTGAGCGCACCGGTCGCAGCGGCAAGGTCGAGGACCGCATCGAGGCTCAGCTGACCCAGCACCGCGCCGTGTTCGATGCGCGCGAGCTGCGTACCGTCGCGCTCGAGCAAACGGCCGGAGAGATGCTTCCCGACATGGCGCTCGGGATTGCCCGCGAGATGGTCCGCGACCGGCGCATCCTCACGCTCGAGGACTGACGAATGACGACGCTCGCCATCCGCGCACAGGAGCAGGCGATCGAGCGACGCGCCACCGCCCTCGCACAGCCCGCGGGCAGAGACGCCGGTAACGCTCCGCTTGAGAGCGCGGTGCGTGAAGTCGCGGAGCGGATCGCCGCACCGCTCAGCGCCGAGCAGCACGCCGCGCTCCAGGCGATCACCGGCCCGGAGCGACTCGCCGTCCTCATCGGCCCAGCAGGCACAGGCAAGGGCATCGTCATCGACGCTGCGGCGAGAGCAGAGGAACACGCGGGCCGCACCGTGCTGGGTATCGCCGTGTCCGGCAGCACCGCAGAGCGACTCGGGGCCGACACCCCATCCCTCAACGGGCGAACACTCACCCTGGACTCGCTCGTGGCGCGAGCCCGCACCGGGAGCATCCACGTTGACCAGGCCACCACGATCTTCCTCGACGAGGCCGGGATGGCCGACCACCAGCGCCTCGACTCGCTCACCGAGCTCGTGGAGCGCTCCGGGGCGAAGCTCATCGCCGTAGGCGACGGCAAGCAGCTCCCCGCCATCGGCCCCGGCGGCATGTTCGACCGGCTCTCCCAACACGCGCCCACCGCAGAACTCGCGGACATCTACCGAACCAAAGACCCCGATGAGCAACGGGCCTGGCAAGCGCTCCGAGCCGGTGAACCAGAGCGAGCAATGGCGCACTACGTCCTACGCAACCAGCTCCACTTCCAAGACACCCGCGACATGGCGGGCGAGGCCGCCGTGCAACGCTGGCACGAACTCGCCCAACAGCACGGGGTGCGCGAGGTCGCGCTGATCGCGGACGCGTCAAACCAGGAGGTCGACCGCCTCAACGCCCGCGCACAACACCTCCGCAGCGAACATGGAGAACTCGGGCACCACGCGCTCCAGCAGCCCGACCGCCACTACAGCCTCCACCAAGGCGACCTCATCGCCTTCACCAAACAGCACCGGCCCCCAGGCCAGCCACGAGTCGAGAACGGCAGCCGCGGCGAAATCACCGCGATCACGTCGCGTGGCATCACGATCGCCCTCGACGGATCAGACCGCCACATCAACCTCCACCAGGAGCACCTTCCCACGATCCGCCTCGGCTACGCCCAACACGTCTACCGCCAGCAAGGCGCGACCGTCGAGCGCTCCGTTGTCCTCACCGGCGGCTGGCACACCAGCAAGGAGAGCGCCTACGTCGAGGCCACCCGCGCCCGCCACGGCACCGACTGGTACCTCGCCCGCGAGCAGCTCGGCGAGCAAGGACAAGACCCCGACCGCATAAGACGACTCGCCGAACACATGCGCAGCAGCCGCACACAGACCCCATCCCTCGCGCTCCGAGAGCGCCTGGACCCGGGCTGGACACCTGGTCGCGATCCGCTACGCCTCCGCACCCTGATTTCGCCCGCGCAGTTGGGTACCCTCTTGGTCCCGCGCAATAGGTCGGACCTCAACCTTGTCCACAAACGCTGAGTAGCCAGCTTATTCTCATCGCCACAGTTCAGCGTCCATGTTATCGGCGAAACACCTCAAGCACCGCGCCATTCGCCGCTGCAGTTCGGAAGCGGTCAAGGAGATCGCCGACCCTTTCGAGCGCGTCCCTGCCAAATTCCGCGTCCGTATAGCCAATGGTCCCGTGAGCTATATGATTGCGGCGCCGCAACAGTTCCGCGTCGAGCCAATTGTAGTGAAGCTCGAAAGGCTCCGCGTTGAGCCCTAGACGCGTAGTGATGTCGTCAAACTTCTCGGACTTGAGGTTACCCTCCGCCTGGATCGACTTCTCTGGCGCCGGGAAGGACGCTTGATCTTCCGAAGACCGCAGCAGAACTATGACATCGATGTGGCGTCTAATGCGGCGGACGCTAGCGTCGGCTTGCGCCAGTCTTCCGGCAAGACACAGTGCGAGATATGTGTCAGAAAGCTCCCCGTACTTCAAGCGCCGATCAATGACGTGCTGGAGAAGAAGTCGGCCAGCCGATATCACGTACCCCTCCCAGTGCGCATAGGCAAGGGCGACCGCAGTGCGGGCTGCTGTCTCCTTCGCCGGCCCCTTAGCACTCCTGAGCGTGGCCTGGAGAGCCGAAAGCTCAAGGCGTCGCCATCCAATATCGGCGTCCAGACCGTCTAGCAGTACCTCTCGGGTTACCCGCTGGCCCACCGGAATCTAAATTTCAGTCGACAGACGCAAACATACGTCGGCCAAGTCCAACCGTGCGTGGAATTCTAGTTGTAGGGTTAATTCCCCCGCCGCCGTACTGCTTAAAGTCGGCATCCGTCCAGATCGCCGCTACCTTACGCTTGAGATCGTTCGGGTCAGCATCATTCCAGACATCAATGTTTGAAGCGACACCTATGGTGACTACCTCAAAGGCGCTCACCGAGAACTTGCCGAGAAAGCGATCGGTGTCAGCGTCGTACCTACGGAACGCCGAGCCATTTAGAGACAGTGCCAAGCGTGTAAATGTTTGTCTAAAAAGCTGCCCTTGGGCTTGTCGATCGAAGGCAGGATCGGTGGCATACAGAAGGATCGAATCCGAGAGCAGCTTACGCAAGTCCCGGAACTGTGTAAGGCCTGCGACATCGCGATTGAGCAATACAAAGAAGCGCACCACCAGCTCTAGGTCATATTGCTCCTCCAGTTGCTTTTCGCTAGGGGCAACAGCCGCCTGAAAGTCGGGCATTGCCCGCAAGGACTCCAACCAGTCCATGAAACTCGGGTCGGTCATCACAATCAGCGAGTTTCTGAACTCCTGGTCGGAGAGGATCGATCCACCGGAATTCAAGCGATCAAAGAGATCGTACTTCGTCTTCGCCGACTCGGCCTCCTTTACGATCTTGATGTCGAGCTTCGATCGCTTAAAGACGATGCGTTGAGCCACATCCAATGGCTTGTCGCCGCTTTCGAAGGTTCGCTCATCTAGATCCGGGAGATATTCAGTACCCACAAGGATGCTCGCGTCCCGTCGTGTTCCATCTTCAGCCTTAAGCTCACCCATGAACTCGAGGATCGTCGACAGACGCTGAAGGCCGTCAACCACCTCCCATACACCGTCGTCACGCTGGCTAACAAAAATCGACGGGATTGGGATGCCCAACAAGATTGACTCGATTAGGCGGCTCTTTTGATAAGGCGACCAGCGAAAGAGACGTTGAAACGCTGGGCGAATGACCAGCTCGTCGTCCTTGTAGAGGTTCACAATCTCGCCGATCGACATCGCGTAGGCATCGGTATGGATGTTGGCCGCCGCCGTGTCGATCTCGTCCTGAAGATTCATCCGAAAGAGCCTACAGGTCCAGCCGATTCGATCCTGGGTAGTCCCGTGGTTGTCCTCCTTGAAGTCCATCGGGGTTCGCCTGAGAAGGCGACCTCCTGCCTGCAAACCGCCAAATCCACAATCCCCCGCAACATAAGGCCCGACGTGGTACTCACCTGCGGTACTCTATGGCAGAAGCGAGTACCATCTGAGTACCACCTGCGATCCAAACGCGCCATTTTGCAGGCATTTCCTCCAGTGGAGCCAACCGGGATCGAACCGGTGACCTCCTGCTTGCAAAGCAGGCGCTCTCCCAGCTGAGCTATGGCCCCACGACGCTTCAATATACGCGTTGCCAGGCGGATTCCGGGGCAGCATCGCTAGTGCTCAGGACGAGATCGGAACATGCCGAGTGGTTGTCGCTGCCCAATCGGGAGCCGCCGAGGGGCTGGTGTCGCTAGCCCCAAGAGACAGGCGGCCACGGGATCGACTGGTGACCGAGGAGCGTTGGAGTCACGTCATCGAGGGGCACCCGTACATGGCGCCGTTTCGCGCCGAGGTGATGCGGGCAATCGAGGAGCCCACCCACCGGATCGAGCATCCTCGCCCCGATCAGGATTGGTTCTACCTTCAAGACGCGGGACCCAGCCGGTGGCTCAAGGTGGTAGTAGCCTTTGACGAAGACTCAATTGGGAGCGTCCGTACGGTCTTCCCGAGGAGAAGCAAGCCATGACCGTTCATATCGGCCCCTACATCTTCGACCGCGTCCGCTACGACCACGACGCGGACGTGCTCTACCTCGCCCAGGGCGATCCCGCTCGCGCGGTCGACTTCGACGAGACGCCCGGGGGCCACGCCGTCAGCTTCGACGAGAACGGTGATCTGGTCGGCCTCACGCTGATCGACATCCGCAAGCTTCTCGACGAAGCGGAGGGCGAGCTGCTGCTGGAGCTGCCGGCGAAGGCAAGCCCAGCAGACCTGAAGCTCGCGCTTGCATAGTCGCGCTTCGTTTGGGCAGCAGCCCAATTGCGCTGCCTAATCCCAACTGGAGGTGCAGCTATTCAAAGGAGAGTCGCTCCTGGCCAGGGATGCCCTCCGGCGAGGACTCCCGGCTGGGGTCGCCGACGGCGTCGTACTCCAGTGCCTCCTCCACCGGCGCCGCTCCCGCGTACGCCGCCTGCGCGCCGTCCCTGACCGCACCGAATGGAGAGGCAGGCTCGTGCGCGTCGAGATCTTCGCCCAGCACCGCCCGCATGTCGAGCTCGGCGGTGTCCTGCCCGACGCTGGAGAAGTCCGCAAGCGTGGCGTCTGGGCTTGGATGATCCTCGACGGGCGCCTCGGTGGGCGCGAGTGCGACAGGCGCGGACTCCACGGGAGCGGCTTCCAGTGGGTCGCCCATATCGCCCGTGTCCCCGTCGATGATCTCCTGCTCGTCGGCAAAGCCCGGTTCCAGCGCCTCACGCTCGGCGCGCTCCACCGCCGTCGGATCGGCACCGCCGCGGCGCTTGAGCTCCAAGTGTTCGCGTATGGCTTCGTCGAGCAGTCCCATGACGCCTCCAAACCATACTGCGCTCGCGGGCAGCTGTTCTCCGACTACACTTCCCAGGCCGTAACATCCGCCTATACGGGGCTATAGCTCAGCTGGGAGAGCGCCTGGATCGCACCCAGGAGGTCGGGGGTTCGAGTCCCCCTAGCTCCATAGACGAATCGCCTCTGTTTAGGATGGCGTCGAGTTCAGCAAAAGGAGATCAATGGCTGTCACCGCGAACATGCCCAAGGCTGTCGCCCACGGGATCGAGGGCCTGGAGGCACTCAAGGATCAGATCGTCGGCCCCAGCCAGTGGCGCCAGGTCACGCAGGAGATGGTCAACCAGTTCGCCGACCTCACCGGCGATCACCAGTGGATCCACACCGATGTCGAGCGCGCCAAGGTTGAGAGCCCGTTCGGGACCACCATCGCCCATGGGAACCTGACGCTGTCGCTGATCGATGGGCTACGCGGAGAGCTGACCGAATGGAGCGGCTTCAAGCTCGCCGTCAACTACGGCTGGAACAAGGTGCGCCTGCCCGCTCCTGTCGTTGTCGGCGCGCAGGTGCGCTGCTACTCGCAGATCGTGGACATCTCCGAGGTCGGAGGCGGCTGGTACCAGGTGGTCACCCGTTGCACCGTCGAGGCCGAGGGCGTCGAGAAGCCCGTCTGTGTCGCCGACAGCGTCGGACGCATCCTCGTCGACACCGACGCGTAGGCGGTCGGCTCGGTCGGCTCGCTCACGCGCGTGGCTGCGTGAGGTCGTACACGGTCTGTCCACCGATCTTCACGGACTTGAAATGCGCTTCCACCCAGCTCGTGATCGAGCTGATGCTCGAGGAGCCCATGCCGCCGCCCGGCCCACCGCCGCCTGGGACGCCTCCGCCGGCACCGGAGGCGAAGTAGTAGTGGATATCGCCGTGATCGACGTACTGCTCGAACTGGGCAAGCGTCAGGCGCCCTCCCTCATTGTTGAAGCCCCCGATCGCCATCACCGGCTCGCCGCCCGTGGCAAGCTCCAGCGAGGCCGCCGTCTGAGAGCCTGACACCGCCGCCACCCAGCGGTAGCGGCCGGCGTCGCTCTCCAGGGCCTTCTTCAGGGCGCTGCTCACCGCCGTCTGTCCGGCGCCACCGACACCTCCATCACCGACGCCACCACCTGCGCCCGGCGCAGTAGTCGACAGCCCGCCTGGGCCCACCAGGCCCCGTCCAGCGCTCCGCGACGCCGAGGAGCCGCCGCGCGCAGCCGAGGAGCCGAACAGCTGCGCGCCAGAGGGTGGAGTGCCGGCCGCCGAGTGCAGTCGAGCACCGGCTGCCGAGCTTCCCGGCAGCCCCGGAGCACTACCGGATGCTCCCAGCGCGCTCCGTGCGCGCAGCCCCGAGCCGCCCCTGGCGCCCGGCGCGCCTCCGAGGCCGCCGGCACCCATGCTCGCGCCCGGGCCTGCCGATGGGATCGACCCCGTGTGCCCGGTGGTGATCGTCTGGGCCGCGTATGCCGCCGGTCCTGCCAGACACGCGACCACTGCGAGCACCCCTGTGGCGATCGACGCTCGTCGTCCGAGCCGGCGCAGCGCAGGCGCCGCCAGCAGACCGATTACCGCGATGGCCGCGCTCGCGGGGATCAATACCCGCATCCACGATTCCCATTGCGGCGTACGGTCCAGCAGCACCCACGCCCACGACGCCGTCATCGCCACCGTCATCGCAGCCACGACTCTTGCCAGGGGCGTGTCACGCAGACGCCATAGGAGCGATCCGGCGATTGCAATCGGCGCCGCGATCGCCGGTGCCAAAGCCACCGTGTAGTAGGTGTGGATCACGCCGCTGCCGAAGCTGAACACGACGGCGCTGACCAGAAGCCAGCCGCCCCACAGCAGCAGCGCTGCGCGCGTGCGGTCGGTGCGCGGCGCGCGCCTGCTCAGCCACAGGCCGACGATCAGCGACAGCAGCGCCGCCGGCAGCAGCCACGACGCCTGCGCGCCCATCTCGCTGTCGAACAGCCGCAGCGCGCCGGTCGGCCCGCTGAAGTTCGCGCCGCCGCCACCACCACCGCCGCCACCGGGGCCGCTGGCGCCGAAGATCCGGCCGAGGCCGTTGTAGCCGACGATCAGGTTGAAGATGTTGTTGTCCGGCGAGCCGTCGATGAACGGGCGCGAGCCGGCCGGCCACAGCGCCACGATCGCCACCCACCAGCCGGCGCTGACGACGATCGCCGCGGCGCCCGCCAGCAGCTGCATCAGGCGCCGGCGCAACCCCGTCGGCGCAGCCACCACATACACCAGCCCGAACGCCGGCAGCACCAGGAACGCCTGCATCATCTTCGCCAGGAACGCAAAGCCGATCATCGTCCCCGCCGCCACCACCCAGCGGGTGCTCGCCCCCTCCACGCGCGCGGGTCAGGCAGTACGCGCCGGCCACCAGCAGGCAGACCAGCAGCGCGTCGGGGTTGTTGAAGCGGAACATCAGCGCCGCCACCGGCGTGATCGCCAGCAGCGCTCCCGCAAGCAGGCCCGCGCCTGCGCCGAACCAGCGCTTGACCGAGGCATGCAGCAGCGCAACCGCAGCAACGCCCTCCAGCGCCTGCGGGACGAGCATGCTCCAGCTGCTGAAGCCGAAGACCCGCCCGGACAGCGCCATCACCCACAGCGATGCCGGCGGCTTGTCCACCGTGATGAAGCTGGACGAGTCCAGCGAACCGAAGAACATCGCCTTCCAGCTCTTCGTGCCCGCCTGCACAGCCGCCGCATAGAAGCTGTTGGCATAGCCCGAGGCGCTCAGGTCCCACAGGTACGCAGCGGCCGTGCACAGGAGCAGCGCGATCAGCGCCGGGCGAGCCCAGCCTGGCTGTGCCGGCGCATCGACGCCTGTCGAGGACGCGGTCGTTGTGGTCGCCGAAAGCGGTACTTCGGCCCTGCGGTGGTGGAAGTAGGTTGCGTTCATGAACCACACCCTGCCCGCCGAGCCTGGGAGCAGCCAGCCGGAAGACTGAGAGCCTGCTGAGAGCGACGTGCACCGTGCAGGCGTCGCGCTACTGCTCCAGGACCACGCGCACCGTGCGCAGCAGACGGTCGCTGGCGCCGCGCACGCTTCCGCCCAGCTCCAGCGTGTGCTGGATGTAGGACAGCGTCTCGGCAGTCAGGCGCTCACCCGGGAGCACGTTGGGTATCCCCGGCGGATATGTCGCCAGCGACTCCGCCGCGATCCGCCCTGGCGCGTGCGCCGCCGCCACGACCTCCTGCGCGCCGAGGTAGGCCTCGCGCGGGGTCATAGCCAGCTCCCCCCATGGCGGGGGCGCCGCGAAGCTCGCCCCGGCGCCGCCCGGGTCCAGCCCCACGCGCTCGACCGCCGTGCGCAGCGCCGCCACCAGCCGTGTGGCCTCCGGCAGGCCGCGCTCGCCCATGCCGAACACCGCCACCAGCACGTTCTGCCCGTACAGCTCCAGGTTGATGTCGCCGATCTCGCGTAGCAGCGGTGCCAGCTCGTAGCCGCTGGCGTTCACGCCGCGCACATCCACCGTCAGTCGCAGCGGGTCATACGCGAACACCCCCGGGCGGCCTGCCAGACGCCCATCGAGCACGTCCAGTCCCTCGATCGCCTGGATCTCGGCGCGGGCCAGCACCAGCGCCGCCATTGTGTTGGCCAGCAGCTCGCGCCCGTGCACAGCCGCCTGCCGGCGCGCCGCATCCAGCGAGGCGCCAAGCAGCGCGTTGGGACTGGTCGACTCCGTCAGCGTCACCGCCCGGTCGACTGCCTCCTCGTCCAGCAGCCCACCGGCGTCCCGGCCGAAGTGCAGCATCGCCGACTGGGTCAGGCTGCCGACGATCTTGTGCGTGCTGGAGATCACCAGGTCCGCCCCGGCCGCCAGCGCGTGCTCCGGGAGATCCTCGTGGAAGGCCATGTGGGCCCCCCAAGCCTCGTCCACGATCAGCGGCACGCCGTGAGCGTGGGCGACCGACACCAGCGCCCTGACATCCGCCACCGCGCCGAAGTACGTAGGCGAGACGACCCACGCGCCCACCGCGCTCGTTGTCGCCTCCAGCGCGCGCTGCAGTGTCTCTGCTGTCAGGCAATGTGCGATCCCCAGCTCGGCATCCAGCTCCGGCGCCGCGAACGTGGGGCGCAGGCCGGACAGGACGAGCGCGTCGATCGTGCTCGAATGCGCGTTGCGCTGGACCACGACCTCGCTGCCCTGATGGGCAAGCGCCAGGCCGGCCGCCAGGTTGCCCTGCGAGGCGCCGTTGATCAAGAACCACGCCCGTCCGGCGCCCCAAGCCTCCGCCGCCAGCTGCTGCGCCTGTTCGAATGGCGTCGGCTCCACGCCCAAGTCAACGCCGTACGTCAACGCCGGGACATCCAGGCTCAGCGCCTGCTCGCCCAGCGCCTCCAGCAGACCTGGGTCGGCACCGGGGCCACCCTTGTGTCCAGGCACATGGAGCCGCGCCGGCCGGCGCTGCGCGTACTCACACAGGGCGTCCAGATAAGGCGTCTGCTCCTGGCGCTCAGTCACCCGGCGCTCACTTTGTGCCCACCGTGCAACCGACCTGTGCCAACACTGAAACGTTCTACCAGTTTCCTCCGTTGGAGATGCACCGGCGAGCTAGCGTGGACAGCGTCCCGAACATAGTGGCCCGGCGGTGCGTCAACACCCCGGGCCCGGCACCGAGTCGGTCGTCCTCGATGCTCACCGATTGTCCCGCAGCGCCGCACGCGGCGCGTTCACTGGGCACACGGAGGGAATCGTCACGCGGGCTCTCGGCGCCGTCCTACTGGAGGAGGCGAGATGCCAGACAGCCATAAACACCCACACGCCACACCGCCTGAGCCACCGTCCGACGAGCTCGTGCTGGCAGCTGTGGAGCGCGCCGCGCGACACCGAGGCAAGGCCAGTCCGGCGGTTCCGATCTGGGCCGTCCTCGAACACCTCCACCTCGCGCGGCGCTCCGCTGCCGCGCGACACGTCCGCTCCCGATTGATGGCGCTGTGCAGCGCCGGCTATGTCGAGCGTTCACGCAGCCATGGAGTGCCCACCTGGGAGCTCACACCCAACGGTCGCCAACGCCTGGAGCGAGAAATCGGCGCCGCTGGCATACCGGCGCTTCCCGAGTCGCCACAACACCGCGCCTGGCGCAATGCCCGTACGCTGGCAGCACAGGAGATCGAGCGCTTTCGAGCCGGCTTGCAGGAGCAGCTCGATGAGGCCGCGCCGCTGCTCGATGCCGATCCGCCGGCGCAGTCTGACGCCTGGTTCGAGCTCGCCGAGAGCCTGCGACTGGCCTGCCGGACGCTGGCCTCGGCGAGCTACTGCCTGCACGAGTGGGCCGAGCCTGACGACGCCGTCGCGGACCTCGACGACGGGCGCGACCCAAGTGGTGAGCAGCTCGAGCCCACAGCTCGCCAGCATCGGCGCGCACTGCGCGCCGGACGGCGCAACGTCGCGCTGTGGCGTGACGTTCACCGCCGCTAGGCCCTACCGCGCGTTGTGTCCCTCGCCGACCGGTGGCGCCATAGCCCTTTGCTACTGTGGCCGACGAGGTGCCGCGCTGACATCCAGCCAGGCCGGAGGTGACCGGGATCGAGCAGAGCCCACGGGACGCCCTGTTCCAGTGGCCACTCCCGTGGCGCAGTTCGAGGAGTGGCAGATCGCGCTGCACGGGCGTCGCGCCGTCTACAGGATCGCCGGCAGCGGCCCTCCCGTCGTGCTGATCCACGGCATGCTCAACTCCTCCAGTCACTGGCAGTCGGTGGCAATGAACCTGGCCCGCGACCACACCGTGCTCGCGCCCGATCTGATCGGTCACGGCGACTCCGCCGCGCCACGGGGCGACTACTCGCTGGGAGCACACGCAGCCAGCATTCGCGACCTGATGAGCGCCATCGGGATCGAGCGCGCCAGCATCGTCGGGCACTCGCTCGGTGGCGGCGTGGCGATGCAGTTCTTCTACCAGTTCCCCCAGCGTGTCGAACGGCTGGCGCTCATCTCCAGCGGTGGCCTCGGACGCGAGGTCAGCCCGATGCTGCGCACCGCCGCGCTCCCAGGCTTCTCAGGGCTGCTGGCGATGACCATCCGCCCACGCCTGGTGGCTGGCATGACCGGGATCGGCCAGCGCTTGCGCCAACGAGGCATCACCGCAGGGATCTACCTGCAGGCGATCGCGCGTGCGCTGCGCCCGCTGGAGAACGCCGAAGCGCAGCAGGCGTTCCTGCAGACGCTTCGTTCCGTGATCGACGTGCGTGGCCAGCGGGTCAGCGCCACCGACCGCCTGTATCTGCTGGAGACGATGCCCACGATGATCGTCTGGGGCGAGCGCGACAACACGATCCCCCTCGTGCACGGGCGCCTGGCGCACGAAGCGATCCCCAACAGCCTCTTCCATACGCTCCCCGACGCTGCCCACTTCCCGCACCTGGAAGACCCCGACGGGCTCGCGCGGCTGCTGCGCGACTTCGTTCACGGAACCCGCCCGGCGGTGATCGAGGACGCCGACTGGGGCGCCGTGCTGGCGCGCCGCTCACCGCGCGAGCGGCGGCTGGGCAAAGCCGCCGCTTAGCGGCGCGCTACTCAGACTCAGCCGTGCCCGCCCGCCACGCCGGCGGGTAGGGCAAAGGCGTCAGCGTGCCCTGCAGCTTCGCGCGCAGCGGCTCCAGCGCCGGCGGCAGCGACAGCCCCTCGCCGAGGTGCTTCGGGTCCTCGTCGACCGCAAAGCCAGGGCCGATCGTCGCGATCTCGAACAACACGCCGCTCGGCTCCAGGAAGTACACCGACTTGAAGTAGAAGCGGTCGATCACGGGCGTCGGGCGCGCACCCGCTCCCGCCACCCGTGTACGCCACTCGTCAAGGTCCTCCATCACGGCAGCGAACGCCACGTGGTGCACCGTGCCGGCGCCCTGCGTGCGGTTGATCTCAGGGGGTGCCGGGTCGTACGCGTAGAAGCTGCCCCTGCTCTCCCCACGCACCTCCCAGTGCTCGCCCTCGCGCCGCGTGAACCCCATCGCCTCACCAAGCAGCCGCTCGCTGCGCACCGGCGCAGTGCTGTACGCGCGCACGCCCTCAAAGCCCTGCAGCGCGTGCTCGGCGGGAATCTCCGGCGCCTGCGCCCGCAGCGGCGTGTCCGCGACGGTCACGCACACGAACTCGTGCTCCAAGCCCTCCGGGTCGGCGAACAGCAGGCTGCCGCCCGACAGCTCCGCCCTGACGCCGTGAGCCGCAAGCCGCTCCTCCCAGAAGTCCAGCGATTCCCGCGATGGCACCCGCCACACGATCCGGTGGACCATGCCTGCACCGGCGATGCCGCGTGCCGCCCCCGGGTACTCGAAGAACGTCAGGTCCATTCCAGGCGAGCCCTGCTCGTCGCCGTAGAACAGGTGATACATGTTCGGTTCATCCTGGTTGACCGTCTGCTTGACCATTCGCAGACCGAGCACGCCCGTGTAGAACTCGACGTTGCCGCGTGCGTCGCCGGTGATCGCGCTGATGTGGTGGATGCCCTCGAGCTTCACTGAACCACCACTCTATGCCCTGCCCAGGAGGGCTCGGCGTGCCATCATCGACGCGTGCAGGACGGCTCGCTCATTCCGCGCTTCGGGCGCGCGCGACGCGATCCCGCGCTCGCAGTACTCGAAGGCTTTCACCCGCTCAAGCATGCCCTGCGCTTTGGTGGCACCGTGCTCGAAGTGCTCACCCGCGACCGCGGAGAGCTCGAGCGCCTTGCAGCCCAGCTGGCGCCCGACCTCAGCGCCCAGATGCTCGCGCTCGCACGGGAGATCGATCCGGCCGTGTTCGACCGCCTGGCGCCGCTGGTGCCGTCCACAGGTGTGATGGCGCTTGCGCAGCGCCCGCGCGTCGACGCGACTGGACGTGCTTGCAGACAAGCGCGATGCGCCGGTCGTCCTGCTCGAGGACCCCCGCGATCTGGGCAACATGGGCGCGTGCGTACGCGTCGCAGCTGCCGCGGACGCCGCCGGGGTGCTGAGCACCGGCAGTCACGACCCTTGGCACCCCGACGCGCTGCGCGGCGCCGCCGGCCTGCACTACGCCGTGCCCGTCACGCGCCTGAACAAGCTCCAGGACCTCGGCGCGCTCAACCGCCCGCTACTGGCGCTCGACCCCGATGGTGAGCAGCTCGATGCCGGCGAGCTGCCGCATCGCGCCGTGCTCGCGTTCGGCACCGAGCGTCACGGCCTCAGCGCCGAGCTACTCGCTCGCGCTGAGGCACGTATCGCCATTCCCATGCGCCCGGGCGTCTCCAGCCTCAACCTCGCCACTTCCGTGGCTGCCGTGCTGTTCGCCTGGCGCCTGTGCGGGGGTCCACCCACAGCCCCTCGGCCGGGCTCCCGCTAGGCCGCAGCCGCTTCCACGCCGTCGAGCAGCAGCCAGTTGCCGCGCAGCGCATCGCCTGCGCGTTGCACCATCCGCTCCGCCTGCTCCTGCGGGTCCTCGACGGCTTCCATCAGCTGCTCGATCAGAACGCGTGCCTGACTGGCGTGCTCCACGTCGCGCTGCTCGTGGACCCTGAAGTACTCCGTCGCAGGGCTCTCCTCGCCGAGGCCATAGTGGATGGCAAGCCCCTGCAGCTTGGTTGTCGAGATCTCCGGCTGGCCGGCCTCGATCGCGTACAGCACCGCCAGCCGCTCGAGCAGATCCTCGCCGGCCGTCCACGCCTGAGCGCACGCCTGCGTACCCGCCAGCGACGGCCCGCCGGACGGCGCCGACTCACTCGCCGGGAGCGTGTCGACCGCCCGCTCGAACTGCTCCCACAGCGCCACATGAGCGGCCTCCTCCTCGGCGTGACGCCGCAGACCGGTCCGCTCGGGCTCCCCGGCAGACTCGGCGGCCTGCTCGGAGGCGAGCGCCAGGGCCTGCACCGCATGCCGGTACTCCCCCGCGTAGCAGCTGAGCTCGCCGGAGCTCAACGCGCCGGCGCTCCAGCGCTCGTAGAACGGGTGCTCGAGCACGTTGATCGCGCTCCGCTGCTCATCGAGTCTCCTCATGACGTCCATTGCGCGTTCCCTTCTATCGAATTTTGCCCACCGCCCACGAAGGATTTAACCCTTCTGACGCAGAAAGCTACGGTGTTAGCGAAGTCTTCGCCCACAGGGGCCTGGACGGCTGTCCGGGAGGTGTGCGAGGGTCTTCGTGGGGAGTTGACCGCAGGGAGTAGAAGGGGGTGGTTCTTGCTGACCATCGTTGTCATCTCAGCGCTTTGCCTGATTGGCTTCAGCGCGGGGCTGGTGATCGCCTTGGGGCGCGTGGCAGCGCTCGCCGACACGTCCTCGGAGCGCGCGCTGGCAGAGCGTCGCGACAGCCGCGACATCGTCGTCTACCGCCAGAGCTACGCCGGGTGGGCTTTGGCCCAGTCGACGATCGCGCTTGAATCCTCGATCACCGACCCGTCGTCCAATACCAGCGCGGGGACCCAGCGTTTGCCGGTCAGCTCCTGCACCTCCCGGCGCCCACGCGTCTGATTGAACACACCCGGCAGCACGCCCAGACCGTAGGACTTGACGACCTCAGGGTCGTGGCCGGCGTCCTTCAGCGCGTGGTAGGCATTGGCGCACGGGTGCCCACCCGGGCGCGGCGTCGGGAACGTGCCCCAGCAGACGTACAGCTTCACGACGGCTGACCGTCGTTTCGGTGCGTGCCCTGCAACGACCGGCGCCACCGAAGGATCATCGTGTGCATCGACACAAGCCTACCGATGTGGCCACCGTTATGCTGGCGCAGATGAACGACGTGGTTCGCACGCCAGAGGAGGCGCTGCATGGGCTTCCGGACTTTCCCTTCGCGTCGCACTACCGCCAGGTCGACGGCCTGCGCCTGGCACACCTCGACGAGGGCGACGGGGCGCCCGTGATCTTCTTCCACGGCGAGCCCACCTGGTCGTTCTTGTGGCGCAAGGTGATCCCGCCCGTGCGCGACGCCGGCTTTCGCTGCCTGGCGCCGGACCTGGCCGGCTTCGGACGCTCGGACAAGCCCAGCGACATCGACTTCTACACATACGATCGCCACGTCCAGCTGGCCGGCACGCTGCTCGAGGACCTCGACGTGCACGGCGCCACCGTGGTCGTGCACGACTGGGGCGGACCGATCGGGCTGCGCCTGGCAGTCGAGCACCCAGAGCGCATCGAGCGCCTGGTGATCCTCGACACGGGGCTGTTCACCGGCCATCAGAAGATGAGCGATGCCTGGGTGGCCTTCCGCGACTTCGTCGCCCGCACCGAGGACCTGCCCGTCGGCATGCTCGTGCGCGGTGCCTGCAAGACCGATCCAGGCGACGAGGTGATCGCCGCCTACGACGCGCCGTACCCCGATGCCGCCTCCAAGGCCGGTGCGCGCGCGTTCCCGCTGCTGATCCCGCGCACACCCGACGCCCCCGGAGCAGCCTCCGGCCAGCGGGTACACGCCGCCTTGGCCGAGGACCGCCGCCCGACGCTGATGCTGTGGGGCGACTCCGACCCTGTCCTGCCGCTGTCGACCGCCGAGCGTTTCGCCGAGTCCATCGGGCGTGAGAAGCCGCGTACGATCGAGGATGCCAGCCACTTCCTGCAGGAGGACCAGGGGCCGCTGATCGGCACGCTGATCGCCGACTGGTTGACCGCCGGCTGAAGGGCGCCACCGCGCCCGGCCACCGCGCGGCTCAGCCGGCCCGGACCAGCGGTCAGGCGCCGTGCGCCGGCCCCGTCAGCCGCTTGTCGTCTGCGCGATCTGAGCCTGCTCGGGGGCAGCGTCCAGCGCCGGCTCGGAGCGAGCGGCGCGAAGCTCATAGCCGGCGCGCGCCGCGCCGTCGGCGTGCGAGAGCACCGCGTCGGCGCGGGCCAGTCGCGAGAGCCCATCCTGGACGGACACCGGCAGCAGCGCAGAGATCCGCTCGCTCACCGCCAGCGTCTTTGGCACGTGAACGTCGAAGGATGGGATCTGCAGCGTCTCGACAATCGCATCGGCGACCTGCTGCGGCTCGATCTTCCTGAACTGGCGCTGGCGCGGTTCGACCAGCCCCAGCCCCAGCTCGGTGTTTACCGCCACAGGGCTGACAATCGACAGCTCCACGCCGCTGCCACGCAGTTCCTTGCGCACCGCCCTGCTGACGTTGATCACCGCAGCCTTGCTCGCGCAGTAGGTGGCGCCACCAGGGAAGCCGTACTTGCCCGCCTGTGAGGCGATGTTCACGACATGACCGTGGCCCCTTGCCAACATCCCCGGCAGCACCAGCTTCATCCCCAGGATCACGCCGTGGACGTTGATATCGATCGTCCGCCTGGCGGTCGCGTCGTCCTCCTCCAGGAACGGGCCCAGCGGCATGATGCCGGCGTTGTTGATCAACACGTCCGCCGGCCCCAGCTGCGCCTCGGCCTCCTCGACAAACGCGGTAAACGAGGCGCGGTCGGTCACGTCCAGAGCCAGCGCCACGGTGCTTGCGCCGAGCTCAGCTGCTGTCTTGCCGGCAGCCTGGAAGTCCACGTCGCCGATCGCCACCCTCATCCCACGGCCCACCAGCGCCTCCGCGGTCACGCGTCCGATGCCGCGTGCCGCGCCCGTGATGAGCGCCGTCTGTCCAGCGAGGATGCGGGGCTGCTTGGCCATGGTCTGCTCCCAGCGAATAGCTCGAAAAAGTTGTCTGCTCAGCCAAAGTAGCGCGCCGGCGGCGGGGGCGCCACCGACGTCTATGACACCGCCGAATGGGTTGACGGCGAGTGTCGTGCGCGTCTATACGTGTGCCCAAGTGGGTAGTAGGCTGGCCACATGGCGTTCTTTGAGTTCGACAAACAGCGCATCGCCTACACCGAGTTCGGCGGCGGCCCTGCAGCTCTCACCCCCACCGGCGCGCGCGGGCGCACCGCACGCAGCGCGTCGGCATCCAAGCGCACGCTGATCCTGCTGCACGGGCTGCTGCTCTCCCAGGAGATGCACCGGCCGCTGGCCGAAGACCTTGCCGCGCGCGGCAACCGTGTGATCACGGTCGACCTGCTGGGGCACGGCAAATCCGAGCGCCCGCGCGATATGTGGCGCTACTCGATGGCTGCATGCGGCGAGCAGGTGGTGGCGCTTATGGACCACCTGCAGATCGAGCAGGCGGTCGTCATGGGCACCTCGCTCGGCGCCAACGCCGCACTGGAGATCGCCGCTCACAACCCCGAGCGGCTGCGTGGGCTGGTGATCGAGATGCCGGTGCTCGACAACGGGCTGCTGTGGAGCGCCCTGGCGTTCACGCCGCTACTCGTAGCGCTGACGTTCGGCGAGCCGGTCATGAAGCTGCTCGCACGTGCCACCACGGCCGTACCGCGCCGCCTGCTGCCGCTCTACGGCAACGTCGTGCTCGATCTCGTGCGCCAGGACCCAGGTCCGGGGGGAGCGCTGCTGCAGGGCCTGTTCTTCGGGCGCATCGCGCCGCCCCGCGCCGAGCGACGCACGTTCACCACGCCCACGCTCGTACTCGGCCACCACCGCGACCCTGTGCACCCGTTCTCCGACGCCGGCATGCTCGCCGAGGAGATGCCCAACGCCAAACTGCTCGAAGCCAACTCGCTGATGGAGCTGCGCCTGCAGCCCGAGCGCCTGACAGGCGAGATCGCAGGGTTCCTCGACGAGGTCTGGGGCAAGGCCGCCGGGCGGCCGGGCAGACGCGCGGCAGCCGGCAAACGCCGGGCAGCCAAACCCGCGCCCGCCAAACCCGCTGCCACCAAACGCCCTACGGCCAAACGCACTGCCGCCAAACGCCCTACGGCCAGTCATGCGGCCGCGAAATCAGCGAGCCGCTGATGATTTGCTGTATCGCAATTGCTATACAGCATTGCTGACGGGACACTCGCTTCCGGGCCACCCGTATTCGCTTCCGGCCCACCCGCAGGTTCCACGCCACGCGCTCCACGCGCTCCACGCCACACGTTCCACGCCGCAGGCGCCGCACGCTCCACGCCGCACCGTCCACGCCGCACCGTCCACGCAGCCGGCGAACGCCTAGCTCGGCGGGAACAGTTCCACTTCGTTGATGTCGATGTGGCCCGGCGCTTCCGCAGTGCCCATCGCCGATGCAGGCGCCTTGCTGATCCACAGGGTGATGTACGTGAACGCTTTCTTTGAGTCCCGAAGCTTCAGGCGCACATGCTTCTTCTTGACGAGCTTGAACGCGCTCAGCGGAACCCAGGCAGGCTCGGTGATCGACGAGGGCACCGTGTGGCCGTTGGCGCCGTAGACCTGCACGGTCATGCCTGGTGTCGAGGTCACGAGCTGCAGCACGGCGACCTTCTGCTTGGCCTTCAGGTCGATCAGCAGCCCCTCAGCCAGCTTCGGGGCGGTGGCAGGGTTGACCTGCGCCGTCCACGCCGTCGAGGTATCGCCGTCGATCGTCAAGCTCGGGTCGCCGAACCACGCCGCCGGGTAGTTGTAAGGGTTGTAAGTGGTCGCCGCGTTCGTGTCCAGCAGGATCGCGCTCTGCTGTGATTCTTCACTCGTCGCTTCGCCGGTGGTGCTTGTGGGGCTCGTCGAGGACGGCGTGGTGCTCGTCGGTGTGCTCGATTTAGGTTCCTTTGCCGGCGTCGTCGCCGCGGCTTTTTCGCCCGCTTTCGGTGTCACCGCCGTCAGCGGGATCTTCGGTGGTTTGGTGGTGCTCTGCGGAAGTGTCAGTTTGGCTTTCGGCGTCCTAGCCGCCGCCCCCGGCGTGCTCGGGGTGGGAGTCACAGCCGGTGTGGTCGCCGTCGGCGTCGTGGTCTGCGCAACCGTCGTCGTCACGACCTGGGCCTTCGGTGTGCCTTTGCTCAGTGCCGCCACCGCAGCCGCCGCAGCTCCGAGCACGAGTACCACAGCGGCAGTGAGTACCGCAGCGGTCGAGCGCCACGCCGGCGTACCGAGGCTTCCCGGGGCACCGGCACCGCACTGCAGGCACCACTCCTGGCCGTCCTGCATCGGAGCGCCGCATTTGGCGCACGCACGCTGAGCGGCGAGGGGCGAAGAGGCGTCATCCGGCGGGCTCGGGGTCCCGTTGGATACCTCCGGCGCCTGCCCACTGGTCGGGGGCGGCGGCGAATCGACTAGCGAGCTGGCCACAGGTTGAAATTCTAGCCCTACACGATGTCGCGTCCCGTCGGTCGCAGCTCGTCGTCGAGCTCCAGCTGCCAGTAGTAGCGGGTGAACGTCATGCCCGCGTGGAACTCACCCACGTGGGGCTCGACCTGCTCGCCCGCCGCCATCCGCACGATCAGCTCCGGGTAGCTGCGGCCCGGCAGCGCCGCGTACGCCGGCGCCGGGAAGGCGCCGCCGAAACGCGTGTTCACGTCGGTGATCCCCAGCCCCACGTCCGGATCGCGGAACACCTGGATAGTCGCCGGACCCGACACGCGCAACGCCTCCATCACCCGCCGCCCCAGCTCGATCAGCTCCTCGTCGTGGACCACCTGACCCTTGATCGACTCGCCCCCGCGCGACTCCAGCATCGTCCGCGGGATCGCGTTCAAGCAGCGCCCGTCGCGGTCGCCCAGGCAGTCGATCGACAGCTCATCGCCGCCCATCGCGCGCTGCACCATCACCGGCTCGGGACCGGGCAGACCCTGCGGACGCGTGCCGCCCGGTGCCCGCTGCACGTAGTCGATGAAGAAGCGTGCCTGCACCGGGTCGTGCGCCAGGTGGATCGAGCGTGCGCCCGAGCCACGCCGGGGCTTGACCATCACCGGATACGCCAGCGCCTCCAGGTCCGCATCCGGCAGCACCGTCGGCGGCGAGGGCAGCCCCAGCCGCTGCAGGAGCAGGTGGGCCTCGTACTTGTCATACGTAGCGCGGGCCACCTCCGCCGAGGGCACGAGGGCGGGGAGCCGCTGTTCCTCCAGCGCGCGAGCCAGGATCTCTATATCGAGGTCCGTCAGCGGCAGCACCGCACCGACCCCGTGCTGCGCACACAGGCCGGCCAGCACAGGCACGTACTCGGGATCGTCCATCCGCGGCACCGCCACGCGCACGTGCGCCGCGTACTGCGCCGGCGCCAGCGGCGAGGGATCGGCGACGATCGTCAACGTCTGCGCCGCAAAGCAGGAGACGATGTCGTAGCGCTTGCCCGCGCCCGTCAACAGGATCGCCGGGCGGCCCGGCGGCGGCACGGCGGGTGCGCTCACAGCTCGCCCTCCCAGCCGCCCGCCGGCCCCTTGTACAGGTCCGAGCCGCCCAGCACCATCGACACCGTGCGCCGCAGGATCTCCAGGTCCAGCGCCGGCGAGCGATGCTCGATGTAGAACAGGTCCAGCTCGATCCGCTGCGACCACGGCAGCGACGCGCGGCCGTTGACCTGCGCCCAGCCGGTGATGCCGGGCCTGATCGCCAGACGCCCGCGCTGGCGCTCTGAGTACTGCGCCACCTGCACCGGCAGCGTCGGACGCGGCCCGATCAGCGACATCTCCCCGCGCAGCACGTTCACCAGGTTCGGCAGCTCATCCAGCGACGTGCGCCGCAGCAAAGCGCCCACCCGCGTGATGCGCGAGTCGTTCTCGTTGATCGCCAGGCCCGCGCCTTTGTGCTCCGCGCCGTCCACCATCGTGCGCAGCTTCAGCACGTCGAACTCGTGGCCGTGCAGGCCGCTGCGCCGCTGGCGGTAGATCACATCGCCCGGGCTCTCCAGGCGGATCGCCAGCGCCGCCAGCGCCAGCAGCGGCGAGCTGGCCAGCAGGACCGTCGCTGAGACGACGATGTCGATGGCACGGCGGATCACCGCGGGGATTCTCGCAGCGGGCGCTCAGCGCGTGCCCTCCGCCGCTGTCCAGGTCGCCTCGGTCCCGTGCCGAAGCCAGTCCCAGAAGCCTGCCGCGAGCGACGCGGTGGTGAGCACGTAGTAGCGGGCGATCAGCAGCGGTCGTAGGGGCAGCATGCCGGCGAGCGCTGCCGCCAGCAGCAGCAGCAGCTGGAGGTCGAGCGTGACCAGGTAGAGGATCCGTGTGCCGGCACCGCCCGCGGCGAGCGCCACAAGCGCGATGTTGGCTGCCAGCGCGACGGCGTGCAGGGCGGCCGTGCCGTAGCGCAGCAGGCGATGGGAGACGATCATCAGCGCATAGCCCGGGGGATAGCCGCGCGGAGAGAGCATGCCGCCGCGCAGGACGATCGGCCAGGTGTGGCTCATCATGCGCCGCTTGCGGGCGAACTCGCCGCCGAGCGACGGGACCATCTTCTCCTCGGCGCGCGCTGCTGGGGCGTACACGGCGCGCATCCCGCGCTTGACGATGTTGAACGGCAACGACAGGTCGTGCCCCATGATCGGGTCCACCACGATGTAGGCCTCGCGGCGCGTGGCATAGATCGCGCCGTTGCCTGCCGTGATCGACGACAGGCGCGACTCCAGCGCACGCACGCCCAGCTCGTAGCGCCAGTACACGCCCTCCTGGTTGGGGGCGCCGGCGTCGCCATCGCCATCGGTGACGCGTACGAATCGGACCTGGCCGCAGGTGTAGCCCACCCGCGGATCGTCAAACGCACGCACCAGCGCTCGTGCCGCGTCGGTCTCCCACAGCGCGTTGGCATCCGAGAACGCCACGATCGCGCCGCGCGCCTGCTGCACGGCTGCGTCCTGCGCGCGGATCTTGCCGCCGCGCGGGAGCTCCAGCACGAGGTCCGCACCGGCCTCCCTGGCCTTGGCGGCAGTGTCATCGGTGCAACCGTCGCAGGCGACGATCACCTGCAGCTGATCGCGCGGGTAGTCGAGCGCCAGCGCGTTTGCGACCTTTGCCGCGATCACCGTCGCCTCGTTGTGGGCAGCCACGATCAGCGACAGCGACGGGCTCTGCCGGCTGGGGTCGTGAGGCGACTCGCCGCGTGGGCCCAGCACGCGTGCGAGCAGCGCCAGCGCCAGCGCATAGCCGACCTGCGTCCACACGATCAGCGCGCACGACAGCCAGAAGACGAT
Source organism: uncultured Solirubrobacteraceae bacterium (assembly GCA_963779665.1). Taxonomy (GTDB): domain Bacteria; phylum Actinomycetota; class Thermoleophilia; order Solirubrobacterales; family Solirubrobacteraceae; genus Palsa-744. The sequence goes on along the minus strand of CAVZYW010000001.1, from coordinate 1,211,835 downwards.
CTCCAGCGCCGGCGTCACCGACGAGCACCTTCGCGCAGCAGCAGCTCGTACAGCTCCAGCGTGCGCCTTGCCACCTCGCGCCACGAGTAAGGGCCGGACGCCGCCGCGCGGGCACGCTCGGTCAGCTGCGACAGGGCCGCCGGGTCAGCCAGCAGCTCGCCCAGCGCGTCGTGCAGCGCGGCTGCATCGCCCGCCGGGAACGTGCGCGCGGCACCCGTGGCAGCTACCTCTGGAAAGCCGCCGACGTCGCTCAGCAGCAGCGGCTTGCCGAACGCAAGCGCCGTGAACAGCACGCCCGACTGGTCGATCTCGCGGTATGGCAACACCACCAGGTCGGCACGGCGGAAGTACGGGGGCAGCTCGCTGTCGGTGATGAAGCGCGGCACAAACCGCACGCCCGGGGGGGCCATCGCCTGCAGCGGCGAGATGTCCATGCGCGGCATGCCCGCGATCCACAGCTCCGCCCCCTCGATCCCGCGCCACGCCTCCAGCAGCAGGTCGATGCCCTTGTACGGGCGCATCAGGCCAAAGCACAGGACCACCGGGAGGTCGGTCTGAAACGGCGCCTGCGCGGCCCCGGCGGAAGCATCGGCGGCGGCGAGATGCTCGAACGCCCCGTGCGCGATCACGTGCACGCGCCCGTCCTCCACGCCCAGCTCGCCGGTCAGGCGCGCGCGGCCGTGCTCGGAGTGCACGATCACAGCGTCGAAGCGGTCATACAGCCGTCGCTGAGCCTCGCGTTGACCCGGACGGGCCTCGCGGGGAAGGATGTCGTGGGCGCTCAGCACCAGCGGGCGCTTGGCGCCGGCCGCGGTGTGCCCGGCGGGCAGCAGGTGGCCGTCGATGTGCTGCACCGTCAGCCACTGGAAGTGCACGACGTCCGCATCGCGAGCACTGCGGCGGTAGCGCAGCATGTCGGGGACATGCTCGGCGAGCTTGACCGCGCGCCGCGGGCCGGCGGCGCTGAGGTGCGCGGCCGCGCGGTAGAAGACCTCACGTCGCCGGTAGCCGTCCGCCACAGCGACGGGCCCGTGGGCGAAGTGGCTCGTGTACAGCTCCACGTCCGCTCCCGCTGCAGCCAGCGCGCCGCAGAGGGCGTGGTCGTACGGTGGCGTGTAGGCGGATGGGTCGACGACGTGGACGCGCATCGCGCTAGAGCGTATGCGCGACGAGTACGCTGTGTCGATGGAGGAGCTGACCAGCGTCGGCGGGCTCGTGACGGTCGCCGACGGCGGGGCGCCGCTCGACGGGATCGTGTTCGACATCCCCAGCCGCACCAAGGTCGTGGTCGCCGTTGTCGACCGCAGCCGCGGTCCCGTGTTCCGCACGGTGCATCCGCGGACGTTGACCGAGCGTACGCAGGAGGCCCCCGGGGACCGGCCGCTGCGCATGCTCATCCGCCGCACGCCGCCGCCGGCCCACAGCAAGTCCGGCGATGGCGCCGCCGCAGGGCGCGGCAGCCGCGGACACTCGCGCGGCACGATGCACCGCACCACCGGCAAGTAACAGCGCTCGCGCCGTCCCGGGCGTTGAAAGTAGGGTCCCGCTGGTGCCCGAGATCGAGCTGAGCTACTGCGTCGTCAACACCTCCCAGCGGAAGCTGCTCCTACGTGGGCTCGACGCGATCGCCCGCGAGCGCGCCGACGTGCCGTTCGCCACCGAGGTGCTGGTGCTGGACAACGGCTCGCGCGACGGCTCCGTGGAGGCCGCCCGCGCACACCCGGCGGTCGATGAGACGATCGCCGCGGAGCAGCGCCGTGGCAAGGCGCTGAACGACTCGGAGCTGCTGTCTCGCGCGCGCGGGCGCTACGCGCTGCTGCTCAACGAGGACTCAGAGCTCACTGCCGGCGCGACGCTCGCGCTGCACCAGGCGCTGGAGGATCGCCCGGACGCAGCCTGCGCCGGCGCCAGGCTGGTTCGCCCCGACGGACGCGGACAGGCGTGTGCATGGCGCTTTCCCACCGTCGCCACCGCGCTCGCCGGCGCGCTCATGCTGCATCGCCTGTACACCGTGCAGAGCACCGGCGGACGTACGCGCGAGGTCGACTGGTGCCAGTCCTCGGCGCTGCTCGTGCGCCGCCAGGCTGCCGCGGACGTCGGCTACCTGGACCCCGACTTCTTCGTGTACTCCGACGAGGTCGACTTCGCCCGCCGTCTGCGCGACGCCGGCTGGCGCAGCCTGTACGTGCCGCAGGCAGCTGCCGTGCATCACGAGCAGCTCTCGACCGGCGCCGTGCCGGAGCGCAGGATCGTCGAACTCGCACGCGGCCGCGACCTGTACATGCGCAAGCACCACTCGCCGGGCGCCGCACGCGCCGTGCGCTGGCTGACGGCATGGAGCTACGCCGTGCGCGCGCTGGGCGCCTTGGCGCTGCCCGGACACGACCCAAGGCGCTACTGGCGCCACGTCGTGGCCGCGCTGATGCCCAGCCGCGGCGAGGGACTGCGCGAGGCCGCCGCGCAGTACAACCGGACGCCCTGAGCCGAGCGCCGCTACGCGGCCTGTGCCTCGTCCAGCTCCTGCATCACTGCCGCGACAACGCTCTCGTCGAGCTGTGTGCCGGCGACGCTACCCAGCTCCTCGCATGCCTCGAGCGGCGTGCGCGCAGGGCGATAGGGGCGGTCTGTGACGATCGCGTCGTAGGTGTCACAAGCGGCGATGATCCGTGCCGCCAGCGGGATCTCCTCGCCGGCCAGGCCGTCGGGATAGCCGCCGCCGTCCCAGCGCTCGTGGCTGGCGCGCACCGCCGGAGCGAGGTGCGCGAACGCGTCGATGCGCGCGACCAGCTCGCCGCCGATCGCAGCGTGGCTTCGCATCGTCACCCACTCCTCGTCGGTCAGCGGACCAGGCTTCAGCAGGATCTCGCTGGGGACGGCAACCTTGCCGAGGTCGTGCAGCATCGCCGCGTAGCGCACGTCGCGCGCCAGCGCGCTCGACAGCGACATCCGCAGCGCAACCCGCTCCGCAAGCACGGCCACATCCTCGCCGTGGCAGGCCGTGTAGTCGTCCTTCGCCTCGACCGTGCTCGTCAGCGCAGCAAGCGCCGTCGTGAACGCGTTCTCCAGGTCTGTCACGAGACTGGCACGGTGCACGGCCACGCCAAAGCTGGCCGCGATCGCCTCGACCAGCACGACGTCGGCCTCGCCGAGTGCGCCGGCGTCGGTCGCCTCGATGTTCAGCACGCCCCACACGGCGCCGTCCACGAGGATCGCCACCGCCAGCTCCGAGCCGGGGTCCGTCTGCGGGTCGCGCACGATGTAATCGGGGTCAGCCTTCGTATCCGCCACCAGCGCCGTCGCCCCGGAGCGGGCGACGCGGCCGTTGACGCCCTCGCTGACCAGTTGGTCGGTCAGCAGGAACTCCGTCATCACCTCGGCCAGCGGCCCACGTCCGGCGATCAGCCGCAGCACACCGTCCTCGTCCAGGCGCTGAATCGCCGCCAGGTAGAAGGCGAACGTCTCGTGCAGCTCGTCCACGACCAGCTGCGCCATCTCCTCGATGTCGCTCTTGGCCGCCAGCTTCGCCGTCAGCCGCGCGGCGACGCGCAGCTGTTCACGCAGGTACGCGAGCTCGCCGACCGCCGCCAGGCTGTGCACGCGGGCGTCGGCGCGGTGACGGTTGAGCGCCTCGGCACGCCGCTGGCGCTCCTTGGCACCCGCTCGACGGGGTGTCTTGACAGTCAGTTCAGGCACGACAAGGCACACATCGGACGCAAATATCGCTTTCTTGAGCCAAGGATCACTGACTAGACACACCCGCGACCGAGGACGCCGCGCGGAAGATGAATTGCGCGCTCTGACGGGCGTGGGCCAAGCGGAGCAAGGACGCAGGAAGCGAAGTGTGCTCTGCACACGAGCGACCGCATCGTCCCCGGAGGGGGAGCACGCCGCTCCGCGCCGTGCCCACGCCCGTCAGATGTCGCGGAAGGGGTCCTCGGCGTATGCCTCGACATCGCCGTGGCCGGCGCGAAAGGCGCGGACGCGGCGGTGGGCGTCGAGCACGAGCGTCTTGGCCTGGGCGCGCTCGTGCGGATGAAAGAAGCGCGTGAGCAGGAGCAGAGCGGGGACCAGGACCAGCCAGAGGATGCGCAGGGCCAGGCCGGCCAGACCGTGACTGGGCAGCAGCAGCTCGCCGGAGACGGCCACACCCACGAGGATCGCCGCCAGCTGCGCCAGGCGCCGCCATTCGAAGCCGACCTTGAACAGGTCGCGCGTGAGCAGGTACATGACCCCGAGCATCGCCGCGTAGGCACCGCAAAGCGCGATACCGGCGCCGGCGATGCCCAGGCCGGCGCCGCTGTCCGGGACGAGCACGAGCAGGAGCGCCACGTTGACCGCGAGACCGACGGCGGCGGCGGGGAAGTTGCGTGAGGTGACGCGTGCGCGCGCGGAGATCGCGACGAACACGAGGTACAGGCCGTACAGCGTCCAGCCGAGCGCCAGCCACGGCAGCGCGCGGTAGGCGTCGAAGTACTGCGGGGTGGCGAGCAACCGCACCATCCAACGCCCAAGCAGCTCCACCGCGCACACGACCACACCGGTTGCCAGCGCGTAGTAGGTGGTGACGAGCGCGTACAGACGCCCGGCCTCCTCGTCGCTCTCGATCGAGTACGCCAGAGGCGGCCACGCGTACTGGAAGCCGCGCACGGCGACGAACACGACCGTGGCGAGTTTGATCGCGATCGCGTAGTCGCCGGCCGCCGAACGCGAGAAGTCTCGGTACAGGTACAGCCGATCGGCGACCTGCAGCGCGTACACGCTGGCGTCAGCCGGCACCGTTGGCAGGCCAAAGCGCAGCATCGCGCCCAGGTCCGCGAAGCGCACGCGCAGCGACACGCGCCCGCGCAGCACCCACCACAGACCCAGCACCACGACCGCCGAGGCGCCGAAGTTGCCGAGCAGCAGGCCACGCGCGCCCTGGTCGGCGAACACGACCAGGAGCACGGTGAACACGACCGTCATCGCCACGTTGACGCCCGACGCGTAAACGTAGGTGCGCTTGCGTTCGTCGACCCGGAGCTGCGCGTAGACCATCTCCAGGTTGGTGAACGCCCACAGGCCGAGCACGGCGCAGTCCAGCAGCAACGGGTCTTCGAAGTTCAGTACAAGACGCGATAGCGGCGCGGCGAACACGACGGCCACCAGCGAGGCAACCGTCGTCGTCCAGGCGACGGCTGCCGTTGCCGTGCGCGCGATCCGTGCCCGTCGCGCCTCGTCGTCGTCGTCGAAGTAGAAGCGGATGAACGCTTCGCCGACGCCGACGCGCAGCAGAATGCTCACGAGGATGACAGCCGTCAGCAGTGTTTCTGCCGCGCCATACGCTTCCGTGCTGAGGTGGCGCGTGTACAGCGGCACAGTCAGCAGCGCCAACCCCTTGGCGAGTATGTCCCCAAACTGGTACGCCGCGCCGGTCGTGACGAGGCGCTTGAGGTAGCCGCGCACGGCTCAGAAGCTACTGGCTGGGGCGCTCGCTTCCAGCACGGTGTCGTGCCGGTCCGGCTCGGCGCCGGCGCGACGCTCCGCGCGGGCGAGCGCGACGCCGATCGCCAGCAGTGTCCACGTGAACGGGTCTTCGAGGAAGTCCGCGTACGTCCAGGTGTGCAGCACGAGCGCCGCAAAGCACGCCGCGATCGCGATCCGTGGCGGCGAGCGCCCCGCGTCGGCGAACAGCACCAAGAAGGCCACGATCAGCAGCGCCACATACAGCGCCAGCCCCACGATCCCCTGCTCGGCGGCGACCGTCACGGGGATCGTGTGCGAAGCGGACACGGCGTTCTCGGTGGTGGCAGCCGCCGCCTTGTTGTGACGCTTGTACTGCGTTTCGAAGGACCCCGAGCCGTAGCCCTCCAGGGGCCTGTCGGCAAACAGTTCCAGCCCTCCGGACACAAGCGTCGTGCGACCGCTGGTGGCGTTGCTGGCCGAGCCGCTGGACCCCTTCAGGCCGAAGTGCAGGCTGGTGGGCGCCAGCAGCACGAACACGCCTGCGAGCACCACCACGGCGACTGACACGTATGCGGTCGCGCGGACTCCCCAGCACCAGGCGGCGAGCACCGCCAGCCCCAGCAGCAGCGCTGCGATGCTCGACTGCGAGAAGCTCGTGACCAGCCCCGCCAGCAGCCACGCGAGCACCGCCGCCCCGGCGAGCACAGCGCGGCGGTGCCTGCGCAGCAGCGCCACGGTGTCTTGCGCCGCTCGCCGGTCGGCGAGCACGACGGTCGTGACGGCGATCATCACCAGCGCGAGGAAACGACCGTAGATGCTCGGGTCGAAGAACACCGAGTTGACGCGGAAGTAGTTGTCGTACTGGTCGGCCGCAACCACCTTCGGGTTCAGGAACAGCGCCTTGCGGTAGTACTCGACGAAGCCCACCCCCGCGAACACGATCGCCAGCGCGACGGCCACGCCGAGGCAGCGCAGCAGCAGCTCGCGCGTCCAGCGCACGTCGCGCAGGATCAGGAACAGCAGCGCGAACGGCACATAGAAGAACGCAAGGTTCTCGGCCGCCTTGGTGCGGTCGTCGGAGTAGAGCGTCTGCAGCGCGTACAGGCAGACAGTTGCCAGCAGCAGCCATTCGACGCCCCGCGGCGAGACCCACGAGCGCAGCCGCGTCAGCGAGTCGCCCCCGCCCGCCGCCGGGATGCCCGCGACCCCATCGTCGTTGGCGTCGCCATCGCCATCGGAATCGCCATCGGCGCTGCGACGGCCGAGCAGCAGTGGCAGCAGGTACACGAGCGTGCCGGCGGCGACGACCAGGTACAGCGGGACCAGCAGGTTCACGGTTCTGCCGCCGGTCGAGATCGGCACCCGGAACGGGAGCGTGAAGACGGCCAGTAGCGCAAACGCGTCGCGATAGCGGCGCATCAGCACGACGAGCAGCGCGATCGCCACCAGCGCCACGACGGTGCCTGCCACGATCGTGCCAGCACTTGGCAGCTTCGTCGCGAGGATCAGCACCGGAGCGCTCACGGCGCCACCAACGTGACGCTCAGGGGCGAGAGCACCGGGCTATGCCCGTGCAGGGCCACGCGCACGCGATATTCGCCCGCGCGGGCGATCGCACCATCCGGCTCGGGCACCAGGATCGTCAGGCCCCTGGGGGTACTCAGCGTGTTGAAGCGGCGCGCGGTGCCCCTGTGCCCGTTCCAGCGCAGCGAGAACTTTTTGTAGCGCGCCACCGGGTGTCCGCGTACGAGCGTCGCGACGGTGTTGCCGTCGGCGGCGATGATCGAGACCGTGACGTCGTCTGCGGTGGCGAGCTTGAACGAGATCCCCGCCTGTTTGACGTGCCCCGTCGGGTATGGCGAGAAGAACGGCGTCAGCTCGAATTCCTGCACCGCTGTCGGGGTGTGCTTCAGCCGCTGGGTGATCAGGAACGCCGCGAAGCAGGCGAGGACGACGAGCACGAACACCACCCGCGCGAGGGGATCGGTGCCGGGCGCCGAAGCCCTGGCGGCAGCCGAGCTGTCATCCACCCCGGCGGTGGCGTCGCTCAATCCTCGCCGCCCAGCGCGAACCGCTCGACCGTGTCCGAGCGTAGCCCCAGTCGCAGCGTCTCCAGCGAGAGCACGTCGGCGGGCGCGATGTTGCCGAGGTTGCACTCCGTGCCGAAGCGCTTCAGCAGCCATACCTGCTGGCGTTGCAGCGGCGCGTCGAAGATCATCCGCTCGGGATCGATCGCATGCGCTATCTCGTCGATCAGCCCCGTCCGTACTTCGCCGTTGGCACGGTAGATCCCCGCGGTGCCGGACTCGCGCGCCTCGGCGATCACCTTCCACGCGCCGGCCGCCAGATCGCGTTCGATCTGCTCGACCCAGATGTAGGGGGCCATGATGAAGTCGGTGTCCTTGCTGCCGACCTCCGCGAGCACGGTGAACTCGCGTGAGAGCTTTTCGATCAGCTCGCGCTTGACGTCGGCCTCCAGCGTGATCGTGCCGTCGGAGATCTCCACGTGACGCAGGCCCAGCTCTCGTAGCCAGGCGATCAGGCCGTCGACGCGCCCCTGGCGGATCGCGATCTCGGTCAGCGTGCCGCCGAGCACGACCGGGATCCCGTGCATCGCGAAGCGCTCCAGCTTTGGCTTGAGGTTCGCTGTGACGACGGCCGTGCCCCAGCCGAGCTTGACCACGTCGACGCTGTCGCCGGCGACCTCCAGCAGACCATCGACCTCGGCGACCGACAGGCCCCTGTCGATCACGTGGGTGATGCCGTGCTCGCGCGGCTTGCTCGAGCGCGCGGGGATATCCAGGAAGCCGGCTATGGGCTCTGCGTGACCTTGTCGGCGCCCACGATCAGGACGACGTTCGCGGAGTTCGCGAGCGCGGCGACGGCCGCTTCCATCGGCTCGACGTGCGAGACGGACGCCGACTGCGCGACGCCTTCAGCTTCGGCCTGGTGGCCGCCGGCGTACTCGACGACGCTGACCTGGCCTGAGCCAGGTGGTTTCCCGTTGAGCGCCGCAGCCTGCGAATAGCCGTTCTGTTGCAGCGCGCTGGCCGTGCGGTGGGCGAGGCCTTCCGTTTCGGTTGCGTTCAGCACCGCCACAGTCGTTTCCGCAGGGCTCAGCGTCGGCGTTTTCCCAGCTGGCTTCGGAGCGGCCTTGTGCGTGCGCTTGGGCTGCGCGGCTACGCCGTGCGTCGTGGTGCTTGACGCGGACGTGGCAGCTTTGCCTCCAGAGGAGGACCCGCCAAACACGGTAACGGCCGCCACGACCACCGCCGCCAGGACTACCAGCCCGCCGACGACGAGCATGATCGTCCGGCGCGACGAGCGCTTGGCTGTGTACGTGGATCGACGTGCTTCAGCCAGGATCGGTGCTCGCGGATCCGTGCGTCGGACAGCACCGGTGGGGGCAGGGGCGGGTGGGCGCCTCGCCGCCGGCTGGGCGGGCGAGGCCTCCGCGGGTTGCGATGTCGCCGGCGTTTGCGTCGCCGGCGGGCTCGGCGCCCGGGGGGCTGCTGCCGCGGTGCCGGCCGCCGTTGCCGGAGCGGGAGGCCGTGGATCGGCGGCAGCGGGGGGCGGCTGGGTGCCGGCGGCAGAGCGGCTCTGTGCTGCGCCGGCTGCCGAGGCGGGCGAGCCGACGGTAGGTGCGGAAGGCTGGGCGTGCGGCGGCACCGCAGGAGCGGGCACGCCCGGATGCGCCGGTGGAGCGCTCTGGCCCGGCGGCGCGGGAGCCGGCGGCGTAGGCATCGCAGACGGCGGCGCGCCGGGAGTGGGTACTGTCGGCTGGCAGGCGCGGCCGGGCACCGGCTGAGCGACGTGCCCGGGCGCAGCGGCGTCGGCAGAGGCACACCGGGCGCAGCCGATGTGGGTGGCGCCGGCGCTCCGCCTGCGTTCTGCGGCTGGCCGGCTGGAGCAGCTGCGGGTACGGGCGTGCCGACGATACGCGTTGCCGGGACCGGCACTGCCGGCGGCTGCGGCGCGGGCTTGGATCGGCGCAGCCTGTGCGGCGGGATGCACCTGCTGTACACGCGAAGCGGCGGCGTTGCTGACGCGTTGCTCGAGGTCCGCGGCGCGCTCCGGGCGCGCGTCCGGCCCACTCACGCAGGCGCTTGAGCTCGCGCGCCTGGGAGAAGACGAGCAGCGACAGCACAGCTATGCCGAGCAGCGCTGCAAACGCGGCGACTGCGCCGATCTTGGTGAACGTGCTCGAAAGCGAGAGCGCCAGCGGCAGAGCGGTCATGAATGCGGGGAGTGTACGAGGGGAGCAGGCGAATCGCGCCGGGCGGCCGACTCCCCGCCGGCGTTGGCCGTGTCCGCGCCGGGAGCCTCGGCCCTGCCTCCGCCGTCCGCGTCCGGGCGCTCGGGCGGTGCGCTGCGGCGTGCGGCGGCCAGCTCGGAGACCTTCGCCGCCAGCCCGGCAGCATCGCCCTCGAGCACCAGCAGGCCGATCTCGGCGAACATCGAGTCCACCGCCTCCACCGCCAGCGGCTCGCGCTCGGCCAGCAGGATCTTCTCTGCATCGGTCGCCCGCGAGCGCTCGTAGCTGTTGAAGAGCTCCTCGTGCAGCTTCTCGCCGGGCCGGCGGCCGACGATCTCGACGTCGATGTCGCGGTCGGGATCCAGGCCCGAGAGATCGATCATCGCGCGAGCGAGCTCGACGATGCGTACCGGGTCGCCCATGTCCAGCACGAATACGGCAGCGCCGCGCTGCTGCATAGAAGCGGGATCGGAGGCCAGCGACCCCGAGCGGATAATCAGCTGCACGGCCTCGGGAATCGTCATGAAATAGCGGGTCATGCGCTCGTCGGTGACGGTCACAGGACCGCCGCGTTCGATCTGGCGCCGGAAGATCGGCACGACGCTGCCGGAGGATCCGAGCACGTTGCCGAAGCGCACGGCGTTGTAGCGAGTTCCTGCCCAGCGCGCGTCTGCCGCCTCCAGCGCGAACTCCGCCAGCGCCTTGGAGGCGCCCATGACGGTCGCGGGCTCGACTGCCTTGTCGGTGGACACCAGCACGAAGCGCGCGACACCGGACTCACCGGCGATGTGAGCGACGACCTGCGTGCCGATCGCGTTGTTGCGCACGGCCTCGACCGGGTTGGCCTCCATCAGGCCGACGTGCTTGTAGGCGGCAGCGTGGAACACGATCGTGGGCCGGTGCTCTTGGAAGACCTCGCGCATGCGCTCCTCCTCCTTGCAGTCGGCGAGCACGGCGGCGAGCATCGACGGCGGCACGTGGCGCTCGTCCTCGAGCTCGCGCTGAATCGAGAAGAGGTTGTCCTCGGCGTGGTCCAGCAGCACGATCCGGTGGGGCTCCACACGCGCGATCTGCCGGCACAGCTCCGAGCCGATCGAGCCACCGGCACCGGTCACGAGCACCGTCTCGCCGGCCAGATATGCACCAACACGCTCGAGCTCCATGTGCACGGGCTCACGACCGAGCACGTCCTCGACCCGTACCTCGCGCATCTGCCTGGCGAGCGCGCCGCGTGTCTGCAGCAGCTCGAACACCGTCGGCAGTGTCCGCACCGGTATGCCTCGCGCACGGCACTCGCGCACGATGCGCGCACGCGTGGAGCCCGGCGCTGAGGGGATCGCGATGATCACTTCGTCGGGCTCGGCCTCGTCGAGAATGCGCGGGAGATCGTCTTCGGTGTTGCCGCGCACGCGCACGCCGTCGATGCGCAGGCGCAGCTTCAGTGGGTCGTCGTCGAGGAAGCCGACGGGCAGTAGCCCCAGCTCGCGATTGCGCAGGATCTCGCGCACGACCATGCGCCCTCCCTCCCCGGCGCCGGCGATCAGGATCGTGCGCTCGCTCTTGCGGCCGCGAAACGCGGCCAGCGGGCGTCGCTCGTAGATGCTGCGGGCGATCGCGCGTACACCCACGAGGAACACCAGCGACAGCAGCGCGAACAGCACGATCACGCCGTTGGGGAGCGCCACGGCGACGGTGTTGCGGTCGGGGTAGCGGTAGACGGGACGCAGCACCTCGATCGCCACGACGGTCACGAACACGATCACGACCAGGGCACGGACGACCGCCTCGTAGTCGCGCTGGCCGGCGTAGCGCCAGCGGCGCTGGTAGACGCGCGAGAGCACCAGCACCGGCAGGCTTCCCGCCAATACCCACCAGATTGTGTCTTCGCGCAGGTGCGCGTACTGAACCGGCGGGCCGCTGTCGAAGCGCAGCTGGAAGGCGAGGTAGTATGCGAGCGCGACCAGCGCCCCGTCCACTGCAAGCTGCGGCAGCGAGTGCCGGTGGAGGGGTAGGGCCGCCGAGCGGATCCGTCGGCGCATTGCGCAGATTGTAAGGGCCTACCCCGACTCCGGCGTCCCAGGCGGCACCGTCGTAGCGCAGTGGGAGACAGCGGACAGCAGCAGCTCAACGAGCACACGGGGGTCCCGACGCACACGGGGGGCCACGTTTGCGTGCAGGCGCTTGCCCAGGTCCAGGTCCTCGGCGCCGGCGAGCATGCGCAGGCGCCGTTCGTCGATGAGTCGTTCGTCGACCGCGCCGAGACGCCCTTGAAAGGTTGTGTAGACGGGCGTGCCCAGCGCAACCGCCTCGCGATTCATCGTGCCGCCGGCCGAGATCACAAGGTCCGCGTAGGCGATCAGCGACTGTGCGTCGACGGCCCGTTCGGGCACCACGAAGCCGGGGACCCCTCGCAGCTGGGCACGCTGGGCGGCGACGCGCGGGAGCACCACCGGCTGGGTGCCGTGCTCGCTCACCGCCGTCTGCAGCCTCGCCAGCACCTGCGCGAACAGGTCGTTCTCGAAGCGGTGGTACAGCGACACCTCCGGCGGCGTGCGTACGACCACGATCGGCCGGCTCGGATCGAGCGCCAGCTCCTCCAGGACCGCCGGGTCGGGCTCGAAGTCGGCCAGGTAGTACTCCTCCTTGAGTCCCTCGTACCTGTGTAGCTTGCCCTTCGCCCCGTAGCGCTCCAGCCGCGCCGGCGGGATCGCCTCCGGCACGACAACCGAACGGGCCAGCCTGCAGTTGACGTTGTGCTGGACGGTGGCCCACTCGTAGTCGAACATCGTTGCGCTCGGGATCCGCAGCAGCGCCGCGGCGACGCTGACATCGTTCGAGCCGTGCCCCAGGGCAACGTCGAAGCCTCCGCCGGCCCCTGCGCGGGACTCGGCGCGAGCCCAGCGCGCCAGCGCCGCCGAGCGCGAGGCCAAGCCGGCGGCCTTGGCCGCGAGCCGCTCGCCGCGATGGTGGCCGATCGCCGTGTGCGCGATGCCAAAGCGCCGGCACAGCTCGATCGTCTGGGCAAAGTCACGCGCGGTCACACGCACGTCGTGGCCGTCCGCCTGCAGACGCTCGATCACAGGACGCATGACCAGCACGTGCGGGCTGTTCGTCAGGTCGATCCAGACGCGCATGGCGAGGGACGGTAACGGTCGTGACCGTGGCAGGCGCGCGCGGCGTGGCGTCGGCGGCGCGCGAGGACGAGTGCAGGCCGCCGCGGCGGATCGCCGGTATCGTTGCCCGGCCGTGCTCTTGCTGGCCGCGATATCCGAAACCGTCGTCAACGAAACCTCGCACCTCGTCCGCGACGGGGGGCTGCCGGGGATCTTCGTACTGATGGCCATCGCCAGCGCGTGCATCCCGATCCCCTCGGAGGTGGTGATGCTGTTCGCGGGCTTCGCCGTCGCCGATCCCGGTCAGAGCGCATCCCATCACCACATGACGCTCGTCGGTGTCGTGCTGGCGGGCCTGCTCGGCACGATGGTCGGGTCGTGGGTGGCCTATGCGGTGGGGCGCGGCGGGCGCCTGGAGCTGTTTGAACGCCATGGCGGGAAGGTCCACATGGGACCGGCGCAGATCGACCGGGCGGACCGCTGGTTTCAGCGCTACGGCGAGTCGGTGGTGCTGTTCGGACGCCTGATCCCGCTGGTCAGGGCGTTCGTGTCGCTGCCCGCCGGTATCGCCAGGATGCCACTGGGGCGCTTCACGGTGTTCTCGCTGATCGGCACGCTCCCGTGGGTGATCGGCCTGGCGGTGGCCGGGCATGCGCTCGGCGGCGACTGGACGAGCGTGCGCAAGGCGTTTGAGTACGTCGACTACGCGATCGTCGTGGTGGTGGTCATGGGTCTGGCCTACGCGATCGTGCGTAGGCGTCGAGGGCGCCGCCGGCCGGCGACCGATGCGGCCGGCTGACGGCGCACTCCCGCTCCGCCATGCCCTGGCGCTCGGCCTGCTGCACGGCCCCGCCGAGCTGCTTCCGGTCTCCTCCTCAGCCCATACGACGCTGATTCCGTGGCTGGCCGGCTGGCCGTACGCGCAGCTGGATGGCGAGCTACGCAAGTCCTTCGAGGTCGCCCTGCACGCTGGGGCTGGGATCGCGCTGGTGATTGGCATGCGCCGGGAGTTGCTCGCCGATGCCAGGCGCAGCGACCGCCGCACCTTGGGGGTGATGGCGCTGGCGCTGGCGCCATCGGCGCTGGCCGGCTCACTGCTGGAGAGCCCGATCGAGCAGCGCCTCGGCGGCCCGCGCTCGATCGCCGCCGGCCTGCTCGCAGGGTCCGTGGCAATGGCGCTCGCCGACCATCACCAGCACGCACGCGAAGACAGCGGGCACACTGCGAGGGCAGCCACGGATGCCACCGCACGCGACGGGCTCGCACTGGGGCTTGCCCAGGCCAGCGCGTTGATCCCCGGTGTGTCGCGCAACGGCGCAACGCTGAGCGTCGCGCGCAGCCGCGGGTTCGGCAGAGGCGCCTCGCAGTCGCTGTCGTGGCAGGTGGGGCTACCGGTGATCTTCGGGGCGGGGATGCTCAAGGGCGTGCGCCTACGCCCCAGCGTCCGCCGGCGCGATCAGCGCGCAGCGCTGGCGACTGGTGCGGGCGCCGCGTTCCTGTCCACGCTGGCGAGCGCCCAGCTGCTGCGCGGCGGAATGCGGGGTGGGCGCTCGCTGCTGGCGTACTCGCTCTACCGCTGCCTACTCGCTGCGCTGGTCATCTCGCGCGTGCGCGCACAATAGAGGCGGATGCCCGTTCTCGGAACCGTAATCGGCGGACGCTACCGGCTCGATGCGGAGATCGGGCGAGGCGGCATGTCGACGGTCTACCGCGCGTTTGACGTGGTGCTGGAGCGAGCGGTGGCGATCAAGCTGATGCATCGCGAGACCGCGGCCGACACCGACCAGCTCGAGCGCTTCCGTCGCGAGGCGCGCTCGGTGGCACAGCTGAACCACCCGCACGTGGTCACCGTGATCGACGCCGGCGAGGAGTCCTCGCCCGATGGTGCGCACGCGGGAGAGGCCAGGAGCACGCCCTACATCGTCTTGGAGTACGTGGATGGTGAGACGCTCAAGGACGTCATCCGTCGCGAGGGTCGGCTCGAGATTCCGCAGGCGATCGCCTACGCGATCGAGATCGCGCGCGCGCTCGGCGCCGCCCACGAACGCCAGATCGTGCATCGCGACGTCAAGCCGCACAACGTGCTGATCAGTGAGGAAGGTGGCGCCAAGATCACCGACTTTGGGATCGCGCGGACGCTCACCGAGGAAGGGCTGACGATGGCCGGGCGCGTGCTCGGCACCACAGACTACGTGTCGCCCGAGCAGGCGCTGGGACAGGCGGTCACCGGTCAGTCGGACCTGTACTCGCTGGGCGTCGTCCTGTTCGAGATGCTGACAGGCGACGTCCCCTACCACGGCAGCTCGCCGGTGGCGGTGGCGATGAAGCATGTGCGCGAGGACGTCCCTGACGTGCAGCGTCTGCGCCCGGAGCTCTCGGCAGCCACCGCCGCGGTCGTCGACCGCGCGGTCTCCAAGGACCTGACGCGCCGCTACCGGGACGCCGCGAGCATGGTCGCCGACCTCGAGGAGGTGCTGGCGATCGAGGCCTCACGCGCGGGACAGGCAACAGGCGAGGTGACGACGGTGCTGCGCACGCTCCCCGGCCGCGCGCGGCGCCGGTTGCCGCTGCGGATGCGCAATCCGGCGCGCTGGGTGCTCTCGCTCGCACTGCTGATCGCGATCGTCGCGATCGCGATCGTGGTGATCGCCGGGAAAGCGCACCGCGGCACGGGCGTCGCAGCAGGCGTCCCCTCGCACACCGGCCTGGAACCGGTGCAGCTGGGGCAGGCGGCCGCGCACGACTACAACCCGTTCGGTACCGGCCCAGAAAACCGTGACCTGATCGGCAACGTGATCGACGGGGACCCCAACACCACCTGGAGCACCGAGCAGTACTACGACGACACGCTCAAGAAGTCGGGCGGCGTCGGCCTCGGGATCTACCTCGACGCGGCCCCCGGGGTGCTGGCAAAGGCGATCGAGATCCAGACGCCCAGCCCCGGCTTCGCCGTGCAGGTGTATGTCGCCGACCACATCAAGCTGGCCCTCCCGTACGGCAACTCGACGCCGCTGAGTGCGCGCGGCTGGCAAGGACCGGTGGGTACGAGCTCCTACGTTCACAACGGTGAACGCGTGCCGCTGACGCTCGCCGGGCGCGCGCACCGCTACTACCTGGTGTGGCTGACCACGCTGCCGCCCGGCATGCAGTCGGCGACGATCGCCGAGCTGACGCTGTTCAAGTAGCCCTGCTCGCCGGTCAGTAGCTGTATGCGCGCCGGCGCTCGTGGCGCGCTTGCGCCAACCGGCAGAGGCGGTCGAGCAGGCGCGGATAGGGCACGCCGGAGCTTGCAAGCAGCTTGGCGTAGACGCTCGTCGGTGTGAAGCCGGGCATCGTGTTGAGCTCGTTGACCAGCACATGCTCGCCGTCGACGAAGAAGTCGACTCGCGCCAGACCGTCGCAGCCGGCCGCCAGAAATGCCGTGACGGCGAGCTGTCTGACCTGTTTGGTGGCGCTCGCGGAGATCCGCGCCGGGATCTTCAACTCCATGGCGCCCGGCGTGTACTTGGCTCCGTAGTCGTAGAACTCGCCGGCGAACACGATCTCCCCCGGCTCGGATGCGAGCGCCTCCTCAGCGCTGCCGTCCGGCAGGCCCAGCACCCCGCACTCCACCTCGACACCACGCGCCATCGCCTCGACGATCACCAGGCCGTCGTGGTCGAAGGCCCCCCGCAGGGCGTCCTGGAGCTCATCCTCGGCGTCGACCTTGACGATGCCGACCGAGGAGCCCAGGTGCGCCGGCTTGACGAACACCGGTAATCCCAGCTCTCTCACCTCGTCGAGTACCTGAGCGCGCGCACGGTCGAAGCGCTCGACCCGCACCCCGACGTAGTTCACCTGGGGAACGCCGATCGCCGACATCAGCTCCTTGAACAGCACCTTGTCCAGGCATACCGCCGAAGCGGCCACACCGGCTCCGACGTAGGCCACGTCGAGCGTCTCCAGCAGCCCTTGCACCGTCCCATCCTCACCGAATGGGCCATGAAGCACCGGGAAAGCAACATCGACCCCGAGCAGTCCGCCTCCCGGGGTGACGCTCAGGGGTTGTCCGTCGCGACGCCAGACGCCGTCGCGCCCGAGCTCCACCGAGATGACCTCATGCCCGGCAGTGAGCAACCCCTCGCGCACGGCGGCACCGGAGGACAGCGAAACGTCGTGCTCGGATGAGCGCCCGCCGGCTAGGACCGCGACCGTGAGCGGTGCCCCCGGCTCGGGGTCCCGCGTATCGATGCCGGCGCTCATTCGGCAGGTGGCGTTGCAGCCGGCGGCGTGGTGGTGGTCGTGGTCGTCGGCGTGGTCGTCGTGGACGTGGTCGTCGGCGTGAGCGTGCCAACGGCGATCGTCACCGTCGTGCCCTTGCGGGCGTGCCCACCTGCGACAGGGCTCTGTTCCAGCACCACACCCACCTGTGATTGTTCGCTGGTCGCATGCGGTTCTGACTTGGCCTTGAAGCCGGCGTGCTTGAGCGCAGCCGCAGCCGCCGCTTCGGCCGCACCGACGACGTTGGGGATTTCGACTTCCTTGGGCGCCTGCGCGACAGTCAAATTGACCTTGTCGCCGGCATGCACGGAGCCACCGGCGGCGGGAGACTGGGCGAGAACCGTGCCTGGGGTCTGCGTGCTCGAGACCCGCTTGGAGACGGTGCCCACCGCCAGTTCGGCGTTTGTCAGCGTGGCTTCAGCCGCTTCCAGCGACTGGCCCACCACATCGGCAACACGGATGGGCGCTGGTCCGCTGGAGAGGAGCAGGGTGATCAGGTGGCCTTCCTGCACCTCGGTTTCCGCGGGCGGTTCTGTGCCGATCACCTGTCCGTCTTGCACCGTCGTGCTGGACTCGGTCTTCGTCGTTGTCTTGAAGCCCGCCTTGCGCAGCTTGGCCGCCGCCTTGGCGGCGGTCAGTCCTGCAACGTTCATCAGCGACTTGCTCGCCGGGCCGCCCGAGACGACGATCTTCACCGAGCCGCCCTTCTTCACTACGCTGCCGGCGACGGGAGACTGCCTGATCACCAGGCCGCTGGCGACCTTCGTGCTCGATGCGAGCGACGGCTCGGGGTTCAGCCCGGCGCTGCGCAGTGCCGCTCCCGCGGTCTGTTCGCTCTGCCCGGTGACGTCGGGCACGCTGACCGACTTGCTCGGCTGTGTCAGCAGCAGTGCCAGCACCACTGCGGCGACGACGAGGACGATCGCCAGCGCCCACAGCATGGCGCGTCGTCGCCGTCGGCGCTCGTCTGGAGGCTGCCCATTCTCCAGCTCGTACTGTCCGGCGCCGGCGGGTGCCAGCAGCAGCGAGCCGGTGCTCGGGTGCGAGGGAGGTGGGGCGTGGTAGACGTGGGCGTCCTGGGCGCTGGCCGCCGGTGCACCGGCGAGTGCCGGCAGCGCCTCACGCTCGTGCTGAAGTGCCGCGATCAGCTCGTCGGCGTCGGCGTAGCGCTGTGCCGGATCCTTTGCCAGCGCGCGCAGCACGACGGCATCCAGCGACGGTGGTAGCGACGGGTTGAGCTCGCTGGGCGGGCGCGGCTCGGCTGAGACCTGCTTGAAGGCAATTGCCACCGCTGTCTCGCCTTCGAACGGGACCGCGCCGGTAAGCAGCTCGTACAGGATCACGCCGATCGAGTACAGGTCCGAGGCGGCGCTGACAGCGAACCCCTGCGCCTGCTCCGGGGACAGGTACTGGGCGGTGCCCATGATCGAGCCGGTGAGCGTCATGTCAGAGGCGCCGGCGCGGGCGATGCCGAAGTCGGTAACGCGCGCGCGGCCCTCCTCGTCAAGGATCACGTTGTGAGGCTTCAGATCACGGTGGATGACCCCGCGCCGGTGAGCCGAGCGCGCCGCGCGCAGGATCTGGATGACGATGTCGATCGCCAGAGTCGGCTCCAGTGGACCCTGTTCGCGCACGATCGTCTTCAGCGAGCGACCGGCCACATACTCCATGGCGATGTAGTAGGTGCCGTTCCACTCGCCGCGATCGAAGATGCCGACGATGTTCGGATGAGACAGTGCGGCGGCGCTGGAGGCCTCGCGTCGGAAGCGCTCGACGAACTCGTGGTCTTCGGCGAAATGGTGGTGCAGCACCTTGACGGCGACCTCCCTGCCCAGGAGCTGATCCTGCGCGAGATACACGTCCGCCATACCGCCGGAGCCGAGGCGCGAGATGACCCTGTAGCGGCCGTCGATGATCGTCTCGGGATCAATCATGCAGCAGGCTCTCCATCACAGCCTTGGCCACCGGCGCAGCAAACGCCGCCCCATATCCGGGGACGCCCTTGAGCGTCGCCGCGACGACGACACGCGGGTCCGTGGCGGGAGCAAAGGCGACGAACCACACGTTGTTGATCGCATTGCCGATCTGCGTTTCCGCCGTGCCGGTCTTGCCGGCCACCTGAACCCCGGGGATCTGCGCAGGCGTACCAGTGCCTTCGTTGACGACTGCCTCCATCATCGATGTCACCGCCCTGGCAGTCGAGGGCTTCATCACGACAGACTGCACGCGCGGTGAGATTCGCTGCACGGTGCGCCCTTCGGCGTCGACGATGCGCGATGTCAGATGCGGAACCATCAGCCTTCCACCGTTGGCAATCGCAGCTGCCACCTCGGCCATCTGCAGCGCGGTCACCTCGAGTTTGTCCTGCCCGATACCCAAGCGGCCTACGTCGACAGCCGCGCTCGTGGGAGACAGCAGACGCGCGCCTTCGTACTCGCCGCTGGCCGACATTTCTTCTGCGGGATAGTCGAGCTGTGGTTTGCGATCGAAGCCAAAGCGGTCCATGTACCGCGCCAGCGTCCGCTTGCCGAGGCGTTCAGCCACCTGCGCGTAGACGGTGTTCACCGATTTGGCAAGCGCTTGCGTGAGCGTGATCTGCCCGAAGCTTTCGTTCTCGTCGTTGTCCAGCGGCACACCGGAGACGAGGATGCCGTTGCGTCCACTGAGCGTCGATTCCGGTGTGAAGGCGCCGGTGTCGATGGCGGCCGTGGCGGTCACCAGCTTGAACGTCGAGCCGGGCGCGTAACCGTCTTGGACGGCGCGGTTGACAAGCGGGTCCTGACCGTTTTTGGCGACCTGTTCATAGCCCTTGGACGAGCGCAGGCTGTTGGGATTGAAGCTCGGTGAGGATGCCATCACGGTGACCGCACCGGTACGCGGTTCCAGCGCAACGACCGCGCCGTGATCGCCGGTCAGCTCTGTGTTGGCGACCCGCTGCGCAGCGCTGTCGAGCGTCGTGACGACCTTCTCGCCCTGCGGTTCCTTACCTTGCAGCTGGTTGAGGATCGCCTGCAGGTTTGTTGCGCTCTGGCCGTTTAGCGCCGAGTTACGAAACTGCTCCAGGCCGGTGTCGCCGGGATCGATAAACGAGTAGCCGATCGCGTTGGCGAACTGCGAGCCAGTCGGATATCTCCGTTCGTAGGTGTCTTCGGAGCCGCGGATGTCGCGCGCGAGCACGGTGCCGTCGGCGGCGACGATCGGCCCTCGGTGGATTCGCTCCTGCTCGAGCAGCATGCGAGCGTTGAGCTTGTTTTCGCGTAGTGCGGAGGCATCGAAGATCGTCCAGCGCGAGGTGAAGCCGACGAGCAACGCAAACAGCACCCCAACGAGGCCGTACAGGCGGACGATCGGTCGGTTCACCGCGCGATCCTCATTCGAGCTGTTCCAGTTCCAGGCTGTGAATCAGCGATCCGGCGTCCGTTTCAGAGCGCAGCGAGTGACTCAGGATCGTGTGCCGTTTTTCTGGGCTGAGCGTCGATGCGCCGACGCCTGAGACGTACTGGCTGCTGTACAGCGCAAGGTTGCCGGGAAGCTTGTAGGGCAAGCCCTCGAACATCGTGATCAGACCACGGTTGTTGGTGCCGATGAAGTAGACGGACTGAAATGCCAGGTAGCCGCCCGAGCCGAGCACGACGAGCACCACCAGGAGAAACATGATCAGCCCGGCGTGTCGCGTGCGTCGGCGTGGCCGACCGTTGGCGACCGGCGCGGATGCCGGTGCGACGCGGGGAGTGCGCCGGTGCGCGGCAGGCGCCGCGGAGACGGCAGGGAGACCGACGAGCGTGGCGTGGTCGTCGACGAGCGGGAGCCGGCCGGCTTGCACGTCCTCCAGGCGGATCAGCACCACAGTGATGTTGTCCCGGCCACCGGCTTCGTTGGCGGCGGCGATCAGCGCCTCGCCGGCGTCACGCAGCAGCGGATGCGCGATCAGCAGCTCGGCGATCAGCTCCTCGCTGATCATCGTCGTCAGGCCGTCGCTGCACAGCAGGTACACATCGCCGGCGCGAGCGCGGACCGAACGCGTGTCGACCTCGACGGTGCCCTCCGGCCCCAGCGCACGTGTGATTACCGAGCGCTGCGGATGTTCGACGGCTTCCTCCGGGGTGAGTCGACCCTGGCGCATCAGCTCGTCCACCAGCGAGTGGTCGTCTGTCAGACGCTGCAGCTGACCTTCGCGCAGACAGTAGGCGCGGCTGTCGCCCACATGCGCGATCGCTACCTCCTCCTCGCCCACGTAGACGGCTGTGAGCGTGGTACCCATGCCGGCCTGCTCGGCGTTGGAGTGCGACAGCTCGTGGATGCGCGAGTTGGCGGTATGCGCGAGCTCCGCCAGCGCGAGCTCGGGCTGGGATACGTCGGGCACGCCCGGCTGGAAGGACTCGACGGCGATGCGCGATGCGACCTCGCCGGCCTGCGCGCCGCCCATACCGTCGGCGACCACATACAGCGGCGCGCGCGCGAGCAGGGAGTCCTCGTTGGCGCGGCGCTGGCGCCCGGTGTCGGTACCGGCGTACTGTTCGGCGACGCGCAGCATCTCAGTCGGCCTCGAACGCGAATTCGCTGTCGCCGATGCGCACCCGGTCGCCGGGGTGCAGCGGCCTGGCTGTCTGCAGCAGCTCCTCGTTGAGGTAGGTGCCGTTTGTCGATTCGAGGTCTTCGATGACCACTATGTTGCCCTGCTCATACACGCGAGCGTGCCGTGAGGAGGCGAAGGGGTCCTCGAGCCTGATCTCGGCACGGTCGCCGCGACCGAGCACGATGTCGCCGTCCAGGTCGTAGATCATCCCGGGATCGTGGCCTGGTGCACGCTCGACCACCAGTCGCGGTTCGCGGTGGGCAACGTTGGCGCTACCCAGCGCCGACGCGGAGTACAGGCCGGTGGCATCCGGCGGGATCGCCGGACCGGGACGCGCTGGATCGAATTCGTTCGGTGCGGCAACGCCACCGCGAAGGTCACGGCGGGCACTGCGGGCAACCCACAGCAAGAACAGGTAGAGCACGGCCAGGAAGCCGAACTTCAACGCCACCGATACGGGCTCCAGGGTGTTCATGAAAGTTCGAAGACGATCGCTGTCGAGCCAAGCTCAACACGATCCCCGGGGGCCAGCAAGCACGAGCCGCGAACCTGCTGTCCGTTGACGAGCACGCCGTTGGTGGAGCCCAGGTCAGCAACGGCCCAGCCATCCGGTCCCGGGCGGATCTCGGCGTGCCGGCGTGAGATGCCGGCATCGTCGAGGACCACATCGCAGTCGCGGCTACGACCAATCGTGCCGCCGCCCGGGGGGACGATCAGCCGGCGATCGCCCAAGGCCAGCAGCGCGCGCTGCTGTCTCGGGTGAGCGCGTGCCTCCTCGAGCGAGTCCTGCACGCGCGCCGAGGTACTGTAGATCATCGTCTGGCCGTGCTTGTCTTGTTCGGCGGGCCCCGGGGGAGCTTGATCGTCATCGTCAGGCCGAACCAAACGCGCCTGGATGCCGAATTCGCCGAGCGAGAGCCGCTCGTCGGTGTGGAAGGTGATGTGCAACCTGGAGGCAAGGATCAGGTCTTCGCGGCGCGCGTGCTCCAGCAGGTAGGCACACAGCTCGTCGATCACATCGCCCTCGACGCCCTCATAGCGGACGCGGTCCTTGGGCGAGAGCCAGACGGCGTACTCGTTGGGTGCGTACACGCGGGAGACCGACACTGTGCGGTGAGCATCCATCTCGCGAGCGAGCTTGCGAGCAAGCTCCATCGGGCGCACCTCGGAGCGAAATACGCGTCCGAAAATCCCCTCGACGAGGTTGGCGATAGTGGTCTCGACGCTCTTGAGCGGGTTCATCAGGGCGCGGATGGAGCCGATCGCTCACGGATCGGGCGCCAACCGTGAGGCATGCTACGCACCGTGCTCAGACGGGGCCGCGCAGGGCGCGGGCGCCAACGGCAAGCATGCCGCCAAGGATCGCACCGAGAACGGCGCCACGAGGACTGGGGTGGGCTGCGTGGGCGGTCAGACCTGCGTCCAGCGCGGGCGACGCCGCCGCGATCGCAGCGGACCAGATTGCCACGGCGAGGAGATCCAGTGCTGCACTACGCCCGCGCACCAGCCATGGCAGCACCGCTGCGCCAGACGCCCACAGCAAAGCCCCAAGGAGCAGGCCGAGCGTCAGCAGGGGAGCGATGATATGCGTGGCGGTGACGCTCAACGAGCCCTCCCATTCAGCGCGGGGCACCGACGCGTGGACCAGCCACAGACGCCGCTGCAGCAACGGTCCGGCGAGCGCGAGCCACCAGTATCCGAGCGCTGCCACCGCGGCTCGGTCGCGCCAGCGCGACGCCTGCCCGGCGAGCGCGGGGAACGCGCCGGCGAGGCCGGCGAGACCGAGCACGGGGGCCAGCGCGCATACCAGCCACCCAGCTCCTAGACGTGAACCTCGTCCCTGTACCGGCGCCAGCACGAGCGGCAGCAGGGCTGCGAGCAACAGCAAACCCACGCCGGCGCGGCCGGCGAACACCTGCCAGCCGACCGCGACCGCTGCGCATGCCAGCCACACGATGCGCGGGAGCGCGATCCGTCGCGGCGGCAACGGGTCCGGCTGGTAGGCGTCGATCGGGCCCTCGACGTGCGGCCGGTGGGACCCGGGAAACACGGTCGCCGGGGTGACGGGTGGCGGCGAGGCGCGCAGCGCGACAGGTTCGAGCGTCGGCGCAGGTGTACGAGCACCGGTCGCGGGATCCGCGGCGGGCGGATGCAGTTGTGCGCGAGAGCGTCCACGCCGGCGCGGGCGCCTGAGCTCACCTTCGAGGCACGCGAGCAGCGCCAGCCTCAGCTCCTCCAACGTTCCACGCTCGCCAGGTGCTGCTGACAGAGCACGGTCGAGCGAGCGCGTGAGCGCGAGTGGCAGGTCACGGCGACTACGCTGCAGCGGTGGCAGCCGCCTGCCGATCCGTCGCACGGTTGCTGCCGGCGTGGCCCCTCTGACGGGGTTGATCCCACACAGAGCCTCATACATCACGAGCGCCAGCGAGTACAGGTCTGCCGGCGCAGCGACCTCGCGGCCCTCGCTCTGCTCGGGCGCCATGTAGGCGAGCGTGCCGAGCACATCGCCTGTGCGCGTGAGCGCGTCCTCGCCGACAAGGCTGGCACCGCCGAAGTCGGTGAGCTTGGCTGCCGCGCGCAGCGCCTGCGGAGTCGCCCCATCCTGCACGGGGTGGGGCACGAGCACATTCTGCGGCTTGATGTCCCGGTGGATCACACCGCGCGCGTGAGCGTGCGAGAGCGCGCCGGCCAGCGCCACGCCGATCTCGAGGACCTCCTCGTCGTCGAGCGTGTCCTCGGCAATCAGCTGGGCCAATGTGTCGCCGTCGACCAGCTCGGAGATCAGGTAAAAGGCATCGTCCACCGCGCAGGCCTCGTACAGGGCGACGATCGCGGGGTGCGACAGACGCGCGGTGGCGTGCGCCTCACGGCTGGCGCGCTCACCGTCGATCGAACCCCCACCCACCCCGAGCCATACCCGCTTGACTGCAACCTCGCGTCGCAGCAGCTGATCGTAGGCGCGCCAGACGACGCCGAATCCGCCTGCGCCCAAGCGCTCAACCAGCCGATAGCGGTCTAGCACCAGCTCATCGGTGTCGGGCACATCGGCGCGGCGCGTGATGCGCCCACGCGCAGGTTCCTGTGCGGTGCGAGATCCGTGGACGAGGGTGTCAGGCGACTCCACCGGCTCCCGCGTTCGCCGCGCGCGGGCCCCGTCCCTGCTGCACAGGGCAGGAAAACACGCAGTGACCGAGAAGTTGCAGTCTCGTAAGGGGGGCGACGGGCAGTCATACTGGGGCCCTTCCTAAAGTCCCTGCAAAGGAGCGGTTGGCTTTTGTCGTTCTTTGACGATGACGAGGAGACGGCGCCTCGACCGTCATCCCGGACACCGCGCCAGCGGCCGGTCAGCGACCGTCCCGCGGGTGAGACCAGGCCGAGGCGTCCGCGTCCGCGGCGTCCTGCGCGCTCGGGCCCTTCGGGAACCGACCAGCACACGCTGATGGTGCGTCGGCTGATCGCGGCGGGCGCGGCGATCGTGATCGTGATCGTGATCGCGCTGGTGATCAACGGCTGCGTGAAAAGCGAAAAGCAGCAGGCGCTGAAGACCTACAACCGCGACGTCAGCCAGATTGCCCTGGAATCGGACAAGAACGTCTCGCACCCGCTGTTTGTGGCGCTGACCAACTCGGCCAGCAAGTCGGCGCTCGACGTCGAGCTGCAGGTCGACGAACTGCTCAAGCAGGCGCAGACCCTGGACACGCGCGCCAAGAGCCTGAGTGTGCCGGGTGAAATGGCGGCGGCACAGCAGAACCTACTGCTCGCTCTGGATCTGCGTGTCGAAGGGATGACCAAGGTGGCAGCGCTCGTACCGACTGCTCTCGGTGGTCAGGCCAAGCAGGCCAGCGCGAAGATCGCGGGCGATATGGAGATCTTTCTCGCCTCCGACGTCATCTACTCCCAGCGTGTGGCGCCGCTGATCCAGCAAACGCTCACGGCCCACGGAATCGAGGGTCTGATCACGTCTCCGAGCCGCTTCGTGCCAAACCTGGGCTGGCTCGAACCGGCGAGCACGCTCGCGCGTATCACTGGGCAGGCAAGCAGCAGCAGCTCCTCGACCGGTCTTGCTCCCGGGACGCACGGCAGCGCGCTGCTCGGGGTTAGTGTGGGCGCGAGCGCCCTGCAACCGGAACCGGCGCTCAACCACATCAGCGGCGGATCGAATCCGACGTTCACGGCGATCGTCGAAGACTCCGGCGAAAACCAGGAGACCGACGTCAAGGTGCAGGTGACGGTCACGGCAGCCGGGAAGCAGTACAAGGCCTCCCATGTGATCAACCAGGCGCAGCCGGGCAGCAAGTACAACGTGGAAGTCACGGTCGTCGGCGTGCCGCAGGGGGTGGCGGCGAAGGTCGAAGCGTACGTCGAACCGGTGCCCGGCGAGACAGACCTGGAAAACAACAAGAGCACCTATCTGGCGATCTTTGGCGAATAGGGCGCTGCAATGCGGGTGTCCGCGGCGGTGAGTCGTCTTGGTGGCGCCAGCGGCTAAGTTGTGGCGATGCTTGCGTCGATTACCAACACCCAGGGCATCGTCGCGCTGGCAGCGGCAGCGGCAGCGGTGCTGGCGCTATGCGGCTGCGTCGCACTGAGCGTAAGCCTGCGGCGGCTGCGAAGGGCGCAGCGACTGGTGCTCGGCGAGGGCCAGGAGCGCGACGTGATCGACCATGCGGCTGGACTGCAGGACGCCTTCCAGGCGCTTGGCAGCTACGTCGAGGAGACGGCAACGCGGCTTGACGGGCGGCTGGCTGGCGTGGAGTCGGCGCTGCGGGGACGAATCGCGCACCGTGCGCTTGTACGCTACGACGCCTACAACGAGCTGTCGGGCCACCAGTCGATGTCGATTGCCCTGCTGGACGACGAACGGTCGGGCATTGTGCTCTCGTGCATTCATCATCGTGATCAGGCTCGCGTCTACGGCAAGCAGGTGCACGACGGACGCGGCGAACTGGAGCTGTCTCCTGAGGAGGCGCAGGCCGTTGCGCTCGCACTCGGCGACGTGAAGGGGTCGGCCGGGGATGAGCAGCCAGCCTGAGGTCGAGCGCCCGCGCGTCGGCTATCTGGGCCCGGCGGGGACGTTCAGTGAGGAGGCGCTGTTGTCCGGTGCTGTGGCGGGCGCGGTCGAGCCACTGGCGCTGGGGAGCATCTACGAAACCGTGACGGCGCTGCGCGCCGGGGACATCAGCTGGGCGATCGTGCCGATCGAGAACTCGCTGGAGGGATCGATCAACGTGACGCTGGACCTGCTGGCCGGGGATGCCGGAGACGTGGAGATCGTCGGCGAGACGCTGCTGCGCATCAGGCATTCGCTGATCGCCGCGCAGGCGGTGGAGCTGGGGGAGATTGAGACGGTGATCACTCATCCGCAGGTGCCCGGGCAGTGCACGCTGTTCCTGCGCAACGAGCTGGCGCGGGCGCGGGTCCTCCCGGCAGCCTCGACGGCTGAGGCGGTGAGGACCGTCGTCACGGCGGGAACAAGCGGGCAGGCCGCGATCGGGACGCCATTGGCGGCAAGCATCTACGGGGGGACGGTCCTCCGCGAAGGGGTGGAGGACCGCGACGACAACGAAACGCGGTTCGTCTGGCTGGGCAGGGCCGCGCTGGATGGCGGGCGTGCCCCGTCCGGCACGGCGCCGCTGCGCACGAGCACGGGCGAGGAGTGGAAGACATCGCTGGTGTTCTGGGGTGCCGGTGCCGATCGGCCAGGCTGGCTGGTGCGCTGCCTGGACGAGTTCGCGCGCAGGAACCTCAACCTGACGAAGATCGAGTCGCGGCCGCGGCGCGAGCGGCTGGGCAGCTACATGTTCTTCGCGGACCTCGCCGGACGGCTGGAGGATTCGGCAGTCGCCGAAGCGCTGGCGGGAGTCAGGTCGAGGTGCGAGGAGGTGCGGGTGCTGGGCTCCTATAGGGCCACCGCGAACCCCGAGGCGACGGACGGAAGCGGCGCTCCTGCCCGGCTGAGCGCCGCGTAAGGCCAGCGCCCACGCTAGACTGCCGCTCTGAACATGGAGAGCACAGTCCCACCAGAGCCGGTGGGGTCCGTGTCGCCTTCAGAGCACCTGCGGCACGGACCTGGCTTATCGCCCGCGAGGGCGATGGGCGGTCGGGTGCTCGTCCTGAACGCCACGTATGAGCCGATCAACGTGTGCACGGTGCGCCGAGCGGTGGTGCTGCTGTTGAAGGAGAAGGCGGAGCTGCTGGAGCGCAGCCGCTGGGAGCTGCACTCGGAGAGCTCGACGCTGGCCAGGCCGGTGGTGATCCGCCTTGTCAGCTACGTGAAGGTGCCCCGCGACGCTCACCGTCGCAAGATCACACGACGCGCGGTGTTCGCCAGAGACAGCTGGACGTGCCAATACTGCGGCTCGCGCTCGAACCTGACCGTCGACCATGTGATCCCGCGTTCCAAGGGCGGAACGTCCAGCTGGGAGAACATCGTCGCGTCCTGCGCTCCCTGCAATCGACGCAAGGGCGACCGCCTGCCGCGCCAGGCGGGGATGCACCCGCGGCACGCGCCGCGCACCCCGCGCGCTGAGATCTTCATCCACGTCGCCAGCCCGACGATCCCGGCGGCTTGGCTGCAGTACCTGCCACAAGCAGCTTGATCGCTGGCGTCCGGACGCGGCGTTGATCGCTACAAGAGCGCCGGCGGCATCGACTGGCGGTAGCAAACGCGCAAAGGGCGCCCGACCTTGGGCGCCCTTTGTGTACTGCTCTGACTGGAAAGACCGAGACGAGGAAACAGCGACCGGAGGGACCAGAGCCGGCGATCGTCTCGGGGTGTCCCGGGTTGGATTCCGCTAAGCGGTCCAGCCTGTCCGACCTAGCGGCCGGTCACCTCCAGGGTCCCGCAAGAACTGTCACTCAACGTTTGGACCACCTCCTTTCTCTGGTCTGGCCAGGTTAGCGAACGGAGATGACATCCGGGGGCCCCGGACGCGATACGCCTCAGCGGATGATGACGCCGAACTCCTGCGCGTAGGTGGCACCCGGTGCGCCTTCTGCGAGCGAAGCGGGCACTTCGGCGATGATGCCGATACCGGTTTCGGTGTACTGGGTTTCGAGGATGTTGGCCAAGTGCCCGGGTGAGGCGATCCAGGCGGCGACGATCGACTGGGGGGTTGAGAGCTGATACGTGCCCCACGCGAGGTTCTCGCCGATGACGTAGCCGTCGCTGGCGCTGGGGATATAGCCGGTGTCCCGGATTCGGTCGACGGGGGTCTCGCCGCTGGGCGAGACGTGGGCGAAGTAGTCGTCGACGATCAGTTCCTGGCAGTGGCCTTCGGCGGCTTCTTCGAGTTGCGGGTTGGTGGCCAGTGGGCTGTCGCCGTTTTCTGCGCGCTTGTGGTTGATCAGGCAGAGGACGGCTTCCCGGACCAGGCCGATGTTTTCTGGCGCGGGCGTAAGTTCGGTGTTCTGGCAGGACGTGGCCAGTACAGATGCGATCATCGCGGCCGGGCTTTGGACAGGGACGGCCTGCGTGGTTCTCGGTGTGGTCGCTGCGGATGTGGGCGCGGCGGGAGCGGGCTTCGTCGTTTGATGGACGTGTGTGTGGCGCGCCTTGGCGATGTCTTTCACGCCTGGCTGGTGGACACGCGTGCCACATTGACGCGACGCGACGCGGGCGCGCCTGGAGGCGTGGGCGGAGCTCTTCGTCGCACAGCGGCTACGCGCCGTCTTGGCGTGCTGTTGGCGGGCATGGGCGGCGATGCTCGCGCGTGGCGAGCCTGCGGGAGCTGACGCAGCTGACGCGGTTGCGACGGTCGCGAACGAGGTGCAGCTGAGGAGGAACAGGACGGTGGCTAGGAGCCTGCGAGGGATGAGCACCCTCAGCCTGTCGACCGGGATCCGCGGCTATCTGAGCCCTAGCGCACGAATCTGGACAGGTGGGAGACGACAGCAGTAATCGTGGGTGGATTCTTGCGTATCGACGATACCAGCGTGCGAACTACGTACTGGACGTATCGGCCTCTGGCTGCGCAGCGCCGTCGAGCGGTGGCGTCGCGTCCGGCTCCGCCAGGGCGGGAGCGGCCTCCTCGCCAGGGTCCACCACGAGCGCCACGGCGCTGACGACGTCGTCGTCCTTGAGGTTCATCACGCGCACGCCGGTCGCAGAGCGGCCCTGCTGAGAGATGCCCCCTGCCGATGTCCGCTGGACCATGCCACCGACGCTGATGAAGACGAGCTCTTGGTGCTCGCGAACGACGAGCGCACCGGCGAGACCGCCCTTTTTCTCGGTCAGGCCGATCGTCTTGACACCTTTGGCGCCGCGGTTGGTCTTGCGGTACTGCGCTATCTGGGTGCGCTTGCCGTAGCCGTTCTCGGTGACCACCAAGAGATCCATGTCGTCGCGCGCGACGTCCATTGCGATGACCCGTCCGCCCTTGCCGACATCCATCCCGCGCACGCCGGTGGTGTCGCGACCCATTGAGCGGGCGTCGGACTCGGCGAAGCGGACGGTGAGACCGGCGCGGGAGACCATGATGATCTCGTCGTTGGGGTCGACGGCTCGCACAGCGAGCAGCTCGTCGTCGTCGCGAATGTTGATGGCGATGATGCCGTCGGCTTTGATCGGGGTGTTGTAGGACTGCAGCTCGGTCTTCTTGACGGTGCCGTTGCGTGTGGCAAAGACGAGGTACTGGGTCTCGGTGAAGTCACGTGTGGAGACGACGGCCTGGATCCGCTCACCGTCCCTCAGTGGCAGGACGTTGACGAGCGCGCGACCCTTGGCGGTGCGCTGCGCCTCGGGCAGCTCGTAGACCTTCGAGCGATATACCTTGCCGCGGTTGGAGAAGAACAGCAGGTAGTCGTGTGAGGAGCAGATGAACAGGTGCTCGATGAAGTCGCCGTCCTTCATGTCCATCCCGGTCACGCCGCGCCCGCCGCGCTGCTGCTGGCGATAGGTGGCCAGAGGCAGCGACTTGATGTAGCCGGTCTGAGTGATCGTGATCACCATCTGCTGGTCGGCGATCAGGTCCTCGATGTCGATCTCATCCTCGGAGTGGCTGATCTCCGTGCGGCGCTCGTCGCCAAAGCGCTCGGAGATCTCCGACAGCTCCTCCTTGATCACGGCCAGCACGCGTGTCTCGTCGCCGAGGATTGCGCGCAGCTCGGCGATCCGCTCGGCCACGTCGGCGTGCTCCTGTTTGATGCTGTCGGCCTCGAGCGCCGTCAGCTGCGAGAGGCGCAGATCGAGAATCGCTGTCGCCTGGATGACGCTGAGCTCGAAGCGGGCGACGAGCTGCTCGCGGGCGGCCTCGCGGTCGCGAGAGCCGCGGATCAGTTCGATGATCGCGTCGAGGTGCTCCAGCGCGGTGAGCAGGCCCTCGAGGATGTGCGCGCGCGCCTCCTTCTCGGAGAGCTCGTGCTTGGTGCGCCGCACGATCACCTCGCGCTGGTGGGCGACGTAGTGGTGGATCACTTCGCGCAGGTTCAGCGTGCGCGGCACGTTGTCGACGAGCGCGACCATGTTCACGCCGAAGGTCGTCTGCATTGAGGTGTGCTTGTAGAGCTTGTTCAGCACGACCTTGGGAATCGCGTCGCGCTTGAGCTCTATCACCAGACGCATGCCGCGCTTGTCCGACTGGTCGATCAGATCGGAGATCTCAGGGATGCGTTTGTCGTTGACGAGTTCGGCGATCTTGGTCATGAGGTTGCCTTCACCGCCCTTCTTGACCATGAACGGCAGCTCCGTGACGACGATCGCCTCCTTGCCGTGACTGAGCGGCTCGATGTGCGCGCGCGCCTGCACCCGGACGCGGCCGCGCCCGGTCTCGTAGGCGTCTTTGATGCCAGCGTGGCCGAGGATGATGCCGCCGGTGGGGAAGTCGGGGCCGTTGACGTAGCGCATCAGGCCCTCGGTCTCGATGTCGGGATCGTCGATGTAGGCGACGGTGGCGTCGATCACCTCGCGCAGGTTGTGCGGCGGGATGTTCGTCGCCATGCCGACGGCGATGCCGGAGGAGCCGTTGACGAGCAGGTTGGGAAAGCGCGCAGGCAGGACCAGCGGTTCGCGGCGTGACCCGTCGTAGTTCTGCGCGAAGTCGACCGTGTCCATGTCGAGGTCGCGCAGCATCTCGGTGGCGATGCGTGCCAGCCTGGCCTCGGTGTAGCGCATGGCGGCAGCCGGGTCGTCGTCGACCGAGCCGAAGTTACCCTGGCCGTCGACGAGCTCGTAGCGCATGGAGAACTCCTGTGCCATGCGCACGAGCGTGTCGTAGATGGCTGAGTCGCCGTGCGGGTGATAGTTGCCCATCACCTCACCAACGATCTTGGCGCACTTGGCGTATGAGCGGGTGGGGCCGAGGCCGAGCTCGTTCATCGCGTACAGCACGCGGCGATGCACGGGCTTCAGCCCGTCGCGGACGTCCGGCAGCGCGCGGCCGACGATCACCGACATCGCGTAGTCCAGATATGCGGTGCGCATCTCGTCCTCGAGCGCCCGCGGTTCGACGTTGCCGCCGCTGATCACATCAGCACTGGCCATTGCTCACCCCCTTACACATCGAGATTGGCCACAGCCCTCGCGTTGTCCTCGATGAAGGCTCGTCGCGGCTCCACCTGGTCTCCCATCAGCATCGAGAAGACGCGATCGGCGGCGAAGGCGTCCTCGAGCGTCACCTGCGCGAGCGTTCGCGTCGCCGGGGCCATGGTGGTTTCGCCGAGCTGCTCGGCGTTCATCTCCCCGAGCCCCTTGAAGCGCTGCAGTTTCGTGCCCTTCTGTGCCACGGCCATCACCGCCGGGTGCAGCGCCTCGAACGAGGGCGCTGTATCTGTGGCGTCACCGAGCCGCACGTCGAACGCGGGGACACCGGCCAGCTCGACCAATTGCGCGTGCACGCGGGCGAGCTGGCGGTACTCCTGCGAGTCGAACAGGCTGCGCTTGATGCGGTGCACACGCGCAAACCCTGTCTTTGCTTCGACCGCCTTGATCCGCAGGTCGACGGCGTCGGTCGCAAGCAACTCGGTGGCGTGCGTATCGCCGTCCGCACCGGAGTGTCCGAGGTGCTCGATCGCTGCCTCGGCGCTCAGAGCCTGCTCGCCGAGCAGCGAGGACTCCTCCAGGAATTGCACTACGTCGTGGCCGTGAGCGGCGCGCAGCGACGACGACCAGCCCTCGTACTGCTTGAGCAGCCGGGTGAAGCGCTGCCAGCGCGCATCGGTGAGCTTGAACTGGGTGCCGTGGCGGTCGAAGACCTCGAGCTTGTCCCACTTGTCCGCCAGCAGGATCTCCTCGAGTTCGGAGTCCTTCTCGATGTAGCGCTCGCGCGAGCCCTGCTTGAGCTTGTACAGCGGCGGCTTGGCGATGTAGACGTAGCCGGCCTTGATCAGCTCTTCCATCTCACGGAACAGCAACGTCAGCACGAGCGTGCGGATGTGCGCCCCGTCGACATCGGCGTCGGTCATCAGCACGACCTTGTGGTAGCGCGCGTTCTCGATGTTGAACTCGTCGCGCACGCCCGTGCCGATGGCTGTGATCAACGCCTGCACCTCGGTGTTCTGCAGCACCTTGTCGATGCGCGACTTCTCGACGTTGAGGATCTTGCCGCGCAGTGGCAGCACGGCCTGTGTTTCACGGTCACGGCCCTGCTTGGCTGAGCCACCGGCGGAGTCACCCTCGACTACGAACAGCTCGGCCAGCGACGGGTCCTTGATCGAGCAGTCGGCGAGCTTGCCGGGGAGCGTGGAGTTCTCCAGGGCCGACTTGCGTCTTGTCAGGTCACGGGCCTTGCGAGCGGCCTCACGGGCGCGCTGGGCCTGGACGGACTTCATGATCACCGCACGCGCCTCGCTGGGGTTCTCCTCGAGAAACTCTCCCAGTCCGGCGTTGACGATCGACTCGACGAAGCCGGCCATACCCGGATTGCCGAGCTTGGTCTTTGTCTGCCCCTCGAACTGCGGGTCGCGCAGCTTGACCGAGATGACAGCTGTCAGGCCCTCGCGTACATCCTCACCGGTGAGGTTGTCCTCTTTGTCCTTCAGCAGGCTGTGGTCACGCGCATATTTGTTGAGCGTACGAGTCAACGCCGAGCGAAAGCCGCTCATGTGCGAGCCGCCCTCCCGCGTGTTGATGTTGTTGGCGAAGGAGTGGATCGAATCCTGATAGGAGGAATTCCACTGCATGGCGACCTCGGCCGCGCCCTCGTCGGACTCGCCGGCGAAGAACACGACCTTGCGGTGCACGGTCTCCTTGTTCTCGTTGAGGTATGCCACGAAGTCCTCGATGCCACCTTCGTACTGGAACTCGGCGGAGTGGCCCTCACCGCGCTCGTCCACGATCGAGATCTTCAGGCCCCTTGTCAGGAACGCCGTCTCGCGCAGTCGCTCCTCGAGCGTGGTGAAGTCGAAGTCCAGCGACTCGAAGATGTCGGCGTCCGGCAGGAACGTGACGGAGTTGCTGGTGCCGGACCCGGGGGCGAGCGGCTCGCCCTTGATCAGTTCGGTCTGCGGCGCTCCACGTGCGTACTCCTGGGAGAAGACGAAGCCGTCGCGGCGGATCTCGACCTGCAGGCGTTCCGACAGGGCATTGACAACCGACACGCCGACGCCGTGCAGTCCGCCGGAGACCTTGTAGCCGCCGCCCTCGCCGAACTTGCCGCCGGAGTGCAGCACCGTCAGCACGACCTCGACCGCCGGCTTGCCCTCCTTCTCCATTTCGGCCACCGGTATGCCGCGCCCGTTGTCGAAGACGGTGACCGAGTTGTCGGGGTGGATCGTGACGGAGACTTCGGTGCAGAAGCCCGCGAGCGCCTCGTCGACGGAGTTGTCGACGACCTCGTAAACGAGGTGGTGCAGGCCCATCGGCCCGGTCGAGCCGATGTACATGCCGGGGCGCTTGCGAACTGCCTCCAGCCCCTCGAGAACTGTGATGTCCTGCGCGTCGTAGTCGGCGGATGCGCCACCCATTGAAGGGTCGTTGACGCCGCCTGTACCCGTGCCCTTTTCAGAGCTATTGCTACCTGCCGCCAAATGGCCCTCCGTTGACGTGAGAACGCCCCGGATTCCGGGGCGCTAGGTCCACGGCTGGGGCGGTTGGGATGTCGAAGTACAGGATAGCACGAGCGGCCCCGGCGAGGGACTGTAAATCAGCGTTAAATGCCTGCAAACTCCAGGGAAAGCTCACCCTGTACGACACCGCAGCGCGTGGATCGTGTCGGTATCGAGGGCGACGTTGAGACGAGCGATCAGCTCGGCAGCCATCAGGTCCAACTCCTGCGCCCAGACGGCGGCGGTGCATGTGACCGTGAGGACACCGTCGTGCTCGGCTGTGGGACGGGCGGCTGCGGCGACCGCGGGCCCGGCGACGCGCTCCCAAACCTCCTGCACGCGTGCGAGCGCACTCGCCGGGGCGAGGGTGCCGGCGAGTGCTTCCAGCGCGACTGAGAGGGGTCGGGGCGCGGCCCTGCTCAAGCGGCCATCGCCTCCTGCAGGACCGCGCCGGGCGAGACACGCAGACGGGCTACCGAGGCGTCCATTGCACCGGGTACGTGGCTTAGGTCGGTGGTCGCGATGACGCTCTGCCCGCTTGCCCGCAGCTCGCGGGCAAGCAGCTCGCGGCGCTCACCGTCGAGCTCGCTCATGACGTCGTCGAGGAGCATCAGCGGCGTGCGGCGGCGTGCGGCGGCCAGCACGGCGCGCTCGGCTAGGAGCAGCGCCAGCAGCGCCAGCCGCTGCTCGCCCTGGGAGCCGTACACGCGCAACTCGCGTCCGTCACGCACGATCGCGAGCTCGTCACGGTGTGGTCCGTGGCCGGTGAAGCCGCGCTCCAGATCTCCAGGCAGGCGCTCACGTAGCTCGGCGATGAACTGATCCGCGTCGTCGGCGAGCGAGCGGGGACGGTAGGCGAGCGTGACCTCGCCCGTGCAGCCAAGCTGCTGGGCACGCTCAGCGAACGGCTCGGCCAGCAGCGCCACGGCCTCCTCGCGGTGGGCCCGCAGCTCCAGGGCCCTGCCGGCGAGCTCGCGATCCCATGTCGCCAGCGTCGACTGCGATGCACGGCCTGAGCGGATCCTTCCGAGCAGCGCGTTGCGCTGGGCGAGCACGCGCGAGTACTCCCTTCGCGCACCTGTCCGGGCCGGCCAGATGCCGGCGATGACCTGGTCGAGATGAGCGCGCCGCACGGCCGGCGGGCCTTTGACGAGCTCGAGACGATCAGGGAGGAACACGCTCACGAGCGGCCTGGCCTCGACGTCGAGCAGGCGCTCGACCGGGGCGCCGTCGGCGGTCATCCGCTTCACCGGCTGAGCTTGGTCGGGCGTCGTCCCGAAGCCCACGCTCAACTCGTGCGTTTCGGCGACGTCGAGCAGCCGGATCACCACCCTCGTCGCGTCGGCGCCGAAGCGCACGAGCTCACGATCGTTACGTGTACGCGGAGATCGGCCCGTACATCCGTAGTACAGCGCCTCCAGCAGGTTGGACTTGCCGGCGCCGTTGGGGCCGTGGACGACCGTCAGGCCCGGGCCGATTCCGGCCTCGGCACGGGCGTAGGTACGGAAGTCGCGCAGCTGTACGGCGACGACGCGCACGTCCCCGACCTCAGACGTTCAGGCGGATGGGCATGATCAGGTAGACGAAGTCACCGGTGTCGGGGGATTCGATCAGGCCGGGGCGCAGTGGGCTGATCAGCTTCAGGACCAGCTCATCGGACTCGATGCTCTCCAGCCCGTCACGCAGGAACTCCGGATTGAAGCCGATCTCGAACGGCTCGCCGGCGAAGGGGACAGGTATCGCCTCACTGGCCTCACCCACGTCGGGGGTCTGGGCGGACACCGTCAGCGTGCCTTCGCCAAAGCTCAAGCGCAGCGGTGCGTTCTTCTGCGCGAGCAGGCTGATACGGCGCACGACGTCGGTCAACTCAGCGCTGGCGACGCGCAGCTCGTGCTCGACCGACTCAGGAAGCAGCTGGCGGTAATTCGGGAACTGACCGTCGATCAGGCGCGAGGAGAGCACGACGTCACCGAGCTCGAATATCGCCTGGTTCTGCCCAACGCTGACGGCGATCGACTCGCTTGGCGCCTGCTGCGCAATCCGGACGAGCTCTTGAAGTGCCCTGGCGGGCACATTGGCCTCGAGGCTGCCCTGCAGCGGGGACTCCAGTGCCGTCTCCTTGACGCTCAGGCGATAGGAGTCGGTCGCCACCATACGCAGCTCCTGCCCGGAGGCTGACATCAGGATGCCAGTCAGCACGGGCCTCGTCTCGTCACGCGAGGCCGATCGTGCAACGCGGGCGATTGTCTGCACGAACGCCGCCGCCGGCAGCGTCACGCGCGTGTCAGGGGATGGCGAGGGAAGTGACGGGAAGTCCTCGGCTCGCAACGTGCGCAGGTGGAACGTGGTCGGCCCACAGATCAGCTCGACGTCCTGCTCGGCGCTCCTGAGCTCCATCGTCAGCTGCTGCGACGGTAGTGAGCGGGCCACATCCAACAGTAGACGTGCGGGCAGGACGGCTGAGCCGGGGCGTGCTACCTCGGCATCGAGTGGCACGCGCAACCCGATCTCCATATCGGTTGCCAACAGCTCGGGCTTGGCTCCATCCTCGGCTGAGATCATCACGCCGGATAGCGCCTGAACGGCGCTGCGTGCCGACGCCACGCGCGTGGTGGTCTGCAGCTGGGCGAGTAGCTCGGTGGCTGAAAGGGAAAGCTTCATCGATGAATACCGTGGTCTTAGGGAGTGTTAGTAGGGGCTGTGGGCTTGTGAACTGCGTGTCGGTGGTGGGGATCTGGTCGGGTGCCGGCTGTGCGGCGGTTGTGGACGGTGCGGGGAAAGTCTCTCAGGCTGAGCGGTCGGGCGTGCGGCGCTGCTCAGGTCTGTGTGGAGCCCAGCTCTCTGCACAGCTTCTCCACAGCCTCACGCGAGGCGTGGTCGTCTGCGATCCGGGCGGAGGTACGCCGCCAAGCGTGTAGGACGGTTGTGTGGTCGCGCCCGCCGAACTGTCGCCCGATAGCCGGCAACGACTCACCGGTGAGCTCGCGAGCAAGATACATGGCGACCTGCCGTGGCCAGGCGATGCGAGCGGTTCGGGCTGAAGATAGGAGCTCGTCGGGGGAAAGGCCGAAGTGCTCGCAGGTGGCGATCTGGACGTCGCCGACGGTGCGTTTGCCGTGTCCGGGCGATGAGCCTCGGGGATACAGGCTGTCGAGGACCTCGCTTGCGAGCTCCACGGTGAGGGCCCTGCCGGTGAGCGAGCTGAAGGCGACGACGCGAATGAGCGCGCCCTCGAGGG
This sequence comes from uncultured Solirubrobacteraceae bacterium, assembly GCA_963779665.1. Taxonomy (GTDB): domain Bacteria; phylum Actinomycetota; class Thermoleophilia; order Solirubrobacterales; family Solirubrobacteraceae; genus Palsa-744. The sequence goes on along the minus strand of CAVZYW010000001.1, from coordinate 1,173,970 downwards.
CGCGGACGTTTGATTGCACGCGCTCTGCGATGACGTTGAGCGCCTGTGGCTCGGCGAGCTTGATGTGGTCGTGGTGTACGCGCTTGCGCAGGATCGCGATTCTGGTTGCCGCCTCTGGTGGTTTGACATCAGCTACGAGGCCTGCCTCAAAACGCTCCCGCAGGCGATCCTCGAGGGCCTGGAGATCGCGAGGTGGCCGGTCGGAGCTGAGCACGATCTGGCGTCCGCCGTCGTGCAGTGCGTTGAAGGTGTGGAAGAACTCCTCCTCGGTCTTGGTCTTGCGCTCGAGGAACTGGACGTCGTCGAGGAGCAGAACGTCAACGTCTCGGAAGCGGAGCTTGAAGGCATCGGTGTGGCCGGCGTGTAGCGCAGCGAGAAACTCGTTGGTGAAGGCCTCGCCGGTCGTGCAACGGACGGTGAGACCAGGATTGTGCGAGAGCAGCAGGTTGGCGATCGAGCTGAGTAGGTGCGTCTTGCCGACGCCCGGGGGACCGCAGAGGAACAGCGGGTTGTAGGCCTGTGCGGGCATCTCAGCCACCGCCAGCGCAGCGGCGTGCGCGAGGCGGTTGCAATCGCCGATGACGAACTGGTCAAAGGTGAGCTTGGGATTACCAAGGGGTCCAGACCTTGCGGATGAGGACGTCCCGGTGTCGAGATCGACGCCTGCCCGTGGCGAGGGGTTGGCGATCGTGGCGCTGCTGTGCGGAGATGTCCCACGGTATGTCTGCGCAACGGTTGGCGCCGCGGCGCTGATGAGCTCAACACAGGCGTCAGAGCCAAGTACCAGCTCGACGCTCGCCTGGATCACGCGCCCGAAACGCTCGTTGATCCAGCTGGAGGCGTGCAGGGGCGCCTGTACCAGTAGACGGCCCTCCGTGAGCTCGACCGCACGCAGTGGCTCGAGCCAGATGCGGTAGGTGGATTCATCGACGACGAGAGCAAGCTGAGCTTGTATCCGTGACCATATGTGCTCGACGTCCTGGCTCACGGCAGCGTCAATTCGCTCCTCTCCAGAGGCAGTGCTGGGAACTATTGGAAGGAGGCCCGAGGGCCCGGTCGGGCGACTATACCCAACGTCCTGAGAGGGGCTGGTGGGCTGCCCGCATTTGGCGGGAAAAATCAGAGACCGTCGAGCGGTCCTATACTGCAATGCCGCTATGAAGCGCACCTACCAGCCAAAGAAGCGCAAGCGTGCCCGAGCGCACGGTTTTCGAGCCCGTATGGCCTCACGTGCCGGACGGCTGACGCTCAAGCGCCGCCGTGACAAGGGGCGCAAGCGCCTCTCGACCTGAGGTTCGTGTTGGCACGGACCCTGAGCCTGACGGGCGTGCGATGAGACCACGGACATCTGGCCGCGGGCGACTTTCGCGCAGCGCGGAGTTCGAGCGGGTCTACAGGCAGGGACGCTCGATCGCCAACCGGCACCTGGTGCTGTACACCTTCCCGAACCCGTCAACAGATAGGCCCCGCCTAGGTCTGTCGGTATCGCGCAAGGTTGGTGGGGCGGTGCAACGCAACAAGGTCAAGCGCCTGCTGCGCGAGGCATTCGCCCAGGCGGAGACCGAACTTAAGCCCGATCAAGATGTGGTCGTGGTCGCCCGCCCGGCAGCTGGTGAGCTGGCCGAGCGCGAGGGGTTGGCGGGTGTCGACGCCTCACTGGCAGAGCTGATCGGTAAGGCCGGCCTGCGTGTTACCCCCGCGACGGCCGCAGCGGGGCCTCAGCCTTGAGCCGATCGGCTACGCACGCCGCTCCTACCGATGCGCCCGCCGGCCCGGCCCGTATCGCCCGCATGATCGCCGTCACTCCGATCGTGATCTACCAGCGCTACGTCTCGCCGGCGATCCCACAGCGCTGCAAGTACGAGCCGACGTGCTCGCGATACGCGGTGGACGCGATCCGCGAGTACGGCATACTTAGGGGCCTGGTGCTCGCGGGGTGGCGTCTGCTCAGGTGCAACCCGTGGAGCCACGGCGGATACGATCCGGTGGAGGCCCAGCGAGTTTTCAGGATCGGGGCGAGTGGGGGCCCAGATCATGAGGGCTGATCTGGCGGGGGGCATCCAGCAGGAGCCCGCCGACAGCTTCCGGACGAGGCTTTAACCCAGCTCCCCACCATCACCGAACGCCGAGACTCCCTAGCGCATGCCAATCCTTGCAAATGTGATCCAGGACGCGTTCTCGCCCCTGATCAGCTTGTTCGAAGCGATCATGGTGTTCATCCATGCCCATATCGTGGGCGGCAGCTGGGGCCTGTCGATCGTCGGCCTGACTGTCCTGATCCGCGCGATCCTCGTGCCGCTGACCTACAGGCAGCTGAAGTCGATGCAGGAGATGCAAAGGCTCGCACCCGAGCTCAGCGCACTGAAAGAGAAGTACAAGGAGGACAAACAGCGCCAGCAGCAGGAGATGATGAAGTTCTACAAGGAGCGTGGGATCAACCCGCTGGCGTCCTGCCTACCGCTGCTGCTGCAGCTACCGGTGTTCGTGTCGCTCTTCTACATGCTGCGCACCGATCTGAAGAAGCACATCTGCGGCTCGCAGCTGGTGCGCTACTACAACACGCACGCAGGGCTCGCGACGACTTACAAAAGCGCTTCGAACATCGCAACCGTCGGGCACCTACCGTCGAAGTTCGTAGAAAAAACGACGTGCGGGCAGGTCGCCCCGCACCTGCACACGGCGAAATTCCTGTTCATCCCGGATATCACGAGCAAGGCCACCGGGGTGGTGCTCGTCGTGCTGATCCTCCTCTACGTCGGTTCGCAGGTCGGATCGACGCTGATCGCCACCGCCACCGCCGATCCGACGCAGCGGCGCATGATGCTCCTGCTACCGCTGATCTTCGTTGTGATCCTGTACCGCTATCCGGCGGGACTCTTGGTCTACTGGATCACAACGAACCTGTGGACGATCGGCCAGCAGTATCTGATCCGTCGCCGACTCCCGCCCCCGCCGCGGGTGGATCGCGCCGCGGGTGCCTCCAACGGCAAGCCCAAACGCCCGCTGCGTCAAGCGATCGCTGAGGCCGCCGCCGGCGCCACGACAGGTGTAAGCAGTCCCGAGGTGGTCAGCGGCGGCAGTATCTCCAGCGGCGCTCCACCACCACCACCCCCGCGTAAGAAGAAGAAGCGCTCCGGGAGACGACGATGAGCGAGCGGGAGGAAGAGGACGTAGGTGCTGAGGAGCTTGAGCCGCCCGAGGCCCTCGAAGAGTTGCTGGAGGAGATCGCAGAAGGGTTGTCGCTGGACGTCGAGGTCCATGTGGATGAGCAGGAGGGCGTTCTCAGTGGCCGTCTCGACGGCGAGGACGTGGGCTTGTTCATCGGTCGACACGGCCAGACGATCGATGCCGTGCAGCACCTCGCGCAGCGGATCGTCTTCCCGGAGGGCCCGTCCTCAGTGCGGGTGGTAATCGACGCTAATGGCTACCGAGCACGACGTGCAGAGGCGCTACGCGCCGATGCCGACGAGGCGGCGGCGGAGGCTGTGAGCTCCGGTAACCCCGTCGAGCTAGACCCGCTACCGCCATTCGAGCGACGGATCGTCCATGAGCATCTGCGCGAACGCGGTGGCGTCGAGACCCACAGCGAGGGCAACGAGCCCGAGCGCTATCTCGTGATCACCCCGCTCGCCGGCTGAGGGCGCGCTGGGCGTTTCACGTGAAATCCCCGAGCTGAGTCCAGAACAGCAGCGCCAACTGGCAGCGGTGCTGGCGCTGCTTGAGTCCGATGAGCACGCGCCGACGGCGATCCGTGCGCCCGAGCGGGCCGCCCAGGCGCACGTGGCTGATTCACTGGCCGCGCTGAGTATCGAGGCGATAACCGCCGCGGAGCGCGTCGCCGATCTGGGCAGCGGCGCCGGCTTTCCGGGCCTAGCGCTCGCTGTGGCGCTGCCTGCGACGGAGGTGAGTCTGGTCGAGAGCCAGCGCCGCCGCTGCGAGTTCTTGGAACGGGTGTGTGCAGCCGCTGCGATCGCAAACGCCCGCGTCGTGTGGTCACGAGCGGAGGAGTGGCGCGAGGGGATCTCGCACAACGATGTGGTCGTCGCGCGGGCGCTCGCCCCACAGCCAGTGGTGTTGGAGTACGCGGCGCCGCTGCTGCGACTCGGCGGCGCCGTGGTCGACTGGCGTGGCAGGCGCGATCCGGCGGGGGAGGCGGCAGCGGATCGGGCGGCTGCCGTGTTGGGGCTACGAAGAGAGTCCGTGCATCGTGTGCCGGCGTTCGACGGTGCCAGCGAGCATCATCTGCATGTGTTCGTGAAGGCGGAGGCGACGGCTGAGCGGTTTCCGAGGAGGGCGGGCATTGCGCGCAAGCGCCCACTTGGTGCTTGACGATGGCGTCGCGTAGTGCGATTGCGCTTGTCTCGCCGGCCATGAGCAGCCATGAGCAGCCATGCGCAGACGATCGGCGCTAGCGTGCGGCCGATGGGAACGGTTTACGCGATCGCCAACCAGAAGGGCGGGGTTGGCAAGACGACGACAGCGGTCAACGTGGCCGCGTGCATCGCGGAGGCTGGATACGCCACCCTGCTGGTGGATGTCGATCCGCAGGCGAACGCCTCTGTCGGTCTTGGGATAGCGCGGACGCAGGTGCCGGGCCTGTACGAGGTTCTGACCGGCGAGGCGACTGCACGCGAAGCGCTCACCGATTCACCCGTCTCGGGCTTGACGACGTTGCCGGCGGGGCCGAACCTGGCAGGCGCCAATATCGAGCTGCCGCGCATGGATGGATACGAGCAACGCCTGCGCGAATGTCTGGCGCCGGTGAAGGAGAGCTTCCAATACATCCTGCTCGACTGTCCGCCCTCGCTCGGGCCGCTGACCGTCTGCGCGCTCGTGGCGGCAGAGCGCGTGATCGTGCCGGTGCAGACCGAGTACTTCGCGCTAGAGGGCCTGGCGGGGCTGCTGGAGACCCTGGCATTGGTGCAGCGCGAGCTTAATCCCCGACTGACCGTGGCGGGGATGCTCCTGACGATGCACGACAGCCGCACCCGCCTGGGCCAAGACGTCGAGCGCGAAGTTCGGGCGCACTTCCCCGATCTCGTGTTCGACACCGTAATTCCCCGCAACGTACGGGTCGGCGAGGCTCCGAGCTACGGTTTACCTGTGACTCACCACGATCCGCACAGCGCCGGTGCCGAGGCGTACTTCGAGCTGGCGAAGGAGGTTGCTGCACGTGGCTAAGCCGAAACCAGGGATGGGAAGGGGCCTCAGCGCGATCTTGTCGGTGTCGGCGGATGGGCCCAAGGACAGCGGGGAGGAGCTCCGCGAGCTGCCGATCGAGCTGATCGCGCCCAATCCCAACCAGCCACGACAGCGTTTCGACCAGGATTCCTTGGAGGCACTGGCCGGCTCTCTCGGTGAGCGCGGCGTGCTGCAGCCCGTGCTCGTGCGCCCGAAGCCCGGTGGAACATATGAGCTCGTAGCCGGGGAGCGGCGCTGGCGTGCAGCCCAGATCGCAGGCCTTGAGCGGATACCGGCGATCGTGCGCGAGCGCGAGGACGCTCAAGCACTCGAAGTCGCGCTGATCGAGAACATGGCTCGGGAGGACCTCAATCCAATCGACGAGGCACGCGCGTGCGCGGCACTGGTCGAGGAGCTGGGGCTCACGCGCGAGGGCGTCGGACGGCGCGTCGGGCGTAGCCGTGTGGCGGTCAGCAACCTGGTGCGGCTCTTGGACCTGCCAGACGATGCGATCGAGCTCCTGCGCTCGGGCGTGCTGAGCGAGGGTCACGGACGGGCCGTGCTGCTGGCCGAAGATCACAGCGAGCGGCGCAGGCTCGCGCAGGCGGCAGCCGATGAGCGGTGGTCGGTGAGGGTGACCGAAGAGCGCGCGCGTGCGAGCAACGGCGACCGGGACGCCCGCGTCAGCGTTCGGCGCGGCAGTGGCGCGGCGCCGCACCCCGACCAGGAGCAGGCGGCCCGCGACATCGCCGACGCCCTCGGGGGCGCCCTCGGCGCCGATGTGCAGGTGAAGCCGACGCGCGACGGGCGCTACAGCGCGCAGCTGTCCTTCGCGACCGCCGAGGAGGCGATCGAGCTGGCAGGGCGGATCCGTCCGCGCGCCGTCGCGTAGAGCTAGAATCGGCGGCTGCGGGCGATTAGCTCAGTTGGTTAGAGCGCTTCTCTGATAAGGAAGAGGTCCCAGGTTCGAATCCTGGATCGCCCACTCACGAAGGACCTGTAAATCGCCTGTTTTTGTGGCGGTCGTAGGTCGTCGGCGAGTACCGTTTTGCGCAGCATTACTGACCGCTGCGTGATCCGTCCCGATACGGGCCATAGATCTTCGGTAGCCATCCCAAGGTCGTCAGCCCGACGTAGAAGCCGAAGACGAGCGTGACGGTCTGCACACCAAACAGCCCACAAGCAATCAGCAGCAAGAACACTACGACCGCAGCCTGAATGGTTCGCCCCGGTCTTGTCGATGACCTAGAAGGATGCTGGTCGGCGATGGGCAGGCTGTCCTGGCGGCCCGCCACAAGGCCTTGTGCATCGGCACGAAGCAGCTCGGATCGCCGACGTATTGCCTCCGGCGCCGGAGGCGGCGGCGAACCTCTGCGCGCGCTGGCTGGTTCGGCGGGTAAATGCGGCATGTCGCGCGTCGTGGGCCGCCGAGCAGCGGTCACGGTCGCTCAGTGCCAGGTTTGAATTTCAAAGGCGGCTCGCCGTAGCCGAGGTGGAGTGGGCGATAGAGACTGGGTTGTTCGTCAGAGAGGGCTGGTTTCTGCGCCCGCCGGCCTTGATCGGTGCACAAGCGCTCAAGGACTGGCTCACCTACATCACGCTTCTCGCGATACGGCGGTTCCTCGCGGCGCTTGGCACCGACGAGGAGCGCATCGAGGATCGATTGTGGCGTCCTTCGGATATCGCCGTCCGCGACGGCTGCACGCTGGTGTTCGTCCCACGCACCAAGGCGACGCGTTATTGCCGGCTATGTCGCAAACGGCCCGCGCCGGCACCGCTGGGCAGTGGTCCACTCCCGGCAGAGATCGTGGTCCCCCGATTCCTGGAGGGCACGAGGATTGTTACGGGATGGCGGCGCATGACGGCTGCCATCTGCGAGCGGTGTGGAGAGCCGTACTTCGGACGCAAAGACGCGCTCGCCTGTCCCGAGTGCTCCGGTGCGGCGAATACGTCTCGGTTTCGCCGCCGGCAAAGCCGCTGACCCAGGATGCCGCGGCATAGCCGCGTCTGTCGTGCTGGCTGTCGCCGAACCCCACTCAGCGCTCGCGTTGGCATCGGCCGCTGGGGCTGCTATCGTCGCGCTCCTCACGGTCCGACTCGCCGGGGGGCGACACGTCTTAGGGCTGGCCGCTGTTCGGCAGCATGCTGAGCACCTTCGCAAATGGGTGCCTGACCGGGTGAAGGCTGCGCAATCGGACGCCGACTACGCGCGGCTTTGCGCCTTCGCCGAACTCCGCCACGCGATCGTCGATGCCGAGCATGAGCTGACGCTCGCTTCCCTATTGGCGCCCGACACGGAGATCTGGTTTTCGGCGAGCATCTCGCGTTGTACGACACGTTGACTGACGGGGCTGATGCGCCTAACGCCGTCGCACATCGAGGAGCCGTGGGTCGCGGAAAATGCCGCGTTCTTCGTCGGCGAGAGCGCCCTGTTCCCTCACCCGTTCCCGGCCGAGTACCGAGAGCTGCTGGGAGCGCTGGCCGAACTCTCTGAGGACCCGGCGCTGGCCGTGTACGTCGCCATCGACCGCTGGCCCGCAAGTGCGCGACGCGTATGAGAGTCATCTAACGGGCTGTGACCCCGACTGGCGTCCGCACATTGAAGTAACGGTCCGCAACTGCCGCTGCCAGGCGCGCTCACGCCGAATTGTGCCTCGCCCATTCGTGGCCCGCGCACGCCCGCGTCGCCGTCGGATGTCAATGCTGCTTACCGCAATGCGGGCACTCCCACCCACCACCCGATTTCGCCGAACTGGGGTTGACGTAGAGCGTGGCGCCACACTTGCTGCAGCGGACTTTGATGTTATTGACGAGCCCGCTCGGACTCGTGCCAGCCTTATACATGCGTCACCCCTCGGGTAGCTGACAGGCTGGCATGAAGCTATAGGAAACGCGAGCACGCCGTCAAGCGATGTCCCCGCCGCCGCTGGCCTCAGTCGCCGGGTGGCGCGTGGAGAGTTAGCAGATGTTCCTTCCACTTGCGCCCGTCCCTGATCCGCACTCGCTCAGTCCAGCCGTCGTCCCAGAACCGCTGGAACTGCGCGATGCCGTCGCTGATCTCGCCAGTCTTACCTGGGTTCGGATACCACCCGGGATCTCGCATCGGCGGCGTCCGCCGGTAAGCCTCTGCGAAGAGGGGAATCTCACCGGAGATGCGCCCAGTGTTCAGCAGTCGCCCGATCAGGACCGAGACCCAGGCTGTGACGTCGTACCCCATCGTCTCGGCGTCTTCTCGTCTGGCGTCGGTGTAGAGATCCTCGTAGGCCGCCCACCCGCTCGAGGTTTGACGGTTCCCGGGTGCCGCGACGATGACGTTCAGCAGCCCGACAAAGGTAAGGCCGAGTCCGACGGCTCCGCCGGCTTGGAGTTCATCTGTCTGTGGAGGCCTGACGGCTCGCGGAGCGACACGTATCTCGCCTCCCCCCGGCGCTTCAAGTCCGACGCTCGCGAAGGCCGTGTCGAAGTCGCGTGCGAAGTCCCCGGACATCAGCGAGCTTCCGAGGATCGACTTTATCTGTACCACCGACTTCCGTGCGATCCAGGCACTGAGGTCGCGATCCTGGACCATGATTTTGCCGACGAGCTCGCTCGCAGGCAGCAGTTCGGCCACCGTCAACAGGCGGCCGAACTGCTCGCTGGTGGCTAGCGGGGTCTCGCTGATCTGGACCACACACGAGGCTGCTAGCGCTGTGGTGCGTGGACCTGGTGGGGCGCCCGCGAGATAGTCGCGGCACGTCTGATCGTCGGCTGCCGACTGTGACTTGAAAAGGCCCACGATTGCTCCCCTCGCGGTCTGTCGTGATCGCGCATCGTAGCCTTTCAAGCGACGCCTTGGGGCGCGCGACGCTTGGGGCGGTGCGGGCCGCTTGCTTTGGCCGCCCATATGCGGGGCGACGCCTTGGCGGCCGGCATGCCTTCGTCCTAGCGTTGACGCCGCCGATCAAGCCACAGCGCGTCCCACGGAGGGTTGGCCGGTGGCCCAGTAGTAGCCGCGTACTCCCGGGAGGATCCGCGCCGCATCGTGTGGGAAGCCCCTTGAACTGAGGACACACGCCGCCCGTATCCACTTGCGCGCTCTGGATCCGCTCCCAAGGTCGTAGGCCGCGTGATGTGTGCCTCCGATTGGGACGGAAGCCCGATCTGCCGTCCCAAACCCACTAGAATCAACCGCAAATTGCAGCAATGTTCGCTCTGACGCTACGCGGCGCCCTCACCAGTAAAACCCCTCCAAATCGGCAGATTCGAGGGCACTCTCGGCGGGCTTCTGATAAGGAAGAGGTCCCAGGTTCGAATCCTGGATCGCCCATCGCAACCACACGGAGTGACGCGCAAGGGTGGCGCATCCATCCTCACGCGACGGAGGCCCTCGCTGCCGCCTGGGTTGGCAGAATTGCATTATGCGCAACTGGCTGAATCTGTCGGACCATGAGTTCGAGGTCGTGGCGGGGGACCTACTCGGAGTCAAGCTGGGCCGCCGCTTTGAGCGGACGCCGCGTGGGCCGGACGGAGGCATCGATCTTCGCAGTCCGGACGGCGCCGCTGACCTTGTCGTGCTGCAGGCGAAGCACTATTGCGGGAGTACATGGTCTCAGCTCAAGTCTGCAGTCAAGGCAGAGGCGAAGCGGTTGCCATTCATGCAGCCGCAGCCAAGCTCATATTGGCTCATTACGTCATTTCCATTGACGACAAAGCGGAGAGAAGAGTTGACTGCGATTCTGTCGGTCTCCCCGGTACGAAGCGACGTACTGGGGCGGGAAGAACTCGAGACGCTCCTTGATGAACATCCAGAAGTAGAGAAGCGCAATATCAAGCTCGCGCTGGCGAGCAGTGCGGCGTTTTCGGCGATTGTTCACGCTGACGTTCACGCCCGAAGTCAGCGTCTGATGCGTGAGATTAAACGGCAGCTACCACTGTGGGTTCAGAATGATGCGTTCGCGGACGCCGCGGAGCTGCTAAATGACCAGCACGTATGCGTCATTGCTGGTCCACCGGGGATCGGCAAGACGACGCTTGCGCACATGCTGGTGGCTTACGCAATCGACAGAGGCTATGCACCGATCGAGGTGTCGGCGGACATCGACGAGGCCTGGCGCGTGGTGAATGATGACGCAAAGCAGATCTTCTTGTATGACGACTTTCTTGGGCAAACCACGCTCGACGATCTCGCCAAGAATGAGGACGGCCGACTTGCCGCCTTTATGGATCGCTTGACCGAAGGCGAGAGCGGGCTGTTGGTTATGACCACGCGCGAGCACATCCTGCAACGCGCGGTAGCGCGATTTGAGAAGCTTAAGCGAGCCGGAACCGCGAACGAGCGGCTGCTCCTCACGTTGGCGTCCTACCGCCCAATCGATCGCGGAGCGATTCTCAGCAATCACGTTTGGCATAGTCCGATTCTCGGTGTGCCGGAGGCCGAACAGCTGTCGCAGGAAAGCAGCTATCGAAGAATAATTGACCACGTCAACTTCTCCCCCAGACTAATTGAATATATAACGGGGACACGACCTGGCTTCCGCCTATCTCAGGCGCCTGACGAGCGGTGGATTGATGTGGCAGTCGCGGCGCTGGATCGGCCGACCGAGATCTGGCGAAACGCTTGGGTGAATCAGCTCGACGATGCAGAGCGCCTTCTCTTGACCCTGGTAGCTACCTTGCCCGCGGAGATCGTACTCGAAGATTTGCACGTCGCGTATGAGGCCGTGCGCATGCTCGACCGAGACACGAAATCGTCTCCGTTTGAGGACGCGCTGCGAGTCGTTGCTGACACATGGGTATCGACCGATCGCCGCGCAGATCGCATAATCGTCACGATCGCTAGCCCCGGGATTCTCGACTTCGTTAACATGGAGATCAGAAGGAGTGAGAATCTCACGCGCCGCTTGGTGCAGTCAGCCCGGTTCTTCGAGCAGCTTACGGCGCTGTGGAGAATCGGCAGGTCTGAGCCCGACTGTCCCGCGTGTCGCGCTCTCCTTGATGACGAGACTACTGTCATCGCTGGCCGGCTATTTGGGCTCGCCTCGCCAAACTGGACGGTCACGGAGTCTGACGATGGCGGTGAAATCATGCGTAGACGCGCGCGTACGCCCGAAGAACGTCTCGCGGCGATCCGTCCGCTTGCCGTGGCCTGCGACGGAAGGGCTCTCTATCGCTGGTGGGAGCAGCATGTCGCCGACTGCGTTGCGAATTGGCGTAAAGGGATCGGTAAGCCCAAGATCGCGATCGTTTTGGCTCGCGATCTACTTGGTAGCGATCTCGCACGAGAGGATGGTTGGCCGCAAGCGTTCGGCGAATTTGTCCTGAACTGCTCGGCTAGCTTGGGCGACTGGGAATGCGCGTCTGAGCTTAGGACGCTAGCGCCACAGACTTACTCGGCGGAGCTTTGGCGCGCTACGCAGCAGCGCTTTTCGCTTTGGGCGACCGAGACGCTGCAGGGGGGACGTCGTGATGAAGCGAACGACGAAGCGGCGATTGTGCGACTTGACGTCTGCGCCGAAAGTCTCGAAGTCAAGCTAGACCCGGAATTGGTTCGAACGGCCGTCGAGCGAGTGACGGCAGGTAGTAGCGCCGAGCGGCTCAATCGCTTTCTGCACACGGTTTTTGGATTTGAGGAGCCTCCACGGACCGGTGAGTCGCAAGATGAAGTACAAGAGATCGACGCCATGTTCGATCGTCTCGCGCGGGAGAGTGCTGCGTCGCGAGCCGAACGGCGCCAGGGCCTGTGCGCGGAGTGAGCGCACCGGTGAGACTGAGCAGGACTAAGCCGACGTGCGCCCGCGCCGGCGTGCACTTGCACCAAGCATTGCCCAGAGCGCGCGGCGCCAGGCTACGCTTCGATACTTGCCGGGAAACATTCGAGGCAGTCGGGCTGTCGCGGGGGAGACGTCCAGCCGCCCTTTCCAGATTGATCTACGGAGGCGCCGGTCGGTATGGACCATCCTCACTGCGGCGCTCTCCCTGTACCGTCGCTACCCGTTGCTATTCCTTCTGCTCGCGCTTGTCGTCGTAGCGCCCTTTGACCTAGCGCTATTCGCAATCACCGGCTACGGGCCGCTCGCTCGACTGGCGCACCATAATCAAGGGGCCTACTGGCTCGAGCTACTCCTGCGCACCACGCTTGTGGGGCCACTCGTCTCCGCACTCCATATCTACGCAGTCAAAGCGGCGGGCGAAGATCGACGACCACGGCTGGCGCCCGTCGCCGCCCGGGGTCTGGCGGTCCTGCCCAGGGTCAGTGCCACCGCGCTACTGACCGGACTTGCCGAGGCTGTCGGGTTCCTCGCGCTGTTGGTACCGGGCGTCCTTCTGTTCGCACGCTGGGCCGTCGCTTCCCAGGCCGCAGCGCTAGAGGGCGAAGGACCACTTGCTGCTATCCGCTCCAGCAACCGCCTGACAAGCGGTCACCGCCGGCTCGTCCTCGGACTGCTCCTCATTCTGGTCGTGCTCTTTGTCGCAGTCGATGAGGCTGCCCGCCGGCTTCCGCTGGGAAGCACCTCCGGGGTACCTTCAGTTGTCGCCGGGATCGCTGTCCAAACGTTCGCCGCGAGCGTCGGCGCGCTCACGCTTGCGCTCCTCTACTTCACGTTGAACGCGCCCGAGCACCGTCGGCGTAAGCCGCGTCCCCTCTGACGAGCACGGCGCCTCGGACGGCTCAGCGACGAGCGAATGCGAGAAGTGTGCGCAGCGCTCGACGTCGCCGTCGGATGCGACGGCTGGCAGCCGCGGCAGCAGCTCACGCCGTCCGCCGCGGGCGGCAAGCCGGTCTGCAGGGGTAAACCTTTGTCGGCTATCTGTCGAGATGGACGCAGAATTCAGACGGATCCCGGCATGTGGGCTCGATCAGACGATGGGTGTGCATGTTCGGATGCCGGGAGCAGCAAGAGACCTTCATGTCAGACAGCGAAACCCCCCAAGACAACCCCGACCGCGGCTTTGCCCCGGGCATTCCCGCGAGCGGTCCCGGCCAGCCGCTTCCCGTCGGCACCGACCAGCCGAGCATCCAGCCTTCTCTCACCAACGGCAACGGCAACGGAACGCAGCCACCTCAGCCAAGCACCGTTGACGGCGGAGTGGCCCACAGCTTCATCAAGCTGATCCGTGCTCGCCGAGTCGTATGGGCCGCCGTAGCGATCCTATGCGTGGCGGCGGGAACGATCGGTTCGGTGCTGGCAGCCCACGCCGTGGCGCGCAACGACGCGGCGACAGCCCGCTCGAACTTCCATCAGGGCTCCGTGGGGGTCGCGTCGGCGTTGAAGCTCGCGATCCAGCGCGAGGAAGAGCTGGCGGTGAGTGCGGGCACGTTCTTCGCCGGTAACGCAAAGGCGTCGCCCGCCGAATTCGCCAGGTGGGTCAAATGGGCGCGCACGCTACGTCGCTTCCCCGAGCTGCAGAACCTGGGTCTGGTGACGATCGTTCGTCAATCGCAGCTCGCCGCATTCGAGGCGCGGATCACGGGGCGCGCGATCAAGCCTGAGACCTCGGAAGCCGCGCCGTCGCTCGAACCTTCGGCGCTCGCCGAAGGTTTTGCAGTCGAGCCCGCCAGCAACCACCACTACTACTGTCTTGCCAGCGCCGAACTCGCCCGCTCCGCTGCAGTGGCAGCGCCGGTTGGCCTCGACTACTGCGCCAAGAGCGCTGCGCTGCTGTTGGCGCGTGACACGGGCACCAGTCGCTACGCACCGGTCTCGGTCGGGCACACGACGGCCATCGCGGTCGAGACGCCCGTCTACAGAGGCAACGCGACTCCGCGCAGCGTGTTCGGACGCACCGCAGCGGCCGTGGGTTGGCTACGCGAGGTGTTGGTGCCCGGCGTGGTCCTGCAGCAGGCTCTGAAGGGTCACCCCGCTACCGCCGCGCGTCTGAGCTATCGCACGAACACCAGGAACGTGACGTTCACCAGTGGCACCCCGCAGACCGGGGATCAGAGCGCAACAAGCAGCCTTCATGACGGGTGGACGGTAACGACCTTCGCATCCGCTCCCACCGCAGGGGTGCTGGCCGATGAAGATGCGCTGACGGTGTTGATCGGCGGGATCCTGCTGAGCGTCCTGGTGGGGCTGCTGGCCTTCCTCGTGGGCGGCGGCCGCGGCCCTGCTCGCTCGTCGCTAGCCAAGGCGCCCGATGTGCCCCATGACGATCTCCACGACCCTCTGACCGGGCTTCCCAACCGCCCGCTGATGCTCGACCGGGCGGAGTGCATGCTCGCGCGGGCAGGTCGCCAGTCGGGCCTGCTGGTGGGTGCGCTGTTCATCGACATCGACTGGTTCAAAGACGTCAACGACAAGCTCGGGCAGTCCGCCGGCGACCAGCTCCTGCGCAACGTCGCCGAACGCCTCGAGGGCGTGGTGCGGGCAGGCGACACCGTGGGCCGTCTCGGCGACGACGAGTTCGTGATCCTCGTCGAGTCCGCCGCCCGCGGGGCGCGTCTGGACGCGCTGGCGCGGCGTGTGATCGAGTCTCTGCACAAGCCGTTTGAGCTCGAGGACTTCGGACCGAACTTCTTCATGACCGCAAGCATCGGCCTCGCGTTCGGGCGCTATGCGACGCCTGACGATCTTCTCCGCGACGCCCAGCTGGCGCTGCACGCGGCCAAGGCCGCCGGCAAGGACCGCTACACGCTGTTCAACGCCAACATGCGCTCGGTGATCGAGGGACGCGGGGTGCTCGAGGTAGAGCTGAACACGGCCTTGGCTGAACGGGAGTTCTCGTTGCTCTATCAGCCGATCTACAACCTGAGCAGCGGCAAGGTGGCCGCGCTGGAGGCTCGCATCCGCTGGCTTCATCCCAAGAAGGGCGAGGTGGCTCCCGCCGACTTCATTCCGTTGGCCGAAGACACGGGACTGATCGTGCCGATTGGCCGTTGGGTGCTCGAAGAGGCCTGCAACCGGGCCGCTACGTGGAACGTGGCAGGCCACCGGGTGGGCATATCTGTGAAGGTCTCCGCCAACCAGCTGAACCGAGAAGGGTTCCCAACCGACGTTCTGCGTGCGCTGCAGCAGTCCGGCATCGAGCCGTCGCTGCTCACGCTTGAGATCGCCGAGACCACGGTCATGAGTGACGTGAACGCGGCCGTCGCGCGCCTGGAAGAGATCAAGCGGCTGGGCGTGCGTATCGCGATCGACGACTTCGGCGGTAGCGGCTATGCCCACCACGCCGATCTACGGCGACTTCCTATCGACTTCCTGAAGGTCGACCGCAGCTCGCTCGCGGCCTCCGACGACGAGGACTACCGCAGTTGGCTGCTTGAGGCGATCCTGATCGTCGGCCGCGATCTGTCGCTGACGGTCATCGCCAAGGGGATCGAGACCTACGAGCAGATGATCACCCTCCAGACAATGGGCTGTGGCATGGCCCAGGGCCTGTTCATGGGCAAGCCGACCGCAGTCGACTCGCTCGCAGGGGTCTTCGACGTCGAGCTTCCGCCGGCGGCTCGCACGACGACCGAGACCCTGGCCGACTGATCGTGCTCAGCGCCCGCTGCGGCGCTGCGGATGGATCGTCTCGCCCCGCGCCAGCATCGCAACGAAGCGCTCGATACGTCTCGCTCGGGTGTCGCTTCGCCTGGCCTCGTGGATCCGGTAGAGCACCGCATACCTGTTCTGACTGGTGAGCGTGTCGAACATCGCCTGAGCTGCGGGCGACCTCGCAAGCGCTGCCGCGAGGTCCGCAGGGACCTCGATCGTCGCCGGTCCGGCATAGGCTGCTTCCCAGCGGCCGCTGGCCTTTGCGTCAGCGACCGCTGCGAGACCCGCAGGTTGCACACGGCCGTCCACGAGCAAGCGCTCCAGCGTCTCGACGTTGCGCTTTGACCACGAGCTCCGCGCTCGCCTGGGCGTGAAGCGCTGACGGTAGGTGCGCTCGTCCCGGCGCCGGACCTGCCCGTCGATCCAGCCGTGACACAGCGCCTCCTCGAGCGCCTCGTCGTAGGTGAGGCTGGTGGGCTCGGTGACGTCCTTCTTGGCGAGCACCAGCCAGACCCCGACACCGTCGTGATGCGTGCTCAGCCAGGTTCGCCAGGCGACGGCATCTGCGACGAGGATCTCGGACAGCGCATCGGCCACCGTTCGCAGTCTGCCAGCCGCCGACAAGACACGCCGTCAAGCTCGATCTCCAAGCCCCGAGCGGTGGTACGCTGGCTAGGCGCCGGTCTTGTCCTCGGCTCCTGTCGGTGCGCCTGCCCATAGAGCTGGGAGAACCGAGGCGCCCGATGCCGGACGTTCCATGAGGCCGACTCCCACCACGGCGGTGACCGACGCCGTGCTGATGGCAGAGGTGCAGGCGGGGGAGCGTCTTGCGCTGGGCGAGCTTTATGCGCGCTTCGCGCTTACCGCATCGCCTTCTCGGTCTGCCGTGATCGTGACTATGCTGAGGATGCTGTGCAGGATGCGTTCGTGTCGATGTGGTCGGCGCGGGCGACCTATCAGCCGGTGCGAGGATCGGTGGTCGGATGGGCGATGAGCATCGTTCGCCACCGTGCCATCTACCTCGCGCGCCGGCGCGCCATTGCGGCAAGGCGCGCCGGCGGTGCAGCAACGCTCGAGCAGCAACCTGCCGGCGATGACGTGCCCGCCGACTTCGCCGCGTGCGCAGAGAACCACGAGCTGGTCGGTCTGCTCGCGCGACTGCCCCAAGCGCAGCGCGAGGTGATCCGCTTGAGCTTCTTCGACGGTCTCACTCATGCGCAGATCGCCAGTCGACTCGCCCTGCCTCCCGGTACCGTCAAGGGAAGAATGCGGCTCGGGCTCAGCAAGCTCCGTTCCGAGCTCGACCAGTAGCTACCTCGGCGTCGCTCTCAACCTTCGCTCGCATGCGACAGGCGGGCCCGCCACCGCTCCGTGCTCCATTGCGCCGGCTCGGTCTCTCCAAGGAAGCGCTCGAGCACAGCGACGAAACGTCCAGGCGCCTCGAGCTGCGGCATGTGTCCGACTCCGTCGAAGATCTCCAAGCGGCTGGCTGCGATCGCCTCGTGGGCGTGCTCGCCGTGGCTCAGCGGGATCACCCGGTCGTTGCGACCCCAGACGATGAGCGTGGGCATGCCATCGGTCAGGTACAGCCGATCGTCGGCAGCGACACGCTGGCCGTCGGTGTTGACGACTGCGCGCAACGTGGCCAGAAATGCGCCGCGCCGCTTGCCGTCCGCGAGCGAGGCATATCCACGGGCAAGCTCAGCTACGTCTGCGCTCGGCCGCAGCCCCAGCGCAGACAGGCCGCGCGCGAGCGCCGATCCCGCCACGCTGCCGGGTCCGGCGGTGGCTGCGATGAACAGGTCTGCACCGGGTAGCGCCGCAGCGCGCAGGACCGGGCTCACCTCGGGGCCGAGCCCTCCGCTGGAGACGAGCGCCAGTCGTTCGGTGGCCTCGGGGAACTGGTAGGCGAACTGCATGGCGATGCCGCCTCCGAGCGAATGCCCGACCAGCGTTGCGCGATCCTGTCCGAGCGCGACCAGCAGGTCGCGCAGTCCAGCGGCGAGGCTGCCCAGCGAGTAGTCGCCGCCACCTGGGGCTGAGGTGCCGTGCCCGGGGAGATCAGGCGCGATCACGGTGTGCGCACGTGCCAAAGGCTCGATCACAGCCTGCCACGTCCGATAGGTTCCGGCCATCCCGTGGATCAGGAGCAGCACCGGCCCGCTGCCGGCTTGCACGTAGCTGACCGCGCGACCATGCAGTGTGACCGTCTTGGGCTCGATCGCGCTCATACCGACTGTCATCGTGACACCTCGGGCGCGAAGTCACGGAGGAGTAGCCTGCGAGCTGCATGGCCGAGGTATTCGTCACCGGTGGATCGGGCTTCATCGGCGGCCGCCTGATCGCGCGGCTGCGCGCCGACGGCCACGTGGTTCGTGCGCTGGCCCGCTCGCCGGCTGCCGCCGAGCGTGTGCGCAGCATCGGCGCTGAGCCCGTGCCGGGGGAGCTCGCCGACCGTGCCGCGATGCGCGCCGCCGCGGATGGCTGTGAGCTCGCCTTCCATGCCGCCGCCACGCTCGGCGATTGGGGCAGTCGGGAGGACTTCGAGCGGGGCAACGTGCAGGGCACCGAGAACACGCTGAAGGCATGCGCCGACGCCGGCGTGCGGCGGTTCGTCCACGTCGGCACCGAGGCCGTGCTGCTCGCAGGTGCGCCGCTCGTCGAGGTTGACGAGACCGCGCCTTTGCGACCCGACTCGCCGGCGCTCTACAGTGCCACCAAGGCGCGTGCGGAGCAGGCGGTCCTTGCGGCAAACCGCGATGGCTTCGAGACGGTCGTCGTGCGGCCGCGCTTCGTCTGGGGACCAGGCGACACGACGCTGCTGCCGATCATGGTCCAGATGGTTCGCAGTGGCCGCTTCGCCTGGATCGCCGGGGGGCATCATCGCACCTCGACCACGCATGTCGATAACACCGTCGAAGGCCTCGTTCTCGCCGCCGCGCGCGGTCGCGCAGGCAACGCTTATTTCGTCACCGACGGTGAGCCGGTCGTATTCCGCGAGTTCGTCACAGCGCTGCTGGCAAGCCAGGGCGTACAGGCTCCCTCCCGCAGTATCCCGGCCCCGCTTGCGCATGTGCTCGCGGGCGCCGGCGAGGCGGCCTGGCGCACCCTGCCGCTCCCGGGTCGCCCGCCGCTGACCCGCTTTGCCTACTGGGTCTCCTCCCAGGAGTGCACGATCCGGATCGACAAGGCGCGCGAGCAGCTCGGCTATGTACCCGTCAAGAGCATCGCCGACGGACTGGCCGAGCTGCTCGCGGCCTCCGCAGCGCCGACCCACTCCGCGTAACCGTCCGGTCGGGTGCGCAGCTCGATCCTTCCGACACACGTCCACTTGCCGCGAGGCCCGAATTGACAGCAACGGCGGGCGGCTGACGTTGGGCTGGGGCCAATTCAGATAGGTGCGACATTGCTGCTCTAGCTATAGGGGCAATTTGCCGATACGGAATCATGATGATGTTGGCTAGCTGATGAGTTCAGAGCCCTGGGACCTGCCGGTCGGCGCGCAAGGCGCCGATGTGGCATCCCGCGGCGACTCCCGTGCGCGGATCAGAGGCAGATGGCGGCGACTTTCCGGCCGGTCTCGCACGGCGCTGATCGGAGGGTTGATCCTTGCCCTCGGCATTACCGCCTCCGTGTTCGCGGCCGCCGCCTGGCGTTCCAGCGCGGTGGAAGCGAACAGGCAGTCCTTCCAGTCGACTGCCGACGATCTGGGCGGCGCGCTGGCGGCGAAGTTGAGCACCAACGTCGGCCTGACGCGCACGATGCGCGCGCACGCGGCAATGGAAACCCAGGAGGACGAGACGCAGTTCCTCCAGTGGTACAAGGAACTGCAGCGAGGGGCTCCCGCTTCACCGAACATCGTCGCCACCTTCATCCAGCTGGTGCCGGCCGCTCGCCTTTCGGCCTTTCGCCGCCAGGTCGAGACGGACCCCGCGTTTCGCAAGCTGCTCGGGACCAAGCTCCAGGTGATCCCACCCGGCAAGCGGTCCGTCTACTGTCTGACAAGGGCGATCGTCGGCAGCGGCGCAGTGACAAGCCTGTATCCGGGTCTGCTCGACTACTGCGCACCGTCGGCTGCCGGCACAACCCCTTCGCCATATCCGGTGCTGGTGCGTACCGCGACGGACACGGGGTCGTTCATCGTGACGGCGCTGCCGGCGAGCGGCAACCGCTCACTCGCCGCGATAGCTGCCGCCGTCTACAGGCGCGGCGCATCGATTGCCACGCCCTCCGCACGCCGCGCTGCGCTGACGGGCTTCATCGGCACGACGTTTGACAGCGCGGCCGCGATCAGCTCGATACTCGGTGGCCGTCGCTCGCTGACGCTCGCTCTCTACCACCGCAACATCGGTGGCCCGCTGCAGCTGATCGGGCGTGCTGGGGCCAGCGTCACGGGGCGCTCGCCCGGCTACTACTCGCGACGCGACCTGGGAGAAGGCTGGCTGCTGGAGACCTCGGGTACCGCCAACGCATTTACCTCGCCGGGCGCAAGAGGGCTCGTAGCCCTGGGTCTGGGCCTGCTGCTGACGATCCTCGTCTTCCTCTTGCATCGCGTTCTGACGAGCTCGCGTCAGCGGGCGTGGAGCCTGGTCGGGGAACGGACAGGCGAGCTCGAGTACCGCGCCCTGCACGATCCGCTGACCGACCTTCCCAACAGGATCCTGGTCCTCGACCGGGCTGAGCAGATCCTGGCTCGCGCGCGCCGCCATGATGCCCCGGTCACGGCGCTGTTTGTCGACATCGACGGTTTCAAGCAGCTCAACGATCGCTTCGGGCGCCAGGTCGGCGACGAGGTGCTGCAGCACGTTGGCGCCCGCCTCAACGCTGTGTTGCGTGACAGCGACACCGTCGGGCGGCTCGGGGGCGACGAGTTCGTGATGCTCGTCGACTCTGCGGGCCTGGATGCCGCACCGGAGCTCGTCGCCGAGCGGATCCTGGACGTGCTTCGCCAGCCCATTGGCCTGTTGCACGGGAGCTGTCCTGAGATCTCGCTGACAGCGAGCATCGGCATCGCTACCGGCCGACCGGCGTCTGCAGAAGACCTGATGGCGGACGCGGGGCTGGCGTTGCACAAGGCCAAGTCGATCGGCCGCAACGGCTACGTCAAGTTCGAGTCTGCGATGCAGACGGCAGCGCAGGACCGGATACAGCTGGAGGCTGACCTCGGCGAAGCCCTCGCCGGGGACCAGTTCTTCCTGGTCTATCAGCCGATGGTCGATCTACAGAGCGAGCAGATCGTGGGCGTCGAGGCGCTGCTGCGCTGGCGCCACCCAACCAGCGGCGTGATCGCGCCGGCTGCGTTCATCCCGATAGCCGAGGACGATGGCTCGATCGTGGCGATCGGGCGTTGGGTGCTCGAGCAGGCATGCGCCCAGGGCGCGGCCTGGAATCGCGCGGGCCATGGCTTGAACGTCTCCGTGAACCTTTCCGCGCGCCAGCTCGAACGCCCGGAGCTCGTGGCGGAGGTGCGCGACGTGCTCGCGCGTTCGGGGCTGGATCCGGCTGTGCTGACGCTGGAGATCACAGAGACGGCGCTGATGCGCGACCCGGATGCCACCGCCGGACTGCTGGCCGAACTGAAGACGCTCGGCGTGCGTATCGCCGTCGATGACTTCGGGACCGGCTACAGCTCGCTGGCCTACCTGCGCCAGTTCCCGGTGGACTCGCTGAAGATCGACCGCACGTTCATCACCGGGCTGGCGCTGTCGAGCGAGGCGCACGCGCTCACCCATACGCTCATCCAGCTCGGCAGTGCCCTCGGGCTGGAGACGGTCGCCGAGGGCGTCGAGCACCACAGCCAGGTAAGGGAGCTGCAACGCGAGGGATGCGACCTCGCCCAGGGGTTCCTGTTTGCGCGCCCGCTGTCCCCGGATGCGCTCGAACACCGCCTGGACGACACGCGCAGCGTCCTCAGTCACGCAGTAACGTCGGCCTGACGATGTGTCGCCTGTTCGCAATGAGCTCTGGACGCGAGCCCGTTCGCGCGACGTTCTGGCTGCTCGACGCGCCCGACAGCCTCTCCGAGCAGAGCCATCGCGAGCCCGATGGGACCGGTTTGGGGTGGTTCGACGAGCGGGGGGCGCCCCATCTCAGCAAGCAGGCGCTGGCCGCCTATGACGACAAGCGCTTCGGCCGCGAGGCTCGCGAGCTGTCCGCGAGGCGATTCATCGCGCATATTCGCTTCGCCTCCACGGGGGCGCTCGACCTGCACAACACACATCCGTTTGAGCAGCACGGGCGGCTGTTTGCCCACAACGGCGTCATCGAGGGTCTTGCCGACCTCGACGCCCATCTTGGCGATGACCTGAGGCTGGTCAAAGGCGAGACCGACTCCGAGCGCTTCTTCGCGTTGATCACACGCGAGATCAGCGCGCGCGGCGAGGACGTCGAAGCGGGGATCGACGCCGCCTGTCGCTGGGTCGCCGAGAACCTGCCGCTGTTCGCGATCAACTTCGTGCTGGCGACCACCGGCGGGTTGTGGGCACTGCGCTATCCGGATACGCACCCGTTGTATGTGCTGGAGCGCGCCCCCGGCACGCCGCTGGAGCACTCCAGCAGCCTCGGCAGTCGCGTGCACGCCGATGGCGGCGTCGAGCAGGCGCTGGTTGTCCTGGCGAGCGAGCGCATGGACGGGGATCCCGGCTGGCGGGCGCTGGCCTCCGGCGAGCTGCTGCACGTCAACGATGCCCTGGAGGTGCGCACCAGGTTGATGCTTGACCGTCCGCCGGCGCGGCCGCTCAGCATCGATCAGCTGGGCGCGACCGCCAAGGCCTCGCAGGCCCACTCCACCGCTTGAGGCCCCCTGGCATACACGAGTAGCATGCGCGGGGTGATCGTCGTTACCGGGCGCGCGCACGTCCCCGCAGAGCACCGTGATCGCTTCATCGCTGTGGCGAGCGAGATGTGCAGCCGCTCGCGCGAGGAGGACGGCTGCGGCGGCTACCGTGTCTACGCGGATCTGGAGCAGCCCGACCACTACATCTTCGTGGAGGAATGGTCCGACGACGACGCGCTTCAGCGCCATTTCGGCCAGCCGCATACGGGCGCTTTCATGAGCGATCTCCGCGGCCTGCTGGGAGAGCCCGCCGACGTGGTCTTCCACACGACGGCCTCCGCACGCCGGCTCGTGCCCGGTCGTGGCCTTGTGGACGTGGATTGATCCGCAGCGCCTGCGCTCGCATCGCGGCGCGGTGATTACGCCCTGACGCGCTTGCTCGAGTCGGGCCAGCTCTGAATCGTGCCTTGGCGCCATAAGGCATGCAACCTATACCTTCAACACCATGACCATGGGCGATGCCGCCGACGGGGCCCCGTCGGATCCGCGCGGGGCGGCCGAGCTGATCGCATCGGCCGATCTGGACGGCGCTCGGCGGGCGATCCTCGGTGCAGCAGTAAGGACACCGACGTTGGCCTGCGCCGATCTGGACGGCACCGCGGGCACCGCGGTGGCCCTGAAGGCCGAGTGCCTCCAGGGGACGGGGTCGTTCAAGCTGCGGGGCGCGCTGAGCAAGGTTGCTGTGCTCCGCGCGCACGCCGCGGCAGGGCTGGTGACGGCCAGCGCAGGCAATCACGGCCGCGCGGTCGCCGCAGCGGCCCGCCTGAGGGGCGTGGGGTGCGAGGTGTTCATGCCCCGCGACGCATCAGTATCGAAGGTGGCGGCGGTGGAAGCGCTGGGCGCGAGCGTGCAGCTGGACGGTGCGTCGGTGGACGAGGCGCTCGCGCTTGCGCACGAGCGCGCGGCAATCACGGGCGCGGCGCTGGTGCACCCGTTCGACGACCTCGACGTGATCGCCGGCCAGGGAACGCTCGCGCTGGAGCTGCTCGAGGATGTCCCCGACCTGGCCCGCGTCGTCGTGCCGCTCGGCGGCGGCGGCCTGGCGAGCGGGATCGGGATCGCGCTGCGCCGTGCTGACGCCCGCGTCGAGCTCGTGGGCGTCCAGGCGCAGATGTGCGCGCCGTACGTCCAGGCGCTTGGCGGCCGGGGCACGGAGGTGGCGACAGACGCCTTCAGCAGCGCGACGATCGCCGACGGCATCGCCGTCAAGCGCCCCGGCATGCTCACCCTGCCGCTGCTGCGCGAGCTGCTGGACGGTATCGAGACGGTCAGCGAGGAGGAGATCGCCGAGGCGATGGTGTTCCTCGCCGGCAACGCCAAGCTTGTCGCCGAGGGTGCCGGGGCGGTGGCGGTGGCGGTGCTGCTGAGCGGTCGCCTGCCGGCTGTCTCCGGCACGACCGTGGCGATTGTCTCGGGTGGGAACGTCGACAGCGGGCTGCTCGCCGGTGTGCTGCTGCGCCAGGAAACCGAGGAGGGCCGCCGCGTACGGATCTTCACGCTCGTCCCCGACCGCCCGGGCGGCCTTGCAGAGCTGCTGGAGCTCGTGGCCCGCGCCCGCGCCAACCTTCTCAGCGTCGAGCACCAGCGCGAAGCAGTGCCGCTGCATGTGCGCGAGACGGGGGTGCAGCTGACGCTGGAGACGCGCGGACGAGCTCACACCGAGGCGGTTCTTGCGGCGCTCGCTGACGCCGGCTATGACGTGAGGAGTGCCTAGCAGCAGTGCCTGAAGGACTCTAGTGGTTGGCGGCGCCCCCCGAAGCGCTCGTACGGGCGCGCTCAATGGGCGATGGGGCTGCCTGCCCCATCGAGCGCGCGGTGTCCGGTGAGCCCCTCGACGTCTCGGGCCGGCCCGGGATGCCCGAGGACGAAGCCTTGAGCCATCTGACAGCCCATCTCTTCCAACGCCTGCAGTTGGGTGTGCTCCTCGATGCCCTCGGCCACGACGGTCAGCGACAGTGAGCGCCCCACACCGAGGATCGCTTCGAGCAGCTCGCGGCCCTGACCGCCGCCGCTCAGCGCCGCCACGAAGCTGCGGTCGACCTTGAGGATGTCGACGGGCATCCGCTGCAGCTGGGACAGCGACGCGTATCCGGTACCGAAGTCGTCGATCGCCACGCGTACACCGAGTGCCCTGATCTCGCTCAGGTGCTCGCATGCGGCGTCGACGTCGCGCATCAGCGCGGTCTCGGTGACCTCCAGCGTCAGCGATGACGGCGCGATCCCGGAATCCTGCAGCGCGCTGCGCACGTCCTCGGTAAAGGAGCTGCGCCCCAGTTGATAGGCAGATACGTTGACCGCGATGCCGAGCTCCAGTCCTTCGGCGTTCCAGGCAGCCGTCTGACGACAGGCCTCCTCGAGAACCCAGCGGCCGATCGGCGCGATCAGGCCGCTCTCCTCGGCCAGCGGGATAAAGCTGTCCGGTGTCACCAGTCCGCGCGTCGGGTGCTGCCAGCGGATCAGTGCCTCGACGCCGACCACCTCGCGGGCGGGTAGCTCGAAGATCGGCTGATAGGCCAGGAAGAACTGCTCCCCGGCAAGCGCCACGTCGAGGTCGGAGGCGAGCTCCAGCCGGCCCTGCGCGCCCCCGTACATCGTGGCGTCGAACAGCGCGTAGCGATCTCTGCCGGCCGCCTTGGCGGAATACAGGGCGAGATCGGCGTCGCGCAGCAACTCGTCGGGCGACTCGTAGCGCCCGATGGCCACGCCGATACTGGCGGTGATCGAGAACAGCTTGCCGCCGTCGCCCAGCTCCACCGGGGCACGCAGCGCCTGGGTGAGGCGATCGGCGAGCACGTCCAGCGCTGCCTCGTCCGCCGCGGACTCCACCAGCACGACGAACTCGTCGCCACCGAGGCGCCCGACGGTGTCCTGGTCGCGCACGGTCTCCTGCAGTCGTTCTCCCGCCACCTTCAGCAGCCTGTCCCCTGCGGCGTGCCCGAGACTGTCGTTGACGTGCTTGAAGCCGTCGACGTCGATGAACAGCGCCCCTGCAACCATGTCCGGCCGGCGCGAGGTGCGCGCGATCATCTGCTCCGCGCGATCCAGCACCAGCGCGCGGTTGGGCAGTCCGGTCAAGGGATCGTGGAGTGCCTGGTGGGACAGCTCGGAGGTCTTCTCGCGCACGAGCGACATCGCCCTGGTGCGTCCCGTGCCGAGTGCCCATACGAGCAGCCCGAGCAGCAGGCTCACCAGGATCCCGCCCACGTAGCAGCCCGAGCGCGTCGCGGTCTCGGAGCATCCCGGTGGCGTCGCCGTTGCCAAAGCTCTGCACGCTCCAGCCGTTGTCCAGGTCGATCGTCGATCGTTGTGCGCCGGCGGGCGGGACGCCGCTGGCGAACTGGACGTGCGTATGGCCGGACCGGTAGGTGAAACGGACCGCCATGCCCGTGTGGCCCGCGAGCGCCCGCTGCAGCACCACACCTGGGAGCAGTAGCTCGCCGATCCAGCCGACGAACTCGCGGCGACGGCCGGCCACCGTCGTGGGGGTAACGCCGCCGCGATACACGGGCGTCTGAATGCCCAGCGCGGTGGCACCCATGTGCGTGAACGGCGCGTAGCTTGCCACCCCCGAGTCGCGTGCGCTGATCAGCGTCGGGGCGAGCGCGCAGTAGTCCAGGCCGACCGGCAGGTAGCTGGCGGTGTTCCGCGCCAGGCCTGCGACAGCCAGGCAGTAGTACGGGCGGTTGCCCAGCGGGACCACCCCGGACTCCTGCTGGCGCGGCGTGGAATGTGGCCCGAACGGGCGGATCGGGTCGGCGCTCATGCTCGCCTGGAACCGTGCCAGCCCGGAGGCCGGCACCAGTTTCACCAGGCCGATGTTCTGCAGCTCCGGGTATCGCTGCATCGCGTGCACCGATTCCGCCCAGCGGTCAAAGCGTGTGGCTGAGGTGTGTGGGGCACCGGTGACGAACGCGCTGGCGCTGACGACCAGGTCTTCCTCGTGCTGAATCGCGAGCTTCAGCGTCGAGGCGACCTCCGCGGACGCCAGGTGGAAGGCCAGGCGTCCACGGTCTGCATCCGAGCGCGCGACGGCGCGCGCCCCCAGCAGTGAGGCGATCACGCCACCGAGCACCAGTAGCGCCGCAGCTATTACCCACCGGCCCTTGTGCGTGGCCGAAGCTCGGCCGTCAGCCACGCGGGCTCACCTCGGATTTACTACGTAGACACACGTTGCAGCGAAGATCGGGCGCGGCGCCGCCCTTCTGTCGGCTCCGCGCGTCCGCCTGGACGGATTACAGGTGTGCGTCTCTTTGCGCTGCACGCGGTGTCTGGAGCGCCGGCGCGCGAGCCAATTCGCAAATCGTCCATGATGCTAAGGCAACACCGTGTGTCTGCCGATGAGGCCTCGTGACCAACTTTGCGCGCTTGTTCCCCACGCCGGCCCTTCTGACGTCCCTCGCATCCCGGTGCCGCGTCCCGGCAGCCGTTTTCACGGCGGTGGCGTCCGCGGCCCTGATGTTCGCCGTCTCCCCCGCAGGCGCCCTGGTGAGCACCGTCAGCGGGACGAAGGTCGGTCTGCAGCCCCGCAACGGCGAATACGTCCTCGACGGGGAACTGGGCGCAAAATTTGAAAACCCCGAAGGCAACCCGGTGCTCCACGGCGCCGGCACCTACGTGATCTACTGGGATCCGACCGACCACTTTCACGGCGACTGGCAGGAAGTGATCGACAAATACTTCGAACGCGCCGGATCGCTCAACGGCGCGACGGAGAGCGTGTTCGCGGTCGACAGCCAGTACACGGACAAGTCAAATGCGCCGGCGTCCTTCGGTGCGAACAGCTACCGCGGCTCCTACACCGACACTGAACCGTACCCAACGTCGGGTTGTGAAGATCCGAGCCCGCCGGAGCCCGCAGACCGGATCGGCGCTGAAGTGGCCAACAAACACACACCTGTCTGCCTGACAAACGCGCAGGTCACGGTTGCGCTGGAAAAGGCGATCGCCGAACACGGTCTTCCGCGCGGGATGAACTCGGACTTCTACATCCTGACGCCGCCCGGCGTGGCGATCTGCCTGGACGGCGGTGGCGTCACGGGACACTGCTCGGACTATCAGGGTGAGAAAGAAGGCGAATCCCTCAGCGCTGAAAGCCATTCCAACAGCTTCTGCAGCTATCACGCGGCGGTGAACCCGGGCGGCTCTCCAGAGGGCAGCTCGAACACGCTGGTCTACGCCGTCATACCTTGGAACGCCGGTGGCTACGGTGATGGCCACCTGCTGCCGGCTGACCAGACGCCGGGGTGGGAATGCCAGGACGGGGGCTTCAACCCCGCCAGCAAGCCGATCGAGCAACGCGAGAAAGTCAAGGTCCGGGACACCAAGGAAGAAAACGAATTCGCGGAAAAGAACTACGAAGAAAAAGAACAGCAGGAAGCCATCGAACTGATCCAGGGACCGCACGCGCAGGAGCCCAACCAGGTGTCCTGCCCGAGCGACGACGGCACCTGCGATACGGGCCTGGCCGATCTGGTGATCACCCAGATCGGGTCGGAGCAGCAGAACATGCTTACCGACCCGCTGCTCAACGCCTGGCAGGATCCGTCGCACCTGGAGCTCACCGATGAGTGCCGGAACTTCTTCGCGCCGACGCTCGGCGGCAGCGCCGACGCGCTCGAAAAGACCATCGCCGGCACGCTGTTCAACCAGCAGTTTGGTGAGGGCTCGTACTACCTGAACGACGCCTTCAACCTGGCGGCCTACCGGCTTTCATATCCAGCGGTGCCGTGCATCCCCGGCATCAACCTGGTCCCGCAATTCACTCCCCCGGACCCGGTTGCCTCCGGTACGGTGGTCGGCTTCGACGGCATGGAGTCCGACATCACCCTCAACGCTGCGATCGGCTACTCGAGCACCGGTACGCCACAGGCCAACTACGCGACGTACAGCTGGAACTTCGGTGACGGCACCCCGGTGGTCACCGGCTTTGCCCCCGGCGCGCCAGCCTGTGACTCGCCGTGGCTGTCCCCCTGCGCGGCCAGCATCTACCACACTTACCAGTACGGGGGTACTTACGAAGTCACGCTGACGGTCACAGATGTCGGCGGTAACGTCGCCAGCGTCACGCACCCCGTCACCGTGGTCGGCCCGCCCCCGCCGGAACCGCCGTCGAGCGGGTCGCCTGGAAGCGGCTCTGGGCAGCAGGGCTCCGGAGCCACCACCACCGGGCAGGGCGCCACCACCCAGGGCGGCGGGTCGTCTACCGTATCGGGCGGTTCCTCGAAAGGCACGGTGTCAGTGCCGGCCCCAGTCGCCGCCGCGAGCATCGTCGCGCAATCGCTTCAGTCGGTCGTCCACAAGGGCCTTGTCGTCCGCTACTCGGTCAACGAGCAGGTGGCCGGACACTTCGAGGTGCTGCTGAGCAGCGCGGTGGCGCACCGTCTGGGAATCAGCGGCACGCCCGCCACAGGCCTGCCTGCCGGCTCTCCGGCGGAGATGGTGATCGCCAAAGCGATCCTGGTCACGACCAAGGGCGGGCACAGCGCGGTGCACATCGAGTTCTCCAAGCGTACGGCCGCGCGCCTCTCCGCGCGCACAAGGTCTCGCTGATGCTGCGCCTGACCGTGCGTAACGCGGCCTCCAGCGATCCGGCCACGACGACGGTCGTCAGCAACGTCACGCTCGGTCGCTGAGTCGTCGTCAGCTAAGAGTCCCTTGCTTACAGGCCGGGCCAGTGGCGCACGACGTAGCCTGCGTTGTCCGTAGGCTGGACCTGCCAGCGCGAGGCGTACACGCCGCTGCGCCCGGCGGTGTCGTAGAGGATCCCGTCGACGTACATGTAGGTATGGCCGGCGTTGGCGTACACGGTGATGTACTTGCCGGGCCCGGGCGCACCCCAGCTCTCCAGCTGGCCTGATGTCTCGGGAGCGCTCAGCAGCCCGCCGGCGGCCAGGGCGTAGCTGACCGAGCCCGAGCAGTCGTAGGCGTTGTCGATGAACGACGCGTGCCCGCCTCCGTACACGTAGGGGAAGTCAGCGATCTCGTTGGCGCCGGCGATCACCTTCTGCACGACTTCCGGCACACCGGTGGGGATCGGGATCGTGCCGTTGCCCCCGACGGACTCGCCGCCGGGGACGGGGGCGAGCGTACGCTGCTGGGTCTGCTTGGCGCTGCGTTCGACCGCCTGCATCTGCTCCAGCTCCTTGCGGACTTCCGCGTTGGAAGGCGCCCCAGCGGCGACGATTGCCGCGCCGGCCTTCACGGGGGCGGTGGCTGACGAGTGGTGCACTGTCGCCGGCGCGGGGTAGCTGTCGGCTTCCAGCGGGTCGGCGACCTCCTTGGCGACCCCGGGCGGGTGGCCCTTGCCGGAGGATCTGGCCACGACGCCGGCCACGACGCCTTCTCCTTGACGGGCCCTGCCGGTGGCCTGGTGCGGCTTGGCGGCGGCGGCCGTGTGCGTCTTGGCGAACGGGTCCTTGCCGGCCGGATGGCGAGCTCGTGCTGCCACAGGCGGTGAGCATCACGACGGCGAGCACGCAGCCGCAGGTAGCTGTCTGCTTGCGAAGCGGACCCACGCGCACAAGGCTAGCGGCCCGGTCCGCCAGGTAGTGTCGCTACCCTGATGCGGTGTCCGAGGAAGCAACCGCCGTAGAGATTCGCCCGCACATCCGCTTGCTCCATGGCATGCGCCGGCCTGGCAACTGGCTGCAGCTGGTTCGCTTTGCGTTCGTCGGCGCGGTCGGGTTCCTGGTCAACCTGGCGGTGTACGCGCTGTTCGTGCACTCTGTCGGCGTTGACTACCGCTTCGCGTCGATCGTGGCTTGGCTGGTGGCGGTGATCAACAACTTCGTTCTCAACCGCCACTGGACGTTTGACGCTCGCGACGGCCGAGCCCACGCCCAGGCGGTGCGCTTCTTCGTGGTCAGCCTGCTCGCTGAGGTGTTCAGCCTGGCGCTGCTGACGGCGCTGGTGGAGGGTGCGGGCGTCGCCAAGGTGCCCGCGCAGGCGCTGGCGGTCGCCGCGTCGATGCCGCTCAACTTCCTCGGAAACAAGCTGTGGAGCTTTCGCTGAGACGCTGGAGCTTGTAGTCCTGTTGAACCCCGGATCGCGCCGACGCGCCGTTGGCCGCCGGCTCAGCCGGGACCTATACTCTGAATTCCCCCCTCTCGGAGGATGCTTGTGCAGGAGATGGTGATCTACGGCGTCAGCTTCGACATGGTTGGCAAGCAGCCGATCGTGCTCCTGAAGACCGTCGACGGCAACAAGTTCCTGCCCATCTGGATCGGGCATCCAGAGGCCGCCTCGATCCTGATGAAGCTCCAGGGCGCCGGCACGCCGCGGCCGATGACGCATGACCTGTTGTGCGACATCCTCGGCGAGCTCGATGTCAAGTGCACGCAGGTGTCGGTAACGGAGCTGCGCGAGAACACGTTCTTCGCCTCGATCACGCTCAGCGTGGGCGGCCGCGAGCTGGAGATCGACTCGCGCCCCAGCGACGCGATCGCCCTGGCCGTGCGCTCCGGCGCGCCCATATATGCCGCCGAGGAGGTCATCACCGAGTCGGCGATCGAGTTCGAGCACGACGTCGAGGAGTCAGAGGACGTGGTCGAGAAGTTCAAGGAGTTCTTGGACCAGGTGAGTCCAGAGGACTTCGCCGCGGGCGACTCCTGAGCTTGTGTTTGCTCGTCAAACTCCTGTATAGCCATCGTCATACAGAACCTTCGACGGGAGACACGTTCGCGAGCGTTCCGACCAGCCTTGCCGGCACCGGTCACCACACTCCGTGGGACTCGTTCAGCGTGTAAAGGCGCTGGCCAGAATTCGCGCGACCAGATCGTCAAAGCCGATCCCGGCAGCATCGGCGGCGAGCGGCAGCAGGCTCGTTTCAGTCATCCCGGGGCCGACATTCGTCTCCAGCACGGACAGCTCGCCGGTGGCGGCGTCGAGCATCAGGTCGACGCGGGCGACGCCGTGGCAGCCGAGCAGCCGGTATGTGTCGAGCGCCAGCTCCTGGGCCAGCGCGGTCGTCTCCGGCGGCAGCTCGGCGGGGCACACGAACGTGGTCATGCCGATCTCATAGCGCGACTCGTAGTTGTAGAACTCCTCTTCCCGCGGGATCGCCTCGACGACCGGCAGTGCCACCGGCCCCCTGCCGGTAGGCGATGCGGCTTCCCCGTCGAGCACTGACACGGCGAGGTCGCGTCCCTTGACGTAGCGCTCGATTACGACCTTGCGATCGTAGGAGAGCGCTCCCACGATCGCCTGCGGCAGCTCCTCGCTTGAGCGCGCGAACTTGACCCCCAGTGCGGAGCCTTGGCTGGCGGGCTTGACGACCAGCGGGAACCCCAGCCTGCGCTCGATGTCCGGCAGTGCCGCCGCCACGCCCAGCTCCTTGATGGCGGTCTCCTTGATCGCGGTGAAGTCCGGCGTGGGGATGGCGGCCTCCTGCATCAGGTACTTCGCCAGCGCCTTGTCGGTGCAGCGCATGCACGCTGCGGGCCCGGAGCCCGTGTACGGCACGCCGATCGCCTCCAGCAGTCCCTGCACGGTGCCGTCCTCGCCGTCACGTCCGTGCAACGCCATGAACGCGGCGTCGGCCTGGCACTCGTGTAGTTGCGCCACGAGCTCCGGGCCGGCGTCGATCGCGACGACCTCGTGTCCCAGGCGGGCCAAAGCGTGCTGGGCGCGCGCGCCCGAGCGCAGCGACACCGTCCGCTCCAGCGAGCCCCCGCCCTTGAGCACGGCGACCTTCTTGGTGTCGCTCATCGATCCTGTCGGCGGCGCGCCGTGTGGGCGGCGTCCGCTGTGTCGCGGCGCGGCAGCGCCACGACGTCGGCGAGCGGCGTCGGCTCGTCGGGCTTTGGCTCCGGCTCGGTCGTGGCCGGCGATCCGGACGCGGCGGCCGGCGATCCGGTCAGGGTTCCCAGCAGACCCGTGTCGCCGCCCATGATCTTGCCGATCCGCCTGATTCCCTCGCGGATGTCTGCCTCGGGGACCCCGGCGAAGTTCAAGCGCATCGAGGAGCTCCCGCGGCGCCCGTCCACATATGCGGCACGCCCGGGAACGAATGCAACACCCTCGCTGCGCGCCAGCAGGTCGGTCGTGTCGACGCTGCCGTCGAGCGTCGCCCAGATGAACAGGCCGCCCTCGGGCCGTGTCCAGCTGGCGCGCCCGCCGAAGTGCTCCTCCAGGGCCTCCAGCATCACGTCGCGCCGCCGCCGGTAGAGCTCCTTCAGGCGCTCCACGTAGGCGACCCACGCCGGCCGGTCGCCGTCACGCTCGGCGAAGTAGGCCGCCACGAACATCTGCGTGACCGGCGAGGAGCACAGGTCGGAGCCTTGTTTGCCGAGGTTCAGCTTCTCCAGTACGGGCCGCGGCGCCACAGCCCAGCCGAGGCGCAGGCCCGGCGAGAGGATCTTCGAGAAGGTGCCCAGGTAGACGACCAGGTCTGAGCCGCCGCCGCCGGACGGCGGGCTTGCGTTCTCGGCGTCCAGTGAGTACAGCGTCGGCAGCGCCTCGCCCTCGTAGCGCAGCAGGCCATAGGGATTGTCCTCGAGCACCAGCAGCTCACGCTCGCGCGCCACCTGCACCAGCCGTCGCCGCCGCGCGAGCGACATCGTCACGCCGCCCGGGTTCTGGAAGTTGGGGATCGTGTAGATGAACTTCGGCCTACGTCCTTCTGCCTGTAGACGGTCGAGCGTGCTCTCCAGAGCGTCGATTGGCATGCCGTCGGTGTCGATCTCGATCTGCTCGACGTCAGCCTGATAGGCGCTGAATGTCGGCACCGCGCCGGGATAGGTGGGGGCCTCGGCGACGATCACGTCACCCGGGTCGATCAGCGTCTTGCAAACGAGGTCGATCACCTGCTGGCCGCCGGTGGTGACGATCACCTCCGAGGGGTCCACCAGCGTTCCCTCCTGTGCCATCACCTCGACGATGCAGCGCACCGTCGCGGCCATGCCCTCCGTTGGTCCGTACTGCAGCGCCCGTGCTGTGGAGGAGGCGGCCACCTGAGACATCAGCTTCGCGTACAGCTCGGGTGAGAACGTGCTCGTGTCCGGTAGCCCGCCGGCCAGCGAGATCACCTCCGGGCGCTCGGTCAGCGCCATCATCTCTCGCATCGCTGAGCTTTTCATTCCACGCGTGCGCGCAGCGAACAGTGCCTCGTAGCGCGCGAGCTCGTGCGCTGCCGGCCTGGTCGGTCGTCTATCGTCCATGACCGCCTGTGCCCTTCAGGGTACGCATTAGCGCACGGTAGCGCACCTCCAAAAGCACCCTGCATGAACGGTCTCTTCTTCTACATCGGTCTCGGCGCCGGACTGGCGGCAGCCTGCGGGCTGCGCCCGTTCCTGCCGGTGCTGCTCGCCGGCGCGCTCGGCTCTGCCGCCGCGCTCGGGGTCGGCTTCGGCCATGGCAGCTTTCACTTTCTGCAGGCCGGCTGGTGGCTGCTGGTGGTCGTTGTGGTGCTGGTGCTCGCCTACGGTCTGCAGCTACTGGCGAGGCTGGCGCCGATGGTCGACCCAAGTGACGGCAAAGCGCGCAGTGAGCCGCTTGCGGCATCGCTCACCGGGCTGGGGCTGGGTGCCGGCGCGCTGATGTTCGCGGGCACGCTCGCTGCACACGGCGACGCCTGGTGGCCGGGCCTGCTCGGTGGCCTGCTGGCTGCAGCTCTTGCCCAGCGGGCGTCCTGGCCGGTGATCGTTCGCGCGCGCTCGCGGCTGGCCGACCGTGCCGCGCGCGAGGCTTTGACGATCTATCTTGACGCTGCTGCGCTGGTGCTGGCGGCGCTCGTAGCGCTGCTGCATCCGCTGGGCTACGTGCTGCTTGCGCTGCTCGTCTGGTTTGCCTGGCGGGGGCGCGCCCGCGCCGATGAAAAGTACGCAGGGCTGCGCATCCTGCGCCGCTGATGCGCCTGTCGTGAGCTCATCTCTGCCACATCGTCCCCGGAGGAGAAAGCTGGTCCTGTGCGTGATCGACGCGATGGCGCCGGCGATGCTCGAGCGCGCGATCGCCGCCGGTACGGCGCCGGTGCTCGAGCGGCTGGTGAGCGGCGGGCACTACGTGCCCGACTGCGTCGCCGCGTTTCCGTCTGTGACGCCTGTGTGTGCTGCGTCGATCGTCACCGGCGTAGGTCAGGACGCGCACGAGATTCCCGGCATGAACTGGTTTCACCGCGAGGAGCATCGCTACGTCGAATACGGCTCGAGCTTCCGCGCAGCGCAGCGCTTTGGCATCACACGTCAGCTGACTGACACCGTCTACAACATGAACCGCGCGCACCTGTCTGCGCACACGCCGACGCTGTTTGAGTCCCTCGATGACGCAGAGGTGCGTACCGCCGGTACCACCTATCTGATGTACCGGGGGCGCTATCGCCATGAGCCCCAGCGCGACACAGCCCTCACACGTGTCGCCTCCGCGCTGATGCGCCATGCGGTGATGGGTCCGCGGGAGCTGTTCTACGCTGACATCTTCGCTTCGCAGCGCACCGGCTGTCGCTCCGGCCTTGGCATGCCGGGGGTACGCGACCGGCACTCCGGCTGTGTATCCGCCTACATGGTCGAGAACGACCTGTTCGACTTCCTGCTGCTGTCGCTCCCGGACAACGATTGGTACTCGCATAAGCACGGCCCGGACGCGCAGGTCCAGTCGATCGCCCAGGCGGACCTCCAGCTGGCTCGCGTGATGAACGCGGCCGGCGGCGTTGAGGAGTTCCTGGCTGAGCACGCTGTGATCGTGATGGCCGATCATTCGCAGGCACCGGTCACGGACACGATTGCGCTGCAGGACGAGCTCGCCGAGCTGGGGGTATTAGGTCCCTCCCACCCCTCCCGCGCAGCGCGAGCCGCGGAGTCTGCGCGCGATGGCGAGCAACGGATCGCCGTCTGTCCCTCCCAGCGGGCCGCCATGGTGTACGCGCTGCATGAGTCCGAGCGCGACGCCATGCGCGCCTCCGTCGTCGCTCGCGCGCTCACCGTCGACGGTGTCGACCTCGTCATGTGGCTGGAGCGCGACGCGCACGAGGTGCCCCGCGAGGGCGTCATCGCCAGCCCGCTGCACGGTGAGCTGCGCTTCGCTCCCGGCGGGCAGCTCGTCGATCCCCGTGGGCTTGGCTGGAGCGTCGACGGCGCACTCGCCACGATCGACGGGTCCGTGCAGGACGGGCGGCTGCTGACGCCGGCCTACCCCGACGCGCTCGCCCGCGCCTGGGCGGCGCTGAGCTGCCCGACATCCGGCGAGGTGCTGCTGTCCGCAGCGCCCGGCTTCGAGTTCCTCGACTGGGGTCGTCAGGCGCACGTAGGCGGTGGCAGCCACGGCTCGCTGCACGCCTCGGACTCGCTCGGGGCGCTCGTGCTCAGCGGGGTGGCGCTGCCGGAGGCAGAGATACCCGAGCAGTGGGCGATCCGGGACATAGCGCCGCTCGTCTTGAGTCACTTCGGACTCGACCACGCGAGCTGAGGCGGCGGGCCTTGATACGGCGGCGGCGGGCCTCGATGCCGGGGCGGCGGGCCTCGATACTGGGGCGGCGGGCCTCGATACTGGGGCGGCGGGCCTCGATACTGGGGCGGCGGGCCTCGATACTGGGGCGGCGGGCCTCGATAACTCCTCGCGAGTAGTGCGGTGTATGACGATGGTGTGACAGGATGTCGGCGGGTAGTGGGTCAATCTCCCGGCCGACGTCGTTACCCTCGCTCGATGCGTCTCCCAGCCGCGGTTTGCGTTGCCGCTGTGCTTGCACTGCTCCCAGCCGTTGCGCAGGGCGCCGCGATCACGACACCCGCCGGCGCAAGGCAGAGCACGCAGAGCACGGCGACGTCGGTTGCGTCCCCCGCCGGCACGTCCGCGTCCGGCACGTCCGCGTCGGTTGCGTCCGGCACCCATACGTCGACGCTGACCACCCCGACCAACCCGGAAACGCCAATCCCGGTGGCGCTGTCGAACGTGCCGCCGGCTGCG
Source organism: uncultured Solirubrobacteraceae bacterium (assembly GCA_963779665.1). Taxonomy (GTDB): domain Bacteria; phylum Actinomycetota; class Thermoleophilia; order Solirubrobacterales; family Solirubrobacteraceae; genus Palsa-744. The sequence goes on along the minus strand of CAVZYW010000001.1, from coordinate 1,137,598 downwards.
CGCAGGCTGTCCTCGAACAAGGTGCTCGCGATCGCCAATCGTCTGCCCAAGATGCGGGCGCTGCGCAGGGAATACCACGGCTCCTTCGGGGACGTGTACCTCAAGGGGGCCTTCCAGTGGCAGGTCAGCTACTTCACCCGGGGCGCCAAGAAGGAGATCGGCCTGGTCATCATCAGCGATCTGTCCGGGCGGGTGCTCGAACAGTGGACGGGCTTCCAGGTCGCGTGGACGATGGCTCGCGGCTATCCGGGTGCCTTTGGCAGACACGTCAACGCTCTGTACATCTGGCTGCCGCTGTGCCTTCTGTTCATGCTGCCGTTCTTCGACTTCCGCAGGCCGTTCTCGCTGCTGCACCTCGACCTGCTGGTGCTGCTGTCGTTCTCGGTGTCGCTGGCGTTCTTCAACCACGCCCACATCTACGCGTCGGTGCCGCTGGTCTACCCGCCGCTGCTGTACCTGCTGGCGCGCATGCTGGCGCTGCTGCGACGTCGATCGGTAGGTGACAGCGTCGATCGCTCCAGGCCGCCGGCGCTGCGCCTGCTCGTGCCGGCACCGTGGCTTGCGCTCGGCGTGGTGTTCCTGCTCGGCTTTCGCATCGCGCTGAACGTGACCGACTCAAACGTCATCGATGTCGGCTACGCGGGCGTCATCGGCGCCCAGCGCATCGTTGACGGCAAACCCCTGTACGGCCATTATCCGGCGGACAACGAACACGGTGACACCTACGGCCCGGTCAACTACGAGGCGTACGTCCCATTCGAGCAGATCTTCGGCTGGAGCGGCACCTGGGATGACCTGCCGGCGGCCCATGCGGCGTCGATCTTCTTCGACCTGCTTGCCACAGCACTGCTGTTCCTGATCGGCCGGCGTATGCGCGGCCCGACGCTGGGCGTCGCGCTCGCCTACGCCTGGGTTGCCTACCCGTTCACGCTGTATGCGCTGGAGAGCAACTCCAACGACACGCTGGTCGCCGTGCTCGTGCTCGCTGCGGTGCTCGTCGCCAGCTACCGCTCAAAGCTGGCCCTGGGCGCTCGCGGTGGGCTGGCGGCGCTGGCGGGTTTGACAAAGTTCGCGCCGCTGGCGCTGGCACCGCTGTTTGCCACACACGGGCTGGGCGAGCTGCCTGTCGGGCGGCGGATCCGCGCGCTGGCGCTGTACTTGGCAGCGTTCCTCGGCGTGGCGGCGCTCGTCTCGATTCCCGCCTTCAGCCACGACTCGCTGCACACCATCTACGAGCGCACGCTCGTCTACCAGTCCAATCGCGGCTCGCCGTTCTCGGTCTGGGGGCTGTATGGGCTGCACGGGCTCGAGCGGATTGTGGAGATCGCTGCGGTGGCGATCGCGCTGGCGCTGGCGATCGTGCCACGGCGCCCCGATGTGGTCGGTCTGGCGGCTGCGTGTGCGGCAACGATCATCGCCGCACAGCTGGGGATCGAACACTGGTTCTACCTATACATCCCGTGGTTCTTCCCGCTGGCGATCGTGGCGCTGCTGGGCCGTCTCAGCGATCCTGCGAGCCCTGCGCACCTCGTGGCATCAGCACCTGCTCAATGGAGTCAGCCCGCAACGGCTGTGAGCAGCTGATCAGCACGCCCATCAGCCATGGGTCCTCCTCGGAGGTTTCGAAGCGGACTGGCATTTGTGTGAGCAGCGACTGGATCGCCTGCTCGCGCTTGACGCCGATGACGCCGCCACGCGGGCCGGTCATGCCGACGTCCGTGATGTAGGCGGTACCCCCGGGCAGCACTCTTGCGTCGGCTGTGGGCACGTGCGTGTGCGTACCGACGACTGCAGTCACGCGCCCGTCGAGATGCCAGCCCATTGCCACCTTCTCGGAGGTTGCCTCGGCGTGCATGTCCACGAGGATGTGATCGACATCGCCGATCTCGCCAAGCGCCACCTCGATCTCCGTGAACGCCGAGCGCCCGGCGCGCAGGTAGAGGTTGCCGCTGAGGTTGATCACGCCCAGGCGAACACCGTCGCGCTCCACCACACAGACTCCCCGGCCGGGCTGGCTGCGCAGGAAGTTCGCCGGCCGCACGATCTGCTTGTTGTTCTCCAGGTACGGGTAGATCTCGCGACGATGGTAGGTGTGGTTGCCAAGCGTGATCGCATCGACACCCGCCGCGAACATCTCATCGGCGATCTTCGGCGTGATCCCAAGGCCGCCCGCCGCGTTCTCGCCGTTTACGACTACGAACGTCGGTGCGTGCTGCTCGCGCAGGACCACCAGGCAATCGAGCAGCGTGCGCTTGCCGATGCCGCCGACGACATCGCCGACGAACAGGATGCTCGTGCGCGCTGCGCCCGGTATCGACTTCTCGCTCCCCCCGGCCGGCCTGCGGCCGCAGCCGGGGGGGCCGCCTCGGACTCAGCCATACTCTGGCGATGGTGGGAGGCAAGTGAGCGGCGTCTCCGCATCGTCCCCGGAGGGGGAGAAAGCTCGCGCCGGCGATCGACCTCGGGCCGAGGAGCCGGGCGAGCACGAGCAGGAGCTGACGGACTCCACGTCGACGCCAGAGCCGGAGCCGCCGCGCGTCGTGGTTCCCCGCTGGGTCCAGCTAGTGCTGCTACCGCTTGCGCTCGTGGCGCTGTGGGTGCTGGCGAAAGCCGCGGGGAAAGTGCTGGTCATCTTCATCATTGCCGGGCTCATCGCGCTGATCCTCAATCCGGCTGTCGCCTTCCTACATCGGACCCGTCTTCCGCGCGGGCTGGCGGTGCTCGCCGTGTACCTCGCATTCTTCCTGACGCTCGCCGGGATTGGGTTCCTGTTGGCCAACCCTATCTCCGATCAGGTGCGCACGTTCAGCAAGAACCTTCCGGACATCGTCAGCGAAGCCAACACGTCGATCGGAAACCTCCAGCACTACCTCAACCATCACGGCGTCCACGTGCAGCTCGTGAAACAGGGCAAGACTGCGCTGCAGAGCATCGGCGGCAAAGTCGCCAAGAGCGCTAGCAAACTGGCATCTTTCGGCGGCGCCTTGGCCACTGAAGTGGCTAACGGGATCTTTGATCTGGTGCTCGTGTTCGTGCTGTCTGTGTACATGCTGCTCTACGGTCGCCAGATCGGGGCGCTGGTGCGTCGGGCGATGCCCGACGGCGACGGCTCCGACGCCGATGACTACCCGCACCTGGTCCAGCGAGCGGTCACCCGCTACGTCGGCGGGCAGCTGCTGTTCAGCACGGTTATGGGCGTCTCCACGGGCGTGGCGCTGTATGTGTTCGGCTTGATCGGAATCTTCCCGGACGGGCGCACATACGCGGTGGCGTTTGCGGTGTTCTACGGGGTGATGGAGCTCGTGCCGTATGTCGGCCCGATCTTGGGCGCGGGACCGCCGGTGGTCGTGGCGTTGTTCACCAAACCGATCACTGCGTTGTGGGTGGCGCTGCTGTTCGTCGGCCTGCAGCAGCTCGAGGGTCACGTCGTGGCACCGCAGGTGTTCGGGCACACGCTGCGGATCAACCCGCTGCTCGTAATCTTGGCGTTGCTGCTCGGGCTGCAGTTCTACGGGATCCTCGGCGCGCTGCTCGCGTTGCCGATCCTGGCTGTCCTGCGCGAGACGATTGTTTACCTGAGCCGCCACCTGACGTTGGAGTCGTGGGATCGCGGCAGCAATAGATTGCTGTGAGCGTCGCCCTGAGCGTCAGCGCCCTGGCGAAGCGCTATGGCGAGCTGGAGGCCCTGCGCGACGTCAGCTTCCAGGTCGACGCCGGCCAACTGGTGGCCGTAGTGGGAGCCAACGGTGCCGGCAAGACGACGCTGCTGTCGATAATCGTGGGAATCCAGTCCCCCACTGTCGGCACCGTTAGTCGCAGTGCCGGCGAAGTCGGCTGGGCGCCGCAGCAGCCGGCGCTCTATTCAAAGCTTTCTGTGGCCGAGAACTTGGAGCTGTTCGCGCGCCTGGAGGGTGTCGGCGATCCGCGGGCTGTCGTCGAGCGGATGCTTGAGCAGACCGGCCTGCGCGACCGTGCCGGTGAACCAGTGGGACGGCTGTCCGGCGGTAACCGCCAGCGGGTGAACGTGGCGCTCGGGTTGATCGGAGAGCCCCCCGTGCTGGCGCTGGACGAGCCTTCCGCATCGCTCGACCCCGGCCAGCGTGAGCGGCTGTGGGAGTTCGTCGCCGGGCGGGTGGCCGCGGGCACGACGGTGCTGTTCTCGACCCACAACGTCAGCGAGGCGCAGCGTTACGCCGATCGCGTGCTCGTTCTCGACGCTGGTCGGCTGGTGTTCGACGGACCGCCGTCGGCGCTGCTCGCGCAGGTCGGCGAGCACGCGGACGGCGATCTCGAGCGTGCGCTGGTGTTGTTTCTGCGCGCTCGCGAGCGCACGTCCACGGACGGGCAGATGAGCGATCGCGCCAGCCGCTATCCAGAGGACACGCTGTGAGGTGGCTGCTGCGCAAGGACCTGCTGATCCTGCGTCGCTCGCGGCTGCTGGTGGCGCTCCTGGTGATCTATCCCGTGGCGATCGCGCTGCTGATCGGCTTCGCCATCTCCCGCAGCCCGACGCGCCCGCGGGTGGCGATCGTCGATGAGACCGCACCCGGGGAAACGATCAAGGTGGGCAGCCAGCGTGTCGAGGTCGGCGAGTACGCACGCCAGCTGTTCAGCCAGGTACAGGCCGTCGAAGTCCCCTCGCGCACGCAGGCGATCGCCAAGGTCAAGTCCGGCGAAGTGCTCGCCGCCGTCGTGATCCCGTCGGACATCGCCGCGCGTGTCTCCTCCGCCACCGAGAAGGCACAGCTGGAAGTCCTCTACAACGGCGACGCGCTCGAGCAGTCGTTGGTGGCCTCGACACTGAACTCGGCGCTGGCGCAGGCGAACCTGGGATTCTCCGCGCAGATCCAGAAGGCCGCCGGCGCGGCCATAGACTCGCTGCTGCGCGGCGGTCGGCTGGGCGGCATCGGTGCGCCTGAAAACCTGATCGGCCTCAACCAGATACCGCCGATACTGGCGGCGATCATCGCGCACCAGCCACGTGGGCCCGTCCGCAGCCAGCTCGAACGGGTGGACACGTTCGCTGTGTTCGCCGCAGAGAACCTGTCGCTGAGCAGGGACGTGCTCGCGACCGTCGGTCAGCCGATCCGGGTCAACAGCGTGCTGCTGCACGGCCGCCGCACGCCGCTGAATACCTTTGCGGTGGTCGTCGCCGTGAGCGTGTCTTTGATGTTCGTGTGCGTGCTGCTGGCCGCCGGCGGTATCGCACTCGAGCGCGAGGAGCACGCACTCGCGCGGCTCGTTCGTGGCCTGGTCGGCCGTGAGGCGTTGCTCGTAGAGAAGGTGCTGCTTGCCGCCGGCTGTGCGTTTGTGCTCGCCTTCGCGATGCTCGCCGGCATCAGCGCGTTCGTGTCGCTCGACTGGAGCCGCGTGGGCCTGTGGCTGGTGGCGCTGGCGGTTGCAGCGGTCGCCTTCGGCGCGCTGGGCGTGGCGATCGGAGCGCTCGCGCGCGAGGTTCGTGCAGCCTCGCTGCTGGCGTTCCTGACGACGCTGCCGCTCGCCCTGCTCGCGCTCGTACCAGCCGGCTCGGTGTCCGGCGGGTTCTATGCCGCGATCCGCGTGCTGTCCTTTGCGTTCCCGTTCAAGGCTGCCCTGCAGGCGCTCGACGCGGCCGTCAACGGGGCCTCTCCGGCGATCGGCCTGTCGCTCGTGCATCTCGCCGTGCTGACCGTGTTGTTCGGGGTGCTTGCGCGCGTGGGGCTACGGCAGGTGGAGTAGACCCGCATCGAAGTACCGCGGCAGCGTCCCGGCGACGCTCCCATAAACGATTGGCAGCGGGGTATCCTCGATGGGGATGGCCTTTCCACAGACGCGCATGCGCAGACTGCGGGCCGGCGCTGGCCTGCGCGGTCTCGTGCGCGAGACGGATCTGCGGGCCGGTCAGCTCGTGCTGCCGATGTTCGTGACCGAGGCTGGTGCGCCCGCCGCGCGGGAGGGGCGTGAGCCGATCGCGACGATGCCCGGCGTCGATCGCCTATCGCTGTCGGCGGCCGTCGATGAGGCCCGCGAGACGGCCGCCTTGGGGATCACGGCGGTGATGCTGTTCGGTCTGCCCGCAGAGAAGGACGAGCAGGGCTCGAGCGCCTGGGATCCGGACGGCATCGTGCAACTGGCCACGCGCGCGATCAAGCAGGCTGTGCCTGAGCTGCTGGTGATCACCGACGTGTGCCTGTGCGAGTACACCTCTCACGGTCACTGCGGTGTGCTGACGGGGGGATCGGACTCGCCGCGCGTCGACAACGATGCCTCGCTGGAGCTGCTCGCCCAGACAGCCGTCAGCCACGCGCGCGCCGGCGTCGACCTGGTTGCACCCTCGGACATGATGGACGGGCGTGTGCGTGCGATCAGGGAGCAGCTCGACGAGGAGGGCTTCTCGGAAACGCCGATCCTCGCCTACTCCGCCAAGTTCGCATCGGCCTTCTACGGCCCCTTCCGCGAGGCCGCCGACTCTGCCCCTGCGTTTGGCGATCGCCGCAGCTACCAGATGGATCCCGCCAACGGACGCGAGGCCGTGCGCGAGGCGCTGCTCGACGTGCAGGAGGGCGCTGACATGGTGATGGTCAAGCCGGCGCTCGCCTACGGCGACCTCATTAGAGCCGTCAAGCGCGCAACGCGACTGCCGGTTGTGGCGTACAACGTCAGCGGCGAGTATGCGATGGTCAAGGCTGCCGCTGCCGCCGGTTATATCGAGGAGCGCGCAACTGTGCTCGAGATCTTGACCTCGTTGCGCCGTGCAGGCGCCGAGACGATCATCACCTACCACGCAAAGGACGCAGCCAGATGGCTAGCAGAGCAGACATGACCACCGAGTCCGAGGCAGCCGGCGCAGCGCCGCTCGCCGACGTGGCGGACCCAACGCTGCCAACGACTGCCCTACCGAAGCTGCGCAGCCGCAAAGACGGTGCGGCGATCGCGCTGGACGAGGTCGACCGCCGGCTGCTCAACCTGATGCAGGGCAGCTTCCCGATCGTGCCTCGGCCCTACCGGGCCGTGGCCGAGCTGGGCGAGGTTTCAGAGCTCGAGGTGATGCAGCGTGTGCAGCACCTGTTGGACAAGCGCATCATCCGCCAGGTCACCCCGATCTTCGACACGCGCGCTCTCGGCTACTCCTCGATGCTAGTCGCCGCAAAGGTCGATCCTGAGCATCCCCACCGTGCTGCGCAGGTGATCAACCAGCACCCCGGGGTCTCGCACAACTACCTGCGCAATCACGAGTTCAACCTGTGGTTCACGATCGCCACCGAGCCCGACTCCAAGCTCGGCCTGGAGGGCACGCTGGAGGTGCTCGCCCGCGAGGCCGGCGCCGAGTCGGTGCGCCAGCTGCCGACGCTGAGGCTGTTCAAGATTCGCATGGACCTGGAGATGGAGGGCGACACGGCGGCGCTGTCCAGCGCCGCCGAGGTAAAGGAGCCGATCGAGCTCGAGCCCCAGCCCTACGACGAGCTCGACATCGCCGTCATCCGTGCGCTGCAGGGCGACATGCCCGTCGTCGAGGAACCGTACGCGCCGGCTGCAGCCGAGCTCGGGATGACCCAGGAGCTCCTGCTCGGGCACCTCGCCGGGATGCAGGAGCGGGGCATCCTGCGCCGCGTGGCTGCGATCCTCTACCACCGCCGCGCCGGCTTCTCCGCCAACGGTATGGGCGTGTGGAAGGTGCCTGACGAGCAGATCTTCGACATCGGCTGTCGCATGGCTGCCGTACGCGGCGTGTCGCACTGCTACCAGCGCCCCACATACGAGGACTGGCCGTACTCGGTCTTCACGATGGCGCACGGGCGCTCCAAGGAGGAGTGCGACGCTGTGCTCGACTCGATCGCCGAGCGCACGGGCATCCACGAGCGCGCCACGCTCTACTCCTCCACCGAGTTCAAGAAGATCCGCCTGCTTTATTTCACCGAGGACTTCAAGGACTGGGAGCGCGCGCACGGCGCCTGACCGGTTTGACGGCCTCGCTTACCGACACGCGCTCGGCGGAGCTTTATAGACGCGCCCTCGAGCTGATTCCCGGCGGGGTCAACTCGCCCGTGCGGGCGATGCGCTCGATCGGACGTGATCCGATCTTCATCGCCCGCGGCGAGGGCGCCGAACTGGTGGACGTCGACGCCAACAGGTTCATTGACTACGTCTGCTCATGGGGCCCGTTGATCCACGGGCACGCCCACCCACGCGTGCTGGCTGCGATCGATGAGGCGGCCGCCAACGGCACCAGCTTCGGCGCGCCCACCGCCGGCGAGGTCGAGCTGGCCGGCGAGGTGGTCCGCCGCATGGGGAGCGTGGAGATGGTGCGTATGACATCGTCGGGCACCGAGGCGGCGATGACGGCAATCCGTATCGCCCGTGCGGCCACCGGGCGCGAATCGGTGTTGAAGTTCGCCGGTGCCTACCACGGCCACTCCGACGGGCTGCTGGCAGAGGCCGGCTCCGGGCTGGCCACGCAGGGGCTGCCGGCAAGCCCGGGCGTGCCGGCAGCCGCGACGGCCGGGACGATCGTCGTGCCGTGGAACGATCCCGAGGCGCTCGTTGTGGCCACTGAGAGACACGAGCTCGCTGCAATCCTCGCTGAGCCGCTACCGGCGAACATGGGGCTGGTGCCGGCAGACGAAGGCTTTTTGGCTCTGTTGCGCGAGCGCGCCGACGTGACCGGGGCGCTGCTTGTGCTCGACGAGGTGATCAGCGGCTTCCGTGTTGCCCGTGGCGGCGCACAGGAGCTGCTGGGCGTGGACGGCGACCTCGTGATCATGGGCAAGGTCATCGGCGGCGGGCTGCCCGCCGCGGCCGTGGGTGGGCGCGCGGAGCTGATGCGGATGCTCGCCCCGGCCGGCGACGTCTACCAGGCGGGAACGTTGTCCGGAAACCCGCTGGCTGTGGCTGCCGGTCTCGCCGCGCTCGAGCTGCTCGACGAGCCCGCCTACGCGCGCCTCGCCGCGATCACCGAACGCCTTGCCGACGGCATGCGCGAGGCCGCCGGCGCCTGGGCGGGCGGGGGGGCGAGCGGGTATCCCATACAAGTCGTCAGCATGCCGGGGCTGATGACCGTCTTCTTCCGCGAGCAGCCCGTCTCATCGTTTGCCGATGCGCAGGCATGCGATGCGGACGCCTATGCCGCCTGGTGCCGGGAGCTGCTCGCGCGCGGTGTCTATCCCCCGCCGTCTCAGTTCGAGGCGTGGTTTCCGTCGCTGGCGCACACGACAGAGCAGATCGATCGCACCATCGAGGCAGCAGCCGCCGCCTTCGCCGGCCTGCCGGAGCCGGTCGCCGGATGAGCGCTGAGATTGAGCACACCGACAGCGGCGCGCTGGAGCGCCTGCGGGCGCTGCTTTGCAGCGAAGGTGGCCTGATGGCCACGCTCGTCGCGCCTGAGCCGCTGCCCGCTGCCAAGCCCTCGGACGGCCCGGCAAGCATCGCCGCGAACGGACCGCGCGCTGCCGGCAGGCGTGAGTCCTACGAGCTGCTGGTGGAGGCGATCTACGAGGGTTACCTGCTGCACTACGGCGAGCCGCGGGTGGTGTGCGTGCCGGAGGCCGACCTGAAGCTGCTCGCCGGCGATCGGCTATACGCGATCGGCTTGGCCCGCCTGGTGGAGCTCGGCGACACGCTGGCGGTGGCTGAGCTGGCGGACACGATCACGCTCAGCGCGCTCGCGCAGGGTGCCGGCAGCAAGGCGCTGGCAGACGCCGTCTGGGACGCCGGCGCACGCGCCGTCGGGTGGGGCACGAGCGACGCACACATGCGCGCCAAGGACCTCGTCCTGGCCGGTGCCGCCAACGCGATCGAGGCGATGCGCACAAGCGCGATGACGGCTGCGACGGCGCCCTGAATCGCGCCTCGGTATTGTTTGCGCGCGGTGCCCGACAAGCGCGATAAGCACAAATCCAAGTACACGCTCGACCGCCAAGTACCCGGCGCTTTCGAGGGTGAGACGATCACGCGGCGAAGGTTCATGACCGGGACCGCACACACGGCCGGCGCCGTCGCCGCGGCTTCGTTCGCGCTGCCTGCCCTCGGCTTCGCGATCGGGCCGATCTTCGAGCGCAACACCGTTCGCTGGGAAACAGTGGGAACCGTCGACGAGTTCAACGAAGACAACTACGTCCCGACGGTGCTGACCGTCGTTCCCGGTATCGGCGAGGCGGGTAAGACGACCGTCTACATGCGCAAGCACAACGATGCGATCGACACCGACAGCTACGACCGCGACACGCCCTACATCGCGATCTCCGACCGCTGCGTGCACCTCGGCTGCCCGGTGCGCTGGGTGGACGCCGCCGAGCGCTTCATCTGCCCGTGTCACGGCGGTGTCTACGACCTGCTCGGCAAGCCCGTGGCAGGCCCGCCCGTCCGGCCGCTCGACCGCTTCTACACCCGCGTGAACGGCGAAAACGTCGAAGTCGGCCCACGCTTCAGCGTCAACAGCCAGCTGCGTCGCTTCTCGCCACGCGACCCCGGCGAGCCCCTCGACGGAATCGGCCAGTACTTCTACCCGTCACGACCGGACGCCCGGAAATAGGCGAGCGAGACCACTCCCGTGCCAAGACTCCCCAAGCTTCCCGCCCCCCCACTCCCTGGCCCACTGCAGGAACCGCCGCCACGCCCGAGCGAGTCGAACGGCAAGGGTGGCCCACTCGAGGACGCCAAGCAGGCGGGGATCACGACCGTCGCGTGGGTCGACGAGCGCACCTCGCTGAGCGGCGCCGCCCGGTGGATGATGTTTCGCAAGGTGCCAAAGGGCACCAACTGGTTCTACACGCTCGGCTCGGCGACGATGTTTGCCTTCCTCAGCCAGGCCGTCACTGGAGTATTCCTGGCGATGTACTACCGCCCGGAACCGGGTGGCGGAGCCTACGAATCGATCCGCTACATCACCAACGACGTGTTCCTCGGCCAGTTCGTGCGCGGCATGCACAAATGGGGCGCGAGCGTGATGGTGGTGCTCGTCTTCTTGCATATGGGACGCACGTTCTTCTTCGGTGCGTACAAGTATCCGCGCGAGCTCAACTGGGTGATCGGCGTGGTCCTGCTGATCCTGACGATGGCGATGTCGTTCACCGGCTACCTGTTGCCGTTCGACGAGCGTGCCTACTGGGCGACGATCGTGGGCGTGAACATCAACGGCACCGGGCCGCTGATCGGCCCGTATCTCTCAGACTTCCTCCGCGGCGGCTCGGAAATCGGCGCGACCACGCTGTCGCGCTTCTACGCGATTCACATGCTGCTGATACCGGGCCTGCTCGCCGCGTTGATCGGTGCGCATCTGTACCTGGTGGCTAAGCTCGGGACCACGGCGCCGCCGTGGAGCAAAGCCGAGAAGCGTCCAGAGCTGCGCGAGACGGAGGTCTAGACCCGGTGGCATTCCGTACAGCAGCCGGCCACAAGCGACCGGCGGGGATCCTTCGATGAACCAGCGCGAGAAGGAGGAGTACCTCCGCGAGTACGCTGCTCTGAAGGCGCAGGGCAAGCCGTTCTTCCCGTACGCGGTGGCCAAGGACGCGGCGATGGCGTGTGTCGTGATGGCGGTCATCATCGGGATGTCGCTGGTACTCGGCGCCGAGCTCGGGGCCAAGGCCAACCCGACCACTACCAGCTACGACGCGCGCCCGGAGTGGTACTTCTTCTTCCTGTTCGACATCTTGCGGATCATCCGCGTGTCGAGCATCATCCAGCTCGCCACAATCGGCGTGCCGACGCTGTGCATGATCCTGCTGTTCCTGCTGCCGTTCTACGACCGCGGCCCCGAGCGTCGTCCCGAGCGTCGTCCGGTCGCGACGATCACCGCGCTGATCGTGATCGGCGCAATGGCCTACCTGACCTACTCGGGCGCCACCGCAGGAACGCCGGACGCCCTCGAACTCTCGCCGCCCAAAGCGGTCCTGCAGAACGGGCCGGCGGCGGTCGCCGAGTGGAACGAAGGACGTCAGGTCGTCGCCCAGTCGGGCTGCGAGGCGTGTCACAAAATCGGCGAAAACGGCAACGTCGGACCGGGCCCGGACCTGACCCATATCGCCACGCGGCTGCCGCCCGGTGGCATCGAGCGCACACTCGTCAACCCGACTGCGCCGATGCCGTCGTTCAAGAGCCTGCCGCCGAAAAAGTTCAAGGCGGTCATCGACTTCCTCTCCACGCTCAAGTAGCCGGGCATGGCCGCTCGTCTGCGAGGCGGCGCCGGCACGCTCGAGGCTCCTCAGGTCCGCGCGATGTTCGATCGCATCGCCGGCGTATATGACTTGATGAATACCGCCATGACCGCGGGGCTCCATCACCGCTGGCGTGCGCGCGCCGCAGACCTGGCGCTGGTGGGACCGGGTAGCCGCGTGCTCGACGTGGCCACCGGCACCGGCGATCTGGCGATCGAGCTCGCGCGTCGCGTCGGCCCCGATGGGGAGGTGGTCGGCAGCGACTTCGCCGAGGCGATGCTCGACCGCGCGCGCGCCAAGGTGGCTGAGCGCGAGTCAACGGGCCCGCGCCCACGCTTCGAATGGGCGGACGCGATGGAGCTCCCCTACGGCACGGACTCCTTTGACGCCGCCACCGTCGGCTTCGGTGCACGCAACTTCGAGGATCTCGCCCGTGGGCTCACCGAGATGACGCGGGTGGTGCGCCCGGGCGGACGCGTGGTCGTGCTGGAGATAACTACGCCCACTCGCGCGCCGCTGTCGCTGTTCTACCGGCTGTGGTTTGACCGCATCGTGCCCGCGCTCGGGCTGTTCGCCGGCGCTCTGCTCGGGCTGTCCGCGCGCCTACGTGGCTCCGAGCAGCGCTCGACGATCGCCGACGCGTACACCTACCTGCCCAACTCCGTCAAGCGCTTTCCCGGCCCCGCTGCGCTCGCAGCAGTGATGCACAATACCGGCCTGTCCGAGATCAGCTATCTGCTCACGGCCGGAGGGATCGTCGCTATTCACGCCGGCACGGTCACAGCGGAGAGGGCATGATGAGTGTTGTGAGTAGCATGGCGAGAGACGGCTCCGCCGGAGTGGACGGACTCGACGCGATCATGGAACGCGGTGGCGAGCGCCTGCGGACGTGGATGGCGCGCACAGAGCGCCACCTCGAGCGCGTGACCGCGCAGGCCGGTACGCCCCTGGCCTCGCACGCCAACGCAACTGTCAGCGCCGGCGGCAAGCGCCTGCGTCCGCTACTGGTGATCCTTGCGGCCGAGTCTGCCGGCGGTCCACCGGACACACTTGACGGCGCTGAACGCCTGGTACGCGCCGCCGTCGCTGTCGAGCTGGTGCACTCAGCCACGCTTGTACACGACGATTTGATCGACGGCGCGCTGCTGCGGCGCGGGCATCCGACGGTCGCCGCGGTGGCCGGCAGGCAGATGGCGGTAGCCACCGGCGATCTACTGTTCTCGCGCGCGTTTGCCGAGCTGGCCCGCAACGACGACGCCGCACAGCTCTCCGCGCTGTCGGAAGCCAGCTCTGCGCTGGCCGAAGGCGAGCTGTTGCAGCGCGAGGATGCCTATGCCTCGCACGTGGCAATCGAGCGCTATTTCAGGCGCTGTGAGCTGAAGACCGCCGCCCTGTTCGAGGCTGCCTGTCGGCTGGGGGCACTAACGGCTGTGGGGGCGTCAAGTGCGCTGGCTGACGCGCTCGGCGCGTTCGCGCGCCGCATCGGCCTGGCGTTTCAGATGCTCGACGACGTGCTCGATGTGTCCGGCCCGGTGGAGCGCACCGGCAAGTCGCGCGGCACTGACCTGCTTGACGGCACCGTCACGCTGCCGTTCATTCTCGCGCGTGAACGTGAGCCCGAGCTCGCAGCGTTCGACCTTGCCTCCCTGCGCGGGGTCGGCGGACCAGAACAAGTCGAGGCGTTGTGCGAGCGGATCGCGGCGACGGGTGCGCTCGACGAGGCTCGCGAGCAGGCGCTGGCGGTCGTCGCTGAGGCCAAGGCGGCGCTGCCGCCGATCCTCCCGGACGGGCGCTCGGCGTTGCTGGGCTTGGTGGCCGATGCGGTGGTGGAGCGCTACCGCTGAGCGCTGTCGCTTAGAAGTCGCTGGGCATGATCAGCTCAGCGTCGAGCGCACGCACAAAGAAATCGATTTCCTCAGACATGTTCGCGTGTGTCATGCGCCTGAGGTCGCCAAGCAGAGCGCTGGAGCCACGGTCCAGCTCATCGTCAAGGCGTTCCACTGCGGTCTGGTCGAACACGCCTTCGCGGCGTGACTCGCACTCGGGGCAGCGCAGCACGATGCGCCAGTGCCGCGGACCCTCCTCGGACCAGTCCAGCGGGTAGACGAGCTCACCGGCGCAGTGGAAGCAGATGTGCAGCTGCGCGGGCGAGCAGGCGCCGTCAGTGGCCTGGCGCTGCGTTCCATAGACAGCGCCGGTCGGCTTGCCAACCCTTGAGGAGGATTGCGGCTGGATGTCGGGGTTCTTCTCTGATTCCATTGCGTTCTGAGTCGTCATCGACGCGCGAAGCGGGGGCCTTTAGCGAACGGCCCCCGACGGACACGGTGGTAGGTTCATAAGGCCCATGGCCAGCGCGATCCGCACGATTAGCCACGAGGATCGGCTGAGCCTCGTCGACCATCTGGAAGAGCTGCGTACACGGCTGATCATCAGCGCAGCGGTCCTGGCGGTAGCGTTCGGCGTCTGCCTCTGGCAGAACCACGCGCTGCTTGAAATCATCAACAGGCCGCTCACCAGCCAGACCAAAAAGCAGGTGGTCAAGGGGCAGGGCACCGTCGGACAGGCATCGCTCGCCCAGCAAGGCCTGCTGAAAGTCGCCGCCGACACACAGGCCGCTCTGGGAGTGCTCGCCGGCTCGCACAGCGGCCTGTCGGCGGCGGCGCGCGCCCAGCTGTCGCCGCTGGCGAAGTCGTTGAAGGCCGACGTCGCCAAGATCCCGCGCAGCGCTCCCGCGGACAAGCCCGCCACGCTCGGTGTCGGTGAACCGTTTACGACAACCATCACCGTGACGCTGTACTTCGCCCTGATCATCTCGCTGCCGATGATCCTGTACGAGCTCTACGGCTTCATCCTGCCGGCGCTCAAGCCGAATGAGAGACGCGTCGCTACGCCGCTGCTGACGGCCGTCCCGTTTCTGTTCGCCACCGGTGTGGCGTTCGGGTACTTCGTCGCGTTGCCGGCGGCGATCCATTTCTTCGTGAACTTCAACGCCGACCAGTTCAACGTGATCGTGCAGGCGGGGCCGTACTACGCGTTTGCTGCCACCATCCTGCTGGCATTGGGGCTCGTCTTCCAGGTCCCTGTACTGATCCTCGGCGCTGCGCGTCTGGGGATCGTGACACCGCAGCAGCTGCGCAAGGGTCGGCGCTACGCGATCGTGGCCTGTGCGGTCATCGCGGCGCTGCTGCCAGGCGAAGTGATCACGATGTTGCTGGAGACGGTGCCGCTGTACCTGCTCTACGAGGCGAGTATTCTGATTGCAGCGTTCTTGGGGCGAAAGGATGTCGCCCGGGGCGATGAGGGCAGCGTAGTCACCACAGGTGTCCGGGATCACGAGGAGGGGCCGGCGCCGACACAACCGCACGACCCAGGGGAGCCAACCGTGCAGGATCTGATCGACCACATAGACCCAGGACTGTCGGACTGATGCTGTTCGACCTCAGAGGCCGCGGCCGTCGCCGCACCGTACGGGTGCTCTACACCGGCCTGGCGCTGCTCATGGGCGTTGGCCTGGTCGGCTTCGGGATCGGCGGCGGCTTCGGCGGCGGCGGGCTGCTGAGCTCCATCGGCAAAGAAGGAGAAGGCGGCGGATCGAGCTTCGCCAGCCAGATCAAGAAGTACCGCAAGGTCACGCAGGAGCACCCGAACGACGTGAGCGCCTGGGAAAACCTGACGAAGAGCCTTGTTCACGAAGCCGGCAACGAAAAGTACGTCAATAGTGCCGGGACGGTGACCAGCCAGGGCCGGGGACTGTTCAAGCAGGCTGCCGCTGCATGGGACGGCTACATCGCGCTGAACCCGCCCAAGCCAAACGCCGAACTGGCGCAGCTGATGGAGACGGTGTACAGCGAAGCCGGGCTCAACGAACCCGCCAAGGAGGTCGAAGTGCTGCAGGTGGCCGTGGCGTCACGGCCGACGGACGCGGCGCTGTACGCGGCGCTCGCCGAGTACGCCTACAAGGCCCACAACAGCAGCCTCGGTGACCTGTCCGCCGCGAAGGCCGTCAGCCTTGCGCCGGCCGCGCAGCGCGCACGCGTCAAGTCGGAGCTTGCCGAAGTCAAGGCCAACCCCTCCGGTGAAAAGGCGTATACGACGACCACGGACGGCAAAACCTACGCGGGCAAACTGAACGCCAAGGGCGAACTGAAGGAAGCGCACGAAGTCACGACGCCGGCGGCGACTACCACGTCGTCGAGCACCAAGGCGCCGAGCACAAAAACGTCGAGCACCACGACGAAGTAGCCGGCGAGGTGCACGCGTGGAGGGAGCGCCAGAGATCGCTCGATCTGCCAGCGCGGATCCCCGTGAGGGCATCGACCCGCGCTACACCGCCCGCCTGCTGATCGGCTGCGCCGATCGCCCCGGGATCGTTGCCGGCGTATCCGGGTTCCTGTTCGACCAGGGGGCGAACATCGTCTCCTCGCACCAGTACTCCTCGGATCCCAGCGGCGGCAGGTTCTTCCTGCGCACCGAGTTCTTCCTGCAGGAGCCGGTCGAGCGCGAGCGCTTCCAGGCCAGCTTCGCCGCGGCGTTGGCCGCGCGCTTTGGCATGGACTGGGAGATCCGCTGGTGGGGCGAGCGTCCCCGCATCGCCATCCTGGTTTCGCGACATGATCACTGCTTGCAGGACCTTTTGTGGCGTTGGCGGCGTGGAGAGCTGGACGCGCAGATCGTCGCAGTGATCTCCAATCACCCCGATCTCGAGGGTCCTACGGTCGCGGCGGGCGTGCCCTTCCATCACGTGTCCGTCGGGGACGGCGGCAAGGAGCAAGCCGAGGCGAAGATGCTCGAGCTGCTCGACGGCTGCGCTGAGCTGCTTGTTCTCGCCCGCTACATGCAGATTCTAAGCGGCGACTTTCTCGAGCGGGTGGGCATGCCCGCGATCAACATCCACCACTCCTTCCTGCCGGCTTTTCCCGGCGCCGATCCATACGCGCGGGCTCGCGAGCGCGGCGTCAAGCTGATCGGCGCCACCGCCCACTACGTCACCGAGACGCTCGACGACGGCCCGATCATCGACCAGGACGTCGTTCGCGTTGACCATCGCCAGAACGCCGAGGATCTCGCGCGTATCGGTCGCGATGTCGAGCGCCTCGTGCTCGCCCGCGCTGTGGCGCTGCATCTCGACGACCGCGTGATCGTCGACGGGCGGCGCACGATCGTCCTCTGAGGCTGCTGACGGCGGGCCCGCTTGGGTAGAATCGACGGTCGATCCGGCAGCTGATCTCGCCGGTAAGCTCACGGGCCGTTAGCTCAACCGGCAGAGCAGGGGCCTCTTAAGCCCAAGGTTCCGGGTTCGATTCCCGGACGGCCCACTGTTTCTGACGTTGCGCAAACTCAACGCCTCGCCGACGATGTCCCGCGACCGCTGGGGTCGCGTTGGACGGGTGGATCGTGCGGGCGCCGCGATCTGCGCTCTCCTCGTCGCGGGCGTGCTCGGCGGTTGCGGGGGCGCTCGTGGGTCGAGCACGGGCACTACGGCGATTACCGAGGCGGCAGGTGGGCGCGCATTCGCAAGTGCCGTAAACGTCCGTGTAGCAGACCTGCCCGGGGCGACAGCGGCCGCACCCGAAAGCGCTGGTCCGAGCCCCGGCGCCGGCGCGCTCGCGTTCGCTCGCTGTGACGGGGGCGTCAGTCCGAAGCGCGTCGTGCTCGAAGCCCGATCGACGTTGCTTTCGGCGGGCCGCGGGTCTTTGCTCGTGCGCTCGCGGGTCACGCTGTGGCCGAGCGGAGCTCTCGCTGCTCGCAACCTCGCCGCGTTCGCCAGCGAGCTCGGCGCGCGCTGCGAGCTTCGATACGGCGGAACGTCGGTGTCCAGGCTGCGCGTCGCGCTGCCCGGGCGCTCGCGGGCGCTCGGCCTGCGCGTCGCCGTTCCGAGTCGCGGCGAGCACACGGGCGAGATCGGATACCACGACATCGTCGGCTTCGTCCGCGGCCGGGCAGAAATCGTGCTGACGGTGGCCGGGTTCTCGCGTCCGGTGAAACCGCAAACCGAGCGACGGCTGCTCGAGGTGCTCTACCGGCGCGCGAGCGACGCCCGCGGCGAGGTCTAGCAATGGGTCCTTCAGCGGATGGCTCGTCCGGGCGCGGGCCGAGGTCGTGGTCTTTGAGGCGGTAGCCCTCGAGGGAGAGGATCTCGCGCTACAAGAAGCTTCTCCGCAGTGTGCCCACCGAAACGTGCGGCCAGCCGAAGTTCACCACGTGTTTCCCCGCGAGCGCAGCAAAGATCGGGAAGTCGAGCACCGTCATCTGTGCGTATTGCAGCTGCATGAAGGCCGGCTTGTGTGGATGGGAGACCTTCTCGATCCAGAAGGTCGCATAGACGAGCGCCGTGCGCGCGTTCCCCGCTTCGTGGCCTTCGATCTGCCCCGACTGTAGAAATGGGATGTTCTCGACCCCTGCCGCTGCGGCTGCCACCGTGACCGCTGTGCTCGGTGGTTCCGGTTTGCCTTCCACGATCGCTTCGTTCTCGTTGTCGAAGAAGCTGATCTCGCTCTCGGTGGCGATGTTGAGCACGGTGCCTTCGAAGGTGTGGCCGTCAGCCTTCTGCCGCTCGACTACGGCCTGCAGGAGCACGATCGGATCATTGACTACCGCTTGCATCGCGATCCCGTCGATCGAGACCGGTAGCGGCGGCTCTTCTGTATTGAGCGGCGTGCGCTGGTTTTCCGGGCCGTCGAGTTCCTCGAGGTTGTACTGTTCGAAGCGGGGCTTGACTGGTTTGCTCGCCAACTCCGATGAGCCGGCGGCCATGATCGGAGTACCCGCGGGAAACGGGGTGCTGTTGAACGATGGAAATGCCGAGCCGTTGTATTTCACGCCGTCGACTTCGAGCGTGGGTGATCCGTCGAAGCGGCTCGCGGTGCCGCGAGCCAAGACAGCGTTGCCGTGCGGGATGCTGGCCATCCGCGCAACTATCTCGTCTTCCGGGGTCGGGGGTTCTTCCTTGGGAAACGTCGTCGGTGGCTGCCTGATCCATATGCCGGGCTCGATGTGCAGCGCGCCTCCGTGGGAAGCGTCGTGGATCTTGTCCAGGTAGGAGGCCGAACAGTTGAATGTCTTGCTGGTCGAACCCGCGGTTGGGGATCGCTGATCCGATCGAATCGAACTTGAGCGTCTCGTCGGTCTGGTTGAGCTGGAGATACAGGTTTGCCTTTTCTTCGAAGTCGGGTCTGGCGATCAGGTTGAATCCTTTGCCGCTCCAGCTTCCGGGCAGGTCCTTCAGCAGCCCGAGCTGTTCGAGCACCGTCTGGCTGTCGGGAGCGATGCGAATCGTCGGTACGGTCATGGCTGGCATCCTTTCGAGTGGTGCCCGGGAGTGAGCGTCATCCCCCGCGGGTGGGCAAATATGTGGAAGTCTCCAGCGCCTGCCGGTCACGGGATATGATCCGATAGAGCCGCCGAATTCCAAAAAATAGACCATCAGCACGGCGGGAGCAAGCACATGATGGACAGATTTTGGCCGCTCTTTGGGACCTTTGTCCTAAGGCGACCCGACGGCCCGACCCGCGTTCAACGGAGGGCCTTTGGTGGAAGGCCTGTTACGAGCTGGTGATTGTCAAGCGCAGCGCGCTGGCCTTCGAGTGCTCGCCCGACGCGCTTGCAGTCACCAGCACCGTGTAGCTGCCGGGCTTCAGCCTGTCGTGTCTGGCGAGCAAGCCGTCGAAGCGCACCTTCTCAGCGCCGGCATGCCCCGCGAGGCTCAGCACGCCGGCGATCACCGTGCGTGTGCAACGGTGCCGTCGCTGATTCTTTACAGTCGGCGCCACGCATTTGCCTGCAAGCGCCCGCCCGCCCGCCTGGCGGGTGAACGTGAACTTCACGGTTGCCGCCTCGTTGAGGGCAAACGAGAACGTCGTCCCGAGCGGCGGCCTCGTGCGTCCGCTCGCCGCGCTGATGCGCGCCGGCGCGTCACCCTCGCGCCAGCGCTTAGCTGACTCGCTCACCTTGCTGAGCACCGGCGTTCGCGCGGCGCCCGTCGTCGGGTGCGGTAGCCCAGGAAAGCGATAGCTCAGCGCGCTGACGGTGATCGCTGCCGTGGCCGGCGCAGCCGTGCCGTTTCTGCTGGACGCGTAGTAGGTGAAGCTGTCGGGCCCCGAGTAGCCGAGCTTGGGCGTATACGTGAGCAGCCCGGTCGTCTGGTTCAGCGAGATGCTGCCGTGCGCCGGCGATGTCGCGCTCATGTATGTCAGCGGGGCACCCGCGACGTCCGTGCACAGCAGCTGAATCGTGACCGGGTGGGCGAGCGCAGCACTCGCAGCCACGGGATTGCAGCTGGGTGGGGGACTGAACTCGTACGCGCCGATGTCAGTTACGCCGAACAGTTCCCGCGGGCCGCCGTCAAGGTCCGTGCTCCCGTCTAGCGGGGAGTTGGCGCCCTTGCCGATCGTGGCGCTGGAGCTGGAGGTCTCGTGGAAGTTCCCGGCCGATTCATCGGCGAACACCGGTGCGGCCGTCTGGTTCGTGCCGGCGCCGGCGGCTGTGACGCTGATGGTGCCTTTCTTGACGCCATTCTCTTCGTGCACCGTGGCGTAGTCCGAATGGTCAGCATTGACAGTCGCCGCCGGTGTGCCACTGGTTTCCGTCACCGCGAGGATGTCAAAGCCCGCACCTCGGGCAATCGAGTTGGTCAGGTTCACCGTCAGCGCCACCTTGCGCCCGGCATGAACGGCCAGCGCCGTGCCGCCGCTGCCGGATGCGATCAGGGTGTCGTTGCGTAGCGTCGAGCTGGCGCTGCTCGTTGCCAATGGCAGCGCCGCCGCGCCGTTGGATCCGCTCGACCAGCAGAGACTGTCGGTGAGCGCTTCTGAGGGCTCGCAAGCAACCGCGCCGGCCGCTGAGACGTGTGAGACGACATGGTCGATCGAGATCGCGCCCGTGGCAGCAGCAATTCCGTATTCGCCTGCTGTGTCCTGTACTTCGAGGTTGCTGACGCTGCTGCCTTCGCCTTCCAGCATGATTCCTGATGCGCCTTCTGTGATGATCACCGGCCGCGACTGGCCGGACTGGCCGCGGACCGCGACCCCGGCTTCGACCTTGAGCGCTTTGGGCAGAGGCGTGGGCGAACCGTACGTACCCGCCTCGATCGTGACCGTTTCGCCCGCGACCGCATTATTGACCGCCTTGGCTATCGGGCACGGCGCCGCCTGCGTGCACGCCGTTCCTTTACCCGTGGGGCTGGCAAAGCGTTCCGCTTCCGACGCACACGCGCTGGACGCGCCGATCAGGCATGTCACTGCGATGACTCCCATCGCCAGCGCTGTTGCCCGGCGCTGCAACAGCAGCCTAGGACTGCGCCTGCAGCCCGCTGCCGGCGATGATCGTCTGCTGGCCTGCCTCCGTCCAGACGACCTGCTCGCGGCCCGGCCCCACGCCGATCAGTGTCACCGGCGCACCCACGTGCTCGGCGATGAAGTCAAGGTATTCGCGCGCCCCGTCGGGCAGGTCCGAGAGCGTGCGGCACTCGCCCAGGTCCTCCTTCCAGCCGCGGAGCTCCGTCAGCTCGGCGGTGGTGTGGTGCAACACTGTCTGGTGGTAGGGGAAGTCCTCAAACTCGGCGCCGTCCGCGCCACGGTAGCTGGTGCAGACCTGCAGGCGGTCAAGCCCGGACAGGACGTCCAGCTTGGTCACCACCAGCGCCGTCAGCGTGTTCAGGCGCGCCGCATAGCGGAGTGCCACCAGGTCCAGCCAGCCTGTGCGGCGTGGGCGCCCGGTGGTCGTGCCGAACTCGCCGCCGCGCTGGCGGATCGTCTCGCCCATCTCGTCGTGCAGCTCGCTCGGGAACGGGCCGGCACCCACGCGGGTGGTGTACGCCTTGGAGATGCCCCAGATTTCGTCGATCGCCTTCGGCCCGATGCCCGAGCCCACGCAGGCCGCGCCTGACAGCGGGTTCGAGGAGGTCACGAACGGATAGGTGCCGTGGTCGATGTCCAGCATCGCCCCCTGGGCACCCTCGAGGATCACGATCTTGTCCTCGTCGAGCATCTCCCACATCAGCTTGGAGGTGTCCGCGATGTGCTGCTCCAGGCGATGGCCGTACGTCAGATACTCCTCGGTCATCGTGTGCAGATCCAGCGCCGGGTCCTTCTCAAACGGGCGCAGTGACAGCCGCTTTGGCTCCATCGCAGCGACGATCTTCTTCTTCAGGATCTTCTCGTCGAGCAGGTCCTGTACGCGGATGCCCAGGCGTGCCGCCTTGTCGGCGTAGCACGGCCCGATGCCCCTGCGGGTGGTGCCGATCTGCAGGCTTCCCAGCTTCGCCTCGCCGGCCGAGTCGAGCAGCAGGTGGTAGGGCATGATCAGGTGCGCATTGGCTGAGATGCGTAGCCCGCTAACGTCAACGCGGCGGGCGCGCAGCGCGTCCAGCTCCTCGATCAGCACCTTCGGGTCGATCACCACGCCGTTGCCGATCACGCAGCGCTTGCCTGGGTACAGGATGCCCGAGGGGATCAGGTGGAGCTTCCACTCCTGATCGCCTCTGACGATCGTATGCCCGGCGTTGTTGCCTCCTTGGAAGCGCACGACGGCGTCGCCGTGCTCAGCGAGCAGATCGGTGATCTTGCCCTTGCCCTCGTCGCCCCACTGGGCGCCCACTATTACTATCCCTGGCATGCCGAGTGGAGTTTAGGGACGGCGGCAGCTCGGCTCCGGTTTCTCGGTGCGGTCGCTTGCGACCGGGGCACCAACTCGGGGCCATCGGGCTCAGGCCGTGGGACCCACGATCTCTGTCTGGCCGGTGCGAAACTCGCGCCGCTTGTCCTCGCCGTACAGGGGTATCAAGTCGCCGCAGATCTCCACCAGGCGGGAGACAGTGCGCGGCCCCAGTCGCTCAGAGAGCTCGTCAGGCATCAGGTTGGTGGTGGCAACGATCGGCCGCTCGGCCTCATAGCGGGCGTTGACGATCGAGTACAGCTGCTCGAGCACCCAGTCCGTGCGGTGCTCCGCGCCGAGGTCGTCGATGTGCAGGAGGTCCACAGCAGTCAGCCGGTCCATGAAGTCGAGCTTACCCTCCTGGGAGTCCATCGACTCGCGCAGCAGGTTCAGCAGTCGTGGAAGCGAGTAGATCGCGACAGAGCGCCCGGCGTCGAGCGCCGCTTTGGATACGAGCATTGCCAGCGTCGTCTTGCCGGTACCGACGTTGCCCTGGATCCACAGTCCTCGCCCGGCGTCCAGGTTCTCCTCGATCGCACGCACGTAGCGCCGCACCGAGCGAATCTGGTCGGGCGCCGTCCTCGCGATGTCGCTCACCGGCGGGCGGTCGAACGACACGCCGCGGTATCTGCGCGGGATGCGACCGGCGAGGCTGCTCGTGCGCGCGCCAGCAATGCGCGCCGCACGGCAGCGGCAGTCCGTTGCCGTGTTCGTGTCCTCATCGACCACAAAGCCGCTGCCGTCGCACACGCCAAGCGAGCACGCGTCCTCGCGCCCGCTCCCCACTCGTCGTGCCTTGAGCTCGAGCGTTTCCGGGAAATCGCCGTCGCCGTTGATTAGCTCGTCGCTCATTGCGCGTAGCGCTCCCCTGCGTAGTTCATGAACTTCGGGTACTCCTTCTGGAATGTCAGGGTGACTTTTCCAACGGCCCCGTTGCGATGCTTGGCGATCAGCAGATCCGCCTCGCCGGGACGCTCGGAGTCCTCGTTGTAGTACTCGTCGCGGTAGATGAACATCACCAGGTCGGAGTCCTGCTCTAGGTTTCCACTCTCGCGCAGATCTGACAGCTGCGGCTTCTTGTCCGGGCGCGTCTCCACTGCGCGGCTCAGCTGTGACAGCGCGATCACCGGCACCCCCAGCTCCCGCGCCAGAATCTTCAGGCCGCGGCTGAGCTCGCCGACGGCGGTCACGCGGCTGTCGTAGCGGCTGTCCGTGCGCATCAGCTGCAGGTAGTCGATGATGATCAGTCCCAGCCCGCCCTCGCACTGGCTGTGCAGCCGCCGTGCCTTTGCACGGATCTCCAGCATCCCCACGTCGCTGGAGTCATCCACCCACAGCGGCGCCGCCGCCAGGCGCTGGCTGGCGCCCAGGATCTTTGGCCAGCGCTGCTCGGCCACCCGGCCCTTGCGCAGCTCCTCGCCCTTGATCCGCGCCTGCGAGGCCACGAACCTTTGCGCCAGCTCCGCCTCTGCCATCTCCAGCGAGAACAACGCCACCGGCTTGCCGTGCTCCACGGCGGCGTTCTCGGCGATGTTGCACACCAGTGCGCTCTTACCCATCGCCGGGCGTGCAGCGATGATGATCAGGTTGCCCGGCTGGAAGCCACCGGTGATCTCGTCCAGATCTTTGAAGCCGGACGGCGTGCCCGTCAGCGAGGTGCCCTCCAGCGATAGCCGGTGCAGCTTGTCGAGCTCCTCGTGCAGCACCTCCTCGATCGCCCGGAAGTCCTGCTGGCGATCGTCACGCGCGACCTCCAGCATCGCCTTCTCCGCCTGCTCCACCAGCTCGCGTGGCGAGGCCTCGTGGCCGAGCACGCTCTCCTGGATCTCATACGTGCTTTTCAGTAGGCGCCGTAGCAGTGCGTTCTCACGCACGATCTGCGCGTAGCGGCGGGCATGCCCTGCCGCCGGCACCACGCCGGTCAGTTCGTCGACGGTCGCCGGGCCGCCGACATCCTGGAGCTTGCCCATCTGGCGCAGGCGGTCGGTGACCGTCAACACGTCGACCGGCTCGCTCTCGTTGTACAGCGCCAGCATCGCCTCGTAGACGGTGCCATGGCGCTCGCGATAGAAGTCCTCCGCGCGCAGCCCCTCTTCGATCACCAGCGCGTACAGCGAGCGGTCCGAAAGCAGGATCGCGCCGAGCACCGACTGCTCGGCATCGAGGTTGTGCGGCGGCGTGATCACGCTCGTGGCGGCGCCTGCGGCGCCATTGGCTATGGAGACAGCACTCATCGGTCGGGCGAGTTTAGGCCTGGCACACGCCGGGTCGGGCGGCGGTTCCCGCAAATGCGGCGTGAAAAAGATGGGCACGCATCACGAACAGATGTTCGCACTGCCGCAGGATGGAGCCAGCCGTCGGAGATCGCCCAGCCACGAGCCTGGCTCGGCCACCACCGCGAAACCCCCGCGGGCAAGTCATCAACGCTCTCAGCAAAGCGGAGCATGTGAGGCGACTCGGCCCCCCACCGCGTAAGCGGTCGGGGACGATCGACTCACATGCGGAGCGTCATTTCTTGGCGACGACCATCGTCTTGATCGTGGCAGTCACGTTCTCGACCACCTCGACCACGACCATGTAGGTACCGACGTTCTTGATCGGTTCCGGGAGATGCACGTTGCGTTTGTCGATCCGCAGTCCGCGTGCTTCGCGGATCGCCGTGGCGATGTCCTGCGCGGTCACCGACCCGAACAGTCGCCCGTCCGCTCCTGCCTGCTGGGGTACGGTGAGAACCGTCCGGTTGAGCAGGTTGACGTTCTCCTGCGCACGCTCGACTGCCTCGCGCGCAGCTCTCTCAGCCGCTGCCTGGCGCTGGCGGATCGTCTCGATCGCACCTTTTGTCGCCGGCTGGGCCAGCTTGCGAGGCATCAGGTAGTTGCGCAGGTAGCCCTTTGACACGTCGACGACGTTGCCCTGCTCGCCGAGCGTGTCGACGTCCTTGAGAAGTATCGCCTCCGGCATAGCTGTCGCCTAACGATCGCGGTCGCGGTCGCCGCGGTCACGCCTGGGGCTGTCCTCGCGACCGCCCTCGTTTACATACGGCAGCAGCGCCAGCTCCCGTGCGCGCTTGACCGCGCGGGCGATCTGGACCTGGTGGCGGCGACACGAGCCGGTGATCCGCCGTGAGCGGATCTTGCCCTTCTCGGAGATGAACTTACGCAGCGAGGCCACGTCCTTGTAGTCGACCTGGTCGACCTTGTCGCGACAGTGCTGGCATGGCTTACGCCGCCCGCTGCCGGGGCCGCCCTTCTTGTCGCGCCGGCGCACCGGCTTTCCGCGACCGCGTGCCTTGGCCATCAGCTGCCTCCGTCGCTGTTGCGGTGGTGCTGCATGGACATGGTTGCGGCTGAAAACACAAGAACCTCGCTGTACTGGCTAGAACGGAATGTCGTCGTCGCCGGCTCCGCCGGAGACCGGTGCAGGCTGGAAATCCCCTTCATCTACGGGGATATCGCTGCCCCTAGCGGCCCCGTTACCGGAAAAGCCACCCCCGCCCGAGGACTCGTCGCGCGAGCCCAGGAACTGCACCGAGTCGGCAATGATATCGATTGCCTGGCGTTTAGCGCCCTCCTGGGTCTCCCACTCCCGCCATTCAAGCCGTCCGTCGATCGCCACCGGGCGCCCCTTGGACAGGTAGCGGGACGCATTCTCGCCCTGCGCGCCCCATACGGTCACGTCGAAGTAGTTGGGCTTGTCCTCCCATTCGCCTGTGCTGCCGTTCTTGCGGCGCGTGTTGCACGCGACCCGCAGCTTGCACACCGAGTTACCGCTCGGCAGCGAGCGCAGCTCAGGGTCTGCGGTCAGGTTTCCGGTGAGTACAACCCGGTTGATGTTGGTGGCGGCCACGGCTGCTCTTCCTTTCGGCTTGTCTGTGCTCCGGCATTGCGGAGGACTGGATCTGCTTCTAACTAGGCTCCCGAGTCTAGAGCCGCCTGCGGGTGGGACTCTCCTACCGGCCGCCGCGGATGTCGCTCATTGCGAGGATCGCTTCACGCGCGAGGACGTGCGGAACACCTCGTCCCAGTATGGCGCGCTGATTCCAAACCCGCGGGTGTCGTCCTGGAAGTGGTGGCGCATGTGCCGCTCGCGCAACGCCCTCCCCAGCCGTCCGCGCGGACGAAAGTGGTGCAGGTAGTAGTGCGTCAAGTCGTAAGCAAGGTAGCCGGCGAAGAAGCCCGCGCCGAGGGCCGGCGCGTAGCCGCTGCCGAAGATCACGAACAACACCCCGAACACGACTGCCCCCAGCGGCACGCTCACCGCCGGCGGCATCACCAGCCGTAGCGGATCGTTCGGGTGATCGTGGTGGACGCCGTGGATGATCCAGTGCAGGCGCGCCCCAAACCCGTCCTGCGGCTCGAAGTGGAACACAAGCCTGTGCAGCCAGTACTCGAACAGCGTCCACAGGGCATAGCCGCCCACCGCCACGGCGATCACGACGAGCACGCTGAGACTCGAAAGCGCCCACGCGCCCAGTGCGACGATTGCCGGCAGGAAGATGAACACAGGAACCGTTGGATGCACCCGCGAGAGCGCGTCCAACAGGCGCGAATCGAACATCGGCGGGGACGCCCGCAGGACATCGGTCCTGGTAGTGGTGCGATCGGTCATGTCCTCAGCCTCAGCCCAGCTCATTGGGCCGATGTTATTACGCTCGCGGCCGATACATAAGCGATCGGGTCCGGAAGGTCAACGCAGAATGGCCGGCGGCACTAGGCGGGCTCGCCGAGTGCAACCTCGACGGGCGCGGCGGTCTCGACCGCCGGCTCTGCCTCGACCGGCCGCGCGGGCGCCGACGACGAGCGCATGTCCGGCGCGTCCGGGACGCCAGGCTTCAGCTTGATGATCCGAAAGCGCAGCACGCCGTCGGTGATCCGCAGTGTGCGATCGAGGCCGCTGAGCAGCTCGGGGCTGGCGGCGTGGAACTGAATCAGGTGGTACTCGGCGCTCGCCTTTTTCTCGATCGGGTAGGTCAGCTGCCGTTCGCCCCACTCGTCATAGCGCAGCAGCTCGCCCTGCGTCTCCACCGTGCTCCGCGTGTCGGCGACGATTTTCGCGCGCGTGCTCTCCTCGGCCTGGAGGTCGAGCATCAGCACGAGGTCATATGTGGGTGCGGGCAGCGTCATACGCGTCAGGCAGGAAGACTAGCGGGTCCGGCGATCGGGCCCGAGCTCCTCCACGCCGGGCTCTTCTGTTAGCGCGACACGCCCTTGGCGCGGATGTCTGCCAGCTGCTCGTCGATCCAGTCGCCGGGGTCCCGTGAGGTGACGATCTGCGCCAAGCCCTTGGCTCGACGACGGCGCTCCTCCGGCTCCATCGTCAGGGCAGCGTAGATCGAGTTTGCGAGCTCCTGGATGTCGAACGGGTTCACCGACAGCGCGTACTCGCCGAGCTCCTCGTGCGCGCCGGTGTTCTCCGACAGGATCGACACGCCCTCACGCTCATTGACGATCGGCCCCTCCTTGGCCACCAGGTTCATCCCGTCGAACATCGCGTTGACCAGCAGCACGTCGTAGTGCTTGTAAGCCGCCACTGCCTCCTCCAGGTCGTCGCGTAGCTTCAGCTGGATCGGCATCCAGTCCGGGGTGCCGTGACGATGGTTGACGACCGCTACGAGCGCCTCGATCCGCTCCAGGTACTCGGCGTACTGGGGAACGTCCGTACGGGAGGGCATCAGCTGGGCCATGAACGTGACGCGCTCGGTGAACTCCGGGTGCTCCTCCAGGAACAGGTCGAACGCGGAGAAGCCACGCAAGACGTTCTTGCTGAGGTCCGCGCGGTCGACGCGCAGGATCAGGAAGTCTCGCCGGCGGCGCAGCAGCTCCTCCTCGAACTCCCTCACCCGCGCGCTCTGGGCGATCTGGCGCGTTGTCTGGTGGTCGATCGGCAGGGGGTATGCCCGTACCCAAACCTCGCGCTCGCCAAAGCGCACCACGCCGCGGTCGAAGTCAACCTCCAGCTCCATCAAGTCGCGGCAGCACTGCAGGAAGTTGTGTCGATAGGAGCGCGTGTGAAAGCCGATGATGTCGTTGGCCAGCAAGCCCGTGTAGATCTCCTCGCGAATCCGTGTCGGCAGTACCCGCCACGCGTCCGGCTGCGTCCACGGGATGTGGATGAAGTGGTGTAGGAACACGTCCGGCCGCGCTCGGCGGACGAGATCCGGCAGCGTGTACAGGTGGTAGTCGTGGACCATCACCACCGGCTCCTCAGCGTCCTTGAGCTGCTCGACCACCGCCCGTGCCAGGTCTTCGTTGACGACGTTGTAGCCGAACTCGAACGCCTCGATCTCCTCACGGCGGATGTCCGGCGCGTTGGACAGATCCCACAGGTAATGCTGGATGAACCACAGCATCGGGTTGGCGAACACGTTGTAGAAGCGGTCGTAGGCGTCCGGGTCGCTCACCACCAGGCGCACCTGGTACTCGCCCCCCGCCGGCGAGCGCACGGGGAAGGCGCGCCCTTCGTGCTCGCGCGAGACCTGCGCGTCGTACTCGTTCATCGCCGAGGCGATCCAGATCGCATCGCGATGCGATGCGAGGCCCGTCAGTGCCGTGACCAGGCCACCGGAGCCGCGCTGAACCTCACCATCCGCTTGGAAGGTGACCGGCCCGCGGTTGCTCACCAGCACCAGCGGAGCCCGCTGTGCCGGCCCGTCGGTCATGCTTCTCGGAGCTCGTTGAAGATGCGTAGGTAGTCGCGCAGGTAGCGCGGGGTGAGGAAGTGCTCGCGCACGTGCTCCTTCCCGCGCCTGCCCAGCGTGCGGCCGAGCTCGGGGTCACGCAGGAACTCGAGCGTGCGTTCGGCGCACTGCTCGGGGCTGGAGACGAGAAAGCCGGTGACGCCGTCCTCGATCTGCAGCGGTATCCCGCCGACGTTGCCGCCGACGAACGGTCGCGCCTTCCAGATAGCCTCCGAGACTGTCAGGCCGAAGCCCTCGCGCGTGGACTTCTGGATCAGCACGTCGGCGTGCGATTGGAACGCGTTGACCTC
This sequence comes from uncultured Solirubrobacteraceae bacterium, assembly GCA_963779665.1. Classification (GTDB taxonomy): domain Bacteria; phylum Actinomycetota; class Thermoleophilia; order Solirubrobacterales; family Solirubrobacteraceae; genus Palsa-744. Next base: position 1,107,830 of record CAVZYW010000001.1, on the reverse strand, counting down.
GATCGCGCCGACGTTGTTGAAGTTGTTGAGGATATGTATGTCTGCGTCGCCGTCCGCGTGCGCAACCGTGGCATTGAAGAAGTCCCATCCCTCGGGGTCGTCGCTGGCCATTGAGCCGACCAGCGCCAGCTGCACCTCCGGCATCGACTCCTTGACCTGGTGGTAGGCGTCGATCACGCCCAGCGGGTCCTTCCAGGGATCGAAGCGCGAGACCTGGCAGATCAGCGGCCGGTCGACGTCGATCCCGAACTGTCCGCACACGAATGCGCCGTCTTCTGGCGACAGCGCCATGTTCTTCGGCGTCAGCGGGTCGATCGCCGGTGGCACCACGTTGACGTGGCCGCCCATTCCCTCCGGTACGTACTCGCGCATGTGAAACAGCGACTGCGGGTACTCCTGGATGTAGGGCAGCAGCCTGCTGATCGTGTCGGGGTTGGGCGTGGATGCGTCGATGTGACAGCGCCACACCCAACCCTTGGCCTTCTCCGGCACCAGCTGGCACAGCGCCGCCGGCTGCGGGTCGTGGACCAGGCACACATCCCAGCCGCCGGTCAGCTCGGCGGCGTTCATCTCGTTGTAGCGCAGCCAGGTCGCCCACTGCTCCTCGTCGAGATCCTGGGGGGCGCCCTGGATCGCGTTGTGCATCAGCTTGGTCGCGTTGAAGAACTCTTCGCGCCCGTAGATCACCTGCCACTCGCAGTCCAGTCCGACATCGCGCATCAGCGGCACCAGCGTGTACAGGATCTCCGAGACTCCGCCGCCGAACGCCGTCGCGGAGATGTGCACCACACGCTGCCCCTTCAGCGGCTCCGCCAGCTCGCGAATTTCGGCGATCAGCTCCCGCCCGCAGATATGCGTGTAGTCGGAGAGCGTCTTGTTGGCAACGGCGACGGGCTGGAGCACGCGGCGGGACGATACCTAAACGGCCGTACAGACTCGCGCTTATGGCTCGAACCGAGGCTGGCACTGGGCTGGACGGGATGCCCGCGCGCAGAGCCGACACGCGGACTATGGTCTAGACATGCTCAACGGGCGCCTGTACCGAGCGGCCTTTCTGCCGTTCCTGTTCGCGCTTGCGCTCGCCGCGTTCTCGCTTGGCACCCGTCCGGGTGCGCTCAGCTCGACACTCGCGCCGGATGCTTTCGAAGGCGCTCCTGCGTTTGCCGAACTGAACAACATGGCCGCACGCTTTCCGCAGCGACGGCCAGGCAGTCGCGGCGATCAAGAACTGGCGCGACACGTGGCGCAAACGCTGGAAGGGCTCGGTGGTACGGCCGGCGGTGGTTTCTCCGTGCACGCATACCGCTTCAACGCACAGACGATCGACGGCGAGCGATCGCTGACGAACGTGATCGCGCAGCGAGCCGGCTCTACGAGCGCCCCGGCGATCGTGATCCTTGCGCACCGCGACGCCGCCGCATCGGGCTCCCGGGCGGAGCTGTCAGCGACTGCGGCATTGCTGGAGCTGGCGCGCGTGTTTGCCACGCGCGCCACCAAGCGCACGATCATTCTCGCCTCGACCAGTGGCGGTAGCGGCGGAGACGCGGGAGCGTCGCAGCTGCTGTCCGAGATACACGGCCCGTTCGATGCGGCAGTTGTCCTGGGCGACCTCGCAAGTACGCGCGCGCGTAGGCCGTTCGTCGTGCCGTTCTCCGACGGCGTCGGCTCTGCGCCGCTGCAGCTCCAGCGCACGGTGGACGAAGCGATCAGCCAGCAGGTGGGCACCAACCCCGGCTCGCCGAGCGTCCTCGGGCAACTCGCGCACCTTGCCTTCCCGATGGCCATCGGCGAACAGGGCGTGCTGGACGGCGCCGGTCTGCCGGCTGTCCTGGTCCAGGCATCGGGAGAACTGGGCCCAGCTCCGCGGGCCGATGTCAGCATGGAACGTCTGGAAGGCTTTGGCCGTGCTGTGCTGAGCGCCGTCGACGCGCTCGACACCGGCCCGAACGCCTCCACCAGCATGCAGACGGGTTTGTTGCTGGGTCGCAAGACGATGCCGATGTGGGTGCTGCAACTGCTCGTGCTGACGTTGCTGGCGCCGCCGTTGCTCGTGGCCATCGACGGGCTCGCACGCCTGCGCCGCCGGCGCCTCCCGGTCGGGCGATGGATGTTGTGGACGCTCAGCTGCGCGCTGCCGTTCTTTAGCTGCGCGCTGCTCGCCTGCCTGCTCGGGTGGCTCGGTGTGCTCGGCGCAGCGCCCTCCACGCTGGTGCTCCCCCGCGCGCTGCCGTTCGACGGTACAGCTGCCACCGCTGTCGTGGCGCTGCTGCTGACGTTCGCGCTTGCGTGGCTGCTGTGGGGCGCGCTGGTCCGTCGAGTCGGCTGGGGCGTGCGTCCGCCGCCGGAGCTGGCAGGCATGTCGATGATGCTGGTGGCGCTCGCGCTCGCGCTGCTGACGTGGATTGGAGACCCGCTGACCGCGCTGCTGGCGCTCCCGGCGGTGCATCTGTGGCTGCTCCTCGCCGCCCCGGAGGCGGGCGGGCTCAGTGGGCGCTCCCGGCGAACCGCCTCGCTTGTGCTGGTCGCGCTCGGCGTACTGCCGCTTCTGCTGCTGGTCGCCTTCTACGCCCATCAGCTCGGGATGGGACTCGGTGACATTGCATGGACGGGCGTGCTGCTTCTGGCCGGCGGCTATGTCGGATTCGGCGCGGTGATCCTGTGGAGCCTGGCCTTCGGCTGCGCAGCAGCGGCCGTGATACTCGCAGTCGGTACCACGGAGAGCGCTCCAGGCGCGCCCCCACGCGATGGAACCGAGGTCACGATCCGGGGACCAATGTCTTACGCTGGACCAGGATCGCTCGGTGGTACGGAGTCCGCTCTGCGACTATAGATACGCGGTGTCCGAGCTCGATCTGACCACAGCCCGCGCGGCGGGTATTCCGACGCCGGGTAATCGCCGGCCCGCCGGTACGCGCGCGCTGCGCGTCGCGGCGGTCCTGCTGATCGTCGCCGGTGCGCTGGCGCTCCTCGACGCGCTGGTCACGCTGGCCTGGCAGGAGCCGATCACGGCGCTGTACGCGATGCTGCAACAGGACCATCTGAGCGGCGATCTACGCAAGGTCGAAAACGCGGCGCCGACGCCGGGTGAGCGTGTCAAGCTGGCTAGCCTGGCCGACGAGCGTAGTCGCATCGCATACCTCGCAGGCCAGCTCGAAAACCATGCCGGCAACGGCTCTGCCGTGGGGCGCATCATCATTCCCAGGGTCGGTGCAAGCTACGTAGTCGTCGACGGCACCGACACCGACGACCTCATCAGTGGGCCGGGCATCTACAAGGAAACGCACTTTCCCGGGGTCCCTGGGACGACCGCGATCGCCGGTCACCGGACGACCTATCTGGCGCCGTTTCGCGAAATCAACTTCCTGAAACCGGGCAATCACATCCGGCTGGACATGCCCTACGCGCACTTCACCTACACCGTCACCAGCCAGCGGGTCGTCTCCCCCAGCGACGTCCGTGCGGTCGTCTCCGACGTTGGCTACAGCCGGCTCGTGCTGTCGGCGTGCACGCCGGTGTTCAGTGCCGCCAAACGCCTGCTCGTGTTCGCGCGACTAACCCGCACCGTCCCGGTAGGCGCCGCGCGTCTGTTGCCCGGCGGTGCCGTCGCGCAGCCGATCGAAGCTCAGCCGCGGGCGGCAAGTGCGCGAACCTCTTCGCGAAGCCTAAAGCGCATGCTCGTATCCCTGGATCCGCACAGCGTCGCCCCGCTCGTCTGACAGCATCACGCCGGCAGGCCCCGTAAGGGTCTCGCCGATCCAGCTCACGCCTACCTCGCCCTGCTCACGCAGCGCGGCCTCGACCGACGCGCGGTCCTCGGCGGCGACACAGAAGCACAGCTCATAGTCTTCTCCCGCCGCAGCCGCCAGTCGCCACGGTGCCACGCCGAGTTCGGCCGCGATCTCCGTTACGCCCCCGTCCAACGGCAGCTCCGCCAGGTTGATTTTCACGAGCACGTCGCTGGCGCGACCGATGTGCGCTGCGTCGGTGGCCAGGCCGTCGGAGAGGTCGATCATCGCGTGTACGCCTACGCCGGCCAGCACGCGACCCTCTTGCAGCCTTGGCATTGGACGGCGCGCGCGCTTGAGCGCAGCCTCGGCCGCCGGTGTGCGGGCGTCGACGCGCCGCTCCAGCACGGCCAGTCCGGCGCCGGCCCCGCCCAGGCTTCCGGTCACGCCGACGATGTCTCCGGGACGTGCGCCGTCGCGCCCCACCAGCGCATCCGCGCTGTCCGTCCAGCCGACCGCCGTGACTGCCACCGTGAGTACTGGCGCGGCGACGACGTCCCCGCCGAGAATTACTACACCTACGTCCGTGGCGAGCGTGTTTGCCGCGCGCACGAGCTCGAGCGCACTCTCCTTGCCGAAGCCCGCCGGCAGCCCGAGCACGAGGTAGGCCTCGCCCGGGTCGGCTCCCATCGCCGCCAGATCAGACAGGGCACCTGCCAGTGCGCGATGTCCGACCTCGCCCGGCGTTGCCCAGCCGTCGCCGAGACGAAAGTGGACCCCGTCGAGCATCGCGTCGACAGAGGTGACGCTCACTGCTCGTGCACGTACGACCGCCGCGTCATCCCCGATCCCCCGCACGACCCTCGCAGCCTGTTGTGAGCCTGCCAGCTCGGCTGCGATCGATTCGATCAGCGCGTGCTCAGTGATGCCCGTGTTCAGCGATGCCGGTAGACGATTCGTGCGCGGTCCAGGTCGTACGGCGACAGCTCGCAGCGAACGCGATCGCCCGGCAGGATGCGGATCCGAAAACGTCGCATCTTGCCTGCGACATGCCCCAGGACAACGTGGTCGTTGTCCAGCTTCACGCGGAACATCGCGTTCGGCAGGGCCTCGATCACCTCGCCCTCGAATTCAACCTTGTCCTCCTTGGCCACGCTGTACCCAATCTGGTCGCCCTCACCTGTACGGGGCGACCGTTCGTTTCGTTGTCGTTGTCTGGAGACTCAAACTACCAGCGCTGAGGCCGCGAAGGGGCTTGGGTGCTGTGAGCGCATCAACCGGCGGGCGCTCCACCGGTTTGCCGAACGGGCGGTTCTCGGGCGCTCGGCGGTGGCGCACGTTCGCTCGGAGCTTTGGCGGGAAGCGTCGGCGTGGCCGCTTCCGTAGGGGCGTTGCCGTTTGCTTCGTCGGTTTCGGTGTGATGCTTGCGCGGCTGGCGGGCTCCAGGCTGAGAAGAATGCTGATCGAACTGTTCGGCCTGCTGGTTGGCCTCCGCCTCGCCGGTCGTCGCGTACTTACCGTAGAACGGACGGTAGACAATTGCTTCCTTCGACGGCGCGAACGGCACGCACGCTTGGTCTTCGGTGACCGCCGCCATGTAGGCGTGCCAGATTTCCGCTGGCAGGTAGCCGCCCTGTTGGGGCTCGCCATGCACGTCGGTCATCGGCACCCGCTTGTTGGGGTATCCCATCCATACGACCGTGGAGTAGTTGGGTGTGTAACCGTCGAGCCACGCGTCGACCAGTTCGCTGGTGGTGCCCGTCTTGGCCGCTGTCGGGCAGTTGATCGCCGAGCGCGTCGCCGTGCCGCTCTCGACGTTCTGCTCGAGGATGCTTGTCTCCTCGGCGGTGACCGCTTCGCTCAGGACTTTCACGCGGTGCGGCTTGCCCCAGTTGTCATCGACGTCGCCGTTGGGGAACACGACCTTGGTGATCGCGATCGGGGTGTTGCGGTAGCCGCCGTCGGCAAGGGTCGCGTACACAACTGACATTTCCAGCGGCGTGACCCCCAGCGTCAAACCTCCGAGGGCTTGCGCCGGGTTCCCTTCGAGATGTGTTCTGACCCCCATCTCATAGGCGGTGTGAGTGATCGTTTCCTCGCCCAGGTCGGCGGCCAGCTGTGCATAAACTGTGTTGTCCGAGGTCAGGGTCGCCTGTACCAGGTTGATTGACTTGTTCAGCGACGTGCCCTCGAAGGTCTCCACTTTGTACTTGGGTTCCGCTGGCAGCCAGCCGGGTTCGAGCGTGTGCGAGAAGTAGTAGGTGCTGTTCGGGTCGATCCCGCGCGTGAGCGCGTCGGCCAGGTCGATCGCCTTGAACGTGGAGCCCGGCTGACGGTGCCCGTCGGCGGCGAGGTTGTACTGCGACTGCTCGTAGGTCTCGGACTCGGCCATCGCCTCGATGTCGCCGTTATGTGGATTGAGTGTGACGATCGCCGAAGCGGGGTCGCCGGGCTCGTCGAGTACTTCGGCGATCGCTTTGCGTGCAAGTCGCTGCATGTTCAGGTCGATCGTCGTGTACACCTTTAGGCCCCCGTGTTCCACGGTCTTCGCGCCATAGCGTTCGATCAGCTGCTGGCGGACGTATTCGAAGAAGAAGTCCTCTTTGCGTTCGGAGTAGTAGTCGCCGTGGTGTACCTCCAGCGGGTCGCCCTCGGTCGCCCTCGCCTGCGCCCGGCTGATGTAGTGAAGTTCGGCCATCTTCGCCAGCACCTCGTTGCGCCGTTCCCTGGCGGCGGCGGGATACAGGAACGGGTTGTACTGCGACGGTGCCTGCGGCAGGCCGGCGAGCAGCGCCGACTGCTCCAGGTCGAGCTGCGACGCCGGCTTGTCGAAGAAGATGCGTGCCGCGGCCTGAACCCCGACGGCCGTCTGTCCGCCGATCGTCCCGTAGGGGACGCTGTTCAGATAGCTGGTGAGGATCGAGCGCTTGCTGTGGTGTTTCTCGTAGTCGATCGCCAGCTTGGCCTCGATGATCTTCTGCCTGAGCGTGTGCTGATCGCCCCCCAGGTACAGGTTGCGCATCAGCTGCATCGTGATTGTCGACCCGCCCTGTAGGGCCTCGCCCTCGCTGACGTCCTTGATCGCCGCGCGGAAAATCCCCGTCAGGTCCACACCGTCGTTTTTGTAGAAGCGCTGGTCCTCGATTGCCACGGTCGCATTCCTCAGGTCGCCGGGCATTTCGCTCGAAGCCACCGGCGTGCGCAGTTCGTCGGACTCGATGAAGCCCAGAGGTGTGCCGTTGGCAGCGAAAACCTGAGATGAGCCGCTGCTGAGCAGCGGGTGAAGCGTTCCCAGCGCAGGCGCTGAGTCGGCGACGTGCAGGACGTAGCCGACCGCGGCGATCACGCCGATGATGAGCGATACGGCCAGCGCGCCGGCGCCGATGAATAGGATCCGCGTGCCCGTGTGGTGGCCGCGGCGGCGCTTTCGTGATTGTCGAGACATCTCGGGACAGTCGAGATTACCGCGCGCGGTGTGATTTCCTGCCGCTTGAAACCGCGGCGATCTCTACGCTCGGTGCCAAGCGCTATGAAATCCGACACAGCCGAGCTGGCCATCATCGAAGACGCGGGCGAGCTGGTTGCCGGCTCGGCCCCCGGCTGGTGGACGCGGCTGCTGGCCGATCTCCGATCGGTCGACTCGGCGCGGATGGCCGCCGTGCGCGACAGCTGGCGGGCGCTGTGGATCTCGCGTCTGCTGGTGTGGGCGGCAGGTGTGGGCACCGTCATAGCGTTCGGCTTTGGGCCGACGCGCAAAGCATTCAACCCTCCTGGTGTCACCAGAGGGTTCGGCGCTCTGGGGAACGTGCTGGCGGCGCCCGCAGCCCGCTGGGACGCCGCTTGGTATCTGGTGATCGCCCGCTTTGGCTATCGCCCGGACCTAGGTGTCTATACGTCCTCGCGCACAGCGTTCTTCCCGCTGTACCCGTTTGGCATCAGGACGATCGCGTGGTTCGGCGTGCCTCCGGTGCTGGCGGGCGTGTTGCTGTCGGTGTTGGCGTTGGCATTGGCGCTGTACGGGATCCACCGCTTGACCACGCTCGAGCTGGCACGCACCGCGCGAACCTCGCTATCGGTCTCGCGCGTCGGTCAGGCAGCGCAGCTGGCGGTGCTACTGACCGCGTTTGCGCCGATGGCGTTCTTCTTCTCGGCGGTGTACTCGGAGTCGCTGTATCTGGCGCTGTCCGTTGGCTTGTTCTGGAGTGCACGTCACGGGCGCTGGATGTGGGTGGGCGTGCTCGGGGCGCTGGCCGCCGCCACGCGGAGCACCGGCCTGGTGCTGATTCTGCCGGCCCTGATGATCTACCTGTACGGACCGCGCGAGGACCGACCGCCCGACGCGACGCCGGCGCGCGGCACGCGGCTGAGCCCGCGCTATCGACTGCGCCGGGATGTGATGTGGATGGCCCTGCTGCCCGTGGGTGTGATCCTGTATGGGGCCTACCTGGGGCTCACGGGTGGGGACGCGCTCGCACCGCTGCAGGCTCAGGGCGTATGGGGAAGGCATTTCGCCGGCCCCTATTTCGGCGTGTGGGACGCCGCGAAGGCAGCTTTCGAGGGTGCGCGCCAGCTCCTGTCCATCCAGCGACAGCACGTCTATTTTCCGCAGGCGCCCGGTAGCCCATTCGTGAGCGCCGGCCACAACGTAATGCTGCTGGCCTTCCTGCTGGTGGCGATCCCGACGATCGTCGGCGTGTTTCGCAGGCTGCCCCTTGCCTACGGCGCCTACGTCATCGCTGCGCTGGCGTTGCCGCTCTCTTACCCCGTCAGCGCAGAACCGCTGATGTCGCTGCCGCGCTTCCTCGTGGTGCTGTTCCCACTCACGATCTTCTCGGCGGCATGGCTGAGCGAGCGCCCACGGGCGCAGAAGCCAGTGCTCGTGCTCTCTGGGTCGCTGATGGCGTTGTTCCTCGCCCAGTTCGCCACCTGGCACTGGGTGGCCTAGCGATGGCGGAGCCGCCGCAGGGGGAGCGCACGCGCTCCCCCACCACCACCTGGCCGCCGTGGACGGGGCCGGTCGCGCTCGTCGCCGGGATCGTGCTGGCGGCGGTGGGCAGTCTGCTGATCGAGATTCCCGCGACGCTGCTGTTCCACGCCAATGTCTCCAGCGAACACCTCTCGCCTGGACTGTCGATCGCCGACACCCTTGTGCAGGACATCGGCTTCGTGCTTGTGGCCGTGTACTTTGCGCACCACGGTGGCCGAATCGTGCGCTCGTGGCAGTTCGGTCTGCGCCGCCCGGCCGCCGGCTGGGCATCGGCGGCTGGACTGATCGTGCTGCTGCTGGTCGTCTTCATCGTCCTCACCGCCGCATGGTCGGCTGCGGTCCACCCAGGTGAAGAGAAGACGCTCGAACAGCTGGGCTCCAACGAAGGCACGGCCCTGCTGGTGCTGAGCGCGGCCCTCACGTGCGTGGTGGCGCCGATGTGCGAGGAGTTCCTGTTCCGCGGGTTCATGTTCACGGCGCTGCGCAACTGGCGGGGCACGCTGCCGGCCGCGCTGATCACCGGGCTGGTGTTCGGTGGCGTGCACGCCACCTCTGCGCCGGTGCTCGACCTGGTGCCGCTGGCGGCCCTCGGCTTCGGGCTGTGCCTGCTCTACCGCTACAGCGGCTCGTTGTATCCATGCATGATCGCCCACTCGCTGAACAACTCGATCGCCTTCTCCAGCCTTGAGGGTTGGGGCTGGCAGGCGCCCGTGCTGATTGTGTGCGCGCTGGCGGGTATCGGCGTGGTTGTGCTGGCGTGCAAGCGCGTAGGGCTGATCGCACCCGAAACCCGCCTCGCCCGCTCTGCGGCATAGGATCTGCCGGTGAGCTCAAATCGTCTAGCGGTGCTGTGTGCGACGCTTGCCTGCCTGGCCATCGTGCCGGCGTCGGCTGCCGCCGAAGGAGCTGTCGCGTCAACCCCGCCGCCGGGCTCGCCGAGCACTCCTGGCGCTCCGAGCCCGGTCGCCGGCAAGGTCAAGCTCAGCTTGCGTGGGCTCGGCGGCAGTCCGCTGTTTGCGCTCGTCGGATCGCGGATCGCGGTGCGTGGAGTGATCACGCCGTACGTCGCCGGGCAGAGCGTGAGCGTTGGTCTGTATCTCGACGGCCGCCAGGTCGCGATGAAGGTACTCAGCGTGCTTCCCGTGGGCAACGGTGAGGGACGGTTCGACGTCGCCTTCTCCAGCCGCTATGCAGGGCTCGCACAGACTCGGGTCGTGCATGCGGCGAGCGCGCAGCAGGACGCGTTCAGCGCGCGTTCGGCGGCGTTTCGCCTTGTCCACCCGAAGCTCGGCCTGGGCGCGCAGGGACAGTCTGTGCGTCTGCTGCAGTCGGAGCTGAACGTGCTGCACTACGCGGTTCCGCTGACAGGCGTGCTCGACGAAGGAACCGGCCAGGCGCTGGTCGCCTACCGCAAGATGACCGGCCTGGAACGCATCCCCTACGCCGGCAAGCAGGTGTTCGATCTGCTCGCCCGCCGGACCGGCAGCTTCCACGTCCGTTACGTCGGCGACGGGCGCCATGTGGAGGCCAACCTCACCAAACAGGTTCTGGCGGAGATCGAACCAGGCGGGCGCGTGTACAAGATCTATACGACCAGCTCGGGCAAGCCGTCCACGCCGACGGTTATCGGGCGCTTCCAGGTGTATGAGAAGACCCCCGGCGAAAACAGCGAGGGCATGGTCGACTCCAACTACTTCATCCGCGGATACGCCATCCACGGCTACGCCGAAGTCCCGACATATGCAGCCAGCCACGGCTGTCTGCGCGTGCCGATCCCGGATGCGCCGGCGATCTATGGATGGGTGCAAACGGGCACCCCTGTCGACGTCTACAACGAAGACGGCGCCGGCAGCACACGGGTACGCAACGACGCCGGGCCTTAGTCTGGCGGGCCCTGACGCCCTGAGTCAGACTCTGACGCGCAGCACCCGAGCCAGGTAGCCGAGCCCGAAGCCGTAGATGGCGAGCGCAAGCACCAAGTCGACACCGCGTATGAGCCATTCGCTGCTGGATCCCGAGACGATGCCTTCAAACGGCGAGGTCAGCTGCTGGGAGACTTCGTCGATCGCCTTGTGCAGTCCGTCCTCGTGCGTGCTCGTCGTCGAGCTGGTTGTCGCCGACGGGCCGTTGCTGACCTCTTCGGCCTGGTGCTTGGAGGCGGTTTTGGTCTGACCCAGCGCAAAGATCGCGAACGACGCGAACACGATCAGGCAGATCGTGATCGAAGCAAACCGGAGCAATTTCGCGATCGGAGGAGCCACACCACCACGATCGGGGGATTCGCGACGCTAGATTAGGTGGCTGCGTGGGAGCCGTGGACAGATATACGGGTGAGCGGTCGCTTGCAAGGGCGCGATTGGTCGAGCAGCTCCGCGAGCACGCCCTTGTCATCGGCCAGGTGACGCTCACCAGCGGCGCCGTTGCCGAGTACTACGTGGACGCCAAGCGCGCGATCCTGCGACCGGACGGGTTCTCGGCCCTGGCGACACTGCTTGCGGCCCAGGTAGCAGAATGGAGCGCCACGGCGGTAGGCGGCATGACGATGGGCGCCGACCCCGTTGCCTGCGCGGCGCTCGCCGGCGGCGCGCAGGCAAAGGCATTCTTCGTGCGCAAGGACGCCAAGTCGCATGGCTTGCAGAGACGCATCGAGGGTCCGCTGCTGGGGCCGGAGGACCGTTGCGTGGTCGTCGAGGACGTAGTCACGACAGGCGGCTCGACGCTCGCGGCGATTGCTGCGCTGCAAGAAGCCGGGCATCAGATCTGCGGCGTCGTCAGTGTGCTCGACCGGCTGGCAGGCGGCGGCGCCGCGATCGAGCGGGCCGCCGGCGCTCCGTACGTGGCCCTGAGCACGATCGACGAGGTCTATCCGCAGCGCTCCGACCGGCAGTCCGACTGACGGGCCCCGTGCACGCCCCAGGTGACCCGAGCCCTGAGCGCCGGTAGCCTTCGCGGCATGGCATCGCAATCGCGATCGGCCTTGCCCTCGTAGTCCAATGGATAAGACGACCGCCTCCTAAGCGGTAGATCCAGGTTCGACTCCTGGCGGGGGCATCTCGGTTCTCCAGAGCGACCCGGCTCAGCTGCGCCCGCCGCCGAACAGCCGCAGGAAGAACAGGAAGATGTTGATCACGTCGAGGAAGATTCCCGCGGCGAGGGGGACGGCTTCCTGCATCCCTGAGCGACGCATGCGGTTGAAGTCGAGCACCGTGTAGGCGCCGAAGATGCCGAGGCCGAGCAGCGCGTAGATGATGTTTCCGCCTGGAATCGATACGAACACGGTGATCAGTCCGAATACGATCAGCGCCAGCAGCCCGAAGAACAGCACGCGATAGCCGCCGGAGAGGTCCTTGCGAATCGCGTAGCCGACGCTGCCAAGGCCACCAACGAACAGCGCCGTCGCGGACGCCGCCTGCCAGACGGCGTCTGGCTCGGCTTCTGCGTAGCGGTCCAACACGCCGCCCATGCCAAGGCCGAGCAGCAAGCCGGCCGCGAATAGCAACGTGATCGACAGCGCCTCCGAACGACGCGCGGCGTTAAGTCCGATGATGCAGATGAAGCCGCCGATAAAGCAGATGATCGACGCGCCCTCTGCGATTTCCCGCCCCAGGTAGGACCCGACTGTGAAGAAGCACAGCGTCACAGCGACAAGCCCCATCACCTGCCCGAAGACGCCGGCCGTGCCGACGGTCTCGATTGACCCGAACATCCCTTCGTCCCTATATCCAGCTAGCTGGGGCATCGCTCGACTCCTCTGCAGGGTTGTCTCATCCGCTGTGACATTCACATCGTGAATAGGCGGGCGGGAATTTTACCCGCAAACGTCGAGGTTGCTCGCACGGGCGGCGGGGTGGCCGCCGTCCTGTGATCCGTCGAACGGGTTGCCCGCAGCGGCGCTTACCGCATCCGCGAGCCGGGATAGTCTTTGGCGTCTAGACGCTCGCCGATCGGTCGCACGGCCGCGAGCGGGCGTTCTGTCAATCGAAGGGGGACAAATGACGTTTGGGCGATCATCGTCGCTGGCCGCTGCGCTGCTTTGTGGGGCGCTCATCGCGGGATGCGGAAGCAGCAGCTCCACCAGCAGTGGCTCGACCGCCACCGCCGCCACCACGACAAAGACCACGACGTCAACCGCCGCTAAGTCGGCGGCGCCCGCCACGCAGTCAACCTCGTCGACCGCCACCGCCGTGCCGAAGTCCAGCGCAGCCGGTGTCTCGCAGTACGTGGCGCTGTGCAAGGCGATCGTGGCGCGTGATTCGAAGCTTGCAGCGAACGCCAAGAGCAAGATCGAAGGCATCTGCAATAAAGCCGCCAACGGCAACCTTGCCGGGGCGCGCGCAGCCGCCAAAGAAGTGTGCGTGGAAATTATCAACGCCTCACCGATCCCGGCTGCGGACAAGACAAAGGCGTTGGCCGCCTGTAAAGCCAGCTAGCGCAAGTCGCACGAGCGGGCGGTTTCCGAATGCGAGCGGTGCCGCGGTTTAGCTCTCCGCGGTCCCCTCGTCATCGGTCTCCTCGTCATCGTCGTCACCTGCGTACAGCGACTCGCGCGCCAGCTCCCGGCCCTTGAGGTCGAACAGCTTGATCTCCAGCAGATCGTGGCGGTAGTCGTCAGGTGCGATCAGCGTGAAGCGCTCGTTGCTCAGCTCGCACTGGTCGACTGCCAGATCGGCCAGCTCGCCGGTGACGATCCGTCCTCCGGAGATCAGCGGACGTCCCCACACGAGCGTCATCGCGGCCACCGCTCCCATCGACCCGCGCCACACACCGATGATCTCATCGCAGAGGTCCAGCTTCCAGTCGGGGTTACGCTCGGCCGTCTCATCGGTGAAGTCGACATGGGCGGAGAACTCGCTCGGCTGGCCGTCGTCGATCCCGGGCAGGAAGCGTACGTAGCCGAACAGCTCGTATCCACTTGACGTTTGAGCGGTTCCCGGGACGTAGGTGTGCCCGTGCCAGGTGCGATCTGGATACCACGTGATCGTGCCCGGATCGCCAAGATCGGTGTCCTCGGCATCGAGCGCCAGGGCAGCCGCCAGGAACTCCTGGCGCAGCCGCTCCTCCCAGCGACCATACGGAAGCTCCTCCTGCGGAGGCTCGGCTGCGAAGCGGGGTAGGAAGCGTTCTTCTGGTGGCATGGCTGTCGCTGAGCCTAGCCTTCCCGAGTAAATCGCGACCACCTGCCTGCCACGAGGCCACCTGCCCGCCTCCGGGCTAGTCGGTCGTCTACGCGTCTCGCAGTGCTGCCGCGGCGTGCTCGGGCGCGACGATGTTCAGGTTCACGTCAGTCGACAGCTCAAGGCCTGCAAGATGGGTCAGGCGCGGGAGCACGTCGATGCGCCAGCAGAAGTCCTCGGCCCCCAGTGGGGCGGTCCGCACCCACAGGTTCAGCGGCGGGCTGGATCCGAGGTGGCGTGCCAGTCGGCACAGCCCGTCGTGTAGCAGCGCCGCCCCCGAGGGGCCGCTGTCCTCGAAGCGTGCGCGTGGCGTCCGCGGCGCCAGCATCAGCTGGAACGGCAGCCGCGACGCGTACGGAGCCATCAGCACCGCCTCGTCGTCGATCGCCACGATCCGCTCGCGCCGGCGCACCTCCTCGGCGACCAGATCGCCGAGGAGGCTCTGACCCATCGTGCGTGTCGTATGGGCACTCGCGCGCTCTCGCTCGCGCGCCACCGTCGCCGGTACGAAGTCGAGCGCATACAGCTGGGCGTGCGTGTGCGGGAGTGACGCGCCGGCCTCGCGGCGCTCGTTGACGATCAGCTGCAGGCAGGCACTGCCGGCGTGCGTGCGCATCCGCTGGCGCCACACATCCACGGCCGCCACCACCTGCTCGACCGGGAGCTCCGCCAGCGAGAGCACCGACTGCGGGCCGTTGATTATCACCTCGTGCGCGCCGCTGGCCGGGAGCGCCTCGAACAGCTCCGGCTGTCCCCGCGACACGACCGGTGCAGGGGTCGGCGCCGGCTGCTGATCGTCCGCTGGCGTCAGCGCCGGGTACAGGTTGGGGACGACCCGCACACTCCAGCCGGGCGTGTTCGGAGCGCTGCCGTCCAGGCGGATCGCAAACAGCTCCGGCGGCGTGCGATCCTCGTGCCCGTCGGCGAACGGATCCTGCTCCGTGTCGATCGGCTGGGGCGGCTCGCATCGCGGCTCTCCCCCGGGACGTCGCGAGCGCTCGCCGGCGACGATCGTCCTGTGCCCGCTGAGCGGGTCGATGCGCAGCTCGGGCAACGATCAAGCGTCCAGCGCGTAGCGCCTGACGTCCTGTTCGAGCTTGGCAACGCTCGGATAGGGGCCTTGGTGGATGAAGATTCCGCCGCTGCGGTTGTAGAACACGGTGACCGGGATAAACGTCGAGTCGGTGATGGCTGAGCCTACCTGTCCGCTGTGGTCGTAGTAGCTGGGGTAGCTCACAGGGAAGGAGTGCAGGAAGGTGAGCGCGTCGGCGCGGCTGCTCTCTTCCGAGTCGACCCCAATGAAAGCCACCTCGTGTCCTGTGGAGACAGAGACGCGCTGGAACACGCCGAACTCGGCACGGCAGGGCTGACACCAGGACGCCCACTTGTTGATCACCACCGGCGTTCCGCGCAGCGCAGCCAGCCTCGCCCGCAGCGCCGGCAGCCCACCGGAGAGGAGCTCGCTGGCCTGTGCGTGCAGCGCCGCCAATCGTGGCGGGGAGCCCACGAGACGGGCGCGCATCTGCGCAAGCGTGAGTCTCGATGGTGAGCTCGCCGAAGGGCCCCCAAGTTGCAGCAGGCCCACGACGAGCAGAACCGCAACAACCGCTGCGACGGCCGCGATCGACAAGCTCTTCGGCCTCATCGCCGTAAGGGTCGCAGATAGCGTTCGCTTCAATCGCGCGTCCGCGTGCTATATCCTTGGAGGTACGTCAGGGTCGGGTCGCAGTAAGCACCCGACAAAAGGCGCCGATCAGGCGCCAATCCCTTCGAGCCGCGCCGAAGCTCAGCTTCGATGCCGGCTCTGTCTCGAAGTCCAGAGCCTCTATGGCCGAGTCCACCTCAGTGGCCCTCGCGGCCGCGACCATTCCCAGTTCCGCCGACATAGCGCGCGCGGAGAAGTTCGTGCGCGAGCGCTTCCTGCACGAGGGCGAGGATGCGCAGGTTGCGCTGGCTGCTGGCACGCCACGCAGACGCGCGCTCGACCAGGCGCTCACCGAGCTGCAGGCTGACCCGAAGACGAAAAATCCCTCGACGGCATGGCGGCGTGAGTTCTCGTTGCTGCTCGGCCTGGAGCGCCTACTCTCCGACGAGGAGCCCAAGCTGGAGGACGGCACCGTGCTCTCGGCCCACCAGGTCGACGCGCTATCGGGCACGCTCACGGCCCTGCTGGCCGAGGCGCAGCGCTCGGCTGACGGCAACGGCCGTGCCGCAGCATCCGCCTCGCCCGAGCTGCTCGCCTCCGCCGACATCCTCGGTCCGGACGGCGCCTCCAACGGCAATAGCAACGGCGCTGCGGCGGGCGGCGTTGCAGAGCAGGACGCCGATGCGCCTGACGAGGAGGACGACGACGATGACGATGACGACGACGACGTCGAGGACGACGACGAGGACCTCGGGCCTGTCCAGCGCGCGGCGCCCGACGAGGACGACGAGGACGAGGAAGACGAGCCGGATGAGGAAGACGAGCCGGATGAGGGCGAGGAGGAGGAAGAGGAGCTCGAGCAGGAGACCGAGTCCGAGGAGGAGCCACGCGACTGGGTCGACGAGGAGGACGAGGAGGAGTCCCTCGCCGATCAGCCCGAGGATCCGAACGCTGCCAAGCGCTTCTGGTTCGAGCACGCCACCGGCGCCGGCAAGACGGTTGCCGCACTCGGCTTCGTGGAGGCTTCGCACACCGGCGGGGTGCTGATCCTGACCCACCGCCGCAACCTCGTCGACCAGTTCCTCGGGGAGTTGCGCGACCGCGGCTACTCCAAGCGCATAAGTCGCCCGTTGCTCAAGGGCGAGGATTCCGTCAAAGGGCCTGTGACGGTCGAGACCTACCAGTGGTTCGTGCGCAACGCGGGCAAGATCTCAAGCGCCTACACGATCGTCATCTGCGACGAGGCGCACACTGCGCTGGGCGAGAAGACCAGCGGTGCGATCCGCGAGTGGACGGGGCCGATCTTCATCGGCATGACCGCCACAGGTGCGCTGATCGCACGCCACGTCACTGACTTGTTCCCCACCCAGACCTCGCGCTTCGATCTCGCCCAGGCGGCCCGTCGTGGCGTCATCTCGCCGCTGCGCTGCGTGCGCATATCGCCCGGCGTGGGCGTGCGCACGATCGCCAAGGTGCCGCTGCGCCGCGGCGAGATCGACACAGAGTTCGATCAGGACGAGCTGGCCAAACTGCTCGATCAGCAACCGTTCAACCTCGCCGTTGCCAACCTTTACAAGACGCGCTTCAACGGCGTGCCTGGCGTCGTGTACGCGGCCGGTGTCCGCCACGCATACAACCTCGCTGAAGCCTTCCGCGCCGAGAACATCAAGGCGCAGGCGGTCTCCGGGGAGACGCCCAAGCGCGAGCTCGTGGAGATCCTCGCCCGCTACGAGCGCGGCGACATCGACGTGCTGATCAACGCGCAGCTGCTGGCCGAGGGCTGGAACAGTCCGCGGGCGACCGTCTGCGTGCACCTGGCGCCGACGGCCTCCAAGCGCATCTACCAGCAGCGCGTCGGGCGCGTGACGCGCCGCCACCCTGGCAAGGAGGCGGGGCTGGTGGTGGACTTCGTTCATCCCGCCACCAAGCACGACGACCCGGTGGTGACGCTGCACTCGCTGCTCGATCGCGACGTCTACCGCGGTGGCGCGATCGTCGTCGGTCCGGTTCGGCGCGGTCGCGGGCGCAGGATGCGGGTCGAGCGTCGCGTGCTACCGGTGTGCGCGGAGGAGGAGCGGCGCTTCCAGGTCTTCGAGCGCGAGCTGTGGCGGATCGCCGTCGAGCACCTTGACTACGGCGAGCAGCACCTGTGGGCGGCGCTGGCGGGGGCCCGCGTGGCCCCCAACGGCTGGCGCAGGGCGCGGGCGATGCTCCACTTCGACCGCACCGGCGAGCTCAAGAGCCGCTTCCTGATCACTGCTGTCAAGCGCAACACAAACCCGCAGCTGCGCCTACGCGCGCTGACCGACATCGCCGCGCTGCGCGACCCGGACGCATTCGATGAGGCGATCGACATCATCGGCGGCTGGCCGCGTGAAGAGCGCAAGGAGGCCACCAAGGTGATGCTGCGTGCTCTCGTGGAGAGGCGGATCGGCCGGCGCGATCAGGCCAACGCGTGGATCTGGCGCCTTGCCGAGTACACCCGCGACGTGCACGAGGAGTACGCCGTCCAGCGCTGGCCGGAGACCAAGCGACTGCTCGGGCTGCTCGTGAACTCAGCCGGCGGTGCACATGCACGCAACGCACGCCGTCTGATCCACGCGGCGCGTAAGCAGGATCGCCGCCTTGCTGCCGCACTACTTGCTGCGGCACTGGCCCACACGCCTGAGGCCGAGGAGGCACTGCGCGGCGCGCGCACGCGGATGGCTCGCAAGCCACCTGCACTGGCTCGTGAGCTACTTCGCAACTTCCCCAAACGCCGCGCCCGCAACACCAGGCGCAGGCGCAAGGGCGCCAAAGGCGCAGGCAACGGCGCCGGGCCGAGCGCGCAGGTCGCCACGGCGGCGGTCGAGCGCAAGCGTGGCGAGGGCGGGCCGTTGCAGGCTGTCGCAGACGCAGAGATCCGTCGCGACGTGCGCGACGCGCTCGACCAGAACCCCGCGTAGATCACCCGTCAGCGCGTCGCCCGCGCTGGTCCGCTCGCCGGCGCAGTGGACCTCAGGCGATATCCCGCAGGTGAACCTCACCGGCGCCGATTGTCGTGCGCCCGCCGTCGGCCAGCGCGACGATCAGTCGTCCTGTCCCGTCGATTCCGTCCGCTGTGCCGCGCCCAAGGTGTTCGTCGGCTGCCTGTGCCCCCCAGGCGATCTCGCGTCCCCGCAGCGCATCGCGTGCTCGCCAGGCCTCCAACGTGGCCTCGGCCGGTTCGCTGAGGCGACGTTCGAGTGCCGCCGTCAACCGGGCGAGCATCGGCTCGACGTCCGCCGGCGCCATCCCGAGCGTCGCCGCCGGCAGCCCGTCCGTCGACCTTGCGTGGTGCTCCGGCTGCAGCTCGGGCGGCAGCTCATCGAGGCGCACGGCGACGTTCAGGCCGATGCCCAGCACCGCCCAGCCTTGCTGTGGTCGGCCCTCAGCGAGGATTCCCGGCGAGCTTCGCCAGCCTCCCGCTCCGCCGCCGGCGGTCTCGACGACGATGTCGTTTGGCCACTTCACCTGCGCGTGGGCGCCGGCGACGTCGCAGACTGCCACCGCGGCGATCAGCGGCAGCAGCGGTGGCGGCACCCGCAGCAGCAGCGACATCAGCACTGAGCTACCCGGGCGGCGCCGACCACTGCCGGCCCTGGCGTCCGCGCCCGGCAGTCTGCTCAGAGGCGGTTACGAGCGTGCCGTGCGGCGCACCCGCCGTTGCCAGCTCGCGCGCCCGCTCGTTGGTTGAGTCCGTGCGCCGCAGGTGCACGCGTGGATGCCCGAGGCTCGTGGCGGTCGGGGAGGTTGGCGTCGTGGCGGCGCCGCTCACGCCGGGCGCACTGTCAGCTCATCATCGGCGCCGGCGCCGAGCAGTGCAGCTGCGGAGCCGCGGTTGACGGCGAGCGCGACCATTCGCGTTGCGTCCTCGTAGATCAGCAGTTCCCCGGGGGTTACCTCGGCGAACGTCGCCGCATATCTTGCCGTGCGCACTGCGCCTGCGTGGCTGACCGTCATCACGTCACCAGGCATCGCGCCCAGCGCCAGTAGTTGCTCGTTGGTGGCATCCAGGATCAGGTTCCCGAACGTGTCACTGCGCAGCACGTGCACGGTGAGCAGGCCGTCGCCCATCTGCGCGGAGGACAGTCCAATACGCCTCAACTGTGACACCGCCAGCGGATCGCCGACATTCATCAATGGCTCTCCCGCAGCCAGGGCGGCTGCGACCGGCGCGAAGATGTCGCGGCCGTGAAACGTGCGCGACACCGGTTGCAGACGCTCGGGCGACTCGCCGATGTCAACCGCTTCGGAGACTCCTGCCAGGCGCTCGGCGGCGGGCATCAGCAGCCCGTTGTCGGGTCCCACGAGCAAGTGATCGTCCTCGACCGTGCGTATTGCCACGGCGCGTCGTGCGTGGCGTCCGGCGGCGCTCACGCCCGGGTCGACCACCGCCAGGTGCACGCCGGCGGGCAGGAACGGGAGTGCCGAGCGCAGCACGATCGCCCCCGAGCGCACGTCGTGGCGGGGGATCGAATGCGTCAGGTCGA
Source organism: uncultured Solirubrobacteraceae bacterium (assembly GCA_963779665.1). Lineage (GTDB taxonomy): Bacteria > Actinomycetota > Thermoleophilia > Solirubrobacterales > Solirubrobacteraceae > Palsa-744. Next base: position 1,087,788 of record CAVZYW010000001.1, on the reverse strand, counting down.
TGACCCGTGCGTTGGGGCAGCGGCGCGCCATCACCCCGTGGCACACGCCGACGAACTCGTCCAGCTGACCGTAGTCGGAGAGGAACGTGATGACTGGTGTGAGCGGTCTATCGGCCATCGCTTGCCCGCGACGCCACGTCGGCGAGCAGGGCGGCGATCATACCCTCGACGTCGTACGGATCGGCCTCGACATCCGGCTCCAGTCCGTGCTCGCGCAGCGTCTGGCTGGTGGCGGGACCGATCGAGACGATTCGGGTCCTTGGTGAGGGAACCGCGCCCCCGGCGCCGGCGGCGTCCAGGAAGAAGCGCACCGTCGAGGATGAGGTGAAGGTGATGTAGTCGGCCTCTGTCACAGCGCGCAGCGCCTGCGGCGTGAGCGACTCGGCGACGGTCTCGTACAGCTCCACCAAGTCCACCTCGACGCCCCGCTCGCGCAGCGCGTCGGGGAGCACGTCGCGTGCCTGGCGGGCGCGGGCGATCAGCGCGCGCTTGACGGCAGCTCCGCCAGGGCTTCCACCAGCGACTCGGCGACGAAGCGCTCGGGCAGCACGTCCGCGACGATGCCGCGCGCGGACAGCGCCCGCGCCGTCCCCGGTCCGATCGCGGCGACCCGCGCGCCGGCCAGCGAGCGTGCGTCTCCGCGCGGGTGGATGCCGTCGTCGAGACGGTCGAACAGCCCGTCGACGGCATTGGGACTGGTGACGCACACGAGATCGTAGGGGGAGGGATCCAGGGGTTGCCGCGCCCCATCTGTCAGCTGCTGGATGCGGATGACCGGCGCCTGCACGACGCTCGCGCCGAGCGCTTCCAGGCGGCGCGCCAGCCCGCTTGCCTGCGCGCGGGCGCGGGTGACCGCCACGCTCAGCCCGCCGAGCGGACGCGACGGTAGCCAGGCGATCTGCTCGCCGAGCGCGGCAACGGGCCCGATGACGGTGATCGACGGCGGGCGCACGTTCTGCTCGCGGGCGACGTCGGCGATCGTCGCGAGGGTGCCCGTCACGCTGCGTTGCCCCGGCAGCGTCCCCGCTTCAACGACTGCCACCGGCTGGGAGCCTGGGCGCCCGGCGGCGATCAGCGAGGACGTGATGTAGGGCAGCTGGCGCACGCCCATATACAGAACGAGCGTTCCCGGGAAGGCCGCCAATCCCGACCAGTCGATTGCCGCCTCGCTCTCGCCTGTCGAGTCGCCGGACCCAGCCTGGGTATGGCCGGTGACGAGCGCCACCGCGGTCGCCAGGCCACGATGGGTGACGGGGATGCCGGCATATGCGCTTGCCGCGATGCCAGCGGTCACGCCGGGGACGATCTCGAAGTCAATGCCGGCGGCTCGCAGCGCGAGCGCCTCCTCGCCGCCGCGTCCGAACACAAACGGGTCCCCGCCCTTCAACCGCAGCACCGTCGCGCCCGCCTGCGCGCGCTCGATCATCAGCGCTTGCGTGCGCTCCTGGGGCACAGACGGTCCGCCGCCCTCCTTGCCCACGAACAGCAGCTCCGCGTCCGTGCGCGCGCCGTCGAGCGCCGTGCGGGGAATCAGGCGGTCATACAGGATCACGTCGGCTTCGGCGATCAGCTCGAGCGCCCGCGCTGTCAGCAGTCCGGGGTCGCCGGGGCCGGCGCCGACGAGGTAGACCTTGCCGCTCACGCCGCCATCTCCTCGGCTCGGCGCAGCATCTCCCCGGCTCCTGCCGCGAGCAGCCGCTCGGCTACGCGCCGTCCGAGCGCCTCGGCGTCGTAGAAGCCGCCCAGCAGCTCGTCGCGCACCCATGCAGAGCCGTCGGGCAGGCCGACCCAGGCGCGCAACAGCAGGCATCCACATCCGGCAGGCGCGGCGTGTGCGCCCAGGGGCGTGCGGCAGCTTGCTCCCAGCTCGCGTGCCAGCGACCGCTCGGCCAGCAGGCAGGCAAGGGCATCTTTGTCGGTGATTGCCTGCACCGCCTCGCGCGTGCGTGTGTCCTGCTCGCGTCCCTCCAGGGCGATCACCCCCTGCCCGGGTGCCGGGACGAAGCGCTCAGCGTCCAGAACGGCGCCGGCCTCGGACTCGCGTCCAAGTCGCTGCAGCCCCGCGCGTGCGAGCACGATCGCATCCAGACCCTCACCGGGCTCAGCGAGCTTGCGCAGGCGGGTGTCCACATTGCCGCGGAGCGCCACCACCTCAAGATCCTCGCGAGCGGCCCGCAGTTGCGCCAGACGGCGGATGCTGCTGGTGCCGACGCGGGCGTGCGGGCGCAGTTGATCGAGCTCACCGGCTCCGCACAGGACGTCCTCGGGCGCTGCTCGCGGGGGTGCGCCGAGCAGCGCGAGCCCGTGAGCCAGCTCACCGGGAACGTCCTTGGCCGAATGCACCGCCAGGTCGATCTCGCCTGCTTGCAGCGCATCCTCCAGCTCAGTCACCCAGCGCGACTTATCGGTCGCGTCAGCGCCATTGTCAGATCCTCGCCGACGGTCGCCGCTGGTGAGCATCGGGACGATCTCGCAGTCGCCCAGCAGCGCTGCGATCAGATTGGCTTGCGCCAGCGCCAGCGCGCTGCGCCGCGTCCCGATCCGCATCAGTGGGGCGCGCGGGATGGGCGGGCCATCAGCCGCCCGGCCGGCGCTGACCCATCCTGCGCGGCACAGGCAGATCGTGAACCTCCGCCAGCTCTGCCTCAGGCCGCTCGTGCTCACTGCTTTCAGGTGCCGCTGTCTCATCGCGCAGCCCGAACAGCTCGCGTACAAGCTCCAGGCTCGCATGGCCGCGGTCGCCGCTGAGGCTGCGCAGGCGAATTGTCGGCTCGTGCAACAGCCTGCTCATGACGGCGCGTGCCACCGCCTCCACGCGCGCGAGGTCGCGCTCGGACACCGACTCCCAGCGTCCGGAGTTCTCGGCGAGCACCTGCGTGACGATGCTGTCGCCGTGGGCGCGCAGCGCGCTGACCGTCGGTAGCGCGTCCAGCTGGCCGAGCCAGCGCGCGAAACGCTGGATCTCCTCCTCGACGATCTCCAACGCCCGCGGGGTCTCCTCGGCGCGCGTGCTGAGGTTGCGTGCGACCACCGCCTGCAGGTCGTCGATGTCATACAGGCTGACACCGTCAAGCTCCCCGCACGCCGGGTCGATGTCGCGTGGCACGGCGATGTCGATCAGCAGCAGCGCCCGCCCGCTGCGCTCGCTCATCACCAGCTCCAGCTCCTCGCGGCCGACGATCGGATGGGGTGAGGAGGTTGAGCACAGGACGATGTCGGCGTGCGCCAGCTCGTCGGGTAGTTTGTCCAGGCCGACGACTGAGCCGCCGAAACGCTGGGCAAGGCTGAGTGCGCGGTCGGCGTGGCGGTTGGCCACGAAGATCGTGCCTGCGCCCTGCTCGGACAGCGCCCGTGCCGTCAGCTCGCTGGTCTCGCCGGCGCCGAGGATCATCACGTGGCGGTCCTCGAGGCCACCGAGCACGCTGAGCGCCAGGTCGACGGCCACCGACGGGACGCTGACGCGGCTGGAGCCGATGCCGGTCTCCGAGCGCACGCGCTTGCCTGTTGTCAAAGCGGCGGCGAACAGGCGATTGGACAGCGGCCCGGTGCAGCCGGAGCGCATCGCTGTCTCGTGCGCGCGCCTGACCTGGCCCTGGATCTCGGCCTCGCCGAGGATCATCGACTCCAGGCCGGCGGTCACGCGGTAGAGCTGTCGCGCGGCATCGCAGTTACGCGGCGAGTAGATCGCCTCGGCGAGCTCCGTCGGGCGGATCTCCGCACGGCGGGCCAGGAGTCCGAGCACGTCGGACTCGGCGCGTACAGGGTCGCCGACGACGAGGTAGACCTCGGTGCGGTTGCACGTGGAGATCACAACTGCCTCGTGCACCTCCGCCGTTGCTGTTGCCTGGAGCTCAAAGTCGCTCGCCTCGCGCTCGCTGAACGCCAGGCGTTCGCGCAGCGCCACCGGCGCGGTCTTGTGTGAGATCCCGAGTGCCAGTAGCTCGTTCATGCCGGCGCTGACTCCCGCTGGGAATCTTGTGTGCCGGCGCCCCCGGGAGCGTGCCCAGCAGCGTGCTCGCCGGCGGCGAGGGGCGGCTCGGCCGTGCGCTCCCCCTCCGGGGACGATGCGGAGAGGCTCAGCAGCTCTCCCAAGTCGCGCTCGATGCGGCTCAGACGGATCGCCATGATGCCCACGTAGATGAGCACGATCACGAACAGCACGATGTAGGCCGCTGCGACGTACTTGCCGGCCGTGTGTAGCGGTAGCGCCGGCGCCTCCGCGAGTATTGCTGTGAGCATCACAGCGCCGGTCTTCCGGCCGCGCGCGCGGGGACGGCCGCGCCGGCGCCGCCCGTTGTGGCGTGCTGGATCGCCGGGACGGCGCTGCGTGCCCGCATGGGCGCGTCGGTCAGCTCGCCGGACAGGCGCCTGCGTAGCGCTCGCAGCTGCGAGCGGGTGTGCTTGGCGGTCAGCTCGTACTTGCACAGTGTGGCGAACAGCAACGCCATGGCGATCAGCGAGACCAGCAGCGTGAACGCCATCGAGCCGGGCAGGTTGGAGGTGCTGGTGAACACGCGCGGGTGCAGGTAGGCGGTGGAGAGGTTGACGGCGACGTAGTTCAGCGGCACGAACGCGCCGGCGGTGATGGCGAACACCGATGCGTAGCGCGCCTGGCGCTCGGGGTCCTCGATTGCGAAGCGCAGCGGCTGGTAGGTGGCGTACAGCAGGAAGATGATCAGGAACGACACGAGCGTTGGCTCGCTCCACACCCACCAGTGCCCCCAAGAGCCCTTGGCCCAGATCGAGCCTGTGATCAGTGTGCCCACGGCGAAGATCAGGCTCATGTGGATAACTACATAGGAGCGCATGTCCCAGCGCGGATCGCGCGTGCGCAGGTGCTGGATCGCCAGCAGGCCACCGAGCACGAAGCCGCAAAGGGCGACGATCGCCAGCGGCACGTGCACGTAGAAGATCTTCTGCAGGAAGCCCTGTTCTGCTTCCAGTGGCGCGTAGAAGAAGACCAGGCCGAGCGCCACGGCGATCACTAGGACCGTCGAGATGCTGAGTGTGCGCAGGCCCTTGCCGTAGGCCAGCGTTCGTGTGGAGCGTTCCACGTGGTTAGTCCTCCAGGAGGAAGTCGAACAGGGCGTAGGCGATCAGCCCGAACACCAGATCATAGAGCCCAAGGGTAAGCAGCCAGCGCAATGGAGGCCCACCCACCCCGCCCGGGTGCCCCTGGACGAGCAGCGGCGAGCTCGCGCGAGCACCGCCGATCACGATCGGCACCAGCAGCGGCAGCGCAAGCAGTGGCCCCAGCAGGTCTCGTGCACGAGTTTGGACGGCCATCGCCGCCACGAGCGTGCCGATTACGGCGACGCCGATATCGGCGAGCGCAAGTGTCGCCAGCAGGCCGGGCAGCGCCGGGCCGAGCGACGGGCCGAGCAGCAGCAGCGCGAAGGCGGGCACGGCTACCAGCTCGAGCACCGCCAGATAGGCGAGCAGCGTGAGCGTCTTGGCGATCATCATCGCGCTGCGATCGACCGGAGCCAGCAGAAAAGCGTCGAAGCCGCCCTGATCGGCGTCCGCGACGAACAGGCGGTTGACGCCGAGGATTGCGGCGAACAGCAGCGTCACCCACAGGATGCCCGCGCCGAGGTCGCCTTCGACACTGTTGCGGTTGAGCGCGAAGTGGAACACCACGAACGTGCTCAGCGCGAACAGCGACATCGCCGGGACGGACTCCAGCGTGCGCAGCTCCACCAGCAACTCCTTGCGCAGCAGCGCCCTGACGGTGCGCCACAGCCCGACGGTCTGGACCTGGCGCGTGCCGGCAGCGGGCCGCTGTGGCGCCTGCACGCCGCTCACCGGTACAGCTCCGCGATCTCGCCGGGATCAACATCCGCCACGGCGCGCAGCAGCGCCGGACGACCCGCGCGCAGCCCGAGCACGACATCGGCCTGTGCCAGGTCGCCGCTGGGGTCGTGGCTGCAGATCACGCGGGTACGTCCGGACGTTGCGCCGATCAGCGGCGCCACCAGCTCGACGGCGGCGGGGTCGAGGTTGGAGTGTGGCTCGTCGAGCAGCAGCAGCTCGGGGTCGTGCAGCACCGCGCGGGCGACCGCCACGCGCTGCACCATGCCGCGCGAGAGCGTGCGGAGGGCTTCGCCGGCACGGGTGCTGATCGCCACCGCATCCAGCAGTTCGAGCACGCGCTCATCGCCGATGCCGTGCAGCCGGGCGTGAAAGCGCAGGTTCTCGTGGGCGGTCAGCTCGCGATACAGCAGCGGCTCGTGTGCCAGCAGGCCGACGCGTCCGCGTACGGCCCACGCTTCTTCGGGCAAGCTGGAGCCGAGTACGCGCACGTTCCCCGCATGCGGTCGCAGCAGGGTGGCAAGCACGCGCAGGAGCGTCGTCTTGCCGGCGCCGTTGGGGCCAAACACGACGAGCGTCTGTCCCTCCTGCAGCGACAGTGAGACGCCGCTCAGGGCTTCGCGTTCGCCGTAGTGCCGGGCCAGCCCGTCGAGCTCCAATGCTGCCGCGCTCACGTCGCCGCCCGCAGCCGGGCCATACGTCCGCTGGCCCAGATGTAGGCGCAGGCGACGCCCACGAGCAGGACCGCCACGCCGAGGATCGTCGGCGCCACTGTTGCCCACCCGTGTAGCTCGATGTCGAGGAAGCCGTACGGGTAGCGCGAAGGCGTGCCGTTTTCGCGCAGATAGCCCGGATGGCTGACCGCTCCGCGGATCATCGTGTAGGCAAGCCACGCCGCTGGCCATGCCATGAAGGCCAGCGCGCTGCGGGACAGTGACCGAAAGGGCTTCATCAGCAGGAATCCGAGCACGGCCATCGCCGGGACGACGTAGTGGAAGATCGCGTTGTAGAGCTTCTCTGCGCCACGCGGATGCACGTACGGCGCGATCACCGTGCCATACACGACGCCGGTGACCGTGATCCCCGTCAGCGCCGCCAGGCGCAGCACCTGCCAGGAGCGGCCGTCGCGCTCAGGGTTCAGGACAATCAGCGCCGACATCGCCAGCACAAGGATGTTGGACTCGACCGTGAAGTAGCTGAAGAAGTTCACGAGGCTGCGGTGGTGTTCGATCACCAGCGCGACCTGCCCGATGAGCGCCACGGTCGCGAGCGCAGCGACGGTGGCATACCAGGACCGCGTGAGTACGCGCGAAGCCATTGCCGCGACTCTACAGTCGCCGCCCCGCCCCGCCCCGCCCCGCCCCGCCCGCGCGCTCAGCGCGGCTCAGGACGTTCGGAGTGCCAGTGCGTGCGCGTTCTGCGCCCGAGCGATCAGCTCGCGCACTGCCGACTCGCCGTCGCCGCCGCCCTCGCGCAGCAGCGCGATCGGGTCCGGGTCGCCGCCGACGATCCCCTCGAAGAACTCCTTGCGCTCCTGGTAGGTCGGCAGTGTGCCCTTCGCCCAGCCGCGTACCTCGTTGAGCAGCACCGCCAGCTGTGCGTACGGCTGGCCGAACTGCGTTTCGATCTCGCGCTTCATGCGCTTGGCCAGCGCCGGCGAGGCGCCGGCGGTCGAGATTGCGATCGCCAGCGGGCTCATGCGCACGATCGCCGGCAGGATGAAGTTGCACAGCGGCGGCACGTCGACGACGTTGACGAGCATCGCCCGCTGCTCGGCGTCCTCGTAGACGGCGATGTTGACGTCGGTGTCGTTGGTGGCGGCAATCGCCATGAACGCGCCCTCCAGATCGTCGGCTCCGGCGTACGCGCGCCGCTCCCAGTGGATCGATCCCTCGCGCGCGTACTCCTGCAGCGCCGGCTCGGCCTCGGGCGCGATCAGCGTGACCTGTCCGTCGCATGCCAGCAGACCGTCGACCTTCTCCAACCCGATCTCGCCGCCGCCGATTACCAGGCAGCGCCGGCCGGTGAGCTTCAGACAGGCGATGTAGAAGGGGGTGTCGAGCATCCCCTGCACGCAGCTTTGGTCGCAGATCCCTCTGCGCAGCTGGCAGACGCACTCCTTGCCTGCATAGGCCTGGGCGGGCATGCCTTCAAGAGTAGTGCAGCCGGCACCGAGCGTTTCGGTTGCCGGCGGCGAGGCGCCGTGCCGTGGGGTGCTTGTCTCTTGGAAAAACTACTGTATAGCCAAAGTGTATACAGCTCCGCGTAGGCGGAGTGTCCTGCATATACCAAAGCTATACACCATGTTAAAAAGCAAACACAAACCCGCTGCCGATCCGATCCGAGCCGGGAGCCGAGCCGGGGGGCCGGGGGCCGCGCCAGCCAAGCTGGCTAAGGCCGCGGGAGTCCCCGGCCGAAGGCCCGTGCGCCGACGCGGGCCAGCGCCAGCGCGCCCTCCCGCCATGCCCGATCGCGGTCGGACTCACGCCCGGAGCGCAGCTTTGCCAGCGACCGCATTGCCTTGACGCTGGTGGCGTCGTAGGGGCCCCACCACAGGCCGCGCATCGCAGGAGGATCCCAGGTGATGAGCTTCTCCTGGGCGCAGGCGCGTAGGCCGGCCTGTCCCAGCGTGCGTCCCAGGCCACCGCCGGCGGCAGCGCCCCACGGGCCGCGGGAGACCGTCGGCGCGGGGAGGTGGTCGTTGAGCCAGACCATGCCGGCGTGGAGCTCGCGGGCGATGCGCAGCCCCTGGTAGCGGTCGGCCGTCCACACCGACGCGCCGAGGCCGTAATCGCCCTCGTTCGCAAGCGCGATTGCCTGCTCTACCGAATCGACCGGCACGATCACGAGTACGGGCCCATCGACTGGCTCCCGCAGTACGCGCATCTCGCTACCGACGCCAGTGATCACGGCCGGCGCATAGAACGAGCCGAACTCGCAGCCCGCCGGGCTGACAGGTCCGCCGCAGTGAAGGTGCGCGCCCTGAGCCACGGCCTCGTCGACGAGCGCGCGCACATGCTCGGCCCGGCGGGCGGAGGCCAGTGGACCCACCTGGACGCGAGGATCGCTGGGATCCCCGACGGTGAGCGAGCGAGCGCCGCTGACGAGCCCCGCCAGGAAGCGCTCGTAGACCTCGCGGACGACATACACCCGCTCGATCGACCCGCGTGCCTGCCCGGCGCCGGCGCAGCCGGCCCACAGCGCGCCGCTGACGGCGCGGCGCAGGTGCGCGTCGGCGAGCACCAGCATCGCGTCCTTGCCGCCCAGCTCGACGGTCACCTCCTTCTCGCGCGAGACACATGCACGCGCCACCACGCGCCCGACCGCCGGCGAGCCGGTGAACAGGATCTTGCTGACGGGCGACTGCGCCAGGGCGACGCCGACGTCGGCTGCGCCGTGGACGATCCGCACGAGCCCCTCGGGTAGTCCCGCGCGCGCCAGCACCCGCGCAATCCGCTCGCCTGCCAGTCCGGCGCGTGCGGCGGGCTTGAAGATGACGCCGTTGCCCGCCAGCAGCGCCCCGGCGATCTGGCCGAGGGGCTGGGCGAACGGTGCGCTGCCGGCGCCGATCACGCCGACCACGCCATACGGCTCGAACGCGATGCGCGCCCGCTTGGCGATCGTCAGCGAGCGGTTGACCGCCACGCGACGCCCGCCCAGCACCTCCGCGCCATCCTCGGCGATCCACTTCAGCGCGTCGATCGCCGCGAGCAGCTCCAGCGCGGCGATCTCCGCGCGCGGCCTGCCCTGCTCGCGCGCGAGCTCCTCCTGGAGCTCGTCGAAGTCGTCGATCACCGCTTGGGCCATTCTGCGCATGTAGCGCGCGCGATCCTGTACCCGCAGCAGCGCCCACAGCGGCTGCACCTTGGCAACCGCCGCGACCACCGCATCGATGTCCTGCGGACGCGTTACGGCGAGCGTGCCCAGCACCGCGCCGGTGGCCGGGTCACGCGCCGTCAGTGTCGCCGGCGCACCGGTCCTGCTTGGGGACGCCGGGGTCTGGCTCGGGGAGGCGCTCATCACATGGCCGATTATTGCGGCTCGGAGCCGCGCGCCTGACGAATTGCCGCCAGACGCGCCGCCAGCTCCGCCTCGGCCTCGTCGGGCTGGTAGAAGCGCTCGCCGCCGACGCTCTCCGGCAGCAGCTGCTGCGGGCCGAGATGCCCAGGGTACCCGTGCGGGTTGTCGTAGCCGGCGTGCGCGCTCTCGCCCTGTCCGGGGCGCGGCCCCGAGCGCAGCCAGGCGGGCACCGGCGCAGCGCCGTGCTCGCGCACGTGGCGCTCGGCCGCTGACAGCGCGAGCCCGGCGGCGTTGGACTTGGGTGCCAGCGACAGGTAGATCGCTGCCTGGGCAAGCGCATAGCGTGCCTCGGGCAGACCCACATGCTCCACTGCCTGGGCGGCGGCGTTCGCCATCGACAGAGCGTCCGGGTCGGCGTTGCCGACGTCCTCGGAGGCGAGGATGATCATCCGCCTCACGATGAACCGCGGGTCCTCGCCACCCTCCAGCATCACCGCCAGGTAGTACAGCGACGCGTCGGGATCCGACCCGCGCGTGGCCTTGATCCACGCAGAGATGTAGTCGTAGTGGCGGTCGCCCTTTTTGTCGTAGAGAACAGCGCGGCGCTGCAGCGCATCCGCGACGCGCGCCAGCGTCACGCGCTGCTCTCCGAGCTCGCCGGCTGTGGCGGCGGCCAGCTCCAGCGCGTTGAGCGCCGTGCGTGCGTCGCCTTCGCTGCGGGCCGCCAAAAAGTCGAGCGCGTCCTCGTCGGCGGCGATTCCCGCGGACTCCGACTCGGACTCGGACTCCGACTCGGACTCGGACTCCGACTCGGACCCAGACTCGGACTCGGACCCAGACTCTGACTTCGCCTCCGACGCGGTCGCGGGCGGCGACGCGGACGCGCGGCGTAGAACCGTCTGGACCTCGTCTGCGCTGAGCGCCTGCAGCGCATACACGCGCACCCGCGAGAGCAGGGCGCCGTTGACCTCAAACGCAGGGTTCTCGGTGGTGGCTCCGATCAGCGTCAGCAAACCCTCCTCGACTGCCGGCAGCAGCGCGTCCTGCTGGGCCTTGTTGAAGCGGTGGATCTCGTCGAGGAACAGCACCGTCTGCGCTCCACCCGTGTCGCGGCGGTGCGCGGCGCGCTCGATCACCGCACGCACCTCCGCGCGTCCGGCTGCGACCGCGCTCAGCTCCTCAAACGCAGCCTGAGAGCGCTCGGCGACGATCCGCGCGAGCGTTGTCTTACCGGACCCGGGCGGACCGTAGAGAACCATCGAGTGGGGATGCCCGTGCTCGATTGCGGTTCGCAATGCCGAGCCCGGAGCGAGTAGGTGTGACTGGCCGACAAACTCGTCAAGGCTGCGAGGACGGGCACGTACAGCCAACGGGCGACCCTCCCGCCGAGCATCGCCGCCGATGTGACGTTTGGCCAGATCCCCGGTGGAATCTTTGGCCAGATCGTCGCCTTGATCTTCGTCAAACAGGGTATCCATGTGGAGTGAGTATTCCTCGTGTGAGACGTGGAGCCGGGAGGTTGGCTGTGACGTCCGTCGAACCTGTAGGCTCGGTGTCGACGTTGCCAGTGCCATATATCTTGCGCAGGAGCAACCGCTGACATGCCCGCCGGCGCCGCCGAGCTGCTGCCATCGGGGGGCGGCGCGCTTGAATTCCTCGACGCGGGCGGAGACATCGCCGGGCGCTCGCCATTGCAGCTGTTCTGGCGTCGGTTGCGTCAGGACCGCGTGGCACTGGTGTCCCTCGGGTTCATCGTGTTCCTGGTCGTGATCGCGCTGGCGGCGCCGCTGGTCGTCAGCGTCCTCGGCCTGCCCGGGCCGGACGTGCAGAACTTGAACCTGACCGACTCCTTCGGCTCGCCGCTGGGGCCGAGCCTGGCGCATCCGTTCGGGGTCGACTCGCTGGGTGAGGACGTGATGTCAAGGGTCATCTACGGCACGCGGGTCTCGCTGGAGGTGGGCGTTCTCGGCACAGGGATCTCGACCGTGATCGGCGTCGTCGTGGGGATGCTCGCCGGCTTCTACCGCGGCTGGGTGGACACGCTGCTGTCACGTTTCGTCGACGTGGTGCTGTCGATCCCGGTGCTGCTGTTCGGCCTCGGTCTCGGTGCCGCCTGCTCGGTGCGGGGATGCGTCAGCGGTCTCATCCAGCCTGGTCTGGGAACCATCATCTTCATCGTCTCCTTGGCCACCTGGCCCTACGTCGCGCGGATCGTCCGTGGTCTTGTGTTGTCAATGCGTGAGCGCGAGTTCGTGGAGGCCTCCCGTGCCCTGGGCGCGTCGGATATGCGCATCATGTTCCGCGAGATCCTGCCGAATCTGACGGCGCCGATCATCGTCTACGGAAGCCTGCTGATCCCAACGAACATCCTGCTCGAGGCGGGACTGTCGTTCCTGGGAGTGGGTATTCGCCCGCCCGCGGCCAGCTGGGGCCAGATGATCGCGGCGGCGACGCCGATCTTCAACACCGCTTGGTGGTACATGGTCTTCCCGGGGGCGGCGCTGCTGCTCACCGTGCTGGCTTTCAACCTGCTGGGAGACGGGCTGCAGGACGCCCTCAACCCGAGGAACGCCCGATGAGGGCTTCTAACACGACACAGGAGGCGCCCCAATGAGCTCGACGAGAGCGGTCACGGCCATAGGTCTCGCAGCGCTGTTCGCATTGGTGCTGGCAGCATGCGGCTCAAGCAGCAGCAGCAGCAGTAGCAGCAGCTCGAGCTCGGGCGCCAACGGCGCGAACTTGATCAGCACGGGCGGCTTCCAGAGCCCGACGACGCAGTCGCTGACCGGCGGCAAGCGTGGCGGGACGCTCGAAGTTCTCGACGAAAGCGACTTCGAACACCTCGATCCGGGCATCGCCTACTTCGCGCTCGACTACGAGGTCGTGTTCGCCACGCAACGGCCGCTGTACTCCAACAAGCCCAACTCGGTCGAACCCACGCCGGACATCGCCTCCGGTACGCCGGAAATCTCGCCGGACAACAAGACGGTGACGGTGCACCTGAAGGAAGGCATTCACTTCAGCCCGCCGGTCAACCGCGAAGTGACCTCCTCGGACGTCGCCTACGCGATCGAGCGCGGCGCCAACCCCGACGTGGCGAACCCGTACATGCACTCCTACTTCAACGCGATCGAAGGCGTGCCGGCGGCCAACGGCGGCCCGATCAAGGGCATCGAAACCCCCAACAAGCACGAGATCGTCTTTCACCTGACCGAACCAAAGGGGCAGTTCGTCGCGGCGGCGCTGGTGCTGCCGCTGACCGCCCCCGTGCCAAAGGAATATGCGGAAAAGTTCGACAAGAACAAGCCGTCGGACTACGGCAACTACCAGGTGGCGACGGGCCCCTACATGCTCAAGAACAACGCCGAAGGAAAGGTGCTGGGAACCGGCTACGTGCCCGGTAAGTCGGCGACGCTCGTGCGCAACCCCAACTGGAACGCCAAGACCGACTTCCGTCCAGCGTACCTCAACGAAATCGACATCAAGATCGGCGGCTCGCAGGCGGTCATCGACCGTCAGGTCCTTGAAGGCAAGAACGTCGTGCAGAACGAGCCGCCGGTGCAGTCGGCGATCAAGCTCGCCGCTGAACACTACAAGAGCCAGCTCTCGCTCTCGCCCGGCGGTGGCGAGCACTACATCACCCTCAACAACAAGGTTGGGCCGTTCACCAACATCGACGTGCGCAAGGCACTGTGGGCGGCGCTCGACCGCGAGGCACTGAACAAGGAGCGCGGCGGTGAACTCGTGGCCAACGTCGCCACGCACTTCATCTACCCGACGATCTCCGGCTTCGAACAGGCCGGCGGCCTGGCCGGGCCGAAGGGAGTCGACTACAACGAACACCCCGAAGGCGACGTGGCGCTGGCGGAGAAGTACATGAAGCTCGCCGGCTATCCCAGCGGCAAGTACACCAGTGAAAAGACGGTCCAGGTCGTGGGCTCGAGCGACCCGCCGGAAAAGGAAGACGCGGAAATCGTCAACGAGACGATGAAGAGCCTCGGCTTCAATACAAAGTTGACGCTGGTCGAACAGTCGACCATGTACGCGAAGTACTGCAACGTGCCCAAAGAAGAGATCGAAGTCTGCCCGAGCGTCGGCTGGATCGCCGACTTCGCCGACCCGCAGACCGTGCTCAACGTCACGTTCAACGGCAAGTTCATCGAAGCCACCGGAAACGTCAACCAGGGACAGGTGGACGATCCGAAAATCAACGCGGCGATGACGGCGGCGGAATCCGTCAGGGGCAAGACGGCGCGCGCCGAAGCGTGGGGGAAGATCGACGACGAACTCGTCGAAGACGCCGCGGCGATCCCGTTCGACTGGGAAAAGTCGCCGAGGATGGAGGGCAGCGACGTGAAGGGCGTCGCCCAGCTGTGGAACGAAGGCAACTGGGACTACAGCTTCACCTCACTGAAGTAAAAGGTCGCAGGCGATGATCCCCTACATCATCCGCAGGATCGTGTGGGGCATCGCGCTGCTGGTGATCGTCGCGGCGCTGATGTTCGTCATGTTCCGCGTGCTGCCAACCGGCAACCCGGCGCTGCTGCGCGCCGGGCGCGATCCCCAGGCAAAGCTGGTCAAAGAGATCGAAGTCGTGCTCGGCCTCAACAGGTCGCTGCCGACGCAGTTCTGGGACTACCTGAAGGAAGTCTTCCTGCACTTCAACCTCGGCTACAGCTACTACAGCCAGCAGTCTGTCAGGAGCCTGATCGGCGAACGTCTGCCGGAGACGCTGTCGCTGACGCTGGGGGCCGCCGTGCTGTGGATCGTCGGCGGCATGAGCGTCGGCGTGATCTCGGCGCTGCGGCGGCACACGTTCCTCGACCGCGCGACGATGGGCACCGCGCTCGTGCTGATCTCGGCGCCGGAATTCTGGCTCGGCCTGGTGCTCCTGTACCTGTTCGCGTCGGACATCGGGAAATTCAAGATCCTTCCCGGCGCCGGTAGCTACGTCGGCCTGACCAGCGATCCGTGGAAGTGGTTCACCTCGCTGATCATGCCGTGGATCGTGCTCGCCTCGGGCTCGGCGGCGATCTTCGCGCGGCTGATGCGCAGCAGCCTGTCGGAGACGATGAACGAGGACTACATCCGCACCGCGCGGGCCAAGGGCCTGCCCGAGCGCCATGTGGTGCGCCAGGGGATCCGCGCGGCGATCAACCCGATCGTGACGCTGTTCGGGCTGGAAGTCGGCGTGCTGCTCGGCAGCGCAGTGCTGGTCGAAGCGGTCTTCAACATCCCCGGCATCGGTGAGCTGAACTACAAAGCGATCCAGTCCTCCGACTTCCCGGTCACCCAGGGGACGGTGCTGATTGCTGCGATGTTCATCATCGTCGCAAATATCGTCGTGGACGTCGCCTACGCGTATCTCGATCCCCGGGTCAGATACTCATGAGCGCGCAAGAGCCGCTGCTGCGCGTCCAGGACCTGCGCGTCGAGTTTCCGAGCGAGGACGGCGTGGTGCACGCCGTCGACGGCATCAGCTACGAGGTGCACAGCGGTCGCACGCTGGGGATCGTGGGGGAGTCGGGATCGGGCAAGACCGTCTCCTCGCTGACCACGCTCGGGCTCACCCGCCGCCAGGGCGCGAGCATCTCCGGACGGATCCTGTTCGACGGGCAGGATCTCGTGGCGATGCCCGAAGAGCACCTGCGCACGATCAGGGGCAACGACATCGCAATGATCTTCCAGGACCCGCTATCGGCGTTGCACCCGCTCTATCGCGTCGGTCAGCAGCTCGTCGAGGCCGTGCGCGCGCATCGCCAGATCCCGAAGGCCAAGGCGCGCGAGCGCGCGATCGAGCTGCTCGGGCTAGTCGGGATACCCGACCCCGCCAGGCGCGTCGACGAGTATCCGCACGAGTTCTCCGGCGGGATGCGTCAGCGGGCGATGATCGCGATGGCGCTCGTCAACGAGCCCAAGCTGCTGATCGCAGACGAGCCGACCACCGCCCTGGACGTGACAGTCCAGGCGCAGATCCTCGCACTGATGGAACGCCTGCAGCGAGAGCTGGGGATGGCGATCGTGATCATCACCCACGATCTCGGGGTGGTGGCAGAGATGGCAGACGACATCGCCGTCATGTACGCCGGCAGGATCGTCGAGACAGCCTCGGCGGCAGAGGTGTTCAGCGCGCCGGAGCATCCCTACACGTGGGGGCTGTTGAAGTCGATCCCGCGGCTGGATGGGCCCCGCGAGGAACAGCTGATGCCGATTCCCGGGACTCCGCCGAGCCTGATCAATCGACCGTCAGGCTGTCACTTCCATACGCGCTGCGCTTACGCACAACCGGAGCATGCGCGAGTCGACCCGCGGCTGGAGCCGGTTGCGGAGGCACCCGGCCACCAGGTCGCTTGCCTGCTCGAGTCAGACGTGCGCCGGCGGCTGTGGAAGCAGCTGAGCGCCGGCAAGACACCCGAGCAGGCGCTGGCCGAGGTCGACTTGCCGGGAGCGCCGGCATGATCGGGGGCGCGCAGGACGCCTCCGACACGCCGTTTGCGCAGGCGGGCGGCCCGCAGCTCGGCGAGCCCGTGACGACGACTGGCGACGGCCCGATCGTGCGGATACGAGAGCTCGTCAAGCACTTTCCGCTGAGCCGCGGGGTCGTGTTCAAGCGCAGCATCGGCGCGGTCCGCGCGGTAGACGGCATCAGCCTTGAGATCGAGCGCGGCGAGACCTTGGGAATCGTCGGTGAGACGGGGTGCGGTAAGAGCACCACCGCCCGTCTGATCATGCGTCTACTCGACGCCAGCGCCGGCGAGATTGTGTTCGACGGACGCGACATCACCCGCATGACCGGGAGCGCGCTGAAGGCGATCAGGCGCGAGATGCAAATGGTGTTCCAGGACCCCCAGTCCTCGCTGAACCCGCGCAAGACGATCGGCTCGATCATTGCCGAGCCGTTTGCCATCCATGGGCTGCTGCGCGAGAAGGGCGAGCGTCGGCACGAGGTGCAGCGGCTGATGGAGACGGTCGGGCTGAACCCGGAGCACTACAACCGCTATCCCCACGAGTTCTCCGGCGGCCAGCGCCAGCGCATCGGCGTGGCGCGGGCGCTGGCGCTGAGCCCCAAGCTGCTGATCGCCGATGAGCCCGTCTCCGCGCTGGACGTCTCCATCCAGGCGCAGGTCCTGAACCTGCTGCGCGACCTGCAACGGCGGCTGGGGCTGACGGTGGTGTTCATCGCCCACGACCTGTCGGTCGTGCGGCACATGTGCGATCGCGTGGCGGTCATGTACCTCGGCAAGATCGTCGAGATCGGGTCCAACGAGGCGCTGTATGGCTTCCCCCGTCATCCCTACACGGGCGCGCTGATGGCGGCGGTGCCGGTGGCCGACCCGTCGCTGCACGGCAGCGAGCGGCGGCTGCTCAGCGGCGACGTGCCCAGCCCCGCCAACCCGCCGAGCGGGTGTCGCTTCCACACCCGCTGCCCGAAGGCGCAGGAGCTGTGCTCGACACAGGAGCCGCAGCTCGAGGACAAGGGATCCCCGATCCCGGGACAGGCGGGGACGCAGGTCGCGTGCCACTTTCCGCTCACTCGCGAGGAGCTCACGCAGATGGGCGTACGATCTGGGCGATGAGCGCGCAGCCGTCAGACAGCGCCCAGCCGGGTGCCGAGGCCGAAGCGCTGCTGGCACGCCTGATCGCCTTCAACACCGTCAACCCACCCGGCAACGAGCGCGCCGCGCAGGTGTACCTCGCCGAGCACCTCACCGAGGCGGGGTTCGAGTGCGAGCTGCTCGGCGCCGAGCCCGGGCGGCCCAACCTGATCGCCCGGCTGCGTGCACCGGCGGGCGCGCCGGACGGGCCCACGCTGTGCTACCTCGGTCATGTCGACACCGTGCTGGCCGACCCCGCCGAGTGGACGCACGACCCGTGGTCAGGGGACATCGCCGACGGCTTCCTGTGGGGCAGGGGCGCGCTGGACATGAAGTCCCAGGTCGCGGCCGAGATCGCCGCGGCGGCGTCGCTGGCGCGCTCGGGCTGGCGCCCGGCGCGCGGCGAGCTGCTGATCGTGGCGGTCGTCGACGAGGAGACCGGCGGCTCGCTGGGCGCCGAATGGATCACCAAGAACCACCCGGAGAAGGTTCGCTGCGACATGCTGCTCAACGAGGGCGGCGGCGCTGTGTTCGAGTACAGCGGCGCCCGCCGCTACGGCGTCTGCTGTGCCGAGAAGGGCGTGTTCCGCTTCACCGTGAGCACCGACGGTGTCGCCGGCCACGCCTCGATGCCGGGCATGGGCGAGAACGCGCTGCTGAAGATGGCGCCCGTGCTGGAGCGCCTGGCGGCACGCCAGCCCTCCTACCGGCCGACGGAGGAGCCGCTGGCGTTCCTGCGCGGCATCGGCGAGGATCCCCAGGACCCGCAGGGCTCGCTCGCTCGCCTGGCGGCTGTGGACCGGCGCCTGGCGATCATGTTCGAGCCGATGCTCGGCGTCACTTTCACGCCGACGCGGATCAAAGCCTCGGAGAAGATCAACGTCATACCCAGTCGTGCCGAGCTCAAAGTCGATTGCCGCGTGCCGCCGGGAATGGGCGAGCAGGAGGTCCGCGACGGCATCGTCGAAGTGCTTGGAGAGGAAGGGGCCGGTCCCGACGCGCCCTGGCGAATCGAGTTCACCGAGCGCGTCGTCGGCAACCGCTCGCCGATGGCTTCGCCGCTGATGGACACGATCTCCGAGTGGATCGCCGAGCGCGATCCCGGCGCCCAGACCGTGCCGGTGGTGCTCCCTGGCTTCACCGACTCGCGCCACTTCCGCCTCGCGTTCCCCGAGTGCGTCGCCTACGGGTTCTTCCCCCTGCGCCACCAGTCGCTGCTGGAGAGCGCGCCGCTGGTGCACGGCGCGGACGAGCGGATCGACGTGCGCGACCTGGCGTTTGCGGCTGAGCTGTTCAGGGACGTGGCGGTGCGCATTCTCGGCTGAGAGTTGCAGCCCTCGACAAGCGCGTGGAAAACACGCATAATGGGACGCGATGCCAAGGATGGTGGATTTGTTGGAGAGGGTGGACAGGTGAGCAGGCAGGCCACGGTTGGGCCGCGCTCGCCAGTCTCGACGACGACGCCGACGCAAGCGGTGGCGGTGCCAGGCGCCGCCACCGCTACCGGCTCCGCCCGCGGGCATGTCGCGTTGAAACACGGCGCCACCGGTGCCACGGGCGCCGCCGCGGCCCATCCGACGATCGTGCACACGAGCTCGCCGCCGGCGCCTGGCATCTCCTTCGCGCAGGAAGTGCAGAACTTCGCGCTCAATTGGGAGCCGGTCATCGCGATCGTGTTCTTCACAGCGCTGATTTTCATGATGTGGCGGATGCTGAAGGTGATGCCGCGGATCAAGCCGCAGCGGATCAAGCCGACGTCCGACCAGTCGGTCACGTTCGCGGACATCGCCGGTGTCGACGAGGCCAAGGCGGAGCTGCAGGAGCTTGTCGAGTTCCTGCGCGAACCGAAGGCGTTCAAGGAGCTGGGGGCGAGTGTGCCCAAGGGCGTGCTCCTGCACGGACCGCCGGGAACGGGCAAGACGCTGCTGGCCAAGGCCGTCGCCAACGAGTCTGGCGCGCAGTTCTTCGCCCAGTCGGCTGCATCGTTCGTGGAGATGTTCGCCGGCCTCGGCGCGGCGCGCATCCGCAGGCTGTTTGCGATCGCCCGCAAGCACGAACCGGCGATCATCTTCATCGACGAGCTCGACGCCGTCGGCGGACGGCGGGGGATGGACATCTCCGGCGAGAAGGATCAGACGCTCAACCAGCTGCTGGTTGAGATGGACGGCTTCGCCTCCAGCGGACGGGTCGTGGTGATCGCCGCCTCAAACCTGTTGGAGAAGCTCGATCCGGCGCTGCTGCGTCCTGGACGCTTCGACCGCCAGGTGTTCGTCGTGCCACCGGACGTCAAAGGCCGCATCGGCGTGCTGGAAGTGCACACGCGCGAGAAGCCGCTGGGCGACGTGGACCTTGGCCTGGTGGCGCAGCAGACAAGCGGGCTGACAGGCGCCGATCTGGCGAACATCTGCAACGAGGCTGCGATCTTCGCCACACGGCGTGGCGCCAAAACGATCGCCCAGAGCGACTTCGACTCGGCGCTGGAGCGGGTAATCGCCGGCGTGCAGTCCAAGCGCGTGCTGAACGACCACGAGAAGCGCGTCGTCGCCTACCACGAGGCGGGGCATGCGTTGTGCGGTGAGCTGCTGCCGTCGGTCGACCGCGTGCACAAGATCTCGATCGTCCCGCGCGGCCGCGCGCTCGGCTACACGCTGAACCTCCCCGCCGAGGATCGCTACCTGAAGACGCGCGAGGAGCTACTCGACTACATGACGGTGCTGCTCGGCGGCCGCGTGGCCGAGCAGGTGGTGTTCGGCGCGATCACCACCGGCGCCTCGGACGACCTCAAGCGCGTTGCGGACATCTCACATTCGATGATTCACGACTTCGCGATGGGTACGGCAGGCGTCGGGCGCTCGCCGGATGGCGACGTGCGGCTGTCTGAGAGGACGCTGCGGATCCGCGACGAGGAGCGCCAGGACCTGATCGAGGAAGCGCGCCGAGCGGCGCAAAAGCTGATCGTCGCCCACAGACGTCAGCTCGAGGCGCTGGCGCAGGAGCTGCTCGAGCGTGAGGTACTCGAGCGTGAGGGGATCGACCGGATCATGAAGGGGGTGCCGCGGATGGAGCGCGCGCCGGGTGTCGGCCTGCGAGTGGTGGCCGCGGCAGAGCCGCATGCGCCCCTGCCCGGACCCGCTCCGATCCCTTTGCCGAAGGCTCCCGACGAGGGCGAGCCCGGGCGCCGATAGACTCCCGCTCATGTTCAGCCGCATCGACCACATCGGTGTCGCCGTCGAGGAGATCGGGCCAGCGCTCGAGCTCTACCGCGACAGCTTCCAGTTGGCGGTGGCCCACCGCGAGGTTGTGGAGGAGCAGGGGGTGGAGGCGGTGCTCCTGGACGTCGGCGAGAACCACGTCGAGCTGCTCGCTCCGCTTGGACCGGACACGCCCGTCGGCAAGTTCCTCGCCGCCAAGGGTCCCGGGCTGCACCACGTGGCCTACCAGGTGCAGGACATCGACGCCACCCTGCAAGCGCTCAAGCAGGCGGGCCTGCAGCTGATTGACCAGCAGCCGCGAATCGGCATCCGCGGATCGCGTGTCGCGTTCATGCATCCGCGGGCGACCGTTGGCGTGCTCACCGAGATCGTGCAGCCAGCTGCCGACGTGGGAGCCCACTGATGCCCGGCTCCGCCGCCCGACGCGTCACGCTCGGCTTCCAGGGCGGCCAGGTGCTGGCCATGCGTGTCAGCGACAAGCAGCTCGAAGACCTCAACAAGGCAATCGGCGGCATCGGCTGGCACGAGCTGGAGAGCGAGGATGGCCCCGTCCGGGTGGATCTCGGGCAGGTCGTGTACGTCAGCGCGGACAGCACCGAGCCGCGCGTCGGCTTCGGTTAGGGAAGCGCTGGGCGGCGCGATGCTGCGTCCTCGATCGCTCGTGTGCTAGCGCACACTTCGCTCACTGCGTCCTGCGGCGCCGACCCGGTCGTGCCTCGCTTGCCCATCGGCCCCCTAACGCCGTGACTCTCCGAAAGCTGAGCCTGGACGAGCGCTTGCTGGTGCTGGCGCGCACGCGTGGGCACACGCACGGCGCCGAGCGAGCGGTGGCTCGCTTCTCGCGGCTGGGCGAGCACGGCGGCATCTGGCTGGCGATCGGGACCGTCGGGGCGGGGCTGGACGGCGAGCGCAGGGAGAACTGGCGCCGGGCGACAGCGACGGTCGCCGGCGTGTACGCGCTGAACACGGCGATCAAGCGCGTCGTCGGCCGCCGCCGGCCCGAGCTTCCTGGGCTGCCGGCGCTGACGAGCACGCCGACGACGCTGAGCTTCCCCAGCGCTCATGCGTCCACATCGTTCGCTGGGGCGCTCGCCTATACGCGCCTTGGCCTGCCGGCAGCGCCGCTGTACGCGCTGGCCGCCGGGCTGGCCGTCTCGCGGCTCTACCTGGGCGTGCACTACCCATCGGACGTCCTGGCAGGGACGCTGCTGGGCACGGCGGTCGCCGCGAAGTGCGCGAGCTCCCGCTCTGGCTGATGGCTGACGGCAGGCATGCGTGTCCCGCGCCTGATCCTGGGAAGATGGCGCCGTGAGCACGCGCATCGGGATCGTCGGCATGCCCAACGCCGGCAAGTCATCGCTGTTCAACGCGCTGACCAAAGCCGGCGCCGAGGCGGCCAACTACCCGTTCACGACGATCGAGCCCAACGTGGCGGTCGTGCCCGTGCGCGACGAGCGCCTGGAGGAGATCGCACGTACGGTCGGCGCCTCGGAGATCGTGTGGGATACCGTCGACTTCCACGACATCGCCGGGCTGGTCGCCGGGGCGCACCAGGGCGAGGGCTTGGGCAACCGCTTCCTGGCAAACATCCGCGAGACGCACGCGATCGTGCACGTCGTGCGGGCGCACAACGACGAGAATGTGATCCATCCCGAGGGCCGGGTGGACCCGTTGGCGGACATCGAAACGATCGAGACCGAGCTCGCGCTCGCCGACCTCGAGGCCGCCGAGCGCCGGGTCGACAAAGTCGGCAAACAGGCACGCGGCGGCGATCGCGTAGCAATCGCCGAGGAGGCCTGGCTGCGCGAGGTGATTGCCGCGCTGCAGGCCGGTCGTCCTGCGCGCACCGTGCCCGTGCCCGACGAGGCTCCAGGCGCCGCCCGCGACCTCGGCTCGCTGACAAGCAAGCCGGTGCTGTTCGTCGCCAACGTCGACGAGGGCTCCGACGAGGTACCCGCGCAGATCGCCGAGCACGCAGCCGCGCAGGGCGCGCGTGCGGTGGCCGTCTCCTCGCGCATCGAGGCAGAGCTCGCCGAGCTGGACGACGACGACGCTGCTGCCATGCGGGAAGAATTGATTCCCGGCCCGCCCGGCGAGTCAGGCCTCCAGCGTGTCGTGCGCGAGGCGTTTGCGCTACTTGAGCTGATCGCTTTCTTCACAGCCGGTGAGGCCACCATCGCGCAGTCATGGCATCTGCGCCGTGGCCTCACTGCCTGGCATGCAGCCGGCCAGATCCACACGGATATCCAGAAGGGCTTCGTGCGCGCCGAAGTGATCGGCTGGCGCGAGCTTGTGGACGCCGGCGGCTACTCCGGCGCGCGCGACCGCGGAACGCTGCGCCTGGAGGGCCGCGACTACGTGATGAGCGACGGGGACGTAATCACCGTCAAGTTCACGCCTTAGCGTCGCTAAGCGAGCTTTTCCAGCCGATCTGCCAGCCGCCGCATTCCCAGCTCGCTCGCCACGCGTGCTCCCCCGGCGAAGTCCGTGGCGCGATCGACCGGCGACTCGACGTCGATGCGCTGCAGCGTCGCGATCTGCTTGAACGTGCGCAGCAGCTCCGCGTTCTCGCGCAGGGTCGCCGCCACGCGCGGGCGTAGGGCGCCGTCCTGCGCTTGCGCTGCCGCCAGCAGCGCCTCCAGCGACCCGTGCGCCCGCAGCAGCTCCGCGGCGGTCTTGGCGCCGATGCCGGGGGCGCCGGGGAGACCGTCGGAGGGGTCGCCGCGCAGGGCGATGAAGTCCGGGACCTGGGCAGGCTCCACGCCGTAGCGCTCGCGCACCTGCTCCGGACCGATCTTGCCATGCTCGGGGCGGGCGGGGTTTCTTTTCAGCTCGGCCACAGCCACGCGCTCGCTGACCGCGCCGTACAGGTCACGATCGCCCGTCAGCAGTAGCGCCTCGCCGCCGCGCTGCTGCTCGAGGACGGCGTGGGAGAACATCACGTCGTCTGCCTCCAGCTCCTCGCTCGTGTCCACCATCCACCCAAGGCTTGCCAGCAGCAGCGGCGCCTTCTGCCACTGCGCAGCCAGCTCCGGCGGCATTGGGTCGCGGTGGGCGTGATACGGCTGGTACAGCTTCACGCGGTAGTGCGCCTGCTCTGCGCCCATGCACGCAACTACGCCATCCACATCATCAAAAGTCAGGATCGCGTTGACTGTGCCCAGCAGCGCGTTCACCGGCTGCCCGTCCGTATCCACGATCGATTTGGGCAGCGCGAAGAACGAGCGATACAGCAGCCACGGAACGTCGGCGATCAGCAGCGGGGCAGGCACCGGCTCAAGCGTATGCGCCGGGCGGTCCCGGCGCCTCGCAGGCACCTATCCGGCTTGTGCGCCGCCTGTGGCAGCCGTCGATGCAGCAGAGGAGCTCGACGCAGCCGTTGCCGGCGCCTGGTCGCCGCCCTCTGGCCCTGTCGCCGGAGTGCTCGCCGGGGCCGGGGCGCCGGCAGGCGGGCTTTCAGCCGACGGTGGCGTGAACGGGCCCTGGCCGCTGAGATCAGGCTCGCGTGTGACGCTCGTCCCGCTCTTCACGCTGAAGTAAGCCCACGCGCTGTCCAGCCCCAGCCGAGCCTCCAGTTCCGGTCCGCTCACCTGTGTGTCGCCGCGCGAACCCAGCACCTCGGCGCTCACGATCCGCGGCGACGCGCCGCGTCCCAGCACCTCGATCCCGCGGAAGGAGCCCTTCACAAGGCCAGACAGGTGCGTCGCCGCAGCGGCAAAGCCGATGCTCACCTTCCAGCTCGACGCGGCCGTTTCATAGGCGTCCGGCACCGCGCGCAGCCACGGCTCCGGCGTCGAGCCCAAGAACGAGTTCTCGTTGTTTTCCGTCATCCCGCCGGAGCTCGCAAAGTAGTACGTGATCGCCGGCTTGCCCCCGTACATAACGATCTGCCCGGTGGTTGCCGCCACCGCTGCGTTCGTCGCCGCCGTTTCCGCTGACACACCTCGGTACATCTGCGAGCGGGTGTCCGCGTACACGTCAAAGCGGGCGCCGCCCTGGTCGTCAGTCAGTGCATACGTGCGGCTCGCGATCGCCTGCGCCTCAAGCGCCGCAAGCGGCCAGCTGGAGGGCATCTCCGCAGACACCACACCCCGGACGTAGCGTTCCAGCGGCACATCCACAACCTTCGACCCCTGCAGTACCTTCACCACAAAGCTCGCCGGCGCCTGGCCGATTGTCGTGCCCGTGTAGTAATGGGCAAGGATCGCCGTATCCGACCAGCCATGCTGGGCATAGCCGAGCGCACCGTCCTGGCTCATACCCACGCCATGCCCGTCGCCCGCGCCTTCGATCAGCAGCGTCGACGCACCCGCCGGCGCCGCCCACGCGACGAGCGCTGCAAGCATGCCCACCAGCAGTGTCAGCGTCCGACGATGGTAGGCGCAGACGTTCGACATCGTTGCCTGCAGCAACACAGCCGCCGGCCCGCGGTCGCGCTCCATGGCCGAGGATTCCATGGGTCTCCGGTCGTCCCGTTGTCGCGGACGCCTGAGCGCTGCACGATCGCTGGCGCGCCATTCGGCGGCCCAGCCCGTTTGGAGACCGTCGGGCGGTGGTAGTTTGGGAACGTGAGCACCGTCAGCGCCACCAGCCTCCCCGAGCCTGAGCGCGCGATCCTCGACTGGGTTCCCACCGACCTGTTCATCGCCGGTCAGTGGCGTGCCGCCGCCACCGGCGGCACGCTGGCCGTCGAGGATCCCGCCACCACCGAGCCCCTCGTGCAGGTGGCCGACGCGCAGGAGCAGGACGCGCTGGCGGCACTCGCAGCCGCTGCGGACGCTCAGGCGGAGTGGGGGGCACATCCGCCGCGCGAGCGCGGGGAGATCCTGCGCCGGGCGTATGAAGCGATCGTAGAGAAGACAGACGACCTCGCGCTGCTGATGACGCTTGAGATGGGCAAGTCAGTGGCCGAGTCGCGCGCCGAGATCGCCTACGCCGCCGAGTTCTTCCGTTGGTTCTCCGAGGAGGCCGTGCGCATACACGGGCGCTACATGGTCAACACCACCGGCAACGGCCGCATCCTCACCATGCGCCAGCCGGTCGGGCCGTGCGTGTTCGTCACGCCGTGGAACTTCCCCACGGCGATGGGCACCCGCAAGATCGCCCCCGCGATCGCAGCCGGCTGCACGATGGTCGTCAAGCCCGCCAAGCAGACGCCGCTGTCGATGTTCGCCCTCGCCAAGATCCTGCAGGACGCAGGGCTGCCGGCCGGCGTTTTGAACGTGATCACCGCCGGCAGCGCCGGCGAGGTAATCGGGCCGCTGCTCAAAGATCCCCGCACCCGCAAGCTGTCGTTCACCGGCTCCACCGAGGTCGGGCGCTCGCTGATCGAACAGTCCGCCCAGCAGATCCTGCGGGTGTCCATGGAGCTCGGCGGCAACGCTCCGTTCCTCGTGTTCGACGACGCCGACCTCGACGCCGCCGTAGAGGGCGCCATGCTCGCCAAGATGCGCAACGTCGGCGAGGCCTGCACCGCCGCCAACCGCTTCCACGTTCACGAGTCTGTCGCCGCCGAGTTCGCCCGCAGGCTCGCCGAGCGCATGGGCGCGCTGAAGATCGGCCGCGGTACCGACCCGGACGTCGACGTCGGCCCGCTGATCGACGAGGACCAGCGCAGCAAGGTCGCAGAGCTCGTCGGCGATGCCGTCACCCGCGGGGCGCGTGTGCTGCTCGGCGGCAGCCGGTTGTCCGGGCCCACCTACCCCGGCTACTTCTTCGAGCCCACCGTTCTCAGCGAAGTGCCAGACGATGCACGGCTGCTCAGTGAGGAGATCTTCGGGCCCGTCGCCCCCATCGCCACGTTCAGCACCGAGCAGCAGGCGCTCGACGCCGCCAACCGCACCGAGTACGGGCTCGTCGCCTACGTCTACACCCGCGATCTTCAGCGGGCGTTCCGCGTATGTGAGGGCATCGAAACGGGCATGGTCGGGCTCAACCAGGGCGTCGTCTCCAACGCCGCCGCCCCGTTCGGCGGCGTCAAGCAGTCCGGCTTCGGACGCGAGGGCGGCTTCGAGGGGATCGGCGAGTACCTGGAGACCAAGTACGTCGCGATGTCCGTCTGACCGGGCGCTCACGCGCCCGCCCGGCGGCGTCAGCTGGCGGAGAAGAACGCGTAGGTGTACAGCTTGCTCCCCTTCGGGAACGGCTTCGTGCCTCGCGCAAAGGCATACGTGATGCCGATCGGCATCCCGCCGCTTCCGTTGCCCTCGATGAACAGCTGCTTGGCCGGGGAGGTGGCGAGCACCTTGCCGCTCGCACCCCGCGCCTGCACGAAGGCGCTGGCCAGCTTCTGGCCTTTCGGCTGGACCAGCCCCAGCCCCTGGCAGGGACAGTCGCCCGGCGTCACCACGTCGTTTCCCGTCCCGATCACCAGCTCGATCGTCTGCCCAGCCTTCAAAGTCGCTCCCTTGGCCAGCGCCCGACTGAAGCCCTGTCCGGAGGGGATCCGTGCGAACGCCACCGGCGAGCGTGCCGGCGGCCGATAGGTCTTGGCGACAGGTGGGACCGTCTCCTGGGCGGCGCTCGCCAGGCCACACGCCAGGAGTGACAGGACTGCCGTTGCCACTACTGCCAGTCGCCCATTCATGCCGGCGATTCTTTCACACCTGCGGCGGTCGCGAACCTTCAGTCGAGGACGGTGAAGCTCAGCGTCACGGGCTGTGAGGGGCCTTCTTCTTCGTTCCTGGCGGTGAGGGTCGCCCTGTAGGTACCTGCGTGCAGCGCACGGCGCCCGATACGACCGCTGAAGACGATGCTGCCGGCGCCGTTCGCCTCGTGGGCCCGCGTCAGCGTTCCCACTGCGAGCGTGCGCGTGCAGCGCTTGGCATGCGCACGCCTGAGCCTGGCGCTCGGTGCCACGCAGCTGTGGCCGTGGCGCAGCCCCGGCAGCGAACGAGTGATCGCGATTCGCAGCTTCGCCGGCGCCGACAGCGTGAAGCGGAACTTAGTTCCCCGCGGCGCCTTCCTCGCCGAGATCGCCGTCGCCTGCTTGCCAACGCGGAAGCGCTTGTTCGTGACGCTCGCCGAGGTGATCGTCAGTCGTCGAACGATCAGGTCGCAGGCGCAGCTCAGCAAGTAAACGGGTAGCGGGACCGAGGCGCTTGCGGTGATCCCATCGGCGTCCGTCACCGTCAGCACCACGCTCGCGCTGCTGCCGCCCGTGGGTGTGCCGCTGATCAGCCCGCTCGCCCGGTTGATCGACAGCCCCGCCGGCAGCCCCGTGGCGCTCCAGGTGTAGGGCCCGGTCCCGCCGCTTGCCTGAGCGCTCGCGCTGTAGGCAAGCCCCACGGCGCCCTCGGGGAGCGAGCCGGTGCTCACCGACAGGTCTGCGACTAGCGCCAGCGTCTGGAACGCTTCCGGGCCGCGCGCGACCGTGTCGATCGTCGTGCCTGCCGGTAGCGCTGCGAGCGCCGGCGTCGGGTTCGGTGTTTCCACGAGGTTGTTCGTGGTCGTGCCCAGCTGTCCGAAGAAGTTGCTGCCGAAGCCGTACAGCTGGCCGCTCGACGTCACCACCAGGCTGGAGAAGGCGCCTGCGCTGAGCTGGGTCACGCCGCCGTTGGCTCCCGGCAGCGTCACCGGCGTCGGCGTCGGGTTCGCCGTGCCGGTGCCGCTGTTGGTCGCAATCCCCAGCTGTCCGTAGTTGTTACCGCCAAACGCGTATAGCTGACCGGTTGAGGTAGCCGCCAGGCTTTGCGAGTTGCCTGCCGCGATCTGTGTTACTGAGCCGGTGGCTCCCGGCAGCGTTACAAGCGTCGGCGTCGGGTTGGCCCTGGCGAATTCTTCAACGCCCTGTTCGTTCCCCAGCTGTCCATCGCCGTTCGCCCCAAACGCGTACAGCTGTCCGCTCGACGTCACCGCGAGGCCATGGAAGGTGCCCGCGGCGACCTGGGTCACGCCGCCGGTGGCTCCCGGCAGCGTTACGAGCGTCGGCGTCGGGTTGGCCTTGTATTCGCCGTTGGTTTTCGCGTTCCCGAGCTGGCCGTAAAAGTTCTCACCAAACGCGTACAGCTGGCCGCTCGCGGTCACAGCGAGGCTGAATTCCGAACCCGCGGCGACCTGCGTCACCGGTCCGGCCCCCGCCGGAAGCGTGACCAGCGTTGGTGTCGGGTTCGCTTTCTTTTCTTTTTCGTTGTTGGTCGCGTTCCCCAACTGGCCGTAGTAGTTGGAGCCGAACGCGTACAGCTGTCCGGTGGAGGTCACCGCCAGGCTGTGGTAGGCGCCCTCGGCGACCTGTGTGACCGGGCCGCTCGCGCCAGGCAGAGTCACGAGCGTAGGCGTCGGATTCGGCGTGTCGTGGCCGTTGTTGGTCGTGCTGCCCAGCTGGCCGTACTGGTTATCGCCAAACGCGTACAGCTGGCCACTCGAAGTCACCGCCAGGCTGGCGCTACCCGCGGCGAGCTGAGTGACCGGACCCGATGCGCCCGGGAGCGTGACCGGCGTCAGCGTCGGCTCCGCTTCTTCGCTACCGCTGCCGGCCGTCGTGCCGAGCTGCCCGAAGAAGTTGCCGCCAAAGGAGTACAGCTGTCCTGCGCTCGTGGAAGCTGCCGCCTGCGCCGGCGCTCCTGCCAGTGCAAGCGTGACGCACGCCGCCAGCGCCGGCAAGATCGAGCACCGGCGACGCCTTGCCGGCACAGCGCCAGCGTCCTCCGTTCGGCTGGAAAGCTGCATCGGATGGAGTCTTCCATACCAAGGTCTACGCTGTGAACATCCATGCCGATCGTCGAGCGCCCCAGCACGCCACCAACCGAGCCCGTCACACGGCGTCGGGCGTTCTCCTGGCTGGCACCCGAGCGCGACGTGCGCGCGCTCTACCACAAGCACTTCAAAGACCGACGCAAGGAGCGCCAGCTGTTCTCCACGGGAGCCTTCCTGGTGACGTTCGCGGCCGTGCGCGGCATCACCCACGCGATCCGCGCCGAACGAGGCCCGTTCAAGAACATCACCCCCGGTGGCAGGCACATCCACCACATGACCTTCGGAATCACCGGCCTGCTGAGCGTCGGCTACCTGTGGCTGCTTGAGATCGGCGTCAACGAGCAGCGACGCGCCTCTCGGATCACGTCGCTGGCGTACGGCAGTGGCGCGGCTCTGACGCTCGATGAGTTCGCCCTGTGGCTGAACCTCGAAGACGACTACTGGACCAAGCAGGGGCGAGAGAGCATCGACGCCGTCGCGCTGTTCGCTTCGCTGCTCGTGTTGAGCGTGCTCGGCAAGGGCTTCTTGAAAGAGCTATTGCACGAGGACGCCGCACCAGACAAGACCGACTGATTGCGGGCTACAGTCTTGCGGCGATGCGCTCCCGGCTTGCGTCCCTGCCAATCCCCGCGCTCGCGCTCCTCGCGGTACTGCTCGCGGGGTGCGGCTCGTCGGCCTCCCATGGCAACGGTGTGGCCTCCAAGACACCTGCGCAGATCCTCGCCGCCGCCAGATCTGCAGCGGTCGGTGCGGCAAGCGTGCACGTCGCCGGCTCAATTGTCAGCGAAGGCAAGCCGATATCGCTTGATATGGAACTAGTTGGCAGCAGTGGTGGCAAGGGACGGCTCACGCTCGGCGGCCTCGGAATCGAGCTGATCGACGTCGACCGCTCCGTCTATGTCAAAGGCAGCCCGTCCTTCTACACCCGTTTCGCCGGACCGGCTGCCGCTCGGCTATTGCGGGGAAAATGGCTGAAGGGCTCAGCCAAACAGGGACCGTTGGCCCCGTTTGCGCAGCTGGCGGACCTTGGCAAGCTGATCGACATCACGCTCAACGATCACGGCACGCTGTCGCGGGGCCCAGCCACGACGATCGATGGACAGACGGCGATCGGGGTCAGCGATGCCGCGCACGACGGGACGCTGTACGCGTCCACCGTCGGAGCGCCGTATCCGCTCGAGATCGCCAAGCCCGGTGCAGGGCGAATCCTGTTCGACCGGTGGAACAAGCCCGTGACGCTCGCTGTGCCGATGAACGCCATCAACATCAAACAGCTTCACAGCGCCGGCTGAACGTCACCGTGGATCATATGTCTATACACGTCAAGATTCGGTCAAGCGCCGAGCCACAAGCGCCGAATCGTGCACTGATCAGCAAACAGTGTCTGAGACCGGACAAGGATGCGAGAGTTCTCAGTGATAGGTGCAATCCAAGCCAGCCTTCTTCGGCGACCCGCAGAGCCCGGGGCTGGACGTGCGCATGGCGCAGACGACGATCCGACCGGGATCGGTGCGCTCATGCGTAGGACAGGTAGTACGCAGAACGGGCCCGACAGGCGGCCGCCGCGCCGCCGCGCCAAGCACCGGCACCCCGCCATCGGCCTGCTGCCGTGGGCTGTGCTCGCCGCTGCCGCAGTCGTCGCCGCCGTCCTGGCAGGAGCATCGGCATTCGTGACCGTATGCCTGGTAGCGCTCGCGTGCGCGGCGCTGGCGCTCGGCTGGCGCTTTGGCGAGAACGGCAAGGCGGCGCTCGAAGATGAGATCGAGCACCGCACCAGCGACCTCAAACGTGCCCTGTCGGAGCTCGAGATCGCTCAGGCCGAGACCGTGCAGCGCCTGTCCATGGCGGTCGAGTTCAGAGACGAGGACACGGGCGCGCACATCGAGCGAATCGGGCGCTTCTCGGTGCTGCTGGCCGAACACATCGGCATGGACTCCGACTTCTGCGAGCGCCTCAGGCATGCCGCCCCGCTGCACGACGTCGGCAAGGTGGCCATCCCCGACGCGATCCTGCTGAAGCCCGGCCCGCTCACGCTCGAGGAGCGCGCGATCGTCGAGACCCATGCCGAGGAGGGTCACCGCCTGGTGCGCGGCTCGTCATCGTCAATCCTCGACATGGCGGCAACGATCGCGCTCAGCCACCAGGAGAAGTGGGACGGCAGCGGCTACCCGCGGGGCTTGAAGGGCGAGGCGATCCCGATCGAGGGGCGGATCGTGGCGGTCGTGGATGTGTTCGACGCGCTGACCAGCGATCGCGTGTACCGCAAGGCCTTCTCCGTGGAGGAGGGCGTACAGATGATGCGTGAACAGCGCGGACGCCATTTCGACCCGGTGCTGCTCGACGCGTTCATGGAGGTGCTGGGGATGTCCGGTCCGGACGCCCGCGAACAGCTGCGCTCCGACCCGGTCGCGCTCGTGGAGACCACGCTCGAGACTTTCGCCACGGCGCTGGAACGCGGCGACGCCGAGATGGCCGAGGGTGCCATCGCCACGGCGATCGAGGACGGCGTCACGCCGACATTGCTGCACGCCGAGGTGATCGGCCCTGCACTGCGGCGCATCAGCGTGCTCGCCGAAGCCGGACAGATCGACGCTGACCGCGAGCATCGCGCCACCACGATCACCCGGCGCGTGCTGGCGACGCTCTACCGCTACATGACCGGCAGCACCGAGCCGAACCGCGAGCGCGTGCTGCTTGCCGGCCTTGAGGGCGACGAGCACACGCTCGGCCTGCAGATGGTCCACGACCAGCTCGCCGCCGCCGGGTTCCACACGATCTTCGACACCGACCTCTCGTCAGAGCGACTGCTTGAGATGGTCGACAGCCAGTCCCCCGATCTGCTCATCGTCGGAGCCACTGCGTCCGGCGCCGCGGACTTGGTGGAGCTGGCATTGCACGATCTGCGCTCCAGCCGCCCGGACCTGCCGATCGTGCTCGGCGGACCCGCCGTAGGAGGCAGCCTGCCGCGCGAGCGCGACGGCATGCGCGTGCTGGAGCGCATCGATGAGTCGGTGGAAGCGGTCGAAGACCTGCTCGCCACCGCCGCGTCGACTGCCTCGGTATAGATTTCCCTGGCATGAGCACTCGCGCGATCGTGACCGGCGGCGCCGGCTTCATCGGCTCACACGTCGTCGACGCCCTGCTCGCCGACGGATATGCGGTGACGGTGATCGACGATCTCTCCTCCGGTGACGCTGCCAGGGTGCCCGGAGAGGCGAAGCTGGTGGAGCTGGACATCGTCGATGCCCCGGCGCTCGACGCACTCGTAGCCGAGGTGGCTCCGCGCGCGATCTTCCACCTGGCGGCGCAGTCGAGCGTGGTCGTCTCCGTCGAGAACCCCGGGCGCGACTGTGAAGTCAACGTCAGGGGCACGCTCAACGTGCTCGAGGCCGCCGGACACTGCAAGGCGCCTGTGGTGTTCACGTCCACCGGTGGCGCACTCTACGGCGACGCCGCGCCGATGCCGACCAGCGAGGAGCGCATCCCCGCGCCGCTGTCCCCTTACGGTGCCTCCAAGTGGGCGGCTGAGGCGTACGTCAACACATGGTCGCTGTCGTCTGGCATCCCCCACGCGGTCTGTCGCCTCGGCAACGTATACGGGCCGCGGCAGAGCCCGCACGGCGAGGCCGGCGTGGTGGCGATCTTCTCCAACCACCTGTACACCGGGCGCGTGCCCAAGCTGTACGGCCACGGAACACCGACGCGCGACTACGTGTACGTCGGTGACGTCGTCAGTGCGCTGCTGTCCGCGTCCGGGCGCTCTGGCACGTACAACATCGCCACCAGCGTCGAGACGGACGTGGCGAAAGTGTGGAGCGAGCTGAGCAAGGTGGCCGGCAAGCAGATCGAGCCTGAGCTGGCGGACCTGCGTCCCGGCGAGCTTACGCACAGCTGCCTTGACATCACCCGGGCGGAGCGCGAGCTGGGATGGCGGCCAGAGGTACCGATCGAGCAGGGACTCGCTCGCACCTACGAGGCGCTCGTGGAGGAGTTCCAGCGCGGCTAGGTTTCGGGCGCTGCTCGGGCGCTGCTCGGGCGGGCTCGGGCGCGGCTCGGACAGACGTGCAATCTGTAGCGCAGGCCTGTTGCAGACGCCGCTCCGGCCGACTACTGGAGCATGAGGCATGCCCGTGTGGCAGCTCCATGCGTTGTGGTGACGCTCGCCGTGCTGTACGGCGTGGCGCCCGCGTTGGCGCTGACCAACGCTCCAGGCGGCGTGGCGGCGCCGTCGTCCACGCCGGCGCTCGCCGGCCGGCAGCGCCCGCCCGCTCATCCGTCGTCGCGGGTGCGTCCTGTGCTTTCCAGTCTCAGCGTCCCAAGGACAAGCGTCGCCGGCCGCCCGCCGCGGGTGGTGTTGCGGATCGACGAGGCCGGGGTGGCGAGCGTGGACGTGCAGGTGGCCATCCTGGCGCTGAGCAGCCACAGGCCGGTGCTCGCGGTGAGCCTCGGCTGGGTACGCACCGGCCGCACGCTGACCGCGAGGTGGCCGGCGAGCGCCACGCTGAGCGCCGGAAGCTACGAGGTCAGCGTGAGCGCGCACGACCGTCGTGGCGCGACGCTCGCGTCCGGTGCCCACAGCTCCAACGACGCCAGCCTGACCGTCGCAGCACCAGCTGCGCCAGCGGTCAAGCCGACGATAGCGCCGGCGGCTGCGACGCCGTCCCCCACTGCGCCGGTGGAACCCGGCGTGCCGACGGTCGCTGAAACGGTGGCCGACGGCGCCGTGTTCCCGGCCGCCGGCCCGCACAACTTCGGCGGCCCGGAAAACGTCTTTGGCGCGCCCCGGGACGGCTACCTGCACCAGGGGCAGGACGTGCTCACCGCCGAAGGCACCGGCGTCGTGGCGCCGCTGGCCGGCACGATCCTCACGACCAGCTACCAGGAAGGCGGCGCCGGCTACTACGCCGTCGAGCACACCACCATCGGCTTTGACTTCATGTTCGCCCACTGCCAGGCCGGCTCGCTCGCCGTCAGCTCCGGCCAGGTCGTGAGCGCCGGGCAGGAGCTGTGTAGTGCTGGGGAGACCGGCGATGCGACCACTCCGCACCTGGACTTCGAGATGTGGGTCGGCGGCTGGCAGGCAGCCGGAGGGCGCCCGATCAACCCGCTGCCCTACCTGGAAGCTTGGGAACACTAGGCAGCGACTGGCCCCAGGACCCGCGCGCGGGAGGCCCGGAGGCTGTCGAGGCAGCCGGAGAGCCGGTAGCATCGAAGCCCCGCAAGGTTGGGCGGAGGCGAGATAGCTCAGTTGGTAGAGCACACGACTGAAAATCGTGGTGTCCCGGGTTCGAATCCCGGTCTCGCCATCTCGTTTTCTGCCTGCAAATAGGCGTTTTCTAGACCCGGCTGATCGGGTGTCCGGGTGGTGGGTTTCCCGCTGTTTTGCCCGTCGTGGCCCAATCGTGGCCCAATGGAGGCGCCGTCGGCCTTCAGGGAGAGTCCGGCGACTTGTTCGCGGGCCTTGCGCACGAGCAGGTCAAAGCTCACTCCGTGGCTGCGGTCTACGCGCTGCTCCAGCTGCGCGTAGACATCGAGGGTCATCTTGGAGTCGGCGTGCCCGACCTGTCCCATGACCCACTTGACGTCGAAGTTGTTGGCGAGCAGCGCGATCGAGATGTAGGTCCGTCTTAGGCTGTGTGGCGTGATGCGGGGGAGGGGTGGCAGGCCCTTCGCGCCGAGCTCTTTGCTTGCTTGTTGGGCTGCTTCGCCGACGATCTTCGCGGCACGCTGGCGGCTCATGCGACCGCCCTTGAGGTTCTGCGCGAGATGGGCCTGCGGCGTGGTAGGACGCCCCGCGCGGCGTAGCTGATCGATGTGCTCGATGACGGCCTCTACGAGGTCGGGGCTCATCTGGACCTCGCGGATGCCGGTCTCGGTCTTTGCGTCGGGGATGCGAAAGCGTGCATCGTCCGGGTCGTGCAGTCGCACTTGGCCGATGCGGATGTCGCAAAGCTCGCTGACGCGAACTCCCGAGCGACCGAGGATCTCGCAGACGACGCGTCGCCCGACATATCCGCGCCCGACGTTCGCGCCTACTCTGCGCAGGTGGTGGGTGACGGTGGACTTGGCGATTCCCAGCTCTTTTGCGATCTCGGCGGGCCGCTTGCCCTGCGCCAGGAGGTGAGCGACTAGTGCGGTGGTCGGGCCCACTTTTCGGGGTGTCGCCGCTGGGTCGAGGGGGCGATCCTGTTTGGCTGCAGCGTCGAGCACGCACGCGAGCTCGCGACCGTCCAAGCCTGTGTGATCCATCTGATCCGCGACACGTTCAGGTTCGCCTCTCGCAAGTACTGGGAAGAGATGAGCCGAGAGGGTCTGTCCGATGAAGTGTGTGTGGTTGGGATAACCGACTTGGCTTGTGTTCCGGGCCGGGATTGACGCGTAGCCGTAGGCGTAGCGGCGATTCTGGCCCGGGTGCAGCCTGGAAAGGACCCCATCATCATGCAGGAGATGACCGAGAAGCCCAGTGGGCGGCGCAGCCGCCCCCAAGAGGCTCACGAGGGCGCCGAGGCGCTCCAGGACCGTCTGGCTGGCCTGTTGCCGGCGGACGCGCTGCAGGACGCCCTGAAGGGCCTTGACCCGGAGGAGATCACCGGCCAGGGCGGCCTTCTGACGCAGCTGGCGGGCCGTGTGATCGACGCTGCGTTGGCGGGCGAGCTGAGTGACCATTTGGGTTACCCGCCGGGACAGGCGCCGCCCGGCGGCGCGGGTAACCACCGCAACGGGTCGATCGGGAAGACGGTCGCTACCGACCTGGGCCCGGTGGCGGTGAACACCCCCCGCGACCGTCAGGGCACGTTCCAGCCGAAGCTCGTCGGTAAGCGCCAGACCCGACTGGCTGGGCTGGACGAGAAGATCCTCTCCCTCTACGCAGGCGGCATGTCGGTGCGGGATATCTCAGAGCACCTGCAGACGCTCTATGGCACCGAGATCGGCCGTGACACGATCAGCCGCGTCACCGACGCCGTCCTTCAGGACATCGCGGCGTGGCGCTCAAGGCCACTGGAGACGCTCTACCCGATCGTCTACTTCGACGCGCTGATGGTGAAGATGACCGAGGACCGCTCGGTGAAGACCCGTGCTTGCTATCTCGCGGTCGGTGTCACCCTCGAGGGCGACCGGGAGATCCTCGGCCTGTGGTGGCAGGACACCGAGGGCGCGAAGTTCTGGCTCGCGGTGCTGAACGACCTGCATCAGCGCGGCGTCGGTGATGTCCTGATCGCCTGCGTCAACGGCCTGGCCGGGTTCCCCGAGGCGATCGCCGCGGTGTTCCCACAAGCCTGGGTTCAAACATGCATCGTGCACATGATCCGGGCGTCGATGCGCTATGTCAGCTACGCCGACCGCAAGCGCCTGATGCCGGACCTGCGCCGCGTCTACAGCGCCCCGAACGTCGAAGAGGCCACCCGACAGCTCGAGCTCTTCGACGAGAAGTGGGGCGAGCGCTACCCGATGGTCGCCCAAGCCTGGCGCGACCGGTGGGAGCACGTCACACCGTTCCTCTCCCTACCGGCCGATCTACGCCGCGTGGTCTACACCACGAACGCGATCGAGGGCCTGAACCGCCAGGTCCGCAAAGCGATCAAGACCCGCGGACACTTCCCCGACGAGCAAGCAGCAACGAAGCTCATCTACCTCGCCCTGATGCGAGCCGAGACGAAATGGGTCAAAGTGATGCGCTGGCCCTCAGCACTACGAGCCCTAAAGATCCACTTCGGAGACCGAATCCCCTACTAACCACAACCAACCAAACCCAACCTCACACACACAATATCTGACAGTCTCAGCCGAGACCTCAGACCCGTCTATACCGCGCCCTCAGAGGCGGCGGCGAGGGAGCGCTTCGCGGAGTTCGACGCGAAGTGGGGCAAGCAGTAACCGGCGATCAGCAAGCTCTGGGAGAACGCCTGGAGCGAGTTCATACCGTTCCTGGACTACGACGTCGAGATCCGGCGCGTGATCTGCAGCACGAACGCGATCGAGTCCCTGAACGCCCGCTACCGCCGCGCTGTCAGAGCTCGGGGGCACTTCCCGAACGACACGGCCACGCTGAAGTGCCTCTACCTCGTCACGAGGGCCCTCGACCCCACAGGACGAGGAAAAGCACGCTGGGCAATGAGATGGAAGCCCGCCCTCAACGCGTTCGCGATAGCGTTCGAAGGAAGAATCAACTAACCCACCAAGCCAAATCCACCGTTAATCGGACACTCCCCGAGGGCGCTGATACCCGTCCTTCGTAGCTGGCGAGTCAGCCGCGGACTGCAAACAGACGGCGGCGGAGCAATAGCACGTACGAACGTGGCGTTCCCGGCGCCAGGTGGCCTTCGGTCGGTGAGGCTGCCGCCGAGTGCGCCTGTGCCCTCCACCCTGCAGACACTCGCGGTTTGGCGTGACCCTCACCGATACCTGGCTTGGTGCCGCAAACGATACGGCAGCCAGTTCACGATCCGCGCACTCGGGCTACCGCCGCTCGTGTTCATGTCAGACCAAGAGGACATCATGGCCATCGTCCGCGCGCCCGCGGACGTCCTTCATCCCGGTGCCGGAGCGGCCGTGATAGAACCGCTCGTAGGGGAGGGCTCGTTCATGCTGGCAGACGAAGATGCCCACCTCAAAGGGCGCCGCGAGATCCTACCCGCCTTCCAGCACTCCCGCGTCCAAGAGCACACCGAGCTGGTCAGCGATATTGTCACACAGGAGGTCGCACTGTGGCCACGTAACACACCCGTCGCGATTCACCCTTACCTGCGTGCCCTGACACTCCGAGTGATCCTACGAACTATCTTCGGTCAAGACAGCGCACGCCAACGCGAACTTCACGCCCGGCTACTGCGAATGCTGACAATCACAGCGAGCCTTGCACTGCAAGAGCGGCAACTACGATCGTTCCCCCCGTGGCGGCGCCTGTGGAGGGCATTCCTCACCGAACGCGCCGCCGTACAGCGGTTGATCGACGGCCTCATCAGCGATGAAGCACACGCGCGGGCGCGAGACAGCGGGATCCTCGCAATGCTACTCGAAGGCACAACAGCATCAGACGACCACGACCCAAGGCAGATACGTGAGGACCTGATGTCGGTGATCCTCGCCGGCCACGAGACGACCGCCTCAGAGCTCGCCTGGGCCTTCCAGCTTCTAGCCCACAGTCCGATCACCACAGAACGTCTCATCAACAGCCTGGAAAACGGGGAGAATCGCTACCTCAACGCGACCGTCCAAGAGGTGTTGCGCCACCGGCCCGT
The DNA here is from genome assembly GCA_963779665.1 of uncultured Solirubrobacteraceae bacterium. Classification (GTDB taxonomy): domain Bacteria; phylum Actinomycetota; class Thermoleophilia; order Solirubrobacterales; family Solirubrobacteraceae; genus Palsa-744. The sequence goes on along the minus strand of CAVZYW010000001.1, from coordinate 1,049,217 downwards.
GTTCCTGTTCACGATCCCACGCGTGGTGCACGCTCCCTTTGAGATCAGCGGACGGACCTTCCACCCGCCGGTACATCTCGTGGGCTGCATACACCTAATGCAGCACGACCCCGCCATATATGAGAGCCCGGAGGACTTCCTCCCTGAGCGCTTCCTCGTCACTGAGCCTCCACCCGAGGTCTGGATGCCTTGGGGTGGAGGCCGCAAGCGATGCCTCGGCCACCACCTCGCCGTGCTCGAGATGCAGCTCGTCCTCAAGACGGTCCTCTCCGAGCTGCGAGTTCTGCCCACCAGCCACCGTGTCGAGACCGCGCGATGGCGCAGCGTTATCGTGACGCCAAGCCGCGGATCGCGTATCGTTCTCAGCAAGCGGAGTGCCGTAAAAAGCCCAAATTGCGGGGCTTACGCGCAGCCGACGCCCGGTCATTGATAACTCAATGTTTCTATTGATTTATCAAGACGGATTTCATTAGATGGACCTGCTGAGCTGGTAATGATGGCGCTCGATGAGGCAGGCGACCGAGGAGCTATCGAGTAATCACGGAGTGGAAGGCCACCGGCCAAAGCCCGTCTCCCTCAGCCCGAGACCGGCGGGGTGGCGCTCCCGAACGAACTCTCCAGGGACAACGCGGGCCAGGCTTAGAGATGTTGCGCAGCACCGCCCGTCCCGTGATCGTGTCAGCTCGTCCTGCGGGCGGTGGCGGTGAGTATCGCGAGGGACGACGCTCGCGTTGTTGTTAGCGAGGCTGATGTCCGGGGCATGGTGGCGGTGTTGCTGTCGGGCGAGCGGGTGCAGCCGGTGGTCGGGATCGCGTCGATGCTCGACGGTGATGAGTTGGCGTTGGCGCCCGCGGGTGTGCGTGCTGCCGTGGGATTGGCTCCGCTGGTGTATGTCGTGTCAGGTGAGGGTGCGCTGTGTGGTCTTGCTGATCGTCTCGGCCGCGGGCTTGCGTTGTTGCCGGGCGCGGTGCGGGTGTGGTGGCCTGGGTTGGCGGTTGGCAGCGATTTGGGTGCCCATCCCCTGATAGGGCGGATTGATGATGACGATGAGGCGGGGATGCTTGCCGAGTTCGCTCGCCGATTTGATTTGAGTCGTCCGGGCGTGCGACAGGAGATCAAGCTCATAGAAGACGCGCGTGCGCTGCTTGAACACGAACTGGCGACGGAGAGGGAGGAGACCCGGAACCTGAAGATCGAGCGCCACGAGGCGCTGGCGCGCGCTGCGAAGGCCGAGGCGAGCCTGCGGGCTGTAACGCAAAAGCCGGAGCAGATCAGCCGCGAGCAGTACCGAGGAGAGTCCTAGCCGTGGGAACGCTGTCCGCAGGCGCGCAGAAGCCAGCGCGGTCAATTCCTAGTCTACGCGCGCCGTGCTACTCGCAGTCCTTCGAGCGGGGTGTGGCCCTTCTTCGTTGTTTCACGCCCAAGCGCCCCGTTCTCGGGATCGTTGATATCGCCGACGAGCTCGACATGAGCCCGTCCACCATCCACCGCTACGCGATCACTCTGGTCGCGCTCGGGCTTCTGGAGCAGGATGCGTCACGTAAGTACCGGCTGTGGTTGGGCGTAACGGACCTGGGGATGTCCGCGTTGAACTCGACGGGGTTGCGCGAGCATGCACGTTCCTATCTGCAGGAGCTGCGCCAGCGCACCTCCTATGCGCGAGCCTGGCTGTCCTCGACGGCATCGACGTGCTCTTGCTAGAGCTATCTGCCGAGCTTCCGGCCGAGGCAACTCGCCAGTGGTCTTGAACGGCATGCCGGCTCGCGGCTGCCGGCGTATGCGAGCGCGACCGGCAAGCTGCTCGTGGCGAGCATCCCCGACCTGTGGCAGCGCAAGTTGACCGTCCAGATGAAGCTCCGCAGGCGCGCCCCGAACACCATCACCACCAAGACGGCGCTACGCAACGAACTCGCGCATGTCCACGGCGCAGGCTTCGCAGTCGACGACCAAGAGCTCGACCCCGGACTGTACGCGATCGCCGCGCCTGTACGCAACGAGTCAGGCGAAGTCGTCGCCGCGGTAGACCTGATCGCGCACAGCGACACAACCACCATCAACGAGCTGCTAGACGCGCATCTCCCGCAGCTGATCAACACGGCCGATCGCATCTCTGCTCGTCTGGGCTTTAGGCACGACGATGAGCTGCTTGGCGGCGGACGGCAGTAGCTGGTACGCGGGATGGCACCGTCGGCAGAGGAGCGCCCGGACGCATTGATTGCCAGGATTCCGGCCAAGCTGGTTGAAGCGCTGCGCGAGGGCGTCTACGCCGAGCTCCGTGCTGTGGCGCAGGGGATAGCGGACGCAACCGAAACACCGGAGCATTCCCTGTATCCGATGCGCTATCAGGAGCACCGTGAGCGCTTCAACGCGGTGTGTGCGCTGCTGGACGCGATCGGCTGGGCGGGCACCTCGGCGACGTCGGACCTGCAGGTGGACCTGCAGGCGCACCGCTCGGTGCTGCTGGCGGCGCTGGTGGGCGCACGCGAGGACGCAGCGGACGCCGTGGGGGATGTTGCGGCGGGACGGCAGAAAGATCCAGCCAAGTGCCGTCTGATCACTGAGCGTGCGCAGGGGCTGCGTGAGCTCGCAGCGGAGGTGGAAGCTCAGGTGGCGAACCTGGGCTCGCTGCCGGGCGGCGATCAGTCCCAGACAAGCGGCTAGCGTCTGGTGTCCGGATCGGCAGGGACCCGTACGAGTCGCGGTTTGCGGCGACTTTCTGAACGGCGAACTGGTCTGCGCATACCGCGGGAGAGAATCGGGCGTGGCTGACGGCGCGGTGGTTACCGTGGTGTTGGGTCGTTTCGAGCCGCTGGTCTCGGGTGGTTTAGCTCACGCGTTAGCTACCGATGCGAGTGTGCATGTCCTCGCCTGTGGTCTGGATGAGCGTGCGCTTGAGCTTGCGGTTGTGCGAGAGCGACCGCGGGTCGCGATCGTAGGAGAGGCAGTGTGCTACGGCCTGCTAGCCCGCCTGAAGTCGAAGCCGGCGCCGCCTGGGCTGCTTGTTCTCGCGCAGGAATTCACGAGCTTGTCCGAGACCGCGGTTCGTGCCGCCGGGGCAGCCTATCTAGCTCTGAGTGCCGCGACGACGCCGAAGATCCTTTCGACCGTTCACGCGCAAGCGCGGGGAGAGCTAATCGGAAGGGAGCCGCTGTCGCTCACGCCACGCCAAACCCAGGTGTTCGGGTATCTCAGCAAAGACACGCCCTATTCGGCCATCGCTTTCGAGCTAGACGTTTCCGTCGCCACCGTCCACACCCACGCGCGGGCCGTGTTTCGCGCGTTTGGCGTCAAAAATAGACGCGAGCTAATCGGCAAGATATTGCCTGATCGACCGCCGTCAGTCGGGGTGTGATAATTACTGCGGTTGATGCGTCTCTCGGTTCATACCTAGGCGCCGCGCACGGAGAAACGGGAAAACCGTGACACCTCTGTCGCGGGCAACGCTCCGGTTCCCATACCAACTGTGTGGCTGTGGCGTCGTCTCTTTTGCCGGTAGCAGCAGGGATCGGCGGACCGAAACCGGCCAGCATCCTGAGTGCCAGAGGTCTCCTGCGGCGCCCCCCGATAACCCGATATCTACCGGCAGGCACTGGACATTATGCCACCAGTTTGGAGCCTTAGTTTTCATACCTACAATTCATCAGTTTTGGGTCTGGACAGGCGAGGGTGTCCCCGGCTACTGTCAGCGGCAACTGTTCCGTTGATCGGTCCGAGTCGTGCGACTCGGCGGTTCCTACTGGGGGGCAAAAATGTGGATCGTTGCGCGTCGGCTCGGGTTGTGCCTGTCCTGCTGTGCCGTGGCTCTCTTCTGCACGTCTGTAGCTGCGCTCGCCGAACCTAACGCGGCAGCGGGCAGGACCGCCGCCCCGGGAGCGCCATCGGCCGGCGGCGGGAACGAGTCGAGGCTGGCCGGGCCACTCGCCGATCCGGCTGTCGAATCTCTTGTTGGTTCTGGCGAGACGGCGGCAGCGCGGGCGGCTGAGCTCGCCAGCCCCGAAGCGGTGGCGGCGCGCGTGGCTTCAAGGACCCAGTTCGACGGTCTTGGCCGGGCGGCGGCGGTCGCGTTGGCGGAAAAGACGTTCGGGATCCAGCACCCGTCGTGGACGGCGCCCGATAGCGCTGGTGAAGGGCACATCACCAAGTACCTCAGCGAAAACACCGCCAGCGAAGTCGCGCCCTCCGGGCAGCATCTCGTGTTGGCCTCGACCGTGCCGTTGCGAAGCGCTGTCGGGTCGGGACAGCTTGCGCCCACCTCGCTGACCCTTCAGGAACACGACGGCGCGTTTGTGCCCGCGAACCCCGTGGTTCCGGTCTCGATCTCGAAGACTGCGGCCGGCGGGGTGTCGCTGCCGTTCGGGGTCTCGGTTGCTCCCGCGCAGGCTGCGGCCCCTGAAGAACCTGTCACTGTCGGTAACCGGATCGTCTATCCGGGAACGGCCCCCGACACCGACTTCATGGTCGAACCAGTGCCTGCCGGGGTTGAGACGTCGTGGCAGCTACTCACCGAAGCCAGCCCGCAGGAAAACGATCTGCAGTTCACGTTGCCAGCGGGCGCCTCGCTACAAATGAGCAAGAGCGTCGCCGGCGCCGCAGAAATCGTCAAAGAAGGCCAGACGCTGGAGTCGATACGCCCAGCCACCGCGATCGACGCGGACGGCACTCCGCTGGCCGTCTCCTATTCGGTCGCCGGAGATACGCTGGTGACCCATGTAAACCTGGAAGGGAGCGTCGCCTTCCCGGTGATGGTCGACCCGGAACTAACACTAGCCGAAGGCGCGTACGGAAACTTCGGGGCGGGTACTTGGCACGGCTGGTATTCGTCCGACAACTGTGGGAGTGGGTGCTACGGCTTCTTCGCACGTTCGAGCCAGCTCCAGGCGGAGATCGCGAACGCGCCTTGGCCGGGCGGGTACTCGGGCGAGTGGTTCATCTGGGCGCCGGGTGCTGGCGAAACGGGCGGGTCGGGGATCGCGCGGGTTGATCTTGACGGTGTCGCGCACGAATCGGCGCAGTCAAGGATGTGGGCGGAAATCGGCGACAGCGATGGCACCGGTGGGTACACCTTCAACGGGGGCGAAGGCATACAGGGCCTCTTGCCGTATAGCACGACCTCTCCGCTGTCTGGGCGTGACATGGCGTTCTGTGCCGGTAATGGCGGCGGTAGTGACGAGGAAGACCCAAGCCATCTCTGCAACCTCACAGACAGCGGGGAATATTTCTCGTTTGGAAACGAAGTGCTCGGCGCGACGTCGGTGTACAACTACACAGAAATCAGTGGTGCCGTCATCCATTACCTTGATACGACGGCGCCGTCGGAAGTGCGCCTAAATGGCCCGGTCGCAGAAGGCCATTGGATAAACGGCAGTCCCGCAAGCAGTGGCAACATCTTCGCGCATGACCAAGGTGTCGGCATAGCTTCGTTCGATATCGAGATACCTCCGGGTAGCGTGAACAAACTCGAACAGCCAGTATGGGCCGAACAGGTCGCGTGCGGGACTTTCGTCTCCGCTGCCGTGTGTCCACAGCAAACATCTTCCGGTTCTATTGGTTGGCCCGCACTGGAAACGGGGACCTACAAAGTCGGCGTGTATGCAATCGACGCGGCCGAACACATTGCGGAAGAGCAGCCCGACCCCACCCTGTATCTCGATCGCACGCCGCCAAAACTGACCTTGACGGGATCACTGAAGGAACACAGCGGAGGCGAGATCGGCGAAGGCGACTACACGCTGAGCATGGCGGCCCAAGACGGGTCTAGCAGTGCCCCGCAATCAGGCGTTCACAAGATCGAAGTCTATGTCGACGGCCGTCGGACGAACGAATTCGCGTCGACCTGCAGCGATCCCGTTGGAATTCCAAAATCGGAATGTTTTTCCTTGAGCGAGACGCTGACGCTCGAAGGCCAGCACCTCGGCGTAGGGGTCCACACAGTCGAAGTAGCTGCGTTGGACTGGGCCGGGAACCGTACGACCTCGACAGTCCAGGTCACGGTGAACGCAGCAGCAAACGAGCCCCTTGGTCCGGGTGCCGTCAACCTGCGGACGGGGAACTACCGCCTCGAAGCGTCAGACGTGGATATCGCCGCTGCTGGGGGACAGTTGAGTGTTGGGCGCGTGTATGACTCGCGAGAACTCGCCCTGGGCGGCCCCGGTACTGGTGGCGAAGGTGGCCCACTTGGTCCTCAGTGGTCGGTCAGCCTGCCGGATAGCCAAGCTGATGGAGTATGGAAAGCCTTGGAGGTGATGCCCGGCGGAAGCGTTGCGATGACGCTCGCCTCCGGAGCTAACGTAACGTTCCAGAAGTCCGGGAGCGGCTATACGAGCCCGGCAGGCTTTCAGACATTCACGCTGAGCGAGAAGTCAAGTAGTCCGTTGGAATACGAGATCACAGATGCGGCGGGCGACATTACCGTGTTCACGGGCGTTAGCAGCAGCGAAGAAGACCCGACCATGCTCTATCCCTCGACGGTGAGCAAGGCCGTGGGTGCCGGTGGTCTCGACAAGATGACCGACATTTATTCCAAGACCGCAGAAGGCATCGTTGAGCCGAAGGAGGAGATCGCCCCGTACCCGGCGAGTATCAGCTGCGTGGCCGAACTTGTACAGGGCTGTCGTGCACTGGAATTCGTCTACGACACCGCCACGACGGCGGAAGGCGAAGCGGAAAGCCAGTGGAAGGAATTCAAGGGGCGGCTCAAAGAAATCCGGCTGGTCGCGTGGAACGGCAAAGAAATGCAGAAGGTCCCGGTCGCGGACTACGTGTATGACGCGAAAGGGCGTCTGCGCGCCGAGTGGAATCCGGAAACGCCGAAACCACTGATGACGGTGTACGGCTACGACAGCGAAGGTCACGTCACCGCCGTCACCGGGCCGGGGCAGGAGACGTGGGCGATAACGTACGGCACGCCCTCGGCGGGAGACGTGAACGCCGGGCGCGTGCTGAAGGTGACGCAGGCCCCGCCGTCAACGGCGCCGTGGAAAGGCGAAGCCCCCGCGAGCACGAAAGCCCCGGTGCTTAGCGGCTCCGCCGACGTTGGCGTGCGGATGGCTGTCTCTGAAGGGAAATGGTCGGGCAGCCCGGTCACGTACAGCTATCTGTGGGAGGACTGCAACTCCTCCGGAGTCGGATGCCAGCCGATCGCCGGCGCGACAAACGCCAACTACACGCCAGTTGCAGGCGACGTGGGGCACACTCTCGTCGCGGCGGTGTCCGCGATTAACGGTGGCGGCTCGGTCGCCGCCTCGGCTGTCCCAGTGCTGTCGTAGCGACCTCAAGTGGCACGGAAGCGGCGGCGGTAGCTCCCGCGCCTGGGTCGACGGTCGAGTATAACGTGCCGCTGACGGTTAGCGGGCGTCAGTCGATGACGGCCGCGGAAGTCGCGAAATGGGCTCAGGAAACCGATCCTCCGGTCGAAGGTGATACGACCGCGATCTTCCCGCCCGATGAGCCGGAGGGCTGGCCTGCGAGTGACTACCGCCGCGCCACGATCTACTACCTCGATGGAGAGGATCGAACGGTGAACGTCGCGACCCCTGCCGGGGGTATCACGGCCGCAGAATATGACAACCACGGCGATACGATCCGTACCTTGAGCGCAGATAACCTCGCGCTGGCGTTGAAAGCTGGATCGAAATCAGCGGAAGTCGCGAAGCCGCTTTACACGGAAAGCAAATACAACAGCGAAGGGACAGAGCTCCAAGAAACAGTCGGCCCGGAACACAAGGTCAAGCTACCCAGCGGTAGCGAAGTCGAGGCGCGCAAGCAGGTCAAGTATGTCTATGACGAAGAAGGCGCTCCGGGAGGAGGGGCCGGCCCGTATCGACTTGTGACCGAAACGACCGAAGCCGCCGACGTCGTCGGCTACCCGAAAGCAGAAGACAAGCGGACGGTGAAGGACTCCTACAGCGGGCAGGAAGGGCTCGGGTGGAAGCTTCACGAGCCGACGTCCACCACGGTCGCGCCGGGCAGCCTGAACCTCGTGCACAGCACTCTGTACAGTTCGACTACGGGCGCGGAGACCGAAACCGCGATGCCTGGCAGTAGCGCGAAAGAACCAGCTGGGCTGGCCTACTTCAGCCAGTTCGGGGCGACAGGGTCAGAAGCGGAAAAGCTCGCGCATCCCTCTAGCGTGGCTATTGATGCGCACGGCGACGTGTTGGTCACCGACGCTAGCCACGGCAGGGTGGAGGAGTTCAGCTCGTCGGGAACGTATATGAGCGACTACGGAACGGCGGGTTCCGGGAGCGACCAGTTCAAAGAACCCGATGGCATCGCGATCAACGCCACGACAAAGAACGTGTACGTCAGCGACTGGGGGAACAACCGGGTCGATCAGCTCAACGAAAAAGGCGAATTCGTGCGCGCGTTCGGGTACGGCGTCAGCAACGGCGAAGCCAAACTGCAGACCTGCACAACCACATGCAAAGCCGGGATCGCCGGATCCGCCGCAGGCCAGCTCGACGACCCCGACGGCCTGACCATCAACTCCAGCGGCAATGTTTTGGTTGCCGACTACGCGAACAACCGAATCGATAAGTTCACGGAAACGGGAGGGTTCGTCGCCGCGTACGGCTTTGGTGTCAGCAACGGCGAAGAAAAACTGCAGACCTGCACCACGACCTGCAAAGTCGGGATCGCCGGGAATGGCAACGGGCAGTTCCACAGCCCGGATGGTGTGACCATTGCGGGCGCCGATATCGTCGTCTCTGACCTTCACAACAATCGGCTAGACGAGTTCAATAGCTCCATGGAATACGTGGGGAAGCTCGAATCAATAGTGCCGGGAGGGGGCGCCAACCTGTCATCTCCCAGCGGCGTCGCGGCTGGCCCCGGTAACAATGTGTATGCCACCGAACTTGGCTCCAGCCGTGTTGTGGAGTTTGTTGTTACCGGTGGCGCCTCAGTGTTCGGCAGCTCAGGGACAGGTCCCGGGCAGCTGAAAGAACCCGCCGGGCTCGCTATCTCGACCGCGGGCGATATGTACGTTGCTGACCCAGGTAACACCCGTGTCGATGAGTGGACACCGAGCCTTACCGGCAACAGCGGCAGCTACTCAAGCCAGACCATCTACTACACCCCGAAAACAGAAGCGACCGTAGCCGCCTGCCAGAACCACAAGGAATGGGCGAACCTTCCTTGCGAGACGACTCCCGCCCAGCAGCCGGAAGTCGCGGGAATGCCAGCGCTTCCGGTCACGACCTACACGTACAACATCTTCGATGAGCCCGAAGTGACAAAGAGCACCACGGTCGACGGCAGCGAAGCCGCGACCCGGACCGAGACCGATAGCTACGACAACGCAGGTCGCCTCACAGGCAAGGAAACCACCTCCTCGACAGGGACCACCCTTGCGAAGCTCACCTACGCCTACAGCACCACCACGGGCATTCTGGACAAGCAGACGAGCAGCACGGGTAGCGGAAAAGAGTCGATAACCGAGGAATACAACCGGGCGGGACAGCTCACCTCATACACCAACGCCAACGGCGCGACAACTACCTACGAATACGAAAAAGAAAAGGACGAGCGCCCCACAACGATCACAGACGAAAAGGGATCGCAAACATTCGGCTACAACGAAACGACAGGCCAGATGACCTCCCTGAAAGACTCCGGCGCCGGCACCTTCACAGCCAGCTATGACCCCGAAGGAAACCTCATCGGCGAAACGACGCCCAACGGCCTGGCCGCAACAACAAGCCGCAACCCGGTCGGCGAACCCACCGCCCTGGAATACGCCAAAGGGGGAAGCGACTGGTTGTCCGACGATGTCGTCCCGTCGATCCACGGGCAATGGCTCGGCCAGACAAGCACCCTCGCTACGGACAGCTACTCCTACAACGAAGCCGGGTGGCTCACCAAAGTGCAAGAAACCCCCACCGGCGGCAAATGCGCCACGCGGCTCTACGAATACAACGCCGACGGCGACCGCACAACCCTCACCAAGCGCCCGCCGGCCTCCGGCGGCGGCTGCGGTACAGAAGGCGGCGAAGTCCAGGAACACCACTACGACACCGCCGACCGCCTCCTCGACTCCGGCACGACATACGACCCGTTCGGCGACATCACCGCGCTACCCGCGGCGGACGCGGGCGGCTCGGAACTGAAAAGCAGCTTTTACGCAGACGGGCAGCTCGCCAGCCAAGAACAGCCAGGCGAGGCGATCGCCTACAGCCTCGACCCCGCCCGACGCACCGACCAAACGATCTCCACCGGTGAGGTGGCATCGAACGTCGCTGACGAGTACGACGGACCCGGCAACACCCCCGCATGGCTGGACTACACGACCACGGGCGAATGGACGAGAAACATCTTCGGCATCGCCGGCACACTCGTCGCGACGCAGAACGACACGGAAACACCCGTGCTGCAGATCGCGAATCTTCACGGCGATATAATTGGAACCGTGCCCGACAGCGAAACTGCGACGAAACTGGCGTCGGCCCTCGAAACGACGGAGTATGGCGTGCCGACCGTCGCTGACCCGCCGCCGGACTCCTGGCTCGGCGCCTCCGCGCTACGCACCGAACTGCCTTCCGGCGTAGTGGACATGGGCGCCCGCTCCTACGTCCCGGAGATCGGCAGATTCCTACAGCCCGACCCCCAGCCAGGCGGATCCGCCGACGCATACGCCTACACCCACGGAGACCCACTCAACGAAAGCGACCCCAGCGGCGAGCTCAGCATCCACTCCACCTCCGGCGGACTCTCCGCAGTCGGCACCGGCGAAGGCGTACAGCTACCAAACGGCGAAGGCATCGGGACCGACGCAGTCATCCCACCTCCACCCGATTTGCAGCTAGAAGAAGCATTCGACGCGGACCCACCCTGGGACCAAATCACGGCAGGCTACGAAGAATATGAAGAATTTGAAGAATACGAAGAAGGAGAAGAAGAAGGGTATGAAGAAGCCGCATACCACCAAGGTGCTGGTGGGAATGCAGAAGCCCAGGTGCAAAGCGGGGTTCTCTATCAGCCGCTGGAAGGAAGTGCCCGAGAAGCACGGCCCTCGGCCTCGCCTCCTCCGCGGTGCCTAAACCGCGGCCGTACCTCCCTGCAGGCCGCGAGCCCGTGTCTCTATTACGTGGGCTTCTTTGGTGAATTCATCAAAGGGGTGAAGAACGTGGCAAAGGGCGCGGCGCATGCGGTGGTACATGCAGTCCGAGCAGTCGTCAGATGGGCGCGACAGCACTACAGCTCGCTTAAGTCGATCAGTTGCAACATCTCCGGCGCGGGTGCTGGGATACTCACGGGGGTTGGGGTCGGTATCCTAACTAAGAGTCCGTTCTCGGGTGGCGCGGCGGGCGCGGCGGTCGACCGCGGTGTAACCTATGCTTGTGAGCATCAGTAGACAATTGCGCTTGATGGCGGAAATCGGCAAGTGGTTTGTCGGGGCGCTGGTCGTGTTCCTCGCGATCGGTATTACCCTTGAAGGGGGTCTCGCCATCGATGCTGTGGTCGTCGCGATTGGCAGGGCGATGCTCATTGCTACAGCCGCGGGCGCAATGGTCCACTACCGGGCCACGAGGCGCACACCCGTTGTCGCTTCAATCTTGGTAATCGTTGTCGTCGCGACTTTTGTGCTTGCGGGCCTGGCCAGCAGCTTGGCTTGACCAAAGAAGATGGTCACCAACGTGGGCCGCTCCCACGTTCCCGGAGATCGGCAGATTCCTGCAGCCCGACCCCGAGCTAGGTGGGTCCGCCTACGCCTCCCCCCACGGGGATCCCCCCTCAAACGAAACTGGCCCCGAGCGGCGAGCTAAGCCTCCCGGGCGGACAAGGACTTGCGCCACCGGACGGCGAAGCAGTAGTTAAGCCCTCATGTCTTCTTCGCCCGATGCTATTGCTCTGGGACGGGCCGTCCAGTCCTTTCGAGCCGACCGTGGCATTAGCCAGGTGCAGCTGTCCGAGAAGACTGGCCTGATGCAGGCCTGGATCAGCAACGTGGAGCATGGACGACGGAACGTCAGCTGGAGCAATGTTGTTCGTCTTGCCGAGGGCTTGGGCGTCAGCGTCTCAGAGCTTGCGACTCGTGCGGAGCTTCTGGCCGAGGAGCCTGGGCGAGGCTCCACCTAGACATGACACAGATTAGATAGTAGGCTGGTCGGCGACCCGATATCAATAGTGCCCCCGGCGACAGCCTCAACTGCCCCGGGGGCGTGACACAGGTGCGATGCGAGGTCGCACGTTTCGAGAGGACTTTGTGGATTGGAGGCTTGGCTGATGTCGAGCGCATAGTTCCAGGCTCGTGCTCATGGCCTGTCCCTGCCCCGACGTGCGTCGCCAGTAATGGCGGGGTTCGGAGCTCGGGGGAAAGCCCGAGGGCGCCCGTTCCATCTGGGGGTCACAGGCGAGGGGAAGACCGGACGGGTGAATTGCGTGAATCTCTGTTGATGCCTCGTCAACGCCAGCCTCGTGGATGGGATGTTCTAGCGGGGTGTAGGGACTGGTCGCTGGGAAGCGGCGGGTGCCGGTCGGGGACTGTGCCTGGCTGGGGTGAGCACCATCGTCCTCGGGGTATAAGAGACGCCCTCCCCGGTCGTAGCTCGTGCGTGCGGAACGTAGTAACCCCGTCGGGGTCCGGTCCTTTGGCCCGGTAAGCCGACCGTGAGGGAGGCCCAATTCCCTGGCGGGGATGGGATGACCGAGAAGCGAATGCCGGTAGCCGAAAGGCAGCGGGAAACCGGGGCATCATGGCTGGCTCCTCCAGCTCGCCGTCCTGGATAACCGGCCGGATACGGGACGCTAGTGCCCGGACCTGAAAGGGTGCTGACACGGTCAGGTGAGCCTGTGAAGAGGAAGATGGCGATGGCACCGGAACCGAAGGGCAAGTTGGGCGCCGCGGCTGTGGTCGTGGTGAACGGACCGGAGGGCGAGATTCTCGATTGGGGCGCTGTTGAGTGGCGTGTCTGCGAGGAGAGCGTACGGCGGCTGCGGCAGCGGATCTTCACGGCGTCGAAGGCTGGGGACCTCAAGCGGGTCCGCAGTTTGCAGAGGTTGTTGCTTCGTTCGCGCGCGAACACGCTTCTGAGTGTGCGGCGGGTGAGCGAGCGCAACACCGGCCGCGTGACCGCGGGAGTGGACGGCGAGGTCGCGCTGACACCGAGGGCGAGAATGCAGTTGGCTCATCAGGTGCAGCGTGAGGCAGCGTCGTGGCGCGCCCGTCCGGTCAGGCGGGTGTATGTCCCGAAGAGGCAGGGCAGTGGGAAGCGGCGCCCGCTCGGTATCCCCGTGATCGTCGATCGCGTGCACCAAGCACGCGTCGTGAGCGCGTTGGAGCCTGAGTGGGAGGCACGGTTTGAGGCGAGGTCCTACGGGTTTCGCCCCGGCCGTGGCTGTCATGACGCGATCGAGGCTATCTATCGTGTCGCGCGGGGCGCAAACCCCAAGCGCCGGTGGGTGCTCGACGCGGACTTGGCGGCGGCGTTCGACCGCATCAACCACGATCACATCCTGGCCATGATCGGCACGTTCCCCGCGAGGGGACTCATCCGGGAATGGTTGAAGTCAGGTGTGGTCGAGGACGGTCACTTCACTCCGACCGAGGAGGGAACTCCCCAGGGCGGAGTGATTAGTCCCGTGCTGCTGAACATCGCCCTGCACGGAATGGAGCAGGCCGCCGGAGTCCGCTACCGCACCTCTGCCAGTGAAGCTGGCAAGACGGTCACGGGCTCCCCGGTGCTTGTCAGATACGCCGACGATCTCGTCGTGCTGTGCCACACAAGGCGCCAAGCGATCGAGGTCAAGGCACGGCTCGCCGAGTGGCTGGCGTCCAGGGGGCTGGCCTTCAACGAGGACAAGACACGTCTCGTCACCCTCGAAGAAGGCTTTGACTTCCTGGGGTTCAACGTCCGTCGCTATCGCGGCAAGCTGCTGGTCAAGCCGAGCAAGGCGGCCATCAGACGGGTCCGGGAACGGTTACGCACCGAGATGCGGTCCCTGCGCGGGGCCAACGCAGCCGCGGTGCTCAAACGCCTAACCCCGATCATCAGGGGCTGGGCGGCCTACTACCGGAGCGCGGTCTCCAGCGAGACGTTCAAGACGCTGGATGACTACCTGTGGAAGCTCACCTACAAGTGGGCGAGCTACAACCACTCGAACAAGCCACGGTTCTGGGTTAGCGCCCGGTACTTCGGCATGTTCAACCCCTCCAGGCGCGACCGATGGGTATTCGGCGACCGCGAGAGCGGCGCCTACCTACCGAAGTTCGCGTGGACGAGGATCGTCCGGCACCGGATGGTCAAGGGCACCGCGTCCCCGGACGACCACACCCTGGCCGCCTACTGGGCCGAACGCCGAGCAAGGACACCACCCCCAACGGCCGGCAAGGCCACCTGGCGCCTCTACCAGACCCAGGATGGTCGCTGCCTGCACTGCGGGGACTGGCTCCTGCACGCCGAAGACCCGCCACAAACCCCACGCGAGTGGGAGCAGTGGCTGTCAACCAGCCGCCCGACGATCGTTCGCGACGTCGAGCAAAAGGACGACACGCCGGACGAACAAGAACCCCGTCTCATACACACCCACTGCCGCACTCGACACACCAACGAGCGCCGGCAATACCCCGGAACTCTGCACAGCCACGACCCCACAGGGCTTGCTTGAGCCGGATGCGAGGAAACCCGCACGTCCGGTTCTGAGGGGGGCCGAGCGCAGCAATGCGCTCGGCCTACCCGACGAGGTATGAACTCCCATGCATGACCAGCGTATTCCAGACGAGCCTCCGCGGAGGCATCTCCCCGAGGAGAAGGCCGACCTAGCTGTGCTGTCGTTCATTATTAATGAAGCAGTATCGCCATGGAGCGTGGACGAGATTGCTCGCCAACTCGGGGACCAGACGGACGCCACCGATGCAATACGCCGGTTGACTGAGTGCGGGCTGCTGCATCGCCTCGGGGACTTCGTCTTTCCCACGCGCACGGCTCGCAGGGCGGCCGAGATCGAGGTTGGGACGGTGTAAGCCTCAAACGGCGCGATGCAGCGAAAGCGCCGCGCTGCTCGGAAAGGGCGCGGCGCGTGTGCCAAGCAGGCTCAGCGGCTGCATCTGCTGAAACAGCTGCGTGCGGTAGTGAGCGTGCCGGGCAAGTCGTCTAGCTAGTTCGCTGCGAATTGCGGGCGAGCGGGACGCTGGACCGTAGGCGCCGCGTGGCGTCGGGCCTTCCTCCCCCATCCCACGCTGGCTCCAGCCGGGGAAAGCTTCCGCCCGTGGCTCAGCGGTGGGCCTCCGATGGCTTGTCGGGAGGCACCCCAGACGAACCGCGGCCAGCCTCAAAGACCTCTCTACAAGCGGATTCCGATGCGGTGTACAGACAGGGTTCGACCCCCGCTGAACCCGCGACCACCAGCGGCAGGGTTTGGGTCACCGTCGAGCCACTCGTGACCCAAACCCGCAGTAATCCGCAGTAATCCACGGGTATCTGGGAACGGCGGTCTGATCTGGCCCCACTGCGGCGGTTTGAACTGGCCCCACCTCCGTCCGACAGGCGGCTGACTGTTTGAGGCTCATGGAGCTCGAGCGGGAGGCGGCAGTGAGGAATGGGATCACGAGTGGAGACGTTCGAGCAGATCAGGCGGGATCGGGATCGGGAAGGCACTTCGACGCGGGCGTTGGCGGCGAGGTATGGGGTTCATCGGCGGGCGGTGCGTCAGGCGCTGGCCGATCCGTTGCCGCCCGCGAAGCGCAAGCCGGTGGGTCGGCCTGCGCCGAAGCTGGGGCCGTATCGGGAGCTGATCGATTCGTGGCTTGACGCGGATCGTGACGCGCCGCGCAAGCAGCGGCACACCGCGAAGCGGATCTGGGAGCGGCTGCGTGATGAGCACGCCGCTGATGTGGCTGAGCGCACGGTCCGGGAATACGTTCATGGTCGCCGGCGGGAGCGTGGCGAAGGCGTCGAGGCGTTCGTGTCGCAGGTGCACGCGGCGGGCGTGGAGGCCGAGGTCGACTGGGGCGAGGCGCAGGTCGCGATGGCCGGGTCTGCGTGCAGGGTCTACTTGTTTCACATGCGCGCGTGCCACTCCGGCGCGGCGTTCGCGATGGCGTTCCCGCACTGCTCCCAGCAGGCGTTCCTGGAGGCTCATGTCGAGGCGTTCGACTGGTTCGGCGGGGTGTTCGGCCTGTTGCGCTACGACAATCTGGCCTCCGCGGTCAAGCAGGTGCTGCGCGGCCGTCGGAGGGTCGAGTCAGACCGGTTCATCGCGTTGCGCTCGCACTATCTCTATGAGTCGCAGTTCACGACTCCGGGTGTCGAGGGCGCCCACGAAAAGGGTGGCGTTGAGGGAGAGGTCGGGCGTTTTCGTCGCCGTCATCTGGTGCCGGTCCCGGACGTCGCGTCGCTCGGCGAGCTGAATGTGAGGATGCTCGCCGGCTGCGAGTCCGACCTCGGGCGGCGGATCACCGGGCGCCAGGAGACCGTTGGCGAGTCCTTCGCGAGGGAGCGCCCGCTGCTGCGGGGGCTACCGGCCGAGCGGGCGTCCACGGCCGAGGAGGCCACACCAAGGGTCGACTCGAAGTCACTCGTCACGATCAAGCAGAACCGCTACTCGGTGCCCGTTCGCCTGGCTGGGCTGCGTGTCCACGCGCGCGTGGGTGCACGCGAGATCGAGTGCCACCACGCCGGCGAGCTGGTCGCGCGTCACGAGCGCCAGCACGGCCGCTTTGGCGTGTCGGCGAGCCTCGATCACTATCTCGAGCTGCTCGCCCGCAAGCCAGGAGCGCTGGCAGGCTCGCTCGCTCTCTCCCAAGAACGCGAGCGAGGCTCCTGGCCATCGGTGTTTGACGAGCTCTGGGAGAAGATCGCCGAGCGCTACGGCGCCTCAGAGGCCGCGCGGCAGATGGTCGACGTGCTGCTGCTAACCCGCGAGCATGGTGGGAGCGACGTTGAGCTGGCCGTTCGTGGCGCGCTGGCCGCCGGCGCCTATGACGGACGAGCAGTCGCGGTCCTGATCGGCTGCGGCACTCGCACGAAGCCGGCGACGCTCGATGGTCTCCCACCACGCCTGCAAGCCATCGGGGCGCCACCGCCGACACTCAGCCACTATGACGAGCTGCTCGAGACAGCCGGGGCAGCAGGATGAGCGCCCCAGCGAAGGTCCAGGCGATGGAAGCACTGATCGACGCGCACGCCCGCGAGCTTCACTTGCCGAGCATCCGCGATCGCTTCCGGGCGCTCGCGCAGGAGGCGATGCGCGAGCAACAGACCCCGCTCGCCTACCTCGCCGCGCTTCTGGAGGCCGAGGTCACAGAGCGCGCTGAACGCCGCGAACGCCGAAGACTCATCGACGCCCGCTTCCCGCTCACCAAGCGCCTGGAGGATTTCCGCTTCGAGGAGAACCCGAAGATCCCCCAGGCCACAGTCGCCGCGCTCGCGCAGGGATCCTGGATCGATGACCGCGAGTCAGTGATCCTCCTCGGCGACTCGGGGACCGGCAAGACACATTTGGCGATCGCCCTCGGGGTGCTCGCCTGCCAACAAGGACGCCGTGTTCGCTTCACTACCCTCGCAGCACTCGCGAACGAGCTGCAGGCAGCCGAGTCCCGGCGCGAGCTCGGCCGCGTGATCGCCCGCTATGCACGCACCGAGCTCGTCGTCCTTGACGAGCTCGGATATCTCGCGCTGCCCGAGGGCGCCGCCGAGCTCGTCTTCCAAGTCATCTCCGAGCGCAACGAGCGCGCCAGCCTGATCGTCACCACCAACCTCCCGTTCGGAGAGTGGACCAAGGTATTCCCCGACGCCCGCCTCGCGAAGGCCGTCGTCGACCGCATCACCCACCGGGCGCACATCATCGACACCGGAGCAGAGTCCTGGCGCTTCCGCCACGGCCTCGCTCGCACCCAGAAAGGAGCCGCCTGACCCCCAACACGAGTCGCGCCGGTGGCATCTCGTTCCGCTACGCCCTACGGGCTCCGCTCCACGAGACGCCACCGCAACCCACCAATCAGAGAAGATCAACCACACACACCAACCGACGCGAAGTGGGCCCACTCCAAGCCGCCGCGCCGGGGCCACTGCAAGCCGCCGCTCCCAGTATCCGCTTCAGTCGCGTGACACGGTGTGGGCGCCGGGTGAAAACTAGGCCGTCTGCGCCGCTCGGAAACTAGGCCATTCGGTGTGGCGGCTGGGGTGTCCGGCTGGGTCGTGACGCTCGTTTGATCTCATGGGATCGGACGGGAGGAAGGCGGGTGGTCGACGTGGAGCAGTGGGCTGAGGTCAGACGGATGAAGCGGGTTGGGGGGCTCTCGGCGCGGGAGATCAGTCGACGGACTGGGTTGGCGCGGGACACGGTCTCGAGGCTGTTGATGGCGGAGGCGCCGCCGCGCTATGCACGGGCGCGGGCAGAGTCGATTTTGGATCCGTTCAAGGGCTGGATCTGCGAGCAGCTGCAGGCCGATCCGAGGGTCCCGTCGCAGCGGCTGCGGGAGCTTGCTGGGGAGATTGGCTATTCGGGCGGCAAGACGATCTTTGACGCGTATGTGCGGGAGGTCAGGCCGAGGTTTCTGGTGAAGCGCACGTTCCAGCGGACGATCTATCGGCCGGCAGAGCTGGTCCAGTGCGATTTGTGGGAGCCGAGCCGGCATGTGCTCGACTTTGACGAGGAACTGGCAAATCTCGCCGAGAGTCGCGGTCTTGTGTACACCCGATACTCCGACGACATCGTCTTCTCCGCGATCGGAACCTTTACGAGGCGCGCCGCCGCGGCCCTTGTCAACGACGCCTCTAATGCGCTACGGAACTCCGGTCTCGAAGCTCACCGCCGCAAGACGAGGATCATCCCTCCGGGCGCACGGAAAATCGTGCTGGGGCTCACCGTCCTGGACGACATGGTCGAGCACATCGATGGCTGCATCGCCTTTGCGAGCAGCGTCGATAAAGCTTTTGCGGACCTGCTCAAAGCCGAGTGGGCCGCCGTGTTGCGCCAGAACGGCTTCCCGAGCACGTAACGATGGCCGAGTGTAGGGCAGACTTCTAGGGCAATCGGCGGGCCGCTCGTATAACGCTCGCCGTTCATAACGTCGTGCGTTATCATCGTGGCGTGTGTTGCGGTCGTTCGCGGATAAGGAAACCGAGCGGGTCTGGCGACGGGAGCGGGCGCGCAAGCTCGACCAGGGCACCCAGCGCGCGGCGTTGCGGAAGCTCCTCATCCTGGATGCTGCCGAGACACTCGATGATCTGCGGGTGCCGCCGGGAAACAGGCTTGAGAAGCTCAAGGGCGATCGGGCGGGCTCCTACAGCGTCCGCATCAATCAGCAATGGCGTATCTGCTTCAGTTGGACGGACGCTGGACCCGACGGTGTCGAGATCGTCGACTACCACTGAAACACCACAGGCAAGGAACCCGTCATGAGTACCGACTCGATCATGCCCCCCATTCATCCCGGCGAGGTGCTGATGCTCGAGTACCTACAGCCGCTTGAGGTCACCCAGCATGGCCTAGCTATAGCGATCGGCGTTCCCCCTCGCCGAATCAACGAGATCGTCCATGGCAAACGGCGCATCACCACCGACACGGCCCTCAGGCTCGCGCGGTACTTCGGGACCAGCGAGCGCTTCTGGCTGAACCTTCAAGACCGCTACGACATCGAGGTCGCACGGGACCGGCTCGGCACGACACTCGATGAAATCCGCCCGTTCGCGCACGCCTGAGCGGCACATGCCATCGAGGAAGCGCGCGAAGTTCAGGAGACTGTTCGAGCCGTGAGTCACGACTGCGTATATGGCCACACCCGCTCGGGTGACCCGATCACCGACAAGGAGATCGAGGCGCTGGCGGCAGAGGCAGACGCAGGCTATGACGTAGACACACTGCTACTGCGCAGGGCCAAGCGCGGACGACCCGCGCTAGGTCTGGCGCCCGCAAGCGTCGAGTCGGTCAGGCCGGACCCGCGTGCGGCCACCGAAGACGCACCGGTGGCCAGAACCCGCAGGAATCCCCGTTAATCCCCGCAAGCCGTGGGCATCCACGTCGAGGCGCTCTACCTCAAGTTCCTGCAAATCGCCCCTTTAGCTCTCATCCGGCCGGGTGACTGAAAATCGTGGTGTCCCGGGTTCGAATCCCGGTCTCGCCATCGGAAAGGCGCTGCAAATCGGCTGATTTTCAGGGAGCGCTCGCTATTCCCTACCGGCCCGTTTGGGCCGGCAAGCGTTGTCGCCGGCCCATTGCTCGGCCCAAACCCTTGTTAACAGGGCCGGTTTTGACACCGGTTGGCGCATCTCCAGAAGCCTTGCGAGCAGCTTGTTCGGGCGATCAATAGCTTATCTATGCGGTACTGATAAGAAGAAGCGATCTTCACGGCGAGTCTCGAATCAAAGACAACAAACGTAGCAATCGTGGTGTCCTCAGTTCGATTTCTGCACCCTCGCCTGGGGTCACGTGCGCACGCGCACATTTAGGTGTGGCATGCAAGCAGGAGATCATCGCGCCAGTCGTTTTCGTAGTACACTAAGTCCTCGTGGAGACTCACCCGTCGGCTCGCAGGCACGGCGTCGCCGACGAAGACATCCGCCACGCCGTTGACCATGCGCTCGCCATCGAGGATGCAGGAGAGGACCCAGACCGCTGGCTCGTCATTGGGCCGGATCGTGCGGGGAACTTGCTTGAGGTGGTGGTCCTAACCACGGTTGAGGGCGCACAGGTGGCGATCCACGCAATGCGAATACGCTCCAAGTACAGGAGGCTGATCGAGCCGTGAGTCAAGACCGTGTATATGGCCACACTCGTTCGGGCAAGGCGATCACCGACATGGAGATCGAGGCGCTCGCAGCAGAGGCCGAGGCAGGCTACGACGTAGACGCGCTGGTGGCCCGCAGGGGCAAGCGCGGACGACCTCCGCTAGGTTCGGCGCCCGCAAGCGTCGAGTCCGTCAGGCTGGACCCCGAGTTGCGCGATCAGCTCCTCGAGCGTGCCAAGGCCGAGGGAACCTCGACCTCCGAGGTCATCCGCGAGGCGCTGCGGCGCTTCCTGAAGGCGGCATAGCCGCGACGGGATTGGGCCACGACCTGGGTTTGGGACGACAGGCGCCGCCCGCCGGCCCAAACCCCTACTAATCCGCAGCACCTCGGTTCGATTCCGAGTCTCGCCATCGCTTCGCTTGCCGGTGGCGAAGACATTACCGACGATCCCGTCATTGATCGCAAACTTCGTGCCCTTACTTTGTCGGCAGCCGGCCGAAGATCGACAGGAAGAGGAAGCTGGAGGAGTTCGGCGGCGGCCCGGGGACGAGGATCGAAGCCTCGTTCACCGCGAGAGCGTCCATCGCGTCGAGAAGGCCGGCATCTTTCTCATGCCTGAGCAGCGCGCCGGCCTTGTCGAGCTTGAGGTTTAGGAAGTCCTGGCGCAGAGCTCAATACCTCGTGTCGAGTTCGGTGCGGAGATCATGCTCATGGCGCCGCTCCGCCTCCAGGGTCGCGTTGATGGTGATGAGAGGGTGTCTGAACGGCGAACCTGACCACGCCGATGAGAGCGCTCAGAATCGCCACCACGCCAGCAGCCACGGCGACCCACATCGCCGCGCTCATGTCATTGCGAGCCGCACCTGATCTCCCACGAGCGTCACGGGCATGCCAGCCATCCTAATGGATCGACTTTGATCAGAGGCCGCAGGGCTGTCGCTCTTGCCGGTGCGATTGGCGCGTAGAGTGTTACCGTCTCGGCTTTGCCCTTCATTTGGATGTCTGGTCGCTCGACGAACTGCATGTCACTCGCGCGCAGCAGCTCCCGGGTGCGCGCCGTGAGGAGGATCGAGTTGCCGGTGGCTCGTGTGGCGGACTCGACTCGCGCGGCGCCGCGCGAGTATCTCAGGGCCGGCCGCGGCCGTGAGCATGTAGACGGCGCTCGCCCACGAGCTCGTGGGGCGGTAACTAGCTTCGCGGCCCGCGCAACGAGGCCGGGCCGCGAAGCGTAATGTCGCTACGGAATCGCTTCAAATTCTTCCGTCGCTTTGAGTTTTTTACCGCCAAAGATCGACGACAGGACACCGCTGGCCGTATTTTTGTAGCCGCCGCTAACCGATGCGTTGAACCCCGTAGCGTCGTTAACCGATCCGCCAGTAACAGATGCTTCGTAGCCGCTGGCAACATTGCCCTCACCGGAGGTAACCGATGTCCCAAATTCGCTAGCGAGGTTATAGTTACCGCCGTTGACCGACGCATCGAAGGCACTAGCCGTGTTATTGCCGCCGCCGGTGACAGACGCGTGTTCGCCACTCGCGGTGTTGCGATAGCCACCCGTCACGGACGCAAATGGTTTGGTGATCGTGTTCTGTTCGCCTCCGAGTATCCCAGCGTAACTCGTAAACATCTGTTCTGTGCCGACAACTAGATTATGCGAGCCGGTTTGTTCCTTTTCTTTGCTTTCGTCATAGCCGATGATCAGGTTGCCCTCTCCGTTGACCGACGCGGTTTTCCCTTCGCCGTTGACGATCTGCACATTAGCGGCGGCAAAGCGGATCGTCGGCTTGCCATCAATTCCTGTGGCCACGTACTTCACGTGTGGCAAAAGATTATTTAGTGTCGCCATCTCGCTTGGCGGAGGCAGTTCGACGGGAGTGGTTTTCCCGCCACACGCGCCTTCGCTTCCTCCCGATGTCACCGCCGCGCCAGCTGCTTCGGGCACACAGATCCACGTCCCGGCACCTGCCCAGGCGGCACCTGCCCCAACGAGTAGAAATGTCGCAACGACCGCGATCGCAGCGATGCCAACCAGCTCGAAATGTGCTCTTCGTCTCATTGAACTCAACCTCCGCATATAGTGATTGAGAATCGCTCGGCCCGGCGGTCTCTTCCGTCGCCACAAATGCAATGGACCAGTCACGGCTACTACAACCGTCGGCGCGATTAGTCATGCAGATAAGTGAGTGTCCGCATCGGGCGGGCCGCTCTGCGCCTGCGAGCGGCGGCGTTGCGAGCGCACGGCAACTAACGAGACCTCTGACCGTACCTCCTGTTCCTAACGCTACTACCGACAGTAAACTAGCGGGCTGCCATCTATGCGTCTAGCACTGTCTCTGATTTTGAGATGGTGACCGGCCGACGGGCACCGGTCTGGCGGAAATGTGGCGCTGGCGAGTATCTTCAGCGCCAAGCTGTTCAACGAGCGACGGACGCCGCGAGTAGAGCAACGTCGGCCGTCCACCTCAACGGTGTTCAGACTACTAGCAGCCGCTGTACGAAGCTGAGTACACGCGGGTGTTCCACTGCTGTCCGCCCGCTGCGATCTCGCTTCGTAGACGTGCGTGAGCCAGACGTGAGTCCACAGGAAACCAACGGCATGTCCGGGGCGCCTCGTCTAGCGAAATGGCCCCGCAAATAGGCCAGTTTCGCAGCCCGGGACGACGTCTACGTCTACAAGCGTATGTTCAATCTCCCGCAGGAACGCCGGTAGGCACCTGCATGTTCGAGCGGCTCAAGGGCTCCCTGCCGGTGCGTATAGCACAGACATCCACACGAAACGGTGTTTGCACAGCCAGCGTACGCGCCGGCCGGACTGGTTCATTTGCCTACAGAGTTACGTTCACTGGCACCGGATGGCAAACCGCGCAAGCAACCAGCCACACGGTCGACGTGCGCTAACGCCGAACGCGCTGATCCCACGGGGATCACCCGCGTAAAGCCGCGTGGCCTTACGCTGGGCCGATGAGCTCAGCGACGTGCTGGACCATTGTCGCTGTGACGAGCAGGGCAGCGTGCGCGGTCGCTGCTTCGAGGCGGTCGCGACTGTCGACGTGATGCGCGCCGCTCGTGTGGTTGACGAGCGCGGTCCAGATTGAGTCGAGGAACTTGATCCGGGGGTCGTTGTCATCGGTGTCGAGCCGTCGCGCTACCGCGGTAGCGACGTGTTCGCCGTCTTCCTGTCGGACAGCTCGCTCGACATACGTGCGGACGTCTCGGCACTTCTGGATGCACTCGCGCCATTCGGCGCGGTCGTAGGCGTGGCTCGCGTCGTTGTAGGAGGTGACCACGTCCCGTCCGAGTGGTCCCTCGGTCGAGGGGAGTCGCACCGCCACCAGGCGCATGCGGTCGTGGCCGAGCTCCGGTCCGATCTGTCGTGCCCAGTGCTCCCGCGCGATCGGCACGACGAGTTCGTCCGTCAGGGGCTTCGCGCATTGCACAAGGCCGAGGGTGCCGGTCTCGTTGACGTCGTCGGGAAAGTTGGGCGCGATCCCGAGCCGGGCGTCCAGGTATATCGTCAGCTCGGGTTGGGGTGCTGGGTTGGTCTGGAAGTGTTCGTCCAGCGTCCGCAGGCCGTGATCGAGCAGGTCGAAGCGAAGCTCGACGCGATGCGGGTTGCCGCGCCCCTCTTCGGAGACCAGCAGCCCCCAGCGGGCGTCGCCGTTGTGGATGACGGCGGGGAGGCCGACGCGTCGGCGTGGGCCGACAGGAGGGTTCGTTCACAGCGTCGCAGCTAGGCGGTCCAGTACAACGGTTTGCCCGCCGCGCGGGAAGAGTTCGACTGAGACCGGCACGATGAGCGCCGGGGCCGGCGACTCGTGGTCGCCTCTAACCTCGGCTGGAACCACCGACAGCCTGCCGGCGGGCTCGTTCGTCACGCGGATAGAAGCTTCGGTCATCCGGGCAGCTTTGCACGTAACCCGGAGCGGGCGAACGGGATGCCGAGACACGCCGGTCGCGCCCTTGAAAACGCACCGCGAACGACTGAATTGTACGCGCACGAACACCAGGAATGCGTGTCGGGAACGGGCTATCAGGCATGGGCGTGGTTCTGGGTTCCCGGGAACGACGCCGAAGAAAAGTATACGAGCAATGGCTGGGAGTGCGGCGCCTCGGCAAAGAGCGCCCAGGAAGAATTCGCTTGGATATTCTTCGAAGGCGCGAGCAACGGTATCGATGACGACTGATGAACAGGCTTTTCCGATTGAGCGTCCTTACGGCACCCTTCAACTCGAGCTCGTGTAGGGCGGTGGGTCGCGCTGCAGTGTTGGTAGGCGTGGCAACGGTGGTCGCTGGATGTGGAGGAACACGGCGGGCGCCGAAAAGCTACCCTGTGAGATACGCGCGGAACGGTGTGCGAGTTTTGGCAGCAGGGCGGCTACCCGAAGCGACGTACGAGATCGCCGCGTTGCGATACGCGTTTAGGGGTCGAAGCTATTCCAGGCTGGGCCTTCGGTTCGCATCGTCAAACACCCAAGGGGTGGCCCGTGGCGGCGGCTGGAGCGGTGGTCCATCGCTGGAACCTGACGGCCGACATCGCGTCCTCCAGATAAACGTCAGTCGTAGCTGCGAAGGAGCGTCTGAAGTAGTGCTGGCATATGGCCTGCTGCGTGATTCGCACGACGCTGTCACGGTGCGGAGCCAGCACGGAATCATTCGGCTGAAGCGGGCGACTATCCCCGCGAGATTCGCTGCCGGCGGCATACTGGTGTATGGGGTGCTGGGAGTAGGTCCGGTTGACGTGATCACACGAACGCCGGACGGACGGGTCGTGAGCGACGAACGGTATGGCAGCCTGGGCAATGCACCGTGCCGCGCCGGCTGACGGGTCCATGTTCGCTGATGGACGCGAAAGCGGTGGCCAAATATGCGGGAGCCGAGTGTTCGGGCCGCACGCCGGCCGCAGACCGCCGTCGCACGTCGTGAGTCGCGGCATGGACTAGTCGAGGCGTTAGGATGCGACGAGTGATGCGGCGGCACAGGAGGGGAGCGCGATAGTCGGCGATATTTGGGAGGCGGTTTTCTGTATCGCCTTCGTCGGGGGCATTTCGTTTGTTGTGATCCTGCGGTCGGGGGTCCTCTTTCCGCGGTTTGGTCGATGGCTGGATGAGAAGCTCGGACTGCGCTGGTTCGCTCCGCCCCGCTGAAGGACAAGAACGGCAAGCTCGTCCTCGATGAAGACGATATCTCCACGCTTGCTTGAGCTGGTGGACGAGAAGCCGTCCATAGGGTGGGCGCACCAAAACGCCGTGTGCGATGCGCACCCGCGCCAAGCGCGTGTAGTGTTACCGATCGAGCCGAACCTGCCGGCCTATAAAGGCTCACGTTGTTCGTGGGCCAGCTGAGAAAGAGGCGGCGGGGGGCTGGCGCTGTTTCTTTGGCGTCGGCTCAGCGGCGGCATAACTTGTCGGGAGGTTCGACGCCCGTTGAACCCGCGACCACCAGCGGCAGAGTTTGGGTCACCGTCGAGCCACTCGTGACCCAAACCCGCAGTAATCCCCGGTAATCCACGGGTATCCGCCTCAGTCGCGTGACACGGGGATGCCTGCAAATAGCCGCATTAGTCCTCGTCCTCGCTGTCCTCTGAAAATCGTGGTGTCCCGGGTTCGAATCCCGGTCTCGCCATCTGACGTTTGCGCTGCAAAGCGGCGGTCTTTGAGAGTTCGCGCCGGGGGCGTTTGGTGACGGTCGTGGTGGGTTTCTCGCCGTCATGTCCATTCCGTGGCAACGATGCGGCGATGGTCGGCGTCGGCTGCTGGGGGAGTGCGGCGAAACGGTCGCGTGCCCTGCGGACGAGGCCGTCGAAGCTCGCGCCGTGGCTGCGGTCCACGCGCTGCTCCAGCTGGGCGTAGACGTCGAGGGTCATCTTCGAATCGGCGTGCCCGGCCTGGCTCATCACCCACTTGACGTCGAAGTTGTTGGCGAGCAGCGCGATCGAGATATACGTGCGGCGCAGACTGTGCGGAGTGGTGCGCGGCAGTGGCGCCAGCCCCTTGCCGGTGAGCTCGCGGCTGGCCTGGATGGCGGCGTCGCGCACGATCTCACCGGCGCGCTGGCGGCTCATCTGCCCGCCTGGTGCTCTGCGCGAGGTAGCTCTCAGGGCCGGTAGGCCGCCCGCAGCGGCGCAGCAGGTCGATGTGCTCGATCACTGCCTTCACGAGATCGGGCGTCATCTGCACCTCGCGTATGCCGGTGTGGGTCTTCGCGTCGGGGATGTCGAAGTGGGCGCCGTCGGGGTCGTGCAGGCGCAGCTGCCCGACCTTCAGCGCGCATAGCTCGCTCACGCGCACGCCTGAGCGGCCGAGGATCTCGCACACGAGCTTCCGTCCGATGTAGCCCCGGCCGACGTTCGCGCCCGCACGCTTGAGGTGGTGACTGACCGTGGACTTGCTCAGCCCGAGCGCCTGCGCGATCTGCCTCGGTGTCTCGCCCTGCGCAAAGCGCTGCGCGACGATCGCGGCTTTCAACGGCAGCACACCGCCGTCAAGAGTGGAGTCGATGCGGCGGTCCTGTGACGCGGCGGCGTCGAGCAGGCAGGCAAGCTCGTCCATCTCCAGGAACGTACGGTCCGGCTTCGGGACTCGCACGCGCATGCGTCGGCCGCGGGCACCGTTGCGGTCGAGATGTCCGTCTTCGATCGCGTCGTCCAGGATTGCCGCGAGCATGGAGAGGAGCTTGCGCAGCGACGCCGGACCGAGCGGTTTGAGCTTGCGGCCGTACTGGTCGCGCAGGTCGGCGCGCCAGATCGTACTGAGTCTGCGAACGGTGCCGGTAGACCGGCATAGACGCCTACCTATCGAGAGTACAGCGCGGGCACCGTACCGGATTGATTTCGCCGAGTTCCGGTGTCCGATCACAGCACGGGCGGGCATGACGCACGCTGACCTACAAGCGCTGGTGTCCTTTCAAGAAGCCTGGCAGGAGCTGTTCGAGTTCGTCCGATAGCTGATCCTGTCGGACGTGTCGGAGGCCGTGATAGCTCATCACGTAGGAGAGCACCTCATAGAATGCAACGACCGTCAAGCGGACCTGATTCTCGTGGCCCTCGGCGCCGTACGCTGGAACAACGTTCGCACGGCCATCTTCTTGGGACACAGCCCATAGTTCCGTCAGCTGGTAGAGCGTGGGATGCGCGATATTCGAGTAGAAGGCGTATATGCCCTTCGCGCTGGCTCCTACCGGCCGACTCACGGAGTTGTACATCAACGTGACGCACGTCCCTGGGCTCGGCATGCGGTTGCCCTTTAGCGTCGGACCGCCCTTCCCGAACTTCAGTTCTCCCGGGAATGCGCGGTCGACTTCCTGCATGAGGTCCTTGTGCATGGCTGCGCGTTGGAGGTAACGCTCGTCGTCTCTGCCAACGAGCTGGCTGGACGTCTTTGCCGCCTCGCGGGAGCTGAGGAACTCCTCGAGGTAGGTCCGCGCGAGCCGATCCTCCGGGGTTGGTGCTCTCAAGACCCAATTGGTGCGCGCGCAGAACTCAAGCGCGTTCCTCACCAATGGTCCTGGCGGAAGCAAGACCTCATGGGCACGGTAAAGAGCGGCTACGCCTCCGAGCTGCTCGCTCGCGGCCAGCAAGTAGAAGTAGAGAAGACGCGGAATCTTCGTCTCGGCACCGTCAGGGTATGCGGGCTCGCGCTGTAGCAGCGTCTCGATGTCTTGAAGCGCTGAGGAACCAGCGGCGGGCTGCCACTGCGTGTCCCGCAGAACATCGTGGAAGGTTGCGCGGCAGCTCGAGAAGACTTCAGCG
Source organism: uncultured Solirubrobacteraceae bacterium (assembly GCA_963779665.1). Classification (GTDB taxonomy): domain Bacteria; phylum Actinomycetota; class Thermoleophilia; order Solirubrobacterales; family Solirubrobacteraceae; genus Palsa-744. The sequence continues at coordinate 1,020,804 of CAVZYW010000001.1, read as the reverse complement.
ATCTCGGCAAATCGCCCAGCGTCACTGCCCGCATAGCTGGGCAGACCCATAGCCGCCACACCGTATGAGCACACGCGGACAGGTTACGCGGCGCCTGTCGCTCGGGCGGTGATCAATCGTCGGGTATTAGCGCGTCCCTGCACTCTCTCCGGATTGCTCGTCGATTTCGACTACGCGGTTGAGCATCCAGTCGCCCGGAACTTCCTGATCTTGGCTGGCGCGGCACAGTATGTGCGCGATGGCGTCGCTGAAGAGCGGGAGCTGGGCGTCCCGTGGGCGCTGCGGCAGGACTACGAGCCCCGTGTGCAGCTCCGCGTTTGCGCAGAGCCCCATGAAGTCGGCGTGGTTGTTCGTGACGAACACGAACTCCTCGCTGACGGCCAGTGCGAGCAGCTCGTCGTCCGGCATGCCAAGCCTACCTCGGTCGCGGGTGCATGTCGCCTCATGCCCGAGGGAGTGGGCACAGCCGACGAGCGCCGGGGTCAGGCACTCGTCGATCCAGAACTTCACGTGCCCCGTGTGATGTGGCGCTTGGGCTCGGGACGCCTTGCGCTGGTGTCCCATGGCGCAGGGGGTCGGCCTCGGCGCGGGTTGGCGTGAGTCCACAGCACCGCGACCGGGTAAGCCTCTTCCGGGATGTGTGGGTAGTCCTCGCGTAGTACCTGGGGCTTCTCGCCCATCTCGATCAGGCTCGCGATTGTGCGCACGGGCACCCTGGTCCCTGTGATGACCGGCTCGCCACCCATCACAGCCGGGTTGTGTTCGACGTAGAGGTCGCGAAGTCGGGCGTAGGACTCGGCACGCTCGATTGTCTGTGCCGCGTCCTCGGTCATCGCTACCCGAAGCGCCTCAGACAGCTCGAACTCCGAGCCCACCGCAAGGGGCTGCAGGTGCGCCAGCCAGCTGCGCAGACGTCCCTTCGCCTTGCTTGGGAGCGTTACGTCGATCTGTCGCAGCAAGACGAGGAGCGCGACTTCGTGCGCGGGAAGCAGGGGCTTGCCCGCCCGGCGTTTTGGCTTCACGATGCCTTGCTCGATCGCCTTGTCGATCGCGTTCAGCGGAACGCGCCCGATCTCGGCGGCCTCGCGGCGTGTGAGCAGTGCGGATGTCGATGCCATAGAAATCGATCCCCAGACCAGCAGCACTTTATCACGGACGCGTGATCTTGCGGCGTATCGGTGCTCGCTGAAGCCTCGACATTTGGCCAACGCAGACGTAGCGGTGGCCGCGAGCCGCACCGAACGCGGTTAATCCGCGGGTATCCGGTCGTGTCGGTAGAAGTGGTGTAGCGGGCGGCGGTTGAGCTGGAGATGGTTCCGGCCACCGCGGCGTCCAGACTCGTCGGTTCTTCCAGGAATCGATGAGAAGGAGACACCACGATGGCCGAAGTGCAGAGGATGACTACTGCTGATGTCGTTGCCAAGGTTATGGCGGGTGAGCACGGTGATTTCGTGCGGGACGCTGTCGCGCTGGTCGCTCGTGAGCTGATGGAGGCTGAGGTCTCCGCTGAGGTCGGCGCTGAGCTGGGGCAGGTCTCGAGCGAGCGGTTGACGCACCGCAACGGCTACCGGCCGAGGGGGTGGGAGACGCGGGTCGGGGAGATCGAGCTGTTGATCCCGAAGAAGCGCCAAGGCCCGGCGTATTTCCCGAGTTTCCTCGAGCCGCGCCGGCGTTCTGAGCAGGCGATCGTCGCGGTCGTGCTGGAGGCGTATGTCAACGGTGTCTCGACCCGCAAGGTTGACCGCCTCGTCGAGCAGCTGGGGATCGCCGGGATGAGCAAGGACCGCGTCTCCGCGCTCTGCAGGACCCTCGACGAGCAGGTCACCGTGTTCCGGGAGCGCCCGCTTGAAGGCGCCTACCCCTATCTGTGGCTGGACGCGAAGCACGTGAAGGTCCGCTCCGGCGGGCACGTCCGCTCGAAGGCGCTCGTGATCGCCTATGCGGTCCACGACTCCGGAGTGCGCGAGGTGATCGGCCTGGACATCGGCGAGGTCGAGTCCGAGGCGTTCTGGGTCGAGTTCCTGCGCTCCCTCAGAGCGCGTGGCCTGCAGGGCGTCCGGCTCGCGGTCTCTGACCAGCACGAAGGTCTCAAGCACGCGATCGAGCGGGTCCTCGCCTGCCCCTGGCAGCGCTGCACCGTTCACTTCGTGCGCAACATGCACCAGCACTGCCGGCCCTCGCAGAGAGGACTCGTCTCCGCCGCTTTGCGGGAGCTCTTCCAGGCCGAGGACGGCGAGCAAGCACGCGAACGTCTCGGGCAGGTCATCGAACGACTCGACCCGACGGTCCCGAAGGTCTGCCGGCTCCTCGAAGACGCCGAGGAAGACCTCCTGGCGTTCTACGCGTTCCCCGCCGCTCACTGGCCAAAGCTGCGCTCCACGAACCCCTTGGAGCGAGTCAACCGCGAGATCGGCAGACGCTCTGACGTCGTCGGGATCTTCCCCAACGACCAGTCCGTGATCCGTCTCGCCGGCGCGCTGTTGATCGAGCAGAACGACGAGTGGCTCGTCTGCCGACGCTACCTCTCCGCCGAGAGCATGAACCAACTCGACGCAGCGAACGACGAGGACACCCCCACCCACAACAACGAAAACCAGCAGGAGGTGGCCAAGCTCAACGCCGCCTGAGCAGCGAGCCCCTCACCGACGAGCTGCCGTTACACCACAACAACCGACTTGACTGGGTATCCACACGGCCGACGTTCCCGCAAGCCGCTGCAAATCGCCGCTCGACCCCGCGTCCGGGCTGGTGTCTGAAAATTGTGGTGTCCCGGGTTCGAATCCCGGTCTCGCCATCGGAAAGCCGCTGCAAATGGGCTATCTTTTGAGATAGCGTTCGCTATCCCAACCGGTCCGTTTGGGATAGCGAACGTCTGTCGTTGGCCCAAACCCCAAGTGGCTTGAGCTGGGATGGGCTAATCCGCGGGGATCAGCAGGAATCCACGGGCATCCACGGCCAAGTGCTGCTGTCCAGCGGGCTGGTGCCACCAGGGTGAACTCGTTCTCTGTGTCGTAGGGGTGCTCGTGACTGGCGCGTCTGGGGCGCTCGCAGGGCATTCTGTCGGCTATCCGCGGCCGATCCTGTCGGGGGGGCAAGGCGCGGTCTCTTGCACCCGTGACGGCAGACGGAGAGGATGGCGGGATTTCCGCGCAGGCCCGTCGGCGAGCCGAGAGGGTGGCGCTGCGGCGTAATCGCTGGCTCGTGGGCCCGAGCGCCAGCGCGGCGCGGTCCACTCATGGATGGCATTCCATGACCTCGGCGCAGGTCGGTCTGGTTCCTTGCTCGAGTCTGACTATGGTCACGTCCTTGCCGGGGTAGGCTCGAATCCTGCCGCGAGCCTGGCTGGGGTGGGCCAGGTCGTCCGCTACCTCGGGCGGAATCGAGCGGTCGTTCGAACCCCTCATGGGCTCATGCTTGAGACATCTACGGTGCCTCTTCGCGTACCGACTAGCTTGAGGTCAGAAGCCGCGGTAGATCTTGGTCTGGTACGGCGCGGCGGCGCGTACATGCCGGTCCAGCCGCTCGCGGCACTCAGCATCGCGTCTGACTCCCATGGCGGAGTATCCGTCGGTGACGATGGTTTGCGCATAGCGATGGCTGGCGCTGAAAGCAAGGGGAGCCAGCTCGGGGCGGAGTCTTCTTCCCCGATGTTGGCATCGAAGTCATGGACTATGCCCTAAACGATGTCCTCAGGGGGAGGCAAACTGTCGCGGACGCTCGCGATCGCTATGTCATTAACACCCTTGCGAAACTGCTCCAGCTCATCCGCTGGAATGCGGTCGCCGTGCTTCAACGTCGACAGGAAGCGCGTTGCCTCAATTTCAAGCGAATTAACCTGGGCGAGTGCCTCGTGCCGCACGGGGTCGTTTGGTTCATCGCGCGGGACATGCCCGTTCGCGTGATCGAAGAAGGCCTGCATCTCCGCTTCCCCGCCTCCCTTGGCGATCGCATCGATCGCCCGTCGGCCGAGTTCGGCCAACTCCTGGATATCGGGATTCGGACCGTTCATGCACGCATCGTACACATGCTGTCGCAAGTGCGTTCGTTCAGCTACCGTGGCTCGATTAATTTTTGTCGCCACTCGTGGATGCTCATCGCGTCGAAACGCTTACCGGCGAAGGTGATTTGGCGTGCCGGCCAATCGCCGTCGTCCCGTCTCGGCTGGATTTTGCACCGGCGCTCGGGTAGCGGCAGCTACGCAATCAGGCGACGCTCCGCGGCGCTCTTACGTCGATCGTGACTCTGAGCGGTACACCCGCATAGACGGCCTGCCCAAGTCCCGTGCGAGGTCTGGCGGCAACTCGTCGTTACCGCCACACAAGGGGCAGATACCGGAGAAGCCCTTCTTGCCGGCTCTGCTCCATTCCTTCAGACGTCGCTCGAGAGTGGGAGTTCCATCCCATGTCTGTGCGACTGTGAGCTTTAGGCCTTCCGCGATTGCCTTCTTGGTCTCGTTTGCGCCCCAGCCGAGCCGATGTTGGCGGTATCGGCGTTCCAGATTGCTGGAGAAGCCGAGATAGTGCTGACGGTTTTGCTTGGTGCGCCCGGAGAAGTGCACGAGGTAGACGACGCCGCGTGCCTGGGGAGCCGGAAACCCATCCGTGGACATGGCCACGAGCGCAGAACCCGAGTAGCCATGCAGCCCGCTGGCTCAGAGAATCCGCTCGCCTGTATTCATCCTCAAGCCAGTGCTTGAGCTGATCGAGTATGGCTTCGACAGCGCCAGGGTTCGGCTCGGCGAACTGCTCGCCGGGGCCTGGCGCACGAGCCGAGCAAGCACTCTTTCTCGGGGCTAGGAGCATGTGCCACCATGCGGGTCTTCGGGCCACGCCGATATCGTATGCCAGAATTCCGCGAATTACCGCGCAGGGTGACATCGAGGGACCCCGCAGGATTTACGCCCGGTAGTTCGAATATATCCGTGCAACGCACTTCGGCATCGCGGGATCTCGGGCGTGAGCGGACCTTACAGAGGGCAAGCCAAGACATTAGGGCTGACACCTGCCCAGCTATTGCTTGGTGCGGGAGCCTTGGCGCTCATTTCGGATTGGGATGCCTGGGTAGCGCGACGCGTCGATAGCTTCCAATTTGCCGGCGACGACGAGCGCGTGCTCACGCGACAGCAAAGCGTCGACTTCGAGCTACCTGACCTCGCTCGGCGACTCGAGCCCGTGGCGTCCCCGTCGGGCGGGCTCCCCGTACCGATCACGTTCGTCAACAAGTGGCGCCTGCGCGAGTTCAGTCTTCGCGACGAGGCCAACTTCGCCGTTTCGCTTCTCTCGCGCAGCGGGTCGGTTCCGATCGCGCAAGGCATGTTGATCAGCCTTGGCAACTACGCGGTCACAGGCAAGCTGTTTCCGTGTCGGCGGCAATTCATGCCGGCACGTACCAGACAAGTGCTGGGCGCGATCGTCGCGGGCGAGCCGGCTGACGCTTTAGGCCTTTGCGCGGAGCTCGGGTCAATGAACGGCGAGCGCACTGATGATCAGAGGTGGCGCAGCAGCCTCGCAGCACACGAGGTGTTTATGAGCCTGGCCTATGAGCTTGCACGCGGATTCGTCGTCTTCGCCTTTTACCAACAAGGAGTCACCGGCCGTCGAATCATCAAGTTGTCGTACAGCTCGTACGTGGTTCCCGCGACACACGATCGTCTTCCGGCGCGACTCGGCCACTTCGCGCGATGGGTCAGGCAGCGAACCCCTGATACGTCGGACTCGATCGCGTGGCAGGCAAGTCATCGTCGGCAAGCAGAGGACGACGGCGGACGGATCGTGTTCTCGACGGTGGGCAGGGTCGTAACGGACCGGGTCAGGTCAGGGGGTGTAAGTGTGGCTTGTGCGCTGGCCAGGGTCACTGGGCCCAACGGAGCCCGTCGCACCATACGTCTTCGGCCCAATAGCGCAGTCGCATTCGAGCACGCCCCCGCCGGACAATACGTGGTCGAGATCAAACCCCGCAGCGGATTCGACGTTGACGGTCCCGATACGCTGGATTTCACGCTTGTCGCAGGCGGCGTTGAACGGATACATCTTGCTGCCGGCCAGCAAGATGTAGCGGCCTCCGCGACGCTCGCGCTACCGCTGCTGGCCCAGCCGGCGTCGCTGCTAAGGAGCATCGCGCGCGGCTTGGGATGGCAATCCAAGCCGCTGGCGATACGCGTACGGGTGGGCGACGGAGGCAGCTACCATTGCGAGCTTGAGGCACCAGCCGGTCTGCACATCACCAGGGCACGGCTGGTATCAAATTCCAAATCCACGGACGACGATGAGCGTGCACCGGAGCTGGATTTGGTTCTGGCCAGCTCGCAGCGAGCTCATCTCTACGCCACGGCACAAAGGGCCAAACCGGCAGCGGCGTACGCGTATTTCGATATCCGCCCTCGAATAGAGACGCTAGTCCGTCCTGCGTTGTTGACGGGTTGGCTGGCGTTCTTGGCGCTGCTCTTCGTAGCGGTCACCTGGAAGACGAATGGTGGATTCAAACATCATGGGCCGCCGGACAGCTCAGTGCTGGTCGTGCTGCTGCTGGGAGCCCCAACAGCACTGGTCGCATATTTCTCGCAGGTAGTGCCGAGCCGCGTCGCCTTCGCGATGCTCTACGGCCTGCGCCTCAGCGCCCTGCTGCCCGCAGTGCTAGCACTTGCCGCGGGTGGTGTCTTGCTCGTTGGGCAACACGAGCACGGGTCGCACATCGCGCTTTGGGCGCTCGTCGGTTTGTCGTTCGGAGTGTGGGCGATGCTGATGGTTACGCGGCACTGGGTTTGGCATCCTCGGGAGCAACGCATCGGCGACCGCGCGCAGGGAGGCGGGTTTGAGCGCAACTTTTCCTGGCATTCACCGGCAGGGAGATGGCCGCAGACGGCGAACATAGCGCGGAGTGAGACACATTCGGGCCCAGCTGGGGAATGTGCGCAGGCGATCCGCGACGAGATGCTGGAGCGGGCCGAGGGACTCTCGCGACCGACGCGTCGCATGCTGCTCGGCCAGCGTGGACGCGTACGGCGAGAGTACAAGGTGCCGCCGGCTCTGTACTTCGACTCCGCTGAAACCCCTCCGACATTCGTCGGGCTCGGCTCCGACGCCGAGCTAGAAAGCGTACGGTCAGAAGTGCATGATGCGATAGGCGATGTCACCGGGCGAATCAGAGGCTCGATTAGGCGCACCACAGGGAGCGCCGGTGACTGGATGCGTCGCGGCGACATTTAGGCCGTCATGAGTGTGGGGCGGCTGATGGCGACTCTGTTCGGGCGGCGTACACGCCGCGCCGCGGACGAGTTCAGGGAGAAGTCGTGGACATTGGCGACCGGCTTGACGGTGGGTCGCGCTGTGATCACCAGCGCGGTATTCATCTTGGCGATCGTCTGGCGCTCTCACGAGTGGCTGTTGATTGCGCTGGGCATGAGCATGGGCGCGGACTTCTTGGATGGCTTTGTTGCTCGCTCGAAACGTGCTGAGACGGTTTTGGGTGCGCAACTAGATGGCTTGGCCGATCGGCTCGCGACGACCTTCGTCGTGGCAGGCGTTCTCGCGGTGGACCACAGCGTGGTAACAGTCGTGGTGGCGGGGCTGGTCTGGCTCCAGTTTGGGGTCGTCGACCAGTTCCTCACGAGCCAGTTCCTGCGCTTCGGCTTGTGGTCACCTGATCACTTCTACGCGATTGACGAGACGGTTTGGCGGCTGAACTGGTCGCCGCCGGCGAAGCTCGCCAGCAACCTGCCGATCGCATTGTTGGCCGTCGGGGCCTGGTGTGTTTGGCCTGCCGCCGTGCTGGCTGTGTCACTTGTAGCGTTGCGCCTAGTCGCCTATCCCGCGATGCGGGTTCAGGCCCAGATACGGATCAAAGAGAAGGATCTCGCGCATAAGGTGCCGCCAACAATCGCGGCTGAGTCTTCCAGCTGCGATATAGAAGTGCGGCGCCAGACGATTAGGGACGAGCCTTCACGCCCCCCCCCGCTTACGCGGGCGGACAGTGACCCGTTCTCCCGACGTGCCGCGTGAGGACGCAGGGTTGGCAACGACTTCACAGTAAGTCGCGGACCAACGACGAGTGCTACCGCGGTGTTGCCCGGCACGCATACCGGCGACGTTTATGGGTGACACGTTCGCGCTTCGTACAGCTCTGCTGGCGCCGGCATCACAGCCCGTGTTGCCTGTAGCTCCGGGGTCGGAAGCTGTCAAGGCCGCCCCTGCGCGGGCCGCCTGCGGTGGCGGGGCCTGACGGCCCGTCCTTGACAGAACTCGCCCCCTCTGCTGAAAGCTCGACCGCCTTTCTCCACTCAAGCCATCGAATGCGATCGGAACGGGTGTCGGACCGCCCGCTGGAGTATCTCGTACAGCTAGCCCTCATCGTCGAAGGGGACCTCGACCGAGACGCCACCTCCCCGCGAGGGCGAGGGCGAGCGCGCGCCCCCGCGCCCCGATCCGCATCAGCGCGGCCGGCGGAACCGGTCGTGGCGGCTTTGCAGGTCGTGCACTTCCGCGAGCTCGGCGGGCGTGCCCTGCGCCTGGCCCTCCTCGTGCAGCCCGAACAGCTCGCGCGCGATCTCCAGGCTCGCATGCGCGCGCTCCTCGCTGAGGCTGCGCAGGCGGATCGTCGGCTCGTGGACCAGCCGGCTCATCACGGCGCGGGCGATCTCCTGCACGCGGGCGAGGTCCTGCGGCGAGGCCTACTCCCAGCGGTCGGAGTTCTTCGCGAGCACCTGCTCGACGATCGCGTCGCCGCGTTCCCGGAGCGCCGCCACCGTGGGCAGCGCGTCGATCTGGTCGAGCCAGCGCGCGAAACGGCAGATCTCCTCCTCGATGATCTCGCTCGCCCGCGGGATCTCCTCGGCGCGGATGGAGAGGTTGCGTGCGACGTTCGCCTGGAGGTCGTCGATGTCGTAGAGGCTCACCCCCCCACCTCTCCGCAGGACTCCTCCACGTCTCGGGGGACGGCGATGTCGATCAGGAGCAGCGGCTCCTCGCCGCGGCCGCCATCACGAGCTCGAGATCCTCCCGCCCCACGATCGGGTTGGGGGAGGAGGTCGAGCCGAGGACGATGTCCGCCAGCGCGAGCTGCTCGGCAGCTTCTCGAGGCCCACCGCGGAGCCGCCGAAGCGCCGGGCGAGGGCTGAGTGCGCGGTCGGCGTGGCGGTTGGCGAGGAAGATCGTCCCCGCCCCCTGCTCGGAGAGGGCGCGCGCGGTCAGCTCGCTCGTCTCCCCGGCCCCCAGCACGACCACGTGGCGGTGTCTGTCAGGCCCCCCAGCACCTCCAGCGCGAGGTTGACGGCGACCGAGGGCACGCTCACCCGGCTAGACCCGATCGCCGTCTCGCTCCGCACGCGCTTGCCGCTGGTCAGCGCCGCGGCGAACAGGCGGTTGAGCATCGGTTCGGTGCACCCTGCCTACAGCGCCGCGTGGTGGGCGGGTCGGACCTGGCCCTGGATTTCCGCCTCGCCGACGATCATCGACTCCGGGCTCGAGGTCACGCGGTAGAGGTGGCGCGCCGCATCGCAGTTGCGCTGCGAGTAGATCGCCTCGGCGAGTTCAGTCGGGCGGATGCAGGTGCGGCCCGCGAGCAGGACGAGCACGTCGGACTCGGCTGCCACGGGATCGCCGACCACGAGGTAGACCTCGGTGCGATTGCAGTTGGAGATGACCACCGCCTCGCGCATATTGTCCGTGGCCGTCAGCTCGGGCGCAAACGCCGTCGCCTGCTCCTCGGTGAAGGCCAGCCGCTCGCGCGCCAGCAGCTCGCTCATCTGGCCCCCGACCAAGATCCGGCGAGCTCGGCCTCCCGCTCGCCCTGCACTATGCGATGCTCGCCAGTGCCGGGTGGTCGTTGGGTCGGTCTGGTGGCACGCATACCATTCCCTGGCTGAACCCGGCCGAGCGGATCCCGAACGCGGCGTTGAAGCGGTCGAGGTTGACGACTGTCAGGTGCGCGGTGATCTCGACGAGCTGTTTCTCGCTGAAGTGCTCCTTCATGCGGGCGAAGAGCTCGTCGGTGACCTCGACCGGTGTGCGCATCACGGCGACCGTGTAGTCGAGCGCGAGCGTCTCGCGCTCGGTGAAGAGTTCACTCTGGCGGTAGCGTGGCAAGGCCAGCAGCTCCTCGTCGGACAAGCCGGAGTGGCGGCAGATCTGCGAGCCGAGGTCGACGCAGAACTCGCACCCGATCATCTGCGCGCCCTTGAGCTCGAGCAGATTCTTGAGCCGCTCATCCACGGACTTCCCCTTGCGGACCGCCTGGTTGAACTTGCCCATCCCTATCATCATCTTCGGCTGGTAGGCCCAGATCTCCATCGGCTCCATCCCGCTCCCAGCCTGCGGCTCGCGGCCGGCCAGCTTCTTCATCATCCTCGGTCCGAGCCTGTAGACGAGCCTGACCATCGGCCCGGCCTTGCGCTTCGGGACTGTCTGGATGCGTGCCATGGGCAACTCCTGTCACATCGGTTGGGGTTCGCGGGTCTACCCAACATGACCCGCAAGACCGCGACGATGTGACAGCGATGGACAAATACGAGCTGGCCGAGAACTTCGAGCGCCAGCGCCCGCAGCTGTGCGCGGTCGCCTACCGGATCCTCGGCTCGTTGAGCGACGCCGAGGACGCCGTGCAGGATGCGTGGCTGCGGCTGGCACGGACCGACGCCCGGCAGATCGACAGCCTCGAGCGGTGGCTAACGACGGTCGTCGCCCGGATCTGCCTGAACATCCTGCGCTCCCGACGGACCCGCGGCGAACAGCCGCTCGACAGTTGGCGGCCGGAGCCGATCATCGACGACCCGGCGGGCGGGACTGATCCTGAGCACGAGGTATTGCTGGCCGACGCGGTCGGGATCGCGCTACAGGTCGTGCTGGACACGCTCAGCCCAGCCGAGCGGCTCGCGTTCGTGCTGCACGACATGTTCGCGGTGCCGTTCGATGAGATCGCGGCGATGGTCGAGCGCTCCCCGGAGGCGACCCGGCAGCTCGCCAGCCGCGCCCGCCGCCGCGTCCAGGAGACGGTGCCGGTGCCGGACCCGGACCTGACCCGCCAGCAGGCAGTTGTCGACGCCTACTTCGCCGCAGCCCGGGACGGCGACCTGCACGCGCTGGCGGCGGTGCTCGCCCCGGACGTCGTGCTCCGCGCCCACCGCCGCGACGGCGACCCGCACGAGCTGCACGGCGCCACGCGGGTTGCGGCCGGCGCGATGAGCGCGCGGCGTTTCGCGCCGTACGTCCGCCCGGCGCTCGTCAACGGCGCCGCCGGTGTGGTCGCCTTCGATGGCCAGCAGCCGTTCGCGGTGCTGGCGTTCACAGTCGTCGGCGATCGCGCGGTAGCGATCGACATATTCAACGATCCCGAGCTAGTCGCCAAGCTCGACATCCGCGGAATCACCGCCTGACCGGCCCAACCCGACCGCTGTGACAATCGCCGACAAACGACGTGCATCCGGACCGATCTCAAGCGGCGTGGGTGCCCGAAACATCCTGCAAATCGGCATCATTCGTCGCTAAACACGGCCCGGGATGGGGCGCTTTGCAAGCAGGAGGTCATGGGGCGGGCACAACGCCTTCAGCGACAGGAGGGGGGATGTGATGAAAGACGATTTTCGTAGTACACTAAGTCCTCGTGGAGATCCATCCGTCGGCTCGCAAGCATGGCGTCGCCGACGCAGACATCCGCCACGCCACTGACCATGCGCTCGCCATCGAGGATGTCGGAGAGGACCCAGACCGGTGGTTCGTCATCGGCCCGGATCGTGCTGGGAACCTGCTCGAGGTGGTGGTCCTCGTCACGATCGAGGACGCCCAGCTGGCGATCCACGCAATGAGGATGCGCGCCAAGTTCAGGAGGTTGATCGAGCCGTGAGTCAAGACCGTGTATATGGCCACACCCGCTCAGGCAAGCCGATCACCGACAGGGAGGTTGAGCTGCTGGCGGCAGAGGCCGACTCGGGCTACGACGTAGACACGCTTCTGGCCCGCAGGGGCAAGCGCGGACGACCCTCGCTAGGTTCAGCGCCCGCAAGCGTCGAGTCCGTCAGGCTGGACCCCGAGCTGCGCGACCAGTTGCTCGAGCGTGCGAAGGCTGAGGGCACCACAACCTCCGAGGTCATCCGCGAGGCGCTACGGCGCTTCCTGAAGGCGGCATAGCCGCACCTGGCCGGGGTCAAGATGGCTAGGAAGGCTAAGCGCGCTCCTCGTCGGGCTTTTGGCGCTGCTCGACGAGCGAACGCAGTTGATCGCCGACCTCAGTGGAGATGCGCCTCAGATCCCATTTGCTGAGGGTGATCAGGCGCATTGGGGAGGTTGCGATGACGTCGGCCATGCGCCTGGCGCCGGAGAGCATGCCCATCTCCCCAAAGACGTCGCCCGGGCCCAATGAACCGATGACCTCGCCACCCTTGATCACATCGGCAGTGCCGGTCTCGATGACGATCAAGTCGTACGAGTAATCGCCTTCGTGCACGAGCCGCTTGCCGGTAGACACCGACGTCTCGCTCGAGAAAACGCTCACCGTGTCGAGAGCCTTATCGGACAGCGACGAGAACAGCGGAATGGTTTTCAGACGATCGGAATCCATGATCTCCAAACTTTCGCAATCGCGGTGGAAACTGACCAACGGGATACGACTTGTAACACGCAGCGTCGATGAGCTGCACCCTACTGCTCGCGGCTGGGAGGGGTTACGCGTCTCGGAGCTTTGTGAGCACCTCTTCGGCTGCGCGTGCCCCGGAGCTCACGGCGCCGTCCATGAACCCGTTCCAAAAAGCAGCGGTCTCGGTACCGGCCCAATGCACCAGTTCGAACGACTGAGTCAGCACCGGTAGGAAGTCGGTTATCACGCCGGGCTCGAGCGCCGACACAGGGCATCCTCTCGTCCAGCGCTCGCGGGTCCAATCCTGCTCGATGTAGGCGACCGGCTTCGCGGCAGCTACGCCGAACGCTTCTACGAAGTCGGCGAGCACGGCTTCGCGGCGTTCCATGTCGGTGAGGCCCTGCCATGCTCGCCAGGCGTGCCCTCCGACGAAACCGTTCAGGACCCCGGGCGTCTTGCCCGGCGGCGTGTTGTCGAACATCTCCTTGACGGTGCCGGCCTGTTTGATCGCGAACCCGGAGAGGCCTTCTTTTTCCCAGAACGGCGTGTCGTATACCGCCTGACACTTGGCGAGCGTACCCAGCGCCATCCGGCGTCGCACCGTGTCGTGCGCGGCGGGCAGCAGCGGCTGCCATTCGATCTCGACCGCGAGCGGCGGCGGCACGGCCACGATCGCGTGCTTCGCCGTCCAGGAGACGGCGGGGTCGTCGGAGGTGACCGTCACGAGGGAGTCGGCCTGCTCGATCCTGCGGACCGGGGTGCTGAGCACGACGCTCGTCCCCAGCGCCTCTGCGAGCTTGCGCGAGACGCCTTGGCTGCCGTCCACGATGCGTAGTTCCTGGGCGCCGTCCTTGCTCGTTATGGCGCGCACGAGCGTGCCCTTCTCTGACTTGTTGCCGAAGCCGGCGATCTGCGCCAGCAGGAACAGCAGCGAGATATCCATCGCCCGCCCGGCGAATGCGGAGTTGAAGAAGATCTCGACGAACTCGATCGCCCCCGTCGGGTCGACCGCGAGCCGCGCGCTGTTCTCGACGATCCACGTCTGCACCGTCTGGCTGTCCCACAGCTGGGCGTCCGGCGCGTTCCATGGCTTTTCGGGGTCCACCGTTTCCGAGAGTTTCTGGAGTTCTCCGATGACCGGTACGTAGGGTTCCAGTGGCTTCGGAAGAAGGTGTTCGTTGGGGTCCCAGCGAGTGAGCGCGCCGCCGGCGATGTACAGGTCTTCGCGTCCGGTGTAGTCGAGGAACGTTTCGATCTTGAGTTCCTTGAGAAGACCGAGGATGTGGTCCTGGGTCGGGCCGACATACTCGCCGCCGGCATCGACCACTTCGCCGCCAGGCAGTACATGATTGAGCGTGCGCCCGCCGACGCGGTCGCGCGCCTCGAGCACCGTCACCGACGCGCCCCCTCTCTTCAGGTTCGTTGCCGCGGTCAACCCCGCAAGCCCGGCCCCGACAACGATCACGTCGACTTGTGTGGGTGCGTCGTTGCGATATTGCGCGTCCGCGGTCATCGAGACTCCTTCGCTCGTTACTCGACTGCAGGTCATCCTACGCCTCGGGTCCACTCTTCGCTTGAGACCGCGATGCGAATCTCCCGAACGCATCGGAGATCCGGAGATCCGGAGATCCGGACAGCAGGCGATGCTCGATCACGCACCGATCCGAGATCGAGCCGCCCGTGTAGGCTTCCGGTCAGAAAGTCACCATGGCCGAGACCCAAGTAGTGACAGCGGTATTTACCGACTTGGTGGGCTCCACCGAGCTGTCTTCGCGGCTCGACCCCGAGGTCGCCGACCAGTTGCGTGGCACACACTTCGCCTTGCTACGAAGCGCCATCGAGGCGCACGGCGGCCAAGAGGTCAAGAATCTCGGCGACGGGCTGATGGTGGTGTTCTCGATCACCAGCGGCGCGCTCAACTGCGCCGAGGCGATGCAACAGGCGATCGAGCTGCACAACAAGCGGGCACCGGAGCCCCTGTCGATCCGCGTCGGATTGTCTCTCGGAGAGGTCACACAAGAGGAAGGGGATTACTTCGGTGACGCCGTCGTCCAAGCCGCGCGCCTGTGCGCTGCCGCCGAGGGCGACCAGATCCTCGCTACGCAGCTCGTCCAGCTCACGGCCGGTCGCCGAGCCCGCCAGCAATTCGCCTCCAAGGGGGAGCTCGAGCTCAAGGGTCTGCCAGAGCCGGTGGCGACCGTCGAGGTCAGGTGGGCGCCGGCTGACGCCAGCGGAGTGGTTCCCCTTCCCGAACGCTGCCGTGTGTCTGACGCTGTCGGATTCGTAGGGCGGGCCGGTGAGCGCGCGATGCTTGACGACACGGTCAGGACGGTGGCGCGTGAGGCGCGTCACCACCTCGTGCTGATCGGTGGGGAGCCGGGTATCGGCAAGACGACCCTCGCCTCGCAGTGTGTCCAGAGCGCCCACGAAGAGGGGGCGATCGTGCTGTACGGCCGCGCTGAAGAGGATCTCGGCGTCCCCTACGGCCCGTGGAACGAAGCACTCACCCATCTTGTCACCCACGCGCCGCAGAGCCTGCTCGAGTCACTTGAGCCCTACGCGGGCTCGCTGGTCCGCTTGGCCCCAGCGTTGGGCTCCCAACTCGGTGCGTCCGACAGCCGGCCCACGAGTGACCCGGAGGCGGCGCGCCATATCCTGTTCAGCGCCGTGACGAGCACGCTACGCGCGGCCGGCGAGCTCGCGACCGTCGTTTTGGTTCTGGATGACCTGCAGTGGGTCGATGCACCCAGCCTGCAGCTGCTCCGGCACGTCGTCGCGGCAGGCGAGCCGATGCGGCTGTTGATGATTGGCACGTTCCGGGAGTCAGACGTCGCTGCTGGAGGCCCTTTGGCCGACCTGCTCGGAGCGCTTCATCGAGAGCCTGCGACCTCGCGCTTTGCGCTTCGGGGACTCGACGAGCTCGAGCTCCTGGCGATGATGGAAGGGGAGGCCGGCCAGCAGATGGGCCAGGATGGCCTGTCGCTGCGAGATCAGCTCATGGCCGAGACTGACGGCAACCCCTTCTTCGTGGGCGAGCTCCTGCGCCACCTCACCGAGACGGGCGGCCTCTACCAGGAGGACGGCCGCTGGGTGCGCTCCTCCGATCTGCGCAGCCACGGGCTGCCGGTGAGCGTGCGCGAGGTGATCGCCAGACGTGTCGAGCGGTTGGGGGAGCCAGGAGCGAAGGTCCTCGCAACAGCGTCGGTGATCGGGCGAGACTTCGATCTCTCGCTGTTGGCTGCCGTGACCGAGCTCGACGAAGACACGCTCCTCGACGTCATGGACAGGGCGGCCGCGGCCACCCTGATCGACAACGTCGACGGCAACCGCTGCACCTTCGTACATGCCCTGATCGAGTACACGTTGTATGAATCGCTCGCGCCTGCCCGCCGAGCTCGGCTGCACCGTCGGATCGCCGAGGCAATCGAGGCTCAGTGCCGGGGACGGACCCAGGGTCGGCTCGGCGAGCTCGCCTATCACTGGGCCGAGGCGATCGTCCCGGAGGAGGCCGAGAAGGCCATCGGCTACGCTCGCGCTGCCGGCGACGAGGCGCTCGCCCGGCTCGCACCCGGCGAGGCGCTGCGCCGGTACTCCCAGGCGCTGGCTCTGCTCGAGCAACGCCACCTCGATGCGAAGCGGATGCGCGGCGCGCTGCTGCTGGGTCTTGGTGTCGCCCAGCGCCAGACGGGCGACGCTGCCTACCGTGAGACGTTGCTGGATGCCGCCCATCTTGCGCAGGATCTCGGCGATACCGAGCTGCTCGCCGCCGCCGCCCTTGCCAACAACCGGGGGTTCTTCAGCGTCGCCGGGGTCGTCGACGCCGAGCGCGTGGCCGGGCTGGAGGCCGCAAGCGACGCGCTGGAAGGCACCGAGTCGGCCGATCGTGCGCGCCTGCTCGCGCTGCTCGCCTCGGAGTTGACGTACGGCGCAGACCTCGCACGTCGCAGGGACCTCATGCACCAGGCGGTGGCCATGGCGAGAAACGTCGACGACCCGGCCGTCTTGGTCGAGGTGATCAATCACACCAGCCCGGCGACCACCGCCCCGGAGACCCTCCCCGAGCTCCTCTCGCTCACCGGCGAGGGCTTCGAGGCCGCCCGCAGCATCGGCGATCCGGTGCTTCAGTTCTGGAGTGCGTTGCAACGATGCTTCGCGTGCTATCAGGCCGGCATCGTGACCGAAGCCGACGAGGCCCTGTCGGTTGCCCGCAGCATCGCTGAGCGCCTGGGCCAGCCGATCATTCGCATGCACGTGACCTTCGTGAGGGCAACCCGGGCCATGCTTGCCGGCGACCTCGACGAGGCAGAGCGGCTGTCGATCGAGGCGGTCGAGCTGGGCAGCGCGACCGGTCAGCCCGACATCGCGGCGTTCTTCGCCGGGCAGTTCGGCGTCATCCGCGTCATGCAGGGGCGTGCCGTGGAGATCGTCGACCTGGTCCGCCAGGCGACCGCCGAGAACCCGGGGATACCGGCGTTCGCGACCTTCCTCGCTGGGACCTACTGCGACCTCGACCGGCCCGAGGAGGCGCGAGCCGTCCTGGAGCCGTTCGTCGCCGATGGCTTCCCGTCGATACCCAGGGATCTGATCTGGCTGATCACGATGACCAGCCTCGCATACGCCGTGGCCGAGGTCGGCTGGACCGACGCGGCCAGGCCCGTGCTCGAGAGGCTCAGCCCGTTCGTCGGCCAGATCTGCTTTATCGAGACGACCGTCTATCCCGAAGTCGGTTACTACCTCGGCCTGCTGGCCACCACGCTGGATCGCTTCCAGGAGGCTGAGGCCTACTTCTCCCAGGCAGCAGCCACCCACGAACGGATCGGAGCAGCCTGGGCTCTCGCGAAGACACAACTCGGGTGGGGAAGCATGCTCGCCGCGCGTGGCGAAAGGGGGGATCGCGACAGAGCATCAATGCTGCTCGAGCAGGCGCTCGCCTCCGCCCAGGACCGGGGTTATGCCCTTGTTGCACGACGAGCGTTGCAAGCGCTCGAGTCCGTTGGCGTTGGCTGATGTCATCGGATCGTGGTTCTCCCTCACAAATCTGGGCTACGTTGCGTTGCTACCAGGCGTCTCGCACTAGCGTGAGGTTGATGAGGCGGAGCCTCGCTGGCTGCTCAGTCGGACCCGCTCTGGCTGGACGACGGAAATAGGCGTAGCGCGGCAGCTGCTTCTTGAACTGCTCACTGTGCCAGCGGCTCGGCACAAAGGCATTCGGGTACTCGTAATACGTACCGTTTCGTGCGGTTATGAAGGAGCTCATATAGAAGACGTGCCCCTCGTCGAACTCTCTGCCACGAATCGTCTGCCGACGAAGCAGCTTTCGTGCCAGCAGTCAGGTGGGTGGATATAGGCGCAACGCCTCCCGCGCGGCCACCTCGGTGTTCACTGAACCTGTCGCCGTCAGCCCCGAAACAGACGCGGCCGATTATCGAGCTCGTCGCGCGTTCGAATCTATCTATCCCGTCTTCAACCGGCTGCGACGGCCACTTTCTGTGCAGGCGCTCGAAGCCTTCGGAGACGGCCAGCAGGGCAACGGTCTCAACCGCAGGCTAATTTGGAACCTCCGTCGATAGTTTGCGCGCCGATGGCTCCGGCGAACTCCAAACGCGAGGCGTTGGTGTGAACTGTTGTGAAAATTGGATTTGACATAGTCCAACGGGCAAGCGCACTGCGCTCCTCTCCCAGCACTCCCGGGCGGCGTTACAGTGTCCTGGTCCGCTACCACCTAGGAGGTGATGAGCGATCCGCTCGTTCAGAAGCTCACTCGTCGCATCGATCGTCCTGATTCTGCTGGTGCCTGCCGCGGCAATGGCATGGCGAGGCCCATCTCGCGGTGAACGACACGCGATCGTTAGCGCTGCGCAGGACGCCCAGCGCGCGGAGCCAACGAAGCCGGTTCACGTCAGCGACATCCGGATCTCGACCGTCGGGCCGTGGGCCTCGGCAGCCTTCACGCTGTACTTCGGAAACGAGGGCGACTCGGCTCTGGCGATGCTTCGCAAGGTTCGAGGTAGGTGGGTTATAACCGCCCATAGCCCCGGCACCGAGGGTGTCCAATGCGGAATAGGGATGCCGCATAAGGACCAACGCAACCTCGGCCTTGGTGTCTGCTAGACCAGTCGCGCACACGCCGGCACGCCGGGCAGTCCCAGCACGCCGGCGGCGGCGCGAGCCGCCAGTAGCTCATCGTGCGGCGCCTGCCCGGCGAGTTGGATGACACTGCCTTCCAGGGCGCCGATGAACGCGAGTGCGACTGCGCGGGCGGGCGGGCCGGCCGGGATCGTTCCGGCTCTGCGCCCGGCGCCGATGAGGCGAGCGCAGCGCTTGACGAGGCTCTCGGACACGCGTTCAAGGCGGCGCCCAACAGCATGATCCTGACCGCTGAACTCGATCCTCAGCGCCATTGCCACCCGTGCTACGTCGCGCCGACAGTAGACCGCGTGGCCGCGTGCCAGGAGGATCAGCGCGAGGACCGGATCGGGCTGTCGCTCGATGAGCCGGCCGACCTCCTGCCGCCATGTCTGATCGACCCAATCGATTACCGCCAGCGCAAGATCTTCCTTGTCTTTGAATTGGTGATAAAGCGCTCCGCGGGTGTAGCCGGCCTCGCTGGCCACCTGCTCGAGTATGAGGTTGCCGTAGCCGTAGCGGGAGAGGCCCCTCGCGGCGGACTCGAGCAGAGCGTCACGGGTGCGCGCGCTTCGCTCGGCCTGCGTCGGACGGCGACCGTCTGCGGAGGCCACACCGCTCGGTCGGCGATTGGTCGGTTGCGTTGATACATGCATGCATGTATGTTACTTTGCATGGGAGGCGAGACGCGATCGGAGCTGAGCTTGAGGATCGCCAACAGCGAGCACGAAACACAAGCCTGGCGGATCTCCGAGCTGACACCGGACTTCAGGCTGGAGGATGTCTGGGCGCTGCCGGCGCAGGGCGCAGCAGCGGACTTCGCGACGTTGCTCGAGGTGATGGCGTCGCTCGATCTCGCGGACTCGGCTTCGCGCCCCACCCGTGTGTTGATTGCCGTTCGCAATCGCCTCGGCCGGTGGCTCGGGTGGGATGACACGCCGCACCCGCTTGTCATTCCGGCGGACACCGAGACGACGCTGAGCGCACGGCTGCCGGAGAATCTGCGCAACACGGCAGCGGACTCGGGTCTTCGGTCAAGGCTTTTCACCCCGCTGTACCGCACCGACGTCGAGTGGGCGGCTGAGCTTTCAAACCAGACCGTCCATGCTGTCATGCACCTGTCGTGGGTCGAGCAGGGCGACGGCTTCTATCGAGGGTATATGGCGATATACGTAAAGCCTCGGGGGACACTCGGGCATGCATACATGGCCGCGATCGCGCCGTTCCGGCAGCTGATCGTCTACCCGGCCCTGATGCGTCAGGTCGAGCGGGCGTGGAACCGCCGGGCGACGGGCCGGTGGCCAGCCGGCGCATCCGCCGCGCCGCCGTGAGTTCGCCTACTCGTGCGGTTTAGATCGCCGTGCGACAGCCGGCGCCACGGCGCCGGCGCACGGCCGCCGCCAACTCATCAAGCACGTCGACGGTTGTCTTCCAGGCCATGCACGCATCGGTGATCGACTGCCCGTACGTGGGCTCTTGACCGGCGGCGAGATCCTGACGCCCGGCGACGAGGAACGACTCCAACATCACGCCGACGAGCGCCTCGCTGCCGGCGGCGATCTGCGCGGCGATGTCTCCAGCTACCGCCGGCTGGAGCTCGTGGTCCTTGCCGCTGTTGTCGTGAGAGGCATCGACGACGACACGCTCGGGGAGGCCGACGGCCCGCAGCCGCGACACCGCGTCTGCCACTGACTCGGCCGAGTAGTTCGGCGCGCCGCGCCCGCCGCGCAGAATCAAGTGGCAGTCGGGGTTCCCTCGCGTATGCAGGATTGCCGGCGTGCCGAGCACGTCGATGCCGGCGAAGGAATGGGGCACGGCAGCAGCACGAACGGCATCGACGGCGACGCCGACGTCGCCGTCTGTCCCGTTCTTGAACCCCACGGGCATCGACAGGCCGGAGGCCAGCTGGCGATGGATCTGGCTCTCCGTCGTGCGGGCGCCGATGGCCCCCCAGCTCACCGTGTCGGCGATGTACTGCGGCGTGATCGGATCCAAGAACTCGCAGCCGACTGGAAGCCCGATCTCCAAAACCTCCAGCAGTAGCTTGCGCGCGAGCCGCAGACCCTCGTTCACATCGCCGGAGCCGTCCAGGTGCGGGTCGTTGATCATGCCCTTCCAGCCGGTGGTCGTCCGCGGCTTCTCGAAGTACACGCGCATGACGATGCACAGATCCTCGTGCAGCTCCAGCGCTCGCGCGCTGAGCAGCCGGGCGTAGCTTGAAGCTGCCTCGGAATCATGGACGCTGCACGGCCCCACGACCACCAGCAGGCGGTCGTCCACGCGGTTGAGGATGTCAGTTACAACTGAGCGGCCTCGCAGCACGAGCTCAGCTGAGCTCTCCGCCAGCGGCTGCTCGCGAAGCAACTGCTCGGGGGCCGCCAGCGGCGTGACCGTCTCGATCCGCTGATCACGCACAAAATCAAGCTGTCTGGAGAAGCCTGAAGCCATAGACGCGAGCGTAGCAACGCGCTCCAATCGCCTGCGTTCGATTGTGCTCACAATCCCGCGCCGGCTGCCGATAAGGACTTTGTGGCCCGCCCAGCGACAGATCACGCCCGCTCGGCCTGTAGTTTCCCGACCGTTAGCGCGCAGCCGCGGAGACTGCGACGGTGTCGGCATATCCAGGAGGTGACGTGATGAGTGAGCTTCTAAGTGGCATGGTCGCCCCGTCCCAGTCGGCCGGACCGGTCGCAGGCGTCGCCTGGAAGATCGGCGTCGAGGTGGCCGGCCCTGCGGCCGAGGACGTCGATCGCAACTCACGCTTTCCACGGGAGGCCGTCGAGGCGTTCAAGCAGCATGAACTGCTCTCGGCATTGGTTCCCGAGGCCCTCGGCGGTGGCGGCGCATCGATGGCGGAAGTTGCAGGCGCCGTGCGTGCGATTGCGTTTCACTGCACGGCAAGCGCGCTGGTGCTGGCGATGCACAGCATCGAGGTCTCCAACCTCGTTCGTCATGGCAAGTCCGAGTCGCTGCAGGCATTGCTGGCTGAGATTGCCTCCAAGCAGCTGCTGATCGCCAACGCCAACAGCGAGGTGGGCATCGGCGGCGATGTCGGTCGCAGCATCTGCGCGGCTGAGAGAACTGATGAGGGGATCAGGCTGGAGAAGCAGGCGTTGGCGATCTCCTACGGCGAATACGCCGACGCCGTGTTCGCCACTGCCCGCCGCACGCCGGACAGCGAGGCGACCGACCAGGTGCAGGTCATCTGTCGACGGCCGGACTTCACGCTCGAGCAAACATCGAGTTGGGACGCGATCGGACTACGCGGTACGTGTAGCAACGGGTTTCGCCTGGTGGCAAACGTGGACGCCGAGATGGTCTACCCGGTGCCGTTTGCTGTCATCGCGAGCGACGGTGGCATCCAGGCGTCGACGATCCTGCTCAGCTCAGCCTGGGTCGGCCTGTCAGAGGCCTCAGCTGCCAAGGCCCACGAGTATGTCCGCGCTGCTGCCCGTCGCAGCATCGGTACGTTGCCGCCGGCCGCCGGCCATCTTGCCGTGCTCGCCACCGAGCTGCAGCAGGCGCGGAGTCTGCTCGCCGCCGCGGCCAATAGCTTTGTGCTGCTCGAAGCCTCGCCGGAGATGGAAAGCCCAGGGTTCGTCGCCTCCGTGCGCAACCTCAAGGTATCGACGTCTGAGCTGGCGGTGCGTATCGCCACAGCAGCTCTGTCGATCTGTGGCATTGCGGGATTCAAGCGCGATACCCCGTTCTCGCTCGATCGCCAGATCCGCGACGCGCATGGCGCAGTGGTGATGGTGAGCAACGAGCGCTATCTGCGTGCCAACGCCGAGATGCTGCTCGCGCGCAAGCACCTGTGACGGCTCGCCGCTATGTCTGACACCGGCGCCGGCGCCGGCAGCCTTCCGCGTCTGGCGTTTGCCTACCATCCACGCTCGTTCGGGACGATGGCAATAGCCGAGGCTGCGCAGGGAAGCTGCCGGCTGCTGTGGATCCTCGACTCCAGCGAACCGGAGATGCGCTCGATGTCACGGCTGCTGAGTCGCCTCGGAGACGTGGTCGACGTCGCCGGCATGTCGGTCGAGGAGGCGGCGGCCACGATCGCAGCGTCGCAGCCAGACGGCATCCTCGCCCTGGCGGACGGTCTGCTCGCGTGGACTGCGCAGGTTGCCGTGCAGCTGGATCTGCCGTTTATCGCTCCGGAGGTCGCTGAGCGACTCACCGACAAGCACGCACAGCGCGTCGCGCTGCAGCAAGCCGGCCTGCCGGTGCCGGGGTTCTGGCGGGTACCGGAAGCCAACGCCGGCGCAGACTCGTGGCGGGCATTTGAGCTGGCAGCGCGGTTTCCCGCCGTACTTAAGCCTCGGCGTGGGGAAGGCAGCAGAGACACCGTGCGGGTGGAGTCGCTCCGGGAGCTGCACGCGATGGTTGCACAGACCCCTGATGCTGCTGGATCGGCTCCCACCGAGCTGGTGCTCGAGGAGTATTTGCGCGATCGCCCTGAGGCTGTCGGACATCGCTTCGCCGACTACGTCTCAGTTGAGAGCGTCGTCAGCAACGGGCAGATCAGCCATCTTGCGATCACCGGGCGCTTCCCGCCGGCGGAACCATTTCGCGAGACCGGGTTCTTCATTCCCTGCGCATTCGAGGACGATCAGTGCGCTGCGATCGCCGAGGTGGCAACAGCCGCCGTGCGGGCGGTCGGAGTCAGCGTTGGTCTGCTGCACACGGAGGTCAAGCTGACGCCTGACGGCCCGCGCGTGATCGAGCTCAACGGTCGCATTGGAGGAGGCGTGCCAGAGATGCTCGCTGACGCCACTGGCGTGGAGCTGCTGCCGATCGCCATGCGGGTGGCGCTTGGCGAGCCGGTCGTGTTCGAGACGATGCCGCCCTGTGCGCAGATCGGCTACCTGCTGTACGTGCAGGCGCCGTCGTCCATGCGCACGGTCGGCGCCGTAGAGGGGCTCGAGCAGCTACGGGCACTTCCGGGAGTGCAGGAAGTCACGCTCAACCGCGGGCCGGGCCACAGCGTTGACTGGCGCTCGGGCAACCACGGCCACGTATTCTCAGTCCGCGGCGCGGTCGCCGACTACGACGCGCTCAGCGCGATTGAGCGATACGCGACAACGGAGGTCCAGATCCGAGGTGACTAGCGGGATGGGGCGATACAGGTGGTTGGTGCTTGCGCTTATCAGTGTGCTCGTGCCCTTGCTGTTCGCCGGCTGCGGCTCCGCCAGTCAGCTGTCCAGGACCCACACCCAGCTGGCACTCGGCTCGGCCGCGAGTCGCTTCACGCTCACCACCGCCGACGGGCGCGTGCGTTCCTACATCGTCTATGCGCCGCCGGGTGGCGCCAAGCAGAGCCCTCTGATCCTCGTGTACCACGGCGCTGAGGGGACGGCCGAAGGGACGGCCCAGGAAACGGACTTCGTCGAAGTCGCTGCCCAGAACGGAATGGTTGTCGCTTTCCTGCAGGGCTACGAAGACACCTGGAACGAGGGGGCAGGCGATACGCCCGCCAGGGCAGCCGGCGTCAACGACGTGGAATTCACCGCTGCCGTGCTCAGCCAGATCGAGCACAACTATTCGATCGATCGCACCCGCATTGCCGCCACCGGCTTCTCCAACGGCGCGCTCATGACCGAGCTGCTGGGCTGTCGCCTCGCCGACAGCCTCACGCTTGTCGCGCCGGTCGCCGGGCCGCTGCCCGTCTCCGTCTCTCCGAGCTGCAAGCCGGCACGCCCGATCTCGGTGCTGGAGATGCACGGCACGGCCGACCAGTCGATCCCGTACAACGGCGGTCACTTCGTCGGCGTCGGCGGCGGGACGACGGTTCTCTCGGCACCGCAGAGCGCCGCGCGATGGGCTTCGCTGAATGGCTGCAACCGTTCGCGTCAGTCCTCGGAAACGACGCTGGCGACCGTGCTCACGATCTACTCGGCGTGTCGCGATCACGTGGTCGTCCAGCTTCGCTCGCTGCAAGGTGCCGGTCACGGCTGGCCGGCGGACGTGGGCGTGCTCGTCGCCGAATTCCTTCGTCATCACCCGCGCGCTCCCGCGAGCTGACGCTGCGCTGCAGCGAATACCGCGCGGCGCTAGATTCGTGAGCGCCTGGGACTGCGACTGAAGAAACCGCGCGATTGGCCGATACTGCAACCATGAACACGGAGATCCGCAAGCTAATCGCCGAGCACGCGCACCTCGCTGTGGACGTCGCCGGCCTCGCTGACGATGCCAGCCTGTATGAGGCCGGGATGACCTCGCACGCGACCGTCAACTTGATGCTGGCGCTGGAGGGAAGCTTCGACGTCGAATTCCCCGACAGCATGCTGAAGCGCAGCGTGTTCGAAAGCGTCACCACAATCGCGGACGCGCTGGCTGAGCTGCAGCGAGAGGCCTGATGGCCGAGTATCGACCGGGAACGCCAGATCAGGAGGCGTTCCTTGCCGAGCTACTCGATCGTCGCCTGCTGCTGCAGACCAGCGTGCCGGGCATCTACGGACGCGGTGCAGGCTTCGAGGACGTGTGCGAGCGTGTCGGCGCGATGGTCACGCGTGCCGGTGCACCCGAGGACCCGGAGCAGTTGCGCTTCCCTCCGGTGCTTCCGCGCCGCGACCTGGAGATCGTCGGCTACCTGAAGAGTTTCCCGCACCTGGCCGGCAGCATCTTCGGGTTCGACGGCAGCGAAGGCCAGGCGGCGGAGCAGTACGAGCGCGCTTGTAAGCATGAGGATTGGAGCGAGTTCCAGTCGATGACCGAGCTCGTGCTCACGCCTGCCGCCTGCTACCCCGTCTACCCGGAGATCGCTTCTCGTGGCAAGCTCGCGCCCGGCGGCATCACCGTCGATGCCGGTAGCGCTTATGTGTTTCGTCACGAGCCCTCGGGCGACCCGGCCAGGATGCAGATGTTCCATCAGCGCGAGATCGTGCGCATCGGCGAGCCCGCGACAGTCGTCGAGTGGCGCGAGCTGTGGCGAGAGCGTGCGACCGCACTCCTGCGCCAGGTGGGTCTCGACGCGAGCTTCGCCGTCGCGACCGACCCGTTCTTCGGGCGCGCCGGACGGATGCTCGCCGCCAGTCAGCGCGAGCAGGAGCTGAAGTTCGAGGTTGTCGTGCAGATTGCCGGTCCTGAGCCGACCGCAGTTGCCTCGTTCAACTACCACCAGGATCACTTCGCTTCGGCTTACGGCATCGAGCTGGCAGACGGCGCTGCTGCGCATACCGCGTGTCTCGGCTTCGGCGTGGAGCGGATCGCGCTTGCGCTGTTCCGGGCGCACGGACTTGATCGCCATGACTGGCCGGTCGACGCGCGCACTGAACTGTGGTCGGCGTAGCGCGCCTAGCGCGCGATCGCTGCGAGCTCCTCTCGCAGTAGCGCGTCGACGGCCCGTTGCGCCTCATGTTGCAGGCTCAGAGGGCGCATCGTGTGCATGTTGCCGGCATAGGCGATGTGCTCTACCGACACATTCGGCCAGCGCTCCAGGCCGGTGAGGCGGCCGGTGGCGAGCAGCTGGTCGTACAGCCGCTCTTCTCCGGCGAACAGGATCAGCGCGTGCTGATCCTGCGCTTGTAGGCGATCGAACGCCTGCGTGATCTCGTTGGCGCTCGCGTCCGCCTTTCGGCTCAGGACGCGGGAGGGCACGCGTAGCACGGCGCGCCCGAGCGCCGCGAGGATCGTGCGTATGTAGATCAGATGCGCCGACGGCGTGACCTGCCCGCGCAGCACGCGACTCCAGGTGGAGCGTGTGAGCAGCATCGGAACGATCCTGCGCCCTTGGCCCATGGCGTTCGACAGGCCTCCGTCGTAGACGATGTATCCGGGGTTGAGCGCGACGACGGCCGATACGCGGCTGTCGTCGTTGGCAATACTCAGCGCCCAATAGGCGCCGGCGCAAAGGCCGCCAAGGAGAAAGCGGCGAGGCAGGCCGCGTGCTTCCAGTGCGTCGAGCACGACGCGCACCTGCTCCAGGTATGTGCCGGTGTAGTAGGAGCGAACGTCGAGCAGCGCGCTGGAGTCGCCGGCGGTGTCGCCGATCGCCGCGAGGTCGATGCGGACGCTTCGTACTCCCAGCATCGCCCAGCGGCGGGCGGACTCCACCCACATGCGATTTGGGCCGATCCGTCGCTGCGGGCCGGCGTTCAGCCAGACCGCGCACAGGTCCAAGGCGGGCCCTACCGGCTCGGTCAAGATCCCCACGAAATCCCCCAGTGGATGCGAGATCGTGATCGGCGTCTCACGTACGCGCTTGCCGCCGGGCATCGCGATGTCGGCATAGCCGCTGGAGGTGTCCGTGTCGACGGACACCGGCGTCGCGCCGCCCCCTGGGTCGTCCTCGATCGGGTCCTCCGCGCTGAGCAGCCAGGAGGAGACCGTCGCGAAGACCTGGTGTGCGCTGACGGCGTGAGGCAGCTCAACCATCATCATCGTCGCATAGCCGTCGCCCGACGCCACCGTCACCTCGGCGCCGCAGCGTTCGATCGAGTCCTTCAGACGGGAGTCCACCGCGAGTCCGTCGCGCTCGAGCATCAACACTCGCGCCGAGGCCAGGCGCTCGCAATCGGGCTCCGCCAGATCCAGCTCGTTCAGTTCGCGTTGCGTGTCCTCGCTCATCACATAGCCGGCCACCACCAACGCGTTATCGCCGGCCTCCTCGATCGTCGGTGGTGTCGCCGTCTCCTGCTCGACGTGAGAGCTCTCCATGTAGGAGAAGGCCCGTAGCTCACGCACGTGTCGCCGGCCGCGACTGGAGACCCCCCACAACACAAGATCGTCGATGGGCGCACCGAAGGAGAGCGCGCGGTAGGCGATCGCGCCGCCGAGACCGATGCCGATGGCGAGGATCCGCCGTGCGCCGGAGGTGCTCGACAGCCACCGCGCCGATGCCCCGACGGCATCCGTCCAGGCCCGCAGGCGTTCCGGGTCGCGAGGGCCGCCGCTGCTGTCGCCGCTACCTGGAAAGTCGATGCGAAGAACGGGAAATCCTGCGGCGGCAAGCAAACAAGCCCACTCCCGGCGGCCACGATATGAGCACATGTCCTCCCAGCCAAACGGCGGGCAGATCAAGACCGCCTCCGCGCGCGCCGGCCCGTGCGCAGCGTGGAACGTCGCGAAGATCGACTCGTCTCCGTCGGCGATGTATAGGCCTTGGGGCGGAGGTGGCAATTGACTCATGCCGCTGATCGGTCTAGTGCGGCGGTTGCTCGCCGTCGTGGTAGTCGACGGCCTCGCGCAGTCGAAACATCGCGCGCAGTCCGCCGCCGTCGGGCAGCCGCTCGTAGGCCCCGAGCTTGCCTGAGTCGGGGTAGATCACGATGTCGGGCTCGCCGCTGGGACTGAACGCCAGGAACCGCACGGTCTCTGCCGTGCGGTTTACGAGCTGATGGCCACCGCGCTCGCCGCGCGGGAACGCGACGACCTCGCCCTCGCACAGCTCGCGCCAGCCTGTCGGGGTGCGCAGGCTCGGCGTGCCGTCGAGCACCAGCACGAGCTCCTCCTCGGTGAGGTGATGGTGGTAGGGGTAGGCCGCTTCGCCAGGCGGCAGCTGCCACAGGCTCAACCCGAGTCGCTCGCTCCCTGCCTGGCGGCTGAGGCGAGCGCGCTGAGCGCAAAAGCCGGGATGCTCACGCGGCTCGTCGAATCGTGGGTTATTGATGTTCGTCACACCAAGACCGTAAACGCCGCGTAGGCGGAGTCATGCCTGTCGCGGAAATCAGACTTCGTCATCCATGCCCGCCGCGAGGTCCGATTTCCGCTAGACGTCGATGCCCAAGTGTGCGACGGTGGCGTGGTGATGTTCGATTCTGAGCGCTTCTGGCACGCCATCGAGGCCGCTGATCCACGCTTCGACGGGTGGGTCTTCTGTGGCGTGAAGACCACTGGGATCTACTGCCGGCCGAGTTGTCCGGCGCGTACGCCAAAACGCGAGAACGTGCGCTTCTTCGCCTCTGCCGCCGCCGCGCAATCCGCCGGCTTTCGCGCGTGCAAGCGCTGTCGTCCCGATGCCACGCCGGGCTCGCCGGAGTGGGACGCCCGCGCCGACCTGGTAGGTCGCGCGATGCGTCTGATCGCCGACGGCGTGGTCGACCGCGAGGGCGTCAGCGGTCTTGCCTCACGCTTGGGCTACACCGAGCGCCACATCCATCGCCGGCTGATGGCCACCGCCGGCGCAGGGCCGCTGGCGCTGGCGCGCGCCCAGCGTGCGCAGACTGCACGGGTCCTGCTCGAGACGAGTGCCATGCCGGTCACCGCTGTTGCGTTCGCGTCCGGCTTTCAAAGCGTGCGTCAGTTCAACGCCACGATCCAGGAGGTCTTCGCGGTCACACCCACCGGCCTGCGTGAGCGTGCGCAGCGCCATGAGCAGGTGCACGGCAGCGGTGCCCTGGCGCTGCGGCTGCCCTACCGCTCACCGCTGGACGCACAGGGACTGATCGCGTTTCTCGGGCTACGCGCAGTGCCGGGGGTGGAGCAGGTGAGCGATGGTGCCTACCGGCGAAGCCTGCGGCTGCCGCACGGGGCCGGAACGGTCGAGCTGCGTCCCGTCGCTGACTACGTCCACGCGCGCTACTGGCTCGAGGACCCGCGCGACCTCGGCCCCGCGATGCAGCGCTCGCGGGCGCTGCTCGACCTCGATTCCGACCCGCTGTCGGTGGCCGATGCGCTGGCCGGAGACCCGCTGCTGGGGGAGCTCGTGCGCGAAGTCCCCGGTCGCAGGGTCCCAGGCCATGTCGACGCTCACGAGCTTGCCGTCCGTGCGGTGCTCGGACAGCAGGTCTCGGTACGGGGCGCATCCACGCTCGCCGCTCGACTGGTCGCCGACTGCGGCGAGCAGCTGGCACGCCCGCTCGGCACGGTCACGCACCTGTTTCCCTCGGCGGCTGCGCTTGCCGAGCTGGACACCGAGCGCCTGGCCATGCCGCGCGCCCGCAGGCGCGCTCTGCTCGGTCTGGTCACGGCGCTGGTCGCCGGCGAGCTCGTACTCGACGCCGGCGTTGCGCGTGAGGATGCGCGGGAGCGGCTACTCGCGCTTCCCGGTATCGGACCGTGGACCTGCGAGTACATAGCCATGCGCGCGCTGCGCGATCCCGACGCGTTCCTGCCCGGCGATCTGGGGGTGCGTCGTGCGCTTGAGCAGCTCGGACACGATGGGCGTCCGGCGGCCGCGCAGGCCGCGGCCGAGCGCTGGCGACCGTATCGCGCTTACGCAGTGCAACATCTATGGGCCTCGCTGCACTCATCGCAGCAGCACGTGAGCAAGAGCCCGCTGCCCTCACCACCGACGAGGAGGATCGCCGCATGAACATGATCACGACCGAACCGATCCCAACAACCACTGCCGAGAACCTGCAATACACGCTTGTGGACTCTCCGATCGGCGAGCTGCTGCTGCTGGGCGACGGGCAGACGCTGCACGGTCTGTACATGCAGGACGCTCCAAGGCCCAAGCGGATCGCGCCCGAGTGGGATCGCTCGGACGCGCCCTTCGTCGGGGTGTCAGCTCAGCTCGGTGAGTATTTCGCGGGGCGGCGTACGGCGTTTGAGCTGCAGCTGACGATGCGCGGCAGCCCGTTCGAGCTTCGCGTGTGGCGCGCGTTGCAGGACATCCCCTACGGGGCGACGCTCAGCTACGGCGAGTTGGCGCATTGCATCGGACAGCCCTCGGCGGCCCGCGCCGTCGGCCTGGCGAACGGGCGCAACCCCATCTCGGTGATCGTCCCCTGCCACCGCGTGATCGGCGCGAACGGGACGCTCACCGGTTACGGCGGCGGGCTGGAGCGCAAGCGCCTGCTGCTGGAGCTGGAGCGCGGGCAGGCACGCCTGGGTCTATAGACGCTCGAGCAGCTAGCGACGCTCGATACCGAGCGCGCTCGGCAGCGAGCGCTCGTGGCGGACTCCAGCGGCCAGCGGCGGGGACTCAAACGCCGGACCGTCGCCTTCAAGCCAGCGCTCGAGCTGAGGGGGGCGCAGGCGAACGCGGCCGAGCACGAGCAGGTATCCGGCCACCAGCGCGCCGCCGCCGGCTAGCCCGAGGCACACCCAGACACCGGTGCGTGTGCCCTGCGCCGGGCTGGAGCCGGTTGTCTTGGCGAGATGCAGGATGATCGGCGCGATCATGAACGCGGCCACGGCACGCAGCAGCTCGACGACGGCAAACACCCGCTGGATCTGATTTGAGCGCAGCGAGAAGCCCGCCACGAACAGTGCCGGTGAGACCGACGCGCCGACGCCAAGGCCGACGAGACCCGAGCCGACGGCAACGAGTGCGTTCGGTCCGTGTGCGACGCCGCTGAGCACCGCCGCCCCGCCGCTGAGCATGACCAGGCCGCCGAGCGCCAGCAGCGGTATGAGCCGCGTACGAAATAGCAGCCCGAAGAACGCCGCTGTCGCCAGCGCCGCAGCGAACTCGGGCCAGAACAGCATCCCCGCGTGGATCGGATCGGCTTTAGTCTGCAGTGCCGTCTGCGCGAGCTCCACGAGCGTGACCGACGCCGCTCCGGCGCACATGGCGATCAGTACGCCTGCAACCGGCAGCGTGCTGGTCAGTGAGCGCAGTGGGATCAGCGGGTTCTTGACGTGGTACTCGAACAGCAGCAGCGCGCCGACCATCGCGATCCCCACGAGCAGTGGCAGGAACACGATCAGGCTGAGCATCGCATGTGTCTGCAGCTCCGACGCCCCGAAGAACGCCGCCGCGCAGCCCCCACCGGCGAGGATCTGCGCGACCCAGTCCCACGGTGCGCTTCGATCTTGCGGCGGCTGGTCTTCGAATGTCAGCAGCGCAAACAGCAAAGCCAGGCCGCCTACTCCGGCGACGATCCAGAACAGCGGACGCCATGCATGCGCACCGGCCTGTACGCCGCCGATCACCGGCCCCAGCGCCACCGCTCCGAAGATGCAGATGTTCATCGTCGCGCCCGTCCTCGGCATTTTCGCCGCGGGCCATCCGATCACCAGCGGCGGCACCGCCGCGATCAGCATCAGGCTCGTGCATAGGCCCTGCAGGACATGGCCGGCGATGAACAATCCGGGCGTCCAAGCTGTGGCCGCGAGCACCGAGCCGATCACGAACAGTGTCGCGTACAGGATCAGCATGCGTCGGCCGGGGAGGTGCACGGCGAGCTGGACGGCCGCCACGGTGCCGAACGCATATGCCGCGTTTGCCATGCCCGCCGTCAGCTCCAGCGACTGCGGGCTGAGGCCGACGCTCTTGGCGAGGATCGCCGTCAACGGTACGAACGCGGTGCTCAGTGCGAGATACGGGGTGAGCGCGAACACAACCAGCGCCACGGCGGCCGGGTAGCTCTGAGCAAGCGGTCCCTTGACGCGCATGGCAGGGCTAGCGCGTCATCCGACGATGCCCAGGGAGGCGTGCTCGCGCTCGCCCGAGGACACGCGCCCGTCCGGCGTCTGCTCGATCCGGCGCGATAGAGCGAGCTCCATCAGCACCTCGTGCACGATCAGGCCGGTGAAAGCGAGCAGCGCCATCAGCGCACCGTTGGCGAACGTCAGCCAGCGTAGGTCGGCTCCAGCAAAACAGCGCGAGGCCACGACCGTCCAGACGGCCGTGGCGAACCCGAAGGCGTCGAGCACGCGCTGGGCGACGCCGCGGCCGCGCAAGGCGAACGCGGACAGGATCGTCAGGAGGATCAGCGCACCGTTCGCCAGCGCCAGCCAGCCGATGACGCTCGCGGAGAACGCCAACGATGCGCTCACCAGGAACGCGCCGCCAAGCAGCAGCACCAGGTTTGAGGTGAAACGAGAGGTCATTCGCCGGGCAACTACCCGCTGGGCCGGCCCTGAATCGCGTTATCGTCAACGGTGCCTTTCGTCCCGAGCACTCGTTTTCCGCTCCCCGGCTTGCGGGTAGCGCCTACGGGCTAATAGGCCTCGTTCTCACGAGAGACAACCGTCCGCGAAAGGATCATCGATGACCGCCGATTCACGGTTCGAGCAGGAACAGATAGACGCCGCCGCCAGCGAGGCCGGACTGGTCGGTGGTATCGCAGGCGACGAGGATCTCGACCCCGCCGAACGCCCAGTCAGGGAGGCAGGGGGCGGTGAGAACGGTGGTTTCGAGGACGCCCAGGAGGAGCTGATCGAACACGCCTCGCATGGCGATCAGCAGTCCGCCCACGGGATCCTCCATCATCAGGGGCTGCCCGAGGAGCAGGACTCAAGGCGCGAGGATGCCGAGGGCGACCACGAACACAGCAGTGAGCAGTCCGACTCGCCGGAGCGCGACCTTCCCGAGCGATGACCGGCTGATGCCCGGCTGGTGACTACTATCGCTTCGATCGGGTAATAGGCATGAGGGTTAGTTCAGTGGCAGTTCTCCTATGGCAGTTCTCGACACAACAGCCCATACGATCGACGGCAGCGAGCATGTCGTCCAGCTCTACGCGCGTGAAGCCGACCTCGTAGCTGCGGTAGTGACGTACCTCGCGGGAGCCCTCGCAGCTGAGGAGGTGGCGATCGTGATCGCTACCGACGCTCACCTGCGAGCCTTCGAGGACGCGCTGGAAGTGGGCGGGATCGCTCTCGCCGAGGCGCGTGCCGACGGTCGCCTTGTCGTCCTCGACGCGGCCGCCACGATGGACGCAGTGGTGATCGACGGCCGGGTCGATCGTGGCGCCTTCCACGACGTCATCGGCGGGCTCGTGCGCAGGGCCTCGCGTTCCGGGCGGACGATCCGCGCTTATGGGGAGATCGTGGCGCTGCTGTGGGACGCCGGGAACGTGTCGGCGGCGATCGAGTTGGAGGGATTGTGGAATGAGCTTGCGCGTGAGCTTCCGTTCTCCCTGTTCTGTGCTTATCCCGCGGCGTCGGTCTCGGGACCCGAGCATGCGCATGCCCTGCACGAAATGTGCGGGCTGCACTCGTCGGTTTTTCAGCCGCCCGCCAAGGAGGAACGGGAGCTGACGGCGAGCTTCCCTGGTGACCGCGACGCGCCTGGGAACGCACGGCGCCTGACCGTCGCCACGCTGCGTGAGTGGGGCTGCAGCAAGGTGCAGGTGAACGAGGCTGCACTCGTGTTGAGCGAGCTGGCGAGCAACGCGGTGATCCATGGCGACTCGGCCTTCTCGGTCGTCGTTTGCCTGCGGGGCTCGCGGCTGCGTATCGCCGTCCAGGATGCGTGCCCATTCGATGAAACCGAACCGGACGGCGGCCTGCTCGCCCGTAAGCAACATGGCTTGGGCGTCGTCCAGGCGCTGTCGGCTCAGTGGGGGATTGACGCTACGCCAGACGGCAAGGTCGTCTGGGCCGAGCTGCGCGAGAACTCCTGAGCCGCCAGCGGCGGGCGCTCCTCGACGGTCACGCCGCGCGTCTCCATCGCCTCCGCGCCCTCCAGGCCGGGAAGGGAGATCGAGCCGCACGCGTGGGCGTCGGCGAAGTCCGGCCCGAGAAATCGAGTCTGCGCAGCCACCAGGACCGCATATGCCATCGCCGAGAGCTCGCGTAGCGACTGATGGCGGTTCTGACGCACCCCCAGGTCGACCTGCGCGAGGCCGTCGAGCCCGACCAGGCGCCACGCGTCGATCAGCATCGCGATCTCCACGCCGTAGCCGGCGCTGAACGGCAGTCGCTCCAGCAGGGTGCGTCTGGCGGCCGTCTCGCCGGCCAGCGGCTGGTCGAACACCGCGAGCTCCGGTGCGTGCAGGTTCAGCAGCGGTCGCGCCATCAGCTCGGTCACGCGACCGCCGCCGCTGGGCAGCACCGTGCCCTCTGCGCGGAACGGGCGCCGGAAGAAGCCTTTGACGAGTTGCACGGCCGGATCGCAGATCAACGGTCCCAGCAGCCCGGGGAGGAAACCCTCGCCGAACTCCTCCGTGTCGGTGTCTGCGAACGCCACGATCTCGCTGTCGAGCACGCTGAACGCCCGCCACATCGCATCGCCCTTGCCACGTGCGGGACCGAGCTCGCCGGCGAGCTCATCCTCCTGCACGACGGTCAGCCCGGCGGCTTCTGCGATTGCCGCGCTGCCGTCTCGTGAGCCCGCGTCGACGACCAGCGCCTCGTCGAGTAGGCCCATGTCGAGCAGCTGCGCTGCCCGCTCGGCGATCGGCCCGATCGTCGTGGCCACCTCGCGTGCCGGCAGCACGAGTGCGACCGACGAGCGCTTGAGCTCCAGCAGCCGCTCCAAGGGAAACTCATCCGCGGTGTACGAGCGCCGGGCACGCCAGTCCGAACGGGCGAGGTCTCGGGCGAGTCCGCGCGGGGCACGTCCGTCGGTGCGGGCCGAGGTCTGCACTCGTACGCTGCGACTGCGATGGATCGGTACGCCACGCGCGTGGAGCTCTCGCTCGAGCGCCTCGTCCTCCAGTGCGGCGCGGACCGGCAGTCCGCCGCAGCGACGGTAGGTGTCCGCCGTCAGGGCCAGCGAGGCGCCGCTGAACTGGTGGTGCTCGGCGATCGTCGTCTCCGCAGTGGCTGTGAGCACGGCGTGCATACGCTCTTTGCCGCGCCGCTCGCGTTCGAGCAGCGCGCGCTCGGCCAGCGTCCCGGCCTCCTCGGGATGGAGCTCGATGTGTCCGCCGATCGCACACGCGCCGCTGTGCGCGAGCGTCAGTTGACAGGCCAGCCAGTCCTCGGCGACGACGCTGTCCGCGTCGGTGCTCGCAATCAGCCCGTTCCCCTTGCCGAGGGCCAGGAGGCGCCCGCATGCCAGGTCCATGCCGTGCCCGCGTGCCCGCCCCACGCCCTGCGAGCTCTCAAGCTCGACCGCATGGACCTGCAGGCTCGGATACCGCGCGGCCGCCTCGCGGACCTCAACCGCGGTGCCGTCACGGCAGCCGTCGAGAACTACGATCACCTCGTAGCTGCCCGGAGCAACGTCACGCTGGTGGGCGAGCGCGCGCAGGCACGCACCGATCCGCGCTGCCTCGTCGCGCGCGGGAACGACGACCACGGCCTGCAGGCCCGGAGCGGGCTGCGCTGGAAGCTGCGGCAATGCTGGCTCCGCGCTCATGGCGCCGGCGCGTGGGTCGAGATCAGCTCGCTACCGCGCTCGTAGTCCTCGTCACAGCCGTGCGTGAGCACGCCGACGCCCTCCCCGTCGCGCGCGTACCAGACGGTGAAGCTGCCGCCATCGTGGCTGACCATGCGCGCCTCGTCATAGCCGTCTCCCCACGCCGCGTACTTCAGCGTGTGGCCCCCGATCGTCGTCCAGAAGCCGGGCACGCTGTCCCAGCCGCTCCCCTCGCCTGCGAGTGTGCGCCCGGCAACCTCTCCGTGCTCCAGCGCGTCGCCCCAGTGCTCCACTCGCAGGTGACGCTCGGCGCGAACGCTGTGCGCGTGCGCGACGTCGCCCACGGCGAGCACCGCCGCGCCGGAGCCGGAGCCGGAGCCGGCACTGCGCATCTGCGCATCGACCACAACCGCGCCGTCGCTCATCGTCAGGCCCGCCCGTTCGGCGAGACCGCCGCGCGGGCGAGCGCCCATGCCCAGCACCACGCACGAGCTCTCATAAGTAGAGCCGTCGTCGAGCTCGACGACCCGGCCGTCGTGGATCGCGCTGACGTTCGCATCGCCGACCAGCTCGACGCCGAGATCGCCCAGCCAGCCGGCGATCCGCTGGGCTGCGTCGGGCCCGAGCCGTTGCAGCTGCGGCAACTGTTCCTGTCCGAGCAGCTGCACGCGCGCGCCGCGCATCGCCAACGACGCGGCGATCTCACAGCCGATGAAGCCGGTGCCGATCACGAGCATCGGCACGCCCGGTGCCGCCTGCTCGCCGATGCGCACGCTGTCGGCGAGCGTCCGCATCGTCATCACCGCCGGGTGGTCGATACCGGGCAGCTCCGGGCGCAGCGGCGCAGAGCCGGTGGCCAGCACGATCGCGTCGGCGTCCAGGTCTGCTGTCCCGTCGACGCTCACGCGCTTGCCGGCCGGGTCGATCGCGGTCACCTTGGTTTCGAGCTTCAACTGCACGTCATGCTCCGCGAACCACTGGTGCTGCTCGATTGCCAGCTCGCCGGCGTCGAGCTCCCCGCGCAGGAACTCCTTCGTCAGCGGCGGGCGCTGATAGGGGACTACGCGCTCCTCGCCGAGCAGCGTGACGCTGCCCTGCCCGCCGCACGCGCGGTAAGAGCGTGCCGTCGCAAGCCCCGCTGGGCCGGCGCCGACGATCACGATTCGCTCAGCCTCCATTGCCGTCGAAGCGGTCGAGTCGGTAGCCGCTGCGGCGGGCGTCGAGCACGTGCCAGCCTGCGAGTGCTGCCACGAGCAGGTCATGCGCCTCGTCACCCCGCAGTGGCTCCTCGCTGCCCTGGCCCCGCCAGCTGACCGCGACGACGCTCGCGCCCTCCTGTAGCTGCTTCGCCAGCCAGTGTGTCGCCGTCAGCAGCGCTTGCTCGTCGAGGTAGTAGAGGACCTCTGAGCATACGATCACGTCCCACGGCCCGGCCGGCGCCTGCTCGGGGAAGCTTGCTTGCAACAACTCCACGTTCGCCAGCTCGCCGACACGCTCGCGTGCCAGTGCCAGCGCCGTGGGTGCGAAGTCGATCGCGAGCACCCGCTCGCAGCGCGCCGCCAGCTGCGTCGTGAACACGCCGATCGAGCATCCCAGCTCCAGGACGCCGGCGAGTGGGCGCTGGGGCAGCGCGGCCAGGGTGTCGGCGTACTTCGCGCGCTCGTAGTCGCTGGTGCAGTAGCCCCAGGGATCGCTGCTCGTCTCATAGATGCGCTCGAAGCGCTCCGCGTCCATCCGCCGAGCACGTACGGTGGGGCTCACGGCGTGCCTGCCCGAAGCGCGCGGGCGCCGATCTCCACGAGCTTCGGGTCCAGGCGGTGCTGCAGCAGGAACAGGTCCAGGTCGCGCCGCGCGCGATCCAGGGTGCCTCCGCCGACGAGCGCCCGCGATCCGCAGACACGCGCTCCGGCCGCTGCGATCAGGCGAGCTGCGTCCGCGAGCGCCACGCGGCATTCGCCCGCCAGCGCACGCGCGCCTTCATCCGCCTGTGCGCCCGGCTCGGCGGCGGTATCCGCGTCGTCCACGTGCTGCAGGCGCAGCGAGGCGTGCTCCAGCCAGCGGTCGATCGTCGCCTGTGCGACGCGCATCTCGCCGACGGCGTGCAGACGTACCTCGTCCGCGCTCTCGCCAAGGACGCTGAGCGTCGCCTGCAAGATGCAGTCGGCGATGCCTGCCCACGTCGCTGCGCTGCGAACGGCGTCGCGTGAGAGCCACGGTTCGCGCATCAGCTCGTCCTCGTCGCCGAGCAGCGCCAGCACGGGTGTGTCACGGAACTCGACGCGATGGCTCTCCGAGGAGCGCAGCCCCGAAGCTCTGTACCAGCGACGGTCGATCCAGATAAGGCGGCTGACATCTGCATAGGCCAGCCGCCGCGCGCCGTGCTCGTCGCGGGCGATCACCATGGCTCGCTGCACTCCGCCGGCACCCGAGCAGAACGTCTTCACACCGCTCAATACGTGCGCGCCGGTGGAGCTCCGCTCGATCCTTGCCGGTGGCCCCTCTCCGGCGGCGGGGTCCGCACCCCATACTCCAACCAGCAGCTCGCCTCGGCCCACGCCGGACAGCTCCTCTGCAAGCAGCTCGCTGGGAGCGTTCAGCGCCAGGCGCTCGACCCCGTTGAGGTGGCCGTCGAGAATGCGTGCGGTCGAGGCGTCGGCGCACGCGAGTGCACGCACGGTGGCGATCTCCCAGCTGAGCGAGCAGCGCTCACGCTCGGCAGCGAGCTGCGGGACGCCTGCGGTCCGCAGCGCGTCGAAGTTCTCGTCCGGAAAGCGCGGGCCGGCGTCGAGCTCACCAGCCCGTGCTGCGATCTGTTCGAGCGCAAGCGTAAAGCCCGCCGCCGGCGGCGCCATTGTCGACACCGCCAGCTGGTGCACGTTCATGCAGCAGCTCCGCTTGGGGTGCTGTCGCGGCGATGTGCGTGGTCGACCGGGTGCTCATCGCTCGCCATAGACGCGAGCGGGCCGACATCGAGGCCCTCGCGTCGGGCTGCTGCGATCAACGGCGCCAGCAGGTCGACCGTGTTCGCACAGCCTGTACGCAGCGCTCCTGGGCCGAGGGCGTCGTGCATCAACACCACGCCCCCACCGGTGAGCTGTGTGCGAGCTCGGGCAAGCATCGTCGCGGCGCGATCGCCACGCCAGTCATGCGTGTCGATCGTCCAGTTCACGAGCGTCAGCGAATGGCGTGCGGCGACCCGCGAGGTAGCCGCCGTGCGCACGCCCCACGGTGTGCGCCAGTGTGTCGGGTGCGCACCCAGCTCCGCGAGCGCGGCGAGACCGTCGCACGTGTCCTGCTCGAGCTCTGGCTCGCTCAGCTCGGTGTGGCGGATGTGACGGTGACAGTGCAGCTGTACCTGATTGCCGCTGTCCAAGATCGTGCGCACGAGCGCCGGATGCTCTCGCACGCGCTCGCCGACCATGAAGAAAGTGGCTCGCGCTCCGCATTCGCGCAACACGTCCACCACACGCGCGCTCCAGTCCTCGTGCGGACCGTCGTCGAAGGTGAGAGTCAGCGTCGGCGGCACATACGGTAAGTGCCCTTTAGGCGTTTCGCCGAAACGCTGGCGCTGCTGAGGCTGTCGCAGGTGCGCACGATCGTCGCGGACGTGCCCAGGTTCGCGCAATCGGGAAACGATGACCAACACGACTGAACCAGCCTCGCGACCGTTCGTCCAGCTGGCCGCCACCACGATGACAGTCGATCTCAAACCAAATGCACGCTTCCTGCTCGTCTGCATCGATCGACCAGCGATCGGCGAGGATCTCGATTAGTTGCAGATCGTCCAGCTGGTCTTCGTCGTCCAGCTGGTGTTCGGGCGCGGGCATCGCGCAGACCAGCTCGCGTGGAGCACGCAGTTCGACGCGAGCTACCTCCTCGCGCATCCATACCCGCAGCTCGAACAGGTCATGCGACGAAGCTCCGTGCAGCCTCACCGCGCGCGAAACCACTTCGCTGGTTAGCAGCACGACGGAGTCTCGCAGCTGCGGTGGAGGTGTTTGGATCGTGCCGACGCAGTAGCGAGCCGCGCGCGGCGCGAAGCGGTCGGGGAACAGCGAGATCGCCAGGTCCGGTGGTGGAAGCTGAAGGTCCATCTTGAAGTGGATTGCCCCAGGCATCCGAGATCCAAACCTCGATGGCCGACTCTCAGCTCTGCGGATCCTCGTACTCGCGTAGAAACCCCTCGAACAGCCGGCGGTGTCGTTCCTCGTCGTGCATGATCGCGACCACCATGTCGCACGTGACCGGATCGTTCTCCTCTGTGAGCTGAATGATCTCGTTGTAGTGCTCGATCGCCCCGGTCTCTGCTGCGATCACGCCCTTGATCACATGCACGACGTCGCTCTGACGGGTCGGCGGCTGCAGATAGGCCTGCTCGGCCCGGAAGTCCATTGAGCCGGGTACCACCCCGTAGAGCTCCTTGATGCGGGTTGCGAACTGGGTGGCATGCCCCAGCTCCTCCTCGATGTCGGCGCTCAACGATCTGATGATCTCCTGCGCGCTCACGCCGTCCGGGTTGATCGAGTTGGCGCGGTAGCTCATGACCGTCTCGATCTCCATCCAATAGGCCTTGCACAGCATCGCGATGATCTCCTCGCGCTCGCGGCGCATGTCATCGGCAAGGATCCCGTTGCTGCTCTGCATCGCCGGCATCGACTCCTCCTTCGCAAGGCAAGACGTGCGCGCGTCTCTGCTCACGCGCTGGCGTCTGCACTACCCGACGGCGAGGAAGACCAATCGGAAGCTGGCGGCCGAGCTTCCTGCGGGCGCTCCAGCGTGGTTTCCCCAGCCCGGAACGGCAGTCGCTGCAGCAGGCCGGTGACCTCGAACAGGCGTTGAACCTGCTGTGGGCCGGGGATCAGCTCCAGCCGGCAGTGGTGGTACTCGCACAGCTCCTCGGCGAGAAGCACCGCGCGCAGGCCGGTGGAGTCCATGAACGTCAGCCTGCTCAAGTCGAGCACGATCGCCTCGGTCTCTTCGCTGCAGAGCCGGTGCAGCGTGGCATCGAGCGCAGGGGCCCAGGCCATGTCCAGTTCGCCGCTCAGCACGAGCGTGTGTCGGCCACCGGAGCCATGGTCTTTCAGTTCGAACTGAAGCGCGCCGAGCTGCTCGGCTCCTGCGCCGTTTGTCTCGCCGCTGTCAATCGCCACAAACGACCTCCGCACACGTAGAACTTGTGTACGAAGGTCCGGCTCGGCACTCGCGTTGCCAAACGTACCTCCGTTGCGCCACTGTCCTTGTTCCCTCCTCGAAGAGGGAACAAACACGTGCACCAACGATACTGCAGGGCCCAAGTATGGTGCAAGCCCTAAATATGGGCGAGCCGTGCGATCGTCTAGACTCGATGTCACGTGGGTTCGTGACGGGTCGCTGCTTCGGTGGCACGGAGGGGAAACACGGGCCGGACGGACGGATTCCAATCCGCCTCCTTCCTTTCCTCGCTCGGCCCGGTTGTAGGAGGGGGGCGCGATGGGGGCCTCCTTGTCCAGTACGCCGACCAGCCCGAAGGGCTCGATCGCTTCCGCCATCTCCGGTGCGGTGGTGCAGTTGATGCGCGAGTACACCGGACGCGGCCCAACCAAGGCCCGCACCTACATCGACGAGGACCTCGTCACGGTCGTCTTGCAGGACACGCTGACGATGGGCGAGCGCAGCCTCGTCCGCGACGGTGAGGTGGACCTGGTGCTTGCGAGCCGCAAAGCCTTTCAGCGGACGATGAGCCGCGAGATGATCGCGGCCGTCGAGCAGCACACCGGGCGCAACGTGTTCGCGTTCCTGAGCGACAACCACGTCGATCCGGATGTTGCCGTCGAGTCCTTCGTCCTCACCCCCCGGGTCGAGCGCGACGCCGAGAGCAACAGCAGCAACGCCAGCAATGCCACGAACGGCAGCGACGCCGGCTGACGCCGGCGCCTCCATGGTGCTACAGGGCGGCCGCGGTTCCGGCTACTGCGCGTCCGGCCAGGCGGCGGTGCCCATCACGCCATCCCCGTCGGCGGGCTTGGGGCCTCCCACGGCGACGATGTCGAGCCCCTCGGGGCCTGCCTCGAAGGCGCGCACGACCTCGGGTGCGACGCGCACCACATCCCACTGGCGCAGCTCGTGCACCTCGCCGTCGAGCAGCACCCGGCCAGAGCCGGACACGACCACGTAGGCCTCCTCCTGCTCGCGGTGGCTGTGGGCCATCGGGCTGCGCACGTCGCCGGCGTAGCGGAACAGGCTGATCCCCAGGTCGCGCGAGTCGAGGTGCTTGCGCGCGAAGCGCCCTTCGATCCCGGGAGCGCGGTCGCCGACTGAGTCCTCGACCTCCAACAGGTTTACGGCGGCGAACTGTGACATGTGCTCTCCTTTTTGGTGAAACGGGTATGCGCGTGGAGTTGCAACCCTAGCCACTGGGCGTGGGACCGGCGTGTGTGGCGCCGGCGCTTGGCGCCAAGCGCTTGGCGTTGGCAACCGCTAGCGTGCGAGACGAACCATGGCAGCTGCAAACGTCACGGGCAGGCAACCGCGGAACTTGATTCTTGCGGCGATGATCTTCGCGGTGGCGATGACGTTCATCGACCAGACGATCGTCTCGATCGCGGCGCCTGAAATCCGCAAGGAGCTCGGCCTGAGCAGCACCGGTGTGCAGTGGGCGGTCAACGCCTACCTGCTGTCGCTCGCGGCGTTGTTCGCCTTCGGTGGCCGCGTCGCCGACACCGTCGGGCACCGCAAGATGGTGACCCTTGGCGTGATCGTGTTCGCCGGCTCCTCGGCAATGTGCGGACTGACGCCGAAGGGCAGCTTGGCGGAGGCATGGATCGTCACCTTCCGTGTGATCCAGGGGGCGGGCGGCGCGATCATGTTCCCGGCGGCGCTGGCGATCGTGGTGCAGACGTTCGCTCTGCGCGAACGCGGTCGCGCGCTGGCGATCTTCTTTGGCATCGCCGGCGGCCTCACCGCGATTGGCCCGATCCTCGGCGGCTATCTGACGCAGTGGACCTGGCGGGCGATCTTCTGGGTGAACATCCCTGTCGCGCTGATCGCGCTGGTCCTGATCGTGATCTCAAAGCCCGCCACCGTGCACCGGCCGGCGCGCATGGACTACCGGGGCGTGCTGTTGATCGCCGCGGGCGTGGCACTGAGCGTGTTCGGCTTCCAGCAGTCGGCGATCTGGGGATGGGGCGATCCCGCCACGGGTGCCTGCATTGCCGCCGGCGTGGCGCTGCTGGTGGTCTTCTACTTCGTCGAGATCCGCACCTCCTCGCCGCTGATCGACGTGAGCATCTTTCATATCCGGCCGTTCCTGGTGGAGAACGTCGTGCTCGGCATCACCATGCTGGTGTTCATCCCGGTGTTCTTCTTCGCCAGCGAGTACGCCCAGATCTCACTCGGCAAGACGCCATCCGAAGCCGGTCTGGTGCTCCTTTACTTCTTTATAGGTTTCGTCGTGGCCGCACAGATCGGTGGGCGGATGCTCGACCGGGTGGGGGCGAAGCGCCCGGTCGTGATCGGGTGCGTCCTCGGCGCCGTCGGGTTCTACCTGTGGGCGGGAGAAGTCACCGGCCTGAAGTTCAGCTCTCAGGAGCTGGACATCATCCTCGCCGGTGCCGGCATGGGGCTCATGCTCGGCCCGGCCAGCACCGACGCCGTCAATCGTGCGTCACGGCTGTCCTACGGCGAGGCGACGGGCATCACCCAGACGGTGCGCAACTACGCCGCCAGCCTCGGCATCGCGATTCTCGGCACGATTGTCGTCTCGCAGACGCGCTCACGGGTGACGACGTCGCTGCTTGCGCGCCACGTGCCCATCGCGCGGGCGCACACTGAGGCGTCAAGCATCGCCCAGTCCCAGGGCGGGAACGGCAGCGTCGCGTCGATCCCGCACTTCGTGCGGCTCGACTTCGCCTATGCCACGCGCTCGGTGCTGTACGTGATGGCCGCGATCATGGCGGCGGCCGCGATCGTCGCCTTCCTCGGGCTGCGCGCGGGTCTACAGGAGGAGGCGCCGACAACACAGGAGCAGGCGCCGGCGCCGGCGGAGCGCGAAGGCGGCGAGCTCGCTTGAGCATGTAAGATCGGACGCGCGCCGGGGCACTCCGGCGTGACGTTGAGCGCAGCGAAGTCCGGTGTGATCCCGGCGCTGTCCCGCAACGGTGATGCCCTTCGGGGATGAGCCCGGTCGCCTACCTCGGCGTCTCGAATCCAGTCCTCGGATGAAGGGCGGTTCGCGCGCCGCCGGCGCAAGAGCTCCTTTGTCCTCCAGGTCCGAATGGAGGATGAACATGAAAGCAACAGCGGCACGAATTGGATCGGCATGGCGATCCTCCACGGGAGCTGAGCGCGCGCGGATCGGCGCAATGCTGCTGAGCATCGTCGCGGTCAACGCGCTGGGCTGGGGGATCTTCGCGCTGGCGATCCTGCC
Organism: uncultured Solirubrobacteraceae bacterium; assembly: GCA_963779665.1. Taxonomy (GTDB): domain Bacteria; phylum Actinomycetota; class Thermoleophilia; order Solirubrobacterales; family Solirubrobacteraceae; genus Palsa-744. Next base: position 976,792 of record CAVZYW010000001.1, on the reverse strand, counting down.
ACACCACTTTCGCTATGACGGGTTGGGTGTCGGGATAGGGGTGGCGATCACCGCATGGACGCTCGGCCTGCGTCACGCCTTCGATGCTGACCACATCGCGGCGATCGACAACTCCACGCGTAAGCTGATCGCCGACGGCGGTCGGCCGCTGGGCACCGGCTTCTTCTTCGCGCTGGGGCACTCGAGCGTGATCATGGTCGTAGGGGTCGGGATCACGATCGCCGCCAAGGCGGTGTTCAAAGCGGTGGTGACGCCGAGCTCCGGCTTCGAGACCGCCGGTGGCATCGCCGGAACGCTGCTGTCGGCCACGTTCCTATGGCTGATCGCGGCGCTGAACATGGTCGTGCTCGTCGGGATCGTGCGCGTGTTCCGCGACATGCGCCGCGGCGTCTACGACGAACAGGAGCTCGAGGCGCAACTGCTCTCGCGTGGCCTCATGTACCGCTTCTTCGGGCGCATGATGAACTCGATCGAGCACACCTGGCAGCTGTTCTTCGTTGGCTTCGTGTTCGGTCTCGGCTTTGACACCGCCACCGAGGTGCTGCTGCTGGCCGGCACCGCCGCGGCTGTCACCGAGGGGCTTCCCTGGTACGCGGTGCTGACGCTGCCGCTGCTGTTCTCGGGCGGCATGATGTTGTGCGACAGCGTCGACGGCCTGTTCATGAACTTCGCCTACGGGTGGGCCTTTGCGCGGCCGGTGCGCAAGGTCTACTACAACATCACGATCACGGCGCTATCCATCGGCGTTGCCTTCCTGGTGGGCGGTATCGAGATCATCGGGGTGCTCTCCAATGAGTTGCACCTGCACGGCTGGCTCGGCGACTACATGGCCAACTTCAACCTCAACACTGCCGGCTACCTGGTCGTAGGCCTGTTTGTGCTGGTGTGGTTCGTGGCGCTGATGATCTGGCGCTTCGGACGGGTCGAGGCACGCTGGGAGGCCGCCGCGGCGCGCAGCGCGGAGCAGCGTCGATGAGCGTTCGCCCGCAACAGACGCGCCTGCCCGCGGCTGCCGATGCCTGTCCTGGCGTGCTGCGCCTGCACGCCGCCGCCGACGGGTACCTCGCCCGTGTGCGCCTGCCCGGCGGGCGGCTCGACGCGCGTGCGCTGGAGGCGCTCGCCGAGGCGGCGTCGCTCGGCAGCGACATCGTCGAGCTGACATCCAGGGCGGGGCTGCAGCTGCGCGGCCTGGCGCAGGACGGCGCGGAGGCGCTGGCGGGCGTGCTCTCCCGCGGTGGCCTGCTGCCCTCGCTGGCACACGACCGGGTGCGCAACATCCTTGCCGCTCCGCTCGCCGGGCGTGGCCCGGCGGCGCAGGCAGATGTGGACGGGCTCGTCGGCGAGCTCGACCGCGCGCTGTGCGCCGACGCGGCGCTCGCAGAGCTGCCCGGTCGCTTCCTGTTCGCCGTCGACGACGGCGCTCGCGCGCTGGATCCGCTGCACGCAGACATCGAGCTGAGCGCCGAGCGCAGCCTGCCGGGAGCCGCGCTGGGCATGTTCCGCTTGTATCTCGATGGGCTGGCCACGAGCTGCGCCGTTGCCTCGCCAGACGCACCCGGCACAGCATTGGACGCCGCGCGTGCCTTCCTGGCGTTGCGCCACGGCGACGGCGACGGCGCCTGGCGGGTGCGCGAGCTGCAGGGCGGTGCACCGCGCCTGGCAGTGCATCTGGGGCTCGGGCTCCTCGACCGCCCCCTCGCGCCTGCTGATCGCCACACGCGTCGTCTCGGGTTGCACCTGCAGCGCAACGGCCTGTTCGCAGTCGCCGTGCTGCCGGCGCTTGCGCGCCTCGATCGCGTTCAGCTGCAAGGGCTCGCGCAGCTCGCCGGCGCGCTGGGCGCCGACGTGCGCGTCTCCCCGTGGCGCACGCTGACGTTCCTCGACGTGCCCGCCGCCGCGGCGGCCGCGGTGCTGGGCGAGCTGCGGGATCTGGGCTTCGTCGCCTCTGACGCTTCGGGCTGGGCGGGCCTGTCAGCGTGCGCCGGGCTGGGCGCGTGCGCGAGGGCGCTGACGGACGTTCGTGCGGCGGCCGGCGCCCGCGCCGAGGTGCGTGAGGAGAGCTCGCCGAGCGAGCACTGGTCGGGTTGTGAGCGACGCTGCGGCGAGCCGGCGAGCGCGGGAATTCGTGTCGTCGCGAGTGAGCATGGGCTCCTGGTCAGCCGCGGCGGGGAGCACGGCAGCGGTGGTCAGGAGCAGCGCGTCGCAACACGGGCCGCTGCGCTTCAGCTGCTCGACCATGCGAACGCGCCGGCATGAGCGTCTACGAGCGCGACGGCGCTGAGATCTACCGTCGCTCGTTTGCCACGATCCGCGCGGAGGCAGACCTCGACGGCCTCGACCCGGCGCTCGAACGCGTCGTCGTACGCATGATCCATGCCTGCGGAATGGTCGACCTCGCCGGCGATGTGGCCGCGTCCACCGGCTTTGCAGCGGCGGCGCAGGCGGCGCTGAGCGGCGGCGCAGCGATCCTGTGCGACACCTCGATGGTCGCCGCCGGTGTCACGCGCGCGCGTCTGCCCGCCGGCAACGACGTGCTCTGCACGCTCTCGGATCCCGCCGTCCCCGAGCTCGCGGCGCAGATGCAGACGACACGGACCGCCGCTGCGCTGGAGCTGTGGCGCGAGCGGCTGCACGGCGCGATCGTCGTCGTCGGCAACGCCCCCACGGCGCTGTTCCGGCTGCTGGAGATCGTTGACGACGGCGGCCCGCGACCGGCAGCGGTGATCGGCATCCCCGTCGGCTTCATCGGCGCGGCCGAGTCGAAGGTCGCGCTCGTCGCGCACCCGGCGTCGCTGGAGTATCTCGTCGTTCACGGTCGCCGCGGTGGCAGCGCGATCGCCGCCGCAGCCGTCAACGCCCTCGCCAGCGAGGTCGAGTGAGCACGATGGCGGCGGTGACTGCGGGCAGGCTGTTCGGCGTAGGCGTGGGGCCGGGAGACCCCGAGCTGATGACCGTCAAGGCGTGCCAGGTGATCGCGGCGGTCGACGTCATCGCCTATCCGAACGCGCGTCACGGGCGCAGCGTGGCCAGGCGCATCGCCGCGCAGCACCTGCGCGCTGAGCACATCGAGCTGGCGCTGGAATATCCGGTGACAACCGAGATGACCGACCACCCGGGGGGCTATGAGGCTGCCCTCGGCGAGTTCTACGACGACGCCGCCACTGCGCTGGCCGAGCACCTGGAGGCGGGACGCGACGTGGCGGTGCTGTGCGAGGGCGACCCGTTCTTCTACGGCTCCTACATGTACCTGCACGAGCGGCTCGCCGGGCGGTTCCAGACGACCGTGATCCCCGGGGTGACGGGTTTCAGCGCCGCCGCGGCGAGCGCCGGCACGCCGCTGGTCAAGCGCGACGATGTGTTCATGGCGTTGCCCGGGACGCTCTCCGGTGAGGCGCTGACGGCGAGCCTGCGCACCGCTGACGCGGCCGTCGTGATGAAGCTCGGACGCACGTTCACCAAGGTTCGCCGCGCCGTCGAGGCGGCCGGAGCAGGGGCTCGCGGCATCTACGTCGAGCGCGCGAGCTCCGCCGAAGAGCGGGTCGCCCCGCTGCGCGAGGTCGAGGGCGATGTCCCGTACATGTCGTTGGTGCTTGTGCCGACGCTTGATCGCTCCAGCGAGGGGGCGCGTGAGGCGGGGCGCGGCTCGGTCGCGGTCGTCGGCCTCGGGCCCGCCGGGCCGGATTGGCTGACACCGGAGGCGCACGCCGAGCTCGCCGCTGCCGATGAGCTGATCGGCTATCGAGACCTACCTGGCGCGCGTGCCCGAGCGGCGCGGGCAGCGCCGCCACGCGAGCGATAACCGCGTAGAGGCTCAGCGAGCCCGCCACGCGCTGGAGCTCGCCGCGGCAGGCTCGCGCGTGGCGGTGGTCTCCTCCGGGGACCCGGGGATCTTCGCGATGGCCGCAGCCGTGCTCGAGGCGCTCGAGGAGAACGAGGAGCTCGCCGACGTGGAGGTGCGCGTCGTGCCGGGTATCTCGGCGATGCAGGCTGCGGCCGCACGCGTCGGTGCGCCGCTCGGCCACGACTTCTGCGTGATCTCGCTGTCGGATCAGCTGAAGCCATGGGAGATCGTCGAGCGCCGGCTCGACGCCGCCGCCGGCGCCGACCTCGTGCTGGCGCTCTACAACCCAGCCTCGCGCAGCCGCCGCGAGCAGCTGGCGAGCGCTGTCGCTGTGCTGCGCCGTCACCGCGCCGACGCCACCCCCGTCGTCGTCGCGCGCGCGGTCGGCGCGGAGGATGAGTCCGTCACCGTCACCAGCCTCGGGCAGCTGGACCTCGACATCGTCGACATGCGCACGCTGCTGATCGTCGGCTCCTCGACCACGCGTACGGTCCACGACAACGGACGCCCGCCGCGGGTCTACACCCCCAGGCGCTACCCCGCGTGAGCGTGAGCGTGAGCGTGAGCGGGGGCGGGCTACTCGGCGGGTGCGTCCTCGCGCGCCAGCGCCCAGGCGAGCGCCTCCGCCACGCTCGCCACGGTCGCCACGTCCGGGCGCGGCGGGCGGCGCACGAGAATCACGGGCAGCTCGCGCAGGCGCGCGGCCTCGAGCTTGGCTTCGGTGTGCGGGCCGCCGCTGTCCTTGCTCAACACCAGGTCGATGCGGTGCTCGTCGATCAGCGCCAGCTCGCCCTCGACGGTGTAGGGGCCGCGGTCGAGCAGCAGCTGATGGTGAGGCGGCAGCGGTGGATCGGGTGGCTCGACGCAGCGCAGGAGAAACCATGCGTCCTTCACCTGGGCGAACGCGGCCAGGCCCTGGCGTCCGCTGGTCAGCAGCACGCGCTCACCGAGCGAGGCGATTGCGCCGGCCGCCGCGTCGAGGTCCCCGACCCAGTGCCAGTCATCGCCGGGCCCGGCGCTCCAGCCGGGACGCTGCAGGCGCAGCAGCGGCACGCCCGCACGTGGGCACGCGGCTGCCGCCGATGCGGAGATCCGCTCGGCGAACGGATGCGTGGCGTCCACGACCGCCATGGCGCCGTGCTCGGTCAGCCAGCGCGCAAGAGCTTGGGGGCCGCCGAAGCCGCCTATGCGCACGGTGCCCGCCGGCAGGCGCGGGCGCGAGACACGGCCGGCCAGCGAAGACGTCACGTGCACACGGGCATCGTCGAGGGCGCCGGCGAGCTCGCGTGCCTCGGCGGTGCCGCCGAGCACCAGGATCACGCGGCGCTCCACAGGTGCGCGCGGTGAGGCGGGTGCTCGTCATCGGCATCGGCGCCGGCGACCCCGAGCACGTGACCGTGCAGGCGATCAGGGCGCTCAACGCCGTCGATGTGTTCTTCGTCGTCGACAAGAGCCCCAGTCGCCCCGATGTCGACGAGCTGGTGCGCCTGCGCAGGGAGATCTGTGAGCGCTACATCGACGAGCAGAGCTACAGGATCGTCGAGATCGCAGACCCTCCGCGCGACCGCACCACGCCCGCCTACAGCAGCGCCGTCGAGGACTGGCGGACCAAGCGCGCCGAGCTGTGGGAGCGCGCGATCGCCGATGAGCTCGACGAGGACGGCTGCGCCGCGTTCCTGGTGTGGGGCGACCCGTCGCTGTACGACAGCACGATCGCCGTGCTCGATCAGATCCTCGCGCGTGGCGCCGTGGCCTTCGAGCACGAGGTCGTGCCGGGGATCACGAGCGTGCAGGCGCTGACCGCCCGCCACCGCATCCCACTCAACCGCGTTGGGCGCTCCGTGCAGATCACCACCGGGCGCCGGCTGGCCGAAGGCTTCCCCGACGGCGTCGATGAAGTCGTGGTGATGCTCGACGCGGACTGCTCGTTCAGGTACCTCCAAGATCAGGAGATCGAGATCCACTGGGGCGCCTACCTGGGGATGCATGACGAGATCCTCGTGTCCGGCACATTGCGCGAGGTCGGTGGCGAGATCGAGCGTGTGCGCGGTGAGGCGCGCGAGCGCAAGGGCTGGATCATGGACGCCTACCTGCTGCGCCGCAACACCGCGGCCTGAGCAGTCGGCTGCGCTCACCGCGCTGCCGGGCGCTCGCGCCCGTGGGAGTAGAGGTGACTGTCGCGGAAGCCCTCGGCGGCCAGCGCCGGCCCGACGAGGATCGTCGCCGTGCGCTGCACGCCGGCGGCTTGCACTTCCGCGGCGATCGTGTCCAGTGTCCCGCGTACGACCAGCTCGTCCGGCCAGCTGGCGCGGGCCACCACCGCCACTGGGCACTGCTCGCCGTAGTGGGGGGTCAGCGTCGCCACGATCTCGTCGATCGCCTGCGCGCCGAGGTGGATCACGAGCGTGGCGCCGTGGCCGGCCAGGCCCGCCAGGCTCTCGCCGGCGGGCATCGCTGAGGCGCGCTTGCCATAGCGCGTGAGGATCACCGTCTGGGCGACCTCGGGGATCGTCAGCTCACGCCCGATCGCCGCGGCGGCAGCCGCGAACGCGGGCACCCCGGGAGTGATGTCCCAGGGGATGCCCAGCGCGTCGAGCCGGCGCAGCTGCTCGGCTGCTGCGCTGTAGATCGACAGGTCGCCGGAGTGCAGCCGTGCGACGTCCTTGTCGCGCTCGTGAGCGGCCTGTAGCTCGGCGACGATCTCGTCGAGGTCGAGATTCTGTGTGTCGATCACGCGCGCGCCGGCGGGGGCGTGATCGAGCACCTCGCGTGGCACCAGTGCGCCCGCGTACAGGCACACCGGTGAGGAGGCGATCAGGCGCTGGGCGCGCAGCGTCAGCAGGTCAGGCGCGCCTGGTCCGGCGCCGATGAAGTGAACCGTCACTGGGGCTCCTTGGTGGCGCTCCACTGCACGACCGGTAGCTGTGCGCGCCACGCCTCGAAGGACCCGAGCGGCTCGGCGTGGGCGATCTCGATGCGAACGAGCTCGCCGCCGCAGCGCTCGCGGACATCAGCCAGCATCCGTTCGCCCTCGAGCGTGACCGCGTTGGCGACGATCCGGCCGCCGGGCCGCAGCGAGCGCCAGCAGCGCTCGATCACGCCGATCGTCGTGAGGCCGCCACCGATGAAGATCGCATCGGGGCCGTGCAGGTCGCGCAGCGTATCCGGGGCGCCGCCTGTGATCACCTCAAGCTGCGGCACGCCCAGCGTGCGGGCGTTGGCCCGCGCGCGCTCGGCGCGGAGTGGATCGCGCTCGATCGCAATCGCCTGCGCCGTCGGCTCGGCGCGTAGCCACTCGATCGCGATCGAGCCGCTGCCGGCGCCCACGTCCCACAACAGCGCGCCGGGTGTTGGGGCGAGCGCAGCGAGCGTGACCGCGCGTACGTGGCGCTTTGTCAGCTGACCGTCGTTCTCATAGGCATCGTCGGGTAGGCCCGCTACGAGCGGGAGCGGTGCCAGGCGGTCGTCGGCTTGGCATTCGATCGCGACGCAGTGCAGTGGGTCGGCCGCTGCTTCACCCCATTGCTCGGCAGTGCTCTCGACGACACGCTCCGCTGGGCCGCCGAGCTGTTGCAGCACGACGAACCGACTGGCGCCAAAGCCCCGCTCGCGCAGCACCTCTGCGAGCGCCGCAGCGCCGCCTGCACCGCTGACCAAGACGACGAGGCGGCGGCGTGGCTGCAGTAGGCGTGCGACAGCTTCCGGTGGCCGCCCGACGGCGCTGACGAGCTCGACCTCGGCGGTCGGCCAGCGAAGCCGCGCGCACGCCAGCGCAAACGCCGACGGGTGCGGGTGAACGACCAGCTGCTCCGGTGCGAGCCTGCGCGCGAGCGTCGCGCCGATCCCGTACAGCATCGGATCGCCGCTGGCCAGGACGCACACGCTGCTGGCGCTGCCGGCTTCGGTCTGCTGCACGAGCTCCTCGACGAGCGGCTCCATCGGCGAGGGCCACGCTCGCAGCGTGGCGGCGGTTGGCTCCAGCAGCTCCAGCTGGCGCGCTGAGCCGACGATCTCCTGCGCCGCGAGCAGCGCCGCTCGCGCGCTCTCGCCGAGCCCGGCCCAGCCGTCGGCGCCGATGCCCACGACCACGAGCGGCGGGCTCATCTCCCGTCCACGGCTTCGGCCAGAGCGCGCACGAGGCGCTCGTTCTCCTGTGGCGCGCGCGCGGTAACGCGCAGATCGCCCGCTCCCAGACCCGGGAAGGAGGCGGCGGCGCGGACCGCGATCTGCCGCTTGCGCAGCGCTGCCAGCACGCCCGGCCCGTCGGTCACCTCCAGCAGGCAGAAGTTGGCCGCGGAGGGCCAGGTGCGCACGCCGAGGACGCCGGCCAGGCGGCGTTCCAGGTCCTCGCGCTCGCCGGCCGCGCGCTCGGCGATCGCCGCCAGCGCGTCCGGGCGGCGAGCGGCGGCCGTCAGCGCTGCCAGCGCCAGCGCGTTTGCCGACCACGGTGGGCGCACGTCGCGCAGGCGCTGCGCCAGCGCGGCTGGCGCCACCGCGTAGCCGGCGCGCAGCCCGGGGATTGCCAGCGCCTTGGTGAGGCTGCGCACGACGATCACGTCGTCCAGACGCTCGCGCACGAGCGTCGCCGGTTCGCCGGGGACGAGATCCATGAACGCCTCGTCCACGACCAGCACGCGACCTGGTCGGCGTAGCGCCAGCAGCGCCGACGCAGGGTCGAGGGTGCCGCTCGGCGAGGCGGGGTTGCCGACGATCACGAGGTCGGCGGCAGCCGGCACGGCGTGCGGGTCGAGCTCGAAGCCGCGCCTGCGCTCGCGCAGCACGCGCGTCACCGGTATCCCGTGCGCGCGCAGCGCAGCCTCCGCCTCGGTGAAGCTGGGGTGCACGCACGCGGCCAGCGCGGGGCGCAGCGCCGCCGGGATCAGCCACAGCGCCTCGGCGCCACCGTTGGTGGGGAGGATCTCGGCCGGCTCGCGTCCGTGCAGTGCTGCCAGCGCGTCGATCGCCTCCTGCTCATCTGGATAGCGCTCGGCGCCGTGCTCGAGCGCGTCGCGCAGCGCCTCGCGCAGCCACTGCGGCGGGCCACCGGCGAGCACGTTGACCGCATGGTCGGCGTCGCCCGGGCGCACGTCGCGGTCGCCATGCAGGCGTAGCGAGGCGACGTCGCTCGAGGCCGCGGTGGCTGGCGCGAGGCTGACCGCGCGCCCGGCGATCACGGACTCGACGCTCGCTGCGTGGGCGGCTAGGAGCTGCGTGGCCTCGCCGAGCGTGTCAAGCCACGCCCGCGAGGCGCTGTCGGCGGGGAGCACGCCGGCGCCGGCCTGCTCGGCGACGACGATCAACGAGCAGGCGCTCATCGCTGCGGCTGTGCTCAGCAGCTCCTCCACCTGCGCCAGCACCTGCTCGCGGACGCGCGCCGGCGCGGCTGCGTCGGGCGCCTGTCCGTTGGTGGCATCGAACACGCCCGCACGGTGCATGGCGCCGGCGATCCACACCCCGATGCCATCGATCAGCACGCACATGCCGTCGGTGTCCGTAAGCGCGTTTGCGAGCTGGGGGCCGGCTTCCACGGTGTCCCAGTTGCGCGGTCTGCGCGTGGCGTGCGCGCGGATCCGCTCGGCCATCGCGGGGTCGCCGGCGTCGGCGGTGGCGACGTAGCGGACAGACAGCCCGCTGGCGAGCGCCAGCCGCTCGGCGTGCGCGCTCTTGCCCGAGCGGGTGCCGCCGATAACGAGCGTCAGCGTCATGCCAACGCGCACTCGTCGTGCGCGCGGCGTCCACGAAGCGCGCGGCGAGCTGCGGATGCGCCGCCCAGTGGACGTGGAGGTAGCTCGCCTGCACGCCGCCGCGGGCGAAGCCCTCAGGGCGCTGGCTGCCGCGCGCCGACAGCGTCCACGCCGGCGCCGGCACCGCTTGCACACCGCCGGTCGGCTCGACGTGCGTGTAGTGGAACTCGTGGCCGCGCACGCGCTCGCCGGCGGCCAGCCACGGCGTGGCCGTCGCGGCGCTTGCCTCGCGGTAGCCGAGCGTCAGACGTCCGGCTCATGTGCGCGCGTGCGGGCAGCACGCCGCACATCTCGTGGCCGTCCAGCTCCGTGCACAGGTACAGCAGCCCGCCGCACTCCGCGAGCACGGGGCGCCCGGAGGCAGCGAACGCGGCGACCTGCGCGCGCAGCGGCGCGTTGGCCTCCAGCTCGGCGCCGTACACCTCGGGGAAGCCGCCGGCGAGCAGCAGCGCGCCGGCGTCAGTCGGCAGCGCGTCGTCGTGCAACGGGTCGAACGGGACGAGCTCGGCGCCGGCGCCGCGAAGCAGCTCCAGGTTCTCCTGGTAGTGGAACGAGAACGCGGGGCCGGCCGCAAGCGCGATGCGCACCGTCGGGGCCGGCCCGGCTCCTGTGCCTGTCGCAGGCTCGGCCTCCGCCACGGCGCGCGTGGCATCGTCGGGCTCGGCGCTCCAGCTCTCGCCGGGCAGCTGTGGGGCGTCGCTGGCGAGTCGCTGCGACGGCGTCGAGATCGACGTAGCGACTGACCGCGTCGGCGAGCGCGTCGAGCGCCAGGCGCGCTTCTGCCTCGCGCTCGCCGGCGGGGACGAGGCCGAGGTGGCGCTCGGGGGTCGACGATGCGCTCGTCGCGGCGCAGCGCGCCGAGCACGGGCAGGATGCGCGATAGATCGGCGATCGCCTCGCGCAGGAGCTGCTCGTGATGGTCGGAGCCGACGCGGTTGAAGATCACGCCGGCGACTTTCACGTCCGGGTCGAACGTGCTGTAGCCGTGGACGATCGCGGCGGCCGACCGCGCCATCGCGGAGGCGTCGACGACGAGCAGCACGGGCGCGTGCAGGAGCTTGGCGACGTGCGCGGTCGAGGCCAGCTCGCCGCGCCCGGAGGCTCCGTCGAACATCCCCATGACGCCCTCGATCACGGCGATGTCTGCCCCTGGGAGCCGTGGCGCACGAGCGGCGCGATCAGCTCGGGGCCGCTGAGGAACGCGTCGAGGTTGCGCCCGGGGCGCCCGGAGGCGAGCGCGTGGTGGCTGGGATCGATGTAGTCGGGGCCGACCTTGAAGCCCTGCACGGCCAGCCCGCGCGCGCGCAGCGCGCCGATCAGCCCGCAGGCGACGGTCGTCTTGCCTGCGCCTGAGCTGGTGCCGGCGATCACCACGCGTCCGATCACGCCGCCACCGCCGGCTCCATCCCGGGCGCTCGCACCGCCACCGCCCGCTCAGTCAGGCGTCTGCCCGCCTGCTCGCTCAGTCGGCCGCCGGCTACACGCGCAGAGGCCCAGCGCAGGCACGGCACCGGCGTGTCGTCGTGCCGGCCGGTGGCGGGGTCACAGCCGTGGTCGGGGCACACCTGCATCGTGCCTGAGCCGGCGCGCAGCGCGAGCGCGAGCGGCGCCAGCAGCAGCGTGTCGGCTGCCTCGATTGCGGCCACCTTGGCGTCGGCGTCGCGCTCGTGCGCCGCTTCGTCGGGTCCGCCGACGTGCACGACCACGCGCGTCACGGTGCCGTCGTCGGCACGCAGTCCATCGTCGGCACGCAGTCCGTCGTCGTCGCGACCTTCGATCACCGCGAGCGCTGCACGGGCCTTGGCGGCGAGGTCGCTCCCTGGCCGGCCGGTCGCGCCCTGTGGAACGATCGTGCGCGCGCCCATCAGCCGCGCGATGCCGATGGCGGCGCCACGCGCCCCGATCACAACGGTGTCGTGGCCGAGCACGCGTGGGGGGATCACGCCTGCGGGCCATATGCGCAGCTCGCTGCCGAGCAGTCCGGCACGGAGCTCGATCTCGAACAGTTCGCCGGCGAGCGTCGCTGCGGGCTCCGGTCCGATCACGAGCATGCGGTGCCCGGCGATGTGATGGACGCGCGAGCAACGCGACCCTTGCGAGCCGCGTGTGGCGGGGCGGGGCGGCAGGCGCTCGGCGAGGATGCCGGCGAGCAGGTTGGCGGTACCGGCGGCGTTTGCACGGTCGCGCCGGTCCACGCGCCAGGCGCGCTCGCCGTGGCCGAGCTGGATCCCGTGTGCTGCCGCTTCGACGGCGCCGCGGTCGACAGGCGCGTGTGGAGCCCATCCGAGCAGTCCCGGGATCGCCGTCTCCGAGCCGGCGGGGAGCCCGGCAGGCACTGTCGCCAGGGCGCTGATCAGGCCCTCGGCGGCGAGCTGGTCGAGCACGGGCGTGCGTGCGCGCTCGAGGCTTGTCGGCTGCGCGCCGAGCGGCTCGCTGGCGCCGTCGAGGATCACGAGCACGTCGACTGCGCGCTGGCTCACCACTCGATCCCCTGCTGGGCGCGGATGCCGGCTTCCATGGGGTGCTTGACCTTGACGACCTCTGAGACGAGGTCGGCGGCGGCGATCAGCTCGGGCGCGGCGTCGCGGCCGGTGATGACCACGTGCTGGAAGCCAGGTCGCTCGCGGATCGTGCTCACCAGCTCGTGGACGTCGATCCAGCCCCACTTGATGGGGTAGGTGATCTCGTCGAGCAGCAGGAACTCGTAGCGCTCCTGTGCGATCGCGCGCTTGACCTCCTCCCAGCCCTCGCGCGCGAGCGCCTCGGACTCGTCGAGGTCGCGCGACAGCCACGACCAGCCGTCGCCCATCTTCTCCCAGTCGATCTTGCCCCCCTCCCCCTCCGGGGACGATGCCGAGAACGATGCGAGCGCCGCGGCCGCCTTGGCCTCGCCGACCTTCCACTTGCCGGACTTCACGAACTGGAACACGCCGCAGCGGTAGCCGCGTGCCCAGGCGCGCATCAGCATCCCGAAGGCGGAGGTGCTCTTGCCCTTGCCTTCGCCGGTGACGACGATCAGCAGCGGCTTGTCGCGCGGTTTGCGTCGCTTGGGCTCGGCGCTGCCGCGGTCGCCGGGGCGGTGCGGGACGTCCACGTCCGCGGCGCCGTGGCGGGCAAGCGGACCGTCAGGCGGCGGGCCGTCAGTCGGCGGGCCGTCCGGCGGGGCCGGGGGCTCCTCGGTGCTCATGCGGCACTCCTTTTATGTGTTGGCCGGCCGGGTGGCTGAACGAGCAGCCTGTGCAGGTGTGCGCCGGCTGCCGTCGCGACTGCGGCGGCCAGCCCGAGTCTGACGGGGCCGTCCTCGATGTCCACGACGTGGACGGCGTCGGCGGTGCGGCCGAGACGGGCGGCGGCGAGCGGGATCTCGCCGGCGGGGTCGTGCACGCGCCCGTCGCTCAGCACCACGGCGATCGACCGGCGTCCGGGCTCGCGTAGCGTCTCGTTGGCGATCAGTTGCTCGGCGGCCTCCAGGCCTGCGGCCAGGGGGGTGCGTCCGCCGGCGGGGAGCGTGCGGATCGCCGCGGCGGCGTGCTCAAGCGGTGCGCCGGGCACGATCACGACGTCGGCTGTGCGCTCGCGGAAGGCGATCAGCCCGACGCGGTCGCGGCGCGCGTAGGCGTCGCGCAGGAGCTCCAGCAGCGCGCCCTTGACGCGTGCCAACCGCCGCCGTGCGCCCATCGAGCCGCTCGTGTCAACCACCAGGCAGAGGAAGGCGCTCTCGCGCCCGGCACGGATCGCCACGCGCACGTGCTCCGTCGGCGCGCCCAGCGCTCGCGCGTGCAGCGTCGCCACGACGGCGATGTCCTGCTGGTCGGTGCCGCGTCCACCTTGCTGCGCGGGCCGGCTGTCGATCGTCCCGGCCTGCGGTCCACCGGTACGCGCCCGGCGGCCCAGGGGCCCTGTGCCGTTGCCGATCAGCGTGAGCGCCGCGGCCGGCAGTCGCGCCGGCGCCGGCGCGACGCGACGCTTGGCGGGGGCGGGTGCGTTGGCGTCGCTCTCATCGTGGTGCTTGTCCTCGCCCGGGCGCTCGCTGCCGTTGACGTCTCCCTTTCGGGACGCTGTATCACTATGGCTATCGCCGCGGCCAGCGCTGGTACTTCCCGCACGACCTGTATCGCCATGGCTATCGCTGCGCGCTGCAGGACTACTCGCACGGCCGTTGCCCTCGGCCGACCCAACGGTGGGCGGCGCCGCGCCGTCAGGTCCCGCACTGCCGTCAGGCGGCTCGTTGTCGGGTCCGCCGTCGTGCGGCTCGCCGCCGTCGCGGCCGCCTGTCGGGCTACTGTTGTCCAGCGCGCGCTCCACGTCTTCGGGGTCGGGGCGGCGCCCGTCCAGCGGGTCACGACGGCGCCGATGCGGGAGCGCCAGCGCAGCCGCGCGGCGAACGTGGCCCTCGTTGACCTCCTCAGTCCCGTCGAGCGCGGCGAGCGCTCGCGCGGCCCGCGCGGTTACGAGGTCGCCACGGACGCCGTCCACGCCCAGCGCCGCGCAGGCACCGGCGATGCGCAGCAGCTCGCGCTCGGGCAGGCGGACGCCGTCGAGGCGCTCGCGTGCCGCGGCGATGCGCGCCGCCAGCGCACGCTCGTCTGCCGCGTAGCGCTCGACGAACGCCGCCGGGTCGCGCTCGAAGGCCAGGCGCCGGCGGACGATCTCGGCGCGCTCGCCGGGATCGCGCGGCGCGCGCACCTCCACCCCCAGGCCGAAGCGGTCGAGCAGCTGTGGGCGCAGCTCGCCCTCCTCGACGTTCATCGTGCCGACGAGGATGAAGCGGGCGTCGTGCTCGACGGAGATCGCCTCGCGCTCCACGCGTGCGACGCCGGAGGCGGCGGCGTCGAGCAGCGCGTCGACGAGGTGGTCGGCCAGCAGGTTGACCTCGTCCACGTACAGGATCCCCTGGTGGGCGCGGGCGAGGATGCCCGGCTCGAACACCTGCTCGCCGGCGAGCGCCTGGCGCAGGTCGAGCGCGCCGACGAGCCGGTCGAGCGTGGCGCCGAGCGGCAGCTCCACCAGCGGCGCGGCCCGAACGTTGACGACCGCCTCGCGCGGGATCAGGCCACCGGGCGCCGTTTCGCCTGGCCCGAAAGCGTAGGTCTGCTCGACGGCAGCGATAACCGCCGGCAGCAGCGGTGCCAGCGCGCGCACGGCGGTCGACTTCGCGGTGCCGCGCTCGCCACGCACGAGCACGCCGCCGACATCAGGGGAGACGGCGTTGACGAGCAGCGCCTCAACCAGCGGCTGCTGGCCGACGATCGCGCTCAACGGAAATTGCTCGCGGCGGCTCATTCGCCCACGCTCGCGGCCGTCCTCGGCGCAACGCTCGCGCACCTTGCTCCCCGAGCTCGTCCTCGAGCGTCAGCAAGCGGGCTCACGCGCCCGCCTCCTCCAGCTCGCCCTCGAGCGCCAGGAAGCGATCGCGGATCTGCGCCAGCGTGTCGTCCTGCGGCTCAGACCACAGCCCGCGCTCGGCGGCCTCCAGCAGGCGCTCGGCGATCGCGCGCCCGGCCCACGGGTTCGAGCGCGACATGAACGCGGCCACGTCCGCGTCGAGCAGATAGCGCTCGGCGATCTGCTCGTACATCCAGTCTTCAGCGACGCCCGCTGTGGCGTCATAGCCGAACAGGTAGTCGACGGTCGCCGACAGCTCGGCGGCGCCCTTGTAGCCGTGGCGAATCATCGAGGCGATCCAGCGCGGGTTGGCCACGCGCGCGCGGAACACCCTGCGCGTCTCCTCGGCGAGCGTGCGCGAGACCACGCGCGAGGGGTCTGAGCTGTCGCCGAGGTAGGCGGCGGGCTCGCGGCCGGTGAGTGCGCGCACGGTGGCGACCATGCCGCCGTGGTACTGGAAGTAGTCGTCGGAGTCGAGGATGTCGTGCTCCTGGGAGTCGACGTTCTTGACCGCCGCCTCGATCCGCGCGAAGCAGTCGCGCATCGACTCGTGCGCCGGTGCCCCGTCCAGGCCACGGCCGTACGCGTAGCCGCCCCACGCCTCGTACACGGCGGCGAGGTCGGCGTCGCCGCGCCAGCCTGCGCCCGACGCCGTCCCGGCCGCCCCCACGCCGCCGCTGACGCCGCCGCCCGAGTCATGCCCGGACGCGCCGGCCGGGTCGTCCAGCAGCTGCAGCAGCCCGGCGCCGTAGGTCCCGGGCTTTGAGCCGAACACGCGCGTGGTCGCGCGCCGCCAGGCGCCCTCGGCGCCCAGCTCTGCGGCCAGGCGCTCGGCGTCGGCACGCGCGTGCGCTGCCACGTAGTTGGCCTCGTCGGGCTCCTCGAGGCACGGCGACCGCCGCGACGGCATCGTCCAGCAGCGCGATCAGGTGCGGGAAGGCGTCGCGGAAGAAGCCGGAGATGCGCACGGTCACGTCGATGCGCGGCCGGCCAAGCTCCTCCAGCTCGACCACCTCGACGCCCGTCACCCGCCGCGACTCCGGATGCCACTTCGGGCGCACGCCGAGCAGCGCGAAGATCTCAGCGATGTCATCGCCCTGCGTGCGCATCGCCGAGGTGCCCCATGCCACCAGCCCGACCATCCGCGGCAGCTCGCCTGTCTCGCGGCGGTGGCGCTCCAGCAGCGCGTCCGCCAGGCGCTGCCCCACTTCCCACGACAATTCTGACGGCAGCGAGCGCGGGTCGACCGAGTAGAAGTTGCGACCTGTCGGCAGCACGTCCAGGCGCCCGCGCGTGGGGCTGCCGGATGGCCCGGCGGGAACGTGGCGCCCGTGCAGCGCCGCCAGCACGTGCGCCAGCTCCTCGTCGGTGCGGCGGATGCGCGGCACCACCTCGTTTGCCGCGAAGCGCAGCGTCCGCTCGACGCCGGCGTCCGCGTGCCCGAGCACGTCCGTGCAGATCCGCTCGACAGCGTCCGCGTCCCAGTCGGACAGTGCGAGCGCGTCCAGCAGCGCCATCTGCGCTGCCTCCAGGCGATCGACAAGATCCCCGGCGCTGGCCGCGGGGCCTCGGAAACGCTGCACGAGCTCGGCCACGGCCGGGCTCGCAGCGGATGCGTCGTCCGCCCCGGCTGGCTCGGTCCTGGTCGCGCCCGGCGCATCGATCGGCGTTCCCGGCGCGGCCACGAGCGCGGGCTCGTCGAGTCCGAACGCGGCGCCCACCGCGCGTCGCAGACCCGGCACATCCCCCGAGCCGAGCCGCAGCATCGCGGCGGTCAGCCCGCGCAGCTGCTCGCCCTGCGGCGGCTGGCCGAGCACGTGCAGTCCGTCCTTGATCTGGATGTCCTTGACCTCGCACAGGTAGCCGTCGATGTACTGCACGAGCTCGCCGAGGTCGTCCGGCCGCTGGTGGATGTCGAGGTCGGCCTGCAGGTTGGCGCGCTCGATCGCCGACCAGATGCGCGCCGCCAGCGCCGGCAGCTTCGGCGGGTCGAGCAGCTCCAGGCGCGCGTACTCGTCGAGGAGTGCCTCCAGCTCCGCCAGCTCGTCGTAGGTGTCGGCGCGCATCATCGGCGGCACGAGGTGATCGACGATCACGGCATGCGCACGACGCTTGGCCTGCACGCCCTCGCCGGGGTCGTTGACGACGAACGGGTAGATCAGCGGCATGTCCCCCAGCGCCGCGTCGGGGGCGCAGCCGGGCGAGAGCGCGAGCATCTTGCCGGGCAGCCACTCGAGCGTGCCGTGCTTGCCTAGGTGCACGATCGCGTCCGCGCCCCAGACGGCGTCCAGCCAGCGGTAGCAGGCGAGGTAGTGGTGGGTGGGCGGCAGCTCCGGGTCGTGGTAAATGCCCACCGGATCCTCCCCGTACCCGCGCGGCGGCTGGATCGCGATCAGCACGTTGCCGAGCTCCAGGCCGGCGATGACAAAGTCCTCGCCGTCCACGTAGGGGGCGCCCGGCGGCGGGGTGGGCGGCCCCCAAATCCTCTCGATGCCCTCGCGGAGCGCCTCCGGCAGCGTGCCGTACCACTCGATGTAGTCGGCGACGGGCAGTCGCAGCGACGCGTCGGCGAGCTGCTCGTCGGTAAGGAACTCCGGGTCGTGCCCGCCACCGGCTATCAGCGCGTGCATCAGCTCGTCGCCGTGCGCGAACGGCCGCTCCACCGTCATCCCGTCCGCGTGCAGCGCGTCCAGCAGCGCAAGCGCGCTCGCCGGCGTGTCCAGCCCCACCGCCATCCCGACCTTGGCGTGCCTGGTGGGGAAGCTCGTCAGCAGCATCGCCACGCGCCGGCGCTTGGCAGGGACGTGGCGCAGGCGCGCGCTGCGTACCGCCAGCCGCGCCACGCGCGCGCAGCGCTCAGGGTCAGGTACGTAGCGCGGCACCGGCGCGCCCACAGGTGAGCCCTCGGCGTCGCGCTCCTTGAACGAGATCACGCCGCCGAGGATGCGCCCGTCGAACTCCGGGATCGCCACCTGCGTGGCGGCATCCAGCGGCGCAAGGCCGGAGTCGGACTCCAGCCATGTCGCGCGCGAGGCGGTCGCGCACACGGCCTGGATCACGGGCACGTCCAGCGCGGCCAGCGCCGTGGCGTCCCACTCCTGCCACTGCTCGCCCACGCCCTCGCCGTCCCCGGCCGCTGCGTCCGCCGCGCCCGAGCCGCCGGTCGCGAGCATCGTCACCAGCAGCGCGTCGACGTGCCCGTCGAGCAGCGCGAGCGCGGGCACGCTGCCGCCCGGGCGGTCGGCGGTGGACGGTTCGCGGCGCAGCGTGTAGCTCCACACCGCCAGGGCGTTCGCGCCGGCGTCCTCGATCGCCGCGCAGATGGCGTCCACGAAC
Organism: uncultured Solirubrobacteraceae bacterium; assembly: GCA_963779665.1. GTDB lineage: Bacteria > Actinomycetota > Thermoleophilia > Solirubrobacterales > Solirubrobacteraceae > Palsa-744. Next base: position 958,486 of record CAVZYW010000001.1, on the reverse strand, counting down.
GCCGTGTTTCCCGTCAGGCGATGCGAACGGTAGAAGCAGAAGCCGACCGTCGGGCGCTGTGCGTCGTGGCCGGCGAGCACGCGCTCCAGCGGGACGTCGCCGACGCCCGGCAGGTACACGCCCAGGTCGGCCACGTCGTGCGGCGGCGCGAAGCCGTGACCCTCCAGTAGGAACGTGTCGGCGAGGAAGCGCAGCAGCTGCTCGACGTTCTCGACATCGCCGTGGCGCAGGTACTCGCCCGCCTGCGCCACCGCGCCCGCGGGCGCCAGCGACAGCCCGGTCATCTCCGCGTCCGGTTGCGCCTCACCGCCGAGCGCCAGCAGCGCGATCCCCTGCTGCTCGCAGCGCTCGCGCAGCAGGTCAAAGCCGCCCGGCCAGCCGCGACGCCCGCCGAGCACCCTGCACAGGACCACCCGCGCACCGTCCAGGAGATCGTCCAGCAGTGCCGCCGCGTTCGCGCCCGTCGGGTTGGCGCAGCGCACGTCCGGGAAGTCGTCGGGGAGGCGTTCCACAGCGGTGGCCGCCGCGAGGATCTCCGTGTCGGCGGTCGTTATAAAGCGCAGCATCGAGGCGTCTCCCTGGTCAAGAGGGTGGTCGTGAGGCGCGGCATCGAGGCGTCTCCCTGGTCAAGAGGTTGGTCATGAGGCGATGCATGGACGCATCTCCGTCAGCACGCTGGGTAGATCGCCGGGCACGCCGCCTTCGATCAGGGCCGTGAGTCGCGCGGTGTCCAGGTGGTCTTCCACCAGGTCGCCGAGCACGTCCAGGCGAGCCTGGCGGGCGGCCGCGAACGATCCGCTCCCGGGGACGAAGCGCCGCCCGCGCACGCCCGCGACGTGCCTAAGCAGCGCGCGGCGGAAGGCATCGTGCTCGAGCACGCCGTGCCACGAGGTGCCGATCAGCGATCCGACACGGCAGCCGTCCGGCTCGCCATCGTCGGCGATAAAGAGAGACTCGCTCGTGCGGTGACGTTGACGATCGCGATCGCCATGTCCATCGCGAGCGTCAGCGTCAACGACATCCGCGCGCACACGGCCGTGGCGAATCTCATAGCCCCCCACCGTCGTGTCCAGCCACGCGCAATGACCGCCACGCCTACGCAGCAGCTTGTCTGCCGCGAACCGGGTGCTCACGGGCAGCACGCCCAGTCCCGCCACCTCGCCATCCCCAGACTCAAAATCATCGACGATCCGTTCGCCCAGCAGCTGATAGCCGCCGCAGATGCCGAGGATCGGATCGCCGGCACCGGCGCGCGCCGTCAGTGCGTCCGCCAGGCCCGAGCTGCGCAGGCGCGCGAGGTCCTCCACGGTGGCCTTCGTGCCCGGCACGACCACCAGGTCGGCGCGCTGCACGTCCGCCACCGAGCGGGTGAAGCGCACGCGCACCCCCGGCTCGGCGCTCAGCGCGTCGAGGTCCGTGAAATTGCTCATCCAGCGCAGGCGGATGACCGCCACGTCCAGCGTGTCCGCCCCCGCCGGCGTCTCCGGGCGCGGCGCGTCCAGCGCCAGCGAGTCCTCCACGTCCATCCACAGGTCCTCCACGTGCGGCAGCACCCCCAGCGTCGGGCGCCCCGTCAGCTCCTGCAGCTGTGCCAGCCCCGGGTCGAGGATCGTCTGGTCGCCGCGGAACTTGTTCACCACGAACCCCGCCACGTGCGCCTGGTCGGCCGGCTCCAGCAGCGCTAGCGTGCCGAACAGCGACGCGAACATACCGCCGCGGTCGATGTCCGCCACTAGCAGCACCGGCAGCCGCGCCGTGCGCGCCAGCCCCATGTTCGTCAGATCGGCGTGGCGCAGGTTGATCTCCGCCGGGCTGCCTGCGCCCTCGCACACGACCACGTCGAAGCGCGCGCGCAGGTCCGCCAGCGCCTCGCCGACGATCGGACGCAGCTCGTGCTTGAGCTCCTGGTAGGAGCGCGCTGACGCGTCCGCGTAGGGCTTGCCCATCACGATCACCTGGCTGTGGCGCTCCCCCGACGGCTTGATCAGGATCGGGTTCATCGCCGCCTCCGGCTCCACGCCCGCCGCCGCCGCCTGCACCGCCTGCGAGCGGCCGATCTCGTTGCCGTCGCGTGTCACCACCGAGTTCAGCGCCATGTTCTGCGCCTTGAACGGCGCCACGCTGACCCCCGTGCGGCGCAGCCAGCGGCAGATGCCCGCCGTCACGACCGACTTGCCGGCATCCGACTGCGTGCCGCAGACGAGCAGCGCGCCCTTCATCGTGCGTTCTCCCGAGGCTTCGAGTTCTGTCTCTCTCTTTTGATGTGGTGTATAGCCATGGTTATACGTTGGCTGCGCGACGTTGTTTGTCGTTTGGTCTGCTGTATAGCCATGGTTAGACAGCATCCGCGGTGAGACGAACTGCGCGGGGGACACCCGCGGCGACGGCCGCGCATAGGGCGACCGCGCATAGCGCGGCGGCACCGACACCTACGGCCAGCGACAGGCGTGCAGCGCGCTGTACGTCCTCGACGCCCGGCGTGCGACCATCGCCGAGCCGCGGGCGTGACTCGACACTGCCGTTGTAGGCGAGCGGTCCGCCAAGGGACACGCCGAGCGCGCCGGCGAACGCCGCCTCCACGCGCCCGGAATTGGGGCTGGGATGCGCACCGCCGTCGCGGCGTGCCACCTGCGCGGCAGCACGCGCCGAGCCGCCCACGAGCGGCGCGGCCGCGCAGGTCAGCGCTGCCGTCATCCGCGCCGCCGGCCAGCTCATTGCGTCGTCGAGCCTGGCGGCTGCCCAGCCGAACTGGAGGTAGCGCTCGCTGCGATGACCGAACATCGCGTCCAGGGTGTTCGCTGCGCGGTAGGCGAGGACCCCTGCCGGGCCGCCTAGCGCGCCCCACAGCAGCGCCCCGACGACGGCGTCGCCGGTGTTCTCCGCCACGGACTCCACCGCCGCCCGGCACAGGCCGGCGCCGTCCAGCTCCGCAGCGTCGCGTCCACACAGCGCCCGCAGCGCGCCGCGCGCCTGATCTAGCTCTTCGCGAACAACCAGGTCGGAGACGTTCAGCGCCTCGCGCCGCAGCGAGCGTCCGCCCAGCGCCACCCATGTGAGCAGCGCCAGCACCAGCCCGCGGCCGAGACCGTCCCGCGTGGCCGGACGCGCCAACCGGGTTGCGCGCGCCAGCAGCTCACCGGCGAGCGCCGGGGCTGCCACCAGGGCCGCCACGACCACAGCGCCGCGCATGCGTGTCGGTGCGTAGGCGGCGCGCTCTAGCGCCAGCGCCACATGCCCGAATCCTGCCACCGGGTGCCAGCGAGCGGGATCGCCCACGACGGCGTCCGCTGCGTAGCCGGCGAGGAGAGCGGCGCCGCTGATGCGTGTCGGGCTCACGCCCGGCGGGCGAGGCGTTGATCCGACATCGTGTACATCTACGCCTCCTCGGGATCGTGCGTCCCGCTGTTGGAAGGTCCGCGGCGATCGAGTCTCTGGCTCCCGGGCGTATGTCCCGGTCACAGTGGCGCGACCGCCCCGGTCTCTCACCGGGTTCCTCGCACCGCCACGCTGACGACGCCGATGCTACCGCCTGGCACGCGACCCGGTCGACTCGGCCGGCGCGGCTGACCGGCTGCCTCTAGTGTTGCCAGGCGATGATTGACGAGCAGCGCTTCATCCGGCCGCCCACGCCGGCGGGCTTCGATCGCTCGCGCGCGGCCGAGCGCGCCGCTGACCCGCGCGGCTGGCGCTACGAGGAGGCTGAGCGCGAGACCGTCCACCGTGTGATCGCCGAGCGTCGCGACGTGCGGCGCTTTCGCCCCGACGTCGTGCCCGAGGATGTCCTGCAGCGCGTGCTGGAGGCGGCGCATCGCGCGCCGTCGGTCGGCCTGATGCAGCCGTGGCGGCTGATCGTGATCCACGACCTCGCCACCAGGATGGAGGTGCGGCGCCTGGCCCAGCGCGAGCGTCTGCGCCAGGCGGACAGCTTCGACGAGCGCACCCGCCAGTTCCTCGATCAGAAGGTCGAGGGCGTCGTCGAGGCGCCGCTCGGCTTGTGCGTGTGCTGCGACCATGGCGATCCCGACGTCGAGGTGCTCGGGCGAGGGACGATCCCCGAGACCGACATCTACAGCGCAGCCTGCGCCGTGGAGAACCTGTGGCTTGCCGCGCGTGCCGAGGGGCTGGGCGTCGGCTGGGTTAGCTTCTACCGCCCCGAGGACATGCGCTCGCTGCTGGGGATCCCTGCGCGCGTGGACCCGATCGCCTACCTGTGCCTCGGCTGGCCCGACGAGCGCCCCGTGCGTCCTGGCTTGGAGGCCGCCGGCTGGTCCTCACGTCTTGCGCTCGACGCCGTCGTGATGGACGAGCGCTGGCGCGAGGACGCCGCCACGGAAGCGGTGGCGGCGGGCGACGTCGGCGCGGCCGTGCGGCGCGCGAGAATCACGGCAGCGAGCGCCGGCCCCGACCGTGCTGCGGCGATCGCCGCGCGCGATCGGCTGGATCAGCTCGTCAAGCCCGGTGGCAGCCTCGGCGCGCTGGAGGCGGCGATCGAGCGCTGGGCCGGGGTCACCGGCAGCGCGCCGCCGTCGCGCGTGCGCGCGGGCGTGCTCATCTGCGCGGCCGACCATGGCCACGTCGGCCGCGGCACGAGCCTGTTCGACAGCGAGGTCTCCGCGCAGGTCACCGCCGCGGCGGCGCGCGGTGAGACCGCCGTCGGCGTGCTGGCACGGCGCGGCGGGCACGAGCTGCTCGTCGCCGACATCGGCCTCGCGGGCGCAACGCCACCGGGCGTGCGCGACGCCAACGTCGCGCACGGCAGCGCCGACATGACCGCCGGCCCGGCCCTGAGCGCCGAGCAGCTCGAGGCAGCCCTCGCCGGCGGCGCGGCGCTCGCCCGCGAGCTGGCCGATCGCGACGTCGACTGCCTCCTGCTCGGCGAGATCGGGATTGGCAACACCGCCACCACCGCAGCGCTCGCCTGCGCGCTGACCGGCATCTCGCCGCAGCGCGCCGTCGGACGCGGCAGCGGCGTCGACGCCGCCGGGCTCGAGCGCAAGCGCGCCACCGTCGCTGCAGCGCTCGAGCGCCACGGCGCGCGCTTGCATCCACGCGAGGCGCTGTGTTGCGTCGGTGGCCTGGAGCTGGCGGCGCTCGCCGGCGCGGCGAGCGAGGCGGTGCGCCTGCGCCTGCCGGTACTGCTCGACGGCTACGCCGTCACCGCAGCCGCGCTGGCTGCCGTGCAGCTCGACGGCGCCGTCGGCGAGCTGCTGATCGCCGGCCATCGCTCCGCCGAGCCCGGACACGACATCCTCCTGGCCGAGCTGGGGCTCGAGCCGCTGCTCGACCTGCGGCTACGTCTCGGCGAGGCCTCAGGTGCCCTGCTGGCGCTGCCCCTGATCGAGGCTGCCGGCGCCCTGCACGAGCAGATGGGCACGTTCGAGGAGTCCCGCGTTGCACGCGCGCGCTGATACGCAGAGCCCAGCCACGCAGAGCCCAGCCACGCCGACCGCCGCCGCACCGGCTCCCGCCGGACGCTCGCCGCGTCCCTGGCAGGGTCTGGCGGGTGCGATCGCGTTCCTCACGATCGTCCCCGTTCCGGCGAGCGCCATGGCCACAGCCGGCGCCGAGCAAGCGGGGTTGGGCGCCACCGCCGCGTGGTTCCCGCTCGTCGGCGCTGCCGTCGGCGCGCTCGCAGGCGCGGTGCGCCTGCTGTTGGGGTCGCTGTTGGGGGACGGCGTTGCCACCGTGCTGGCGATGATCGCGCTCGTGATCGTCACCGGCGCGCTCCACCAGGACGGCCTTGCCGACACCGCCGACGGCCTGGGCGTGCGCAACCACGCGCGGAGCGCCGCCGGGCGGGCGCGGCGCCTTGAGGTCATGCGCGACTCATCCACCGGCGCGTTCGGCGCGCTCGCGCTGATCGCATGGGCGCTGCTCTTGTTCACCACCGTCAGCTCGCTTGACGGCGCCCACGCACTGCGAGCGCTCGTCGTCGCCTGCGCGCTCGCCCGCTGGGCGGCTCTGGTGCACGCCGCCGCCACCCCTGCCGCGCGTCGCGATGGGCTTGGCGCCTCGCTGCAGGTCGGTCGTGGCGCTGTCGGCGTCGCAACGGTCGTAGCCGTCGCCGCCGCGCTCACGATCGGCGGCCTGGCCGCCGGGGCGGCTGCGATCGTCACCGCCGCGCTCGCCGCTGCGCTTTCTGTGGCTTTTGCGCGCAGGATGCTCGGAGGTCGCACCGGAGACACGCTCGGTGCGACTGTCGCCATCGCCGAGCTCGTCGTGTGTGTCGTGCTGCTCGGCGTATGGCAGGGCTGACCGGCCGTCGTCGATCAGCTCAACGGTGGGGCCAACAGAAGTCCCAGCTTCGGCAGCGCCCGGCGAACCCGGCGGTCGAATGTGGCGACGCCGGCCCGGTGAGCTTGGGCTGTCGCCAGGGCAAACCCGTCCGCGAGACTGATGTTCAAGCTGCGGTGGCGAGCGGCGTCAACGGCGATTGTGCGCGTCGGTGGCACCAGCTCGATTCCCAGTGCGCCGATGGCGTCGACGGCAGCCCGCAAGTTGCCGTCGTTCTCAGCCGGCCTTACGAGCGTCTCGGCGTAGTTGATGAGCGAAAGCAGCAGCGCGGTGCCCTCATCGAGCATCGCTGTCACGGCGTTGGAAGCATTGGTGTGGTGAGGGTCTCGGCGGTCCAGCGCAGCGATCACGACGTCGGTATCGAGCACGCAGCCGCTCACGCCCGCTCCCCGGAGCGCAGCTGCTCCAGGTAGCCAGGCTCGTACAAGCCATCGAAGACGCCGAGAGCATCCTTGGCGTTCTTACTGACCCGCCGAACCACGATGCGATCGGCTCCCTCGGCTTCGATCGCGACCTCGTCGCCGCTCTTGAGTCCCGCGCTCTGCAATGCGCTCACGGGTAGCGTCACCTGGTGCTTACCGGAGATTCGCGGCATCCCTTTACCATATCGTAAAGGCGCTGCCCGACGGTACCGGCTGGCGTCACCCGCGCAGACAAAAGCACCCTGGCGCGGGGTTGACTGGAGTCCCTTTTTCTGAAAAATTCCGCTGCGCTGACTTATCTTCCTATCGCCGCGGGGGTGTAAAGGGATATGGAGCCTTCGATAGTGCTGGCACCTAACAAGACGAACGCCGAGCTGCTGACGGCTTGGCGGTGGACTACGCGGACCGCCAACGTCGCCCACCTGCGCGCCACCGACAGTCTCGGCTGGCGCGGCTTTGCGCTCGGTGGCCTGTCGGCGGTGCTGGGGGCGATCGTCGGCCTCGGCATATTCGCGACGCTGCAATCGAGTCACGTGTCGGTGGCGGTGAGGATCGTCGCCGGCGCCACGGCGTTCGTCGCGGCCGGATCGGCTGCGCTGTTCAAATACCTCAACTACAGCTCGCGCGTTGAAGAACATCGTGACGCGAGTCGGTCCTACGGGAATCTGGTTCGCGAGCTGGACCAGGAACTCATCAGCACGACTCCAATTCAGGACAGCGTGGTTACCGCCGTCCGCGCCAAGCTCGCTGAAATCGATGAGAAGTCATCGAATGTCTCGCCGGCGACCTGGGCGTGGGCGGTGAACGGTGTCGCCGACGAACGAGCTGCGCAGCAGCGGGGCGACTTCTCCGTCGATGCAACCACCCTCGACCGGGGCGCGTGGTCGCGGCTGGGACGACTTATGAAACGGCTTTTCGTGTGATGTCGCAGCGCAGGCGATCGATCTGCATGAGGCTTTATGTGCAGATAGAGACAAGCCAACTCAAGCTGGGAGCCGGCGGGTCGATAAATCAGCATGCCTCGCGCTGTCTCGCGGCAAGACAAGCCGGTAACCCGAAGCCACGCACGCCACCGTGCCGTGCCGCGGCGCTCCGTGCCGCGTCGCTTGCCGGACGGGCCGGCGGAGCTCGCTCGCGCGTTCGAGCTGGCGGCGCTGCTGGAGTGTTCGAGCGACGCCGTGACCGGCATCTCTGCGGGGGGAGTGATCACCGGCTGGGGTGACGGGGCGACACGACTGTTCGGCTATTCGCCGGCCGAGGCGCTTGGCCAGCCGGTGAAGCTGATCGTCCCGAGCGATCGCCTGGATGAGCCGCAGGAGCTGCTCGCGCGTGCACTGGCGGGCGAGCGCATCGAGCGACTGGAGACGGCGCGCGTGGCCAAGGGCGGCAAGGTGCTGAGCGTGCTGCTGTCGGTGGCACCGATCTGGGATGACGATCACGAGTTTGTGGGTACCGTCGGGATCTTCCACGACCTCAGCGCGCAGCGAAACGCCGAAGAGGCACTGCGCGAGAGCGAGCGCCGCTATCACTCGGTCGTTGAAGCCCTCAACGAGGGTGTGGTCATGCAGGACCGGGAGGGTGGGATCCTCGCGTTCAACAAGAGCGCCGAGCGGATCCTGGGGCTGTCGGCGGAGGAGATGCTGAAAGGCTCTTCAGGCGCGCCACTGGTGCCGCTGATCCATGAGGACGGCTCCCCGTTTCTCGGTGAGGAACACCCGACGATGGTGAGCATGCGCACGGGCCTGCCCCAGCGCGACGTAGTGATGGGCGTGGACGGGCCGGACCTGTCGACTCGCTGGATCTCGATCAACAGCTGTGCGCTGTTCGGCCCGGACGAAAGCGAGCCGTATGCGGGCGTGTGCTCGTTCACGGATATCACCGAGCTGCGACAGACGCTGGCCGAACTCCACGAGGCCCGCTTTGAGGATCTCAGGCGTCTGGCGTTGATGGCTGAGTACCGCGACGACGACACCAACAAACACACCGAGCGGGTGGCGCGTAGTGCTGCATTGCTGGCCGAGGGGCTGGGCTTGGACAGCGAGATGGTCTCCACGATCCATCGCGCCGCGCCGTTGCACGACGTCGGCAAGGTCGGCATCCCGGACGAGATCCTGCTGAAGCCGGGAAAACTGACGCTGGACGAGTTTGAGGTGATCAAGACGCACACGATCATCGGCGGTCGGATCCTCTGTGAAAGTCGCTTCCCGGTGGTGAAAATGGCGATGGAGATCGCCTTTACGCACCACGAGCACTGGGACGGAAGCGGCTACCCGAGCGGCTTGAAGGAAGAGGGAATCCCGATCTCTGGACGGATCATCGCCGTAGCGGACGCGTTTGACGCAATGACGCACGCGCGCCCTTACAAGGGTGCGCTGCCGATCGAGCACGCGGTCGGCGAGATCAAGCGCTGCAGTGGCACGCAATTCGATCCTCGCGTTGTTGCTGCGTTTCTGAAGCTGGACCACCAGGCGCTGGTGGACACGACCTGCGGCTGACCGTCAGGATCGTCAGGGCCTCAGAAGGGGCCCTCAACCGGCGCTTGCTGTAGCCGGCTCGCTGCCGGCAGTGACCGGCGCCGGCGTCGTCAGGCGCCTGGCCAGCGGCAGTCCCAACAGCGCCACGGCCCCCATCGCCAGGAACGCGGCGAGCGGATGGTGGACGAGGATCTGCACGAGCAGCGCTACGGCGAGGCCGCCGAGGTTGCCGGCCATCCAGACGATCGCCCCGGCGGTGCCGGCGGCGGCGCCGGCGAGCTGCTCGGCGGCGCTCAGCAGCACCGGCAGCGCCGGCAGCACCACCACGCCCATCGCGACGAGCGCGAGCGCCCGCACCCCCAGCCACGGTGTGGTGCCCAGCACCACGCAACCCGCGCAGCCGACGAGCACGGTGGAGCGCATGAAGGGGCGCTCGGCGTGGTGGCGGGCGACGAGCGGTGGCAGCACGGCGCAGCCGAGGATCCCGGCGATCACCATCCCCACGAGCAGCGCGCCGGCCTCTGTTTCCGAGACTCCGGAGGGGTGCAGCAGCGTTTGCAGCCAGGTGGCGATGGCGACGAAGATGCCGAAGCCGAGGAATACCAGGCCACACAGCGTGCGCATCGGCGCCAGCTCCCACAGTGCGCGCGCGGCGCTTCCCTCGATCGCTGCGTGCTCCTGGCTCTCCTGTCCAGGGCGGCGCAGCACGACCGCCAGCGCCACCGCCGGCGCCAGCGCCAGTACGGCCTCCACCACCAGCAGTCGCTCGAGCTGTCCGTGGGCGCCGAGCGTCGGTCCCAGCAGCAGTGCCACGAGCATCCCTGCGAAGCTGCCGGCGGAGCCGACGGCGATGCCGGTCACGCGCTGCTCTGCCGGCAGGTACTCGCCGGCGAGCTTGCTGACGGCGCTGAGTACCACCGGCTGGGCCACAGCCACCAGCACTTGCCCGGCCAGCGCCCATGCGAACGTCTCGCTCCCCAGCCGCACGAGGCCGCCGAGCGCGACCAGCGCGCCGCCGGCAGCCAGCGCCGGGCGAAACCAGCGGTCGAGCAGGATCCCGGCGGGGATCGCCAGCACCACGTACATCAAGGGGAAGATCTCCGCGAGCCAGCCGACGGCGTTGACGGAGACGCCGTAGCGCCGGGCGGTTTCGGTGGTGATCGCGGCGTAGGTGAGCCACAGGATCTGCGTCGCTGCGCACACCAGTGCGTAGGCGGCGATCACCGTCCAGCCGCCCGTCTTCATGGAGTTGCCCTGCTGTGGAGTCACCCCGTCGGTTCCTTCGCCGCTCGACCGCGGCGCGAAGCCTATTGCACCGGCAGGGAGGCCTCGCGGCGGGCGATCTCTTCGCGTACGAGCGGCGCGACGACGGTGCCGAACAGCTCGATCGAGCGCAGCACGTCGCTGTGGGCAACGGCGCCGACGCTCATCTGGCCGATGTAGCGGTCATGGCCGAACAGCTCGTGCTCGTAAAGGATCTTCTCGGCGACCTGCTCGGGGGAGCCGACGGCGAGGGCGCCGCTTGGTGAGCGCAAAGCCTCGTACTCGGGGCGTCCCGACGGCGGCCAGCCGCGCTCGCGGCCGATGCGGTTCATCATCGCCAGGTAGGGGGCGGCGAACGCCGAGTCGGCTTGCCGCGGGTCGGCGCCGACGAACGCGTGCGTGTTGATCGCCACGCGCGTCTGCGACGGATCGTGGCCGGCCTGCGCTGCTGTCTGGCGGTAGAGCTCGACCAGCGGTGCAAAGCGTGCCGGCTGGCCGCCGATGATCGCGATCGTCAGCGGTAGGCCCAGCGTTCCTGCCCGCACAACCGACTGCGGCGAGCCGCCGACGGCCACCCACACGGGCAGTCGCTCCTGCACCGGCCGCGGCCAGATCTGTGCGTCCACCAGCGCCGGTCGGTGGCGCCCCGACCAGGTGACAGCGGTCTGCTGACGCAGCTTCAGCAGCAACTCCAGCTTCTCCGCGTACAGCTCGTCGTAGTCGTCGAGGTCATACCCGAACAGCGGGAAGGACTCGATGAACGAGCCGCGCCCGGCCATGATCTCGGCGCGTCCGTTGGACAGCAGGTCGACCTCGGCAAAGTCCTGGAACACGCGCACAGGGTCGGCGGAGCTGAGCACGGTGACGGCGCTGGAAAGCCTGATGCGCTTGGTCCTGACGGCGGCCGCGCCGAGCACCACGGCCGGCGAGGAGACGAGGAAATCCGAGCGATGGTGCTCGCCGACTCCGAACACGTCGAGGTCGAGCTGGTCCGCCAGCTCGACCTCCTCCATCAGGTCCTGCATGCGCTGCTGCGGGCTGATGCCACTTGCCAGGTCAGCGAATGTAGCCAGGCCAAGTTCCACGCTCGGAGCAGGCTACTTGACCTCGCGCAGCCGTCCGTCCTGCGGCTACTCGCGGGCGGGCTTACACGCTCCGCAGCGCCGCCGCCGGGGCGAGCCGGGCAGCTCGCGCAGCTGGATAGAGGCCGGCGAGCGCTCCGAGCACCAGCGCGATAGCGACACCTCCGGCGACGGACAGCACGGGCACGACGACGATCCAGCCCTGGGCCGCGGCATAGCCGGCGGTGGCCGCGGCGCCGAGGGCGATGCCGACAGCGCCACCCAGCAGCGACAGCAGCACGGACTCGCCAAGGAACTGAACGGCGATGTGCACCGCACGGGCGCCAAGTGCCCGACGCAGCCCGATCTCGGGACGACGCTCGATCACCGAGATCACCATCACGTTGGCGATCCCCACGCCTCCTACCAGAAGCGCGACGGCGCCGAGGGCCAGGAACACGGCGGTCAGCGTGCTCTGGGCGTCCGCGCGCGCCTGCAACGCGTCGGACGGGCGGCTGACCTGCGTCTGTTCGGGATTCTGTGGGTCGGCGGTCGCGGCCAGCAGCGAAGCTGCTTCGGGCACCCGTTCGGGATCGGCGCGGACGTACAGCGTGCTGGCATGGCGGCTGGTGCCGAACAGGCGCCGGGCGACGGGATAGCCGATCAGCGCCGCCCGTTCGATTTCCGGCGCCAGCGGCAGCGGTGCCAGCACGCCTGCGACCGTGAACCAGGTCCCGCCCAGGTACACCTGCACGGGTCGCCGGTCGATCGTCAGCGTGTCCACGCCGAGACGCTCGGCGGCCACGGTCCCGAGCACGACCAGCGGATAGCGTTCGTCGGCGGCGCTGATGAAGCGACCTTGCGCGACGCGGGCGCCGAGCGTGGCCAGCAGCCCAGGGTCGGCTGCGTCGACTGCGATGCCGCTGTTTTCGGCCGCTTCGATGTACGGGCTGCGCCGGACGCTCGCCGCGGATACCGTCGTGACGGCCGCCGCCGAGCGCACGCTGCTCAGGTTGCGCACCGACCGGGTTGCTGCTTCGGGCAGCTCGGCCGCCTGGCCGAGGAACGTCTGCCCCGGCATGACCGTCAGCAGGTTGGTGCCCAGCGTGTTCAGCTCAGCGAGGAGGCCGGCCTTGCTGGAGTCTGAGATCCCGAGCACCGCCACCATCGAGGCGATGCCGATTGCCACCCCCAAGGCCGACAGCGCCACGCGCAGCCGGCGCGTGCGCAGGCCGACGCCGGCAACGCGCAGGACGTCCCCGGCGAGCAGCCGGCTGTGCGCGGGGGCGGCGCTGTCGGTCATGGCCTTCACGCCGGTGGCGCTTGCAGCTCGTCGTGGATCAGGCGTCCGTCGCGGAGTTCTACCTGTCGCGGCAGCGCCGCGGCGATCTCCCGATCGTGGGTGATCATCACCACCGTTGTCCCCTGCGTGTTCAGCTCCCGCAGCAGCTCGAGGATGTCAGCTCCGTTGGCGCTGTCGAGGTTGCCGGTGGGCTCGTCCGTGAGGACGATCGCCGGTGCGCTGACGAGCGCACGAGCGATTGCCACGCGTTGGCGCTCGCCGCCGGAGAGCAGCGCCGAGGTGTGCTGTGCGCGGTGGCTGAGGCCGACGCGCTCGAGCGCAGCCCAGGCCGCCCGTCGGCGCTCGCCGATGGGGGTGCCCGTGTAGAGCAGGCCGGTGGCGACGTTCTCCAGCGCGCTCTGCGCCTCCAGTAGATGGAACTGCTGGAAGACGAAGCCGATCTGCCATGCACGCAGCGCGGCCAGCCGGCTGTCGGAGGCGCCGGCGACATCAGCGCCCGCGATGCGCACGACGCCGCTGCTGGCTCGCTCCAGCGTGCCCATGATGTTCAGCAGCGTCGACTTGCCCGAGCCGGACGGGCCCACGATCGCGCACAGCTCTCCCTCCAGCACCGTCAGCTGCACCCCCCGCAGGGCATCCACGCCGCCGGGGTAGCGCTTCACCACGTCGATCAGCTCCAGCACCGGGGCGCTCGTCATTGCGACTCGATCACGGTCAGTCCCGTGTGGACGCCTCGGCCTTCGACCTGCACATAGCCGTCCGCGAACATCCCCGGAGTCACAGCCAGCTCGACGCGGCGTGTGCCTGCGAGTGCCTCGATTGCGTAGCCACCGCCGGCGGTGGCGGTCAGTGCTGTGGCGGGGACGGTGAGCACGTTGTGGCGAATGCTCTTGACCAGTTGGACGCTCACGGGCGCCTCGTCCAGGCGCGCGACGCGACGGGAGAGCGCGAGTGTCACCGAGATCGTGGCCGCTTCGCCTTCGCCGCTCGGGCTCGCCCCCTTTTCTCCGCCGGGGCTTTTTTCGGCTTCCTTGGATTCGGCGACGCTGCCGACTTCGGTGATGTGTCCCGCCACGACATCGCCTTCGGGCAGTGTCACCGGGGCCGACTCGCCTACGCGGGCGAGCTCCTGCTGTTCTGCCTTGACCTTCAGCTGCACGAGCTGCTGTGTTGAGGTCGTGCTGAGCACCACCATGCCGGCGCCTGCGGCCGCTTCGGCACCGTCGTCGGATGCCGGTGCTTTTGCGGCAGGCTCGTTGCGGGCGGGTTCGCTGCCGGCGGGGGCGCTGCCAGTTGGCGCGTGCGCTGCGGGTCGGTGGGGTTTGTGCGTAGCCCTCCGCTTGGGGTGGGATCGCTGCTTGGCAGGCTTGGCAGGCACTGGGGCCGCCGTCTGGTCCGGTGTGGGTGGTTTGGCGCTCGCCGCTGGTGGGTCCTGGCCGAGCGCTACGTGTATCTCGGTGACGCGCCGCGCCCCGGCCGCGAAGACGATTCGTCCGAGTTCGACCTCGCCTGTCTGCGACAGGCCCTCGGCCTGCTGCCAGCGGCGCACTGCGGCCGCCGTGGCTTCGCTGAACTCGTCAACGTCGGCGATCGCGCGGTAGGGGTCGTAGCCGAGGTCGATCAGGTTCTCGTTGAGCTCGGTCACGTCGGGGCCGTCGCTGACGTCCTCCTTGAGAGTGCGGTAGGCGGGAACCGCTCCGTACATCAGCACCACGGGCAGGTTGTCGACGCGGAACAGCGTTCCACCGCGTGGGATGACCGCCCCGATGGTCGGCAGCCAGGTGAATGTCCCAGACAGCCGGTCATACAGTTCGAGTGTGCTGCCGTAGCCGAGGGTGCCGCTCACCGTCGAGCTTTCTGTCAGCGTGCGGCGTGTCACCGCGGTTGTGGTCTCGCCTGCGGGCACGCCGTGTCGGCGTTGGTGCCCTTCGCGGAGCGCGTCTGCAGCAGCACTACCGTGGCCGACGCCAGTACCGCCAGCAGGACTGCGCCCGCGGCAATGATCCTGCGCTTTGGGTGCACAGCTCAGCCGCCGGCCGGGACGCTGGGCGCGCCTTCCCCGGCTCTGACGCTAGTGATGCCGGCCCCACCGGCAGCTGCCCCCTTGGGCCCTGGAAGCAGACCCTGGCAGGCCTTCTGCGCGTCCTGGAAGGCGGGGCTTTCGGGGTTGGGTCCCGCGCCTGCGGCGCCTGGATGTATCTGAATCTGCACGCCCCCGCCTGCGGCTGAGGCGTGGACGTCGATCCCGTGTTCGCGCATGCACTTCGCGAACTTCAGGACGGCTTCCTGGCGTGCGACCTTTTCCTGTGGCGATACGTTCGTCTGTTCAGCCGGCTGGAAGTGCTTGCAGGCGCTCTGGGCGGCTTCCATGACCTGCGGGCTCGCTTCGACGCCGCCGGGCCCGGCTTTGACCCTCAGCGAGACGCGGCCGCCAGAGACTTCGGGGTTGGGGAAGTTCTTGACGCCGTGTTCGCGCATGCACCTGGAGAACTTCAGGGCATTGTCGGCGGCGCCGGCGGCGCTGGGTTTGGGGGAGGCAGACGATCCGCCGCAGGCGGCCAGCAGCACTGCGGCGGCGCTGAAGCCGAGAGCTGCGAGTGAGCGCATGCGCGCCGGTCGGGCGCGCAAGGCTGATGGATCGAATCGGGGACGGCACTTGTTGGGGCTGCTGTTGGTCGTCGGCATGCCGACCATCAAGACGGCGTGAGCTGAGAATCTCCTTAGAGGAGTGGAGGAGCTTCATGAACGGCGCCGGAGATCGGACACGCATCCGCTTTGGACGCGTGAAGCTCCTCAGCGGTCATCGCCAGCGGCGGCAGCTCTAGCGTCAGGCGTGCGCCGCCGTCTGGCTCGCTGGCGGCGTGCACCGTTCCGTCATGGGTCTCGGCCACCTGTCGCACGATCGCCAGCCCCAGCCCTGAGCCTGGCCGCGCACGCGCGGCGGGTGCGCGGTAGAAGCGGTCGAACACGCGGGGCAGGTCCTCGGCGGCGATCCCCGGGCCGTGGTCGCGCACGTCCAGGCGGCCTTCTCGCACCAGCACTTCGACGGGGCCGCCCGGCGGCGACGGAGGGTTCCATTTGCACGCGTTGTCCAGCAGGTTGGCGATCGCACGGTCCAGTCGTGCGGGCGCGGCGCGCACCAGGCAGGGCTCGGCATCGAGGACGAAGTGGCAGCCCGGTGCGTGCAAGCGGGCCCGCTCCAGAGCACCTGCGACGGCGAGATCGAGACGCACGTCCTCGACCTCGATCTGCTCGACGTCGGTCTTGGACAGGTCGACGAGATCGCCCACGAGCACTGTCAGCTCTCGCAGCTGTGCCTGCGCTGCGGCAACGACGCGTGCCCGCTCGTGCGCCGGCAGCCGCTCGCCCATCGCGAGCGCGTCGAGGTTGGCCTGCACGCTGGTCAGCGGCGTGCGCAGCTCGTGCGAAGCGTCGGAGACGAGCTGGCGCTGGGCCAGGCGCGAACGCTCGAGCGCGGCGAGCATCGTGTTGAACGTCGCCGCCAGGCGCCCGAGCTCGTCCTCGCTGCCGGTCTGGATGCGGTGTCCGAGGTCCTGCGTGCGCGCCACCCGCTCGGCGGCGCCGGTGAGGCGGCGCACCGGTACCAGCGCGGCCCGCGAGACGAGCAGCCCGAGCGCCGCCGCGAGCGCGATGCCGCCGAGGCTGACGATCGCCAGCACCAGCTGCAGGTGTGCTGAGCGTGCTGTCGACGTCGGTCAGCGGCAGCGCGACCTGCCACACGCCGCCCTGCGGCGCGCGCTCGGTGAGCACGCGTACGCGCGTGCCGGCGACGGTTGCGTCGCGAAGAACGCCGGTCGCCTGCCGGCCGCCACCGCTCGGGCGGCGGCGGTCACGGGCAGCACCAACCCCTTGCTTTCGGAGCGCAGGACGTGGCCGTTGGACTGGATCAGCTGCACATAGCCGGTCGCGCCGCCGAGCTTCTGTGTCGGCAGCACGAGCTTTGCGAGGTCGCCGGGGCTGATGGCTGGGTCCGGCCCGGTCGCGCTGGCGATGCCCCTCGCGACGGTGCCCTTGCCCTGGCCCTGGATCGAGACTATTTCGGCATGCAGGATCTTGCCGGCGTGCGTCGGCCGGCGGTTGACGGTGCGCCGGAGCTGACCGCTCGCGCGCACCTGGACGGACTGCGGCTGGCCGGGTGTCAGCTTCTGGCGTAGGCTGGCGTCGATCTGCCCGCGCAGCTCATTGCGCGTCACCACGTAGACGACGACGGACGCGAGCACGACCGCGGCGGCGACCGCGCCGGCCGCCAGCAGCACCATCCGTCGGCGGAAGCTCATCGCAGCGATGGCCTCAACACGTAGCCGACGCCGCGAACGGTGTGCACCAGCCGCGGCTCCCCGGCAGCCTCGGTCTTACGGCGCAGGTAGCCGATGTAGACCTCGAGCGAGTTGGAGGCAGGACCGAAGTCATAGCCCCACACGCGGTCGAAGATGGTCGCGCGCGTGAGCACCTGGCGCGGGTGGCGCATCAGCAGTTCGAGCAGCAGGAACTCGGTGCGCGTGAGCTCGAGCAGGCGACCGTTGCGGCGTGCCTCGTGCGCAAGCGGATCGAGCTCGAGATCCTCGAAGCGCAGGATCGGCTCGTCGCCCTCCCAGCCTGTGCGGCGCAGCAGCGCGCGCAGGCGGGCGATCAGCTCCTCGCGCGCGAACGGCTTGGCCAGGTAGTCATCGGCGCCTGCCTCCAGGCCGGCGACCCGCTCGCTCACCTCCGCACGCGCGGTCAGCATCAAGCACCGGAGTGCGATTGCCGATGGCGCGCATCCGCCGGCACACCTCCAGGCCGTCGAGGCCGGGCATCAGCACGTCGAGGATCACCGCGTCGGGCGAGTCGACCGAGAGCGTGCGAATCGCCTCGCGCCCGTCACCGGCTGTGACCACGTCGAAGCCGTTGAGATCGAGCACGAGCGCGAGTGCTTCGCGGACGGAGGGGTCGTCGTCGACGACCAGCAGGCGCATGCGCGAATGCTGACGGGCGAAGGTGAAAGAAACCTGAACACGCCGGCGCTACGCTGCAACGCATGCCCTCCGGCTGGCCGACACTGCCCGCCTACGATCGGTGGAGCGCGACGTGCGACACGCTGCATGCGCACACGCAGGCGCTGGGCAAGCTGGCGGTGGCGATCGCGCCGCCGGAGCCGCAGCTGCAGCACGCGGCGCTGCGGCTGAGTGCACGCGGCTGGGAGACGCACCCGCTGCCGGCGCCAGACGGCTCGGGAGCGTTCGTAGCCGGGCTGGACCTGCGCGCGCACGAGGCGTTTGTCGAGCACAGCGACGGGCAGACGCGGCGCATCGCGCTGACGCCTGACCGCACGGTCGGCGCGGTCACGCGCGAGCTGCTGGACGCGATCGGCACGTTGGCCGGCAGCGTTGCGATCAACACCACCCCGCAGGAGGTGTCGTGGAGCGTCCCGCTCGATCAGGACGACGAGCACGCGAGCTATGACCCCGACCAGGTAGCCACGTACTTCGCTGCCGCCACCCGCGCGACGCTGGTGCTGGGCGCGCTGCGCGCCCCGTATCGCGGACGCTCGACCCCCGTCAACGCGTGGTGGGGCTCGTTCGACCTGGCCGTCAGCCTGTTCTCGGGCGCTCCGGCCGAGCCGCCCTCCGATGACTTCATCATGCGCAACGCGATGGACGTGCAGGAGATCGCCGTGGGCTGGTGGCCGGGTGATGCTCGCTACGCTCGCGCGGCGTTCTACGCTTACGCGCATCCGGCGCCGGAGGGCTTCGCGGGCGCGTCGCTGTCTGCGCCGGGCGCCCGCTGGGAGGCGGAGCTGGGCGAGTACGTGCTCGACTGGGACGACGTCCTCGCCGCCGCCGACCCGCACGCGACGGCGCTTGCGTTCGCGCGCTCGGTGGTCGCGCACGCGTGCGCGATGTGCGACTGGGATCCGGCGCTGGCCGCCAGCGCCGACGGCTCCTCTAGCGTCGTGCTTTGAGCTTCGACCACTCCGCCTTGTGGGCGCGCTTGGCCGCCTGGTAGTCGATCAGCGCCTGCGGTGAGTCGACGTCTCCGAGCGTGGGGTGCCGGGGGACGAGCTTGGCGGCGGCGGTGACTCCGTAGCGCTTGGCGAGGACCGCGCTCAGCGACTTGACCTTCATCTCGCCGAAGCCGGGAAGCGCAGCGATGTTCTCCTGCACGCCCTTGGTATCGGCGGCGTCGGTCCAGACCCGGGCGGCGTCGCCCTCGTAGCAGTCGAGCACGTGCTCGGCGAGGTCGTGGACGCGCTTGGCCATCGCGCCGGGGAAGCGATGGATCGCTGGCTTCTCCCGGAACACCGGCTCGAGGTCGGCGGCGGCGAGGTTGGCGGCGTCGAGCGTGCCGAGGCGCTGCTGGAGGACGAACGGCCCGGCGAAGGCCTTCTGCACGGTCACCTGCTGATCGAGGGCGAACCCGATCAACAATGCCATCGGGTTTGAGGCGAGCAGTGCGTTGGCCTCGTCTGAATCGGTGAAGTAGAGGCGGTCGGGCATCGGGCGGTCGGGCATCGCTTGATCGTATCGGTGGCCCTGTCAAGCCGATGTTGCGGCCAGGTACAGGACTGCCTGCGTGCGCGCGACGGCGCGGACTGCATCGTCGGGTACCAGCAGCTCGGGATGGTGCAGCGGCCGGGTGGTGAAGTCCGCGGCTCCGTCGAGTCCCACAAACGCCATCGCCACGGGGCCCAGCGCACCGAAGAAGGCGAAGTCGTCCGATCCACACGAGCGCCACTCTGCTGCCGCGGTGAGACCGGCGTCGGGGAGCAGCGCCCGTGCGCGCGAGACGATCCGGGCGTCGTTCTCCAGCGCCGGCTCGCCGGCCACGAGCTCGACGCTGCCACGGCAACCGTGCGCGGCGGCGACCCCGGCGGCGACCTCCTCGACCATTTCGCGCAGCGCGAGTCGATCGTCGGGCCGGTGCGCGCGCAACGCGCCGCGCGCGTGCGCCTGTTGCGGGATGACGTTCTCCGCGCTGCCGCCGTCGAGCACGCCGACCGTCAGCGACGCTGTGTGCACGGGATCGATGCGCCTGCCGAGCTGCGCATGGAGCGCCACCACGATCTCGGCGATCGCGAGGATCGGGTCGCGGCCCCGGTGCGGGTAGGCGCCGTGCGAGGGCTCGCCCTCGACCGTGATCTCAAACGCATCGTAGGAGGCGTTGACGGTGCCCCGATCCAGCCCCACGGAGCCCCACGGGAGCTCGGGGTGCACGTGCGCCGCGACGATCGCCGCCGGCGCAAGCGCGGCGAGCTCCGCGGCGGCGAGCTGCTCGGCGCCGGAAGGGTAGGCCTCCTCGCTCGGCTGGAAGACCGCCAGCAGCGGTGCCGGTAGCTCTTCGCCGAGTGCATGTGCAGCACGGGTGAGCGCCACCAGTGCGGCCATGTGAACGTCGTGCCCGCACGCATGCATCACGCCGCTCCTCGACGCAAATGCAGCACCGGTGAGCTCCTCGACCGGCAGCCCGTCGAGCTCCGCACGGACGGCCACCGGCGCGCCGCCGTTGCCCGCGCCGACGAGTGCGAGCCGGTCCGTGCCGGACGCTGGCCGGCAGGCGACGGGCAGCTCGGCGGCAATGCTCGCCGCGGTGTGCTCCTCGGCGTGCGCGAGCTCCGGGTTGGCGTGCAGACGGTGGCGTAGCTCGATCGCGCGCGGCAGCTCCCGTTCGATGCCGTCCAGTAGCCGCCCAAGCAGCGGATCGTCAGTAGATGGCGGCATAGCGCCGGCAGATCTCCTCGAGGTCCATGTCCGCGGTGGCGTCGATCTCTGCCTGCTTGACGCTCACGTAGGCGTCATACAGCAGCGGCGTCATCCACCCACGGGCGGTGGCGTCCTCGGCCAGGGCTTGCATTGCCTGCGCGAGCGTCGCCGGCAGGGCTCCGACGCCGAAGCGCTCGGCATCCTCCGGATCGAGCTCGGCGGGATCGCATTCGAGGATCGGCGGTGCCGGCAGCTGCGCGCGCACCCCCTCCAGGCCGGCGCGGACGATCGCGCCGAGTGCCAGGTGGGGATTGGCGGTGGCATCGGCGCCGCGGTACTCGATGTGCAGCTGGTCCGCCGGATCGCCGCCGCCGAGCGTGACCACGGGTGGTATCCGCAACAGCGCCTCGCGGTTGCGCTGCGCGAGGCATACCGCGCCGGCGCTCCAGCGGTGAGGCGTGAGGCGTGAGCCTGAGACGGGGCTGGCAGCGGTGAGCGCGCTGAGCGCCCGTGCGTGGCGCAGGATCCCTGCGGCAAAGCGCGTGCCGAGCTCGCTCAGCAACGCCGGTTGCGAGGCGTCGTAGAGCAGCGACCTGCCGTCCGTGTCGAGCAGGTTCAGGTGTATGTGAACGCCGTTGCCCGCCTGCTTGGGGTCGAGCAGGGGCACGAAGCTCGCGCGCGTTCCCTCCCGTCTGGCGATCTCGCGCACGACCTCCCGGAACACGACGGCGCGGTCGGCGCTCGCAAGGCCCTCGGCGGTCGCGACCGGGATCTCGAACTGGTGCGCTGCGTACTCGGCGAAGAAGCGCTCGGGCTCGACTCCTGCTTCGAGGAGCGCGCTCATCACGCGTGTGGGGAACGGCTCGACGCGGCGCTGCGCCTCGAGCGTGAACGGCAATGCCGGCTGTGAGTCGAGCAGCAACTGGAACTCGTGCTCGAAGCTTGCGTGCACGCGGGCGCCTGTCTCCTGCTCGAGCTCATCCAGGGCGCGGCGCAGGAAGTTTCGGGGGCAGCACTCCCATGGCTCGCCGTCCGTTTCGACGATGTCGCACAGCACGAACTCCAGAGCGCCGTCGTCGTCGTCGCCGTCGCTGCCGCCGTCGCCGACGAGCACGCGGGTGTCGGCGTCGGGCATCAGGCGCAGGTCGCCGGTCGAGCCGAACGGGTTTGGCTCGGCGACCGGGCCGAGCGGCGTGAGCGCGTGGTTGGCGGGCACCCAGCCGATCCCCGTCTGTAGATGTTCGCCGAGATCGGCCGAGAAGACCGAGCGTCCTCGCACGATCGAGCCGAGGTCGCAACAGACGAGGCTCACCAGCTCGGTTGCGCTCACCTCGGCGTCGCCTGGGTGACGGTGCCGTTGTCCCAGACGCCCTCGCGCAGCCCCAGCGCGGCCGCTCCCGAGCGCACGGCGGACGCGTCCTCGGCAGCGACGACCACCAGCATTCCTCCCGGTGTCATATCTCGCCGCTCGAGCGACGCGGCGAGTCGCTCCTGCGGCTGCAGGTGGACACCGCCGTTGCCGAGCGCAGGGTAGGTGTCCGCCAGGCAATACAGGGCGCCGCCGGGGCCGCGCGCGCGCCCGACGACGCAGGCAAAGTGCCCGACGTCCCAGTCCGCGGGTGGCCCCGCCCGCTCTCCGTCGAGCAGATACCCCAGCAGTTGGGTGACGCTCGGGCGACCGCCCCACAGATGACGGGTGGCCAGGTTCGCCACCAACGTCACCGGGCGCTCCAGTGTGCAGGCGAGGTCGAACAGCCCGGCGAGCGTGGCGACGGTCCATGGGCCGGTGTAGGGGATCGCCGTCAGGGTTCCCTCGGAGAGCTCTCCGAGCGCGTCGAGCAGGCCCGCTGCGGTGGTCCCCGACGTGTCGGGGTCGTCGATCAACGGCGGCGGGATCCGGTAGTCGCGCCGCCCCGCTTCTCCGTGTGGGAGGGTGCCCGTCTCGCGCGCGCCCGCGACAACGCTCCCGGCTGCTAGCGCCACCGCGTCCTGGTCGACAGGCTCGCCGGCGTGCTCGCTGATGCCGGCCGCACCAAGCGCCAGAGCCCCACAGAAGGCCCCGCAAAGATCGTCGCGCTGGGGCAGCTCGCGGGCATGCAGAGCGAGTAGCGCGTGCGCCCCCGGAAGTAGCTCGATATCGGCCGTATTTGGCTTCATAGAGGCAATTTACAAGGGTAGCCCCGATGTCCGTCCATTGCCTCTGCGAGAGTCCCGCCCGAGCATGTGTACCGATGTAGTGGGGTGTCGTGGAAAGTGGTCTGCTTCCACTTGACAGAACTGGGGAGGTCTGAGATAGTACGGGCTCTATGGCCCGCAGAGCAGAATACTCCTGTCTTCTGGCAAAAGTGTACGGGGCCGTTCTCGATCAACATGCCGCCACCCCACCGTCGGTTAGCAATCGACAAAGGAGCAGTGAGACGCCATGAAGCGCATCATCGTGTTGGGAGCGGCTCTGCTGATGACGTTCGGGGTTGTTGCCGTCGACGCTGTCTCAGTGTCTGCCTCGGGGGGTGAATTCATCGCGAGCAAGACCGGCAAAACGAAAAGCAAACAGGTCAATTCGCAAGTCTTCAAAACGAGCGCCGGCACGCTTGAATGCACCAAAGTAACTGGAGCCGGCGAAATCAAAGAAGGCAAATCGAGCACCCACAAAGAAGTCTTCACCTATAGCGGGTGCAAAGCATTTGGGGGTAGTGCGACGATGTCGTCAGCCGACTTCGAATTTTATGCAACCGGGCCCGTCAAGCTCGAAAACACGATCGAAATTTCGGTGGGCGGCGGGGAATGCGAAATCCTGATCGAACCGCAGACTGTCGAAAAAGCGCAGTATGCGAACAAGTCTGGGAAGATCGAAGCCGAAGCGAGCGCGCTCAAAATCCACTCCAAAGGCACCGGCAATGGGTGCGGTGGGAACAACACCGAAGGAAGCTACAACGGGACGATCCTGGGCGAACTGGAAGGCGGGACGATCGAATGGAAATCGTAGATCGAGGTCGATAGATAGCCGGAGTCGGGGGCCGGCTTCGCGCGGCTCCCGACACGCCCCGGGCTGAGACAAGCACTGGCGGAGTAGCGCGGTAGGCGCCGCGCAGAGCTAGACTGGGCGCGCACAGGGAGGCCTGAATGCGCCGGAAGCCGCTCACTGGCGGACTTATGGGCAGCCGGTCACGCGTGCTGGGCGCATGCGTGACCGTGCTTGTCGGGATATGGCTGGGCAGCATCCAGGCGGCGCCTGCGGGCGCCGCCTGTCCAAACGCCCAGTTTCGCTCGGGACCCTCCGAACACCTCCCGGACTGCCGCGCTTATGAGCAGGTGTCGCCGGTCGAAAAGGGCGGACTGGACGCGGTGACGTTCGAACCAACTTTTCCCGTGCAGGCGGCTACGTGCGAAAGCAGCGAAGGATGCGCGATTGCATACATGAACGTCGGTGGAGCGTTCGCCGGCGCTCAGGGCAACGACGTGCCCAACGCCTATCTCGCTACGAGGGGTGCTGACGGCTGGCAGACCGTGCCTCTTACGCCGCCGTCGGTGGAAGCGCCTGCGAACAGCAAGGCAAAGGTCTCCTACGCGTTCTCCGCCAGCCTGTCCCAGACCGTGCTGCGCGTCCCGCTCCAGCAGCTGACGCCAGCCTCCCCGGGTGGCGTATACAACCTCTTTGTGCGCCAGCTGAGCGGCAGCTACTCGCTGGTGACCGCGAACGCTCCCGCGTCGCCGCCTGAAGCAGGCTGCGGCGACTGCTTTGAAAACGAAGACGTACCTGCGTTCGCCGGAGCCTCGAGCGACTTCAGCCACATCCTCTTCGAGGCGGACGACAGCCTGGTCGAAGGCGCACCCGGTGGCGGCGTAGAAAATCTCTACGAAACGACGGATGCGCACGTACAGCTGGTGGGGATCCTCCCCGATGGCGAGATCCCGCCAAATGGAGCTACCGCCGGCGGCGGGATAGACGTGGTGAGCGAACACGCCGGCGAGCTCGATCACGCGATCTCGCAGGACGGATCACACGTGCTCTTCGAGGCGGCAGCCGATGGTGGAGCTCCCGATCGACAGCAGCAAGGCATGACGGAGCTCTACGACCGCGTCGCCGGTACGTCTACGGTGGAGATCTCTGCGCCGGCATCCGGGGCCGAGCCGGAAGACTGTGAAACCGAGCAACGGATCTGCGATCCGGAGCCCGCACGGTTCTGGGCGGCGTCGGCAGACGGCTCCGCGATCTACTTCACCAGCAAAGCCGCTCTGACCAGGGCGTCGGATACAGGCCCGGAAGAAAGGTCAGAAGCAGAAAAAGAAGAGGAAGAAGAAACCGGCAAGCCAAACGAAAATCCAGGAAACGATCTCTACCGGTACGACACCAACACGCTCACGCTTAGTGACCTGACTCCAAATGCCGGCAGCGAAGGGCGTGTAGGCGAAGAACCCGATCGGAATGGCGCGAGCGTTCTTGGCGTGGTAGGCGCTTCGGAAGACGGGTCGTACGTCTACTTCGTCGCCAAGGGCTGGCTGGCAAAGGGTGCGCAAACGGGCGAACCCAATCTCTACGTTTGGCACGAAACGGGCGAAGATGCAGGCACTGTCACGTTCATTGCCACGCTCCAGGCGCCTACCGCGACGGAAGAAAAGAACCTCGAACTCATGCGGACGGGACCGTCGGTGCTCTACGGCAGCGACCTGGCGGATTGGACAAGTCATCCGACGGAGTCACAGGCGTACGTGACGCCAGATGGTAGGCATCTCGCGTTCATGTCGGTCAAGCCGTTGACGGGTTACGACAACGACGATCAGGCAACGGGAGAACCGGATCATGAGGTTTTCGAGTACAGCACGGAAGCTGGTCAGCTCGTGTGCACGTCGTGCGACCCAGGCGGCGCGAGTCCGCTCGGAAGCGCGTTCATAGGTGCGAGGCTGGGTGGCCGGTTGAGTACTGCGTTCCACCAGCCGAGGACCTTGAGCGACGACGGAAGCCGTCTGTTCTTCTCCTCGCCCGATCCGCTCGTATCGGGCGTATCGGGCGCAAGCGACAAGGTGTTCGAGTACGAGAACGGGGTGGTGCAGCTCATCTCCGGGATGGAAAGCGGCGGCGAAGCAGTGTTCCTCGATGCGAGCGCAAGCGGCAACGATGTCTTCTTCGCGACGCGGGAAGAGCTGGCGTCATCCGACCAGGATGAACTCGTCGATGTCTACGACGCTCGCGTGGACGGGGGTGTTGCGGCGCCGCCTGCCCCGGTACCGTCCTGCCAGGGCAGCAGCTGCCAAGAACCATTCAGCCCTGCCCCGTCGTTCGCGGAGCCTCTCTCGGCATCGTTCGCGGTCGTGGGCGATGGCGCGTCCTCGCAAACTCCGTCGACCGCTAAGTTGACGAACAAGCAGCTTCTCCGTCGTGCATTGGCAAGGTGCAAGCGGTTGATGAGCCGGAGAAGACGCGCCGCCTGCGTGAAGAGAGCGATGCGCCGTTATGCGCCAAACGCCAAGAGATCGCGCCACAGCGTGATGCCGAAGCGCAGTCGGTATCCAAGGTGATGCTCATACGCCCCGCGCTTGGCGATGGCTGGTGTGCGGCCACCGGGCGCAAGCCTGCTCTGTCGCTGTTGGTGGCCCTGCTCGCCTTCTGCTGGATCGGAGCAGGTCCGGCGACGGCGGCGCCTGCCGCGCCGCATTGGAGCATCGTCTCCCAGTCGCAACCCACGTACTTCAAGGCGGGCGACACGGCCGACGCGTATACGCTCATCGTCCGCAACGACGGCAGTATGTCAACGGCGCATGGAAGCGCCGTGACGGTGACTGACGTCCTGCCACCGAATGTAACCGCGACGAAGGTCTCGGCCGAAGGTGAAGGGGCCGACGGCAACGGACTGCCGAGATACAGCATGGTCTGTCCAGAAGGTCCTCTCACCGCTGTGTTCACATGCACCTACGAAGAAAATGCCGCACACGGTCCGGTGCTGCCCGGTGCGACGATCTTCGTTACCGTGACGGTGTCGATCTCAGGCGGCGTCGCTGCGATTGAACCCAACTACGCGACCGTGTCGGGCGGTGGTGCGCCGGAAGCCTCGACCACCGTAGCGGCGCCAATCGATAGCGAATCCGTCCCGTTCGGATTCTCCTTCTTCGATTTCGACGTCGCCGCAGAAGACGGCGAAGCGGACACTCAAGCGGGTTCGCATCCCTACGAGCTCACCGCCAGCTTTGGGTTCAATGTGAGCTCACGCGAAACCCCGTCGTCCGCGAACGACGATGCTGAATCACCGCTCGCTGTTGAGGCTCCGAAGGATCTCGAAGTTGAGCTGCCGCCAGGGTTGCTCGGGAACCCGAACGGCGGGCCGCGCTGCAGCCAGAGGGCATTCCTAGAACGAGAAGCCCTCAACTGTCCCGTCGACACGCAGGTTGGAACAGTCAAACCTTATTTCTACGGCTCGTTCCCGTCGGCGGTATTCCCGGTGTTCAACATCGCTCCGCCGTCGGGTCAGCCGGCTGAGCTCGGCTTCTCGGTGGCCAAAGGCGCACACGTCCCGATCTTCTTCCACGTTCGCAGCGACGGGGACTACGGGCTGACGATGCAGCTGGCCAACATCCCCGAGACCGGCCCGCTGCAGGGCGCGATCCTGACGCTGTGGGGTGTCCCGGCCGATGCAGGCCATGATCTCGAACGCGAAGGTACGATCGGCGAAGGTCGCCAGGAAGAGAGCGAATTCTGCAAACCGTCGGTCGAAGTGGAAGCCGGCGTCGAAACGCAGCACCGCTGTCCCAGCGACGCGCCGGCAACACCGTTCCTCACGCTCCCGAGCCAATGCGAGTCCGGCGCGCTTGAAGCCGACGTCCTGACCGACTCCTGGGAGGAGCCAGGGCAGTTTCAGTCGGTCAGGCCCATCGCTGCGACCGCCGTCACCGGCTGCGAACAGCTCGCGTTCAACCCGACGCTGGCGGTCACGCCGGAAACCACCCAGGCGGACGCGCCGAGCGGCTACACGATCGACGTGCACGTGCCCCAAAACGAAGATCCCACCGGGCTGGCCACGCCGGATCTGCGCAGGGCGGCGGTGAGCCTGCCGCTCGGCGCCGCGATCTCGCCTTCGGCAGCCAACGGCCTGCAGGGCTGCAGCCGGGAACAGTTCGCGCTGCATTCGCTGGCGTCGGCGTCGTGCCCGGCGCAGTCGCAGATCGGGACAGTGAAGATCGCAACGCCGTGGCTGTCCAACCCGCTGGAAGGGCAGGTGTTCCTCGCTCAGCCCGAATGCGCGCCGTGCACGCCGGCCCAGGCACAGGAAGGCAAGCTGATTCGGCTGCTCCTGCAGGCCCAGGGCTCTGGCGTGACGGTCAAGCTCGAAGGCGCAACGTCGATCGACCAGAGCACCGGGCAGCTGACGGTCGGCTTCGACGAAACTCCGCAGCTGCCGTTCGAAGACCTGAAGCTGACGCTCAACGGCGGCTCGCGGGCGCCGCTGGCCAACCCATCGACCTGCGGCGTTCAGCTGGCGGCCAGCTCGTGGCTGACGCCCTACAGCAGCGAAACGCCGGCAACGCCGTCCAGCGTGCCATTCGAAGTGACCGGTTGCCCGGCGCCGCAGTTCCGTCCGTCGTTCGTGGCCGGCACCACCGACAACCAGGCCGGCGCGTTCAGTCCATTGACGATGACGCTGTCGCGCACAGATCAGGACCAGGACCTGCAGTCGCTCACCGCACATCTGCCGCCTGGCCTGCTTGGCATGCTCGGCAAGGTGCCGCTCTGTCCGGCGGCTCTGGCTCAGGCGGGCGCGTGCCCGGCGCAGAGCGAAATCGGCACCGTGACCGTGGGCGCTGGGCCCGGTGCCAAGCCGCTGTTCCTCCAAGCCGGTCACGTGTATCTCACCGGTCCCGACGACGGTGCGCCGTTCGGCCTGTCGATCGTCGAGCCGGCGGTGGCGGGACCGTTCAACCTGGGCACGATCGTCATCGGCGCGAGCATCACCGTCAACCCGACCACCGCGGCGTTGACGATCGCCAGCGGCGCGCTGCCGCAGAGCCTGGACGGCATTCCGCTGCAGATCAAGACGATCAACCTGGACATCGATCGCGAGGGCTTCGTGTTCAACCCCACCGATTGCCGGGCACTCGTCGTAGAAGCCTCGTTGCAGAGCAGCGACGGCAGCACCGCTGCCGTGTCCTCGCCGTTCCAAGCAGCCAACTGCGCGACGCTGCCGTTCAAGCCGAAGCTCACAGCGCTGGCCCATGCCAAGACAAGCAAAGCCAATGGCGCCTACCTGCACGTGAGGATCGCCGCCAGCTCCGGTGAGGC
Source organism: uncultured Solirubrobacteraceae bacterium (assembly GCA_963779665.1). GTDB lineage: Bacteria > Actinomycetota > Thermoleophilia > Solirubrobacterales > Solirubrobacteraceae > Palsa-744. The sequence continues at coordinate 929,700 of CAVZYW010000001.1, read as the reverse complement.
GAACATCGCCAAGGTCAAGATCGATCTCCCCAAGCAGCTGCCTGCGCGGCTGACGACGCTGCAGAAGGCCTGCCCCGCGGCGCTCGTGCGGGTGGACCCGGCACGCTGTCCGCCAGCCTCGGTCGTGGGCAGCGTCACGATTCTCACGCCGGTGCTCAAGCACGGGCTGACAGGGCCCGTCTATCTGGTCTCCAACGGTGGCGCTGCCACGCCCGATCTCGAGTTCGTGCTGCAGGGCGAAGGCGTGACTGTCGATGTGATCGGCCAGACCACCATCAAGCACGGCAGCATCTCCGGGATCTTCAGGGCGCTGCCTGACGTGCCGATCTCCACGCTCGGGCTGGTGCTCGACGAAGGCCGCCACTCGCTGCTGGCGGCCAACCTTCCCGCAAAGGCCAAGCGCCGCCTGTGCGGAGCGAGCCTGGCGATGCCGACCGCCATCACCGGCCAGAACGGTGCCGTCGTCAAACAGAGCACCAGGATCGGCGTGTCCGGCTGCCCCAGGCACAAGACCTCGAAACACAGGGCGCCCAAGCACAAGGCGTAGGCTTGCCTCTACGCCACGCCCTGCAGCCCGACCGGAAGGACGCCATCGCATGAGCTGGAGCTTCTCCACCGACCCAGACTTCCAGGAGCAGCTGGACTGGATGAGCGAGTTCGTCCGCAGCGAGATCTGGCCGCTGGAGGCGATCTGGCACGAGCTCGGGCTGGACGGCCTCAGCCAGGCTGTTGCGCCGCTGCAGGAGCAGGTCAAGGCACGCGGCCTGTGGGCGACGCACCTGCCGCCGGAGCTCGGCGGCCAGGGCATGGGGCAGGTGCGCCTCGGCTTGATGCACGAGATCCTCGGGACCTCGCCGATCGCGCCGCTGGCGTTCGGCAACGCCGCGCCGGACTCTGGCAACTCGGAGATCCTGGCGATGGCGGGCACCACCGAGCAGAAGGACCGCTGGCTGCATCCGCTGCTGGCGGGGGACCTGCGCAGCGCGTTCAGCATGACCGAGCCGGACACGCCCGGATCCGATCCCACGCAGCTGCGCACGCGGGCGGTACGCGACGGTACGGACTGGGTGATCGACGGTCATAAGTGGTTCTCCTCCAATGGCTCGATCGCCGACTTCCTGATTGTCATGGCCGTCACCAACCCGGACGCGCGTGCCTCTCAGCGTGCGTCCATGTTCATCGTCGGATGCGACACGCCCGGCGTGGAGATCCTGCGCGACGTGCCCACCATGGAGCACCCGTGGGAGCAGTTCGGTGGCTACGGCGGGCACTCGGAAATCCGCTACGACAGCGTGCGCGTTCCCGCTGAGAGCCTGCTCGGGAGCGAAGGCGAGGGCTTCCTGCTCGCCCAGCAGCGACTCGGCCCCGGGCGTATCCACCACTGCATGCGCTGGCTGGGCGTGGCGCGACGCGCCTTCGACATGATGTGCGAGCGCGTCACCTACCGCCACGCGCACGGCTCGCTGCTGGCTGACAAGCAGACGATCCAGAACTGGATCGCCGACAGCGCCGCTGAGATGCAGGCGGCGCGGCTGATGACGCTGCATGCGGCGTGGGTGATGGATACGCAGGGTGCGGCCGCTGCGCGCACGGACATCGCGCTGATCAAGTTCTTCGGCGCCAGAGTGCTGCACGACGTCGTCGATCGCGCGCTGCAGGCGCATGGCTCGCTCGGCTACTCCACCGATCTGCCGCTCGAGCAGATGTACCGCTTCGCGCGCGCTGCGCGCATCTACGACGGTCCCGACGAGGTCCATCGCCAGTCGGTCGCGCGCCACATCCTGCGCGGCTACGCACCTCCCGCCGACGGTGTTCCCAGCGAGCATCTGCCGAGGAGGCGGGAGCTCTCCAGGGAGCGCTTCAGCGAGTTGTTGGAGACGGTTACAGCCAACGACTAGCCGCGATGTTTCCGATCGCCGCCCGTTGTTCCGCGGCCGGATCATCCGTGTTTACTGGGGAAAGCCATGCCTATCGCCCGTTATTCGACGGGCGATAGCTCGCTGCGTTGACAAAAAATCGCCCCGTTGCATAGTTCGAACGCTACGGTCGTCTCCTGTCGGGAGGAGATCGCTGTGTCAACGTCGTCGAGCGAGGTGCAATCGCGTTGCTCAGGTCAGTAGAACAGGCAAACAACAGGTGCGTGGGGGGCTAGATGGGCGCCGCCGGCATCTCAGCGCCTGAGCTCCTCGCTTCACGCCGGCAAGCCCGTCAGCTCGGACGTCCGGCGCGTCCGCCGGCGGAGCTCACGCGAGTAGGCTGGACGCCCAATATGGACATGGGCCTGGCTGAGTGGTCGGCGGTGGGACGGCGCTTTGGTGAGATCGGACGTTGTAGTCAATGGTGGCTCGGCGACTGGATTCACTATGGCAACGCAAAATTCGGTGAACGTTATTCGCGGGCCGTGAAGCTCACCGGGTACGACGTGCAGTCACTGATGAACATGGTGTATGTCGCATCTCGATTTGAGATCTACCGACGTCGGGAGAACCTGTCCTGGAGTCACCATTCCGCGCTTGCGCCGCTGGAGCGCGACAGCCAGGAATATTGGCTCTCACGGGCGTTGGCTGAGAAGCTGTCGGTGGCTGATCTGCGTGTGGAGCTGCGCACCCGCCGCCGGGCGCTGAAGCAGTCCGTGCCCGACGACGAGCCGCCAGGCTCCCCGCGGGCTGCGGACACGCTTGTCTGCCCGACCTGTGGCGGGGCGGTCCCGTTGCATCCTTGATGGACACCGATCTGTTGGTCGTCGGCGCCGGCGCCAAGGGCGCGGCGATCGCGATGAAGGTGCACGTGCTCAACACGCTCGGGCTGGGCCCGGTCAGCCTGACGATCGTCGAGGCCACCGGCCCGGCAGGTGCCTGGATGGATGGAAACGGCGTCACCTCCAGCAGGGAGGTGTTGGCGATCAGCCCGTCCAAGGACGTCGGCTTCCCCTATCAGGCCCGACACGCGTTCGGCGACGACGGCGAGGCGGTCGACCGTGCTGCGATGGCGTTCTCGTGGCAGCGTTACCTCGTCGAGCAGGGCCGCTACGCCTACTGGGTGGACGCGGGCTCGCCGCCTGTGCAGCGCCGCGTCTACGGCGCGTATCTGACGTGGGTGCTCGCACGCGCGGTCGAGGGCGTGAGCTTCGTCAGCGGCAGGGTGGCGCGGGTCTCACTGGATGCGGACCGTTGGTTGGTGGACGTCGCCGCTGCCGCCGGCCCGTGCCGCTACAGCTGCGACGCGTTCGTGCTGACCGGTCCCGGTGTTCCGCATTCGTTGCCCCACGATTTCGATGCGGCGCCGCGCCTGTTGGACTGCGACAAAGGGCGCATGGAGATCGCCCGTGCACCGGTCGCCGAGAGCTCCGACATTGGGATCGTGGGCGGCGGTGAGAGCGCGCTCAGCTGTGTGGAGTTCGTGCGCGCGCTGCGCCCGGATGCGCACGTGACGATCTACACGCCCGGCCTACCGATGAGCCGGGTGGAGAGCTTTCTGGAGAACCGTGCCTTCTCCAGCCCCGACGAGGTCGACTGGACGTCGCTGAACGTGCGCACCCGCCGGGAGTTCATCGCTCGCAGCGACCGCGGCGTGTTCGGGCCCGAGCGTGTCGGCGTGTTTGCGTTCGACGAGCGCTGTCACTTTGCGCCCGGTCGCGTCGTGCACGTCGCCGGCGAGCGCGGTGGCGGTGGCGTGTGCGTGGACTACGCGCAGACGGGTGCCGTCAAGCGCAACCGGCATGACTTCCTGATCAACTGCACCGGCTTCGATCTACTGGAGCAGATGCGCCTGCTGTTGTCCTATGACGCGCGCGCCGAGGTCGAGCGCCACGCCGGTCCGGTGTGGGATCGCCCGCCTGGGAGCGAGCTCGCGTTCGGCCGCGCCCTGGAGCTCGAGGGAATGCTGCCGCGACTGCACCTGCCGAACCTGGCAGGCGTCAGCCAGGGGCCCGGGTTCGCCAACCTCGGTTCGCTGGGGCTGCTCGCCGACCGTGTGGTGGCGCCGCTGTTCGTCGCGCAGGCGAGCGCGCCGCGCGCTACGCAGCGGCAGAGCGAGACACCGGCACCGGCAGCGGCTCCGCGGCGAGCGGCGTGGCCGTCGCGCGTGCGGGGGCACGGCGGGTGACGCGCACCGGCGCCTGGTCTCCCGGGGCGAACGCCACGGAGCTCCTCCTCGCTCGCTGTGTGCCTGCCGAGGAGGCCGGGTGCAGCTCCACCTCCTGGAGCACCGTGTGCATCACCAGCTTCATCTCCAGCTGAGCGAACGCGGCAGCCACGCAGCGGCGGACGCCGCTGCCGAACGGGATCCACGTGTAGTTCTCCGGTGGGTGATCGAGGTAGCGCTCGGGCATGAAGCTGAACGGGTGCGGATAGATGTCCGGGCGGTGGTGAACGAGGTAGATGGCCGCTGCCACGGTGGTGCCGGCGGGGATCGTGTAGTCGCCCAGCTGCATCGGCTCGACCAGCCCGCGCATGACCAGCGGCACCGCCGGGCACAGGCGCAGGATCTCTTTGATGACGGCGTCCGTGTACGCGTCGCCGTCGCCCGCCAGTACCTCCTCGCGCAGACGCGCCAGCTTCTCCGGGTGGCGCAGCAGGCGCTCGAACGCCCACGACAACGATGTGGCGGTGGGACCGTCGGACAGCAGCGTGATCAGTTCATCGCGCAGCTCCTGGTCGGTCATCGGCGCGCCGTTCTCGTCGTAAGCCTGCTCCAACAGCGACAGGATGCCCTCGTCTTCCGGACGCCCTGGTGTGCTGCGCCGCCTGCGCACCTCCTGCAGCAGCGCTGCTTCCACCGGCGCGATCACGTCGCGAAAGCGTCCGCTGCGGGTCAGCCAGCGCGAGCCGAATGTGGCCAGCAACATCAGGCGCGAGGGATCGTTGAGCCAGTCGGTCAGTCGCCCCAGCAACAGCCGCAGCTGCTTCATGTGCTCGCCGTTGGTATTCCCGAAGACGGCGCGCATGACGACCTCGTTGCTGATCGCCTGCATCCGTGGCCACATTGCGAACGGCTCGTCCACCGGCCAGCGCGCGATCTCCTCGCGCGCCACCTCCACCATCATCTCCCCGTAGCCGCGCATGCGGGCGCCGTGGAAGGACGGCAGGATGAACTTGCGGTGAGCCATGTGTTCCGGCTCGTCCAGGAGCATCACCGAGCGTGGGCCCAACAGCGGCCCGAGCAGCGGGTTGGCCTCGCCGGCGCCGGCGCGAACCAGCTCGGGGCTGATGGTCAGCACCTTGCCGACGTGCTCGGGGTTGCTGAGAAACACCCACGGGCGTCCGCGACGGATACGCAGCGTGAACAGATCGCCGTAGCGCCGGCTGCTTTGGGCCATGAACGGCAGTGGGCGCAGCGCCCAGCCGAGCGCCTGCACGGAGCTGGGCATGGCCGGCCCGGGCGGCAGCGTTGTGGGCTTCGCTCGGGGGTTCACTGAAAAGGTGCGCTCGATCACGGTGAGTCCTATGGTGACCTCTCAGGCTCGACTGGGCAAACCGCGCTGTAGCCGGCTGCGGGTATGTGAGGTCGGGTCCGTTGCACCAGTGCCTTAATCGGTTAAAGGAACGGCCTTAAACGCCGTTGATCCGGGTTCGAGCCCCGGCTGGTGCATCTACTTACAGAAATCCCCGACGACGATGCCCAACGGAGCCAATTTGCCCAACGAACTCAACCTGTTCGACTATTTCGACGAGCTCTCAAACGGCGATGGAGCGGGCGCTCACTGGGCGGCACGCTCGCCGCTGCGCCCAAGCGATCGCTTCGACATCAAGCTCGTGCCACGCTCGCCGGGCTGGAAGCAGGACCGGGCCTCGCTGGACGCGCTCGAGAAACTGGAGCACGAGCCGTGGGTGGCGAACATGGTGCGTGGTGGCGGCGGCGTGGAGCTTCGCCTCGAGGACGACTGGATCGAGAGTGTCGGCGCCGGCCTGCAGGACGGTGACGGCGGCGAGGGACAGCTCGCGGATCTCGCGCGCGGCCGGCGCTTCTCGGTGCAGTTCTGGGATGCCAACGCCACCAAGGCGCTGCACGTGGGGCATCTGCGCAATCTCGCCATCGGCAACGCCCTGGCGGCGGCGCTCGCCCAGGCGGGAGCGCAGGTGGAGCGCCGCAGCCTGATCTCCGACGCCGGGCGCAGCATGGGCGAGGCGATGGCGGGGGTGATGAAGAGCGGACGTCACGCGCAGGCGTGGCCGGACAAGAACGAGAAGAGCGACCATTTCGTCGGCTGCTGCTACGCGGACTACGTCTCCGCCGGCAGGCAGTCAAACGGCAACGGCAACGGTCAGGCCGAGCACCCGGAGGACTCGCTGACACGCGAGCTGACGATGCGCGACGACGACGCCGACGAGCTGCTGCGGCGCGTGCTGTGCGGCGACCGCCAGGCGCTGGAGCTCTGGTACAAGACACGCGCTTGGGTGATCGCCGGCCAGCGCAAGACGCTGCAGCGTCTGGGGATCGGCTTCGACAGGGTGTTCTTTGAGTCGGACTTCCTCGCCGACGCCGCCGAGCTGACCGCTGCGGGCCTGCGCGAAGGGCTGTTGCGCCGCCGCGAGGACGGCGTCGTCGTCTACCCCACCGAGCGTGAGGACTTCGACGAGTTCCCGCTGGTGCGGGGCGATGACCTGCCCACCCAGCACATGCGCGCGATGGCCTACTGGATGGCTGCGCCGGGGCTGGAGGGGATGACCTCGGTGCAGGTGTGCGGGTCGGAGTGGGTCTCGCACGTCATCTGCAGACGCCAGCTGATGGGCCGGCTGATGGCAGACGGTGGCAAGGGCATGCACCCCACGAGCGACATCTTTCACGGGATGGTCTCCCGCCAGAAGCGGGCGATCGCCTCCAGCGAGGAGGGCGCGCTGTTGATCGACGAGCTGACCGAGTGGCTGCAGGCGCAGATCGAGGCCGATCCCGCCAGCGACGTGGTGCTGCGCAGGCTCGGCTCGGCTGAGCGCGTCGCCGGCCAGGTGGCACTGGGCTTCTTCGTGCCGCGGCCGGTTGCCCCGCGCGTGGACTTTCACCCGGAGAAGCTCCTGGACGTCCGCGAGAGCCCCGGCTGGGAGCTCGCCCACGCACGATCGCGCCAGGGCCGCACGAGCGGGTCGAACGGGTCGGCGGGCGAGCTCGCGCAGGACCCGGACTATCGCTTCGCGGTGGTGCAGTCACAGCTTCACCGTCGCCACCTGCGACTGGCGGTGCAGCGGCTGGACCCGGGCCCGCTGGGGCGTTACGTGGTTCACCTGGCGCGCTGGTATCTGGAGCGCGACCGCAGCGAGCCGGTGGCGCGCGTCGCGCACACGCTGCTGGATCGCGGCGCGCGCGGGCTGGGGTTGGAGGAAGCGCTGTGAGCACGCTGCTGGTCGACAACTACGACTCCTACACCTACAACGTGTTTCAGCTGCTGGCGGCGGTCTCCGGCGAGGAGCCGATCGTGATCCAGAACGACACCGTCTCCTGGGGCGCGCTGTCGCGCTGGGACTTCGATGCGATCGTGATCTCTCCCGGCCCCGGTCGCCCGGAGCGCTGGCACGACTTCGGCGTGTGCGCGGACATCCTGCGCTGGAGCGAGATCCCGATCCTGGGCATCTGCCTCGGGCACCAGGGCCTCGGGCGCCTGCTGGACGGCGCGGTCACGACAGCGCCGACGGCGATGCACGGGCGCGTGAGCCACGTCCGCCACGTCGGGCATGGACTGTTCGCGGGCATCCCCCAGGACTTCTCCGTCGTGCGCTACCACTCGTTGGCTGTCACCGGGCCGATCGGGCCGGACGGTCGTGTCACCGCCTGGACGGACGACGGTGTGGTGATGGGGATCGAGCATCGCCACCGCCCGATGTGGGGCGTGCAGTTCCACCCGGAGTCCATCTCCACCGAGTACGGCCGCGCGCTGATCGAGAACTTTTACGCGCTGGCGGCGCACCACAAGCCGGCGCCGTCGTTCGGCGCCAGGAGACTCGAGGCGCCGGTGCAGCGCCCGCGCGTACGCGACGCCGCCAGCTCGCATCTGCGCTTGCAGACGCGCACGATCGAGGGTGAGCCGGACACGGAGGTGCTGTTCGATCGTTTGTTTGCTCAGCTCGACTACGCGTTCTGGCTCGACAGTGCCGATGCGCCAACGCGTCTGGCGCAGTGCTCATACATGGGCAGCGCGATCGGCCCGGACCGCTGCCTGCTCGAGTACGACGTGCAGGAGTCGACCGTGACGGTGATCCGCGGCGCCGACAGCGAGATTGAGCACGCTTCGATCTTCGACGTGCTCGAGCGCGAGCTGCAGAGCAACGCCATCGAGCCGCCGCCCGGTTTCGCCAACGGACTGCTCGGCGGCTTCGTCGGCTACCTGGGCTATGAGTGCAAGGCCGACTGTGGCTCGCGCAACGTGCACCGCTCAGACGTCCCCGACGCGGTGATGATGCTGGCCAACCGCGTCGTGGCGGTCGACCACGTCGCCAAGCGCGTGCACCTGTTCGCACTGGAGCAGGCGTCTGTCCTGCAGGCGGGCGGGGACGAGCAATCCGCACCGCCGCCGAGCGCTGGCTAGGCCAGACAGAGGCTGTGGTGCGCGAAGTCCTTGCCGCGCCGCCGCCGCCTCCACTGGCACCGGCCCTTCCTGCGAGCGCACCGCGCGATGACGGTGAGGCGATCACGCCGGTGCGGTTCCGTTGCGGGCGTGGACGTCGTCAGTACCTGGCGGACATCGCGCGCTGTCACCAGGCGCTGGCGGCGGGCGAGTCCTACGAGGTGTGCCTGACCGACCAGATCTCCACGGACGAGAGCCCCGACCCGCTGGAGCTGTACCGCGTGCTCAGGCACAGCAACCCGGCGCCGTTTGCCGCCTACATGAGGCTGGGCGAGCTGGCGGTGCTGAGTTCCTCGCCGGAGCGCTTCCTGTCGGTCGATCGTGAACGCCGCGTGCAGGCGCGGCCGATCAAGGGGACAGCGTCGCGCTCGGAGGACGCGGTGCGCGACGAGGCGCTGCGCACGGAGCTGCTGCAGGACGAAAAGACGTTTGCCGAGCACCTGATGATCGTCGATCTGCTGCGCAACGACCTGGGGCGGGTGTGCGAGGTGGACAGCGTGCGCGTGTCGGAGTTCATGGCCGGCGAGCGTTACCGGACGGTGCACCAGCTGACCTCGACGATCACCGGTCTGCTGGCGGAGAACCGCACACCGGTTGACTGTGTACGCGCATGTTTCCCAGGTGGCTCGATGACGGGTGCACCGAAGCTGCGCACGATGGAGATCATCGACGGCATCGAGCGTGTCGCGCGCGGCGTGTACTCGGGTGCGCTCGGCTACTTCGGGCTCGACGGCAGCGTCGATCTGAGCATCGTCATCCGCACGGTGGTGTTGCGCCCGGGCCGGACGACGATCGGCGCGGGCGGGGCGATCGTGATGCAATCGGACCCGGCGGAGGAGTTCGAGGAGATCCTGCTGAAGGCGCGCGCGCCGATGGCGGCGATCGCGCGGGCGGTGACCGGCAGCGGTGCGCCGGAGGCGTGGACGGTCGAGCTCGAGCCCTCATATGAGGTGGCGGGCACGCTATGAGCGCGACCACATCGGCTCCGGTTGGGCAGCAGTGGCGGGTACGTGCGGCCGGCCACGACGACGCGGAGGCGGTTGCCGTGGCGGTGCGCGAGCTGTTGCTGGAGCTCGGTGGCACGCCGCCGGCGCTGCCGGCGATGCGCCTGGCGGTGGCCACGCTGATCGACAGTCCGTGGGCGGGGGTGGTGCTGGTGGCGCAGGCCCAGCAGGGGCTGGTGGGCGTGCTGGGCGCGAGCTGGCAGATGGCGATTCACGTCCCGGGCAGCTATGCGCTGATCCAGGACCTGTGGGTCGATCCGGCGTGGCGTGGACGCGCGGTCGGCGGCGGCCTGCTGGCGGCGCTGTTTGCGCTTGCGCGCAGCAAGTACTTCGAGCGCGTGGAGGTGGGGCTGCCGCGGGAGAGCTTTGCCCGCTTTGCTGCGACCGAGGCGTTCTATTTGGGCAACGGTTTCGAGGCGAACGGCCCGCGGATGCGCAGGCGGCTGTCGTGAGCGAGATGTCGATGATCGAGCAGCGCGCGGGCCCGCCGGCGATCCAGCCGTGGATCCTGGACGGGACGGGGCGCCGGATGCAGGCTCAGGATCACGATGCCCGCCGCGCGGAGCTGCGGGCGGGGCTGGTGCGCCACCCGGGCGTGCGCGCGGCTGTGGGCGAGGCGAGTGACGGTGAGCTGTGCGAGGCGCTGCGTGCCGTGCACGAGCGCGAGTACCTGCAGGCGTTGGCGCAGGCTCCGATGTGTGCACCGGTGTTGATGGCGGATTTCGCGGCGCCGGGCATGGCGCCGGACACGCCGGTGTGCGCGGAGGTGGCGGCGGCGGCGTTTGAGGGGGTGCGCTCGGCGATCGCCGCGGCACGCGTGATCGCCGGTGGCGCGCAGTTCGCGTACGTGTTGTGCGGCCCGCCCGGCCATCATGCGGGGCCGGGCTGGCTGGGGGGCTGCTGCTACTTGAACAACGCTGCTGTGGTGGCACATACGCTGGCAGCGGCGGGCGTCGGGCCGGTGGGGATCCTCGACCTGGACATTCACTACCCCAACGGCACTGCGGCGATCGCTGCGCGCATGTCGCAGACGACCCTGCACTCGCTGCACGCCTGGCCGGTGGTCAACGCGCCGTCGGGCTCGGCGCATCCGTGCGGTGAGCACGAGCGACTGGTGGAGTTCACAGAGGCTCCGAGCGACGAGCGCTACCTGGAGGCGGCGGCGGAGTCGATCGCGGCGCTTGGGCGCAGCGCCAGCGTGCTGGTGCTGTCGCTGGGCTATGACACGGTGGCGGGCGATCCGCATGGTGGCTGGAGCTTCTCGCCGCAGATCTTCACCCGCATCGGTGAGCTGCTGGCGGCGTCGGAGATGCCGTTGTGCGTGGTGCAGGAGGGTGGCTATGCGCTGGAGTTGCTGGCTGCGTGCAGCTATGCGTTCGCGAGCGGCCTGCTCGGGGCGCCGGTCGACAATGGGGGTGAGCAATGAACGGCTTGGAGCCATTCCGCCGTCGCTTGGACACGCTCGACGAGGAGATCACACGGTTGCTGGGCGAGCGCTTTGAGGTGTGTCGTGAGATTGCGCTGCACAAGCGCGCGCACGGGATCCCGATGATGCAGCCGGATCGCGTTGCGGAGGTGCGCGCGCGCTACCGGGCGCGCGGTGAGGAGCACGAGCTTCCGGCGGACTTCACCTTGGCGCTGTTTGACCTGCTGATCGCTGCCACGTGCAGGATGGAGGATGAGCTGATGGAGTCGCTGTCGGAGGAGGAGCTGCTGCACTCCCCTGCGCATGGCGCGCCGATGCAGTCGTTCTCCGACGACGAGCTGATCGAGGCACCGCCGGCGGACCCACAGGATGCGGCGTGAGCGAACCGACGTTCATCACACTGGGGCCGTCGGGCACCTGCCATGAGGCGGCGCTGCGCCGCTATCTGGAGTTCCAGGGGCTGGCGGACGCGAGGATCGTGCTGGTGGAAGATCTGCTGGGGGCGGTCGAGCAGGTGCGCGAGCGCGAGGATACGTTCCTGGTGCAGTGCAGCGCCCACCTGCAGGTTCACCTGGTGACCGAGCGCTACTTCCGTGAGGTGTTCGTGGTGGACACGTTCATCTATCCCACCAAGGAGCTGGCGCTGCTGATCCGCACCGACGCCGAGCGCCCGAGCAGCCTGGGGATCGTGTCGGCGACGCGGGGCTACACGGACCTGACGCGCTGGTCGAAGATCGTCGACGAGCCGTCCAAGCCGGTCGTGGCGCGCCATCTGCTGGCCGGCGACTACGACGCCGGGCTGACGCACCTGCACCACGCGGCGGAACATCCACAGGTGCTACGCGTGGAGGAGGTGTACGGGGCGGTGGACACCACGTGGGTGGTGTACGGCAGGCGCAAGCGCTTCCACGGCGCGGTGATCGGCCGGCGGATCCCGTGGATGTTCACCGGCGAGCCCGAGCCGCGGGAGGAGTTCGCTCTAGGCTAAGCCGATGGCGGCCGATGCCAAGCAGTCTCCTGCGCTGTTCGATCCCACCGCATTTCACAGCTTCCGCTTCGTCAGCCGCGAGCTTGACGCGCGTGGCCATGTGACGCTGCGCTACGCGCTGGACGAGGAGATCGCGTTTGTCGAGGAGCTCGACCTCCCGCTTGAAGGACTCCCGGGCGGCGTCAGCGAGGCAGACATCGAGCGACTGGATGGACTGCTGGCGCTGTTGCACTGGGTGGCCGGCGTGAGCTACTTCAAGGTGGCGCTGCCGGCGCAGGTGAGCTGTGAGACGGGTGCGCCATCGCCGGCGGTGGCGGCGCTGCTGGAGGCGCTCTACTCGGAGGGGCTGGGCGAGCTGGCGTACACGAACGGCCTGTCGGGCCTGCCGCGTCCGCGCTTTCCGACCGGCGCTACGCCGTCGCCGAGCGCTACGCCGTCGCCGACCGCTACCTCGGCCCCCGACCCTCGCGACGGCCAGGACGATGCGACGCCTTTGCGGCGGGTGCTGGTGCCGGTGGGCGGCGGCAAGGACTCGGCGGTGGCGCTTGAGATCGTGCGGCGCTCGGGGCTGGAGCTGGCGCTGTTCTCGCTGGGCGACGCGCCGCCGATCGCGCGCACGGTGGCGGTGGCAGGCGTCCCTCGTTTGCTTGCGCGGCGCACGCTGGACCCGGGCCTGGCGGCGTTGAACAAGGCGGGCGCGCTGAACGGGCACATCCCGATCACGGCGATCGTCTCGTGTGTGGCGCTGCTGACTGCGGCGCTGCACGGCTTTGACGCTGTGGCGATGGCCAACGAGCGCTCGGCGTCGGCGGGCAACGTCAGCTGGGACGGTGTGGATGTCAACCACCAGTTCAGCAAGGGGCTGCGCGCGGAGCGGCTGCTGGATGCGGCGGTGGTGGAGATTGCCGGCGGCCCGCGACTGTTCTCGGTCCTGCGCCCGTCCTCAGAGCTGGCAATCGCACGCGCGTTTGCGCGCATGGAGGACTACCACCAGGCGTTCACCAGCTGCAATGCGATCTTTCGTATCGACCCGGCGCTGCGGGCTGCGTCGTGGTGTTGTGACTGCCCGAAGTGCCGCTTTGTGTTCCTGGCGCTGGCGCCGTTCAGCTCGCCTGAGCATCTGCGCGAGGTGTTCGGCTGCGACCTGCTCGACGAGGACGGGCAGTTCGAGGGCTTTGCGTTGCTGACGGCCACGGGCGGTCACAAGCCGTTTGAGTGCGTCGGTGAGGAGCAGGAGAGCCTGGCGGCGATCCGCCTGCTGGCGCAGGACCGGCGCTGGAGCGAGCATCGTGTGCTGCGCCGCCTGGTGGCGGAGGTGCTGCCGCTGTATCCCCTGGAGGTGGGCGACCCCGAGCGGGTGCTTGCGCTCAGCGACGAGCACGCCGTGCCGGCGGCGCTGCTGGCGGATGTCCGTGCGGTTCTCGGAGCTTGACGACGCCGCCGTCGGCGTGTGGGGGGCCGGCCGCGAGATCGCCTCGTTCGCCGACCAGCTGAGCCGGCGGCTGCCGGCGGCTGAGATCGTGGTGGTGGCATTTGACGGGCCTGCGCCGGATGGCGTTCGTGAGATGTTGCATTCACCGGCGGCGCGGATCGTCAGCGGCGCGGACGTGCAGACGGCGCTGAACGGTTGCGACGTGGTGGTGCGCTCTCCGGGCGTGTCGATCCACCGCCCGGAGATGCTGGCGCTGCGCGCGGCGGGCGTGCCGGTGACGACGGCGACGGCGCTGTGGCTGGCTGAGCGCGGCGGAGCGGGCGTGATCGGCGTGACGGGTACGAAGGGCAAGAGCACGACGGCGGCGCTGGTGTTCCATCTGGCGCGCGCGGCCGGCAGGACGGCTGCGCTGGCGGGCAACATCGGTGCGCCTGCGCTTGACCTGTTGGACGCGGAGCCGGCGGAGGTGACGGTGGTGGAGCTGTCGAGCTTTCACATTGCCGACCTGCACACGGGGCCGCAGGTGGCGCTGGTGACGAACCTGTTCGCCGAGCACGCGGACTGGCACGGCTCGCATGAGAACTACCGTGCAGAGAAGCTGCGCATCCTGGATCTGGAAGGCGTGCGCGTGCGCGTGCTCAACGGACGTGACGCGCAGCTGATGGCTGCCGCAGCCACCGCCACGGCGACCGATGCAGCCGCAGCCGGACCGGCTGGTGGCGGCGAGGCGCCGCAGACGCGGCTGTTCGGCGTGCCCGACGGCTGGGACGTGCAGCGGGGGGGGATTGTGCATGACGGCACGCCGGTTGCAGCGAGCGCGGAGCTGCCGCTGCTGGGTGTGCACAACGCGCTGAACCTGTGCGCGGCGCTGACGGCGCTGGAAGGGTTTGGCATGGCGCCGCCGGCGCTGCCGCAGTCGTTGGATGGATTCAGTGCGCTGTCGCATCGCTTGGAGACGGTGGCGGAGCGCGATGGGGTGCTGTGGGTGAACGACAGCATCTCGACGACGCCGGAGTCGACGCTTGCGGCGCTGGCGAGCTTTCCTGGGCGTGAGATTGTGCTGATAGCGGGCGGCCAGGATAGGGGTCAGGATTACGCGCAACTGGGCCGCGCGCTGGCTGAGGGTTCGACGACGGTGATCGGCGTGCCGAGCACGGGCGCACGTGTGCTGGCTGCCGCTGCAGATGCCGGCGCGCCGGCGGCGCGCGCGATCGCGGCGGCGGATCTGCAGGAGGCGGTGACGCTGGCGCGCACGCTGGCGTGCCCGGGCGCGGTGGTTCTGCTGTCGCCGGCTGCGCCGAGCTATGACCATTACCGTGATTTTGAGCAGCGCGGCGAGCGCTTTCGTGAGCTGGCGGGGGGCGTGTAGCGCGGGCAGCTCCAGCGGCGTGTGTGAGTAGCAGATTCAGCCGCGTGTCTCTTACCGCCAACGCGGTTGCCGGCGACCGGGATAGTGATGATTTGCGGGCTGTTTAACACTATCTGACGCTCACCTGTCTGTGCTGTGGCGTTGCTGTGGAGCGCTGCGGTTGACGCCGTTTGACGGGTCGCGGAGACTAGCGGCCGGATGAGAGCGGCAAGGGATGTCAAGGTGACGCTCGGCGTTGGCATCGCGCTCGTCATTGCCGTGGCTGCGATAACGCTCACGCACGTTCCGCCGCGCGTAGTGAGCGTTGGTACCAAGGCTAGGGTCTTGGAGGGGACGATCATCGGCGATGCGGAAGTGTGTCAAATAAATGAAGTGCTCCCTGCGGGCGTATCTGCGATCCGCCTTGGCATTGGTGCGTATTTCGGCTCGCGTGTCAGGCTGAGGGCGTTCTCAGGCTCGCGGCTTCTCACCGAAGGTACGGTGGGGCCGACGTGGACGGGCACGTCGGTGACGGTTCCCGTGACGCCGCTGAGCCGGCCGGTGTCGCATGCGCGGCTGTGCATGGAAATCGGACCCAATAGCGAGCTGATCTTCTTTAGGGGGGCTCGTGCTGCTGGAGGCGAATCGGCGTATTACGGCGCGGGCGCATTGCTGGAGGGCAGGGTGGCGGTCGAATATCTCGCGGCGGGCCACGGCTCATGGTGGTCTCGCGTCCTGGCTGTGGCACGGCATATGGGGGTTGGCCACGCGCTCAGCGGGACGTGGGTGGTGTTGCTGATAGCGGCGCTGGTGGCCGCTGTTGGCATTCTTGCCATCGGGCTTGTGCTGCGGGAGCTGCCGTGAGCAAGCTGTGGCCGGCAGTGCTCAGGCGCGTCCCTACTGCAGCGTGGGTGTGTGCGTCGATCGCCTTCTTGAACGCGTCTGCGTGGGCGTTGATCGTGCCGCCCTTCCAGGGCAAGGATGAGGCCGACCATTTTGCCTATGTTGCGCAGCTCGCTGAAAGCGGGACATTGCCGGAAAACGGACATGAAAACGGCACTTACTCCCCCCAGGAGTCGCTGGTGCTACAGGGTCTTCACTTCCCGGAAATAGCCCACTCGCCGCAGACGCCGGCGATATCCTCGACAGCCGAGCAGCAAATCCTCACAGAAGATGTGCACGCGGGCGACTCGCTTGAAGGTTCCGGTGAAGCGGGGATTGCCACCCCCGAGCCGCCTCTGTATTACGCCATTCAGACGATCCCGTATGAGCTGGCGCGCGGGAACATCCTGACGCAGTTGCAGCTGATGCGGCTGGTGGGGGCGCTGTTTGGGGCGATGACGGCGCTGCTGACGTTCTTGTTTCTGCGTGAGATCCTGCCGCGCACGCCATGGGCGGCGACGGTGGGCGGACTGTGTGTGGCGCTACAGCCGCTGCTGGCGTTCATGTCGGGCAGCGTAAACCCGGACTCGATGCTTTATGTGGTGGCCGCGGCGGTGTTCCTGTGCCTGGCTCGGGCGTTTCGCCGCGGGCTCTCGCGGCGTCTGGCGATCGTGCTGGGGGTGCTGATCGCGGTGGGGTTCATGACGAAGCTCAACTTCATTGGCTTTGCAGGCGGCGTGTACGTGGGCCTGGTTGTGCTGGCGATACGCGGGCTGCGCTCCCGTGGCAGCGGGGTGGTGCTTTCGAGTGTGATTGCGGCGGCGATTGGCTTGTCGCCGGGGCTTCTGTATCTCCTGCGAAACACGCTCACAGGGCACCCGCTGTTCGGGGTGCTGGCGGGTGTCCCGGGCGTTGTGGCTTCGAGCTCACTGGGCAACGAGCTGAGCTACGTGTGGCAGATGTATCTACCGCGGCTACCGGGTATGACTCACTACTTCAAGGGCATCTTCATGTTGAAGGACATCTGGTTTGACCGCTCGGTGGGACTGTATGGCTTCTTCGACACGATGTTCCCGGTGTGGGTGGATGACGTGGCGTTGATCCCGGCGGTGGCGGTGGCGTTGCTGCTGGCTCGCGAGCTGTTTGTGCGACGTCGCGCGCTTCGTGCGCGTGCGGCGGAGCTTGCCGTCTATGCGGTGATCGGCCTGGGGGTGCTGATCATGATCGGCGTGTCGTCGTACACGGGCGATGCGATTCATCATGGGGCGGCGTTTGGCGAGCCGCGCTACCTGCTGCCGATGCTGCCGTTGTTGGGCGCTGCGTTGGCCCTGGCTGCCCGTGGGGCGGGGCGCCGGTGGGCGCCGGTGGTGGCTGCGGCGCTGGTGATCCTGGTCCTGGGACACGACGTGTTCAGCCAGCTGCAGGTGGTGGCGCGCTACTACGGCTGATCCCGGCCGCGGTGGCGCTTAAGCGTCGGTAGGCGGGTTCTGCGCGGGCCGGTCCTGGGCGGGCGGGTTCTGGGCAGACGCTGCGGGCGCTGTCTGGTCGTCGGGCGCGGGCACCGTGCCTGCGGGGGGGGCCGTGCCTGCGGGGGGGGCCGTGCCTGCGGGGGGCGCGGGGGTCTGGGCGGGTAGCGCGTCGACGTTTGCCTCGGCGGCGGCGCGGTTCTCCTCCATGACGGCGAGCCAGATCTCCTCGCGGTAGATGGGGATCCCTTGGGGCGCTTCGATGCCCAGCCGCACGGTGTGGCCGCTGACGCCCATGACGGTGACGAGGATCTCATCGCCGATGACGACGCGCTCTCCGGGACGACGCGTCAGGATCAGCATTGAGGCAGATTATGAAGCAATCTGCTGCTGCGTGGGCAGCGTGAACAGCGGCGCCTGTAGGGGCGCGTCATCGTTGGTGTTGATCACCTGGTAGCCGTGGCGGTCCTTGATCAGCAGGGGGGCGCGCAGGTTGGCGGTGATGTCGAGGGGGTTGGGCGTGGCGCGCACGGTCACGTACAGCTCGGCTCCGGAGGCGTCGTCGATGCCGGTGCGCTGGCGGTCCTCGGCGGCGATGTCCAGGGAGAACGTTGAGAAGAACTGGTGCGGGCTGACGACGGGCAGCGCGAGTGCGGCGTTGTCGACGGCGTGCAGCCACTGAAAGCCGGAGCCGGGGTTGTGGTCGATGAGGGTGTAGCGCAGCCCGCCGAGGCCGATGAGGCCGAAGGGGAACTCGATGACGTCGTCGTCGTCGATCTCGACGCTACCGAAGCGGATGCTCTGGAATGTCACGGACATGACGGGAGTCTCCTTGCCTCTACTGGAGGAAGTTGAGCAGGGATTCCTGGACGATAGTGGCGGCGGCGCGCAGCGCTGACTCGTAGGCGGCCTGCTCGTTTGCGTATGCGACGGATGCGGCGGCGACGTTGGTGTCGTCGGTGTTGGACAGGGCGGCGGTGATGGACGTCTGCAGGTCTTCGTTGCGGGTGAGGGCGACCTGCAGCTGGTCGGTGGCGCTGCCGGCGGTGGCCTGCAGCTGGGTGAGCGTTTCGATGTTGCCGTCGAGCTTTTCCAGGTCGGTGGTGCCGAGCTGGGCCTGGTCTTCGGCGGTGCCGCCGCGCATGTTCTTGGCGATTGTGCGCAGCGTGTCGAGCAGCTTGCCGTCTTCGGCGGCTTCGCCGTTGCCGAGCAGGCTGGAGATGTTGGTGGTGACCGTCACGGACGCCCCTGGCCCGACGACGCGGCTGACGCTTTCGGTGTTGCCTTTGAATTCGTCGTTTGCGCCCTGTTCGTAGGGGGCGGTGGTGGCGGCGGTGCCGGAGAACACGTACTCGCCGGCGTACTGCGTGTTGGCGTCTTGCTTGACGCTTTCGGTCAGCTGTTCGACCTGCAGTGCCATCGTTTCGAGGTCGCTGGCGTTGTAGGTGCCGTTGGCGCCCTCGACGAGCAGTTCGCGCACGCGCTGGGTGACTTCGCCGATGCTGGACATTGCGCTGCTGGCGGTGTTCTCCCAGGAGATGCCGTTCTGGGCCTCGGTTTCGTAGGAGCTGAGCCCGTCGAGCTGGCTCTGCAGGTCGATCACCTGGCTGGCGCCGTACGGGTTGTCGGACGGTTCGAGGATGGTGTTGCCGGAGGACAGTTCGTCGGTGGTCCGCTCCAGCGCGCCGAGCGAGGAGTTGAGGTCGGCGAGCGTGGTGCTGGTGACCATTGCGGGTGTGATGCGCTCGGTCATCGCTACAGCCCTACCACGCCGGTGTGCTCGATCAGCGTTTCGAGCATTTCGCTCATCGCTGTCAGGGTGCGCGCTGAGGCTTGGTAGCCGCGCTGGTAGGTGATCAGGTTGGTCATTTCTTCATCGAGTGAGACACCGGAGACGGCCTGGCGCTGGTTGCTGATGGCGGTGACGGTTGTCTGCAGGTTGGTCTGTTCATCGGCGGCTGTGCGTACATCGCTACCTACCTTCTCGACCAGCCCTGCGTATTCCTGTTCTGCTGCACCGCCGCGCAGCGCTGCAATCTTCTGTGCGATTTCGTTGCCGCCGGATGCTTCGGTGCCGGAGGCTTTGACTTCGCCGGCTTCGACGGCGACGGTGAGCGTGGCGGCGGTTTCGCCGCTGAAGAACTGTGTGGGCAGGTACTGGTTGACGGTGCCGGCGAGCGTGGCGGCGACCTGGTCGAGTCCTTCGTGCAGCGCGGTCAGCCCGCCTTTTGGCCCGGTCAGCTGGATAAGCGCGCCGAGCCGGCCGCCGGAGGATTCGGTGAGTTCCTGTGGCCAGTTGACGTTTGTGCCTTCGACGAGCGGCTTGGCGGCTTCGCCGAAGGTGACGGTGTCGGTGTGGTCGGGCTGTTCGGTGACGGTGATGTTGGCCAGCGCTGAGAGCTTGTCGAGCAGCAGATCGCGACGGTCGAGCATGTCGTTGGGTGGCTGGCCGGCTTCTTCGGAGAGCTTGATCTGCCCGTTGAGCTGGGCGATCTGCTTGGCGTCGTCTTCGACTTCTCCGGAGGGCCCGGTGAGCGAGTTGTACTGTTCGCCGGCCTGTGTGGCGATTGTGGAGAGCTGTGAGCTGAGCTCGTTGAACGTGGTGGCGAGCTGTTTGCCTGCGGCGACGACGGCTTCTTTGGCGGCTCCGCTGGTTGGCGATTCGGCGAGGCTGTTCCAGGCGCTCCAGAAGTTGGACAGCTGGCTGGCGATGCCGGCGGTGGATGGTTCGTTGAACGCGGCTTGGGCGCGTTCGAGCACTTCTGAGTTGGTGGTGGCGGCGCTGAGGGCGCTGTTCTGAGTGCGGTACTGGGCGTCGAGGTATTCGTTGCGGATGCGGGTGATGGTGGTGACGCTGACCCCGGCGCCGAGCTGTGCGCCCTGCCCGGTCTGGGCTGAGATGGCGGGGATGGAGATCGGCGGGTTGGGTTCCAGCAGCACCGTCTCGCGCGTGTAGCCTTCGGTGTCGGCGTTGGCGATGTTGTTGCCGGCGGTGTCGAGCGCGGTTTGCTCGGCGATGAGGCCGCTGAGCGCGGTCTGCAGTCCTTGCAGTGTGGGAATGGACATGGCGCTAGGCGTGGAGGTCGAGGACGTGCAGGGCGCCGTGCGGGCGCGGCCGGGTGATCGACTTGGATGAGCCGTGGGTGTCGTAGCCGTTGACGCCGTCGAGCGAGAGCATTCCCATCAGGTGGTCGAGGAAGCCGAGCTCGATCTGCATGAGCGCGCGGTTGGTGGAGTGTTCGCGCTGGAGCTCGTGCAGCAGGCCTCGTAGCTCGGCGCTGCGCACGTGGGCGCGCTCGCCGCCGGCGTGATCCATGAGCGTGCTGAGCAGGCCCAGCGTGACGGCGTCGGGGGCGACGCCGAGGCGCTGTCCGCTGCGGTTGAGCAACTGCGCGCGCTCCTCCTCCAGCAGTTGCCTACGGCCGATCTCGCCGCGCAGGATGCCGGCGAGGCGCACGACGGTGTGCACGTCGCGCGCACGGATGGCTGCACCCTGCTCGAGCACGACCTCCAGCAGGCTGCGCGCGGAGGCGATCTGTGCGTCGAGGTGGGCGAGCACATCGGCGGCGAGCGCTCGATCTTGCTGAACGCCTGCATGCGTGACCAGCGCTGTGGGGCTCATGCGGCGGTGCCTCCTGTGATCTTCTCGGCGGCGGGCGCTGTGGCGGCGGGCGCTGTGGCGCTCGGCGCGGCGTCGGCGGCGGGCTTGTGCGACGTGCCGGCAGCGGCACTTGCGGCACTTGCGGCGCTTGTGGCGGGGGCGGTGCCGCCTGTGAGGTGGTCTTGGGCACTGCTTTTGACGCCTTCGAGCTGTTTGGTCATCTGTGCTGCGAGGCCGAGCCCGCCGGCGTGCATGACGCTGGTGGAGAGCGCTTGGGGCAGCAGCGAGGAGAGCTCGCCGTTGGCGCCGGAGGAGCCGCTTTCTGACCCTGATTCGCCTTCGGAGGATTCGCCGCTGAGGCCGCTGGTGGCTGTGAGCGATTGCGAGAGCTGTTCGACGAGCGTCTGTTCGAAGGACAGGGCGGTTTCGTAGGCTTTTTGCGTGGAGGCTGAGCCCTTGCGCACCCACTCGGGCTCGAGCGCCTGGTTGACGACGGGCAGGCCGGTGGCGGCGGTGGTGGGCTGGATGCTCATCAGCTTGGTCGCAGCTGGTTGGCGATGGACATCATCTGGCTCTCGTTCTGGATGGCTGTGCTGTCCATTTGGTAGGCGCGCTGGGTGCTGACCATGAGCGCCATTTCACTGGCCATGTTTACGTTGGATGCCTCGAGGGCGCCCTGGTGGATCTTGCCGGTGGCTGGGTGCGGGGCGCCGCTGGTTGCGGTTGGCGTCAGCTGTCCGCTGCCGTCGGCGAGCATGTGTTCGGGAGAGGTGACGGTGACGAGTTTGATCTGGCCTAGCTTGCGCGTGCCGGCGGTGACGGTGCCGTCGGCGGCGATTCGTACTTCGCCGGCGGCGACGCCGGCGGGCAACTTGATGGGTGGCGCCAGCCGGTTGCCTTCGGCGTTGGTGAGCGTGCCGCTGGCGTCGACGCTGAAGTTGCCGTTGCGGGTAAGTGCCTTCTGCCCGTTGGCGCGCGTGACCTGGAAGTAGCCGGGGCCTTCGACGGCGAGGTCGAGCGGGTTGCCGGTTTCGGTGATGGTGCCTTGTGCTTCGCTTGAGCCGATCACCTTGGCGCTGGCGCCGGCGCCGTCGGTGCTGACGGTGCCTGCCATGTTGACGGGGCTGTACAGCAGGTCGCTGAAGGCGACTCGCTCGGACTTGTAGCCGCTGGTGGACTCGTTGGCGAGATCGTTGCTGATCGCGTTGAGCTGTTCCTGCTGTGCTGCCATGCCTGCTGCTGCGGAATAGAGACCTTCGAGCATCAGCCCGTCCTGTGATGGTGGTCGTTTGAGAGCCGGCTTTCCGCGTGGCGGTCCAGCCTGGCCCGGACTTGTTCGTCCTGGTGATCGGCCGCCGCGGGGGGACTTGAGCGGCGCCTGGCGGTCTTGGGCGGTGCCTGTCAGCCGGAGGAGTTGAGCGAGCCGACTTGCGAGGCGGCCTCTTGCATGGTCTCGCCGATCGCCTGGATCGCCTGCTGGCCTGACTGGAAGCTGCGCATGGAGGTGATCATTTCGACCATGGCCTTGGCGGCGTCCACGCCTGAGCCCTCCAGCGATCCTTGGCGCACGGTGCCGGTGGGCTTGCCTGCGGCTTTGCCGGTGTACACGTTTTCACCCTGCTTGACGGCGCCTGGGACTTCGAACACGCCGACTGCTGTTGGTGCGACGGTTCCGGTGGCGCTGACCTTGATCTGCGCGCCTTTGGCGTCGAGCACGGGGTCGCCGCTGGCGTCGGTGAGCATGCCTTGGGCTGAGGTTGTGAACTGCCCGTCGCGGGTGTAGCGGATGCCTTGGGGGGTTTTGACGGCAAAGAAGCCGTTGCCCTCGATGGCGAAGTCCAACGGTTCGCCGGTTTCTTGCATGGAGCCGGGTGTCATGTTGGTGAAGGTTTTCCCCAGCGCCACGCCCTCGTCGACCGTCCCCACGGAGGAGCCGCCTTGGGTGTTGGCGAGCAGCACTTCGCCGAAGCTGTGCTGTGGCGTTTCGTCGGCCTTGAAGCCGGGCGTGGAGGCGTTGGCCATGTCGTTTGCGAGCTGATCCTGGCGGACCTGCTCGGCGACCATGCCGGAAGCTGCGATGTCAAGTCCGAGATCCATCTCCTCCCCGGTGTTCGGCTCGGGCGCGCGATTCTTGAGAGCCCGGTGTGTTCGCCAGGGAAACGCCGTATCACCATGGCTATACGGTGCTCCCAAAGGCGTTCGCAAAGGGACACGTCGTTGACGACTGGTGTATGACCATGGCTATACGGTGCTCGCAAGGCAACACATCGTCGGCGACTGGTGTATCACCGTGGCTATACGGTGCTCGCAAGGCAACACACCGTCGGCACACGGTGTATCGCCATGGTTATACGGCGTTTGCAAAGCAACACACCGTCGGCGACTGGTGTATCACCATGGCTATACGGTGTTCGCAAGGCAACATACCGTCGGCACGCGATGTATCGCCATGGCTATACACCACTGCGCGGAAGGGCGATGGCTCGGTGTGAGTCGTCGCGACCCACCCTCGGCGCGGGCGTCAGCGCACGGCAGTGAACAGCGGCAGCTCGCCGGCGAGCTGTTCGTAGAGGCGCCGGCGAAGCTGGGTGTGGATCTGGGAGACGCGGCTCTCGGAGACGCCGAGGCGCTTGCCGATGTCGCGCAGCGTCCAGTCCTCGACGTACAGCAGGACGGCCACTTCGCGCTCCTGCTTGGACAGCCGCGCGAAGGACTTGCGGAAGCGCGCCTTGGCTTCCTGGCGCTCGGCCTGCGCGGTGGGATCGCAGTCTTCGTCGGAGCTCTCCAGCGTGTCGATGCGCTCGATGGTGGCGCTCTCGTCCGAGCGCACGATGCGGTTGAGCGAGCCGACCTCGGCGAGCGCGACTTGGTCGAGCCGGTCTCGTAGCTCCGTCGGGGTCATGCCGACTCGCGCGGCGAGCTCCTCGCGGCTGGGCTGGCGCTCGTGAATCGAGACGAAGCTCTCCCGCGCGGCGTTGATCGACCGCTCGTCGCGACGCAGGGAGCGTGGCGCCCAGTCGTGGCGGCGCAGCTCGTCGAGTACGGCGCCGTGTACACGTGTCCACGCGTACTGCTCCAGCGTGGCGCCCTTGTCGGGGTCATAGCGCTCGATCGAGCGGATCAGCGCCTCCAGGCCGCAGGACAGGAAGTCATCGACGTCGCACTGGGCCGGAACCTCGCGGACCTTGCGGTAGACGATGTAGCGGACCATTGGCATGAACATGAACACCAGGCGGTCGCGCAACTCGCGATCCCCGGTGAGCCTGTACTCGTGCCAGGTGCTCAGCACCTCTGCTGCCGGCGCCCTGGCGGCGCGCTTTCCGATTATGTCCATGCTCCTGCTCTGATATCGAGGGAACTACAGGGGATGGCCCGCCCGCTCCGTCCGGCACTGTGCTCGCGTCCGAGCCTGGAGCTAAAGCGGTCTAACCGGCAGTAGATTCGAGGCCGCGACGATATCCCCTGCTCCGGTCGTACCAATCTCCTCCCTTCCTACGCGGGCGCGCGAGGAGCCGGGCACTTGCGGGGGCGCTTGCGGGGCGGGCACGCGTTGATTGGCGCTCACAGATCGCGAGTGGCGGTCGATTACCGGGCCAGGAAATGATCCGTCGCTCCCCAGGCTTAGCCTCCCAGGACAGCACCGTTCCGGCTACCGAGTTGCCGCGGCGCGCGCAGGAATTGCTTGCTGCCGACGAGCTCGATGGCTATCGGCGGCTGCTGGCCGACACGAGGTCGATCGAAGATCCCCACCGCCGCTATTGGGCGGCCCTGCGCCTGATCGAGCAGGGGCTGGCGGCCAGCGAGAACGCGCCGGCGGCACGCCTGCCGGCGCTGATGGTGACGCTTGCCGCGGGCTCGCTGGACCTGCTGGAGCTGGAGCCCAGCGAGCCGCAGCTGCTCAACTACGCGGGCGTGATCCTCTACGGGCTGTGGAGCCTGGAGGCCGCGGAGGCGATGTTCAGGGCGGCAAAGCGTCTGGACCCACAGCTGGAAGGGGTGGAGCGCAACCTGCAAGAGCTGGCCGTGCGCCAGCGCATGCAACGCGAATCCGCCGGCAGGGCGCCGCTGCGCGCCGCGCTGCCGGAGCTGGCGCGGCGGGCGCTCGAGCTCGCCGAGCGCGCCGGGCCCGCGGAGGGCATGCGGCTGAGCCTGTGCATGATCGTGCGCGACGAGCAGGAGATGCTGCCGCGCTGCCTGGCGGCTGTGGCGGGTGCGGTCGATGAGATCGTGATCGTGGACACGGGTTCGACTGACGCGACCATCGAGATCGCACGCTCGTCCGGTGCGCGGGTGATCGAGCGTGAGTGGACGGGGTCGTTTGCGGAGGCCCGCAACGTGTCCTTTGATGCCGCCGGCGGCGACTGGCTGATGTACTTGGACGCCGACGAGGTGCTCGTGCGCGAGGACGCGGCGCTGCTGCGCTCACTGACGGGGCGTACCTGGCGTGAGGCGTTCTATTTGTCGGAGACGAGCTACACGGGCGAGCAGGATGATGGGACTGCCGTCTCCCATAACGCGCTGCGGGTCTTCCGCAACCGGCCGGAGTATCGCTTCGAGGGGCGCCTGCACGAGCAGATCGCCCATCGCCTTCCGGGATACCTGCCAGAGCGTTTGGAGGCGACGGACGTACGCGTCGAGCACTACGGCTACCTGGGGGTCGTGCGCGATGCCCGCCAGAAGTCGCACCGCAACATCGAGCTGCTGCGCATGCAGCAGGCGGAGAGTCAGCCGACGTCGTTCCTGCACTACAACCTCGGCTGCGAGTACGCGGCACTTGGCGAGAGCGCGGCGGCGCTGGCGGAGTTTGAACGCTCGTGGAAGCTGTTCGAAGCGGCCGCCGACCGCGACAGCTACAAGTTTGCCCCGGCGTTGTTGAACCGGTTGGTGAAGGCCCTGCGCGCCTGCGCTCGTCCGCAGGCTGCGCTGGCACGCGCCGAGCGGGGGCTCGAGCTGTTCCCCGGGTTCACAGACCTGGTTTTGGAGCAGGCACTCGCCGCGATCGCGCTGGAGCGCCCGGAGCAGGCGATCGAGCTGTGTGAGCGCTGCATCGAGATGGGCGAGGCGCCACGTGCGTACACGGCGACCGTGGGCGCCGGCACCTACCTGCCGAGGCTCCGTCTGGCCGAGCTCAGGCGCGCGCGCGGGGAGCTGCAGCAGGCGATCGAGCAGCTGGAGCACTGTCTGCGTGAGCACCCGCACTTCATCGGCTCGGTACTGCCTTACGCGGGCGCGTTGCTGGCCAACGGCATGGAGCCGGACGCGGTCGTGGCGGAGCTCGAACGGCACGTGCCCGATCCCGGGCCCCCGGTCCGCTTCCTGCTGGGGACAGCGCTGTACGAGGCTGGTGCCACGAGCGCCGGCGAGGCGCAGTTCAGACTGGTGCTGGCACGTCAGCCGCACTCGGCGCGTGCGCGTGTGGCGCTGGCCGAGGCGCTGCTGGCACAGCGACGCTACGCGGAGGCGGCGAGCGAGGCGGGGGCGCTGCGCAGCGATGATCCGCTCGCCGTGATCGCGTGTCGGACGGAGCTGTTCGCACGCATCGCCGGGGCTGATCCCAACGGTGCCATGGCTGCGCTGGAGAAGGCCCGCCGCGCGGGGATGGCGGCGCCCGAGCTGGCCCTGTTCGGTGCCTGGCAACAGGTGGCGGAGACCGGCGCAACAGCCGTTGAGCCTGCCGCCGAGGTCGTGCCGCTGCTGACGGTGATGCTCGAAGCGCTGCTGCGAGTGCAGGACTTCACCACCTTTGAAGTCCTGCTGGCGGTGCTGGAGCGCGCGCCGCTCGGTGAGCGCGAGCGTCACCAGCTCCTGGCGGAGATGTACATGCGCCGCGGATTTGCGTCGTCAGCCGCCGAGGAGTGGATGGCCGTCTGTCGCCAGGAACCGGACGTGCCGGCGCTGTTGGGCCTCGCTCGCATCGCCAGCGCCAAGGGCATGCCGCGTGAGGCCAGCGACTTCGCAGGCGCGGCGCTGTCGCGCGATCCCGACAACGAGCTTGCGGCGAGCCTGCTTTCGCAGGTGGCGGCCGCCTAGCTGTTCGAGCTGCCGCGTGCCACCGGTGAAATGCGTATCGCATTTGCAGGAGATGCTTCAAGTTTCCGCGAAGGGCGTCGATGACCGTAGTGAACGCAAGAGCGAGGCGGCCCACGGACTGGACCGCGTCACACGTTTTCAGGGAGAAAACGCCATATGAGCTCGCCGATCCTGCCGCTTAAGGGCCTTTCAGGCCCATTCATAGACATGCCATCAGTAGCCACCAGCACCGAGGACATCGATGCGCTCGTGTCGGAGATGACCGAGAGCGATGCACGGCGTCCCGTCATCGCCAGTCGCGGCGGACCACCGCCGGAGCTGCTCGAGCAGATCGCCGCCGCCGGGCTGATCGAGGAGCAGTTGCGCAACAGCGGACAGCGGCTGCGCTTCTCATCGCTGCCCGGGGGACGAACGAAGATCGAGCTGTGCGATCGCGACGGCAGCTCGCTGCGGACTCTGACCGCCGCCGAGGCGCTTGACATCGTGGCCGGAAAGTCACTGGACTAGGTCGGTCTGAAGATGTCCACGTCGTCACTTGCCGTCAACTCCTCAACCGGGGCTCCGATCACGATCACGGGCCTGGCGTCGGGCCTGGAAACGACGAAGATCATCGCTGCGCTGATGAGCGCCGAACGCGAGCCTGTCACGCATCTGAGCGACGAGCAGACCAAGCTGGAGGCCGAGCAGTCCGCGCTGCAGAGCGTCCAGAGCGGCCTGCAGCAGCTGACCTTCTCCGTCTCGGAATTCAGCCTGCCGTCGCTGTATGAAAGCTCGCAGAACGTCACCTCTAACGAACCGGATCGGGTGAGTGCGACCAGCGCTTCCGGTGCGGGTGTCGGCGGCTATGAGGTCGAAGTCACGCAGCTGGCCAACTCCGCCCAGCGTACGTTCGCGTTCACCAGCCCCACCAGCGAACAGACGGTCACGATCGAAGGTCAGGAATTCAAGCTGAAAGCCGGTGAGAGCGCGAAGGAATTTGCCAGTGCCATCAACGATAAAAGCGGCTCGACCGTCTACGCGGCGGTGCTCGAAGGCGGAGCAATCGTGCTGTCCAATCGCGTCACCGGCAACACCGGCGGCGAATTCATAAAAGTGACCGACGCCGGTGGGGCTTTTACTGAAAAGCCGGAAACCGCCAAGGAAGGCAAGGACGCTGAATTCACGGTCGACGGAGTCAAAGGCAGCTCCAGCTCCAACACCGTCACGGACGCGATCGCCGGAGTGACTCTGACGCTGGGCGGCCTCACGCCTGACGGGCCTGTGACGATCGACGTCGAAGCCCCGGGGCCCAACGTCAGCGCGGTGGAAGCGCAGGTGGAGTCGTTTATCAAGCTGTACAATTCCACCGTCGAAGCGATCCAGACACAGCTGAACACCAAGCCTGTGGAAAAGGCGCAGCCGTCGGAGTACGGCACGGGGATCTTGTTTGGCGACATCGAACTGACGAGCGCGCTGGACGACATGCGCGACGTCATGTACGAACCGATCGCGGGCCTTGAAGCTGAAATGTCGAGCCCGCTCGACATCGGCATCAGCACCGGCGCACCGACCGGCGGCGGGGCTTCCTCGCAGGGCTCGCTCGAAGGGTTGCTGACGCTCGAACCGGCCAAGCTCGCAGAAGCGCTCAAGGCCAACCCGGCCGGCGTGCAGAAAATGCTGGAGCAGTGGTCGCAGAGCCTCCAGAGCCAGATCAACGATGTGGCTGCGCCCGGTGGCACGCTTGAAGCTCGCTCCAACGGCGACGGCTCGCAGATCACCGAGCTGACAAGTCAGATCAACACGATGAACGAATCGCTCGCCCACCGCGAAAAAGCCTTGCAGGAGACGTACGCGGCGCTGGAAGGTGTCATATCGCGCAACAGCGCGCAGAGTGCCTGGTTGACCCAGCAAGAGGAATCGCTGGACAAATCGGGCACGTAGTGAGCTTTTGGGGTCAACTTTCTCGGCGCTTGGTCGATCAAGACAAGTGACATGAGCAACGTCACCGCATCACACGCTGCTTACCGCAGGGGCACGGTGCTGGCAGCCACACCGGCGGAGCTGGTGGTACTGCTCTACGACGGCGCCCGGCGGTTCCTGCGCCAAGCCGTCAAGGCGATGGGCGAGGGCGAGGTCGAGCGCACGCACAACGCCCTTCGCAGGGGCGAACGGATCATCAACCACCTCGACGGTACGCTCGATTTCGAGCAGGGTGAAATATCGCAGCGCCTGCACGCCATCTACCTGTTCTGTCTCTCCCAGCTCAACGCCGCCCGCATGTTCCAGGACGCGAGCAAGGTCGAAGAGGTCAACGAGCTGCTGGGCGAGCTGCGCGACGCTTGGAGCCTGGTGGCAGCCGAGGCTGAGCAGGGTTGAGCCCGCCTGCGCTCAAGGACACCGTCGAGCCCCAGCTGCGCCGCTACCAGGCGATCCACGAGCACGCAGAGCTGGAATTGGAGCTGGCCGGACGCGGCGACGTCGAGGGCCTCAACGCGCTGGGCGCGCGCTGGGAGGAACTGATCGCCGGCCTGCCCGCACAGCCGCCGCCGGTGGTGGCCCAGCTGCTTCAGGACGCGCGCCTGATCCACGAGCGCACCCATATCGAGCTGCTGCGCCTGCGTGACACACTCGTGCAGGATACCGCCGCCAACATGCGCAGCCGGCGAGCGGCAGACGGTTACTCCGGGCAGTTGCGTTGACGCCCGCGCCTTGATCGCAGCGCCTGACGTCATACGAGCGCCGCCGGGGGACGTATGTTCAGGACGCGGGTGGTGTGAGCATGAACAGCTCGATCTCGATGTCGGGACCGATGTGACTGTCGGAGATAAACGCGGTGACACTGCGGCCGGAGAGGTGCTCTACCTCCGCGATGAACTTCAGCTGCATGGCGTTCTGGAAGGCGTTGCGTGTGTCCCTCACGGTCGGAGCACGCTCGAGCTCGATCATCGTCTTCTCGACATCCGTATATACGCCGCCGAGCACGCAGGCGAGGAGAGCTCTCGCCGGCGCTGCTGCATGTCCTCCCATCGGGAGTCGCGGCGTGAGCGTCGCCGCGGCCGGTCAGGCAGACCCGGCGCTGAACAGGGCGATCTCCGCTGCCATGGTCGAACTCTACGCGACCTTCTACCAGCACGACCGCACGACCGCGACCACCTACATCAACGACAACATCGTTGTCTGCGTGCTCGAGAACATCCTCACGGCCGACGAGGACACGCTGATCGCTGACGGTGCCCGCGGCGAGGTCATCGACGGTCGCGTCGCGTTCCAGACCGACAGCGAGGACGAGTTCACCGCCGCGATCGAGCGCCTGACCCACCGGCATGTAACCGCATTCCTGAGCGCCAACCAGACGATGCCGGGCGTCGCGTGCGAGCTGTTCTTCCTCGACGCCGCGCCACTCGCGACTCAAGGGAGGACTGAGGATTGAGCCCGACGGGTAGCACTACTGAGGTGGCTATGGATGACGACGATCTGCTGATGTCGCAGGTGAAGGGCGGAAGCGTCGACACTGAGATCGCCACAGTGCTTGGACTGCCGGCCGGGACCGTCAAGGGTCGCATGCGCCTCGGCCTGCACAAGCTCCGAGAGGCCATCGACCTGGTCGCCGCATAGCCGATCGGGAGCGTCGTACACAGAATCTCCGGGGGTGCAGGCCATGAGCAAAAGTAACCTGGCATCGAGAGGAGCGGGATGGAGAGCGAGATGAGCAGTACAGCGGGTCCGCAGGTAAGCATGGGCTCTTGTATCGGGGACATGCTCAGCGGCGCCGGGTGCGGGATCGTCGGTGCGATGGCGATGACGGGAATGCGAGTGATCACAACCGAGCTAGGGCTGGTCGAGCAGACGCCACCCCAGGCACTCAGCGTCCAGCGAGCGCGCGGCGTGCGGGCCCTCCTACGAAGGGCGCCACGCAAGCAGCGCCGCGGACTCGTCGAGGCCGCCCACTGGACCTTCGGCGCGTGTGGCGGAGCGGCCTTCGGCGCCACACCCCGCGCGATGCGTCGCCATCCTTGGGCAGGACCGGCATACGGCCTGATGGTGTGGTTGGGCTTCGAGCTGGGGATCGCCCCTGCCCTGGGCCTCAGCCAGGCCAAGCGGCCGCGCCCGGTCGATCGCATCGCGTTGGCCGCCGACCACGTGCTCTACGGCCTGGTGCTATCGGCGACGCGCCGGTCTACGCAAAGCTAGATCGACAGACCTACCGCTCCGCGCGATGAGCCCTTTGCCACCCGCCTCTGCCGTCGATACTCCGTCCCGCTCGAAAGGTCCCTCGGTGGGGGTCCGCCTTGGTGTTTCCGCGGGCGCGGGAGCGCTCAGCGCGCTGGTCGTAGCGGTTGTGGGTCCCTGGTGGCTCATTCCCCTCTCCGGGTGGGATGTGGGAGCCCTCGTCCTTGTGAGCTGGATGTGGCACTCCCTGTGGTCGCTGGACGGCGCAGACGCCGCCAAGCAGGCGAGGCGGGAGAACCCGCACCGCGCGCAGGCAGATGGTCTGCTGCTCGGTGCGAGCGTCGCCAGCCTCATCGCCGTGGGCCTCGTGCTCGTGCGCGCCGGGCAAAGCAGCGGGCTGACCAAAGGACTCCTCGTCGGGCTCAGCGTCGCCAGCATCATCCTTGCGTGGAGCGTCGTTCACACGGTGTACAGCCTGCGCTACGCCAAGCTCTACTACGAAGGCACACCCGGTGGTGTCAACTTCAACGAGGAAGAGTCCCCCTGCTACAGCGACTTCGCCTACCTGGCGTTGACGATCGGGATGACCTTTCAAGTCTCAGATACCAACCTACAGACCAAGAACATCCGCCGAACTGCCCTAAGACACGCGCTGCTCTCTTACGCGTTCGGCACGCTGATCATCGCGACGACCATCAACCTGATCGCCGGATTGAGCAAGTAGCGCGCATCCGCTCCGGGCACTCGGACTAGGAAAGACACTCGCAGCCGCAGTGGTGTGACACGAACGGCCCGTCGCGGGCGTCGCCCGTTCTGGCTGGAGGTCCTGCTCGGAGGTGGAGGTCCTGCTCGGAGGCTGGTGCGGGCTAGACGGCGGCGCTGCGGGCGGCGAGGAACTCCTCGTGCTCTGTTCGCAGACGCTCGGCCGTCGCGGACACGTCCGTCTCGCCCGGGAGTTCCTTCGCGCACAGCTCCATCACCTTGTGACCGTACGGGGTGAGCTTCAGCTCCATCGGAGCCTGGAGCACCTCCGTCTCCTCGGGCGCGCCAGGCTGCACCTTCTCGAACGGCTCGACGATGCCCTCGTCTGCGAGCAGCACGCGGGTCCAGTAGCCGAGCGTCGCGAGGGTCAGTTGCGCGATCTCCAGCGGAGCGTCGTGCAGCGCCCCCAGAGCACGCTTCGCCGCAGGGGGAAGCGCCTCGAGAGAGGTGGTGGGCGCCTGGGTGGCTGTTGCGGACGTGTCGTTGATCTCTGCGGTGGCCATGATCACCCTCGTTTCGTATTCCGTGACCCGGATCGCCCACCCCGCCACTGACGGCGCGGGCCAAGCGATATGGGCTCCTATATGTAAGTCTCGCGGGCGACAGCGCTTGTCAAGTCGGAAGGCCGAATTTTCAAACGCCGGCACCGCCACTTGGGCTCACGGGCCACCGGGGCTGGCGGTGGGATCAGAGCGGACCTCTTCGAGATAGCCGCGAAAGCGCGCTAGGGCATCCGAGGCGCCCTGGTGGCTGATGTCCGCTTCCTCGCCGAGCTCACGCAGGGTCGGCGCCCGCCGAGTTTGATCCGCTGGCACTCCGCTACGAGCTTGAAGTCGGCCGCGATGGCATCGAAGGGACGCGCCTCTAGTTTGGCGATCGCAAGGTTTCTCTCAGCGTCGCGGCCGAGAACGCGCTGATCGACTTCGCCCTCAGCCGTCTTATAGGTGAGCTCAATCGCATCGCCACCGTGCGGCTGCACAGCGATGATCGAGACGTTCTGCCCCGGAATCACGCCTGCTAGCTGCAGGCCGGGGTGGAGATCTTCAAGTTTTCGACATAGGCGAATCGGAACGCGACCGTATCTGGTTCAGTCCCCCATAGGCATGCCAACACGGATGAGCGCCTCGGCTCGCATGCCAAGTCCATGTGGACTAGGGATCTGCCAGAACCCTGGACGCGGTCCGATGCAGTCGCGATACTGGGTCCTATGGAAGCTCGAGGCGCATATACAGCGGAGCGCGCCGCCGCGTTGTCTGGCGTGCCGAAGTCGACCGTTCATTATTGGGCAAGGCAGGAGATCCTCGTGCCCAGTGTCTCCCCTGAGCGCGTTAAGCTCTGGTCCTATGGCGATCTGATGGCGCTTCGCACCATCTACTGGCTGCGCCAGACCAAGCACGATTCAAGCGGACGCGAGATACCACGCACAGCGATGAAGGCTGTCCGCCGCGCGCTGAACGAGATCTCGGAACTCAAACTTGATCTCTGGAGCGAGGACAATGCCCCCAGCGTCGCGGTCGACCGGGCGGGCGGGATCGTGATCGAGCAGGACGGCCGAGCGCAGCGCCCAGGAGGCCAGAGCATCATCGACCCAGACATGCTCGATCTGCTCGCGCCGTTCGCCTCCCATGAGGGTCTCCACGGCCCTGACCTAAGCATGCCCCGCCCGCGGCTGCGGATCGTGCCTGGCAAGCTCGGCGGCTCCCCCCACGTCGCCCACACCCGCCTTGAGTCCCAAGCGCTCGGCGCACTCGCTGACAGCGGACTCCTGCAAGCAAAAATCTACCGGCTATACCCGGATGTGGAGACGGCCGCGATCGATGACGCGCTCGACCTTGAGCGACAGCTAGCGGAGAACCTGCGACACGCCGTCGCAGCATGAGAGCGCGCGCACATGCCGCGCCTATTCGCCCTCGATAAGAACTTTCCCGAGCCGATCGTCGGCGTCCTCTCGGACTTCCAAGCCGACGCGCAGCTCATACCTCTTGATCGCGTCGACCCACGCATGTCCACACTCGATGACTGGGAGCTGTTGCTTGCGCTGCACCATCACCCCCGACCCGTGGGATGGCTCATCACGACTGACAGCAGCATGCTCTCGCAAGGCCCCGAGCTGGCAACACTCATCCAGACGAAGCTGACCCTGGTTGTCGCCGTCGCTTCCGGCCATAATCCGGTCAAGGCCTCCGGCCTGCTCTTCGCCTACCTCGCCGGCATATGCCAGCGCACAACGCCAGAGCGCGCACAGGTATGGAGACTCAACGCAGCCAACCGGCCGCACGAGGAGCCATGGAACTTCCTCAAGCGGTTCGCCGAGCACAACGGCCGCCCCGCCGAGGACGTGTGGGCGGAGTTCAAGCTGTCAGCCGCCGCCGTAGCACGCAACCCACTCGCCTGAACTTCAGCCCACAGGCCAACAACGCCGCAGGGCCGATCCGATCTTCCGTTCGCTGAACTCTATATGCCGTTGAGAAGGTTCGGCAGTTCGAGTTCTCCCGCTCCGATGTCGAGACTACCGACCGCCAACGGCGTCCCAGCGAACCCGATCCGTGAGAACATTTTGAGAACATCCGCCCCTCCAGATGCGTCCAATGCGTCCAGAAAAACGCACAGAATGGACGATCTGGACGCCCACGGACACATCTACACCACCTGATTCAGGTTGAGGGCCTTGTCCGGCGTAAGCCGGGTGGTAGTTCGAGTCCACTCGGGCGCGGGCCTAGCTAGTGGTGAAGTTAGCTGAGCTGCTGACGGTCCCGACGGGCGAGACTGAGTTTGTGACCGTGATCGCGCCGACGCCCACCCCGGCCGGCACCGTTGCCTTCAGTTTTGTAGCCGACACGTACGTGACGCTCGCCGCCGGTACGCCGTGGAAGCTCACTGTGGTGCTGCTCTTGAAGCCCAGCCCTGAGATCGTCACGACGGCACCCGGCGCAGCGGTGGCGGGTGAGAAGCCCCCCACCGACAGCGTCGGTGTGAACATGCCCGTGCTGGTGGCCACTTTCACCGGCGTCGTCACCGCGATGTCGCCGGCCAGCGCCCCGTTGGGCACCGTCGCTTCGATCTGCGTGGCCGAGTGCACTGTGAACGTCGCTTTGACGCCGTCGAATCGCACCACGCTGGCCGTGCCGAGAGCAGTGCCGGTGATCGTCACGCTGGCGCCCGTCAGCCCGGAGGTGGGCGTGAAGCTGGTGATCACAGGCGTATCGGAGATCACCTTGGCGCTGGCGGCGGACATCGCCGGGGGGCCGCTGCCTGCAGTGTTGCTCGCGCTCTCCTGAACCCTGATCGTCGAGCCGACGTAGCTGACAGGGACCTTGTACGTCAGCCCGGTGGCACCTGTGATCGCCGCACAGCTGGAGCCGGAGGAACTGCACACCGCCCACCGCTCTGTGTAGGAGGTCGGGCTGTTGCTCCACTGGCCGTGGCTGACCGTCAGCGTCTGACCCTCCTCCGCCGTGCCGGAGATCGTCGGTGCGGAGGTGTTCGCCGGGCTCGACGCCGCGTTGAACGCGCTCAAGCCGATCGGGCTGCCGACACCGGTAGGGCCGTCATAGCCGGTGGCTGCTTTGCATGACGTCGCGCCCGTGCACGACCCGTTGCTCCCTGAGACCACGTCGTACAGCGCGCTGCTGTTGCCGATGTTGGAATACAGCGTCGACGCCGGGTACTGCACGCCGTGTGCGCCGCCCGCCAGGGCGAACTCGGCGGCGACGATCGGCGAGGCGACCGATGTGCCGCCCCAGATGCCCCAGCCGGTCGGGTATCCCCCCGGCGAGGGCGTGCTGTCGTAGACCTCAACTCCCGTGTACGGGTTGCCAACCGCCGCCACGTCCGCCACCGAGCGCCCCGTGCCGCACGACGTCGCTGAGAAGTTCGCAACGTCGCTCTGCCACAGCGGCGCCGTGAAGGCCACGCTGCAGCCGCTGCCGCCGCCTTCCCACACGGTGGCGCTCCACGAGCCGCCGCCGCCCGCATACAGGCTGGTGCCGCCGACGGCGACCACGTCCGGGGAGCTGGCCGGGAAGTTAGCCGCTTCGGTGCCGCCGCACCCCTCGTTGTAGTAGCCACAGTCGCCGGCCGATGCCGTGATCACCACGCCGGGATGGTTGTACGGGGTGTTGTACTCGGAGTAGTTCGACTCCTCCGGCCCGCCGTAGGAGTTGCTGACCACGGTGGCGCCCGCTTTCACCGCCGCGTTCACTGCAGCCCCCAGCGCCGCAAAGGATGTGTTGGCGGCCTCCACCAGCATCACGTGGCAGCTCTCGCAGATCGCGTGGGCCATCTGTACGTCGAGCGATATCTCTGTCGCCCAGCCGCCTTCCGTGGACGGCAACGGGCTGGTCTTGCCTTCCTCGTTGAGCTTGCGAAAGCAGCCGTTGGCGCTCGTGCATGCAGGCAGGCCGTACTGTTTGTCATACACGCCCAGATCCGCTTCTGCGGTCGGGTCGTTGAAGGCGTCCACCACGGCGATTGTCGGTGTCGTCGAGCTCAGCACTTCGGTGGGCAGCGAGTACGCGCTGTGCAGGTTCTCGGGAGTAAGACCATTGGCGAGCGGCGTTTTGTTTGTCACCGCCGGGCTGACACCGCTGGCCGCTTCTCCGGCCTGCCGTGTGGCGGCGGCTTTCAGGTCGGCGGCGCTCAGCGAGTTGGATACGAGCCTGATTCCCAGGCAGCCGGCGGAGCCGGGGCGGGGGACGCTGCAGACGTTCTCCGCGCGGTAGGCCGACGATGACAGCGACGCCGATGCCGCCGGGCTGACAGCCAGCGCCACCGCGAACGTCAGCGCGCACGCGCCGAGCATGGCTGCGATGGCTGCGGCGATCCGCGTAAGTCTGGTGTGGTCGTATCGGACCTGTGTGATGAACATTCCGGCTCCCCCGCCGATTACCGGCTTGCGATCTGTGGTGGGGCAGCGTCGGCTGGTGCCCTCGCACGCCTGAGCACGGAGCTGGGCTCCTGGACGTGTCGGCCACGGCCCGCTGTGGGCGCCCGGAATGCCACCGCGCGGGTGTCTCTGCCAATCCGGCCGTGCA
Source organism: uncultured Solirubrobacteraceae bacterium (assembly GCA_963779665.1). GTDB lineage: Bacteria > Actinomycetota > Thermoleophilia > Solirubrobacterales > Solirubrobacteraceae > Palsa-744. Next base: position 893,025 of record CAVZYW010000001.1, on the reverse strand, counting down.
CCGCAGAAGCCCTAAAGGTCTGATCCGATCGGCCGATCACGGGGGCGGCCCTCGATGGCCACGTAGCGTGCGACCTCATGGAGAGCGTCGGTGTCAGCCCACGGAGGGCGGAAAGACAGGGAGGGCGGGCATCGATATGGCTCTCGTGGATTCCACCCAGCAGCTGCTGGAGGCTGCCATGCGCGGCGCCTGGCAGCGCCAGACTGCGCTCACCAACAACGTTGCCAACGCTGAAACCCCCGGCTATCAGCCCCAGGAAGTCAGCTTCGAGTCGGCGCTGCAGGGCGCGATGAACAGCGGTGAATCGCCGGAAGAACTGCAATTCCAGACCGAGACGGAGCCTGCGCAAGCCGGACCGAACGGCAGCAGCGTCAGCATCGATCAGGAATCCGCCAAGCTCGCCGAAAACGGACTCGACTACCAGGCGCTTACGCAAGTGGTGGGCGCACGCAACGACATCATGCGCTCGGCGATGGGTGTCGCCACCTGATGGGGCTCTTCGACGCGATCAGCATCGCCGGCAGCGGCCTTTCCGCGGAACGCATCCGTATGGATGTCACCGCCGAGAACCTCGCCAACGCCAACACCACCAAGGGCGCCAACGGGCAGCCATACCAGCGCCAGGAGGTGGTCTTGCAGCAGGCCGGCGCCAGCGACTTCGGCGGGGCGCTGTCCAGCGCCATCGACCAGAGCAGTGGCTCCGAGGCGCCCGGCGGCGTCAAGGTCGCCGGGATCGTCAGCGACAGCACCCCCGACCAGCAGGTGTATGACCCGGGCAGCCCCGAAGCCGACGCCAAGGGCTACGTGAAGATGCCAAACATCAGCACGGTCACGGAAATGACCGACCTGATCTCCGAGTCGCAGTCCTATCAGTCGGACGTGACCGCCATGCAGACGGCCAAGTCGATGTTCACCTCGACGCTCGGGTTGCTCAAATGATCATCCCGCCGGTCGGCGGCGCCGTCAGTCAGCTGTCCCTTGGTCAGGTCGAAGGCCTGGCGGGTGCCGGGCATTCAACCGGCGCGCCGGCGGCCGCCGGCGAAGCGGGTGGCTTCGGCGGCGAGCTCACGGAAGCGATCTCCTCGCTGGAGAAGACCCAGAACAGCGCCGCCAGCGCGTCGCAGGCGCTGGCAACGGGCACGGTCAGCGACCCGGAGAGCGCCGTCGTGACCGTCGAGAACGCGCAGATGGCGATGGAACTGGCGTCGCAGATCCGGACCAAGGCCACGGAAGCGGCCCAGAACATCTTCAACACCCAGGTCTGATCGGTGCCCACAGCACAGCTCGCCTCCAGGCTCACGCCCCGCGGATGGCTGATCGCCGGCGCCGCCGCCGTCGCGGCGATCCTGTTCGTCTACCTGTTCCTGCACACGGTCTCCAAGCCGAGCTACACGACGCTGGCCAGCGGCATCGAACCGTCCCAGACGGGCAAGATGACGAGCACCCTCAGCTCGCAGGGCATCAGCTACCAGCTGCAGAACAGCGGCACCGCCATCGCCGTGCAGGCCAACGAGGTCTCCAAGGCGCGCGTGGCGCTCGCCGGCGCGAACCTGCTCGGCAACACCCACCCGGGCTTCTCGCTGTTCGAAAAACAGAACCTCGGCGAAAGCAACTTCCAGCAGCAGGTCACCTACCAGCGAGCCCTGCAGGGACAGCTCGACGAAACGATCGACAGCATCCAGGGCGTCTCCGGGGCGCAGGTCGAGCTCGTGCTGCCGAGCTCCCAGAACCAGATCTTCGGCGAAAACCAAAGCGTCTCCTCGGCGGCCGTGCTGCTGTCCGGCACGAGCTCGCTTAGCGCCGCCTCCGTGCGCGGGATTGCGCAGCTGGTCTCCTCCAGCGTCTCCGGACTGGAACTGAACAAGGTCACGATCACCGACTCCTCCGGCGAACTGCTGTGGCCGCAGTCCGGCGGCGCCGGCGGTGCCGGCGGTGGCTCGGGCACGGCCGTGCAGGAAGCCGAGCAGCGCTATGACCAGAGCACTGCCGCCAGCCTCGACGCGATGCTCGCGCAGACGCTCGGGGCGGGCAAGGCGCAGGTCCTGGTGTACGCCAACATGAACGTCAACCAGACGACCAAGGAATCGCTGGAATACGCCAAGACCGGCACGCCGCTGGCGCAGAGCAAGTCGATCGAAACGCTCGCCGGCACCGGCTCCGGTACCGGCGGTGTCACCGGCACCGCCAATCTCACCGCCGCCGCCAACGCCGCCAACGGCAAGTCCAACTACAAGCACGAAACCACCAACTCCTCGCTCGGCGTCAGCAAGGTCGTCACGCACTCGACCGTCGCGCCGGGGACGGTCGAAAGCCAACACGTATCCGTGCTGCTCGACAAATCCGTGCCCGCCGCGGCGCTGCCGGCGATCCGCGAAGCCATCACCAACGCCGCCGGCATCCAGACCAAGCGCGGCGACACGATCTCCATCGGGCAGGTTGCGTTTGCCAAGGCCACGACCGCCACGGCGGCCAGCAGCCCGCTCGGCGACGCCAAGTACGGGCTGCTCGGACTCGGCGCGATCCTGTTCCTGTTCTTCACCACGCGCTCGCTGCGCAAGCGCGAAAAGGAGACGATCGACGAGCCGGTGTGGCTGCGCGAGCTGGAGGCTCCGATGCGGCTGTCCGAGCTCGAACGCGAGACCTCCTCCGGGGTACCGGCGGCGATGGCCGCCGTGGGGCCGTCCAGCGGCGGCGGCGCCGCCAACGGCAGAGACGGCGGCGACAGCATCCGTGAGCAGGTCGAGCAGCTCGTGGACAGCAACCCCGACCGCGTCGCCCAGCAGCTGCGTAGCTGGATGCAGGAGGGTTAGGCCTGGATGGCCGGGGAGTCGCCAACGGACACCGTCCCGGCGCTGGCGGCCGTGCCCACCGAGGTCCTGCCGGCAACGATCGAGCCCGTCCCAGGGGCGCGCAAGGCGGCTGTGCTGATGGCGGCGCTGGGCTCCGAGCGTGCCGCCAAGCTGCTGCAGCGGATGGGCGAAGAGGAGGTCGAAAGCCTGTCGATGGAGATGGCCAACCTCACCGCCGTGGGAGCCGACACGACGGAGTCGATCTTCACCGAGCTCGCAGCCCTGGCCAGCAGCGGCGCGGAGGTGGGCACCTCAGGCGGATTGGACTATGCCCGCGGTGTGATCGAGCGTGCGCTCGGACCCGAGCGCGCCGCCGAGGTCCTCGGCCGCCTCTCACAGCGCACGGAGACGCCGCCGTTTGAGTTCCTGCAGCGGATCCCCGCCGAGCGCACCGCCGCGCTGCTGCGCAGCGAGTCGCCGCAGACGATTGCGCTGATCCTTGCCAGCCTGCAGACGGCGCTGGCCGCGCAGGTGCTCGCGCGCCTGCCCGAGCGCCAGCAGCCGGACATCGCGCTGCGGATCGCGCGTATGGGCGAGACCAGCGCGCAGGTCGTCCAGCAGGTCGAGGACGTCATCCGCCACAAGCTCACGGCGGTCGTCGAGCGCGAGTACTCCGCCGCCGGGGGTACCAAGAACCTCGCCGAGATCCTCAACCACTCCGATCGCACCACCGAGCGCAACGTGCTCGAGAAGCTTGCCTCCGAAGACCAGGAGCTCGCCGAGGAGGTCCGCAGCATGCTGTTCGTCTTCGAGGACATCGTCAAGCTCGAAGAGCGCGCCGTCCAGCAGGTGCTGCGCGAGGCCGACCAGAAGGACCTCGTGCTGGCGCTCCGCGGCGCCCCGGACAACGTCAAGGACGTCGTACTCACGAACATGTCAGAGCGCGGCGCGGAGATGATCAAGGAAGAGATGGAGTTGCAGCCGCCGCAGCGCAAGCGCGACATCGACGCTGCCCAGAGCCGCATCGTGGCGGTCGTGCGCCAGCTCGAGGAGGCCGGCACGATCGTGATCGCCAGCGACAGCGAGGACGAGAGCGAAGCGGTTGTCTGACGCGGCCACCAGCTATGACTTCGAGCAGCTCGAAGCGTCGGAGCCGCCGCCGCGCGACGCGGCTGCGCGGCTGCTCCTGCAGGCGAGCACCGAGGCCGAGCGCATCCGCGAGCTCGCCCGCGCCGAGGGCTTCCAGGAGGGTCGCGCCGCCGGCCATCAGCAGGGCGTCGCTGAGATCTCCGCCGGCGCCGGCGCGCTTGCAGCTGCCGTCCAGGCAATCGACGCACTGCGCAGCGAGATCGTCGAGGCGGTCGAAGCGGATGCCATCGACCTGGCGCTCGGGCTCGCCGCGAAGATCCTCGCCGGCGCGCAGCAGGCCCGCCCGGAGCTGGTCGTGGACGTCGTGCAGGGAGCCTTGCGCCGCATCAACGACCGGCGCAAAATCACCGTGATGGTCAACCCCGCAGACCTCGAGGTCGTGCGCGCGGCAATCGGCGAGCTGACCGCCCAGGGCAGTGGCGTTGAGCTGTGCGACCTGCAGTCAGACGAGCGCGTGGGTGTCGGCAGCGCGGTCGTGCGCACCAGTGAGGGAGAGGTGGATGCCAGCGTGCACACGCAGCTGGAGCGCGCCCGCGAGGTGGTGACCCTCTCGCTGCAAACCGTCGAGGGGGCGGCGTGAGCGACGGCACCGCGAGCGACGAGCGTCAGTCGGGGGTGCCCGAGCGTCAGTCGGGGTGCCCGAGCGTCAGCCCGGGGCGCCCGAGCGTCAGTCGGGGGTGCCCGAGCGTCAGCCCGGGGCGCTGGTGGCGCGCGCGCGCGAGGGGATCCTGGAGACGGACCTGGCCAGGCGCCACGGCTTTGTCAGCAACCTGATCGGGTTGATCATCGAGGCCACCGGGCTGCAGGCGGAGGTCGGCGAGGTTTGTCTCGTCGGCACCGACCGCAACCGCGCTGCCGTGTCCGCCGAGGTGGTCGGCTTCCGCGACGGGCGCACGCTGCTGATGCCCCTCGGCGAGCTGCACGGCATCGGCCCCGGCACGCGCGTGCTGGCCAGCGGCGCGCCGTTTCGGATCGCCGTCGGCGAGGGTCTGCTCGGGCGCATCGTCGACGGCCTGGGAATTCCCGACGACGGGCTGACGGTCCCGCGCGCACAGGCGCGCTCCACGATCGCCACGCCCCCCAACGCCCTCTCCAGGCCGCGTATTCGTGAGCGCGTCGGGCTGGGCGTGCGGGCGCTCGACGGCCTCGTCCCGTGCGGGCGCGGCCAACGGCTGGGCATCTTCGCCGGCTCCGGCGTCGGCAAGTCCTCGTTGCTGGGGATGATCGCCCGCTCGACCAGCGCCTCGATCAACGTGATCGCGCTCGTCGGCGAGCGTGGGCGCGAGGTCCGCGAGTTCGTCGAGCGCGATCTCGGCGACGCGCTGGAGCGCTCGGTCGTCGTCGTCGCCACCTCCGACCAGCCGGCGCTTGTGCGCATCAAGGCCGCCTTCACGGCCACCACGATCGCCGAGTACTTCCGCGACCAGGGCCACGACGTGATGCTGATGATGGACTCGGTCACGCGCTTTGCCATGGCCCAGCGCGAGGTGGGGCTGGCGATCGGCGAGCCGCCCGCCACGCGCGGCTACACCCCCAGCGTGTTCGCGCTGCTGCCGCGGCTGTTGGAGCGTGCCGGCACCAGCACCACCGGCTCGATCACCGGGCTTTACACCGTCCTGGTCGACGGCGATGACATGAACGAGCCGATCGCCGACGCCGTGCGCTCGATCCTCGACGGGCACGTCGTGCTCACACGCTCGCTCGCGCACGCCGGCCACTATCCGGCGATCGACGTCCTGCACAGCGTCTCGCGCCTGGTCGGTGAGATCGTCTCGCCTGACGTCGAGCAGGCCGGGCAGCGGCTGCGCTCAGCGCTGGCGGTGCTGCGCGAGAAGGAAGACCTGGTGTCGATCGGCGCCTACCAGCCCGGCAGCGACCCCGCCCTCGACACGGCGCTCGCGCATCGCACACGGATCGAGCGCTTCCTGCGCCAGTCCGTGCACGAGCACAGCGACCCGCTGCAGACCGACGCGCGCCTGCTCGAGCTGGGCTCCTCGCTGGCCATCGAGCTGGAGCGCGCCGGCGGTGAGATCCCAGACGCCGAGGAGGTTCCGCCGCAGCTCGTGGCAAATGCCGAGGCGGCCTCCGCCTACGAGGATTCTGCCGCGCCGGCGATTCCCGCGCTGGGACTGAGCATCTGAGATGAACGGGGAAGCGGCGCGTGTCTCGATCCGGCGCGGGCGCGCCTGCTGGGCGCCCGCTCAAGAAGCGGACCGCCCTTCCGATAACCAGGCCGTGCCCGGATCTGCGTTTCGCTTCCGTCTCGAGCGCGTGCGTGTAGTGCGCGAGCGCAAGGAAAAGCTTGCCCAGCGCGAGCTGGCGGATGCGATCACGCGCCACTCCGGCAGCGTCGCCGAGCTGCGCAGCGCCGATGCCCACCTCGAGCATGCGCGCCAGCAGCAGCGACAGGTATCCGCCGAGGCGCTTAGCGCCACCGACTTGCTCGGACGCCAGGCGTTCCTCGAGCGTGTCGAGGCGCAGCGCCGCCAGCGCGCCCACGAGTTGGAGCAGCGCGAGATCGAACTCGCCGCGCGCGATGCCGAGCTGACGACTGCCGCCAGCGAGCACGAGATGCTCAACCGCCTCTCCGAGCGCCACCGCGGCGAGCACGACCGCGAGGTCGATCGCCGCGAGCGCAACGTGCTCGACGAGATCGCCTCCTCGCGCCACGGCAGGAGCCGCGCATGAGCACGCAAGCGGTCGGCGGCTCCGCCGCCGGCATGCCGGCAGGCGAGCTGGCGATCCTCCAGCGCGTGCAGCAGCTGCAGCAGATGATCGAATCGGCACAGCAGGTCTCCACCGGCGGCTCCACCTCCACATCGGCGACCGGCTCCGCCTACTCGCAGAGCTCCGGCGCCGACTTCGCCGCCGCGCTGCAGGCCGCTACCACCGCGGACGCCGCCGGCGTCGCCGACCCTGCCGAGGTCGCCGACAGCGGTTCTATCTCAGGCCTGCCCGCCACCTCCTACGCGGCCCTCCAGAGCTCCGCCGCCGGCGAAAGTGGATCGAGCAGCTACGAAGGCCTGATCGAACAGGCCGCCGCCCGCAACGGCGTTGACCCGGCGGTCCTGCATGGGCTGATCGAACAGGAGTCCGGGTTCGATCCCAGCGCCACCAGCAGCGCCGGCGCATCCGGCCTGACCCAACTGATGCCCGGTACCGCCACCTCGCTGGGGGTCGCCGATCCGCTGGACCCAACCGAATCCATCGAAGGCGGCGCGCGCTACCTGGGGCAGCTCATGACTCAGTTTGGTGGCAACACCGAAGACGCCCTCGCCGCCTACAACGCCGGGCCGGGAGCCGTCCAGCAATACGGCGGCGTCCCGCCGTATGCCGAAACCCAAAGCTACGTCACCAAAGTGCTCGGCAACGCCGAAGCCTACCGGCAGGTTCACCCCACGACAGCCCTCACGGAGAGCCTCACATGAGCATCGAGCCGACACTGATCATGGCGGCGCCGTCCGCGGCGCCACCCAAATCCGGGGCGCCGCCGGGAACCCCGGAACCACCGGGCGGGGCGCTGTTCCAAAGCGCACTCGCCGAACAGTCGGCCCGGACCGCACCTGCGGAAGGCCATCAACAGCGAAGCGCTCAAGCAAACGGCAGGCAAGGCGAAAGCTCAGTCGCTCGCCGCTCCCAGCACGAACGCTCATCGGACGCCGCCGACGCTGAAGCCGCTGCCGCCGCCGGCGCCGGTGTCTCGACGCCTACGCACGCTTCCACAACGGCCGCGCCAGCTTCCACGGCGTCCGCCAAGGCATCCAAGCAGGAAGGCTCCTCGGCTACAGCCGAGGATGCCGCCGGCGGCGAATCCACGGCTGGCGGTGTTGCGTCCTCCGCAGCCGGGGAAGCCGCGCAGGCAGCCGCAGCCGCCGCGCAGGCAACCACGGAAGCCGCGCAGGCAGCCGCAGAAGCCGCGCAGGCAACAGCCGCCGCCGGACTCGAAGGCGATGCCGTCGCGCTCCCCGGCGAAGGCACGGAAACCTCGGCGCAGTCCGGCGGCGAAGCCGGCGCTACTGCCGTTGGGTCTGCAGCCGAAGAAGCGAGCGGCGGCGCAGGCGCCGGCGCACGCTCTGCCGCGAACGTAATCGCCGCCGGCGTACCCGGCAGCAGCTCCTCGCCGTTGACAGCTGCGTCCACCGTTGCAGGCAAGCCCTCCGGGAAGGTCGCGTCCACAGCAGTCCCCCAGCAGCCGGCTGCGGGCAGCGCGAACGCCAACGAAGCCTCCACGGCGAGCGCTGCCGCGCCTACGTCCGCAGCGGGCTCACAAGCGCCTGCCGAAGCTCCCCAGAACGGCCCTGAACAGGCGGCCGCCGCGAGCGTTGCCGCGTCTGCGCTGTCGGCGCCGGCAACCGCCGGTGACGCCGGTGACGCCCATGGCGCTAACGGCTCGACGGCCACGGCCACGGCCACGGCGACGGCCACAGGCGCAGCCGTCGCCGGCTCTGCTTCCTCGCAGACAGGCAGCCAAGCCCAGGCCGGCGGCCAGGACGGCGCCGGCAGTGGGCAGGGCTCCCCCAGCAGCGCCGCCGCGGCCGCCGCCGGGTCGGCCTCCTCGCGCACGTCCAGCGCAGGCGCGGCGACGCAGCCGGGTCTGCCGGCAGCTTCGGTCGCAGGCCCGCTCGGCGCCGAAGCAGGCTCCCTGCCGGTCTCGGCGTTGGCCGTCCCGGCACCTACGAGCGCCTCCGCGCCGTCCGTCGCCACGCCGTCCGCCGGCCCTGTTGGCATGCAGGAGATGATCAACGCCATCCGCGCCACGATCCAGATCGCCGCCCGGCAGGGTGCAACTCAGGCGCGCATTGCGCTGGAGCCGGAAGAGCTCGGGCAGATCAGCATCCGTCTCAGCCAGACCAGCGAGGGTCTGCTCGCTCGCGTCAGCGCACAAACGCCCGCTGCCGCGCAGGCGCTGGCGAACGGTCGTTCGGAGCTGCGCCAGTCGCTGAGCTCGCTGGGACTGCCGCTGCTGCGCCTGGACATCAGCTCCTACGGACAGTCAGAAGCCCGCGAACGCCAGGACGACTTCCCGTCGGGAGCCGGATCGGCGGGCGGCTCCAGCTCTGGTGAAAACGAACACGGCGAGAGCTCCCAGCCGGTCGGCGAGCTCGATGGCACTCAAGCGCCTGCAGCCATCGCAGGCGGCGAGCTCGTAGACGTGCTCGCCTGATCGATCACGAAAGGACCACACGCCATGACAGCCACCCCACTCACCTCCCCGCAAGCCGCCGCCGCGGCGACCACGCCCAAAGCTGCGGCTGCCACGCCTGAAAACCCCAGCGGCGTGCTCGGCCAGAACGACTTCCTGAAACTGATGATCGCCCAACTGCAGGCGCAGAACCCGCTGGAACCGGGCAACAGCAACGAATACCTGAGCGAGCTCGCCCAGTTCACGCAGGTTGAGCAGATGACCAACATGGCCAACGCCAACGAGCTCTCCGGCGCGGTGCAGATGATCGGCCGCAAAGTCTCCTACAACGCCAGCTCCGGTCAGGGGGCCACGGGCACGGTGGAAAGCGTGCAGTCGAGCGCTTCCGGCACGACCGTGACCGTCGAAGGCACCTCGGGCATCGCGCTGTCGGCCATCACCAATGTGGAATGAACCCAATCTCCAACCCTGCGCTCGTACCGCCCGGGAACGTCGGCGCGCCCACGGGCGCGCCTGCAACGAGCGCCGCGCGCGAGGACGCAGCTCGCAAGGCGCCGGCCGGCGCGCAGCCGGGCTCCTCGTTTGCCGACGCGCTGTCCCAGGCGGACCAGTCACAGCAGCTGCAGTTCTCCAAGCACGCGCTGGCCCGCGTCCAGCGCCGTGGGATCGAGCTCGACTCGGCCACGCTGGGAAGACTTTCACAGGGAGTGCAGCGCGCTGCGAGCAAGGGCTCGCGCGACTCCCTGGTACTTGTCGACGGCACCGCCTTTGTGGTGTCCGTCAGCAATCGCACGGTCATTACGGCCGTCGGATCGGAACACATGAAGGACAACGTGTTCACCAACATCGACAGTGCCGTGATCGCATGAGAACAGCGGCAATCGACAACCACGGCCGGACCTCTACGAGGACGCCGCGAAAGGAAGGGCAGTCACGATGATGGCTGGAATGTATGCCGCTATCAGCGGCCTCGATGCGAACCAGACGATGCTCAATGAGACCGCTAACGATCTGGCAAATGTCAACACAGTGGGGTACAAGGCTGCGAGCGTCAACTTCGCGGACTCGCTCACGCAGGTGATGCACGGTGCCTCAGGCCCGACGAGCAGCAACGGCGGCTCCAACGTCCAGCAGATCGGGCTCGGCGTGCAGGTCAACGCGACCGAGAACGAAATGAGCGAGGGCTCCTTCCAGACGACCGGCAACCCGCTGGACGTCGCGATCGAGGGCGCCGGCTTCCTGCGCGTCGGCGCCGGTGAACCCAAGGAAGGTGAACTCACGGAAGGGCTGCCCGCCAAATTCCAGTACACGCGGGCGGGCGACCTCACGACCGACGCCGCCGGTTACCTGACCACGCAGTCAGGCGAATACGTGATCGGGCGCAACGCCGAAGTGTCGGCTGAAGCGGAAACAGGCGACACGTACAAGGCCGGCGAAAAAGACAGCTACATCAGGATCCCGCCGGGCTCCTCCAACGTGTCGGTCGGCCAGGATGGATCGGTCAGCTACACCGACGAGGAAGTCGGCTCGCCGCAGTTCGAAAAGCGGGTCACCGCCGGGTACATCTCACTCGCCACGTTCGCCAACGAATCCGGGCTGGAACGCCTGGGCGGATCGCTGTGGGGGCAGACCGCCAACTCGGGCGCGCCGATCGTCGGCACCCCCGACACCTCCGGCTTCGGCTCGACCGTCGGTGGCGAGCTTGAGATGTCGAACGTCGACATGGCCACCGAGATGACCAACATGATCACCGCCGAGCGCGGTTATCAGGCCAACTCGCGCGTCATCTCAACGGCGGACGAAATGCTCGGCACGCTGGTGACGATGCAGTAAGCCGAGACGCTGGCGCGCGAGGAACGCGCGAGCGCTTGACCACGAATCGCCGTGAAAGGACGGCGTCAGAACGCAGGGACAACTCCGAGGAGCCTGGGGTGGGGCGGCGATGCAGGAAGCCGTCCCACCCCGTGGCTAATGTCTTTTCAAGGGGGGTGCGCCGATGATCACGCTAAACCGGCTCGGCCATACCGATGAACCGTTCCAATTGAATATCGACATGATCGTGACGATCGAGTCGACGCCCGACACTGTCATAACGCTCGCGACCGGGGTCAAGGTCGTCGTGGCGGAGACACCCGAGGAGGTCGCCGCAGCCGTGCACGGCTATAGGGCGGCGGTGCTCGGCGACGCGCTCAAGCGCCGCGGTGGCCCGCAGCGCACGCCGCCCGTGCCTGCTCCGGCGCCTGTGCCTGTGCCTGTGCCGTTCCAGCGCGAGCCGCCACGCCTGTCGGCCGTCGAGGACGACCCGCTGTAGTCGCCGTTCCCGCCCCGGTATCGGGGCCCTCGCTGGGACAGATCTTGCAGGATGGCGGTCAGTTTGTGCAGGCGTTCCCGGCAAAACTGAAGGATTGTCGGCAAACGCCGATGTAGCGAAGCAATGAAGGCTTCTACGGCCATCGGAATCGGGGTGGCCTTCGGCTCCCTGATGATGAGCTCGCTGATGGGCGGGACCAGTCCTGCTTCGTTCATCGACATCCCCGCGCTCATGATCATCCTCGGCGGAACCGGGGGTGTCACGCTCGCCAGCGTCGGCATGACGTCGATGAAGCGCGTGCCCAGCCTGTACAAGCTGGTGTTCTCCGCCGAACCGCCGGACATGCGCGGTCAGCTCGACCGCCTGGTGTCTCTCGCCGACAAGGCCCGCCGCGAGGGGCTGCTCGCGCTCGACGCGATGCTGGCGGAGATCGACGATGCCTTCACCCGCAACGCGCTGCAGCTGGTCGTCGACGGCACCGACCCGGAGATGGTGCACGCGATCCTCGAGGCTGAGGTCGACGGCATGGCCGCGCGCCACGAGGCTTCCGCAGCACCATTTGAGAAGGCCGGCGGCTTCGCGCCGACGATGGGCATCATCGGCACCGTGCTGGGGCTCGTGCACGTGCTGCAGAACCTCGCCGCCCCCGCCTCGCTCGGGCCATCCATCTCCGCCGCGTTCATCGCCACGTTGATGGGCGTCGGCTCCGCCAACGTCGTGTTCCTGCCGATCGCCAACCGCCTGAAGGCGATCTCCGCCGAAGAGATGGAGCTGCGGATGATGACGCTCGAGGGGATCCTCTCGATCCAGGCCGGCGACAACCCGCGGCTGGTCTCCGAAAAGCTGATGTCCTACCTGCCGCCCGCCGAGCGCTCCACCGGCGACGAGGACAACGTCGCGCGCATCGACGTCGAGGCCAAGGCGGCCTGAGATGCCACGCGGACACGGCCGTGGCCGGCGCCATCACGGCGGTGGCGAGGAGGGCGGCGGCGAGCGCTGGCTGCTGACGTACGCGGACATGATCACGCTACTAATGGCGCTGTTCATGGTGCTGTTCTCGATCTCCTCGGTCAACGTCTCCAAGTACCAGACGCTGCAGAAGTCGCTGAAGGCAGCCTTCTCCGGCAACATCCTGCCCGGCGGCAAAGACATCGCCCAGCAGGGCTCCACCCAGAACGCGGCGCAGACCCCCAGCAGCGTCGAACTGCAGGCGATCGAGCCGGTCGCCACGCAGGGCGCGAGCAGCCTGGAGAACAGCAGCCTGCACGGGGCCAGCACCGCCACGGCCACCTCCACTGCCGACCTCCACGAGCGCCGCTGCCGCCGCCGCCAAAGCGGCCGCCGTCAACCGCCAGGCGGAAGAGTTCGCGCGCATCAAGCAAGAGCTCGACGCCTACGCCAAGTCGCATGGCTTCTCCAAGAGCGTGCAGACGACGATCGAAGCTCGCGGGCTGGTCATCAGGGTGCTCACCGACGACCTGCTGTTCGCCTCCGGCCAGGCCACGCTCGAAGGCCGCGCCACCGGCCTGCTGGCCGAGATCGCGCAGTTGCTGAACGTCGATGAGACGCACCCCATCTCCGTGGAAGGCAACACCGACAACGTGCCCATCCACAGCTCGCAGTTCCCCAGCAACTGGGAGCTGTCGACGGCGCGCGCGAGCACCGTCGTGGAGTTCCTGATCGGCCACGGCGTCAGCGCGAGCAGGCTGACCGCCTCCGGCAACGCCGAACAGCGCCCCGTCGACAGCAATGCCACCGCCGCCGGCCGCGCCCGTAACCGGCGCGTGGAGATCGTGATGCGGCGCATCGGTGGGGCAGGCGGGGAAGGCGAAGCAGAAGGCGACCCCGAACCATAGGTAAGGACGACTCAGACCATGCTCAAGAACAAAAAGCTAATGCTTGCAGTGGCCCTGCCGATTCTCATACTGGGGGTGGGCTACAAGATGACCAGGCCCAAGCCCGTCAACCCGGACAAGATCAAGGGGACCATCTACGTAATGCCGGCGCCCTTCCTGCTGAATCTGACAGACGGCCGCTTCGCCAAGCTCACGGTCGGGTTGGAGCTCGCGCCGGGCCAGAGCGACGGCGCGTCCGCCACGGCTGTCGCCAGCAGCGGCGAAGACGCCGTCGGCACGCTGCCCGAGGAACCGCTCGTGCGTGAAATCGTGACCAACACCGTGACCAACCAAAACGGTGAAACGCTTGTCAGCGAACAGGGCCGAAAGACGATCAAGCATCAGATCCTGCAGGCGATCGACAAGCAGACAGACGTCAAAGTCGAAGCTGTCCTGATCCCAGACCTAACCGTGCAATAGGAGCGAAGTTGACCGAGACGATCGAGTACGAGCAGTTCGAGCCGGGCGCGCACACCGCCGCGGACGCCGTCACAGATGTCGACCTCAGCCGTCTCAGCGACATCCCGATGGAGCTGAGCGTGGAGATCGGCCGTACGCACATGACCGTCGGCGACACGCTCGACCTGTGCGTCGGCTCGGTCGTGACGCTCGAGCGCCTCGCCGGCGAGGCAGCCGACCTGCTGGTCAACGGCAGCGCGATCGCGCGTGGCGAGGTGGTCGTCATCGACGAGCAGTACGGTCTGCGCATCACCGAGATCCTCGACGGCCAACCGGACATGGAGCTCGCGGAGACCTCCGCGGCCGGGTCCCAGACGCCGGCCGAGGCCGAGGCTGAGGCCGCGTCCGCGTCCGCCGGCGCCGGTAAGGACGCAGCGGCCGGGGACGCCGACGGCTCGCCCTCCCAGGAGGGCTGAGCTGGACATGAGCGTGAGCCAGGAGCAGAGCGAGGCCCCGGAGCTGGAGGAGTCCGACACCGAGGCGGTCTTGGATGAGCTCGCCGGGCGCATCCGCACGCTTGACTTCTCCCAGCCGACCAAGTTCACCACCGAGCTCAGGCGCCGCATCGTGCGCGCCCTGGACCAGTTCTGCGAGGCGCTCGGCGGCTGGCTGGCCGGCGAGCTGAAAGCCGAGATCGAGCTCGCGCTGACCGACATCGGCCAGCACACATGGGCGGCCGCCAAGGCGCAGCTGCCCGCCGACTCGATCGCCGTGGCCATCGAGGCGCCGTCGATCGAACGGCATATGTTGATGAGTGTTGAGCTCCCCCTGGTGCTCCAGGCGCTCGAATGCCTGCTCGGGGGCGAGGCCTCCCACGCGCCCACCGAGCGTCATCTGACTGAGATCGACTGGGTGCTCACAAGGGGCGTGCTCGACGCGATCGTCCACCAGCTGTCGGTGGCCTGGGACGAGCTCGGCGGTCCCGCGCTGGAGCGCGGTCAGGTTGACATCGAGGGCGACGCCGGCGTGCTGACGCCGATCGGCGAGCCGACGCTATCGGTGGCGCTCGAGGTCAAGGTTGACGGGCTGTCCTCGACGATGGCGCTGTTGATCCCATGGGCTGCGATCGAGCCGATCACCGAGCGCATCCGCGGTGGCGGCGGCGAGCCGATTGGCACCGATCCCCGCGGCGCCGGCGCGCTGCGGCGCGGCGTGGCCGGTGCCAGCGTGCTGCTGCGCGCGGAGGTCGGCTCGGTGCAGATGCCAATCGAGCGCATGCTCGAGCTGACCCCCGGGGCGTTGCTGGCGCTGGAAGACAGCGCCGAGGACGGGGTGCTGCTGTTCGCCGAGGGCATCTCGCTGGGACGCGGGCGTCCCGGGCGCAGCGGGCCCAGGCGCGCGGTCAAGCTGTCCTCCACCGGCGATCCGGCGATACACGCTGACACGTACGCCAAGCTGGGGCGCAACGAGCTCGAACGCGCGCGTGCACACATGGAGCAGACGCGCGAGACGCCCGAGGGCCGCGAGGTCCTGCGCAGCATCTTCGTGCGTGTATGGGCCGAGCTGGGCAGGACGCACATGCCGCTGGGGCAGGCGCTGGAGCTGGCGCAGGGGGCGCTCGTCGAGCTCGATCAGCGCGCCGAGGCGCCCGTCGAGCTGTTCGCCAACGGGCTGTGCTTCGCCAACGGCAGCCTCGTCGTCACCGGCGACGGGTTGTGGGCCGTCGAGCTCAGCACGCTGCTGCAGTAGCCGGCCGGTAGCGCCCGCCCGCTACCGGTGACCTCACGCGGGCGGCCCGTGCCGCCGGCAGCACCGGTCGCGCCAACGTCGCCCCGGCGCTGCGCATTGCCCTCAAGACCTCCCGTCCAGGGCCGATAACCCGGGCGACTCTTCCTCGGAGTCGTCCCTCGATGATCAAGTTGATCCTGCTTCCCCGTGCGCTGGCACCGGTGACCGCGGTGCCCTGCGCCTGCCTGCTCGCATTCGCGGGTCCTGCGTCTGCGTTCACCGCCAGTGACAAGGGCGGCGGCGAAAACACGCCGCTGAACCTCACCACCTCCACCGGCTCCTCGCACTCCAGCGTCGGCAGCACCGGCGGCGCCAGCATCGTGCGCACGATCGTCGGCCTGGCGATCGTCATCGCCGTGATCTGGGGACTGGCGTGGATCCTGCGCCAGGTCAAGACCCGGCAGGGTGGGGTCGGCTCGAATCAATCAAGCGCCGGCCTGGCCAGCGTCGCCGCGCTCACGCTCGGCTCCGGGCGCTCCGTGCACCTGGTGCGCGCCGGCAACGACTACGTCCTGCTCGGCGCCACCGAGCACGGCGTCGCGCCGATCCACCGCTACACCGAGGAGCAGGCCCGCGACGCTGGGCTGCTCGGCGAACACGACCTGCTGGCGCAGGAGCCGGCCGAACGCTCGCGGTTGACGACATTCGCCAGCCAGATCGTCACCGGCACCGGACGTGTCATCGGGCAGGGCGCCCTTGCCCGGCAGGATCGCATGGCTGGGCATGGCGCCGGCGGACAGGCCGGGATCGGCGGTCAGGCCGGGATCGGAGGACAGGCCGGAATCGGCGGTCAGGCCGGGATCGGAGGCCCGGGCGAACTGGCCGCGCGCGGCGCCCTCCCCGGCTCCAGCCCCGTGGCAGGGCCGCGCGCGGATCCGATGCGCATGTCCTCGCCCTCCTCCGGGCTGATCGAGCGCATGCGTGAATGGACCGTGAGGCATTGATGCTCGCCACTGCGTTGAGCGTCACATCGAGCAACGCCGTGCAGATCCTGCTGCTGGTCGGCGGCCTGACGCTGGTGCCGGCGGTGCTGTTCACCGTCACCGGCTTCAGCCGCATCCTGATCGTGCTCGGCTTCATCCGCACCGCCGTCGGCACCACCACCGCGCCCCCCAACCAGGTGCTGGTGGGGATCGCGCTGTTCCTGACGATCTTCGTCATGGCCCCGACCGTCGGCGCGATCAAGAAGGACGCCGTCGAACCGCTGGAGCACCACAGGATCAGCACCACCGTCGCGCTGGAGCGCGCCGAGCAGCCGCTGCGCGAATTCATGTTCCGCCAGACGCGCGTGGAGGACATCTCGCTGTTCGTCAGCCTGTCCCACGCCAAACAGCCGCACAAGCGCGCCGAAGTGCCCACCGAGGTGCTGATCCCAGCGTTCATCGTCTCCGAGCTCAAGACCGCCTTTCAGATCGGCTTCCTGATCTTCCTGCCGTTCCTGCTGATCGACCTGATCGTCTCCTCCGTGCTGATGAGCATGGGCATGATCATGCTGCCACCGACGTTCATCTCGCTGCCGTTCAAGATCCTGCTGTTCGTCCTCGTCGACGGCTGGGACCTTGTCATCAAGGCCCTCGTTCAGAGTTTTCACTAACGCCCGCGTCGCCGGGTTTCGATCCCTGCTGCCCCGTGTCACCGCCAGCCATCCAACTAATCATCAAATCAATTGACCGTATAACCATGGCTATACAATGAATCAGGACACAGTTGTCAACCTCGCCACCCAGGCCATGAGCCTGGCGCTGAAGATCGCCGGGCCGCTGCTGCTCGCGGCGCTCGTCGTCGGGCTGCTGGTCAGCGTCTTCCAGGCCGTCACCCAGATCCAGGAGCAGAGCCTGTCGCTGATCCCCAAGATCGCCGCCGTGGCCGTGGTGGTCGTCGTGCTCGGACCGTGGATGCTCGGGCAGCTGGTCTCCTACACGACCGCGCTGTACACGTCCATCCCCTCGATGGTCGGCTCGTGATCCAGCTGCTGTCAAAGCTCGCCGGCAACGAGCTGGCCGGCTTCATCCTGGTGCTCGCGCGCGTCACGCCGCTGTTCTTGATCGCGCCGCTGTTCTCATCGCAGATGATCCCGCCACACGTCAAGGGGCTTGTGGCAGTGGGGATCTCCGTCGGCCTGGCGCCGATCGCGCTTCACGGCCAGCACATCCCCACCGAACCGCTCACGCTCATAGGCCTGGTGGTCGAGGGCATGCTCGTCGGCTTCGGCTTCGCCTTCACGCTGAGCATGCTGCTGGCGGCCGTCGAATCGGCCGGCTCGGTGATCGACGTGCTCTCCGGCTTCTCCTACGGCAACCTGATCAACCCGGTCAACGGCGAGGAAAGCGCCGTCATGGCGCGCTTCTACTCGCTCGTGGGAACGCTCATCTTCCTGGTCATCGGCGGCGATGCCTGGACGCTGCGCGGTCTCGACCGCACCTTCCAGCTGGTGCCGCTGACCGGCAGGCCGCAGCTGTCTTCGCTGCTGGGCGGCGCCGAGCAGGCGTTCAGCACCGTGTTTGCCGGCGCGCTGGAGGTGGCCGCGCCGGTGGTCGTGGCGCTGCTGATCACCGACGTCGCCTTCGGCGTCGTCTCGCGCGTGGTCCCGCAACTGAACATCTTCGCCGTCGGCTTCCCCACCAAGGTCGCAGTCGCGCTGCTCGTCGTCGGCGCGTCGCTGCCGTTCACCGCCAACTGGATCTCCAACCAGCTCTCCGTCAGCGTCGGCGACGCCCTCGGCGCGCTGCACGTGGCGTAAGCGCATGCCCCAGGAAGACCGCACAGAGAAGGCAACGCCCAAGCAGCGCAAACGCGCACGCGAGAAAGGGCAGGTCGCGCGCAGCAGCGACCTCGGCGGCGCCGCCGTCGTCGCCGTCGGCCTGATCGCGCTCAGCATGATGGGACCGCGGATCGTCGATGCCGGCGCCGGCATGTTCCGCCAGGTGTTCGGCGACATCTCCGACCCCGGTCGCGCCACCAGTGCAGCCGGGCTCGACGACCTGCTGCACTCGGCCATCGCCACCGTCGGCCTGGCGATCGCCCCCGTCGCCGGGGCATGCCTGCTCGCCGGCCTGCTCACGGGCGTCGCGCAGGTCGGCTTCAGGCCCAGCCCGCAAGCCCTCAAACCTGACTTCAAGCGGATCAACCCAGTGTCCGGTGCCAAGAACCTGTTCGGTCCCAACGCCGCGTTCGAAGCGATCAAGACCGTCGTCAAGGTGGGCGTCGTCGGTGCCGTCGCCGCGCTGGCGCTGCTGCCCGGGCTGACCGGGCTGGCCTCCGTCGTCGGCATCTCCGCCAGCGGCCTCGGCTCGCTGTCGGTGGGCAAAGCCCTGGCAGTCGCCGAGCACGCCGCGTTCGCCTACCTGCTGATCGGCCTGGTCGACTACGCCTGGAAGCGCCACCGCCACGAGAAACAGCTGATGATGACCAAGCAGCAGGTCAAGGACGAGAACCGCCAGTACGGCGTCTCCGCCGAGGTCAAGGCAGCGCTGCGCCGCCGCCAGATGCAGGCGGCGCGCATACGCATGATGGCCGCCGTTCCCGACGCCGACGTCGTCGTCACCAATCCCACGCACTTCGCCGTGGCGCTGATGTACGACGGTAAACGCACCGCGCCGGAGGTCGTCGCCAAGGGCCAGGACCTGATCGCCGCGCAGATCAAGCGCGTGGCCGAAGAGCACGGTGTGCCGGTGATCGCCGACCCGCCGCTGGCGCGCGCCCTGCACTCCTCCGTGGAGATCGGGCAGATCATCCCCGAGGAGCTGTACGCCGCCGTCGCGCGCGTGCTCGCCTTCGTCTACCGGCTCGCCGGACGCCGCGCCGGCGGGGCTGGCGGGGTTGGCGGGGCTGGCGGGCAACCATCGGCGCGTAGGAGGCTGGCGTCGTGAACGGCCTGCGCAGGATGCTGCGCCACACCGACATGCTGGCCGCCGTCTCGGTCGTGCTGGTGGTGACGATGCTCGTGGTGCCGCTGCCGTCGGAGCTGCTCAGCGTGCTGATCACGCTCAACATCGCCGGTGCGCTGACCATCGTCGTCGCCACCATGTACCTCGGCAAGGCGCTGGACTTCGCCTCGTTCCCCAGCCTGCTGCTGCTGACCACCATGTTCCGCCTTGCCATCAACGTGTCCGTCACGCGGCTGATCCTCACCACCGGCGACGCCGGCAGCGTCGTCAAGTCCTTCGGCGAATTCGTCGTCAGCGGCAACGTCGTCGTCGGCCTGGTCATCTTCCTGATCCTCGTCGTGATCCAGTTCATCGTCGTCACCAACGGCGCCGGGCGCGTCGCCGAGGTCGGCGCGCGCTTCACGCTCGACGCCATGCCCGGCAAGCAGATGGCGATCGACGCAGACCTCAACGCCGGCCTCATCACCGACGAACAGGCACGCGGACGCCGCTCGGAAATCGCCCGCGAGGCCGACTTCTACGGCGCCATGGACGGCGCCTCCAAGTTCGTCAAAGGCGACGCCATGGCCGCGCTGATCATCACCGCCATCAACCTCGTCGGCGGAATCGTCGTCGGCATGCTGCAGCGCGGCCTCGGCTTCGGCGAAGCCACCCACCAGTACTCGCTGCTGACCGTCGGCGACGGCCTCGCCGCCCAGATCCCCGCCCTGTTGATCTCCGTCGCCACCGGCATCATCGTCACCCGCGCCGCCTCCGACCGCGACCTCGGCTCGGACATCGCCAACCAGATCCTCGGCCAGCGCCGGGCGCCGATGGTGGCCGCCGGCGCAATCGGGCTGTTCGCGCTGATTCCCGGCCTGCCGAAGCTGCCGTTCCTGCTGATCGCCGGGATCTTCGGCGCCATCGCCTGGGCCGTGCGCAACGGCATGCCCGGCGACACCGACGCCGACAAGGCCGCCGCCAGCGCCGCCGCCGCGCAGGCGTCGCTGCCGAAAGCCGGCGAGGAACCAATGTCCGAAGTCGGCGTCGACGCGCTCGAGCTGGCCATCGGCTTCGGGCTCGTGCCGCTCGTCAACGCCGGCTCGGGGGGAGGATCATCGCTGCTGCGTCGCGTCAGCATGATCCGCCGCCAGATCGCCGCCGATCTCGGGCTGGTGATCCCGCCGGTACGGATCCACGACGAGCTCGGCATGGAATCCCACGAGTACGTCGTCAAGGTGCGCGGCTCGGAGGTCACGCGCGGTCGGATCATGCCTGGGCACCTGCTCGCCATGGACCCCGGCGACGCCAGCGGCACGCTGCAGGGAATCCCCACGCGCGAGCCGGCCTTCGGACTGGAGGCAGTTTGGGTGCAGGAGTCAGCGCGTGGCGAGGCCGAGGCGCTCGGCTACACCGTCGTGGACGCCGAGTCGATGATTGTCACGCACCTGACCGAGACGATCCGCTCGCACGCCGCCGAGGTGCTCACGCGCCAGGATGTCCGTGCGCTGCTGGACAAGCTCAAGGAGACCAACGCCGCCGTCGTCGAAGAGGTTGTGCCCGACGCCCTGTCGCTCGGCGAGATCCAGCGCGTGCTGCAGTCGCTGCTCGCCGAGGGCGTGCCCATTCGCGACCTCGGCACGATCGTGGAGGCGATTGGCGATAAGGCACGAACAACACGTGACACAAGCCTGCTATCGGAGTACGCTCGCCAGGCGCTGGGCCGGGCGATCACGGCTCCCCACCTGGACGAGCGGTTGCGACTACAAGCAATAACCCTGGATCCTGCGATCGAGCAAGAGGTCTCCACCTCGATCACCCAGACAACCGATGGGGAGTATCTAGCCATGGACCCGCCACGAGCGCAGGCGATCGTCACCGCACTGCGCACCCAGGTCGAACACGCCACCGCACGCGGCTCCGAAGCCGGGCGCGCCGGCGGGCGCGGACCTGTGCTCCTGTGCTCCGCGCGCATCCGCCGACACCTGCGCCGCCTCATCGCCCAAGCCCAGCCGCATCTTGCCGTGTGCTCCTACAACGAGATCGCCCCCGGCATCGATGTCGAAACCATCGGCGTGATTCACGCATGAGCACCCCCGGGGAGCTGCTCGAAGCGCTCGGCCGCGAGGCCCGTGCCCGCCTGGGCAACGGCCGCGACGCCACCACCCGCGTCTACCGCGGGCGCTCCGTCGACGAGCTCGTGCCGCAGATCCAGCGCGATCTCGGCGCCGACGCGATCATCTTGCGCCGGCGGGAGGGTCTCACCGGTGGCGTGCTCGGCTTCTTCCAGCGCGCGTTCGTGGAGATCGAGGCCATGCCCGGCGGCCCCGGCGTGGACGTGTACGACGAACAGCTCCACCCGCCACCGCCGTCTTCGCTGCCCGCCGCTGCGTCCGCCGCGCCGGTTCCTGCGCCGGCCGCCAACGATTACCGTCCCGCTCCCGAGCTGCTGCGCAGCGAGCCGGCATCGCCGCCCGCGCCCGTGGCGCCGGCGCCCGCCGCACCGCCCGCCCCACTGCAGCGCCCAACGTTCGAGTACCGCTCGCCGGCAATGCGCGCTCCCGCCACTCCACCGGCTTCCGCCATGCCGTTCGCACCGCCCGCGATCCCGTTCGCGCCGCCGCCGGTAGCCGCGCTGCCGCCCCTAGCCGCGCCGCCGCCCGCAGCCGCGCCGCCGCCCGCAGCCGCGCCGCCGCCCGCAGCCGCGCCGCCGCCTGCGACCCCCTCGCCGGCAACCCCCTTCTACACGCGCGACGCCGCGCCCGCGCCTGCGGCCGGGGCCGGGTCGGGCAGCGCGTACGTGACCGCGCATCTGGCCGCGCTGGCGCGTGCCGATCGCTCGAAGACGCCCCCGCGCGGGTCGATCCCTGAGCGTCGCGAGGACCCGGGGGCTTGGAGCACCGACTTCCAGGAGCTGCTCCCGCGCGAGCAGCCCGAGCTGTTCAACCCACCGGCCGCGCGTGCCGCGGCGCCACAGCCGGCGGCGGGAGAGCGCCGCGTCGTGGCGCCGGGCTCAAGCGCGCGGGCCCGTGCGGGTGTTGCCCGCAGCCTGCAGCGCTGTGGCATCAGCGAGGAGCTCGCCGCCGAGCTGATCGACGGCGCCAGCGCGCACGCGCTTGCCCTGGCGCCCCGCTCAGGGCTGGCACAGGCGGTGCGAGCAACGCTCGCCCAGCGCATACCCGTGGCGCCGCCGCTGCCCACCAAGGGGGCAGCGATCGTCGTCGTTGGAGCAGGTGGAGCCGGCAAGACAACCTGTGCCGCCGCGCTGCTTGGCGCCTACCGCAAGAGCAGCTCGCTGCCGGCCAGCTGCGCCACGATCACCCGCGAGAGCGAACGGGGCGAGCTACGGCTGATCCTCAGCCCGTACATCATGAAGCCCTCGCCCGCAGGCGCGCCGCGGGCACTGCGGGCGCTACGCCGGGCCCGGGGTGACGGCGTGGCCGTGATCGACACCCCCAGCCTGTCCCCCTCCGATCGCTCCGGCGTGCGCGAGATCGCACGGCTGCTGGCCGAGCTCTCGCCCGAGCGTGTCGTCGTGGCGCTGCCGGCCACGCTGGGCGCTACCGCTGCAGCGCAGCTGCTGCAGGCGCTGCGGCCACTGGGCGCCAACGCCCTGGCGGTCACGCACGCGGATGAGACCGACCAGCTCGGCGTCGCCGTCGAAGCCGCCTGTCGCTTCGGCCTCGCCCCCGAGTACATGCTCGACCGCAGCTCCGGCGGTGGATGGCGGCTGCGCCAGATCAGTCCGACCGCGCTGGCGGAGAGGCTTCTGCCATGAAATTCGGGCGCGGAGAGGCCAAGAAGCCCGAGCCCGTGGCGCTGCCCGAGCGTTCGGAGACCGTCACGCTGGTGCCCAAACGCAGCGAGCGGATCGCCGCGCGGGTGCTGGAGCGCGAGCCGGATGCGTTGCTGGTGGCGATCATGGTCCCGATCGCGCCGCTGCGCAACGACCAGCTCGACGGGCTGGTGCTCGAGTTCGTCGCCCCACGCGGGCGCGTACGTTTGACCGGCACGGTCACGCTGGCCGATCCGTCGGACCCGGACGTGCTGCGCATCGAGCACCCGCGCTCGATCGAGGTGCTGCAGGAACGTGAATACGTACGCATCATGTCCGCGCGTCCAGCGGTCGTCTACGGCGGGCCCGACCAGATCCCCGTCCAGAGCTACACCGTCGACCTCAGCGGCGGTGGCTTTCTGCTGGCCGGACCGGATTCGCTGAAGATCGGCGACGAGGTCGAGTTCCAGCTGACGCTCACGCCCGGCGTGCTGCTGATCGCCGGCAAGGGCAAGGTCGTGCGGGTCGATGCCATGCGCCGTCGCGCCGTCGAGTTCACATCGATCAGCGAGCTCGACCGGCGCCGCCTGATCCGCTTCATCTTCGAGTGCCAGCGCGCCGAACGCCAACGCGGCCTGGACAGCGATAACGGCTATGGCAACTGATACCGAGACGGCGCCCGACACCGAGCAGCCGCCGGCAGCGCCGCCTGCGCCCAAGGCAGCTGACAAGAAGACCGCAAAGGCCAAGGACGACAAGAAGGCCGGCAAGGGCGAGAAGGACTCCAAGAAGGACAAGAAGGGCAAGAAGGACAAGAAGGGGGGCGACGATGTCGAGGTGGTGCCCGACGGCCCCAGCGTCGCCGCGCACCCCCGCGCGGCGCGCGCGGTCGCGCGTGCCAAGGGCTGGGGTGGGCTGGCCGGGTTCCTGGTCGGCGGCTACCTGTCGCTGCCGACCAACACCGTTGCCACAGCGGGCCTACGCGCGCTGATCGCCGGGGTCGTCTGCTACGTGGCGGCATGGGCCGGCGCGGTTTTCCTGTGGCGGCGGCTGGTGATGCTCGAGATCAAGGGCCGGGAGCAGCAGATCCTGGCCGCGCGCGCCGTCAGAGCCCCGCGCGAGCTGCCGCCCGGGCGCCCGGAGCGCGCGCGTGCCAGGGCGGCCTCCTAGGCTGGGAGCTCCTAGATGGACCCGATACACCCGATCGTGCCGGGTCCGCTGCCGATCCCAAGGGGAATGCCGCCCGTCGATCGTCTGGAGCGGATCTCACGCGAGCGCGACCGCCCGTCCAAGGATCGCCGGCAGCCCAAGCGTCAGCCGCCACCGGCGCCGCCCGAGCGGGGCGAGGACGATGACGGGCGTCCGCACGTGGACGTACGCGTATGAGCGTGCGCACCCGCTTGCAGGAATCGCTGCGAGGACGCGGAATCCCGTTTGCAAGAGGGCATCATCCTCAAGTTTCCCCGCGCGCTGACGATAATCGGCGTGGATCGACACGGAGTCGGTTCGGGACCTAACCAAACAAACGTCATCAAGGAGATGAACGCATGGGCCTCACAATCAACAGCAACCTAGAGGCGCTCAACGCCTCAAGGAACCTGAACAGCACCGAGAACATGCTGTCGATGTCGATGCAGCGTCTGTCCTCGGGACTGAAGATCAACTCAGCTTCCGACGACGTCGCCGGCTACGCGATCAGCGAAAGCCTTCAGAGCCAGGTCAACGGGCTCAACCAGGCATCGGAAAACATCCAGGACGCAGTCGCCCTGGCACAGACCGCACAGGGTGCGCTGAACGACGTCAACCAGATGCTTCAGCGCGTGCGCGAGCTCGCGGTGCAGTACTCCAACGGCACGACCTCCGAAGAAGATCAGAAAGCGATCGTCTCCGAGGTTGGCCAGCTGGTCGCTGAGATCCAGCGCGTCGGTGAAACGACTCAGTTCAACGGCAAGAACCTGCTCAACGCGGCAGAAGAAATCCGGTTCCAGGTCGGCGCCAACGACGGCGAAGGCATCGGCGTGACGACGATCGAACTGTACAAATCGATCGAAAGCAAGATCGACGTGTCGACACTGGGCGAACGCCTGGTCGTGAACCTCGGCAAAACAGAAAAAGAAGAAATCACCACCAAAGGCGAAGAAGTCAAAACGGCGGAAGAAGAAATCGTCGCCGTCGAAAAAGAAGTGACCGAAAAAACGATTACTGCAGAAGAAGGCAAAGAAGCGAAGGAACCGTTTGAAAAAGAAATCACCACTCTCAAGGGAGAAGTGGCGACGATCACCAAAGAACACGAACCGACCGGCCTCAAAGAAATCAGTGAAGCCATCGCCAAGGTCTCTGGCCTCGCCGGTGAATTCGGTGCCGTCCAGGATCGTATTCAGTACACGCAGTCCAACCTGGAAGTTTACAGCCAGAACCTGACCTCGGCTGTAAGCGCCCTGACCGACGTGAACATGGCCACGGAAATGACCAACTTCACCAAGGACCAGGTTCTCCAGCAGGCCGGCGTGGCGATTCTCGCACAGGCCAACCAGCTGCCTGACGCGACGCTGAAGCTCCTGGAAGGCTAGTCCAGGTAGCTCCGAACTTCCTCAGCGGTGGCGCCTAGAGGACGCCACCGCTGCAGTGAAGCCCACCTGACCGTTGGCCGATGTTTTCGATCGACCGCATGCGGGCAGACGGGTCATAACGCTTCGGCGGTCAAAGAACAGACCGGCGCAGCCACATACCGCCGCTTCATCGAGGGAACGGTGGTTGGACGGGCGGCGACGGCCGCCCGTCCACGTTTAATCGCCCGCCTTGATCCCCCGCCGATCCAGCGCCGGCCGTCCATCCCTGAAGTCTCCGATCCCGGGCCCTCTCCGATCCCCGGGCCCTCAACCCCGCCGGGTGGCTGCCGATTACCGGGGCGATGACCCTCGAGGCCACGCTGGAGCGCGTCTCCACGATCAGGCAGGCGCTCGCCGACCCGGCCACGCTGATCGGCTCAGGCGCAGTCGGCAGCGGCGGAACCGAAGCGCCGGCGGCCAACGCCACCAGCGCCGCCGCTGAGACGTCGTTTGCCAGCGCGCTGGAGAAGGCGAGCGGCGGCTATGAAAGCCCCGCCGAAGGCACGAGCGCGGCGACGGCGTCCACCCTCGCCGCCGCCGACCTGGACAGCGCCACCGGCCTGAGCGGCACAGCGGGCCTGAGCGACACGGCAGGCCTGAGCGATACGACGGGCCTCACGGGCACCGGTGCGACGGGGACGACAGGCCTCAGCAGTCCAACAGGCCTCAGCTCCGCCTACTCGCTGCAAGGCCTGAACGGGGTGGCAGGATCATCGGCGACCTCGCCCACGGAGCTCGCCGATGAGAGCTCTCCGGGCGCGCGCATCGTGGCGATCGCCGAAAGCCAGCTCGGCCAGACCGAGCAGCCGCCAGGGTCCAACGAATCGCCGGCGATCGCCCAGTACCGCACGGCCACCGCCGGGGCGGTCCCCGGGGCGCCGTGGTGCGCGTACTTCGCCTCGTGGGCTGCCAGCCAGGCGGGCGAGCCGATCGGCGAAGGTGGCCAGGGCGCGGGTGCGGTCTCGGACGTGTGGTCGTGGGCGCAGAGCACCGGGCGGGCGATACCGAACGGGCCGGGCGTGGTGCCCCAGCCGGGCGATTTGATCGTGTTCGGCGACGAACACGTGGGCATCGTCAGGGACGTGCTGCCCAACGGCCAGATCCAGACGATCGAGGGCAACTACGAAAACAAGGTTGCAGCCAACGTGCGCAGCCCGACGGAAGCGACCGGATACGTGAACATGAGCTGAGGCCGGGTACGATCAACGGCTTGACTCCGTCACAGATATCCGAGCCGCGCGTGCCCGAGCGTCCGTCGCTCGAGGGCTTGGAGGAGAAGTGGAGCGAGGTGTGGCAGCGCGAGGGCACCTACCGCTTCGATCGCTCGGTGGCGCGCGAGCAGGTGTTCTCGATCGACACGCCGCCGCCCACTGTCAGCGGCTCGCTGCACGTGGGGCACGTGTTCTCCTATACCCACACGGACACCGTTGCCCGCTATCAGCGCATGCGCGGCAAGGAGGTGTTCTACCCGATGGGCTGGGACGACAACGGCCTGCCGACGGAGCGCCGCGTGCAGAACCACTACGGCGTGCGCTGCGACCCGTCGGTCGCATACGACCCTGACTTCAAGGCGCCTGCTGAGGCCTCGGAGAAGGAGCCGGTGTCGATCTCACGGCCGAACTTCGTGGAGCTGTGCCTGGCGTTGACCGAGAGCGACGAGCAGGCGTTCGAGGCGCTGTGGCGCACGCTGGGGCTGTCGGTGGACTGGTCGATGACCTACACCACGATCGGCCAGCCGGCGCAGCGCATCTCACAGCGCTCGTTCCTGGGCCTGCTTGCGCGCGACGCGGCCTACCAGCTGGAGGCGCCGACGCTGTGGGACGTCGACTTCCAGACGGCGGTGGCGCAGGCGGAGCTCGAGGACCGCGAGCGCCCGGGGGCGATGCACCGCGTGCGCTTTGCCGCCGCCGGCGGCGCAGACGCGCTGATCGAGACCACGCGCCCGGAGCTGATCCCGGCGTGCGTAGCGCTGCTGGCGCACCCCGACGACGAGCGCCACCGCGCGCTGGTGGGCACGGAGGCGCTGACGCCGCTGTTCGGCACGCGCGTGCCCGTGCTGTCGCACCCGTTGGTCGAGCGCGACAAGGGCACAGGCCTGGTGATGGTGTGCACGTTCGGCGATCTCACCGATGTGACGTGGTGGCGCGAGCTGAGCCTGCCGGTGCGCTCGGTGCTCGGTCCCGACGGTCGCCTGACGGAGGTGCCATGGGGAACGCCCGGCTGGGAGTCGCAGGACCTCGAGCGCGCGCGGGCGGACTACGACGAGCTGCAGGGACGCACCGTCAACCAGGCGCGCAAACGCATCGTGGAGCTGCTGGAGCAGTCCGGTGATCTGATCGGCGAGCCGCAGCCGGTGACGCGGGCCGTGAAGTTCTTCGAGAAGGGCGAGCGCCCGGTGGAGATCGTCACCAGCAGGCAGTGGTTCATTCGCACGATCGAGCATCGCCACGAGCTGATCGCGCGCGGGCGCCAGCTCAAATGGCATCCGCCTTACATGCGCGCGCGCTTCGAGGACTGGGTCAACGGGCTCACCGGCGACTGGTGCGTGAGTCGTCAGCGCTTCTTCGGTGTGCCGTTTCCGCTTTGGTACCCGCTCGACGACCAGGGCAACGTGCTGTATGACCAGCCGATCGCGGCGCTCGAGGAGCAGCTCCCGATCGACCCCTCCACGGACGTGCCCGACGGCTACGAAGCCGCCCAGCGCGGGCAGCCGGGCGGCTTCGTCGGCGACCCCGACGTGATGGACACGTGGGCGACCTCCTCGCTGACGCCGCAGATCGCCGGGAGGAACACAGCCGGTACGGCTGGGTCGGGCGAGGATCAGGAGCTGTTCGCCAAGGTGTTCCCGATGGATGTGCGCCCACAGGCGCACGACATCATCAGGACATGGCTGTTCTCAACGATCCTGCGCTCGCACCTCGATCAGGACGCGCTGCCGTGGGCCAACGCCGCGATCTCCGGCTGGGTGCTGGACCCAGACCGCAAGAAGATGTCCAAGTCCAAGGGCAACGTCGTCACGCCGATGCACCTGCTGGAGGAGTACGGCGCCGACGCGGCTCGCTACTGGGCGGCCAGCGGCCGTCCGGGCACGGACACGGCGTTTGACGCACAGCAGATGAAGGTCGGCAGGCGCCTGGCGGTGAAGCTGCTGAACGCGTCCAAGTTCGCGCTCGCCGAGCTGCCGGAGCAGGGCGACTCCCTGACGCACCCGCTGGATCGCGCGCTGATCGTACGCCTGGCGGCAGTGGTGGCGGATGCCACCGGCTGCTTCGAGGGCTATGACTACGCGCGCGCGCTGGAGCGCGCGGAGAGCTTCTTCTGGTGGTACTGCGACTTCTACCTGGAGCTGGTCAAGGGCCGGCGCTACGACGCCGACCCGGACGTCAGCGCGTCGGTGAGCCTCGCTCTGCGGGTGTCGCTGTCGGTGTTCCAGCGCCTGTTCGCGCCGTTCCTGCCGTTCGTCTGCGAGGAGGTGTGGTCTTGGTGGCAGGAGGGCTCCGTGCACCGCGCGCCGTGGCCGGACGCCGCCGAGCTAGTCGCGATGGCCAGCCAGGCCGATAACCGTGACCTGGAGACGGTGGCGCTGGAGGCGGTGGCGCTGGAGGTGACCGCGGACGTGCTGCGCGAGGTGCGCAAGGCCAAGTCGCAGGCGCGCAGGCCGATGCGCGCACCGGTCACGCGGGTGCTCGTGCGCGACACCGCCCAGCGCCTGAGCGCGCTGGCGCTCGGCGAGGGCGACCTGCTGCTGGCCGGGTCGATCGAGGCGCTCGAGCTGGTCGAGGACCCCGAGTTCTCGGTTACCGTGGAGCTGGCGCCGGAGGAGTAGGAGCACGTTTCAGGAGGCGTTCCATGGAGCGTCCGTCGTGTATCAGCACGGCTCGGCGCCCCCCCACGCAGCAACACCGGCGCCCCCCCCGATCATCAGCGATCTGGCAGACGCCCGGCAGCCGGCACGACCACCCCATCTGAGATGATCGCGCCATGAACATCTCCAAGCATCATCTCCTCGCGAGCGCGCTGCTCGCCGCTGCGGCTTTGATCGCGGCCTTCGCCATTTCGGCCTCTGCAGCCGCGCCATTGAAGATCACCAACTGCAACAAAGCAGCCAGTCGACCCAGCCTGCTGACGCTCACCTGTGGGGACGGCAACACGGTCGTCAAAGGACTGCGCTGGTCGAGCTTCGGCGCCGCCACCGCCCAGGGCAAGGGCACGTTCGTGACCAACACCTGCGAACCCAACTGCGCTGAAGGCAAGGATGTGAGCTACCCGGTGAAGGTGAAGGCGACCGGCACGCTCAAATGCAAAGGTGGCGTCACCGTCTACGGAAAGCTTGCGCTCCAGTTCACCGGCCGCGCACCCGGTTCCAACATCCCGCGCAGCTGGAAGTTCACCTGCCCAGTCTAGGGCTGCTGTAGTCAGTCGGAGTGTCGCATCGGGAGCGCCCGCCCCGCGGGAGGGCCGGCGCTCCCGCGGGGCCTCCGGGGCGACGCCCCCTCCGCGTCGGCTGGCGATTGGTTCTCCGTCGTCGTCCGCTGTATAACGATGGCTATCGGTGTGTTCGGCGATAGTTGTTCGCCACGCGGCGGGTGCCGTATAGCAATGGTGATACGGGGTGTTCGACGAGAGTTGTCCGCACGCGGGTGCTGTATAGCAATGGTGATACGGCATGTCCGACGAGAGTTGTCCGCACGCGGGTGCTGTATAGCAATGGTAATACGGCATGTCCGACGAGAGTGCTCTCCACGAGTGGCGGTATAACGATGGCGATACGGCACCTGCAAGGAGAGTGGTTCGTCACGCGGGGGGCCCCGCTACAGCACACACACGAAGGCCCGGATGACCGATCCCCACACGACGGCTCACGGTCGCCCTCGGATAGTGTCCAACGGGTGATGAGAACGCTGATAGCGGACCTTGGCGAGCAGGTGGGCCGGCAGGTGACGATCCGCGGCTGGGTACAGGCTGTACGCGACCAGAAGCGGATGCAGTTCGTGATCGTGCGCGACGAATCAGGCCTGGCGCAGGTGGTCCTGGGCAAGGAGGACCCGCCGAGTGAGCTCAACGAGGCGATCTCGGCGCTGACGGCGGAGTCGGCGGTGACGCTGAGCGGCGCGGTGGTGGCGGACGAGCGTGTGAAACTGGGTGGCCTGGAGCTGAAGCTGGGCGAGCTGTCGGTTGATTCGCCGGCCGAGCCGGAGGTACCGATCGCACCGGACTCGGCGCTGGACAAGCGCATGGACTGGCGCTACCTGGACCTGCGCCGGCGCGACAGGCGGCTGATCTTCGAAGTGCAGAGCACGGCGGAGCACGCGATGCGCGACTACTGGCGCAAAGAGGGCTTCGTGGAGCTGCACACGCCGAAGCTGATGGGCTCGGCGAGCGAGTCGGGGGCGGAGCTGTTCAAGGTGGAGTACTTCGAGGGTGTCGCGTTCC
Source organism: uncultured Solirubrobacteraceae bacterium (assembly GCA_963779665.1). Lineage (GTDB taxonomy): Bacteria > Actinomycetota > Thermoleophilia > Solirubrobacterales > Solirubrobacteraceae > Palsa-744. The sequence goes on along the minus strand of CAVZYW010000001.1, from coordinate 861,868 downwards.
TGGCGCAGTCACCGCAGTTCTACAAGCAGATGGCGATGGCGGCGGGCTTTGGCAAGGTGTTCGAGGTCGGTCCGGTGTTCCGTGCGAACCCGTCGTTCACCTCGCGCCACGACACGGAGTTCACGAGCGTGGACGTTGAGCTCTCGTGGATCGACTCGCACGAGGACGTGATGGCGTTCGAGGAGCGCTGGCTGGCGCACGTGCTGGCGGGCGTGAAGGATGTGCACGGCGCGCAGATCTCCTCGACGTTTGAGACGGAGCTGGTGGTGCCGACGGTGCCGTTCCCGCGTGTGACGCTGGAGCAGGCGAAGGAACTGCTGCGCGAGCACGGCCACGAGGCGCCGGGCGTTGGCCACGACCTGGACCCCCCGAGCGAGCGGGCGCTGTCGGCGATTGTCAAGGAGCTGCACGGCCACGAGTTCACGTTCGTGACCGACTACCCGACGACGGTGCGGCCGTTCTACCACATGCGCCACCCCGATCAGCCGACGCTGACGAAGAGCTTTGACCTGTTGTGGCGCGGCATCGAGCTGACGACGGGCGCTCAGCGTGAGCACCGCTACGAGCAGCTGCTGGAGCAGGCCAACGACAAGGCGGTGGACGTCGGTCCGATCCAGTACTACTTGGACTTCTTCCGCTACGGCGCGCCGCCGCACGGTGGCTTCGGCTTCGGGTTGACGCGTTTGCTGATGCAGATGCTGGGACAGGAGAACGTCCGCGAGGTGACGTTCCTGTACCGCGGGCCGCACCGACTGACGCCTTAGGAGCGCGTGCTCAGCCGCTAGCCCGCTCGGTGCCGCCGTGCTCGAGGAAATGCTTGCTGAGCATCGTTAGCTGTCCCTGGTAGTTGGATCCGATGTCCGCGCCGTAGAGCACGTCCGGCTGCTCGGACATGCGCTCGAAGGCGAGCTTGCACACGGGCTGGCGGTGCTCGACCATGAACGACACGTCGCGGGCCCTTACCTCCAGCGCTGCCCGGCTGCCGTGGGCGCTGCCGCCGGCCTGGCTCGAGTAACCGAAGCCGGGGTCGAAGAAGCCCGCGTAGTGGGTGCGTAGCTCGCCGGCGGTGGGGTCGTAGGCGAGCATCTCGGCGGCGTAGGACGGCGGGATGCTGACGCCCTCGGCCGACAGCAGCAGGTAGAAGATCTCCGGCTCGAGCACAATCCGCCCTCCGCGCTCGGGGTGCACCGGCTCCCAGTAGTCGCGCCAGCGCAGCGCCCCGACTTTGGTCAGGTCGATCGGCAGGCTGTTCTTCTTGGCGCGATAGCCGACGATTGCCTCGGCGTCGCCTGACACGTCGAGGCTGACGAACAGACCGTCGGCAACGGACAGCTCGGCTTGCTCCAGCGGCTTGGAGTCCAGGTACAGCAGCGGCGACTCGGCGGTGTAGCGCGAGCAGCTCCTGGTCGCTGAGGCGTGCGTCGGAGGACATCAGGCGCACCTGGTTGAGCGCCAGCCCGGTGCTGACGCGGATGGCAAACGTGCGCGGCACGACCTCCAGGTAGAGCTTGCCGTGATAGCCGGGGGCGATCTCGTCGAAGCGGTGGTTGCGATCGGTGAGCACGCGTGTGAACACGTCCAGGCGCCCGGTTGAGCTCTTGGGGTTGGCCTTGGCGCGGATCTGATCGGGCAGGCGGAGCTCCTCGATCAGTGGGATCAGGTAAGGGCGGTCGCGCTCGAGCGTGGCGCCGTCGCGCAGGTCGATCCGTTCGAAGGCAAGGTCGCTGATCTTCTCCTCCACCGTCGAGTCGCTGTCCGGCAGGAAGCTGCAGCGCAGCGCCCACGCGTGCTCGCCCAGGCGCAGGTCGACGCTCGCCGGCTGGACCGACTCGCCGGGTATCCGCCAGGGACCGGCCACCATCCACTCGCTGGCGATCGCCTCGCGCAGGCGCTGCGCCGGCAGCACCCCTCCGTGACCGTCGAGGTCCTCCGCGGCGTCCTGCAGCCGGCCGCCGGGAACGGGTGCCGTGGTCACGTCCGTGCTCGCTCGCCCATGGACGGGGAAGTGTATGGGCCGCGCGGTACCGCGGCGTCGGACAGCTGCCGCTCCGACTGTCCGCGCCATATCTCCGCTCGGCGAGAGCGGAGTCGAAAACAGTGCTGGTACGGATCACACATCTGGAACTACAGTTGGTCACTGGGGGAGTGCGTGAGCTTGAGCATCGTCCAACCTCTCCGGCGATGCTCGGGGAGGGACCAAGGGCGTCCCCCGGCGTCAGGTCTCCGCGGCCGCCGCCGTCCTCGCGGGCAGCGGCGTCCGTGAAGGCCTGCAAGAAAGCGTCGCTTCAGGCCGTCCGCTGGGGCCGCCGGCCGCCCTGCGGATTAAGAGAAACAAACGGTTCGTTTTGTTGACATCGCGCTGCTTGGCGAACTAGCTTCCGGTCCATGGGACCCGCTCGTGACCGCGGCGATGGTCGCGGACAGCGCGGCGGACCGGCCCTCCCGCGGAGGATGCCGAAAGCGGGCTGGATCGCTGCGGCGGCGATCGCCGTGCTCGTTGTCGTAGGCGTAGTTGTCGTTCTGTCACATTCCTCTTCGCCGGCGAACAGCGCGCTGCTCACCGGCTCGGGCTACGCGAACATGGACACGTCGAACAGCCGCTATGCCGGCGGACCGATCGACAGCTCGACAGTGTCCAAGCTCGAAGTGGCATGGTCGCTGCCGCTAACCGCCAAAAGCGAGTACGGCAGCTACTCCTCCTCGCCGGTGATCAGCCACGGCGTGATCTTCTCCCAGGACCTGCAGTCCAATGTGCAGGCGATCGACCTGCAGACGGGCAAGGTGATCTGGACGAAGCGCTACGAATCGCCCGACCAGGGCCCGAACGGCCTGGTGGTGGAGGGCGGTCGCGTGTACGGGGCAACCACGAACTCGGCGTTTGCGCTCAGTGAGAAGACCGGCGAGCAGCTGTGGTCGGTGCAGCTGGTGCGCAACGAACACGAAGGCATCGACATGACCCCTGGCTATCACGACGGCATCGTGTATGTCTCGACGGTGCCGGGCAACACGACGCAGTTCTACAAGGGTGAAGGCGTGGGTGTGCTGTGGGCGCTGGAAGCCACGACGGGCCGGCGATTGTGGCACTTCGACACGGTGCCGGAAGATCTGTGGTCGCCGGAAAACGTTGCCATCAACTCCGGCGGTGGCGTGTGGTACCCACCGGCGTTCGACGAACACGGCTCGATGTACATCGGCACGGGCAACCCGGGCCCATTCCCGGGTACGAGTCAGTTCCCGTGGGGGTCGAGCAGACCCGGTCCGGACCTGTACACGGACTCGATCGTCAAGCTCGACGCGCGCACGGGCAAGGTCCAGTGGTACTACCAGCTGACGCCGCACGATCTGTATGACCGTGACCTGCAGGACCCGCCGATTCTCGCCGATGTTGGCGGCAGGCAGGTGGTGATTGCAGCCGGCAAGGGCGGCTTTGTGATCGCCTTGGATGCACAGAGCGGCAAGCTGCTGTGGAAGCGCTCGGTGGGCATCCACAACGGCCACGACAACGATGACCTGTACGCGATGAAACACGAATACGCCAAGCTGAAGCTGCCGGAGACTGTCTACCCGGGGCTGCTGGGCGGCGTGATAGCACCGCTGTCCAGCAACGGCACAACCGTGTTCGTGCCGGTGGTCAACCATTCGGTGACGATCAGCTCGCAGGGCGAAACCCAGGAACGCGGCCCGTTGGGCGGCGAACTGGTCGCCATCGACATCGCCACGGGCGCCGTCAGATGGGACCGCAAGCTTTCGGGTGCGGCCTTTGGGGCGACCACGGCGGTCAACGACGTCGTGTTCGTGACGGCCTTCACGGGCGAGCTGTACGCGTTTGACGCGAGCAGCGGGAAAGTCCTATGGGAAACGCAGCTGCCGGCTGGTACCAACACGGGCGTATCGGTGTCCGGCGACACGCTGATCGCGCCGGCCGGCCTGGCGCTGCAGAGCGGTCAGACACCGGAACTGACGGCCTACCGGCTGCCGGGCACGGGTGGCGCGGCACAGCAGAAGTAGCGCCCGCCGCCGGCGTACACGCTCGTCTCGTCCGCACCCATGTCTACCTTCAGGCCATGCTCCTGAACGAGCTGACAGACGGCATCGAGATCGACCAGGTCCTGCTGGTGCGCGAGGCCGAGCGTCGCCGCAGGCGTGACGGTGGCGACTACCTGCGCCTGCAGCTGGGCGACCGCACGGGCGCGGTCGCGTGCATGGTGTGGGAGGGACTGGAGGAGATCGAGGAGCTCGGGCGTGCGGGCACGCCGGTGCGGGTTCGCGGGCGCTACACGGTGCACCCACGCTTCGGCCCGCAGATCAACCTTCGCGGCCTGGAGCCGGCTGCGCCGGGGAGCTTTGAGATCGAGGACCTACGCGACGGCCCGGCGCGCGGCGTGGAGCAGATGGAGAGTGAGATCCGCGAGCTGCTGGGCACGATCCAGGAGCCGCACCTGCGGATCCTGCTGGAGCAGGTGTTCGGCGAGGACGGCGAGCTGTGGGCGGGCTACCGCACGGCGCCGGCAGCGAAGTACTACCACCAGGCCTACCCGCACGGGCTGCTGGAGCACTGCCTCGGCGTGGCGCAGGCGGTGAGCGCGATCAGCGCGACGTTTGGCGGGATCGACCGCGACGTGGCGGTGACGGGTGCGCTGCTGCACGACATCGGCAAGCTCGAGGCCTACACGGACGATCCTCAGAACATCGACCTGACCGACGCCGGCAGGCTGCTGGGCGAGATCCCCCTGGGCTACTACCGCATCCGTCGTCTGATCGAGGACATCGACGGCTTCCCGGCGGAGCTGGCGCAGGCGGTGGGGCACATCATCCTTGCCCATCACGGCTCGCTGGAGCACGGCAGCCCGGTGGTGCCGTGCACGCGCGAGGCGACGCTGGTGCACATGATCGACAACCTCGGTGGGCGCCTGGGCAGTTTCGACCGTCTGGAGAAGCAGCTGGCACCTGGCAAGCGCTGGTCAGGATTCGACCGCGCGATCGCCGGGAGCGCGTTCTTCGCCGAGCGATCGCCGGATCCGGTGGTGGCCGGCGAAGGCCTCGGCGAGGGCCGGGGGATCGCCCAACCGGTGCTGCCGGCTCGCGAAGCAGCCTGAATCCCCGCAAATAGCGGGGCGCTGGTTCGACCGTGCAGTATCCGTCTCGCCGTCGGCTTCTATCTTTCTAGGTCGATGGCAAAGGACACTGAGAAGCTGATCCGCCAGCTGTCGCTGATCTCCTACCTGATGGCCGAGCGACGGCCGGTCACGGCGCTGGAGATTCGGCGCGACGTGGAGGGCTACAGCGGCATGAACGAGGACGCGTTCGCGCGACGCTTCTACGCGGATCGCTCGGAGCTGGAATCGCTGCGCATCCAGCTAACGGTCGAGCGTCCGGCGGATGGGGCGGCTGAGCAGGAGAACTACTCGCTGCGTCCTGAGAACTTCCATCTGCCGGCAATTGCCTTCACGGACAAGGAGCTGGCGGCGCTGCAGACGGCGCTGAGCCTGCTGGACGGCGAATTCGCCTATGCCGAGCCGCTGCGCCTGGCGCTGCAGCAGATCACGTGGGGGCGCCCCAGCCCGCTGCGGGCGCCGGAGCAGAGCTCGGTGGCGCTTGGCATCACCGCCTCGGCCGGCGGCCATGAGCTCTCAGCGCGGTTGGCGAAGGTCGAGACGGCGATCTTCCGCAACAAGACGATCGTGTTCGACTACTACACGATGGAGCGCGACGAGGTGAGCACGCGCCGCGTCGATCCTTACCACCTGCTGTTCCAGGGTGGCCAGTTCTACCTGCTGGGCTACGCGCACGAGCGCAAGGGGATCCGCGTGTTCCGCCTGACGCGCATCCGCGGCAAGGTGTCCTATGCGACCAAGGCCGAGCACGACTTCCATCGGCCGGAGGACTTCGACCCGCGCGCATACGCCAATCGCGCCGACTGGCAGCTGGGCGAGGAGCGGGGCGTCGCGCGGGTGCTGATCTCCGAGCGGATTGCCTGGCAGGTCGAACGCCACTTCGGCCGCTATGGGGAGATCTCTCCGGGGGCGGACGGCGTGGAGGACGACGGCGAGGCCGGCGAGGCGATCTTTGCCACGGGCTACTCCAGCCCGCGCAGCGTGATCTCGTGGGTGTTGGGGCTGGGCGCCAACGCGCGGCTGCTGGGCCCGGAGGAGCTGGCGTGCGAGTTCCAGCGGCGGCTGGAGCTGCTGCAGGAGCGCCACAGCGACGCGCCGCCGCTGGCGCCTGCCGGCCGCGCCCCGGCGGCGGCGGTCGCCGGCAACGGTGCTGCACGTGGGCGGATCGCCGGCTCCTCGCGTCCACGCTCACGGCGCGGTGGCGACTCGGCACGCGGCGGAGATGACGACGGCAGCTCGGCGCGCCCTGAGGCGGCGATCCGCCCGGAGCGCTTCGCGCGCCTGGTGACGCTCGCGAGCATCCTGATCAAGGCGGGGCGCGAGGGCGAGCGTGTGGCGATCGGCGAGGTGTGCGAGCGCCTGCAGATCAGCGAGGAAGAGCTGCGCGAGGACGTCAACGTGCTGAACGTGGTCAACTTCGGCGGCGGCTCGTACGTGCTGTACGCGGAGTTCAAGGAGGAGGACGGCGAGATCGAGGTCGACCCGGAGCCCTACAGCGACAACTTCGACCGCCCGGCGCGGCTGCTGCCGGTGGAGGCGAAGGCGCTGGTGGCAGCGATTGACCTGATCGGCGAGCACATCCCCGAGGGGTCGCTGACCTCAGCGCGCGAGAAGATCGTGGCGGCGCTGGGCGAGGACCCGATGGAGCAGGGCCTGCAGGTGGCGCCGACGGCCGGCGATGACTCCGACGTAGCACGCCTGGTGTCCAACGCGATCGTCGCTCGCAAGCTGATCGAGCTGGAGTACTACAAGGAGAACGAGGACCAGATCTCACCGCGCAAGGTGGAGCCGTACGCGCTGACCAACGGTCGCGAGGGCTGGTATGTGGCGTCGTTTGACCCTGAGCGCGACGGTGTGCGTCACTTCCGCCTGGACCGGATCAAGCACGTGAACGTGACCGACGAGACGTTCGAGCCGCGCCCGGAGGTCGATCCAGCAGCAGAGGTCGACGGTTGGCTGCGCACGGGCGAGGTGCCGGCGTCGGCCACCGCCCGCGTGTGGGTTTCGCCCGAGCGCGCGCGCTGGGCGCGTGAGGCACGCCGCGTGGTGGAGGAGTGGAGCGACGGTGCGGTGATCGTCGAGCTGAGCTTCGCCGGCGTTGACTGGCTGGTGCGCGAGATCCTCAAGGAAGCCGGCGACGCGGCCGTGCTCGAGCCCGAGGACGCCCGCGAGGCCGTGCGTGCGGCGGTGGCCCGCCTGCGCGAGGCCAATGCTGCGCCGACGCTGGTCTGAGGTCCCGGCGCATCGCGGTTGGTGGTGCGGCTCTTGTCACGGGCCGGGTTTAGCGGTTTGATCTCGGCTGCCGGGTCCTTCTCCGTTAAGGGCCCTCAGGATTGTCAAATGGGGTGGATACGTCCGAGAAGTTGACGAGGACGTTTTCGCGCACCAATCCGCCGATGCGAGGCGTAAAGCCGAGCATGATCTCTCGTGACGCGTACAACTTGCCGTTGACCCGAGTCACGAGTTTCGTCTCAAGGATCTTGTTGATATCGCGCGTGACCGTCTTACTTTGCGTGTTGGCGTAAGCCCGCGCTAGGCGCGGCGTGAGGGTGGTGATCTCGTCGCGTGCCACCGGCTCGTCGCGCTGTCCGAGTGCGATCACGAGTTCCCGCTGGCGTCGCGCTGGCGTGCCCGAGCGATTGCGAAATGTCTCGTGAACAAAGTTTTCCCAAGCTATTTGGAGGACCTCCTCGTGTACGCGATTGAGCTGCTCCTGGAGGAGATCGACGAAGCCCTCTGCTGCGTACGTGAGAAACGGACAGAGATCGCCGCCGGACCTGCTGGCACGGTCCAGTTGCCGGTAGTAGGCGCTCCTGGTTAGGTTGTAATGGTTTGAGAGTAGGTGAGCCGCAACGGAGGGGATGCCAGCGGCCGTCAGAATGCCGAACTCGATAAGTCGAGCAGTGCGGCCATTGCCGTCGCCGAAGGGGTGGATCCACGCGATGTACATGTGGGCGGCGATCGCCTTGACGAAGGCCATCAGGAACGCGTCGCGATGGTCGGTGGTCTCGAACTCCTCGTTCAGCCAGTTGCAAAGCATCTCGATCAGGAATTCGACATCGGCTGGCGGCACAGCCCGGTAAGGGCCAACCACTACGCTTACGTCCCGGTAGACGCCAGGCTCGACGTGTTCATCTACCTCTAGTCCATTCAAGACGCGCTCGTTGAGGTCCGCAAGCACCTCCGGCGTGATTTCGAAGCCGTTGTCCTCAGCGACCGCCTGCTCGATGACTCGGCATGCGTCGAGCACGTTCTCAACCTCCTGTTGCAAGTACTGCTGGCTTGACGGAAGCTGGAGAGTGCCCTCGATCGCAGCCTCGACCTGCTCCACTGTCAGAGTGTTGCCCTCGATGGCCGTAGTTGCCTGCATACCCTTTGCAAGGTAGATGCGCTCGAGTTCTCGCGAAACGCTTGGCTTCAGGGGCGTGAACATGAGATGGCGGCACTTCGACCTGGCCTCGCCGATGAGCTGCCAGAAGCGGCGTTCCGTGCTCCGTAGGTCGAGACCAAAGGTGATCCATGGATGGGACGCAAGAAAGTCCCGCTCACTGGCACGCGCAATGTCCGCAGTCCCATTTGGCATAAGCATTAGTATAACACGCCTTGCGTGATTTTAGCCTCTAAAATGTCCGCGCAAATGTCCGCTATGCTGTCCGTCCGCAGACTACTGTGTTCTGAGATCGTCTCGATGGCCGGCTCGGGGGTCCGCGACGTCAGCACAAGAGCTTGGGTGCGGGCGTGGCCAGCAGCTGTCGCGCACAGCGCTGACCGGATAGCTGATGTTGAGGATGTCAAGAAGCGGGATCGCATCTACATATCTGCGGAGACGGGCGCCTGGCTGATGCGCAATTCCATTCCGACACTGCTCAAGAAGCCGCGCAAGATGCGCGCGATTCAGGCCTTTGACATCGAAGAGAAGGTTATTCGCAAACACTTCCCGCAGCTCAAGCTCGAGCTGCAAAATCCATGGCACCACAACCGACACATGACCGTGGTGTGTCGCGGCAAGGAACCGGTGCGGGCCATCTACTTTGCGCGCCATCAGCGGAATCCGATCATCACCGCGGTGTATCTCAGTGACTCGAGCGACGTAAGGACGATGAAGGTCGTCCACCGGCGGCGGTGGAAGGAGGCCAGGCAGGAGCGCAAACGACGGCGCAAGTTCCGGTAGCGGCGTGGAGGTCGGCCTGGCGGCAGGGAACGTCGTCCTGGGTGGTATGGAAAAGTCCGGGATTAAGCTTGCCGGCTCCGGAGCTGCTCCCTCCGGCGCCCAAGCTCGCCGGAGGATATGACGTTTGGGCAGTATCAGCGCCTGTTCGAGCGGGAGGCGGTTTGGGAGAGCTTCGAATGGAAGCTGGATCGCTCACTGTACGTGGCGCAGATCGATGCAGTCCGACAGCCTTCGACGCGCGCGCCTCCCGCTCGATTACGCTGTGGTGCACTAAATGCAGGCAGACCTGGAAGCCGTCTTGCGACTACAGTCCTCGTGGGTGGCCACCGCCCCAAGCAGGGAGATGCTGCTGCGGGGACAGTACGTAAGGGGAGCAATTGCGGACTTCGTGAAGGGCCGGCGACGCGAGATCTGTGAACAGCTGCATTGCTCGATCGAGGACGTTGTGGTCCATGGCAAGGACGCAACTGGCTCCTACTCGCGAGTACCGTGGGTCCGGATCGCCAATCGACAGCTATCGCCGAACCCGCGCCAGGGCTGGTACGCCGTCTACCTCTTCGCCGAGGACGGGAGCGAGGTGTCGTTGTCGCTCAACCAAGGAACACAGCTTTGGGACGGGGTAGGCATGCGCTCTCGACGCGCGACGGCGATTCGGCCTCGTAGCGACTGGGCACGCGCGCAGATCGAGGGGCTCGTCCTCGAGCGTTCGCGACTCGACACAGCCATCCACCTCGGGGACAGCGATAAGAGTCGCGCATACGAAGCTGGAGCGGTGGTCGCCTATCGGTATCGGCGCGGCGAGATACCTGATGACGAGACGCTCGCTACCGACCTGCTGGACCTAGTGTCCTGAGTCGGTGATTCGTTGGCAGTAGCGTGTGAGGCTGTCGAGGATTTCGTCGGCGGTCTTGGTCCAGACGTAGGGGCGGGGGTTCTCGTTCCAGTGCTCAATCCAACTGCGGATGTCCGCGTTGAGTTCGCGGACTGACTTGTGGGCTGAGCGCTTGAGCTTCTTGTTGGTGAGCTCGGCGAACCAGCGCTCGATGAGGTTCAGCCAGGAAGAGCCGGTCGGCGTGAAATGAAGATGGAACCGGGGGTGTGCCAGTAGCCAGCGCTGCACTGCCTTGGTCTTGTGCGTGGTGTAGTTATCGAGAATAAGATGGACCTCCAGCTCTGGCGGAACGGCAGCGTCGATCTGCACCAGGAATTTCTTGAACTCGACGGTACGGTGGCGGGCATGCAGCGAGCCGATAACTTTCCCGGAGGCGATGTCCAGCGCTGCGAAGAGACTGCTCGTGCCGGAGCGCTTGTAGTCGTGGGTCGCGCGCTCTGGGACCCCGGGGAGCATCGGCAGGATCGGCTGGGAGCGATCGAGTGCTTGGATCTGGGACTTCTCATCGACACACAGCACCAGCGCTCGCTCCGGCGGATCCAAGTAGAGACCGACGACGTCACGGACCTTCTCCACGAACAGCGGATCCGCTGAGAGCTTGAAGGACTCCACCCGGTGAGGCTGCAAGCCAAACGCCCGCCAGATTCGTGACACCGCGCTCTGGGAGAGCCCTACCTGTGCCGCCATCGAGCGTGTCGACCAGTGCGTCGCGTCCCTGGGCGTACTCTCCAACGTCTGCACGATCACCTCCTGAACCTTCTCGTCAGAAATCGTGCGAGGTTTGCCCGGCCGGGGCTCGTCAAGCAAACCATCCGCACGATCACTAACGAAACGCCCACGCCACTTCGCGACCGTCATCCGCGTCAGCCCGAGCCGCTCCGCAAGCTCGGTGTTGTTTTCACCCTCAGCCGCGCCAAGCACTATCCGCGCACGAATGGCCAAGCCCTGCGCTGAAGAACGCCTGCGCGCCCACCCCTCCAACATCCGGCGCTCACCATCAGAAAGAACTACCTCAACCGGCCGCGGCCCACGCCGCCCAACACGAGAAGAATTCATCCACAAAGAATACCAACAACAGCAGACGAACTAACGACTCAGGACACTAGCGGGCTTGCTTCAGCTCGTCTATCTCGCCGAAGCGCGTGGTCCAGCTCCCGGCGATCCGCCGCCTGAGATAGTCGATGCGGAGAGCCACGCTCACGCGCTAGCAGGGCGACGGGCGGGCACTGGGATGGGCTTTCTCGCCAACGCTAAGCAGCGCAGGGCACTGGAGCTGAGGGCGATGGAGGTGGCTACAGCGCACTTCCTGTCGAGGGGCGCAACTGTCAGAGATGTGAGCGCCAACCACCCGTATGATCTGCTGGTCGAGCAGGATGGCGTCGTCGCTACGGTGGAGGTCAAGGGAACGATGGGCGAAGGCACAGAGATACTCCTGACGCGCGGCGAGGTGGCGCATCACCGGGTCGCTTACCCCAACAACGCGCTTGTCGTCGTGTCTGGGATCCGGCTCGACGGGCCGCCCGAGGCTCCCGACGCCAGCGGCGGCGAGCTGCGTCTCGTGAAGCCGTGGTCGATCGACGATGCTGCGCTCGCGTCGATTTCCTACCGCTACGTGGTACCGGGCCACCCGCTAGGCGACCTCGGATAGGCCCTGCGTCTCGGTGAGGGCCCCGCGTCGTTGGCGGCCCCCCCATGTGCGCGAACCCAGCACAGGGTCCGCGCACTCGGTGTCCGGACGTGCTGGCTACGGTAATGGGCTCCAGAGTTCGTACACCGGCGTTCCGCTGTTGGTTGCAAGTAAGGTTAAGGTGACTCCGGTTTGGGTGGCAATATCGTCGAAGGTCACCTCTTTCGTTTTCGCAACTTTCCCAACTCCATTCGTGATTAACCACACTTCTTTAATTGCCACCGTTGGGAACCTAAGACGCCAACCAGTGGCTTCCTTTGTAGTTTGCCCTAATTCGATCGCGCCTTCAGCGACAGTATCTAAGACGATTTCGCCGGTGACCTGCCCCGACACCGCCGTTTCTTTCACGGTGCAGCCAGAGCCAGTAAAGCGCAAGGTGACGAAGTTGGCGCCGGATGCCGGGAAGACCTCTTTCAGTAGCTGCTTGCCGCCACCGCCGCCCAACACGTTCTCGACCTCGATGGACATGAGCGGGTTGGTGATGATCGCTTCTTCGGGTAGCTCGCAATTCGGACTGCCATTTCCTTCAACCAGCGCACAGCGAGTGAAATGAGCCGTCCCGGTGGCAGTTCCTGGCTCGCCTTCTGCTGATCCGATGAGCACTCCATGTTCGACTGCTAGCGCCGAGCATTCAATTCTCGTGCCGAGTTCTGGGATGTTCAGCACGAAAGGTTTCACTATGTGCGACGCGAAGGCATGGGTTTTTCCTGCTACCAGCCGCGCCCCGCCGATGGAGAAAGACGGTGCAGGGGATATCGCCTGCGCGGAGGACGCGATATTAGCGGCGAGCCCGAATATTGCGAGCAACGTAACTGGTATCAGCTTTCGTCGTTTCATCTCTGGCATCGCCTGCTCCTCTGTTGACGGAGGCGGGCACAACGCCAACCGATCCGCTAGCGTCGTCGCGTCTCCCTTGCGGTATAGGGAGCGTTGGTTTAGCAGGCTGCAGGTGGTTGTGCAATGGCACCGGATGGTATTACCCCGCGTCGTAAACTTCCGGCGGCCGGAAAACGCTGGGTAACGGCTTTCGGGCTGGTCTGGGACAGAGACAGGCTGTATGGAATAGCGTGGCGCAGTGCTGTGTAGATCAGTGAGAGACGAGCCTAATGGTCGGCAAAAGGCCAAGTCATAGCAATGGCAAGGCCTACGCGGATTCCCTTAAACCCAACTAGCCGACCAAGCGGACTCACTGCGGATCAAGAGCTACGCTCCGCTCGCTACATCATTCAACTGCGAGATAGGAGACGTTTGCGATGAAATCCATTAGGTATATCGGTCTGGCGTTTGCTCTGGCTTTGCTGACGTGTGCGTTTGCGGCATCTGCCGCTGAGGCGTCGCCAGAATTCTATAACTGTGTCCATTTAGCGTTCCATGGCATGTATGAAGCCGGCTGCTTAACCGTGGGGTCAGGCAACTATGAACGTCAGGAGCTCACAGAAAAGGTAGCCTTTTCCTCGAAACTCGGGGCCACGGAACTGGTGGGCGCGGAAACGCTGAAGTGCTCAGGCGGCAGCTCGAAAGGGGAGCTCAATGGGGCGAAGGCCGCGGAAAAAATCGTGGTGACCTTCACGGGGTGCGAAGCCCCGGGAGGGGCCTGCAAAATCAAGAGCCCGTCGGCCGGGGCAGGCGAAGTGGTAACAGCCGACCTGAAGGGCAAGCTCGGGGCGGTCGCCGAATCCGAAGCTAAATCAAAGGTTGGCCTGTCGCTGGAACCAGAAACCAGCGGCTCGACCGAATTCACGACCGTGGAAGGGACGTGTATCTCCAAAGTGCATGTGGCGTTCAAATCGAGCACCAGCAGGATCATCGGCGAACTCGCACCTGTCGGCGTGTTCGGCACGACTGGTGAACTGATCTTCAAACGCAGCGGATCGGGCCAGGCGATCAAAACGTTTGAAGGTGGCGGCGAAACGACCGATGGCCTGGAAGTGTTCGGAGCGAAAGCCGGCTTTGAACAGCTGACGGACAACATCACGTTTGCTGAAATGTTGGAAGTGCTGTGGTAGCAATTGGCGGCTGGCGCGATCTCGGGCATGCCGTACCGTGATCCGCATGTTGCGAGACGGTCGGGCGCTGCGTGGGTGGCGCCCGACCGTCACCTACGCTCGCGGCGTGACACCGGCGAGCGGACGTCGATTAGCCGTAGAAGCGCGCGATCACCTGCAGCTGGCTGAAGATGTCGTGCGCGATGAACAGCACGACGATCAGCGAACCGGCCGCCCCGGTCCAGCGTCGCCCGGCGCCGCGGGCGGCGAGCGCGAGCACGCCGCCGAACAGCGGCAGCAGCGGCAGTAGATAGCGCGGCTCGGGAAACGCGGCTGCTTCTGCAGGGAACGACACATACGAGCTCCCCCCGATCAGGATTAGCAGCCCGGCCGCCAGGGTGAGATACACGCTGAGCTCGCCGACTCTGCTGCGCAGCGCAGAGCGGTGCGCCACCAGCTCGCGGCCGGCCAGCGCGGCGATCGCAACGGCAGGGATGATCGCGAGGCTCTCAACCCATCCGGGGAAGAACGTGTCCTCGAAGCCGTATTGACCCACCAGGCCGTTGAACCACAGGTTCCGTATCGGCGAGATGTCGGCGAAGTCGACGTGCATGCCCGGTAGCCGTGGCAGGTACAGCTGCCAGATGTAGCTCGCCTCGCCGAACAGCGAGTGGTGGCTGGTGGTGAACGCGATCACGCTCGAAGCGAGCCCGAACGGCTTGTGGTGTGAGAGCACGTTGACCAACGCGTATGCCCACACCGGGCTGAAGGCGATCGCGAGCGCAACCGCGAGCGTGCGGGCGCAAGCGCGCCGCCCCAGCGTCCGTGACGCACGCCGGGCGAGCACTATCAACCCCAACACGACACCGGGGGCGAGGCCGAGGAAGTTGAGCTTGGTGAGGAAGCCCACCGCCGTCAGCACACCGATGACCACGCCAAGTCGAGGCGTCAGGCCACGCCGAAATGCCCGCGCGAAGCAGTAGAAGATGGCCGTAGACACGGCACACAGCATCGAGTCCGGGTTGACCGCACCGGAGATGAAGCCCAGCAGCGGCAGCAACCCGGCGCCGAGACCAGCGACCGTCCATGAGCGGGGGCTCGACGGCAGCGTCTCGCGCACGAATAGGAACACGAACAGCGCCGCAATAGCGGCCATCAGGGTGCTCATCAGTCGCATCAGGGCCAGCTGGTCGAGTACCCCGCCGCTCGAGCCCAGCGCATACGGGATCGTCTCCAGCGCGTAGTAGAGCGGTGGCTCGTTGGCGGCGACCCCGGCGGCGCCAACGCCGGGCGAGGAGCTTTCCGCCCCGGTGGCAAGATCGTGTTCGAGCTGTCGCTGCCGGCGCCTGGAGGCGATCGCGCGCTGCCCTGGTTGGAGGGCCACTCGTTCCGCTTCGACGCCCTCCAGTGCCCCAACCTCATCAGGTGCATATTCCTGCGAGCCTGAGGACGGAAGCCGGTGCGTTCGCGCGAGCTCCTCTACATAGGCGAAGTGCGCCTGCTCGTCGGGGACCTGGAACGGCGGGGTGATGAACGACCAGCCAGCCGCGCTGAGGCAGGCGACGAGCGCACACAGCCACGCCGCCGGCGGGATCCTCGCGAGCTGCGACCGCGCGCCGGCAAGCTGCGACCGCGCGCCTGCCAGCGAGGCAGCTCGTATCGGATGCGCTCGCGTGAGCGTGCTCACGTCGGCTCACGAGTCGCCAGCCACGACGCGACCACGATCGCTGCTGCCATCAGGATCGCCACCAACACGGCAACCCAGGTGCCTGCCCACGCCCGTCCAATCCCCATACGGCGAGCTACAGACAGCACGCGTGACCACCATGACGAGGAGCCGCGACGGAGATATTCGATCGTCATGCGACCCGGCAGCGCGCCGCGGCTACTGCTTGCGCCGCTGGGCGTCCCGGTGCGTACGCCGAGGAACGACACGCGTTCCTCGGCGCCGGTGAAGCTGACGCACACGGTTGTCTGATCGACCGCGTGATCCAAAGGCGTCACCGGCACCGTGACGAGCTTGCCCAGCCATCCCGGCGCGCTGACGCCATGCGTCAGAACCTTCTTGCCGGCGAGCACGCTCAGATGTACGCGCGGGCCGGAAGACGCTTCCAGCGATACGCCGACGGCGGTGGTGTCGGCTGGCAGCAGTTCATCGCGCTGGCATGCGCGTCCGCCTCCGGGCACGGACGCCAGCGCGATGTTGCGCGGGTGCGACGCGCTCGTCCTCGAGACGATCTCTGGAGCGTGGGACAGCACCACTACGACCGCCACGACGATGGCGATCAGTCCGCCGGCAAATGCCAAGCGTGCGCTCCTCATCACAAGAGGCGGGGTTCGGTATCGATGGCGGCGGTCATAGGTCCAGACGGCCGCCTTGCAGCGACGCGCTTGCCGGCGAGTTCACGCGATTGGCAAGCTCCCTCCTAGCCCCTGTGAGGGCCCTTGTCAAGCGGCGCTTACGGGATCTCGTGTGTCCCTGTCGCTGCTTCCGAAGCGTGTTTCCGACTCTACCCCGAGTCGGCGCAGGCCACAGCGCTGCAGGCCCGGCCAAGAAGCCAAGCTAGTCTGAGGGGCCGTGAGCCGCCGCGAGCAGATCAAGATGAGCGACGCCGAGGTCGCGGCGTTCCTCGCACAGGAGCGGACCCTTACGTGCGCCACTACCGGCACGCGTGGCCGGTCGCACCTGATGCCGCTGTGGTACGTGCTGCGCCAGGCAGAAGATCCCGCGGCGCCCAACGGCGAGGTGGTGCCGCGTCTGTGGGCGTGGACGTATGCGGTCTCGCAGAAGGTCCGCAACCTGGAGCGCGATCCGCGTGCGACGCTGCAGGTGGAGGCCGGCGAGTCCTACCAAGAGCTACGCGGCGTGATGCTCGAGTGCGACGTCGTCATCCACCGCGACGTGGACACTGTCAAGGCGCTCGGCGATGAGATCTTCGCTCGCTATGCCACGCCGCGCGACCAGCCCCCGGTCGAGGAGCTGCCGCCAGAGGTGGGGGCGATGGTCGCCAAGCAGGCCGAGAAGCGTGTCGCGTTGGAGTTCGTCGAGTGCCGCCGGGCAAGCTGGGATCACCGCAAGCTGGGTGGCACGTATTGATTAGCCTGCCGTTTCCTGGATAGCGATGACAGGGCTGATCGAGTAGCGATCGCTGCCGAGGTTCACCGTCACGCTGTAGGTGGCCACGCCACCGCCGAGACGGCCCACGGCGATCCGCTCGGTGCAGGTCATGGCGCCGGCGGACACGGTCCTGCAGCGTGCGCCGCGCCCGGTCACGCCACTTGGCACCCGCGCTTCGATCGCCTTCTCCACCTGGCGATCCAGCAGCGATTCGTGGGCGTCCTGGCGCCGCGCAGGGGTGCTGCTGCTGTGCCGGCTGAGAGCGAGCGAGAGTCCAGCGCCGGCCAGCGCCACCGCGCCGAGAAGCACCGCGAGCACGATGCCTCTGCGCGAGCGTGCTCGTCCGGACCGCGGCGGCGGCACCTCCCACCGTGCGTGCGGCGATGCCCGGTGGGAGGTTGCCGACCTACTCATTACCGTTCGAGCCTGGTGAAGATGGTTTTTGCGGCACCTCCGTTTTCTTTGTAGACGACCTTGAGCCGCCCTGATTCCCCTGCTGCAGCGTTGACGGTGGAGACCCGGAACGTACAGGCTTTCTCGCCGTTACCTGGTTCTTTGAGGACCGTGCCGTTGCATTCTTCACCTACCGTGAAGTGTTCGGGGTTTTCCGTGATTTCTTTCCCTTCGATCGTCCATTCACCGGGTCCTTTCCCGTAGAAGCCGATGATTTTGTTTTGGTTCGCCAGCGTGAATACCACAGGGCTCGGGAACACCGTGGCCCCGGCGCAGCCGCTCACGATCACAGCGACGAGGAGGAACGCCGGTACGCTCAGCACTCGCAACGACCGGGATCTCGGCGTAGCTCTACTGCCACCGAGCCATTTCCTGCCTAGCGCCCGGATATACGTCTTGGGCTTTGAGGCCACCGAGGGACGTGACCTTACTTCGGACATGATGATCAAACCCCCATCAATTTCGGGGCGTGTCTACGGTGCCAAAGGGACGGGCTCTGGACGCCTCGACGCGCCGATATGTTGACTGTGGCTCCGTCTCGCAAACGCGGGCGGAGCTGTTTGATCGCAACCGTCGCCCTTATCGGAGGCTTCAGTCACATATCTATTATCACCCAGTCGGCAGCGAACGTCAAACGGTAGCGTGGCTGGCCGCACCGAAGGCAGCGAAATGCTAGTGAATAAGCCAAATCGCGACTCCGCGCCGACATGGAACTTGACCGTCACTGTGTCTAACTCACTCATTAGGAACCCTCCACGAGCCACCGTTACACCGCCGTCACGACCGTGTCGGCACAGACGGTGAGCACGGTGAGGTATGCGGGCCCACTGAAGGTGGACCCGCACGCCTCATGTCATCAAACGAGCCCAGCTACGGTAACGGGCTCCAAAGCACTTCTTCGACTTCGAGGGCCGCGTTCGCAAGCCCAATTAATGACGTGCCTAACAGGTTGGATGCGTCGCCAAAGGAAACTAGTTTGGTTTTGGCGATTTTCCCGACGCCGTTGGTGATTAACCAGATTTCTTTGATTGACGCGCTCGGGAATCTGAGCCGCCATGATGTGGCTTCTTTCGCGGTCCCCCCTAATTCGATCTTTTCTTCGGCCGCGTTGTCGGTGACGTCTTCGCCGACCACCTGGCCCGATACTATGGTTTCTTTCGTCGTGCAGGATGTGCCGCTGAAGTGCAGGGTCATGAAGTTCGACCCGCTTGCCGGGAATATCTCGGTTAGCAGCTGTTTCCCGCCTCCGCCGCCTGAGACGCTCTCGACCTGCTCGGCGACGAGCGTGTTCGTCGTGAGTGTTTCTTCGCTCAGCGCGCAGTTCGGCTCGCCGTTACCTTCGTCGAGCGCGCACTGCCCGAAGCCGGCAGTGCCGCGGGCCTTGCCGGGTTCGCCTTCGCTGGAACCCGAGATCGTCCCGGTTCCACCTCCGAGTTCCTCGCATTCGATTTTGACGCCCTCTTCGGGGACGTTCAAATCGAACGCTTTGCTGAGCCTGCCGGTGATGTTGTGGGTTTTGCCGGCTACCAGCCTGGTGCCGCCGATGGTGAAGTACGGCGCAGGAGATATCGCCTGCGCCGTGGCCGCGCCCATGGTGCCCAACGCGAGCACCGCCAAGACGGAGGCTCCTATGGGTGTGAATCGTTTCATCGCTACTTCTGCTCCTTATGATCACGGAGCATTGTGGCGACAGACGTCGTCTCAGTCCCGTACGGTTGGCGGCCCGTCCTGCCGCCACGCCGTGCCCTCGAGACGGCCGCGATAATCGGCCGTCTTGGGGCTCGGGTTCGTTCGCAAACAGCGACCGCAGCGCCGAGGCGTTGCCATCGTGCGAGAGCATCGCGTGCATCGCCATACACTCCTTGTTGCCTAAGGAGCCATGGTGTAGCAAGCTTGGGGCCTGCCGCGCAAGGCTTTGGAACGCTCGGATTATTCCGACGATGTTCCATTCCTCGGAAATCCAGTGTTAAAGGGCTTGTCGGCCTAATCGGCCGGGAAAAGACAGAGACGCGTCGCTTGAGTAGCCCGGCGACCCGCGCCGAGAGGCTTCTTGCCTATAGGCTCCACTCGCTATGGAGCCACTCAAGGGACTGATTCTCTCCGGAGGCAAGGGCACGCGCTTGCGCCCGATCACGCACACCAGCGCCAAGCAGCTGGTGCCGGTGGCGAACAAGCCGGTGTTGTTCTACGGCATCGAAGCGATGGCGGACGCGGGGATTGAGGAGGTGGGGATCATCATCGCGCCAGAGACGGGCCCGGAGATCGAAGCGGAGGCGGGTGACGGCTCGCAGTTCGGCCTACGCATCACTTACATCCTCCAGGACGAGCCGCTGGGCTTGGCGCACGCGGTGCTGACGGCGGAGCCGTTCCTGCAGGACAGTCCGTTTGTGATGTACCTCGGCGACAACCTGCTGCAGGGCGGCATCTCTGATCTGGTGGCGGCGTTCCGCGAGCACGCGCCGGACGCGCTGATCCTGCTGACGCCGGTGCCGGACCCGGAGAACTACGGCGTGGCGGAGCTGGCGCCGGCGGGGCCCGGCGAGGTCGGCCGCGTGGTGCGCCTGGTGGAGAAGCCGGCGGAGCCGGCGACGGACCTGGCGCTGGTGGGGGTGTACATGTTTACGGCGGCCGTTCACGATGCGGCACGCGCGATCGAGCCTTCGCCGCGCGGCGAGCTCGAGATCACCGACGCGATCCAGCACCTGGTGGACTCGGGGCTGCGCGTGGAGCCGCATGTGGTGCGCGGCTGGTGGAAGGACACGGGGCGCCTGGAGGACATGCTGGAGGCCAACCGCCTGATCCTGGACAACCTGCGCGAGCGCATCGAGGGGGAGCTGATCGACTCGCAGGTGGACGGGCGCGTTGTGATCGAACCCGGGGCGCGCCTGGAGCGCACCACCGTTCGCGGTCCGGCGATCATTGGCGCCCACGCTCGGCTGAGCGATTCCTATATAGGTCCGTACACGGCGATCGGCGAGCACTGCACTGTCTCGGGAGCCGAGGTGGAGCACTCGATCCTGCTGGCGGGCGCCAGCGTCTGCGACCTGGATGGGCGGATGGAGAGTTCCTTGCTGGGGCGCAACGTGACTATCCGCCGCGGCGATCGCCAGCCCCGCGCCTACCGTTTCATGGTCGGCGATAACTCGGACATCTCAATTCTGTGAGGCTGCCCGCCACTGACGCGAAGCGAACGGCGCGCACGGCCCTACCCGCGCGGCCAGTCGATCTGGTCGGCGAGCGCGGAGGCGCCCAGGTCGAGCAGCTCGCTGCGGTCGATCGACCGGTACTTGCCCCCGTACAGTCCCAGCCATGTGACGGAACGAAAGCTGGGCTCGACGATCAGCAGCTCGTCCACTTCGTGCCGGGCGTAGAACGGGAGCTTCTCCCATGTGTCATCTCCGGGAGAAACAACCTCCACGGCGATCGCAGCCGTAGGTACCCAGGCCCCGAGTCGTGGCTCACGGTGCAGGCCGAGATCGGGCACACGGAAGTCGTCCTTGACGCCGAGGTTGAACTCGACGCCGACGAGGAGCCCGTTGGCGCGAGCGGGCGCGTCGAGCAGAACCGCGAGTTGCGCTGTGATCAGCGAGTGGCCGAAACTCGCGGCGGGGATCATGTGGTAGACGCCCTCCCACACCTCGTCGTGCCGGTCGGCGCCGGTGTGACGGCGGTGCTCGATGAGCTCCTGCAGCTGCGGAGGCGGAGGATCGAGGACGAGTGTGCGCATCGCTTGCTCAAGCGTAGCGACGCTAGGACGCGCTTGGGATGCAACGCTCGGTCACGCCGCACCGCTCGCGACCATCAGCGCTGGAGTGGGGCAAGCCAGTGAGAGTCCTCGTCACAGGCGCCGCCGGGATGCTCGGCCTGGACGTCCTGCGCGCGGGCGAGCGTGCAGGTCATGAGCTGATCGGGGTCGACCTGCCGGAGCTCGACATCACCGACGTAGGGGCGGTGGGAGAGGCCTTCGCGCGGATCGCCCCGGAGGCAGTACTCAACTGCGCGGCGTGGACGGACGTCGACGGCGCCGAGACGCACGTCCAGCAGGCACACGCGGTCAACGCCGACGGCGCCGGCAACCTCGCGCGGGCAGCGGCCGAGATCGCGGTGCCGCTCGTGCACGTGTCAACCGATTACGTCTTCGACGGCGTGGCACCGACGGGGCGCTCAGGTGCGCCGCGTGCCTACCTGGAGCCCGACCCGACTGGGCCCCAGTCGGTCTACGGCAAGACCAAGCTCGCCGGCGAGGAGCAGGTACTTAAAGCCTCGCCGCGTCACGCTGTCGCGCGCAGCTCCTGGCTGTTCGGGATCGGCGGCGCCAACTTTGCCGCGACGATGCTGCGCCTCGCCTCCGAGCGCGACGCGGTGCAGGTGGTAACCGATCAGGTCGGCTGTCCGACGTGGACCGGTCATCTCGCCCCGGCGCTGCTCGGCCTGATCGAGCGCGAGGTCACCGGTCTCGTGCACCTGGCGGGCACCGGCCACGTCTCCTGGAACGGCTTCACCGCGGAGATCTTCCGCCAGGCCGAGGTCGCCTGCCGTGTCGAGGACGCCACGAGCGCGGACATGCCACGCCCGGCGCCACGTCCGGCGTGGTCGGCGCTCGAGTCAGAGCGCGCGGACGTACTGCCGCTGCCGCCGTGGCAGGAAGGACTTGCGGGCTATTTGGCTGTGCGTGAGGGGATCGTCCGCAAGTGACGGTTATTGCTTGGGGTTAGCGACCTTCGCTGGGCGAGCTCTCGGACGGCGCAAATATGCGCGCGACCTCCAGCACTAAGCCCTGCAGCAACTCACTGTGCAGCGTCGTCCCCTCGCCAATCACCTCGTCCGGAGTGACCTCGGGCCGCGCCCGTGTGACGGTGCGTGCATCGGGGTCCACCAGCCACAGCTCGCGTACGCCCGAGTGCATGTACAGGTCGCGCTTGACGCCAAGGTCGTTCGCGCGCGTGCTCGGCGAGAGCACCTCGACGACAAGGTCGGGGACGCTCTGCATTGCGCCCCGGGTCACGGGCAGGCGGCGCTCGGCGCTCCAGTAGGAGATGTCGGGTGCCGGGCGGCTTCCGTCGGGAAACGCCACGAACACGTCCTGCAGGACGAGGCTCCCCTCGGCGACGTCTTCCTGCCAGCGGTGCAGCGCTACGTATAGCTCCCCTTGGGCGGAGGATGCGGGACCTCCTATCGGCGGCACCACGACGGCCTCACCGGCGATGAACTCGATGTCCATGCTCCAGCCCGCGTTGAACTGCAGCGCGTCGAATTCCCACGTCTTGAGGTGAGGATGGACGACGGTGGCCATGAACCCATGCTAGCCCTGAGCCTGGAATGATGCGCGCATGAAACTTCTCGTATGCGGCGGCGCAGGCTTCATCGGCTCGACGTTCGTGCGCCAGCGCGTCACCGAGCACGGCGATGACGTGACGGTGCTCGACAAGCTCACCTACGCCGGACGCGAGGAGAACTTCCACGACCTCGTCGATCGACCGGGCTTCCGCTTCATCCGCGGCGCGATCGAGGATCCGCAGGCGGTGGCCACGGCGATCGAGGCGGCCTCGCCTGAGGCGATCGTCAACTTTGCGGCGGAGACGCACGTCGACCGCTCGATCGCCGAGCCGGACGCGTTCGTGTCAACCCATGCGCTTGGCACCTACGTGCTGCTGGAGGCAGCCCGCGAGCACGGCCTGCGCTATGTGCAGGTGTCAACCGACGAGGTCTACGGCTCGATCGAGGAGGGTACGTTCACCGAGCAGAGCCCGCTGGCGCCCTCCTCGCCTTACTCGGCGACGAAGGCCGGCGCGGACCTGCTCGTGCAGAGCTACTTCCACACCTACGGCCTGCAGGCGCTGATCTGTCGCGGCTCGAACAACTACGGCCCCTACCAGTACCCGGAGAAGCTGATCCCGCTGATGATCCTCAACGCCCTGCACGGCGACTCGCTGCCGGTGTACGGCGACGGCATGCAGGTGCGCAACTGGATCCACGCCACCGACTTCGCCGCGGCGATCGGCCACGTGCTCGAGCACGGACAGCCCGGCGAGGTCTACAACGCGGGCGGCCCCGACGAGGAGGCCAACATGGCGGTGATCACGCGCATCGTCGAGCTGACGGGGGCGCAGCCGTCGCAGATCGAGCACGTCAGCGATCGCCCCGGCCATGACCGCCGCTACTCGCTGTCCTCGCAGAAGGTGCGCGCGCTCGGCTGGACGCCGCGTGTACGCTTTGACGAGGGCCTGGAGCAGACGGTCGCGTGGTATCGCGACAGCGGCTGGTGGTGGGAGCCGATCCGCTCCGGCGACTACCGTGCCTACTACGAGCGCCAGTACGGACGCTCGCTCGGCTGAGCTGAGAACACCGCATAAAGGCTGCGGACAAAAGGCCGTAGACAGACTGTCTGTGATGCGCGAAGGTTCACCGCATGGATGCCGCCCGCGAGCAATTCGCCATCAACCTCCGCACTCACCGCGAACGCGTGGGCCTCTCTCAGGAGGGGCTCGCCGACCTCGCCGATCTGGACCGTACCGAGATCAGCCTGCTGGAGCGCGGCAAGCGCTTCCCGCGCCTGGACACGCTTGTCAGGCTGTCCCGCGGCCTGGAGCTGTCCTCGCCGGCAGAGCTGCTCGACGGCATCCGCTAGAGCCCGGACACCTTCCACTTGCCGCCTTCCTTGACGAGGGCGACGCTGCTGGGCTTGGTCCGGCCTTCGTGGATGCTCGTGACCTGCGCGGTCGCCGTGCTGGAGTCGCTGCCGAGCTTGACCGAGCGGACGCTGACCTGAAGGTTGTTGATCTCGGCGAGCTGGTGCTTGATCGCCGTTTCGCAGCCCTTCGTGCCGCCGAGGCGGCTGACGACGGCCGCCGCGAGGTCATCGCCGCAGATCTTCTTCTCTTCCCCGGTCGTCGCATCGGACTGCAGGTTGGAGATCGTTTCCGCGACTTCGTGCTCGGCGCCCTTGAAGCCGGACGTCGAAACCGTGCTGCCGCACGCCGCCAGTGCGAGTGCGGACAGCGGGAGGCAGAGTAGGGTTGTGGGGCGGCGCATGGGGCCGCTAGCGTATTGGTTTAGTTGGTCTCGTCGTTGCGTCGGTAGCCGAGGCGGGCTGAGATGCGGTCGGTGGTGGAGACGAGGTGGGGGCCGAGTGCGTCGACGAGCTCCTCGAGGGTGATCATGTTGGCGTGGGCGGTGAGGTTGACGGCGGCGACGGTTTCGCGGGCCTCGTTGCGCACAGGTGCGGCGATGGCGTAGAGGTCGGGGGCGAGCTCTTGGTCGCCGACGGCGAATCCGGCGGCGTGGATCTCTTCGAGCTCTTCGCGTAGTGTTTTCTTGCTGGTGATGGTGTTGGGGCCGCGTTTGGTGAGCTTCATCTGTGCGATGAGGTCGCGTTGCTCGGGGTCGGGGAGGCTCGCGAGCAGAAGCTTCCCAATCGAGGTGGCGTAGGCGGGGAGGCGTGAGCCGGTGTGGAGGTCTAGCTCGATTTTGCCTTGGCCGCGGCGGAAGCTGCGGACCCGGTGAACGTAGAGGACGTCGGTGCCGTCAAGGACGCCGAGGCTCGTCGTATATGAGGTGCGTTGGCGGAGCTCCTCGAGGTAGGGGTGGGCGTGCTCGCGTAGCCCTGTGGAGTTCAGGGCGCTCATCCCGAGGTCCGTGACGCGTAGGCCGAGGCGGTACTTGCGTGAGGCACCCTGCTCCAGGTATCCCAGCGCTACCAATGTGATGACGTAGCGGTGGGTGGTGGAGCGGCTCATCCCGAGCTCATCCGCGATGTCGGCGATCCCGAGGACGGGGCGCTTCGGCGTGAAGCAGCCAAGGATCGCCAGGCCACGCTCTAGGGATTGGCTGTAGCGCGGCTCGCGCAGGCTCGGGATCGACCACGCCGGCTCAGCCCGGGTCGTAGCTTTCGCGGCGGATTGGCTCGTTCTCGGCATTGGCACCCTTGTTCCCTGTCTAGATCTCGGCAAACACCCCCCGTCCCCCTGGGAAGTTCCATAGCTGGTAAAGGCACCATAGTTCGAGATCCGTGCACCAACAACCAGAAACACTAGAGTTTCAAGGACCCCGCCCACCAGGCCCGCTCGGACAGCTAACGCCAACCCAGTACCCATCCCTCCCCCGGCAAGCGGGTTGAGGACGCTGTACAGCCCGGCTGTTTCTGTCCCCAGCACCGCGGAGATTGCTCACAGCCTACTATCCGCGCATTGTTCATTCTGCGGAACTTTGCTCCTCCGGTAGCGACTCTATTTCCCATTGCGCTGACCGAGTCAAGTTGTTAGACCGTGGCTCCCAATGAAAAGGAGCAGATAGACGATGCAGGTGGAGCCCTTCGATGGTCGTGTGCTGTCTGAGGGTCTTCGTCGTCTTGGTGCTCCATGATGCTAAGGAGTAGATAGCAGAGATGAAACGTTTTAGATTGATAGGGGTTTCACTGTTGGCGGTGTTGGCACTGGGTGCGATGGTTGCGTCTTCGGCGGAGGCTATTTCGCCCGCGCCGTTCTTCAGCATTGGTGGCACACGGCTAGCGGCAGGTAAAACACACGCGATCACGTCTCATGCAGTACACAATTTCGTACTGAACACACCCGAACTGGGTGTGAAAATTGAATGCTCTAAATTGACGGTTACAAATGCTGCGATCGAAGGCTCTGCTGAAGGTAGCCCTGGTAAAGATCACGAGATCACGAAATTCACGAACTGCTCTTTGATCGAAGGCAATGGTGCGCCGGAATGTAAACTCACCGGAGAAGAAATCACCACGGAACCGCTGACGTCTGAGCAGGTGGAGAATGTCGTAAGTGGTGGTGGTGGTAAACAGCTGCTGGAAGAGTTCTTCCCATCGAGCGGCGCTAATTTCGTGACGCTGCACTTCACCGGCGCGAAATGCACGACACCAGAAACCGCGGTGTCGGGACAGACTGTCGCAGAATCTACGACAGACGAAGCGACTGAAAAAACGATTGAATTAGGTCAGACTGCGAAAGAAGCTACTTCGTGGAACCTTAGATTCCCGACCACGTCGATTAAAGAAGTTTGGTTAATCACGAATGGTGTAGGCAAAATCGCGAAAACCAAACAGCTGAACAATGGTGACGCGTCGACCCAGCTCGGTACCGCGTTAATCTTACTAGCTAAAAGTAATGGGGAAGTCGAAAATGTGTTGTGGAGTCCGTTACCGTAACCTCCTACTAGCATCGTTTGTGGCATGAAATGCGTGGGGCCTGGGCCGCGTGCTTGGGCCCCACGCTTACTTGATTTTGCAAACAGTCTCACCGGCGTGAACGCGACGACCGAACTGGTCGGCTCGGTCAGCCTGAACGAGATCTACCTCGAGATCGGCGAGGGCCCAGCCCTCGTCCTGCCCGTTCGCGTGAAGCTAGAAAACCCGCTGCTGGGTAGCGAATGCTACATCGGCTCGGCCAAAGAACCAATCGTCCTCGAACTGACCAGCGGTGTCTCTGGCAAACTCACTGGGTTTCCCGGGAGAAATCAAAACCAAAGCAGAGGGCAAGATCCTCGAAATCGCGAAAAACAAGCTCGTCGAGGAAGGCTTCAAAGCACCAGGCGCAACAGGCTGCGGCTACGGGCTCCTCGACAGCACCGTCAACTCAAAACTCGGACTGCCCGCATCAACCGGCAACACCGTTAGTCCTGAACAACACCATCGAGCAAGCCAACGCAGAATTCGTCGTGAGCCGGGCTGGTTTTGACGGAGGCGTTGATCTGGCCCGGCCTTCTCGGAGTCGGTGATCTGCAGGCCGAGGCCGATAGCGGCGAGCCGGGGTGAGCTTCTCACGAGCCAGAAGCCTGAGAAGATCTGCAAGTTGCGCAGGGAGAACTTCGAGCTGCGCCGAGCGAATGAGATTTTGAAGTCGGCGAGCGTGTTTTTCGCGAGGGAGCTCGACCAAGACCGAATGAAATGAGCACCTATGTGCAGGAGTACCGCAAGCGTTTCGGGGTCGAGCCGATCTGCAGAACCCTGGGCGTGTCGGCGTCCGCCTACTACCAGCGGGCCCCGGCACTGCGTCCCGCGACCGGGTTGAGGGCGCTGTACGGCCCGGCTGTTTCTGTCCGCGGCGCCGCGGAGATTGGCCAAAGCCCATTATCCGCGGATTATTCATTTTGCGGAACTTTGTTCCTCCGCCACCGACTCCATTCTTCATTGCGCTGACCGAATCGAGTTGTTAGACCGTGGCTCCCAATGAAAAGGAGCAGACAGACGATGCAGGTGGAGCCTTCGATGGTCGTGTGCTGTCTGAGGGTCTTCGTCGTCTTGGTGCTTCCGTGATGCTAAGGAGTAGATAGCGAGATGAAACGTTTTAGATTGATAGGGGTTTCACTGTTGGCAGTGTTGGCTTTGGGAGCGATGGTTGCGTCGTCGGCGGAGGCTATTTCACCGGCGCCGTCATTTACCATTGGTGGTACGAGGCTCGCGGCCGGCAAAACACACGCGATCACGTCTCACATAGTCCACAGCTTCATACTGAACACACCCGAACAGGGCATCAGAATTGAATGCTCTAAATTGACGGTTACAAACGCTGCGATCGAAGGCTCTGCTGAAGGTAGCCCTGGTAAAGATCACGAGATCGCGAAATTCACGAACTGCTCTTTGATCGAAGGCAATGGTGCGCCGGAATGTAAACTCCCGGGAGAAGAAATCACCACGGAACCGCTGACGTCTGAGCAGGTGGAGAATGTCGTAAGTGGTGGTGGTGGTAAACAGCTGCTGGAGGAGTTCTTCCCGTCGAGCGGCGCTAATTTCGTGACGCTGCGCTTCACCGGCTCGAAATGCACGACACCAGAAACCGCGCTGTCGGGACAGACCGTCGCAGAATATACGACCGACGAAGCGACTGAAAAAACGATTGAATTAGGTCAGACTGCGAAAGAAGCTACTTCGTGGGACCTTAGATTCCCGACCACGTCGATTAAGGAAGTTTGGTTAATCACGAATGGTGTAGGGAAAGTCGCGAAAACCAAAGAGCTTTTTTTCGGTGACGCGTCGACCCAGCTCGGTACCGCGTTAGTCTCACTAGCTAAAAGTAATGGGGAAGTCGAAAATGTGTTGTGGAGTCCGTTACCGTAATCTAGCGTAGTTTGTGGCATGAAATGCGTGGGGCCTGGGTCGCGTGCTTGGGCCTCACGCTTTTACTCACCGGGTCCCCCGGAGAAATCAAAACCAAAGCAGAAGGCGAGATCCTCGAAAATCGCGGAAAACAAGCTCGTCGAGGAAAACTTCAAAGCACCAGGCGCAACAGACTGCGGCTACGGGATACTCGACGGCATCGTCAACTCAAAGCTCGGACTGCCCGCAACAACCGGCAAAACCGCAGTGAATCGCTCCGGGAATTGTAGAGGCGGTTTTTATTGAGTGGTCTGTCTTGCTCTCGTCTGCTCGTATTCGACGGGCGTTTGCCGGTCGCAGCTGCCGTGTGGTCGTTGGTGGTTGTACCAGTCGACCCATTGCAGCGTGGCGAACTCGACCTGCTCGATCGTATTCCATGGTCCTTGCTGGTTGATCAGCTCGTCTTGTAGAGCCCGATCGTTGACTCCGCGACGGCGTTGATGCTCCTATAGTTGTCAAGAGCGGGCGTGGCCATGTTTTCGCGTGACCGGTTGTGGCGTGATCGTGAGTGGCGACTGTGTGATGGTGTGGTAGATCTCGCGAGCGAGGTACCTCTTGAGGCAGCGGATGATCTCGCGCTTGGTCTTGCCTTCCTGGGTGCGCCTGGCGACGTAAGCGATCGTCGGTGGGTGAAACCGCATCCTGACGATCACGGAGCGGTAGAGAGCGCTGTTGGCTTGCCTGTGGCCTCCCCAGTTCAACCTGTGACGCTGGGTAGCGCCGGATGAAGCCGGGATCGGGCAAGCGCCGCAGAGCTTCGCAAACGCGGCCTCTGATTTGATGCGCTCGGGGTTATCACCGGCGAGGATGATCATCTCGGCTGCGACATCGACTCCGATCCCGAACGCCTCTCGCAGCGCGGGGGCTGCTTGGGCGGTGAGGGTGTCCAGGAGCTGGTCGTGCTCCTTGATCTCTGCCTCGAGGTGCTGCCAGCGGCGAGCGAGGGAGCGGATGGCGTGCTTTGCCGCTGCGAGGGGTGTGTCGACCTTCCCAGGCCGCAGCGCGCCGCAGCGGTCTCGGAGCTTTGCCTTCGTCAGTGGCTGGAGCTCTTGGCGGAGCTCGTCCGGGGCGGTCACGATCAGCGTCTTGAGCGTGATTACCGCTTGGGTCCTTGACTTCACGGCCGTGTCCCGGGCGATCTTGATCTCGCGGATCACCTCGCTGGTGCCATCCGCGGTCTTCGGGACACCTGTCGCGGTGCCGGCGAGGACAGCGCGTGCGGCGTTCTCCGCGTCGATCGGGTCGCTCTTGCCCCGCTCACGTCGATCGCGCCGGTCAGGGCGCCCGGCCTCCACGACGCGCTGATCATGGCGACGCAGGAACCCGACGAGGCCTTGGCCATATGAGCCGCATCCCTCCACCCCGAAACACCACACCGCGCCGAATGCTTGGGCCCACGCGAGGAGCTGCGCATAGCCGCCGGGGTCCACCGAGACGGTGAGCTCTCCGAGTCGCTCGCCAGCCCTGGAAAGCGCGACCGCGACATGGATGTGCTTATGCGTATCCACCCCAACGATTACGTTCTGCTCTGTCATCCTTTTCACTGACTGCCGTCCTAACCCGATAGTGGTCACTCTCGGCTGGTCGGGCGGGAGGACAGGACTGTGAAGGGACTTCTAGACCAGGCTCCTATCAGGTCACTGCCCGTCCGGCCAGCGAGACACAAAACACCGCCACGCCGGTCGACAGATCAACAGCAAGGACACGAGGTCAGTCGTAAGCCGAGTCAGACCAACATGGCGGCCCAGGCATCATCACAGTCATACCCGTCGCCGATGGATCCGATCGAGGCATCAGCGCCCGCGTCGATGAGCCGTTGGGTGAAGGCGAAGCTCGTGTATTGGGCGGATTCAACTGGTGGACGCAACGGTTTGCGTTTGGAGGGATCGTAGATGCTCGTCGAGTGCTTCGGCGGGTGTGTGCCAGTGGAGTGTCTTGCGTGGTCTGCTGTTGAGCGTGGTGGCGACTGCTTGGAGCTCCTCTGCGGTGTGTCTGGTGAGGTTTGTGCCTTTGGGGAAGTATTGGCGGAGCAGGCCGTTGGTGTTCTCGTTCGTGCCTCGTTGCCACGGGCTTTGAGGGTCACAGAAATAGACCTTCAGCCCGCTGTCGATTGTGAGCTTTGCGTGTTGTGTCATCTCCGCTCCTTGGTCCCAGGTGAGCGAGCGGCGCAGCTGCTCCGGCAACGTGGTGATTTGAGCGGTGATGGCGTCACGCACTGCCTCAGCGCCGCGCCCGGCGAGCGGCGGCCCATTCTTCACTGTTGGGCCTCCGTGACCGGGCATCGGTGGCAGGTGAAGCAGCATCGTGAAACGCGTGCTGCGCTCGACGAGCGTGCCGATCGCTGTCTGGTTGGCACCGAGGATGAGATCGCCCTCCCAGTGGCCTGGAACGGCGCGGTCCTCCGCCTCGGCGGGACGCTCGCTGATCATGAGCTGCTCGGTGACGAAGCTCTTGCCACGCCCCCTGACGCGGGCTCTGGGGACCCGCAGCGCCCTGCCGGTCCGCAAGCACGCAGTGAGTTCCCGTCGAAGCGCGCCGCGGCCCTGCACGTAGAGCGCTTGGTAGATCGCCTCGTGCGATATTCGCATTGACTCATCATCGGGGAAGTCGATCCTCAGCCGGTTGGATATCTGCTCCGGGCTCCACGCGCTCGCCCATCTGCGGTTCTGGCGCCTCGGCTTGCTCCGGCCCTTCCAACGCGCCGTCGCGGGTCCCGCCACCGCCGTCCCGTCCGGCCCGCGAACCCCTCCAGAGAGTCGCTCCTGCACGTATTCGCGCAGTGGCTCGTTGGTGGCGAGCTTCGCGGTCTTCGGGCGACGCGCCATCAACTCTGCCTTCCACTGCGCGACCGATGCGCGATAGTCGAGCTGCGCGCCGCGGGTGGCCGCGTTGCGGCGCAGCTCCCGCGAGATCGTTGACGGGGAACGCCCCAGCCGCCGGGCTATCTCCCGAACCCCGGCGCCCTGGGCTCTGCATAGAGCGATCTCTTCGCGCTCCTCGAACGACAGATAGCGACCCGAGGGGGCGGTGTCAACCGGTGGGCGCAACGGATCCTGTGGGATGACCCAGGAACCGATACCGGAGGTTGTGGATGCGTGGGCACCTGAGCGACGAGCAGAAGCAGCTCGCTTTCAAACTACGAGCGAGTGGCTGGCGGCTGACGGATATCGCCAGAGAGATCGGGTGTTCGGCGCCTATGGTCGGGCTGATGGTGCGGGAGAGCAAGTTCACGAAGGGCATCCCTTGCCCCTGGGCGCCTAGAGCTGGATGCGTCTCGATCGGTGATCGTGAGCAGATCTTGCTCGGGATCGGCCGCGGTGTCTCGCTGAGCGCGATCGCGAGGTTCCTCAAGCGGTCGCCTTCGACGATCACGCGCGAGGTCAACGCAACGGTGGGCGTGAGCAGTACTCGGCTTGGCGCTCGCACCAGCGCGCGAGAGAGCACGCTCGTCGGCCCAAGAGCTGCAAGCTGGCGCGCGGCAAGCTGCATCGCGAGGTCAGTCGCCGCCTGCTGCAGCTGTGGTCACCCCAAGAGATCGCCCGTCGCCTACCGTTGGATTATCCCGACGAGCCGGCTATGCGCGTGAGCCACGAGACGATCTACCAATCATTGTTCGTTCAGGGTCGCGGCGAGCTGCGCCGCGAGCTCGCTCGCTGCCTACGCTCGGGGCGCACCGCCCGCCGGCCGAGAGGACGCTCGGACAAGCGCGGTCAGCTGCCGGGGATGGTGATGATCTCAGAGCGCCCTGCAGAAGTGGAGGACCGGGCGGTGCCTGGGCACTGGGAGGGCGACCTCATTCTCGGAGCGAACTCCCGCAGCGCAGTCGGCACCCTTGTGGAGCGCTCAAGCCGGCTCGTCCTGCTGCTGCACATGAACGGCGACCGCTCCGCTGTGGCCGTGGATGCAGCCATGCGCAAGGCGATCGCCACGTTGCCGGGCGAGCTGAAGAAGAGCATCACCTGGGACCAAGGCGCCGAGATGTCAAAGCACGCAAGCTTCACCATCGCGACAGGGATCCCGATCTACTTCTGTGACCCCCACTCGCCCTGGCAGAAAGGATCCAACGAGAACACCAACGGGCTTCTACGCCAATACCTACCAAAGGGCACAGACCTCACGACAATCACCGCAAGCGACCTCCGCAGCATCCAACGCAGCCTCAACGGACGACCACGCAAGACCCTCGGCTACCTGACACCATCAGAGAAGTTCGCACAGTACGTTGCAGCGACCGCTTGAATCCGCCATCTCGTTCGCGCGGCGCAGCTCCTTGACCTCCCGCTCGAGCTCCTTGACCCGCTGCGCTTCGACGCTTGTGAGACCCGGGCGGCGCCCATCATCGATCTCAGCCCGCCGGCACCCATTTGCGCAACGTCTCGTGGCCGACACCGAACTTCTCGGCGATCGACCGGATCGCCGCCCATTCCGTCTCATACTCGCCTCGATGCTCGAACACCAGACGCACCGCCCGCTCACGCACCTCAACTGGATACCTCTTGCTTGTTCCCATCGCCCAATCCTCTCAAGCCATCAGGCCACCACAATCCCCGGAGCGATTCACAGCCGCGTTCGGAGCCCGCCACACGAGGGGCCCAAGCCGTGAGACACCCGACAGCCAACCAGATATCGCAGCACGAAAGCCCTACAGGCCTGTCTCCCACTACACAACCCCACAACACGCCTCAAAACGCCACAACCACCATTTTCCTGAGCCGGAACTTCACACGCGCTCATTCCACCTAGCCCGGCCTTGCGCCAGCTGCCCACCGTGTGCTACACCACAGCTCCTAGGCAAACCCAGGAGCACACGGCGCCGGCACGGGAAAGGTGTCGTGTCGTCTTCGTACCCAATGGGCAGGAGCAAAGATGAACCCCCCACGGCTGACAGCAGTCACGCTGCTAGCGGGCCTCGCGCTCGCAGCTACCATCACAGCGTCCGCACAAGCGATATCACCAGCACCATTCTTCACCATCGGCGGTACAAGACTGGCTGCGGGCAAAACCCACGCCTTCGCCACACATATCGTTAGAGCCTTCGTGTTGAATACCCCCGAACAAGGCACAAAAATTGAATGCATCAAACTAGCCGTCGAAAACGGCGCCCTAGAAGGGTCGAGCGAAGGTACCCCCGGCAAAGCCCACGGCATTGCGCACTTCACAGGCTGCTCCCTCGTGGAAGGCAACGGCGCCCCTAACTGCAAACTCACCGAAGAAGCCATTGTCACCAATCCGCTCACCTCGATCCAGGTCGAGAACGTGTCCAGTGGCGGTGGCGGCAAGCAGCTCCTCAAAGACATCTTCCCAACATCCGGCGCTAGCTTCGTCACCCTTCACTTCACCGGCACCAAATGCACCACCACAGAAACGGCCGTATCCGGCCAGACCGTCGCCGAAATCGTAACAAACGAAGCGACTGAAAAAGTGATTGAATTAGGACAGGCTCCGAAAGAAGCAACTTCGTGGGACATCAGATTCCCCACGACGTCGGTTAAAGAAGTTTGGTTAATCACCAATGGTGTAGGGAAAATCGCCAAAACTAAAGAGCTCGCCTCTGGCGAGGCGGCGACGCAAACCGGCACAGACTTAACATTACTCGCCAGCGCAACTGGTGTTGACGAAAACGTCCTCTGGAGCCCATTACCATAACCACCATCTGACACTCGGCGTCTGTCCGGCGCTGCACCGTCGCGGACAGACGCCGCGAAGTATCGCAAGGCTCTCGTCGAGCATTCGGCGAGGGAGCGTCCCGCTAGCTGATGGGGTGGCCGGCGAGCTACTCGCGGGGCGCCCGTAGCGAGGACGAGATCGTTGAGCCGTCAGGTTGCTCTGGCAGTTGAGGAAACGGCTGGTGGAGCGTGAGGCGGAGATCGAACTAAGCGGGGCTTCGAGGGATTGACGAGACGATCTTCGGCGTCTACAGATGCGGCTCTCGCCGAGGACATCGAAGCGCACCTCGCCTTAGCTCTACGGAGTACCAGTCGGTTGAAGTCGTATCAGGCGTCACCGACGCGGTCATGGACGACGCTTGCAGTTGGCAGACCAGAACGCTGGAGACGTCTACCCGGTCGTGTTCCTGGACTGCATGGTGCTATATCCCGCGGGCTCGCGGGGCTGATCGTCAGGCTACGTAGCCACGATGGCTGAGTTAGTTGGTCTCGTCGTTGCGTCGGTAGCCGAGGCGGGCTGAGATGCGGTCGGTGGTGGAGACGAGGTGGGGGCCGAGTGCGTCGACGAGCTCCTCGAGGGTGATCATGTTGGCGTGGGCGGTGAGGTTGACGGCGGCGACGGTTTCGCGGGCCTCGTTGCGCACGGGTGCGGCGATGGCGTAGAGGTCGGGTGCGAGCTCTTGGTCGCCGACGGCGAATCCGGCGGCGTGGATCTCTTCGAGCTCTTCGCGTAGGGCTTTCTTGCTGGTGATGGTGTTGGGGCCGCGTTTGGTGAGCTTCATCTGGGCGATGAGGTCGCGTTGCTCGGGGTCGGGGAGGCTCGCGAGGAGAAGCTTGCCGATGCTGGTGGCGTAGGCGGGGAGGCGTGAGCCGGTGTGGAGGTCTAGCTCGATTTTGCCTTGGCCGCGGCGGAAGCTGCGGACCCGGTCGAACGTAGAGGACGTCGGTGCCGTCAAGGACACCAAGGCTCGTCGTATATGAGGTGCGTTGGCGGAGCTCCTCGAGGTAGGGGTGGGCGTGCTCGCGTAGCCCTGTGGAGTTCAGGGCGCTCATCCCGAGGTCCGTGACGCGTAGGCCGAGGCGGTACTTGCGTGAGGCACCCTGCTCCAGATACCCAAGCGCTACCAATGTGATGACGTAGCGGTGTGTGGTGGAGCGGCTCATCCCGAGCTCATCGGCGATGTCGGCGATCCCGAGGACGGGGCGCTTCGGCGTGAAGCAGCCAAGGATCGCCAGGCCACGCTCTAGGGATTGGCTGTAGCGCGGCTCGCGCAGGCTCGGGATCGACCACGCCGGCTCAGCCCGGGTCGTAGCTTTCGCGGCGGATTGGCTCGTTCTCGGCATTGGCACCCTTGTTCCCTGTCTAGATCTCGGCAAACACCCCCGTCCCCCGGGGAAGTTCCATAGCTGGCAAAGGCACCATAGTTCGAGATCCGTGCACCAACAACCAGAAACACTAGAGTTTCAAGGACCCCGCCCACCAGGCCCGCTCGGACAGCTAACGCCAACCCAGTACCCATCCCTCCCCCGGCAAGCGGGTTGAGGACGCTGTACAGCCCGGCTGTTTCTGTCCCCAGCACCGCGGAACTTCGGCAAAGTCCCAGCATCCGCGGGTTCTTCGGTTCGCGGAAGATCGGGCCCGGGCCCGACCGGTTCTGGCGCCCTTGCATCGCTGCCCGGGGGTCTGTTAGACCACGGTTTCCAATGAACAGGAGCGGATGGGCGATGCAGATCGATTACTTGAACGGTGGTGGCGCTTCGGCGCTGGTCTTGTTGGTCGCAGCAATGTCGGTGTTCGGCCGTGGTCGATTATCGCGGTTGGTAGTCAAAAACACCGGTTGCGACCTTGCGACCAGTCGCTAAGCTTTCATATGTCGTTCCGGGATCTTCGTCGTCTTGATGCTCCGTGATGCTAAGGAGTAGATAGCGAAGATGAAACGTTTTAGATTGATAGGGGTTTCACTGTTGGCGGTGTTGGCACTGGGTGCGATGGTTGCGTCTTCGGCGGAGGCCATTTCGCCCGCGCCGTCCTTTACCATCGGTGGTGCGAGGCTCGCGGCAGGCAAAACGCACGCGATCACGTCCCACGCAGTCCATAACTTCGTACTGAATACACCCGAACAGGGCGTCAAAATTGAATGCTCCAAATTGACGGTTACAAATGCTGCAATCGAAGGCTCGGCCGAAGGCAGCCCTGGTAAAGATCACGAGATCACGAAATTCACGAACTGCTCTTTGGTCGAAGGCAATGGTGCGCCGGAATGTAAACTCACCGGAGAAGAAATCCTCACGAATCCGCTGACGTCTGAGCAGGTGGAGAATGTCGTGAGCGGTGGTGGTGGTAAACAGCTGCTGGAAGAGTTCTTCCCATCGAGCGGCGCTAACTTCGTGACGCTGCACTTCACCGGCGCGAAATGCACGACACCAGAAACCGCGGTGTCGGGACAGACTGTCGCAGAATCTACGACAGACGAAGCGACTGAAAAAACGATTGAATTAGGCCAGACTGCGAAAGAAGCTACTTCGTGGAACCTTAGATTCCCGACCACGTCGATTAAAGAAGTTTGGTTAATCACGAATGGTGTAGGGAAAGTCGCGAAAACAAAACAGCTTGCTTTCGGTGACGCGTCGACCCAGCTCGGTACCGCGTTAATCTCACTAGCTAAAAGTAATGGGGAAGTCGAAAATGTGTTGTGGAGTCCATTACCGTAATCTAGTGTTATTTGTAGTGTGAGGTGCGTGGGGTCTGGGCTACGTGCTCGGGCCCCACATTTTACTGGTTCTGCCGTTTGGATTGTAGATGTCGTGGAGGAGAGGGGTTTAGGGATCATGAGGAGAGGGACGCGTCAGTCGAAGTGCTTGTCGTTGGGTGTGGCTGTGACGCTTGGCGTCATTTTTTGTTCCCTGGTGTTTGCGGGGGGTGCTCTGGCGTTGGGGGATGCTACGACTGCGTCTGGGGAAGGTTGTCCTAATGAAGCGTCGTCGGGGTTTAGGGCTTTTATGCCTGAATGTCGTGTGTATGAGCAGGTGACGCCGGCGTTCAAGGATGCTGCGGAGCTCGAGCCTCTTGATCTCGCTGAAAATGGGTCGAATGTGCTTGCGGAATCGTTGGGTGCGTTCGCGGGGGTCGAAAGTGACCCCGAACTCCATGGCAGTGCGTATGAGCTTTCGCGCACGGCTTCGGGCTGGAGTGTGTCGGCTGTCTCGCCGCCGGCGTCGATGTTTCCTGCACAGAAATTGGTTGCGGCGAGTCCGGAACTTGCGTCGACGTTGTGGGTGTCCCGTATGCCGTCGGAATCGATTGCGGCGCAGAACTTCTATATTCGTGAAGCGGACGGGACGATGGTAAAAGTTGGTTCGTTGCTTCCGCCGTCGGCCGTGGCTGGCCCCGCGAGCGGTGAATTCGAGGGCTTTGTCTACGCTGCGTTTGTCAATTATCGTGATGCGTCGGCTGATCTCTCACATGTCGTCTGTTCAGTATCGAAGAACCCCACGAGCTTGGGTTGGCGTGGCCGGGTGATACGACGCTCGGCAAACAGTCGCTATATGAGTTTTCGGGTGCGGGTCAGACCAGGCCGGAGCTAGTGGGTGTGAGTAACGAAGGGCGTTTGATTAGTCCGTGTGCGACGTATCTTGGCTCCCAGTTCCAGTATGACCTGTATAACGCGGTGTCTGCGGATGGTTCGCGTGTGTTCTTTACGGCGGAAGCTGCTAGTGAATGTGGTGCTTCGGAAGGTCCGGAAGTGCCGGAATTGTATGCGCGTGTTGATGGTTTGGAATCGGTTGCGGTTTCTGAGCCGACGCCTGAGCAGTGTGCGGAATGTCAGACGGGTGTGAAGGCGCCGGCGGAGTTTGCGGGTGCGTCGCGGGATGGGTCGAAGGTGTTCTTTTTGAGTTCGCAGGAATTGTTGCCGGGTGCTGCGGGGATGAGTTTGTATGAGTATGATTTTGAAGCGCCGGAGGGTGAGCATGTGAGCCTTGTGTCGGGTGGCTCTGTGGGTGGTGAAGTGCAGGGTGTGGCGCGTGTGTCTGAGGATGGCTCGCATGTGTATTTCGTCTCGGCTGGGCGTTTGGGTAAAGGTCCGCGTGGTGGTGTGGGTGGCCCGTGTTTGGCGGAACTAGGGTCGGCGGAAGCCGCAGAAGAAGCGGCGGCGGAAGAAGAGGAAGTGAAAGCGGAACCGGTGACGAGTGGCTCTAGGTGTCGTCCGAAAGAAGGCGAAGACAACCTGTACGTGTCTGAGCGTGACGCGGAACACCCCGCCGGGAAGGTTTCGTTTATCGCGACGCTGTCACCTGGTGATAAAGCGGGCGACTGGGGTGAACGCGATGTACGGCAGGTGCAGGCGACGCCTGATGGGCGGTTCTTTGTGTTCCCGAGTGAAGCGGATTTGACGGCGGGTGATACGAGCAGCGAACGGCAGCTCTTCGAGTACGACGATGCGACTGGGGAATTGGTGCGCGTGTCGCGGGGTAGTGATGGCGATGAGCCGCAGGGCACGGAAAGCGCCGATACGCATGCAGCGCGGACTACTACTCAGGGTTATTCTGGGATTACGGGTCCTGGTCAGGCGGCGACGGGTGTGGTGGTGTCTGGTGATGGGTCTGTGGTGGTGTTTGCGGATTCGGGGGTGTTGACGGGTGTGGCGGGTGAGGGTGCGGGGAGTGCGTATGAGTACAGGAACTCGGTCGCGAGCGGTAGGCACTATTGGTGATGGTGATGTGTTTTTGATTTCGGATGGTGCGGGTGTGACGGGTAAGGGAGTGAGTAGTGTTGAAGGTTTGGATGCGTCTGGTGGGGATGTGTTCTTTGTGACGGCTGGTTCGTTGACGGGGTCGGATTCGGATGAGCAGTTTGATACGTATGATGCTCGGGTTGATGGTGGGTTTTTGGCGCCTGATCCGCCGGTGGAATGTGTGGCGGAAGCGTGTGGGTCGGTGTATGTGGTGCCGTCGTTTGCGGCGCCTGGGAGTACTGTGGTGTCTGGTGGGGGTTCGAGTGCGCCGGTGGTGACGTCGGCTCCTGTGGTGTCTAGTCCGCCGCCGGTGAGTGTGAAGCCGGGTGCGGTGGTGTTGAGTCGTGCGCAGCGGTTGACGAAAGCTTTGAGGGCGTGTGTGCGGGTACGGAAGAGCAAGCGGGCGGCGTGTGAGGTGGCGGCGTTGAAGCGGTTTGGGCCGCATCGAAAAGCGAAGCGGACCGGGGGGGCAGGGAAATGATTCGGGTGAAAATAGGCGTGCGGATTGAGATGCGTAGTGCTCGTGTGAGCCCTCTCGTGGTGTTCGTGGCTGGGGTCGTGATTGGTGTGGTTGGGTTGTTGGTGTTTGTGTTTACGGGGTCGGCGTCGGCTAATACGTCGGGTAGTGCGGGGTGGTCTGTTCACGCTGTGTCTGAGCCCAGTAGTTTTCAGTCGGCTGATTCGGTGGCTTGTAATGGGGCGGATAAAAACTGTGACCGGTATCAGTTGTTGGTGTTGAACGATGGTGATGAAGCGTCGAGTGGTGAGATCACGGTGACGGACACGTTGCCTGCGGGGATCGTTACGCGGGAATCCCCGGAGATCGGGCCGGTCGGCGATGGTGTCTCGGGGCAGTGGGCGTGCACCGAAGGCGGGGGGAACACGACGGTGGTGTGTCATTTGGAACGGGAATTCCCGGAAGGGTCGGGGGTACTCGCACCGGGCGTGCTTCAGCCGGGGCACTATGCGCCGTTTATCAACATCTATGTCGAACCGCCTGCTGAAGGCGTCTCCGGGGTGTTGAAGAACGAAGTGAGTGTTGAAGGTGGGGGGTTGGCGGGGGCGGTGACGTCGCAGGAAACCCCGATCGGTAAGCCGGTCGCGTTTGAACTCAACGAATTTGGGTTTAGCCCTGAAATGACGGGTGGTATTGCGGCTTCGCAGGCTGGTGCGCATCCGTGGGCTGTCACGACGAGCTTGGGGATCCCGTCTGCGGATGCGCCGCCGAAAGGCGGGAAAGGCGGGGAACATCATTTCCAGCCTGCACGGAACTTCAAGAACGTCGCGGTCGAACTCCCTGTTGGGTTCCTCGGCGATCCGCTCGCGACGGAACGTTGCGAAGAGTCTCAGCTTCGTGAAGGGGTGTGTCCGCCGGAGAGCCAGGTCGGGGTGTTCGGGATCCTCCAGGCCGGCTTGAACGAAGCAGAATTCACGTTCACCGGCGCGTCTAATGGGTGCTGCTCCGCGGTGTATAACATGGTGCCGGAGGCTGGGTACCCCGCGGAGTTCGGGTTTACCTATGCGCATACCATTCCGATTGTGATGTATGCGAACCTGGTGCATACGGGTACGGGTTATCGGGTGCGGGTGAATGTTCCGGGTGTGCCGGTCGCGAATGAAACGTTGGAGTCGGATTTGACGTTCTTCGGTGAGCCGGGGAAGATCAACGGCAGCGGCTCAACGAAAGCGTTCTTGAACAACCCGGCGGATTGCTCGGCGGAATCGGAAGGCCTATCGAGTCATGTGGTGGGTACAGCGAAGGGCTCGGTCGCGCGTATCGAACTTGAACCATGGGGCGAACCCGGAGATGTGGTCTCTAGCGAACAGTCTGTGTATCCGCAGCTAACGGGCTGCGATCTACTGCGCTTCGAACCGTCTTTGTCGTTCGCGCCCTCAGCTAGCTCGGAAGGCGGTACGACGCAGGCTGATTCGCCGTCTGCGTTTACTTCGCAGCTGGAAGTGCAGCAGAGCACCGAATTCTCCCAGCTCGCTACGCCGGCGTTGCGGGATGCGACGGTGAAGCTGCCTGAAGGTGTGACGATCAACCCGCCCGCTGGGGAAGGGTTGGAGGGCTGTCAGGCGGAAGGCCCCGAAGGGATCAACATCGGCAGCGATGATGTAGGCGCGGGTGGCCGCGATGAAGGCGACCCCGAAGCGACAGAACTAGGTGAGGGTCACGCCGGCCCGGGTGGGGACAGCAGCCCCTATGACGATGGCTTCTACCACACCGCTGCGGGGCACTGCCCGGCGGCTTCGGCGATCGGGACTGTGGAAGTACTCACGCCGCTGTTGGCGAACCCGCTTCAGGGGCAGGTGTTTGTCGCTTCGCCGAAGTGTGGTGGTGCGGGGCAGCGTGAATGCACCGAAGCGTCCGCGACGAATGGCGAATTGTTCGGGATCTACCTGGAAGTCAAGGAAGTTGGTGGGTCGGGGTCGATCGTGAAGATCGCGGGGACGGAGTCAGCGAACCCGCAGACGGGGCAGCTGACGGCGTCGTTTACGGAAAGTCCGCAGTTCCCGTTCAGCAAGCTGATCTTG
Source organism: uncultured Solirubrobacteraceae bacterium (assembly GCA_963779665.1). Taxonomy (GTDB): domain Bacteria; phylum Actinomycetota; class Thermoleophilia; order Solirubrobacterales; family Solirubrobacteraceae; genus Palsa-744. Next base: position 820,401 of record CAVZYW010000001.1, on the reverse strand, counting down.
CATCTACGCGGGGGTAATAGGGCGCCGTTGGCGACGCCGCAGCTGTGCGGCTCGCTCGTGACGCCTTCGACGTTGACGTCGTGGGCGGGGCAGTCGGTGTCGGGCTCATCGCAGCCGTTTAGTGTCACGGGGTGCGCGGCGACGTTGCCGTTCAGCCCGTCGTTTACCGCGGGCACGGTCAACCCCGCGGCGGGCACATACAGCCCGTTCACGTTGACGTTCTCCCGCCAGGACGGCGAACAAGACCTCGCGGGGCTCACGCAGACGATGCCTGAAGGGCTGCTGGGGATGATCTCGAAGGTCGCGCAGTGCGGCGAACCGCAGGCCGGCAAAGGCGAATGCCCTGCGGCCTCGAGGATCGGGTCGACCACGGACGCCGCTGGTGCGGGTGGCGAACCGCTTGTCCGTGAAGGTGAGGTGTATCTCACTGGGCCGTATAAGGGTGCGCCGTTTGGCCTGTCGATCGTGGTGCCCGCGAACGCGGGGCCGTTCCACCTCGGCAACGTGGTTGTGCGTGCGGCGATCACGGTGAACTCCACGACTGGTGCGGCGACGGTCACGAGTGACCCGTTGCCGCAGTCGCGTGACGGGGTGCCGTTCCGGCTACGTACCGTCAACGTCAACATCGACCGTGAAGACTTCATCTTCAACCCCACGAACTGCTCCGCGAAGCAGGTCACCGCGACGATCACCGCTACCCAGGGCGCTACCGCGAACGTGTCCAGCCCGTTCCAGGCGACTGGCTGTCAGGGCTTGCCGTTCAAACCGACGTTCACGGAGGTATCGCAGGCGAACACGAGTAAAGCGAGGGGTGCGAGCCTGACGGTCAACATCACCCAGCACCCAGGGGAAGCGAACATCGCGAAAACCGATGTCCAGCTCCCGCTGCAGCTGCCCTCACGGCTCACGACGCTGCAGAAAGCGTGCCTGGAAGCGCAGTTCAACACGAACCCCGCGGGGTGCCCTGAAGGCTCGGACATCGGTACAGGGACCGCGGTCACGCCGGTCCTCGGCGCGAAGCTAACCGGGCCCGCGTATCTGGTGTCTCATGGTGGTGCGGCGTTCCCCGATGTCGAGTTCGTGCTGCAGGGCGAAGGCGTGAAGATCATTCTGGATGGCAAGACGGATATCAAAAAGGGCATCACGTACTCCAACTTCGAATCGGTGCCCGATGCCCCGATCAGCTCCTTCCAGGCGAGTTTCCCCGAGGGCCCCCACTCCGCACTAACAGCCTACGGCAGCGTCTGCGCACCCACAGACACAGTGTCCGTGTCAAAGCGAGAGACCAAGCGCGTGCACGGACACACCCGGCACGTCACGGTCAAAGTCAAGAAGCTCGTGCCGATATCGCTAGTGAGCCCTACGACGCTCGTTGGCCAGAACGGCGCGGTCGTCAAGCAGACGACGAAGATCACCGTCACGGGGTGCCCGAAAGCGAAACCCGCCGCGAAACCCACGGCCAAAAAGAAGAAAACCAAAAAGAAGAAGAAGTAGCCGGATAGCCGCAAGGCCAGCCCCCACAGGGCCCCCCGGCCGTGGGTGGTTCGGCTAGCTGGCACGAAGTCAGAAACGGGGTTTGCGTCCGCGGGTGCAGGGGCGCTACGTTGACCTCGTAGGTCTTTATCTGCAACTAGGGAAAGTGGGATTCACAGTGATGAAAGCAAGGATCTGTCAAGCGCTGCTCGTTACGACGGCATGCGCGCTCTCGATCGCGGCTGTCGGGGTGTCCTCGGCGATGGCGACACCAACCGGGGAATTCGCGGTGTTCGCGAAGTGCCCGTTGACTAACCCCAACGTCGAAGCGTGCCTCGTGTCGAAAACCACAAGCGGGGAAATCAAGATCGGTAACACGGGTGTCCCGATCGTCGCTACCCAGATCTTGCAGGGTGGTCTGCACAACCTGGAACCCATCGGTAAAGAATTCATTGATGCTGCTAACGGCGAAACGTTCCCGAAAACCCCGCAGAAAGTCCCCGGTGGGCTCCTTGACTTCGTGAAGTGCAACGAAATCAAAGGCGAAGGGCTGATCGAAAAAGGGCTCCGCAAACTCTGCGAAAAAATCTTCGAAAACAGCCTCACTGGCGTGAACGCGACGACCGAACTGGTCGGCCCGGTCAGCCTGAACGAGATCTACCTTGAGATCGGCGAGGGCCCAGCCCTAGTCCTGCCAGTCCGCGTGAAGCTCGAAAACACGCTGCTGGGTAGCGAATGCTACATCGGCTCAGCCAAAGAACCAATCACGCTCGAACTGACAAGCGGTGTCTCTGGCAAACTCACTGGTTTCCCCGGGGAAATCAAAACTAAAGCAGAAGGCAAGATCCTCGAAATCGCGAAAAACAAGCTCGTCGAGGAAAACTTCAAAGCACCAGGCGCAACAGGCTGCGGCTACGGGCTACTCGACAGCACCGTCAACTCAAAACTCGGGCTGCCCGCATCAACCGGCAACACCGCAGTCCTCAACAACACCATCGAGCAAGCCAACGCAGAATTCGTAGAGGAAAGCGAATAACCCAGCACACGCTGACCAACACAAGCAACACCTAAACTAACCCTTGGGGCCCGCCACACGGCGGGCCCCAAACCGTTAACAACCACCCCACACAGCAGCCCACAGACAACGCAGCACGGAAGCCCACCACGCCTGTCTCCCACTACACAAACCACATACCCACCCAAAGCCCCACACCCAACGTTTCCCGGCCCCCGGAACTACAGGGACGCTCCAAAATGCCTTGCCCGACCTTGCACACACCACCCAGGCCGTGCAACATCAATGCTCCCAGACAACCCAGGAGCACACGACAACGCACGCAGCTCTGTCGTGTCGCCTCCCTGACAAGGGAGCAGGCAAGCAAGATGCAACACCTACGACTGATAACGGCCACACTGCTCGCGATACTTGCGCTCGCAGCCACCATCACAGCATCCGCACAAGCCATATCACCAGCACCATTCTGAGCCAGGCGGGAGTGTCCGATTAACGGTGGATGTGCTTGGTGGGTTTATTTGATTCTTCCTTCGAACGCTATCGCGAACGCGTTTAGTGCGGGCTTCCATCTCATTGCCCAGCGTGCTCTGCCCTTTCCTGTGGGGTCGAGGGCCCTGGTGACGAGGTAGAGGCACTTCAAGGCGGCCGTGTCGTTCGGAAAGTGACCTCGGGCCCTGACGGCACGGCGGTAGCGGGCGTTGAGCGACTCGATCGCGTTCGTGCTGCAGATCACCCGCCGGATCTCGACGTCGTAGCCCAGGAACGGGATGAACTCGCTCCAGGCGTTCTCCCAGAGCTTGCTGATCGCCGGGTACTGCTTGCCCCACTTCGCGTCGAACTCGCTAAAGCGCTCCCTCGCGGCTGCCTCTGACGGTGCCGTATAGACGGGTCTGAGCTCGCGGCTCATCTCGTCCCAGTACTTGCGTGACGCGAACCGGAACGTATTGCGGATCAGATGGATCACACACGCTTGGACGGTCGCGAGCTCCCAGGTCGTCGTGATCGCCTCCGGGAGGCCCTTCAGGCCATCGCAGACCGCGATGCAGACATCTTGGACGCCGCGGTTCTTGATCTCGGTGAACACGCTCAGCCAGAACTTCGCTCCCTCCCCGCCATCACCAGCCCAGAGGCCGAGGATGTCCCGCTCGCCGTCCACGGTCACGCCGATCACGACATACACGGGCTTGTTCGTGACCTGCCCGTCGCGGACCTTGACGACCAGCGCGTCGATGAAGATCACGGGATACACCTTCTCCAGCGGCCGGCTCAACCATTCCGTCATCTCGCCGGTGACCTTCTCCGTGATCCGGCTGATCGTGTCCTTGCTTACCTTGGCGCCATACACCTCACCGAAGTGCGCCGCGATCTCCCCGGTCGTCAACCCACGCGCCGTCAACGAGAGGACGATCTCATCAACCCCTGTGAGACGCCGCTGGCGCTTCTTGACGATCTGCGGCTCGAACGTCGACTCGGTATCCCTCGGCACCTCGATCTCGACCGGGCCGATCTCCGTCAACACCATCTTCGAGCGCGTCCCGTTACGGCTGTTCCCGCTGTTGCGCCCAGCGGGATCGTGCTTCTCATAGCCGAGGTGCTCGTCCATCTCCGCGTCCAGCGCCGTCTCGAGCACGCTCTTCGTCAACTGGCCCAACAGCCCGCCAGGGCCGACCAGCTCGATGTTCTGCTCCCTCGCCTGCTGCAACAGCTGCTCAGCAAGCTCCTTCTGGTCAATCGTATCGATAGGCATAGGCTCGATCATCTCGACCCGATCGGTCGACTCCGCTAGCTCCGCCATGGTCATCCCCTTCGCTCAGACCAAGCCAGATCCACCGTTTATCTGACAGACCCAGCCAGGCCGTCTTTGACGGGGGCCCTGTTCCGTGGATGTGTCCGCGGGGAGGGAGAGTCTTCTGGCATGTCGAGACGGTCGAGGTATCCACCGGAGTTGATCGAGCGCGGGGTTCGTCTGGCGCTCGAGAGTAAACGGCCGGTTGCTCATGTCGCTGATGATTTGGGCATTCATCGCGAGACGTTGCGCAAACACGTCAGGCAGGCCGAGGCTGATAGCGGCGAGCGAGGCGACCTGCTCACCAGCCAGGAGCGGGAGGAGATCAAGAAGCTGCGCCGCGAGGTCTTTGAGTTGCGCCGCGCGAACGAGATCCTGAAGTCAGCGAGCGTGTTTTTTGCCAAGGAGCTCGACCCAGACCGAACGAAGTGAGCGCGTATGTGGAGGAGCACCGTGAGCGCTTCGGGGTCGAGCCGATCTGCAGCACTTTGGGCGTGTCGGCGTCCGCCTACTACCAGCGAGCCACCGGTGCGCGATCGGCCCGCCAGGTCGAGGACGAGCGGCTCCTAGCTCGGATCCGGGAGGTGCACGAGGCGAATTACTGCGCCTACGGCTATCGCAGGACCTGGAAGGCGCTCACCTGCGCGGGAGAGCAGGCACCGCGCTGTCGGGTGCAGCGGCTGATGCGCGCCGAGGGCATCCAGGGAGCCAAGCGCAGAGGCAAGCCGTGGCGGACCACGACCCCGGACCCCGATGCTCGACGGCGCCCAGACCTCGTGAACCGTGACTTCAGCGCCTCAGCACCGAATGAACTATGGGTTGCAGACTTCTCGTATCTGCGCTGCTGGGAGGGGCTGGTGTTCTTCAGCTTCGTGATCGACGTCTACAGCCGCAAGTGGGAGCGGCGGCTTGCAGTGGCCCCGGCGCGGCGGCTTGGAGTGGGCCCACTTCGCGTCGGTTGGTGTGTGTGGTTGATCTTCTCTGATTGGTGGGTTGCGGTGGCGTCTCGTGGAGCGGAGCCCGTAGGGCGTAGCGGAACGAGATGCCACCGGCGCGACTCGTGTTGGGGGTCAGGCGGCTCCTTTCTGGGTGCGAGCGAGGCCGTGGCGGAAGCGCCAGGACTCTGCTCCGGTGTCGATGATGTGCGCCCGGTGGGTGATGCGGTCAACGACGGCCTTCGCGAGGCGGGCGTCGGGGAATACCTTGGTCCACTCTCCGAACGGGAGGTTGGTGGTGACGATCAGGCTGGCGCGCTCGTTGCGCTCGGAGATGACTTGGAAGACGAGCTCGGCGGCGCCCTCGGGCAGCGCGAGATATCCGAGCTCGTCAAGGACGACGAGCTCGGTGCGTGCATAGCGGGCGATCACGCGGCCGAGCTCGCGCCGGGACTCGGCTGCCTGCAGCTCGTTCGCGAGTGCTGCGAGGGTAGTGAAGCGAACACGGCGTCCTTGTTGGCAGGCGAGCACCCCGAGGGCGATCGCCAAATGTGTCTTGCCGGTCCCCGAGTCGCCGAGGAGGATCACTGACTCGCGGTCATCGATCCAGGATCCCTGCGCGAGCGCGGCGACTGTGGCCTGGGGGATCTTCGGGTTCTCCTCGAAGCGGAAATCCTCCAGGCGCTTGGTGAGCGGGAAGCGGGCGTCGATGAGTCTTCGGCGTTCGCGGCGTTCAGCGCGCTCTGTGACCTCGGCCTCCAGAAGCGCGGCGAGGTAGGCGAGCGGGGTCTGTTGCTCGCGCATCGCCTCCTGCGCGAGCGCCCGGAAGCGATCGCGGATGCTCGGCAAGTGAAGCTCGCGGGCGTGCGCGTCGATCAGTGCTTCCATCGCCTGGACCTTCGCTGGGGCGCTCATCCTGCTGCCCCGGCTGTCTCGAGCAGCTCGTCATAGTGGCTGAGTGTCGGCGGTGGCGGGGTCTGTCCGATGAAGTGTGTGTGGTTGGGATAACCGACTTGGCTTGTGTTCCGGGCCGGGATTGACGCGTAGCCGTAGGCGTAGCGGCGATTCTGGCCCGGGTGCAGCCTGGAAAGGACCCCATCATCATGCAGGAGATGACCGAGAAGCCCAGTGGGCGGCGCAGCCGCCCCCAAGAGGCTCACGAGGGCGCCGAGGCGCTCCAGGACCGTCTGGCTGGCCTGTTGCCGGCGGACGCGCTGCAGGACGCCCTGAAGGGCCTTGACCCGGAGGAGATCACCGGCCAGGGCGGCCTTCTGACGCAGCTGGCGGGCCGTGTGATCGACGCTGCGTTGGCGGGCGAGCTGAGTGACCATTTGGGTTACCCGCCGGGACAGGCGCCGCCCGGCGGCGCGGGTAACCACCGCAACGGGTCGATCGGGAAGACGGTCGCTACCGACCTGGGCCCGGTGGCGGTGAACACCCCCCGCGACCGTCAGGGCACGTTCCAGCCGAAGCTCGTCGGTAAGCGCCAGACCCGACTGGCTGGGCTGGACGAGAAGATCCTCTCCCTCTACGCAGGCGGCATGTCGGTGCGGGATATCTCAGAGCACCTGCAGACGCTCTATGGCACCGAGATCGGCCGTGACACGATCAGCCGCGTCACCGACGCCGTCCTTCAGGACATCGCGGCGTGGCGCTCAAGGCCACTGGAGACGCTCTACCCGATCGTCTACTTCGACGCGCTGATGGTGAAGATGACCGAGGACCGCTCGGTGAAGACCCGTGCTTGCTATCTCGCGGTCGGTGTCACCCTCGAGGGCGACCGGGAGATCCTCGGCCTGTGGTGGCAGGACACCGAGGGCGCGAAGTTCTGGCTCGCGGTGCTGAACGACCTGCATCAGCGCGGCGTCGGTGATGTCCTGATCGCCTGCGTCAACGGCCTGGCCGGGTTCCCCGAGGCGATCGCCGCGGTGTTCCCACAAGCCTGGGTTCAAACATGCATCGTGCACATGATCCGGGCGTCGATGCGCTATGTCAGCTACGCCGACCGCAAGCGCCTGATGCCGGACCTGCGCCGCGTCTACAGCGCCCCGAACGTCGAAGAGGCCACCCGACAGCTCGAGCTCTTCGACGAGAAGTGGGGCGAGCGCTACCCGATGGTCGCCCAAGCCTGGCGCGACCGGTGGGAGCACGTCACACCGTTCCTCTCCCTACCGGCCGATCTACGCCGCGTGGTCTACACCACGAACGCGATCGAGGGCCTGAACCGCCAGGTCCGCAAAGCGATCAAGACCCGCGGACACTTCCCCGACGAGCAAGCAGCAACGAAGCTCATCTACCTCGCCCTGATGCGAGCCGAGACGAAATGGGTCAAAGTGATGCGCTGGCCCTCAGCACTACGAGCCCTAAAGATCCACTTCGGAGACCGAATCCCCTACTAACCACAACCAACCAAACCCAACCTCACACACACAATATCTGACAGTCTCCGGTGGCGCCCCGATGGCTTGCAGGCGTGGTGGGAGACCATCGAGCGTCGCCGGCTTCGTGCGAGTGCCGCAGCCGATCAGGACCGCGACTGCTCGTCCGTCATAGGCGCCGGCGGCCAGCGCGCCACGAACGGCCAGCTCAACGTCGCTCCCACCATGCTCGCGGGTTAGCAGCAGCACGTCGACCATCTGCCGCGCGGCCTCTGAGGCGCCGTAGCGCTCGGCGATCTTCTCCCAGAGCTCGTCAAACACCGATGGCCAGGAGCCTCGCTCGCGTTCTTGGGAGAGAGCGAGCGAGCCTGCCAGCGCTCCTGGCTTGCGGGCGAGCAGCTCGAGATAGTGATCGAGGCTCGCCGACACGCCAAAGCGGCCGTGCTGGCGCTCGTGACGCGCGACCAGCTCGCCGGCGTGGTGGCACTCGATCTCGCGTGCACCCACGCGCGCGTGGACACGCAGCCCAGCCAGGCGAACGGGCACCGAGTAGCGGTTCTGCTTGATCGTGACGAGTGACTTCGAGTCGACCCTTGGTGTGGCCTCCTCGGCCGTGGACGCCCGCTCGGCCGGTAGCCCCCGCAGCAGCGGGCGCTCCCTCGCGAAGGACTCGCCAACGGTCTCCTGGCGCCCGGTGATCCGCCGCCCGAGGTCGGACTCGCAGCCGGCGAGCATCCTCACATTCAGCTCGCCGAGCGACGCGACGTCCGGGACCGGCACCAGATGACGGCGACGAAAACGCCCGACCTCTCCCTCAACGCCACCCTTTTCGTGGGCGCCCTCGACACCCGGAGTCGTGAACTGCGACTCATAGAGATAGTGCGAGCGCAACGCGATGAACCGGTCTGACTCGACCCTCCGACGGCCGCGCAGCACCTGCTTGACCGCGGAGGCCAGATTGTCGTAGCGCAACAGGCCGAACACCCCGCCGAACCAGTCGAACGCCTCGACATGAGCCTCCAGGAACGCCTGCTGGGAGCAGTGCGGGAACGCCATCGCGAACGCCGCGCCGGAGTGGCACGCGCGCATGTGAAACAAGTAGACCCTGCACGCAGACCCGGCCATCGCGACCTGCGCCTCGCCCCAGTCGACCTCGGCCTCCACGCCCGCCGCGTGCACCTGCGACACGAACGCCTCGACGCCTTCGCCACGCTCCCGCCGGCGACCATGAACGTATTCCCGGACCGTGCGCTCAGCCACATCAGCGGCGTGCTCATCACGCAGCCGCTCCCAGATCCGCTTCGCGGTGTGCCGCTGCTTGCGCGGCGCGTCACGATCCGCGTCAAGCCACGAATCGATCAGCTCCCGATACGGCCCCAGCTTCGGCGCAGGCCGACCCACCGGCTTGCGCTTCGCGGGCGGCAACGGATCGGCCAGCGCCTGACGCACCGCCCGCCGATGAACCCCATACCTCGCCGCCAACGCCCGCGTCGAAGTGCCTTCCCGATCCCGATCCCGCCTGATCTGCTCGAACGTCTCCACTCGTGATCCCATTCCTCACTGCCGCCTCCCGCTCGAGCTCCATGAGCCTCAAACAGTCAGCCGCCAGTCAGACGGAGATGGGGCCAGTTCAAACCGCCGCAGTGGGGCCAGATCAGACCGCCGTTCCCAGCAAGGTCGTCGGCTGGCAGTTCGGCCAAGCACATGCGCACCACCCTCGTTCTCGACGCACTACGGATGGCGCTCAGCACACGGCAGCGGGTCGAGCACGTTCGCCTCGTTCATCATTCCGACCGCGGGAGTCAATACGTCAGTGGTGACTACACGCAGACCCTCACCGATCACGACGTGCTCGCCTCCGTCGGAAGCACCGGCGATGCCTACGACAACAGCATGGCCGAGAGCTTCGTCGACAGCTTCAAGACCGAGCTGATCGCCGACCGGGTCTGGCAAACACGAAGCCAGCTCGAGCTAGCGATCGTCGAGTACATCAGCTGGTTCAACGACACGCGCCTGCACGAAAACCTCGGCGACCGCCCACCACGCGAGATCGAAGAACTCTACGCTGAGAAAAGCCGAGCAACCATCACCACATCATGAAACAGAAAAGCTAACAAACCGGTCCCCGTCAAAGCCGGTCCGGCTCAATGAGGTCGGTTACATCCCGTTTGACCCGCAGGCAGCGAACCTCATGTTCATGCTCGTCTCCCGCCGCTACGAGCGCGCGAGCCTGATCGTCACCAGCAACAAGCCGTTCTCCGCCTGGGGTGAGATCTTCGGCTATGACGCCACCGCTGCCGCGATGATCGACCGGCTCGTCCACCACGCCGAGATCCTCTCCCTCAAGGGCGACAGCTACCGCCTCAAGAACCACAACCTCGGCGCCCCACCCACCAGGCAGGCCGCCGACTGACCCCCGGTCGCGCGGCACGCCCGCGACTACTCGCTCCGCCTCGCCTACGGCTCGGCTCCACGAGCAGCCGCCGCACAGGGGGGTCAATTCTCAACCGGCGCCACAGGGTCAATTCTCAGCCAGCCTTGACAAACTGAGCGACCATCTGGGCCGCCCGGGCAGGCGCCGCCCAGCAGCGCGGGCAACCACCGCAACGGGTCAACCTCCAAGATAGTCGCGACCGACCTGGGACCCGTGGCGGTGAACACACCCCGGGACAGGGAGGCACGTTTGAGCCGAAGCTGGTGGGCAAGCGCCAGACCCGCCTGGCTGGGTTGGACGAGAAGATCCTCTCCCTCTACGCAGGCGGCATGTCGGTCAGGGACATCTCAGAGCACCTCTCAACGCTCTATGGGACCGAGATCGGGCGGGACACGATCAGCCGCGTCACCGACACGGTCCTTCAGGACATCGCGACATGGCGCTCACGGCCGCTGGAGAGCCGGCCGCCTCTACCCGATCGTCTACTTCGACGCGCTGATGGTGAAGATTACCGAGGACCGCTCAGTGAAGACCCGTGCGTGCTACCTCGCGGTTGGTGTCACCCTCGAGGGCGACCGGGAGATCCTCGGTCTGTGGTGGCAGGACACCGAGGGCGCGAAGTTCTGGCTCGCGGTCCTGAACGACCTGCACCAACGTGGCGTCGGGGATGTCCTGATCGCCTGCGTTGACGGCCTGGCCGGGTTCCCCGAGGCGATCGCCGCGGTGTTCCCACAAGCCTGGGTCCAGACGTGCATCGTGCACATGGATCCGCGCGTCGATGCGCTATGTCAGCTACGCCGACCGCAAGCGCCTGATGCCAGATCTGCGCCGCGTCTACAGCGCAGCGAACGTCGAAGAGGCCGCGCGGCAGCTAGAGCTCTTCGACGAGAAGTGGGGCGAGCGCTACCCGATGGTCGCCCAGGCCTGGCGCGACCGGTGGGAGCACGTCACACCGTTCCTATCGCTACCCGCAGATCTACGCCGCCTGGTTTACACGACAAACGCTATCGAGGGACTGAGCCGCCAAGTCCGCAAAGCGATCAAGACCCGCGGACACTTCCCCGACGAGCAAGCAGCAACAAAGCTCATCTACCTCGCGCTAATGCGAGCCGAGACGAAATGGGTCAAAGTGATGCGCTGGCCCTCAGCACTACGAGCACTTGGCGAGCCGAGCCAGCACGACGCCAGAGCACAAACACGCGCTCGATCGCGTGCCGCACCTGCTCATCGGCGCTCAGCACGATCTCCTCGTCCTCGCCGCGATCAAACCCGACCGGCAAATGCATCACCAGCTCGCCACGCGCCGCCTTGTTGCGCAACCCACCTTCCAAGCGCGCGCGGATCAAGTGAAGCTCTGCCTCAGAGGGAGTGTCCGACGAACTGTGGTGCGCCGGGATAAACCGGCATGAGGAAGGAGATGGAAGTTCTCTACGTTGAAGGAGTAGCGATCCGTGACGGCCCTGAGTCATGCGTAGGTATCCGTGAGGATGCGTGCGAAGCGTTGACAGGGGTTCTGCGGGCGGGGCGATTGAGCCGCGATATTCGGATCTGGGTGCCGACGCTGTCACAGTGGCGGAAGGCGATGCTCGGTGTGGCGCTAGCGCGAGCCATGCGGGGACCTGGCGCGGTCAGAGGAGCTCAGGCACGTAGGAAAGTCCTCATGCGCGAGAACCGGGAGGGCCCGTGGTTGGCCTGTTCGGCTTGGATGCCTCGTCGTTTGTTCGCGGGGTGGTGTAGCCGGGTTAGGTCCGTGAGGGGAACACTGTGGTGGTAAGCCCTCAATGAACGATCATGGGCAGTCAGACGGCCTCGTAGTACCTGCGAAGCTGCCGAACAATGCTGCTGACGCAGCTGCGGAGGTGGTGGAGGAAAGGGGGCCGGCCAAGGGAAACACGGCCAGTGAAACGCGCCCCGGACTCAGAGCCGGAGTGAGCGTGAGCAGTGATCTGGATCGTGTGCGTCGAGTAGCAGAGAAGGACAAGCAGGCACGGTTCACTGCGCTTTTGCATCACGTCAGCATTGATCGCCTCAGGGTGGCGTACCGGTCGATCCGACCGGATGCTGCTCCTGGGGTTGACGGGGTGGCATGGCGTGGGTATGGGCATGACCTTGAGGAGAATCTCAAGGAGCTTCATACTCGTGTTCATAGGGGCGCGTACCGGGCGATACCTGCTCGGAGGGTGTTTATATCGAAGCCGGACGGGCGGCAGCGGCCGCTCGGGGTCGCCGCGCTGGAGGACAAGATCGTCCAGCGGGCTCTGGCTGAGGTGTTGAACGCTGTCTATGAGGAGGATTTCCTGGGTTTCTCGTATGGGTTTCGGCCTGGGCGTAGTCCGCATGATGCGTTGGACGCGCTCGCGGTCGGGATCGAACGCAAGAAGGTGAACTGGGTGCTCAAGCTGGACATCAAGGATCTATTCGACCGGCTCGATCAGGGCTGGTTGATGAGGTTCTTGGAGCACCGGATCGCGGACCGACGGGTCCTGCGGCTGATCCAGAAATGGCTCAGGGCAGGAGTCATCGAGGACGGGAAGTGGTCAAGAACAGGAATGGGAACGGCGCAGGGAGCTTCGGTTTCACCGTTGCTCGCTAACGTCTTTCTGCACTACGTTCTGGACCTCTGGGCAGAGCAGTGGCGGCGGCGTCACGCACGCGGGGACGTGATCCTGGTGCGTTTCGCTGACGACCTTGCTGCTGGCTTTCAACATCGTTCGGATGCCGAGCGTTTCCTTGCCGGGGTCCGCGAGCGTTTCGCGGAGTTCGGTTTGGAGATCGCACCGGAGAAGACGCACCTGGTCGAGTTCGGCAGCTATGCGGCTGAGCGCAGGGCCAAGCGCGGGCTCGGCAGGCCCAAGACGTTCCAGTTCCTGGGTTTCACGCACTTGTGCGCGAAAACCCAGGTGGGACAGTTCAGGGTACGCAGGGTCACGATCAAGAAGCGGATGAGCAGGAAGCTACGCGAGCTGAAGTTTGAGATGCGTAGGCGCGCTCATCTTCCAATCCCCGTCCAGGGACGCTGGCTTGCCAGTGTCCTTACCGGGCACTACCGATATTACGCTGTGCCCGGCAATATCAACGCGCTCGGGGCCTTCCGCAACGCGGTCATCAGGCTATGGATGCGCACGCTCAGGCGTCGCAGCCAACGCCACCGCATGACCTGGGAACGGATGGCCCGGATAACGCAACGATGGCTACCCACAGCGAGCATCCTGCACCCTTGGCCAAACCAGCGCTTTGACGCCAGAACCCAAGGCAGGAGCCCAGTGCGCTAGCGCGCACGCTGGGATCTGCGCGGGGGGCCGCCAGCAACGGCGGTCCCTACCGCGATTAGGCACTGAGTTGAACGGAGACTCATGCCTACACAGTTCGTCGGACACTCCTCGGGGCCCGCCAATTGGCGGGCCCCGAGGGTTAGTTTAGGTGTTGCTTGTGTTGGTCAGCGTGTGCTGGGTTATTCGCTTTCCTCGACGAATTCTGCGTTGGCTTGCTCGATGGTGTTGTTGAGGACTGCGGTGTTGCCGGTTGATGCGGGCAGCCCGAGTTTTGAGTCGACGAGGCCGTCGAGTAGCCCGTAGCCGCAGCCTGTCGCGCCTGGTGCTTTGAAGTTTTCCTCGACGAGCTTGTTTTTCGCGATTTCGAGGATCTTGCCTTCGGCTTTGGTTTTGATTTCTCCGGGGAACCCGGTGAGTTTGCCGGACACGCCGCTTGTCAGTTCGAGGACGATTGGTTCTGTGCTCGAGCCGATGTAGCATTCGCTACCCAGCAGCGGGTTTTCTAGCTTCACGCGGACGGGCAGGACCAGGGCCGGGCCCTCGCCGATCTCGAGGTAGATCTCGTTGAGGCTGACCGGGCCGACCAGTTCGGTCGTCGCGTTCACGCCGGTGAGGGGACCTTCAAAGATTTTTTCGCAGAGTTTGCGGAGTTCTTTTTCAAGCCAGAGTTCGCCTTTGATTTCGTTGCACTTGACGATGTCGAGGAGCCCACCGGGGACTTTCTGCGGGGTTTTCGGGAACGTTTCGCCGTTGGCAGCATCGATGAATTCTTTGCCGACGGGTTCCAGGTTGTGCAGGCCGCCCTGCAGGATCTGGGTGGCGACGATCGGGACACCGGTGTTACCGATCTTGATTTCCCCGCTTGTGGTTTTGGACACGAGACATGCTTCGACTTCGGGGTTAGTCAACGGGCACTTCGCGAACACCGCGAATTCGCCGGTTGGTGTCGCCATCGCCGAGGACACCCCGACAGCCGCGATCGAGAGCGCACATGCCGTCGTAACGAGCAGCATTTGACAGATCCTTGTTCTCATCACTGTGAATCCCACTTTCCCTAGTTGCAGATAAAGACCTACGAGGTCAACGTAACGCCCCTGCACCCGCGGACGCAAACCCCGTTTCTGACTTCGTGCCAGCTAGCCGAACCACCCATGACATAGTGTTCATATAGGCAGCAGCCTTGCGGCTATCCACCTATCTCTTGCTCTTCTTCTGTCGGGTTTGGGTTTCGCGAAGGGCTTCTCCGTCGGGCAGCCAGTGACGGCGATCTTCGCCGTCTGCTTGACGACCCCGCCGTTCTGCCCAACGAGCGTGGTGGAGCTCACATGGGATACCAGGACCGCCTTGTTGACCTTGACGACGAGGGCCTTGGTGTATCCGTGCCACGCGCTTGGCCTCATGCTTTGCGTGATGCCCTTGATGTCGGTCTTGCCGTCCTCATGAGTCCCAAGCATTCTCCCTTCCTCACCCACATCAAGACGGGGAAAGCAAGTAAAGCGTGGGGTCCCGAGCACGCACCCGGGACCCCACGGACCCTATGTCACATATGGCAGAGTTTAGGGTAATGGGCTCCAGAGTACGTTTTCGTCAACACCGGTTGGGCTGGCGAGTAAGGTTAAGTCTGTGCCGGTTTGGGTTGATGCGTCGCCGAAGGCGAGTTGTTTCGTTTTCGCGATTTTTCCGACGCCGCCGTTGATTAACCAGACTTCTTTGATCGCGACTTCGGGGAATCGGATCTTCCATGAGGTTGCTTCCTTTGCTGTTTGGCCTAATTCGATCTTTTCTTCGGCCGTGTCGTCGAACAGGATTTCTGCGACGGTTTGTCCGGATACGGCCGTTTCTTTGGTTGTGCACCCGGTGCCGGTGAAGTGGAGGGTGACGAAGTTTGCGCCAGATGTTGGGAAGATGTCTTTGAGGAGCTGCTTGCCGCCTCCGCCACCGGACACATTCTCGACCTGGATAGAGGTGAGCGGGTTCGTGGTGATGGCTTCTTCGGTGAGTTTGCAGTTAGGTGCGCCGTTTCCTTCGCCTAGGGCGCAGCCGGTGAAGTTTGCGATGCCGTGGGCTTTGCCGGGGGTGCCTTCGCTTGAGCCTTCTATCGCCCCGTTATCGACGGTTAGTTTGGTGCATTCGATTTTGGTGCCTTGTTCTGGCGTGTTCAGTACGTAGGCTTTGACTATGTGTGTGGCGAAGGCGTGGGTTTTGCCTGCTGCGAGTCTCGTTCCGCTGATGGTGAAGAATGGTGCTGGTGATATTGCTTGTGCGGATGCTGTGATGGTGGCTGCGAGCGCGAGGATCGCTAGCAGCATGATCGTTGTCAGCCGTGGGTGTTTCATCTTTGCTACCTGCCCCTTGGTTGCGGAGGCGACACGACGAAGAGCTGTGAGCGAGGTCGTGTTCCTCTCTTGTTGTGTAGGAGCATTGATGTTGCACGGCCTGGGTGGTGTGTGCAAGGTCGGGTGGGGTGTTTAGTGGGGGCCGTGAAGTTCCGGGGGCCGGGAAACGTTGGGTGTGGGGCTTTGGGTGGGTATGTGGTTTGTGTAGTGGGAGACAGGCGTGGTGGGCTTCCGTGCTGCGTTGTCTGTGGGCTGCTGTGTGGGGTGGTTGTTAACGGTTTGGGGCCCGCCGTGTGGCGGGCCCCAAGGGTTAGTTTAGGTGTTGCTTGTGTTGGTCAGCGTGTGCTGGGTTATTCGCTTTCCTCTACGAATTCTGCGTTGGCTTGCTCGATGGTGTTGTTGAGGACTGCGGTGTTGCCGGTTGATGCGGGCAGCCCGAGTTTTGAGTTGACGGTGCTGTCGAGTAGCCCGTAGCCGCAGCCTGTTGCGCCTGGTGCTTTGAAGTTTTCCTCGACGAGCTTGTTTTTCGCGATTTCGAGGATCTTGCCTTCTGCTTTAGTTTTGATTTCCCCGGGGAAACCAGTGAGTTTGCCAGAGACACCGCTTGTCAGTTCGAGCGTGATTGGTTCTTTGGCTGAGCCGATGTAGCATTCGCTACCCAGCAGCGTGTTTTCGAGCTTCACGCGGACTGGCAGGACTAGGGCTGGGCCCTCGCCGATCTCAAGGTAGATCTCGTTCAGGCTGACCGGGCCGACCAGTTCGGTCGTCGCGTTCACGCCAGTGAGGCTGTTTTCGAAGATTTTTTCGCAGAGTTTGCGGAGCCCTTTTTCGATCAGCCCTTCGCCTTTGATTTCGTTGCACTTCACGAAGTCAAGGAGCCCACCGGGGACTTTCTGCGGGGTTTTCGGGAACGTTTCGCCGTTAGCAGCATCAATGAATTCTTTACCGATGGGTTCCAGGTTGTGCAGACCACCCTGCAAGATCTGGGTAGCGACGATCGGGACACCCGTGTTACCGATCTTGATTTCCCCGCTTGTGGTTTTCGACACGAGGCACGCTTCGACGTTGGGGTTAGTCAACGGGCACTTCGCGAACACCGCGAATTCCCCGGTTGGTGTCGCCATCGCCGAGGACACCCCGACAGCCGCGATCGAGAGCGCGCATGCCGTCGTAACGAGCAGCGCTTGACAGATCCTTGCTTTCATCACTGTGAATCCCACTTTCCCTAGTTGCAGATAAAGACCTACGAGGTCAACGTAGCGCCCCTGCACCCGCGGACGCAAACCCCGTTTCTGACTTCGTGCCAGCTAGCCGAACCACCCACGGCCGGGGGGCCCTGTGGGGGCTGGCCTTGCGGCTATCCGGCTACTTCTTCTTCTTTTTGGTTTTCTTCTTTTTGGCCGTGGGTTTCGCGGCGGGTTTCGCTTTCGGGCACCCCGTGACGGTGATCTTCGTCGTCTGCTTGACGACCGCGCCGTTCTGGCCAACGAGCGTCGTAGGGCTCACTAGCGATATCGGCACGAGCTTCTTGACTTTGACCGTGACGTGCCGGGTGTGTCCGTGCACGCGCTTGGTCTCTCGCTTTGACACGGACACTGTGTCTGTGGGTGCGCAGACGCTGCCGTAGGCTGTTAGTGCGGAGTGGGGGCCCTCGGGGAAACTCGCCTGGAAGGAGCTGATCGGGGCATCGGGCACCGATTCGAAGTTGGAGTACGTGATGCCCTTTTTGATATCCGTCTTGCCATCCAGAATGATCTTCACGCCTTCGCCCTGCAGCACGAACTCGACATCGGGGAACGCCGCACCACCATGAGACACCAGATACGCGGGCCCGGTTAGCTTCGCGCCGAGGACCGGCGTGACCGCGGTCCCTGTACCGATGTCCGAGCCTTCAGGGCACCCCGCGGGGTTCGTGTTGAACTGCGCTTCCAGGCACGCTTTCTGCAGCGTCGTGAGCCGTGAGGGCAGCTGCAGCGGGAGCTGGACATCGGTTTTCGCGATGTTCGCTTCCCCTGGGTGCTGGGTGATGTTGACCGTCAGGCTCGCACCCCTCGCTTTACTCGTGTTCGCCTGCGATACCTCCGTGAACGTCGGTTTGAACGGCAAGCCCTGACAGCCAGTCGCCTGGAACGGGCTGGACACGTTCGCGGTAGCGCCCTGGGTAGCGGTGATCGTCGCGGTGACCTGCTTCGCGGAGCAGTTCGTGGGGTTGAAGATGAAGTCTTCACGGTCGATGTTGACGTTGACGGTACGTAGCCGGAACGGCACCCCGTCACGCGACTGCGGCAACGGGTCACTCGTGACCGTCGCCGCACCAGTCGTGGAGTTCACCGTGATCGCCGCACGCACAACCACGTTGCCGAGGTGGAACGGCCCCGCGTTCGCGGGCACCACGATCGACAGGCCAAACGGCGCACCCTTATACGGCCCAGTGAGATACACCTCACCTTCACGGACAAGCGGTTCGCCACCCGCACCAGCGGCGTCCGTGGTCGACCCGATCCTCGAGGCCGCAGGGCATTCGCCTTTGCCGGCCTGCGGTTCGCCGCACTGCGCGACCTTCGAGATCATCCCCAGCAGCCCTTCAGGCATCGTCTGCGTGAGCCCCGCGAGGTCTTGTTCGCCGTCCTGGCGGGAGAACGTCAACGTGAACGGGCTGTATGTGCCCGCCGCGGGGTTGACCGTGCCCGCGGTAAACGACGGGCTGAACGGCAACGTCGCCGCGCACCCCGTGACACTAAACGGCTGCGATGAGCCCGACACCGACTGCCCCGCCCACGACGTCAACGTCGAAGGCGTCACGAGCGAGCCGCACAGCTGCGGCGTCGCCAACGGCGCCCTATTACCCCCGCGTAGATGCAAGATCAGCTTGCTGAACGGGAACTGCGGGCTTTCCGTAAACGACGCCGTCAGCTGCCCCGTCTGCGGGTTCGCTGACTCCGTCCCCGCGATCTTCACGATCGACCCCGACCCACCAACTTCCTTGACTTCCAGGTAGATCCCGAACAATTCGCCATTCGTCGCGGACGCTTCGGTGCATTCACGCTGCCCCGCACCACCACACTTCGGCGAAGCGACAAACACCTGCCCCTGAAGCGGGTTCGCCAACAGCGGCGTGAGTACTTCCACAGTCCCGATCGCCGAAGCCGCCGGGCAGTGCCCCGCAGCGGTGTGGTAGAAGCCATCGTCATAGGGGCTGCTGTCCCCACCCGGGCCGGCGTGACCCTCACCTAGTTCTGTCGCTTCGGGGTCGCCTTCATCGCGGCCACCCGCGCCTACATCATCGCTGCCGATGTTGATCCCTTCGGGGCCTTCCGCCTGACAGCCCTCCAACCCTTCCCCAGCGGGCGGGTTGATCGTCACACCTTCAGGCAGCTTCACCGTCGCATCCCGCAACGCCGGCGTAGCGAGCTGGGAGAATTCGGTGCTCTGCTGCACTTCCAGCTGCGAAGTAAACGCAGACGGCGAATCAGCCTGCGTCGTACCGCCTTCCGAGCTAGCTGAGGGCGCGAACGACAAAGACGGTTCGAAGCGCAGTAGATCGCAGCCCGTTAGCTGCGGATACACAGACTGTTCGCTAGAGACCACATCTCCGGGTTCGCCCCATGGTTCAAGTTCGATACGCGCGACCGAGCCCTTCGCTGTACCCACCACATGACTCGATAGGCCTTCCGATTCCGCCGAGCAATCCGCCGGGTTGTTCAAGAACGCTTTCGTTGAGCCGCTGCCGTTGATCTTCCCCGGCTCACCGAAGAACGTCAAATCCGACTCCAACGTTTCATTCGCGACCGGCACACCCGGAACATTCACCCGCACCCGATAACCCGTACCCGTATGCACCAGGTTCGCATACATCACAATCGGAATGGTATGCGCATAGGTAAACCCGAACTCCGCGGGGTACCCAGCCTCCGGCACCATGTTATACACCGCGGAGCAGCACCCATTAGACGCGCCGGTGAACGTGAATTCTGCTTCGTTCAAGCCGGCCTGGAGGATCCCGAACACCCCGACCTGGCTCTCCGGAGGACACACCCCTTCACGAAGCTGAGACTCTTCGCAACGTTCCGTCGCGAGCGGATCGCCGAGGAACCCAACAGGTAGTTCGACCGCGACGTTCTTGAAGTTCCGTGCAGGCTGGAAATGATGTTCCCCGCCTTTCCCGCCTTTCGGCGGCGCATCCGCAGACGGGATCCCCAAGCTCGTCGTGACCGCCCACGGATGCGCACCAGCCTGCGAAGCCGCAATACCACCCGTCATTTCAGGGCTAAACCCAAATTCGTTGAGTTCAAACGCGACCGGCTTACCGATCGGCGTTTCCTGCGACGTCACCGCCCCCGCCAACCCCCCACCTTCAACACCCACTTCGTTCTTCAACACCCCAGAGACGCCTTCAGCAGGCGGTTCGACATAGATGTTGATAAACGGCGCATAGTGACCCGGCTGAAGCACCCCCGGGGCGAGTACCCCCGACCCTTCCGGGAATTCCCGTTCCAAATGACACACCACCGTCGTGTTACCCCCGCCTTCCGTGCACGCCCACTGCCCCGAGACGCCATCGCCGACCGGCCCGATCTCCGGGGATTCCCGCGTAACGATCCCCGCAGGCAACGTGTCCGTCACCGTGATCTCACCACTCGACGCTTCATTACCATCATTCAAAACCAACAACTGATACCGGTCACAGTTTTTATCCGCCCCATTACACGCCACCGAATCAGCCGACTGAAAACTACTGGGCTCAGACACCGCGTGAACAGACCACCCAGCACTACCCGACGTATTAGCCGACGCCGACCCCGTAAACACAAACACCAACAACCCAACCACACCAATCACAACCCCAGCCACGAACACCACGAGAGGACTCACACGAGCACTACGCATCTCAATCCGCACGCCTATTTTCACCCGAATCATTTCCCTGTCCCCCCGGTCCGCTTCGCTTTTCGATGCGGCCCAAACCGCCTCAACGCCGCCACCTCACACGCCCCCCGCTTGCTCTTCCGCACCCGCACACAAGCCCTCAAAGCTTTCGTCAACCGCTGCGCACGACTCAACACCACCGCACCCGGCTTCACACTCACCGGCGGCGGACTAGACACCACAGGAGCCGACGTCACCACAGGCACACTCGAACCCCCACCAGACACCACAGTACTCCCAGGCGCCGCAAACGACGGCACCACATACACCGACCCACACGCTTCCGCCACACATTCCACCGGCGGATCAGGCGCCAAAAACCCACCATCAACCCGAGCATCATACGTATCAAACTGCTCATCCGAATCCGACACAGTCAAAGACGCGGCCGTCTTAAAGAACACATCCCCACCAGAGGAATCCAAACCTTCAACTGCGTTTACGCCCTTACCCGCCACACCCGCACCATCAGAAATCAAATACACATCGCCATCACCAATCGAGCCACCACTCGCGACCGAGCTCCTGTACTCGTACGCAGCCCCCGCAGCCTCACCCGGTTCACCCGTCAACACCCCAGAATCGGCAAACACCACCACAGACCCATCATTAGAAACCACCACATCCGTCGCCGGCTGACCAGGACCCGTGTGATTGTAGTACTGCTGAACGTCGGGAATTTCGCCCGCGTGTTCATTCGCGCTTTCAGTCCCCTGCGGCTCATCCCCATCACTACCCCGCGACACACGTACCAATTCCCCCGTCACATCGTCATACTCAAACAACTGCCGCTGAGTACTTGTATCACCCGCCGTCAAATCCGCAGTACTGCGGAACACCAAGAACCGCCCATCAGGCGTAGCCTGCACCCTCCGCAGATCCCGTCCTTCCCAGTCATTTTCATCGCTGGAAGCCAGCGTTGCTACGAACGACACCTTGCCGGCGGGGTGAGTCGCATCACGCTCAACCACATAGAGGTTATCTTCGCCTTCCCTCGGGCGACATCTCGAACCGCTCGTCACCGGTTCCGCTTTCAATTCCTCTTCTTCAGCCGCCACTTCTTCAGCTGCTTCCGCAGACCCTAGTTCCGCCAAGCACGGCCCACCCACACCGCCACGCGGACCTTTACCCAAACGCCCAGTGGATACGAAATACACGTGCGAACCATCCTCAGACACACGCGCAACACCCTGCACTTCACCACCCACAGAGCCACTCGACACCAAACTCACGTGCTCACCCTCCGGCGCTTCAAAATTATACTCATACAAATTCATCCCCACAGCACCCGGCAACAATTCCTGTGTCGTCAAGAAAAACACCTTCGACCCATCCCCAGACGCACCCGCAAACTCCGCCGGCGCCTCTACACCTGTCTGACATTCCGCGCACTGCTGCGGCGTAGGCTCAGAAATCGAAACCGTTTCGAGTCCACCAATACGCGCATACAATTCCGGGACAGTTGGGCCTTCCGGGGCGCCACATTCACTAGCCGCTCCAGCGGTGAAGAACACCCGCGAGCCGTCCAACGAGACCGCGTTATAAATATCTTCACTTTCATCGGAGCCAAGATACGTCGAACACGGGCTGATCAGGCTTCCCTCGTTGTTCACGCCCACCAGCTCCGGCGAGGCCTGATCCGTGCCCGAATACTCATATAGGGATTCTTTGCCCTGAGTTGTGTCGCCGGGCCATCCCACCCCGAGCGTGCTGGGCTGAATAATTCCGAACAGAACGTGTGAAAGCGCCGCTGACGCGTCGCGATATTTGACGAATGCGGCGTACACGAAACCCTCGAATTCACCACTCGCGGGGCCCGTCTCGGCCGAGGGCGGCAGCATCGCGCCGACTTTTACCATCACTCCATCCGCTTCGCGGACGTAAAGGTTCTCAGCAGCAATCGATTCCGTCGGGGTACGCGCGACCCACAACGTTGAACCGAGTTCCGGGCTCGCCGCGGCCAAAGACTGCGCAGGAAACATTGATGCTGGAGGAGAAACCGGGGAAACAGCCCAGCCGGCAGTCGTGCGCGAAAGCTCATACACACTGCCATGGGTTTCCGAGTCGCTCTCATCCCCCGCGAACGCACCCAACGTTTCCGCAAGCATACTGAAGCCATTTTCGGCTAGATCAAGCGGCTCCAGTTCGGCAGCATCCTTGAAGACCGGTGTCACCTGCTCATACCCACGACATTCAGGCATAAAGGCCCTAAACCCCGAGGACGCTTCATTAGGACAAGCTTCTCCAGGTGCGGTCGTAGCATCGCCCAACGCCAACGCGTCACCAGCAAACACCAGACAACACAACAGGACGCCAAGCACCACACCGAACGACACGCACCTCGACAAACGCGTCCCTCTCCTCATGATCCCAACCTCTCTCTTCTACACCCAGAACCAAAGCAATAGAAGCCATAAGGGGGCGAGGTCCAGGCACACAGCCCAGACCTCGCACCACTCAGACAACAGCCAACACTAGATTACGGTAACGGACTCCATAGTATATTTTCGTCGACGCCCGTTGGGCTCGCTAGTAAGATTAACGCCACACCGGTCTGCGTGGAAGCGTCACCGAAAGCAAGCTGTTTCGTTTTCGCGATTTTGCCGACGCCGGCCGAGATTAACCAAACTTCTTTGATCGACGTTGTTGGGAACCGGAGCTTCCACGAAGTAGCTTCCTCCGGCGTCTGGCCTAATTCGATCTTCCCTTCAGCCGAAGTATCTAATACGGATTCGCCGACCACCTGGCCCGACACGGCGGTTTCATTCGTCGTGCAGGCAGTACCGGTGAAGTGCAGCGTCACGAAATTAGCCCCGCTCGCCGGGAAAAACTCTTCCAGCAGCTGCTTACCACCACCACCACCAGAGACATTCTCCACTTGCTCAGACACCAATGGGGTAGTAATAATGGATTTTTCCGTCAGTTCGCAGTTCGGCGCCCCATTACCTTCAGCG
This sequence comes from uncultured Solirubrobacteraceae bacterium, assembly GCA_963779665.1. Classification (GTDB taxonomy): domain Bacteria; phylum Actinomycetota; class Thermoleophilia; order Solirubrobacterales; family Solirubrobacteraceae; genus Palsa-744. Next base: position 796,892 of record CAVZYW010000001.1, on the reverse strand, counting down.
AGGGTGCATCCTGTGAAATGGGTTATCTCATGGTCTTTGCCAGGGGTGCCTTCTTCGGATCCTTCGATTGCTGCTTGTTCTGCCGTCAGCGCGGTGCACTTAATGACGTTACCTAGTTCGGGAGTGTGCAATTCGAAGGCGGTCACGATGTGGGACGCGATCCCGTGCGTTTTGCCTTTCGCAAGCCTTACACCACCGATGGTAAAGGACGGCGCGGGCGAAATAGCCTCCGCTGAAGACGCAACTATCGCACCCAACGCCAGCACCGCCAACAGTGAAACCCCTATCAATCTAAATCGTTTCATCTTCGCTATCTGCTCCTTAGCATCACGGAGCATCAAGACGACGAAGACCCTCAGACAGCACTACGAAGCCTAGTGTCTACTACCAGAGCCGCAACCGGTGTTTTTGACTAGCGATCGCGATAATCGAACGCGACCAGACACCAGAAATGCAGCCGCCGGGAAGACCAGCGCCAGGACATCGCCACCATCGAAGGACTCCACATGCATCGTCTATCTGCTCCTTTTCATTGGGAGCCACGGTCTAACAACTTGACTCGGTCAGCGCAATGGGAAATAGAGTCGCTACCGGAGGAGCGAAGTTCCGCAGAATGAATAACGGGCGGATAATGGGCTTTGGGGCAAGTTCCGCGGTGCTGGGGACAGAAACAGCCGGGTCGTACAGCGTCCTCAACCCGGTCGCGGGGCGCAGTGCCCGTGGGCGCCGAGCTCGAGACCGCGGCCCGAGCACGGGCCTGGTGGGCGGGGTCCTTGAAACTCTAGTGTTTCTGGTTGTTGGTGCACGGATCTCGAACTATGGTGCCTTTACCAGCTATGGAACTTCCCAGGGGGACGGGGGGTGTTTGCCGAGATCTAGACAGGGAACAAGGGTGCCAATGCCGAGAACGAGCCAATCCGCCGCGAAAGCTACGACCCGGGCTGAGCCGGCGTGGTCGATCCCGAGCCTGCGCGAGCCGCGCTACAGCCAATCCCTAGAGCGTGGCCTGGCGATCCTTGGCTGCTTCACGCCGAAGCGCCCCGTCCTCGGGATCGCCGACATCGCCGATGAGCTCGGGATGAGCCGCTCCACCACACACCGCTACGTCATCACGCTGGTAGCGCTTGGGTATCTGGAGCAGGGTGCCTCACGCAAGTACCGCCTCGGCCTACGCGTCACGGACCTCGGGATGAGCGCCCTGAACTCCACAGGGCTACGCGAGCACGCCCACCCCTACCTCGAGGAGCTCCGCCAACGCACCTCATATACGACGAGCCTCGGCGTCCTTGACGGCACCGACGTCCTCTACGTTCGACCGGGTCCGCAGCTTCCGCCGCGGCCAAGGCAAAATCGAGCTAGACCTCCACACCGGCTCACGCCTCCCCGCCTACGCCACCTCGATTGGGAAGCTTCTGCTCGCGAGCCTCCCCGACCCCGAGCAACGCGACCTCATCGCACAGATGAAGCTCACCAAACGCGGCCCCAACACCATCACCAGCAAGAAAACACTACGCGAAGAGCTCGAAGAGATCCACGCCGCCGGATTCGCCGTCGGCGACCAAGAGCTCGCCCCCGACCTCTACGCCATCGCCGCACCCGTGCGCAACGAGGCCCGCGAAACCGTCGCCGCCGTCAACCTCACCGCCCACGCCAACATGATCACCCTCGAGGAGCTCGTCGACGCACTCGGCCCCCACCTCGTCTCCACCACCGACCGCATCTCAGCCCGCCTCGGCTACCGACGCAACGACGAGACCAACTAACTCAGCCATCGTGGCTACGTAGCCTGACGATCAGCCCCGCGAGCCCGCTCACGGTTCGCTGCTCGTCGGCTTGCGCTGCCCGGATCTGCACGCCCCAGCGCTCCTCGATCACGATCGACAGCTCGACCATGTCCAGCGAGTCGAGCGCCAGCGTCTGGGCCGCACCGTCACTATCGCCGGCCGTGTTCGCCGGCCGAAGCTGCGCGAGCACCTCGAGCAGCGCCGCCTCGACTGCCGCTTGCTCGCTTGGTCTCATATCCGGTTCGGCACCTGCCGACCGTTGAGGCCCGCCTCGATCGCCCGGACGAGCTGCTCGCCCACCCTTCTCTGTGCGTCCTCGCTCATCGCCGCGATGTGCGGGGTGAGCACGACGTTGTCGAGCTGTGCGAGCGCCGCGGTGGCGTCGCCGGCTGAATGCACGTCGAGCGCGGCGCCTGCCAGCTGGCCTGTCCGCAGCGCGTCATACAGATCGCCTGCGTTTAGCACCTCCGCGCGCGCCACGTTGACCAGATAGGCGCTCCTGCTCATGATCGCCAGCTGCTCGCCGGCGATCATGTCGCGGGTCTTGGCCGTGAGCGGCACGGCGAGGCAGACGACGTCTGCGTTGCGCAGGACCGTGTCCAGGCTCGTCAGTTGGATGCCTTCGGCTGCAAAGGTGCTGCGTCGGGCGGGGGTGGGCCGTGCCACCGCAGCGAGGGCGTCCATGCCAAAGACGCCGGCCAGGCGCGCGATCGTCGAGCCCACCCGTCCGCAGCCGACGAGCCCCAGCGTGTGTCCGCCGAGCTCGACCCCCGACAGCGCCGGCTTCTCCCAGCGGCCCGCGCGGAGCCCTGCGTCACCGCGGGGGATCTTGCGCGTCACCGCGAGCATCAGGCCGATCGCAAACTCCGCGACCGCGCGCGTTGACGCATCCGGAACGTTGCACACGACGACTCCCGCGCAGCGCGCGGCTTTCACGTCGATATTGTCAACCCCTACCCCGGCACGGGCGATGAGCTTGAGCCCGTCGGCTGCCTCGATCACGCGGCGAGTGACCGTCGCCCCGCTGCGCAGAACGAGGACGTCGGCGTCTGCGGCGAGGCGCACCAGCTCGGCTTCTGAGGGGTTGAGATGTACGACGACGTCATGCGCGCGGGCGAGCGCGGCGAGCGCGTCCTCGTGGATCGGGTCGATGACGAGAATCGTGCTCATCGCCTGATGTCCAGCGCAGCGCGCCGCTCGTGTGCGAGGTGACGGGCGATCGTGTCGAGGTTCTGGCGGCTCAACGCTTCGAAGTGGCTGCCGTGGATCGGGTACACGCGAACCTCGCCGCCGATCAGATCCGCCCAGCCGAGGTCCTCGCTGCTCACCGCACCGGGCCGATGGCTGTCGCGCTCGACGGCGCGAAACAGGGTCAAGTCATGCTTGTAGGCGTCGAACTCGTAGGTCTGGAAGGCGCGCAGATGCGCGTCGTTGATGAGCAGCATCCGCTCGAGGTGGGCGAGGCCATATCCGGGCGGCAGCCGCCGCCGCGCGAGCGCTTGACGGTGCAGGCAGGCGAGTCGCTCGCTCGGCGCCATCGCCAGCAGCCGCGGTGCTGCCGCGTCGAGCTGCACGGCGTGCACGAGCAGCGCGAACGCCGCCTCCGGCGAGCTGGGCGTGGCGCCGGCATCCTCAGGCCCCACATCGCACATCGCGAGCACGGGCACGGGTGCCCCGGCAGCCGCGAGCTGCTGAGCCATCTCAAACGCGACGACGCCGCCGAACGACCAGCCGAGCAGCGCATAGGGGCCATCCGGGACGCTCCGGCGCAGGTCGCTGATGTAGGAGGCGGCCATCTCGCTGACCCGCGTCTGCGCGTTCTCGGCCAGGTCCAGCCCGCGCGAGTGCAGGCCGTAGACGGCCTGCCCGTCCGCGAGCCGGCGTGCGAGCGCCAGATACCAGAACGCGTTTCCCCCCAGCGGGTGCACGCACACGAGCGGCAGCTCGGCTGGTCCTGCTCGCAGCTCCGACAGCGACGACCATGCGCCGCTCCTCGGCAGGGCGCGGTACAGCGCTGCGATCGCCTCGACGCCTCGTGTGTCCACGAGCTGCGCTGCCGTGGCGCGACGTCCCAGCAGCGCGGCGAGCTGCTCGGCGATCTCGCCGGCTGAATGCGCGTCCATCCCGAGCTCGAGGAGATCGTCGCGGATCCCGACGTCCTCGACGCCGAGGATGTCCCCGGCGACGCACGTGAGCTGCAGCTCGAACGGATCGCGCGGCGGGGCGTAGGAGGCCATCGCCGGTCAGCCCCTCGCTAGACGCGGCCACTGCGGCGCGAGCAGCGCCAGGCCGCCGGCCAAGGACATGCTTGCCACGAGCATCCAGCCGCGGTGTAGGACCGCGCTCGGGTGCGCGCCAGACGGCGCGCCCACGACGCAGACGATCGCCGAGATGCCGACGACGGCACCTACCTGGCGGATCGCGCCGTTGACCGCAACGGCCGTGCTGATCGCACCTGCCCGCGCGAACGCGATCGCCGCCCCCGCGATCGTCGGGAACGACAGGCCGATGCCCGCGCCTGTGAGCAGCGCGCCCGGCAGCCAGTCCCTGACCCACTCGCCTTGTGCGCCGACATGGATGTAGAACCACAGCGCGCCGGCGCTCAGCAGCACGAGGCCGGGCAGCGCCACCGCCCGCGCGCCGAAGCGCTGCGCGAGCCGCGCGGCCGGGACGACGACTAGCGCGGTGACGATCGGTCCGGGGGTGACCGCCAGGCCCTGCTCGAGCGCGGAGTAGTGCCAGATCGAGGAGAGGAACAGCACGTTGTTGAACAGCAGCGCAAACCCCGCCGCCGAGGTCAAGAACGTCGCCAGTGTGGCGGCCAAGACCCCGGGCTGGCGCCACAGCTCGCTGGCCACGAGCTGATTGGCGACGGCGCGGCCCCGTCCCCGGCAAAGCGAGGCGAGGATCGCGGCGAGCAGCCAGTAGACACCGGCCGCGCTCGTCATCCGCCCGGCGCCGGCGATGTCGAACAGACCCGTCGTGAGCAGCGCCGCAGCGGCCGCTGCCAGCGCCACACCGAGCGCGTCGGGCCGTATGGCCTGTGGATCGCGCGTCTCTCGCAGCACCGCCATCCCCACGCCGAGTGCGACCAGCCCGATCGGCACGTTCACCCAGAACACGTAGCGCCAGCCGATGCCGTCGACGATCACCCCGCCCAGGGCCGGCCCGAACGCCGTCGCGGCGCCCGCGGCCGCCGACCACAGACCAACCACGTACGTGCGTTCGCGCTCGGGGTACTCCGAGAGCATCAGCGCCAGCGAAGCGGGCGCCATGATCGCCGCGGCCGCCGCCTGCGCGATCCTGGCGGCGACGAGCACCTCCAGCGACGGCGCCAGACCGCACAGCGCCGAGGCGGCGACGAAGCCGGCCAGCGCGGTGAGGAAGACGCGCCTGCGGCCCCAGTAGTCGGCAAGCCGCCCGCCCGGGATCAAGACCGCACCAAGCACCGTCGCATAGACCGTGAGCGTCAACGCGACGTCGGCACGACTCGCCGAGTGAAACGCGCGGCTCATCGACGGGAACGCGACGTTGACGATCGTCGTGTCGAGGAACACGACGAAGGCTGCGACCGCCGCGACGCCGAGTGCGGCAGCGTTCGGCGCGCGATCAGCCGAGGTCGCGCAGGACATCGAGATAGCCCGTCTGCTCGAGCACCTCCACCGTTCGCGGCGCGAGGAAGTCCGCGATCGCGACACCGGCCTTGAGCGCCTCGCGCGTCGCGGTGGCCGAGATGCTCGGCAGCTGCGAGACGTCGACCCGCAGCACGCGCTCGCCGAGCTTGCTCCAGGCGGCGGCCTTGGCGTCCTCGAAGGAGTCGCGCAGCGGCGTCAGGAACACCCGGTCCGGCGGCAGCGCCTTTGCGTATAGCTCCCACGCCAGGTCCAGCCGGCGGCCACCCCAGACGGTGATCGGAGCGTCGGGGAACTCCGCACGCACGGTCTCGGCGACGAGCCGATAGCGAAGCCAGAACGGCAGCGGGTTCTTCTCGGGCACGTGGTGCGGGTTGACCTCGCGCGTGAGCTCCGGCACCGGCAGCTGCGAGAGCGCGAGCCCGGCGGCACTCGAGGTCTCGTTGATCACGACGAACAGCCAAAGATGCTCTGCCCGCTCCAGCAGCGCGGCTATATACGCGAGATGGCCGCGGTGGATCGGCTGGTAGCGCCCCTCCCAGATGACGTTCGCATAGCGTTCCGGCGGGCTCATCGAGGAGACCCCATCTGTCGCCGGCGCGGACGGCGCAGCAGCACACGTGTCCCCGTGCCGGGGCGATCGAGGATCTCGCGGCAGCGATAGCGCTGCACCTTGCCGCTCGGTGTCTTGGGGAAGCTGCCGCGCGCGAGCACGACGACCTCATCCAGCGACAAGCCGGCGGCGTCGAGCGTCGCCTGCCCGACGCGACGCGCGAGCGCCTCGGGATCGACATCGCTGGAGGTGGGCTCGACGACCGCGCCGACACGCGGCGCCTCATGCCCGACCGCGACGAGCGCACAGTTGCCCTTGCGCACATCTGGGTCCGTGCCGAGCGTCGCCTCGAGGTCGTGCACGTAGATGTTGCGCCCGCCGACGACGATCAGATCGTCGGTGCGGCCGTAGAGGTAGAGGTGGCCGTCCCGCAGGCAGCCGACGTCCCCGGTGCGCAACACGTCGCTCGGCCGATGCCGGCTCTGTGCTCCCGCGCCGCAGTAACCGCTCGCGCGGCTCGGCGATTTGACGAGGACTTCACCGCAGCCGGCGTCGATCGACACCGTGGTGCTCGCCAAGGGTGTCCCCGAGGAGACCAGCCTGCGGGTCATCGCCGACCCGGGCTCGGCTTGCACGACGGAGCCTGCCTGCAGGCAATCCGCGTCGACGTCGATGTACCGCGCCGGCGAGTCGACACGGTCGACGGTCACCGCGAGCGTCGCCTCCGCGAGACCGTAAGCCGGGGTGAACGCCTCGAGGCGCAGGCCGCGATCGGCGAACGCGTCGGCCGCGTCGCTCAGCACATGCCAGGAGATCGTTTCCGCGCCCACCAGGCACAGCCGCAGGCCGGCGAGCGAGCCGCCGCCGCAGCGCACCTGCTCCGCGCGCGTCGCCACGGCGATCGCAGAGGGAGGCCCAGCTGTCACCGTCGCCGCGAAGCTCGCGCAGTCCTCGAACCAGCTGCGTGGCGATTCGAGGAAGCGCTCGGGGGTGGATTTGACGCCGCGCATGCCGGCGTAGCGCGCGAGCAGGCTGCAGCCGAACAGCCCCATGTCGTGGGACTGCGGCAGCCACATGTAGCCGACGTCGCGCTCGGGGTCGATCGCGAGACGGCGGACGAGCATCTCGAGCTGCGCCTCGATCGCCGTGCCGCTCAGCTCGACGCCACGGGGCTCGGCGGTGGTACCGGAGGAGAACTGGACGAAGATCGTCTCCTCGACGGGCGGCGGCTCGGATAGGCCCGCACGCCCGGTCAGGAGCGCCTCGTATGCGAGCACGTCAACACCAGGCCGCAGCTCAGCCGGCATCAGCGCCAGGAAGCGGCCCTCCGCGAGCAGCCACGTCGCATCGAGCGCTCCGCACAGGCTGCGCAGCTGCGCCACGTAGTTGGCGACCGTCATGCCGCGCGCGATGATCGGCAGCGAGGCGACGGTGGCGCCGGCGAGCCAGATCGCCAGCACGGCGGCGGTGACGTCCGGGCCGTTGGTGAGCACCGCCGGCACGACCGTGCCCCGGTCGACCCCGCGCGCACGCAGGTTCGCCGCCATGATCTCCGCGGTCGCGACCGTCGCCTGCCAGGTGCCGGCACGGAATCCATCGCCGTCCCACTCCCATACCCCGTTGCTCGCGTACGGGTTCTCCACGAGCTGCTCCCACAGGCCCATGTCAGGGCGCCGATGTCCCGGAGGCGGCGCTACTCACAGCAAACCGCGCTCGCTCATTCGCTCGCGGTAGGCGATCGTGAACACGCGATGCAGCGAGCGCTGGCGGTGACACGCCGCAGTGGCTCGCGCCCGCGCGTCCTGCCCGGTGCACAGCACGCCGAGCGCCGTCCACCCGAGCTGAACGTGGAACGGCTCGTCGGGGTTGACGGCGTCGGCGAACATCTGCGCCGTCTCCGCGTCGAAGCGCGTCAGCGCCTGCTCGTTGCGCTTGACGCCCTCGTGCTCGGTCGTGAACTGCATCGCCGCGAAGAACTCCTCCGGGTAGGCGACCGTGTCGAGGATCTCGTACAGCGCGAGCTGCTCGGGTAGCGGCTCGTACGCTTCGACCTTGCCCCCGAGCGCACGAATGCGCTGCTCGGTGACGAGCGCGTGCTTGGCCTCGTCACCGGCCTGGCGTCCGACGAGCATCTTCAGCTTCGGGTCCTCGAGCTTCTCGATCAGCCGTGACAGCACGATCGTGCCGAGGTACTCGTTGAACCAGCGTGTGCTGAGCGCCTCGATTGCCGCCTCGCCGACGAGACGGTGCGGCCAGTAGGTCTTCAGGTGCGCCGGCGTCGCGGAGTAGTAGCGATCGTTGTCCGCGGCGAGCTCCGCCAGGAACTGCTCGACTGTGGTGTCGGTGGCCATGCTCGGGCTCCCTCGCTCCTCAGGCGAATCCCACGAGTCGCTCGCGGCGGGCATCCAGCATCCCCGGATAGCGCTGTTGCGCCAGCCCGGTGCGCGCACGGCGACGCTCGTGCGGCTTGCAGATCACGATCGGGATGCCGCGCGAGGAGCCGCGGACGATCTCGGCCGCGCAGGCCACGCGCATGCACTCGTACAGCACCAAGCCTGCGGTGGCGCCGATCGGTGTCGCGCCGATCGTCGGGCAGCCGATCGCGTTCTCGCGAATCTCAGCGCCGGTGTCGGTGTCGCTGATCACCACGTCGCAGCGCGCCCCGGCGCGCGCCGCGAGCGCCTCGCACACAGCGAACGCCGTCTCGTTCGCATCGTGGACGCCGCACGTAGCCATCGGACCGCCCGGCCAGTCCGGCACGGCGTCGGCGAGCAGCAGGTCGGTGTCGGTCACGTCCGCGACGTACCGGGAAACCTCGCGGATCAGGTCCATCCGCCCCTCGGCGTCGGTTGCCTTGGGGTCGTTCGCATACAAGATCGCCAGCGGGAAGAGGCGGCCTTGGGCGATCGCGAACACCTTCTCGGAGATGACGATCACGTCGCCTGACTCGACCTCGGCTGCCTCCACTGCCGCGACGATCTCCTCGATCAGCGCCGGCAGGCCACGCTGGGGGTGCAGCTCGCAGGCGACAGGGTGCACGGCCTTGGCGATCTGGCCGCCCTCGCCGTAGGCGGCCATCAGACCCTTGAAGGCCGCGTTCGCGGCCTGGAAGATCTCCATCCGGGCGTTGCGAGCCATGTCCTCGAACGCAGCTGTGTCGAGCGACAGCGACGAGACGACGCAGCGCAACAGCGCATCGCCCGCGACCGCGCGATGGTTGCGCTTGACGAGCCTGTCGGTGACGCGCATCGCAAACGACGCCGTCTGGACGAACGGGAGCCCGTCGGTGACGCGATAGGCCCGCGCGAGCATCTCGCCCGCGTCGATCGACGTGCCCGCAGCGGCGATCCACTCGATGTCGTAGATGCCGCTCGGCTGCGGGTCGAACAGCACGGACAGCGATACCGGCCGAGGCTGCTCGTAGTCGGCCGGTAGGCGAACGAAGCTCTCACCGTAGTCGCGCCCGTCGGTGCTGGGCAGCGGCTGCCATGTCAGCGGCGCGCGCGTGGCTCGCCGCGGTGGCGCTTGGCGGGCGCCGACGCTGCCGAGCAGCGCACGGAAGCTCGATGCCGTTGCCTCGCTCATAGTCGGATACCGGCGCTTGCGCTCGCGGGGCGCTCGACGGCGTCGGGCGCTTGGATGCCGCGGAGTGTCCCGATCATCGCGAAGGATTCATCGCCGCCGCCACTGTCCAAGAGTCGTGTCAGCTCCTCGCACACGAGCCGGGTGTGTGGCATCTCGCATTCCGCGCTTGCCCCCGCATCGAGCGCGAGCAGCGCGTCCTTCAGCGCCAGCCGTGCTGCGTAGCCGGTCTCGGTGTCGCCGTCGAGGTAGGCGCGCGAGAGCGAGTGCTCGAGCGTGTAGCTCCTGCCGGTCCCGGTCTTCAACACGCGAAACAGCGTCGCCGCCGGCAGGCCGCTCTTGATCCCGAGGTCGAGCGCCTCGAGCGTCGACGACGCGGCACCGAGCATGGCGACGTTGTTGACGAGCTTGGCGACCGCGACCTGGTGGACGCCGTCGAGATCGACGATCGTGTTGGACAGCTCGCCGAGCAGCGCTCTGACCTCGGGTGCGACAGGCGCCTCGGAGCCCACCAGCAGCGTGATCTGACCGTGCTTGGCGCCAAGCACGCCGCCCGTCATCAGGCTCTCGACATATTGCATATGCGCGGCTTGCTCGCCCACGAGCAGCCGCGCTTGCTCGGCCGCCTGTGGTCCCACGGTCGAGAGGTTCACCAACGCGCGTGCGCTGTCGGCCAGCGCGGGGCTGGAGACGATCTGCTCGATCGTCGTGAGGAAGCCCTCGACGCTCGGAAGGCACAGCACGATCGCCCAGGGCTGCGTGTCTCGGTCGAGCTGGGCGAGGTTCTCGGCGCGGCGCCACAGGCCCGGCACGCTGGTGAGGAGGGGGTCGACGCCGCTCACGCGGTAGCTGCGCGCGGCGCGAGCGCAGAGCGGGGCACCCATCTGGCCCAAGCCGAGCCACAGCACGGGTGCTCGCTCGCGCTGGGGGATCATCCCGGCGCCCCGACCTTCGACCAGGCCTCGCGGTGCTCCTGGGCGAGCGCTTGCAGTCGCTCGTCCTCCCGCTGCAGCTCCGCCTCGCGAGTGAGCGCGAAGATCGCCTGCGCGGAAGCCAGCGATCCCTCGCTCGGCCCGCTCGCGCCATCGCGCTCGATGCTCGCGAGCGTCTCGGTCATCGCGCGGACGCTGGCACGCAGCGCCTGGTTGGCGTAGATCACCATCGCCACGCCGCCGTCCTGGAGCTCGGCCTCGGTCGTGTGACAGTAGGTGGTGGGGACCACGACCAGGGGCGTCGTATGGCCGGCCTCGCTCCAGCTCGCTGCGAACTCCAACACCTCATCCGCACTGGGTGCCTTGGAGTGCACGAGCAGAGCATCGGCGCCGGCCTGCGCGTAGAGCCTGCCCCGTTCGAGGGCATCGCCCATGCCGGTGCCGGCGATCAGCGCCTCGATGCGCGCGAACACCATGAACTGCGGGTCGCGCTGGCTCTCCTTCGCCAGCTGCAGCTTTGCGGCGAACTGCCAGGGATCGAGCAGCACGTGCCCGGGCAGCAGGCTGTTGCGCTTTGGGTAGCGCTTGTCTTCGATGCACACAGCCGCCGCCCCGGCCGTCTCGAACTCGCGGACCATACGTCGCAGCACACGTGCGCCGCCAAAGCCGGTGTCGCAGTCACACACGAGCGGAAGCCGCGATGCCCTGGCGATGACGGCCACCGCGTCGCGTACCTCGGTCATCGTCAGGACGCTGGCGTCAGGCGCCCCATGGGCGGCGGAGATGCCCAAGCTGCTCGCCCACAGCGCATCGCATCCCGCCGTCTGCGCCACGAGCGCGGAGATGCCGTCGTGCACGCCGAACACGCGGGCGATGCCCCCGGCAGCGAGCGTCGCCCGCAGGTGCGACGCAGGCGAGTCTCGGATGCCGTTGCAGCTCGACATCGCGCCATCGTAGAGCGCTGACAGGGACAGTTGCCGGCAACGCTCACGTGTGTGGCGTATGCCCCGGATCTTGGCGTTATTCCGACTAAACGGCGGATGTCGCGATGTCTCTGACCCGGCACGAGGCGCCGTCGAGCGGATGCCGCGGACGGGCAGTTCCGATTATGCGATCTTACCCGCCGATGTCCCGTAGGCTGGTTGCAGCGATCCTGGCCAGGCCGCGCACGGTGGTGAGCGTGTGGCTCGCGGCTGCGGGCATCAGCGTCGTCCTCGTCGTCTTCGGGCCAGGCGAAATCGGCAATCTCGGCTACTCCGTGCCCGGCTCGGGGAGCGCCCGCGCCGGCAGCGTCCTGCGCCGTTACCTCCCGGGCCATTCCGGGTCGACGGTGTTCGCGCTGATGAGCGCCCACGGCCCGCCGCAGACGGGGTCGGCGAACCTCGCCACGGCGACGCGGACAGCCGCACTGGGGCAGGGGGCACAGATCACGCGTGCCCTGCGCCGGCTGCAGCGGCTAGGCGACGTTGGATCGGTAGAAGAAATCTCAGAACCAACCGAGATCCTCAATGCCGGCCAGGCACCGGACGCGCTGATCGTGATCGCCGCAATCGACCTCAAGCTGTCGCAGGCGAATGCCGAGGATCGGCTCCCGGCAATCGAAGCATCGCTGAGAAGGGCCTCCGTGCGGAACGTCTCGCTCGCGCTCGTCGGCGGGCTGATCGTCTCACGCGACTACTCGATCATCGCCCGCCAGGATCTCGCGCGCGCCGAGCGCATCTCACTGCCCGTGAGCTTCGCCGCGCTGTTGATCGCGTTCCTGTCGGTGGTCGCTGCCGCCCTGCCCGTAGCGATGGCCGCAGTCACCCTGGTGGCGACGCTGGCGATGCTCCATCTGCTCAGCCTGCACGCTGGGCTCAGCGTATTCGCCGTCAACACCGCCTCAGTCGTGGCGCTCGGCCTGAGCATCGACTACGCCCTGTTCATCGTCGCCCGCTTTCGCGAGGAGCGACAGACCGCGGCGTCGGTCGATCGGGCAATTGCCCGAACGATGGACACGGCCGGGCGCGCGGTGGTCATCTCGGGACTGACGATCGCCCTGTCGCTGGCAGCGCTGCTAGCCGTCGGCGTCGGCCTGTTCTCATCGATGGCCGTCGGCGGGATCATCGCCAGCCTGACCGCGATGCTGGCCGCGACGACGCTGCTGCCGGCCACTATCTGCCTGCTCGGCGATCGCCTCGAGCTGCTGACGTTGCGCCCGGCGGCGAACGCCGCCCGACGCGGAGGGCTCTGGCGCCGGCTCGCCCACCTCGTCACGAGACGCCCGCTGGCCGCGGCACTCAGCAGCCTCGTCCTGCTGCTGGCGCTCGCGATCCCGGCTCACTCCTTGCGGCTCAGCTTCCGCAACATCAGCGAACTGCCCAGCGGGACGCCGATGACACGCACGCTCGCTCATATCGCCTCGGTCTATGGGCCGGGCGCCACCGGGCCGATGGAAATCGTGACGACCAACCCACAGGCGGTAACTGCTGTCCTCGCCGCCGACGGGAGCGCGCAGCCCGTCTCCGACACCGTCACCGGTCGCGGGGGCTGGCATGCGATGCGGGTCATCCTCGACTCGACGCCAGACAGCGAAGCTGCCAGTGCGACGGTCACGCGTCTACGCCGCAAGCTCGACGGCATCGCCGGCAGGAGCTACATCGGCGGCCTGAGCGCCAGCGACCTCGACCTGACCAGCCGAGTCGCGTCGCGAATGGGGCTCGTCGTCGCGATCGCGGTCCTGGTTGGTCTGATCGCGCTCGCCGTCGGGTTGCGATCGATCGTGATCCCGATCAAGGCGGTGCTCTGCAGTCTGCTCTCGGTCACCGCCACGATCGGGGTGCTGCTGCTGTGCTTTCCCGCGGGCGACGGCCTGGCGTTCTTCGTGCCGCTGTTCGTGTTCGCCTTGGTGTTCGGCTTGTCCGTCGACTACGAGGTGTTCCTGCTGAGCCGCGTGCGAGAGGCGGTCCAGGCGGGGTACTCGACCGCTGACGCCGTGTCGCTCGGCCTGATCCGCAGCGCCCGCCCGATCACCCTCGCCGGGCTGACGGTGGCAAGCGTGTTCGCCGCGTTCGCGTTCTCCTCGCTGGAGGCGTTCCGCGAGCTCGGGGTCGGCCTGGCAGTTGCGGTGATACTCGACGTCAGCGTCGTGCGGTGCGTGCTCGTTCCCGCTTGCATCGTCCTGTTCGGGCGCTGGAACTGGTGGTGGCCGTCGTTGCGTGGGCGGTCGGCTAAGGACGCGCGCTAGCCTCAGCTTCACGGTGCCAATGTCCAGTTTCAGCCCGCGTACGCGGGCGTGGTTCGAGCGGGCGTTCGCCGCGCCAACAGCCGCCCAGGCGCGGGTGTGGCCGGCGATCGCAGCCGGCGAGAACGTGCTCGTCTCGGCGCCGACGGGATCCGGCAAGACGCTTGCGGCATTCCTATGGGCGTTGGACCGGCTGAGCGTCGAGGGCTCCTCGGCGGCGCAGGAGGCTCCGCGCTCAACGCGCGTCGTCTACGTGAGCCCGCTGAAGGCACTGGCGTATGACATCGAGCGCAACCTGCGCGCGCCGCTGCGCGGGATCGGTGCTGCATCGTCCCCGGAGGGGGAGGACGTGCGCGTGGGGATCCGGACCGGCGACACGCCCCAGCGCGAGCGCGCGGCGATGGTCCGCAGGCCACCGGACATCCTCGTCACCACCCCCGAGTCGCTGTACCTGATCCTCACCTCACAGGCACGCGCGATGCTCAGCGACGTCGAGGCGGTGATCGTCGACGAGATCCACGCGGTCGCCCACTCCAAGCGCGGCTCGCACCTCGCGCTGACGCTCGAGCGCCTCGAGGCACAGGCGGGCAGGCCCGTGCAGCGGATCGGCCTGAGCGCGACCCAGAATCCGCTCGAGGAGATCGGGCGCTTTCTCGTCGGCCCGCAACGGCAGGTCAAGATCGTCGATGCGACCGGCTCCTCCGCGGCGGGCACGGGCAAGCAGCTCGACCTGCGCATCGAGGTTCCCGTCGAGTCGATGGCCGAGCCCGACGCGCTCGCGGCCGGCGAGCAGCGCGATCCGTTGGAGCCCGTCGCCGGCGGCGAGTCCACCCGCGGATCGATCTGGCCGGCGATCTACCCAAAGCTGCTCGAGCTCGTCCAGGCCCACAGCTCGACGATCGTGTTCGTCAACAACCGTCGCTCCGCCGAGCGCGTCGCGCTGCGACTGAACGAGCTCGCCGCATCGTCCCGGGAGGGGGAGGGGGAGGCCGACATCGCCCGCGCCCACCACGGCTCGCTCGCGCGCGAGGAGCGCACGAAGGTCGAGGAGCTGCTCAAGGCCGGTGAGCTTCCGTGTCTGGTGGCTACCAGCTCGCTGGAGCTGGGGATCGACATGGGCGCCGTTGACCTCGTGATCCAGATCGAGTCGCCCAAGTCCGTCGCCCGCGGCCTGCAGCGCATCGGGCGCGCCGGGCACGGCGTCGGCGAGGTCAGCGTCGGGCGGATCTTCCCCAAGTTCCGCGGCGACCTGCTCGAGTGCGCCGTCGTCGCCAGGCGCATGCACGAAGGGCTGATCGAGCCGACCGTAGTCCCACGCAACGCGCTCGACGTGCTCGCCCAGCAGATCGTCGCGATCGCCGTCGCCGCCGAGCCAGCCGGAGGCGCCGCGGCCGGGGCGCGGGCGGCAGACGGCGCGCCTGAGGACACCGGCGTGTCGGTTGACGAGCTGTTCGCGCTTGTCACCAGGACGTACTCCTACTCGACACTCTCGCGCGAGCTGCTGGAGAACGTGCTCGACATGCTCGACGGGCGCTACCCATCCAAGGAGTTCGGCGAGCTGCGCGCCCGCATCGTCTGGGACCGCCTTGCCGGCACGATCCGCGCACGCAAGGGCTCACGCCAGCTCGCAGTCGCCAACGCCGGCACGATCCCCGACCGAGGCCTCTACGCCGTCACGCTGCCCGACGGTCGCCGGGTGGGAGAGCTAGACGAGGAGATGGTCTACGAGGCCCGGCCCGGGCAGGCGTTCCTGCTCGGCGCCTCCACCTGGCGGATCGAGGAGATCGGCCGCGACCGCGTGATCGTCACGCCCGCCCCCGGCGCCCCCGGCGCCGTGCCGTTCTGGAAGGGCGACAGCGTCGGGCGCCCGAAGGAGCTGGGGGAGGCGATCGGCGCGTTCTCGCGCTGGGCCGTCGAGCAGGACGCAGAGAAGCTGCAGCGCGACTACGACCTCGACGAGCGCGCCGCACACAACCTGATCGCCTACCTGCAAGAGCAACAGGCGGCCACCAGGGTGCTGCCCAGCGAGCGCACGATCGTGCTCGAGCGCTTTCGCGACGAGATCGGCGACTGGCGCCTGTGCATCCTCTCCCCCTACGGTGGGCGCGTGCACGCCGCCTGGGGGCTCGCGCTGTCCGCGCGCATCCACGAGCGCTACGGGTTGGAGGCAGACGCGATCACCTCCGACGACGGCATCGTGCTGCACCTCCCCGACCTCGACGCCGACGCCGACGAGGCAGAGTCCTTGCCGTCCGCCGCCGAGCTGATCCTGCTCGAGCCCGACGAGGTCGAGGAGGCCGTCACCGCCGAGCTCGGCGGGTCCGCGCTGTTCGGTGCTCGCTTTCGCGAGAACGCCGCCCGCGCGCTGCTGATCCCCCGTGCCTACCCCGGGCGACGCACGCCGCTGTGGCAACAGCGCCTGAAGGCCCAGAACCTGCTCGAGGTCGCCCGCCGCTACGAGGACTTCCCGATCGTCCTCGAGACCTACCGCGAGTGCCTCAAGGACGTGCTCGACGTCCCCGGCCTGCAGGAGCTGCTGCGCGGCCTCTCCACACGCGAGATCTCACTCGTCGAGGTCGAGACGCAGACCGCCTCGCCGTTTGCCTCCTCGCTGCTGTTCGACTACGTCGCCACGTACATGTACGAGGGCGACACGCCCAACGCCGAGCGCCGCGCCGCCGCGCTGTCGCTCGACCGCGACCTGCTGCGCGAGCTGCTAGGCCAGGAGGAGCTACGCGAGCTGATCGACCCCGGCGCGCTCGCGGGCGTCGAAGACGACCTGCAGCACCGCTCCGAGATCACACGCGCCACCGGCCGTGACGGCCTGCACGACGTGCTCCGCCACATCGGCGACCTCAGCCGCGAGGAGATCGCCGCGCGCGTGTTCGAGGGCATCGACGCCGACGGGCTGCTGGCGGAGCTCGAGCGCGAACGGCGCGTCGTGCGGCTACGTCTGGGCGGGGAGGAGCGCTACATCGCCGCCGACGAGGCCGGTCTCTACCGCGACGCGCTCGGAGCCGTGCCTCCCGGCGGGCTACCGGAGGCGTTCCTCGCCGACGTGCCCGACGCGCTGAGCGAGCTGGTCGCTCGATATGCCCGCACGCACGGGCCATTCACTCTCGACGAGCTTCATGTGCGCTATTGCATCGACACGAGTGCTGTGCTGCGCGAGCTCGAGCGCGCCGGCGGTCTCGTCCGCGGCGAGCTGCGTCCGGGAGGCAGCGAGCGCGAGTGGTGCGACGTGGAGGTGCTGCGACGCCTGCGGCGCGCCTCGCTGGCGGCCCTGCGCAAGGAGATCGAGCCCGCCGATCAGCGGCGCCTAGCGGCCTTCCTGCCGTCCTGGCAGGGCGTCGACAGGCATTCCGCTGCCGGAGCCGGCGTGGACCGCCTACGCGAGGTTCTCGTGCCGCTGCAGGGCCTTGCACTGCCCGTGGAGACCTGGGAGCGCGACGTGCTGCCGCGACGCACCGGCGCCTACTCGCAGTCGTGGATGGACAGCCTCTGCGCGAGCGGCGAGCTCGTGTGGGTCGGTGCCGGGCCGCTGGGGCGCTCCGGGCGCGTGGCGCTGTACTTCCGCGAGGACGCCGCCGCGATTGGGCCACCCGCCGGCGGAGGCGTCGCGCGTGCCGGTGCCGAGCCGCCGGGCAACCCCGAGCATGTCCTGCTGCGGGCGCGGCTGGCCGCCGGTCCCTCGTTCTTCACCGACCTGCTCGCGGAGGTGGAGGTCCCAGCCGACGCGCTGCGCGAGGCGCTGTGGGATCTCGTCTGGGCCGGGGAGGCAACGAACGACGCCTGGGCGCCGCTGCGCGCGCCGCGGCTTGCGCTTGCCCGCGGCGATAGCTCCGGTGGAGGCCGTGGTGCGCTTGCGGGTGGCAGGTCGGGACGGCCGAGCGTTGGGCGCTCGCGTTTCGCCGGACGGCATCGCCGCAGCAGCGGCGCACAGTCGCAGGTCCAGGGCCGCTGGTCGCTGACCGACACCGTCTTTCGCGGCGCGGCCGAGGGACCGTCCGGGGCCGTCGAGCGTCGCCGTGCGCTGGCGGAGCTGTTGCTCGAGCGCTACGGGATCGTCACCCGCGAGCAGGTGCTGGCAGAGGGCATCAAAGGCGGCTTTGCGCTGCTCTACGACACCTTCGCCAACCTCGAGACACTCGGCATCTGCCGCCGCGGCTACTTCATCGAGGGCATGGGCGGCGCCCAGTTCGCGCTCCCCGGCGCCGTCGAGCGGCTGCGCGCCGGGGCCGGCCAGGAGCGCGCGGCTGCGGACGTCAGCGCTCTGGGTGGCGAGAGCACGCTTGGCGGCGCCCATGCGCTTGGGGGCGCCAACACGTTGGTCATCGCCGCTGCCGACCCCGCCCAGCCCTACGGCGCAGCGCTGCCATGGCCCAAACGCGAGGGAGCCAAAGCACGCCCGGCGCGCGTGGCCGGCGCTTATGTGGTCCTCGTGGCAGACGAGCCCGTGCTGTATGTCGAGCGCGGCGGTCGCGGCCTGGTGAGGCTTGCCGAGGCGTCGGGCACCCGCGAGGGCGATCCGACGCGTGCGGCGCTGTCCGCGCTGGCCGACGCGGTGCGTGCCGGGCAGGTCGGAAAGCTGGCGCTCGAGCGCATCGACGGCGAGCCCGCGATCGCCTCCGGCCTCGCCGAGGCGCTCGTCGAGCTGGGATTCCATCCCGGGCCGCGGCGGCTGACGCTGACAGCCTGAGCGCCAGGTAGCTCCCGCCCCGCGCTCTGCTGCCACCTACGGAGAGGCCAAAATCCCAACGTGCGCGGGTGTTTGCCTGAAGGTCCGAATCCCTTTGTCTGTCGGACGTTTGGGCTGGAAAGAAACACCCCTGGAATAGTTCCAACTGGCTTGTTATTAAATGCCGAGCAGGGCTTGCACACGGGATCGTATTCCTCTACCTTTCGGAATAGTGGGGATGAGTAGAACAGGGAGCCAAGTCGCACCTCTGTACCGCCGGTTGCCACACGGGCCGAGCGGTATGGACCGTGAGGATGTCGCCCGCAACCAGCGGGCGCGCCTCTACGGCGCGATGATCGAGGCGATCTCCCAGCGGGGCTATCAGGCGACGACGGTGGCGCATGTGATCGGGTTGGCGGGCGTCTCTCGCAGGGCGTTCTATGAGCTCTTTCCCAACAAGGAAGAGTGCTTCCTGGCCACATACGACATCGTCGTGGCGCGTGCCCGCAAGCGCGCGTTCGACGCCTGGGTAGGCGAGCGCGGCTGGGCCAACCGCCTGCACGCCGCGTGTAAGGCGCTGCTCGACGACGCCGCCGAGCACCCCAACGGCCCGCGCCTGGTGCTGGTGGAGTCGCTCGGGATCGGCCCGCGTGTCAGGGAACGGATGCAGCTCGCCAGCCTCACGTTCGAGCGCCTCGTCGGCAGCGCCTTTCAGGCTGCGCCCGACGGCGTCGGCTTCCCGCGGCTGACCTCACGCGGCATCGTCGGCGGCGTCCGCCACGTCGCGTTCACGCGGATGCTCGCCGAGCGCGAGCGCGAGCTGTACACGCTGACCGACGAAGTGCTCGACTGGATCGAGTCCTACCGCACGCCCGCCGTCACCCGGCTGGGCCTGCTCGGGCTGGCGCCGAGCGCCCGCGTGGCACCCACGCCGGCGGCGTTCCTGGCGGCCGACGACCGCCGTGCGCGGGTGCTCGGCTCGGTCGTGCACCTGACGCTCGACGAAGGCTACTCGCAGCTCACCGACCCGCAGATCGCGCAGTTCGCGGGCATGTCCACGGAGGCCTTCCACAAGCAGTTCCCCAACAAGCAGGAGTGCTTCCTGGCCGTGCTCGACGAGTTCGTCGCCGAAGCGCTCGAAGCCGTCAAGGCCGGCACCGACGGCGCAGCGTCCTGGGAGGAAAGCGTCTACCGCGGGATGTGCGCGTTCATCGACTACCTCGTCGCTCACCAGGCGCTGCTGCGGATCGCATTCATCGACGTGTTCGAGGTCGGCCCCGGCATGATCGGCAAGCTGACGCGCTCGGTCGAGGCCTTCACCAAGCTGCTCACAGACAACGGCCCGGCGCCGCGCCGCGGCCCGCTCGTGGCCCAGGAGGCAATTACCGGCGCACTGTGGTCGATCATCTCCAGCTACGTCTCCAACGAGCGCCTCGTGCGGCTGCCGTGCCTGGTCGATCACCTGTCGTTCATCGTGCTCGCGCCCTACACCGGCCCGAAGGCAGCCGTCGAGGCGATCCAGGCCGCGCGCAAACCGCTCCGCGCCGTCTGAGCGCTCCGCGCCGCCTGAGCAGACTCTGCGATCGTGCGCGGCGATGATCGAGCCGTCGCCGCAGCGGAGGAAGCGCCCACGCCGCGTGGGCCACAAGGGAGCCGCCGACATCGAGCGCGGCAACACGCTCGCCAGCTTCGACGCGGCGCTGCAGCACGGCGTCGACATGATCGAGCTCGACGTGCTCAGCGAGCACGCCGACGGCAGCGGGCGCCTGCTCGTCGCCCACGACTACGAGGCGATCCGCGCGCACGCGCCGCTGAGCTTCGACGAGGCGCTTGCCCACCTCGCCGGCCCACAGTTCGACGGCATAGAGATCGACGTCGACATCAAGCTCCCCGGCTATGAGCTGCGCGTGCTCGAGGCGCTGCGCGAGCGCGAGCTGGTGGCGCGCACGCTGATCAGCGGCATGTTCCCTGCCGGCCTCGCGCAGATCCGCGCCGCCGAGCCGGCGCTGCGCCTCGGCTGGTCGGTGCCGCGCGTGCGCCGCGACTACACCACCGACATGCTCACCGCCATCCCCGCGCTGGCGATGCTCACCGGCTACCGCGCCACGCTGCCGCGGCGCGCGCGCACCGCTCTACGGGAAGGACGCTTCGACGCGATCATGGCGCACTGGCGCGTGGTCACCGGTGCGCTCGTGCGCGCCGTCGCAGAAGGGGGCGGCGAGCTCTACGTGTGGACGGTCGACGACGCGCGCATGATCGAGCGCCTCACCGCCATGGGCGTCGACGGCATCATCACCAACGACCCGCGGCTGTTCAACCGATGACGCAGCTCGCCGCGCTGAAGTTCGCCGGTTCGGCGCCCGCCAGGCTGCGGTGCCCGACAGACGTCGGCCGCGCTGCGGAGACCTCGACGGTCTTGCCGCGGCGCCACTGGAAATCGACGACGCCGCGCAACGTCACCGGCGGCTGACCGCTCACCGGCTTCAGATCGAAGCTGGTGCCGCCCTGGCGCGCCGAGGCGCCGCTGCCGACCGCCACGAAGCTCGAGTTGGCCTCGCTTGCCAGATCGACCCACTGCTTGCTCGCGTTCATGTACTGCAGGCGAAAGCTCATGTACATCTTGTCGTGGGCATGCCCGTCGCCCGGCATCGAGCCGCGGATGCCGACCGTGTTGAGCTGCGCGGGCGTGTCGCACACATCGATCGTCGCCCACAGTTCGTGGGAGTCCAGCAGCGCCCGTTCGGCTGCCGTCGGCTTGCTCGACTTCGCCGAGGCCGAGCCGACCCACGCTGCCGGCAGCGTCAGGCCGGCCAGCATCGCCAGGCAGATCGAGAGTCGCTTTGCGCGGGTCACGATGTGAAGATAGCGCCGGCGCTTGCCCGTGGGCGCCGGTGAGCGTCCGCCGGCGGCGCGGGTTGTGGTATTCCCTGGCGCATGGGGGCTACTCGCTCAGCGGACGTGGTCGAGCTGCTCGGGCGAGTGCCGGCGTTCGCGACGCTAGAGGCGGACGATCTCGAGCGGATCGCCGAGGTTGCCGTCCCGCGTCAGTTCGAGCCCGGCCAGGTGGTGTTCCGCGAGGGCGACGCCAGCGACACCTGTTACGTCGTGCGCGAGGGCCACGCCCGCGCGATTCGCACGCACGGCGACGGTCGCACGATCACGCTGGCGACATTCGGCCCCGGCGACATCTTCGGTGAGTTGGCGATGTTCGAGGACGAGCGTCGCTCGGCGACGATCGAAGCGATCGAGACCACCAGCGTCGTCGGCGTGCTCGGGCCCGACATGCGCCGGCTGATGAAAGAGCACCCCGACATTTCCGCGCGCCTGGTCGTGGCGCTCGGCCGGCGGCTGCGCGAGATGAACGAGCGCCTCTCCCGCCAGTCCTTCCAGACGGTGCAAAGCCGCGTCGCCGTCGTGCTGTCGGAGCTCGTCGCGCAGGAGATCGCCGACGGCAAGGACGGGCAGGACGTGCTCGTCACCGCCACGCAGGCCGACCTCGCGCAGCTGGCCGGCTCCTCGCGCGAGTCTGCCAGCCGCTTCCTGGCGGTACTGGAGCGTGCCGGCGTGATCTCCCAGGGACGCGGCCGCCTCGTCGTCCACAACCCCGGGGCGCTGGCGCAGTATGTCTTCTAAGAAGCGCGCCAAAGGCGGAAAGGCATCGAAATCTGCCAAGCGCTCGCCGCGCGGGCAGGCGCGCGAGTTCTCCGCCGGCGGCGTCGTCGTGCGCGGGGAGCAGATCGTGGCGATCGTGCCCACGCGTCGCGCCGCCGACGGCTCGCGCGTGCTGGCGCTGCCCAAGGGGCACGTCGACCCCGGCGAGACGACGATCCAGGCGGCCGTACGCGAGGTACGCGAGGAGACCGGGCTCGTCGCCGAGCCCGTATGCCCGCTGGGCGAGTCGCGCTACTGGTATCGCCGCGACGGGCGCACGATCGGCAAGACGGTCGCGTTCTTCCTGTTCAACTACCTCGAAGGCGACATCGCAGACCACGACGACGAGGTCGAGGAGGTCCGCTGGCTGGAGCTCGAGGAGGCCGAGGCGGCGCTCAGCCACGACGCCGAGCGCGAGATGGTGGCGCTCGCGCTGGCCTATCTGCACAAAGACCGGTAGCCTGCGCGGGCGATGCAGGTCCTCAACTTCTACTCCACGATCTTCGCCGACGAGCTCAAGCGCGGGCGCAAGACCGCCACCATCCGCCTCGGCGACAAGTCCGTCAAGTACCGCAAGAACCAGGCCGTGCTCGTCACCATCGGCTTCCAGTACTCGCCGCGCGAACGCATCTTCGAAGCCGTCATCGACCAGGTCGAGGTGATGAAGCTCGCCGACCTGTCCCCGCGCGACATCAAGCACGACAACCCCGAGTTCCGCCGCCACGAGGAGCTGATCAAGTTCCTCGAGCAGATCTACGGCCGCCCCGTCTCTCCCGAAGACACCGTCACCGTCGTGCGTTTCTCGCAGATCCTCGAGAACCCCACCGGGATGACCGAGGCGATCAAGGGCTTCGGCGGGGCGCAGAATTAGCTCATCACGGATCGCTCGGACTATGGCTCGGGCACCGCCCAGCCGTCGCCAGTCATCGTCCGTGACGTTCAAGGGCGGCCTGGATCGCCCCTTCCATCGCTGGTTTCGACTCACGCCAAGCTACTCCCCGGAGCTGGTGTACGACTGGCTCTCCGAGCACCCGCCCACCCCAGGGCTTCCGCTCCTCGATCCATTCCTTGGCGCAGGGACAACGTGCATCAGTGCTGCCTCGCTCGGCGTCCCTTCTATCGGGTTTGAGATCAACCCATTTCTTGCCTTCGTAGCGCGGACGTCCTGCGACTGGTCGATCCCAGCACGCCGGTTGCTGGCGCTCCGAGACGATGTCCTCGCCATGTGCGCAGACTGGCTCGCCAACGGCCCCCAGGACGCCGAGGCGTTCGCCGGCTCCATCGGGACCCAGCTCCCGATCATTCACAACGTCTTCCGCTGGTGGCGTCCTGACGTACTTCGCGAGCTTGTCGCGATCCGTCATGCAATCGCCGTCTGCGGCGAAGAGGGCGATCAACACCTTCGCCTTGCCCTTGCCCAGATCGTTTATCCGACGGCGAGCATTACGCTTGGGCGCCTACAGCTCGCCTTCAAGGACCGGTCAAATGACGACATCGACGCCGTGGGGCTCTGGACAGACGCCGTGAGCTTAATGGCCGACGACCTCGAAGCCGGCGTTCCCGACTCGGTAGGTGACACGTGGGTTGTTCCCGGGGACAGTCGAACGCTGGTGGAGCTGCCTACCGACACGGCGATCGGAGGCGTGTTCTGCTCCCCTCCATACCCCAATAGGTACAGCTACGTGTGGAACACGCGTCCTCATCTTTATCTACTAGAGCTCATCGACACACCCCGGGCGGCAACCGAGATCGATCTGGATACCATCGGCGGAACTTGGGGCACCGCCACGACCGGCCTACAGAAGGGCGAGATAGACCCCCTCCCACGTGTCTCAGACGCCCTTGGCGACGTGTTGAACCGCCTCGCCGCACAGAGCCTTCTCATGCGCAACTATGTCTGCAAGTATTTCAACGACCTGGACGCGCACTTGGAAGTACTTGTCCCCAGGCTCGCCGGCGACGCCGCCGTAGGGTACGTGGTCGGCAACACAGAAACGAATGGGATCATGGTCGACACTCAGCACGTTCTGGCGGATCTCCTCGACATGCATGGGCTTCACCACGTCGGGATCGAGCCCTTGAGGACCAGGAACAGCGGAGCGGGCCTGATCGAGGCAACTGTCTTCGGCAGCGCATGACCAAGATCGCGTCAGCGCTCGACGTTCCTTCCTGCCGGCTCGTCTGCCCGAGTGCTCCGTAGCTGTGCCGGCGAGTCCGCAACAGACGGAGGAGCGTTTTCTCGCCCTGCTCAACCGCGCATACGACGGCTGGCTCTGGAAGATCCAAAACGACTTTTCGCAAGCCTCTTACGAATCGGAGCTCGCCAAGCTCGACTCCGACGACGTGTACCGCTCTTTCGGCCTCGCATGTCCCGAGTATGCGCTAATCCGACTCATGGGGCGAATGAGCATCAGCATCGGACGTCGGCTCGGCGAGCTGTACGACAACCTCCCTCGATACGTAGCAGCCGCCCGCTTCGGCCTCGAGCCAGGAGAAGTCGCCGCAAAGATAAATCGCCTACAACTTGACGTCTGCGTTCCTTTCGATCGGCTCAGCCAAGAGGATCTCGAAGTAGTCAACGACTCAGTTGTCACACACTTCGGCTCCACGGCATCAGGAGCGGGACTGGGTATCGAGATTAGGTACAACTTCAACCCCAACGACAGCGCCCGACTGCGAAAGGATGTGGCAATGGCGGATGGGCTCAAGCAAGAGGGACTCTTTCCCATTTACTTGGTCTACAGCACGATCTCGCCGAGAGCCGAGGCAATCGCGCGGCTGAAGCGCGCAGGATGGCACTTCCTGATCGGCCCCGATGCCGTCGCCTTTACCAAGTCCCTTCTCGGTCTAGATCTCACCGAGCTACTCGAAGACGTCAAGGTGCAAGGCGTGATACGACAGAAGGTAGACAAGATCATGGGATCCCTCGGACAGTCGGACGCATTCCGTGCGGCAACCGCGAGCATGTCCGAACGCCCCGATCCGAGGAGCTAGAGGCCGCCAGGTGCGATCGGCGGCTACGCCTCGATCCAGACGACTGGCGACATCTACGCCGACTGGGACATCGACCAGCTCGTCGCCCACGATGGCCAACGTGCTCGCCGCGCCTCCCGACTCGCCGCCCAGGCGCTTACGAGGTAGGCACGTCTCGAAGGGCAAGTGCAGTAGAAGCTGCGCCCGCTCGGCTCCGGGGCCCGCTCGCGGGTCGCACCCCTGTCAAGGGGCGCGGTACTCGCCTCAGGTGGAGCCGGAGACGGCCTGCGCGGCGGCTAGCGCGGCGATCGTGTCCTTGGCCGCGAAGCCCCCCGTGGGCAGCGCATCGAGATCGACCTGACGGTGGCTCACCATGAGCTCATAAGCAGAGACCGCGTCGAGCGTCCGGACGCTCGCGGTGACCTGGACGGAGAGGCCGGCTGACCCGAGCGCCTTATGCACGGGCTTCAGCAGCTCATCGACCGCCTTCTCGGCGTCGATGTCGACGCCGCGCCCGCGGAGAAGGTTCGGGTCAACGATGAAGTAGATCGTCACGCCCGCGGCCCACTCGGTGGAGCTCCATACGCCGAGCAAAGCGTCGGCAAGGAACCCAGCCTGCGAGGTCTTCCCCATACTTCTGATGAGCTTCTCACGGAGCGGTGCGAGCACGTGCTGCTCAAGCTCGTCCGGGAACGCATGGCGGCCGACGCGACGCATCAGCCAGTGCGAAAGCAGGATGCGCGACGCGGGGTCCAGCGGCGTCGAGAGCGTGTTGACCTCCTCATGCGCGAGCGCAGCCTTCGCAACCGGAAAGCAGATCGCGCAGTCCACAGCGGGGAACTCGATATCGAGACCATCCGGCCTGGGAAGAGAGAAGAGCGTCCCGCGACGTCCGTTCAAAGCCTCGCTCCACTCCCGCTCAGAAAGCGCCACGACCGGCATGACCTGCAGATGTTCGACCTGCTCGAGACTCCGCACTACGTCGCATGTCTGGGTGACGATCACCGTCCAGCCCGAAGCGATCTCAAGGGGCGCCGGCGCCCATACGCCGGCACTGTCGACGGGCTCGAGCTCGTGCGCGCCCTCGAGCAAGCTGCTCGCCGGCGCCTCGAGGGCGACGGCGACCGGCGTCGCGAGGAGATCACCCTGCCACAGCGAGCCCGCGATCTCCTCAGCGCGCTGGCGCCCTTGCTCGTCGAGGCGACTCACGCCGCGACGCCGCTCCGCGCCCTGAGCAAACGCCCGCCCCAGCGGGGAGACCCTGTGTCCTGCGGCAGTTCATGGTCTTGAACCTCGCGGCGACCTAGCGCCGCCACCTCAGGCGAGAGCACCCCCCAGCGAGCCGAGGAACGCAGATCATGCTGACCAATCGGCGCGAAACGCTCACGCTCCATCCCGATAACCCGAGCCTCGCGGCCAGACCCCATCGCAACAGCGAGGCCCGCACCAGGCTCACCGAGCACCGACACCACATCGACAACGGCATAGCGGGCATGCCCACCCGGGGTCTTGCGGCTGGGGACGAGCCTTCCAGAGGCACGGTAGTGGCGGACAGTGCTGTCCGCCAAGCCGTACATCTGCGCGATCTCGGAGGTGGTCAGGAACTCTGCCATGGCTAGGACCCTACTCTCAACGCTACCGCCTGTCAACGGTTTCCACGGTTTTATCGGTTCCCACGATCTTTACTTTAGCCGGCCACCTCGACGGCCTAGCCATAGCCGCAGCGGCCTCAGCTCGGATCTATGAGCGAGGCCCGACTCCGTCACGAACGCAAGCGAACCGTCGGTAGAAGGAACCAAATGTCCGACCCAATCCAGCACCGCAAAGGGCCCCAAAACAACCCCCAAGCGCAATCATACCTCGTCTCATCTCAAAAACCGTTGATTTGCAGGGATCTTTAGGAAACGGTGGAGACGGTGGGAATCGAACTCACGTTCGCATCCGTAGGGGATGGAACGCTAGCGGGCGCCCGCTCCTCGGCAGTCCCGCCCTGCTTTTGCCAATTTGTGCTTGAACTCCGCCGGATCTTCTATATATTGATCGTGCAGTTGGCACTCTCCCCTTGAGAGTGCCAAAAGAGGTGGCGCGCACGTTATAGAGGGCTGCGCGCTGCCGGTCGCACTCTCTAGATGGAGGTTTCAATATGAAGCTCAAGCCCCTGGGCGATCGGCTGATCGTGCGGGCGATCGAGGAGGAAGAGAAGACTGCCAGTGGCATCGTCCTTCCCGACACCGCCAAGGAGAAGCCACAGAAGGGCAAGGTCCTCGCCGTCGGCGATGGCAAGATCGACGACGCCGGCAAGCGCATCCCGCTGGACGTCGCCAAGGATGACGAGGTCCTGTACAGCAAGTACGGCGGGACCGAGATCAAAGACCCCGACACCGGTGAGGACCTGCTCGTGCTGCGCGAGTCCGACGTCCTCGCCAAGGTCGCATAAGGAGATCTGAGAGACATGGCTCACAAGGAAATCAAGTACAACTCGGAGGCGCGCTCGGCGCTCGAGGCCGGCGTAGACGCGGTTGCAAACGCGGTCAAGGTCACGCTCGGCCCCAAGGGCCGCTACGTCGTGCTCGACAAGAAGTTCGGCGCACCGACGATCACCAACGACGGCGTCACGATCGCTCGCGAGATCGAGGTCGAGGACGTGTTCGAGAACCAAGGCGCCCAGCTGGTGCGCGAGGTTGCTACGGCCACCAACGACGTGGCCGGCGACGGCACGACGACGGCGACCGTGCTCGCCCAGGCGATCGTTCGCCAGGGCCTGAAGAACGTGGCGGCGGGTGCCAACCCGCTGGCGCTGAAGCGCGGCATCGAGAAGGCAGTCGACGAGGTCGTCAAGAACATCGCCTCGCAGTCCAAGGCAGTCTCCGGCAAGGACCAGATCGCCCGCGTGGCGACCATCTCCGCCGGCGACGAGGAGATCGGCGACGTGATCGCGGACGCGATCGAGAAGGTCGGCAAGGACGGCGTTGTAAACGTCGAGGAGGGCCAGACGTTCGGCATGGACCTGGAGTTCACCGAGGGCATGCAGTTCGACAAGGGCTACATCTCGCCCTACATGGTCACCGACCAGGACCGCATGGAGGCGACCCTGGAGGACCCCTACATCCTGATCGCCAACCAGAAGATCGGCTCCGTGCGCGACGTGCTGCCGGTGCTGGAGGCAGTGATCCAGTCGGGTAAGCCGATCCTGATCATCGCCGAGGACGTCGAGGGCGAGTCCCTTGCGACGCTCGTCGTGAACAAGCTGCGCGGGACGTTCACCGGCGTGGCCGTCAAGGCGCCCGGCTTCGGCGACCGCCGCAAGCGGATGCTCGAGGACATCGCGATCCTGACCAACGCCGAGGTGATCACCGAGGAGATGGGCCTGAAGCTGGAGAACACGCAGATCTCCCAGCTCGGGCGCGCTCGTCGCGTGGTTGTGGCCAAGGACACGACCACGATCGTCGACGGTGCCGGTGACGCGGCCGCGATCAAGGGCCGCATCAGCCAGATCAAAGCCGAGATCGACAACACCGACTCGGACTTCGACCGCGAGAAGCTCCAGGAGCGCCTGGCCAAGCTCTCCGGCGGCGTTGCAGTGGTGAAGGTCGGTGCTGCAACCGAGACGGAGATGAAGGAGAAGAAGCACCGTGTCGAGGACGCGCTGCAGGCAACCCGCGCGGCGCTCGAGGAGGGCATCGTTCCCGGCGGTGGCGTCGCGCTGCTGCAGGCCTCGGCGGCTGTCACGATCAGTGACAACGGCGCCTCGGTCGACGGCTCAGACGACGAGCGTACGGGCGCGCGCATCGTGCTCCGTGCACTCGAGGAGCCGCTGCGTCAGCTGGCCGAGAACGCGGGCCTGGAGGGCTCCGTTGTCGTCAACGACGTGCGCAAAGCAAAGAAAGGCCACGGCCTGAACGCCTCGACCAACGAGATCGTCGATCTCGTGGCCGCCGGCGTGATCGACCCGGCGATGGTCACGCGCTCGGCGCTGCAGAACGCGGCATCGATCGCCAAGAACATCCTCACCACCGAGGCGATCGTCGCCGAGGTGCCTGAGAAGGAAGGCGCCGGCGGTGGCGGCGGTGGCATGCCCGACATGAGCGGGATGATGTAGCCACGTTCGGCGCGCGACGCGCGCCGGCCTCCTGCAGCAAAGTAACGAGGGGCCCGGCATTACGCCGGGCCCCTCGTTCTCTCTATACGGCGAGTACCTACTTGCGCGTGTAGGAGGCTGTGAACTCGCCGCTTGCAGGCGCCCTAAATTCGGGGCGACCTTCGGCAAGGTTGTGATACAGGGTGCTGCCGCTGACCCTGCGCGTGACGATCACCCGTTCCGGCACCGCATACACCACGAACGCATACAGCTTGGTCTGGCCCTTGGCTGGGCAAACGGAGTAGTGACGCTTCCCGTCGCTGGCTTGCACTAGGAACGCGCCCGTTGGCCGCTCGCCTGCAGTCAGTTCGTGCAAGTCGGGCTTGACTCCCGCCATCGCCCATTCGACGGTGCTGGTAGCGCTGTTCGATTGGCCCTTGCCGAGCGCGATCAGCACGAGTTCTTTGGTACCCGTTGGTGTCGCGCCCCACTTCAGCGGCGGCGCGACGTTGGCCCCGTCACACGTGTAGTGGGCCGGAAGTTCGCCGCCTTCGACCACGCTGCTGGAGAACGGGATCTTGCCTGAGCTCGTACCGCCCGAGCTGCTGCCGCAACCGGCCAGCGCCATCGCCGCCAGCAGCACGGCGCCCGAGGCCGACGCCGTGCTGGAGATCGCTTTCCTTGGCCGTCGCATCGCAGGCAAAGCTACTTCGCGAGCCGGCGCAGTGCAAAGCGATTTCCGGAACTGTTTCCTACTCTTGCCTCGAGTCCGACTCTCCGACCAGGACCGGCTATTCGACCGCGTCGACCGACCGCGGACCGGCGCCGACGTACTTGGCCGTCGGGCGGATCAGCTTGGCCTCGCGCTTCTGCTCGAGGATGTGCGCCGACCACCCGGCCACGCGCGCACACGTGAACATCGGCGTGAACAGGTCCGGCGGCACTTCGGCCAGATCCAGGACGACCGCCGACCAGAACTCGACGTTCGTCGCCAGCACGCGATCGGGCCGGCGCGCGTGCAGCTCCGCCAGCGCGGCCTTCTCCAGCGCCTCGGCCGCCTGGAAGCGCGGCGAGCCGAGTTCGCTGCACGTGCGTCGCAGCACGCGCGCGCGAGGATCTTCGGCGCGGTAGATGCGATGGCCAAAGCCCATCAGGCGCTCGCCACGATCCAGGGCGTCAGAGACCCACTTCTCGGCATTGCCGGTTTGTTCGACTTCGTCGAGCATCTTCAGCACGCGCGAGGGCGCGCCGCCGTGCAGCGGGCCGGACAGTGCACCGACCGCCCCCGACAGCGCCGCCGCTACGTCTGCGCCCGTGGATGCGATCACGCGGGCTGTGAACGTCGAGGCGTTCATGCCGTGCTCTGCCGCGGAGACCCAGTAGGCATCGATCGCCTTGACGTGATCCGGGTTGGCCTCGCCGCGCCAACGGATCATGAAGCGCTCAGGGATCGTCTTGCCCTCGTCGATCTCCGTCTGGGGCACCGGCGGCTGCCCGGCTTCGCGCGCGGACTGGGCGACGAACGACAGTGCCATCACCGAGGCGCGGGCAAGGTTGTCGCGGGCCTCCTCGTCGGTGATGTCGATCAGCTGCCCAAAGCCCCACTCCGGCGCGAGCATCGCCAGCGCGGACTGCACGTCGACGCGATGGTCGCCCGAACGCACGGTCAGGGCGTGCGGTTCGGCCGGGGGCAGGCCAGGTTTGAAGCGCCCGTCCACCAACAGGCCCCAGACCTGCTCGTAGGGGACTGCTCCGACCAGGTTCTCGATGTCGACGCCGCGGTAGCGCAGCGCGCCACCCTCTTTGTCGGGCTCTGCGATCTCGGTGGCGAAGGCAACGACGCCTTCAAGGCCCGACTGGACCTCCGGTGGTGTCTGAACCGCGCTCATGGGCACTCGCTTTCTGGGCTTGATGTTTCTCGGGCCCGCCCGCCCGGCTGCCTTGTGGGCAGGCCCATATCGTCGCAGGAATGGGTGGGCGCCCGCGGCGAGCGCCACGCGGGCGCCGGTCGTCTCTGTCTAGTCGTGCTGGGAAACCGCGCGAATCCCTGGCCACGCCAGGGATCTACGACGAGCGCTCGGGCAGGAAGCATCTCCTGCTGGCAAGCCACTCGTCAGGGCGACGGTGAGCGTGTAGAACGCAACCGAGGACCCTGCACGCGCCGCCGCCGAGTCGGCGCACGCTGCGGGGTCGCCCTTGGCCGTTGCGCGCCCCGTCCAGGGGTTGCGATGTGGCCTCAATCAGAAGGAGCGGTGGGGAGCATGTTAGGCAAGCGAGTCTTCATGGTGGCGCTCGGGGCGCTGCTCGTAATGGGCGTCGTAGCATCGCCCGGGGCAGCACTCTCGACGAACAACCCGCAGTGGCATCGTTGCGAAAAAGGAGCGTCTGGACCCAAATTCAAAGACAGCTCGTGCGACGAAGCCTTCGAAACCGGCGAATTCGCAGAACAGACGTTGGAAACAGGCACACGGGAAATCAAGGCCAAAGCAACCAGCTCCCAAGAACTGGTGCTGGGAGAAACGAGCATCGTCTGCAAAAAGCTTTCGTTTGCGACAGGCGCCAAGGTGACCGGCGCCGGGCCCGAAAGCTTGAGCGGGGGCGAAGCCACGATCAAAGACGAAGAATGCGACGTCGTAGGCAAACCGGCCTGCGAAATCAACAAAGCCAAAGCCGGAGAAGCGGTGATCGCCACCAAGCTCCTCAAGGCGACCGAGGCGTACAGGACCAAAGCAGCCGCCGAAAAAGAAGAAGCCAACTTCGTGACGCTGCTCGAACCAAAGGAACTTACAGAAGGCAAACAGGTCTACGCCACGATCGAATTCTCAGGCACCTGTCCGGTCCTGGGCAAAGTCAACGTCGAAGGCGAACTGGCCCTCGAAGTTGCCAGTGGGGCAAAACACCAGGTCAACCTTGAACTGGTGGCACCTAAAACAGCGATCGCCGCGGTCTTCGAGAACGTCGAAAAAAAATCGACCGAAAAAGTCGTCAAAAAAACGAAAGAAGGCACCTTTGGCGGTGGGCTGGCGATCGAGTTAGACAATGAAGCCGCATGGTGGCTGATGCACAAATGAGAGCAGGACTCGTGGTGGGGCGGCAGGGTTCAGCCCCACCACGAGGCGGCTCTCTACGGTCAGCCGCTGCGGGGCGCCCTACGTGACGAACGTCTCGACGGCGACGATGATGCCCACCACAACGCCAATACCGGTGACAAGCGCGCAGGCGAGCCGTTTCCC
Source organism: uncultured Solirubrobacteraceae bacterium (assembly GCA_963779665.1). GTDB lineage: Bacteria > Actinomycetota > Thermoleophilia > Solirubrobacterales > Solirubrobacteraceae > Palsa-744. Next base: position 764,573 of record CAVZYW010000001.1, on the reverse strand, counting down.
GAACAGGCAAGCGAACGCGCCTACAAGAGTGGCACCTCCACCGCAGACGACACCCACCAGCGGCCAGCCCGCCGTGATCCATCGCGTCCCCAGCGGCACGGCGAGCATCGCGACGGCGGCCAGTGCGATCAGCGACGCGGCCAGGCCGCGGATGATCAGCCCCTGCTGGGCCACCTGCCGGCTGAGCGCATGCACGGCTGGGGCAACGCCCTCCTCGCCGGGATCGGCCCCCACGTCGAATGGGTCCCGGTGTGGCCCTTCGTCCGTATCGGGCGCCCGCTCCCTCAGTCGCCGGATTCGCTGTTCGGAGTCGGCCAGGGCTCCTCTCAAACTGCGCAGCTCCTCGTTGACCGCAGCGTCGTCAGCCGCTCGCGACCTTCGATCTGCGGCACGGCGGCGCTCCTCGGCGTCCACGCGATCTCTCTCGGCAGCAAGTTCCTCTCGAAGACGAGCTACCACCGCGGTGAGCTCAGCTATCTTCGTGTTCGCTACCCGCTCCGAGGCCTCGTAGAACTCCGGGCCCAGCTCGTCGCCCTCGCCTTCGAGCGCCGTATCCAGCATCGCGAGCATTCCGGTGGCCCGCGAATATGGCTTATATGAGTTGACTCGATCGATTGCCCTGATGATCTCCGACTGGGTTATAAGCTCAGACGTGCCAAGGAGGCGGGTGCCGCGCATGTTCGACATGGCGTCGTCGTAATCGTCAGTGCGAGGGCGCAGCGCGCGGACGATGCGTACCCATTCGTCGATCGATATCGCGAACGGCAGTTCGCGCCGATTCCGGCGGGCGGCCTTACCGTACCGGACAAGCGTCTGATCGGCGGTCAAGAAAAGGCAGCCGGCATTCGACAACCGGCGCTCCGCGGGACCGCCCAGGTTCTCGATCAGGAGCCTGTGCTTGACGTCATGCTCCTGCAGGGCTCGAGGCTTTTCTGGACCTTGCCGCACCCGCTCAAGCCATGCGATCTCCTCGTCAAACCGATCTGCTTCTTCCTCGACGGCCTCGCAGCCGATGTCGATGACCGGGATGCCGAGATCGAGGAGCAGGGACTCCACCTGCTCGTGTAGCTCGAAGAACTCCTTGAAGCTGGTCTTGCCGCTCCGCTCCAGCTTGCGAAAGGCACGGACGAATACCTCGTCGCCATCGCCGTCGTTCCACGTCGATCTCAGCTCGGCCGCTGCCTGCGGCGAGGCTTGTCGACGGGCAAGCTTGTCTCGTGCTGCGCGGACGCTCCGCTGAAGCTCTTCCAGAGTCCAACGGGTGATGCAGGGTTGATAGCCAAGTTGACGCGAGTGCGTGAGCGCGCTCTCGGCTTGCGTGTACAGACGGGGGCTGTGAAGGTTCAAAATCGAATACGTCATATTGGTGTCGAGATATATTCGGTGCCCGCCGATGAGCTGACGCATACCGTCGGATGGGTCGGGCGGCAACGTGACCACTGACAACAGGTAGGCGGTTGTCAGCAAGTCGTAGAAATAGCGCCGTTGCATCGGCGTCATGTTTTCCAGGAACGCATTGAGAGCGGCCTCCCGCGCCAGCGTGACGTCGGGCGCGCGGTCTGGAAGCTGGTCGAATGCGCTCGCTATTATCTCGGCCACTTGACGCCTGCAGTTTTCGTGCTCCGGATAGAGCAGGACGGCGGCCACTATCCCTTGATCGGTGATAATCCGATCGATCGACGTCGTTAGATCTTCGCGAAGCTGTGCCAGCTGGTCATCGCCCAGCTCGGGTGCTATCAGCAGACGGACGGTTTGATCCCATTCCCTGAACGCGGTCGCCTCGACTTCCTTCGACACGCGGATGCGTATCGCGAGCTCGCGATTGGCAGCGTCGCTCACACTGATGCCCGAGCCGTCACGAACCAGCTTCTCGTCGTCCTCGAGCTGGTCTATCGCAGCGGAGATCTCTTCGCGCTCGAACTCCAGGCGCAAGATCGCGCGGCACGCGGACTGAACCTCGACGCACGATCCCAATTTGCCGCCGCTCGCGTGGATCGCGGCGAGCACCACTTGCCGGCTGGCACGAGCGACCCGGTGCTCGCCGAAGCTGAACGGTCGATATTGCGCGACCAGCCTGACGTAGCGGAGGTCGGTAGCCTCGATAGGGGGCGAGTCGCTCATCGCAACGTCGGCGTAGCTAACGGCGCCCACGCGCACGGACTTGACAACGACGGCCCGGGATCTCGCAGCGTCTGTGGCACCTCAAAGCCGGCCTCACCCCTCTCCGCCATCCCACACCCGGCACGCCGTGCGGCCGTCCCACTCAAGCCAAGCGGCAGCCCAACACCTCCTAATTTCGAACCTACCGCAGGCCCTGCTGGGCGTCAATCGGTGTCTCCCACTGGGAGGATGTGTTAATCCCAGGCTACGTTATTTTCACTATGTGAAATATCAGCTGCGCAAATGCCCGGTATTACAGGAGATTCAACGAGCGAAAACAGTTCGGGCCTGCGGCGGAGAGTTGTCACTGCTATCGCCGTTCTGGTACGGCTGGAAGCGGTCAGCCGCTGCCGAGCACCGCGGCCATCCGCTGCGGGGTGACGCCCAGCGCTTCCGCGTCGGCGGCACCTCGCGCGGAGGTCATCGCCGTCTCCATCAGCTCGGCCTCGTCCCAGGTGGCAAACACACCCGGGCCGCCGACCCGCTCGAGCGCTCGCAGCGCGCGCGAGACGATCGGCGTGGGCACGTGCAGTAGCGCGCGCTTGCGGTTCAGCGAGCGCAGCAGCGTGCGCACCATGTCGCTATGGCTAAGCGTCTCCGGCCCGGCGAGCTCGTAACGCTGGTGGGCGCGTCTGGGCCGGTGCCCGCAGCGCGGCCACCACGCAGGCAGCGACGTCATCCGCCCAGATCGGCTGGAAGGACGCACGGCCGCGCCCGGAGACCGGCATCACCGGCAGCAGCGCCAAGCGCTCGAGCAGCGTCAACCACGGGTCCCCGGGGGCGTACACGATCGACGGCGCGAACACGATCGAGTGCACGTCCGCCTCGCGCACCGCCTGCTCGGCCAGCGCCTTGGCGCGCAGGCAGCGCGTGCGATGGTGGTTGGAGGCACCGAGCGCGGAGAAGAACACGAAGCGCTCGACGCCCTGGCGCTGCGCTGCCTCGACCATCCGCCAGGTCGCGATGCCGTTGAGCTCCTCGATCGAGGAATGCGGCTGATCGCGGATCGACGCCGCCAGGTGCACGACCGTCTCCACGCCCCGCAGCGCATTGCGAAACGACGGCGGGTCGGTGAGGTCGCCGAGCGCGATCTGCACACGCACGCGCTGGGCGCCAAGGCGACGCGGGTCGCGCACAAGGCAGCGGACCTGGGTGTCTTCCGCCAACAGCCGGCCCAGCAGCGTTGAGCCGACCAGGCCGGTCGCGCCGGTGAGCAGCAGCATCGCTCAAAGCTACCGGACAAGGCGTCCGCTCGGCAGGGGTTAGCAATGCGCGGAGGCGTCGATAGTATTCGCCGCTCCACCAGCAACGCCCAACCTGACTCACGAAGGGAACGAATGGCCTACGTAATCGCCGAGCCGTGCATTGGCACCAAGGACAACTCCTGTGTCGAGGTATGCCCCGTGGACTGCATCCACCCGACGCCCGACGAGCCCGGATACGACGCGGCCGAGATGCTCTACATCGACCCGGAGGAGTGCATCGACTGCGATGCCTGCGTCGAGGCCTGCCCGGTGGACGCGTGCTTTGCCGAGGATCAGCTCCCCGACGAGTGGCAGAAGTACACGCAGATCAACGCCGAGTACTTCGCCAACAGCAAGTAGCCGCCGTCGTCGGCCGGCTGCTTGCCAGGCCGCGTCAGCCGTAGTAGCGGGCGATGACCTGTAGCTGGCTGAAGAGATCGTGCGCCAGGAACAGGCTGACGATCAGCACGCCCGCGGCCGGGCCCCAGCGTCGCCCGGCGCCGCGGGCCGCGAGCACGAGCACGGCGCCCAGTAGCGGCAGCATTGGCAGCAGGTAGCGCGTCTGCCCGTATTCGGCTGCCGCTTCTGGGAACACCAGGTAGGAGTCTGCGCCGACAAGCACCATCACGCCGACGCCCATCGTCGCGTACACCAGCAGCTCACCAAGACGGGTGCGTAGCGCGGCGCGACTCGCGAGCAGCGTCCGCGCGCACAGCGCCAGGATCAAGGCGGTCGGTAGCAGGGCGAGGTCATAAACCCAGCCCGGGAAGGTCGTTTCGAGCCAGCCATACAGACCCACGTAGCCGTCGAGCCAGATCGTGCGGGTCGTGGAGATGCCGGGGAAGTCGTGCGGCATACCGGGCAGGCGCGGCAGATAGAGCTGCCAGATGTAGGAGACCTCGCCCAGCGCGGAGCCGTGGTGGCGTGCCACACCGACGGCGTTTGAGACCAGGCCGAGCGTCGGATGATCGACGGCCGCGCTCAGCAGTGCATACGCGATCGTGGGGCACGCGACGATCGCCAGCGCCAGCGCCAGCCATCTGTATGCGACTCGCCCCGACGTGCGCGCGGCCCCGCGCGCGAGCACGATCAGCCCGAGGATCGCGCCGGGGAGCAGGCCGAGGAAGCTCAGCTTGCTCAGCAGGCCAACCGCGATCACCGCGCCGATGACACAAGCCGAGCGCCGCGTGAGCCCGTGTCGGAACGCTCGCGCCAAGCAGTAGAACAGCGCCGAGGAGACCGCGAACAGCAGCGCGTCCGGGTTGACCGCGCCCGACATGAACCCCAGCAGCGGCGCGATCGCCACGCCGAGGCCCCCCACCGACCAAGCCCACGGCACGCGCGGAAGCGCCTCGCGCACGAACATGAACGTGAACAACGCCGTCAGCCCGGCCATCAACGCCGACAGCAGCCGCATCAACGCGAGGCTGTCAAGCAGCGTGCCAGAAGAGCCAAGGGCGTACGGGATCGTCTCCAGCGCGTAGTAGAGCGGCGGCTCTGTGGCGGCGACGCCGGCGTGGCCGCCATCGGTGCGCCCGAGGGGGGCATCGAGCGCTCGCTGCAGGCTTTCCTGTTCGGCCTGTGAGGAGATGCTGAGGATCTGCGGCGTCTGCTTGATTTCTTCCTGGCGCAGGCCCTGCAGGACCCCCATCTCCTGCGGCGAGTAGCGTTCGGCGCCCGAGGTGGGCAGCTGCCCCGTCTCGGCCAGCTGCTGCGTGTAGGCGAAGTGCGCCGGCTCGTCCGGCACCTGGAACGGCGGCGTGATGAACGACCAGCATGCAGCGCTGAGGAACGCCACGAGCATGCATGTCCAGGCCCCCGTGGGGAGCCGCAGCAGCCGTCGGCGAGGGGAGCGCGACACCGGCACCCGCGCCGGGGCTCGCTTGACGCGGGTGCTCAACGCCGCTGCTCCGGGCGCATGCTCCTGAGCAGCAGCCACGCCATCAACGCCGCCGCGCCGGCCATCGCGCCCGCCAGTGCCAGCACGATCCAGCTGCCGCCCCAAGCGTGACCGAGACCCATGCGCTGGGTCACCGAAGGCAGCAGCGACAGCCACGAGGCGTGGCCCGGCTGCAGGTATTCGACGCCGAGCCGGCCGGGAAGCCTTTCTCGACGAGGGCCGATGAGCACGTTCGCGCCGCTCGCGTGCTGACCAAACAGCTCGATCGGTTCCAGCGGATGCGCGAGCGCGAAGCAGATCCGGGCGTTCGACGCCGTATGCGACACACGCCGGACATGGGCCGTCACCGCCGCTCCGGTCCAGCCGGCGCCGCGCACGCCGCGGGTGATCGTGTGCCCCCCGGACTTCGCCGTGACGATCACCTCCGGGCCGATCTCCGCGGCGAGCGTCAAGCGTATCGCGGTGGTCCCGGCCGGGACGGTTTCACCGCCTTGGCAGGCGCTCGTGGCGCGATGCGCTCTTGCGAATTCGCCTGCGTCCGGGATGCCGTTCGTTCCCGCCACGCTCAGCGGCGCACCCGCAAGCGTCAGCACGACCGCGATCGCCGTCAGCGTGGCTGCGAGCGCGAGCGCGATCCTCACGCTGCGCATTACTCGCGACGCAGGCCGAGGATGCTGAGCAGGAAGGAGGTGAACACAATCTGGATGCCGATCACCAGCAGCGACGCAGCGAAGATCGCCACGCGCTCCTGAGAGAGGCTGCCGAAGCCGCGCTGGGCCCAGTCGAGCACGACCGCGAAGATCATCGCTGCGCCCGCCAGGGAAACCACGCCACCTAGCATCAGCCCGTGCTCGAGTCGTAGATGCTCGCGTGCACGATCGAACCACACGTCACGCTCGCCCATGAAATATGTCGCATAGGCATGAGCGCACAGCCCAAGACCGACAAGCTGGCTACCGATGATGAGCAGCAGCGAGCCGCCGATCAGCGTGTGCAGATCCCACTGGCGTGCGAGCAGCGGGATGTGGGCGAGCACCGTCAGCGAGATCAGGCCGCCGAGCACCGCCATCAACGCGCCCGGCAGGATGAACAGATGGTTGGGCGAGTGCAGCAGCAAGAAGCGCAAGTGACGCCAGCCGTCACGGAAGCTCGAGAGCTTCGATTCCCCGCCCCGCGGGTGATACTCGATCGAGATCTCGCGGATGTCGAGCCTCTCCTTGGCCGCCCGGACGATCATCTCCGAGGCGAACTCCATGCCGGTGGTCCGCAGTGCCAGCTGCTCCAAGCGATCGCGCCGGACCGCGCGCATCCCGCAATGCGCGTCGCGGATCCCCGTGTGGAACAGAAGGTTCAAGAACCGCGACAGCAGCGGGTTACCGATGTAACGGTGAAGCCACGGCATCGCACCGGGGTGGATGTTCTGCATGCGGTCGCCGACCACCATGTCGGCGCCGTCCTGCAACTCGGCCAGGAACCTCGGTATCTCCTCGAAGTCGTAGGTCAAGTCGGCGTCGGCCATCACGATGTAGGTCCCGCGCGCCGCCGCGAAGCCCGCCATGTAGGCGCTGCCATAGCCGCGGCGGGGATCGTGGACGACATGCGCTCCCGCCATCTCCGCCAGCGCGCCGCTGCCGTCGTCAGAGCCGTTGTCGGCGACGATCACCTCGCCTGCGATCCCCGCCCGCGTCATCGCCTTCAATGCCGCAGCGACGCACAGCTCGATGTTCTCCGCCTCGTTCAAGCACGGGATCACAACCGACAGCAGCTGCTGAGAGCTGTCGCGCTGGTCGATGCTTTCGATGCTCTTGGTGACGGTGCTCATCGGATGGAGCCCTCGCGCTCTCGATACCCAGGCCGGCGGGGGTGCTCCCGCAAGCGGCAGTTACATGCCTGAACGACGGAACACGGTGACTATCATCGATCGACGGGATGGCCGTCAAGCAGCGCCCGCGGCCCAGCGTGTGCACGTTGGCTCGCGCACACGCTCATCTGTCGATTGCCTGCTGCAAACGCCGATCTTCCTGGTTCGGAGAATCATCGCCGGCCCGGTGCTCGCGGATGGAGACACGCGCGAAGCTCTCGCTCGCGTGTCTCCTGTAGACGCGCGTCAGCCGAAGACGGTGGCAGCGCATCAGCCGAAGACAGCGCCAGCGGATCAGCCGTAGTAGCGGGCGACGACCTGCAGCTGGCTGAAGATGTCGTGCGCCAGGAACAGGACGACGATCAGCGTGCCGGCGATCGGGCCCCAGCGGCGCCCCGCGCCACGCGCGGCAAGACTGAGAGCTGCGCCGAGCAGCGCAAGCATCGGTAGTAGATAGCGTGCCTCGGCGAATTCAGCGTCGTGTTCCGGGAAGGTGTGATACGAGGACAGTCCGACGAGCACCAACACGCCGATACCCATGGCCACGTACACGGCGAGCTCGACAGCGCGGCTCCGCAGCGCCGCGCGGCTTAGCACCAGCGCACGGCCGCAGAGCAACGCGATCGCCACCGCAGGGATCAGCGCGGCACTGTAGACCCAGCCTGGGAAGGTCGTATCCAGCCAGCCGTACAGCCCGACGTACCTGTCGAACCACACCTGCTGCGTGGTAAAGAGGCCGGGAAAGTCGTTGACCGTGCCCGGCAGCCGCGGTAGATACAGCTGCCAGATGTAGTCGATACGCCCAAAGACAGAGCCGTGTGCGGCATTTATCGCCGTCGACAGCAAGCCAAGCAGCGCGTGATTGGACAGCGCGTTGACCGTCACATACGCGGCAACGGGGCTGAAGCCGATACCGAGCGCCAGCGCCAGGAGCCGGTAAGCCGAGCGAGCGGACACGCGTGTGGTGCGGACGCTCAGCACGATCAGCCCGGCGAGCACGCCCGGGACTAGGCCGATGAAGTTCAGCTTCGTCAAGAAGCCGATCGCCATCAGCGCTCCGATCGCGATCGCCCCGCGCGTGCCGAGCCCGCGCCGGAACGCTCGCGCCAGCGCGTAGAACATCGCCGCCGACACCGCGAACAGCGCCGCATCTGGGTTCACGGCACCGGACATGAACCCGAGCAGCGGCGCGAGCGCTACCGCCAGGCCGCCGACAGCCCACGCCCACGGCTCTCCTGGCAGCGTCTCGCGTACGAACAAGAACACGAACAGCGCCGTGAGGCCCGCCAGCAGGGCCGACACCAGCCGCATCAGCTGCAGGCGATCGAGCAGCGTGCCGCCGCGAGCGAGGCTGTAGGGAATCGCCTCGAGCGCGTAGTACAACGGCGGCTCCGACGCCGCCACCCCAGCGGAGCGGCTGCCCTTCGTGCCGAGCTTGGCGCCCAGCGCGAGATCGTGGTCGAGTTCGGCCTGTTCGCTCTGCGAGGCGATCGTGTGGCCTTGCGGCTGCTCGCGAACCTCGTCGTAGTGCAGGCCCACGAGCGCGGCGATCTCTTCAGGTGAGTCCACTTCTGCACCGGACGACGGCAGTCTTCCCGTTTCGGCGAGCTGCTTGACGTAGGCGAAATGCGCGGGCTCGTCCGGAACCTCGAAGGGGGGAGAGACAATCGACCAGCACACAGCGTTCAAGCAAGCGATCAGCGCGCAGATCAAGCCCGCTCGCGGCAGTCGTGGCAGCAGCCTGCTCATCGCAGCTCACCGATGAGGAGGCTCGACGCGAGGACTGCCACAGCCGCTATCAGCGCGAGCGCCACAAACACGATCCAGGTGCTCCCGCCGGCAGCGCGACCGAGGCCGATGCGGGCGGCGATCGACGGCACCAGCGACGCCCACGAGCGCTTGCCCGGGCGCAGGTATTCGATCCAGAACCTGCCTGCAAGCGCCCGCCGGCCAGCGCTCGCCGCAACGGCAGGCGATGTCGCCTCCCCGTACAGGGCGACCGTTTCGTTGTTCGCCGGAAACGAGACGCACACCGTTGCCTCGGGTACGGCGTGAGGCACGGGTGTCACCGCGACGGTCACGCCCCGCGTCGTCCAGCCGGCGTCTCGCACACCGTCGGTGACAGCCCGTCCGGCGGAGCTGACGGAGACTCGCACGCGCGGGCCGGAAGTGGCGCTCAACGCCAGCCGGATCGCTGAGGTGTCCGGAGGGAGCAGTTCGTGCGCCTGGCAGTAGCCGGCGCCCCGCTGGGCGATGGCAAGCGTGGCTTGGTCTTGGGGGACGCCGTTCGTACGCGCGACGCTTATCGGCGAGCCCAGCAGCGTCAGGGCAATCGCGATGCCGATGAGCGCAAGCCCCGCCGCGAGCGCAACCTTCACACCCATTCGTTCTACCGCCCTTCGCTGCTGTCAGTGATCGTGTTCATCGGGTAGGCCCATGTGATCTCGATACCGACACGAGCGGGTGCTCCCGCAGGCAGCAGCGCGTCCGAAAGTTCAGAACAAGGCCACTCTCACGAACTACGGGGAAGTGGTCAAGGGCCAGACGCGAAGTGCCCTTGCCAGCGCATCCACGCGGCCTCATGGCCGGCCCTGATGTCTCCGTCTCGGTTCCTGCGGCGCTTGTCAGCTACGCGGCAGGGGCCGGCTGATGCACGCGCGCATAGTCAGGGTGCAGCACGTCGAAGATCGGCACGTCCGAGATCGCCTCTGCGAGCAGCTCGCGCAGCTCCGCGGAATCGAAGCTGTGCGACTGCGGCGCCACTGGGTTGACCGTGATCGCCTGCAGCGCGATCGGGTTCAGCGTCTGCAGCTGCACACCCTGGCGGCCATACCAGTGCGGGCCGCGTTTCCACAGGAACACCCGCGTCGAGTCAGCGACGACCACCACCAGCTCGCGCCGGCGCCGGTGCACCGCGTGCACGAGGCTGCGCAGGAACCGGTCAGGCAGCGCACCCGCCACGAGCAGCCAGCGCGCCGCTGGGTTGGCGTCGAGCAGCTCCGCCACGTGCTCCGGCTCGCTGGAGAGCACGAAACGCGGCGGCAGCGGCGTAGGCTCGAGGTCCTCGCTCACGAGCAGGCTTGGCCGGCTGCTGGGCCGGTTGCCGTCAATGCCGTCAGTGCCGCCACCGGCCAGCTGCCGCAGCCGCCGGCCCGCCTCAGAGGAGTCATCGACGCTCGGCAGGCGCACCACGTCAACCGCGTCGCGCGTCTGTAACACGACTTCGGCGACGTCGCGGTCGAGCACCGCACCCGTGGACATGACCAGACCGTCGCTCACCTCCGGCGAGGACGCCGCTCGCCGATCGACCGCCCCGTCGATCAGCACCTGCTCGGCGCCGTGGGCGAGCATCGCGTCGCTGACCGCGCGCACGTCTGCCGCCGCGCTCGGGCCGGCCACCTCGATCGTCCCCGCGCCTGTCAGCCGCGCGACTAGCACCCTGCCAAGGGGGGTGCGCACGCCGGTGTCCTGGAGCAAGTCGTGGGGGATACCGCTCGCCCGCAGCAAGCCGTCCGTCGTCGCCACCAGGCTCCCCGGCACCAGGCTTACGCGAGGCTTCTCAATACGAGCGTCGATCACGTCGTGCTCCTCGCCGTCGCGACCCACCGAGGTGACGCCCACGCAGCGGCCTTCGTCCTGAAGCTCGCGCAGCAGCGCCGCCAGCGCCACCGTCTTGCCGGTGTTCTTGGCGAGCCCCACCAGCGCCAGGCGCCGGTCCGATGCGGTCAGCTCGCTGAGCGTCATCGCCTCAGCCGCTCGCGGACTTGGCGACCGACGCCGCCTGCGCCGGCGACTCGGCGCGGGCGGGCGACTCGGCACGGGCGGCGAGCTCGCGCACGATGAACGTCGCCAGGTGATGCGGTTCTGTGCCTTTGGAGAAGCCCGCGTCATAGCCAAGCTCCTTCGCCAGCTCGTTCGACACGCGCGGCCCGCCGCAGGCGAGGATCATCTCGCCGCGCCTGCCCTCCGCCTCGACCATCTCCACCAGCTCCGTCAGGTTGTGCACGTGCAGGTTCTGCTGGGTGACCGTCTGAGAGACCAGGATCGCGTCGGCGTCCACCTCGATCGCCTTCGCCAACAGCACGCTGTTGGGAACCTGGCTGCCCAGGTTGTGGGTCTCAAACGAACGGTACCCCTCCAGGCCGTGGTGGCCGTGATAGCCCTTCAGGTTGAGCATCGCGTCGATGCCCACGCTGTGCGTGTCCGAGCCGGTGCTGGCGCCCACCACCACGATCTTGCGCCCCAGGTGCTCCTGCGCAAAGGCTTCGATCTCATCCTCGCCCATGTACTCGATGTCAAAGCCCTCGCCCTGCAGCGCGTCGAAGTCCACCGTCTGCGTGCAGCGCCCGTACATCACAAAGTACGTGTAGCCCTCCGTCAGCTGCTCGTAGTGGACGACCTCCGGCTCGACGAAGCCCATCGTGCCCGCCAGCTCGAGCGCCGCCCTGCGCGCCGCCAGCGAGTACGGCACCGGCAGCGTGAAGCTCATCTGCACCAGGCCATCGCCGATGTGATCGGCATATGGCCTCACGGCCGTCAGGTCCACGGCGTCACGCATGGCTCAGCTCGTGCATCAGCTCCACGATCGGGTTGAAGTAGCCCTCCTCGGTGTCGATGATCCCGTCGATGCCGCGGCCCTCGTCGAGCTTGCGGCTGACGTCACCGAACGTCGCCTGCTCGATCGCCGTGAACAGGCCCGTCTGGGCGATCCGCTCGAGCAGCTCGTGCGCGCCCGCCAGGACCTGCTGCGCGCGGGTCTGGATGATGCCGCCGCGCTTGAACTCGATCTCCTCGCCCAGGTCGCGCGCAGCGTTGAACACATAGTCGACGTTCTGCAGCCCCAGCACACGGTCGTGGATGTGCGGCGTGAAGATCCCCTCCGTCGGCACGCCGATCGTCTGGATGCCCTGGCCGGTGGCGATCGTCACCAAATTGAACAGCGCGTCCGCCGCGTGCGTGCGAAACAAGTTGCCGTCCATGTGCCTCGTCGGCGGCATGTACTTGACCGGGCAGTCCGGGAACAGCTCCCGCGTCAGCTGCGCCTGCGCCCACTCGTACAGCAGCCCGTTGGTCACCGGGACATCGATCTCGAACGCGTCGCCCAGGCCGATCTGCGCATCCGGCACACCCGAGTCCCGCGCCAGCTGGTAGTTGATGAACTGCGACGCCGTCACCGATGGCGCCGCCTCCACAGCATCGGCCGTGCGCAGGTAGTTGTCCTCGCCCGTGTTGATGACCACGCCGAACCAGCCGTTGATCATGCGCGACACACGCTGGTCGATCAGGCCACGGACGATGTTGATGTCGCGGTACAGGATCCCGTACAGCGCGTCGTTGACCATGTTGTCAAAGCCCTCCCACGCGCCCATCGCCGCGATCTCCGACATGCACAGACCCGAGCAGAAGCTCGACAGGCGCACGTAGCGCCCGTGCTGCTCAGACCACTCGTCCATCGCCTCGCGCATGATCTTGAAGTTCGCCTGCGTCGCGAACGTGCCGCCGTAGCCCTCCGTCGTCGGGCCATACGGGACGTAGTCCAGCAGGCTCTGAGCGGTCGATCTGATCACCGCCACGATGTCCCCGCCCGCCTGCGCCACCGCCTTCGCGTGCACGACGTCCTCATACACGTCGCCCGTCGCCGTCAGCACATAGCGCAGGGGTGTGGGGGGCGTGGACGCCGAGCTGTTGCTTTCCAGCCGCTCGCGCATCGCCCGTCGCTGGTCGAAGCGCCCGCGGATCTCGCGCAGGCGCGCCGCGCACTCCTCCGTTACGCGCTCGCGGATCGCCGTCTCCTCCGCCGTCTCCCCCGATGCCAGCGCGAACAGGTCCAGCTCGCCGGCGCTGACCGCTTCGGCGATCTGCTGCGGCGAGCGGCCCGTCTGCAGCATCGCGTTGCCGATCCAGTAAGCGACGCCGCGGCCGAGGCCGCCACCGTCGTGCACGTGATCCACGAGCACGTTCGGCAGCGGTACCTCCAGGCCGTCGGCGCCGTCCATCCCCAACAGCCTTGTCACGCTGCGCTCCACCGACACCGTCGTGCGCCCCGCGATCTGCTCGGCCACCTGCGCCGCGATCTGCTCGGCGGCGACGCGGCAGGCAGCGATCACGCCCGGGTCCAGGTCGAGCTTGGAGGCGCTCACCGCAGCTCCCTGACGATCGGGAACGGGATTACCTCGCGCAGCGTGTCGCGTTCGGTCAGGATCATCACCAGGCGGTCCACCCCCATGCCGCCGCCGGCCGTCGGCGAGTAGCCGTACTCGATCGCCCGCGCGTACTCCTCGTCGTTGGGGTGCGGCACGTCCTCGTCGTCGATCAAGCGCCGCTTGCGCTGATCGACGAAGCGCTGCCACTGATCGACAGGGTCGTTCAGCTCCGTGTCGCCGCTGACCAGCTCGATGCCGCCGATGACCGCGTCGAAGTGCTCGCCCAGCTCCGGGTGCACCGCGTGGCGCTTGGTGATCGGGAACGGCTCCAGCGGGAAGTCGAACACGTGCGTCGGCTGGTTGATCGTCGACTCGATTTTCTCCGAGTAGATGTCCGCCACCACCTCAGCCCACGTCGCCGCAGGGTCCATCGGCTCATCCAGCACCTCAGCCAGCTGCTCGCGTGTGGACTCCATGAAGTCAAGGCCGAAGCGCTCGAGGATCAGCTCGCGCATAGTCACCCGCCGCCACGGCTTCGCCAGGTCGATCTCCTCGCCATTCCGTTTGATCGTCGTACGGCCCAGCGCGCGCTGGGCGACGTCGCGGAACATCTCTTCGGTCACAGTCGCCACGTCGTTGTAGTCCGAGTACGCGCACATGAACTCGATGATCGTGAACTCCGGTGAGTGCTTCGGCGAGATGCCCTCGTTGCGGAACACCTTGCCCATGTCGTACACGTTCTCCATGCCGCCGACGATGCAGCGGTTGAGGAACAGCTCCACCGAGATGCGCAGGTACAGGTCGCGGTCAAGCGCGTTGTGGTGCGTGGTGAACGGCCGCGAGCCGGCGCCGCCCGCCAGCGACTGCAGCGCCGGCGTTTCAATCTCCACGAAGTGTCGTTCCGCCAGCCACTCGCGGATCGCCAGGATGATCTTGTTGCGCGTGATGAACAGCTCCCGCGTGTCCGCGTTGGCGATCAGGTCGAGCTCGCGGTAGCGGTAGCGCGTGCCCGTGTCGCCCAGGCCGTGGTGCTTGTCCGGCGGCGGGCGCAGCGTCTTCGTCAGCAGCGTGCACTCGATCGCCTCCAGCGCCAGCTGCCCGCGCTGGGTCACATACACGCAGCCATCCACCGACACGATGTCGCCGATGTCCAGGCCGATGATGCGGTCATAGGCCTCCTGCCCCAGCGAGTCCACGCGCAACACCACCTGGATCGTGCCCGACAAGTCGCGCAGGTCGAGGAACGCCGTCTTGCCGTGCCCGCGGCGCGAGATCAGCCGGCCCGCCACCAGGTAACGCATGTCCCGATGCGCCCCCGCCTCCAGCGCCGCCGGGTCGTGGGCCTCCAGCACCTCCACGATGCGCGTGCGCCGCCCCCACAGGCTGACCGCCGGGTACGGGTCGACGCCTTCCGCGCGCAGCCGCTCCATCTTCGCGCGACGTTCGTCGAATTCCCCCTCCGGGGACGATGCGACCGCGTCGACGCCCGCAGCCGGCTGCGCCCGGTCGTCCTGCTCCTCCTCTTGATCCTGTACAGGCATTGGAAAGACGATCCTCCCAGGTGGCACGCACTTGTCAAGCGAGCGCAGGCGCGGGTTGCGCGCTCGAGCGTTCGCCTGCGACACGTTAGCGGCGCCCCTGGGCAATGACCGAGCCCCAGCAACGAGCGTCAGTCGGCGTGCCCGCAGTTCTTGAAGCCGTCGCGGCCCGCAATCACACGAAGCTGTTCGCGAGTGCGTTTACTGCTCGCGATCACCTTTTCCGCCGCAGGGACGTCTTTCGATCGAGCGTAGCTGCCGATCTGCGCGGTGGCGTTAGCCAGCTGCTGCAGGCCCGTGAGCATCGTCTGCCAGTCGGTCGTCAGCGAAGCCGGCGCCTTCAGCCGGCGCAGCTTCGAGACAGCTTCGCTCTCGTAGGCGCTGACGCTCGGCGCCGTTTGCCCGATGATCTTCAGGACCGTCGGGCTGGACAGCGAGGTGACCGTACCGAGGCGCGCATTGGCTTCGGCGCGCTTAGCGCTGGCGCTGGCGCAGATCGGGTCCGCTTCGGCGACCAGCTTCTGCTGTGGGCTCGAACCGCCGCTGCCGCAGCCGGCGATCAGGACACCAACGAGGAGCGGGAGAAGGAGGAGAAGAATGCGACGTCTGTAAGGCATACCGGCGCTGAGCCTCCTTCGCAGGTGCAGGACGAGTAGAGAGATCGATCAGGTCGAGCGATCAAGGAACGGCGCGACTCTACGTCCTGGAATGCCACCATGCCAGTGATTTCGCCGATTGTCTCGGACTCGAAAACGCGGCTGTCGAGCGGCGCTGCGGCTCAGGCCATCGGCAGCGACATGCCCACGGGCTTCTGGCTCTCCGCCGGCGTGGGAGCAGCGGGCGCGACCTCCACGAGCGGCAGCACAGGCAGCTCATATGGCGTCATTGCGATCAAACCACGGGCTACCTGACGGATCGCCTGTGCGGCCGGGTCGTCAGGGTCCTCGATCACGAGCGGCACACCACCGTCGGCCTGCTCGCGCAGCGGCATCGTCAGCGGCACCTTGCCGAGCAGCGGCACGTCGAGCTCGTCCGCGAGCTCCTGCCCGCCGCCCTCGCCGAAGATCGTGAAGCGCTCGCCCGAGGGGGTCGTGAAGCTCGACATGTTCTCGATCACGCCGCCGATCTCCAGGTCCACCTTGTGCGCCATGTGCGCCGAGCGGCGGGCAACTTTCTGTGCGGTCTGCTGCGGGGTGGTGACGATCATGAACTGCGCCTGGGGCAGCAGCTGCGCGAGCGTCATCGACACGTCACCCGTGCCAGGGGGCAGGTCGACGAGCAGGTAGTCCAGCATGCCCCATTCGACGTCCTGCAAGAACTGCGTGAGGGCCTTGTGCAGCATTGGCCCGCGCCACACCACGGCGGCGTCCTCCTCGACGAAGAAGCCGATCGACATCACCTTCACGCCGTGGGCCACCAGCGGGATGATCTTGCGCTGCGCCGAGACATCTGGGCGCGTGGCGCCCAGACCGTACATGCGTGGGATCGAGTAGCCCCAAACGTCGGCGTCCAGCACGCCCACACGCTTGCCTTCAGCGGTCAAGGCCGCCGCAAGGTTAGCCGTCAGCGTCGACTTGCCGACGCCGCCCTTGCCGGAGCCGATGCACAGCACATTGGCGACCTGCGCCAGCGCGCCTGCCGGCAGGCTGCCGCGCCCAAGCTTCTGCTGCAGCGCCTGCTTCTGGGTGTCTGACAGGACGTCGAAGTACACGTTGACGTGCGTGACGCCCTCTAGCGCCTGTACGGCCTGCGCGACGCCCGTCTGGAAGTGGCCCTTGATGGGGCAGCCAGGCGTGGTCAGCGACACGGTCACGTCGACCACGCCGTTGGGACTGACGTCGATCGAGCGCACCATGTCGAGCTCCACGATCGAGCGGTGCAGCTCAGGATCGATCACTACCTCCAGGGCCCGGCGGATCTCAGTCGTGTCGGTCACGCGGCCATTGTGCCAAACCCTGGCGCAGCTGCCAGCCGAGCGCATCCAGGATGCGCTCGGCAAGGCGCTGATCGCCGGTGATACGCAAGCGCAGATAGTCGGCCGCCGGACCGAGCGCGGCGATCCAGGCACCAGCGTCTCCGTGGATCGCCGCCGACCTAGGATCGCTCACGTTCAGCCGGCTGGCGGCGTCGGGCGCATCCTCGGCGTAGTCGTCTATGCGGTCGTCGATCCGCAGGCGTCCCTGCTCGACTACGTAGTGGCGACGGACGGGCGAATCGGCGTCCTCCACGATCGCCTCGATCGACCCTGTAGGTAGGCTGGAGCTCTCTTCGAGCAGCATCGGCAGCAGGTACAGCAACGCGTCGAGGTCGACCCGCTCGTGCTCGCGTGGCTCCGACCATAGGTGTCGCGCGCCCCACCGCGCGAGCACGCCCGCCACCGGCAGCAGCTCGCGTCCCGCATCGGTGAGCTCCAGCTCGACCCGCGGCGGCATCTCTTTGAAGCGCGTGCGGGTCACCAGCCCCAGCACGATCATCTGCTGCACGTAACGATCGAGCACCCCCGCGCTGACTCCCGGCAGCCGCCGTTGCAGCTGGGTCACGCGCATCCTGCCGTTGGCAAGCGTCAGCGCGATCATCAAAGTCCAGTGATCGCCTGCCGCTGTGAGGGCGCGGGCGAGCGGCGTCCATCCACGCCGACTCCGTGACACCGTCCCCCGGCCACGAGTCTCGTCATCGATCTGCCCCCCGCGAAGCACGTCCTTATTTTAGTTCTGACTATTGGGATGAAGCGAGCGAATTGGCTTTTTGTTCCCGACTACCTCAGCGCGCTTGGGCCCTTAAAGTGACCCGCGGGCGGTGGGGACCGCCCGCGGGTCGAGGGGAGGAGAGGGTGCTACTACTGCCGGCGGGATATGAGGCCGGCAGACTTTCCCGCTACCGGCCTCTCCGGGCCGGGCGGGGGAAGCTCTTGGCTCAGACGAGGCTGAGGATGCGCTCCTGGACTCGGTTGGCAAGCTCGGGGACGCGGTTGGCGAGGTCCGGAACCAGTGCCTCGCGACGCTCGTCCAACTCGCTGACCGTGCTCTCGATGCTGCGCCGACGCTGGCGCAGTTCGCGCTCGACGCGCACGCGGGCTTTGCGAACCTCGCGCTCGAGCCGGTTGCGGGCGGTGACGCCACGGCGCTCGAAGCGGCGCAGCTGCGCCTGTGCCTTGGTCGGGGAGGAGTACACCGAGATCGTGTCGCTGACCGTCGAGACCACACGCTCGCGGGCGATCAGGGCGGCGCCGACAGGAATCAGCACTGCACGCTCGGCGTAGTCGCCGAACACGTCAGCCGTGTCGCGGGTCGCCGTCTGGGCCTGGCGAACGGCGCGCTCGCCGGTGTGGGTGGCACGTGTGCGTGCCGCCTTGGCGCGAGTTGACTTGGCCTGCGTGCTGCCACTGGCAGCGGTCCGACGTGCGGTCGTTGCTTTCGCGGCAGCTGGTTTCCTGGCCGCTTTGGTCCGGGCTTTGGACCCGGCGGGGGAAGCTTTGGGTGCGGTTGGCATCTGGTGGGTCTCCTGTCTCTTCCTCGCCGGCTGCGAGGAATGGCTGATAGGGGCTGTTCGTTTGGGCTGGTCGCTGTCCTTCAGCAACCGAACACCTGTTTGTAACCCGCCTGGGAGAGATCGTTACACCGCGATCGTAGCAGGACGTGAAAACCCTGTAATCACGGGCCATCTGCGTGACCAAGCTTGTAACAAGCGGAACGTGCGTTCGGCCCGGAGCCTGGGGCCTAAGGCGCTGGCGCAGCGACGAATTTGACGTCGACGCCCATCGCGCGGTAGGTCGGCAGAGCTCGTCGATCGGAGCTCAGCATCTCGGCGCCATGGGCCCCGGCGGTCGCTGCGATCAGCGCGTCGTACACGGCGCCGCCGCGCACTCCCGCCTGGACAGCTCTGCGGAGGGCCTCGCGCAGGCCGCCGGCGTCGATCGCGAGCCACGGCTGCACGAAGCCTCGCTCCAGCGCCTCGAAAACGACGGCAGGTGCTATCCGGCGCCCCTCGGGCATGCGGCTGAGCGCCGACGTCGTCTCGAAGGCGACATGGGCCGGTAGGCGAGCCTCGCCTTCCGAGAGCGCGGAGCGGGCCGCGCGGTGAGCCTCGTGCCACGGCGCGAGAGCCGCGATCACGACGCTCGAGTCGGGCGCGATCACCGTCGGACGCGCTCGACCGCCGTGCGAGCCTCCTCTGCGCTCATCGGCTCCATCGGTCGATCCGTAACGATCACGGGGAAGCCTCCCCGTTCCTCCACATGGGCCGGCACGTCAGCGACCGTCAGCTCGAGTCGTCCGTCGGAGGCAGTCAGCTCCAAGTCGGTCGGGCCATGCACCCCGAGCTCCTCTCGCAGGGCCTTTGGAACAACCAAACGCCCAACTCGGTCAATGGCAACACGCATGGCATTAGATTACCAATGCAAGGGAACGTTGACGTATCCTGGCTGGCGCGCCTCTACGTCGGGCTGCCCGCGGGGCTTGCCCCAGGCACGCGGGCAATCCACAGCGATGGGTCCTCCAGCTCGGCCGGGGTCGGCAGCGCCTCCGGCCCGCTCCATGCCAGCGCCAGCGCCTGCGAGCCGCCGGCGTCCACGACCGCGTCGCAGAAGCGCCGCCCCATCTCGTACTGCTTCATCTTCAGCTCCAGGCCGAGCAGCCGCTCGAGCACCCGCCACGGCAGCCCGCGGTTCTCGCGGCGATGGTTCATCGCCGCACGCAACCGTGGCAGTGACGGCAGCACCTCGGCGCCGACCTCGTCCATCACGTGCTCGGCATGCCCCTCGATCAGCGACATCGCCGCCTGCATCCGCTCGACCAGCGCCCAGCGATCCTCGCCGAGCGTCAACCGCAACAGCTCGCCGCGGCGAGCACGCTCGACCATCTGGCGCAGCTCGGCCTGGTCGGGAATCTTGGGCAGGCTAGGCATCCAGCCGCCCAAGCCGCCGTTGCCGTCCTGCTCGGCGGTGCTCCCATCCTCGCCCGACGCGCGCCCGCCGAGCGTCACCTGCAGCCCGTCGATCAGCTCCTTGAGCATCCCGCCCAGGTACTCGCGCAGCCATGGCGCGCCTGTGAACTGAACCGCATGCGTGATCTCGTGGATGCTCACCCACAGCACCAGCTCGTCGCGGTCCACGTTCAGCGCGCCTGCCGCCTGGGCCAGGTTCGGAGCCAGCAGCAGCAGCCGTGGCGTCACCGTCGCGTCCAGCAGCGCCAGGTCGTACTGGCCCAGCACCCGCTGGGAGAGCATGCCTGCCAGCGCCCCCACCTGCACGCCCATCAGCAGGCCCGACGCCGAGCGCAACGGCCCCGCAAACGGACCCTTGCCGGCGCCCATCGCGTCCGTCAGCGGCGCCAGCATCGGGCGCATGCCCTTCAGGTTCGCAGCGATCCAGCCCGGGCGGTCCACCAGCTCGAGCGCCGGCAGCTCGCCTGAGATCTCCAGGCCGCTGTAGGCGCCAACTTTTCCAGCGAACTCGCGCGTCAGCGGCTCCACCGTGGTGGCACGTACGCCTCCGAACGGCGGCGAGCCCGCGATCAGCTCACCGATCCTCTGGGCTGTGCCCCAATCGATCGTGTCCATCACTCCAGCGTAGCCACGCTTGGAGGTGCTCCGATAAACCTCACGCGTATCCTTGACAGCGTGTCTGGCTCCAGGATCGCGCCCGCGCCGCCCAATGGCTCGCCGGCCCAGGAGTCGAGGGCCGCTTCCGGCGACGAACAGGCGGGTGCGTTCCTCAAGCGTGCCGAGGTGCGCGACGTGCTCGCCTGGATGCGACTGCTCGTCGATCCACAGGATGCTGCCGCCGTCGTGCGCGCACTCGCCAGGCCGCCGATCGAGCTGCGCCAGGTCGCGCTCGCACGCGTCATCCAGGTCGCGCGCCGGCGCAAGCTGGACCTCGTCCTCGGGCTCGACGCCGCCATCGAGGCGCCCCAGGTGCCGCCCGAGGCGCGAGAACGAATCCAACGGTTCCTGGTGTTGCACCGCGCCGCCGCCGGCGAGCTCGACACGCTTGCCCCCGACGTCTTCATCGGAGGTCTGATCGAGCGCCTCGGCGTGCGCGGGCGCGGGCTGCTCGCACCAGAGGACGCCGCCGAGCAGCGCGCCAGCCTGCAGCGGCTGCGGGCGTTGGCCGCCGACTTCGTCCGCGCCACGCCCGGCGCCAGCACCCGCGATCTCGTCCGCCATCTGGCCACCGTCGTGCCCGGGCCGTCCGCAGACGGGCGCAGTGCCCAGCAGCCGGCGGTCCCCGCCGCTGCACAAGCGGCCGATGAGGATGCCGGCGATGATGATCACGTCGAGGCCGACCCGGACGAGCCCGCAGGTCGGCTCGCCGACACGCTGCGGCTCCTGCGCGAGGAGGTCCTCGACGGGGTTACCCGCATCGGCGGGCGCCTCGGCGAGCTGCGGCTCGACACCGACCTCGACATCTCCCACGGCGTCGTGCGCTATCTCGAGCTGCTCAAGCTGTCAGCCGTGCTGCAGCGCCCAGACGGGCAGAGCCTCGCCGACGCGCTTGCCGACGTCAACGTGCGCCTGCTCGCCGCCGCCACCCCGCTGCAGCGCGAGATCCTGCAGACATCGACGCTCGACGACATGCTGCTCAGCGTCGACGGCGATGCCGACGGCGACGATCGTGCCCGCGCGCAGGCCATCGCGCCCCGCGACGAGCACTCGCTTGGCCCGTTCCTGCCCCGCAGGGGGATCGGGCTTGCGCTGTCCGCCTCCGACATCCAGACCTACCGCGCCTGTCCGCTGCGCTACAAGTTCGCGCGCGTCCTGCGCATACCCACCGAGCAGACAGTGCACCAACGCTTCGGCATCGTCGTGCACCAGGTGCTCGAGCGCTACCACTCCGACGGCGGCCAGACGCTCGCCCAGCTGCTCGAGCTGCTCGACGCGCGCTGGCGGCGCGCCGGCTTCGGCGACAGCGAGCGCGACCGTGACCTGCAGGACAAGGCCTGCGCCGCGCTCACGCGCTACCACGCGCGGCTGCACGGACAGGACTCACAGCCCGTCTGGTTCGAGCGGCAGTTCGATTTCCGGCTTGGTCCGCATCACGTGCGCGGTCGCGTCGACCGCGTCGACCGGCTCGGCGGCGACACCGGCTATGAGCTGATCGACTACAAGACCTCGCGGCCCAAGACTGCCGAGCAGCTACAGGACGACATCCAGCTCTCGCTCTACGCGCTCGCCGCGCGCGAAGACTGGAAGCTCGACTGCTCCCAGCAGGCCTACTACTACGTGCTCGACGACCTCAAGGTCCCCGTCTCGCGTGACGAGCGGGATGCCGAGTCCGTCAAGGATGTCGTGCTCGAGGTCGGGGAGGGCATTCTTGCCCAGGAGTTCGAGCCCACGCCCTCGCGCTCCGCATGCTCGATCTGCGATTACCGGATCGTTTGTCCTGCCGCTGAGGTGTAGCGCTTGGCGTGGTGTGGGCGGTGGCGCGGGTGGGGCCGTCTCTGTGTGTGTGGTTTGTTCCCTTGAAGAGACCGCATCACCTTCGTATACGCTGACAGCCGAACTCTTCGAGGGCTCGATACCAATCACAACGACTAGCTGTCCTGCCCATGGAGGTTGTGAACGCGGCTGATGGGCGGCTGGTTCTCGATCCCTGAGTGTGGTCTGCGCGTGTTGTAGTGCTCGAGCCAGTGTGGCAGGGCTTGGTTGCGGTGGTGGTGTGAGCGGTAGCTGAGACCGTACGCCCACTCTCTTGCCATGCTCTGGTGGAAGCGCTCAACCTTCCCGTTTGTCTGGGGCCGGTAGGGCTTAGTGCGTAGGTGCTTGATCTCTCGGGCGGTAAGCAGCTCGTGTAGGGACTGGTTCTTGATGTAGACCCAGGCGTTGTCCGTCATGAGGCGCTTGGCGTGGATGCCACGGGCGGTGAACCAGTCGAGTGCTCGCTTGGTGAACGCGGTGACCGTTGCTGCTCGTTCGTCGTCGAGCAGCTCGACGTAGGCCAGGCGGGAATGATCATCGATGACCGCGTGAGCGAAGTCATAGCCCCGGCCCGCGCGCTTCTCGGCCGCGCGCTTCTCGGCACCCGTCTGGTCGCGGACTCCAGTCACGGCGTGCCCTGGCCGCTCAAAGCGCGCATGGCGCGCAGTGTCCATGTGCAGCAGATCTCCCGGGCACGGCCACTCATAGCGTCGGGCGGGTTCGAGGGTGTCCGATTTTCTGTGGTGCGCCGGGATAAACCGGCATGAGGAAGGAGATGGAAGTTCTCTACGTTGAAGGAGTAGCGATCCGTGACGGCCCTGAGTCATGCGTAGGTATCCGTGAGGATGCGTGCGAAGCGTTGACAGGGGTTCTGCGGGCGGGGCGATTGAGCCGCGATATTCGGATCTGGGTGCCGACGCTGTCACAGTGGCGGAAGGCGATGCTCGGTGTGGCGCTAGCGCGAGCCATGCGGGGACCTGGCGCGGTCAGAGGAGCTCAGGCACGTAGGAAAGTCCTCATGCGCGAGAACCGGGAGGGCCCGTGGTTGGCCTGTTCGGCTTGGATGCCTCGTCGTTTGTTCGCGGGGTGGTGTAGCCGGGTTAGGTCCGTGAGGGGAACACTGTGGTGGTAAGCCCTCAATGAACGATCATGGGCAGTCAGACGGCCTCGTAGTACCTGCGAAGCTGCCGAACAATGCTGCTGACGCAGCTGCGGAGGTGGTGGAGGAAAGGGGGCCGGCCAAGGGAAACACGGCCAGTGAAACGCGCCCCGGACTCAGAGCCGGAGTGAGCGTGAGCAGTGATCTGGATCGTGTGCGTCGAGTAGCAGAGAAGGACAAGCAGGCACGGTTCACTGCGCTTTTGCATCACGTCAGCATTGATCGCCTCAGGGTGGCGTACCGGTCGATCCGACCGGATGCTGCTCCTGGGGTTGACGGGGTGGCATGGCGTGGGTATGGGCATGACCTTGAGGAGAATCTCAAGGAGCTTCATACTCGTGTTCATAGGGGCGCGTACCGGGCGATACCTGCTCGGAGGGTGTTTATATCGAAGCCGGACGGGCGGCAGCGGCCGCTCGGGGTCGCCGCGCTGGAGGACAAGATCGTCCAGCGGGCTCTGGCTGAGGTGTTGAACGCTGTCTATGAGGAGGATTTCCTGGGTTTCTCGTATGGGTTTCGGCCTGGGCGTAGTCCGCATGATGCGTTGGACGCGCTCGCGGTCGGGATCGAACGCAAGAAGGTGAACTGGGTGCTCAAGCTGGACATCAAGGATCTATTCGACCGGCTCGATCAGGGCTGGTTGATGAGGTTCTTGGAGCACCGGATCGCGGACCGACGGGTCCTGCGGCTGATCCAGAAATGGCTCAGGGCAGGAGTCATCGAGGACGGGAAGTGGTCAAGAACAGGAATGGGAACGGCGCAGGGAGCTTCGGTTTCACCGTTGCTCGCTAACGTCTTTCTGCACTACGTTCTGGACCTCTGGGCAGAGCAGTGGCGGCGGCGTCACGCACGCGGGGACGTGATCCTGGTGCGTTTCGCTGACGACCTTGCTGCTGGCTTTCAACATCGTTCGGATGCCGAGCGTTTCCTTGCCGGGGTCCGCGAGCGTTTCGCGGAGTTCGGTTTGGAGATCGCACCGGAGAAGACGCACCTGGTCGAGTTCGGCAGCTATGCGGCTGAGCGCAGGGCCAAGCGCGGGCTCGGCAGGCCCAAGACGTTCCAGTTCCTGGGTTTCACGCACTTGTGCGCGAAAACCCAGGTGGGACAGTTCAGGGTACGCAGGGTCACGATCAAGAAGCGGATGAGCAGGAAGCTACGCGAGCTGAAGTTTGAGATGCGTAGGCGCGCTCATCTTCCAATCCCCGTCCAGGGACGCTGGCTTGCCAGTGTCCTTACCGGGCACTACCGATATTACGCTGTGCCCGGCAATATCAACGCGCTCGGGGCCTTCCGCAACGCGGTCATCAGGCTATGGATGCGCACGCTCAGGCGTCGCAGCCAACGCCACCGCATGACCTGGGAACGGATGGCCCGGATAACGCAACGATGGCTACCCACAGCGAGCATCCTGCACCCTTGGCCAAACCAGCGCTTTGACGCCAGAACCCAAGGCAGGAGCCCAGTGCGCTAGCGCGCACGCTGGGATCTGCGCGGGGGGCCGCCAGCAACGGCGGTCCCTACCGCGATTGTGAGGCCGGGGCCGTTGGGTTGATGGGTCAGTCTGGTAGTCGGTCTCCGAAGTGGATCTTGAGGCCTCGTAGTGCTCCTTTCCAGTTGTAGGCTTGCCGCCACTTTCCCTCGGCGCGGAGGATCGCGAGGTAGATGAGCTTGGTCGCAGCTTGCTCGTCGGGGAAGTGTCCGCGGGTCTTGATGCTCTTGCGGATCTGGCGGTTGAGGTTCTCGATGCTGTTCGTTGTGTAGACCGCCCGGCGGAGATCGGCGGGCAGCGAGAGGAACGGGGTGATGTAGGCCCAGCGCTCTCGCCAGGAGGCGGCGATCATCGGATACTTGGCGCCCCAGAGCTCATCGAACGCCTCCAAGGAGTGCTCGGCGGCCTCGGCGCTGATGGCGCCGTAGACGGGCTTCAGCGCTGCCGCGACCCTCTTGCGGTCCTGGTAGGCGACGTAGCGCATACTCGAGCGGATCTGGTGAACGATGCATGTCTGGACCCATGCCTGCGGGAAGACGGCCTCGATCGCCTCGGGGAACCCGCTCAGCCCGTCGACGCAGCAGATCAGGACGTCCTCAACTCCGCGGTGGTGCAAATCGTTCAGCACCGCCAGCCAGAACTTCGCGCCCTCGGTCTCCTGCCACCAGAGCCCGAGCACCTCCCGCTCGCCGTCGACGCTCACGCCGATCGCGAGGTAGCAGGCGCGGGTTCTGACCGAGCGGTCCTCGCGGACCTTGACCATCAGCGCGTCGAGGTAGACGATCGGGTAGACCCGCTCCAGCGGCCGGGTGCGCCAAGCCTGCACGTCGGCGAGCACGGCGTCGGTGACCCGGCTGATCGTGTCCCGGCCGAGCGCGGTAGTGCCGTAGAGGCGCTGCAGGTGGCTCTCGATGTCGCGGACCGACATGCCGCCGGCGTACAGGTCGAGGATCTTCTCGTCCAGCCCGGCCAGCCGGGTCTGGCGCTTGGCGACCAGCTGCGGCTCGAACGTCCCGTGACGGTCCCGTGGGGTCTTGACGTCGACCGGGCCGAGCTCGGTCTGCACCGTCTTGCCCGTCGACCCGTTCCGGACGTTCCCGGCGCCGCCCGCAGGCGCCTGCCCCGGCAGATAGCCGAGATGGTCGCTCAGCTCTGCTCCGAGTGCGGTCTCGATCACCCTCCCGGCGAGCTGGCTCAGCAGGCCCCCGGGACCCGTGATCTCGCTCGCGTCGAGGCCCTTCAGTGCGTCCTCGAGCTCCTCCCGCGGCAATAGCCCGGCGAGCCGGTCAAGCGCGTCCTCCTGGTCCCTCCGAGCATCAAGCACTCCCTCGATAGTGGCGGATCTCGTGTTCTTCGTGGTAGTAGTCATGGGGATCCTTTCCGGCCGCGCCCGACCCCGGATCGCCGCTCGCCCTACGGGCTTCGCGACGAACCGGAGTCAGCACACAAGCCGATCAGTTCACCCAGACCTCACACACTTCATCGGACACTCCCGCGGGTTCACGCGGCGAGCGCTTGATCCGAGAGAGGCCATGGCGATGCAGCACCTTCCACACCGTCGAGTGAGGGTGCCCGGTTCTGCCGGCGACGAGTCGTGGTCCCCATCCGGTATGTCGCCTGGCCTCACAGATGCGCTCCTGCTCGATCGCGTCAAGCAACCGAGGGCTGTGCCGAGGGCGGCTGGAACGGTCAAACAGCCAGACGCCTGAGACGATCTCATCCGAGGTGGCATCCAGCCGCCGGTGCCACCAGCGATGAGCCGTTGCCACCGAGACGCCGAAGCGCTCAGCGGCCTGCCTCAACGTCATCCCATCCGCCACCGCCTGTGTCAACGCCAGCCGACCGGCCGGTCCGAGCTTCGCTCTACCGTGGATCTGCATCCGGGTCCTCCTAGGTCGTGAGCCTTCGCAGACCCACAGCCTCGGATGAGACCCGGATGCCTCCTCAACCGTTCACAACCTACGTGGGCACGTCAACTAGCCGCCGACTTTCGCATCCCATCGACGCCGACAGGGTCACATCACCCGCCTCCATCAAAGTGGGGCGAGATCAAAGCCTCCATCAAGCCCCAGGATTGCTCAGGCAGCCATAAGAGCGCCAACCCGGTAGTCGGCTCGTCCCATCGTCGCGGGATCATTCGGCGTGGACCCGCACGATGTCTCCGTCCTACTTCTCGGATCGGTCTCGCCCAAAGGCTATTATCCGCACATTGTTCATTCTGCGGAACTTTGTTCCTCCGGCAACGCCTCCATTTTCCATTGCGTGGACCGACTCGAGTTGTTAGACCGTGGCTCCCAATAAAAAGGAGCAGACGGACGATGCATGTGGAGTCCTTTGATGGTGGCGATGTCCTGGTGCTGGTTTTGCCAGCGGCTGCGTTTCTGGTGCCTGGTCGCGTTCGATTATCGCGGCCGGTAGTCAAAAACACCGGTTGCGGCCCTGGTAGTAGACACTAGGCTTCGTAGTGCTGTCTAGGGTCTTCGTCGTCTTGATGCTCCGTGATGCTAAGGAGCAGATAGCGAAGATGAAACGATTGAGATTGATAGGGGTTTCACTGCTGGCGGTGTTGGCTTTGGGTGCGATGGTTGCGTCTTCGGCGGAGGCGATTTCGCCCGCGCCGTCCTTTACTATCGGTGGTGTAAGACTCGCGAAAGGCAAAACGCACGGGATCGCGGCTCACGTCGTCCAAAACTTCGTGCTGACTACAGCCGAACTAGGCGTCAAGATCGAATGCTCCAAACTGACGGATGAACAGGCTGCGATCGAAGGTTCCGAAGAAGGCACCCCGGGTAAAGATCACGAGATAACCCATTTCACAGGTTGCTCGTTGGTGGAAGGTAACGGTGCCCCGAACTGCAACCTGGAAAATGAAACGATCATCACAGAAAAACTGACATCGGAGCAGGTGGAGAATGTGTCGGGTGGCGGTGGTGGTAAGCAGCTGCTGGAAGAGTTCTTTCCGTCGAGCGGCGCTAACTTCGTGACCCTGCACTTCACCGGCACGAGCTGCACGCTTACCACTTCTCCGGTGTCGGGTCAGGTCGTCGGTGAATGGGTGTTAGATACGTCAGCTGAAGGAAAGATCGAATTAGGGCAAACCCCGGAGGAAGCGACTTCCTGGAAGCTTAGGTTCCCAGCCACGCCAATTAAGAAGTGTGGTTAATCGCAGCTGGTGTCGGGAAAATCGCGAAAACGAAACAGCTTACCAATGGTGACGCGTCGATCCAGACAGGCACGGCGTTAGTCTTACTGGCAAGCTCGACCGGTGTGGACGAAAACATCCTGTGGAGTCCATTACCGTAATTTATTGCACACTAGTGTCATAGGTAGCATGAGGTGTGTGGGGTCTGGGCTGCATGCTCGGACCCCACGTTTTATCTGTCGTTTCGCCTCCATGTGGATGTATGAGGAGAGGGGTTCGGGATCATGATGAAAGGGACGCGTCGGTCGAGGTGCTTGTCGTGGGGTGTCGTGTTGCTCGGCATCCTTTTTTGTTCCCTAGTGTTTGTGGATGGTGCGTTGGCATTGGGGGATGCGACGACTGCGTCTGGGGAAGCGTGTCCTAATGAAGAGTCGTCGGGGTTTAGGGCGTTTATGCCGGAATGTCGTGGGTATGAGCAGGTGACGCCGGTGTTCAAGGATGCTGCGGAACTGGAGCCGCTCGATCTCGCCGAAAACGGTTCGAATCTGCTCGCGGAAACGCTAGGCGCGTTCGCGGGTGTCGAAAGCGACCCGGAAGTACATGGCAGTGCATATGAGCTTTCGCGCACGGGTTCGGGGTGGAGTGTGTCGGCAGTCTCGCCGCCGGCGTCGATGTTTCCCGCGCAGAAATTGGATGCGTCGAGTCCCGAACTCGCGTCGACGCTGTGGGTGGCGCGTACACCGTCGGAATCGATCGCGGCTGAGAATCTGTATGTCCGCGAAGCCGATGGGTCGATGGTGAAAGTCGGAGCTATGCTTCCACCGTCGGCGGTGGCTGGTCCGCCGAGCGGTGAATTTGAGGGGTTCGTATATAAATCGTTTGTTGACTATCGTGATGCGTCGGCCAACCTCTCGCATGTCCTCTTCAGCATCGAACATCCCCGCGAGCTTGGTGTGGCATGGCCCGGCGACACGACGGCTGGTAAAGAATCGTTGTATGAGTATTCCGGTACGGGTCAGGCGCGGCCAGAACTCGTGGGCGTCAACGGCGAAGGGCATCTGATTAGTCCGTGTGCGACGTATCTTGGCTCCCAGTTCGCGTACGACCTCTATAACGCGGTTTCGGCGGATGGGGCGCGGGTGTTTTTCACGGCTGAAGCTGCTGGTGAATGTGGTGCGTCGGAAGGGCCCGAAGTTCCTGAATTGTATGCACGTGTCGATGGGCTCGAATCGGTCCCGATTTCTGAGCCGACGGTGCAGCAGTGTGCGGAATGTCAGACGGGCGTGAAGGCGGCGGCGGAGTTTGCGGGTGCATCTGAGGATGGGTCGAAGGTGTTCTTTTTGAGTCCGCAGGAATTGTTGCCGGGCGCCTCGGGGATGAGTTTGTATGAGTATGATTTCGATGCGCCGGAGGGTGAGCATGTGAGCCTTGTGTCCAGTGGCTCTGTGGGTGGTGAAGTGCAGGGTGTGGCGCGTGTCTCTGAGGATGGTTCGCACGTGTACTTCGTGTCGACTGGGCGTCTGGGTAAAGGTCCGCGGGGCGGTGTGGGCGGGTCGTGTTTGGCGGAACTGGGGTCGGTGGAAGCCGCTGAGGAAGTGGCAGCTGAAGAAGAGGAAGTAAAAGCGGAACCGGTGACGAGCGGCTCTCGGTGTCGCCCGAAAGAAGGCGAAGATAACCTCTATGCGTTCGAGCGGGATGCGGAACATCCCGCCGGGAACGTTTCGTTCATTGCGACGCTGTCCCTCAGTGATAGAGCGAGCGACTGGAATGAACGGGATCTCCGACGGGCGCAGGCGACGCCGGATGGGCGGTTCTTGGTGTTCCCTAGCGTTGAGGATTTGACAGCGGGGGATACGAGCAGTCAGCAACAGCTCTTCGAGTACGACGACGTCACCGGGGAACTCGTCCGCGTGTCGCGGGGTGGTAATAGCGATGAGCCGCAGGGAACTGAAAGTGCCGATGTGCATGCCGGGGAAATCTCTGATGTCCAGGGCTACTCGAGCCAGACGGGTCCTGGGCAACCGGCGACTGACGTCGTTGTGTCGAGTGATGGCTCGGTGGTGGTGTTTGCGGATTCTGGAGTGTTGACTGGCGTAGTGGGTGAGGGTGCGGGGAGTGCGTATGAGTACCGGAGCGCGGTTGCGAGTGGCGGCACTATCGGCGATGGGGATGTGTATTTGATTTCAGATGGTGAAGGTTCGAAAAGCACAGAGTTCAGTGGTGTTGAAGGTTTGGATGCTTCTGGTGGGGATGTGTTCTTTAGGACGGCTGGGTCGTTGGTTGGGTCGGATGCGGATGAGCAGTTTGATACGTATGATGCTCGGGTTGATGGTGGGTTTTTGGCGCCTGATCCGCCGGTGGAATGTGTGGCGGAAGCGTGTGGGTCGTTGTACGTACAGCCGTCGTTTGCGGTGCCGGGGAGCACGACGGTGTCAGGTGGTGGGGGTGCGCCGGCGACGTCAGCGCCCATTTCCTCTGCCCCGCCGGCTGCGGGTGGGAAGCCGGGGCCGGTGGCGTTGAGTCGTGCGCAGCGGTTGGCGAGGGCGCTACGGGCTTGCGTGCACGTGCGGAAGAGCAAGCGGGCGGCGTGTGAGACGGCGGCGTTGAAGCGTTATGGGCCACATCGAAAGGTCAAGAAGACCGCTTGAGAATGGCGCCCTGGGCCCGTGCCCCCAGGTTTCCCAGTCAGAAAGGCCTGGTGCATGAGTGAATCGCTCCGGGGATTGTGGTGGCCTGATGGCTTGAGAGGATTGGGCGATGGGAACAAGCAAGAGGTATCCAGTTGAGGTGCGTGAGCGGGCGGTGCGTCTGGTGTTCGAGCATCGAGGCGAGTATGAGACGGAATGGGCGGCGATCCGGTCGATCGCCGAGAAGTTCGGTGTCGGCCACGAGACGTTGCGCAAATGGGTGCGGCGGGCTGAGATCGATGATGGGCGCCGCGTGGGTCTCACAAGCGTCGAAGCGCAGCGGGTCAAGGAGCTCGAGCGGGAGGTCAAGGAGCTGCGCCGCGCGAACGAGATCTTGAAGGCGGCGTCGGCTTTCTTCGCGCGGGAGCTCGACCCGCAGCCAAGGAGATGAGCCGCATGGTTGACGAGCACCGAGAGGCGTTCGGGGTCGAGCCGATCTGCAGGGTTCTGGGGATCGCCCCGTCGACGTATTACGCGGTGAAGGCCCGTGAGGCTTCTCCCTCGGTGCGGGCTGTTCGCGATGATGAGCTGGCCGAGCGGATCCGTGAGGTCCATGAGAAGAACCTCGGCGTCTATGGCGTGCGCAAGGTCTGGTGGCAACTCGCACGCGAAGACGTGAAGGTCGCTCGCTGCACAGTGGAACGCCTGATGGCCCGCGAGGGCCTGAAAGGCGCGATCCGCGGCAAGAAGCGCCGCACGACGATCCCGGACGGGCCCTCCGAGCGGGCACCGGACCTCGTCGATCGCGACTTCAAGGCGAGTGCCCCGAACCGTCTGTGGGTCTCGGACTTCACGTATGTGCCGGCGTGGTCGGGCACGGTGTATGTCGCTTTCACGATCGACGTGTTCTCCCGCCGGATCGTCGGCTGGAAGGCTGACCCGACGATGAAAACACCGCTCGTCTTGGACGCGCTCGAGATGGCGCTCTGGGCCCGCGACCACCACGGCACCCCAGTCCCGGCGGGCCTGATTGCACACTCCGACGCCGGGAGTCAATACACGAGCTTCGCCTTCACCCAACGGCTCATCGACGCGGGCGCTGATGCCTCGATCGGATCCATCGGCGACGGGTATGACTGTGATGATGCCTGGGCCGCCATGTTGGTCTGACTCGGCTTACGACTGACCTCGTGTCCTTGCTGTTGATCCGTCGACCGGCGTGGCGGTGTTTTGTGTCTCGCTGGCCGGACGGGCAGTGACCTGATAGGAGCCTGGTCTAGAAGTCCCTTCACAGTCCTGTCCTCCCGCCCGACCAGCCGAGAGTGACCACTATCGGGTTAGGACGGCAGTCAGTGAAAAGGATGACAGAGCAGAACGTAATCGTTGGGGTGGATACGCATAAGCACATCCATGTCGCGGTCGCGCTTTCCAGGGCTGGCGAGCGACTCGGAGAGCTCACCGTCTCGGTGGACCCCGGCGGCTATGCGCAGCTCCTCGCGTGGGCCCAAGCATTCGGCGCGGTGTGGTGTTTCGGGGTGGAGGGATGCGGCTCATATGGCCAAGGCCTCGTCGGGTTCCTGCGTCGCCATGATCAGCGCGTCGTGGAGGCCGGGCGCCCTGACCGGCGCGATCGACGTGAGCGGGGCAAGAGCGACCCGATCGACGCGGAGAACGCCGCACGCGCTGTCCTCGCCGGCACCGCGACAGGTGTCCCGAAGACCGCGGATGGCACCAGCGAGGTGATCCGCGAGATCAAGATCGCCCGGGACACGGCCGTGAAGTCAAGGACCCAAGCGGTAATCACGCTCAAGACGCTGATCGTGACCGCCCCGGACGAGCTCCGCCAAGAGCTCCAGCCACTGACCAAGGCAAAGCTCCGAGACCGCTGCGGCGCGCTGCGGCCTGGGAAGGTCGACACACCCCTCGCAGCGGCAAAGCACGCCATCCGCTCCCTCGCTCGCCGCTGGCAACACCTCGAGGCAGAGATCAAGGAGCACGACCAGCTCCTGGACACCCTCACCGCCCAAGCAGCCCCCGCGCTGCGTGTCAAGGCCGACTGAGAATTGACCCTGTGGCGCCGGTTGAGAATTGACCCCCCTGCGGCGGCTGCTCGTGGAGGCGAGCCGTAGGCGAGGCGGAGCGAGCTGCCGCCGGCGCCTCGTCGGGCGGGGTCAGTCGGTGCGTGGCTCGGCGGGGCGGCGTCCGAGGTCGCGGTCCTTGAGGCGATAGCTGTCGCCCTTGAGGGAGAGGATCTCGGCGTAGTGGACGAGTCGGTCGATCATCGCGACAGCGACGGCGTCGTCGCCGAAGATCTCACCCCACGCGGAGAATGGCTTGTTGGAGGTGACGATCAAGCTCGCGCGTTCGTAGCGGCGGCTGACGAGCATGAACATCAGGTTCGCTGCCTGGGGGTCGAACGGGATGTATCCAATCTCGTCGCAGACCAGCAGTGGGTAGCGCTCGAGGCGACGCAGCTCGTCCTCGAGGCGGCCTTGACGTTGTGCGTCGGCGAGCAGGGCGACCCACTCGGTGGCCGTGCGGAACAGCACACGCTGCCCGGCGAGACACGCGCGGATTGCGAGCGCGATCGCGAGGTGCGTCTTGCCGGTGCCTGGTGGTCCGAGGAGGATCACGTTTTCCTTGGCGTGCAGGAAGTCGAGCTGCCCGAGATGCTCGATGACTTGCTTTTTGATTGAGCGCTGGAAGGTGAAGTCGAACTCCTCGAGCGTCTTGCGGGCGGGGAACCGTGCGCCTTTGATCCGAAGCTCACCGCCGGAGGCGTCCCTGGAGGCGATCTCGGTGGAGAGCAGCGCTTCGGTGAACCGCTCGTAGCTCCATTCCTCTGAGCGTGCACGCTCGCACAGCTTCGCCATCGAGCGTGCGGCCGCGGGGGCCTTCATCGCGCGGAACAGATGCGTGAGCTCGGCCGTGGCGCTCACGCGATCAACCGGTCATAGACGGCGAGCGGGCGCTGCTCGACGAGCGGCTCGCTCTCGCTTTCCTCGTGTCGCCCTCTGAGCGCCCGGGCGTGCTCCAGCGCGGTGATCGTGCGGTTCTTGGCGAAGCTGCGCTCGTGCGAGCACGCGAGCTCCCCGGTATCGAGCTCCACCGCTGTGACCTGTCGCTGCGAGACCCTGATTTCCACTCGCCGTCCGACGAGGCGGGGGTCCAGCGAATAGTCGTTGGTGTCAACGCGAACGTGCGGATCGGCGGGCACCCTCGTCACCCACCGCCGGTCGACGTCAGGCTCTCGCTCAGGAAGCGCCCGCATCGCCGGGAGCTCCTCGGTGAGCCGGTCGATCGGCCTGGCGCGCAGCGTCTTGTGGGTGCGAGCGTTGGCCTTCTCGAACCAGACGTCGAGCTGCAGCTGGAAGTCGAGGTGGTTCGCGAAGTGCCGGCCGGGCTCGAAGTTGCTCTCCATATACCCCTGCAGACGCTCGACCGCGCCCTTCGCCTGCGGGTCCGCCGGCGCGCAGAAATACCAGTCGAGACGCAACTGCCCACAGAACCCGGCATAAGCATCGGTCGGGCGTCCACGGCCAGCGTGCAGACACCCCTCCCGGTCCCACACCATCAGCCGCGGCAACGCGCCGACCGCCCACAGGCAGCGGCCCATACCCCACAGCACATCCGGTGCTTCCTTGGAGAAGATCAACGCGCCAGCGCCAGCACGGGAATAGCCGAGACAGCACACGACGACCCACGCCCGGCGGGCCTGACCGTGACCGACCGGCACCGGCCTGGAGGTCTCCCACAGATCCCACTGGCAGATCTCCCCAGGCCGATAGACCGTCCGTTGATGCGTGCGGGTGCGCTTGAACAACGGGCGCACCCCCCGCAGATAGTCATCAACGATCGACTTCCCGCCATCGAACCCGAGCGGCTCAATCAGCTCACGCACCCTGACACCGGGCAGCGCTGGATCGCCGCGCAGCAGCTCGTGGATCTCATCCTTGAACGGGTCGAGCTTCGACGGCCGCTCAGGACAACGAAACCCCGGCGGCGCCTCCGATCGCAGCGCCGAGCGGATCGTGTTGCGCGCCAAACCCGTGCGGCGCATCAACTCCTTGATCGAGACCCCGCGAACGAAGTGCTCCCTGCGCAGCTCAGCCCACTGCTCCACGTCCAGCACGCTCCTTCTCCCGGTCTCGACAACACGATCGAGCCAGGCTCACCAACACCCCGGACGCCTCCGCCACCACCCGAGGGGGGTCAAATCTCAACCGGCGAAGAGGGGTCAGTCTCCCACCGGCGCCGACACTGCGAGAGGCGTTCGGGATCGGAGTCGATGTCGCAGCCGAGATGATCATCCTCGCCGGCGATAACCCCGAGCGCATCAAATCAGAGGCCGCGTTTGCGAAGCTCTGCGGCGCTTGCCCGATCCCGGCTTCATCCGGCGCTACCCAGCGTCACAGGTTGAACTGGGGAGGCCACAGGCAAGCCAACAGCGCTCTCTACCGCTCCGTGATCGTCAGGATGCGGTTTCACCCACCGACGATCGCTTACGTCGCCAGGCGCACCCAGGAAGGCAAGACCAAGCGCGAGATCATCCGCTGCCTCAAGAGGTACCTCGCTCGCGAGATCTACCACACCATCACACAGTCGCCACTCACGATCACGCCACAACCGGTCACGCGAAAACATGGCCACGCCCCCTCTTGACAACTATAGGAGCATCAACGCCGTCGCGGAGTCAACGATCGGGCTCTACAAGACCGAGCTGATCAACCAGCAAGGACCATGGAAGACGATCGAGCAGGTCGAGTTCGCCACGCTGCAATGGGTCGACTGGTACAACCACCAACGACCACACGGCAGCTGCGACCGGCAAACGCCAGTCGAATACGAGCAGACGAGAGCAAGACAGACCACTCAATAAAAACCGCCTCTACAATTCCCGGAGCGATTCAATCGGCTCTGTCGGTGAGTTTGCAGTTAGGCGCGCCGCTGCCTCCGATGAGGAAGCAGCCTGTTAAGTGGGCGATGTCGGGGGCTTCGCCGGGGGTGCCTTTGCTCGATCCTCCTAGGGCGCCGTTTTCGACGCAAGTTGGTTACGGAGGCGACACGACATCCTTCCCCGTGCCTGGGCGTCGTGTGTGTGCTCCTAGGTTTGTCTAGGAGCAGCTGCGGTGTAGCAAGCGGCGGGCGCGGCTGGCGCAAGGTTGGGCTAGGTGCACCCGCGGACGCAAACCCCGTTTCTGACTTCGTGTCAGCTAGCCGAACCACCCGCGGCCGGGGGGTCTTGTAGGCGCCGGCCCTTGCGTCTATCCGGCTACTTCTTCTTCTTCTTTTTGGTTTTCTTCTTCTTGGCCGTGGGTTTCGCGGCGGGTTTCGCTTTCGGGCACCCCGTGACGGTGATCTTCGTCGTCTGCTTGACGACCGCGCCGTTCTGGCCAACGAGCGTCGTAGGACTCACTAGCGATATCGGCACGAGCTTCTTGACTTTGACCGTGACGTGCCGGGTGTGGCCGTGCACGCGCTTGGTCTCATGCTTTGACACGGACACGGTGTCTGTGGGTGCGCAGACGCTGCCGTAGGCTGTTAGTGCGGAGTGGGGGCCCTCGGGGAAGCTCGCCTGGAAGGAGCTGATCGGGGCATCGGGCACCGATTCGAAGTTGGAGTACGTGATGCCCTTTTTGATGTCCGTCTTTCCGTCCAGGATGATCTTCACGCCTTCGCCCTGCAGCACGAACTCGACATCGGGGAACGCCGCACCACCATGAGACACCAGGTATGCGGGCCCGGTTAGCTTCGCGCCGAGGACCGGTGTGACCGCGGTCCCTGTCCCGATGTTTGAGCCTTCAGGGCACCCCGCGGGGTTCGTGTTGAACTGCGCTTCCAGGCACGCTTTCTGAAGCGTCGTCAAACGTGAGGGCAGCTGCAGCGGGAGCTGGACATCGGTTTTCGCGATGTTCGCTTCCCCTGGGTGCTGGGTGATGTTGACCGTCAGGCTCGCACCCCTCGCTTTACTCGTGTTCGCCTGCGAAACCTCCGTGAACGTCGGTTTGAACGGCAAGCCCTGACAGCCAGTCGCCTGGAACGGGCTCGACACGTTCGCCGTAGCGCCCTGGGTAGCGGTGATCGTCGCCGTGACCTGCTTCGCGGAGCAGTTCGTGGGGTTGAAGATGAAGTCTTCACGGTCGATGTTGACGTTGACGGTACGTAGCCGGAACGGCACCCCGTCACGCGACTGCGGCAACGGGTCACTCGTGACCGTCGCCGCACCCGTCGTCGAGTTCACCGTGATCGCCGCACGCACGATCACGTTACCGAGGTGGAACGGCCCCGCGTTCGCGGGCACCACGATCGACAAGCCAAACGGCGCACCCTTATACGGCCCAGTGAGATACACCTGCCCTTCACGGACAAGCGGTTCGCCACCCGCACCAGCAGCGTCCGTGGTCGACCCGATCCTCGAGGCTGCCGGGCATTCGCCTTTGCTGGCCTGTGGTTCGCCGCACTGCGCGACCTTGGAGATCATCCCCAGCAGCCCTTCGGGCATCGTCTGCGTGAGCCCCGCGAGGTCTTGTTCGCCGTCCTGGCGGGAGAACGTCAACGTGAACGGGCTGTATGTGCCCGCCGCGGGGTTGAGCGTGTACGCGGTAAACGACGGGCTGAACGGCATCGTCGCTGCGCACCCCGTGACACTAAACGGCTGCGATGAGCCCGACACCGACTGCCCCGCCCACGACGTAAGCGTCGAAGGCGTCACGAGCGAGCCGCACAGCTGCGGTGTCGCCAACGGCGCTCTATTGCCGCCG
Source organism: uncultured Solirubrobacteraceae bacterium (assembly GCA_963779665.1). Lineage (GTDB taxonomy): Bacteria > Actinomycetota > Thermoleophilia > Solirubrobacterales > Solirubrobacteraceae > Palsa-744. Next base: position 727,136 of record CAVZYW010000001.1, on the reverse strand, counting down.
CGTAGATGCAAGATCAGCTTGCTGAACGGGAACTGCGGGCTTTCCGTAAACGACGCCGTTAGCTGCCCCGTCTGCGGGTTCGCTGACTCCGTCCCTGCGATCTTCACGATCGACCCCGACCCACCAACTTCCTTGACTTCGAGGTAGATCCCGAACAGTTCGCCATTCGTCGCGGACGCTTCGGTGCATTCAGGCTGCCCCGCACCACCACACTTCGGCGAAGCGACGAACACCTGCCCCTGAAGCGGCGCAGCCGATTCCCCCGCTTCACAAGCCCGCTGGCCTTCCCCACCACACCGTGTCGCCAAGAGCGGCGTGAACACTTCCGCGGTCCCGATCGCGGAAGCCGCCGGGCAGTGCCCCGCAGCGGTGTGGTAGAAGCCATCATCATAAGGGCTGCTGTTACCACCCGGCCCGGCGTGACCCTCGCCTAGTTCTGTGGCTTCGGGGTCGCCTTCGTCGCGGCCACCAGACCCAACATCATCGCTGCCGATGTTGATGCCTTCCGGGCCTTCGGCCTGACAGCCCTCCAACCCTTCCCCTGCGGGCGGGTTGATCGTCACGCCTTCGGGCAGCTTCACCGTCGCATCCCGCAACGCCGGTGTGGCGAACTGGGAGTATTCGGTGCTCTGCTGCACTTCCAGCTGCGAAGTAAACGCAGACGGCGAATCGGCCTGCGTCGTACCGCCTTCCGCGACAGTCGAGGGCGCGAACGACAAAGACGGTTCGAAACGCAGCAGATCGCAGCCCGTTAGCTGAGGATACACAGACTGTTCGCTAGACACCACATCCCCGGGCTCACCCCACGGTTCAAGTTCGATACGCGCGACCGAGCCCTTCGCAGTACCAACGATATGGCTCGAGATGCCTTCCGATTCCGCCGAGCAATCCGTGGGGTTACTCAAAAACGCTTTCGTTGAGCCGCTGCCGTTGATCTTCCCCGGCTCACCGAAGAACGTCAAGTTCGACTCCAACGCTTCATCCGCGACCGGGACACCCGGCACATTCACCCGCACCCGATACCCCGTACCCGTATGCACAAGATTCGCATACATCACAATCGGAATGTTATGCGCATAGGTAAACCCAAACTCAGCCGGATACCCAGCCTCCGGAACCATGTTATACACCGCCGAACAACACCCACTCGGCGTCGCCCCCGTGTACTGGAATTCCGATTCGCTGAGGCTCGCGAGCAAAATCCCGAACACCCCTACCTGGCTATCCGCGGGGCATTCGGCGTCACGCAGCTGGGACTCTTCACATCGCGCGGTCGCCAGCGGGTCACCAAGAAGACCCAGCGGCAATTCAACCGCGACATTCTTGAAGTTCCGCGGAGGCTCAAAATAATGACCCGGCTGCCCCTGCCCACCTTTCGGGGGGGACTCCGCCGACGGGACACCAAAGCTCGTCGTCAGCTCCCACGGATGCGCACCAGCCTGCGAGACAGAGCCACCACCCACCATCCCCGGTTCAAACGAGAATTCGTTCAGTTCAAACGCAGCTGGCTTCCCGATCGGGTTCTGCTCCGTCGCAGAGCCCGTCGCGAGCCCCGCGCCTTCCACCCGCACACTATTCGTCAACACCCCGGACGCACCTTCCGCCGGCGGCGCCACCGTCACATCGATAAACGGCGCATAGTGACCCGGTGCGATCACTTCTTCCAGTTCGCACGTCACCACGGAATGACCCGCACCACCATTACAAGCCCAGCCACCCCCGCCAGCGCCTTCGCCACTAACGATGCTAACCCCGTGGCTTTCCTGGGTCGTGATCCCAGCCGGCAAAGTATCCGTCAGCGTGATCTTCCCACTAGACGTTTCATCACCATCATTCAACACCAGCAGCTGATAGCGATCACACTGACTTTCCACTTCACACGCCACCAGATCGCTCGCCTGGAAGCTACTCGGCTCAGCGACCGCGTGAACCGACCACCCAGCACCCCCAGTCGTTTCCGCAGACGCCGAGCCCGTCAACACAAACACCAGCAACCCGATAACACCAATCACGACCCCAGCCACCAACAGCGCGAGAGGGCTCACACCACCAGCACGCACCTCAATCCTGATCCACATCTTCAGCCGAATCATTTCCCTGCCCCCCCGGTCTTCTTGGCTTTTCGATGCGGCCCATAACGCCTCAACGCCGCCGTCTCACACGCCGCCCGCTTCCCCTTCCGCACGTGCACACACGCCCGCAGAGCCCTCGCGAGATGCTGCGCACGACTCAACACCACCGGCTTCACACCCGCCGCCGGCGGCGGAACAGAAGACACAGGCGCCGACGTCACCACAGGCGCACCCGACCCCGCCCCCGACATCGATGTACCCTCAGGCACACTGAACGACGGCTGCGCATACAACGACCCCCCACACGCTTCCGCCACACATTCAACAGGCGGATCCGGAGCCAAAAACCCACCATCCACCCGAGCATCATACGTATCAAACTGCTCATCAGTATCCGAACCCGTCAACGAACCAGCCGTCCTAAAGAACACATCCCCACCAGAAGAATCCAAACCTTCCACACCCGTCACACCCTTACCCGCCACACCTTCACCATCCGAAATCAAATACACATCGCCATCACCAATCGACCCACCACTCCCAACCGAACTCCTGTACTCATACGCACTACCCACACCCTCACCCGCGACACCCGTCAACACCCCAGAATCATGAAACACCACCAGCGACCCATCACCAGACACCACCACATCCGTCGCCGGCTGACCCGGCCCAGTGTTTCCAGAATAGCCCTGAATATCAGAGATTTCGCCCGCATGTTCATTAGCGCTTTCCGTGCCCGCCGGCTCATCACCATCACTACCCCGCGACACACGCACCAATTCACCCGACACCGCGTCAAACTCAAAAACCTGCTGTTCACTACTCGTATCACCCGCCGTCAAATCCGCACCACTCGGAAACACGAAAAACCGCCCATCCGGCGTCGCCTCCACCTCCCGAAGGTCCCTTTCGCCCCAGTCCGCTGACTTGTCTCCGTGTGAGAGGGTCGCTATGAACGACGCCTTCCCGGCTGGGTGTTCCGCGTCGCGCTGGAACACGTACAGATTGTCTTCGCCTTCCTTCGGACGGCAGCGTGAGCCGCTCGTCACCGGTTCCGCTTTGACTTCCTCTTCTTCCGCCGCCACTTCTTCAGCCGCTTCAGCCGACCCGAGTTCCGCCAAACAAGGGCCGCCCACCCCACCCCTGGGGCCTTTACCCAACCGCCCCGTCGATACGAAATACACATGCGAGCCATCCTCCGACACACGCGCCACACCCTGCACTTCACCACCCAACGAATCCCCAGACACCAAACTCACATGATGACCCGCAGGCGCTTCAAAATCATACTCATACAAATTCATCCCAACCGCACCCGGCAACAATTCCTGCGAACTCAAAAAGAACACCTTAGACCCATCCTGCGACGCACCCGCAAACTCCGCCGCCGCCTTCACACCCGTCTGGCATTCCGCACACTGCTGCGACGTCGGCTCAGAAATCGCGACCGTTTCAAACCCATCAACACGCGCATACAATTCAGGCACTTCCGGAGCTTCCGACGCGCCACATTCGCTGCCTTCTTCCGCTGTGAAAAACACCCGCGAGCCGTCTGCAGATACCGCGTTATATAGATCGTGGCCGAACTGAGACCCAAGATACGTCGAACACGGACTGATCAAACGGCCTTCATCGTTGACACCCACGAGTTCCGGTCGGGCCCTATCCGTGCCCGAATACTCATACAGCGACTGTTTACCGATTGTCGTGTCACCAGGCCACGCCAAACCAAGAGTCCGAGGTTCTTCAATACTAAAGATGACGTGTGAGAGGTCAGCCGACGCGTCACGGTAATCAACAGTCCTATCGTAGAGAAAACTCCCATATTCGCCACTCGCCGGGCCCGCGACCGCCGAAGGAGGAAGCATCGGGCCGACTTTGACCATCGTTCCGTTTTCTTCACGGACGTAGAGGTTCTGAGCCGCGATCGATTCGGAGGGCATGTGGGCCACCCACAACGTTGACGCGAGTTCCGGGCTCGCCGCAGCCAGCGACTGCGCCGGGAAGCCCGACGCCGGCGGCGACACCACCGACACAACCCAACCAGAAGGCGAACGAGACAACTCATACTCAGCGCCATGCGTTTCCGTATCGCTTTCATCGCCCGCAAACGCACCCAACGTTTCCGTGAGCACGTGCGAACCATTTTCAGCGAGATCGAGCGGCTCCAATTCAGCAGCATCCTTAAACACCGGCGTCACCTGCTCATACCCACGACATTCAGGCATAAACGCCCTAAACCCCGACGACGCTTCATTCGGACACCCTTCACCAGACGCAGTCGTAGCATCCCCCAAAGCCAACGCACCACCCGCAAACACAAGGCAACACAACACGACACCGAACACCACAACCACATCCAACGACAGGCATCTCCAACAACGCGTCCCGCTCCCCATGACCCTCAAACCCCTCTCCTCAACACCCACACCAAGACTAGAACAACACTAACGCGTGGGGCCCAAGCACACAGCCCAGACCCCACGCACATCACACAACAAACACTAGTTTACGGTAACGGACTCCACAGGATATTTTCGACTTCACCTTTGCTATTTGCTAGTGAGACTAACGCCGTACCCGTCTGGGTCGACGAGTCACCAAACGCGAGCTGTTTCGTTTTCGCGATTTTCCCTACACCATTAGTGATTAACCAAACTTCTTTGATCGACGTTGCCGGGAATCTGAGGTTCCACGAAGTCGCTTCTTTCGCGGTCTGTCCTAATTCGATCGTTTTTTCAGTTGCTTCGTCTGTCGTAGATTCGCCGACAACCTGCCCGGATACCGCGGTTTCTTTCGTCGTGCAGCCCGTGCCGGTGAAGTGCAGCGTCACGAATTCGCTGCCGCTCGACGGGAAGAACTCTTCCAGCAGTTGTTTGCCGCCACCACCACCCGACACATTCTCCACCTGCTCAGACGTCAACGGATGCGTGATGATCGCTTCTTCAGTTAGTTTGCAGTTCGGTGCCCCGTTACCTGCAATCAGAGCACAATCCGTGAAGTGAGTGATCTCATGATCTTTACCCGGACTACCTTCGGCTGAGCCTTCGATCGCGGCATTTTCTACGGTCAACTTAGCATTACGAAGCATCAAGACGACGAAGACCGGTCGTGTCGGTAGAAGTGGTGTAGCGGGCGGCGGTTGAGCTGGAGATGGTTCCGGCCACCGCGGCGTCCAGACTCGTCGGTTCTTCCAGGAATCGATGAGAAGGAGACACCACGATGGCCGAAGTGCAGAGGATGACTACTGCTGATGTCGTTGCCAAGGTTATGGCGGGTGAGCACGGTGATTTCGTGCGGGACGCTGTCGCGCTGGTCGCTCGTGAGCTGATGGAGGCTGAGGTCTCCGCTGAGGTCGGCGCTGAGCTGGGGCAGGTCTCGAGCGAGCGGTTGACGCACCGCAACGGCTACCGGCCGAGGGGGTGGGAGACGCGGGTCGGGGAGATCGAGCTGTTGATCCCGAAGAAGCGCCAAGGCCCGGCGTATTTCCCGAGTTTCCTCGAGCCGCGCCGGCGTTCTGAGCAGGCGATCGTCGCGGTCGTGCTGGAGGCGTATGTCAACGGTGTCTCGACCCGCAAGGTTGACCGCCTCGTCGAGCAGCTGGGGATCGCCGGGATGAGCAAGGACCGCGTCTCCGCGCTCTGCAGGACCCTCGACGAGCAGGTCACCGTGTTCCGGGAGCGCCCGCTTGAAGGCGCCTACCCCTATCTGTGGCTGGACGCGAAGCACGTGAAGGTCCGCTCCGGCGGGCACGTCCGCTCGAAGGCGCTCGTGATCGCCTATGCGGTCCACGACTCCGGAGTGCGCGAGGTGATCGGCCTGGACATCGGCGAGGTCGAGTCCGAGGCGTTCTGGGTCGAGTTCCTGCGCTCCCTCAGAGCGCGTGGCCTGCAGGGCGTCCGGCTCGCGGTCTCTGACCAGCACGAAGGTCTCAAGCACGCGATCGAGCGGGTCCTCGCCTGCCCCTGGCAGCGCTGCACCGTTCACTTCGTGCGCAACATGCACCAGCACTGCCGGCCCTCGCAGAGAGGACTCGTCTCCGCCGCTTTGCGGGAGCTCTTCCAGGCCGAGGACGGCGAGCAAGCACGCGAACGTCTCGGGCAGGTCATCGAACGACTCGACCCGACGGTCCCGAAGGTCTGCCGGCTCCTCGAAGACGCCGAGGAAGACCTCCTGGCGTTCTACGCGTTCCCCGCCGCTCACTGGCCAAAGCTGCGCTCCACGAACCCCTTGGAGCGAGTCAACCGCGAGATCGGCAGACGCTCTGACGTCGTCGGGATCTTCCCCAACGACCAGTCCGTGATCCGTCTCGCCGGCGCGCTGTTGATCGAGCAGAACGACGAGTGGCTCGTCTGCCGACGCTACCTCTCCGCCGAGAGCATGAACCAACTCGACGCAGCGAACGACGAGGACACCCCCACCCACAACAACGAAAACCAGCAGGAGGTGGCCAAGCTCAACGCCGCCTGAGCAGCGAGCCCCTCACCGACGAGCTGCCGTTACACCACAACAACCGACTTGACTCGAAGACCCTTAGACAGCACTACGAAGCCTAGTGTCTACTACCAGAGCCGCAACCGGTGTTTTTGACTAATGGTCGCGATAATCGAACACGACCAGGCACCAGAAACGCAGCCGCCGGCAAGACCAGCGCCAGGACATCGCCACCATCAAAGGACTCCACATGCATCGTCCGTCTGCTCCTTTTCATTGGGAGCCACGGTCTAACAACTTGACTCGGTCAGCGCAATGGGAAATAGAGTCATTGCTGGAGGAATAAAGTTCCGCAGCATGAATAACGGGCGGATAATGGGCTTTGGGGCAAGTTCCGCGGTGCGGGGGACAGAAACAGCCGGGTCGTACAGCGTCCTCAACCCGCTTGCCGGGGGTGGGCCGGCTGCTGGGTTGGCGTTAGCTGTCTGCGTGGTGCTGGTGCGGGTCCTTGAAACTCTAGTGTTTCTGGTTGTTGGTGCACGGATCTCGAACTATGGTGCCTTTACCAGCTATGGAACTTCCCCGGGGGACGGGGGGTGTTTGCCGAGATCTAGACAGGGAACAAGGGTGCCAATGCCGAGAACGAGCCATCCGCCGCGAAAGCCACGAGCCGGGCTGAGCCGGCGTGGTCGATCCCCAGCCTGCGCGAGCCGCGCTAGTTCGCCGAGACGTTCGGGATGAGCGAGGCGGTGATCTATAGCTGGCTGAAGCAGGAGCGCATTGACCGTGGTGAGGCGCCGGGGTTGAGCACTGAGAGGCGATGGAGCTGGCGGCGGCGAAGAGGCGGATTGATCAGCTTGAGACCGAACTTGCGGGGCTAGGAAGGTCAACGAGGTGTTCCTCGAGCAGAGCCTGCCTCCAAAACCTCTTCCCGGTGATCGCTTCCCTGACCGGGCAGGGCTTTGATGTGCTACGACCGGAGGCGCGTCCACCGTCCGCTCGCACACTGAGACATGCCTTCTCACGCATGGTCGTCGGCTGGTCGATCGACAGCCGCCAGACTGGGCTCTTGGTCACTGAAGCCGGCCTCGCACCGCCGGTGGGTGCTGTCGGTGCACCGTTCGATCATGCCATAGTCGAGGCGTTCTGGGCGCGCATGCAGGTCGAGCTGCTCAACCGCAGAAGATGGACGACACGCCGCGAACTCGCCGCAGCGATCCATGGCTACATCGAGATCGGGCGCTTCCACCTACCGAGTACGAGCAAGCAGAGCGAACGAAAACACTCGATAGCCTAGTTCAGCACCTCGTCGCGGGTGAGTAAGTGCGGTATATCAATGCCGACTGAGGGGGAGGGCCCGAGCCCGGCGCTCGGACCCCAGCACCTCATACGTCTTCATTTGGCTACTTATGGTAACGGGCTCCAGTTGATCTGTTCAGGTACAGATTTGCTGTTCGCGAGTAAGCCTAAAGCCTCGCCCGTGATCGAGACTGCGTCACCGAACCCAAGCAGTTTGATTTTTTCGATCTTGACTTCGCCGGCTGAGTTGACTAACGCGACTTCTTTGATCTGCTCTTCCGGGAACCTGTCGAGCCACGAGTGGGCTTCTTTCGGTGCTTGCCCTAATTCGATCTTTTCTTCCGCTGCGCTGTCGGTTAGGACTTCTGCGGCTATCACGCCCGTCAGGCCGACTTCTTTGACGGTGCAGTCTGTGCCAGTGAAGTGGACGGTTGAGAACGTGGAGCCGGACAGTGGCTTGAACTCCGTCAGCAGCTGCTTGCCGGCTTCGCCACCCGTCACGCTCTCGACCAGCTTGGAGCTGATGGGAACGGATTTGATCGTTTCTTCGACTTTGCATTCTGGTGCGCCGTTGCCTTCGAGCAACACGCATTTCGATAGTACGAGGATCCCACTACCGTTACCGGGCTGGCCTTCTCGCGACCCGGCAATAACACCCTGTTCGCCTGTCTCTCCCTGGCATTCTAATCGGAACCCACTTCAGGCGCGCTCAGCAGGAACGATCTGAACACCCTTCCTGTGATGGCGTGGGTTTTGCCTTCGGCGAGCCGTGTTCCGCCGATGCTCCAGAACGGCGCGGTTACTGCCTGCGCCTCTGAGACGGCTACGGCGCTCAATGCGATCGCGACCAGCAACATAACTATGATTACCCTAACGTGCCTCATTTGGCACCTGCTCCCTTTTGTCACGGAGCAAGAAGGCCGGTTACCGTGCCTGAGATGGACGGCTCGTCTGCGCTGCGTCGTGTACGGACTCGAACGCGCATACCCCGCCTGCTCCTGTCTCTCGGAGAGCTTGGTCTAGCAGACGTTTGATCGCGACGCAATGTGACGCGGGGTTGCTTTTCCGGCTCGCAAAGTTCCTCTAGTCGGAGAACGCTGAAGACGGGACTTCCTGCTCCAGTGGCGGCCAGGAAGCAAGAGACAGTCGAAAGCAGACTCCGCTTCGACGTGCCTGAGTGTCTGGCAGAGACGGCTTACGGCTCCGGCTGCTCAAGTGTGCAGCGAGCCGGATCGCTCTGAGGCACGCACGGTCGCCAGCGCAACCGTTCGCGAGCGCAGGATCCTTCGGAACGTCCATAACGCGCTGCTGAATCGCTGCAACGTCGACTCGCCGATCCGCTCGCCGTAGGTGATCGGGATCTCCCTCACCTGAAGCCCCGCGCGGATCGGTAGCAACAGCAGCTCTACCGGCAACGCCGGTGCGTCGATCAGCCAGGAGAAGCTATGAATCGTCTCGCGTCGGTAGGCGCGCATGCCGGAGTGCACGTCGCGTACCCGGCGCAGGAAGACGATCGAGGCCGTCAGGTTGAACAGGCGGTTGGCGAGATAGTTCATCCACGGCATGCTGGCGGGTCTGCCGCGGGCGAGCCTTGTAGTACCAGCGACATCGCAACCTGCCCGGACCATGTCCACCAGCTCAGGAATCGACCGGGTCGGGTACGTGTCATCGCAGTCCAGTGTCACCACGATCGGACGTTCAGGGTGGCTCAGTGCCCTCGCCATCGCCGGCCCGTAGCCTCGCGGCGGGAACTGACGTACGACCTCGACATCCTCCTCAGCTGCGATCTCCGGCGTTTGGTCGGCCGAGCTGTCCACGATCGTGATCGTCGCGCCGGGAACGTCCCGGTGCAGATCGCGCGCCACGCGGCGGATCGAGTCCTCCTCGTCCATCGTGATCATCACGATCGCCACGTCCTCGAAGCCTGTCGACGGTGCGCTCACGAGCGCCGCTCCGTAGCGCGTGCGACCGCCACGTACTGAAACGCGAGCAACCCCGGCCTGAGCCGCGCCGCCCGATACTCGACCGGGTAGATCAGGCTTCGGTACGCCCGGTAGGCCCGCGAGTCCAGCAACGCGCGACGGTCGCCGTCGCCACGCGACATGACTCGCTTGGCGCGTCCCACGAAAGCACGCACGATCCCTGGATTGACGTCGATCAGCTCGACTTCCAGACCGGCGTCGACGAGAGCACGCTCAAGGTTGGCGCGTGTGAAGAAGCGTAGGTGGGTCCTGTCCAGCGTGCCGGTCGGGGTGTAGCGGAAGCGGCCGAACAACAGGCCGAGGCGAACGTTCCACACCGCGATGTTGGGCACCGACACGAACACCGCTCCGCCGGGGGCCAGAAAGCGACGGTAGCTGCGCAGCGTGGCGACGGGATCCGTCAGATGCTCGAGCACATCGGCAAACACGATCGCGTCGAAGCGCTCGTCGCCGAGCAGCTCGCCCACGCCGGCATGGTCGGTTATGTCGGCGAGCATGAAGCGCTCCAGTCGCCCCGCTGCGACCTTCGCCACGTCCGGCGCTGAGTCGATTCCCCATACCGAGTTGCCCTGGGTGCGCAGCCTCGCACCGAGCACGCCCGATCCACAGCCGACGTCGAGCACGCGCACGTCGCTGGGGCCATGGCGCAGAAGCGCCAGGTTCTCGTCCTCGAAGTACTCATAGACGCCCAGGTCGAACATTGCTCACACGCGGACCGGTGCGGCCTCGAGTTGAACCTCTCGCCCATTCAAGCGGCCGGCCACGTCCATCGCTCGCGCCACCGCCCCATCGACGTTCACGTACTCGAAGTAGCTGAATCGACCGCAAAGGTCGATGCCCTGCTGCGGAAACCACTCGCGCACGACCGCCGCGTGGTGCTCGTAGTCCCGCTGGTAGACCACATATGCGTGCTTCACGCGCTGCACGTGCGCCAGCGCGATCTCGTCCGTGTCATCGAGGATGCGCGCCTCGATCAGGCCTCCCACGACATGGTCGAGCACCTGACGATCGCTCCACGTCCACGTCGGATCCTCCGCGCGACAGGTTATCTCCGCCTGGATGCTGTAGCACCCTGCGGGGGCGTTGTGCGGCGAGAACGTCGCCGGGAAGCTGAGGCGGTTGACCTTGAAGTCCGCGGCCGGAAAATAGACGGCTGTCATCTGCTCTGAGTCCTCGCCGACGATCCCAAGCGAGACCACGATCATCGGGTTCACCAGCAGCGCGTCCACGGCTTCGCGCACGCGATCCGGGATCGTGAAGTCCGCGAGCGCAACCAGCCGATCCAGCGGCATCGTCGAGACGACCCGGTCGTAGTGCCGATCTTCCGCTGCTCCGCTCAACCTCACGCCGCCCTCCTGCGGCAGGGAGACTCTCTGTACCTCGAACCCCAGCTGCGGCTGCACGATCTCCGCCCACGCTTCCGAGATCGCCTGGTAGCCGCCACGTAGCGGGTAGTGGTAGAAGAGCTGATGCAGGTAGCCCTCGGTGGCGATGCCCATCGCTGACTTCAGCACGTCCTCCGCCGGGGGGCGGGGGATGCGCTCGGCCCACAGCATCGAGAGATCCGCCACGGGGACGTTCCAGACCTTCTCGTTGTAGGGAAAGAAGTACTTCTCGCACATCGCCTCGCCGAAGTGATGCAGGAACCACTCGCGCAGGTCCGCCGGCTCGGGATAGCGCTCGCGCCATGGGTTGATGAAGTAGTCGCGAGCGCATTCGTAGGTCTCACTGTCCGGCAGCGCAGCCAGGTCGTTCTCAAACGGGTACTTGACCAGCCGACCCCCGTATGCGATCCGGTTGTTGCGACGGCAGCGGTGAACGTTCTCGCCCAGCGACGAGACCATGAAATCGAGGATCTCCGTGTTCTTGGAGAACATGATGTGCGGTCCATGGTCGAACGTGTAGCCATCTACGCACACGCTGCCGGCGGTGCCACCCGGCTCGGAGCGCGCCTCCAGCACCTCCGTATCGTGCTCTAGGAACATGCCCAGGCACAGGCCGCTGGGGCCGGCGCCGATCACCCCGATCTTCACCGCCTCGACCTCGACATGCCAAGCCAGAACCGGGGAGTAGCAGCAGTGAGCCAGGAGCCGCTGAGCGCAACACAAAGGGCCATGCGCGGCGATGATACATTCGGCTGAATCGGGCACGTGACGGGGCTCTCGGCCGAGCTGGTTGGCAGGTCGGTGAAAGCGCCCAAGTGCAGTACGTGCCTGCTTCGCGGCGGCGCAACGGGTGAAGCTTTGCTCTGCGCCGATGTCTCCAACCACCCCGGATGTGCGGCCGGAGTGGTTGGGTCGAGATCTGAATCGTGGCCACGAATCTTGGCGACGTCTAGTCGCACCTTGCTGGTGATGCTCGTAAGGCGTCGTCGCTCGGCTGCCCGCTGCGGTTAACCGCGCAGCATGGTCGGAGACACCGCAACTGACATGACCGCCAGGGGCTTGCTTGGCGTGAGCAGGTACGCACGCAGGCTGGGCAAGTGTTTGCAGCGGCAAACGGAGCTATGGCGTCGGCACGCCGCGGCGGCGCAGTTGCGTAGACAGACCGCTTTAGCGATCCTCAGCGCTCCCATGGCCGCTGATCACATCACCAGGTCGTTTATCGCCGGTGGGGCGGGGTTCATCGGCAGTCATCTCGCCCACGAGCTGCTGCGACGCCCCGACCAGGAGGTCGTGGTGTTCGACAACCTCGTCTCCGGCAAGCTGTCCTACCTCGATGGGCTGACCGACGACCCCCGACTGCAGCTCGTCGTCGCCGACCTCAAAGAGCTCGACACGCTGATCGAGGCGATGCGCGGCATCGACCATGTCTACCTCTTTGCCGCCAACCCAGATATCGCCGCCGCTGTCGATGACCCTGGGATCGACTTCTGGCACGGCACCTGCCTGACGCACAACGTGATCGAGGCGGTGCGCATCAACGGCGTGCCGCGGATCACCTACGCGTCGGGCTCGGGGGTCTACGGCGATCGCGGCACCCAGGAGGTAGACGAGCGCTTCGGGCCGCTGGTCCCGATCTCCACCTACGGTGCCAGCAAGCTCGGCTGCGAGGCGTTGCTTGCGGCCTACGCGCACATGTTCGGGATCGATGCCGTGGCCTTTCGCTTCGCCAACGTCGTCGGCCCCAGGCAGACGCACGGCGTCACGTATGACTTCGTACGACGCCTACTCGAGGACCCGACTGAGCTCCACATCCTCGGCGACGGCAGCCAGAGCAAGTCCTACATCCACGTCAGCGACGTTGTCGCAGCGATGCTCACCCTGACCGACCAGGGCTGGAAGGGCTTCGAGGTCTTCAACGCCGGTACGGGCGACTACGTGACAGTGACAGAGATCGCCGACCTGGTCGTCGAGCGGATGGGCTTGCACGACGTTCGCTATCGGTACGCCGGCGGATCGCGTGGATGGAAGGGCGACGTGCCGGTGGTGCGCTTTCGCAGTGACAAGCTCGCTTCGCGCGGCTGGCGCTCGCGGCACAGCTCCGCCGAGGCGCTACTGGACTCGATCGACGCAAACATCGCGGAGGCCACACAGGGAATGCAGCCCTCGGCCTCATAGCCTGTGGCTAGGCAGCTGACATCGTCGCCGGCGCACGCGGGACGCGCGGAGCACCCGCCGGCACGGACGCGGCCACTGGCAGCCGATCGGGTGAGCGTGGCACTCATCGCCGTGTTCCTGCTCGCCAGTGCTTTCTATCTCTGGAGGGCCGCCTACCTGATACCGCTGGCACTCCACGGCTCCTCCAGCAGCCCGTACAACCAGCTCGCGGATGCGTTCCTGCACCTGCACCTGTGGGTGGCACGGGCGCCCGCCGGGCTCCTCAACCTCGCCGAACCGTACAACCCCGCACAGCGCGCCAACCTGGCTGCTGCATACCCCGACTACGCGCTGTACGGCCGCAACCTGTATCTGACTTGGGGGCCTGCACCGGTTCTGGTTCTGCTGGTGCCGCTGCATTTGCTTGGCTTCGAGCCGTCGGCCAGTGTGATCATCGCGCCGTTCGCGATCGTCGGCCTCGGCTTCGCGTTGGCGACGCTACGGGTGATCATCAGGCAGATCGGCGACGTGCCGCAATGGGCTTGCGTGCTTGCCGCGCTCACCATTGCGTTTGCTTCGGTGATGCCGTTTATCTTGCGCTTCCCACTCGTGTATCACGAGGCGATCGCCGGTGCTTACTGCTTTGCGATGGCCGGCATCTGGCTCGCGGTCACGGCAATCGTCGATCGTCGGGCCTCGTGGAGGCGCCTTGCCGTGATGAGCTTGTGCTTCGGCCTGGCCGCCGGCTCGCGACCGACGGTAGGGCTGGCCGCGCTGTTGCTGGTGCCCGTCTACCTGTCGCTGCGAGCGATCCGGCCCAGGCGAGGATTGCTTCTGGCGCTGCTGCTTCCCGTCGGCGTCTGCGTGCTGCTGCTGGCGGTGTACAACCAGGTGCGCTTCGGTAGCCCATTGGAATACGGGACCAGGTACCAGCTGGGCGGCAATAACGGCTATGTCGCGCATTGGGGCGCGCTCAGCTACCTGCCGCCGGGGCTCTGGGGCTACCTGTTCGCGCCGCCGCGGTTCAGCGCTCTCTTTCCTTTTCTCAATATCGCCATCCCACAGCTCAGCTATCCGCTGAGCTTGCCCGCGCACTACTACCCACTATCCGAAGAAACCGGTGGCCTGCTGGCGATGACGCCGATCGTGGTCTTCCTGGTGGCGCTGCCGTGGATGTGGCGACGCCGGCCGGAGCTGCTCGGGCCCCTGTCGGCTCCGCTGCTGGCGATGGCAAGCGCAGGCGTGCTGATCCTGCTGTTCCTCTCCTACGAGTTCTTCGCGACAACTGAGCGCTACGAGGTCGATTACGCGACGCTGCTGCTGTTCGGCGCCCTAGCCGTATGGCTGGCGCTGTGTGTGAAGACCCAAGGGCGTCGCCGCCGGCTGATACGGGTCGTCGGCGGCCTGTTGGCCGCATGGAGTTGCCTCACAGGTGTCGCCATCGCCTACCGGCAGGTGGAGAATCACTTCGGCACGTGGCGCACGTTGGTGAATATCGGCTCGCCGCTTTCAACCGCGATCGTGACCATCGCCGGGCATCCTGTGCTCGCCGAAGTGTATACGCCCAATGTGCTGTCGAACACGCCTGAAGGCTACGGCAGCATCGGGGCCAACGTGACCGCGTTCTGGCTGAGCGCCCATAACCAGGCAGACCTGACGATCGTCTCACCCGACAGCCGTGAAGTGAAGTTGGCCGGCGATGTGACTGCCGGCCCCGCACTACGATCGGGTGCCTCGCTGGAAGCGCTGATTCGTGGTCCCGGCAGTGTCAGCCATAGCTATCGACTGCCCGTCGGCGGGACGGAAGCGCGGATCCCGCTGCACCTCAACCGTGGGGTCAACCAGCTCGCAATCACCCCGGTCGCCACCGCCGCAAACGACAACAGCATCTCGGTACCAGAATCGGTGCCGGAACCCGAATCGCTGGCGCTGATGGCCATAACCAACCTGCACCTCCTCGGCAGCTGACCCAGAGCTGCCGGCGCCGGGCCCATGGATGGGATGCCCGAGTCGCATGGTCGGAGACACAGCGACTGACTTCGCCCGGCGCAGGTCGCTGAGGATGAGCGACGCAGTGAGCAGGCTGGGTAAGTGTTTGCCGGCGCTGCCAGGGGAGATAGCCGCCGCAGGGCGCAGCGGAGCGGTTGCGCAGATACGCGGGTTTAGCGATCCTCACCGCTCCCATGGTCGCTCCGCACATCACGAGCGCATTTGTCGCTCGATCAAGGCGCGCCAACACCACTCCCAAGCCGCATGAGCCAGCACGCGCAGCGACGTAGCGAGCTGACGTGGCGCCCGCGGGTCGGCGGGCTCCCGCGTCGCTTGCCGCTGGCGATACTGCTCGCTTTCGCCGTGGCGTTCCTCGGGACGCTGGCCGTAGCGATGCTCCAGGGGGAAAAGCCGTTCTTCAACGACTCCGGCGGCTACTGGGAACTGGGGACGACATTCGGCGCGAACGGGCACTTCTCGCTGCTGAACTTCAGCGATCCAGCGCGCGGCTATCTGCTGCCACTGATCGACTACGGGCTGCAGCGGCTGGCGGCTGACTTCGCCTGGACGGCCTCGTCGATAGCCAAGCTCTTCAACGTCCTCGTGTTTGCGCTGATCGGAACGGTGCTGGGACCCGCGTTCGTCAGGACCGTGTGGCCAACGCAGCCCAGTTGGGGAGCGGTCAGACGTCTGGCGCTGACCGTGGTTTTGCTCGTGTTCTGGAGTGGCTTCTTGAACTTCCCCCTGAGCGACTTTCCTGGGCTTGCCGCAGGGCTGCTGACCCTGATCGCGGTTTCCCGTACCGACAGCCCAGGGTGGATGTTCGTCGCCGGCGCGGCGCTCGCTGCCACGATCGACATACGAGTGGCATACGTGCCGCTGCTGCCGATGCTCGCCCTGTTCATAGCGTGGGCGTGGATCGAGCAGCGCGGCACCGACCATGCCTCGGCTGCGCGGCGGGCACTTTGCGTGGGCCTGCTGTTGATCGGCTTCGCGGCTGTATCGCTTCCGCAGTCTCTTTCGGCGCATCGCTATCACGGCACCTGGAGCTTCTTCCCCGGCGCCTCCGTCCTGGAACCGGCCAGCGCGTACTACACCACCGGTATTCCCGCCCAGGCATTTGACACGGCAGTGGTCAATGACGAAGCCAGGATCGCCATGACCTATGGCTACCCTGCCGGCCAGCACCTGCTGGAACAGCAGAAGGAAGGCAAGATCACCAGCACGAGCCAGTACATCGGGCTGTTCGTGAGCCACCCGCTTGTAATGGGCGGCCTGGTGATCGGCCACATCGTCAACGGCCTGGACCCGCTGTACAGCACGCCGTACGTCGAAAATATCCACAACGACGGGCGAGTGTGGGGGAGGATCGCGGGCTTCCTGCTCGTGTTCCTGGCGCTCCTACGACTGCTATGGCCGGCCGCCAGGCGCCGGCTCGGCCCCGCGCGGCTTCGATATCTCCTCGCCCTGTCGCTGTGTTGCGTGACAACCCTGCCCTCGGCGATGGAACGACGCTACATGCTGCCCGTTTACCTGGTCTGCTACATCGTGGCGCTGATGCCCGGCTGGCCGAGACTGCTCGGGCCGGCACGAGCAGGCTTGCGTCGCTTTCAGGTCCCGGCTGCCATCGCAGTCGCCTTCTTGGCTTTTACCGCCGCGGTCTGGTACATCACGAGCGCCGCCATCAGTCACCTCGTGATCAGCTGACCGACAAGCAACTCGCCGATTGTGGGTAGCTGCTATTTCCCGTCGCGGCCCCGCTGGCGCAGGAACCGCTGGAATTCGCTGGCGATGATGTCGCCTGAGGGCAGGTCCTCGGGCGTGCTCCTGCTCTTCGCTGTCGGCCGCCTGCTCCAGGCGTTCGACGAACGCCTGGATGTCCGGGTCGCTGCGCACGGCCAGCCCCACCTGGCGTTCGTAGTCGGCTGCCGCCACTTCCAGCTCCGATACGTCCACGGACACGCCGATCAGGACTTCCACCCGGCGCAGCAGCGCCAGCGCCGCCTTGGGGTTGGCCGCCGCCGCCACGTAATGCGGAACGGACGCCCACAGGCTCGCCGACGGCAGCCCGGCCTGTGCGCAAGCGGAGTGCAACACGCCGACGATGCCCGTCGGCCCCTCGTAGCTGGAGGGCTGGATGCCGAGCCGGTCGAGCAGCGTCGCATCGGAGGCATGACCGCTCATCGCCACCGGGCGCGTGTGGGGCACATCGCCGAGCAGCGCGCCCAGCGAGACGACCACCTGCACTCCCAGCGCCTCCGCGAGGTCGACCAGGTGCGTGGTGAACGCGCGCCAGCGCATCGACGGCTCGACGCCCTGCACGAGCACCAGGTCGCGCGGCGCGCGCGGTGCCTGCGCCTCGAAGATCTCCACCGTCGGCCACACGATCTCGCGCCGTCCGTCGTCCGCGCGGCGTCCTCGGTCTCCGGCCCGTCGCCTCGCTGAAGCGGATGCACGGGCGGTTGGCCTGGAAGTCGTAGAACTCCTCGGAGTCGATGCGCGCGAAGCGGCGCGCCTCCAGTGCCGAGGCCAGGAACGACACCGCGCTGGAGGCCGCATCGCCCGCGTCGTTCCAGCCCTGGAACGCGCACACCATCGCCGGGGCCCTGAGGCCATCTGGACGGCGGTCCCAGACGAGCGGCTGCATCCGAACCACCGTACATCATGAGGCGATGGCTTCCGCCACGCGCTCCTCATCCGATTTCCCCAGCGAGCACGGCCAGACCGTCGCCACGCTGCGCAGCGAGGACGAGGTCGACGCTGTTTTCGCGTGCACGCGCAAGGAGCGTCAGATCTCGCGGGCCGGCACGCCGTACCTGACGGTTGAGCTGCGCGACAGCACAGGCGCGATCCGCGCCCGCGCATTCCGCGACGCCGACGTGCTCGCCGGGCGCTTCGAGCGCGGCGAGCTCGTGCGCGTGCACGGCCGCGTGCAGCGCTTCCGCGACGAGCTGCAGATCGAGCTGCGCACGATCGCCCGCGCCGAGGCCGCCGAGGCCGATCCGACGCGCTTCCTGCCCACCGCCTACCGCGACCGCGACGAGCTCGAAGGCTTCATCGAACACCTCGCCAGAGAGGTCTATGACCCGCCGCTGAAGGCACTGCTCGAGCGCCTGCTCGGCGATCGGCACCTGCGCGCGGAGATTCGCCGTGCACCGTGCTCGCTGCCCGGCTTGCCGTCGTCCGGCTCGCGAGCGCCAGGGGGCCATCACGCCTACCTGGGGGGACTGCTCGAGCACACGGTCGCCGTGGCCACACTGGCGCTCGAGCTCAGCCCTTTGCATCCGCGCCTGGACCGCGACCTGCTGCTCAGCGCCGCGATCGTCCACGACCTCGGCAAGACCCGCGAGTTCACCTACGGCGCCGAGATCGAGCGCAGCCGCGAAGGCGCGCTGCTCGGGCACATCCAGCTCGGCCTACGCGTGATCGCCGAGCATGCTCCCGCGGCCCTCGACGGCGAGCGCCGGCTTGCGCTGGAGCACTGCGTGATCCTGCACCACGGACCCGAGCCGGCGTCCGGGCAGCGTTTCGCCTCGCCCGAGGCGCTTGCCTTGTATCGGCTAAACGCGCTGGACGCTCAAGTCAAGGGTGTGCTCGAGCACGGTCAAGCGGGCCCGTCGTAATGCCGATAGAAGCCTGTGATGGGCGATATCGCCACGCCAACAGCTACTTCGCCTGCAAGCGCCGGGTCAGACCAGGACGCCGACGAGCGTAGGCAGAACGGCCCGCGGCCGACCAGCCCCGAGCAGAAGGGCCTGTACCCACCGCGCCATCCCGGGCGCTCGCAGCGGATGATCGGCGAGGTCGTCGTCGATCTCGGCCTGGCCGACCGCGAGACCGTCGAGTCGGGCGTCACGGCCGCCCGCGACCAGGGCCGGCCCACCGGCGTGGTGCTGGTCGAGCAGGGGATCCTGCGCCACGACCAGCTCGCCCGCGTCGTCGCCGAGCGCTTCGGCCTGGACTTCGTCGATCTGACCGTCTACGACCTCGACATGGGCGCCGTCAACCTCGTCGGCATCAGCGCCGCCAAGCGCTACCAGGCGCTGCCCGTCGGCTTCACCGACGACGGCGCGCTGCTGCTGGCGATGGCCAATCCCACCAACGTGCTGACGATCGACGACGTCGGGATGATGACCGGTCGGCGGATCAAGCCCGCGGCGGCGTCCGTCGAGGATCTCAACCTGCTGCTCGCCCGGCTCGGGCGCATGGACGACTCGATCGAGGACATCGTCGACGAGGAAGCCGAAGAGGAGGGCGAGCGCGTATCGGTCGACGAGGCCGACAGCGACGCGCCCGTCATCAAGCTCGTGCACTCGATCGTCGCCCAGGCGATCCAGCAGGGCGCCTCCGACATCCACGTCAACCCCGAGGAGGGCGACACCCAGGTGCTGTTCCGCGTCGACGGCGTGCTGGCGCCGGCCGCCACCGTCAAGCGCCGCATGGCGATGGGCGTCGTCTCGCGCATCAAGATCATGGCCGACCTCGACATCTCCGAGAAGCGCGTGCCCCAGGACGGTCGCTTCGCGCTGACCGTCGACGGACGGCGCGTGGACATCCGCGTGGTGACGCTGCCGCTGGTCAACGGCGAGGGTGTCGTCATGCGCATCCTCGACCAGGGCGCCGGCGTGATCGTCGACGGTCTCGAGCTCGCTCGGCATGCAGGGAGCCGAGCTCGAGCGCTTCTCGCGCGCCATCCACAGGCCCAACGGCGCCGTGCTCGTGACCGGTCCGACCGGCTCCGGCAAGTCGACCACGCTGTACGCCGCGCTGCACGCGCTCAACGACGGCGAGCGCAGCATCCTCACGATCGAGGACCCCGTCGAGAAGCGGATCGCCGGGATCAAGCAGATGCAGATCGCGCCCAAGGCCGGCGTCACCTTCGACGTCGGGCTGCGCTCGATGCTGCGCGCCGACCCCGACGTGATCATGGTCGGCGAGATCCGCGACCCCGAGACCGCCCACATCGCCATCGAGGCCGCGCTCACCGGCCACCTCGTGCTCTCCACGCTGCACACGCGCGACGCGCCCAGCGCGCTGGGAAGGCTGATCGACATGGGCATCGAGCCGTTCCTCGTGTCCTCCGCGGTCGACTGCATCGTCGCCCAGCGCCTCGTGCGAATGCTGTGCAAGCACTGCAAGCGCGCGCAGACCGTCTCCGAGGCCGTGCTCGCCGAGCACGGGCTCGCGGGCGCCGAGCCCTACGAGCCGGTCGGCTGCTCGCGCTGCGCCGGCTCCGGCTACCGCGGCCGCCTGGCGCTGTATGAGGTGATGACCGTCAGCGAGCCGATCCGCGCGCTGATCCTCGAGCGCGCCTCCGTCGACGACATGGTCGCCGTGGCCATCCAGGAAGGCATGCAGCGCCTGCGCGACGACGGCCTGCACAAGGTGCGCGAAGGGCTGACCTCGATCGCCGAGGTCGAACGCATGACCAACAGCCTGCTGTAGGCACCGGCTGCTCCAGGCCGGCGGCCTGCTCCAGGCCCGGCCGTACGTCGCGAATCGCGATCCGGCGGCGACGCACGCTTGCGCCGCCGCCGGAAACGCCTACAAGGGAGGCCGCTCGGCCCTGCACCGTCGGCCTACTTCTTTGCGGTTGCCTTCTTCTTACCCTTCTTGCCGGCCTTCTTCTTGTGCGTGACAACCGGCGCTTTCGGGTTCAATCGCGTGCCGCCCGAGTAGTGGTCCGGCGGGCAGCCGGTGGGACGGCCCAGGTCGAACGGGCCGGAGATCGCCTGCGTGACGACGCCTTTTTCGAGATACGCGTAGGTGACCGTCAACAGCGGGTCGACGCGCGGCTCCTTGCAGAGCTTGGTGCCGATCGCGAACTGCCCGGTGATCGTCTCATAGCCCTGCTTGGCCAGCCCTACGCAGTTCAGCGCAAAGCCGGGCACTTCGCCCGAGCATGAGAACGTGTCGGATACCGCCTTGCTCGTTGCGTTGCTCGTCAGGCTCGGCTGGCCGGAGACCCCGGTCATCGGAATCTGTGCCTGCAGCTGGTAGCCGGTGATCGGCCCGTTGCAGTAGAACGAGTACTTCACCTGCTGTTCTTCGCTGCCTTCTTCGGCTTCGCCGGCGGCGATGCTGCCGAGGCAGCTGTAGTTGTTGGGGTTGCTTTCTTCTGCATGGCTGATCGCCGGAGTCGCGAGAAGCAGGGCGAGCAGGCCCACGACTGCGGCGAGCCACCATGTCGCTTTGCGGTGGGCTGGTTGGAATGCATGCAACGGGGGTCTCCGTTCGTTGATTGATGGGTCTGTCATCGCCGCAGAAGCTTTTCGAGGCTCTGCTTTGGTGAAGTGGGGTTGAAGGTCGCCGAGGAGCGCGCGCCGACCGCCGCGAACGGCGAGATCAGCAGCACGCCGGCGGGCGGCGTGGAGGCCGTCGTGGCGCCCGCCGGCAGGCCCGTCGCCGTGGCGGAGCCGACCGACGCGAACGTGACCACGATCAGCCCGCTTTCGCGGAACGCCGCCGTCGCGGTGATCGTCGGCACCGTCGCCTTCAAGAATTCATCGGCGCTCGTCAGCTCGCCCGCTTCGGCGGCGCAGCTCGCTCCCGCTGCGCCTTCCCCCCCGGGGACGATGCAGGGCACGGGGGCTGGACGATCGTGTCGAGCAGCTGTGGCGGATTGCTCGCAAGCAGCGCCGCCTCGCTCGCGAACGCGCTCCCTTCCAGCCCTGACCAGCCGCTGAGCAGCGTCCCCGCCGGGACGGCCTGTGTATCTATGTACGGGGCAGCTGCAGGCTGGGCGATCGCCTGCGTGAAGGACGGGCCCGCCAGCTCGATCAGCCACACGTGCGTGACCGGTGCCAGCGCGGTCGCTTTGGTCTTGCTTGGCGATGTCGGCGTCGTCGTCGGCTTGGTCGGTTCTGTTTCCGATGTCGCCGGGGTGCTCACGGCGCTCGTCGCTTCTTCGCTGCTCGCAGGTTTCCTTTTGCGCCGGTGTCGTTTCCTCGTGGGCGTTGCTTCGGCGGTGATCGCCGGTGGCGCCACGGTCGCGGTCGTGGCCTGCTCAGCCCTGACGGCTGCCCCCCGCACCAAGGACGCGATCAGCAGCGGCAGGCTCGGGTTGGCCTGGGAGGGGGTCGGCGCAGGGCCGATCGCAGCACCCACGGCGACGCCGATCGCGAGCATCGCAGCGGCGAGCGCGGCGGTCACGCGCGGCGACGGGGCGCGGAAGCGCGACTTTGGGTTCTCTGGCGCGTTGTTCATGAAGCAGAGCGGAATACTGGTCAATCAAGAACATGGTCCGGACCCCACGGGGGTTCCGAACCTTGTCTATAAAATAGCTAATGTCGATCAGGTCTGTGGAGATATGCTATGTTCGCCGCTCCGCGCTGTCAACTCTTTGTCAAACAAACTCGAAACGGAGCCTCTCTTCAATGCATCGAATCCGCCGTCTCTCCGTCGCCCTCATGGTGGCCGGCGTGGTCGGGGTTGCGGCGCCTGTAGCCGCCAACGCCACCTCGCTCGTCACCATCAGCGGCGCTACGTCCTCGTATCCGCTTGTGTCGCTGCTCGCGGCCAAGTACGTCAAGCTCCACCCGCACAAGGTCAAGTTCAAGATCGCCCAGGGTGGCACGACCGTCGGCATCAACAACGTCAAAAGCGGCAGCGTCACGATCGCCGACGTCGCCCAGGAACCGACCGGCGCCGACGCGGGCCTCGACTTCTACCCGATCGCCAAGTACGCGATCTGCGTGGTCACAAACAAATCGAACACGCTCAGCAACCTCACACCGGCACAGGTCACGGCGATCTTCACCGGCAAGATCAAGACCTGGAGCGGCATTCCGGGCGCCACGGCAACCGGGGCGATCGAAGTGTATTCCCGCACCGCGGTGGCCGGCGTGCTCACCAGCTTCAAGTCGCTGCTGCTGGAAGGTAAGAGCGTCGAGTCGTCCGCCACCGAAGAGGCGACCGAGGGCCTGATGCGCCAGGCGGTCGAAAGCAACCCCAACGGCATCGGCTTCCTGTCCAACTACCAGGCCAACAAAGGCGGCCTCAACTCCGTCTCCTACAACGGTGTCGCCTGCAACCAGACGACGGCAGCGTCCGGTCAGTACGCCGGCGTGTCCGTCTTCTTCGAGGTGACCAAAGGCCCTGCCACCGGGGCAGCGGCTGCCTTCATCAACTGGGTCGACAAGTCACCGGCCGCGAAGAAGATCATCGCCAGCCAGTGGATCCTGATCGGCTAGACGAGTTGCACCGACGGCTGAGAAAGCCATGATCGAACGGCTGCGAAAGCCGTGGCCTGACCACCGCGCCGAGCGTACGCTCGGCGCGGTGTCGTTGCTGGTCGGCGTCGGCGTCGTGGCGATGGTCGTGTTCGTCGCCGCCAAGGCCTGGCCGATCTTTCAGCACAACGGGCTCAGCTGGGTGCTGGGCGGCGGGGACTTCGAAACGGAGGTCAACAAGATGACCGCCGCGACGACCAACCCGCCGGCGGCCGTGTTTCACCTGCGCGCCTGGCCGCTGATCTACGGGACGCTGCTGACGAGCGCGATCGCAGTCGTGCTGGGCATGGTGATCGCCGTGCTCGCGTCGGTGTTCATCGTCGAGCTCGCGCCCGCGCGCGTGAGCAGGGTTGTGATCCCGATGGTCCGCCTGCTTGCCTCCGTCCCGTCGGTCATCTACGGGCTGATCGGGATCCTCGTGCTGGTGCCGTTCGTCGGTAACCACATCATCAGCGCGCACGAGAAGGCCTCCGTGGCGAACGTCGTCCAACTCACCGGAGCGGGACTGATCGTCACCGTGGTGATCCTCACGGTGATGATCACGCCGATCATGATCGCGCTGATCTGCGAGGCGCTCGCCTCGGTGCCGCCATCCTGGCGCGAGGGGGCGGTGGCCCTGGGTCTCAATCCTTTGCGTGCCGTGCGCGCCGTCACGCTGCGGGCGATCCGTCCGGCGATCGTGGCGGCCGCCGTCCTGGCAACCGCACGCGCGCTCGGTGAGGCCGTGATGATCCAGATGGTCTCCGGCGGCAAGACGTTCGCGCCCAAGCCTGTGGATGGCGCTGTGTTCTTCTTCGAGCCGTTGCGTACGCTCGCCTCTGCGATCGTCGACTACCGCGAAGGCGTCGGCTCGCCGGCGCTGGGCCCCGCCGTGTACTCGTGGGCGCTGCTGCTGCTGTTCTCGGCGTTGGCGCTGTCGGTGACCGGCTACCTGGTCAAGCTCCCACTACGCAAGTACCAGACCCGCGGATGAGCACGTTCGCGCCCCCAGCCCCGAGCGGCCGCGGTCGGCGCTCCTCGCCGATGAGCTGGCGCTGGGGCGATCGCCTGGCGCTGGCAGCCGCGTGGATCGCCGGGATCTCGCTGTGTGTGATCGCCGCAGCGATCGTCCTGTACATGGGCTTCCGCGGCATCCAGTACCTGCGACCCGGGTTGATCTTCAGCCGCCCGCAGACCAGCGCCAACCAGGCCGGCTCCGGCGGGTTCCTGGACCCGCTGCTGGGGACCATCGTGCTGACCGTCATCGGCATCGCGCTCGCGTTGCCGCTGGCGCTCTCCAGTGCCGTGTGGGTCGCCGAGTACGGCCAGGGCGGGCGGGGCAGGCAGTTCCTGGCGCGTGTGGTCGAGTCGAGCATCGAGGTCGTCGCCGGCACCCCGGACATCGTGATCGCGATCTTCGGCTTCGCCGTCTTCCAGCTGTCGCTGCTGGCACCGTTCTCGTTCACCTCCGAAGGCGGCGGCGTGTTCGGCCGCTCGTTCATCGCCGCCGGCACGATGATGTCGCTGCTGGCGCTGCCGTCCGTGTACGCGGCCACGCGCGACGGGCTGCAGGCGGTGCCCGGCCACCAGCGCGAGGCAGCATTTGCGCTGGGCAAGACGCGCATCACGACGATCCGGCGCGTGCTGCTCCCCAGCGTGCGCTCCAACATCGCCACCGGCGTCACGCTCGGCATCAGTCGCATCATCGGCTCCACCGCGATCGTGCTGATCCTGCTCGGCAGCACCCTGCGCATCGAAACGGAGGGGTCGATCCCGGGGATCGACCTGCTGCGCGGCACCGGCTCGTCGCTGACGAGCTACGTCTATGAAAACTCGCCCGCCGGCGAAGGCAACGCCGCGCAGAAGGCCTACGCCGCCGCCTTCGTGCTGCTGATCTTCGTGCTGCTGCTGAATCTGCTCGTCGACAGGATCGGCCGCGCGCAGGCGCGTTCGACAGGACTGACGGCCGTCGGCGTGGTGGTCTAGACATGGACGAGAATTTTTCACAAATCCTCGAGAAAACCGCTAACCTCAGTGTTCTGATGGCCAAAGTCCAGTCGATGGAGATTGTGCTCGATGCGTCCTGAGGAGATGCTCCTGGACCCGTGGAGCCTTGCGAGCATGGAGCCCGAGCAGCCACTGGCGGGCGAGCGGCTGACGGCTACGGACGCGCTCAAGCGACCGGCGCAGCCGGTGACTGACGGCGCGGTGCCGCCCGTGCGCACGATCGTCCTCGACCGCGCGCCCACGCCGGTGCGCCCCGTGCGCGAGCGCGAGGCCGTTCGTCAGGCCGCCTCGGCCGCCGGCCCCGAACGCCTGAGCCTGCGCGACGTGAGCATCGCCTACAGCGGCAAAGAGGCTGTCAAGTCGGTCTCGCTGTCGATCCATCAGGGCGAGGTGCTCGCGCTGATCGGGCCTTCCGGCTGCGGCAAGACGACGCTGCTGCGGACGCTCAATCGTCTGACCGAGCTGACCGCCAGCGCGTCACGCACAGGCGAGGTGCTGCTCGACGGCGAGGACATCCACGACCTGGTCGACACGACGCTGCGCTCGCGCGTGGCAATGGTCTTCCAGCAGCCCAACCCATTTCCGATGTCGATCTTCGACAACGTCGCCTTCGCGCTGCGCGAGCAGGGGCGCAAGCGCCCCGGGCGACGCGAGCTCGAGCCGCTGGTGATCGACGCGCTGAGGCGGGCCGGCCTGTACGAGGAGGTCCGCGGCGATCTCGACCGTCCGGCGCTGCGCCTATCAGGCGGCCAGCAGCAGCGACTGTGCATCGCCCGCGCGATCGCGCCGCGGCCGGAGGTGCTGCTGATGGACGAGCCGTGCAGCGCGCTGGACCCGATCTCCACCGGCGTGATCGAGGACCTGATCGGCGAACTGCGTCGCGACTTGGCGGTGGTGATCGTCACCCACAACCTCGCGCAGGCGCACAGGGTGGCCGACAAGGTGGCCTTCATGTACCTGGGCGACCTCGTCGAGTACGGGACGACCGAGGAGCTGTTCGAGGACCCGCGCGCGGAGCGCACGCGCGAATACGTGCGGGGGGCCTTTGGATGAGCCCCCGGCCGATCGGTAGATCGGCCGGCGCCGCCCGGCGCTCGGGGGCGGTGAGGATGAGGCGAGCCCTCGTCCTTGCCGGCTGCGGAGTGCTGAGCGTCGGCCTGGCCGCATGCGAGAGCACAGAGCAGGAAAGCGCCAAGATCGGCCGTGAAAGCGAAGCTGCCGCCCGCGCTGCAGCGCCAAAGCCTGCAAAGACCCACAGCCGCGGACGCTCGCACGACCACAGCCACAGCTCGGCTCACGCCGCACCAGCCAAGGGAGCCGTCTCGCCATGACTAATCTAGCCCCTGTGCCATCCGAGAGCTCGACCTGCCCGAACTGCTCGGCGCCGCTCGTTGCCGACCAGCGCTACTGCCTGTCGTGCGGTCAGCCGACGTCTCCGGTACGGCTGGCGTTTCTGGACGTGCTCGAGAGCGAGCGCCAGCCACAGCTCGGCCCCGGCGCCATGAGCACCACGCCTGTCGCCTTCACGCCCTACCTGGAACCTGCAGCGGGACCAGCATGGCTGCGCCGCTACTCGCCGCTGTTCGCCGTGCTGTCGGTGCTGCTGCTGGCGATGGTCGTCGGCCTGCTGGTGGGGCATTGGGTCACGCAGAGCAAGAGCACCTCCTCGGCGCCGCAGGTGATCAAAGTCGAAGGCCTCGCCGGCACGCCGCTGGCGGGGGCGAGCAGTACCGCGCCGACGTCCACGACGAGCACCGCACCGACCGCGGCCGCCAAATCGGGCTCGTCGGCCAAGAGCGAAGAAGCACAGGAAGAGGCTGAAGCCAAGGCCGAAGAAAAGGCAGAAGAAAAGACGCCCGCGAAAGCGCCAGAAGCCAAGAAAATCAGCTCCACGGCCGTCAGCAAACTGGAAAAATCGACGGGCAAGGCGCACGAGAAAGAACTGAGCAAACTCAGCACCGCCCCGATCGAAGTCAAATGAGCGCGGACGGTGGAAACGGGAGCAGGCCGTCCACGCCGCCGCAGCCCGACCCTGTCACCGTGGGCGCAGCAGACACCAGCGGCGACTCGGCCGCCGGAGGGATCGTGCTGCCCGCCGGCGGGCTGCCCACGCCGAGCGGCTCCATGTCAGAGCTGCGCCGCCGCCGGCTGGAGCTGGCCGAGCGCGTGGCCGCGCTGACGTGGGACCTCGGCGGTCTCGCCTACGAGATGGCCATCCGCGACCACTACCGGCTGGACGTGCTCGCCCGCAAAGCGTCCGAGCTCCAGGAGGTCGACGCCCAGCTGGGAGAGGTGCAGCGGCTGCTGGCCACCGCCGAGGCGGGCATCCACGGCCAGTGCCGCTCCTGCGGCGCCGTGCACAGCCGCGGCGCGGCCTACTGCTGGCACTGCGGCGCGCCGCTGATGCAGGAGGCCCGCCCGTCGGTGCTGCACAGCGATCAGCCCGCCTGAGCTGCAGCTGCTCGACCGGCTGACTCGTTACTTCGTCCGGTTTGGCCCGCGCCGGCTGCCGAGCGCGCTAGCGTGCGGGCGATGAGGCGTTCAGCGGGGGTCGGGGCCACGTTTGCAGCGGTGCTGATCGCCGGCGTCGTGCTGTCGGCGGTTCTCGCCGCGGGCTCCGACGCGATGCTCGCGCGGGCCCGCAGCGCCGGCGCGCCGATCGAATACGGCTGTCCGATCCTGCCGGCGGAAGACCCCCTCAACCAGGAAATCGCCGATGCTCCCGTCAGCCCCAACTCGGCCAACTATGTTGCCAGCATCGGTCTGACCGCACACCTGCACCCGGACTTCGGCACCAACCCCTCCTACGGCATCCCCTACACGGTGGTCGGGCCGGAACAGCCGAAGGTACCGATCAAGTTCAACAAATACCGGGCCGAATCGGACCCCGGGCCGTATCCCGTCCCCGCCGACGCTCCAATCGAGGGTGGCGGCAAGAACGGCCACGGCGACAAACACGTGCTCGTCGTGCAGGAAGGCAGCTGCACGCTGTACGAGCTCTACAAAGCCCACCGCAAGGGCGAAAGCTGGACGGCAGCCTCCGGCGCGGTCTTCAACCTGCGCAGCGACGCGCTGCGCCCGGAAGGCTGGACCTCCGCGGACGCAGCCGGCCTGCCGATCTTCCCGCTGCTCGCTCGCTACCCGGAGGTGGCCGGTGGGCAGATCGACCACGCGCTGCGCGTCACCGTGCCGGACAGCCAGGCCGGCTACATACACCCCGCCACGCACTACGCCTCCGACAGCTCCAACCCGAACCTGCCGCCGATGGGCCTACGCCTGCGCCTGAAGGCCGGCTACAGCCTCGCCGGCTTCAGCGGCGAGTCACTGGTCATCCTCGAAGCGCTCAAGCGCTACGGGCTGATCGTCGCCGACAACGGCTCCCCGTGGTTCATCACCGGGGCACCCGACCCGCGCTGGAACGACGAAAACCTCGAACAGATCAAGCGTGTCCCCGGATCCGAATTCCAAGCGGTTGAAAGCGGACCGATTCTGCACACGGGGTGAGCGTGGCGGAGCTCGCCGGCACGGATAACCTGGGCGTGTCAATCCCCATAGAGAAGGAGCACTCGTGGAGTACGTGAACCTCGGATCGACCGGACTGAAAGTCTCGCGGGTGTGCCTGGGGATGATGTCCTACGGCAAGCACGAGCAGCGCGAGTGGGCGCTCGACCGCGACGAGGCCGAGCCGATCATCCGCGCTGCCGTGGAGGGCGGGATCACCTTCTTCGACACCGCCGACGTGTACAACGGCGGCGAGAGCGAGATCGTCACCGGCCACGTCCTGCGCAAACTGCTCGGCCGCGAGGAGATCGTGCTTGCCACCAAGGTGTGGGGCAAGACGATGCCCGGCGAGAACGGCTGGGGTCTCGGCCGCAAGCACATCCTGGCATCGATCGACGCGTCCCTGCGCCGGCTGGAGATGGACTACGTCGACCTCTACCAGATCCACCGCTGGGACCCGCTGACTCCGATCGAGGAGACCATGGAGACGCTCAACGACGTGGTGCGCGCCGGCAAGGCCCGCTACATCGGCGCCAGCAGCATGTACGCGTGGCAGTTCGCCAAGGCCCAGCATGTGGCGCAGCTGGGTGGCTGGACGAAGTTCGTCTCCATGCAGAACCACTACAACCTCGTCTACCGCGAGGAGGAGCGCGAGATGATCCCGCAGTGCGTCGATCAGGGCGTCGGGATCATCCCGTGGAGCCCCCTGGCGCGCGGCATGCTCGCCGGCAACCGCACACGCGAGGGCGAGCGCCGCACGACCCGCGCCAACAACGACCCGTTCGCCGATCACCTGTACACGCCCGAGGTGGACTTCGACGTGGTCGATCGTGTCGGCGAGCTTGCGAGCGAGCTCGGTGTCTCCTCTGCGACGCTCGCGCTGTCGTGGCTTTTGCACAAGCCCGCTGTCACCGCACCAATCGTCGGCGCCACCAAGCTCGGGCACCTGCAGGACGCGCTGGCCGCCACCTCGCTGAGCCTCTCGCCCGAGCAGATCGCGCTGCTGGAGGAGCCATATCGCCCCCACGCGGTCACCGGTATCTAGCGTGATGGACCAGACCCTCCTCGACGAGCTGACCGCGTGGATGCGCATCCCCTCGATCTCCACCGGCGGTGGCAATCAGGCGGACATCGAGCGAGCCGCCACGTGGGCGGTCGATCGAGTGCGGGCCGCCGGCGGCGACTGCGAGCTCGTGCGCATCGGCGAGGGCAACCCGCTCGTCGTGGGAGAGCTACGTGCCGCGGATGCCGGTGCGCCCACGGTCCTCATCTACGGCCACTACGACGTGCAGGGGCCCGGCGCGCCGGAGCTGTGGAGCTCGCCACCGTTTGAGCCGACCGTCCGTCACGGGCGCATCTACGGGCGCGGAGCGGCCGACGACAAGGGCAACTTCTTGCCGCTGCTACACGTCGCCTGCGCGATGGCGCGCGCCGGCGAGCTGCCCGTGAACGTCAGGGTGCTGATCGAGGGCGAGGAGGAGGCAGGCGGTGCAGCCGTCACCGCGTGGGTGCGCGCAGACACCCGCGGCGCAGACGCGGCAATCGTGTTCGACAGCGGCATGCCCGACCCCGCCACGCCCGCCATCACCGTCGGGCTGCGCGGCGTGGTGATGCTTCACCTGAAGGTGCGCACCGGCGAGCGCAACCTGCATTCGGGCATCTACGGCGGCAGCGTGCTCAACGCCCTCAACGTACTCACCGCGATGCTCGCCGAGGTACTGCCTGCAGCGGACGGGCGCGTCCGCGAGGAGCTGCGTGAGGGGATCGGCACGCCGTCGCCGGCCGAGGTCGAGTCATGGCAGCGACTGCCCCCGGGCGAGCAGGCGCTGGCGGAGGTTGGCGCACGGTCCGTGCACCCAGGGGCCGCAGCGGAGTACTACATGCGCAACGGCGCCGACGCTGCGCTTGACGTCAACGAGCTCCTCGGCGGTGAGCCGCGTACGGTCGTGCCCGCCGAGGCCCAGGCGTCGCTATCGCTGCGCCTCGCTCCCGGCCAGGACCCCGCGCATATGCAGGACGTGCTCGAATCGCTGTTGCGCCAGACACTGCCCGAGGGCGCCGAGCTGGAGGTCAGCTCACACGTGGCAGCCCCTGCGCTGTTCGAGCCGCAGGAGCCGGCGCTCGTGCTCGCTGCCGACGCGCTGGCGCGGGCCTGTGGCGTGGAGCCCGTGTTCGCGCGCAGCGGCGGCAGCATCCCGATCGTCGCCGAGATGGCCGCCCGTGGATATCCGGTGATCGTCAGCGGCTTCGGCCTGCCACAGGACCGCATCCACGCGCCCGACGAGTCCTACGCGCTGGCCAGCCTTGCCTGGGGTGAAGCCGCCGCGATCGAGCTGTACCGTGCGCTCGCGGGATTGCAGTCCGGCGAGGTCTCTCTCTAAGTGCTGCTCCCAAATCGTTACCGTCTTGGTATGAGCAGACAGATCGCGGTACGCCTTCCCGATGAGATCGTTGATTTTCTCGACGAAGTCGTCGACTCAGGTGCGGGCCGCAGCCGGGCATCCGTCGTCGCCCAGGCACTCGAACGCGAACGTAGAAGGGCGGTAGCCGCCCGCGACGCCGAGATCCTTGCCCGCAGCGCACCAGACCGGGATCTTGCCGGGCTCGCCGAGTACGCGCGGGGCCTGCATCCCGGGCTTGTCTGATGCGACCGATACACGTTGCGCATCTCGACAAGGCCCGCCCGGTCGTGATCCTCACGCCGGATGCTCTGGGGGCGCAGATCGGAGTGCTGCTCGACCGCCAAGAGCCGGCCCTCGCGGCTGCCATCCAGACGGCATTCGACCTCGTTTAGGCGCCGGACGGCAGCGCCTAAATGGGCCGCAGAGCGACTCTACGCCTGGCGCGTAGGCTCGCCCGGAGCCTCGACCGGCTGTGCAACAGGTGCCGGCGGCACCGCTGCGGGCGGAGGCGTCGCCACTGGGGCCTGTGCCACAGTTGGAGCCTGCGCGGCAACTGGCTGTGGCTGAGCCTGGGCTGGTGTGCCCTGGGTTAGGGCCGGCGTCGAGCCACTGACGGAGTCCTTGAACTCGCGCATGCCGGTTCCGATCGAGCGCCCCATTTCCGGGAGCCGCTTAGCGCCGAAAACAAGCAGCAGAAGCACGACGAGGACGGCAATGTGCAGCGGGTTCTCAAGTCCCATCACCTGCCAGTCTAGCCCATCTGGGCAGGCGAGCCACTTACATGCGTGCGTCGCTCGGTTCGTTGCGTGCGTCGCTCGGTTCGCGCCACATCGGCCACATCTTGGGTCCGTTCGGGAGCCGCAGCTCCCCGGTGATGCGAAAGCCCAGTCGCGCGTAGAAGCCGAGGTTGCGGGCCTTTGAGGACTCTAGGTAGATGCCCACGCCGTCGCGGTCACAACGCTGGAGCACCGGCTCCAGGGCAGCTGAGCCGAAGCCGTGCCCGCGGGTGTCTGGATCGGTGCCCAGCAGCGACAGGTACCAGTGCGGGGGGCTGCGCGGGTGCATGCGCTGCATGCTGGAGAAGCCGGCCGCCAGCAGCGGCAAGCGCGCCATCAGCTGCGGGTTCAACAGGCAGCGCACGAGCGTGGCGTTCGGGCGAATGCTCGTCTGGTGGTGTTCCGGAGGCAGCCACACGGCAGCGGCAGAGCGCCCTGGGTTGGTCCACACGCCTTCGTGTTCCAGCATCTGCTCCAGCCGCGCTGTGTACAGGGCCTCGAGCAGCTTCGCGCGCAAGGCGCTGGACTTGCAGATCCACAGCGCGATCGGGTCGTCCATGTAGGCGCGCACAAGCATCCGCGCGAGCACCGGCACATCTGCCGCTACCGCGGGGCGTACGCCGTTGGCTGCGTCTTGCAGCGCCTGGCGTTCCGCGGCCATCAGGAGCGCGTGCTCGGCGTGGGTTTGGCCAGGGCCGGTTGATGGGAGCCGTTGAGAGCGCCGTTGCGCCTAGGCGCGCGCCCGCCTCGGCGCTCCCGCGAGAGTCGGCGTGCTGTACGCCAGCCGAGGCGCACCATCGCTCTGGAAGCGTGTTCGGCCCGCGCCACGACTTCCTCCAGTGCTGCCGCAAAGCGCCTGATCTCCCGCTCCTCGATCACCAAAGCCGGCAGCGCCTTGATCACGTTCATGCGCCGCCCGGCGACCTGGCAGAAGATGTGGTGATCGTGGAACAGCGGCACGGTCACCAGCTGCGCGAACACCCCCGGTTGCGCCCGCTCGATTGCGCTCCACATCGCCCACCTGCCGCTGCCTTCCGGCGGCCCCAGTTCGATCCCCCACATCAGCCCCAGGCCGCGGACGTCGCGCACGATCTCATAGCGCGCCACCAGCGGCCTGGTCAGCTCCATCAGCAGCTCGCCCATCCGCTCGCCGTGCGCGATCAGCTGTTCGCTGTCGAGCGCCCGCAGCGTGCCCAGCGCGGCAGCCGCTGCGAGATCGTTGCCGGCAAACGTCGAGCTGTGGCGCACCGCGCGCTTCATGCGGTCGAACACCCGATCGAAGGCCGTGCGGCTCACCAGCACCGCGCCAATCGGCACGAACCCGCCGGACAGGGCCTTGGACAGGCAGATCATGTCCGGCTCGAGGCCCCAGTGCTCGAGCGCCAGCAGGCGCCCGGTGCGCCCGATGCCGGTCTGCACCTCGTCGCACACGAACAGCGTCCCCGCCGCGCGGCAAAGCCGTTGAGCGCCCTCGAGGTAGCCGAACGGCGGCATGTGAACGCCCTTGCCCTGAATCGGCTCGATCACGAACGCCGCCACGTCACCGTGGCGCAGCTCGCGCTCGAGCGTGTCCAGGTCGCCGAACGGGACCACATCGCACCCCGGGAGCAGCGGGCCGAAACCTTCGCGGAACTCCGGGTTGCCGTTCAGCGACAGTGCTCCCATGGTCAGACCGTGGAAGGCGTTGTCCGCGTACAGGATGCGCGTGCGGCCGGTCGCCGCGCGCGCGATCTTGATCGCGCCCTCCACTGCCTCCGCGCCGCTGTTGGCCGCCACCATCGCGCCGACGCTGGCCGGCGCGCGTGCCAGCAGCTCCTCCGCCAGCACGCCGTTGAGCAGCGTCACACCTAGCTGGGGCAGGTTGCCGGTGCGCGCCGCCAGCACGTCCTCCATCGCCGCGATCGCCTCTGGATGGTTACGCCCGATCGCGAACACGCCGTGCCCACCGAACAGATCCAGATAACGGTGACCCTCGGAGTCGATCAGGTGCGCGCCCTCGCCGCCCGTCCACACGCGGTCGAAGCCCACCGTCCGTACGATCCTCCCCATCTGCGCATTCAGGTAAAGATCGTTGAGGTTCATCTCCTCGCCTACCCGGTTTGCGAGGATCTCCCGCACGGGAGGCAGAGGCTCAGTGCGCATGTCGCCGAGCATATTCCACCCGTGAGGATTCGCCAGTCATATCTGTTACGATGTCTCCGTCTAGGCGACCTGATCGGCATCCATGTCTCCGACTGTGCGCTTGGGGCGGCCAATTGGGCTTGCAAATGCACCATTTGATCGCTGCGCCCTGGAGTCGCCTGTCGGGCTAAGTGTGCGATGTAGGTGATCGGCGAGCCGCAGCGCAAATGCAACGATCATGAATGTCGAGTTGGCTTGGCCCGATGTCACAAACGCCGAGCTGCTGGCCACGAACAAGTCGTCGAAGCCATGGACCGCAAGCTGTGGGTCGAGCACACCGTCCTCAGGCCGAGCCGACATGCGCGTCGTGCCGGCTTGGTGATAGCCGTCGAGTAGCTGTTCGCGAAATCCCGCCTCGCGATCCTCATACAGATATTCGAGATGTCCGAGCCCGTATCTACGCAGGTAACGATCAAAGTGCTCGTGCACCTGGATGGCAGCGCGAATGTCCTCATCCCGGAAGCACAGGTGTGTTTGCATCCTGGGCACCCCGAGCGCGTCTAGCTCGCCGGTCGGGGCGACGTAGCTGCCGTAGTGAGGCAGGTGCTCGCCGTGGTAGTACAGCCGGTAGGCATTGGAGGCGCTGGGCACGAACACGCCGGGCACCTTGTAGCCCCGTTTGACGAAGCGCTGGTAGCCAAACGTCACGGCAAACCATGCCGCCCGGGGGAGGTTGCGCGCGACGTTGCGAAGGTGCCGCCAGCTCGACACTGGGCTGCGGGTGTCGATCTTGCGTCGCCGGATGCCCTCGGCGATGACGTGGCGCCCGAGCGGCGAGGCCAGGACCAGGTAGATGAACGACAGGACCGCGTTGCCGTGCGACGGATCGCTGATCTCCGGGTTTTCCAGCCACATCGCGACGTTCGGCAGATCGTGCTCGGCCAGATAGCCCGGCGCGAAAGTGAAACGTCGGCGGACATAGATGCCGGCAGGGTCGCGCTCGAAACCGTAGATCGTCTGTCTGGCGGGCGTCGTGAAGCGGACCTGGGCGATCGAGGCGCCCAGATGCGCCATGTACCAGTGGCCGAGATGCCCCGAGTGGTTGCCGATCCCCCGCTTGTGGCGGCGATCGGAGGCAAACAGCAGTCGCGTGGATTCGATCCCGCCGCAGGCGAGCACGTAGCGTTTGGCCCGAACCTTGACCTGCCTGCCGCTGAGTGTCGCCGCCGCCAGGTACTCGACGCTGCGCCCGTCGGGCGTGCAGACGATCTCCGTGCACGTCAGGCGGCTCACAACCGTGACATACGGAGAGCTTCTCAGCTGGGCACGATATGCACGGCCGAAGTTGGTTGGCAGCGACCAGCGCTCCAGCGAGGTGGAGCGGATGTCGCCCTCTGGCCATCCGGGGACCAGCGCGTTGTCTGCCAGACCCGGTATCTCGCCGGCGTCGAACGTCGGCTCTCCGCACATGCACCATTCACATGCTCGCGCGAAATAGCCTGCCAGCTCGGGGTATGCGACCGGCCAGTGAGTGTTTCCGACAATCCCGCGGTGCTGAAAGTCGATCGGGTCGAATGGCACACAGCGCCCGGCCCAGAGGTTGGACGCGCCACCGATCTGCCGGCGCGTCGCCATTGACATGGGGACGTGCGCCGCGTCCTCTCCCACCGTGCCGCCGAGCTGCTGTGTCGCCTCGCTGTAAGAGCCGCCGCCGCTCTCGATCAGCAGCACATGGTGCCCTCTGCCGGCCAGCTCCAGTGCCAGGGTGATACCGGCCGGCCCGGCACCGACGATCGCCACCTCCGCTTCCAGCGTCGATCCCATCGATAGGTGTGTCGCGTTGATGTGCACAGATGTCGCGTGGTGCGCAAATGGTTGACATGAGCTTTGGCCCAGGGCGCGCAGAGCGTATCGAAGGTAACTAGCAACTTGACAAAATGGATTCCCGCCGGCACGGCAAGCAGGGCAGACAGAGGTGCGTAGCGCACGGTTAGCAGGCAGCCCCGTCAGTTAGAGACACATCTCGCAAGATGAACCCAGGCCCCGCGGGGATATGTCAATATTTGCGAACAGCGATGGGTCCCGCAAGGCGCCCGGAAATAAGATCGAGAGCAATGGCCTCCTATGGGCAACTGCGGGCGGACGGCGAGCCCTGGATTCGGGCACTGATCCGCAACCGGGGCCTGCTGCGTGCGGACGCTGTGGTTGCCCAAGGGATGCGCTTTGCAATAAGCGGTGTGGTCGTCTCGATTGTCTACATCACAATCACCACGCTGCTCTCGGAAGTTTCACACTTGCGTTTCCAGGTCGCGCTCGTCATCGGCTGGTGCGCGGCCGTGACAGTTCACTTCACGTTGCAGCGAACGTTCGTCTGGAGGCGTGAGGCGCGGTTCGCCCTGCCCTTCGGCCGACAGGTCGGTCGCTACTTGCTCGTGGCCGTCTCCCAGTTGGGCGTCACAGCTGCCGCGACCACGTTTCTGCCGTCACTGCTCCACGTCCCCGCCGAGGCTGTCTATCTGGCCACCGCCGCGCTGATCACGTTCACCAACTTCGTGGTCTTCCGTCACGGCGTCTTCCACTCCGAGGCCGGCGCTGGTGCCGGCGCCGGCGCCGGCGCCTGACGCTAGCGCCCGGTGCGTCAGCTGCGCAGCCACGAGCACCATCAACGCCGCAAACGCGTAGCGCAGGACAGCACCCGAAAGGGCGTTTGCCAGCGCCACGCCGCCGGCCGCGCCCGCGAGTGAGAGCACCCCTAGCGTCAGCGCGTCAGCCCGGCGCACATTGCCGTAGCGGTCATGCCTGTAGGTCCCGAGCATCGCCACGGGCACAATCGCCAGCAGCGATGTCGCCTCCGCCTGGTGCTGGTCAAGACCCAGGAACAGCACCAGGCCCGGCACGAACAGCACGCCGCCGCCCACTCCCAGCAGGCCGGCGATGACCCCGGCCGCCAGCCCGATCGCAATCGCACCGGTCATTTGAGCACCAGCTCGGCTGCGCTGCCCACGAGCACCGCCGCGAACAGCAGCGCAATCGAGCGTGCTTGCAGGCGCTGTTGCAGCCAGCTGCCGAGCAACACGCCCGCGAGCGCCGGCACGCCTACCAGTACGGCATCCAGGAGGTGAACGTTGCCATACAGGCCCTGCACAGCGGCGGCGAAGCCCGCGATGAAGACGATCGCCGCCAGCGACGTGGCAGTCGCGGCGCGCTCGTCATAGCCAAGCCACAGCACCAGTAGCGGCACGATCACGCTTCCGCCGCCCACCCCAAACAAGCCGCTGAACAGGCCCGCCAGCGTGCCGATCGCCATCAACTTCAGCGAACGGCGCCGCGTCTGCTCAGTGGCCACTTGCACGAGCGTACGGGCCGGCCACAATGATCGCCATACTAGACATCGTGTCCCCAGCTGCAACGCTCGTGGAGGCGCTCGAGCCGATCCGCGCCGATCCTACTCGCTCGGCCGTGCTGCTCGACATCGACGGCACGCTTGCGCCGATCGTGCGCCATGCCGCCGACGCGCACGTTCCCGAGGCCACGCGCAGCGTGCTGATCGAGATCGCGCGCCGCTATCGGGTCGTCGGCTGCGTCAGCGGGCGGCGCGCGAGCACCGCGCGCCAGATCGTCGCGATCGGGACGATCGCCTACGTCGGAAATCACGGCGGCGAGCTGCTGCGTCCGCGAGCCACCAGCCCCGAGGTCGACCCCGAGCTAGCGGCCTGGACCGCGCGCATCCGCGACTTTGCCGCCGGCGCATACACCAGTGAGCATCAGCGCATCCGCGTGCGCAGCGAGGATAAGGACACGATCGCCGCGTTTCACTGGCGCGGCGCCCCCGACGAGCAGCTGGCCGAGCAGGCGGTGCGCGAGATCGCGCACCGTGCCGAGGAGGAGGGCTTTGCCGTGCACTGGGGGCGAAAAGTGCTCGAGGTGCGCCCACCGGTCGTGCTCGACAAGGGCCTTGGCATCGCCACGTTGCTCAAGGGCGGAGAGGTAGAGGCGGCCGTGTACGTCGGCGATGACACCACAGACCTCGACGCCTTTCGCGGCCTGCGCTCGCTCGCGCAGGAGGGAAAGCTCGCCACCGCCGTGTGCGTGGCAGTCAGCTCCGACGAAGCGCCCCCCGGCCTGGCGGCAGAAGCCGACCTGACCGTCGACGGTCCGGGCGGCGTACGCGAGCTGCTCGAGGCGCTTCTATAGCACCGTGAGGTTCGTGGACTTCCTCAGGACGACCGTGCTGCTCAGCGCCGGAGCGGCCACGGCGCTCGCGGGGATTACCGTGCTGGCGGCCAGCGCAAAATCGGACTCTGTGCTCGCCGAGGTGGCGGTCGGCTGGTGGCTGATCGCCGTTGGTATTGGACTGCGCCTGGGCAGGCGCGCGCACACCAATCCCCCGATCGCGCGCCTGCTGTCCGGCGCGCAGGCGAGCACCGCGCTGCCCGAGCACCGCCCCGGCGCCATCCTGATCAACCGCCTGTGGCCGTTGCTGGTGTTCACGTTGCTGTCGGGCGGGCTCGCCTTCCTGGCCCCGCAGATCCCCGGGATCGCCGCCGGCTTTGCGATCATCTGGGCGCTCGCCTGGCGCCGCCAGGACGCGGCCGTCGGGGCGATCGAGGAGCGCGACGGTGCCAGCTTCTACGTGCGACAGACCTCCCCCGTGCGGCCGATGGCGCTCGTGCGCACGCCCGGCTTCAAGGCAGCCCGCCCGGAGCGCGTGGGCGACGCCGTCACCTGAGATGGACGCGACGGCCGGGACCGATCATCCGCTCGACGTCCTGATCGTGTCGCTCGGCTCCACCGAAGGGCTGCGCCGCGCAGACGAGGAGCTCCACGATTCGCTGGTGAGGGTCGGTGCGCGCGTGGAGCTCGTCCGTGCAGCGCCACCCGCGCAGCTGCCAACGCTGATGCTCACCGACCTGGCCTGGGCGCGCGCCGCGCGCGCCGCCGCAAGCGAGGCGCTCGCGCGGCCGGCGTCCACGCGTTCGCGGGCGATCATCTACTCGAGCACTACCGCGGCGCTGCTGTGGCCTGCGCCGGGGGCGATCCGCTTCGACGCCAGCTCTGCCGGCAACCGGCCTGCTCGCCACGGGCTGTGGCAGCGGCCGCTGGAGCGCAACAGGCTGGGTCGGGCTCCGCTGCTGCTGCCCTGGAGCGACGGGGCCCTGCGCGAGGCGCCGGCAGCGGCGCGCAGCGGCGATCGTGCGCTGGTGCTGCCCGTGCCGGTCGAGTCGTCCGGGCCGCCCGAGCAGATCCGGGATATCGCCGCTATCACCTACGCCGCCAACCCCTCCAAGAAGGGCTTCGATCGCGTGCTCGCCGCCTGGCGCGCGCTGGGTTCGGAGCATGGGCCTGGCGCAGGGGAGGAGCTGGTGGTGGCCGGTGCATCGGCTGGGGAGCTCACGCGTGCCGGCTACATGCTTGCCGCTGAGGATCGCGTGCGCGTCGTCGGTCGGCTCCCCGCGGCCGAGTACCGGGCGCTGCTGCGACGCGCGCGTGTGTTCGTATGCGCCCCCCGCC
Organism: uncultured Solirubrobacteraceae bacterium; assembly: GCA_963779665.1. Taxonomy (GTDB): domain Bacteria; phylum Actinomycetota; class Thermoleophilia; order Solirubrobacterales; family Solirubrobacteraceae; genus Palsa-744. The sequence continues at coordinate 687,290 of CAVZYW010000001.1, read as the reverse complement.
GCGAGGATCACGGGATCGCTCAGCTGGAGGCGCTCGCCGACGGCTGCCTGCTTGTCAGCACCCCCGCGCCCGGCCCATACGCGGCGCTACCGATCGCCCGTGCGCTCGACCCGCGCCTTGTCGCCGAGGATCTCCACGGTGCGCTACGGGTCGCGCTGGAGGATCCACTGCCCGACTACGCGCCTCGCGCACGAGAGGCAGTCGCGCCGCTGCGCCGCGGCGTCGTCGACCGGCTCGTGGCCGCCGAGCTGCTGCCGCGGCTGCGGGCGCACACGCAAAAATAAAACGGAGACATCGCAACCGGAATCGGCTGGTTAAGTGGAATTGACGACTGTCCTGGGCTACGTTCGGGCAGTGTCGGCTCCCGATCGCGTCACCTCCCCGACTCGTCGCGGTCTTCGCATTCGTATCGCTTCGCAAAGCGCGCGCGCGACATCCGCCGGTGTGGGTGCCGATACCACCGCAGTGTCACGCCTTGTCGTCGCGCGCTTGAGCGCATACGCATGGGGTGCCATCGGCGCGACGGTAGCGTTCATCGGCCTCACCTGCTGGTGGCTGACGCAGGATCGCAGTGTTCCCATCTATGACGCAGGCACGCAGCTGGAACTCGCGCTCGTCTACCACCGCATGCTGGCAAGCGGAAACCTGTTGGGGCCATTCACCTTCGAATCGGTGTACCCAATCCTCGGGCATATCGTCGGTGCGCTCGCCGCCCTGATCGGCGGCGTGAGCGTCGCTGCGCCAATCGTTGGCTCGAATCTTGTGTTCGTCCCGCTGCTGGCGCTCGGCTGCTACCAAACCGGACGCCTGCTGTACGGGCCGTTGGCCGGGATGCTGGCAGTCATCTTCGTGCTCGGCTCGCCGTTGTTGATCTCGCTGTTCCATGTCTTCCTGCTCGACCCCCCGCTCACCGCTCTCGTCGCGGTGGCCGTGTGGCTGGTACTCGCAAGCGAGGATTTCAGTCGCACGGGCATCTCCGCCCTGGCAGGCCTGGCAGTTGGGCTCGGCATGAACATCAAGGTGCAGTTCGCGCTGTTTCTCGCCGGTCTCGTTCTCATCGCGCTCGTACACGGCGGCTGGCGCAACTGGCGTGGGGTAGCCAGCTTTGCCGTGGTCGCGCTGGCGATCGGCGTGCCCTGGTACGTCGTGCACTCCAGCGAGCTGGGAATGATGTTCGGGCTCGCCAGCTCGGGCGGCGGGACGCCCCCAGGGAACATCCCGCCGACGCTGTCGATGGACAACCTCGAGTGGTACTTCTGGAGCGTCCTCAACTCTCAGCTGCTGTTGCCGCTGTTCCTGCTGGCTGTCACTGGAATCATTTGGACGCTCGTGACGGTCGTGCGCAGCCGTGGCCGTCACGCCGCCCGGCTGGAGTTCCTGGTGGGAGGGTTCCTCGCGTGGCTGGTGATCACGTTTGTTACGCCCCACCATGACATTCGCTACGGCATGCCGCTGCTGGCTTATCTGGCGGTGATCGGCACCGGTTGGATCGCCTGCGTGCCGCGTACGCCGCGGGTAGCGGGGATCGCCGTGCTGGGGGTGGCCGTGCTCGCGAACACGCTCGGCACTACCTTTGGCCTGGGAAGCGAAGTCAAACTCGCGCTGGCCCATCCGTTGCCCACAACCGAGCAGGGCCCAGACCGTATCGTCCTGTACTCGCCAAACGGCTTCCTCGCCTCAGCCCCGAGTCGCGACGGCGACATACCGGGGCTACTGGAAGCGCTCCGACACGACGGGGTCGAAACGGTCTCATGGTCGGCTGAACAGAGCGCGCTCCCTGACTTCTCCTCGGCTGGACTGTCCCCCCTGGCAGCAATCGCTGGGCTCAACCCTGTGATCACGCAAAGCGTCGAGCTCAGTCGTTCGGCCAGCGTCGCCACGCTGATACACGAATCCACCTCCGCGCGCGTCGCTCAGCCGTGCGCACGGCTGAGCGACGGCACAGGCGTATGGGTGGAGCGCTACGACGCAGGCACAGGCAAGCCGGCGTTCTATTGCCCTACGCGTCGGCCGCAGTACTACGATCCTGCAGGCGTCTGAGCGCGCCGGCCGCCAGGCTCAGCTCCCCAGTTGCCATCAACGTGTGCGTGGTAGCGCGAGCGCCGGCCAAGGGTGCGTGTTGGCGACATGCTCCCTGGTCAGCCACGCGCGTCGCGCCGTGGCCACGCCCCAGCGCATGTTCGCAAGCGTGCTCGTGCGGTGGGCGTCGGAGTCGATCACGATCGTCACTCCCGCGCGTGCAGCTGCCCGCGCGTGCAGGTCGGAGAGGTCGCGACGGTCGGGGTTGGCGTTGATCTCGAGCATCGTCCCCGTTTGCGCCGCCGCTGCAAACACCGCGTCAAGGTCGATCGCGTACGGCTCGCGGCGCTCGATCAGCCGGCCGGTGGGGTGGGCGATCGCTCGAACCAGCGGGTGCTCGACGGCGGTGATCATGCGCTCAGTCATCGCCTGCTCGCCCATGCCGAAAGACGTGTGCACGCTGGCGATCACCCAGTCCAGCTCGCCCAGTAGCTCGTCCTCGTAGTCGAGCGAGCCATCCGGCAGGATGTTCACCTCGCTGCCGGCCAGCAGCTTGATCCCATCGATGCGCGCGTCAGCTTCGCGGACGAGCTCGATCTGGCGGCGCAGTTGCTCAGGGGAGACGTCGTTGCCGAAGCCGTGCGACGCCGAGTGGTCGGTGATCGCCAGGTATTCATAGCTGCGCTCGCGCGCCGCCAGCGCCATCTCCTCAATCGTGTTGTGGCCGTCGGAGGCGATCGTGTGGCTGTGCAGGTCGCCGCGGATGTCATCCAGCTCGATCAGCTTGGGTAGCGTGCCCGTGCGCGCGGCCTCCAGCTCGCCGCGGTTCTCGCGCAGCTCCGGCTCGATGTAGGCGAGACCTAGGTGCTCGTAGACCTCTCGCTCGACGCCGTATGTATGCGTATGGCCACCGGCGTCGTCGAGGATGCCGTACTCGGACACGTGCATGCCGCCGCGCACCGCTGCCTCGCGCAGCGCGGCATTGTGAGGGCCGGAGCCGGTGAAGTGCTGCAGCAGGTTGCCCAGCTGCCCGGGCGCTGCGATTCGCAGGTCCACGCCGATGCCCGAATGCGTGCGCGCCTTCGCGCCCGCCTTGCCCGCCGAGCTCACCCGCTCGATCTCCTCGAGCTTGCCAACGCTCTTGGCGAGCGTCGTCGGCTGGGTGCTCGTGGCGATCAGGTCGATGTCCTTGCTGGAGTCCGCCATGCGGCGCGCGGAGCCCGCCAGCTGAATGTGTGTGCCCGCTGCAGCCAGCGCCTGCAGGCCGGCGATCAGGGCTTCGCCGGTCTCGATCGCCCGCGGCAGGAGGATCCGCGGCGTGGCGGCGCCGTCTGGATTGGCATCGAGCTCCTCCAGCGCCGCCAGCACGCTCAGCTCGAGCTTCGGGCCGAGCCCGCGCACCGTACGCAGCCGCTGGGCGAGCGCCGCCTCGCGCAGCGCCTGCAGCGAGTCGATCCCTAGCTCGGAGTGCAGCAGCCGCGCTCGCTTGGCGCCCAGGCCGGGCAGGCGCGTGATCGCGATCACACCCGGCGGGAACTGTGCGCGCAGCCGCTCCGCCGCCGGGATCGTGCCGGTTTGCAGCAGCGTCAGGATCTTCTCCTGGAGCGTCTTGCCGATCCCCGGCAGCTCCCCGGCGCGACCCTCGCGCGCCAGCGCCGCCACCGACACCGACGCCTCGCGCACGGCCTTAGCCGCCGTGCGGTAGGCGAGCACGCGATGGATGATCGCGCCGTCAAGCTCGTAAAGGTCGCCCAGCTCTTCGAGCGCGCCGGCGATCGCGATGTTGGACAGCTCCGGCTCAGCCACGGCCATCAGCGTAGGGACCTGCGCGCGCCACGGGCGCGACGAGCAGCCGCGCCACGGTCTAGGGTAACCGGCCGATGTCCGGTGAGCCCTGGCTGATACTGCCCACCTACAACGAGGCCGAGAACATTCAGGCGATCGTTGCCGCCGCCGCCAAGGCGCTCGCCGGCGCAGCGCCAGACGGGTTCAGCGTGCTGATCGTCGACGACGGCTCACCCGACGGCACCGGTCGGCTTGCCGACGAGATGGCCGCCGAGCACGAATGGCTGAAGGTGCTGCACCGCACCGAGAAGAGCGGCATCGGGCCCGCCTACCTCGCCGGCTTCCGCCACGCGCTGGAGCACGGCGCCGGCTATGTGATGGAGATGGACTCGGACTTCTCACACGACCCTGCCGACCTCGCCAGGCTGCTGCAGGCGGTCTACGACGGCGCCGATCTCGCGCTGGGCTCGCGCTACGCGACAGGCGGTGGCGTCACCGAATGGGGGCTGTTGCGGCGCTTCATCAGCCAGGGCGGCTCGACCTATGCGCGAATGGTGCTCGGCCTGCACGTCCGCGACCTGACCGGTGGCTTCAAGTGCTTCCGCCGCGAGGTGCTCGAGGCGATCCACTTCGACAGCGTCCGCTCCCAGGGATACGCCTTCCAGGTCGAGCTCACCTACCGCGCCGTGCAGGCCGGCTTCTCCGTCGCCGAGGTGCCGATCGTGTTCCGCGACCGCCAGCAGGGCACGAGCAAGATGTCCTGGCGGATCGCCGCCGAGGCGATGTGGCTGGTGCCGCTGCTGCGCTTCAGGTAGGGCCCTGTCGCGCTGCTGTGCTTCAGGTGGAGTGCTCTGGCGCCGATGCATTGGGGATGGATGCCTCGGCCTACGCGTTCGCCCACGGCGTGCGCCAAACCCGCGCGACGCTGCGCGCCTGGCAGCACACCCCACTCACCGTCGTCGGACGCTGGCTCGCCGGTTCTGCGCTCGCCGCAGCGGGCCTGCTGTGCGCAATCTTGCTCGTCGCGACGCTTGACCGCGGCTACCAGCAGATCATCACCCTGCAGCCGCCGTTTGCGGTCGGCGATGTTGGAAACGTGCTTGACATTCTGCGCAGCAACCTGCTGGTCCTTGCGCTACACGCAATGGCGTGCGTCGCTGGCTTCATCGCCGGCAGCTCGCTGCCGCTGCAGGCGCAGCACCACCACGGGCTCTCGCGCTGGGTGCACGAGCACGGCGGGCGCCTGGCGATCGGCTTCGTGGTCTGCGCCACCGCCTTCTCCCTAAGCATCCAGGCGTATTCGATTGGGCACACGCTCGCCGGCGTGTCGCACTTCCTCGGCGTCTCGCCTGCGTTGCTACTGCTGGGGGTGCTTCCCCACGCGATCCTCGAGCTGACCGGGTTGTTCCTGCCGCTGGCCGCCTGGATCATCGCAAGCCGCAAAGGGGAGTGGGACCAGCTGCTGGCCGCCACGTTCGTGACCGTTGCCCTCGCCGTGCCTGCGCTGGTGGTCGCAGCGCTGATCGAGGTATACGTCTCGCCGCACCTGTTCACGGCGCTGACACACATCCACCCGCCGATCGTGCGCTACTCCGAAGGCTGGGCCGTCACCATCCGCTGAGTTGCTTCGCACCAGCCCGAACGGGATGTTGGATGCTTGTCGGCATGAGCGAGCTGAGCGCCCCGGAAGGGGTCTCACAAAGGAGGTCGGGCGCGGTCTCCGACGTGCTCGACAGCAGCGAGGCTGGGGGTCGCATCCTCCGCGGTGGCGTCGTGCGCGTTGGCGGCTACGCGCTGATGATCGCGTTGTCCGTGCTCTCAGCGGTGTTGCTCACGCGTCATCTGGGCGTGATCCGGTTTGGGGAGTACACGACTGTGCTGTCGCTTGTAGGTGTCGTCTCCGCGATCACCGACGCCGGCATGTCAACAATCGGCGCACGTGAGTTCGCCGTGCGCCGGGGCGCCAATCGCGATGCCCTGATGCGCGACCTACTCGGGCTGCGCATCATGCTGACGAGCGTCGGTGTGTTGCTCGTTGCCGGCTTCGCGCTCGCAGCCGGCTATGACAAGGCGCTGCTGGTGGGAGCAGTGCTCGCGAGCTTTGGCACGATCGCGCTGGTGGTGCAGCACACCCACACGATCCCGATCGCTGCTGACTTGCGCTTGGGGACGCTGTCAGCGCTGGAAGTGGCGCGCCAGGTACTCAGCGTGGCCGCGATCGTCGTGTTGGTCGTGATCGGCGCCGGCGTGATGCCGTTGCTCGCTGTCGTGCTGGCGGTGAACCTGCTGCTGATCGCGCCGACGGCGCGCCTCGCGCACCACCGGATCTCAATCCGAGTGGGCCTGCGCCCACGTCACTGGCTGGCGCTGTTGCGGCTGACAGTGTCATTCTCGCTTGCCAGCGCGGTCGGCACGCTGTACGTCTTCGCCGCACAGATCCTGACCAGCCTCGTCTCCAGCGCTCACCAGAGCGGGCTCTTCGCCGCGTCGTTTCGGATCTTCGTCGTCACCGGCACCGTGCCAGGGCTGCTAGCCGGCGGTGCGCTGCCGCTGCTGGCTCGCGCAGCGCGTGACGATCGCGAGCGCTTGGCGTACGCGCTGCGGCGGATATTCGAGGTCTCGTTGATCCTGGGCGTGGCCGCGGCCGTAGCGACGATCGGTGGCGCCAAGTTCATGATCGACGTCGTCGCCGGAGCCCAGTACGCCGGCTCCGTCAAAGTCCTGCAAATCCAGGGCGTGGCGCTGATCGCCACGTTCGTGCTGGCCGGCTGGAGCTTTGCTCTGCTCTCGCTGGAGCGCTACAAGGGCCTGCTTCTCGCCAACCTGGCCGCGTTCCTCGTCAGCTGCTCGCTGACGATCCTGCTGGCGAGCAGTCACGGTGCCATTGGCGCCGCCGTCGCAACGCTGTGTGGAGAGAGCGTGCTTGCGCTCGGCCTGCTCGCTGCGCTGGTACACGGTCATCCCGAGCTTCGCCCGAGGCTCGGGATCGTCTTCAAGGTGGCGCTGGCATCGGCGCCCGCCGTCGTGCTGGCGCTGCTGCCAGGGGTGTCATCGCTGCCACGCACGCTGCTCGCGCTCGCTGTCTACGGGCTGCTCAGCATCCTCACCCGCGCAGTGCCGCAGGAGCTGTTCGAGCTGCTGCCGGCACGGCTGCGTCGCTCCGCTTGAGCTGAGACAGAGACATCGCAGCAGAGCACTCTGCGGATGCACCGGTGCCCACCGGATACTCCCTACCACTGCTTCAACCGCCGCGAGGGCCGGCGGTAGCGTGTCCGTGGTGCCCTCTGTCCTGATCGTGCGCGGCCATCTGTCTAGACACTGGGAGCTGCGCCCATGGCTCGAGCTGCCGGAGCGTTACGAGGTGTCCTATCTGCTGACCGGGCCGAACCGCTTCGCCACACTCGAAGGCTTGCAGGTCGTGCCGGCACGGGCATTGCGAGACTTCCTGCCGCGCGGCCGGGTGGGGGATCTCTCGACGATGGTGCTCGGCGACCGCTACCTGTCCGCCGATCAGATCTTCGCCGGCGCGGACATCGTGCACGCGGCTGAGCTGAGCTACTGGTTCGCCGCGCAGGCGGCCGAGCAGCGTCGCCGTCATGGATTTCGGCTCGCGCAGACGGTGTGGGAGACGCTGCCGCTGCTCGCTGCCTACCGCAATCGGCGCGCGCGAGGCTTTCGTCGGCTGGTGCTCGCAGAGACCGATCTGTTCCTGGCTGCCACCGAGCGGGCCGCGCTCGCGCTGACGCTCGAGGGCGTCGCTGCGCCGCGGATCGCCGTCTGCCAGCCGGGCATCGACACCGCGCGCTTCCAGCTGCCTGCCCGCACACACACGTCAGCCGTACACACGATCGTCTCGCCTGGCCGACTTGTGTGGGAGAAGGGCCACCACGATGTTCTGCGAGCGCTTGCCCTGCTGCATCGCGGGACGGTTCGCACGCCAGCCGGCGAGACTGTGCGCCCGCGCCTGCTGATCGTCGGTGCAGGACCGGAAGAGTCGCGCCTGCGGGCGCACGCGGCCGAGCTAGGACTGAGCGACGCGCTGGAGATCCGAAGCGTCCCCTACGAGCGGATGCCAGAGGTATTCGCCGATGCCTCGGCAATGGTGCTCGCCAGCCAGGCCAGCGCGAGCGCTGGCTACCACCCGTTCGATCTGCCGCACGCCTTTTGGGAGGAGCAGTTCGGCATGGTGCTCGCCGAGGCCATGGCAGCCGGGCTAGCGATCGTGGCCACGACCAGCGGCGCGATTCCAGAGGTGTTGCACGGTGTCCCGGCAGAGCTTGTGGCACCCGGCGACTGGCCGGCCATCGCCCGTGCGCTCGCCGCCGGGCCGCTCAGCCGCCCAGTCGGTGCTCGCGTGCCCTGCCCGCCGGAGGTCGTGCAGCGCTACTCAACAAGCGCCGCCGCCCAGCGCCTGACCGCAGCCTACGATCGGATGCTGGCTGCTTGAGCGGCTCTCGCGATGCGAGCGATCGAGCCCCTAGATGTCTGCGTCGGTCTCTTCGCTACTGTCTTCCGCGGCCGTGTCTTGTGCCTCCATGCGCAGGAGCCACCACAGCAACAGGCCTGCGCCCGCCACCGACGCGCCGATGACCGTGTCCCCACTAGCGGAGGCGAGCGGAATCATCGGTTGCACGATAGCCGCCGTGAGAGCGCGAAGAGGGCTTCCGTGCCCTCACAATCGCGTTACGCATCGGTTCCCCAATAGGCGGTCCAGGCTGGCACCCGGACCGCCAATTCTCATCGTCCGCTCGGTAGGCTCGACTCCGTGGCACTCGACACTAACCGTGAAGGCGCGGCGGCCGACGCCGACAAGATCTTGCGGATGGCGTGGAAAAACCTTCCGCCAGCTCATCGACGGGTACTCGAAGCGATCGGGGCATCACAGTGGGAAGTGGTCGGTCAGCCACTCGGCGTCGCTGTCGACGCCTTCCTGCGCTCGGCGGGGCATCGCGGCCTCACTCGCACTCAACGAGCGCAGTTGGACCGGGCCCTCGGGGTCTGGGTCCGGGAGTTGAATCTCGTCCTGATCAATGACTGTCATCCAAAGCTCGAAGGTCTCGATGCCGGGACCTTCGAGGAGTTCATCTCTCGCGTCGCATGGCATGAGTGGGCGCATGCGCTGAGTGTTGTGCGCTGCACATCCGACGACGTGGCCGCGGGTTCTAGGCTGCTAGCACTGGCACCGGAGGGCATACAGCGACGCATCCGGGATGCTGGGTATGCTCGCCGCGAGCATACCCATGAGGTAGTCGCAGAAACCTACGCGCTGCTAATGGTTCGACGACTCACCGGAGGGAAAGGGCAACCATCATGGCTACACGACGAGATCTACAACTTGCTGGTGAGAGTGACGGAGTGGAGCGACTAAACCCCACTGATGGATACCTGTTGGCCGAGGATCAACGAGTCGAGGACGTACTCGCCGCAGACGCCGAGCTACTTCGGAGCGAGGGGATTGATCCGACGTGGCCGGGGTTTAGCCAGCGCGGCAAGCCTTAATTCAGCAGCGCTGCGGTCTCCTCCATCGCTCACACATGAGCAGAGACGCCTGCCGCCATCGCAGGGGCGCGCGGGTGTGGACTCGCGAGTTGTGGTGTGCGGCCGCGCGAAGTCCCGGCGTCGGACTACTTACCCTCCGCCCCGGGGCCGCTTGGTATGTGCCCGCGACCCTAGCCGCTCCGATGCTTGAGCGGACACGCCGATCCAAACCGAGACACCCACGGAAAGCCATCCTTCATTTTGTATAGTGAGGGGTAAGCGACTAAGGAGACTTCCCATGGCAGGCACCCTCACACAGATAACGGACACCAACTTCGACGCCGAGGTGCTCGAGGCCGAGGGCCCTGTGCTCGTCGACTTCTGGGCGCCATGGTGCGGTCCCTGTCGTGTCGTAGCACCCGTTCTCGAGGAGATCGCTGCCGAGCGCCCAGACCTGCGGATCGTCAAGCTCGACATCGACGAGAATCCCCAGACGGCGGCCCGCTTCCAGGTGCTGTCAATCCCGACGATGATCCTGTTCAAGGGCGGTCAGCCGGTCAAGACGGTCATCGGTGCCTACCCCAAGAAGAAGCTAGAGGCAGAGCTGGAGCCAGTTCTCGCCTAAGCACCGTGGCATGCGGGTCCCGGCGGGCCTGCATGCCAGCGGTTGGAGACACCGTATTGGCTGGCAGGCGCCCGAAATCGGGCCATTGCGTCTGCGCCTCCTCGTCTTGCCCTGTGCCGGCGGTCGCTGGCTAAGGTGCCGCCATGTACCCCCCGACACCCGACCGACGCTGATGGCAGGCCGACTGGACGGGGCAGGGCTCAAGCTACGTGCGGAGATCGTCGTTGCTCGTGTCTTGACGCGAACGCTGCAGCTGCTCGGCGTGCGTGATCTCGTATTCGAACGTCGTCGTATACGCAGGCGGGCGCGTCGCACAGCCGCTGAGGCCCGCGGCAGTGACCATCTGTCGCGCCCTGCGTTGCACCAGCTCGACGCCAAGCTCGATGCCATCATCGACCGTGACGGTGGCTTCTTCGTCGAAGCTGGGGCAAACGACGGGTTCACGCAGTCCAACACCTACTGGCTAGAACGGTTTCGTCACTGGCACGGGCTACTCGTCGAGCCGATGCCCGAGCTGGCACACGAGGCGCGGATCTCGCGCCCAGACGCAACGATCATCGAGTGCGCGCTGGTGGCGCAGGCGCCGCCCACCTCGACCGTCCGGATGAGCTTCGGCGATCTCATGTCCACCGTCGAGGGAGCGCACCAAGCCGACTGGGCACGAAGCGGGATCATCCTCGGATGGCTCGACCCGTATGAGCTGGACGTCGATGCGCGCACGCTGTCCTCACTACTGGACGAGATCTCCGCTCCAGAGGTGGACCTGCTCTCGCTGGACGTGGAGGGCTTCGAGGCGCCTGCGTTGGAAGGCCTCGATCTCACCCGCCACGCACCACGCTACGTGCTCGTCGAGATCCACGACCGCGACCGCAATCGCCCACCGATCGACAGGGTCCTCGCCCAGCGTTACGTCCAGCACGGCTGGCTGTCACCGCTCGACCTGCTGTATGTGAGGCGCGACATCGCGCCCAGCGAGCTGCTGTAGCTCGCGCCAGCAACCGTACTTCGAGCACAGGGTCGGAAACACGATCGTCGTTTCCCGTTGTCTACATCCCCGATGCAGTCGCGTATGCCCGGCGTAGGCGCTCGAGGTGTTGGAGGCACGGCACGCCGCCGATAGCTTCCCGGCGGTCGAGCACGCGGCCAGTTGGTCGAAGGACAACACGCCATGCGGCTCGCGGGGAGAGCTATGAGCCGACTGTCACAGACATCCTCGATCAAACGCGGACTCCCCGTACTGGGCGTAGTCGTGCTGGTACTCGGCGCTCTCACATGGCCGCTGCTGTTCACCTACTCAGGCTTCGCCACCGATTGGGAGCACCACCTGTGGCTCATCTGGCACCAGAGCAACTCGATCCGAGCCGCGGTCTTTCCCAGCCTTTTCCTGAACAGCGATTACTCGCTCTTCAACCCGACATATGCCTTCTACGGCGGGACGCTATACGCGTTGACCGGTGCGCTCGCGCTCGTGGTGGGAGTCGTGCAGTCCTACGTGCTCGTCTACCTGCTGGACTTCGCAGCCGCCTTCGGCGGCTGGTACTGGCTAGGACGCAGCGCAGGTCTTAGCCGCTGGACGGCGATCGTGCCGGGCCTGATCTTCGTCACCTCCTCCTACTACATCGTGGTCGTCTACGTCCTCGGTGACTGGCCGGAGTTCACCGGGATCTCGATGATCCCGCTGATGGTGGCCGCCGGGCTGAGCGTGATGCGCGCCGATCGCTTGCGCGTCGGCCCAGGCGTAGCGCTGGCAGCCAGCAGCATCGTGTTCTTCGGTGCGCACGACATCACAATCCTGCTCGGGCTCACCACGCTCGCACTGACTGGCATGGCGATCGTCATCGGCGTGCCAGACGCCCGCCGGCAGATCACACTCAAGGGCCTGGCGCGGCTGGCAGGCGTGGTCGTTCCGGCAGCCCTGGTGAGCGCCTGGTACCTGCTGCCGGCGCTCCTCTACGAGTCACGTACCCGCCTAGGGCACGAATATCTACACGCCCAGGAATCGATCAGGGACACCACCGGACTGGTGTCGTTCGGGCATCTGTTCACGTTCTCCCGTACATCCGCGTCCGGTCTGCCACCGCCGTATGACCTCTCGATGGCACTACCCGTCCTCGCGATCGCCTGGGTAATCGCCAGCATGCTCATCCTGCCGTCTGGCAGTCGCAGCCGCACATGGATACGGCTACTGCTGATCTGCTCCGGGGTGTCCATCCTGATTGCCATCGTGATGACTCACGTCGGCTTGCTACTGGCGCTGCCGCGCCAGTACACGCTGATCCAATTCAGCTATCGCCTCGAGATCTACGTACTGCTGGCGCTGTCCGGTGCCATCCTCGCAGCGCTCGTTCTCGCCCGAGGCGGATCGTGGCGCGCGCGCGTCTGGACATGGCTGGCGGTCCCCGTGTGCCTCGTCTCGCTTGCCGGAGCAATCCAGCAGCTCACCAGCTATCCCTACCCCGGCCAGGACCGCTATGCGGTGTTCAAATCCTACGGGCGAGTCGAGACCGGCAACAACGAAGACTACCAAGACAATTCCGAGCGGGTTATCCCCGCCGCCGATCTCCCAGCGCTGTACTTTCCGCTCAGCCCCAGCCAGGGCAACAGCGTGTCCGAATCGACAACGCTCAAGCCCGGGACGTTGGTCGCGACCAACATCGCCGCCGGCTCATACCTGGTTCACGTGACCGGCGCCAAGCCTGTCGGAATCGATTCACCCAACGATGACATGGTGCTCCAGGTGGGAGCCCCCGGCCCTCACCGCTCAGCAGCAGAATCCCTCACACAAGACACCATTACCGTGAGCACCGGCCACAGCCTGCCGATCGTGCTCGGGCGCGCACTGACGCTATGCGGTATCGCAATCCTGGCCCTACAGCTGCTGATCGCCCCCGCCTACCGGCTGCTATCGCGCCGGGCGCGCGCCCCCGGCGCGAGACAGCTCGATTACGAGCTGTAGACCATCGATCTGCACCTGCCGGCTGGAGATACGCTCCGCCCCGCCGTTGGGCTTCCAGGTGGCAGCCGCGCCGTCGCTGTCGCTGTTCACCACAGTCTCTGTCGCAATCACCAGCTCAATGGCCAACGTCTCGCCCACCAGGTACTCACCGTGCGCACGCGCCGCCTGCAACAGCGTTTGATCGCCGGCAAGGTGCAGCTCGATCCGGTCCTCCACCTCTAGCCCGGCGCTCTTGCGCGCATTCTGGACCGCGTGCACGATCTCGCGTGCGCGTCCCTCCTGGCGCAGGTCCTCGTCGATCGCCAGGTCCAGCGCCACCGCGTGTGCACCCTCGTGCTCCACGCTGTAGCCGTCTGGTGCGCGCATCGTCAGCAGCAGATCCTCAGCGGCCAGCGTGTGCTCGCGACCCGCCACAGCGATCCCCAGCCGGCCGCCGTCCCGAACCGTCCTGGCCACATGCGCTGGATCCAGCGCCGCGATCGCCTCAGCCGCCAACGGCATGTCCTTGCCAAACAGTGGCCCAAGCGTGCGGTAGTTCGCCTTCACCTCGTAGCTGCTGAGCTCCTCAGCCGCCGCCACGAACCGTACACGCCGCACGTTCAGCTCCTCGCGCACCACGTCTACCAGACGTTCGATCGCCTGACGCTCGCGCTCATCCGCAACCACAACAGCCTCAGACAGCGGCTGGCGCACCTTGATCTTCGCCTGCCCCCGCGCCCCCAATCCCAGGCGCACCGTCTCCCGCGCCAACGCCATTGCCTGCTCCAGGCCCTCGTCGCGCGTCGCGATCTCCGCGCCTGACGGGAAGTCGCACAGGTGCACGCTCGCCAGCGTGCCATCGAGGCACTCATAGATCTCATCCGCGATAAACGGGCAAAACGGGGCCAGCAGCTTCGAGATCGCCAGCAGACACGTACGCAGCGTCTGAAACGCCGCCGGATCACCATCCCAGAAACGCCGCCGCGAGCGGCGCACGTACCAGTTCGACAGCTCATCCACCAGGCTCGCGATCGCCCTGCCCGCCGACGTTGCGTCGTATGCGTCCAGGCGCTCCGCCACCAGCTCCGCCGTGCCCGCCGTGCGCGACAGCGCCCAGCGATCGAGATCGCTCGCCGCCGCCGCCGCCGCCGCCGTCGTCGTCGTCGCTGCTGCTGCTGCTGCTGCTGCTGCTGCTGCAGGCATCGATGCGCCCCCAGCCAGGCTGTCGGTGTCCAGCACCGCCCGCTCGAGATCCTGCGCCGACGCTTGCGCATACAGCGTGTAGAAGTAATACGTCGACCACAGCTGCTTCAGGAACAGGCGCACACCTTCACCGATCGTCTCCGCAGAGAAGCGGTAGCCGTCCCACGGTTGCTTGGAGGTGAAAAAGTACCAGCGGAACGCGTCCGCGCCATAGGTATCAAGGACCTGCCACGGCTCCACTGTGTTGCCTTTGGACTTCGACATCTTCTGGCCCTGCTCGTCCAGGATCAGCCCCAGGCACACCACGTTGCGGTACGGCGCCTGTGCCGTCCCTCCGTCTTCTGCACCCGCCCGCGCCAGCGGGTTCGTCAGCGCTGCCACCGCCAGCAGCGAGTAGAACCACCCGCGCGTCTGATCCTGCGCCTCGCAGATGAAGTCCGCCGGGTAGCTCGCCGCCAGCTGGTCGGGGTGCTCGAACGGGAAGTGGTGCTGGGCAAACGGCATCGCGCCGGAGTCAAACCACACGTCAATCACCTCCGGCACGCGCTGCGTCGGCTCGCCGCACCGCTCGCCGCCATCGTCTGCGTGCGGGCACGGGAACGACACGTCATCCACGTACGGGCGGTGGTGATCGTCCAGCGCCGCCCCCGAGCGCTCCGCCAGCTCCGCAAACGAGCCCACCACGTGCACGTGCCCGCCCGCACAGCGCCACACCGGCAACGGCGTACCCCAGTAGCGCTCGCGTGACAGTGCCCAGTCGACGTTGTTCTTCAGCCAGTCGCCAAAGCGCCCGTGCTTGACATGCGGCGGGTACCAGTTGACCGTCTCGTTCGCAGCCAGCAGCTGCTCGCGCAGCTTCGACGTCGCTATGTACCACGACGGTTTCGCGTAGTACAGCAGCGGCGTGCCGCAGCGCCAGCAGTGCGGGTAGGAGTGCTCGTAGTCCTGTACCCGCAGCAACAGCCCGCGCGCGTCCAGATCCGCGATCAGCTCCTGCGTCAGCTCTGGGTCCTTGACGAAGCGACCCTCATACGAGCCGCCGTCGCCGCTGCGCGGACGCCCGTCGTACGTGCCATCAGGCTTCACCGGGTTGTACAAAGTCTCCGCGCGCGTCGGGTCAAACGGCACCTGCGCCGCAGCCGCCGACACGCGGTAATCGTCCTCGCCAAACGCCGGCGCCAGGTGCACGATGCCCGTGCCGTCCTCCGTCGTCACAAAGTCATCAGCCAGGATCGGCAACGGACCAGGCTCACGGTCGCTCGCCGCGAAGATCGGTCCTTCATAGGAGCCGTAGCGCGCCACCAGCTCCGCGCCGCTGAAGCTCTCCACCACCTGCACGCCCTCACCAAGCACCTGCTGCACTCGCGCCAACGCCATCAAATAAAACTCATCACCCACTCGCACCTTCGCGTACGTCGCCGTCGGCGACACCGCCACCGCCACGTTCCCAGGCAGCGTCCACGGCGTCGTCGTCCACACCAGCAGCTGCTCCCCGCCGTCGGAAACCCGCAGCTTCAGGAACACGCTCGCATCTACCACGTCCTGGTAGCCCAGCGCCACCTCGTGCGAGGACAGCGTCGTCTCACAGCGCGGGCAGTACGGCACCACCTTGCGGCCCTCGTACAACAGCCCGCGCGCATCAATCCGCTGCAGCGCCCACCACACCGACTCGATGTAGCTCTCATCCAGCGTGCGGTACGCATGCTCCAGGTCGATCCAAAAGCCGATCCGCTCCGTCAGCCGGTTCCACTCCTCCAGGAACGTAAACACCGACTCGCGGCACTTCGCATTGAACTGCGCAATCCCATACTCCTCAATCTCCGACTTGTGCTGGATGCCCAGCTCCTGTTCCACCGCGATCTCCACCGGCAGGCCGTGGCAGTCCCAGCCGCCCTTGCGCTCCACGCGATAGCCGCGCATCGTCTGAAAGCGCGGGTAGATGTCCTTGAACACGCGCGAAAGCACGTGATGGGAGCCCGGCGGTCCGTTCGCCGTGGGGGGGCCCTCATAGAACACCCACTGCTTGGCGCCCTCGCGCAGGCGCAGCGACTCCGCGAACACGTCGCGCTCGCGCCAGCGCTCCAGAACCTCCTGCTCCAGCGCCGGCAGCGCCTGCTGCGGATCGACCTTGCGGGTCGGGATCAACGGATTGCGGGCGCGAGCGGTCACAGGGCGGCTCATTCTAGGCCGGGGGCTGCACGCAGGCCGCATCCAGGCACAAACGGCTGGGGTCAGAGACACCCGCCGGCTCTTCGTCGCCCATAAACGGCGGTACAGACGCGTGCAGCCGTGCGTGCCGTCACACGCCTGGAGCGCTCAGCGGTCTGCCGATACGTTGGCGCTTTCCAGCCCACGCCACGCGATGGCCGACGCACCGGCAGGCTGTCGCCTCTCGGGGCCCGCAATGAGCCCACCAACACGGACATCCTCCATCCCACGCGGAGCACCAGTCCTCGGCGCCGTCGTACTCGTGCTGGTGGCGCTCACATGGCCGCTGCTATTCACCTACTCCGGCTTCGCCGGCGACTGGGACCACCACCTGTGGCTCCTGTGGCACCAAAGCCGCACGATCGAAACCGGTCATCTGCCGAGCCTGTTCCTCAACAGCTCCTACTCGGTGTTCTACCCGCTGTACGCGTTCTACGGCGGCACGCTCTACACGCTCGGCGCGCTGCTGTCGCTCCTGTTCGGCGGGGCACCCGTGCAGGCGTACGTGCTCGTGTACGTACTCGACTTCACCGCTGCCTTCGGTGGCTGGTACTGGCTATCGCGGATGGCCGGCATCGACCGCTGGCAGGCACTGATCCCAGGACTCGTGTTCGTCACCTCCACCTACTACATGGTCATCGTCTACGTACAGGGGGACTGGCCGGGGTTCACCGGGATCTCGATGATCCCCCTGATGCTCGCCGCCGGGCTGAGCGTGCTGCGCGCCGAGCGGCTGCGGCTCGGTCCCGCGCTCGCGCTGACCGCCGCCGGCATCCTGTTCTTCGGCTCCCACAACATCACCATCCTGCTCGGCCTGAGCACGCTCGCGCTCACCGCCGTAGCAATCCTCAGCTGCGTCCCCGACGCCCGCCGGGCGCTCACGCGCCGAGGCGTCGCACGCCTGGCCGGCGTGGTCGTGCCGTCCGCCCTGGTCAGCGCCTGGTACCTGCTGCCCACGCTCGCCTACAGCTCCAGCACGCGCATCGGCAACGAATACAGCCAGGCGCGCAGCGCGCTCAGGGGTACCGCCGGGCTCGTGTCGCTGTCGCACCTATTCACCTTCTCGCGCACCTCCGGACCCGGCCTGCCCGCGCCCTACTACCTGGCGCTGTCGCTGCCCGTGCTGGCGATCGCCTGGGTGCTCGTCGGCATCGTCGTGCTGCCATGGGGCAGCCGCAACCGCACCTGGGTGCGGACGCTGCTGATCTGCTCTGCCGTCGCCGTCGTCATCGCGCTCGTGATGACGCACGTCGGCCTGCTGCTGGCGCTGCCCCGCCAGTACACGTTGATCCAGTTCAGCTATCGCCTCGAGATCTACGTGCTGCTGATGCTCTGCGGCGCCATCCTCGCCGCGCTCGTCCTCGCGCGAGACCGCTCGAGGCACCCGCACGGGCATGGGCATGGGCATGGGCACGGGCGGGTGCGGGTGCGGGTGTGGCGGTGGATGGCCGTGCCCGTGTGCGCCGTCTCGCTCGCCGGCGCCGTGCAGCAGCTCACCGCGCTACCCAACCCCGGCCAGGATCGCTACGTCACGCTCGACTACTACGGAGAAGTCGAGACCGGCAACAACCGTGACTTCCAGGACGTCTCACAACCGGTGATCCCCGGCCGCGGTCTCGCCAGCGTCCAAATTCCGTCCGCATCGATCCACAACGACCGCGCGTCGTTCACCACAAGCCAGCGTCCCGGGACATTGATCGCAACTAACATCGGCGCCGGGCCGAACCTCGTGCACATCACCGGCGCAAAGCCCGTCGGCGTCGACTCCGAAACCGGCGACATGGTGCTGCAGCTCGGCTCTGCCGGCACGGCTCTGCCGCAGACCACCGTAACCGTCAGCACCGCCCACAGCCTGCCCGTCGTGCTCGGCGCGTTGGTGACGCTCGGCGCGCTTGCCATCCTCCTGGTGCAGCTGATCCTCATACCTATCGGAGACATTCGCCGGCAATCCGTGCGCCGCCCCAGCTGGATCCGCCGCACCCGGGCCAGCCGCGGGGGAGCCGGTTAATCTCAGCATTTGCAGGCGGTTAGTCACCTGTGTCTCGGACTCGTTCGTCCCGGACGCTCGCCCGCCGGATGCCCTAAGCGGCAACCCGGCAGTCACGCAAAACCGCTTCTGTATGGTCGCTGCGATGCGAGGTGCAGCGTGAGCTCCACGGGGCAGACCGTCGGCCTGATCGGCCGTGGCTCCGGTGCCGTCGAGCTGGGGTCACCAGCGCTGGAGAGCATCGGCGACTTAGCCGCTCCGGCGGGCGCGCCGCTGGACGCAGTGTCCGCCTCCGCCGGCAAGCACGCCAAGCGCCTGCTCAGCATCGTCATTCCCGCATACAACGAGCAGGACAACGTGCACCGCGTGTACGGGCGCCTGCTGGAGGCGCTCGGCGGCCTCGAGCTGGAATGGGAGCTGATCTTCAGCGTCGACCCGTGCACCGACCGCACCGAGGAGCTGATCCTGGCGCTGTGCGAGCGGGACGCGCGCGTCAAGATGCTGCGCTTCTCGCGCCGCTTCGGCCAGCCAATGGCCACGATCGCCGGCCTGGAGGCCTCCCGCGGCGACGCCGTGGTCGTCGTCGACTGCGATCTGCAGGATCCCCCCGAGCTGATCCCAGACCTGGTCGAAGGCTGGCTCGGGGGCTATGACGTCGTCTACGCCCAGCGGCGGACCAGGGCCGGCGAGACGCTACCCAAGCGCATCGTCTCGGCCATCGGGTACCGGGTTATCAAGCGGATCGCCGACGTCGACATTCCCCCCAACACCGGCGACTTCCGGCTGATGAGCCGGCGCGTGGTCGACAACGTAGTTGCGCTGAAGGAGGGCCATGGCTTCCTGCGCGGCCTCGTCGGCCTCGTCGGCTTCCGCCAGATGAGCGTCCTCTACGACCGCGACCCGCGCGCAGCCGGGCGCACCAAGTACAACCGCTTCCTCGGGTCGCTGCTGATCGGACTCAACGGCATCGTCGGGTTCTCCCGCTACCCGCTGCAGCTGATCTCGCTGATGGGCATGGTGCTCTCCGGGCTGGCGTTCACGCTGGCGCTCGTATACGGCGGCCTCAAGCTCGGCGGCGTCCCGTTTCCCGTCGGCGATCCCACGATCGTGATCGCAATGTCGTTCTTCAGTGGCATCCAGCTGCTGTCGCTCGGCGTCATCGGCGAGTACGTCGGACGGATCTACGACGAATCGCGCAACCGGCCGAAGTACATCATCGAGTCCCGCCACGGGTGGGACACGCGCGCGTGAACGCCACCGCCACGCGCAGCCGTTTGCAGCTTGCGCGGGCGTTCATTCGCGACATCCGCTCACCCGAGTGGGGTGTCTTCGGCCAGCTGTTCCGTTTCGCGCTATCCGGCAGCCTCGTCGCTGTCCTGTACGTGTCCGTCACCACCGTGCTCCACGACGCCTTCGGCATGCCCTTCCAGATCGCCCTCGCAATCGGCTTTCTCTCCGGGCTCGCCCTGCACTTCACCCTGCAGCGCGTGTTCGTGTGGAAGCACTACGACAACTTTGCGCTCGCCGTGCACCACCAGGCGCTGCGCTACCTGTCCCTGTGCGCCAGCCAGTACGGGGTCACCGCGCTCGCCACCGCCGAGCTGCCCAGTCTCGTCGGCCTGCCCGTCGAGGTCGTCTACCTGCTGACGATGTTCAGCATCGCCGCCTTCAACTTCCTGTTCTTCCGCGGGCGCATCTTTCACTCCGCCGGGCCGAAGCGCGAAGCGATGTCGTAAGGATAGATGTACATGTGCATCGATTCGAACGCGTACGCCGCAAGCGGTTTGCCGAGACCTTCCGGTACGCCATTCAGATCGACGCCATTGGCTTCCACCAGCAGGAACGTGTGGCGAACCTGGGGCACATACCACGCCGGCACATACGCCTGGAAGCCCGGGCACAGGGTCGTGCCGGTTGCGCCTGCGCATTCGACAACCGGCCTGATCGTCACCCGGCTGTGCATGCCCCACGTCAGCCCCGAAGCGTCACCCCAGTTGCTGTAGCCCGCCTGTACATGGTTGGCCTTCGCGATCCGCATGATCGTCGGCGCGCTGCGCGTCAGCGACGCCGACACGTTCACGTAGTCGCCGCCCAGGCCAACGATGCCCGCTGCGAAGAAGATCGACGCGCCCGCCGGGATCAGCCAGCGCGCCGGCGAGCTCGTCAACAGCAGCAGCGGCACCACCGCAGCCACCGAGAAGATGACCGTCTCGTAGTACGAGTAATGGGTGGTCGTCGGGCCTTCGCCGGCGATCCAGAACGCCCCGCAGGCGCACGCCGCCGAGGCCACCCAGTAGACGATGTGCAGCGAGCGCGCCAGCCGTGCCGGATCCTGGGCAGCGCGCTTGCGCATGGCGCCGGCAAGCAGCCTGACGGTCGTGACGATCCCCACAGCCAGCAGCGCCAGTAGCGCCGCGCACATCACAACGTCGCTGGCGATGCCCAACTGGCTGTGCAGCGTGCCCGGCTCTTCGGCGCTGCCCAGCGCGCCGTTGAACAAGGACTTCAGGCCTTCGAACAGCAGCTTCGCGCGCGCCGGCAGTTCCGACAGCGCCGCGATCTTCAGCGGTGTCGGCAGCGTCCGGTAGCCCAGCGAGCCCATCGTCGTCGACGTCAGCTTGGCGACCGGAACCGCCACCACGATCGTGGCCAGCGCCGACAGCGACACGACCCTGGAGCGGCGATCGCGGTTCATGACGCCAAGCAGCGCAGTCAGCGCCAGCGGGATCACCGCCGTCGAGGCAAGCAGCACGTCCGAGGATAGGCACGTGCCGACCACCACCCCCAGCAGCGGCGGCACCGCCAACGCCGTCAGCCGGCGCCGTCCCTCCCCGCGTGTCAGCCAGATCAGATACGCCCCCAGCAGCGCCGTGCACGGGTACACGACGTTGTGGGAGAACGGCGCCATCAAGAACGACAGCGCCGGCGGCGAGGCCGCCACGCCGATCAACAGCGCCAGCAACGCCGCACGGCGGTTGCCCACCTGCAACACCGTCCACGACACGAGCACCGCGGTCGCCAGGAACAGCAGCGTCGGCGCCACGCCCCACAGCTCGCGGTGCAACGGCAGCGTCGCCGTCAGCAGGCCGAACCACAGCGGCGCCCACTGCCCCGTCGAGCCCATCACCGTGAATCCGCCCGTGCCCGATTTGACCAGCGTTTCCGACATCACAAAGCCCGAGCCGACAGACGAATCCCAGCCCAGCTGTGCGATGTCGCGCGGAATCTGGAGCACGAACACAACCACGTACGTCACGCCGATCGCCAGCGCCGACCACCACAGGAGCGCCGGGACGCCCAGCGCCCACGGCAAGCGTCCCCGCCGCGCTTTTGCCGGCACGCCCAACGACGGCGGGCTCGCAGGAGCGTCAGTCCGATGCAGGGCCAAGGCGCGAGGCGATGTCGTAGGGGTAGATGTACATGCGCATCGCGCCAAAGGCGTAGCTCGCCTGTGGCTTTCCCAGGCCCGCCGGAAGTGAGCTCACCCACGGTTCTTCGCTGTCCACCAGCAGGAACGTGCGGCGCCGGCGGGGCACGTACCACGACGGCACAGCCACTAGGTAGAACGGGCAGATGTCCGCGCCCGAGGGGTTCGGGCAGGCCATCAGCGGCCGCACCGTCACGCGGCCATGCGTGCTCCACGTCACGCTCGAGCCCTCGCCGTAGCCCCCGTACCCGTAGGACACGTGGTTGGCCTGCGCCACGCGCGTGATGCTCGGCGTGTACCGCGCGATCCACTCGGAGATCTGAAACGGGTTGCTCGTCAGCCCGACAAGGCTCGCGGCGAAGAAGATCGACGCCCCAGCCGGGATCAGCCAGCGCGCCCGCGAGGCGCCCGACGCAAGCAGGCCAATCACCGCCGCCACCGAGAAGATCACGTTCGCGTAATACGATTCGTGCAGGTTCGTGCCGCCGCCCGTTTCCGCCGCCACCCAGAACACCCCGCAGGCGCACACCGCCGAGCCCACCCAATAGACGATGTGCAGCGAGCGGCCCAGCTCGGTCGGGGGCTGCGCAGCACGCTTGCGCAGCCCTGTGGAGATCAGCTTCACGATCGTCACAACCGCCAGCACCAGCAGCGCCAGCAGCGCCGCGCACATCACAATGTCGCTGGCGACGCCCAGCTCGGCGTGCAGCGTGCCCGGCCCAAGGGGACCGCCGAGATAGCCGTTGAACAGCACCTTCAGGCCCTTGAACAGCAGCCGCGCGCGTTCCGGGAGCTGCGACAAAGGCACCGCTTTGGCCGGCGTCGGGACCTTCAAGTAGCCGAGCGAGTGCATGATCGACGACGTCAGCTTGGCGATCGGGATCGCCACAGCGATCGTGCTCAAAGCCGACAGCGCCACGATCCGCGAGCGCCGTTCGCGGCGGACGACCGCCAGGAGCGCCGTCACCCCCAGCGGGATCACGGCGGTCGCCGCCAGCAGCTCGTCCGAGGCCAGGCACACGCCGACCACCACACCCAGCGCCGGCGGAACCGCGAACGCGGCCACGCGGCTGCGTCCCTCCCCCCGCGCGAGCCAGATCAGATACGCCCCGAGCACGGCCGTGCACAGATAAACGGTGTTGTGGGCCACCGGCGCCATGAAGAACTCAAGTGCCAGCGGCGAGGCGATCACGCACAGCAGCACCGCCAGCACGCCCGCGCGCCGATCCGCCAGCTGCCACACCGACCAGCCCACCGTCAGCGCCGCAGCGAAGAACAGCAGCGTCGGCATGATCTGCCACAGCTCGCGGTGCAGCGGCAGCCTCGCCGTCAGCAGGCCGAACCACAGCGGCACCCACTCGGCAGCCGAGCCCATCACCATGTTTCCCCCCGGGCCCGTCCTCACGAGCGTTTCCGGGATGGTGAAACCCGATGCGTAGTCGCTGTTCCAGCCGATCGCCGCGATGTTGTGCGGTATTCGCAACACGAACACCACCAGATAGGTGGCGGCGATCAGCAGCGGTATCAGCCACGCCAGCCGCGCCAGCTCGCCCGTCCACGCCGGTGAGCCCGCACCAGCACCGCGAGCGCCCGCCGTGCGGTGTGGGTATGCGGGCTGCGGCGCAAGCCGCGGGTCGGCTGGAAGATCGTCACCCCGGGCGCTCATTGGGCGCGAGTCTAAACAGCGCCCGGCGCAACGCAATAGCACTGTGGTGAATCAAAGCCTCACACACCGCTTCCACCCGTCGCAACGGCGTGAATCCTAGGTCCGTTGCCGTGATGTAGTTGGAGACAATGTCTCCGTTATAGGGAAAAAAATGTGACTCCGGCTTACGATCCAGCGATGCGCACGAGCAGGAGCACCGAGGGGGACGCACGCCGACATGAGTGAAAGCGATCACAGTGTCACTTACCTGGCCGCCGCCGCCGGGCTGGCGCGGGCAATCGACCCCGACGGGCTCGATGCCATCGTGCGCGGTCTCGCCGCCGTTCGCACGCGCGGTGGGCGCTTGTTCATCCTCGGCGTCGGCGGCGGGGCCGGCCACGCCTCCCACGCGGTCAACGACTTTCGCAAGCTCTGCGCGCTGGAGAGCTACACGCCGACGGACAACGTCTCCGAGTTGACCGCGCGCACCAACGACGACGGCTGGGAGACCTCGTTCAGCGCCTGGCTCGAGGTCTCCCACCTGTCCGCGCGCGACGGGCTGCTCGTCTTCTCCGTCGGCGGTGGCTCGCGCGAGCGCGGCGTCTCCGTCAATCTCGTACGCGCGATCGAGGCCGCGCGCGCCGCAGGTGCGTCGATCTACGGCGTCGTCGGCGCTCCAGGTGGAACGCTCGCCGAGCTCGCCGACGTCGCTGTCCTCGTCGAGCCGCCGCCGGAGCTGCGTACGCCGCTGGTCGAGTCATTTCAGGCAGTCGTCTGGCACGCGCTCGTCTCCCACCCCGGTCTCGCCGTCAAACAGGGGCACTGGGAGTCGCTTGCGGCCGCCGAACAGCCGTGAGAGCCGCCGTGTTCCTCGATCGCGACGGCGTCCTCAACGAGCCGGTCACCGACCCCGTCTCCGGTGTCGCCGAGTCGCCGCTGGCCGTCGAGCAGGTACGCCTGATACCAGGTGCCGCCGCTGCAGCCGCCCGCCTGGCGCAAGCCGGCTATGCGCTCGTGTGTGTCAGCAACCAGCCTGCCGCCGCCAAGGGCAAGGTATCCGTCGCCGAGCTGCTGGCCGTACATGCACGGGTGACAGAGCTGCTGGCTGGGCGCGGCGTCACATTCGCCGTCTCGCGACTGTGCCTGCATCACGAGGACGGAGTCATCCCCGGGCTGTCCGGACCGTGCGCCTGTCGCAAGCCCGCCCCCGGCATGCTGCTGGACGCTGCCGCCGAGCTTGGCATCGATCTCGCCGGCTCGTGGATGGTGGGAGACACCGACACCGATATCGCCGCCGGCAGGGCCGCCGGATGCAGGACCGTCCTGATCCGCCATCCGGGCAGTGTTCACAAGCGTTTGCAGATGGTGAGCCCAGACTTCGTCGCCGACAGCCTCGCCGACGGAGTGCAAAAACACACGTTTCAGTGAACAGAAACACTCACACAAAACTCGTCCCGTTATGGTGCGCATTCAGCGGGAGGTCATCAATGCTCGATCACATTTCCACACGCATATTCGCGGACGGGGCCGACCTCGACGGCATCCTCGCCCTCGCGGCCGATCCACGGATCGCCGGGTTCACGACCAACCCCACACTGATGCGCAAGGTCGGCCTCACCGACTATGCGCGCTTCGCCCACGAACTGCTGCAGCAGGTCAAAAAACACCCGATCTCCTTCGAGGTGTTCGCCGACGACGCGGACGAGATGCGCCGTCAGGCACGCGAGATCGCGTCATGGGGACAGAACGTGTACGTCAAGATTCCCGTCACCTCCACGACCGGCGAGTCGATGGCCGCGCTCGCACGCGAACTGTCCGAAGAAGGGGTGAAGGTGAACGTGACCGCGCTGTTCACCACCGCCCAGGTCGAGCTGATCTCAGCGGCCGTCGCCGACGGCGCGCCGTCCTACATCTCCGTGTTCGCCGGACGCATCGCCGACGCCGGCGTCGACCCCATGCCGATCATCGCACGCTCGCTGGAGATCATGGAGCAGGCGCCCCGCTCGGAACTGATCTGGGCCTCGCCACGGGAGATCCTCAACCTCGTGCAGGCAAACGACATGGGCTGTCACATCATCACCATCACCCACGACCTACTCAAGAAGCTCGACGGTCTCGGCAAGAGCCTCGAGCAATACTCGCTGGAGACCGTCCGCATGTTTCACGACGATGCGCTCGCCGCGGGCTTCACCCTGTGAAGCGCGTCTGCATCACAGGCGGGGCAGGGTTCATCGGCAGCAACCTCGCCGAGCGGCTGCTCGGCATCGGCGTCGAGGTCGTGATCCTCGACGACTTCAGCACCGGGCGGCGCCAGTTCCTGGCCGGCTTGCGTTCGCCCGGCCGCGTGCGCGTCGTCCAGGCGGACGTGCTCGACGTGGCCAGCGTCGAAGATGCCGTCGACGGCTGTGACTGGGTGTTCCACATGCAGGCCAACGCCGACCTGCGCCGCGGCCTGGAGGACCCGCAGCGCGACCTGCGCCAGAACACCATCGCCACCTCCACCGTGCTGGAGGCCATGCGGGCGCGAGGCGTCTCTCAGATCGTGTTCGCGTCCTCCGGCTCGGTGTACGGTGAGCCGGAGGTCTTCCCCACCCCCGAGGACGCACCGTTCCCGATCCAGACCTCGCTGTACGCAGCATCCAAGCTCGGCTGCGAGGGGCTGATCTCCGCCTACGCCAGCGGCTACGGCTTCACCGGCGTGATCTGCCGCTTCGTCTCCGTGCTCGGCGAGCGCTACACGCACGGTCACGTGTTCGACTTCTACGTCGCGCTGAAGCGCGACCCCTCGCGCCTGCAGGTGCTCGGCGACGGCCTGCAACGGAAGTCCTACCTCTACGTGCAGGACTGCATCACCGCCATGCTGGTCGCCGCCGGACACCATGCCGGCGACCCAGCCGCGCACGTCTACAACCTCGGCACCGATGAAACGCTAGTCGTCGACGAGTCCGTCGCGCTGATCACCGCGCACCTGTCGCTCGCGCCGGAGATCGAGCACACCGGCGGGCGCCGCGGCTGGGTCGGCGACAGCCCGCTGATCCGTCTGGACACGACGCGTATCCGCGCTCTCGGCTGGCGACCCAGGCTGACGATCGAGCAGGCGCTACTGCGCACGCTGGAGTGGTTCGACGCCAACGAGTACGCCTGGCGCGACGAGGCCATGCAAGGCGCGCTGTCCATGAGTCGGGAGCGAGCGCGATGAGCGTGATCTTCAGCCGTGCGCCGCTGCGGATCTCACTCGGCGGCGGCGGCACCGACCTGCCCTCCTACTACTCCGAGCACGGAGGCTTCCTCGTCTCCGGGGCGATCGACAAGTACGCCTACATGCTCACCCACACCACCTTCCAGCGTCGCTACAGGATGAAGTACTCCGAGCTCGAGGAGGTCGAGGAGGTCAGCCAGATCCGCCACCCGATTCTGCGCGAGAGCCTGCTGCGCCACTGGTGCGGCAACCCGCTGGAGATCGCCTCCGTGGCCGACGTCCCCGCCGGCACCGGCATGGGCTCCTCCGGCGCCTACACCGTATGCCTACTCAAGGGCCTGGCGCGCGCGCGGCGCACAGCCATCACCCCCGGCGACCTTGCCGAGGCCGCGTGCGCGATCGAGATGGACGTGCTCGGCGAGCCCGTCGGCAAGCAGGACCCATACGTGGCCGCCCACGGCGGCATCTGCGCCTACACGTTCGCTGCAGACGGAAGCGTTGACGTGGAATCGCTCGAGCTCGACGCTACCGCGCTACGCCGCATGCGCGACCAGCTACTGCTGTTCTACACCGGCGAGGCGCGCGCAGCCTCCAGCATGCTCGCCGATCAGGACAGGCGCTCCAAGGCCGGCGACACGGAGATGCTCGACAATCTGCACCGCACCAAGGAGCTCGGGCTGCACAGCCGCGAGCTGCTGCGCGGCGGCCGCCTGGAGGAGTACGCCGAGCTGATGCACGAGCACTGGGAGCACAAGCGCCGGCGCTCACCCGGGATGAGCGACGAGCGGATCGACGGCCTGTACGCGCTCGCCCGCCGCAACGGCGTCATCGGCGGCAAGCTCGTCGGCGCCGGCGGCGGCGGCTTCCTGCTCGTGTACACGCGCCGCCCCGAGGACACCAGACGGGCGATGGCCGCCATGAACGCCCCCGAGCTGGCGTTCGACTTCGAGTTCAGCGGCGCCTACGCCAGCGAGTACGCATGAGCACGCCCAGCGCGATCGTGGGGACGATGCCTGAGCGCGGCGCGATCGTAAGGGATTCATGCGTAGACGGGGACTGACCGTGGGGGTGGTCGGCTGCGGGCGCATCGGTGCCAAGCGCGCCGACGCGCTCGCACCGTCGGACTCGCTGATCGGCTGCTGCGACGTGAACGGCGCCGCAGCGCAGGCGCTCGCGCGGGCGCACGGATGCCAGGTGTGCGCCAACCCGCAGGAGCTGCTGGCGCTCGAACCAGACGTTGTGGTCGTGGCAACCGTCCACGATCAGCTGGCCGCGCTCACCGAGCAGGCGCTGATGGCCGGCGCGCACGTGCTCGTGGAGAAGCCCGCCGGCGTCTGCGTAGCCCAGATCGAGCACCTGATCGAGTGCCGGCGCGCCGCCGGACGCCTGGTCAAGGTCGGCTTCAACCACCGCTTTCACCCGGGCATCGCGCGGGCCGTCGCAGGAAGTCCACTCCGGCTGCCACGGCGAGCTAATGCACCTGCGCGCCCGCTACGGGCACGGCGGGCGCCCCGGCTATGACCGCGAGTGGCGGGTCGAGCCCGCCCGCTCCGGCGGCGGCGAGCTGATCGACCAGGGCATGCACCTACTCGACATCAGCAACTGGCTGGCCGGCCCGCTGCCGCTGCACTCGGCGCTGCTGCGGACCGAGTTCTGGGACGTCGAGGTCGAGGACAACGCCGCGCTGCTGCTCGGCGAGACGGACTCGCGCAGCGACCCCTGGGCGATGCTCCACGTCAGCTGGACCGAGTGGAAGAACTTGTTCTCGCTGGAGATCTACTGCGTCACCGCCAAGCTGCAGGTCGACGGGCTGGTGCGCTCCTACGGGCCACAGCGCCTGCGGATCTACCGCATGGGGCCAGAGCTGGGGCCGCCGGCGCTACAGGACATCCGCTACCCCGACACCGACCGCTCCTGGCAAGCCGAATGGGAGCACTTCGCCGAGGCAATCGATGCCGGCGACGGCCGCGAGCTGCTCGGGGACCTGGGCTCCGCCCGCGACGCCTGGGAGCAGGTGGAGTCCGCCTACGCTGCCAGCGCCTACAGCGACATGCGCGCGCTCGTGGGGCGCAGCTAGGGGATGGCGATGGGGGCCGATGAGATGAATCGCGGCGGGCCGATCGGGGTCATCGGCCTATGGCACCTAGGCAGCGTCACCGCCGCCTGCCTGGCCGGCGCCGGCCACGAGGTGATCGGCATCGACCCCGACCCGACGATCGTCGAGGGCCTCAGCGCCGGGCGCCCGCCCGTATCCGAGCCCGGGCTGGCGGAGCTGATGCGTGCGAACGCCACGCGCCTGAGCTTCAGCTGCCAGGCCGCGCGCGCTGGCCGGGGCGACCCGCGCCTGGCTGACGTTCGACACGCCCGTCGACGACGACGACAACGCCGACGTCGAGTGGGTCCTCGACCAGGCCGTCGAGCTGCTCGCCGCGCTGCCCGAGCGCGCGCTCGTGATCGTCTCCTCGCAGCTGCCCGTCGGCAGCATCGCCAGGCTGCACGAGCGCTGCCTGCAGTCGCGGGCAGACGCCGGCCTGCGTTTCGCCTGCGTGCCCGAGAACCTGCGGCTCGGCCGTGCCCTGGAGTGCTTCAGCGCGCGCGACCGGATCGTCGCAGGCGTACGCAGCGAGCGCGACCGCAGCGAGCTGGCCGAGCTGCTCGCGCCGTTCAGCGCCGACGTGCAATGGATGCGCGTGGAGTCCGCAGAGATGACCAAGCACGCGCTCAACGGCTTCCTCGCCACATCCGTCGCCTTCATCAACGAGATCGCCGAGATCTGCGAGTCCGTCGGCGCTGACGCCGAGGAGGTCTCCCGTGGACTGAAGAGCGAGCAGCGCATCGGGCCGCGCGCCTACCTCGGTCCCGGCGACGCGTTCGCCGGCGGCACGCTCGCACGCGACATCGGCTTCCTTCGCGGGCTGGCCAAAGGACGCGGCCTACCCGCCCACGTGTTCGCCGGCGTCGCCGACGGCAACGCCGCCCACAAGCACTGGACGCGGCGCAAGCTGCTGGAGCTGCTCGGCGACGAGGGCGTCGCGGAAGAGCATCAGCTCGCCGGTCGGCGTGTCGCCGTCTGGGGCCTCACGTACAAGCCCGGAACCGACACGCTGCGCCGCTCCAGCGCGATCGAGCTGTGTCGCTGGCTGGTAGCTGCCGGGGCTGTCGTGCGTGCTCACGACCCCGCCGTCTCAGTGCTGCCCGCGGAGCTCGTCGAGCACGTCGAGCTATGCTCGAGCCCGCTCGAAGCTGCCGCCGACGCCGAGGCCCTCGTGCTCTGCACGCCCTGGCCCGACTACCTGCAGGTGCCCGTCGAGGAGCTTCTACCCGTGCTCGCCCTCGCGCAGGTGATCGACCCCGCCGGCGTCCTCCGCGTCGCCATGGCGCCACATCCACACGTGCGCTACATGCGCGTCGGCACGCCGCTCGAGATCACGGCCCGCCGCGGGCCCGCCGCGACGCCCACCGGTGAGACGCCCGTGCCCGTCAGCGAGGCACATCTGTGAGCGCGCCGCTGGCCGGAAGGACTGCGCTGATCACCGGCGCCACCCACGGCCTCGGCCTGGAGATCGCACGCGCCTACCTCAACGCCGGGGCCGCCGGCCTGTGTATCTGCGGGCGCGACGCCGATGCCCTGGAGCGCGCGCTCGCCGAGCTGGGTAGCCGTGCCGCACCTGGTCAGAAGGTCCTTGGCTACGTCGCCGACGTGTCGCGCCCGCAAGACGTGCAGCGGCTCGTGCAGCTCGCGCTCGATCGGCCTAGGGGAGATCACGATCCTCGTCTGTAACGCCGGTGTGTACGGCCCCAAGGGCGGGATCGACCAGGCCGACTGGTCGCAGTGGACGCGCGCCGTCGAGATCAACCTGTTCGGCTCCGTGCTCCCCGCCCGCGAGCTGCTCAGCCACTTCAGCCGGCGCCGCTACGGCAAGATCGTGCAGCTGTCGGGCGGAGGGGCCACCGGGCCACTACCCGGGCTGAGCGCCTACGCCGCCTCCAAGGCGGCCGTCGTGCGCTTCGCCGAGACCCTCGCCGAGGAGCTGCGCGAGCAGCGCATCGACGTCAACGCGATCGCGCCCGGAGCGCTCAACACGCGGATGCTCGACGAGGTCCTCGGCGCCGGCCCCGAGCTCGTCGGCGAGGCCTTCTACCAGCGCGCGCTCGAGCAGCAGCAAAGCGGCGGGATCCCCCTACGCGCAGGGAGCCAAGCTCGCCGTGTTCCTCGGCTCCCCCGCCAGCGACGGCATCACCGGCAAGCTGCTCAGCGCCGTCTGGGACCCCTGGCCGACGTTGCCCGAGCGCCTCGCAGACCTCGACTCCGACGTCTACACCCTGCGGCGCATCGTCCCCAGCGACCGCGGGATGGACTGGGGAGAAGCCTGAGGTGGGCGAGGAGCCGCTGCCGCCCGTCTGCATTCTGGCGGGCGGCCGCGGCACCCGCCTGGGCGAGCTCGCCCGCGACGTTCCCAAGCCGCTGCTCGATGTCGCCGGGGAGCCGTTCCTGATCCACCAGTTGCGCCTGCTCGCCGGCCACGGGATCACCGAGGCGGTCATCTGCGTCGGTTACCACGGCGAGATGATCGAGTCACGGATCGGAGCCGCATGCTGCGGCATACGCATCGCCTACAGCCACGACGGCCCCGACCTAGACGGCACGCTCGGAGCCATCCGCCGTGCCCTGCCGCTGCTGCCTGAGCGCTTCCTGGTGCTCTACGGAGACACCTACCTGCGGCTGGACTATCGGGCGGCCGCGCTTGCCTGGCGCGAGAGTGGGCTGCCAGCGCTGATGGCCGTGCTTCGCAACCAAGGGCGCTGGGATACCTCCAACGCCCGCTACGAGCATGGGCGCGTGCTCGCCTACGACAAGCACGCGCCGACGCCTGGCATGAGCTGGATCGACTACGGCCTGGGAGGGCTCCGCGCCTGCGCGCTGGAGCGCGTCTGCGAGTCAGAGCGCGAGCTCGCAAACCTGTACGGCGTTCTTGCCCAGCGCCAGGAGCTTTGTGGCTATCGCGCCAGTGAGCGCTTCTACGAGATCGGGACGCCGCGGGCGCTGGAGGAGACCGAGGCGTTCCTTGCCACCACCCGGGCGGCACGCCGTCCATAGACGCCACGGCGCATCGCCAGCGAGTCGAAGAAACCGATGTCGCGGTCGACGCATCCCGCCGGCGGCAGCGGCAAACGCGGGCGCGAACGTCCCGCTCGCCAACCCGCCAGTCGCCCCTGCAGTGCCGCCAGGTCACGTGACAGCAATAGGTCTCCGATCACCACCACGGCCTCCGTCAGCAGCGCACGCGGCGCCGTGCGTCCCCGCAGTAGGCCGTAGCGGCGAATCACATAGCCGCGCCCGAACCCCGCCTGCAGCCGCTGCCATAACGAGCGAAACCCGTGCGTCGCCGAGCCCAGATGCACGCCGACCGCGTCCGGTTCTGCCACCAGCCGCCAGCCCGCCGTCCGCAGTCGCAGACCCAGGTCAAAATCCTCCATGTAGGCGACGATCGTCTCATCGAGCCCGCCCACCTGCTCCCACGCGGCGCGACGGTACGCCGCCGCAGTTCCTGCCGCGCCCGCCAGGATCGGCAGCGCGTCGTGCGCACGCTCCGCCGGCAGTCCCTGCAGGCGCGGGAAGCCCGCCAGGATGGCATCGGCCGCAAGCCCCATACAGTCGATCCGCTCGCCTCCAGGCTGCAGCATCAGCGACGCCACCGAGCCCACCGTCGGATCTCGCATCGGTGCCACCAGTCGCTCCAGGAAATCAGGACGGCAGTCGACGTCGTTGTTGATCAGCACCACGATCTCCGCCGATCCCGCCGCGACGCCTCGATTGCATGCCTCCGGAAAGCCCAGGTTCCGCTCGAGGCGCTCCAGCTGCACCGCCGGCCACTGCTCGCGCACGCGCGTCTCGGTGTCGTCTGTAGAGCCGTTGTCGACCAGGATCACATGGTGATCGACTGTCTGGGCCCGCAGGTGACGTAGGCAGCTCTCGGTCAGCTCGTAGCGGTTGTAAGCCAAGATCACAACGTCGATCGAGCTGGACATGCGCTCAGCGTAAGCGCGCGACTCGGGCGCCGGTGGATCCCGCGCGCAACGTGTCCTAAGCCCCGTAAAACCGGGCCTGGCGGCGCTGTGGGTGTATCTGACTCAGGCCTCGCAGCGGCGTCTGGCCTGCGCCGAGTACTCGCGTCGGCCGATGCCGACGGCGCGACCTACGATGCATAGGTGGCCCATCCCCCTGACTGTTGCCCATGAGGCTGCGCCTCTACCATCATCCCGACGGAGCCCGTGTGGCCTACCGTGAGCTCGGCGCCGGACCGCCGCTCGCGCTGCTGCACTCCGGGCTGCTCTCGCACAAGGAGTGGGAGCCCGCCGTCGAGGGGCTCGCCGATCGCTTCCGCGTCGTGCTCCCCGACCTGCCGCTGCACGGCGACTCCGAGGATCGCACGCGCCATCCCTACACGCTCGACTGGTTCGCCGAGGTAATGAGCGGGTTCGCCGCCGAGGTGCTCGGCCCACGGCCGCTGCTCGCCGGCCACGGCGCCGGCGCCGAGATTCTCCTGCACGCCGTTCTCAGCGGGCGCACCCGGCCCGCCCGGCTAGTGCTGATGGGAAACCGCATGCACGCCGTGCCCGCACGGGCACGAGCGCGTGCCGCCTGGCAGCTGACCGCACGGGCCGCCGCCGTCCCCGGCATGGACCGCCTGCTCTCCTACGGCGCCGGCGCCGTGTTCAGCCCCGCGCGCGGACTGCGCCTGTCGGTGCGTGCCAACCCCGCCGCCGCCGACCTGTTCCGCCACGCCTTCGCCGACGTCCCCGGCAACTCCAGTCTCGCCCGCTCATGGGCCAAGTGCGCCCGCAGCTGGCCGCGCGGAGCACAAACGCAGCTGCTCGAGCAGTACCCCCGTCTGGACATGCCCGTGCTGCTGCTCTGGGCCGACCAGGATTGCCTGCACCCGCTGGCGGCGGCTGAAGAGGCCCTCGCGCTGCTGCCATACGGTCAGCTCCGCGTACTGGAGAGCGCCGGGTTCCTGATCGCCTACGACGACCCCGTCGGTGTCGCACGGGAGCTCGCCGCGTTCTGCGGGTAGGGTTCCCGGCAGTCTCAGTTGCTTTGCAAGGACCGTTTGCAAGGGCCGTATAGCAATGGTTATACGGTAAGTCGTGTTGAAGGAACGGTTTTGCGTTGCTTTGAAAAGGACCGTATAGCCATGGTTATACGGCGAGTCGTGTTGACGGGAACAAGTTTTGTTTTGCTTTGAAATGACCGTATAGCGATGGTTATACGGTTAGTCGTGTTGAAGGAAAGGTTTTGTTCTGCTGTTGAAAATGCCGTATAACGATGGTTATACGGTAAGTCGTGAAGGAACAGTGACCAGGGTCCGACCCCGGCAGAAAAGGAGAGCCCATGTCCGATCAGCAGCTGTGGGGCGGCGAGACTGCCAAGGCCGTCGAGAACTTCCCAATCTCAGGCGAGACCGTTCCGGTGTCGGTGATCCACTGGCTGGCGCGCATCAAGGGCGCTGCTGCCGGCGTCAACGGCGAGCTCGGGCTGCTCTCCAAACGCAGCGCCTCGCGGATCGAGAAAGCAGCAGCGGAGATTGCCGCGGGCAAGCACGATCAGCAGTTCCCGATCGATGTCTTCCAAACCGGCTCGGGCACCTCGACGAACATGAACGCCAACGAGGTGATCGCGCGCCTTGCAGGCGAGGGCGTGCACGCGAACGACCACGTCAACATGGGGCAGTCCTCCAACGACGTGTTCCCGTCGGCGGTGCATTTGGCGGCGTTGGACGTCGCCCAGAGCGAGCTGCTACCCGCGCTCAAACAGCTGGAGCGCGCCTTCGCGAAAAAGGCGAAAAGCTTTCAAAACGTCGTCAAGGCAGGACGCACACACCTGATGGATGCCGTGCCGGTGACGCTCGGGCAGGAGTTTGCCGGGTATGCCGCCCAGATGGCCCTGGGCCAAGAGCGCATCCAGTCAGCACTGATCCACGTCGGGCAGATCCCGCTCGGCGGTACCGCCACCGGCACCGGGCTCAACACGCATCCGAAGTTTGCCGAGAAGGTCCGTGCGCGCCTGAAGAAGGAGTCTGGACTGAGGCAGATCGCCGCCCCACTGGACCCGTTCGAGGCGCAGGCGAACCGCGACGCGCTGGTCGAGCTATCTGGTGCGTTGAAGGTCGTGGCGGTGTCGCTCAGCAAGATCGCCAACGATCTTGCGCTGATGGGCTCCGGCCCGCGCACGGGTATCGGCGAGATCTTCCTGCCAGAGCTGCAGAAGGGCTCCTCGATCATGCCCGGCAAGGTCAACCCGGTCATGCCAGAGGTCGTCCTGCAGGTCAGCGCGCAAGTGATCGGCAACGACACAGCCATCACCGTCGGCGGCATGCAGGGCCAGTTCGAGCTCAACGTGCGCATACCGTTGATTGCCCGCAACCTGCTGCAGTCGCTGCGTCTGCTCACCTCCGCTTCACGAGCGCTTGCCGAGAAGTGCGTCGACGGCATTCAGGTCAACAAGGCCGGAGCCGCTGCATCGGCGGGAGGGACCCTGGCCGTCGCCACGGCGCTCAATGGCGCCATCGGCTATGACAAGGGTGCAGCGATCGTCAAGAAGGCCACCGAGTCTGGACGACCGCTGCGCGATGTCGCGCTGGAGGAGGGCGTCGACGCCAAGCTGTACGACCACACGATCGACCTGCGCAAGATCGCACGAGGCAACGGCTGACGGATGTCGCGTCCCGGCGCGTTGCCGGGGCCTTGGCGAGCTCGGTTGCTCATTGGTGAAGTCATCACACGACGCTGACTTCGCCACTGCTGCCGCCCAATAAAACCGCATTGTCATCAAACAAGATGCGGCTTATAAACCGTACCAGCGGCATTTATGTAAAGGCACAGCAGTCCTACCTTGAACGGTCTGGCACAGAGTCAGAAACGAGGTTTGCGCCTGGTTGAAGAGGACGTTACTTTCCCCCTCGCAAAGTCCCCTACTGGCAACAAAGAAAGTGGGAATTACAGTGATAGGGAATCGTTTGTGCCGAGCTCTGCTCGTAGTAGCAGCGTGTGCCGTGTCGATGTCGGCGGTCGGCGTGTCCTCTGCAATGGCTGAACCCAAAGGCGAATTTGCCGTGTTCGCGAAGTGTCCGTTGACCAACCCCAACGTTGAAGCGTGCCTGGTCGCGAAAACTGGAAGCGGCGAAATAAAGATCGGCAAAGCTGAAGTGCCGATCGTCAATACGCAGACGCTGCAGGGTGGCCTTCACAACCTGGAACCGGTCGGCAAAGAATTCATCGATGCAACCAGTGAAACGCTGACTAAAACGTCGCAGAAAGTACCTGGCGGCCTGCTTGAATTCGTGAAGTGCAACGAAATCAAAGGCGAATTCTGGCCTGAAAAAGAACTCCGCAAACTCTGCGAAAAAATCTTTGAAAACAGCCTGACGGGCGTGAACGCCACGACCGAACTGGTCGGGTCGGTAGGAATCAACGAGATCGCCCTCGAGGTCGGTGAGGGCACAGCGCTGGACCTGCCTGTACGGGTCAAGCTGGAAAACACGCTGCTCGGCAGCGAATGCTACATCGGCTCTAGCTCAGAACCGATCAACCTAGAACTCACAAGCGGCACCTCCGGCAAACTCACCGGCTTCCCCGGCGAAATCGGAACCAAAGCAGAAGGCAAGATCCTTGTCATCTCCAAAAACAAGCTCGTCGAGGAAGGCTTCAAAGCACCTGGAGCCAGCGGCTGTGGGTATGGGCTACTTGACGGCATCATCGACTCCAAACTCGGGCTGCCCGCAAGCACAGGCAACACCGCAGTCCTAAACAACACCATCGAGCAGGCCAACGCAGAATTCGTTCAAGAAAGCGAATAGCGCCACTCAATGGCGCCACTCGGTAGCGACTGAGTGACGTAAGGGGCGGTATAGCGATAGCTATCCCTGGGGCCCGCCGCAGTGGCGGGCCCCAACCCCGCCGTCCGGGTAGGCTGAGCGACAACACAATCGATCCACGGCGCATCGTCCGGCTGGATCGCGGGTTGTAGTCGGGCGGTGAGCCATGCTTGGTAAACAGTGGGCAGCAAAACCTCGATCGGGCACCCTGGCGGTGCTGGTGGTGGTGGTGCTTGTAGGCGTGGCGACGGCGATGCTTGCTGCCGGCGGCGCCTCGGCGCATGTCAAGCGCGAAAGCTGTGCCAAGGCAGCGCCGGAAACGCTGGCGCTGACCGTCGGCGCTGTGGCGGCGCAGATCTACTCCGGTGAGGTTGCAAGCTCGGAGACGATCAAAGACCGCCTGCAGGTGGAAAGCTACGCGCCGCTGTTGCAGGCGCTGGCCAAAGACGACAAGGCGGCAGTGCGGACGGCGGTGACCAGCCTGGTGTACTCGCACACGCACATCGTGCGCCTGCGCATTACCCGACGCTCCAAGCTGCTGGCGGACGTCGGCGGCCCATACATCCTCGCTCCGCTCAGCGGCGCCCTGCGCCTGCACGGGCGCACGATCGGCCGCTACGTCCTCTCCGTGCAGGACGACGTTGGCTACGTGAAGATCGAGCACCGCTTCATCGGCGACCCGCTGGTGCTGCGGACGGGCGCCCAGAACGTGCCCATCGAAGGCTTGCTCGAGCCCGGGCCGGCGGTCGTCCCTGAACACGGGCCGGTGCACTACGAACACGCTGTCTTGCAGGCGTACTCGTTCAAAGCCAACCGCTTCCCCAGCGGTCCGCTGCGGATCTCGATACTGGTGCCGTTGCCCGGCGGGCTGTCCCGTGAGAGCTGCACCACGATCAAGAACAACGAGCTGCGTGTGGTCAGTCGGCGCGTCGCCGGTCAGCTGTCGCTGGGGCCGGTGAACTTCCAGGTGTACGTCGATCTGGTGCGAACACTCACAAACGGGCGCTTCTACATCCGCTCCGTCAGCTCCGGCTCGCGCCAACTCGCGGGAACCACGGATCCCGGTCCCAGCCGCCTGCCCAGCTCGGGTTCGGTTCGCTCCGGTGGCGTCAGCTACGAAGTGTCTTCGTTCTTGGCGCCGTCGAGCGTCGGCACGGTGCGTATCTACGAGTTGTTCCCCGAATAGCCTCGGCGGCCCACGCGGCCGGGGCGGAGGAGCTATCCGGCGCGGCCGGGGCCGTGGAGCTATTCCGCCGGGTGGGGGCTTATTCCGCCGGCAGCGCTTTGTAGAGCCGGGCGACGGTGCTGACGACCCTGGGCTTGGCGCGGCCACCGTAGGTGAACAGGCCCTTTTGGTTGAGCCCTTCGATCAGCTTGAGCTTGGGCAGCACTTGTTTGATGGAGCCGCCCTCGAATGTGGGGGTGAGCGGGTAGTCGCGCAGCACCCACACCATCATGGCTGTCAGCCGTGGGTCGGCGTCGTACACGGCGATGTGCTCGGCCAGTAGTTTTGCCTGGTAGGCGTAGCTGCCGGGGGCGCCGGGCGGGTTGAGGCCGTTTGATTCGGCGCCGAACTCGCTGACGACGAGCACCTTGCCGGGGAACGTGCGGTTCATGGCGGCCAGCCGCTGGCGCATCTTGGACTCGACCTGAGCGGGCGTGTCCTGCGGGTAGTCATACCAGCCGGAATAGTCGGTCTCGGCGACTGCGTCGGCTTCGGCGTACAGCGGCCCGGCGTGCGTCGGCGGGTGATCGCCCCAGACGTCGACGGCGACCATCCTGGTGGGGTCGTGCTGGTGGATCCAGTGGGAGAGCGTGCGTACGTAGTCGACCTCCTGGCTGTCGCGCCCGTTCTCGGCGACCTCGTCGACGAGGTTCCAGGCGAAGATAGACGGGTGCAGCTGGGCGGCAAGCACGGCTGTCTTTGCCTGCTGCTCAGCTTCAGCCAGCAGTCGCGGCGTGGTGGAGTACCAGTTGGCGGCGCCTTCCACCGGCCCGATCCCTTGCCACACGAGGATGCCGGCTTCGTCGAGCCGTTCCAGCATGGCTGGGTCCAGCGGGTGCTGGGAGCGCACGACGTTGGCGCCGATCTGCTTGAGCTCGTCTACGAGCTTGTCCTCGTCGCTGGGTGTCAGCGCGTCGCCGTGCCCCTGCGCGTCCTCCTGGATGGAGGCGCCGTGCAGGCTGAGCTGCCCACCGTTGAGGTACACATGGCCGCCGTGCCAGGTCAGCTGCCGCAGCCCGATCCGCGCGGAGTAGCTGCTTTGGCTTCCCAGCGCCAGCGACAGCTGGTACAGGTTGGGGGCGGTGGGCGACCACAGCGCGGGTTGTGGCACGGTGGCGGTGGTCGTGTCGGTGGCGTCCTGCCCGTGCGCGAGCGTCACGGCGGGGAAGCTCAGCGGGATCGTCTGCGCGCCGTGCACGAGTGAGCCTTCCGGCGCGAGCGTGCGGCTGGGCCCGTAGTTGTGGACGTGCACGCTGATCTTGACGCTCGCCTGCTGGGCCTCGCCGCCGGCGCCGCCGGGCGCGACCGGGCCGGCGCTGCTGAGCGTCGTCTGCACGGTCGGCTGGGCGAGTTCGCTTTCGCCGATCGCGCGCACGTCGACCTCGCCGTCGAGCCCGCCCCAGTTGAACCACGTGCGGTGAAAGCCTTCGCGAGCCTGCTGCGCGGGGTCCTGCCAGTCGGTGCGCACGACGACCGTGTGCGTGCCTGCGGCGAGCTTGGCGCGCTGTTCGAATGGGAGGTAGGAGCCGTGGTGGGAGCCCAGCTTGCGTCCGTCGACCCAGACGGTGGCCAGGTAGTTGGCGGACTGGAAGCTGAGCGCATAGACGCCGGCTATGGCGGCGGTGAAGCTGGTGCGATACCAGGCGATTGAGCCTTCGTAGTTGACGGCGCCGGCGTGCCCGGTGTACGGCGCGGGGTTGACGACGTTGGGCACGCTGACGGTGCTCCCGGAGAAGCTGCCGCGCGACCAGCCGAGCGACAGGCCGCGGTTGGCGGGGTCCCGGCGCAGCGTCCAGCTGGTCAGCGGCACGCGCCCGCCGGGCCCTTCGAAGATGACCGGCTTGCTGGCGGGTGCCTGCGCGGCGGCGGTGTTGCCGGCGGCCAGTGCCACGCAGGCGAGCGCCAGCGCGCACACGGGCTTTGTCAGGAGGCTGATCATGGTGTGGTGGGCATCGGCGGGGGAACGGGCCGACCATTGTGGCGGCTCGTCCGGCTTCTCACTTCAACAGCCGTCCGGCGCATTCAGAGCGGCGCGGCAGCTGCAGCCACGGCGGCAGCATCGGCAGCGGGCTCCTCGGCGCCGGCGAGCAGCCGCGCGAGCAGTGCGCGGGCGCCGGCCTTGTGCAGCGGCTCGTTGAGGTTGCCGCACTTCGGTGACTGCACGCATGACGGGCAGCCGGATGCGCACGGGCACTCGGCGATCAGCCGATGGGCGTCCTGGCATAGCTCTTGGAAGCGCGCGAAGGCGGTGCGGGTGATGCCGATGCCGCCGGGGTGCCCGTCGTAGATGAAGATCGTGGGCACGCCGGTCTGCGGGTGGAAGTTGGTGGACAGCCCGCCGATGTCCCAGCGGTCGCACATGGCGATCAGCGGCAGCACGGCGATCTGGGCGTGCTCGGTGGCGTGCAGCGCGCCGAGCAGGATCTCCAGCGGTATGGCGTCGGCCGGTGCGTCGGAGTCCTGTGCGGGCAGGCCGGCGAGGGGCCCGCCGCCGGGCAGCTCGAACCACAGCGCCTGTGTGGGGAAGCTGGTGGGGGGGAGGTCGAGCGCGACGATATCCACGGGCGCGTGGTCTGACAGGCGCCGGCGCTGGTAGGCGAGCACGGTGTCGGTGACGCTGACCTCGCCGAAGGACAGTGTCACGCCGAGCGTCTGGCGACGGTCGAGCAGCCGCACGATCTCGGTGTCGGTCTCGGACTTGGGCTGCGTGTACCAGTCGCCTGAGAACGGCGACACCAGCGCCCGGCGCTGCTGCAGGTCCAGTTCGCGCACCTCATAGGAGCGTCCCTGGTGCATGTAGATGGCGCCTTCGTGGACGGTGGAGTGGGCTCGTGCTGCCTCGGTGGAGCCGAGCAGCTCGCCGGAGGAGATGTCGACGATGGCGAAGCTCTCGGGCGAGGCGGAGCGCAGCGAGACCTCCGCTGCGGGATAGCCGCCGGGCCGGCGTAGGACGTAGGTGTCGCGCATGACGGTGCCGGTTCGCCGGCGTAGCTCGCCGGCGCTCTGCAGCACTTCGGCGTGTGTCTCCCAGCGCGGGCCGAGGAACTGGCCGTCGTCGTGGGACAGCGGCCCCTCGTGTGCGGCGCACAGCAGGTGCTGGCGGTAGATCAGCGGGCTCTCGTGGTCGAGGATGGCCGCCTCGACAGGACGTTCGAGGAAGTCCTCGGGGTGGCGGCAGAAGAACTGGTCGAGCGCGTCCTCGCCGGCGACGTACAGCGCCAGGCCGCGCCCGCGGCGTCCGGCGCGGCCCCACATCTGGCGCAACGAAGCGACGGTGCCGGGGAACGTGACGACGACGGCGGCGTCGAGCTCGCCGATGTCGATGCCGAGCTCCAGCGCGTCGGTGGTGATCACCGCGCGCAGCTCGCCGCGCACGAGGCGCTGCTCCAGCTGGCGCCGCTGCTGCGGTGTGTAGCCGGCGCGGTAGGGCTCCACCTGCTCAGCCAGCTCGGGGTGGGTGTCGTTGAGGTCCTGCTTGACCAGCCGGCTGAGCACCTCGACGCCCTTGCGCGACTTCATGAAGCAGATCGCGCGTGCGTCGTCGCGCACGAGGCGCGCCAGCAGCTCGGCGGCCTCTGCCAGGGCGGAGCGGCGTGCGCCGATTGCCTCGTTGGTCAGCGGTGGGTTCCACACGGCGATCCGTCGTCGTGGCGTGGGCGAGCCGTCGGCGTCGATCAGCTGCACGTCGTCGAGGCCGGTGAGGCGCTCGGCCAGCTCGATTGGGTTGGCGATGGTGGCGGATGTCAGCAGGAAGATCGGGCTGGGTGCCGTAGGCGGCGGCGATCCTCCGCAGCCGCCTGAGCACGTTGCCGACGTGCGAGCCGAATACGCCGCGGTAGACGTGCGCCTCGTCGATCACCACCACGGCCAGGTTGGAGAACAGCTCCGTCCAGGCTGCGTGGTTGGGGAGGATGCCCATGTGCAGCATGTCGGGGTTGGTGAGCACGACGTTGGCGCTCTTGCGGATGTCCCTGCGCGCCTCGCGCGGCGTGTCGCCGTCGTAGATGGCCGGGCGCACGCGCTTGGCCAGCCCGAATGCGTTCAGCGCCCGCGCTTGGTCCTGTGCGAGCGCCTTGGTCGGATACAGGTACAGCGCTCGCGCGGGTGCCTGCTCGCAGAGGATGTGCAGCGTGGGCAGGTTGAAGCACATTGACTTGCCGGACGCCGTGCCGGTTGTCACCATCGTCGGCCCCACAGTGGCCGCCTGCAGCGCCTGTGCCTGGTGGGAGTACAGGCGCTCGATGCCCATCCGCGCGAGCGCCGCCAGCACGTCGGGGTGCAGCCCTTGGGGCAGCTCCACGAGCTTTGCCCTGCCGGGTCCTTCGTTGGCTTCGCGCACGACCCGCCCGTCCTGGCGTCCGGCGTCCAGCAGCGCGCTCCACGGCTCTGTTTGTCGTTCGATTGCCAAGGACTTGAGATAGTAGAGGCGATGTCCGAGACCGCCGCCGAGCGTTGGGCGAAAGCCCGCTCCTACCACCATTCGCTTTATTCGCCTGAGCGGATCGCCGCCGAGCGACGCGAGCGCGTGTCCGTGTGCCTGCCGGCGCGCGAGTGTGCGGGGACGGTTGGAGAGATCGTTGGCGTGCTGGCGGGCTTGCGCGAAGTGGGAGTGATCGATGAGATCGTGGTTGTCGATGCCGCGTCTGCCGATGGCACGGCGGCGGTGGCTGAGCGTGCAGGCGCGACGGTGTACCAGGAGGCCGAGCTGATGCCCGCCCACGGACCTGTGCTGGGCAAGGGCGATGCCATGTGGCGTGCGCTGTCGGTGCTCGACGGCGATCTGGTTTGCTTCGTGGACGCCGACACGGAAGGCTTCTCCGGGCATTTCATAACCGGCTTGCTGGGTCCGCTGGTATGCGAGGACGGCGTGTCGTTCGTCAAGGCGTTCTACCGCCGGCCGTTGGACACTGCCGGTGAGGCCGGTGAGGCCGGTGAGGCCGGTGAGGCCGGTGAGGCCGGTGAGGCCGGTGAGGCCGGTGAGGCCGGTGAGGCCGGTGAGGCCGGTGAGGCCGGAGCGCCGGGCGCTGACGCTGCGTCGGGTGGCGCCCCCGCGCCGGGTGACACCTCGGCGCGCGACGGCGGCGGGCGCGTGAATCATCTGACTGCGCGCCCGGCGCTGGCGCTGTTCTACCCGGAGCTGGCGGGTGTGCGCCAGCCGTTGGCGGGCGAGGTGGCGGCACGGCGCGAGCTGCTTGCGGGCTTGCCGTTTGCCAGCGGCTATGGCGTGGAGATAGCGATGCTGATCGACGCTTGGCGCAGGCTGGGGCTGGATGGGATTGCCCAGGTGGATCTTGAGGAGCACCGCAACCGCCACCAGCCGCTGTCGGCGCTGGCGCCGATGGCGTTGACGGTGCTGACGACGATCGCCCGTCGCCTGGAGCAGGAGGGGCGTGTGGGGGCTGTGGAGGGCGTGCCGGTGGAGCGTCCGCCGCTTGAGAGCGTGGTGGTGGCGTGAGCGTTGGGGCGCGTGCGCGCTGTCTGTACCTGGACCTGGACAGCACGCTGCTGGGTCGCGGCGCGTCGATGTTGCACGACGGCGAGGGCAACGTCACGATCGACGGTGTGCGGGCGGTGCAGGCTTGCATGCGCGCCGGCGTGGAGGTGACGTTGATGTCCGGCCGTCGGCGGGCGCAGCTGTTCGAGGACGCGCGGATGCTGGGCCAGGGCTCGTTCATCTTCGAGGCGGGCGCGTGCGTGGAGCTGGAGGGCGAGCAGCACTGGCTGACCGGTGATCTGCAGCCGGGGGAGCTGACGATTGCTGAGCAGATCGAGGGCTCGGGTGCACCGGGGCTGCTGCTGGAGCGCTATGAGGGTCGGCTGGAGTACCACGAGCCGTGGCATGTCGAGCGCGAGGTCTCGCACTTGTTCCGTGGCCTGGTGGATGCCGGCGAGGTGGACCGCCTGCTGATCGAGCACGGGCACGGGGACCTGCGGCTGGTTGACAACGGTGTCGTCAGCCGCCGCTCGGAGGCGCTGGCGGCGCTACCGCATGTTCGCGGCTATCACCTGGTTCCGGCGGGCGCGTCAAAGGCTGCGGCGGTTGCATTTCACCGCCGCGCGCGCGGCTACCAGCGTGCGGAGACGTTTGCGGTCGGCGACTCGCGCGAGGACCTGGCGTGCGCCGCTGAGGTGGACGTGTTCTGGCTGGTGGCCAACGCGCTGGAGCGCGACCCTTCGATGCGCGCCGATCTGGCTGCGCACGAGAACGTGCGCGTCACCACTGTCGGCCATGGTCCGGGGGTGTACGAGGCGGTGGTCAGCACGCTGATGGGCTCGTCGGACTAGCCCCTCCGCCGCCGGGCGCGCCGGCGGCGCGGCGGACCGGCGGACCGGCGGACCGGCGGGCGGACCCGCGCACAGGCCGGCGGGCGGACCCGCGCACAGGCCGGCGGGCGGACCCGCGCACAGGCCGGCGGGCGGACCCGCGCACAGGCCGGCGGGCGGACCCGCGCACAGGCCGGCGGGCGGACCCGCGCACGGACCTGCCGACGGACCGGCGGGGCGGATGGCGTGCCGACGCCCTCGCCGGCTCAGATGATGCCCTCTCGCTTCTCCTCCTCGTACAGGCGCTCGACGACGAACTCCTTCAGCAGCGTCTGGTAGCCGGTGTTGCGGAGGGCTGCCAGTGCCCGGAGGCGTTTGAG
This sequence comes from uncultured Solirubrobacteraceae bacterium, assembly GCA_963779665.1. GTDB lineage: Bacteria > Actinomycetota > Thermoleophilia > Solirubrobacterales > Solirubrobacteraceae > Palsa-744. Next base: position 643,035 of record CAVZYW010000001.1, on the reverse strand, counting down.
CGTGAACTGGTCGAAGCGGACGGCGATTGGTGTGGTGCGGCCGGGGCGGATCTTGTCCTGCATGCGTAGTGCCTTCTCGCGCCTGGCCTCCTGCTCGAGGAATTCATCGGGGTCGAGCGACAGGCCTTTGACGGGGTCGACTTCGCCTGGGCGGGTACGTGCCATGTGGTTTGTTTCTCCTTTTGCGTGGACCGTGCTCCATGGTATCTACGTTGTCTATACTATAGATATACGGCCTAAAGACGCTTAAGGGCGGACCATCCGCTTATGGCACGGTCGTAGGGGGCAGCGCAGTCCCACAAGGCACAATCCGCACGGAGGGCATCCCATGAGTCGCCGGCGGGTTGCGGCGAGCATGGCCAACGCACATGATCGCTGCCGGCTTGAGCTGAATTTGTGTACCGGGCTTTTGGTGCGATTCGACATACCAAGCACTCACGGCTGCAATGACCACCAAAGCCATATACAGCGGTAGGAACACCTTGAGGCGCCCGAGCGATTCGATCGGCCACAGTTCGGGTCGCGGATCGGGAGCGACCGTCCCGGAAGAGAACGCGCGCAGGTCGCCGCGGAAGTCGTCGATGCTGTCCTGTGAGCGCACCGAGCGTGCCAGTAGGCGTCGATAGTTCGTCGACAGGGATGCGAGTATCGGAATGCGTTTTTCGACGGCCGTGTAGAGGCGCGAGTAGTAGTAGTCGGCGGCGAGAAAGACTGCCGTTGAAACTATGGCGAAGTAATCGGGAAGGGCGACAAAGCTCGCGAAGCCGCCGGCCACGAGCCCGGCGGCGGCCGTCAAAGTTAGGCCGCGTATGGTGAGCGCGGTGCGCTGGTGCTCATTGATTGCCGCTTCGTGGCGTTCACGATCTAGCTCTACCAATCTCACGAGCTCGAGCGCGTCGGCGCCGAGGTCGTCGGCTGCGCTAATTGATGCTGGAGACGGCATCGGCGTAGCGCCGGGAGACTGCATCAACCTTGTCAGCCAGCGCACGATCTGTGTCCTTGCCAGTGCTTCTGAGCCACTTCTCCACCATGTCGAGCCAGTCGGGGAACACTTCCCGGTGGAAGGTCGCATAGTCACTGTCCTCTTCTGAATATCCGAAGTCCAGCGTGCCGTGGAATAGATCGCTGAGCTCCTCGAATCGGGCTGCAAGATCACGCTTTGCGTTCAGCCCGTCATCAGGGGCACCTTCTGCTTCGGCCCTGATAAGTCGTCGCGAGACCTTTCGCTTGTCCTTGTAGGAGAAGCCTCGGACTGAGACGTCGAATTGCTCCGGTAGGAATACTTCGTAGAACGAGCTCATGAACCGGATCAGCGACGAGACGCGTCGCAGATTCGCCTGACGCTCCTTATCGTCTTTAGCTTCGGCGATCTCTGCAGCAAAGCTTGTCACGCGTGGCAGATGCTCGTCCAGAACGACGCTCGGTCTCATTTGTTGTCAGCCGTCAGCAGGCGGTAGATGGTTGTCGCGGCGGCCTCCAGTTGCTCTGGGTCGCGGGCATCGCGTTCGCCGGCTCGAGCCGCATGCCACTGCTCCTCGAGGTCATCGATCAGTTTGCGTTCTGTGGATGAGAGACCCACTCGTGCGTACGCCTGTTGAAGCGCGCGATGGCGGTTGAAATTATTTATCCCGTCGGCTGCGTCAAGGAGCATTGCGCCCTGCTTCGCCAGTGCGTACAACTCAGCACCAGCAGCCTGTGGGTTGAGGGCCAAGCCTCGCGGCTGGCCTACGAGCTCGTCAAATCGACGGCGCGTTGAGGCGAGGAGTCGCGAGATGGTTTCTGTATCCAGTGGCCGCACACTTCGCAGCGTCCGCGTCAATGCCCCGGACTCATCGCGGAGAGGCACCGCTTCTAGCGCCAGATGTGTCGCGAAGAGCGGGCTCCGTACCGGGAGCGCCGCGAGCCGCGTTGGCGTGTAGAAGGCCATCGTGACGTTCTCTGTGACCATGTCATCGAGATCGTCGGGCATCGGACCGTCATGTACAACGAGGACGTCAAGGTCGCTTCGAGGACCGGCCTCGTCACGGGCAACGGAGCCAAAGATGGCCACTGCGCGTACCCGGGAGTCTTGCTCGATGGGCCGGATCAGCTCACGCGCCTCCGTGAGGCTCGTTCCTGCCAAGCTCGTGAGCGTCTCGGCCATGGCCAAAGGGTAGTGGCGGCTGGGGACATTGCGCCGTATCCAGTGGCGAGTCTATTCGGCTGCTCTGGGGCTCGCACGGCCCGAATGAAGGCTCTATCTCTATCTATCCCCTCGACAACCTCCGCCACGCCCGCCGCCAGAAGCCCGGTTTGGGCCGTCTGCGCCACAGCGCCGGCGGCGGTACGGTTGCGCGCACCAGCGCCACCCAGTCGTTGAGCGGTAGCTCGCCGGAGATCAGGCGCCCGAGGGCGCCTGTGACGGGTGCACCAACGCCGGCTGCCTCCAGTGCGCTTGCCAGCAGCGGCACGGACTCCAGCGCCTCGACCGCCTGGCCGATCTGCGCGGGGATCTCCGTGGCGGGCACACCGGCGGCCAGCAGCTCGCCGGCTCGGCGGTTGCGGCTCTCGCGCGCCAGCGCCGTGGCCACCAGGTCGCCAGCTCCGGCCAGCCCAATCATTGACTCCGGCCGCGCGCCCTGCCCCTCGGCGTAGCGCCACACCTCGGCGAAGATGTGCCCTGCGGCGGCGCCGGCGGCGTTCAGGCCCTGTGCCTCGGTTGCGCCGGCGGCTAGCGCAGCTGCGTTCTTGGCAGCGCCCGCCAGCTCCACGCCGACGGGGTCATTGGACAGCTCGCAGACGACGCCCGCGCGGGTGAACACCTGCGCTAGCGCGCGCGCTAGCTCCTCCTCAGCGCACGCTGCAACTAGCGCAGCACCGGCGTGCACCATCTCCTGCGCGTGCGCCGGGCCGCCCAGGCAGGCGATGCGATCGGCACCGAACCGTGCGGTCAGGACACTCGTCGGCGGCATGCCGTCCGGCGGCACCAGGCCCTTGGCTGCTGACACCACGGCGGTGCGCTTGCCCAGGCCTGAGGCGCCGAGGTTGTCAATCACCTCAGCCAGCCCGCGCGAGGGCACGGCCAGAAACACGTAGTCCGCGCGAGCTACGCCCGCCGAGGCGGGCTCGATACGCAGCTGTGACGGCAGCTCCACACCCGGCAGGTAGCGACGGTTCTCGCGCTCCTTGTCAATCAGCGTCGCCTGCTCGGCGGTACGCGTCTGCAGCGTCGTGCGCAGCCCGCCGCGCGCCAGCAGCAGCGCCAGCGCCGTGCCGAACGAGCCTGCCCCGATGACCGTCGCTCGCCGGCCTGGGGGAGACAGCGAGCGCACACGGGGCGGGCGGCCGGCGGGATGTGGCTCAGGCTCTGTTGTCATGCGCCGGGCGAGCCTAGCGTGCTGTGCGATCGTGAGCGGATGCCCGAGGGCGACACGATCCACTACGCGGCAGCGCGCATCCGTGCGGTCTTGGAGGGACGCGTTCCAGAGGAGATCCTCACGCCCCATCCTCGCCACCGGCTCGATCGCTGGTCGCAGCGGCTGGCCGGTAGCGCCGTGCGCGCCGTTGACGCCCATGGCAAGCACCTGTTTCTGCGCTTCGACGGCGGTCTGACCTTGCACTCGCACCTGCGCATGACCGGGTCGTGGGGGGTGTACCGCGAGGGGGAGCGTTGGCGGCGAGCGCGCCGACGGGCGTGGCTGGTGCTGCGCTGCGGCAGCTGGGAGGTGGTCGAGTTCGACGGGCCGGTGCTCGAGCTGATGAGCGACGCCCGCGTGCGCTCGGACCCGCGCCTGGCGGCGCTCGGTCAGGACGTGCTGGGCAAGCACTTCGACGACAGCGCCTTCCTGGCGCGGCTGCGTCAGGACGATCCCAGGCGCCCGGTCGGGGATGCGCTGCTAAACCAGCACACGGTTGCAGGCATCGGCAACGTGTGGAAGGCGGAGTGCTGTTTCGCCGCCGGCGTGGATCCGTGGCGAGCGCTCGCCGACGTGGGCGACGAGCAGGCGTTGGCGCTGGTGGGCTTTGCCCGCGAGCACATGCCCGTCTCCGCGCGCGACGGCTTCAGCGCGCGTCCACGCGCCGTCTACAACCGCGCCGGGCAGCCGTGTCCCCGTTGCGGCACTGCGATCCGCCGCCGCGGGCAGGGGGAGAACAACCGCGTGACCTACTGGTGTCCAGGCTGCCAACGCTGAACGTCGGCGCACACGATGGCGCGCTCTCAGCATGCCTGCGCTCGTCAGCGTGTCGGCGCTCACACGACGCCGGCGCTCACACGACGCCGGCGCTCACACAACGCCGGCGCTCACACAACGCCGGCGCTCACACAACGCCGGCGCTCACACAACGCCGGCGAGCTGACGCCCGGCTGACACCAGCGCCCCGCGGCCGCGTGCCTGCACGATCAGCTGTAGGTCCAGGATGCGCGCGTCAAATGCCTCCAGTGCGTCCTCACCAGTGACCGCGTACGCCGGCACGCCAGCCTGGCGAGCCCTGGTTGCGATCTCGAACGTGACGCTGCCTGCCAGCGTGCGCTCCTCCAGTCGCGCCACCGCCACCACCACCGCCCGCGCGCTGCGCATGCGCGCGTCGAAGCCCAGCTCCTCCAGCACCCGTCGTATCGCCTCGCTGCCGTCTGTCGAAGGCAGCGGGCACAGATCGGGCTCGGGCAGGCCGCCTTCCTGCAGGCCGTCGGCGATCGCGCTCGCCACTGCCGCCCCTGACAGACGAGAGCCGAACGGGCTGCAGGCGAGCAGCAGCTTGTGCGGGTAGCGGGTGTTGGCGCTCACAATCGGGCATCCTTCCAGCAATGGCTGCAAAGCAGGGGGAGCCCGTCGTGGTGGAGGTCAGCGGCCAACAGGTGCGCGTGAGCAACCCAGGCAAGCCGTTCTTCCCGGACGTCGGCCTGACGAAGATCGACCTGGTCAACTACTACGTCGAGTGCCAGCAAGCGGTTGTACGCCAGCTGCGCGAGCGTCCGACCGTGATGAAGCGTTGGGTGGACGGCGTGGCCGGTAAGCCGTTCTTCCAGAAGCGGGTGCCCGACGGGGCGCCCGAGTGGTTGCAGACCGCCACCGTCACGTTCCCCAGCGGCCGCCACGCGCGCGAGCTCGTCCCCAACGATGCCGCCCACCTCGTGTGGGGAGTGAACCTTGGCGTGATCGACTGGAACCCATGGCCTGTCCGCCGCGATGACCTCGACCATCCGGACGAGCTGCGCGTCGACCTCGACCCCAGCCCGGACGTCTCGTTCTCAGAGGTGCGCGAGGTGGCGCTTGGCGTACGCGAGGTGCTCGAGCAGCACGGCCTGCACGGCTTTCCCAAGACCTCCGGCTCACGCGGCATCCACGTGTACGCGCGCATCGAGCCCAGTGAGAGCTTCGAAGAAGTGCGCCGCGCGGCGCTGGCGCTGGCGCGCGAGGTCGAGCGGCGAATGCCCGGCCGTGCCACCAGCCGCTGGTGGAAGGAGGAGCGCCAAGGCGTGTTCATCGACTACAACCAAAACGCCCGCGACCGCACCGTCGCATCCGCTTACTCCGTCAGGGCGGTCCCCGACGCACGCGTGTCCTGCCCGCTTGAGTGGGACGAGGTCGCCGACGTCGAGCCAGCCGAGCTGACCCTGAAGACGGTGCCCGCCCGTCTGCGCGAGCGTGGCGACCCAGCGGCAGGGATCGACGAGCACTCCGCTCGCCTGGACGGCCTGCTCGAGCTGGCCGCGCGCGATGAGCGCGACGGCCTCGGCGACGCGCCATGGCCGCCGCACTTCCGCAAGCAGAAGGGCGAGCCCAAGCGCGTGCAGCCGAGCCGTGCGCGCAAGGCCGACGGGGCCGACACGGCTGAGGGGGCCGACACGGCTGAGGGGGCCGACACGGCTGAGGGGGCCGACACGTGAGCCTGCCGCTGGCACCGCCGCTGAAGCCGCAGCTTGCGCTCTCTCGCAAGGAGCTGCCGGAGGGCAATGACTATTGCTATGAGATCAAGCTCGACGGCTTTCGCTGCCTGGCGTTCGTCGACGGCGAAGAGGTGTTCCTGCAGTCGCGTAACGGCAAGCCGCTCGTACGCTACTTCCCGGAGCTCACGTTCCCCGCCGGCCGCTACGTGCTCGACGGTGAGATTGTCGTCCGCGACGGTGACGGGCATGAGGACTTCGACGCGCTCGGCCAGCGCATCCACCCTGCCGTGTCACGCATCGAACGCCTGGCCGGCGAGACCCCAGCTGTGTACGTCGCTTTCGATCTCCTGGCCCACGAACAGGACTCGTTGCTCGAGCTGGCTCTCACCGAGCGCCGGGCCCGGCTGGAGGCGCTACTCGCCGGTGAGGCATTCGCGCGCGCGCCCGTCGAGCTGATGCCGACGGTATTCACCGCCGCGGAGGCCGGCGAGTGGCTCGAGCACGCTGAGGGTGCAATCGCCAAGGAGCGCTCAGCGTCCTACCTTCCCGGCGAGCGCAAGGGCATGGTCAAGGTCAAGCGGGTGCGCACAATAGACGCCGTCATCGTTGGCTGGCGCCCGGGTAAGGAGCCGGACACCGTCGGTGCGCTGATCCTCGGCCTGTATGACGGCGCCGAGTTGCGCGTCGTCGGGCACTGCTCCGGTCTGAGCGTCGCCGAGAAGAAGCGGCTGGTGGGCTTCTTCGGTCGGTATGAGTCCGGTGAGCGCGGCTCCGCCGATCCCAGCCGCTGGAGCGCAGGCAAGGATCTCGAGTGGGTCGCTCTGCGACCGGAGCTCGTCGTGGAGATCGATTTCGACCATGTCTCTGCCGGGCGCATCCGCCACGGCGCCAAGCTGCGGCGCTGGCGCGAGGACAAGCCCCCGCGCGAGTGCACATTCGAGCAGCTTTACAAGTGAGCGTCGTCTAGCATCTGGGCGACCATGAGTGACGACAGCCAAACGACGGCCACCGTCGCCGAGGAGGAGTACCTGCAGATCCTGTTCTGGCTGCAGGAGGCCGGCCTGCCGATGACCGGCGCCAACATCGCCCGAGCGATGCAGCTGTCCGCACCGACCGTGCACGAGATGATCGTCCGCCTCGAGCGCGACGGCTACATCACACGCGCCAGCAACCGCGCGATCGCCTTCACCGACACCGGTGCCGAGCACGCCGAGGGCATCGTGCGCCGCCACCGGCTGATCGAGCGCTTTCTCACAGACGTCCTCGGTGTGCCTTGGGACGAGGTCCACGAGGAGGCCGAGCGCCTCGAGCACGCAATGTCCCCGGTGCTGGAGGAGCGCATGCTGGCGGCAATCGGCGACGCCAAGACCTGCCCGCACGGCCACCCGATCGTCGCCGGCGCGCGCCTGGCCGGCGTGCCGCTGGCCGACGTGGAGGTCGGTGCCAGCGTGCGTGTGCTGCGCTTTGAGAACGAGGCTGAGGACCTTCTGCGATACCTGAAGGCGTCAGGTATCGAGCCTGGGCTTGAGGCCGTCATGGCTGAGTCCGGGCCCGAGCACGTGGAGCTCCACACGGCCGACGGTCAGCGTCTGGGGCTGACGGTGAGCGTCGCCGAGACGGTTTCTGTGATCGCCGACCCGTCGCCGCCGCCACGCACGGCGCTGCCCGAGCAGCTGGTCATCGGGCAGCGCTACGGGCGCTAGCGATGATGGATCGGCTGGGGCCCAAGCAGGAGCTGTGCCCGTCTGGGTCGACGCGTCACCAAAGGCAATCTGTTTGATTTTCGTGACTTTTCCAGTCCGTGCTGCTATTAACCAAACTTCTCTTATCGGTGTGGCGGGAAACTTGACATGCCATGAGGTCGCTTCCTTCGCCGTCTGCCCAAATTCTGTGGTCTGTGTCAAGGAAACGCCGGGACTGTTTCCATCTGCGCCACGGAAAGGCCGTTCGGGAGGCGCTCTGCGGAGCCGCTAAAGCGAGCGGTACGCCTCGGCCAGGCGTGCGATGCCCGTGTTGATCTGCTCCGGCGTCACACCGGAGTAAGCCAGGCGCAACGTGTTCTCGCCGCCCTCCAGCAGGAAGTCGGTGCCCTTCACAAACGCAACGCCGCGGTCCGCTGCAGCCTGGAACAGGGCACCCACGTCGGTGCCCTCCGGCAGCGTCACCCACATGAAGTAGCCGCCCTGGGGCTCCACGAACTGGGCGTCCGGCAGCTCGCTGCGCAGCGCGTTTGCCAGCGTCTGCACGCGCTCCGCAAGCGCCGCCTTCACCGTCTCAATCGAGCGCTCCACTGCACCGGACGCGCAGAACTCGTACACGATCGACTGGGCCACCATGTTGGGGGAGATGTACGTGTTCGTCGCCAGCTGCCCAATCGACTTGATCAGTTCGGGGGGGCCGACGAGGTAGCCGACGCGGATACCAGGACACACGGTCTTCGAGAACGACGACGCGTACACCACGCGCTCAGGGTCCATCGACAGCATCGTCGGCAACGTCTCGCCGCTGAAGCGCAGCTCCACGTACGGATCGTCCTCGAACACCATGAAGCCGTGGTCGGCCGCCAGCTCCAGCAGTCGCCTGCGCTTCTCATACGACAGCGTGTAGCCCGCCGGGTTCTGGAAGTTCGGGATGATGTGCGCCAGCGTCGGGCGTGCTGCCGCGCCACCGCTGAGCAGCTCCGCCAGCGCGTCCGTGTCGATGCCGTCCGGCTGCAGCTCCACCGCGTGCACGCGCGCGCCGCGGCCGCGCAGCGAAAGCAGCGTGCGGTCGTATGTCGGGCGCTCGACGATCACCTCATCGCCCGAGTGCACCAGCTGCTCGAACAGGAACGCGTCCGCCTGCATCGAGCCGTTGGTCACCAGCACGCGCTCCGGCTCAACACCATGGCGGTCGGCGATCCAGCTGCGCAGCCGCGGGTAGCCGACCGACGTGCCGTACGCCGTCGTGCCCGCAGGGTCGCTCTCGAAAGCACGCACAGCCGCGTCGCGCAGGCCGTCCACGTCAACGATGTCAAGCGACGGCGCGCCTCGCGCGAACGAAATTGTCGGGCCGGTTGTCGTTGGCACAGCCGCGTAGGATATGCGCCCGAGCAACTCGTCGTAGTCGCGGGTCAGATCGCGGGCCGTACGCTCGAGCCGATCGCGGAAGCGCAGCAGCTCCGCCGGGTTCGGCGCCTGCGAGGAATGTGTCGTCCCTGGCGTCGCCGGTGGCAGGGGGGCGCGGGCGAACAGCGGTCGCGGAGGGGGTGCTGCGACCGTGGACGACTGGGTCTGCGCCGGCGCGAACGTCCGCTCGCCGGTCTGCGCCGGCACCGTTGGCTGCTCGCGCTCGACCGCCTCATCGATGATCCTGCTTGTCCTGAAGCTCTGTGGCGGCGCAGGCGGCGGGTCTGTGGCGGTGAAGTGCTGGCTCGGGCCGCCACCGGCGCCGCCGTCGTTGCCGCGTGGCTCCTCGCCGGCGCGCATCGTGCTGAGCGTGCGCTCCAGCTCAAGCAGCTTGCGCTCCAGTTCGCTCAGCGTTCTCGCAACCTCAGGGTCCATTGGTTGGGAAGCCTAGCGCCGGCAGCTGCCGGCGAGCGGTTCACGGGCCGATCAGGCGCGGATCAGGAGGACCAGGCGCGGATCAGGAGGCTGACACCGACGCGCCGCCTAGGACCTCCACGGCGATGGCGGCAGTCTCGGTGGGGGTACGCCCGACGCGCACGCCCTTTGCTTCCAGCGCTTCTGCCTTGGCTGCCGCCGTTCCAGCGCTGCCGGACACGATCGCGCCGGCGTGACCCATCTGCTTGCCCGCCGGGGCTGTGAAGCCGGCGATGTACGCGACCACCGGCTTGCTCATATGCGCCGCTATGTACTCCGCCGCCTCCTCCTCCGCGGAGCCGCCGATCTCACCGGAGAGCACCACCAGCTCAGTGTCGTCGTCCGCCTCGAACAGCTCCAGCACGTCCACAAACGACGAGCCCGGGACCGGATCGCCACCGATGCCAACGATCGAGCTGCAGCCAAAGCCCGCCTGAGCGATCTCGTTGCCGATCTGGTAGGTCAGCGTGCCCGAGCGCGACACCACGCCGACGTTGCCAGCCTTGAAGAACGACGCCGGGATGATGCCCACGTTGGCCTTGCCCGGCGAGAGGATGCCAGGACAGTTCGGACCGATCAGCCGCGTCCCAGGATAGTCCTGCTCGAGCGTGTTGTACACGCGCAGCTCGTCGTGGGCGGGGATGCCCTCGGTGATCGCAATCACCAGCTCCACGCCGGCTGCAGCCGCCTCCAGGATCGAGTCCGCAGCGAAACGCGGCGGCACGAAGATCATCGCCGTGTTCGGCTGCACCTCCGAGCACGCCTGCTCCCAGCTGTCGAACACCGGAATGCCATCCACATCCTGACCGCCCTTGCCCGGCGTCACACCGCCGACCACGTTCGTGCCGTAATTGCGGTTGTTGAGCGTGTGGAAGGTGCCCTCGCGGCCGGTGATGCCGGCCACCGCCAGCCGCGTGCGCTCGTCGATCAGGACCGACATCAGCCCGCCGCTCCAACCGGCCTGCCGGCCGCCAGCGCCACGACCATCTCAGCAGCCTCGTTCATCGTCTTCGCCGCGTGCACGTTCGGCAGCGCCGCCTCCTGGAGCAGGCGGCGGCCCTCCACGTCGTTGGTGCCGTCCAGACGCACCACGAACGGGACCGACGGTTTGATGTCCGCGAACGCCGCAATCAGCCCCGTCGCCACCTCGTCGCAGCGGGTGATGCCACCGAAGATGTTGAACAGCACCGCCTTCACCGCCTCGTTGGCCAGCAGCACGTTGACCGCCTGCTTGATCTTCTCCGCGTTCGAGCCACCGCCAGCGTCCAGGAAGTTCGCCGGCGAGCCGCCCGCCTGCGCGACCACGTCCAGCGTCGACATCACCAGCCCCGCGCCGTTGCCCAGGATGCCGATGTCGCCGTCCAGCTTCACGTACTGGACGCCCTCCTCCTTGGCGCGACGCTCGATCGGGTCTTCGTTCTCGCTGTCCGACAGCCCCTGGTTCTCCGGGTGGCGGTACAGCGCGTTGCCGTCCAGCGACACCTTCGAGTCCAGCGCCTTCACTTCGCGGTCCGGCGTCACGATCAACGGGTTGATCTCCGCCAGCGTCGCGTCCTCCTGCAGCCACACCTCATACAGCGCCACCAGCGCATCAGCCACGCCATCGATCACGTCCGAGTCAGCGCCGCCCTCGGTCGCGATCTGCACCGCCTCACCATGCGACAGCCCGCGCAGCGCATCCACGTGATGGCGGATCAGCTTCTCCGGCGTCTTCTCCGCCACCTCTTCAATGTCCACGCCGCCCTCCGTGCTGAACATCACCAGCGGCTGCTTGGCCGAGCGGTCGAGCAGCACCGACGCGTAGTACTCAGAGGCGATGTCCGACGCATGCTCGATCCACACGGTGCGAACGATGTGACCCTTGATGTCCATGCCCAGGATGTTGCCCGCGTGCTCGCGGGTCTCGCTCTCGTCGGCCGCCAGCTTCACGCCACCGGCCTTACCGCGGCCGCCGATCAGCACCTGCGCCTTGACCACCACCGGGTAGCCCACCTCCGCCGCCGCGGCCACAGCGTCATCGACGGTGGTGACAGGCTTCCCTGAGGAAACCCGCAATCCGTGGCGGGCGAACAACTGCTTGCCCTGGTACTCCAAGAGGTCCATTAGCGGCGCGGGACTCTAACGCAAGACGGGAGATCGCGTGCAGCAAGCCTCCGTTGGGGGCAGCGCACTGCGCCGAGGAGGCCCGGCACGGCATAATGCCGCCCGATGCCCATCCCAAAGAACGTCACTTTTGTAACTTTCGACGTGTACGGAACGCTGATCGACTGGGAGAGCGGGATTTACGACGCGTTCTCCAAAGAGGCCGCCCGCGACGGGGTCGAGATCGACCGCAGCGTGCTGTTGTCGATGTTCCATGAGATCTCCCGCGAAATCGAGGGCGGCTCCTACGAGCTCTACGCCGAGGTCCTGCGGCGCACCGCCATCGAGATCGCCAAACGCCTGGAGTGGAACCTGGAGCCCTCGCGCTCCGGCTTCCTGCCCGACTCCGTGCAGCGCTGGATGCCGTTCAAGGAAACCGCCACGCAGCTGCAGAAGCTCTCCAAGAAGCACAAGCTCGGCCTGCTGTCCAACATCGACGACAAGCTGCTCGGGCAGACTCGCCGCCACATCGCCGTCGACTTCGACCTGGTCGTCACCGCGCAGCAGGTGCGCTCGTACAAGCCTGAACTTCCGCACTTCACCGAGTGCGCCCGACGCATGGGCGGCAAGCGCGGCTGGGTGCACGTGGCCGCCAGCCACTACCACGACGTGGTGCCGTGCATCAAACAGCGGGTGCCCGTCATCTGGGTCAACCGCAACAAGGAGACTCTCGACTCCTCTCAAAAGAAGCCCACCGCCGAAGTGACCAGCCTCAAAGAGGCCGCCAAGCTTCTCGGCATCACCTAGCCCGGCGCCGGCGCGTGCGGGCCGTCTCGCTCCACCGCGACGTGCTGCTGGTCACCAGCGCGCTGCTGCAGGTCAACTGCGTGATCGTGCGCGGCCCGGTAGAGAGCGGCGAGGCGGAGAGTGCGGAGAACCCGGTGCGGGTGATCGAGCCCGGCGGCGTTCCCGGCGCGGCGGGGGCCGGCGCTGAGACGTTCGTGATCGACTCGCCCGTGCTGCCCGACGAGCTCGACGCGCTGCCCGCGCTGCTGGAGCAGGCGCGGTTCCCCTCACCCAGCGGTCTGCTGGCCACGCACGGCGACTGGGATCACCTGCTCGGGCGCCTGGCTTTCCCGGGTGTCGCGCTCGGCTGCGCCGAGAGCACCGCCCAGCGCCTGCAGGCCCTGCCGGGGGAGGCCCAGCGCGAGCTGCGCAGCTTCGACGAGGAGCTGATGATCGAGCGCCCGCGCCCGCTGGCGCTCGGCTCGCTCCAGGCGCTGCCCGTGCCCGGCCGCTGCGAGCTCGGCGACTTCGAGCTGGAGCTGCACCCAGCCGATGGGCACACGCGCGACGGGATGGCCGTCATGATCCCGTGGGCGGGGGTGCTCGTCGCCGGGGACTACCTCTCCACCGTCGAGATCCCGACGCTGAACGCAGGCGACAGGATCTATGCCTATCTGGCGACGCTCGAGCGCCTGCGCCCGCTGCTGGGCGGATGCGAGCACGTGGTCCCCGGTCACGGGCCGTCGCTCGATGGCGTGCAGGCGCTGGCGGTGCTGGAGGAGGATGTGCTCTATCTGAGCGAGCTGGGCGCGCGTGGCTCCCGCGCCGCGCTGCCCGCCGGGCGCAGCTCGCGCCAGCAGCAGCTGCTCCACGCGGAGAACGTCCGCGCGCTAGCTGGGCTCAGCTGAGACGATCGTCGCGATCGGCGCGCCTGCCTGGATCGGCGTGCCCTCGGTGATCGGCAGCTCGGCGATCGTGCCCGCCTTGTGTGCCGTGATCTCGTTCTCCATCTTCATCGCCTCGATGATGCACAGCAGCTGGCCCTCCTCGACGCTGTCGCCCTGTTTGACCAGCACCTTCCACATGTTCCCCTGAAGAGGGGACGGGAGGACGTCCGGTCCGCCCGCCCCGCCGGCGCTCTTGCGCTCGCCGCGCTTGGGCGCCTTACGCCCGCCGGGCGCCGCGCCGTTGGTCGCTGCACCACCACCACCGCCGGCGAACGGGGGGCCGACGACGCGCACGTCAAAGCGCTTGCCCGACACCTCCACCTCATAGGTCTGCTCGACCTTCTCCTGCTCGTCGTCGTCGCCGTCGGTGGGGGGCGCCGGCGCCTCGAAGGCGAGCGTCTTCAGCCAGTCCTTGTCCTCGAGCAGGTCCCTGCAGGTCTCACCTTTGGCCCACTGCTCGGTGGCCAGCAGCGCCTGGTGGAAGGGGATCAGCGTCTTCAGCCCGCCGATCTCGTATTCGCTCAGAGCGCGCAGCATGCGGCTGGTGGCCTGCTCACGGTCGGCGTCCCAGACGACCAGCTTGGCCACCATCGGGTCATACATGGGCGAGACTTCGCCGTTTTCCTGCACTCCGGAGTCGACGCGTACACCGGGACCGCGGGGCTCGCGGTAGACACCGATCTTGCCTGGGGCGGGGGCGAAGTTCCTGGAGGCGTCCTCGGCGTTGATGCGGCACTCGATCGCGTGCCCGCGCAGCTGGATGTCCTCCTGGGCGTAAGCCAGCGGCTCGCCGGCGGCGGCGCGGATGCCTTCCTTGACGATGTCGATGCCGGTGGTCATCTCAGTGACGCAGTGCTCGACCTGCACGCGCGTGTTCATCTCCAGGAAGAAGTACTCAGGCTCCTTGCCTTCGGCGGCGGAGAACAGCCCCTCGATTGTGCCGGCGCCGACGTAGTCGACGGCCTTGGCCGCGTTGACACCGATCTGCCCGATGCGCGCGCGCATCTCCTGGTCCACCACCCACGCGGGGGCGGGGGACTCCTCGATGACCTTCTGATGGCGACGCTGGATCGAGCAGTCACGCTCGCCGAGGTGGATGACGTTGCCGTGGCGGTCGGCCAGCACCTGCACCTCGACGTGGCGGGGGTCGTGCAGGTAGCGCTCCAGGTAGACGGTGGGGTCGGAGAAGAATTTCTCGCCTTCGCGGCTGGAGCCCTCGAACGCGCCCTCCAGCTCGTCCTCTGACAGCGCCACACGGAAGCCCTTGCCGCCGCCGCCGCCCGCCGCCTTCACAGCCACCGGGAAGCCGACCTCCCCCTTGGCGATGCGCAGCGCGTCCGCCACCGTCTCCACCGGCTTGGTCGTCCCCGGCACGATCGGCACGCCGGCTGCCTGCATCAGCTCGCGCGCCCGCGTCTTGGAGCCCATCGCCTCGATGGCGCTGGCAGGCGGGCCGATGAACACCACGCCGGCGTCCTCGCAGGCCTGCGCGAAGGGGGCGTTCTCGGCAAGGAAGCCGTAGCCAGGATGGATTGCCTCGGCCCCAGAGCGCGCGGCGGCGTCGAGGATCTTCTCGACGCTCAGGTAGTTATCGGCCGCCGGACCGTCGCCGAGGTTGTAGGACTCGCCGGCGCGCCCCACGTGCGGGGCGTCGCGGTCGGTCTCCGAGTACACGGCCACGCTGGCGATCCCCAGCTCGTCGAGGGCGCGAATGATGCGGACGGCGATCTCGCCGCGGTTGGCTATGAGGACCTTGGAGAACATCAGGGTGGACAGCTTATTTCAGATCGTTCCCGGGAGAGCGATCCAGACACTCTCAAAGCCCAACGCGCCGGCGAGGGTGTCGTAGTGACGGGCGCTTGACGCAGTCCGTTCAGGAGCCCGCTGTGGCAATCATTCCCGCGCCGACAGTCGCATTGCTGGACTCGTCGATCAGGATGAAGCTGCCTGTGCGACGGTTGCTCGTGTACGGGTCGAACACCAGCGGTGCGCTCGTGCGCAGGCGTACGCGACCGATGTCGTTAAGGCCGAGCTCCTGCGGTGCGGGCATGCGCTCGAGCGTGTGCACGTCCACGAGATCGTCGATCGCGTCGATCACTGCCGTGGCGTTCTGCGAGGTCTGCTTGAGCACGTAGCGAGACCCCGGGCGTAGCAGCTCATCGCTCATCCAGCAGATGTCCGCCTGCAGCTCGCGTGCCACCGTGGGGGCCTCGTCCGGATGGCAGATCAGCTCGCCGCGGGAGACATCCAGCTCGTCCTCCAGGCGCAGCGTCAGCGACATCGGCGCCATCGCCTCCTCCAGCTCGCCGTCGTAGGTGTCGATCGCCGCGATCCGCGTGCGCTCACCGCCCGGCAGCACCGCAACCTCGTCGCCACGGTGCAGCGCGCCGCTGGCCAGCTGGCCGGCGTAGCCACGGTAGTCGCGCGCGCCGGCGTCGTTGGCGGACGGGCGGACCACCCACTGCACGGGGAAGCGCGCAAACTTGTCGTCCGGGTGGTCGTAGGCCACCTCCACCTGCTCCAGCAGGTCCAGCAGAACCGGCCCGTCGTACCAAGGCATGTGCTGCGAGCGTTCGACCACGTTGTCGCCGTTCAGCGCAGACATAGGGATATAGGAGATCTCCTTGACTCCCGCCAGCTTCCCCGCGAAGCCCTCGAACTCCTCGAGCAGCTCGTCGTATCGCTGCTGGGAGTAGTCCACCAGATCCATCTTGTTGATCGCCACCACCATCTGCGGGATACCCAGCAGCGCGCTGATGAACGCATGGCGCTTGGACTGCTCAAGCACGCCCCTGCGCGCGTCGATCAGCACCACCGACACATCCGCCGTGGAGGCGCCGGTGACCATGTTGCGCGTGTACTGGCGATGTCCAGGGCAGTCGGCGATGATGAACCGCCGCTTGGCCGTGGCGAAGTAGCGGTAGGCCACGTCGATCGTGATTCCCTGCTCGCGCTCCGCCCGCAGCCCGTCCGTCAGCAACGCCAGGTCAAGCGTGCCCTCACCGCCACGGCGCTCGCTGGCTTGGGCCACGTGCGCCAGCTGATCCTCGAACACCTGCTTGGAGTCGTACAGCAGACGCCCGATCAGCGTGCTCTTGCCGTCGTCCACCGAGCCTGCCGTCGTGAAACGCAGCAGGTCGAGGGTCACTAGAAGTACCCGGCCTTCTTGCGGTCCTCCATTGCCGCCTCCGACACGCGGTCATCCGCACGGGTCTCCCCGCGCTCGGTGATCCGCGTGGCTGCGATCTCCAGTACGACCTCTGCCAGCGTGTTCGCCACCGAGCGCACACCGCCTGTGCATGTCATGTCGCCGACCGTCCTGTAGCGCACAGTCTCCGTGAAGATCTCCTCGCCGTCGATCAGCTCGGTGCCCTCACGCCATGCGTACAGCATGTCGTCGCGCTCGAACACCTGGCGCTCGTGTGCGAAATAGATCGATGGGACCTCCAGCTGCTCCTGGTCGATGTACTCCCACACGTCCAGCTCCGTCCAGTTGGACAGCGGGAACACGCGCACCTGCTCGCCCTTGCGTACGCGGCCGTTGTAAAGGTTCCACAGCTCCGGACGCTGGTTCTTGGGATCCCACTGGCCGAAGTCGTCGCGGAAGGAGAACACGCGCTCCTTCGCCCGCGCGCGCTCCTCGTCGCGGCGCGCGCCGCCGAACGCCGCGTCGAAGCCGTTCGCTGCGATCGCATCAAGCAACGTCACCGTCTGCAGTTTGTTGCGCGACGCCCGCGGCCCCGTCTCCTCGACCACGCGGCCGCCGTCGATCGAGTCCTGCACGCTGGCCACGATCAGGCGCTCGCCCAGTTCGGCCACGCGGCGGTCGCGGAACTCGATCACCTCCGGGAAGTTGTGCTCGGTGTCCACGTGCATCAGCGGAAACGGAAACGGCGCCGGGCGAAACGCCTTCTCCGCCAGGCGCAGTAGCACGATCGAGTCCTTGCCGCCGCTGAACAGCAGCACCGGCTTCTCAAATTCCGCCGCCACCTCGCGCATCACGTGGATCGCCTCTGACTCCAGCGCACGCAGATGGCTCAGCTGGGGGCGCGCCGCGACGCTCACGGCTCTACTACCTCGACGTGCAGACCGCACTCGGTCTTGTCAGTGCCTGCCCAGCGACCCTCGCGTCCACTCCCCGGCTGCGTGCACGGCGCGCAGCCGATCGACTCATAGCCCTGGTCGTGCAGCGGGTTGTACGGGAGGTTGCGCTCGTTGATGCGCCGCCACAGGTCCTTGTCCGTCCAGTGGGCCAGCGGGTTGTACTTCCACAGGTTGCGTCGCTCGTCGCGTTCGATCAGCTGCGTCTGTGCCCGAGTCGGGCCCTGCTCGCGGCGAATGCCCGTGATCCAGCCCTCCGCGCCGGTCAGGGACGCTTCCAGCGCCGCCACCTTCGCAACCGAGCAGCAGTGCTCCGGGCCGCTCCACGGGAGCGTCGTGTTGCTCGCGTCCTGCACCTCGATCTTCACGCCGAAGCGCTGCTCGAACGCGCGCCAAGTCTCAAGCGTCTCTCCGAACAGCACGCCCGTGTCGATCGTCACGATGCGCACTGCATCGGCGGTGCCTTGGTCGAGTCGCAGCAGCTCGTCAAGCAGCACCGACTCCTCCTTCTGGAAGGAGCACAGGAGCACAGCCTTCTCGCCGTGGCGCGCCGCCTCACGCAACGTATGGGTAAGGCTGAGCGCCGCGTCGGACACGGAGGCCGCCTCCTCTATTTGGCTGTCAAGTGAATGCATCTGATCTGGTCGTCTCGTTTCGTAGTCGCCTTGAGATCCCTACCGCTTATACCGCGCACTCGCCCTCGCCGCGCTGGACCTCGAACGGGGCGTTCCTGTTCCAGTCGATGAACTCATTCATCGTCTCCAGGCTGAAATCGACAGGCATCGACAGGTCCTTGACAAGTGCCTCCAGCTCACCCGTGCCGACACGCTGCGCAAAAGCTCCCCAAGCCTCGTCCTCCTGACGGCTTGACTCGTAATGGCGGATCCAACGCTCGATCGCCTCCGGTATGCGCTTCGCCGGCAGGCGCAGTTTCAGCCGCTGGCCGAACGCCACTGGCGCACCTTCGTACACACCGCCGACGTGGGGGATGTATGCAGGGATCGTGTGCTCGCCGACTTTGATCGAAGCGCCGTAGAAGCCGATGTCGGCAACGTGGTGCTGTGCGCAGCCGTTGGGGCAGCCACTCATCTTGATGTGGATGTCGCGCGTCAGCGGATCGCTGATATCCATCGCCTCCACGCGCTCCTGCACCGCCCGGTTGAGACCCATAGAGCTGGTGATCCCAAGCTTGCACGAGTCCGTGCCCGGGCAGGACACCACGTCAGTGATCTCCCGCGTTCCCGGATCCGCCAGCCCCAGCTCGCCAAGCGCGCGCCACACGTCGTACACGCTCTCGTGGCGCACCCAGCGCAGCAGCAGGTTCTGCTGCACCGTTGTTCGTGCGTAGCCGCCGGCATGTGAGCGCACGATCTGGGCCAGGCCGCGGAACTGCTCCGGCGTGAGGTCGCCGCGGGTCACCTTGACCTCCACTGTCACGAAGCCCTCCTGCTTCTGCTCGGCCACGTTGGCGGCCCGGAAGCGCTCGAACTGAGAATCGTCGCCGTTGGGGCTGCCGTAGCTCTGCGGCGGCGCCGGCGCGCTCTCGCGCTCGTCGTCCACAAACAAGCGGTGCTCGACCGAGAAGTCACGTTCAGCCACCCAGTCGCCTTCCAGCTCCTCCTCGACCTGGCGGCGTAGCTCCTCGATGCCGAACTTGTCCACGAACACCTTGATGCGCGCACGCGCGCGGTTGACGCGCAGCCAGTCCTGGCGGTCGAAGATCCTGAACACCGCCTCGGCGATCTTCAGGTAGTCGCCGTTGTCGAGCTCCACGAACTCATACAGCGCCGGTGCCACCCGTGGCATGATCGACGTACCGCCGCCCACCAGCATCTGTGCCCCACGCACCTCGATGGGATGACCCCCGTCATCAGTCGTCTTCACACGCGCACGGTAGGCGATGTCGTGGATCTCGCTGATGGCACGACCCTGCTCTGAGCCGTCGAACGCCGTCTTGATCTTGCGCGGCATCGCCTGCGTCGTCGGATGGCGCACGAAGTAGCGCACATACGCGCCCACATAGGGGGTCATGTCGAACAGCTCGTCGCTGGCCACGCCCGCCCACGGATCGCCCGTCACGTTTCTGACGGTGTTGCCGCAGCCCTCGCGGCTGGACAGCCCCGACTCCGACAGCTCCCGGATCGCCTTCTCGATCTCCGGCAGCGGGATGTGGTGCATCTGGATGTTCTGGCGCGTCGTGATGTGACCCTTGTTCATGGGCACGTACTTCTCGATCACGTCCGCGAACGACTCCATCTGCCCCGGCGTGATGCCACCGAACGGCAGCTTCACGCGGATCATCTGCACATCCGGCTGGCGCTGGCCGTAGACGCCCTGCTTGAGGCGGAACTTGATGAACTCGTCTTCCGGCATGTCGCCCGCCAGGAACTTGCCCGCCTCGGTCTTGAAGTCGTCGAACTCCTGCTCGAGGATCGGGATTACATGCCCAGGCACGTTCTGCAGGACCTCTGGGTCCTCCAGCGTGCCGCGCTGGGCGGAGATGGAACCTGGCTCCATGTTTGGGAAACCTCCTGATCCGGACGCCGGGTCCGGGCTGCTGTCGACGATGCCTACCGGCTGGACGGGAACTATTGCGCTAAAGCCTAGCGGCTTTTAGGTATTTATCCAGTGGTCGGGTAGCTCGCCCAGTGGCTCCCGCGCAATTCCCTCCAGGAGCGCCGCTCGCCGCCAGCCGTCTGGAGTCGCCGAGGAGGGCGTCGCCGTCGGGGCGGTCGCCCGCATGAATCGCTCCAGCGCCGCCACGACCGCCGCCGCCTCTTCTGGGGAGGCCGACGGGGCTAGCGCGCGCACGGATGAGCCGGCTGCTGCCATCGTCGCATTGTGACCTAATGTGCCAGTGTGCCGTAGCTCGGCCGGCGGAGCCCCGGCGATGTGCGATCCGCCCTTCGGCCCTTGCTATGCCGCGTAGCGTCTGGTGTATAACCATTGCGATACACCATTTCGCGGGGCCGGCGCGTCTGCACGACCCGTACGCGTCCGGCCTCGCGTCTGCACGGCCAGTACGCGTCCGGCCCCTCGCGTCTGCACGGCCAGTACGCGTCCGGCCCCTCGCGTCTGCACGGCCAGTACGCGTCCCGGCCCCTCGCGTCTGCACGGCCAGTACGCGTCCCGGCCGTGCAGTGGCCTGATCAGAGCTTGATCGTCGTCGAGGCTGACACTGACGTCAGGCTCGTTTCAAGGGTGGCGGTGATCGTGGCCTTCTTGTGATGCTTGCGATCCTTCTTGCCGGTGCTCGTCAACGCGATCGTCATCGTGTGCGTGCCCGCCGCGACCTTGGCGACCTTCTTCTTCAGTCCCGTGCCGGTGATCGTGACCGTGCCCGCCTGCGTGACGTCGAACGTGACCCGCACGCTGCCAGCGCCCACCTTCGTCTTCGTGATCTTCGCCGACGTGGCAGCGATCAGTTCTTCCACGCGCTTGGCTTCAGCTGCCTGGCGTTCGTCGGTAGCGGTGATCGCGGCAATTTCGTTGTACTGCTTCTGCTGCGCCGCCGCGACCGCCGCCGCCGCTTCTTCGCGGCTCCTGGCTTCGGCTTCCAGTTTGCTTTTCGCGGCAGCCTGCGCCTGGGCTTCTGCTGCAGATTTGCTCAAGGCCGCTTCCGCCGCCGCTTTTTCGGCCGGGGTTTCTGCGGTTTTGAACGCGGCTGCCTCGCCGTGGACTGGTTCGGCTGAGCCGCTGTTCGTTGCGACGAGCCAGTAGTAGTAGACCGTGTTCGGATGGAGGCCGCTCAGCACGATCGGCGCGATCGATTTCTGGGTTTCTCCTACCAATACCGATTCGGTGCTCCTTTGGCCACAGGTGGTGCTGGAGCACTGCGCGGTGCCATATTCGACGTAGTACCTAGCTTCGCCACCCGGATTGAACTTGCCCGTGAGCTCGGCGCCGGTCGTCGTGACGTCTTCCACGCTGCCAACTTCGATCCTCGAGGGCGCGAAGTTTTCCGTGGTGAACACCTTTGCTTCGCCGTGGACCGGTTCGAGCGCTGCGCCGTTGTTCGCGACCAGCCAGTAGTGGTAGGTAGTGTTCGGTTTGAGATTGCGGATTTCGATCGGCGTCACGGCTTCCTGTGTTCGCCCGCCGACGGGCGTTTCAGTGCTCTTTTCGCCGCAGGTAGTGCTCAAGCAGGGTGCCGTGCCGTATTCGATGTAGTACATGGCTTCACCGCCGGCGTTGAGCTTGCCGCCAATAGTGGCACTTGTTGTCGTGACCGCTTCCGGGTCACCGGTTTCCAGTTCCGACGGCGGGGCAATGGTTTCAAATTCTTCTTCCGGGCCTTTGGTTTCGCCCGTCGCGTTTTTGATGACCACGCGGTAGTGATACTTAGTCGCCGATTGCAGCCCGGCCACGCTCAAGCTCGCGATTTCAGGATTGCTGCCTGACAAGGTGGCCTGTTCGCATGCTGTTGTGTGTTCGCTGACGGTTTTCCCGTATTCAAACGCGCACGACGTCGTGGACTGGTTCTCAGGGTTGACTTCAGCCTGAAGTTTTGCCGTGAACGCTCCCACTTCCGTGGCGCTCTCGGCGATCACTACCGCTTTCGACGCCAGCGTTTTGAATTTTTTCAACGTGCCCTGCGTCGCTTCCCCAGGTTCGGCTGGGTTTGCAGCGATCAGGCAAACCGTATATTCGGTGCTGCCCTCGAGTTCCGTCACGGCTGCGGACACTTTTTTGTGGTTGCCTGCAGCTTCAGGGAAGGGTTCGGCAGGGGCTGTGAGCCCACTTTCAGTGCATTCGGCACCCGTGCTATATGCGAAGTGATACACGACTTTTTCAGTACTTGAGCCGGGGTTCAGTTCGCCCTTCAGCGTCGCGGTCGTGCCGGCGAGCGGAGAGGGCGCTTCGGTTGCTGGGGCTTCCGGGAATGCCGCCAGTGCCGGCGCGCTGGCGAGCGCCATCGTTGCCAGGAGCGTGGTGAGCGTGACCGCTCCCATCACCGAGATCACCCCGAGCAACTTGCGCAGCTTGTCTCCAGGCCGACCGATCAAGCTCTCAATCATCCCTCTCTCCTGTCCGGGCCACTTCGACCTAACGATGGGGCCCTGGATAAAGCGTGAATATAAGCCCGGGCCCAACTTCCCCAAGACCACATAAGGTACCTAGCTGCTGACCCCATGACTACTGGTGTTTCTCACTTGGGGAGCCCCGACGGCGCTCCACCCCAGCTCGCGGAGACGGCTCTAAAGAGCTGGCAGCCAGAGTCCGCTACAGCGGAATGTTGCCGTGCTTGCGCTTGGGCCCGGGCTCGCGCTTGCCCTGCAGCGTGCGCAGCGCCACGATCAGCCGCGGGCGTGTCTCGTGCGGCACGATCACGTCGTCGATGTAGCCACGCTCGGCCGCCGTGTACGGGTTGGCGAAGCGCGCCTTGTAGTCCTCCATCAGCTTCTTGCGCCGCTCATCCGGGGTGGGGCTGCCGGCGATATCGCGCCGGTAGATGATGTTGACCGCGCCCTCCGGGCCCATCACCGCCACCTCCGATGTCGGCCACGCAAAGTTGAAGTCCGCACCCAGGTGCTTGGAGGACATCACGTCGTAGGCACCGCCGTAGGCCTTGCGCGTGATGATCGTCACCTTCGGCACCGTTGCCTCCGCGAACGCGTACAGCAGCTTGGCGCCATGGCGGATGATCCCGCCCCACTCCTGGGCGGTGCCCGGGAGGAAGCCCGGCACGTCGCAGAACGTCAGCAGCGGGATGTTGAACGCGTCGCACGTGCGCACGAAGCGTGCCGCCTTGGCGGAGGCGTCAATGTCCAGCACGCCCGCCAGCTGTGCCGGCTGGTTGCCGACGATGCCGACCGTGTAGCCGTCCAGGCGCGAGAAGCCGCAGATGATGTTCTTGGCGTGGTGCTCGTGCACCTCGAAGAACTCGCCGTCGTCCACGATCAGGCTGACGACGTTACGCATGTCGTACGGCTTGTTCGGGTTGTCCGGAACCACGTGGTCGAGCTCCGGGTCCATCCGCTCGGGGTCGTCCGTAGGCTCCACGCGCGGGGTGCTCTGCAGGTTGTTGGACGGCAGGAAGCTCAGCAGGTAGCGGCAGTCCTCCAGGCAGGCGTCCTCGTCCTCGGACGCGAATTGGGCCACGCCGGACTTCGTGTTGTGCGACATCGCGCCGCCCAGCTCCTCGAAGCCCACTTCCTCGCCGGTGACCGTCTTGATCACGTCAGGGCCCGTGATGAACATATGCGAGGTCTCCTTCACCATGAAGATGAAGTCCGTGATCGCCGGCGAGTACACCGCCCCGCCAGCGCAAGGGCCCATGATCAGGCTGATCTGAGGGATCACGCCCGAGGAGCGCACGTTGCGCAGGAACACGTCCCCGTAGGAGCCCAGCGAGACCACGCCCTCCTGGATGCGCGCACCGCCCGAGTCGTTGATGCCGATCACCGGGCAGCCGATCTTCGCCGCCAGATCCATGATCTTGCACATCTTCTCGCCCATCACCTCGCCCAGCGAGCCTCCGAAGACCGTGAAGTCCTGGCTAAACACGCACACCGTGCGCCCGTCGATCGTGCCGTGGCCGGTTACCACCGCGTCGCCCCACGGCCGGTTGCCCTGCATGTCGAAGTCGTATGTACGGTGGCGTACGAACGTATCCAGCTCCTGGAAGGAACCCGGGTCGAGCAGCTTCTCGACGCGCTCGCGCGCCGTGTACTTGCCGCGCGCGTGCTGCTTCTCCTCAGCCTCCGGAGCCGAGTGCAGCGCCGCCGTGCGCAGCTCCTGCAACTGCGCCAGCTTCTCCTCGTAGGTCTCCGGCGCCTTCTGGCGCGGCGGTTTGCGGTGGCCGCTGCGCGAGGTCGCCAGCAGGGCCGCGTCTGCCTGTCGGTTGTGTGGGCTACTTGCCATCCGGCGCGGGATCTTATCCGCGGCCGACGTCCGAGCGCGGTTAGAGCGCTGCGCTAAGCGCGCGAGAACGGCCGGTGGTGCGCCGCCCCCAGGCGGTCCAGCACCGCTGCAAGCACCGCTGTCACTTCCTCCGCAGCCACTTCCTCGGCCGCCAGCAGCTCCGCCGCGATGTCGCCCATCTGCTCTGCCGCGGAATTCGGCTCGGCGTCGCTCGTCGCCGGTGCCTGCGGCCGTGGGTTGACAGCGGCGGGCGCAGCAAACGGGTGGACGGCCGCGAAACTCTCCTGCGCCAGTGCCTCTCGCACAGCCGCAAACGCGTCCGGCTGCCCAAACGCGTCCGGCTGCCCTGGTGCTCGCTCCACCGGGGTCTCCCGTGAGGGCTGATCGATCGACTTCGCGATCGACTCCGCGGTGAGCGTCGCGGCCCGGGCCGGCTCCTCGCGCTCCTCACGGGGGCGACGTCCGAACAGGCGCGCAAAGAACCCACGGCGGGGCTCCGCCGCCGGCTCGCTCTCTGGCTCTGGCGCGGCTGTCGCCTCCAGCTCGTCCAGCTCGGGTTCCCCTGTCGCAGTGAGCTCTGGATCGGTGATCGCGCTCGGCTCGGGCTCCGTCAGCTCAGGCTTCGTCGCAACGGGCTGTGTATCGGCCGCAGGCTCGGCGCTCGCTGTCGGCTCGGCGACGGCTGGGGGCACTGCCTCGGCTGGGACATCTGCCTTGGCTGGGGACTCTGCCTTGGCTGGGGACTCTGCCTTGGCTGGGGACTCTGCCTTGGCTGGGGACTCTGCCTTGGCTGGGGACTCTGCCTTGGCCGCAGAAGCAACTTCCGGCTCCGGCGCCTGCTCCGCCAGCTCGCGGATCACGCTGAGCGTCACCTTCGTGCCCCAGCCGGACGGCTGGATCGAGACGGTCCCGCTGGTGTTCTCGGCCGCCCACTCGACGGTCTTTTCAGGCTCAGTGCGGACGATGCGGATCTCTCCCAGCTCGCCCAGGTGTCGCGCCAGCGCAGCGGGGTCGCTCAGCTCCGCCCAAAGCTCCGGCGGCGACTTGACCAGCGTGCGCTGTACCTCCGAGGAGATCATCGCTCACACATTCGAGCGATCTTGCTCGAGTCCTTCAGCGGTCGAACGCTGTACGCCGACGGTGCGCAGCGGCCCAAGGGCGGCTATTTGGCGTTCTCGTTGAGGAAGCGCTCTCGGAGTGCCGGACGATACACCGACAGCGGAATGCGCTTGTGGAATCGATGAGAAACCGCGATCATGACAGCGATGATGCTCGCCACCGGCCGGCGCCTGGCAAGCATCAGGCGCACCTGGTCGCGACAAGCCGCTTCCTCACCGTAGTCCCGGCCGGCGAAGTACTCGAGCAAGTGAGCCACCATATGATCTACGCCTGCCTGCGATCCGAGCGCGAACAAGGGGCTTGGCAACCGGCCCCAAGGCGAATCCGGATACATGAAGACAAGGGGCTCCTCCGCCCTCGGAGAACACAACCTCGCCGCACCACACGTCGGCAGGAGCCTCGCTGGACGCGATGCGCCACCGGCTCATGAAATTGCCCCGAACTGCCTCGATCGTCTCTAGCTCTGCGCCCAGCATTCGGAATGTGGCTCAGCGAATCCTCAACCCAGGGACGCAAGTCGTCTGACTCCACCGCCCTTGTGCGGTCGGTCACGGGATAAGTCGTCGTACGATGCGGTTGAAGCGAGTGGGCGGCCGAGGCAACGCCACGAAGCCCTCTGGCGCGGCGGACCCCCGCATGTGGGCCAGGGTCTTCTCGCTCGGCTGGGTTGAAGGTGGCTCAGGCATAGGAACGGCCAGTCAGAAAGTGCAACGGCCCGAACAACGAGACTACTCGTGGTGCTCTCGCTGTCCAGTGCTCGGGGAAGTCGCCACCGTTGGCGACCATCTCTATGCCACCAGGCTGGTCAACGCAGTGCTCTGTGCCTCGGCGTACATGCTTGGCGCCCACCCGCGAGACGAGCAGGTTGGCCAAGTGCAGGTGGTTCGTCGCGACCAGCTTGTTCTGAAATGAAGTGAGGGCGTGTACCGTCCCGCTGTGCATCCGCAGGAAGACGACGGCAACAAAATTCGCCAGATTCCCCCCACGCCTCCCACGATTGCCACCTCGAGCTGGGCTTCCCCGTGCGTCGCTGTCCAAGCAATGCGAACGTTACGCCGATCACCACGAACCCTGCGAGCACGCATCCTGCTCCGATGTAGGACAAGCGAGGAGCTCTGGCGCAGCGCCTCGTCGTAGTAGCGCTTGAGCTCGAATTGCTGCTTGAGGTACAGGCGCTCGGCTCTTTGCTCGGCGGTCAACAGCGGGGCGAGCAGGCTTAGCTCGTAGTCGGCCTGCTGGACGGCGTTCTCTAGCTGTCGCGCGCGGTTGCGTGCGACCATGAAAGCAACGAGTGAGAGGATCTCGAACAGCGCCGCGGCGCTGGGTCCCTTGATGTCGGCGTGTGGCACCGAGAAAGTGACCGCCAGACCAAGCAAGGGCATGCTGAGCACGAGCGCCAAGAAGATGTTGCGAAGCAGCGTCTGGGTTAGCAGCCGCTCCTGTCGGTCAAGGCGCTCAAGCAGCTTCTCCACTCGCAGCTATCGACCAAGTTCATGCTGCCCTGGCTGAGCGCGCGGCAAGCTGTGCTGCTCATACTCCAGACGGCCGGCCTCTTGACGGGCGTGCACGCGTCGGCCACGTAGGTAGAGGCCGTTGTTGAACAGCACCATGGTCACGGCCGAGGCCAAGGTCGACAAGCACGAGCGGTGACCTCGTGACCTGCCGCTGTGATCAGGATGAGCACCAAAGCTGCCACGGTCAGCAATACATTGAGCCCGGTTACGGCCCCATAGTTTCGTCGAAGGGTGTCGCGGGCTGCGACGCACCGGATCGTCGGGTTGGCCGCGTCGCGCATCCGGGCTCGTCGGCTCGTAGCCGCTTTCGCAAAGCCTTCTCGCGCTCGAACAAGATGCGCAAGGCAAGGGCTCTCGTGTCGTCTGTGCGGGGCGGCATCAGGTGACTACAGGCTGACCGGGAATCTCTCCAGAGTTCCAAACTGCAGACTGCAGCCTATAGGTCGATCGGGAGGAAAACGGCTACACCGCTGAATGCTCCCGAGGCCCGGCCGGCCCACCAGGCCGCGCTCGTGCAGCAGCTCGGCCAGCTGCACGGCGTTGGTGGCAGCGCCCTTGCGCAGGTTGTCGGCGACGATCCACATGTCCAGCGCGCGCTCGTGGCCGGGGTCGCGGCGGATGCGCCCGACGAACACCTCGTCCGAGCCGGCGGCGTCGATCGCCAGCGGGTAGAGCGCCGCCTCGGGATCGTCGAGCACGATCACGCCGGGTGCCGCGGCCAGCAGCTCGCGGGCGCGCTCGGGAGAGAGCTCGCTCGCGCGTCTGCACGTTGACGGCCTCGGAGTGGCCGTTGACGACCGGCACGCGCACGCACGTGGCGGAGACGCGGATCGCCGGATCGTCGAGGATCTTGCGCGTCTCGTTGATCAGCTTGCGCTCCTCGTCGGTGTGGTCCTCGCCGGCGGCGAAGATGCCGGCGTGGGGCAGCGCGTTGAACGCGATCTGGTGGGCGTAGGCGCTCGGCGGCTCGATCTCGCGCTCGTGCAGCAGCGCGTGGGACTGGTCGAGCAGCTCGTCCACCGCGCGCTTGCCGGTGCCCGACACGGCCTGGTAGGTGCTGATCACCAGCCGCTCGATGCCCGCCTCGTCGTGGATCGGCTTCAGCGCGACGACCATCTGCATCGTCGAGCAGTTGGGGTTGGCGATGATGCCCCGGTGGGAGTCGAGCGCCTCGGGGTTGACCTCGCTGACGACCAGCGGCACGTCGTCCTGCATGCGCCAGTGCGAGGAGTTGTCGATCACGGTCGCGCCCGCCGCCGACGAACCTCGGTGCCCACTCGCCGGAGGTGGAGCCGCCGGCGGAGAACAGCGCGAGGTCGAAGCCCTGGATCGACTCGTCGCTGAGGCCCTGCACGATCAGCCCGTCCGTCGGAGCTCCCTGCCGACCGAGCGCTCGGAGGCGAACGCCACGATCTCGCCGGGCCGGGAACGAGCGCTCGCGCAGCAGCTGGAGCATCAGCGTGCCCACCTGGCCGGTCGCGCCGACGACCGCTACTCGATAGCCGTTGTCCATGCCGCTCAGGGTACCGCGCCGTCGTGCTCGCGCTACAGGCGTCAGGCGCCGACGTGCAGCGCCATGAACAGGATCGTGACCAGCACCAGCAGGCTGAGCAGCGTGCCGACGCTCGACAGTCGGCGCACGAGCGCGCGGTACTCCGTGGCTCATCTCCACGTTCCCGCCGCCGTGCCGCGCGAGCGCAGATCGCGCGTGGCGATCTGCTCGGCGCGTTTGGCCGTCGGGATCATCACCGCGCCGATCAGCGCGCCGATCACGATCACCGCCGCCGAGTCCCCACTGCACGAAGAAGTCGCTCCAGAAATGTCCCTTGCTGGCGAGGTAGATGCCCGCGAGCAGCACCAGCAACAGGCCCGGGTTGATCAGGTAGCGCTCGATCGTGTACTCGACGCGGTGCAGCAGCGGCAGGCCGCGCGGGATCGTGGCGGGCGGCGACGGCGAACATGATCGGGTAGGCGAACGTCACGCCGAACGCCACGACCACGGCCATGATGTGGACCGCGAGAACGACTTCAAATATGGACGCAGCCGGGTCGGTGAGCATCTCAGGCACCCTAATCGCTAGCCGCGGGAATGTCTTTCACCCGCACCGCACGACCTGTCCCACCTGGCTATACAGAGTTTGCGTGGAGTGTTGTTGTCCCGCGCGGGCTGTCCCACCATGGCTATACGGGGTTTGCGTGGAGTGTTGTTGTCCCGCGCGGGCTGTCCCACCATGGCTATACGGGGTTTGCGTGGAGTGTTGTTGTCCCGCGCGGATGCCCACCATGCTATACGGGGTTTGCGTGAGTGTTGTTTCCCGCGCGGGCTGTCCCACCATGGCTATACGGGGTTTGCGTGGAGTGTTGTTGTCGCGCGCGGGCTGTCCCACCATGGCTATACGGGGTTTGCGCGACGTCGCGGCGGCTCAGAACGTCGGCGCGTACTTGCCGAACACGTCCTGCATCGCGCCGCACACCTCGCCCAGCGAGCAGCGGTCCTTCAGCGCCTGGCGGATCGCCGGCAGCAGGTTCTCGCTGCCGCGGGCGACCTCGCGCAGCTCCTCGCAGGCGACGCTCCACCAGTGCCACGTCGCGGTCGGCCTTGAACTCGGCCAGGCGCGTCGAGCTGTTCGCGCTCGGACTCGGGGTCGACGCGCAGCAGGTCCGGGACCTCGATGCTCGTCTTCCTCGTAGGCGTTGACGCCGACGACGATGTCCTGGCCGATGCGGTAGCGCTCCTGGTAGCCCCACGCGGACTCGTCGATCTCGCCGGTGATGAACTCGATCGCGTTGACCGAGCCGCCGAGCGCGTCGACCTTGGCGATCAGCTCGTTCGCGCGCGCTTCGATCTCGTCGGTCAGCGACTCCACGAAGTAGGAGCCGGCGAACGGGTCGACGGTGTCGGTCGCGCCTGACTCGTGCGCCAGGATCTGCTGCGTGCGCAGCGCGATTTTGGCGGCGCGCTCGGTCGGCAGCGCGAGCGCCTCGTCGAAGCCGTTGGTGTGCAGCGACTGCGTGCCGCCGCACACCGCGGCGAAGCCCTGCAGCGCGACGCGCACGATGTTGTTCTCCGGCTGCTGCGCCGTCAGCGTGACGCCGCCCGTCTGGGTGTGGAAGCGCAGCATCGTCGCCTTCGGGTTGGTGGCGCCGAAGCGCTCGCGCATGATGTGCGCCCACATCCGCCGCGCGGCGCGGAACTTGGCGACCTCCTGGAAGACGTTGTTGTGGCCGTTGAAGAAGAACGCCAGCCGCGGCGCGAACTCGTCCACCGACAGGCCCGTGTCGATCGCCGCCTGCACGTAGGCGATCCCCGAGGACAGCGTGAACGCGACCTCCTGCACGGCCGAGCAGCCCTTCTCGCGGAAGTGGTAGCCGGAGATCGAGATCGTGTTCCATTTGGGCACGCGCTCGTGGCAGTACTCGAACAGGTCGGTCGTCAGGCGCATCGTCGGCTCGGGCGGGTAGATGTAGTTGCCGCGCGCGATGTACTCCTTGAGCACGTCGTTCTGGGTGGTGCCGCGCAGCTTCTCGCTGGGCACGCCCTGCTCCTCGCCGACCAGCTCGTACAGCAGCAGCAGGCACGCGGCCGGCGCGTTGATCGTCATCGACGTGGACACCTGGTCGAGCGGGATGCCGTCGAAGGCGGTGCGCATGTCGTCGATCGTGTCGATCGCCACGCCCGTGCGGCCCGACCTCGCCCAGGCAGCGCGGGTTGTCGGAGTCGAGGCCCAGCTGGGTCGGCAGGTCGAAGGCCATCGACAGGCCGGTCGAGCCCTTGGACAGCAGGTAGCGGTAGCGCTCGTTGGACTCCTTCGCCGAGGCGTAGCCGGCGTACTGGCGCATCGTCCACGTCTGCTTGCGGTACATCTCGCGGTGCACGCCGCGCGTGTACGGGAACTCGCCGGGCTCGCCGAGGTCGAGATCCTGCGGGCAGATCCGCCTCGGTGTACAGCTCGGCGATCTCGATGCCCGAGTCGGTGAAGCGGCGCGGATCGTCCGGGCCGACGATCGGCGCGACGGTCAGGTGCTCCTCGGCGGAGGCCATGTCGGAAAGGATAGACGCGCGAATCACTAAGCTTCACCGCGATGAGCACCTGCCTGGTCACCGGCGGTGCCGGCTTCCTCGGATCGCACCTGTGCGACGAGCTGCTCGCGCGCGGCAACCGCGTGATCTGCGTCGACAACTTCGAGACGGGCTCGCTCGCGAACATCGAGCACATCCGCGACCCCGAGCGCTTCCTGCACGTCGGCGTGGACATCATCGAGCCGTACTTCGTCGAGGAGCCGGTCGACTTCGTCTACCACCTCGCCTCGCCGGCCTCGCCGATCGACTACCTGCGCCTGCCGCTGCACACGCTCAAGGTCGGCTCCTACGGCACCCACCACACGCTCGGGCTGGCCAAGGCCAAGCGCGCCCGCTTCCTGATCGCGTCGACCAGCGAGGTGTACGGCGACCCGCTCGAACACCCGCAGTCGGAGAGCTACTGGGGCCACGTCAACCCGATCGGCCCGCGCGGCGTCTACGACGAGGCCAAGCGCTACGCGGAGGCGCTGACGATGGCCTACCACCGCCAGCAGGGCGTCGACACGGCGATCGTGCGCATCTTCAACACCTACGGCGCGACGGATGCGCCCGCACGACGGTCGTGCGATCCCGACGTTCCTGCGCCAGGCGCTCGCCAACCGTCCGATCACGGTGTTCGGCGACGGCAGCCAGACGCGCTCGTTCTGCTACGTCAGCGATCTGATCCGCGGGATCATCGCGCTCGCCGAGTCCGGGCACCACAACCCGGTGAACATCGGCAACCCGGACGAGTTCACGCTGCTGGAGCTGGCCGAGATCGTCAAAGAGCTGACGGGCTCGACCGCGGAGATCGTCTACGAGGCGCTGCCGGAGGACGACCCCAAGCAGCGCAAGCCCAACATCGCGCTCGCGCGCGAGCTGCTCGGCTGGTCGCCGGAGGTGCCGCTGCGCGACGGACTGCAGCGCACGATCGAGCAGTCGGGCGTCGAGCTGCTGATCGGTGGCGGCGTCAACTGAGCGCGCCGCGGCGCGCCGCGGGTGCAACACCGGTTGCGTGGCGTTCCGATCCGGCCGGGCAGCCGCTCCATGTGCGAGTGCTGCGGTGTTGTGAGCAGCGAGATGGGACCACGCGTGTCGGAAACGTCCGCTCCGCCAGCCGCGCCCCTCACGCGCGCCCGCTCGGTGGCGGCTTCGGCGATCGTCCGGACGCTGCCGCCGCGGCGGCCGCCCGGTGCTGCGGGAGCGCCAAGCGCGATCGAGCGCTCCGATCACGACATTCGCCGCAAGCGCCCGCCGGCGCTGTCGTTCCTGTTGCGCATGTCCACCGTGCGGCGCTGCCTCGCGGGTGGCATCGCTGCTGGCGCTCGACTTCGCCGGCGTCGCGCTCGCGATCTTCACGGCGCTGGTGCTCAAGGAAGCCGTGCACGGGCACGTCGACGCGACGAACGCCACCGAAACGACCAAGCACTTCCTGCCGTTCGCCTACCTGCTGACGGCGCTGCTGTTCGCGCGCTCCGGGCTCTACGCCGCAGCGCGCGCTGCGCCCCGGGCTCTCGCGGATCGTCGGCTCGCTGTTCCAGGTCGCGTTCGTGGCGCTGATCTTCGCGGTCGTCAGCGGCGAACACTTCTCCAGCTACTACCTGTTCTGGAGCTCGCTCGCGTTCGCGATCTTCTACATCGCCTCCGCGCGCGCCGTCTACGAGCGGCTGACCGGGGTGCTGCTGCGCGCCGCCGGCTACCAGCGGCGCGCGGTGCTGGTCGGGCGCGGCAAGCACATCGTCGACGTCGCCCACGCGCTGCGGCGACGCCCCGCACTACCCGATCGAGGTCGTCGGCTTCCTCGCGCCGAAGCCGCTGCCGGCCAACGGCGTGCGCCGCTGGGCTCGCTGGCGGACCTCGAGGAGGTGCTCAGCCACGCAGCGGATCGACGAGGTGATCATCGCCGACCCCGACTTCCCCCAGGACGACGCCGTCGAGCTCGTCGACCAGTGCCACCGGCGTGGCGTGCGCGTGCGTCTGGCGCCCTCGACGATGGAGATCCTGATCCACCGCGCCGAGTTCGTGCCGGGCCAGTCGGTGCCGCTGTTCGAGCTCGGGCCGCCGGTGTTCGAGGGCATCGACTTCGCGCTCAAGCGCACCTTCGACATCATCGGCGCGACGCTGCTGCTGGTGGTGCTCAGCCCGCTGCTGGTGGTGATCACGCTCGCCGTGCGGGTCAGCTCGCGCGGGCCGATCCTGTTCCGCTCGATGCGCCGCGGCATCGGCCAGCGACCGTTCGCGTGCCTGAAGTTCCGCACGATGCACACCGACGCCGAGGAGTGCCAGGCGGAGCTGGAAGAGCTCAACGAGGCCTCCGGGGCGCTGTTCAAGATCCGCGAAGACCCGCGCCTGACCCCGATCGGCCGGCTGCTGCGGCGCTTCTCGCTGGACGAGCTGCCGCAGCTGGTCAACGTGCTGCGCGGCGAGATGTCGCTGGTCGGGCCGCGGCCGCTGCCCGAACGCGACTACGAGATGCTCGAGGACTGGCACCGCAAGCGCTACCTGGTGCTCCCGGGCATCACCGGGCTGTGGCAGGTGTCCGGGCGCTCGGAGCTCGACTTCGACGACCTCGTGCACCTCGACTTCATCTACCTCGAGAGCTGGTCGCTGGCGCTCGACCTGACGATCCTGCTGAAGACGATCCCCGCCGTGTTCACGCGGCGCGGCGCCTACTGAGGCTCGAGCCCGTCGATCCCGCCGGCGCCGGCGGTGCGGTGGCGCAGCACCCTCCCGGCGGCCATGCGCGGCTGCTCGATCGCGGCCGCCGCCCGTGCGTACACGCCCCAGGTTGCGCGCGCCGCGTCCTGCCAGCTCCACGCCGGCGGCGCCGGTGCCGGGCGGCTGACGTTCTGAGCGGCGGCGATCAGCCCGTCCATGTCGCCCGGCGCCACGAACGTGGCCCGCTCGCCCAGCACCTCGCGCAGCGCCGGGACTCGCAGGCCACCACCGGCGTGCCGCACGCCAGCGCCTCGACGGCCGGCAGGCCGAAGCCCTCGTCCTTGCTGGAGAGCACCAGCGCGTGCGCGCCGCTGTAGATGGCCGCCAGCTGCTCGTCGGAGACCTGTCCGGTGAGGATCACGTCAGGTAGCTCATGGGCCCACGGCCGCGTGGAGCCGACGAGCACCAGCGGCAGCTCGCGATGCGCGGCAGCGAGCTTGGCGATGTGCTTGCCCGGGTCCGGGTGCTGCAGTCCGCCGACCCACACCAGGAAGCGATCCGGCAGCCCGAAGCTGTGCCCGGACCGCGGCGATCTCCTGTGCTGAGCGCGGATACATGACCGCGTCGGCCGCCTCCGGGATCACGACCACCCGCTCGCGCTCCAGCCTGAGGTGAGCCACAGCGTCGTCGGCGACCGCCTCCGTCGGCACGATCACGCTGATCGCGCGCTGCACCGCAAGGTGGCGCAGGCGCAGGCGCAGGCCGCCGCGCAGATGCTCGCTGCGGCGCTTGAGCACGGCCAGATCGTGGATCGTGACGACCATCGGGCAGGGGCTGTGCAGCATCGCCCCGTCCATCCACGGCGAGTGGAACACCTCGGCGCTGCGCGAGCGCGCCAGCGCCGACGGGCGGTGTGTCTCAACGATCGTGTCGTTCGCTGCAACCGTGTCGCGCAGGGCTGCAAGCAAGCATCGCGAGTAACGACCGACACCGTCCGGATCGGAGGCCGGGCGGCTGTCGAATGCGACCCTCACTCGCGCCCGCTTGCCTTCACTCGATCCCCCAGACGTGCATTCGCAGAACACTAATCGCTCTGCGGGCAGTTGCGTAGAGATGAAAGCCATACTGCACGCAAATGCCGTCGCGCGAGTACCACGAGGAACTATGGCAGGCGTTGCCGGAAGGGCTACAGCCTTCAGACTTCGCTGCGCGAAGGCGCTTTCTGCTCGATCACGTGACAGCCGGCGAGCGCGTGCTGGACGTCGGCTGCGGCGAGGGGCTGTTCACGTCAGAGCTCGTGCGCGCCGGTGCGCACGCGGTGGGGATCGACGTGGCCGAGGAGCCGCTGCATCGCGCGCGGGCGGGCCACCCCGAGCTCGAGCTGGCGCTGGTCGCCGAGGAGGGGCCGTGGGAGCTCGAGGACGGCGCCTTTGACGTGGTGTGGGCGGGCGAGGTGATCGAGCACGTCCTCGACACGGCAGCGTGGCTGTCGGAGATCCGTCGCGTGCTGCGCTCCGGCGGCAGCCTGCTGCTGAGCACCCCCGCCCACGATCGGCTGACACTGATCCGCCTGGCGCTGTCCCGGCGCGCGTTTGCAGCGCACTTCGACCCGCGCAGCGATCACCTGCGCTTCTACAGCCGCCAGACGCTCGCGCAGCTGCTCGGCGAGTTCGGCTTCGAGCAGGTCAGCGTGCAACAGGCCGGCCGGCGGCCCGGTGGGCGCGGGCCGCTGCTCGCGCATGCGATTCGCTCGCGCTTCTAAGCGCCGCAGCTCGGCGCGCCGCCGCCGTTCGCGTCGCTGTCCTGCGTGCCGCTGTCCCGCGTGCCGCTGCCCTGCGCGCCGCTGCCCTGTGCGCTGCCGCCGTCCGGGCGGCGGCTTCCTGCTGCGTTGCATCCTGCAGCGCCCGAATGTAGTCGTTGTGGACTTCAATCGCTTCACGCTGACCGTTGGCGATCGCTTCAGGGGAGATCGACTCGGGGTTGAGGAAGATCGCTGCCTGCAGCTCCTGCACTGCCGCTTTGGCGTTGCCCCTGGTCAGGTCGTAGCGACCGAGCACCAGCCATGTCTGCGGGTTGGACGGCTGCAGACGCACGGCGCGCTCGAGCGTTGCGCGCGCACGCGCCGGGCTATCGGCGACTTCCTGCACGCCGGCCAGCGCGAACAGCGCTTCCACCGACAGCGAGTCGCGGGCGATGGCGCGATCGGCGGCCGCTCGCGCCGCCGGCAGCTTGTTGGCATCCAGCAGCGTCTCCGCTTCCTGGCGCGCGTCTTCAGAGCGCTGCGGCTGCCACTGCGACCACGCGGCCAGCAGTGCAGCCACGATCACCGCCGACGCGACCAGTATCCGCGTGCTGCTCGGCCGCGCTCTTGCGTCCGCCCGCCGACCAGTGCCTGCGGCGTTGCCGTCGGGCGTCCCGCTCAAGGATGAGCCGGCGACGGAACTGGCACCGGCGCTCGACCCGACGCTCAGCGGGCCGCGCCCGGCGAGCCAGCCGGCGCACAGCAGTGCCACGCAGGCGTTGCCGGGCACGTACCAGGTCCAGTCGACCAGCGAGTGCGCGCCGAACACGACGACCACGCACAGCATGCTCAGCAGCCCGACGCGCTCGGGCGTGTAGCGCCTGAGCCTGCGTTCCTCCAGGCGCCGCCAGCCGGGACGCTCGCCCGCGTGGATCTGGAGCCAGGCGCGCCAGCTGGTCCAACGGCGATTGAACGGATGTGTCGCCCGCCCGGCGGCTGCCATCCAGGTGAACATCAGCGCCAGCGCCACCAGCAGGCCGACGAGGCCGAGATCGGCGAGCGTCTGCACGAAGAAGCCATGGGCGTGTCGGACTTCGAGCGTCTGCGTTTCGTAGCGCAGGTGCGCCGTGGCATAGCCTTCGGCGCCGGCGCCGAGCAGCGGATGAGCGTCGAATACCTGCAACGCCTCCTTCCAGTAGCGCGCGCGCACGCTCGCCACCGCGGTCAGGCGCCCGGGCGTGTTGGGCGGCGGTTTGGCGTTGGGGTCGGTGAGCGCGTTGACAGCGTGGGAGATGCTTCCGGTGAACCCGCGATGGCTGTGCGCGAGCGCGCCGGCGAAGGCGATCACGGCGAGCACGATCGCCGCCAGCAGCACAGCGCCGGCGCGACGGCGCGTGATCAGCGACGGTGCCCGGCGGCCGGTGAGAAAGCCGACGGCGATCCCGACGATCGTCAGCGCCACGAGCATCGCCACGATCAGCACGCCAAGCTGGTGCCCGGCGGTGGTGCGTTCGCTGAGCGCCACGCCTTCGGAGCTGAGCGCATGCTTGGAGAAGTCCCACGCGGCGACCGCCACCGCGCCGAGCGCGCCAACGATCAGCAGCGTGGCCCCGCGCAGGCGCACCGGCACGATGCAGAACCACAGCACCAGGCCGACCGCCAGCGCCACCAGCGCGCCGCGCGAGTACGCGAGTACGAGCGTCAGCAGCAGCAGCGACATCGCCGGGTAGGCCAGCGCGCGCAGCAGCGCATGGCCGGTGCGCCGCGCGCCCAGCCACAGGCAGCAGATCACGCCCATGGCGGCGCTCAGCCCGACGGCGTTCCAGTAGCCGTACGGTTCGTTCAGGCGCGCAAACATGTTCGACGGAGCGAGGCTGGCGGGGAACACCTTCGTCAGCAGCGCGTAGCCGCACACGATCACCGCCGCCAGCGTCAGCCCGCCGAGGACGGCAGGCCAGCGCTGTGGCAGCACGCGCACGAGCGCCACGCCGGCGCCGAACACGGCGCTGTAGGCGAGCATCCGCCCGGAGTCCTGCCAGCTGTGATCGGGCTGCACCGACCACACGATCGACACCGCCGTCAGGACCGTGAACGCCAGCAGCAGCGCCAGCGGCCACAGCCCGTACGCACGTGCCCCCGCCGGGGCCAGCAGCACCGATGCCGCCGCCACCACGGCGCTACCGAGCGTCAGCGCCATCTCGGTGGTGGTCATCGATTCGAGGTTCAGCCCGCCCTTGGCGTGGAACGTGACGAAGCAGAAGATCGCAGCGATCGCCAGCGTGATCCACCACAGCCCGCCGCGAGCGCCCAGCCTGGTCACGACCGGCACGCGTCCTGGCCGCCGCGCGCGCGGCGACGCAGCCGTCGTCGCCGCCGCAGCTGCGGTCGGCGGGCGCAAGCCCGGCGCCGGCGGGCGCTCAGTCGGAGCGGCCGGCACGGACACGTTTTCGCAGTGAGCCGCCGGCAACCAGCACCAGGCAGGCGAGGATGAAGGCAAGGGTGGCCAGCAGCGGCGTCGGCAGCGAGCTGAGCGCGGAGGCGACGTTCGACGTGCACCACCCCCGGGTTGATCTCACCGCTGCCGAGCTTGACCGATTCAGGGTGAGCGTGCACAGCGTGGGTGAGCGCGCGCTGCTCAGACGGCGTTGCCGCGACCGCCACCGGAGCGGCGGTGCTCAACCCACCGCCGCCGGAGCCGCCGCGCCCGCCGGCCGCTGCTGCGCGCTGGGCTTCGCGAATCAGCGACGCGCAACTGGGGCTGTACTCTTCAAGGTCGGCGTTCAGCTCCTTCAACGCCTGGTTGTAGGCGCGCTGGCTGAAGCCACTCACCGATTCGTTGTGCGTGCAGCGCAGGATGATCGTTTCGCCGACGTTCGCCTGCGCGGTCGGGGCGAGCGCGAGCGCCACGACGGCCACCAGCGCCATCGCCGGCAGCCACCTGAACAGCGCGGCCGAGCGAGTGCTTCGTGCTGCGGGTTGCTGCCTTGTCGGCTCTCGAGACGGGCGATTCTCATAGGCTGACTGCTCAACGCTACCAATGCGTGCGGGCGACACCGACGCTGGACAGCGCACGCGAGAACCCCTCCGCCCAGGCGTCGTGGCTGTAGGCAAGCACGTCTGCAGCGCCGGCGGCGCCCATCGCGCGTCGCAGCTCCCCGTCACCGGCCAGGAGCCGGATGGCCCCGGCGAGCGCGTCGACGTTGCCGGCGGGCACGATCAGCCCGTTGTGCCCGTCGCGCACAAGCCCCCCGGCGGCGGCGCCGACGGCGTCGGTCGCGATTATGGCCAGTCGCTGGTTCATGGCCTCGTTGACAACCAACCCCCACGGCTCGCGAAAGGTGCGGGTGGGGATCGACGGCACCACCAGCACGTCACTGGCCGCGTACACGTCGCGCAGCTGCCGGCGGTCGAGGACGCCCAGGCCGAGAACCGGCGACCGGCCGGGCGCGTGGCCGCCGTCAAGCACGCTGGAGCCGGGCTGGACGCCGGCGAGCACCAGCGCGGCGGCGGACTCGCTCAGGCCGGCGGCGCGCCAGGCGGCCACGAGCACTGGCACGCCCTTCTCGGGGACGGGCCGGCCGACGAACAGGAACCGCGTGCCGGCGCCGGCCGGCCAGCGTGGGTCGCTGGGCGCAGACACGGCGGGGGCGCGCCAGAAGTCGTTGTCGACGGACTGCGGGGCGACGTGCACGTTGCGCGCCCCGCGGGCGCTGACGTAGGCGCTGACGTGCGGGCCGTACGTGACGACCGCATCGGCTGAGCGGTACAGGCGGCGCAGCGGCAGGTAGCTGAGCGCGTGGGCAGCGCTGCGGGGATGCGCCCACAACGACGCCCACAGGATCAGCGGGAGACGGGCACGGCGCGTGCCCGCCCACGTGGCCAGCGGCGCCAGGCGCCCGCCGGTGGGACACACGACCGCGCGGTAGCGCCCACTGGCGGCGAGCGCGAACAGCTCGTGCGGACGCACGCGACGGTGGGGGAACGGCAAATCGCCGGTGTGCCCGGCGCCGCCGTGCTTGGAGGACCCGCCGAACAGCGCCAGCTCGATCTGCTCGCGCTCGTGCAGGCGCGCGAGCGCCCCCACACGGTAGGCGGGCGCATGGCCGGTGACGAACAGGACAGGCTTCATCCGATGGTCCGGTTCGGCCTCATCCGCGGGCACGGGTTCGGCTTCATCGGCGGGCACGGGACAGGCTTCATCCCAGCACGTGCCGGTAGGCGGCGAGCGTCTGCTCGCCGCAGCGCTCCCAGGTGAAGTTGGCGGCGACGGTGGCCCGCGCGCGCTGGCCGGCCTCGCGCAGCCGGTGCGGATCGGACAGCAGCTCGTCGATGCGCTGGGTCAGGCGCTCGATGTCGCCGGGCGGTACGAGCATGAAGCCGTCACCGGCGGCGGCGATCTCCTCCGGTCCGGGCTCGCCGCGGCAGCCGATGGCGGGCATCCCGGCGGCCATCGCCTCGACGTAGGCGACGCCAAAGGCCTCATCGGTGGAGGGCATCACGAACAGCGTGCAGCGCCGGGCCTGCTCGATCGCCTGCTCGGGCGCCAGCTGCCCGTGGAAGTCGACGCGCTCGGCGACCCCCAGGCGGACGGCGAGGCCTTCCAGGGCGATCCGCTCGGGACCGTCGCCGACGATCACGTAGCGCAGCGTGGGGTGGCGCGGCCCGAGCACGGCGAGCGCGCGCAGGACGTCGGCGTGGCGCTTGCGGGCGACCAGATGGGCGACGGTCACGAGCGACTGGCCGTCGTGATGGGCTGGGCGCTGGACGGGCGGCAGCTCGGTGCCGAGATGCACGACACGCGTGTCACCGGCGCCGTGCGCACGGGCCAGCTCGGCGATGCCTTGGCTGTTGGCGAGCACCAGCGTGGCGGCGCCTAGGCCGCGCGCGACGGCGTCGGCGCCGGCGTGGTCGCGTGTGGCGGTGTACAGCACGTCGCCGCCGTGAACGGAGACGACGAGCGGGCGCCCGACGCCCGCGCGTCTGACGGCGTCGCCGGCGGGCACGGCGTTGTGGGCGTGGACGAGCTCGAACGGGAAGCTTCGCGCGAGCCGGCGCAGCGCGGGCGCGAGCGCCGGCGCCGCCCACGCACCCCAGGCGGCGTAGGAGCGCTCGCGCGGCGGGGACACATACGGCACGTAGGTGACGTGCAGCCCGTCGCGCGTCTGTCTGCGCGGCTCGCGCAGCAGCTCGCCCAGCGCGCGCGCGACACCGCGCGGCCCAGCCGCCAGCGAGGAGCGCGGCGGCACCAGCCGGTGCAGGACCAGCACGCGCACCTCGGCACCGGCGTCGCGCGCGGCCAGCGCCTGGCGGTGCGCCCACACCCCCAGCACGGGGTCGCGCACGCTCGGGTAGAACTCGGCCACGACCGCCACCCTTGGGGCTGTTCGTGGAGCGCTCACCAGCTGCGGTGGGTCGCTCAGCGTGCGGGCGGCCTCCTGTGCGTTCAGGTACGGACGCTCGGCCAGGAACGCGCGCGCCTCGGCGATCGCGTCCTGCGCGGCCGTAGTCGGCGGCGGCGGGCGCGGCGCGGTGGCGGATCGAGACAGCGTCGACGATCCCGCAGCGCCAGCCGTGCTCGCGGGCGAGCGCCGCCCAATGCACGTCCAGGCCCCAGCCCATGCGCAGGTCGGGGAACGGCAGCAGCACGGGGAACGTCGTGCCTGGCGAACGCAGTCACCGGGCCGATCTCCACGAAGCACGTCTCGCGCACGACGCTGCCGGCGCGGCGGCGGGTGACCGGCCAGGCGGCGTGCGAGTGCAGGCGGTGGGCGGGCTGTGCGAGCGACAGCGAGAAGCGCTCGCACAGGAACAGGAAGCGGTCGAGGAAGCCGCGCGGCAGCTCCACGTCGTCGTCGATCACCAGCAGCCAGTCGTGGCCGTCGGCGGGATGCTCGGCGAGCAGCCGGTTGAGGTTCTCGAACTTGCCCCGTCCATCCGCCGGGCAAGTGTGCAGCTCGACGTCGTGGCGTGAGCGCAGCAGCTCGGCTTGCATCGCCGCCGCCAGCCGCCGGCGCTCCGGGCGCTCGACGCCCAGCGCGAGCACGCGCCGCAGCGACGGGGCGTGGCGCGCGGCCAGAGCCAGCCGCAGGCGCCTGGTGCTGAGCAGCTCCCACGCGTTGACGAGCTCGTCGTCGATCGCCGCGGCGCGCGGCGTCGAGGCCGCCGACGGTGCCGCTGGTGCCCGACAGGAAGTCATCGATGGAGCCGTCGCCGGCGGGCGGTGCCGTGCCGTTGCCGATGGCCGGCTGGTGACCGCGTTCGCGCGCGCCCTGGCGCAGCCGGCCGCAGCTGTGCGCGGCCATCGTCAGCCCCGCCGGGCAGCGGCGGCGCACCACGTGCCCGACGCAGCCCGCCAGCGTCTGTAGCTCGGCGGCGAGCGACGGAGCGTGGTCGCGCCGGGCGTCGAAGCGTCGGGCGGCCCGCCCGCGGACGTAGGCGCCGCGAGCGAGCGAGCGCAGGCGCGCATCCGCGCCGGCGCGACGATGCTCGACGGCGGCTGCCGCCACGTACAGGACACGTGCGCCGGGCGTGTACCTGCGCAGGCGTTCCTGCCACTCCTGCTCGTCGCCGCCATGCTCGAGCGACACGTCGAACGGCCCCACCCGCTCGAGGGCGCCGCGGCGGATCGCCATGTTGGCGCCCCAGGCAAAGCGCGCGTCGGTGTCGTGGGAGCCGAGCTCGAGCGTGGTGATCGGCGGCGGCTCGCGCCCGCAGCTGTGCGGCGCGGGTCCCTCCAGGCGGGCGATGATCGGCCCGGTGAACACGTCCACGTCCGGGTGCTCGCCGGCGGCCGCCAGCAGCGCCGCGAGCCAGCCGGGGAGGGCGCGGATGTCGTCGTCGACGAACACCACCAGCTCCCCGCTGGAGCGCTCGACGCCGGTGTTGCGCGCGACGTTCAGGCCGAGCGGGCGCGGGTGCGGCTCGTAGCGGGCGCCGAAGCGCTCAGCCAGCTCGCGCGCCTGCTGTGAGGCGCCGGCGTCGTCGACCACGAGCACCTCCGCCCCGGCCAGCGCGGCGGCGGGCACGATCGAGGACAGCGCCACCTCCAGGTAGGCGAGGCGCGCGCGCGTGGGGATGACGATCGAGGCAGGAGGAGCCATGACTGGCAGAGAGTCTAGGTTTGACGCCGGGATGGTCCTGTTCCTGCACAACCGCTATCGCACCACCGGCGGCGAGGAGCGCGCGGTCGAGGACCTGCTGTGGCTGGTGCGCGAGCACCTGGGCGAGCCGGCGGAGCTGCTGACGCGCGACTCCGCCGACCTCGGTCGCGCGCAGGCGCCGCCGGACTGCTGCGCGGCGGGCTCGACCCGGCGGAGGTCGCAGCAGCGGTGCGCGCCGGCGGCGCGCGCGTCGTGCACGCCCACAACCTGCAGCCGGCGCTCGGCTGGCGCGCGCTGGCCGCCGCGCGGGCGGCGGGCGCGCGGGTCGTGCTGCACCTGCACCAGTACCGGCTGGTGTGCGCGATCGGCGTGTGCTTCACGCGCGGCGCCGAGTGCACCCGCTGCCACGGGCGCGACACGCTCCCGGGGGTGCGCCTGAACTGTCGCGGCAGCGTGCCCGAGGCGCTGGCGTACGGCGCGTCGCTGGCGCTGTGGCAGCGGCGCCTGGCGCAGCAGGCGGACGCGGTGATCGTCCCCAGCGTGTTCGCGCGCGAGCGGCTGCGGGAGCTGGGCGCGCCGCTCGACTGGGAGCGGGTGCACGTGCTCGCGCCGCCGCTGCGCGAGCCGTTCGCCGGCGGCTCGGACCCCGAGGTCGGCTCGTACGCGCTCGTCGTCGCGCGCCTGTCGCCGGAGAAGGGCGTGGACGTGGCGATCGACGCCTGCCGGCTGGCCGGGATGCCGCTGGTGGTGGCCGGCGACGGGCCGGAGCGCGCGGCGCTGGTCGCGCGCGCGGGCGACGGGGCGGTGCGGTTCGTCGGTCACGTGGACGATGCGCAGCTGGCGCAGCTGCGCGCCGGCGCGGCGATCGCGCTGGCGCCGTCGCGCTCGGCGGAGACGTTCGGCCTGGCCGTCGCGGAGGCGATGGCGGCGGGGCTGCCGGTGGTGGCCAGTCGGGTGGGAGCGCTGCCGGAGCTGCTCGACGACGACGCGCTGGTGGCGCCGGGCGACGCGCAGGCGCTGGCGGAGGCGATCGGCGCGCCTGGCTGGCGATCGCGCGGCGGGCGAGCGTGGCCGCGAGCGGGTGCGCGCGCTGTGCGCGCCGGAGGTGGTGGCGGCGCGCGCTGGCGGAGGTCTACGACGGGTCTGACCGGACGCCGCTTGGGTACGCGTCGCAGCACGTAAGCTGCGCCGTGGCCACGCGCCAGCAGCGCCCTGATCACGGGCATCACCGGCCAGGACGGCTCGTTCCTGGCGGAGCTGCTGCTCGAGAAGGGCTACGCGGTCACGGGCCTGATCAG
The DNA here is from genome assembly GCA_963779665.1 of uncultured Solirubrobacteraceae bacterium. Classification (GTDB taxonomy): domain Bacteria; phylum Actinomycetota; class Thermoleophilia; order Solirubrobacterales; family Solirubrobacteraceae; genus Palsa-744. The sequence continues at coordinate 599,315 of CAVZYW010000001.1, read as the reverse complement.
GGGCTCGGCGCGAGGAGTCGCTCGGCTGCAGCGAGCACCTGCGCGGAGCGGCTGGAGCTGCTGCACGGCGATCTGCTCGAGCCGGACACGCTGCGGGCGGCGATCGAGCAGGTGCGCCCGCGCGAGATCTACCACCTGGCGGCGCCGTCGTTCGTGCCGGAGTCGTGGCAGCGGCCGGGGGAGACGATGGCGGCGATCGTCGGGCTCGTGCGCGGCGATCCTCGAGGCGGTGCGCGAGTCCGACCGCGACGATCCGCGTGTTCGTGGCGGCCTCCGGCGCGATCTTCGGGGAGGCGCCGGAGAGCTCCGCAGCGCGAGGACACGCCGTGCCGGCCGACCACGCCGTATGCGATCGCCAAGCTGGCGGCGCACCAGCTGGTGGGGGCGCTGCGCGCGCACGACGGCCTGCACGCGAGCTCGGGCATCACCTTCAACCACGAGTCCGAGCGCCGGCCCGAGCAGTTCGTCACGCGCAAGATCACCCGTGCGGCGGCCGCGATCAGCCTGGGCCTGCAGCGAGGAGCTGACGCTCGGCTCGCTGGAGGCGGTGCGCGACTGGTCGTTCGCCGGGGACATCATGCACGGCGCGTGGCTGATGCTCCAGCAGGAGCAGGCCGACGACTACGTCCTGGCCAGCGGCGTGCGCGCACACGGTGGCGGAGCTCGCCACGCCGGCGTTCGCGTGCGTGGGCCTCGACGCCGAGCGCTACCTGCGCGTGGACGCCGCGCTCGTGCGGGCCGCCGAGAGCGACGCCGAGCGTGGGCGACCCGACCAAGGCGCGCGAACGGCTCGGCTGGGAGCCGCAGGTGGACTTCGAGGAGCTGGTGGAGCGGATGGTGCAGGCCGACCTGCGCTCGCTGGAGGCCAGCCGGCCGCGTCCCGCTGACGCCGTACACTGGCGGCCAGGTGACGACCGTCGGCGTGATCGGGCTGGGCTACGTGGGCTTGCCGCTGGCGGTGGCGTTCGCGCAGGAGGGCTGCGAGGTGATCGCGGTCGACGTCGACTCGCGCAAGGTCGAGGCGATCGCGGCGGGCGAGTCCTACATCGAGGACGTCTCCGTCGGAGCTGCTGGGCGAGGTGGCGGCGCGCATGCACGCGACCACCCGCTACGCCGATCTGGCGAAGGCGGACGCGGTGCTGGTGTGCGTGCCGACGCCGCTGACGCCCAACCGCGAGCCCGATCTCGGCCCGCTGATCGACGCGACGCGCGCGCTCGCGGAGGTGCTGCAGGCCGACCAGCTGGTGGTGCTCGAGTCGACCACCTACCCGGGCACGACGCGCGAGCGGGTGGCGCCGCTGCTGGAGGAGTCGGGCCTGGCAGCCGGGCGGGACTTCCACCTGGCGTTCTCGCCCGAGCGCGTCGACCCCGGCCGCACCGACTTCACGCTGCGCAACACGCCCGAAGGTGCTGGGCGGGCTGACGGAGGCGTGCGCGGAGCGCGCGGAAGCGCTGTACGGGCTCGTGTGCGACCACGTGGTGCGCGTGTCGAGCCCGGAGGCGGCCGAGCTGACGAAGCTGCTGGAGAACATCTTCCGCTCGGTCAACATCGCGCTGGTGAACGAGCTGGCGATGCTGACCGACCGCATGGGCATCGACATCTGGGAGGTGGTCGACGCGGCGGCGACCAAGCCCTACGGGTTCATGCGCTTCGAGCCGGGGCCGGGGATGGGCGGTCACTGCCTGCCGGTCGACCCGTTCTACCTGAGCTGGCGGGCGCGCGAGTTCGACATGGCGACCGAGTTCATCGAGCTGGCGGGCAAGGTCAACCAGCAGATGCCCTACCACTGCGTGGCCAAGGCGCAGCGGGCGCTCAACGACCGCGGCATGTCGGTCAAAGGCGCGCGCATCGCGGTCGTCGGCGTCAGCTACAAGCCGGGCGTCGGCGACGTGCGCGAGTCGCCGGCGCTGAAGATCATCTCGCTGCTGCGCGAGCTGGGCGCGGAGGTCGTCTACCACGACCCGCACGTGCCGAGCCTGCCGGAGTTCGCGCTCGACGAGCGCGCCGCTCGAGGAGGCCGTCGCCGACGCCGACCTGGCGCTGATCGTGACCGCCCACCCGAGCGTCGACCACGAGCTGATCGCCAGACGCGCGCGCCTGGTGCTGGACCTGCGCGGCGTCACGCGCACGTCGAGCACGACGCCAACGTAGTGCGGCTGTGAGCGACGAGACGGCTGTGAGCGACCAGCCCGGACGCTCGCGCCGGCGGCCCGGAGCCGCTGCTGGGAGCGGGCGTGGTCGTGGGCGAGGGGGTGTCCTTCGGCGCCTACGTGGTCGTCCACGACGGCACCGTCGATCGGCGACGGCTGCGCGATCGAGGACCACGCCGTGCTCGGCAAGCGCCCGCGCCTGGCGCGCCACTCGGCGCGCGGCGGCGAGGTGGGGGCGCTCGAGCTGGGCGCGGGCGTGAGCGTCGGGCACGGGCGCGGTCGTGTTCGCCGGCGCGAGCGTCGGCGCGGAGGCGATCCTCGGCGACCAGTGCGTTCGTGCGCGAGCGCGCGCTGGATCGGCGACGGCTCGGTGATCGGCCGCGGCAGCGTCGTCGACAACGACGTCGTCGTCGGCGCGCGCGTGCGGGTGCAGACGAACGTCTACCTGACCGCCTTCACGGTCGTCGAGGACGACGTGTTCGTGGGCCCGGGCGTGAGCACGACCAACGACGACACGATGGGCCGCCACGCGCCCGACGATGCCGATGCGCGGCGCGACGCTGCGACGCGCCTGCCGGGTCGGCGGCGGCGCCGTGCTGACGCCCGGCGTGGAGATCGGCGAGGAGGCGTTCGTCGCGGCCGGCGCGGTCGTCACCCGCGACGTGCCCGCGCGCGCGGTCGTGATGGGCGTGCCCGCGCGGGTCGTGCGCGAGGTGGGCGACGAGGACCTGCTCGAGCGCTGGCGCTAGGCGACTCCAGCACTCCGCCGGTCGCTGCCATTGGCCGGCGCCCGACACTCTGGCCCTCGGCCCGGCCGACGCTAACGGGCGCGCGCGGCCGCGACCACCTGATCGGCCTGCTCGCGCGTCAGCACCGGGCTCATCGGGATCGCCAGGTGCGTGCGCGCGGCGTGGTCGGTGGCCGGCAGCTCGACGTCCGCGCCCCACTCGCGCATCGCCGCCTGGCGGTGGACCGGCGTGCGGTAGTAGGCCTTGTAGCCGATGTCCGCCGCTGCCAGCGCGCCTGCCAGGCGCTCGACCTCCGGGTCGTGCCACCACGTACAGGTGCCACGCCGGCGCCGCTCCCGCCGTCGGCCGGGGCAGGCTCACCAGCTCGCCGAGCCCGGCCTGCTCGTAGTGCGCGCCCGCCTGCCTGCGGCCCTCCGCCCACGCGTCCAGATGCGGCAGCTGCACGCGCAGGATCGCCGCCTGCAGCTCGTCCAGGCGCGAGTTGTAGCCGACCTGCTCGTAGGTGACCTTGTCGTGGGAGCCGTGGAAGCGCAGCGTGCGCGCCCGTTCGGCGACCTGCTCGTCCGACGTCGTGATCATGCCGCCGTCGCCGAAGCAGCCGAGGTTCTTCGACGGGAAGAACGAGAACGTCGCCGCCGTGCCCAGTGCTCCCGGGCGCCCGGCCTGCGTGGTCGAGCCGGCCGCCTGCGCCGCGTCCTCGAGCACCGGCACGCCGAGCGCCTCGATCTCCGCGATCGGAGCTACGTTGCCGAACAGGTGCACCGCGATGACGGCCCTCGTGCGCGGGGTCAGCGCCGCGCGGACGGTCTCAGCCGTAACGCAGTACGTGTCCGGGTCGACGTCGCAGAACACCGGCGTCGCGCCCGTCGGCGGGATCGCCTCCGCGGAGGCGTAGAACGTGAACGACGGCACCACCACCTCATCGCCCGGGCCCACGCCCATCGCCCGCAGCGCGATCGTGATCGCATCCGTGCCGTTCGCCACCCCGACCGCGTGCTCGCAGCCGCAGTAGGCAGCGAACTCGTGCTCGAACGCGGTCACCTCGGGACCGAGGATGTAGCGCTCGGAGTCGAGCACCCGCTCGACCGCCGCGCGCAGCTCCTCGCGCAGCGGGATCAGTGGCGTCGAGGTGTCGAACAGCGGCACCCCCATCGCGCTCAGCGTGGTGCCAGCAGCTCGAGGTCCGCGCGCGTCATCAGCCGGATCAGCTCCTCGAAGCTCGTCTGCGGCTTCCAGCCCAGGTCGCGCTCCGCCTTGCCCGGGTCGCCGATCAGGTGGTCGACCTCCGCCGGGCGCACGAACGCCGGGTCGATCGTCACGTACTGCTCGAAGTCGCCCAGCCCCGCCTCGTCGAACGCCACCTCGCAGCACTCGCGCACCGAGTTCGCCTTGCCCGTCGCGATCACGTAGTCCTCCGGCGTGTCGCGCTGCAGCATCAGCCACATCGCCTCCACGTAGTCCTTCGCATAGCCCCAGTCGCGTTCCGCGTCGAGGTTGCCCAGGCGCAGCTCCTTCTGCAGGCCGTGCTTGATCGCCGCCGCATGCCAGGTGATCTTGCGCGTCACGAACTCCAGCCCGCGGCGGGGGCTCTCGTGGTTGAACAAGATCCCAGACGTCGCATGCAGGTCATAGGACTCGCGGTAGTTGACCGTGATGAAGTGGCCGTACGCCTTCGCCACGCCATACGGCGAGCGCGGGTAGAACGGCGTCGTCTCCGTCTGCGGCACCTCCAGCACCTTGCCGAACATCTCGCTCGAAGACGCCTGGTAGAAGCGCGCCTCCGGGCACACTTCGCGCATCGCCTCCAGCATCCGCGTCACGCCCGTGCCCGTGAACTCCGCCGTCAGCGTCGGCTGGATCCACGACACCGCCACAAACGACATCGCCGCCAGGTTGTAGATCTCCGCCGGTTTCGACGCGCGCAGCGCATCCACCAGCGAGCGCTGATCCAGCAGGTCGCCCTGGTGCAGCGTCAGGCGATCACGGATGTGCTCGATGCGGTCGAACTTCTCCGTCGACGCGCGGCGAACCATGCCGTGCACGTCATAGCCCTTCTCCAGCAGAAGCTCTGCCAGATAGGAGCCGTCCTGGCCGGTGACACCGGTGATTAGCGCTGACGGGCGGTCGGGCATGGGGCGGGAGCCTATCGAGCGACGGTGATCGGCCGGTGCTCGCGCAGCCAGCGCACCGTTTCCGCGATCCCGTCCTCCAGCTCGATCCGCGCCTGCCAGCCCAGCAGCCGCCTGGCCTTCTCCACCGACGGGCAGCGTCGCCGCACGTCCAGCTCCGGCGCCTGCACATGCTCCAGCGCAAACGCCTCGGAGTCCTCGCCGCACGCCGTCCACACGATGCGCGCCAGCTCCGCCACCGCCAGCTCGCGCGAGCAGGAGATGTTGAAGTCCTCGTTCACGCCCGCCTGCGAGCTCATCGCCGTCACGATCCCCTCCGCCACGTCCTCCACGTGCGTGAACGCCCGTGTCTGCTCGCCCGAGCCAAAGACCTCAAGCGACGGCTGCCCCCGCAGCACCTTCCCGATCAGGTCAGCAACCGCATGCGCCACACCAGGCTCCGCGTCCGGCACCTCGCCCGGGCCGTACACGTCGAACGGGCGGCAGATCGTGTACGGCAGGCCGTGCTCGTCGTGGGCCGCGCGGCAGCACATCTCGCCGGTGAGCTTGGAAAAGCCATACGGTGACAGCGCCACCGGGCAATCCCGCAGATAGTCCTCCGGCGTCGGGAACAGCTCCGCCCGCTCGAACACCGCCGCGCACGACACGTACACAAAGCGCTCCACGTCCGCATCAACCGTCGCCCGGATGACCGTGTTGCAAAGCGCGTTGTTGGCCTCCGTCAGCGTGTACGCCATCCTGGCGCCGTTCGCCAGCCCGCCGCCGATCGCAGCCAGGTGGATCACATGCGAGCAGCCGTGCACAGCCGCGCGCGCCTCCCGCGGGATGCGCAGGTCCCCCGTGTGCACCTCGCAGCCCTCGCGCATCCACTGCGCCACCGTCCGCGCGTCCGCCACCCGCACCTCATAGTCAGGGTCCGCCAGCAGCCTCCTCACGACCGCAGCGCCGATCATGCCCGCGCCGCCCGTGACCAGAACCCTGCTCATCGCCCCCGACGGTAGCGAACGTACTGACGCGTGAAGCCGATCACAAACAACGGGTTGTAGCGCGCGTAGCGCCGCCACAGCCGACGCGGCTCGCGCGACAGGCGATACGCCCACTCGAGACCGTTGCGCTGCATCCACGTCGGCGCCTGCGACACCAGGCCCGCATGGAAGTCAAACGCCGCGCCCACGCCCACCAGCAGCGGCGGCGACAGGCGCCGGCGCATGCGGTGCATCCACTGCTCCTGGCGCGGCTGACCGGTACCCACCCACACCACAGCTGCACCCGATGCGTTGATCAAGTCAATCTCATGCTCGTCCTCCTCAGCGCTCAACACGCGGAACGGCGGCGAGGAGCCGCCCACGATCTGAATTCCCGGGAAGCGCTCGCGCAGCCGCTCCTCAAGCAGCTGCCTTGCCTCATCGTTGCGGCCCCCGTACAGGTACATCGGCGTGCCGTTGCCTGCCGCGCGCGCGCAGAACGCCGCCATCAGGTCCGGCCCATACACGCGGGTCGCGCCAGGGTGCCCAAGCGCGTGCAGCGCCCACACCAGCGGCATGCCGTCCGGCACCGCCAGCGACGCCGCCAGCGTCGCCGCCATCGTCTCCGGTTCCTCCTGCGACAGCATCACCAGGTTGACCGCCGCCGCCGTCACATACCCACGCGCGTCCGCCGCGATCATCGCCTCCATCCAGTCCAGCACCTGCTCGTAGTCGGAGATCGCCAGCGGGACGCCCAGGACCTCCGCCGTCGGCGGTGCAGGCGGAGCCGGCTGCGCCGACGTGGAGGGGGCGCCGGCGGGAGGCGTGGAGGGGGTGCGGGCGGGAGGCGTGGGGATTGCGTGAAGATACCCGGCGCGTGGCGCTCGACCTCGACTTCTGGAAGGGACAGCCGGTGCTCGTCACCGGCCACACCGGCTTCAAGGGCGCCTGGCTGTCGCTGTGGCTGCAGGCGCTCGGCGCCGACGTCACCGGCGTGGCTCGTCGCCGGCCACGCAGCCCGTCCCTGTATGAGCTCGGAGCCGTCGGCGCGCACATGCGCGAGCTCAGCGCCGACGTGCGAGACGCCGATGCCGTGCGCCACGCGCTCGAGCAAGCCCGTCCTGAGGTCGTGCTCCACCTCGCCGCCCAGCCCGTCGTCAGGCGCTCGCTGCGCGACCCTGCAGGCACCTACGACGTCAACGTCATGGGCACCGTCAACGTGCTCGATGCCATCCGCCAGGCCGGATCTGAGGTGCGCGCGGTCGTCGTCGTCACCTCCGACAAGTGCTACGAGAACTCCAGCCAGCGCTCGCGGCCGTTCGTCGAGGGCGACCCGCTCGGCGGATCGGATCCGTACTCCAGCTCCAAGGCCTGCGCCGAGCTGATCGTCAGCGCCTACCGGCGATCGTTCTTCCATGAGCCCCACTCGCCGCAGCTGGCCAGCGCACGCGCCGGCAACGTCCTCGGCGGCGGCGACTGGGGCGAGGACCGGCTCGTGCCCGACGCCCTGCGCGCGCTCGACGCTCGCCGGCCGCTGAAGCTTCGCAACCCGCGTGCCGTGCGTCCCTGGCAGCACGTGCTCAGCCCGCTCAGCGGCTACCTGCGCCTCGCGCAGGAGCTCGTCCAAGGCCCCGATCGCCACGCCGCCCGCGCCTGGAACTTCGGGCCCCCCGCCGCCGACGCACAGCCCGTCAGCTGGATCGTCCAGCGGCTCGCCCAGCTGTGGGACGGCCAGCTGCAGTGGCAGCCCGACGACGCCGCCAACCCACCCGAGGCCAGCCACCTCGCACTCGACTCAAGCGCCGCCGAACAGCTGTTGGGCTGGCGCCCCGCATGGGGGCTCGATCAGGCGCTGCAACTAGTCGTCGACTGGCATCGCGCGCTGCAGGACGGGCAGGACATGCGGGACGTCAGCCTTGGGCAGATCGGGCTCGTGGGGTAGGGTCCCACCGGCGGCAGCTTCCGCCGGCTCCTCCATCTCCAAGCGGGTACCCCACAAGCGTGGAAAGCAAGAAACCGCACCCGCTGGTCGGACTGCTGGCAGTCGCGACCGGCATTGCATTCCTGATCGCCTTCAGTCGGCCTTGGACGAGCATCGGCTCAGGCCTGATAGGCGGCGGCGGCGCGATGCTGTTCAACGTCTGGGCCGGTCCGCTCGATCGTCGCCGACGCCGCAAGCTGGCCCCGGTAGCTCTCGGCGGCCTCGTGCTGATCTTCGCCGTCTACGCAGTCATCCAGTTGACCACCACGCGGCATACCACTGCTCGAATCTCCGGGGACGTCGCTGTTCTTGTGGCGATCGTCGGCTTGGTCTTCGTCCTCGCCGCAATGGTGCGCAGGCTTCGCTGAGATTTGCACCCTCGAGATTTGCAGGCATCTTTCGCACGACTGAATTACGGAATCCTGCGGGCAGGCGATATCCGTAATCTGACGCTGGATGAGTCCGTTGCATGTGCGTCGCTACCGTGCCGAGCGTCTACTGCGCGAACAGTTCGACAGGCTGCAAGGGAGGGTGCTCGCCAGTGTGCGCCAGCGCCTGCAAGCCGGCGGCGCCAGCCTTGACCAGGACGATCTTCAGGCTTGTTACGCCCAAGCCTGGCAGGGCCTTTACGCTGCCACGCTGGAAGGACAGGAGATCGCCAACCCCGTCGGGTGGTTGGTGCTGGCCACGTTCCGCCGGGCCATCGACGAGCTTCGAGCGAGCGGGAGCACGCATCACGATCGAGTGCGCTGGCCGCAGGCAGCCGCCGGCCATGGGAGCGACACCCGGTCTGAGACGGAGACAGTCGGCGTCAGCGAGCCCGACCTCGCCGCCGATCTCGACGACCGCATGCGGCTGCGCCAGCTGTTCGAGGGATTGTGCGGTCGCTTGGATGGCCGCGAGCGCGAGGCCGCCACGCTCTGCTACCTCCAGGGCATGTCGCGCGCGGAAGCCGCCGCGCGCATGGGTGTCAGCGAGGCGCGCATGCGCAAGCTCATGGACGGGCGCAGGCCCGGCCACCTCGGCGTCGCCGGCAAGGTCGGCGTGCTCGTGCAGAGCATCCGCGACGGCGACTGGTGCCACGAGCAGGGCTCGCTCATGCGTGCTCTCGCCTACGGCATGCTCGACCCCGACGGCCGGCGCTACCAGCTCGCGCTCATGCACCACGCACAATGCCCCGCCTGTCGCGCCTATGTCGTCTCACTGCGCGGCCTCGCCGCCGCGCTGCCACCCGTGTTCCTGCCCTGGGGCATCAGCGCCGCCGTGCTCCTACGCGCAGGCCAGGGGGCGCATGCCGGCGGCGTTGCCGCTGCCGGTGCCGGTGGTGTCGGTGGTGCCGGTGGTGTCGGTGGTGTCGGTGGTGTCGGCGGCGGAGCCGGCGGTGTCGGCGGTGCCGGTGGTGTCGGCGGCGGTGTCGGCGGTGTCGGCGGTGCCGGTGGTGCCGGTGGCCTGCAGGCTGGGCGGGCGATCGGCGGGGCCGTGTCCGCATCCGGGGCTGCCGGCGCCGGCGCCGGCGCTGGTGTCGGTGGGGCAGCCGGTGGGGGCTGGCTGATCGGAGCCGGCCCGCTGACCGCCAAGCTCGCCGCAGGATGCCTGCTCGCGCTCAGCGTCGGAGCCGGGTGCGTAGCACTTGACAACGGTCATCACGCGCCCGGCGCCAGCCACGCGCAGCATCCCGCCGCTCGAGCTCATAACAACCCAGTCGCCGTCGCGCCCGCCGACGCCGCGGACCAGCTCGATGCCCTTGGCGCCGGCGCTCGTGCCGCCGCTGCCTCCCGGCCCTCTGCAGGCGGCGCAACCGCTCCGTTGACACCTGCCAGCAAGGCCAGCCGCGAGTTCGGGCCTGAGCAAGCATCCGCGGCCGGCGCCCACGGATCGGCTACTGCTGTCGCCGCGCATCGGGTCTCCACGGCGCGCTCGGCATCGTTGGCGCCCGCATCTGCCGTTGAAACCCCCAGTGCCACCAGCGGCAATAACGCAGCAGATGGTGGGCAGTCAGCCGCCGGGTCGTCCAGTGGCGATTCAGCCGCCGCCGAGCGCGAGTTCGCACCCGGGTAGTCGCTCCGGCGCCCGTTTTCGTCTCCCAGCGCGGCGCGACTTCGACGACGGCCGTCGGAGCGATGTCCGTCTGCCGTTATTTATCGCCAACGCCACACCGTATAACTATCGTATTGCCGGCTTGTGGGATGCGAGTAGCCGCAGAGAAACGCTGTATAGCTATCGTATTGCAGGCTTGTGGGATGCGAGTAGCCGCAGAGAAACGCTGTATGACTATCGTATTGCGGGCTTGTGGGAGGGAGTACTGCAGAGATACGCTGTATAGCCATCGTATGACGGCCTGTGTGTGGGGAGAGTAACTGCAGAGACACGCTGTATAACCATCGCTATACGGCGTGTTGAAGCGGACCTGTATGTTCGGCGGGGCACCCGACGCTCACCACGCCCGACCGGAGACCGCCCAGCTTACGCCGCGGCGCTCCCCTTGAAGAAGTCCGGCACGCCTGCCTCCACCGGATAGGTCCTGGTGCAGCTGGTGCACTGCAGGAGATCCGGCTGCTCCGCCAGCGCTGCATGGCATGCCGGGCAGCGCCATTCGAGGGCGCCCTCGCCCTCGCTGCCTGCCGGGACGGTGATCAGCCAGTCGCGGTTGCGCAGCGGCTTGATGCGATTTGCCGGCGTGCCCCAGCGCTGAGAGACGGTGTGGTCGAGGTCGTAGAAGACGTCGCGCACGCCCGCAGGCAGGTGGCGTCCGAAGGCCACGATCATGGCCAGCGTGGCGTTGCAGCGGAAGCTCCCCAGCGTCGCCTGCGGCCCGAACAGGCGGCGAACTGTGGCCGGGTCGAAGTTGTTGATGTGCCCCTCCGCCTCAAGGTTGAAGTCCGGCTCATGCTCGTCGGCGCTCTGGCTGATGGGCGTGGTGACCACCACCATGCCGCGTGAGACGCGTCGCATCTCAGCGATCATCAGCTCCGCGTCGAGCACGTGCTCAATCACCTCCGTTGAGAACACCAGGTCAAAGCTGCCATCGGCGAACGGCAGGTGCGTAGCCTCCGCGGCAGCCACCGGGAACCCGTACAGCTCGCGCGCCCGCTTCAACGCGCCGTCGGAAAGATCCACACCCCAGGCCTCCGCGCCGAACCGATCCTGGACCACCTTCATGAAATAGCCTTCCGCGCAGCCCACGTCCAGGACGCTGGCAAAGCTCATCGAGTCAAGCGCAGACAGCAGTGCCCGTTCGCGCACGTAATGCCGGAAGGCGTCCGGGTGATAGCCCCCGTGGGGGTGGTGGTCGTTGTGCGCGCGGTGGCTGTTTTCGCTGTCGCGTACGGCACTCGCGAATTCGTCCCGCGAGAGAGCGTCGCGATCACGAGCCTCGGCCACGCGTCGAGTTTATCTCGCTCAGCCTCTGGGGAAGACCTTGCCCAGCCGCGCCAGCGCCAGCGGGTTGCCGCGCGGGCGCAGCTTGCCGGTGGCCAACGCACGACGCGGGTCCAAGCGTTCTCCAATGATGTCCGCCCAGTCCTGGTAGGCGACGCGCAGCCGCAAGTCCGGACTGGGCGCCTCCCCCTCCTGGACGGTGCTGGAGCCGTTGTTCACCACAAGGTGCCACGCCGGGACGTCACGATCGGTGAAATCCCACTGAAACGTCGTGGCGCGCTTGAGCCCGTGATCGGGGTTGACCTGGCGGCGGATCGTGTCGAACAGCAGCGCCACCGTGTCCCTGTCGCGCAGGGTGGGCCCTTCGCGAACGCCGATGATCCCCGCTTTCGCCAGCGCACGACCGCGCTGGGATGTCTCAAGCGGCGAAAGTCCCGGCAGCAGCAGCGCCGGGCCCGGGAGCGTGTCAATGGCCAGGCCCGCTGAGCGCAGCTTGGTGGTCATCGACGTCAGGCCCTCAACGCCGACCTCGTCGTATGTCGCGCCGAACACCGTTATGTAGCGTTCGTCCCAGCCCGGGGGCATCAGCACCTGGGCGGTATAGCGGGTGACGTCACGCAGGATCTGAGCAACCGCCTTGGGCACGCGCACCGGGTCTTCGCGGTTGAGGTCCGACAGGAGCTTGACGCCGAAGCCGATGTGGCGCTGCTCGTCCGCGGCAATGTTGGCCATGCCCTCGCGGAACGCCGGCAGCTGGTCGCGCTTCTCCAGGTAGCCGCAGATGAAGTGCTGGCCCGGCTGCGCCAGCGCCGCCTCGACAACGATGTGGTACAGCGTCACCGCAGCAGCCAGTTTCGCCGGGGAATGGTCCGCGCGCAGTTCCTCCGCCATGCGGTCCAAGCGGTCGAAGATCTTGCGAAAGCCCGACGTCAGCTGCGGCCTGACCGCCTGCAGGCCACTGGACATGGAGCCGTCGCCGATGTCGCACACCTCGTGCATGAAGCGCTTGAAGAACACCGCATGACGGGCCTCGTCCACCTGCTGCGTGGCCAGGAAGTACTTCTGCTCCTCGCGCGGCGCCGCGTCGATGTACGGCGACAGGTTGTCCGCCACCGCGTCCTCGCCCCAGAAGAACAGGCAGTAGTTCCACAGCGCTGCCTGACGCTCGAAGTCAGTGAAGTCCTCACGCCACTGGCGGGCGTCCTCAGTGAAGTCCAGCTCCGTCGCCGACCAGTTGCCGCGCTCCCAGCGCGCATACAGATCCTCGTAGGAGATCGCATCAGCCGGCAGGCTGGCAACGCTGGCATCAGGCGCTGTCGAGCTCGTCAAGGTCGCCATCACGTGTCGCTCCTCTCACTCCTGTAGTCCTGTAGTCCGAATCAGATAACGAACGCTATCGAAATAACACCCGTTCTGTCAAGTCAAGTAGACTGCAGACGATGGAGGCGCCACCGAGCCAGCAGGACGCGCACGAGAGCGCAGCCGGCGCGCGCCTGACCCGCGAGCAGCGCCGAGCGAACACGCGCGACCGCCTGCTGGGAGCCGCCCGTAGCGTGTTCGCGCGCAGCGGCTTCCACGGTGCGTCCGTCGAGGAGATCGCCTCCGAGGCCGGGTTCTCCACCGGGGCGCTGTACTCGAACTTCGACGGCAAGGAGGACCTGTTCCTGGTGCTGATGGAGCGCGAGATCGACGAGCACGCCCGCGAGATCGAGGACGCCGTGCGCGAGCAGGCGTCCATCAGCGAGCGCGCCACAGGCGGCGCGCGCCAATGGATGACAATGATCGAGCGCGAGCCCGAGCTGCTGCTGCTGTTCATGGAGTTCTGGGCCTACGGCGTACGCGACCCCAACGTCCGCCCCAAGGTGGCCGAGCGCTTCGCGCAGATGCGCCAGGTCCTGACGCGGCTGATCGCCGACGGCGTGCGCGAGTTCGATCTGGAGCTGGCGCTGCCCGCCGAGCAGATGGCCGTGGCGATCGACGCACTAGCCGACGGCATCGCCCGCCAGAAGCTCGCCGATCCACAGGCCGTCCCCGACGAGCTCATGGGCCGGGTGCTCGCGCTGCTGTTCTCCGCCGCTACCCAGCCGGCGACAGGCACAGACAGGCGTAGTGGAGCGTGAACACCCGCCGCGCCAGCGATGGCGCCACGCGCTGAAGCGCAGCTCGCGTAGCCCACTTGGCCGCACCCGTCGCCTGGCCGCCGGGAGTGGTGGCAAAGAAGCGGTGCACCTCAAGCGGTAGCGGGTCATCGAGCTCGCCCGCAACCCAAAGGCCGGCACGCCCCACGATCGCCCGGATGGCCGCATGGTCCAGGCGCTGCAGATGACCCACCTCCGCCGCGTGCTCGCGCTTGCCGGCGCGCCGCGCCGACCAGTTGGCCTCAAGCGGCACCTCCACCACCACCGCCCGGCAGGCGCGGGCGACCTCTTGCAACAGCGCTGTTGGGTCGGGCACGTGCTCGAGCACGTGCGACAGCACGCCCAGCTCGTACGACCCGTCGGCGACCGGCAGATGCAGCCCGTCGTACAGCTCCACCGACTCGATCCCCGCGCGCCCACCGGCGATGTCCACCGCTGCCTGCGTGATCTCCACGCCCGACAGAACCCCGCCAAAGCCGCGGCCATGCAGCTCGCACAGCAGCGCGCCGTCGCCGCAGCCGACCTCCAGCGTGCTCGCCGGATTGATGCCAGCACGCGTGCAAAGCGCGATCACGTGGTCTGCCTTGCCGACCGCACTGAGCGCCCGCCAGCGCGCGTAGCGGGCAGCGTCTGCCGGCTCGCGCGAATACGCGTCGTCGTAAAACCGGACCAGTGCGGCGGAGTCCTCCACACCGGGGATTATTGTGGGATCGATGACACCGAAGCTCACGGCGTCGCTGCGGACGTCGCCGGCGACGGTGCCGGCACTGGCCGCGCTCGTGCTGTTCGTCGTCTGGGCCACCGACCAGGCAGGCTACCCCGTCACCCACTGGGCGCCCGGCGCGCTGATCGTGCTGGCGCTGCTGGGCATCGCGCTGGGTGTTGTCAAGCTGCGCGTGGCCGAGGTCCCCACGCCCGTGTGGATCGCACTAGCTGCCCTGGCGGCGTATACAGCCCTCAGCTACCTGTCCATCCTGTGGGCAGCCGACACCGGCAACGCCTGGGAAGGCGCCAACCGGACACTGCTGTACCTGCTGGTGTTCGCGCTGTTCGCGCTGTGGCGCCAGCGCGGCAACACCGCAGCGTTGCTGCTCGGCTTCTGGACGCTCGCGCTGATCGCACTGGCCGCCGTCACCGCCCTGCACGTGAACGCCGCCGGTAGCTCACGCCTGGAGTCCATGCTTCCCGGTGGACGCCTGGAATATCCGACCGGTTACGCCAACGCCAACGCCGCACAGTGGCTGATGGCCTTCTGGCCGGCGCTACTGCTGGCGCGTAGCCAGCGCCTGCCCTGGGGGGTGCGCGGCCTGCTGGCCGGCGGCGCCGTGCTGCTGGCCGAGGTGGCGCTGCTCAGCCAGAGTCGCGGCTCGCTGTATGCCACGCCCGTGATGCTCGTGCTGGTGTTCGCACTGCTCCCCGGGCGCACGCGCACGTTCGTCCTGCTCGTGCCCGTCGCCGCCGGGATCGCAGCTGCAGCACCGGCCGTCCTGCAAGTCGGCGATCACCTGCACAACGGGGCCGTCGTGCCCGCCACCCTGCACAGCGCCACCAAAGCCATGTTCTTGGCGTCCGTAGCTGTCGGGCTGGTGGTAGCGCTGGCCGCTGCCTTCGAGTCCCGGCACAAGCTGCCCCAGCGCTCGCGCAAGCAACTGCGCCTGCTCGTGCGTGCCGTCGCGCTGATCGCGCTCGTGGCAATAGTCATCGGTGGGCTGGCCGTGGCCGGCAACCCCGTCACGAGGGTCGAAAAAGGCTGGAACAGCTTCAAGCACGGCTACTCCTCGCAGCCCACCACCGGCAGCCGGCTGGCCAGCGGCCTTGGCAGCAGCCGCTACGACTTCTACCGCGTGGCCATCGATCAGTTCCTTGCGCACCCCGTCGTCGGGATTGGCGCCGACAACTTCGAACAGCAGTACCTTGCCCACGGCCGCAGCCAGGAGACGCCTCACTACCCGCACAGCGTCGAGCTGCGCACGCTCTCACAGACCGGCCTCGTCGGAGCGCTGCTGGCGCTTGTCGGCCTTGGCGCAGCCCTGCTGGCGGCAGCGCGCGCGCTGCGCAGCCCCGATCCGCTCGTCCGCGTCCTCGCCGGCGCTGCCCTGGCCGGATTCGCCTACTGGGTCGTCCACGGGTCGTTCGACTGGTTCTGGGAGTTCGCCGGCCTGGGCGCCCCAGCGTTTGCCCTGCTCGGCCTCGCATGCGCGCTCGCCCCTGCACGCGTCCTGCCCGCCGTTGCGCACGCGCCCGTTCCCGCCGGTGGGCCTGGCCCTGCCGAGGCGCCTGCCCCTGCCGATGGGCCTGCCCCTGCTGAGGCGCCGGCGCCCGCCGATGTGCGCTCGGCCGGTGACCGCAGGCAGCGGCTTGCGCTCGCCGGCGCCGGCCTGGTGGTAGCGCTCGCCGCCGCCGCCGCCGCCGCCGCCGCCGCCGCCGTGTCGCTGGCGTTGCCTTGGTTGAGCGAGCTCGAGGTGCAGAGCGCGGCACACATCTGGACGCGCGCTCCGCAGGCCGCCTACGCGCGGCTGCGCGACGCTGCCGACCTGAACCCGCTCAGCGACCAGCCCAACCTCACCGCCGGCAGCATCGCCTTGCGCTACGGCGAACTCGCCCGCGCCGACCACCAGTTCTCATTGGCGCTCGCACGGGACCCCGGCGACGCATATGCCACGCTCGAGCGGGGCGCCATTGCCTCGACAAGTGGGCGGCGTGCCGCTGCGCTTCGGTTTCTGGCGCGCGCCAAGCAACTGACCCCGCGGGAACCGCTGGCCGTCCAGGCCCTGAGCGTGGTGCGCGAAGGACGGCGTGTGGACATCGATGAATTGAACCGCCTGATCCTGCTCAAAGCTCAACAACTCGAATAGCGGCTTCCGAAATTCCGCATGCAGCGGGCGGAATTTGCTCGACATAGGGGGCATGCTTCGGTAGCGTGTGGGCCAATACTCGTCGATTCGTCGATGCCGAGCAGCCGAAGCTCAAGAACCTGGCGATCGGGGGGTCGAGGTGACGACGAATACGTGGCACGGATAGGAGCAGAGCTTGCTCGGGCCAGAAGGGATTTCAGGGCACGGACGCATGACAAACACTCGTCACACGATCACTATCGTGGCCGTGGCCGCACTGTGCGTCTCCGGGCTGCTTCCCGCCGCCGCTTTTGCCGGCTCGCTCCTCAGCGGCTACGGCGGTCCGGGTGAGGGCAACCAGGAGATCCTCGGCTCAGCCCTCGTCAACGGTCCTTCCGGCAAAGGCGGCGCCGGGGGTGGTGGCGGCTCCAGCAACGCAGGCAGAGCAAGCGGCTCCATCGCAGAAGGGCCCGCCGTGGCGCAATCGCCGGCCGCCGGCTCCCAGGGCGGATTCGTGGCCGCTGCGCCGCACGCGGGTCGGAGCCACAGCCGAGCAGCCGGCGGTTCGCCGGCCTCCGGCTCGGGCGCAAGAGAGAGACAGCTGCACGGAGCTGCCGAAAAGGCATCCGCCGGCGGCACTCATCCGTATTCCCGCGTATATGGGTCAAGTGTTTCGCACGCTGCTGCAGGCGGATCGCAGCCGCTGGGGCTGTCAGGTGCCGATGAGCTGTACATACTGCTTGCGCTCGGGATGCTCTTCCTGACGGGTGCGCTGACGAGGAGGTTGGCGCGCGCCAACCATGGGGACGGGACGGCCGCTCAAGCGATGCGACGTAGAACCCGACTAAGTAACTAGAGGCCACCAGGCACAGGACGCCGAGCTCCATGGACAGCACGCGAATCACCCAACAGACTTCCACGACGTTGCCGCTACGGGGCGGTGAGCTGACGCACGATGCGCCGGCGCCGACAGCGCTGTGGCGTCGAAGCTTCACCGGGCCGCTGCAATGGGCGCTGGAGGGTCACGGGTGGGGCGTGGTGCGCCCGACAGTGGACTTCATCGTGCTGTGGGCCGCCTTGATCATCGCCCTCGGTGGCGTTCACGCCACGCTTTACATCTCTTCCGCGCGCGCGCCACTGCTGGCGCTGCCGCCGGTGGTGATGGGGCTGTTCTATCTCCGCGGCCTGTACCGCACGCGTCTGCGCGCGCTGGTTCTCGACGGAATCGCTCCGGTGTTGAGCGGCGTGTCTGTGGCCGCAATGGCCGTGGCAACGCTCGGCATGCTGTTGAACGGGCAGCTGCCCAGCCAGACTGACTGGCTGCACGCGTGGCTGTTCTCGCTGCTCGGCGTCGGGCTCGGACGCATCGCGCTGTCGGTTGCGCAGCGCTGGGCGCGCCAACGCCACCTGGTGGGCAAGTCGGTGCTGATCATGGGCGCTGGGGTAGTCGGTGCTCAGGTGGCACGGCGCCTGGATGCTCACCCCGAGTACGGGCTCGTCCCGATCGGGTTCCTCGACGAGGACCCCCGCTCGGTGGCCGAGGTCGGCGGGCGCGACGTGCCCGTGCTGGGCACGATCGACGACCTCGACGAGACCGTTGCGCACACCGGCGTCAGGCACCTGATCGTCGCCTTCTCCTCCGTCGCCGACGCGCGCGTCAGCCGCCTGATCCAGCGCTGCCAGGAGCTCGGCGTCGAGGTCTCGGTGGTGCCGCGCATGTTCGACACGATCAACGACCGCGTCGGCTACGACACCGTCGGCGGGCTGCCGCTGCTGTCATTCAACGCCGTCGACCCCAAGGGCCTGCAGTTCGCCATCAAGCACGCCCTCGACCGCGTGCTGGCATTGCTGCTGCTGATCATCTTCTCGCCCGTGATCGTGCTGGCGGTACTGGCCGTGCGCCTCAGCTCCCCCGGTCCCGCGTTCTTCCGCCAGCGTCGTGTCGGGCGCGACGGCAAGGTGTTCGACTTCTACAAATTCCGCTCGATGCGCCTGTCGCCCCTGGACACCACCGACGGCGAGCAGGAGACCAGCGCCGTGGACTTCCTGCTGGCCGGGGACATCGCGCCCGGAGGCGTCGAGGGTCAAGATCGCCGCACCGCCGTCGGGCGCTTTCTGCGCGGCACGTCACTGGACGAGCTGCCGCAGCTGTTCAACGTGCTGCGCGGCGACATGAGCCTCGTCGGGCCGCGCCCGGAGCGCCCGGAGTTCGTGGAGCTGTTCAGGCAGGACATCATTCGCTACGGCGACCGCCACCGCGTCAAGTCCGGGATCACCGGCTGGGCGCAAGTGCACGGGCTACGTGGACAGACCTCGCTGGCCGAGCGCGTCGAGTGGGACAACTACTACATCGCCCATTGGTCGCTCGGCCTGGACCTGAAGATCCTTGCGCTGACGTTCGTCGCGCTGTTCCGCAACGCCGAGTAAACCGCGCGCCACGGCGCCGCCGCGCCGCCACACCCCGCCAGGACGCTGCGGGCCGCTCAGATCGTCTTGTGGGCCGCCTTGGCGAGTCCGCTCCAGTACTGGAAGACGCGCACCGTCAGGTCGCTGCGTGCCAAGCACCGACGGCAGCGCAATCGAGTAGCTGTTGAAGCGATTCAGCGTGAACAGCGCCCTGTAGCGCAGCAGCTTGCCCTTGAAGACTTCAAGCTGCATGAAGTCGCCCACCGGCCCTGAGCCGCTGGCGATGACACGCTGGCCTGCGCGGCGCAGGCTGCACGGTCACAGGGCTGATGGCGGCAAGCGGAGAGCTCAGGGCGTGGATGAACGCTGCAGACGCCGGCTTGGCTGCCCCCGTGGCTGAGATCAAGCCGAAGTTTTCGCCGTAGGAGTCCTGAAGCTTGTACAGGGCCGCCGCCACCACCCACGGTGTGCGCGCAAGCGCCCTCAGCGTGTTCGTGATGTTCAGCGCCTGAACCTTTTCAGTCACGCAGCCCTGTTCCTGCTCGATCTTCCGCTTCGGCCAGCAGCTGGTCCAGCCGAACTCATCCAGCCACAGCGGCTTGGTGTCGCCGTTGGCCAGCTGGACTTCATGGATCGAGCGCAGCGAGCCGAGCGTCAGGTTGTAGTAAGTGGACGGCCAAGCCGTCGTAGTAGCCCTTGATGCCTGCCGCGTACAGTTCGCGCAGGAACTTGCCGTTGGAGGCCACCAGCGAGCCGGCGAGCACCGGTATGTTCGGATCCACGGCCTTGACCGCCGTGTACGCCGCGCGCAGGACAGCCGCGTAGCGCTGCGGCTTTGTTCGGGCCCGCGAAATACGCTTCGTTGGACTGATCCGGCTCGTTCCATACTTCAATGACCGGCATCTCCGTCGCGTAGCGACGCGGCAAGGAACGACGACAAATGTCGCGTACGCCGCCGGGTCGCTCGGGCGGCCACGCGTTGGCGCGCCGCTCTGGCGCAGCGGCCTGCAGTTCGCCAGCAGCGAGCTAGGTGCGGAGGACGCCCAGCACGGCGTGTCGTCGACGTCCAGGATCACGCGGATGCCGGCCGCGCCGGCGCTGGCAAGCAGGCGGTCGGTGTACGCCAGTGGGCCCGCTTCGATGCGTTCAGGGGCAGGGCTCAGCGGCTCGAACACCGCCCACGGGATCTCAATGCGGATGACCTTGGCGTGGAGCGTGCGCGCGTCAGCCACCACACTGGTCGCCTGCGCCGGCGTCGAGCCGCGACCAACGCTGTCGATATTCACGCCAGCCAGTAACGAGCTTGCCGCCGGCGTGGCGCTCGCCGCTGAGCTACTGCCCTGAACGGCACCCGCCCCGGCGGCAGCGCTCGCCAGCGCGCAGATGGCAAGCGCTGTCCCGACCGCCACCTTGGGGACGCGCCTGTGCATGACGAATACGATAGTCGTCCAAGCAGGGGACCCGCTGCAGGCGCCCGCGAGCGGTCTAGAAGTAGGCTATCCAGCGATGTCGCCCACGTGGATCTGGATGCAGATTGCGATCGTCGTGTTCGTCGTGATCGGCATGATCGTGGCGATCACCAAGCTGGCATAGGCCAAGCAGATGTCCTCGCACACGCTCAGCGCAGGATCGACACGGCCGCCGGCGCAGGACGTTGAGCGCACCCCCAGCGTTGCCCGCACCGAGGCGTGGGTGCTGCTGGCGCTCACCACCGTGGCGTTGGCGTTGCGCGTGACCAGCCTGTCACGCAGCCTGTTCACCGACGAGACGTACTCGCTGGCGCTCGCTCAGCGCAGCTTCGGTCACATGCTGTCGCTGTTTGGCTATGAAGCCAACGGCACGCCCTACTCGATCGTGCTGTGGCCGCTGATCCGGATCTTCGGTACCAGCGAGACGCTGCTGCGCCTGCCGGCGGTGCTCGCCGGGACGCTCAGCGTGCCGGCGCTGTGGTGGGCGGCACGCCGGTTCACCACGCCCGCGGCCGCGCTGCTGGCCGCCGGACTGCTGGCGCTCAACCCGATGGCCGTCTGGTACGGCCAGGAGGCTCGGTCCTATTCGTTGGTCATGCTGAGCGCCGCGCTGGCATTCGGCGCGCTCCCGCGAGCGCTCGATCGTGGCAGCAAGCGCACAGCGTGGGTCGGGTACGTGGCAGCAATGACGCTGCTGGCCTACTGCGAGATCTTCGCCGCGCCGCTGGCACTGCCGGCACAGGCGCTCATCGCCTGGCGGGCCGGACGAGCGGGGTTCCGGCGCTGGCTGTGGTCGCTGCCGGCGGTGCTCGTCTGCTGCCTGCCGCTACTGGTCGCCGCAGCAGTCGCTCGCAGCCGCCGCGACGCGCTGTACTGGCTGCCGAAAACCGATCGCTCGCTCGTCACGCTCGCGCTGCAGGAATTCAGCGCCGGCTTCTCCGGCCTGACAGCCGTGCGCTGGGCGACGCTGCTCGCCGCCGTCGTGCTCGTCGGGGCGGCGCTGTGGATCATCCGGCGCGGTCGCGCAGCGGTCCTGGGCGGCACGCTCGCGATGGCGCTCTGCTGGGGGTTGCTGCCCGCAGTCGTACTGCTGGTCATCTCGTTCGTGGAGCCAGTCTTCTGGCCGCGCTACGCGATCCTGTCGCTGCCCGGCCTGTGCCTGGCACTGGCGCTTGGCGCCGAGCGCCTGTGGCACAGCCCGCGCGGCATCGCCATGGCCAGCGCCTGCGTGGCCATAGTGATCTGTGCGGCCGGTGTCGCCGATGCGCATCAACGGAGCTACCTGCAGGAGAACTGGCCGCCCATCGCCGCATGGCTGCGCGCCGAGCGCGCTCCCGGCCAGCCCACGATCATCGACGACGCGCTGGTGCTGCCCTCGCTCGGCTACTACGACCCAGCCTTCCGCGCTGCCAACGGCGACCTCGTCGTCCAAGAGTGGCGACGACGAGCCGCTGCCCGCGCGGCTTCGTCGGCTTCAAGGACCGCACCGGCTACGGCAGCGTCCCCGACGGGCCACCCAGCGCCGCCACCTTCGCGCGCCTGGCCCGGGCCGGGCACGGAACCGTCTGGATGATCGTCTCAGAGGTCGACGAACTGCTGCAGGGCAACCCCAGGGACGGTGCTGCCGTTGCCTGGGCGCGCAGCCACTGCCACGTCCAGGTGCGCCAGAGCGTCGGTGTGTGGGCCCTGCAAGCCACCCACTGCGCGCTCTCCAGCGCGCGCTGAGTCACAACGGGGCGCTGAGAGTCTCAACGGGGGGCGCTGAGTCTCAACGGCGCGCGCTGAGCTCAACGGGGGGCGCTGAGTCTCAACGGCGCAGGCGCCAGCCGCGCCGGCGCCGCTGCCCGCCGACGCGCGCCCCGGCAGGCCGAGGCGGGATCTGCTCGCCGGCCACGATTGCCGCCGGGACCATTTGCGTGAGCCAATCGGTCAACGGTGCCAGTCCTGCCTGCTCGAGCTGCTCAGCCAGACCCGGCGGGCGCACGACGCTGTCGTGGGCATCGGAGGTCACGTTGTGGATCAGCCCTTCCTGCGCCAGCTCCAAGGCAAAGCGTCGCACGCTGTTGCCGAAGCGCCCGGTTAGCGACCCTGCCGTGATCGACATCAGGACCCCGTCCTCCGCCAGGGTGCGCACCGTCTTGTGGTCGCGCTGCAGCGCCGGGCACCGCTCGGGATGGGCGAGCACCACGTTGTGTCCCTGGCGCTGCAAGCCCTGTAGGAGACTCTCCAGCCCGATGGCCACCGGCGTGAACGGCGGCTCGATCAGCAGCCACGGGCCGCCGCCTAGACCGAGCCGCGCAAGCTCCGCCGGCTCTATCTCAGCGACGTGGCTGATCGCAATCTCGCCGCCCCGCAGGACCTCAAGGTCCACTTGCTCCTCAGCCAGTCGCGCGTTGAGCATGTCCACGAGACCTGCGATCGTCGCGGCGTCGTTGGGGGTGCGCGAGTTCACATGGGGGGTGGCCACCACTGTTTGGATGCCCACCGCGACCGCTGCGCGCGCGAGCCCGAGCGACTGCTCGATCGTCTCGGGGCCGTCGTCGATCCCCGGCAGCACGTGGCAGTGCAGGTCGATCATCGTCTCGTCGTAATCTAGTGCGCGCGCAGCTCAACCACCTGCTCCTCTATCCAGCACCCTCGCGCACGGATATGATCGCCTCGCCGGCCATGGCAGCGACGCCGTCCCGACAACGCAAGGGAGAGTGATGTTCAAATCGATCGTGGTTGGAACCGATGGCTCGGATACGGCAAACCAGGCCGTACGTCAAGCCGTGGACCTCGCTCGTGCAGTCGGTGCCAAGCTGGAGCTCGTAAGCGCGTACGAGCCTGTGCCGGCGCAGCGACTGAGCGAGGAACGCCGCCAGGCCCCCGAGGACCTGCAGTGGGCGATCAACCCGCGCGAGGACGTCGACGTGAAGCTCGAGGCAGCTGCTGCTCTCGCGCGCGAGGCAGGCGTGAGCGTCGACGTGTACCCGCGCCAGGGCGACCCGGCCGACGCGATCCTGGACATCGCCGAGGAGCGGGAGGCGGACCTGATCGTCGTCGGCAACAAGGGCATGACCGGGGCCAAGCGCTTCCTGTTGGGCTCAGTGCCCAACAAGGTGTCTCACCATGCACCCTGCTCGGTGCTGATCATTCGCACCACCTGAACGCCTGTCGCCGGGCGCGGCGTTGGGGGGCGCGGCGTCGCAGCGGGCGTGGTGGACACGGCGGCGTCGCCCCTGCGCGCCGGCCGGTTGCTGCCCGTCCTGGACAGCAGAGATAATCGCGGCGATGAAGATCGTCAGCGTCATGACCACCGACTCCAGCGGTGGCGCCGAGTTCGCAGCCGTGGAGATGCTGCAGGCGCTCCACGATCGCGGGCACCACACGGTGGTCCTCACCGACAAGCTGGAGATCGGGCGCGACACCGACGTCAGTGTGCAGCCGATCGCGCTCGGCCCCAAGCTGTCCACCTCCAGCTGGATCGGCCTGGCGTTGCGCTGGCCGCTGCTGCTGGGGCGCCTGCGTAGCGCGCTTCGCGCACAGGAGCCCTACGACGTGCTGCTCGTCCACTACAAGAAGGAGCAGCTGCTGGCGCGCATGCTGCCGGCGCAGCTGCGGCGGACGGTCGTGTGGGCAGAGTGGGGTCCGGTGCCGTTTCCGCTGCGTCGGGGACTGCCACGCAGCGCGTACCTGGCGGCTGCCCGTGGCGCCGCACTGGTGATGGCCGTCTCCGCCGGGACCAGGAGCTCGGTGCTCGACGTCGGCGTGGAGCCCGAGAAGGTCGTGGTGGTGCCAAACGTGCTGCGCACCGATGACATCCAGTACAGCGAGCAGGGGCGCGCACGCGTGCGCGCCGAGCTGGGAATCCCCGCAGACGCATTCGTCGTGGGCTGCATCTCCCGCTTTCACCCCAAGAAGCGCAACGACGTGGTTGTCAGTGCCGTGCGCGAGCTCGAGGACCCTCGCGTACACCTGATCCTCGCCGGTTCCGGCGAGACCGAGTCCCAGCTACGGGCCCTGGCCGCGCCGCTGGGCGAGCGCGCCCACTTCATCGCCACGCCAGGCAGCGACGTCGCTGACGTGCTCTCGGCGTTCGATGTGTCCGTGTTCTGCCCCAGCCCCACCGAGGGAGCGCCACGCGCGGTGATCCTGGGCATGCTCGCCAGGCGCCCATGCCTGTCGACCGGCGCCGAGGGCGTCGCCGACATGATCACCCCCGAGCTCGGTGCCATCGCCGATCCTGAGAACGACCCGGCGTCGCTGCGGGCGCTACTGATGCGCTACATCGACGATCCCCAGCGCGCGCAGCGCGAGGGCGCAGCAGCGCGCGCTCACGCCGAGCGCACCTACGCTGCGCCGGTGGTCGCAGCACTGATCGAGGGTCTGCTTGACGATGCGATCGCCTCCGCGGCCTCGCACGCGCGTCCGCACTCATGAGTGCCAGGCCGCACAGGCGCCTGCTGATAGTCGAGCAGGGCGGACGCGGAGGTGTGGCGGACTACGCGCAAGAGCTGGCCCGCGCGCTGGCACAGGCAGGCTGGTCGGTCGACCTGGCAACCGCCGATGACCACCTCTATGCACAGACCCCAGGGATCTCAGTGCATCCCGTGTTTCACTACCTGCGCGGCGACGGGCGCACGCGGCGCGTTTTGCGCCGGTGTGGGCTCGGCCCGCTCCTGAACGGCGTGCGCTTCCTGCTGTCGCTGCCACAACTGGCTCGCCTGTCAAGCAAAGCCGACATCGTCCACACCCAAGGCTGGGAGATCCCCGAGCTCGGTCTGCCGGCGATCGCCTGCCTGCGCCTTGGCGGCTCCCCGGTGGTGCAGACGTTGCACGGCATCGTCGAGCGATCCGGCAGGCTGGAGCGCACGCGGCGGCTGATCCTGCGAGTGGGAGGACGCATGACCGCCCGCACGATCGTCCACACGCAAGCCGACCTGGCGCTGCTCCCGCCCGCCGTGCGCGCGCGAACGGTCGTCATCCCACACGGCGAGTACGGCGGTCTGGCGCGCACCGGCGGCGCGGCCGAGCGCGACGGCGCGCGTGACGCGCTGGGGATCGCCGCGGACGCTGCCGTGACGCTGGTGTTCGGTCAACTGCGCGCGGACAAGGGCCTCGCCGACGTCGTCCAGGCGATGCAACGGCTGCCCACCCTGCACCTGCTGATCGGCGGCCACGACGACGGCGCGCTCGCCGCCCTCACACCGCAGCTGCAAAGCCCCGAGCTGGCCGACCGCGTGACCGTGCGAGAGGGCTTCCTGGAGATGCGCGAGGCAGCGCAGCTGTTCGCCGCCACGGACACGGTCGTGCTGCCCTACCGACTCGCCAGCCAGAGCGGTGTCCTGCTCCTCGCCTACGGCTTTCACCGGCCGGTGATCGTCTACCCGGTTGGCGGGCTGCCCGAGGCGGTCATCGACGGGCAGACAGGCTGGGTCTGCCCGCGCGCGGACATCGACGCGCTCGTCGACGCGCTGGCGTCCAGCATCGACGGTGGCTGGCCGGAGTGCCGGCGCCGCGGCGAGGAGGGAGCCAGGTTCGCCGACGAGCACTTCGCCTGGTCGGTGATAGCCAGCCGCACCGGCGAGCTTTACGAACAGGTGCTGGCCGGTGTCTGAGCGCTCACACGCCGACGAGCTTCGCAGCGCGCGACTGCTGCTCGGCCCCGGCACCGCGGCGAGCGACCCCCTGAGCTCGCCTGCTGTGCGCGCCGCCGTGCGCGCCGCCGTGCGCTCCCGGCCATACCCGTCGCCGCCTGTGCGCTTTGCTCAGCGCGTCCGGCGCAAGCTCGGCACGCTCGAGTACGAGCGGGCCGTCGTCGACCCGTTCGACGCCGCGCGACACGCCGCGCTCGGAGACACAGCAGCGGCGCCGCCTCGCTTCCTGGTGCGGGTAGACGAGTTTCCCCACTATCTCGCCTGGGATCAGCCGGAGGAGTACGGCACCGAGCGCTACCGCCGCTTCCACGCGACCATGGCAGGCGCCGGGGTTCCCTACCTGATCGCCGTGCTGCCGCGTGTCAGTCACGCCCCCCTCGACCCCCAGGAGAGCCACTGGCGGGCTTTGGAGGACGACGAGCGAGCGCTGCTGCGCGAGCTTCCCGTGGACGGGGTTGCCTTCGGCCTGCACGGGCTGGACCATCGCACGCGCTTCTCCTCGCCCCGTCGCCACAGCGAGCTGTGCGGGCTCAACCGCGCGCAGACAGACTCGCTGCTCGACCACGGGCTGGCAGAGCTCGCGCCACTGGGTATCGCCCCACAGGTGTTCGTGGCGCCGTATAACCGCTTCGACGCCCAGCAGTACGACGTGCTGGCGCGGCGCTTTCAAGTGGTCTGCGGCGGGCCCGAGTCCGTCGGTCAGCTCGGCTTCCAGCGCACGCCGCTGTGGCGCGGCGACGCCGTCTACCTGCCCTCCTATCACCCCCTGTACGGGCGCGCGCGAGAGGTGCTGCCGGCCGCCCGCAGGCTGATCGAGCGGCGCGCCGGACTGTGGGCGCCAATCGTGCTGCACTGGTCATGGGAGGACGAGGAGGATTGGGTGGCGCTGCAGCGCCTGCTAGAGGTGATCGCGCCGTACACGTCCCGCTGGGAGGACTTCCTGGCGGCCGTGGGCGCAAGTGAAGACGCTGCAGGTTGACTGTCCATACCTGTCCGTATCCTCTCCAGCGTGAGCAGCCGGAGCGCGCCAATGGCCGTGTTGAGGTGAGGCGCGCCGTGATACTTGCCGGCGGGGAGGGCACCCGTCTGCGTCCGTATACGACCGTGTTGCCCAAGCCGCTGATGCCGATCGGCGATCGTCCCGTCCTCGACATCGTCGTGCGCCAGCTCAAGGCTCACGGCTTCGAGCGGATCACCATCGCCACCGGCTATCTGGCCGAGCTGATCGAGGCGTTCTTCGGTGACGGTGAGCGCTACGGCATTCCGATCGACTACCACCGCGAGCGCGAGCCGCTGGGCACCGTCGGTGCGTTGGCGCTGATCGACGGGCTGGCAGCGGACGACGTGCTGGTGATGAACGGCGACGTGCTCACCGACATCGACTACGGCGCGCTGCTCGACCGTCACCGCGAAAGCGACGCTGCGTCGACAATCGCCACAAAGGAGCGCCAGATCCAGGTGTCGCTCGGTGTGCTGCGCTTCAGCGACGGCGGTGACCCCACGCGCCTGACCGGCTATGACGAGAAGCCGGCGATCGACTACATCGCCAGCATGGGCGTCTACTGCTTCGCGCCGCGAGCGCTGTCGTTCATCGAGCCCGGCGAGCGCCTGGACTTCCCCGACCTGATCCTGCGCCTGATCGCCGCCGGCGAGGTCGTGCGCTCATGGCCGAGCGAGGACTACTGGCTGGACATCGGCCGCCACGACGACTACGAGCAGGCCCAGGAAGAGTTCGAGTCGGTGCGCGAGCGCCTGATCCCGCCGGAGGCCTAGCGCCCGTGACACCAGGGCCGCGGCAACCGCGTCGCGCCAACAGGGACGCGACGCTTAGGCCGCTGCTCCTAGACCGCTGCTCCTAGGCCACGGCGCCTAGGCCACGGTGTTGCGCACCGCGTCGAGCACCATCTCGACTTCGCGCTCGTTCATCGTCGGGCTGAGCGGCAGCGCACAATGGCGGTCTGCCACCTCAAGGGCCCGCGGGAGGCCGTCAGGCGGAGCGAACCTGCGGTACTCGCTGAACGTGTGCAACGCCGGGTACCAGGTGGTCTGGATGCCGTTGTCTTTGAGAACCACGCGGAAGCGATCGCGCGCCTGGCGGTCGGCGAGCAGCACCGGGAAGACGAAGTGCGAGGAGCGCTCGACGTCCTGCTCGGTGAACGCCAGCTCGATCCCGGGCACGTCCGCCAGGTGCTCGCGGTAGGAGCGCACGATCGCGCGACGCGCGGCGATGCCCTGCTCCAGGCGTGTCAGGCGGCTCAGGCCAAGCGCCGCACGCGGCTCGTCCATCCGGAAGTTGAAGCCGATGTCGACCACGTCGTAAGCCGGATCGTGGCCGCGATGACGATCCCAGGTACTGCTTGTCATCGCATGAGAGCGCAACAGCCGCACGCGATCGGCCAGCTCCTCATCGGCGCTTGTCACCATGCCGCCCTCCCCGACGCACAGTTGCTTCTTGGAGAAGAAGCTGAAACACCCCAGCTCCCCCACTGTGCCCACCTGGCGCCCGGTGCCATCCAGGGTCGCGCCGATTGCCTGGGCACAGTCCTCGATCAAAACCAGGCCATGCTCGTCGCACAGCGCACGAAGCACGTCAACGTCCGCCGGGTATCCGCAGAAATGGACAGCCACCACTGCGCGTGTGCGCGGCGTGATCCGACGCGCCACGTCCGCCGGGTCGATGTTGAAGTCCAGCGGGCCGCGCACATCGCAGAGCACCGGCTCGGCGCCGACGTAGCGCGCGGCGCTCGCGCTGGCCACGAACGTACACGCCGGCACGATCACCTCGTCGCCTGCAGCGACTCCAGCTGCCAGGAAGGCGAGGTGCAGGGCCGCCGTGCCGCTTGAGACTGTGACCGCGTGTGGCGTGCCCACGTAGTCAGCCAGAGCCTGCTCGAACGCCTGCGTGCGCGGGCCCATCGTCAGCCACCCCGACTCAAGGCATGCCAGCACCGCCTGCACGTCCTGCTCGGGCATCTCGATGTCTGTCAGCGGTACCTGCCACTCACTCATCCGCCCACCGCCTCCGCCAGCGCCGCCGCAACGCGATCCTGGTCCTCGTGCGTCATGTGTGGATAAAACGGCAACGTCAGCTCCGTTCGTGACGCCAGCTCAGTAATCGGCAGCGAGATGTCCGGGAACCGCTTGCGGTAGGCGCTGAAGCGATGGATCGCCGGATAGAAGATGCTCGTCTGGATGCCGCGCTCCCGCAGCCGGCTGCTGACCTGCGCCTGGCGGCCGTCCTGCTCGAGCATGATCGCCGTCACGTAACACGACGAGCTCGCCACCTGATCGTCAGCGAACGGCACGATGATCCCGTCCACGCCTGCCAGCAGTTCGCGATAGCGGACCGTCAGCTCGCGCCGGCGGGCGATTTCCTGCTCCAGACGGCCCAGGCGTGAGAGCAGCAGCGCCGCCCGTGGCTCGTCCAGACGGTAGTTGAAGCCGAGCGCCGTCACGTCGTATGTGTCGGTGCGCCCGCGGTGGCGGTCCCACGTACCACTGGTCATGGCGTGCGAACGTCGTGAGCGCACGAACGCAGCGACGTCGTCGTTGTCGGTGCACAACAGGCCGCCCTCGCCGACGGACAAGACCTTGTTGGAGAAGAAGCTGAACGCTCCCGCCAGGCCCCACGTGCCGAGCTTGCGCCCGGCGAGCGTCGCACTGGGGGCATGCGCCACGTCCTCGATCAGGGCGATCCCATGCGCGTCGCACAGCTCGCGCAACTCATCGACCGGTGCCGCGTAGCCCGCGTAATGCACCGCGCATACCGCCTTCGTGCGCGGTGTGATGCGCCGCTGCACATCAGCAGGGTCGATGCTCGGGTTGGCACGCGATGAGATCTCCGCGAACACCGGCGTCGCCCCGCAGTAAAGCGCTGCCGCAGCAGTGGCCACGAACGTGAACGCCGGCACGATCACCTCATCGCCGGGACCGACCCCGGCGGCCAGGTAGGCAAGATGCAGCGCCGCAGTGCAGCTGGACAGCGCGATCGCGTGGCGGGCGCCCAGATGCTTGGCAAACGCCTCCTCCAGCTCGGCCGTGCGTGGTCCGAGCGTCAGCCATCCCGAGCGCAGCGTCTCGGCCACGACCTCAAGGTCCTGCGGCTGCAACCTCAGGTCGAAGAGCGGAAGTTCCGGGAAGCCAGCCGGCGCAGGCATCACGTACGAACGACGCTCAGGGGATGTTCTTGTAGCGCCCATCGAACGGATCACCGAAGGTTCCAGCGTCGAGCGCGGCCAGCACCTCGGCGATACCGTCGGGTACGGTCATCAGCGTCTCGAACCCGAGCTCAGCGCGGATCTTGTCGAAGCTCACCTTGTAATCCCGCGGATCCTCGTCGCGCTTGACATACGAGACCTTGCCGCGGTCGATCTGCTTGCCGATCTCCTCGACGAGGTCCAGCTTGCGGTAGTTCTCGCCCGAACGCCCCGCGTTGAACACGTTCTGGGCGACCTTCTCCGCGGGTGCTTCGAGCACCGTTCGGACCGCTCGCCCGGCGTCGCGCACGTGGACATAAGGGCGCCAGAACTGCTCGCCGAAGACTTCCAGGTCGCGGTCGGCCCATAGTTCGCGCGTGAACTCGTTGACCGTCAGGTCAAAGCGCATCCGTCTACCGACGCCGTACACGGTCGCGAAGCGAAGGCACGTCGGTTTGACGCTGCTGGCGCCGCCGTCCAAGATCAATCGCTCCATGCTGACCTTCTGTTCGGCATACAACGAGACGGGACTGAGCTCGCCGTCCTCGGTTATCGGCACCGTCGGATCGGCCATGCGGCCGTAGTTGGAGCACGTCGATGCGAACACCAGCCGCTCCACACCGGCCTCGCCGGCGTCGGTCACGAGGTTGCGCGTCGCCTGGACGTTGACTTCATCCGAGAGCTTGGGGTCGCGCCCGCACGCCGGGTCGCCGACGATTGCTGCAAGATGCACGACCGCGTCGACGCCCGACAGCGCCCGCTTGCGCGCATCAGCGTCGCGAATATCCGCGCGGATCACCTGTACGCCGGCGCTTTCCTGCTCGGCTGCGATGTCCTCCTGGCCGTGAAGCAGCGAGTCCAGAACACGAACCTCGTGCTGTGCCTCGCGTAGCTCCCGGACGAGCAGAGCGCCAATGTAGCCGCTGCCGCCGGTCACTAGGGTCGTCTTGCCCACTATCGGTCCTCTCTGTCGTTGCCGGCCTGTGTGGCCATGCTGTATCGACAACCGCGCTCGCCGGCCGCTGGCCTCCCGAGGCAATCGTTATCTGGGCTTTAGGAGCCTACAGTCGCCATCGGCGTCCGCCGCCATTCGCTTGAGCCACGATTAAAGCCCGCTTGGCTAAACGTCCAGCGCCGGCCCACACGGCAGGGGCGATCTGGTGGTGCAGCGATACTGTGGGCATGGTCCCAACGGCGAGATCGCTCCCATGGCGGCCGTAGCTCGTGAAGCCACCAAGCAGCGTGCCGCCCGCGACATCGTCATGCAGGTCGGCGTGCGCATCGCCAACCTGGCGATCGGTGCGGTTGTCACGGCGCTGGTTGTCAGGGCACTGGGTCAGAACGGCTACGGCCAGTGGTCCACCGGCCTTGGCGCGCTCGCCCTGATCGGCTTCTTCGCCACCTTTGGGATGGAAGGCGTCGTCGTGCGTGAAGCAGCACGCGAGCCCGAGCAGGCGCACGAGTGGATCGGCGCGATGATGATGCTGCGGCTGGTCGTGCTGGTGCCCGTGATGCTGCTGTCGCTGCTGACGATCGTGATCCTGCACCGCAGCCACGAGATGCTCGTCGCCGGCGCGATCCTGGTGCTGGTGATGCCGTTCGGTGGAGTTGGGACGCTGGGGCTGCTGTTTCAGCTGCGCGTGGACAACCGCGTGCCGATGATCGTGCTCACGCTCAGAAGCGTGCTGTGGGGCGTCGCGGTCGTGTTCATCTACCTGGACCACGGCACCATGGTCGAGCTGGCGATCGCAATGGCTGGGAGCAACATGGTGGGCACGCTGTTTCAGGCGGCAGCGGCGTTGAAACTCGATGTGCGCATGCCGCGCCCGTCGCGTAAGCGTCTGCGTCAGGTGCTGCGCGTCGGCTTGCCGATCGGCATCTCCGGGGCGCTGATCATCGCCTACGCACGCATCGACCAGATCATCGTCTACGCGATCGCCGGTACCAACGCATCAGGCCTGTACGGCTCGGTATACAACCTGCTGGAGCAGGCGCATTTCGTGCCGATCTCCGTTCTGACCACGCTCTCACCGGTGATCGCCGCGTCCTGGCCGGGCGATCGCGCCCGCCTGCTGCGCACCTCCAGGCTGACAGCCGAGCTGTTGGCGCTCTGCTCGCTGGGCGGGCTGGCGTTCGCGATCGTCGCATCGGCGCCGGTCGTGCGCCTGATCTTCGGAGCGGAGTTCGTCGCCGCGGCGCCCGCGCTGCCGGTGCTCGGTGCTGCGTTCGTGTTCATATCGTTCGGCTACCTCAACGGCCAACTGCTGGTCGTCCTCGGCCTCCAGGACAGGCTGCTGCGTATCAGCCTGGTCGCACTGGTCGTGAACGTGTGCGGCAACCTCGTGCTGGTGCCGCTCGTCGGCTTCATGGGGGCCGCGTGGATGACCTTGGTGACCGAGCTGGTCGTATTCGTGGGCAGCCTCTCGCTGATTCTGCGGACACTCGAGCTGCCGCTGCCAAGGCCCGGACGGATCGGTCGTACCCTGGCCGCGGCCGTGCTCCTGGGGCTGGCGCTCGAGGTGCTGCGCCTGGTGAGCGCGCCGCTGGGAGTGCTGGTTGCTGCCGCCTGCGTGTGTTATCCGGCGCTGCTGTTCGGGCTGCGAGCCGTGGCTGTGGATGACGTGCGCGTGGTGTTGAGCCGCGGCGCAATCAACTGAGCTTCTGCAGGCGCTCGACGAGGTTGGCGAACTGCTTGCGGGCGTCGTAGTGACGCGCGCAGCGCTCCAGGGCCGCCGCCGCGAGCCGTGCGCGTCGCTGCGGGTCGCCCAGCAGTGAGCCGAGCGCCTCGCGCAGCGCACGCGGATCGCCGTAGTCGACGAGCATCCCGGCGCGTCCGTCATCGAGCATCTCGGCGATTGCCCCAACCCGCGTGGAGACGACGGGCGTGCCGCACGCCATCGCCTCGAGCAAGACCCACGGGTTGGTATCCCCGTAGGTCGGCAGGCACAGCAAGTCCGCCTGCTGCTGCAGGTCCAGCAGCTCCGGGTCAGATGGGCCGAGGCGGTGAACGCGCACACCGGGGCGCTCCTGCACCGCCTCCGGCGTGACGAGATCCAGGTCCACCTCGCGCCCGAGCTGCTCGCCCAGCGCCTCCAGTAGATCCGTGCCGCCCTTGGGCTGGAAGCGCCCGCCGACGAACAGCACCCGCGGACGCTCCCGCTCGCGGCGAGCGGCAGGGCGGTAGCGCGTCAGGTCCAGGCCGGGATGGTGCTCGACGACATTGGCCCCAGGGGCTTCCCGCTCCACGTCACGGCGCGCCCAGTCCGTCCAGGCAAGCACCAGCGCAGCGTCTCGCAACGCGCGACGCTCGAGCGCGACGCTGGGAGCGATCTCGATCGATGCGTGGCGAGCGCTTCCTGACCACGCCGGCATCGCCCACCAGCTGCGCACGGTGGTGTCAAGCGAAACCACCACTGGAACCTTCCGCATGATTCCCGGCATCGTCAGCGCAATCGACTGACTGTGGATGTGAACCACGTCGGCGGGCCACTCACGCAGCTGTTCGCTCACCCGGGCGCGCCCGCGAAGCGATTGCACTAGGTGCCAGCGCAGCGTGCGGAAATCTAGGTTGGCGCGTGCCAGCAGCGGGATCGGGCGGCTGGCGAGAAGGCTCTCCCAGCGATTGACGGGAGTCAGCCCGGCGAAACGTGGCTCCACCTCCGTCACCGAGCTCAGCCCGGCCAGCAGCGCCGCGTCGAGCTGACCCTGCCCGAGGATGTGCGAGCCGAGGTTGCCCTCGTTGAAGAACAGGATCCGCATCGGCAGGGAGCCTATGGCCGGACCCAGGCGTATGCGGCGAGGCCGGCCAGGGCACGTCCCCATCCGCCACCGCTACCTTTCACGCTCCGTGCGCATCCTGGTCCTTTCCACGCTGTACCCGCCCGTGGCCTTCGGGGGCTATGAGGTCGAGTGCTCGGGCGTCGTCGAGCGCCTGCGCGAAAGCCATGACGTGCTGGTGCTCACATGCGACCTTGATCGGGCCAAGGTGGCCGAGCAGGCGGACGTGCGACGTGAGCTGACCGGGCTGACGCCGGACGCGCGCGGCGCGCGGCGTGCGCCGGCAGCCTCCCTGCACGCGGTTCGCGCCGCCCGCCGGGCGCTCGCGTGGGCACCGGACTTCATATACGTGTGGAACGGCTCCTCGATTCCCCAGGCGGCGCTACGTGTGCTCGCCGACAGCGGTGTGCCGCTCGCGTTCAGGGTCTGCGAGCACTGGTTCGGGAACCTGTTCGTCGGCGATCAGTTCATGCGCGAGCTACTGCCGGGGAGACGCTCGCCCGGGCGCGGCGCCTGGGCGCTGGGCTGCCGCGCGCTCAACGCGCTGCCGTCGCTGCGCCTGGACCCGCAGGCGCCGCTGCGCACGGCCATCTCGTGGAACTCCGAGGCAATCAAGCGCATGGTGCAGACGCAGCCGTTCCTCGATCCGGTGCTCGAGCGTGTCGGACACTCGGTGCCGCGCTACGGGGATCTGTACGCGGCAGTCGTGCGCGAACCGTCCTCTGCGCCGGAGATCGTCTCGCTGGGGCGCGTCACCCCCTACAAGGGGACCTCCGTCACGATTGAAGCCCTCGCGCTTCTGCGCTCCGAGCACGACATTGCCGCGCGCCTGGTCGTGATCGGGCCGGAGGACGCCGAACACGGCGCAGAGATGCGTGAGCTGGCCGAGCGCCTAGGCGTGGCGGACGCGATCAGCTGGCGGGGGGGCCTGGCTCCCGAGCAGGTCGCCGCCCAACTGGCAGGCGCGCACGCGCTGATCGTCGCCTCCGTGTGGGACGAGCCGTTCCCGCTGGTGACGATCGAGGGCGCACTGGCACGTGTCCCGCTGGTCGCCTCAGACGTTGGCGGCATCGGCGAGGGGATGCACGACGAGCAGCATGCGCTGCTGTTCGGGCGCGGCGATGCCCGCGCCGCCGCCACGGCGCTCGCGCGCACGCTGCGCGAGCACGAGCAGACCGCCGCGCGTGTCGAGCGCGCGTACGAGCGCGCCCAAACGTTCCGGATCGGGGCATACCTGGACGCGCAGGAGCGCTTTGTGACGGACGCCCACGGTGCGCTCACAGCCTGAGCCTCGACCGTAGGAAACCAGTGCTCCGGGTTCAAGGCTCCGCGCAGCGCAGCCGATACGAAAGCAGGCGTGCAACCTCCAGCTTGCCGCCGCAATCGACGTATCATTGACCCGTGCACTGCACGCTTGCAGCAGCCGGATAGCCGTGGCAGATATCGATCCCGCAATCAACGCTCCCTCTGCCCCTACGGTCTCGCCGTTTGAGCTGCTGTCGGTGCTATGGCGCCGCAAGGTGATCGTCGTCAGCGTGGTGATCATCAGCGTGGTGCTCGCCGTCGGCCTGTCGCTGCGCTCTCCCAAGGAATATGCAGCCTCTTCGCAGCTGCTGTTCCGCGAAACCGGCTTCTCCCAGGCCCTGTTCGGCAGCAGCCTGTTCACCCAGGGCCAGGAAGAACCGCAGCGGACCACCCAGACCAGCATCGACGTGGTGACCTCGCTCGCGGTTGGCGCCGAGGCCGAGAGCCTGTTGAAGCTCAAAGAACCGGTCAGCTCGCTGATCGCATCGATCTCCGTCAGCCCCAACTCGGACGCCAACATCGCCACCATCCAGGCCACCAGGCCGAATCCCCGCGAAGCAGCGGCCGTAGCCAACGCGTTCGCCGAAGGCTACATAACCTATCGCCGCCAGACCGACCGCAGCACGGTAGCCGAGGCCGAAGAACTGGTGAGCCAGTCGATCAAGACGGCCAGCCCGGCGGAGCAATCCAAACTTGCGGAAAGCCTGCGTCAGCTGGGCGTGCTGCGCTCGCTGCAGACCGGTAACGCCGAGGTGATCGCCCACGCGGAACCAAATTCGACGCCCGTCTCGCCGAAGCCCAAACGCGATGGCATCCTCGGGTTCGTGGTCGGCCTGTTCCTCGGCGCCGGCCTGGCCCTGCTGGTCGACTTCCTCGACCGCCGCCTGAAGACGATCGACGACTTCGAACGCGCCTGCCCCGACTACCCGATCATCGCCAGCGTGCCTCACACACCCGCCACCGCCGCGTTGGCTGAGCAGCTGGCCGGACCGATCGGCGAGTCATACCGCATGCTGCGTGAGGGTCTGCGCTTCCTCGACCCGACCGGACGCGCGCGCTGCTTTGTGATCACCAGCGCCGAGGAGAGCGAGGGCAAGAGCACAGTCGCGGTCAACCTCGCGATGGCGTTGACGGCGAGCGGGCGAAAAGTCGTGCTGGTCGAGGCGGACATGCGCCGCCCGGCGGCGGCGTCGCAGCTGGGGATTCCGCGTCATCTCCCCGGTCTCTCCGACACGCTCGTGTCCGATTCCGAGCTCGACGAGTACCTCGTGAGCATCGAGGACCATCCAAACCTCGCCGTGCTGCCCAGCGGCACGATCCCTCCCAACGCCGCAGACCTGCTCAGTGTCGGACGGATGGGTGAGATCCTCGCGCTGATGCGCTCCTCGGCCGACGTGGTGATCGTTGACTCGCCGCCGCTGCTGCCGGTGGCAGATACCCGCGTGCTCCTGCGCCTACCTCAGGTCGATGGCGTGATCATGGTCGCTCGCGGCGGCTTCAGCAGACGCGACCGCGTGAAGGCCGCCACGCGGGTTCTGGCGGCCAGCGGCAGGCGTGTGTTCGGCATGGTGCTCACTGAAATGCGCTCCTCGACGGCCAGCGGCTACTACTACTACGACGAGCCCCAAGACCCAGCCCAGCCGAGCACGCCGTCACGCCGCCGCGACGTCAAGTCGACGGTCTGAAGCTCGCACACGCGTCTGCCGGCCCTGCGTCTCGCGTGCCGCTCGCGTAATGCTCGCAATGCGGGTCGACAGCACACCTCCCATCGCCCCCAGCAACAGGTCAAGCTGAGCCCAATAAAAGCTGTCGTAGAAGACCGCCACGACGGCCATCCCCACGATGCCCAGCGCCAGCGCCAGCTCATACCGCGGGGTCACTCTGAAGCGCAGGCAGCGACCCAGCGCACGTAGCGCGATCGCGATCGGGATCAACGCCGCCGCCAGACCCACCAGGCCCATGTCCACAGTGGTCGACACGTAGCCGTTGTCAATCGCCCCGACGGTCGTTTTCTGGGAAGATTCCCGCGCCGAGAAGCCCGGTTCCTCGGCGCCGAACACCGGCGAGCTGCCGATTTTCTGCAGCGCGTAGCTGTAGCTCCACTCCCTGTGGGTCACAGACTGACTGGTGGCGTTCTTACTGCTGAGCTTTTCATCGACGATCCGGTGCAGTGAGCTAGTACCCAGGATCAGCGCCGTCAGGACCACCACGACCATGGCGATGCCCCGCAGCGCTCGATAGTTACCGGCTCTCGCCTGCACCAGCGCCACCACGAGCAGCATTACCGTCACCGCCACCCACGAGCTGCGCGACTGGCTGAAGATCAGCATCGCGCCGGCGCCGCCCGCCAACACCGCAGCCAGCAGGCGCGAGCGCTCCAAGGCGAACAACAGGGCGCACGGCAGCAACCCCGCAACCAGGCCGCCGTATGTGATCGGGTAGCCGGCGAAGTAGCCGATCCGGTTGCTCGGATCCTGGAGGTAGGCGTCCGCCCCCATCAGCACCAGCGCCAGCACGCCTATGAATGCCGCTGCAGTCCAACTGCGCGGGTCGCCGAAGCGTCGCGCGCACAAGAACGTCACGCCGATGAACACGTAGCCGACGATGCCCGTGCTGATCAGCTTGTTCAGGCTGTCGATGTTCTCGTAGATCAGGATCGCCAGGCCCAGGAACAGAAACCCCATCAGCAGCGAGCCCCGACTGGGGCGGGTTCTGCGCCCGCCCAACGCCAGCGACCACAGCCACGGTACGAGCGGGGCTGCGGCGATCGCAGCGCACAGAACCTCCTGCTTGACGATCGGCGATTCCGCCGTTTCAGCGATGAACGGGTACCACGGCGCCACCGCCACGATCACGATCGCCCACGGAAACGCCCGCTCCCCGAGCATGGCAAGACCGATGACCGCCACCGCGCACACGCACAGCAGGATCGCCGTCGAGGGCTTGTGCTCCGCGAGCACGCCGCCGACGAAGCCCACAGCCAATGTGCCGGCAACGAGCACCGGCCTGCGTCCCAGCGCGTCGGCAGCCTGCTCGCGAAGACCCTGCCTTGATTGGTAGGTCGACACTAGGAGCCCTGGTCTCGGCCGTCAGTCACAGCCCCATGATGATGCATGGCCCCGACGCGGCCGGAACTCCTGCGGTCGCGCATGAGGGCTTGCAGGCGTGGCGTAGGGCCTACGCGCGGAACGCTGCCAGCGCGGCGTAGGAGAGCTTGTGGGCCCCCGATGCGCTCTCGATCCCGTACCAGGAGTTCGTGCCGTAGTCGCGGTAGTTGAAGATCGTCACGTCCTGGATGTAGCCGGTGCCTTTGGCCCAGTCGACGAAGTTCGTGATGTTCTGAGCCTGTTCGGCTTCCGTCCACTGGAACGAGTCCCCCGTCGACGGTTGGCCGACAGCTGTGGGCCAACCGACCTCTGTGATGTAGATCGGGATGTTCGGGTGCTGCGCGTGCGCCAGTTCGATCTGGTGGCGATCGCCGAGCGCGGACTGTGTGCGATTGCTGGTGCCGCCGTAGGAGTGCAGCGTGATGCCGTTGATGTAGCTGCCGACGTTCGGTTCTGCAGCCCACATCTCTTCGCCCCACTTGGTCGGCCCCTCGCCCCCGTCATAGGAGGCGAGAATCGGCGGGTAGGAAGTGCCGAAGTTGGCCACAAACGCTTCGTGTACGACCTTCAGCAGATGGTCATACGCCGCTGCGTTCGCTGGGCTGCCTGCGCTGGATCCCCAGCCCTCCCACAAGTTGCCCGGCTCGTTGAGGACCTCAACGGCGGCGATCTGCGGATTGGCTTTGACCGCCGCAACGGCTTTGGCTGCCCATTCGGTCGCGTTGATGGCGCTCACGCCACCACTGTTGGAAGGTCCGGCCATGTCGTCGATCACACTCACGCCGGCTGCAGTCCAGCCGGAGATGTTCGACGGCGATTCCAGCCGTACGTAGGACGCAGCGCCGGCAACGTCGGCGGCGAACGATGACGGCCAGCCTCCTGCATCCACGCCCACCCACATCGGCGACAACGACGGCGGCGTCGACTGGCTCTGTTCGGCTTCTTCTTTGGCCGGCGGTGACGGTGGCGGGGAGGACGGCGGAGGTGAGGAGGGGGGCGGCGATGCGGCTGCAGGGTAGGAGATCGAGACTTCGGGAGACCATGCGCTGCCGTCGACCGCTGTGCGCAGGCTATAGCTGACCGTCACTCCCGGCAGGACACTCGGCGCCACTGAGGTGCCGCTGACCTCGGTGAACACTTCTGCCTCGCCCGGAGCTTTGATCGCGAGCACATACGTGTCGACGCTCCCGATCGCACTCCAGGTGAGGGTCTGTCCGGAAACCGTGAGCTCAGGGGCGGCCTGCGTGTCGGTGACTTCCGGGACCGTGGCTTCGCTCGGGGTGGATTCAGCCGGGGTGGATGCGCTTGGGGTGGTTTCGGTGAGTCCGGCTTCGGCCGGATCGACCACGGTCGGCGCCGGATAGGCGATCTCCCGTTCCGCTGCCCACACGCTTGCGTCGACAGCCGTGCGAACGCTGTAGCTCACCTTCAGGCCAGCGACCGGCGGGGGGGTGGTGGAGGTACCGGTGACCGTTGAGTACTGGTCGGCCTGGCCGGGAACCTTGCGCACGAACACGTACTTGGTGATCCCTGCGACCCGGTTCCACCTCAGTGTCTGTCCGCTCACGGTGAGCCGAGGAGCCTGTCGCGTTGCGTACCCGCCGCGCCAGTAGGCGCTTTTAGCGCTAGTAGAGGCAGTGCCCTGCGCAACCTGTGAGAGCTTTTGCTCGGCGGCCCGCAGGCCGCGCCCCGCCTGCTGCAGAGCGGCTCTCGCTGACTCGCACAAGCTCGGCTGCGTGCTGTGGACTGCAAGGCATTGCTTCAACGCCTTGGCATCGGCAACCAGTGTCCGGTCTGCGGCCTTGCTGCGCTCCGAGGCGCTGGCCAGCGAGCGCGGTACGGCACGGCTCGCCGTAGCGCGGACGCCATGGGCGCCGGCGGCGGCCGCGACGCTCAGCAACGCCAGGCAGCTCGCGACGGAGAGGACCGTCAGCTTTCTCAGTGCGCGGGCGAGCCGGAGGTGGGACGTTGTCATGCCTGCTCCTTTGGTGGCCGGGCTGTCTGCGTGAGACCCCTGGCTTTGCGGATCCGCCTCGCGACGGGGGTGCCTTTATCGGGATGTGGCAAAGACGCTCTCGCTCCCCGCTGGGAACTGTTGCGATGTCGCCTTCACTTGAAACCTGCATGGGATCTTTCGGATCCATTGCGTCCGCCTGTGAGCAGCCGCGTGCACGCTGGACGCATGTATGCCACCGGCGCGGGCGACCGTACATACTCACCGGATGGCCGAAGCTGCTGCGCCAGGGACACAGAGACAAGGAGCGTGCTCGCCCACACGGGAGCAGCCGTGCGTGGCGCAGTACCTGTACCTGCACCAGCCCGGCGAGTCGCTCTCCTACCCCTCCAGTCGCTCATCCGGCAGCGCCGCCGACCTCGGCGCCCGCTATCTGGAGTGCGTGCTCGTGCAGGCCGCCACGCTGCGCTGGCTGGCACCGGAGTGCCGGCTGCTACTCGTGACCAACCTCACCGATCGCAGCTGGCTGACGCGTCGCGGGCGCGCGCTACTCGACCGCGCCCTTGAGCTCGGCGTAGAGCTCGTGACCGCCGGCTACGACCACGCCCCACGCCAGCCGGCAAGCGTGTTCTACTCATCGCGCTACGTGTTCGACGCGATCGACGCGGTTGCTGCTCAGGTAGAGCCCAATCGTCAGCTGTGGTTCGTCGATGTGGACTGCGTGTGGCTGGACCCGCAGTCTGCATTCGCGGCGGTTGGCAACGGCAGCGGGATCGGCACCGTGCAGATCGGCTATCCCCCCGGCTGGCTCGTCGGCGACAGCACGCGGGAGGACATCGGCAGGCTGGGCGAGCGCCTGGGCAACTGTGCGCCGGTGCCGCCGTGGATCGGCGGCGAGGTGTTGGCGGGCAGCGCCGACGAGTTGCGCAGGCTGGTTGACGTGTGTGAGGACCTCGACCGCGAGCTGGCGCGCGTGGGCTGCTCGCTGAGCACTGAGGAGCAGTTGCTGAGCCTGGCAGGCGGTCTCGGTCGCGCCAACTTCCGTGACCTTTCCGGCGTGGCCGGGCGGGTGTGGACAGGGCGACGTCACGGCGCGGTCAACCCTCCCCACCCTGAGACGCTGGCGCTGTGGCACCTTCCCAGCGAGAAGGGCCTCAGCATCCGGCGTGCCGCCGACTCGCTCCTACGCGGTCGAACCACGCGACTGCGCCACGACCTCTCAAGCCGCGAGCGCGCGGCTGCGCGCTTCAACGTGTCCGGCGCAGGCTGGTCGCGGAGTCTGCGCGACGACAGCTGGATCGCCGCGACGCGGGTGCGCGACGCGATCTCGGTGAGGGTGGCCAGACGCTGACGCGGCGCTCAAGGGGCCAGCAGCGCGCTCAGCGCCTCTATTGAGTAGCGCTCGGCGACAAATGCACGCCCGCCGCGCGCCAGCTCAGGAGCGCCATTGCGCATGACCCCAACGATTGCAGCGGCGAACGCTGCGGCGGTGTCCGCCAGCAGGCAGTGCTCGCCGTCGCGCAGCCCCAGCCCGGCGGCGGCACGCGAGGTGGCCACAGCTGGAAGCCCGTACGCGAGCGCCTCGATCAGCTTCAACGGCGTGCCGCCGCTCTGCAGCAGCGGCACGACGGCGCACGCGGCGCTTGCGTAAGCGTCGGCAAGATCGTCCACGAAACCCAGCGTCTCAACGCGCGCATCCGCCGACGCCGACGCCTCCAGGCCACCGCCGACGAGCGCCAGGCGCGCGTCGGGTAGCTCCGCCCACACCAGCGGAAACACCTCGTCGAGCAGGAAGCGCAGACCATTGCGGTTGGGCACATAGGAGAAGTTCGCGACGAAGATCGCGCGGCGCTCGCCAGTGCGCGGCGTCACCGGCGTGATCGCAGCGACGTCGACCACGTTGGGCATGTAGCGCAAGCTCGCCTGCGGGCACAGCGCGCGGGCTCCGGCGATGTCCTGCTCGCTGACCATCCACGACTCCGCCGCGCGCGCCAGCAGCCGCCGCTCGAAGCGCCGCACCGCACGAGCGTGACGTCCGCTGACCGACCCAGGATCGCCGCGGAACCCGGATTCGAGGTTGTGGGCGTTGTAGATCACCGCACGCCGGCGCGCCAGGCTGCGCAGCGCCGCCGCGGCAATCGGACCGTCGGCGATCACCCGTCCGCGGTCGCCCGCACGCGCAAGCACGTCTGCCGCGTTCGTCAGCTCAGGCGAGCACCCACGCGCGAACCCCGCCGGCACCCCGGCTGTTCGCGTGCTCGCGTAAGCGAGCAGGCGCTTGATGCCGCGCGAGGGCACCGCCTCGTGCAACGCGATCCCTGGGATCGCGCGGAAGGCTGCGTCCGGCTCATCAGCGCCGAAGCGAACGTAGAGCAGATCCAGCGGGCGGTGCGCTGCCAGGGCGCGGGCCACGCCGTAGGTACGCACAGCCTGGCCGCTACGCAGCACAGGCGTGTGCGTGGTGACGAACAGGTCCCTCATAGCGCGTCGATCGCTGCCGCGATCTCCTCCAGGCGCCTGTCCCAGGAGTGCGCAGCCGCAGCCCGCGAGCGCTCGGCGCGGCTCTCTGGGCTCTCGTCGGCCAGCGCCCGCTCCAGCAGGCGCACGATCCCGTCCGCATCCGGGGCAGTGAGCACCTCCTCGACACCGGCGATGGCAGGCAGCGGGGTGGCGATCACCGGGAGGCCCGCTGCCAGATACTCATACACCTTCATCGGGAAGATGCTGGCGGTGAGATCGCTGTGCACATACGGGATCAGGCCGGCATCCGCCGCACGCAGAACATCCGGCAGCTGACCGTATGCGCGGGGGCCGAGCAGGTGGATGTTGGGCTCGGACGCGAGCGCGGACACATCCGCATGAGGTTCGCCCGGGCCGATCGGGCCGACCAGCGCAAAAGACCACGACGGTCGCAGGCGCGCCAGCTCGACCAGCAGGCCAAAGTCCAGCTTGGCCGCCACGATCGCGCCGGCGAACACGATCCTGGGGCCGGGCAGAGCGGCCATCTGAGCATCCAGCGGCCCTGGTGCCAGCGCGCGCGAGAAGAGCTCCGTGTCAGCGACGTTCGGTGCGTCCAAGACGTTGCTCGACAGCTCCCTCAGGCGGCTCGCCAGCGCGGGGGCGCTTGCCAGCACGAGATCTGCGCGCGCGGCGAAGCGATCCTCGGCGGCGCGGAAGCTGGCTGTGTCGATGCGCGAGTGCGCAGCGATGTCATCGACGCAGTGGTAGACGATCAGCGACGGGTCGAGCACGTCGATCAGTGCCTCCGCCTGCGGCACATACGCCCACAGGATCGGCCTCCGCAAGCCCAGCCGGCGGGCAGCCCGGCCCACCAGCAACGGCAGCAGGCGGGCGTTTACTCGCCGTACGAGCGGGTTGCCGTGCAGCGGCACAACCAGCGGCGAGAGTACGTGCAACCCGTCTGCAACACGGGGCGGAGCGAGGCCGCGCCGGAGCCGTCTGGCGATGCGCATCACGTCGCGACCGGCCAGCTGCGGCCGGCGCAGCCCGAGCGACTCGACGAATAGCACCCGGTTCTCGTGTGCCAGGCGCGCCATCAGATGGTGCTGGTTGGTCCACAGCTCCGTGTCCCAGTCGGCGAAGCCGACGCACACGATGTCGCGGTCGCGCAGAGTTGGCGAGTCGGGCATCGGCGCCATGATCCCAGGCGTCGGGGCGTGTAGTCTCGCGTCGGTGTCGCCAGGAGCTCAAACGCCAGGGGTGGGCGGCGGGTCCCCAACCCTGGACGAGCTGCGCGGGCGCTTCCCGCGTGT
This sequence comes from uncultured Solirubrobacteraceae bacterium, assembly GCA_963779665.1. Lineage (GTDB taxonomy): Bacteria > Actinomycetota > Thermoleophilia > Solirubrobacterales > Solirubrobacteraceae > Palsa-744. The sequence continues at coordinate 555,364 of CAVZYW010000001.1, read as the reverse complement.
GGCTGTCGTCCACGACTGGCTGACGATCCCCGGCGGCTCCGAGCAGGTGGTGCTCGAGCTGCTGCAGATGTTCCCGCAGGCGGAGCTGTTCACCTCTGTGTATGACCCCTCTCCATGGCCTGCCGAGATCACCGGCCGCGTCGTGCACAGCTCGTTCCTCAACCGCATCCCAGGTGCCGTCCGCCACTACCCGAAGCTGCTGCCGCTGATGAACACGGCGTTCCGCTCGTTCGATCTCTCAGGCTTCGACCTGGTGCTCTCCAGCAGCCACGCATGCGCCAAGAACGTGCGTGCGCCAGAGGGCGCGCTGCACGTCTGCTACTGCCACACGCCGATGCGCTACGCCTGGGAGGAGGGCTTCCTCGACGGTGAGGAAGTCGGACGCGCGACGCGTCTGATGCTGCCGCCGCTGCTCGCGCGGCTGCGCCGCCAGGACCTCGCCGGCGCACAGGGTCCGGACGTGTTCGTCGCCAACTCTCGCCACGTCGCCGAGCGCATCCAGCGCTACTACGGACGCTCCGCCGAGATCGTGCACCCACCGGTCGACGTCGAGCACTTCCTCGGGCTGGAGCGTCAGCCGCTCGACTACTACTTCGCCTTCGGCGGGTCGTGCCATACAAGCGTGTCGACCTCGCGGTGGCTGCCTGCGCGAGTATCGGCCGGCCCCTGAAGGTCGCCGGCGACGGTCGCGCGCTCGAGTCGGTGCGCGCCAGACGCCGCCGGCACGGACGTGGAGTTCCTCGGCGAGGTCTCCCAGGCCGAGCGCGACCGGCTGCTCAGCGGCGCGCGGGCGCTGCTGTTCCCAGGCGAGGAGGACTTCGGGATCGTGCCCGTCGAGGCGCAGGCAGCCGGTGTGCCGGTGCTCGCCTACGGCGTCGGCGGAGCGCTGGAGACGGTGATCGACGGCCGCACAGGCAAGCTGTTCGCGGAGCAGAGCGCCAGCTCGCTGGCAGCCACGATCGAAGACTTCGAGGCCCTCGCGCTCGACCCGCAGGCCGCTCGCGAGAACGCGCGGCAGTTCGGCCGCGAGCGCTTCCGCACAGAGATGGCCGCCGTGATCGACGGCGCCGCACACGCTTACGGCACGCTGCGATCGGGGTAGTGTCCCGGCATGGAAGAAGTCCTCCCAGGCCTGTTTCACTGGACCGCCGTGCATCCGAACATCCACTCGGAGGTGTCCTCCTACTGGCTGGAGGACCACGGCGTGCTGTTCGACCCACTGGTGCCATCGCCGCACGGCCTGGAGTGGTTCGCCGAGCGTGCGCTGGCGCCGACGACGATCCTGCTGTCCTGCCGCCACCACTACCGCCACGCGGATCGCTTCGCCCAGCGCTTTGGCTGCCCCGTGCTGTGCAACGGTCTGGGACTGCACGAGTTCTCCGACGGCCGGGCCGTGCAGGGCTTTGACGTCGGCGATCAGCTGCCCGGGGGCGTGCTGGCATGTGAGCTGGACGCAATCGCCCCGGATGACACCGCGTTGTACCTTGCCGAGCAGAAGGCTGTCGTAATCGCCGACGGGGTCGTGCGTGGCGGTCCCTACGGCAGCTCCGGGCCGCTCGGCTTCGTGCCCGACTCGCTGATGGACGACCCGCCCGCCACCAAGCGCGGGCTACTCGACGCGTGCACTCGCCTGCTGGCAGAGCGCGACTTCCAGCACCTCCTGCTCGCCCACGGCGGCCCGGTCATCGGCGACGGGCGCGAGCTGCTGCAGGACCTCGTCGACTGTGGCGGGCGTACAGCGTTTGAGATGTAGGAGCTAGGCGAGGTAGGAGCTAGGAAAGCTCGAACGCCCGCTGTGCCTCGTCGACCACGTGGCGAGCGATCGCCAGCGATGAGGTCGCTGCCGGCGAGGGTGCGTTGCGGACATGCAGCGCGCGCTCGGTCTTGGAGAAGACGAAGTCGTCCACCAGCCGCCCGTCACGGGCGAGCGCCTGTGCGCGCACGCCGGCAAACGCCGGTTGCACGTCTCCCACCTGTAGCTCCGGCACGTAGCGCGCGGCCGCGCGGACGAACGCGGAGCGCAGCAGCGCGTGGCGCAGCTCGGTCACGCCGGTGCTCCACCAGTTGGCGAGCATCCGCCACGTGCCCGGCCAGCGCAGCGTGTCCAGCAGATCCCTGCGCCGGACGGTGGCGAGGCTGTACGCGTCGCGCGCGCCGGCCATCAACGCTGTCGGTCCGATCAGGACGTCGCCGTCGATGTGCCTCGTCAGGTGGACGCCGAGGAACGGCAGCGACGGATCCGGCACGGGGTAGATCAGCGAGCGCACCAGCGAGCGGCGCTCTGGTACCAGGCGGAGGTAGGCGCCGCGAAACGGCACGATTCGCGGGTCCGGGTCGGCGCCGGCGGCGACAGCCAGGCGATCGGCCCATGCGCCGGCGCAGAACACCGCGTGGCCCGCCGAGGTGCTGCCGCGCGAATGCGTCAGGCGCAAGCAGCGTCCGCTTACCTGCACCGTCTGCACCTCGCAGCTCGTGCTGACGGTGGCGCCGGCGTCGAGGATGTCCTGCGCGTAGGCACGCGCCACCGCGGGAAAGTCCGCGATGCCGGTCTGCGGCGAGTGCAGCCCGGCAATGCCTCGCGCGTGGGGCTCGAGCTCCTGAATGCCAGCTGCGTCGATGCGGCGCAGCCCCGGCACGCCGTTGGCCCTTCCACGCCGCTCCAGCTCCTCGAGGCGGTCGAGCTCGGAGGCATCGGTGGCGATGATCACCTTGCCGCAGTGCTCGCTGGCGATCCCGCGCTGCGCGCAGTACTCGTACAGCTCGCGCGCACCCTCCACGCACAGACGCGCCTTCAGCGAGCCGGGCGTGTAGTACACGCCGGCGTGGATCACGCCGGAGTTGTGACCGGTCTGGTGCGTGGCGATCTGCTCCTCGCGCTCCAGCACGCAAACCGACGCGCCCGGGTTGCGCCGGGTCAGCTCGCGAGCGACCGCCAGCCCCACGATCCCGCCGCCCACCACCGCCAGCTCACAGCTCTCCGGCGGCTGTGTGCGCTCAGGGATCGTGTCCGTCACCGCGCTCACGCTATCCCGCCACCGCGCCCGGGCCGCCGGCCACCGCGCCCGGGCCGCCCGGTGCCGTGGCCGCGGCGGCGTTGACGAGGCCGGCCCCGTACAGGCGTTCGTCGCCGCCGCCCCCCAGCTTGGTGGCCGTAGCACGCAGCCGTGCCGTGATCTGTGCCGTCGTGGGGTGGTGCCCGAGCACGCCGCTGGCGATGATCAGCGCCGCTGTCGCCGCCACGTGAGGCGTCGCCATCGAGGTGCCTTCATAGCCGGACGGGATACCGAATCTGGTGAACGAGCTGCCCGTGAACGTGACCTGGAAGACGTCGCGCCCGGACGGGAGTTCCGGGTGGCAGTTGGGGTCGCCGGGAAGGTTGGCGTCCGCTCCGCCTCCCGGCGCCACCAGCGTCAGCTGCGTCCCGAAGTTGGAGTAGTCGGCCAGGCAGCCATGTTCGGTCGTGGCGCCCACCGCGATCACGTGGGGCGCGCGCGCCGGATAGTCGACCGCGCGGTCTCCCTCGTTGCCTGCCGCCGCAACCACCAGCACGTTGTGGCGGTGGGCGTAGCGCAGCGCTTCCATCAGCTCCGGGATATCCGCCGCCGTCACGCCGGGGGAGAACTCGAGGCTGAGGTTGATCACCTCCGCGTGATGCCTGACCGCGAACAGCACGCCTTCGGCGATCGTCGACGCTTCGCCTTCGCCCTCGCTGTCGAGCACGCGCACCGGCATGATCTTGGCCGCAAACGCAAGGCCCGTGAGGCCGTAGCCGTTGTTCGTCGCCTCTGCGATCGTCGACGCGACGAACGTGCCGTGGCCGTTGCGATCGTTGGCGTACGGGTCTTTTGCAACGAAGTCATAGCCTTTGACGAACGAGTACGGGCTGAGATCCGGTGAGCGTCGGAAGCGGCCACGGTTGGAGTAGGCCACGCCTGTGTCGAGCACCGCGACAATTGTCCCCCTGCCGCCCGGCGCGCCGTCCGCGGCGACATTGGACCACGCTTCCGGGGCGTTGACGCCGAACTGGCCAACGAAGTTCCACTGCAGCTGCTGCCAGTCCCCCGCTTCGTGGCCGATGCCTTCGTCGTTCGGTATCAGCCCGCCTGCGGCGTGGGCGGTGTAGTCGGGCACCGCCCACTCCACGCCGTGCTCCGTGCGTACGCGACGAAGCGCCGCCGTCACGCTCACGCCGGGTGCCAGTCGCAGCAAGCGCGTGTGCGCGCTCGCCGACGCGTGGGGCGATCTCGCGCCGCTGCTTGCCTCGACGGCGCGCGCGGGGTCCGGCGGCGGCGCGTATCTGACGACGATCTCGTTGGACACGTAGTCGGCCGGAGTCGTGGCCATCGCGGCCGGAGTCGTGGCCATCGCTGTCGGCGCCACCGCGCAGATGAGCGTCGAGGCCAAGCCGAGCGCGAGGATCAGCGAGATCCGGCGCGCTGGCACGCGGAGGGTTGGGCGGCCGGGGCGGGAGGGCATGGAGGTTTGGGTAATGATGATGTGCCGGCAACCGGCGCGGCGGGGAGGCACTGTCGCAGACTCTACGGGCGAGACCGATGAGCGAACGCTTCTTCCCACGCGACGACTACTTCATGCGTCTGGCCCTGCGCGAGGCTGAACGTGCGTTGGAACACGAGGACGTGCCAATTGGCGCGGTGCTCGTGCGAGACGGCGAGATTGTCGCCAGCGCCCACAACGAGCGTGAGCTGCGCCAGGACCCCACCGCGCACGCCGAGATCATCGTCCTGCGCGAGGCCGCTCGTGTGGCCGGGACCTGGCGAGTTCTCGACAGCGTCCTCTACGTCACGCTCGAGCCCTGCGCAATGTGTGCCGGTGCGATCGTCCTCGCCCGCGTTCCGCGGGTGGTCTACGGCGCCAGCGATCCCAAGGCGGGCGCGTGTGGGAGCGTGCTCGATGTCCTCGCCGAGCCCCAGCTCAACCATCGCCCCGATGTCGCCGGTGGCCTGCTGGCGCAGGAGTGCGGGGAACTGCTCAGCGAGTTCTTTGCCTCGCGGCGTGGCGGTGGCGCTGGCGGTGGTGACGGTGGTGGTGGCGGCGGTGGTGGGCCTCGGCGTTAGCTCGCCCGCGACGGTGTCGGTGTTGGTGTCGGGGTCAGGGTCGGGGTTGTGGGTGCGCGTGTGTCTCGTTGTGCGCGGTGTATCGCCATCGTTATACGGCGCCTGCTGTCGGTCCTGCGCCGAGGAGTGTCCCACGACGAGTGCCGTATAGCTATGGTTATACGGCATCTTCAGAAGGAGAGATGCGGATCGCCGCGGTCACACCGCCGTCGCCATACCCGTCACACCAGCGTGACCGCGCGGTCGTCGCGTCGCCCGGCTTTAGCGAGCTGATGCGGCTCGTCACAACAAAACAGGCTTTGGCCTAGCCGTCGACGTTGACGCGCTCGATCAGCTCGGAGAGCACGTGCTCGGCGTCGTCGTTGGCTATCTGGCAGGTCCCGGCGGCCTCGTGGCCACCGCCGCCGTAGGAGAGCATGAGCGCGCCGACGTCGGTGTTGCTCGAGCGGTCGATGATGGACTTGCCCATGGCGAAGACGGTGTTCTGTTGCTTGAGGCCCCACAGCACGTGGATGGAGATGTTGCACTTGGGGTGCAGGGCGTAGATCATGAAGCGGTTGGTGGGGTGGATGACCTGATCGTCGCGTAGGTCGAGCACGACGAGATTGTCGTGGACGGTGGACCTTTCGAGCAGCTGCGCCTGCGCGGCGACGGCGTGCTCGCGGTAGAGCGTCACGCGCTCGACGACGTCGGGCAGCTCGAGCACCTCCTCGACGCTGAGCTCGAGGCAGGCGTCGACCAGCTGCATCATCAGCTGGTAGTTGGAGATGCGAAAGTCACGGAAACGACCGAGGCCGGTGCGAGGGTCCATCAGGAAGCTGAGCAGGATCCAGCCGGTGGGGGTTCTGATCTCATCGAGCGAGAACAGTGCGCTGTCGGCCTTGTCGACAGCGTCCATGAGCGACTCACTGACGCGTGTGAACCGCTCGGCGCCGCCGAAGTACTCGTAGACAACGCGCGCGGCGGAGAGGGCGCCGGGGATGATGATGTGGTTCTCGGCGGTGTCGGCGAGGCGCAAGGTCTCGCTCTCGTGATGGTCGAACGCGAGCCGTACGCCGGGGACATAGGGAAGGTTGGTGGTGATGTCGTGGTCGGTGATCTCGAGCAGCCCGTCCTGCATGTCCTTGGGATGAACGAAGCTGATCTCGTCGAGGATCCCCAGCTCTTTCAAGAGCGCTGCGCAGACCAGCCCGTCGAAGTCGCTACGGGTTACAAGACGGCACTTCTCGGTGGTGCGTGTTGCCATCGGGGGCTTAGCTCCTTGTCGCGTGACGTTCAGCATCTAGGTCGGCAGCTGGGCGCTAAACCTGAACTATGGTCTTGCGCGTGCGGCCTTCGGTCGGCGTCTGTTACGGCCGGTGGGCGCTTCCCCGACGGGGGTTCCCGGCAGGGTCCGCGTAGACGGGCCGAGGCACCGGCGCGCACGTCGATCTACTAGCCTTGCATGTGTCCCCCTGGAGGGGTGGCAGAGCGGTTGAATGCGGCGGTCTCGAAAACCGTTGTGCGTCTTATTGGCGTACCGGGAGTTCGAATCTCCCCCCCTCCGTTTTGAGCCGAAACCCGCGCGTTTGCAGCGGACTTTGGCCGAATAGCGGGTCTTCGCGAGCCGCGCCGATAGCTGCTGGAGGTTGCTGAAAACCGCCTGGGTCGGGTTAGGACTGGCGCGCAACTGGCGCGCATAGGCCAAAGTTGGTTGAGGCTTTGAGGCGAGCGCTCAAGGACGGGTCGACGGTAGGCGCTTGTAGGTCTGTGAGATCTCAGGCCGCTTCGTCCTGGGGTCGGGTGCTGTTGTCCAGGGAGCGGATCGCGGTGATCAGCTCATCGACTTCGCGGTTGGCGAACAGAGCCTCGGGACCACCCGGCGCGAGAGTCGTGAATGGCGGTTCGTAGAGCAGGCCGGGGTCCATCGTGCCGTTGGCGGTCAGATGCTCGACGATCATGGCGACGAACTCGTGCTGGTTTGCGCTGAGGGACTTGTCCTCGATGAATCCGGCGAGAGCATCGGTGGCGGCGTCGCGGTCCAACCCCACCATGGACCGGATGAAGCCGCCAAGGCCGCCTTCCTCCCGACCCGCTCTCTCCAGATCCTCGGGCGAGCCGAGACCAGCGGTTCGCAGCATCCGCTCAAGCTCCTCGATGTCCGTCTCGGTCAGGGGCAGGTTGCGCCGCAGGCGCTGCAGGGCGAGGTGATCCTCCTGTCCGCGCAGGTAAGCGCGTGCCTTCTCTCGAAACCGCTCGAAGTCGGCGCCTACGCGGATCTCGCGCAGCTCTACTTCTTCGATCTCGGACAGCTCGTCGGCGAAGTCGGTGTACACGAACGCCCGCCTACGCTTCTCCAGTAGGCGCACCAGGCCCCGGATGCGCAGTCGCGCGTGCTCGAGCATCGGCAGCGTGACGTCCTCCCACCACTCATCGCCGGCAAGCTCGTCGAGTAGCTCCTGCTGCTCGCGGATCGAGGGAATCGCAAGCTGCTCCAGGAGGCCCGATGCGATCTCCTGGACCTGGTGGCGCAGCCGCTCCAGTCCGGGCGTGTCGAGCAGTCGGCAAAGCTGGAGCCTGAGGATCAGCAGATCGAAACGCTTTGCCTCCTCGTCGTCATCTGGTAGCGCGGACGGTAGGTCGGCCAAGCGATCTGCGAGCTCGATCGCGCGCTCTACGTCGAGTTCGGCCCATGGCTCATCGGCGCGGTAGCGCTCGACCCACTCCCGCTGAGGACGCACGAGGAAGTTGTCGACGTTCATGTTCGCGATCTGCTTGCGAAGCAGCGCGATCGTCTCGTCGTGCAGCCCCTGCTCACCGCTGCTGAGCTTCCCCTCGTTCTCGGCTTCGGCGAGCGAGAGAATCAGCTGCACGCGCTCCTTGAAGAGCCGCAGGCGCAGCGACTCGCCGACGCCGCTCGTGCTCGGCTCGAAGTGCTCGTTGAAGTAGGCGACGTTCTCGCAGCAGTCGAAGATGAAGAAGTCGCTCTTGGATTCGCCGGGGCCGAACAGGTCCGGGCAGAGTCGGGTGCCCCGGCCGATCATCTGCCAGAACTTCGTCTTCGAGCGGACCGGCTTGAAGAAGACGAGGTTGACGACCTCGGGGATGTCTATGCCCGTGTCGAGCATGTCGACCGAGACGGCGATGTGAGGCATCTTGTCCACCACTGAGAAGGCTTCGATCAGTGACTGCGCGTACTCGGTGCGGTGCGTGATCACGCGCGCGAAATGGCCCGCATGCTCCGGGTAGTTGGCGTCGAAGCGCTCGGCGATGAACTCGGCGTGCTCGTTGTTCTTGGCGAAGATGATCGTCTTGCCGAGCTGGTCGCCGCCCGCCACCCGGTGGCCGTGAGTCATCAGCGTCTCAAGAAGCTTGTCGATCGTGTCGGCGTTGAACAGCCAGCTGTTGACCGCCTGGGCCGCGACGGAGTCGGGTGGTTCCTCGCTCTCATCTCCCCAGTCTTGGGACTCCCACTGCTCCTTCTCCTCGTCGCTTAGGTCGTCATAGCGGATGCCCTCGCGCGGGAACTTCAGCGGAACGGCGATCGCGCGGGGCGGCACCAGGTAGCCCTCGGCGACCGCCTCATGGAGGTCGTAGTAATCGGTGGGAACTCCCGGCTCGAGGTCGAACAACCCGTAGGTGTCGTGGCCGACCTCGTCCTTCGGGGTCGCGGTCAACCCGATGAGCAACGAGTCGAAGTAGGCAAAGATCGAGCGGTACTTCTGGTAGACGGAGCGGTGCGCCTCGTCGATCACCACGAGGTCGAAAAACCCCGGTCCGAAGCGCCGCTCCTCGCCGGCCTGCCCCTCTCCGATCAAGCCCATCATCGTCGGGTAGGTCGAGACGTACACGCGTCCTTCCTCCCGGCGCTCTGTTACGACATGCTGTTGTGGAAGTGTTCACGGGTCACGCGATCGATCTCGACTTCGCGATGAGTGCGCCGGACGTAGTCGCTCGCGGCTATGAGAAAGCCGGCGGTCCCGCACGCCGGATCGCAGATCTCGTCCTTGGGTGTCGGCGCCGTCATCGCGACCATCAGGGCGATGATGTGCCGGGGCGTGCGGAACTGGCCGTTCTGCCCGGCTGTCGCAATCTTGCTCAGCATGTACTCGTAGATGTCGCCCTTGGTGTCGCGGCCCATCGGTAGTTCGTCGATCATGCTTACCACCTTGTCGAGCAGCGCCGGGGTGGGGATCGTGAATCGCGCATCGCGCATGTGATGCGAGTAGGTCGACTTCTCGCCGCCAAGCTCGCGTAGGAACGGGAAAACGCGCTCGCCGACGATCGCGAACATCTCCGCCGGATCGCGATCCTTGAAGTGCGACCAGCGCAGATCCGCGAAGGGCCGGCCGAGGCCGTCGTCGCCTGGCGGGAAGACCGGGTCATCGAGGCTGGTTCCGAGCCGATTCGACCTGTTCTCCTTGGTCATCTGCAGCTCGTCCAGCCGGCGGATGAAGAGCAGATACGTGATCTGCTCCATGACCTCGAGCGGATTCGCGATGCCCCCCGACCAGAAGGCGTCCCAGATTCGGTCGACCTTTGCCTTCAGCTCCCCGGTGATCACAGCGAGCAAGCGTATCGAGGAGCGTGGGGGGTGCCGCGATCAGCGCACCATTATCGATACCAAGCTCTCGGACGATTCTGCATTAGGCCCGCGACCCTCTCCGGAAGAACCATGGCAAACTCCCATGTACTTGCCCGAGCTGTTAGGATCGTAGCCGAGGAGACACTATGGGAAAACTCCAGAGTCCCTCCGCTAGATCGATGCCTGGACGTGTCTTCACCCAGCTCCTCGAGGTCGCCCAGGACCAGCACGGCTACGTGACGCCGCAGGATGCCCGCGCGCTGAACGTCAATCCGCTGCGGCTGCAGGATCTGGTCCGCCAAGGGCTGGCCGAGCATGTCGCCCACGGCGTCTACCGGATCGCGCTGGTGCCAGTGACGCCGCTTGACCAGTACATGGAGGCGACCCTCTGGCCCCAGGCCGCCCGAGGCGTCCTCTGCGCCGAGACGGCGCTCGACTTGCACGAGCTTTGCGACGTAAACCCCGCGAAGATCCACGTGACCGTGCCCACTGGCTATCGGCCGCGGCGGGATGTCCCGAAGCTCTACACGCTTCACTACCGTGACCTCGACGATCGTGACGTGACCAGGCATGAAGGAATTCCCATCGTGACGCCCTATCGCGCGATCCTCGACGGTATCGACAGCCATCTGGGGCTGCGGCTGCTCGGCCAGGCAGTCGACGATGCCAAGGCACGGGGGTTGCTGACGCGTGAGCAACTCGCTGACGTAAGGCGTCGCATGAAGGCCCCGGCCCCGGCCTGATGGCGATGTCCGAGGCCCGGCGCAAGGCGCCGCACAGCGCGGGCGTCATCGAACGATGGGTGAACGAATACGCCCGCCAGCAGGGCATGGTCGTTGGTCGTCTCCAGCGGTGGGTCTGGTTCATGATCGTCCTCGCGGTACTCGATCGAGTCCGCGACGAGGCTGGCGAGCCGCTCTTCATCCTCAAGGGCGGTGCGGCTATGGAGCTGCGTCTGCGCCTCCAAGCCCGCACCACGAAGGACATCGACACGATCTTCCGTGAGTCGACCGAGTCGATGCTAGAACGCCTCGACGAAGCATTGCAAGCGGGCTGGAATGACTTCACGTTCGAGCGCACCCCACCCGAGCCGATCAAGAACACACGCTCGATGCGCCTGCAGATCAAGCTCGCCTACCGCGGCCGACGCTGGGGAACTGTGCCATTCGAGGTGGCGCCAGCCGAGGGCGAAGCCGGCGATGATGTCGAGATGCTCGATGCGGTCGCGATCGAGCAGTTCGGTCTGGACGGCCCCTCGCGTGTTCCCTCCCTGGGTGTGCGATACCAGATCGCCCAGAAGATTCATGCGTGCACTGAGCCGCCGCCCGACGGCAAGCAGGAGAACCCGCGCTTTCACGATCTGCTGGACCTGATCCTCCTGCGGGAGCTGGTGGACCAGGACTGGGCTGGCGTCCGAAGTGCCTGCGTCGACACATTCAAGGTCCGTGACAAGCAGCCGTGGCCTCCAGAGCTCGTCATACACCCATCATGGCCCCAAGCCTTCGCAGCTCTCGTTGCAGAACACAGCTTCGACATCACCGACGTACACGAGGCCGCGCGAGTGGTACGCGAGATGATCGCGCGAATCGACGCGGCAGGCGACGATGGGTAGAGACAGCATCGATCCACGGGGCGGTGGATCTGAAGATCACCGATTCCTGTGACGTCCTATAACTTTCTGTAACGGTGCACAGCTACGGTGCCAAATCCCGCCCAAACCCTCAAGTACGCGTTTCCGCCGGACTGGCGCGCATGCGGGCGCGCACCCGATTTTTTTGGCTTGCTAGAACCAAATCTTAGCGGTCGCGAAAACCGTTGTGCGTCTTATTGGCGTACCGGGAGTTCGAATCTCTCCCCCCCTCCGTTTTTGGCCTGGGTGAGGTCGTTGTTGGAACTTTGGCCCGCTGGGACGTCCCAAGCGTCGATCATGCTTAGCGGGTGCCCGACGCGGTCAACCAGTTGCTCGCCACGGTTGCAGCGCCAAGTGATCTCCGTGCGGCTAATCAATCCCGTAGCGCCGCAGCCTTCGCCGCACGTGATCGGGGATCGGGGCCTTCTCGCCGAGGCGGTTGGCTCGCACGAAGATGTGGACGATGCGGCCCTCCGCGAGCGTTTCCCCGTCCCGTGCAATCCCGATCGCGGACACCATTGACGTGTTGCCAAGACGCTCGACCTCAAGCGTGATGTCGAGTTCGTCGTCGAAGCGCGCCGGCGCGCGGAAGCGCATCCCCACCTCGGCGACCACCAGGTCGAGGCCGTCGGCTGTGAGCGCTTCGTAGGAGCCCAACGCCTCGCGCCACAGCTCGGTCAGGATAACGTCGAAGTAGACGAGATAGTTGGCGTTGAAGACGTGGCCCTGGGCATCGCACTCGTTGTAACGAACGCGCAGGTGGTGCACGAACGCGGGCATCGCTAGGCCGCAGTTTCTAGGCAGAAGGATGCAATCGCCGAGGAGAGGTCCGTCGGAAGGTCCTCTTGCAGGAAGGGCTTAGCTGCTGCCGTCACGATCACCTCGCCTGGCTGGATTTCGGGGGCTCACGATCCTTTCCACTAGCTTACCAGTTAATGGTGCTCTACTGGTAAGATAAACTTGTGTCGCGGACGCCTGAGACGATCCATCTGTGGGGGGAGACGCTTTGCTTGGATTACGCCAACAGCGTCGACTGGTCGCCGGAGGATGAGCACGTTGATCCCGAGCAGACCGACGTGCTGTGCACTGAGCAGATGTTGGCCCGCTGGGGCCGGCGCCTTGACCTGCTCCGCGACGATGCTGAGCAGGCGAGCGCGGCCGAGCTTCGCCGCGCACGCGTGCTACGGGACGCCGTTTACCGGATCTTCTCCTCGATCAGTCGAGACCAGAAGCCCGCCAAGAAGGACCTCGACGTGTTGATGAGCGACTACATTGAGGCCGTCAAGCATGCCTCTCTGCTGGCCGGCGAGGACTTCTACAAGCTCGACTGGCCAGCAGGGGATCCACGTAGGATCCGCTACACCGTTGCCGCTGACGCGATCGCCCTGCTTCAGGACCTCAATCGCCTAAAGCGAGTCAGCCGCTGTCCTGGGCGGGGCTGTGGATGGCTGTTCCTCAACACCAGCGGACGCCGACGCTGGTGCTCGATGTCCACGTGCGGCAGTCGCGACAAGGTGCGGCGGCTGCACCAACGTCGCACCCAACGCATGGGCTGAGCGTGCTCGTCACTGATCCGAGCAGTTGCTTGGGTTGTGGCCGCGTTTCGTGTGCTCGTCGGCCAACTCGTAGATGCCCTCAATGTCCGCAGCTGGCTCGTGTGCTCGCGTGGAAGCGCCTCGGCGCCTGCCGCGGCGCTACGATGCCGTGAATTCGCTGGACTCAGGGGGCTGGGAGTGCTGCATATATCGGAACTTAGGCTCGCACGATGCGGCGGACTTGTCGGTCCCGCCGCAGCGTCATTGGGGGAGGCTTCACGACATCTCGTATCCGACGCTTCGGGAGAGGCCAAGATTTGTCGCAACAAAGAGGAGCGAACTGGACGAGACCGCTCGTTCCTTCGCACGCTCAAAGAGCTGCCGACCGCGACGATCGCGGCCATAATCGGCGCCATCGTGGCCGGCATCGTCCTTCCTCCAGCGCTGAGCGGCGGAAGCGCGACGCCGGTGGCTTCGACCACGTCCCACCCGAGCTCGCATCCGCAAACCCTTAGCCTCACGCAAGAAGTCGAACAAGCGCTCAACAATCACTACGTGAGCATCGAGACTAAGCACTACCGGGACGCCTGGCACGATCTCGTCGGCTACGCGAGAGAACACTCAGGAGGTGAATCCGCGTGGGTGCAGAGACAGCAGGCCAATCCGATCGACTATTTCTCCCTCGAAGTGGCTGCGACGCTGGACCGCGGCGAAGCGATCGCGAAAATCAAGTACTTCAAAACGTACCACGGCGAATCATGCTCTGAACTGCAAGGCGAGTGGAGACTCGCGAAGGTCTCTAACAAGTGGCGGATCTCCGATGCTCATAAGATCCAATCTCCTACCGGTTGCCCGAAATGACGATAGATACGTCGCTACAAGTACCCGCTCACGAAGCGGACGGCTGGAGAGCCAGCGACGTCCCCGATCCCGACCACGATGATCTGGCTCACTGGGCCTCAGGGTTGGGCGACCTGGGTGTGGCGGACATGGAGGTGGAGGCAACACTCGACCTGCTGAAGGAGCCGATGGGTGCAGGGCCGCAGCCTGTTCGCCAGACTCTCCTCAGACTCGGGGGCTCTACGGAGGACACGGACCTAGCCATCAACGAGCTGGAGGCTATCCAGCCGGGACCTGTCGTGCCACGGGGCGCACATCTTCGCTGGGGACCGGAGCCAGATGTTACGTACGCGAAACTGCAGTTCGAGGCGCACGAGAAATGCGAGAGTCGGCGGCGCAATCGCTTGAAGGAAGCCATTCTCAAGGCGTTCGGCTTCGACACACCGGTCGGGCAGCCACGCTACGAGGAGGTCATTGTCCCGATCCTTGTCTTGGCCGCGCCGGCGATCACAGGCGCCAAGGTCGTGTGGAAAGGGACGGAAGCCGGCGAAGCGAGCGGCGGCTTCGAGCTTACGCTGTTCGGGTCAGGCCTGGGCGCCAACCGGACCATCTCCATCGAGTCGTCCCGGACGGAGATCTGCGAAAACGGCGAGGCTCGTCAAGTCCGACTTTCTGCGCCGGTGTTGGCGCAGCCATTCGGACGTCATCGCAATGGACGAGTTGAGGTCGTGCGCTATAAGCGCGAGCTGGCCAAGGCCGGACCGGGTGTGCCCCTGAGGCGGTTCCTGATCGACAATCTCCACGAATCCGAACTCGCCGCGCTGGCGGGGCCAGCCGCCGGCGAAGAGGACCGATCCAACGAGGGGAAGCCCGTGGAGCTGACTGACTCCGCAGCTGTTTCCGGCGAGCGGACAATGAGCGTCGGCGTGAACTACAAGGGCGTAGAGGCAAAGCTCAGCGGAACGCTGGTGGGGAAGCAGTCTTACGACGTCACCAGCGTGCTGCCGGGTGGCCGGCGCTACCGGCGTTATTACCCGACGGACGCGTTCGGCGTTATGTGGGACGTGCTCGCAGGCTAACGAGGCACAGATACGTGTCACACGCGCCGACGGACTTCGTCGAGGAGCCACTGCTCGATCGCGTTCACACGATCGCTCTCCGGCCTTGGGCGGCGTTGCCCAGCAGCGCGCGGGCGGCGCCGGCGTCCTTCAGCGCCAGCTGGCCGGCCTCGATTGCGCTTGCCCAGGAGACCTCGGACAGCAGGCCGGGCGCTGCAACCATGTCGCCGGCGAGGAATACGCCGTCGCCGCGTTCGACAGCAGGGCGGTCTCGCCAGCTGGAGCCGGGCATGTCCAGCGCGCCGCTGCGCGCGTCCATGACTTGGCGCCGGCGCCAGGTCTCGCGGGCGCGCCAGTCCGCCAGGGAGGCGTCCATCAGGCTTTCCAGGCGTGCGGCTGCCAGCTCGACGCCCTCGCTTGGACGGATGGGCATTTGCGCCTGAACGAGCTCCTCGCCCATGGGCGCGAGCGATGCGTCGGCGGCGGTGAAGCGCTCGATCCAGCCGGCGTCGTCCATGTCGGAGACCAGGAACGGGTCGCCGCGACGGTGGTGCAGCGCCACGTCCAGGCACACCGTGTGTCCGCTGGTCCAGGTGAGTGAGTCGTCGGCCAGCAGGCTGCGTGCATCGTCAAGCTCGGTGGCCACGATCACCGGCGGCTCGGGGAGCTTTGTGATCCGCTCGCCGATCTCCATTGCCACGCCGAGCTCGCGCGCACGCTTCTCCAGCGAGGCGACGAGCGCGCTCCAGCCGCCGATCACGTAGCGCGCGGACGGCGGCGGGGTGAGCAGCGCCCGCACCGTGTGCGGCCACACAAATGCTGCTGACAGGCTGCCGGGATCGTGGTGGAAGGTGAGCACGCCGGCTGCGGCGGACAGCATTGCGGCAGTCCGCTCGTCGCTGTGGCTCTCAGCCCACGTGCGGAAGTCGAGCCCCACAGGTGCCTTGCGCGCGCGCAGCCGCAGCACGGCAGGCAGCGCCCCGAGCGGCGGCGTGTGTCTGACCTTTCCCTCCCAGCGGAACTTGATCTGCGCGATCGGCAGCCCTGCATAGGGCGGCAGCAGGTTGCGTTCGGCCATCCACCGCCAGAAGGGGCCGTCCTTGTAGAGGACATGCGGGCCGAGGTTGGCCTTGTACGGGCCGTCGCTGCTGCGCGCCCGCCCGCCGAGCTTGGCGCGGGCCTCCAGCAGCGTCACACCGGCGCCGCCTTCCGCGCAGGTGATGGCTGCCGTCAATCCCGCGATTCCTGCGCCGACGATCGTTATTTGACGGCACGAATGGGTCCCGTTTGACTGGCTCATCGACAAACCTCCTGGCCGGCTGCCAGCGTTCCTACGGCTCGCTGACGGCGCTCTGTGGGCTTTCACTGTCGCGCGCCAACGTTACGCCTGAACTGGCACTGGATACAGTTCCAGTCATGTCCAGTTATGTAGGTCCAGTAGAGGGTCCTGGGCTGCTGCTGGAGCTTGACCGTACGAGCGAGATGGCGCTGCACGAGCAGCTCGAGCGCTCCCTGCGGGAGCAGATCCGCCGCGGGCGCCTGCCGGCGGGCGGGCGACTGCCCTCGACACGCGGGCTGGCGAGCGAGCTGAGCGTCTCGCGGGGTGTGGTCACCGAGGCATATCGTCAGCTGGCGGCGGAGGGCTATGTGGAGATGCGCCAAGGTGCTCCGGTGAGGGTCAGCCGCGCGGTGCGAGGTGGCGAGCCTCGCACGCCGGCGCGATCGCTTCTGCCGAGCTTCCCGTACCACTTCCACCCAGGGCTGCCCGACCTCGCGGGCTTCCCTCGCGAGCGCTGGTTGCGCTCGCTGCGCGGGGCATGGCGAAAGGCGCCTCTCCAGGCCGTCGGGTATGGCGACCCGCGTGGCATGCCGCAGCTGCGGCAAGCGCTGGCGGACTATCTCGCGCGTGTGCGGGGTGTTGACGCGGACGTTGACGGCATGCTCGTCTGCACGGGGTTCATGCAGGGCTTCTCGATGCTGTGCAGGTGGCTGCGCGAGCAGGACGTGCCGTGCATCGCCGTAGAGGATCCAGGATGGCACACCCACCGCCTGATCGCTGAGCGAGCAGGCCTGCCGACGGTCCCTATTCCCGTCGATCACGAGGGCTTGCAGGTCGGCGAGCTTGAAGCGTCCGGGGCGACGGTGGTGGTCGTGACTCCGGCGCATCAGTTCCCGACGGGGAGCGTGCTCAGCAGCGGGCGTCGAGCTGCGCTGATCGAATGGGCGCAAGATGGCGAGCGGCTGATCGTGGAGGATGACTATGACGCGGAGCTGCGCTACGACCGTGTGGCGCTTGGCGCGCTGCAGGGGCTGGCGCCCGAGCGGGTGCTGTACATCGGCTCAGCCAGCAAGCGACTGCTCCCGGGCATGCGCCTGGGCTGGATGCTGATCCCGTCGTGGCTGTCATGGCCGCTGATCTCCACCAAGGCAGTCGAGGACGCCGGCTCTGAGACGGTGGGTCAGCTGGCGCTGTGTGACTTCATCGAACGTGGTGAGCTCGACCGTCACATCAGGCGCATGCGGGCGCGCTACCGCGGGCGGCGCGAGACGCTGCTGGGAGCCCTCGCGCAGCGGCTGCCGCAAGTCCGGGCAGGCGACGGCGGGGCCGGGTTGTACGAGCTGGTGAGGCTTCCTGAGACGGCGGACGAGGCTGCCCTCATAAGCGCGGCAGCCGCCCGCGGTGTGGGGATGGAGGGGCTGGCGCAGCACCGCTTCGCGCACGGGGGAGCGCCGGGCATCGTCCTCGGCTACGCCAATCTGGCCGAGCCGGCGATCGAGCACGGCGTCCAGCTGATCGCTGAGGCGTTCGCCGCGACCATCGACGATGGGGCGACCATCGACGATGGGGCGACCATCGACGATGGGGCGACGATCGACGATGGGGCGACGATCGGCGGTGGGGCGACGATCGGCGGTGGGGCGACGATCGGCGGTGGGGCGACGATCGGCGGTGGGGCGGGCGACGGCTAGATGGGCGCGCCGATTGGAATCGGCTTTTGAGCTGCGCGCCGGCGTAGGCGTACGCGCAGGCCGTTGGGGATCATGGTGAAGCTGAAGGTCTCAGTGACCGGTGGGGCGGCGCCGTCGAGCTCGATCTCGAAGTTGCGGGCGATCATGGCGAGGGCGGTCTTTGACTCCAGGAAGGCGAGGTTGCGCCCAGGGCAGAAACGCGGGCCGGCGCCGAATGCCAGGAACGACTTCTGGTCGGGAGCGTGGCCGCCGGAGCCGTCGTCGAGCCAGCGGTCGGGGTCGAACTGGCTGGCACGCGCGACCGCCTGCAGGCCGGCGCGACGGGTGAGCAGCAGCAGCCTTGTGCCGGCTGGGATGTGCGTACCGGCGACTGTGGTGTCGGCGAGCGGCTCGACGCCGATCACCGGCGCGACTGGCTTCAGGCGCATGGACTCACGCACCACCGCCTCGCCGTAGTGGAGCCCTTCGGTGGTGGCATAGTCGCTGGGAATGGGCTGATCGCCCAGCAGCCGGCAAGCCTCTTCGGCCCACGCGCGCTGGTGCTGCGGGCGGGAGGCCAGCAGCCAGATGGTCCACGCCATGGTGTGCGCGGTGGTGTCCTCGCCGGCGAGCAGCAGGGTGAAGACGTTGCCGATGATTTCCTGGTCGGTGAACGTGCCGTCCTTTTCCTGCGCGGCGATCATCCCCTCGAGGAAGTTCTCAGGCGCCTCGCGCAGCTCCGGTCTGGCGGCGATGCGCTCCCGCGCCTGCTCCATGAAGGCGATGACTGCGTCTCGGATGGCCGCGAGCGAATGTTCCACGGCGCGGTCGGCGGGCAGCTTGATCCAGCGCCAGTACGGGACCGGCACGACCAGGCGCCGGGCGCTCATCGCGAAGACCCGCTGGATATGGCCCTGCAGCTCGCTTTCACCGCGCTCGAGCGTGTTGAGATCGTGTCCAAACGCCAGCGCGGAGGTGACATCGACGGTGAACGACCCGAGCTGTTGGCCGATGTCGAATGCGTCACCGTCGTCCGCCGCCTGCGCCAGGCGGCGGTGCAGCCGCTGGGTGGCTGTTTGGATCACCTGGAAGTAGCGCTGCAGATGATTGCTGTTGAGCGCTGTCACGGCGAGCCGGCGCTGATGGCGCCAGTCGTCGCCCTCGGCGGCGAACACGCCGAACGTGCCCGTCATTTCGGTGGCGGTGTTCAGCACCTCCTGCCAGCGCCTGAAGCCGTCGGGTCGATCGCGCAGCACGCGGTTGATCTCATCGGCGTCGCTGATGGTGACGACGCGTCGGGTGCCGATGTCAAAGCGGAACACACGGCCGTAGCGCTCGGCCCAGCCTTCGGCGGTGCTGTGGAGGCTGGCGGTGCGCACGCGGTGTGCGTTGCCAAGTAGCGGCAGCCTGGGTGGGCCTGGCAGATCTGCGATGGAGCGCTGGCGTGCAGCTGAGCTCATCGGCCAAACGAAAATACCAGAAGGAACTGTCGCGAGCGCGAACACCGCGCTCGGCGGCGAATCCCGCGCATAGTGCGAAACCGGCTCAAGCGGTGGCAGCGTCCGCGACCATGGCGAACCGCCGCCCCCAATGGCTTGGCTGACATATACAGCGAATGATGCAGAGTTCAAGTCATTGGGGGGGGGCGCCGATTACGCCCCGGTCACGCCACTGTGCCGCCGCGGGCGAGCCTGCGGCGCGCCACCCCGAGGAGCAGAGACATCAATGCCAATGCGACAGCTCGACACCAAGCCTTTGAAGACGGCCAAGTTCACAGCCCAGTTGCTGGCGCTCGTGTGCGCTGCGGCCTCGCTGTGGCCGGCGATGGCGGCTGCCGAAACCAAGGAAACCACAGCGCAGTTCGAAGTGAAAGCGGGCGCGCTGACCTTCTCGACGGCGCCCACGCTGCCGTCGCTGGGCTCGGTGACGCTGAAAGGGGAAACGCAGACGACTCATGCCACGATGAACAACTTCGCGGTGCAGGACGCCACCGGCAGCGGCTCGGGTTGGAACGTGACGGTTGAAGGACAGACGGGGGCGGGAAAAAGCGCCGTGTTCAAGCAGTACTGCCCGGAAACGAAATGCGGAAGCGAATCGAAAGGCTACGTCAGCGGCGGCTATGAACTGCCGGCAAACTCGCTGACGCTCAACAGCACCGGCGCGAGCTTCACCGAGGAACACGAATCGAGCGGCACGGCGCCGGTGTTCGTGTGTGCCACCGGCTGCGACGTAGACCATGCCACGGGCGTGAAGATCGCCCATGCTGAAGCGAGCGCTGGGATGGGCACGTGGGCGACGACCGGCTTCAGCGCCACGAGCCTGTCGCTGACGACTCCATCGACGCTGAAACTGCTCCCGGAAAAAGAGGTCTACCACGTGGACCTCCTGTGGACGCTGAGCACCGGCCCCTAGCACCAGCCTGCCGGCGCCGCGCGCCGTACGGCAAGCAGGAGAAGCTTGCCTCCACGCTGAATTTAGCGCGCACAATGACGCGAACCCCTGCGCTCCTGTCACGGCTCTCGCTGGGCCGGGGGGGCGCCTGGGTGCTCGCCGGCGTGCTGGCGATGGTGCTGGCAGCGACGCTGGGCGTCCCACAGCCCGCGCGCGCGGGCATGCAGTCGGGGCTGCGCGTCGTGCCTCGGCCCAGCTCGCAGCTGGGGCTCAGCTACTTCAAGCTCGGCGCGCGACCCGGCCAGACGGTGCATGCGGGCGCGATCGAACTGCGCAACCTGAGCGCCGGCACGCTGCGGGTGGCGCTTGCGGCGGTCAACGGGCAGACGCTCAGCACGCTCGGCTCGGGCTATGCCTCACCGGTGTCCCAGCCGCAGCGCTCGACTCGATGGCTGCGCGTCAGCCGCCGCCTGGTCGTGCTCGCGCCCCACCACAGCGCCATGCTGCCGGTGTCGGTCCAGGTCCCGCGCAACGCCGCGCCGGGGGACTACCTGTCTGGCGTGAGCATCGAAGCGCTCGGCCAGAACGTCCACAGCGCGCCGCGCAAGGGCATCGCGATCGCCAGCGTGGATCGCTATGTGATCGGTGTGGAGATCGCAATCGCGGGACCCCGCCGCCCCTTGATTCGGATCACGGGCGTGGAACTGCAGCACGAGCCCACGGGGCTGACGTTCCTGCTGAAGGCGAGCAACCTCGGCAACGTGATCCTCCAGCACACGTTTGGGCGGGCGCTGGTCACCTATGGCCACCTGACCGTTGCAGAGATGGGCCTCGGACCGGGCACGTTCGTGACAGGAACGTCGATCGCCTACCCGGTGGCGGTGATCCACCGGCAGCCGCGCGCCGGCAGCGTGTACAGGGTCCGCGCGTACCTGCTCTACCCCGGTGGGAGCGCGCGCGTGGACACCAACGTCCGCGTCGGGCCTGCCGTGGCGCCCGCGCCGCAGCTGCGCGGCGGCCCGGCCAAGCGGCGCAAGGCCGCCGCCGCGGGACCGTCGGCGAGGCTGCTGGCGCTCGCCGGTGCGCTGGCTGTGCTGCTCCTTGCCGGCGTCGTGCTGCTGCTCGTGCGCAGGCGCCGGGCACGACGTTCGCCGCTGCGGGTGCTCGCGGCGGCACTGGCGGCAAGTCGCGGCAGCGGTCAGCCCGTCGGCCTGATCGCGGTGACGCTGCCGGCGGGTACTGCGGCGGGAGCCCAGCTGCTGAGAACCGTACGCTCGCGCGTGCGCCAGGCAGACCGGTTGTGCAGGCTGCCCGACGGTGGCGTCCTGGTGGTGGCAGCCGACACCGACCGTGACACCGTCGAGGCGCTGGCGGGCGACCTGCGTCGACACGTGGAGCGTACGCGCGGTGGCGTGTCCGTTGCTGTCCTTCACGTCGTCGGCGACCCGAGCGCGGCCGAGCTGCTCGCGCGGATCGGCGAGAACCACGGCGATGCCCATGTGCTCACGCCGAGCGGCTGAGCAAGGCGCTCGTCTGGCGAGGCGCCTCACGGCGCTGGCGGGCGCATGCGTCCGAGGCGCTCCGACGAGGCGCGTAGCCGCGCTGGCGGGCGCCTGCGTCCTGGGCGCTCTGACGATGGCCGGGTCGGCGCAGGCGAGGACGACGTACTTCCGCAGCGCCAGCTCGGCCGCGACTGCGAGCGCGTCGTCGTTGATGCTCAGCGCGCCCAGCGACACGACCGTGGGCGACCTGCTGATCATGAACGTCGACGCCAACGGCGGCGCCACGGCGTTCTCGGCGCCGGCGGGGTGGACCAACCTGAGCGCATCCACCAACTACAGCGGCAACGCGCTCGGCGGGGGCTACTCGATTCTCGCCTACAGGATTGCCTCCTCCGCGGATGTCGGCGCGTCCTACACGATCAGCCTGGGCACGACGCGCGCTGCGGTGGCGCGGATCGTGGACTACGTGGGCGTCGAAGCGAGCAGCCCGTTCGAGGGCTCGTTCGTGAGCGGCACCGATCCGAGCGGTGGCACGAGCACGGCGAAATTCAGCTACCCGTCGGTGACGACCACGGTGGCCAACTCGATGGTGATCTTCGGAGCTGTGGCATTTCCCGCCGGTGGCGCAACCACGATCACGCCGCCCGCGGGCAGCACCGGGCGTGTGCAGGTGAGCGCCACAGGGACCTCCCCTGACATCAGCGCCGAAGTTGACGACTTCCTGCAAGCGACAGCTGGGACGGTGTCGAAGACGGGCACGATCGCGACGAGCTCGCCGTGGGGGGCTGGCACGATCGCGCTGAAGCCCGCCACCAGTGGCACGCTCCAGTTCGACGTTGCTCCTAGCGTGCCCACACTGCCTGCCGTCACGCTCAACGGGCAGGCCCAGGCGATCGACGCCACGATGGGCAACTTCGCCGTTGACGACACCAGCGGCGAATCTGGCTGGAATGTGACCGTGAGCGGCAACGCCAGCGCTGGAAAGAGCTCCGTGTTCAAGCAGTACTGCGAAAACGGAGCGTCGGCCTGTGGCGCGACCGAAGCGCATTCGTATGCCAGCGCAGGCCATACGCTGCCGGCCGGCTCGCTTCAGCTCAGCACCGCCGGGGCGTCGTGGAGCACGAACGGGGGCGCCGGCAGTGCGCCTGCATTTCAGTGCAGCTCGTCCAGCTGTCCGCTGGACTCCTCCGGCCAGACCAAGATCGTCTCCGCGGGCGAAAAAGGCGGCATGGGCCCGTGGAGCAGCAGCGGCTTTGGCTCCAGCAGCCTGTCGCTGTCGATCCCTTCCACCGTGTATGCGCTGCCCGAACACGAGATCTACCACGTCGATCTGGTGTGGACGCTCAGCAGCGGGCCATGAGCGTGCTCGTCCAGCAGCGCGCTGCGCAGTGTGGACCCGAGCGGCACGGGCTCGCGTGGTGCGCTCATTGCGCAGGCTGGCGCTAGGGTCTCTTAGATGTCCTCAGGAGGGATCCGCGCCTGTGAGCACTAGAGATGCAGTGATCTGCGAGCCGCTGCGCACGCCGGTGGGTCGCTTTGGAGGAGTGTTCCGAGACATCAGCGCGCAGGCGCTGGCGGCGACGGTGATTCGCGAGCTGGTGGCGCGCACGGGCTTGCGCGGCGAGCACGTGGACGACGTGATCATGGGCCAGTGCTACGCCAGCGGCGAGGCGCCGGCGATCGGCCGCGTGGCGGCGCTGGACGCGGGGCTGGGAATCGACGTTCCTGGCTTGCAGATCGACCGCCGCTGCGGCTCGGGACTGCAGGCGGTGCTGTATGGCTGCATGCAGGTGCAGACGGGTGCGTCGGAGCTGGTGCTGGCGGGCGGTGCGGACAGCATGAGCCAGGCGGAGTTCTACTCGACGCGGCCGCGCTGGGGGGTGAAGAGCGGGGCGATCAGGCTGGAGGATCGCTTGGAACGGGCGCGGGTGAACGCGGGCGGCGTCAACCATCCGGTTGCCGGCGGGATGCTGGAGACGGCGGAGAACGTGCGCCGCCAGTACGGGATACCCAGAGAGGCGCAGGACGAGCTGGCGCTGCGCTCCCACCAGCGTGCGATTGCAGCGCAGGCCAGTGGCGCGTTTGCGCAGGAGATCGTGCCGGTGGCGGTGCGCGACGGCGTGGTGGACGTGGACGAGCACCCGCGCGCGGACACGACGCTCGAGACGCTGAGTCGGCTACGGCCGATCATGGGCTCGGGCGACCGGGAGGCGACGGTGACGGCGGGCAACAGCAGCGGTCAGAACGACGGTGCGGCGGTGTGCGTGGTGACGCACCCGGACAGGGCTGCTGAGCTGGGCCTGCGGCCGCTGGCGCGGCTGGTGTCGTGGGCGGTGGCCGGCGTGGCGCCGGAGACGATGGGCATTGGCCCGATCCCGTCGACCAAGCTGGCGCTGGAGCGGGCGGGCCTGACGCTGGAGGAGATCGACGTGATCGAGCTCAACGAGGCGTTTGCGTCACAGGTGCTGGCGGTGCTGGGGGAGTGGGGTCTGCACGACGGCATAGAGCGCGTGAACGTCAACGGCTCTGGCATCTCGCTCGGTCACCCCGTCGGCGCCACCGGCGCCAGGATCCTTGCCACGCTCCTGCGTGAGATGCATAGGCGCGACGCGCGGCTCGGCCTTGAGACAATGTGTATCGGCGGCGGTCAGGGACTAGCTGCGGTCTTCGAGCGCGTGGACGCATGACGCTCTAGGACGCCAAGCCGGCGTGCTGGAGGAATGACCGTTCGGCGCGGGCGGCGCTGTGCTTGGGGCAGTACACGCCGCGGACGCTGCCGTCGCGCAGGCCGAATGCGAACCACACGCCGCCGCGCCAGGCGAAGCGGAAGAAGCGGTCCTCGTGTGCGCCGATCAGCTCCAGCTCGCGGGTCCAGGCGGCGGTGACGACGCTGCTGGGGATGGTGGCCCGGCAGGAGCAGCCGTCGGACAGGTAGCCGGATGACACGCACCTGAGCAGCCCGTCCATGGGGAGCAGTTGGCCGACGGTGCCGGCGGTTGGGAATGTTGCCGTTGATGTGTGCATTGGAAGGGACTGGGTTGGCATTGACGTGGTTCCGTGGGGACTACAAGAGGTGTTCGGTTGGGACTACACGGGGCTGCCCTGATCGGGCAATCCTTGTCGTTCTTAAAGGGCAGTACGGCCATCTTGCGCCTGTCCTGCCGGGATATCCAGCGATGTGGACGCTTGTACTAGTGAAGGCTGGAGGGGCGGGCACGCCGTGCTGCAGGCGGCGTGCTGCAGGCGGGCGCGATCCGGCGGCGCGTCCGTCGGCGGCGGCGCTGCCGGGCTTAGCGGTGGGTGAGGCGCGAGCGCGGGCGCCGGGAGGCGCGCCAGACGGTGCGGCTCTGCAGTCTTTGCAGCAGCTCGCGCTCGGCTTCGGCGCCTTTGCGGGTCATGGCGCCGACGAGGTGAACGCTTCCGCGCTGCACGCTCCAGTAGCCGGTGCCGGTCTGCTTGATGGTGAGCTGCTCGGATCGCTGCATGCTCGACCTCCGCTGGTGGGGTGCAGCAGAGTTTGGCGAACACGTCTCAAGCGCGCGTAACTTTCCGGTTAAGGCCGGTCGGACGGCGCCCGCAGCGAGCCGGCAGCCGGGTCGGCAGTCCAGCCGGCAGCGAGCCAGCGGCCGGGTCGGCAGTCCAGCCGGCAGCGAGCCAGCGGCCGGGTCGGCAGTCCAGCCGGCAGCCGGGTCGGCAGTCCAGCCGGCAGCCGGGTCGGCAGTCCAGCCGGCAGCCGGGTCGGCAGTCCAGCCGGCAGCGCGCCGGCGGCCGGGCCGGCAGCGAGCCGGCTGCTCAGCCGCGTCCGCGCGAGCTGCCACGTCGCATACGGTGTACGCGCCGCAGTTCCTCCACGGCCTCGTCGCGCCCCCCGAGCGCCGCGTGTGGACCATCGCCAAGCAGCTCTACGTTCAGGCGCTTGCGCAGCAGCTCCCCGGCGATGGCATCTGCGCGCTGGGCCTCGGCGCCGGGGCGTGAGCTGACGGCGCGATCCAAGCGCTGGCCGCGGAACAGCAGCCCGACGCCGTCGTCGAGCGCCCAGCCGCCGGGGAGGGTGCCGTCGCGGACGTGGGCAAGCCACACGGGCAGCCGCTCAGGCTCGCCGTCGGCGTGGACGGTGAGCGAGCCTTCCAGCACGCCCAGGCCGGCGATCGCCTCCGGTGGGCCGCTCGAGCGGGTGACGCCCCCTTCAAACCAGCACATGGCGCCGGCGCTGAGCCCAGCGAGTACGGTCCCGCGCTGCCAGGCCTGCACGAGCAGCTCATCCAGCCCGTGGGCCTGCCACAGGGCGAGCAGGTTGCGCATGGAGCCGCCGCCGACGTACACGATGTCCTGTTCCAGCACGATCTCAGCCAGCGAGCGGGTGGCGT
Organism: uncultured Solirubrobacteraceae bacterium; assembly: GCA_963779665.1. Taxonomy (GTDB): domain Bacteria; phylum Actinomycetota; class Thermoleophilia; order Solirubrobacterales; family Solirubrobacteraceae; genus Palsa-744. Next base: position 529,453 of record CAVZYW010000001.1, on the reverse strand, counting down.
CGCGCAGGTGGAACAGGGAGACGTGCTCGGGCGCGCAGGCGCGCTCGGTGAAGCGACCTTTGAAGGCGTTGATCTGCGAGGTGATGTCGCCTGACGCTGTCGGCAGGAACAGGATGCGCGGTTCGGCGACGTCTGCCAGCGACAGCACGAAGTCGTCCAGCAGCGGGTTGGCCGGCTCCATCGTGAAGCCGCCTCCGCCCATGGCGAAGATCAGTCGCGCCTCTATGGGGACGACGGCGCGGGCGCTCATGCGGCTACCGGCTGTGCTGCCGTCAGCTGCGGCGCGCCCGGTTGGGGCGTGGCCAGCTGCGACGCGTTCGGCTGGGGCGCATCAGGCTGGGACGCATCGGGCTGGGGCGCATCGGGCCGGGGGGCGCGCACGGACGGCGCAGAGTCGCCTGCCGCGTGTTGCTGAAAGGCGCCGGGGGCGCCGAGATAGCTGACCTCCAGACGGGTCTCGCGCACGCGCTTGCCGTCGTGCTCGACCAGGAAGGCGCCGCCGTCGGGGCGCGAGCTGACGACCCGCTGCAGGCTGGTGCCGCGGAAGTGCAGCGCGACGCCGTCCTCGGCGGCGAAGCCGGGACGCATGCCGTCGGCGACGAAGCGGTGGTACTCGGCGCGGCGCTCAGGCTCGGCGTCGTAGTGGACGCAGTTGGAGTACGGCAGCAGGCCGAGACCGCGTACGATCCGCGGCGCGCCGTGGAAGGCGCTGAGCGCCTGCTCGAACCAGCACAGCGAGCCGGCGGAAGGGCCGCACATGACGATGCCCCGTCGCCAGGCTTTGCGCAGGATGGCGTCCAGGCCGTGGGCGCGCCAGGCGCCGAGCATGCTGAGCATGTTGCCGCCGCCGACGTAGATCAGGTCCTGGCTGAGCAGGTGGGTGGCCAGGTCGTCCTCGACACCGTCGGTGCCCTGGTCGCGACGGAACAAAGACAGGTGGCTGGCTTCGCAGGAGGGGGAGAAGCGACGGTAGAAGCGCACGACGTAGTGGTCGGCGTCGCCGGAGGCGGTGGGCAGGAAGCACACGCGCGGCCTGCCGGACCGGGAGACACTCGCTGCCGAAGCAGGTAGACACCCGCTGACGCTCGCATCTCCTGTTCGGCCAGCGTCCCCGAACTGGCCGGCACCGACGAGCGACAGCACGTAGTCGTCGAGCAACGAGCTGTCCCGCTCCATCGAAAAGCCGCCGCCTCCGAGGGCGACGATCTGGGGGGCTCTGTTTGGCATGACCCTCTTCCTCGGCTGGGATGCGATTCGAACAGCCTGAGCCAGCATGCAGCAGGAGTCGTGCAGTCGGTATGGACCGGCGTCCCACATGGGCCGGCCCGGCAATCGACATCCGCACATAGCGCCGCCCCGCCGGTCGCCAGGGCGCTTACCTAACTCTGAGGTTCCTCACACACTGCCCGTAGCAATGGCGGCCATGCTGGCGGCGTGAGCTTTTCCTGGGAGACACGTTCGCAGGCGTCCCCGACAGCGTCTGCGGCGCCGGTCGCCACACCTACGGGTGGCGCGCGGGGGCTGCGTGCACGCGCCAGGGCGCTGGTGCTGCGCGTGCCGCGCGTGGAGCTGCCGGCGCTGGTGGCTGTTGCAGGGGTGCTGAACCTGTGGTCGCTGAGCGCCAACGGCTGGGCCAACGAATACTACGCGGCGGCTGTGCGCTCGATGAGCGGCAGCTGGCATGACTTCCTGTTCGCGTCGCTGGACCGTACGGGCGTGATGAGCGTGGACAAGCCGCCGCTGGCGCTGTGGGTGCAGGCGCTATCTGTGCGGGTGTTCGGCTTTCACTCGCTGAGCATCCTGGTGCCGCAGGCGCTGATGGGCGTTGCCAGCGTGGTGCTCGTGTACGACCTCGTCCGCCGCCGCTTCAGGCGGGTGGGCGGGTTCGTGGCCGGCCTGGCGCTGGCGCTGACCCCGATCACAGTGGCCATCTCCCGCCACAACAACCCCGACTCGCTGCTGATCCTGTGCACCGTGGCTGCGCTGTGGTGCCTGGTACGCGGGTTGGAGTCGGCGCCGGCGGGTCGTGGCACCCGCACCCTGAAGGGCACAGGCTGGCTGGTGGCAGCAGGAGCCCTGGTGGGGCTGGGCTTTGAGACGAAGATGCTGGTGGCGCTGGTGGTCGTGCCGGGCATGGTGGCGGCGTGGCTGTGGGTCGCCCCGGCGGCGCGCGGACGCTGGCACGCGCTGCGCCAGCTGCTGGCGGGCGGTGGCGCGATGCTGCTGGTGGGCGGCGCGTGGCCGTTGCTGGTGGAACTGACGCCGGCTGCCGATCGCCCGTGGGTGTCCGGCACAAGCAACAACACAATCCTGTCGCTGATCTTCGAATACAACGGCATCGGGCGCGTAGGCGGGCAGGCGGGCGGTCCGGCAGTAGGCGGGGGCGGCAACGTGTTCGGCGGTACGCCCGGGCCGCTGCGCCTGCTGAACTCCGCACTTGGCGGCCAGGCAGGCTGGCTGCTGGGGTTCGCGCTGATCGGCGGCGTGGGCATCCTGGCGGCGAGCCGCCTGCGCCGCACGGACGCGCGCAGCGGCTGGATGATTGCCGTGGGCGGCGCGTTTGTCACGACTGCAGTCCTGTTCAGCGCCGCCGGCGGCATCTTTCACCCGTATTACGTGTCTTTGCTGGCGCCGTTTGCAGCGGCGCTGGTGGGCGCCGGCGCCGCCCAGCTGGTCGGCGGCGCCGTCAACGTCAGGATCGTCGGTCCGCTGGCGGTGGTGGCCGGCGTGGTCACTGAGCTGGTGGTGGCCGGCAACTACCCAGGACAGCTGCCGTGGCTGGCGCCGGTGCTGATCGTGGTCGGCGTGGTGGCTGTGATCGCTTTGCTGGCGTTCAGCTCGCGGATCGTACGCATGGCGGCCGTCGGCACTGCGCTGGCTGCGTTGCTGGCGGCGCCGTCCGTATGGGCGGTGGACACGCTCGGGCATGCCACCAGCGGCACGTTCCCCGCCGGCGGGCCGGCGTCGGCGGAGACCGTCGGCTTTGGTGGTCCTGGCGGCGGTCCAAGCGGTGGCCGTGGAGGCTTCGGTCGGGGCGGCGCTATCGGCGGCCCAGGCGGTAGTCCAAGCGGACGCGGCGGTTTTGGCAGCGGCCAGGGTGGTGGCGCTGGGCTGGGAGCCAGCGGGGGAGGTCCGCGAGCTGGTGGCACGGGCGCGGTACCCCTGTTCGGCGGCGGCGGCGACTCGTTGAAGACGGTCCTGTCGTATGTGGCCGATCATGGCGGCGGCACGCTGGCGGTCTCCAGCCAGTCCACGGCTGCAGCGGCGATCCTGGAGAATGACGCGAACGTTGCCGGCATCGGCGGCTTCTCCGGTCGCGAGAGCGATCCCAGCGTGTCTTGGCTGGCGGGAGAGGTGCGCGACGGCAAGATCCGCTGGGTGCTGGACGAACACAGCAGTGGTGGTCTCGGCGGCGGCATGCCCGGCGAAACGCGCGTCGGCTCGAAACCGGCGATGGCGGCGGTTGCAAAGGCCTGCCGGGCGGTGACGCTGCCGACGACGACAGCGGCTGCGTCCGGTGTGGCAGGCATATCCGGTGGGGCAAGCACATCCGGCGGGTCGGGCACGTCGGGCACGCTGTACGACTGCCAGGGCCGGGCGTCGCTGCTGGCGAGCGTCGGCGCCAGGGCAGCAGCCCACGCCTGACGCTCCGGCTGCCGACGAAGCGCATGGCGGCCGCCGGACGTGATCCAAACGGCCTCGTCCGTACTACCCGCGATTACGGATGGCCAGCCGCGGGAATACCCGGTGCATCCGATGTCATCCCTAGTTTGCAGGACATACGTAGAGGTCGTCTAATAGATGCGCTGATCCACCGCAACTTTTTGGCCTGCCCGGAGTCCCGAGGGGTATAGCTCCGTCGCAAAAGGCTCTTGATCCGATAGGGGAGGTAGTCGTGAGGTCCCAGTTCCGTGTTCCGCTCGTAGCGTTGCTCGCAGGCGCGCTCATCGCCGTGCTCGCACCCGCCGCGGCGCAGGCCAACGTCGAAATTGAAAAGTTCGTCGGCATCAACTGCTCCGAAGGCCATGAAACGTGCGGCGAAAAGCCGAGCGGCGGGTCAGATGTGTTCGGAACGCCACTGACGGAAACCTACAAACCCTTGAAGCCGGAATCCGAAGCGGAAGGCTATACGCAAGCCGCAGGTCACGTCCCCTACGGCGTGACGGACTTCGAGCTCACGCACACCGGAAGCTACAAAGAAGGCACGGCGATCCCGACCGGCGTGGTGACGCACGTCCGCGTCGACGTCGCCGCCGGTCTTGCGGCCAGCCCTGCGGCAGTGCCGCAATGCAGCGTGGAAGACTTCACCGGCATCGAAGAGGCCCCAGGGTTCTTTACCGGCCCCACCTGTGAACAGGGAACCGGACCCCACAAAACCGGCCCCCAAAGCAGCGTGATCGGTGAAGAAGTTGCCACGGTCTACTTCGCGCCGCTCGGGAAAGACGTCGTCCTGAAAGGCCAGCTTTTCAACCTCGTTCCGCCGGAAGGCGCACCGCGGGCCCACTCCGCTTACTACGGTGCAGCGCTCGCGATCCCCACGGCGCTCACCGGCGGCGTGCAGCTGTACGCGCACACCTTCGTCGAAGGCAACGTCGAATGGGGCAAGGAAGCAAAGGGCACCGAAGCGGGCGACTATCACGACTACTTCGAAGTCACCGTGTCTCCGAGCCTGCCGCTGATCAGGTCGCGACAGCTCAACTACGGCAGGGCCGGCGATGGCGCGTTCATCACCAACGCCACCAGCTGCCCGGGCCATCACACCACCCGCCTGAGCCTCGAAGGCGTCAACATCGGCAGCGAAGCTGAAGTAAAAGAACACTTGGAAAAGGGCGAAGTCCAAACCGCGCAGCGGGAATACGAAACGCTGCTGCCCCTCGAAAACTGCCAGCTCGCCCTCTTCAACCCGGAATTCAAAGTCAGCCCTGAAGCCACGGGCAGCGACCAGCCGGACCAGATCACGACCGAACTGAGCCTCCCGCACTACCCGGAAAAAGAAGTGGACAGCTCGCAGCTGAAGACAGCGTCGATCACGCTGCCGGAAGGGATGACGCTCAACCCGTCCGCCGCGCACGGCCTGGAAGCCTGCACGGTCGCAGAGGCCCGGATCCACAGCCCTGAATTCGGTGTGGCATGCCCCGCAGGCTCGGAACTGGGGACCGTGAGCCTCGAAGTCCCGACGCTCCCGCCAGGCTCGTTGACCGGCAAGATGTACCTCGGCGACCCCGTCCCTGCCCCTGGTGGGTCGGAAACGGGCCCGATCACCGGTCCGCCATACATCCTGTACGTAGTCGCCAACTCGGAACGCTACGGCGTCTCCGTGCGCCTCAAAGGCGAAGTCACACCCAACCCGGTGACCGGACAGCTGACGACGGTGTTCAGCGAAAATCCCGAACAGCCGTTCACCAAGCTGACGCTCAGCTTCAACCGCGGCGCGCTGACGTCGATCGCGAACCCGCTGGTGTGCGGAACGGCCACCGGTTCCACCAACCTCACCCCGGTGGCGGCTGGCGTTTCGTCGGCGTTCCCTGGGTTTGGCGTATCGATCACCGGTTGCGCCGCGTCGATTCCGTTCGCTCCGGAACAGAGCACCAGCAACCAGACGGCAGTACCGGCTGCGAACACGTCGTTCACGTTCAACCTCGTGCGCCACGAAGGCCAGCAATACCTCTCGAAGGTCTCCACGACGCTGCCTGAAGGCCTTGCAGGCAAGATCCCGGCCGCGGAACAGTGCTCGGAAGCGGCTGCCAACTCCGAAGAACTGTCGGCGTGTCCGGAAGGGAGCAAGATCGGCACCGCGGTAGTCGAAGCCGGCTCCGGTTCCGTGCCGTACACGTTCAGCGGTCCTGTGTACCTGACCGGCCCCTACAACGGCGCCCCGTATGGCATGTCGATCAAGGTGCCTGCGGTTGCCGGTCCGTTCAACTTCGGCAACCAGGTCACGCGTGCAACGATCAACACCAACACGTACACCGGGCGTGTGACCGTCGCGAGCACGCTGCCCACGATCCGCGGCGGCGTGCCGCTGCGGGTCAGGCGCATCTCTGTCGTGATCGACAAGCAGGGCTTCCTGGTGAACCCCACCAGCTGCAATGCGCTCACGACGGAATCGACCCTGACCGGCTTGGCCACACTCGCGCCAGGGGGAGCAACGACGACGGCAACCGCGTCGTCTCCGTTCCAGCTGGCCAACTGCGGCTCACTCGGGTACACGCCGAAGTTCGTGGCCAAGACGGGTGCCAAGACATCCAAAGAAAACGGCGCCAGCCTCGAAACGACGCTGAACTTCAGCGCCGGCCAGGCGAACACCAAGTCGGTGCTCGTGACGCTGCCGAAAGCGTTGCCCTCGCGGCTGACGACGCTTCAGAAAGCGTGCCTGGCAGCAACGTTCGAAGCTAACCCGTACGCGTGTCCGGAAGGGTCGTTCGTCGGCAGTGCCCGCGCGAACACGCCGCTGCTGCCCGGCAAACTGAAAGGCCCCGCGATCCTCGTCTCGCATGGTGGTGAAGCGTTCCCAGACCTCGAGCTGGTGCTCGAAGCCAACGGCGTGCGCGTGATCCTCGACGGCAAGACGAACATCAAAAAAGGCATCACCACGACGGACTTCAAGACCACTCCAGACTCACCGGTCTCGAGCATCACGTTGGTCCTGCCGACAGGGCCGCACTCGGCACTGACGACCGAAAAGCTCACCACGAACCTGTGCACGACGAAGCTGGTGATGCCGACGACGATCACCGCCCAGAGCGGCAAGGTGTTCAAACAGAACACGATCATCCAGCCCACCGGCTGCGGTGTTCAGGTGGTCGGGCACAAGGTTGTCGGCGACACGGCATACGTGACCGTCAAGACGTTCGCCGCCGGTCGCATCAGCGGTGGCGGCAAGGGATTGTCGACCAGATACCGTCATCTCAGCTCAGCCAAAAACGCCGTGTCGCTGAAGATCCCGCTCTCCGGTAACGGGCGACGCAGGGGCCGGCCGTTCAAGGTGAAGCTCAGGGTCGGGTTCGTGCCCAAGAAGAAGGGCGCCACCCCAGCCAGCTACAACTCCGCCAGGTTCGTGACGGTGAACTTCCGAGGCTGACACTCTGCTGGTAGCTCGTCGGTCCACCTCGAGGGCTGAGAGTCAAGACGGGAGCGGCCGGCTCGGCCGCTCCCGTTTCCAGCGTTGACGAGAAGCACCCGCTGCCGGGCAGTCCGGTCGCGCGAGCGGTGACCGGCAGCAGCCGGGGCCGTAGCCCGGTCGAATCTGCGGCGGCACCGGTGCTCCATGCCGTACATTGTCGGCATGGATGCCGTTCAAGGTACGGATACCTCAGCATCGTCGACGGAGGTCGATCGTCTACTGGCCGGCATCCGCCGCCTGACCGCGCTGGCCGACGGCGCCGGTGACGCCGAAGCGCTGTTCCGCGCGCTGGCAGGCGAGCTGCTGTCAGTGCTGAAGGCCGACGAGGTCCACGTGCACCACCTGCTCGTCGACGACGACGAGAAGCAGGAGCTGGTGGTGGTTTACATGTCCGAGGGCTTCGGTCGACTCAGCTACCTGCTGCCGCGTGCAGAGCGCCCGCCGGGCGTCAGCTGGGTGGCCAACACCCGTCGTAGCTTCCTGGCCGCCGACCCCGCCGAGATCGCTGCCAGCGTCCCGCGCCTGGCAGCCACCGGCCCTGTGAGCTGCGCGCTGCTGCTGGCGCTGGCCGAGCGTGGAGACGTCGAGGCGGTTGTGGTGGTGGTACGGCGCCAGACAGCCGTGTTCTCCGCCGCAGCCGTCGAGCTTGCTGCAGCGCTCGTCGACCAGGCGGCCACCGCGCTTGCGCTCACCCGCGCGCGCGCCGAGGCAGGCACCGACGCTGTCACCGGCTGCATGAACCACCGCGCCATGCGCCGGCGCCTGGATGAGGAGATCGGACGTGCCACCCGCACCGGTGGGCCGCTGTCGGCGCTGCTGATCGACCTCGACGATTTCAAGCTGGTCAACGATCGTCACGGCCACCAGGCCGGCGACGCGCTGCTGCGCGCCGTCGTGCACGCGCTCGTGGGGGAGTTCCGGGCGTTCGATCGCGTCGCTCGCTACGGCGGTGACGAGTTCGTCGTGATCCTGCCCAATGCCGAGCTCGACAGCGCCGCCGCAGCGGCCGGCCGGGCGCTCGACCGGCTGCGCGCGATTCCCGCCTACGACGGCGACCGCGGCGGCGTGTCAGCGTCGATCGGCGTGTCGCAGTGGCAGGCGCCGATGAGCACCGACGAGCTGCTGGAAGCCTGCGACGCCGCGCTGCTGCGCTCCAAGCGCCAGGGCAAGGGACGCGTCATACGCGCCCCCGAGCTCGCCCGCTGACGCCGCGCCACGCCCAGGCCGCGCGCCCAGACCGGCTTGCCGCTGGCACGCCCGCTGCGGAGGTCGCCGGGCGCCGTACGCCGGATCGCGGCGGCGACTCTGCGAGACTGCCGGGAGTCCCTGTAGACCCGCGGATAGCACCGGAGATGACCATGTCGGAGAACAGCTTTGGCGCCAAGGACACGCTCGAGGTGAACGGGCGCAGGCATGAGATCTTCCGCCTGGACGCGCTGCAGCAGCGCTTCGACGTGGCGCGGCTGCCCTACTCGCTGAAGGTCCTACTGGAGAACCTGCTGCGCACCGAGGGCAGTGGCTCGGTCACCGCGGCCGACATCGAAGCGCTGGCCGGTTGGGACGCCAAGGCGCAGCCCAGCAAGGAGATCGCCTTCACGCCCGCCCGCGTGCTCATGCAGGACTTCACCGGCGTGCCAGCCGTCGTCGACCTTGCAGCCATGCGCGACGCCATGGCCGACATGGGCGGCGACCCCGCCCAGATCAACCCGCTCGCGCCGGCCGAGCTAGTCATCGACCACTCCGTGCAGGTCGACGCCTTCGGCACACGCGACTCCTTTCGCTTCAACGCCGAGCGCGAGTTCGAGCGAAACCAGGAGCGCTACGCCTTCCTGCGCTGGGGCCAGGGGGCGTTCGATGACTTTGCCGTCGTGCCGCCGGACACCGGCATCGTCCACCAGGTCAACCTCGAGTACCTCGCCCGCGTGATCTTTGGATTCGATTCCCACCCACCCTCCGATTCCCACCTACCCCAGGCCTACCCGGACACGCTCGTGGGCACCGATTCGCACACGACCATGGTCAACGGCCTCGGCGTGCTCGGTTGGGGCGTCGGCGGCATCGAGGCGGAGGCTGCCATGCTCGGCCAGCCGATGTCCATGCTGATTCCGCAGGTACTCGGCTTCCGCCTGCACGGCGAGCTGCCCGAGGGCGCCACCGCCACCGACCTGGTGCTGACCGTCACGCAGATGCTGCGCCAGCGCGGCGTGGTGGGGATGTTCGTGGAGTTCTACGGCGCCGGGCTGATCGGGCTGCCGATCGCCGACCGCGCCACCATCGGCAACATGTCGCCCGAGTTCGGCTCCACCTGCGCGATCTTCCCGATCGATGTCGAGACGCTCACCTACCTGGAGCTGTCCGGGCGCCCACCCGAGCAGATAGCGCTGGTGGAGGCGTACGCCAAGGAGCAGGGCCTGTGGCACGACGAGCACTCCGAGGAGCCTACGTTCTCGGACACCATCGAGCTCGACCTCAGCAGCGTCGAGCCCAGTCTCGCCGGTCCCAAGCGCCCGCAGGACCGCGTCTCGCTGAGCGGCGCTCAGAGCGCCTTCCGCACGGCGCTTGCCGACTACGTGCCCAGCAACGGCGAGCAGGCAGACTCACAGGACGAGGCAGTCGCCGAGTCCTACCCAGCTTCTGACCCGCCCGCCAACGGGTCCCCGGGGCATCGCCAGCCCGCCGAGCAGACCGCAGGCGCGCCCGCCGCATCGGGCACCGCCACGCTGCCGCACAACGGCACCGCGACGACCGTCACCGTCGACGGCGAGAGCTTCCAGCTCGACCACGGTCACGTCGTCATCGCCGCCATCACCAGCTGCACCAACACGTCCAACCCGTCCGTGATGATCGGCGCCGGCATCCTCGCGCGCAACGCGCTGGCCCGCGGGCTGCGCTCCAAGCCGTGGGTCAAGACCTCGCTGGCACCAGGCTCCAAGGTGGTCACCGAATACCTCGACCGCGCCGGTCTCACCGAGTCTCTGGAAGGGCTCGGCTTCAACCTCGTGGGGTATGGATGCACCACCTGCATCGGCAACTCCGGGCCGCTGCCCGAGGAGATCTCAGCCGCCGTCAGCGACGCCGACCTGGCCGTCGTGTCGGTGCTGTCGGGCAACCGCAACTTCGAGGGCCGCATCAACCCAGACGTGAAGATGAACTACCTGGCCTCGCCGCCGCTGTGCGTTGCCTACGCGTTGGCCGGCACCATGGACATCGACATCGTCGAGGATCCGCTCGGGCAGGACGAGCACGGCGAGGACGTCTATCTGCGGGACATCTGGCCCTCCGAGCACGAGGTCGCACAGACGATCGGCGAGGCCGTGCGCGCGGACATGTTTCGCAAAAGCTACGGCGAGGTGTTCGCCGGCGACGAGCGCTGGAACGGGCTACCGGTGCCCGAGGGCGAGCGCTTCGCCTGGGATGAGGACTCGACCTACGTGCGCCTGCCGCCGTACTTCCAAGGCATGCCCGCTCAGCCGGAGCAGGTACGCGACATCGACGACGCGCGCGTGCTGGCGCTGCTCGGCGACAGCGTCACCACCGACCACATCTCCCCGGCGGGCTCCATCAAGCGCGACGGGCCCGCCGGCGCCTACCTTCAGGAACAGGGCGTCGAGCCCAGGGACTTCAATTCCTACGGCTCGCGCCGCGGCAACCACGAGGTGATGATGCGCGGTACCTTCGCCAACATCCGCCTGCGCAACCTGCTCGGCGGGAAGGGAGAACCGCTTCCCGAAGGTGGCTTCACCCGCTACCTCGCCGACGGCTCAGACGCATCGTCCCCGGCGGGGGAGCAGATGTCGATCTACGATGCCGCCATGCGCTACATGCACGAGGGCATCGACCTGGTGGTGCTCGCCGGCAAGGAGTACGGCTCCGGTTCCTCACGCGACTGGGCAGCCAAGGGCACCAAGCTGCTGGGCGTCAGCGCCGTGATCGCGCAGAGCTTCGAGCGCATCCACCGCTCCAACCTGATCGGAATGGGCGTGCTGCCGCTGCAGTTCCCCGACGGTCAGAGCGCACAGTCGCTGGGCCTGAGCGGTGCCGAGAGCTTCACCGTGAGCGGCCTGGCGGAAGCGATGGCCAACGGCGGCGCAGCGCCGCGCGAGGTGCAGGTGATCGCCGCGCGAGAAGGCGCCGAGCCAGTGCGCTTCGATGCGCGCGTGCGCATCGATACGCCCCGCGAGGCCGAGTACTACCGCCACGGCGGCATCCTCCAGTACGTCCTACGCGGACTGCTCGCCCGATGAGCGATCCCACAGAGACGCCTTCCGGCAAGCAGACAGGGGCCGCAGACGGCAAGCAGACAGGGGCCGCAGACGGCGTGCCGCAGCTGCTGCGCGACCTGCTCGCAGCCCGCGGGCCGTCCGGCTATGAGAGCGCGCCCGCCGAGGTCTGGCGTTCGGCCGCCGACGGGTTCGCCGCCGTCAGCACCGACCTGGTGGGCACGCCGCTGGCGCTGGTAGAGCCAAAGCACGGCTATGAGGCCACACCACGACGGCTGCTCGTGATGGGCCACATCGACGAGATCGGCCTGATCGTCACCCACATAGACGACGACGGCTACCTGTGGTTCCGCGGCGTTGGTGGCTGGGACGCGCAGATCCTCGTCGGTCAGCGCGTGGTGCTCGACACGCGCGAGGGCGCTGTCGTCGGGGTCGTCGGCAAGAAGCCGATTCACCTGTTGCGCGATGAGGAGCGCAAGAAGGTTGCAGACATCCGCGACCTGCACATCGACATCGGCGCGCGCGACGGCGCGCAGGCACGCGAGCTGGTGCGCGTCGGCGACGTCGCCGTGATCGACGCCCAGCCCGTCGAGCTCCCAAACGGGCGGCTGGTGTCGCGCGCGCTGGACAATCGCCTCGGTTCGTTCGTTGCCCTGGAGGTCGCGCGCTTGGTTGCCGAGGCAGGCGGCGCGCAGTGGGAGCTCGCTGCCGTGGCAGTCGCACAGGAGGAGATCACCTTCGGCGGCTCGCGCACCAGCGCGTTTGCGCTCGAGCCCGACGCGGCCATCGTCGTGGATGTCACCCACGCCACCGATGCGCCCGGCATCGACGTCAAGGAGGCCGGCAAGCACGAGCTCGGCTCAGGGCCCGTGATCACCCGTGGCTCGACGCTCAACGCGCCGCTGTTCGAGCTGCTGCACGCCACCGCCGAGGCCGAGGGAATCCCGTTCACCGTCGAGGCCTCCGCGCGCGCCACCGGGACCGACGCCGACGCCGTGCACCTCAGCCGCGGTGGCATCCCCACAGGCCTCGTGTCGATCCCCATCCGCTACATGCACTCGCCCGTGGAGCTCGTCCAGCTAGATGACGTACACGCCACCGCCAGGCTGATCGCCGCTGCCGCGCTGCGCCTGGAGCGCGAGAGCTCCTTCGCCCGCTAGGCGGCGGTCAGCTCGGTCGTCGCCGGCGGCTTGTACGGCTCGCCCGGACAGCCGCCGATCACCAGTATGCGCAGGCCCTCCGCTCCGGAGTGGACCTTGCGCCTGGCCTGTGGCCCGACCCGCACGAACGTATCGCTGTCGAGCTCCACGCGCTCGCCGTCGATGTCCATCCATCCGGAGCCGCCGATCGCCAGGAAGACCTCCTCCTGACCGCTCTCCGCATGGTCGTGCTCCGGGTAGTCGGAGTAGTTGGGCGGAAGCTGGATCACCTGAAACCCAAACGCCGTCACCCCCAGCTCTGCTCGTGCCTTGACGAAGCCACCACCGTAGGCGGCCTCCATCTCGTCGATCTTCTTCGCGGTGTAGTCAGCCATGGTGTCCAATCCTAATGGTTGGTGAACGGGATGATGATCGCCAGCTGGCGCGACTGTGCCAGGAGCGTGCCGTCTGCAGCCCAGATCGTGCCGTCCTCGACGAACAAGCCGTCGTGAATCAGATCCGTCCGCGTCATCGCCAGGCACAGCTCCGCAGGGTCAGGGTCAGGATCAGGCGCCAGCGGCATGCGCGCGCGGAAGTGAACCGTCAGATCGACCGTCGGCACGCCGGCCGGCTCCACCAGGCGCATGTACGGCGCCGGCATCAGCGCATCGCTGAAGAACGCCAGCGACAGCGCATCGATCGGCCGTGGCTCGGCCAGGCCCAGCCAGCCGCGGACTTCCATCTGCTGCTCGCTGCCGGCGAACGGGATGCCGTCCATGCGCGGCTGCAGGACGATGTGGCTCGCGAACATCGGCGCGCCCTCCTGGATCAGCGAGACGCCCTCGCGTGTAGCCTCAGCCGGCTCGACCTGGGGCAGCTCCACCTCCGATATCTCAGGGCCGCCCCAGGCAACCGAGAACGCACCGAGTACCAGTGCGATCGTCTCTCCGCCCTGCTGCATTCGCGCCGACAGCGTGCTCAGCGAGCGGCCCTGGCGCTCGAGCGTCGTGACGATCTGCGCCGGCCCCGGCTCCGGCGGGCGCAGATAGTGGATCGTCAACGAGCGAGGCGCGCGCTCCGCGTCCGCAACCGACTCGACCAGCGCCCGCAGCAGCATCGCCGCCAGATAGCCGCCGTGCGGCCCGCGACCGGCGCGCCAGTCAGGTGAGACCTCCGCTGCGAACACCGTCTGTGCGCCGACGCTCGCTCGCTCCCCGTCCGCTTGACCGCGATCCGATCGCTCGGCATCCTGCTCGCGCCACACGGCCGTGTCGCGGTCGAACTTCGTCGGCGATGCGTCAGGCTCGTCGGCTACGGACGCGCTGCCTGCGGGTGCCTCAGCCACGAACCAGTCGCTTGTACGTGATGCGGTGCGGCCGGTCGGCTGCTGCGCCGAGCGTCGCGTGACGGTGCTCCTCATACGCCTCGAAGTTGCCCTCGAACCACGTCACCTGGGAGTCGCCCTCGAAGGCCAGCACGTGCGTCGCCACGCGGTCAAGGAACCAGCGGTCGTGGGAGATCACGATCGCGCAGCCGGGGAACGCCAGCAGCGCGTTCTCCAGGGCGCGCAGGGTGTCCACGTCGAGATCGTTCGTGGGCTCGTCCAGCAGCAGCAGGTTGCCGCCGCTGCGCAGCAGCTTGGCCAGGTGCACGCGGTTGCGCTCGCCGCCGGACAGCTTGCCGATGCGTGCCTGCTGGTCTGAGCCCTTGAAGTTGAAGCCCGCCGTGTACTGGCGGGAGTTGACCTCGCGCTCGCCCACCTTGATGTGCTCGTAGCCTTCTGAGATCTCCTCCCACACCGTCTTCTCCGCGTCCAGCGAGTCGCGCGACTGATCCACGTATGCCAGCTGGACCGTGTCGCCGAGCTCCAGCTTGCCGCTGTCCGGGCTCTCCTCGCCGGTGATCATCCGAAACAGCGTCGTCTTACCGGCGCCGTTGGCGCCGATCACGCCGACGATGCCCGCGCGCGGCAGATCGAACGACAGCGACTCGATCAGCAGGCGATCGCCGAAGCCCTTCGACACGTCGGTCGCCGTCAGCACCTTGCCGCCCAGGCGCGGGCCCGGCGGAATGTGGATCTGGACCTCGTCCAGCTTGACGTTGCGCTCCTCCGAGATCAGCTCCTCATACCGTGCCAGACGTGCCTTGGACTTCGTGCGTTTGCCCTTGGGGTTCGTCCGCACCCATTCAAGCTCCGCCGCGATCGTCCGCTCGCGGCCCTTTTCCGAGCGCTCTTCCTGGGCCATCCGCGTCTGCTTCTGCTCCAGCCAGCTGGAGTAGTTGCCCTGGTAGGGGATGCCCTTGCCGCGGTCGAGCTCCAGGATCCAGCCGGCCACGTTGTCCAGGAAGTAGCGGTCGTGGGTGACGGCCACGATCGCGCCCTTGTACTCCGACAGATGCTGCTCCAGCCACGCCACCGACTCCGCGTCCAGGTGGTTCGTGGGCTCGTCCAGCAGCAGCAGGTCAGGGGCGCGCAGCAGCAGGCGGCACAGGGCCACACGGCGGCGCTCGCCTCCGGACAGCTTGCTCACGTCCGCGTCCGGCGGCGGCAGGCGCAGCGCGTCCATCGCGTATTCCAGCTGCGTCTCCAGGTTCCAAGCGTCCGCCGCTTCGATCTTCGCCTGGATCTTGCCGAACTCGTCAGCCGTCTCCTCCGAGTAGTTGGCCGCCAGCTCGTTGAAGCGATCGAGCAGCGCCTTGGTCTCCGCCACGCCGTCCTCGACGTTGCCCTTGACGTCCTTGGACTCGTCCAGGTGCGGCTCCTGCTCGAGCATCCCCACCGTCGCCCCCGGCGCCAGCGCTGCCTCGCCGCGGTACTCCTGGTCGACCCCCGCCATGATCCGCAGCAGCGTCGACTTGCCCGCGCCGTTGTAGCCAAGCACGCCGATCTTCGCGCCCGGGTAGAACGCCAGCGTGACGTCGTCCAGCACCGTCTTGTCCGGCGGATGGACCTTGGACAGGCGATGCATCGTGAACACGTACTGGGAAGACATCCGCACGCAGGATAGAGGGGAACAGAAACCAGCTCGCCCCCGCTAACGTTGTCGGGTCATGCCTACCACGGTCCTCGACGTCGAGCAGCACCTGCTCCTGCTGGAGCTGGAGGCGCCGTTCACCAAGCGCGACGTGCAGCTGGCGCGCCGCAGGATGGCCAAGCGCTGGCATCCCGATGTCGCTCCGCAGGGCAGGCAGTTCGAGCACGAGCGCCATCTGAAGGCCATCAACGAGGCCGCCGACCAGCTCGAGCGCCTGGCCGAGGGCTCGCGCGGCGGCAAGGTCTCTGCCAACGCCGTCAAGGTCAGCGCCGCAGCTGCGCGCCGCGAGCGCGAGGAGGCCGGCAGGCGCGCCTACGAGGCCGAGCAGCGCGCCCGCGCCGCCGCCAAAGACCGGGCCGAGCACGATCCGTTCGGCAGCAGGGTGCCCGACCACTCCGTCGTGCACCGCTACGCCCGCTGCATCTCCTACCCCGAGTGGGGCGTCGGCACCGTGGCCGGCATCTACTTCTCCTCCGAACCGGTCGCCGCCGGCGAGGAAGTGCAGCAGTGGGCGCGCGTCAAGTTCAGCCATGGCATCCGCACCGTGCCCGCCGGCAGCATGCGCTTCGTCGACTTCTCCAAGCCCGACCCCGCCGAGGAGCGCGTCGAGCGCTTCATGATCGCCGCCCAGCGTGCCATGGCCGAAGGCGAGTACGTCCTGGCGGCGCAGCGGCTGATCTACGCCCGCGACGCCGAGCCGCGCAACGTCGCCGTGCTGCGGCTGATGACGCTCGCCTTCTGGAACGCCGGCAAGCTCGAGGAGGCCGGCCGCGCCGTCCGCGACTGGGCGCGCGTCGACGGCCGCCGTCCCGCCGCCCACCGCTTCGCCGCCCGGATCTACGAAGACATCGGTGCAGTCGACCTCGCCGAGGAGGCAGCTGAGCGCGCAGCCGTGCGCGGCCCATCCGACGCCGGCGCCTGGGAGCGCCTGGGCGCCTGCGGCTGACGCTGATGGACCGCGAGGGCGCCCTGGAGGCGCTCAGGCGCGCGCTGGCGCTCGGCGCCGGCGACGACGTGCACGACCTCGTCGAACAGGCGTTGGCGATCGAGCCCAGCCTCGCCGGCTGACGTTGGTTCCGCTTGCGGACGCTGTGTAACGGTCATACGGACCGCCGTGCGCGCGGGAAGCTAGAGGATGTTCACCGCGCGCGAGACCACCAGCCCGATCGTCACCAGTGAGACGATCGACTGCACGCCCATCACGCACTTGGCCATCGGCGTCAGCGGCATCGTGTCCGTCGGCGAGAACGCCGTGGCGTTGGTCAGCGACACGTACAGGTAGTCGATGAACTGCGGCCGCCAGTAGCGCGGCTCGATGCGGTCGTCCGACATCTGCGGGAACAGGAAGTCCGGCGGGCCGTCATGGCCCGCCGCGCGCCGGCCGGGGCCGCCGCGGTCGATCTCCCAGTACCACAGCGCGAAGATCAGGAAGTTCGTCAGCCAGATCAGCATGCCCGACACGATCAGCTCATGGCCGTTGGCGACAGTCGTGGTGCAGCAGCAGGTGCGTCAGCTCGACCAGTGAGAACACGTTCGCTGCGCTCACGAACGCCGTCAGCGAGATCGCCGTCAGCCTGCGCGCGCGGTGCTCGTGCTCCAGCTGGCGCGGCGTCGCCATCGACAGGCCGATCAACAGCACCCCCTCGAGCGCCGGCAGCAGCCACGACGGGCCGACGGTCAGGCGTTTGGACAGCCCTACCTGCAGGCCGATCGCCGCCAGCACCGTCGCCTGTACCGGCCAGAACGCCTCCGCGCCCGCCGGCGGCGGGTAGGGGCGGGCGGACGGACTCTGGGGATGCCTGGGCCACGAACCGAGAGGGTAGGGAGCGGGCTCGGAGGTGATCGACGTCGTCCGGGCTCGCCCCGCCACAGCCGCGCGCTACGCTGATCGGCGATGGGCATCGAGAATCCCGTTCACCTGCTGTTCATCGCTGCCGTTGCCTTGATCGTGCTCGGCCCCAAACGCCTTCCCGAAGTGGCCAAAGCGCTCGGGCACGGCATCCGCGAGTTTCGCGACGCCGTCAGCCAGGCGGACGCGCCGCACGTGTCGCAGCCGCCCGTGCAGGCAGCGCCCATGCAGCCGCCGCCGTACACGCCGCCACCGCCGCGCCCGCCGGAGGCGGCCGTGCAGCCGCCGCCCGTGCCGCCGTCTGCCGTCCCGCCCGACCCGGTCGCGCAGCAGCAGCCGGTCGAGGATCGCTAGCGGCAAGCGCTTCCGCCGCGGCAGCGCCGCCGCCGTCTGGCTGCCAGCGGTCCGCCGTGCCCGCTAGATTCGCGCCGTGCGCCTGATCGTTGCCCGCTGCCAGGTCTCCTACGCCGGTCGCCTCAGCACCGTCCTGCCCGAGGCCGTCAGGCTGCTGATGCTCAAGGCCGACGGCACCTTCATGGTCTGGGCCGACGGCGGCGGCTCCAGCGTCAAGCCGCTCAACTGGATGGTCAGCACCCACCGTGATCGAGGAGCAGGCCGACGACCACGGTGCCCTGCAGCGGCTGGTGGTGCGCAAGCACGGGCAGGAGGACCGGCTGGAGATCGCCGTCGCCGAGGTGCTCTCCGACTCCGAGCACCAGCTCGACACGCTGGCAACGCTCGAGAAGGAGGGACTCGAGCGCGAACTGCAGGAGCTGCTCGCCGACGCCCCGCAGTGGTGCGGCGAGGGTCTGCGCCTGGTGCGGCGCGAGTGGCCCACCGACATCGGGCCCGTCGACCTGATGTGTCGGGACGACGACGACGAGTGGATCGCCGTCGAGATCAAGCGCATCGCCACAATCGACGCCGTCGAGCAGCTCACGCGCTACCTCGAGCGCATCCGCCTGGACCCCGCGCTCGGCACGTGTCGCGGCGTGCTCGCCGCACAGAGCATCAAGCCGCAGGCACGCGTGCTCGCCGAGTCACGCGGGATCCACTGCGTTGAGGTCGATCCCGCCATCCTCCGTGGCGAGCGCCAGCCAGAGCTGCGCCTGTTCGCCGCCTGACCTAGCGGTCCGCTGGCACGGCGCCAGTCGGCGTCCTCAGTCGCTCGCGTGCCAAGCACGCCACGCTCCTTGCGTCCTTGTCTGGCTTGGCCATCGGACCGCTAGGCTGCTGTGGTTCCGAGCAAGCTCTCAGCCCAAGCAAGGAGTCCTACATGAGCGATCAAGCCACCGAGGAGCCGGTTCTCAGCGAGCGACGCGGCAACGTGCTGCTGATCACCCTCAACCGCCCGCAGGTGCGCAATGCCGTCAACGCAGCGCTCGCCGCCGGCGTTGCCGGCGCGCTCGATGAGCTCGATGCCGACGACAACCTGTCCGTCGGTGTGCTCACCGGAGCCGGCGGCTTCTTCTGCGCCGGCATGGACCTCGGCGCGTTCATCAAAGGCGAGTCACCCTGGTTCGGTGACCGCGGCTTCGCCGGCATCGCTCAGCGCGCCGCCCGCAAGCCGCTGATCGCTGCCATCGAGGGCTTTGCCGTCGCCGGCGGCATGGAGATCGCACTCGCGTGCGACCTGATCGTCGCCGCCAAAGGCGCCAAAATGGGGATCCCCGAGGCTAAGCGCTCGATCGTCGCCGCCGGCGGCGCCCTGCTGCGCCTGCCGCAACGCATGCCCTACCACCTGGTCATGGAGCTGGCCCTCACCGGCGACCCTTTCCCCGCCGACCGCTTCTACGAGCTTGGGGTCGTCAACCGACTGGTGGAGCCCGGCACCGCCGTCGACGCCGCACTCGAGCTCGCCGCCCAGCTCAGCAAGAACGGGCCGCTCGCGCTCGCCGCCTCCAAGCAGATTCTGCAGGAGCAGTTCGACTGGTCAAGCGCCGACATGTGGGCGAAGCAGGGCGCCATCACCGCACCGGTCATGACCTCCGAGGACGCCAAGGAGGGCGCCAGCGCGTTCAAGGAGAAGCGCGAACCGGTCTGGAAAGGCCGTTAGTCGCGATTGAGGTAGCCGTCCCCTAAGTGGACAAGATTTTGAACGATTAGGTGATCGAGCGGCTATGTAGGTCGCTGCATTCCATGTCAGAGAATCGGACTCCAGTCTTGAGCCAAGTCCACGGTAGGGAGGAGCAGGTCCGGTAGATACCACTCCGCCTCCGCATGCTCGTTGCAGAAGTGGTTGTGATATTCCGACGCCCATCGGTACTTCTCCCAGACACGACTGTTGTCGCTGTACGTTGCCAGCTTGGAGGCGAGCGCGTCACGATGTGCCGAGAGCCGCGGCTGCGGATCTTCCGCTTCCTCAAGCACGACCTCAAGATAGTTCAGGAACGCACGGCCGTCCCTATCGCGAAGGAGCAATGTTGTCAGCGGCACTCCTCTCCTCTCCACATACGCCCCCAGATTCTCACGCTGGGTGTCATGGACGTCTTTAGAGAGGATCACACGTGGATGGATCGCGCTGTCGCGCTCAAGGTGATAGGCCTCCACAAGCGCCGGGCCGAACACGAGCTCGTCGCGAATGTAGAAGTCCCCTAGCGTGATCGACCCGCGTGCAAAGAAGCCGCGTTCGGCCAAGCTCAACTGCAGCCAAGACGCCTGAAGCAGCAAGCCAGCGATCGCGACCTCGTCGTCGCCAAACAGGTCAACAGGGGAGGCCATGACGAGCGTGTCCGAGAACATCGCCGCGGGCCAAGCCGAGCCCGGATCTAGGAAATCTCTGACCAGGCCTCGAATAGCCTGCTCGAGGTCGACGAGATTCTGCTGGGCGCCTGGACTTCTCGACATCTCCGTCACCCCGAGCAAATCGAGATATAGCAGCGCGCAGCGAGCCAACCGTGGAGAGCCATCCGCGGCGAGAAAGACGCGATCAACGTAGCGATCCGCTGACGCGCTCACATCACGGGGTCGAGGTCGTCGCCTAGGCCGGCGTCAGTCGGCTACGCCCACGACTGCTCACAGCAAGTCGCCGCGGACCGCGCATTCCGTCATCCCGACGCTCGACCAATCCGCGCCACTCGGCGGAAGCCAGCCAGCGAGGCGCCTCGGCACGCGTCCGCGCATCCTCGACTCGTGCCATAAAGCCATCGAAAGTTGCCGGTCCAACTGCGTCCAATATGGGCAGAAGCTTGGAGTCCAAGTGCTCGTAGGCACGTAGATGCTCAGGATAGTCACGCCCGTCGAACGTGCGTGGTGTGCTGGTATCGAGCGTTGCAGGATCGACAGCCATAGATTCATTGTGGCACAGCTCAAGGCGGTCACGAGCGTAGGCGAAAGTCGCCCCAGTGGCCTTCACAGCATTCGCGGAGACGCAACTGCGGTGAACGGCGCCACAACGCGGTCGGCGGGACACGCCCACGTGTCCCCCAAAGGATCTAGTAGCCGCGACGTCTGCGCTTGCGCTGACGGCGGATCGCCAGGAAGCGTCGCCACAGCGCCAGCATCTCAGCGCTCGCCGGGCGTCTTGCGTGGGTACTGCGAGATCGGCTGGCGCAGGTCGATGGCTGTCGTCACGATGCGGTTCTGTTCGTCGATGTGCGCCGCCGGGTAACCCTCGCCCGGGCTTGCACGCTCGGGGCGGCCGATGTAGCCGAAGTGCATCTCCTCCGGCATGATTTGCATCAAGCGGGGGAACATGTGCGCTCGCGCCCCCATGTTGCGCGGCTCCTCCTGCACCCACAGCACCTCGCGGAGGTTCGGGTAGCGGCCCATCAGCTCCAGTATCTGGCGTTCCGGGAACGGGTACAGCAGCTCCACGCGAGCCACCGCCAAGCCCGTGTGTGCCGCCCGCTCAGGGTGGCCCACCAGGTCGTAGTAGATCTTGCCCGTGCACAGCACCAGGCGCGTCACCTGCTCGTCCTGCACGCCCGGCTCCGCCAGCACCGGCTGGAAGCTCGTGCCCTCCGCCATGTCCTCGATCGAGCTCGCCGCCTGCGCCAGGCGCAGCAGCGACTTCGGCGTCATCACGATCAGCGGGCGCTGCTTGGCCACGCGCGCCTGACGGCGCAGCAGGTGGAAGTACTGCGCCGGTGTCGTCGGGCTCGCCACGCGGATGTTGCCCTCCGCAGCCGCGCGCAGGAAGCGCTCCAGGCGTGCCGAGGAGTGCTCCGGGCCGGAGCCCTCGTAGCCGTGCGGCAGCAGCAGTGTCAGCCGTGAGGTCTGCCCCCACTTCGCCAGCCCCGACGTGATGAACTGGTCGATGATCACCTGCGCCGAGTTCACGAAGTCGCCGAACTGCGCCTCCCACAGCACCAGCGTCTCCGGTGCCTCCTGGCTGTAGCCGTACTCGAAGCCCATGCACGCAAGCTCCGACAGCGGGCTGTTGTGCAGCTCAAGCGGCGCCAGCGCATCCGGCAGGCTCTGGATCGGGCACACCGTCTGCCCCGTCTTGGCGTCGTGCAGAACCATGTGGCGCTGGCTGAACGTGCCGCGCTCGGTGTCCTGTCCGGTCAGGCGCAGCGGGGTTGCCTCCGTCAGCAGCGACGCAAACGCCAGCGCCTCCCCGTGCGCCCAGTCGATCTTCGCAATCGGCTCCTCTCCCACCGCCAGTGCCTCGCGCCTGCGCTCCAGCTGTTTCACCAGCTTCGGGTGCACCGTGAAGCCGTCCGGAACCCGCAGCAGCTGCTCGCCCAGGTCACGCAGGCGCGCCGCCGGCACCGCCGTGTCCACGTCCGGGCTGGGTGAGCGGTCGAGCTGGTACTCACCCGTCGTGTGCTCGCCCTCGTGCTCCGTCGCCGCCGCGATCTTCGCCTTCAGCCGCTGGTGCAGGAGCGTCAGGTTGTCCCACACCGCCTGCGCCTGCTGCTCCACCTCATCCGTGGACACGATCCCCTCCGTCACCAGGCGGTCCGCCCACAGCTCCGACACGCGCTTCTTCGACTTGATCTTCGCGTACATCTCCGGCTGCGTGTACGCCGGCTCGTCAGACTCGTTGTGGCCGAAGCGGCGGTAGCCGATCAGGTCGATCAGCACATCGTGGCCGAACTCCTGGCGGAACGCAAACGCCAGGCGCACCGCGCTGATGCACGCCGGCACGTCATCCGCGTTCACATGGATGATCGGCACGTCAAATCCCTTCGCCAGGTCAGACGCCCAGCGCGTCGAGCGCGCATCGTCCGGGTCCGTCGTGAAGCCCACCTGGTTGTTGGTGATGATGTGCACCGTGCCGCCCACCTTGTAGCCGTCCAGCCCCTGCAGGTTGAACGTCTCAGACACCACTCCCTGAGCTGGGAACGACGCGTCGCCGTGGATCACGATCGGCACTGCCGCGTTGGTGTCCTGGTGCGCGTGCGGGCCCTTGCGCGTCGTCTGCGCCGCGCGCGTCGCGCCCTCCACAACCGGCGACACGTACTCCAGGTGGCTGGGGTTGGACTCCAGGTTCACCCGGATCGTCTCCCCATCCGGGAGCTTGTATGTCCCCTGCGTGCCGTGGTGGTACTTGACGTCGCCCGTGCCGCCCTGGGGGATCGTCGTCACCGCCTCCAACGTCGACGCGCCCTCGAACTCCGCAAAGATCGTGTCGTACGTGCGTCCCAGGTTGTGCGCCAGCACGTTCAGACGCCCGCGGTGGGCCATGCCGATCACAACCTCCTGGCCGCCATGCGCCGCCGACAGCTGGATCAGCTCATCAAGCATCGGCACCGTCATGTCCAGGCCCTCGATCGAGAACTGGTGCTGGCCGAGGTACGCCTTGTGCATGAAGCGCTCCAGCGCATCCACCTTCACCAGGCGCCTCAGCAGCCTGCGGCGCTCGTCGTTGGTCAGCTCCTGGCGGAACGTCCCCGACTCGACCTGCTCGCGCAGCCACACGCGCTGGCGGTGGGAGGCGATGTGCTCGATCTCATACGCGATCGTGCCGCAGTACGTCTCACGCAGGTGCGGCAGCGCGTCCGCCAGCGTCGCGCCAGGCACGTACATCTGGAAGATCCTTGCCGGGAGCCGCGCCTGGATCTCCGGCGTCAGGCCCAGCGCCTCCGGGTCAAGCCCCGGGTCGCCCTCAGGCTCTGACCCCAACGGGTCAAGGCGCGCCGCCAGGTGACCATGGCTGCGCACGCGGCCCACCAACGTGCTCGCCGCCTGCACCGCCTGCAGCAGCTCTTCACCGCCCGTGTAAGGCGTGCCGCTCTCCGCGCTCGCCGCCGCTGCGCCCGCCGCCGCCGAAGCAGCCGCCGCCGGTGCCGGGAGCGCCGGAACGGGACCGAGCTGCACGCCCAGCGACGCAAACACATCCTCGTAGAAACTGTTCTCGCCCTGCAGGTATTCCTCGATCCGCGCCAGGAAGCGACCCGACTCCGCGCCCTGGATCACCCGGTGGTCATACGTAGAGGTCATCGTCATGACCTTCTCCGCCCCGATCATCTCGCCGATGTTGCCCAGCCCCACCGGGTACGCGATCGAGCCCGTTGCCACAATCGTGCCCTGGCCCGGCATCAGCCGCGGGACCGACGCGATCGTGCCCAGCCCGCCCGGATTTGTCAGCGTCACGTTCGCGCCCACCAGATCATCGGCCGTCAGCGTGTTCGTGCGCGCCTTCTCCACCAGAGCGTCATACGCGTTCGCAAACCCGTCAAACGACAGCGAACTCGCGTTCGTGATCACCGGCACCATCAGCGTGCGCGAGCCGTCCTTCTTCTCCACGTCCACCGCCAGTCCCAGGTTCACCTGCCCGTCGATCACCCTGTGCGGCTTGCCGTCGACCTCCACAAAATGGTTGGCCATCACTGACATGTCCTGCGCCGAGCGCACGATCGCGTAAGCGATCAAATGCGTGAACGACACCTTGCGAGGGCCCGCCTTCAGCTCGCGCCTGCGTGCATCCAGGCGCGTCACCGTCAGCGTGCGGAAGCTCGTCGCCGTCGGGATCGAGCGCGACTCCTCCATGTAGCGCACCAGCGCCGCCGCCCCGCCGCGCATCGGTTGTGAGACGGCCTCGCTGGCCGTCGCCGCGCCGTTGCCCGCCTGCGCGCCATCCGCCGCCTGCGCGCCGGCGCCGTGGGACGCGCTCAGCACGTCCGCCTTCGTTATCCGTCCCGCCGGTCCGCTGCCCGAAACCGCAGCCAGGTCCACGCCCTCCACCGCCGCCGCTCGTGCCGCAACCGGGGACACCTTCGTGCCATCCGGCACGCCCGCCGCCGAGACGGCCGCACCGTTTGGAGCGTCTGCGCCGTTGGGGGCGCTGTTCGTCGCAGCCTCCGACGGACCCGTCGGCGCGCTCGTCGGTACCGCGCCGTTCACAGCGATCCGCGCGATCAGCTGGCCCACCGTCACCGTGTCGCCCTCCGCCACCAGGATCTCGCTGACCGTCCCGCTCGCCGGAGCCGGCAGCTCCAGGTCCACCTTGTCCGTGGAGATCTCCACGATCGTGTCATCCACCTTGATCGCGTCGCCCACCTTCACGCGCCATTCAAGGATCGTCCCCTCCGTCACCGACTCGCCTGCAGCCGGGGTCAGCACGTCCACCATCTGTGCAGCCGCGCCGTCAGTCGCCGGGGAGGATGCCGTCGCATCCGGTTGCGCCGCCGTGCTCTCCGGCTCCGTCGCTGCCTGCGCTGAGGAGCCGTTGCCGGGCGCCTGCGACTGGGTCTCAGACGCCCTGCTCTGCGACGGCCCGCCGCCGTCGACGGAGATACGCGCGATCACCTGTCCCACCGTGACCGTCTCGCCCTCCTCGACCAGTATCTCGCTCACCGTGCCGCTCGCCGGCGAAGGCAACTCGACGTCCACCTTGTCCGTGGAGATCTCCACGATCGTCTCGTCCACCTTGATCGTGTCACCCAGCTTGACACGCCATTCGAGGATCGTTCCCTCGGTCACCGACTCGCCCGCAGCGGGGGTTACGACGTCTATCGTCTGCACTGCGGTGATGCCCGTGGCCATTGATCTCTCACTTTAGCGCGGCCTGTGCACGCACACGCTCGCGCTGCTCGCGGATGAACTCGTAGCTGCCGAAAAACGGTCCGATGCCGCCAAGCACCGCCACCGCCACCGCCAGCCTAAGGGACACCACGCGCAGACGCGCAGCCGCGATGCATGCCAGCGACATGAAGATCCACAGCAGCCCGTGGGTCATGCCCAGCACAAACGTCAGCGGTTCCGGCTTGCCAGCAGCAAACGCGCTGATCAGCAGCGCCGTGTAAACGCAAGAGTGTGTGAACGACGTCCACTTCAGGCGTGTGAACGTCAGTGGCCCCGCCGCCGGGCGCAGGTGTGCGGTCACTGCGACAGCCAGTGCGCCATACGCGGCAACGCGTCTCCAGCCTCCGCAGGCCAAGCCTCGATCTCGCGTGGCCACCAAGCGAACTCGTCGTGCTCGTGGTCCATCGTCAGGGTCTCCTCCGCGCCCTCCGCCAGCCATGCTTGGCCGACGAACATCACAAGCCTGTGCGGCAGTCGCAGCAGCGCCTCGCCACGCACCCGCTCGGGCGACACCGCCCACTCCTCCTTCAGCTCCCGCACCAGCGTGTCCGCCGGGCTCTCGCCCAGGTCCACCGCGCCCCCCGCGCCCAGCGCCCAGCGCCCAGCCCACGAGGACACCCACGGTGCCCGTCGTCCAGCCAGCCAGCGTCCGTCCGCCGAGCGCGTCACGCACAGCGCCGCCACACTCTCAGACGCGTCGCCCTCCACCAGGCGCAGCGCCCAGCGCAGTGGCTGCAGCTCGATCGCGATTCCCTGCTCATCCTCGCTGTAGCTCACCAGGCGCGCCGCCACCCCGTCATGGCTCGGCGAGCCGCGTTCCTGCAGCTCCCTGATCGCCGCGTCAGCCGCCTCGCGGTGCGCTTGGGAAGGCTCAAACTGCGTGTCCTTCCAGCTCGCTGTCACGTGCTCCAGCGCCCACGGCCCGCGGGCGAGGATCTCAGGTGCGTGGGTCGCCGGCTCCGGTCGATCGCTCACTGGGCCAAGGCTATTGAATCCCGGCCAAGCCGGCGAGGGGCCCGGCGGGCATAATCGCCTGTGTGACCATCCGCCGCGCAGCGATCGACCCCAACATCGTCCCATGACCGTCGCCGTCCTCGGTCCCGGCGGCGTCGGCGGGCTACTCGCCGGCGTGCTCCAGCGCAGCGGCAGCGACGTTATCGTCGTCGCACGCGACTCAACCGCCGCCGTCATCGACCAGCAGGGCGTGCGCGTGCAGAGCGTCATCTTCGGCGACTTCGTCGCCCGCCCGCGCGCCGTCAGCGTGCTACGTGAGCCTGTCGACGCGCTGCTCGTTGCCACCAAGGCCGCCGGCTTGGAGCCTGCGCTGGAGCGCATCGAAGTCGAGCCCACCGTCGTGCTGCCGCTGCTAAACGGGCTCGACCACATCGCCGTGCTGCGCCAGCGCTTCCCCGTCGAGTCCGTCCTCGCCGGCTCCATCCGCGTCGAGGCCGACAGGCCGCAGCCTGCCGTCGTCGTGCACACCAGTCCGTTCCTGCTCGTCAGCATGGCCAGCCGCTATCCCGCTGTCCACCCCGCCATGCAGGATCTCGCAGACCTGCTCGCCGCCGCCGAGGTGCCCGTGCGGGTGCAGGAGTCTGAGGCGCAGGTCATGTGGTCGAAGCTCGTGCGGCTGAACGCGCTCGCCTGTACCACCAGCGCCTACGACAAGCTGCTCGGCGAGATCCGCTCCACGCCGGCGCTGCGCGCCGACCTCGTCGGTGCGATCGAGGAGGCCTGCGCAGCAGGCCACGCCGACGGCGCCGGCGACATCGATCCCGCCACCGCCATCGCCGAGCTCGACCAGGCTCACGAGACGCTCGGCAGCTCCATGCAGCGGGACATCGCCGCCGGGCGTCAGCCCGAGCTCGACGCCATCCCCGGCTCCGTGCTCCGCGCCGCCGCGCGCCACGGCCTTCAGTGCCCGACCATCGAGCGGCTCGTTGCCATGATCGCCGCCCGGGTCAGCGTCGGGGCCGAGGCTGGGGCTGGGGCTGGGGCTGGGGCTGGAGCTGGAGCTGGGGCTGGGGCTGGAGCTGGGGCTGGAGCTGGGGCTGGGGCTGGAGCCGGGGCTGGGGCTGGAGCCGGGGGTTCGTAGTCTCGTTGAACGCAGCGTGCGCCATGGTATGTGCCGGCGGGGTTGCGGGTAGATGCGCGTTGGGCCGTGAGCCGCGCTTCGTGACTTTTGCCTGCGATCTCGCCTGCGATCAGCCGTCCATCTCGCCGGATGTCTCGCGATCGTGACGCAGCACCGCCAGCAGCTCCGCGTACGGTCCCACCAGATAGGCGTCGTCGTCGGGGGCAAGTTGCGTGTCGCGCCGTGGTGGATGCTCGAGTGCGCCAGAGCTAGCCGCGCGACGGATCGCCACCACGCGGACCGTTCCCGGCAGGTTGCGCATCGCCAGGCCGTCGAGGCCGCCGCCGGCGCTCACGCGTAGCCGCGCGAGCAGGAACGGGTTGTTGCCGACGTAGAACGTGAACAGGACCTCCAGTCCGAGCGCCGCGCCGACGAACCATGGTGCAGCGATCGCCGACGTCGACCACACATGGCGGAACCCGAAGCTCTGCTGCAGGCGATGGCCGAGCTGGCGATCGAACACCCTCAGCACGACCGGCACGTCCGCCCAGCGCTCGCCCAGCCGATCGCGCACCGCGAGCCCGGTCTCGATGTTCGTGAGATCGTCGGAGGTCAGGATCGCCACCGCCGCCGCGCTGGAGAGGTTGACCGAGTCGAGCGTGCGCGTCATCGTCGCATCGCCGATCACCAGCGGCGCTTCCAGCGCGCGCGCCTCGCTCAGGTAGCGGTTGCTGGCCATGCGCTCGATCACGATCACCTCCTGTCCCGCCGCGAGCAGGCCTTCGAGCACCTTCATGCCGACCGCCCCAAGGCCGACCAGCACCACGTGCCCGCGCATGCCCGGGATGCGCCCGCCGCCGAGCGACTGCGCGATCCGCCGGCTGACGAGCGCGTTGGTCAGCAGTGCGAACAAGGTGCTCACGAGCGTCGTGCCGCCGAGGATCAGCAGGATCCCGAACACCTCCATCGACGTCGACTGGTGCGAGAAGTTGAAGTCGCCGAATCCCGACCGTCGCGACCGTCTCGACCGTGAAGTAGACCGCGTCCAGGATCGGCAGGTGCGAGTGCAGCTGGCCTTCCGACGCCCTGCTGTAGCCAAGATGCAGACCACCGTGGAGACGACCGTCAGCAGCGAGGCCGAGCACCAGCGCGATGCGCACCGGCCGGTCGACCACGCTGAGGATCGCTCCTGAAGTTCGCTTGGCGAACGCCCGCAGTCGCGCGGTCGCCTCCGAGGCCCTGCTGACGTCCGCCTGTCGCGGCGCAAGCCCCGCCGCCTCCAGCTCCGCCGAGGTGCCCATCAGCGTGACCCGGTCACCCGCCGACACCGCCTGATCGCGTCCAGGGCAGGCGATCAGCTGATCATCGGCCTCGGTCACCACGCCGATCGGCGCCAGGTGCCCGTACAGCTCGCGCAGCGTTGCGTCCCTCGGTGCCAGCACCTCCGCAGCGACGAACGCCGTGTCGCCCAGCACCAGCTCGCGAGCGCGGCGGCCGCGGCAGGCTTCGATCACCGCCGGCGCGAACAGTGCAGCCACGTCGAGCACGCCCACCGAGCGCAGCACGCCCTCCAGCGCGTGTGCGACCGACGGGTTATCGAGGTCGGCGACCACGCGCACGTCCGGACGCAGGTCGCGGATCTGCAGCACCGTCTCCAGCGTGCGCAGATCCGTGTGCTCGGCGCACACCACCGCCGAAGCGCCGAGGATGCCCGCATCGAACAGCGGGTCGCTGAGATGTCCGCCGCGCGGCAGATGCGGGATGCCCCAGCCCCGCACGATCCGCACCAGCCGCTCGTCCGGCGCGTCGTCGAGCACCACCACGCGAGCGCCGGCCAGATGGAGCTGCTCGACCGTTCGCAGGCCCACCGCGTTCAGCCCGCACACGATCACATGGCCGAGCCAGTCCCGGCACTGCTCGGTATTCGAAGGCGAATCACCTGTGCTGATAGCCACTTGGCGTCAGTTTGCGCCGACGCGTGGCGCTTGCCCTTGGCCGGGCGTCCAAGATGCGTGTAGCTACTGCTCTTCGAATGGAGAGCGGCCCGGCGCCAGGGCGGGGATCGACTGCGTCGCAATCGCGTCCACAGCCTGCTCCTCGGCCTCCGTCAGCTCCTCCTCGTGATCGCCGTCGCACAGCACGCGGAAGTTGCCCGTCACGCCACCGTCCGCCTGGATCGTGATGCCGGGGAGGATCTCCTCGCCCTCATCGAGCCCGAGGCGCTCCATGTCGAAGTGCGCCAGACCGATGCCGTAGGCCGTGTGCGTCGGGTTCTCGCGGTCGTGCGCCGCCACCGCCTGGGCGAAGCGCTCGAGGTTCTTGGCGATCTTGCCCGTGTCCGCCATCTGTCCCCGGGAGGGTAGCGCGAGCGCTATAGATTGTGGGCGATGGCCGGCACGCAACCGCTCGACACAGCTCCGGCCGACGGCACCGTCGTCGTACGGTCGCCCGACGGCAGCGACGGCAGCGACGGCGAGGTGATCCGCACGGTCGAGCTGACCAAGGTGTATGCCGGCACCGACTTCGCCGCCGTCGATGCGCTCAACCTCAGCGTCCACGCCGGCGAGATATTCGGGCTGCTCGGGCCCAACGGCGCCGGCAAGACGACCACCGCCGGGATGCTCACCACGCGGGTGGTGCCCACGTCCGGGTCGGCATACGTCGGCGGCGATCGACGTCGTCGCGCAGCCCGCGCTGGCCAAGCAGCTGCTCGGGATCGTCTCCCAGCAGAACACGCTCGACCGGCAGCTGACCGTGTGGGAGAACCTCTACTTCCACGGGCGCCTGTTCGGCATCTCCGCCACCGAGTCCCGCCAGACCGCCGACCGGCTGCTCGAGCAGTTCCAGCTCGCCAAGTGGGCCAAGGCATCCGTGTTCGCGCTCTCCGGCGGCATGGCCCAGCGCCTGATGATGGCGCGCTCGATCTTCCACCGGCCGGCCGTGCTGTTCCTGGACGAGCCCACCGCCGGGCTCGACCCGCAGAGCCGCCTTGCGCTGTGGGAGATCCTCGGCGAGCTCAACAGCGAGGGCCAGACGGTGCTGCTGACCACGCACTACATGGAGGAGGCCGACGAGCTGTGTAGCCGCGTGGCGATCATGGACCACGGGAAGATCCTCGCGCTGGACACGCCCGAGGCGCTCAAGCGCTCCGTCGGCGCCGACACGATCGTCACCGTCAAGGCCGACGGCGACGCCGACGCGCTCGCCGCCCGGCTCTCGCAGGAGCTCTCCGAGGTCACGCACACGCGTTCCGTGGACGGCGGCGTCGAGCTGCACGTCAAGGGCGCCGAACGGCTCGTTCCACGGGTCGTGGCCGCCGCCGAGAGCGGAGGCTTCGACGTGATCGACCTGTCAGTGTCCGAGCCCAGCCTAGAGACCGTGTTCATCAGCCTCACCGGCAAGGAGCTGCGCGAGTAATGGCCGCTGCCTCCAGCGCGGCTGCTGGCGCCGCCGCTCCGCAGGCCGGGCGGGAGCGAATCGTGATCAAGCCCACGCGCTCGGTCGCTGCCGCCAGTCGCACCGCCCTGCGGGCGCTGATCCTGCGCGATCTGGTCGTCCTGTGGAAGAACAAGGGCGAGTTCGTCGTGCGTACGCTGATCCAGCCGTTCCTGCTCGTGTTCGTGTTCCTGTACGTGTTTCCCAACATCGGTCAGGGCGTCGGCGGCGGCGGAGGCAGGGCGTCGGAGTCGGCGTTCGCCACCGTGCTCGTACCCGGCGTCGTCGGGATCTCCATCATGTTCCAGGGCATCCAGGCTGTCGCCCTGCAGCTGTCCACCGAGTTCGGCTACACGCGCGAGATCGAGGACCGCGTGCAGGCGCCCTGCCCGATCTGGCTGGTCGCCGCCTCCAAGGTTCTCTCAGGGGCCGCCCAGGGCCTGATCGCCGCCGTGATCGTGTTCCCGATCGCAGCCGTCGTGCACGCCTCCGGCGTGCACGCGCACCTGACCGTGCACTGGGCCGTCGTGCTCACCCTGATCCCCCTGGCATGCGTCACCATGACATCGCTCGGACTGTTGCTGGGGACCGCCTTCGAGCCGCGCAACATCGGGCTGATGTTCGGATTCGTCGTCCTTCCGCTGACGTTCCTCGGTGGCACCTACTACCAATGGACGCGCCTGTCGCCCGTGCAGGTAGGCGGCGTGCACTGGCTGCAGATCGTCGTTCTCGTCAACCCGCTGATCTATGTCAACGAGGGCATGCGCGCCGGGCTCACGCACGCGTCGCACATGCACCTGTACATCGTCTATCCGGTGTTGATCGGCTTCTGCGCCGCCTTCCTCACGCTCGGTCTGCGCAAGTTCCGCGGCCGCGTCCTGTCCTAGACGAATCCTCGAAACGGAGACCCACCGATGCCGCGACTGCAGATCATCATCGCCAGCACACGCCCAGGCCGCGTCGGACTGCCGGTCGGGCGCTGGTTCGACGCCCGCGCGCGCGAACACGGGGCCTTCGAGGTCGAGCTCGTCGACCTGCTCGAGCTCGACCTGCCGCTGATGGACGAGCCCAATCATCCGCGCTTGTCTCAATACACCCAGCAGCACACCAAGGACTGGAGCGCCAAAGTAAACGCCGCCGACGCGTTCGTGCTCATCACCCCCGAGTACAACTACGGTTTCACAGCCCCGCTCAAGAACGCCATCGACTACCTGCACAGCGAGTGGCGGTACAAGCCGGTCGGCTTCGTCTCCTACGGTGGCGTCGCCGGCGGCACGCGCGCCGTGCAGATGCTCAAGCAGATCCTCACCACGCTCAAGATGACGCCGGTGTTCGAGGCCGTCACCGTTCCGTTCGTCGCGCAGTTCATCGACGACGACGGCGGCTTCGTGCCCAACGACATGATCGAGCAGTCCGTCAAGCCCATGCTCGACGAGCTGCTGCGGGTCACCGAGGCGCTGGCAGAGCTGCGGGGTGGGGCCGGGTAGAGAGGTGCAGGGAGCGGCCGCGGCCGGTGCCACGCTGTATCGCCATGGCTATCGGCACGTCCATCGAGAGTTGTTCCCCGGGCACGCCGGGACGCCGTTCTACGGTTACCCACGTACATCTATTCAGGACTCATGCCGACTTCGCCACATTCCTCGCCGATTCGTCCCTCGGCCACTTCGCCTGCCCGCTCCGGGTTGCTTGATGTCAAAGAGGCGTGCACGAGACGATGGGCACGACCTGCAACGTCGGTCGCTATGACCTCGACGGTGATGTGGATCCCCAGTCTCGCCGGCGCGACTACGAATTCAGGATGTTCTGGTCCTTTGGTCCTCTGCCATGCAGACCAAGAGACGTGCCCCACGTGGTACCTGTAGAGGTAGCTCGCGACCCCGGAACCGTCGAAGTTGAGCTGCGTTTTCGGTAGCGGCGGGTAAACGGGACCTTCCCAGCTGACCCTCGTCGCATTACTCGACGCTTCATATGTCGCTTCGAAGTGGCTCGGCTCCGTGCGTGTCTTCGCGTACGCGCCGATGCACCTTGTTATCGCTCGCGCGTTCGCAGCGCTCTGGCTTCTTCCGCAGCCGCATACGCTCACCAGGCAGGCCACGGCCGCTATCGCTTCTCGCCGCACAGCGGCGATGATAGGGGGGCGTCCTATCAGCCCTGCGTCTCTGCTGCGCGCGGCTGCACCCAAGTAAACACATGGCTAGCGGTCGCTGATGCGAGGCGCGAGTCCCATCCCAAGCAGGGATTACGGTGCGACGCATGGACGAGCGGAAGCTCCTCAGCCGTCTCGCACGCGGGGCCGTTGCGAACGTTGCCTTCGGTGACCTATGCAGTCTCGCCGAGGGGCTTGGCTTCGAGTTGCGACGTGTAAGCGGGAGTCACCACGTGTTCACGCATCCGGATATCCGGCAGCTCATCAATCTCCAATCGGTCCGTGGACAGGCCAAGCCGTATCAGATCCGGCAGCTCATGAGGCTTGTCGAGCGCTACGATCTCAAGCTGAGAGACAGGCCATGAGCGACTACCACATCAACGTCTTCTACAGCGAGGAGGATTCGGCCTACGTGGCTGACATCCCCGATCTAGAGGCGTGCTCGGCGCTTGGCTCAACGGCCGAGGAGGCGCTGGCCGAGGTGGAGCGAGCTAAGCAAGCGTGGCTCGTCGCCGCGCGGGAGGCCGGCAGGCCTATTCCCGAGCCGCGCTACCGTCCGGCGATCTATACGCGCTAGCGAACGAAGCACACAGAACCGGCTTCTCAGCAGCGATTTTACGCCGTCTCGATCAGCTCGACCCTGTATCCGTCAGGGTCTTTCACGAAGCACAGCCGCGAGCCGCCCTCGCGCACGGAGTACGGCGGCTTCTCCGGCTCGATGCCCTGCTCGGCCAGGCGGGCCAGCGTGGCGTCGAGGTCCTCCGCGGTGATCGCGATGTGCCCGTAGCCGGTGCCGATCTCATAGGTGTCCACGCCGAAGTTGTACGTCAGCTCCAGGCGCGGCATGTCGCCGTCGCCGGGCTGGTTCATGAACACGTTGACCGCCTCGTCTTTGATCGGGATGCGGCCGATCTCCTGGAAGCCGAGCGCGTTGTAGAACGCGACCGAGCGGTCGATGTCGGTGATCCGGTAGCAGGTGTGGATTAGAGCCATCGCTGGAGTCTAAACGCGGGGCAGCCGTTTACACTGGCGGCGTGCGAACCCTGATCGTCGGTCACGGCGGACGCGAGAGCGCGCTTGCCGCTGCCATGGCCGAGCACAGCGAGCTGCACGCGTTCGTCGGTCACGAGAACCCGTCGATCGTGCGCCACGCCGCGGCCTCCGGCGGCGGGCACCACGTCGGTGACGTGTGCGACCCGCAGGCGGTCGCCGCGTTCGCGCGCGCGCGGGACATCGACATCGCGATGGTCAGCGCCGACGAACCGCTGGCCGCCGGCGTCGTCGACGCGCTGCTCGCTCAGGGCACGCGCGCGGTCGGCCCGACCGCTGCCGGCGCTGAGATCGAGTGGAACAAGGCGTTCGCGCGCTCGGTGCTGGCCGAAGTCGCCCCCGAGGCCTCGCCGCTCGCTGCGCGTGGTCCACAGCGCCGCAGCGAGGTCGACGACGGCGATCACCTCGTTCGGCTCGACGCCCGTCGTCGTCAAGCCCTCGGGTCTGACCGGCGGCAAGGGCGTCAAGGTGATGGGCCCGCACCTGGCCGAGCCACGAGCAGGCGCGCGACTACGCGCTGGAGCTGCTCGAGCGCGGCGGGCCGGCGAGTCGGTGCTGATCGAGGAGAAGATCCTCGGCGCCGAGTTCACGATCCAGGCGATCAGCGACGGGCGAACCGTCGTGTTCCCGCCGTCCACCTACGACTACCCCTTCCGCTACGACGGCGACGAGGGGCCCGGCACCGGCGGTATGGGCTCGCTGTCGATGGCCGGCTCCGACGCTGCCGTTCATGACCGCTCGCCCACTACGAGCAGGCGTGCTCGATCGTCGAGCGTGTGATCGAGCGCCTGGCGCAGCAGGGACGCCACTTCAGCGGCGTCATGAACAGCGGCTTCTTCGCCACCGCCGACGGCGTCAAGGTGATCGAGTTCAACGCTCGCTTCGGCGACCCCGAGTGCATGAACATCATGAGCCTGTTCGACGGCAGCTGGCCGGAGGTGATGGAGCGGATCGCCGCCACGAGCCTGACCGCCGCGGACGTGCCGCCTGCGCGAGGAGGCCTCGGTCGTGCTCTACCTCGTCTCACCCGACTACGCGCTGCGGCCGGGCCCCGCGTACGAGTTCACGCTCGAGCGCGAGCGAATCGAAGCCGACGGCTGCTCGCGTGTTCTTCTCCTCGGCCGTCGAAACCGCGCCCGGACGCCTACCGCACCGTCGGCACCTCGCGGGCGGTCGCGCTGGCGAGCACCGCGCCGACGCTCGAGCAGGCGCGCCTGCGGGTCGCCGAGTGCGCAGCCTCGGTGCCGGTGCTCGAGTGGCGCAGGGACGTCGGCGACGAGCGCTACCTGAACGGTCTAGCCCGGTTTCTCGCGCACGAGGCGCCCGCCGGCGAGGCCGCGCTGCTGCCCAACGCCAGCTGACGGATTCGTGCAAGGATGGCGCGATGCTCGTCGAGCGCGCCAGTCACCCGCAGTTCCTGTCGAACACCTATCTCGTGGCCGACGGTGAGGGCGGGCCGGCGTTCTTCGTCGACGCCGGCGGGCCCGTGGAGCCGCTGATCGAGGCAGCTGAGCGCCTCGGGCTGAAGCCCACCCACGTGCTGCTGACCCACCACCACTTCGATCACGTCAGCGACGTCGGCGAGCTGCTTGCGCGCTGGCCGAAGCTGGAGGTGCTGATCAGCGAGCGCGAGCGCGAGCTGCTCGAAAGCGCCGCCGTCGGCGCCGACGGGGAGCCCGCCGCAGCCGGGCCGCAGGCCGGCACTGGGCTCGATCGAGGCCGGCCAGACGCTGCGCTTCGGCACGCTCGAGGTACGCCCGCTGCACACGCCCGGCCACACCGCCGGGATGCTGTCGTTCCTCGTCGGCGAGCGCCCGCGCCCGCCGACGGGGCTCCAGCGTCGGGCCGTACCCGCGAGGAAGCCGTGCCCGGCGGTCTCGCTGGCGCAGGCCTGGTCGTGTTCACCGGCGACACGCTGTTCAAGGACTCCGTCGGTGGCGTCAGGGCTCCCGGCCACACGACCTACACGGACCTGCGGGACTCGATCATGGGAACGCTGATGGAGCTGCCGCCGGACACGGTCATCTACCCCGGCCACTCCGAAGAGACCTCGGTCGCGCGCGAGTGGGAGCTCCAACGCCTTCATCCGCGTCTGGCGGGGAGTCGATCCTCAGGGCTCGCAGCCATGCACCGCGCTCGGCCAGCCGGCCACGCTGGTGCTGCTGGGGGCCGACTACGACGGTGGCACCAAGGCCTGGGTGCGCTGGCAGGACGGCTCGGACGACATCGTTCCCGGCTCGCAGGTTCAGCGTTCCGACTGACCGGTAGCCCGCCGGTGGCGGCTAGCTCCTAGCATGCAAGGCATGGCGCGCGAGAACGAGAAGATCCCCACCTCGCGCGCACGGCGCACAGCCACAGTGGCCACGCTCGCCGCGAGCGAGGCCGTCAAGCAGTTCGGCACCCGCGCGGCCAACGTGACCCGCGGCGAGGAGGCCTCCGAGGAGGCGATGGCCCGCCGCCAGCTGGAGACCGCCAAGCAGATCGTCGCAGTGCTCGGCACGATGAAGGGCGCCGCCATGAAGCTCGGGCAGGTGATGTCGTTCCTCGACGTCGGCCTCGTCGCCGAGGAGCATCGCGACGAGTTCCAGCGCGAGCTGGCCAAGCTGCGCGACGCCGCGCCCACGGTGTCCTTCAAGCAGATGCGCCGCGTGATCGAGGAGGACCTCGAAGAGCCGATCGCAGAGGTGTTCGCGTCCTTCGACGAGGAGCCGATCGCCGCGGCGTCGATCGGACAGGTCTACCGGGCGACGCTCAAGGACGGTCGTCAGGTCGCCGTCAAGGTTCAATATCCCGGCGTGGCAGCGCCGTTCGGGCCGACATGCAGAACCTGGACATGATCCTGCGCCTGCTCAAGCGCATGACCCCCGCGTTCGACGTCAAGGCGATCGCCGAGGAGATCAAGGAGCGGATCGTCGAGGAGCTCGACTACGAGCTAGAGGCCCAGAACCAGCGCTCGCTGGCGCGGATCTTCGCCGGGCACCCATTCATCGTCGTTCCTGACGTCCTCAGCTCGCTCTCGCGCGAGCGGGTGCTGGTCAGCGAGTTCGTCAGCGGTGTCGGCTTCGAGGACCTCAAGGAGCGCCCGCAGGCCGAGCGCGACCGGATCGGCGAGATCATCTTTCGCTTCTTCCTCGGCTGCCTGTATCGCCACCGTCAGTTCTCCGGCGATCCCCACCCCGGGAACTTCCTGCTGCTCGACGACGGCCGCGTCGCGTTCCTCGACTTCGGCCTGTTCAAGCGCATGGACGCCGAGCCGGTCGAGCTCGAGCTGGCCTGCCAGCGAGCCGTTGCCGAGGGTGACGCCGCCACACTGCACCAGCTGCTCGCCGCCTCCGGCTTCCTGCCCGAACCCGAGCGCGTCGACCCCGAGAACCTGCTGGCGTTCATCAGGGACGCGATCTGGTGGTACACCACCGCCGACGAAGACGTGCTGCTCTCGCCCGAGATCGCCACCCAGGTGATGATCGAGAGCTCAGATCCGCGCTCGAGTCACTTCCGCAGATGCGCCACCAGGACGATGCGCCCCGAGCACCTGTTCGGCCGGCGCATGGAGATGCTGACGCTCGCCGTGCTCTCGCAGCTGCGCGCGAGCGCCAACTGGCACCGGATCGCGCGCGAGTGGATGTACGGCGATGAGCCCGTCACCGAGCTCGGTCGCGAGGAGGCCGACTTCTACGGTCGCAGCGGCGTCGCCGCGCGCGGCTGACAGCACAGCGGGACAGCACAGCGGCTGGCGGCTCAGCGGCGACTGCCTAGCGGCGGACTGCCCAGCGGCGGACTGCCCAGCGGCGGACTGCCCAGCGGCGGACTGCCCGCGGCGGACTGCCCGCACGTGACCGCCCAACGGCCCGCAGCTGACCGCCCAACCTTCCGCGCGCTCCGCCGGCCGGCGTTTAGTCAGAACCCGGTGTTCGTCTTCACGCGCTTGCGCTCCTGCGGGTGCATGCCGCCCCTTGTCCAGGATCGCGCACGCTTCCGCGATGTCGTTGCCGAGGGTCTCGTCAGCGATTGCCCGAGCGTCTCCTTGACGAGCACGCGCATGATCTTCACGTGTTCGGCGTTCGGCGGCAGCGTGTAAGCGGGCACCATCCAGCCGCGCTGCGCCGCCAGCTGCGCCGCCACGTCGAACTCGTCGTACGGATGCTCGCCGGTGAGTTTGAACGCCACCAGCGGCAGCTGCTCGTCCTGCTCGCTCCCGATCAGCTCGAACTCGCCCGTCGCCGCGATCTCCTTGGCGAGCGTGCGCGCGTTGTACTTCATCGTCTCCATCACGTAGCGGTAGCCGGCATGGCCCAGACGCGCGAAGTTGTAGTACTGCGCGAGCACCATCGCCGAGCCGGTAGAGAAGTTGAGCGTGAACGTCGCGTCGCGCTTGCCCAGGTAGTTCTCGTAGAACACGAGATCCTCGGGCAGGTCGCTCTTCTCCCTGAACACCAGCCAGCCGATTCCCGGGTACACGAGGCCGAACTTGTGACCCGAGACGTTGATCGAGCGCACCTGCTCGAGGCGGAAGTCCCACTCCGACTCCGGGTACAGGAACGGCCACACGAAGCCGCCGCTGGCCGCGTCGACGTGCAGCGGCACGTCCAGGCCCTGCTCGTGCTTGACGCCCACCAGGTAGTCGTTGATCCCGCGAATGTCATCCGCGTGTCCGGTGAACGTCGTGCCCAGCACCGCCGCCACGCCGATCGTGTTCTCGTCGATGTGCGGCTCCACGTCCTCCGCCCCGATCGTGTACTTGTCGGGCTTCAGCGGCACGATCCGCGGCTCCACGTCGAAGTAGCGGCAGAACTTCTCCCACACCACGTGCACGTCGCCGCCGAACACCAGGTTGGGGCGATCGATGCCCTTGCCGGCCGCCTGCCTGCGCGCGCGCCACTTCCACTTCAGCGACAGCGCCCCCAGCATGATCGCCTCCGAGGATCCCTGCGTGCGCGCGCCCGTCGTCTCGCCGGGCGCGTTGAACAGGTCCGCGAGCATGCGGATGCAGCGCTGCTCGATCTCCGCCGACTGCGGATACTCGGCGTGGTCGATGAAGTT
The DNA here is from genome assembly GCA_963779665.1 of uncultured Solirubrobacteraceae bacterium. GTDB lineage: Bacteria > Actinomycetota > Thermoleophilia > Solirubrobacterales > Solirubrobacteraceae > Palsa-744. Next base: position 490,368 of record CAVZYW010000001.1, on the reverse strand, counting down.
CACGCGCAGCGACTCGCTGGATCACCTCGTCGGCCTCGGGCTCCATCCAGGTCGTCACGAACGTCGCGAGGTTGCGCGCCGGCAGGCCGTCGAGCACCGTCTCCTCTTCGACCAGGCCCTTCGCTTCCTGTGCCGACATGCCATCCGTCGGCAGTTTGTGGTCGGGCGCCGGCTCGAGCAGGTAGCGGTTGCCGTAGATGCTCTCGAGCCTCTCGATCTGGCTGCGCGTGAGCTCCGGCGGGGCGCCGCTGGGGCGCTCGTCCGCGATCGGGTGCTCGGGCGGCACGGTCATCCTCCTGTGGTTGCGCGACCGGCTGGCGATGCTGATCGTCGCACACCGGCGCTACGCTCGGTTGCGGTCAGCAGTGAGCCACCGACGAAGATCTTCCCCACCGCACGCTTGATGAGCGCCGCGCTCGAGACCGTGGAGCTGCGCGACGAGGCCGCGGCGCTCGAGGCCACGTTCGTCCCCGGCGCCGGGATGCTGTGCTGCTCGCTGCGCCATCGCGGCCAGGAGCTGCTCGCCCAGAACGCCGGCGTGGCCGCCTACGCGCGAGAACGGCAAGACGATGGGCATCCCGCTGCTGTACCCATGGGCCAACCGGCTCGCCGGCTTCGACTACAGCGTCGCCGGGCGCGCACGTGCACGTCCCGCACGACCTCAGCCGCGTGCGCGTCGACGCGGCCGGCCTGCCGATCCACGGCGTGGTCGGCGGGCGCCTGGCGTGGGAGCTGACGCCGCGGAGATGCGCCGGACCGCCGACGGGCGCTGCGTTCGCCGCCGCGCTGAGCTGGAGCGAGCGCAGCCGCGAGCTGTTCGAGGTCTTTCCATTCCGCCACGAGCTGCGCTACGCGGCGCGGCTGCGCGACGGGCGCCTGGAGATCGAGGTGACCGTGCACGCGTGCGGCGAGGATCCCGTGCCGCTGGCGTTCGGGTTTCACCCGTACCTGTCGCCGCCGGGCGCCGCGCGTGAGAGCTGGCTCGTCGAGCTGCCGGCGATGCGCGCGCTCGAGCTCGACGCCCAGCAGATCCCGATCGGCTCCGGCGCAGGCGCTCGCCGCGCAGCGCTTCGAGCTGCGGCGCGCGCGAGTTCGACGACGGCTTCGACTCGCGTCGCCGCAGCCGGCCCGCTTCAGTGTCGCCGGCGCCGGCCGGCGGATCGAGCTGACGTTCGCGCGACGGCTATCCGTGTGCGCAGGTGTTCGCGCCGCCGGCCGGGCAGTTCATCTGCTTCGAGCCGATGACCGCGCCCGCCAACGCGCTGCGCAGCGGCGACGGGCTACGGCTGCTGGCGCCCGGGGAGCGCTTCCTGGCGCGCTTCTCGGTGGCCGTCAGCGATTCGCGCTGAAGGTGGCGCCTGCGCCGGTCACGGCGCCCACGGGCCGTGCCACGCGCCGAAGCCCGCGACCAGCTCGTCCGCCGCGTGCGGGCCCCACGAGCCCGGCGCGTAGCGGTGCACGGGCGGTGGCTCACGCAGCAGTGGTTCGAAGATCCGCCACGCCTCTTCGACGCCGTCCTGGCGCGTGAAGCGCGCGCTCTCGCCCTGCATCGCGTCGAGCAGCAGCACCTCATAAGGCGTCGGCGCCTCGCCGCCCTGCTCGGCGAACTCGACGTCGAGGTGGACCGCCTCGGGGCCGTCGAGGTCGGCGCGGTGGGCGTCGAGGATCACGCGCGTGCCCGTCACCGGGATCGAGCTTGACCACGAACTGGTTGGGCTCGGGGCGGCGGTGCCCGTCCTCCATGAAGCCGAGTCGCGGCGGCTCGCGGAACACGGCCCGCAGCTCGGTCTGGGTGAGCGGCAGCTTCTTGCCGGTGCGGATGAACCACGGCACGCCCGACCAGCGCCAGTTGTCGATATCCAGGCGCAGCGCCGCGTAGGTCTCCGTCGTCGAGTCCTTGGCGACGCCGTCGATGTCGAGGTAGCCGTCGTACTGGCCGCGTACGTAGTGCGCTGGGTCGGCGTCGGCGATCGCGCGGAAGACCGCGAACTTGGCGTCCTGCAGCGTTTCCGCGTCGCTGCCGGCGGGCGCCTCCATCGCGGCGAGCGCCACCAGCTGCATCAGGTGGTTGACGACCACGTCGCGCAGCGCGCCGACCGGGTCGTAGAAGTGTCCGCGGTCCTCGACGCCGAACTTCTCAGCCATCGTGATCTGCACGTAGGCGATGTGGTTGCGGTTCCAGATCGGCTCGATCATCGTGTTGGCGAACCGCAGGTACAGCAGCTCGTCGGTGCCCATCTTGCCGAGGAAGTGGTCGATCCGATACAGCTGTGACTCGTCGATGTACTGGTGGATTTCCGCCGCGAGCGCACGGGCCGAGGCGAGATCGTGGCCGAACGGCTTCTCGACGACCACGCGAGCGCGTCTTCGTCAAGCCGGCGCCTGCGAGTTCCTTGATCACCGGGCCCGAACAGGAACGGCGGGATCTCCAGGTAGAAGACCGGGCTGTGCGCGTCGCCGATCGCGCTCGGCCACGCGCTTGTAGGTGGCGGCGTCGGTGAAGTCGCCGCTGACATAGGACAGGCGCGCGGCGAAGCGATCGAACACGTCGTCGTCGAGCTGTCTCGCCCGTGGCCTTCGATGCATTCGCGCGCGTGCTCGCGCAGGCGCTCGATGGTCCAGTCGTCGACCGCCACGCCCACGATCGGGCAGTCCAGCAGGCCGCGCCGCTCCAGCCGGTAGAGCGAGCGGAACGTCATCACCTTCGCGAGGTCGCCGGTGATCCCGAAGATCACCAGCACGTCGGCGGCTGTGTCTCCGCGGCGCTCACGCAGCACCTGGATCTGGAACAGGCTGGTGGTGCCCGGGCGCCCCGAGGGCAGCCCGGCGGTGATCCCCACGCGCTGGCCGCGCTCGCACCAGCCGAGCTCGACCACGCGCCGCGCGGCGTCGGCGATCAGCGCCTCGGTGGTCTCGTGGCGGGGCATCGACGCGGCCTGCACACCCCACATCAGCCCGCAGCGCCTGACCGTCTCTTTGCCGGGCGAGAGCGCGTAGATCGGCACCGTCGGGCGGTGCGCGGAGACCAGCCGCGCCGAGCGGCCCGACAGCGTCGGGATCACGAGCGCGTCCAGACGCAGCTCGCGCGCGGCGTCGCAGAGGTTGTGGGCGATCGTGTACGCCGGGTCGGAGTGCGTGCGGCGCACGCGCGACTGGTTCCAGCGCTCGTACGGCGCGATCGACTCCGCCTGCACGGCCACCGCCGCCATCATCGCGACCGCCTCCACCGGGTAGGCAGCCGACGGCGGTCTCCTGCGAGAGCATCACCGCGTCGGTGCCGTCGAGGATCGCGTTCGCCACGTCGGCCACCTCCGCGCGGGTCGGTCGCGAGGAGCTGACCATCGAGTCGAGCATCTGCGTCGCGGTGATCGACGGCACGGCCATCCATCCCGCCAGCTCGAGCAGCTGCTTCTGCACCAGCGGCACCCGCTCGATCGGCAGCTCGATGCCCGAGATCGCCGCGCGCGACCATCACGTAGTCGGCGGCCGCCAGGATCTCCGGCGGCGCGCTCGACCGCCTCCGGCTTCTCCATCTTGGCGATCAGCGGCAGGCGCGTGTGGTCGCGCACGAATTCCACGTCCTCGGGGGACTGCACGAACGACAGCGCCACCATGTCCACGCCGATCGACTCGCCGTGGCGCAGCAGGTGCAGGTCCTCCTCGGGCACCGCCGGCAGCGACGCCACCGGGCCGGGGATGTTGAGCCCCTGGCGCGAGGCCACCGCGCCGCCGACCTCGATCTCGACGTCGACCTCGCAGTCGCCGGCGCGCACGTCGACCACGCGCAGCCGCACCGAGCCGTCGGCCAGGTACAGGATCGAGCCCGTCCTCGACCGCGTCGGGCAGTCCCGCCCCACGAGATGCTCATCTCGCGCGCGTCGCCGGGGCGCTCGCTCGTCGCCGCAGAAGAACGTCAGCCGCTCGCCCGGGGTGAGCTCGACGACGTCCTCGCGCAGCGGGCCGATGCGGAGCTTCGGCCCGGGCAGGTCCTGCAGCACCGCGACCGGCCGCCCGACCCGGCCAGCCGCGTCGCGCACGCGGCGGATCGTCTCGGCGTGCTCGTCGAGCGTCCCGTGCGAGTAGTTCAGTCGGGCGACGTCCATGCCCGCCTCGACCATCCGCATCAGCGTCTCCGGCTCGCGCGAGGCGGGACCGATCGTGGCGACGATCTTGGTGCGGCGCATGCTCGGAAGGTATCGACGCCGCGCTCGTGCATGCGTAATCGGGCTGGCGGCGTAGCATCGAAGCGTGCTCGGCCCGTCGCGACAACTGCCCCGCGTCGGCGCTCAGGGCGCGGATCGCGCACTTCGGCGGTGGCTTCGAGCGGGGCCACCGTGCTGGCCGTCCGCGAGGACGGGCGGCGGCTGGAGGTGCGCGGCGAGGCGGGAGAGGTGCTCGAGTTCGTGCTCAACCCGGCGACCGCCAGGTTCGTGTCCGCCGGGAGCTCGCATGGGCCGCGACTGGAGCTGCTGGGCGAGAGCGGCTGAGTCGTAATGCCGGTGCGGTAATGCCGGTGCGGGGCGCTGGCGCCGGGCACTGCGGCTGCCGACGCCGGGCACGTCTGCTGCCGCGCGGACGGGCTCGCCTACTGCACTTCGGGGGTGGCTTCCGGGCCGTTCGGCCGATGCGCTTCGTACGACCTTCAGCGCCTCGCGTTCTTCGAAGTCGAAGTACTTCGCCAGGGCCTCGCTGCGTGCCGCCTGCAGCCGCGGGGCAGCGGCGCGTGCAGCTCGTTCGGGATCGCGTCGTCCTGCAGCGTCTGCCACAGCTGTTCTTCCAGTGAGGAGCCTCGCTGCGAGCTGGCTGGAGAGCTCCAGGCGACCTTCTTCGCCGGAGTAGTCGTAGAACTCCGATTCCTGCCCGGCGGATTCCACCTCCGTCGGTGCCGGGGCGCCAGTTGGAGTACAGCGTGAGCTTGCCCGCGGCCGTGCGCAGCGACACCACGTGGCGGGGCGCGTCGGCGGCGTACGGTTCGGCGGCGAACTCGGTGACGTCCTCGTCGGTTGCGTGCAGCACCCATTCGCGTCCCGGCGCCTGCGGGTTCGACGCAGATCTCCGCCAGGTCCAGGCGGCTGGCGAGGTGTGCGTACTCGCGCTCCTCGCGCCAGCTCGAGGAGCCCGAGGCGATCGTCAGCATCAGCGCCGCCACATCGGCGCTCGACGTCAGCTGGCTGCGTGGCTGTTCTGGCGCGTGCGCAAGCACGCCGCGCGGGTCATACACCTCCAGCGGCACGCGCATCGCCTCCTCGTAGGCCGAGGCGCCCTTGCCGCGCATCCCGTGCGAGCCGGCGTACTCGCCGTGGTCGGAGGTGAAGATCACGATCGTGTTCGCCGCCACCTCCGGTCTGCTGGCCAGCGTTGCCAGGACCCTCCCGATCTGCACGTCGACATAGCTCTGCAGCAGCAGGTAGGTGTCCATCATCCCCGTCCACCACCCCAGCGCTTCCGGTCCGGTGAAGGGCACCGACGCCGAACGATCCGCGCCGCCGTGTCCTGCAGCGAGCGCTGCAGCTGCGGCTTGCCCTTCTCGGCCAGCTGTTCCGGGGTCTCGTAGTTCGGCGGCAACGCCGTCCGCGCGCTGCGGCGGATAGGCCTCCGCTTCGATCTGTTCGGTGAAGCGATGCCACCAGGCGATGTCGTGCGGGTTGACGAACGACACCGTCGTCGCCCACGGCGTGTCGCTGACGTGGCCCGCGAACCAGTCGATGAACTCTTCGGAGATCGCCGGGTCCACGAGCGTTCCCTGGCCCGGCGCAGCCGTTGGGCGATGGGTAGGTGCCGCCCGAGAAGCCGTACTGCGCGAGCGACGCATACGGGTTCGGGTTCAGGTGCCACTTGCCGTAGTAGGCCGTCTCGTAGCCCATCTTCGCCAGCAGTCGTGCCCCACGTCGGGAAAGCGCGGGTCGAGCCATCCCGCGCCGGTGATCATCACGCCCGTCTGGTGGGTGTGCAGCCCCGTCAGCAGCACGCTCCTGGACGGCGAGCAGTCGTTGGCGGCCGTGTAGTGGCGTTCGAAGCTGACCGAGCGTTCACGCAGCGCAGCCAGATTCGGCATCACCGATGCCGCCGGCGAGCTCGGCGGCATCCACACCGGCGTGCGCAGCTGGTCGACGATGATCGTCAGGATGTTCGGAGGGGGCGGGCCCGACGATGCGTGGCGGCGAGCGCGCCTGGTGCGGGCATGCGCGCGGTGGGGGCGGTCGGAGCGCAGGCCGAGCACGCTCGCGCCGGCGAACGCGCCCTGCTTGAGGAACGTGCGCCTGTCCCAGTCGCGTTCGGATCCAGCCCGATCGCCCCGGTTGCTCTTGTTGGCCTGGTCGCTCATGCAGCCCGAACAGCGTAGGAGGCGCGATGATGCGCCGCGCCGCCAAGCCTTTGCTGGGACCGGCTACGGGGTTAGGTTCCCGCCTGCGCGCTGAGCTAGGCTCGAGGTGCGGCACCAAGTGCCACACTTCGGCAGTGCCCACCCGCCATCCACGTCACTCGATCACCGAGACCCCTCCCTGGAAGCCGGGCGCGAGCAAGATGCTCAGAAGACCGAGCTTCGTCGTCAGCTGATCGAGCAGCTGCGTAGCGGAGAGGGGCTCGATGCGGCCGCTGCACACGAAGTTCGTGAGCGCGGCTGGACGCATTGAGCGGTTACGGCAGCAAGCTGCTGTTCGACAACTCGGTATGGGCTCGGCTGCTCGACGGGCGCCTTGACGGTCCCGCACACGAGACCTTCGAGGCGGCGCTGATCGCCAACGAGCTGTGCCGTGTCCGCCGAGCCTGCTCGAGGTGCGCTATAGCGCGGGTGACGGTGAGGGGTTTGCCATCACTGCTGCGCAGCTCGACGTGCTGCCTCACGCTCCACTGACGGCGCAGGCAGCTGCGACGGCGCTCACGGCGCAGGCCGAGCTCGCCGCCAAGCCCGGGATCTCACACCGCGTCAAGCCGGCAGACCTGTTGATCTCATCGATCGTAACCGCCGAGGACATCGGCGTGCTGCATTACGACGACGAGTACGACACGATCCTGGAACACACGTCGCTGTCGTTTCGCAGTGTGTGGGCAGGCCCACGCGGCACTATCGTCTGATCGGAAAGTTCGAGAAACTCGGAGTAAAGCGGTGGGGGGCCTGGAACGAGCCAGACCTCAGCACGAACTTCGTCGCGTACCAGCTCGCGGCCGGCTACTGGCAGGCAGCCAGATCGATCACCTCCGAACTCAAATGTGGCTGCACGGTCGTCGCCGGCGAATTCTATGAGTACCCCGACCAGGAGCATCCAGGTTACCCAGCCAGCTATCGAAACGGGCTACTCAAATACAACCCAGAAGCATGGACGGGCGGCCGCAAGGCCACAAAGGTCGGCCACCAAGCATGGAGCCAAAACAAGGTCCCCGGCACGTGGGGATTCCACGACTATGAGGACGTTGTCGCCATCGAGAGCACGCATGCCTCGGAATTCCAGCACTTCGTAACGGGGCATGGGCTTGGCAAGCCACGGGTCTGGATAAGCGAGGCCGGCGTGCAGCTGCATGATGGCGTGAAGGGTAGGGCGCCTACACGTCTTGTGGCACCAAACGAAGAAAAGCGCGAATTCGAACTGCAGAGCGAGGCATCAAACGCGTTCCTCGCTCTTCGTTACGCGCTTCCTCTGCACGAAAAGATCTCCCGCATTGAACGGGTCTACTACTACGAGTACGAAGCACCAAAAGAAAGCACGGTCGCCGAACCTGATAAGGAGAATGAATTCGATAGCGCGCTTGTCGAAGCGACTCCAGAACATAAAGGTAAAAGCTACGGTGAAGTACGTCCGGCATACTGCTATCTAGCGTACGGAACGCACGACTGTCCACCAACTGTCGTCCCGAACACTGAAGACGTTAATCCGCACGGACTTGAAACAAATGTCTTCTACGAATGGGGCTATACGGCCGAAGCCTACACAAACACGACCGCGACAGTGACGTTGCCGCCAGGCGTGGAGCATCCCGAGAAAGTCACCGCACCTGCTGGCCTGCCCCTGTGCATACCGTCATACTTCCGCGAGGTCGCAGTGAGCGCTGGAGGAAGAGTGACCGGAGAAGGCAACGAACGCAACAGAATATGCCACTAGCGAGTTCACGGTCACCACAGTCGCCCGTCCCCGGCACGTCATCACGGTGGAGCGCGCTCTCAAACATTCGCCGAGCGACAGCCGCAACTCCAAGTGCACCCGGTAGTTTACGGGTCATGCGACGCATCCTAATACCTCTCGTCGCGGTGCTGACGACGGTGACGGCGACAGCGACGGCTGCTGCAGGGACCAGCCGCGAGGCGAGGTTCCAGTGTCTGGGGCCTCACCAGCGGTTGATTGCTGCGGATGCCGATGCTGTCGTGTATCGCACGCCGCCTGAATCTCGGGAGAACGGTGAAGAGTACGCGTGCTCGTATGTGGGTAAGCGGGCGTTTCTTCTCGGCCCGCCGCCATATGGCAGTGCGGCCGGCTCAGGGGGCGTCGGCCCGATAGCGCTCTCCGGCCCGGTTGTGGCGTACGCGGTCGGGCGATTTGGGGGTCCGCAGGGCCACAACGTAGAAGAAGTGTGGGTTCGCAACCTCGCGACAGGGAAGCTGCTTCACAGAATGCCGAACGGTTCGCCTGCCCAGCCGGGAGATATCGGGTTGGGACTTACTATCGCGATCGTGGTCAAGAGCGATGGGTCGGTCGCGTGGATCAATGGAGCGCCGGAAGCGCTGGGGACCGTCCAGGTTCGCTCGGTCGATGCGACGGGTAGCCATCTGCTTGCTGTGTCGCCCGAAATCGAACCGGATTCGCTTGCGCTCGCCGGGAGCACGTTGTATTGGACGCAGGCGGGCAAGCCGTACTCAGCGCAGCTGCAGTGACAGGCATCGCCGCGGCTTCTCGTGGTGCGGTGGCGATCACGATCGCGATGGTTGCCGTGAGCGGCTGTGGCGGCACGATCCACGCCAAGGCATCCACCGCTGACACGCGGACCGCTCATCTCGTCCCTGCCTTCCGAGCCGGGCAATACTGCGAGCCCTCCCAGGACGCGAGGTATCGAGCAGGCGGCTTCGTGTGCGAGCGCCATCATCTTGCGCGGCGCTGAGCATAGGCTCGGTGGGCGCAGAGCACCAGTCGCGCCGCTCCAGCCCGCTCAAGGCGCCTGCACGTCGGGGAACCACTCCGCGCAGTGCTCCCGCAGCGCCTGGCGCACCCACGCGCGCTCCTCGGGAGAGGCCACGCGAAAGCGCGCCAGCAGCTCGCGCTGGCGCTCGATCGGCGCCTCGGCGATCGTCCAGCGCACGGCCAGGCGCTCGAACAGCAGCTCCGCCGCCCGCTGCCAGGCGTCCTCCTGGGTCGCCGACGGGCGAGCGCCTGTTCCGGCGAGCGCCTGCGCATACTCGCGCCTGGAGCCCGCCGTCAGCGAGCCGCGCAGCGTCAGCACGTTGCCGTGTGCGTCCGTGTAGTCGCTGCTCGGCGCGCTCAGCTTCTGTTGGCGGCGTCCGCGCTTGCCCACGCTCAGCCTGCGTCGGCAGCCCGTTCGAGCTGGCTGCGCACGTCGCCTGTCACCGGCTTGGCGTGGCCCGGCCACGCCGCCGCCGGCTCGAGCGCGGCGAGCTTGCGGATGCTCGCCCGCGCCTGCTCCGGTGTCGAAGTTGTACAGGTGCTCCGGCACGCGCGGAGCGCAGTCGCGACCCCACATGTCCAGCGTGTAGAAGCAGTCCGTGCTCAGCGCCAGGCGGTCGGACTCGCGCCACAGCGCGATCATCCCCGGAGCGTGCCCGGGCAGGTGCACGACCTTGAAGCCAGCCAGCTCGTCGCCCTCGTCGAGCGTGCCCGAGATCTTCACCGGGCCGCCGTCCCAGGCATAGCGATGCAGCAGACGATGGAACTGACGCATCGGCGTCGGCAGGCCCGCCAGCCCGTCCGGCCAGTAGCGAAAGCCGCCGCTGCCTTCCGCGTCCTGCACCTCGTCGGAATGGCACAGCACGGGAACGCCCAGCGCCGGTGCCACGCCGCGGTGGTCGGTGTGGCCGTGGCCGAGCACCACGCGGCGGATGCCGCCCAGCTTCGCGCCGGCGCTGGCCACCGCGCGGGTCATCGTGCGGGCGCCCGCATCGAACAGCGTCACGCCGCCGTCGTCCTCGATCAGATACACGTTGCAGCGCCCCGGCTCGCCCTGCACCACCCACACGCCCTCCGCCACCAGCTCCGCCGCCCCCGCGCCGAAGCGTGCCGTCAGGCGGGTCTTGGCGTTGAACGCCCCCGTCATCCGCTGCTCGGCGCCCGAGCCCTGCGCCGGCAGCATCCCGATCTGGCGCGCGAACGTCATCGAGTCGCCGAACGCGTCGTTGCTCTGGATCAGCCCGTCGCGGATACGCAGCAGATCGAAGCCCTCAAGCTCGATCGGATTACCCGTGGGCGCCACGCCGGCGAGCTGCCCCGGCCCGGCGAACGTGCCCGTCAGGCGCCATTGCACGCCACAGCGATCCGCCTCGGTCGTCGTTGAGATCACCTGCATGCTCAGGTCCGGCACCGCGTCGATCAGCTCGCCGATGAACTCCCGTACGCCATCCGGCGCCAGCACGTCCACCTGCCCGCGCACGTTCTCGCGGCCGCCATCCGACCACAGCGACACCGCCTGCTCCAGATCGTGTGCGTCGATCGCCGCGAAGTAGCGCCGCGCCACCGACTCGGTCTTGCTCCCGGAGATGCGTTTGCGGCTCGCCGCAGCCTGCTGCATGTTCGCGGCCACCTGCTGAACCTTGGTGCTCGCCTCGCTCGCGCTCTCCCGATCGGCCATGCCGCCTCCTATACGCCGCTGAACGGGGTTAGTCTAGTCTCCGCGTCATGCCCGATGTGGTGAGCAGGCGCGAGCTGGGGCGCGGCGAGCGCGTGCTCCCAGGGCTCTTCCGACTACGCCTGCCGCTGCCATGGCCCGGCGTGCCTCACTGCAACGCATGGGCGGTGGCGTCCGGCGACGGCTTCGTGCTGTTCGACACCGGCATGCACGAGCCCGACTCGATCATGCACCTCGAGCGGGCGCTGGAGATGTGCAACCTGCGCCTGGAGCAGGCGAGGCTGGTGGTTTGCACGCACGCCCACACCGACCATTGCGGGCAGGCTGCCACGATCGTCGAGCGGGCCGGATGCGAGGTGTGGATGCATCCCAACCACAAGCGGCTGAACCAGCTGGCGGAGGATCCCGACGCGATGTTCGCCGCGCGTATGGAGATCGCGCGCCAGAGCGGCGTGCCGCAGGAGCCGCCAAGCAGCGATGCCCCCGCGCGCAGCCCCGCCGGATCGGGCATCGCCGGTCCGATCGAACCGGACCGCGACCTGCTCGACGGCGTCACCGTCGCCACCGACCTGGGCGAGTGGGTCGCCTACGAGACACCCGGGCACGCCCCCTCGCACGTGTGCCTGTTCCAGCCCGAGCGTCGCCTGCTCGTCTCCGGAGACCACCTGCTGGGACGTATCTCGCTGTACTTCGACTACGGCTACTCGCCCGACCCCGTCGGCGAGTTCCTGCGCTCGCTGGAAGTCGTCGAACGGCTTGGCGCGCGGCTGTGCCTGCCAGGGCACGGACGCACGTTCACCGACGTGCACGCCCACATCCGCGGCAACCGCACGCTCGTCGACGAACGCCTGACCAGCGTGCAACGCGCCGTCGACGGGCAGCAGCTGACGCGTGTTCGAGATCGTCCCGCACGTGTTCGGCGACTCCCTCTCCGAGCGGAACGTCCACTGGCTGCTGTCCAAGATCCTCTGCTACCTGACGCACCTGCAGGCGCTCGGCAAGGTCCACCGCATCCCCGGTGAGCCCGAGCGCTGGACTGCATAATCAGCCGATGCGCATCGATCAGATCCTCGCGGATCAGAACCCGCCGGCCCCGGTGTTCTCGTTCGAGTTCTTCCCGCCCAAGACGCCGCCGGCGAGCGCAACCTGTATGGCGCGCTCGCCGAGCTGAAGACGCTGGAGCCGTCGTTCGTATCCGTCACCTACGGCGCCGGCGGCTCCACCAGGGAGAAGACGATCGAGATCGTCAAGCGCATCCGTGACGAGTACGGCCTGGAGGCGATGGCCCACTTCACCTGCGTCGGCGCCACCGAGGCGCAGCTGCGGGCGACGCTCACCGAGATGCAGGACGCCGGCATCGACAACGTGCTCGCGCTGCGCGGCGACCCGCCGGGTGGGGAGGAGGTTTGGACGAAGACGGATGGCGGCCTGGAGTACTCGAGCGAACTGGTGGCGCTCATCGCCGGTGACTACCCGTTCGCGATTGGAGCGGCGTGCTTCCCGGAGACACACATCCATGCTGAGAGTCCCGCAGGCCGACCTCAGGCACCTCGCTGAGAAGGTGCACGCCGGCGTGGACTTCCTGATCACGCAGCTGTTCTTCGACAACGCCTGCTACTTCGACTTCCTGGCGCGCGCGCGGGACGCAGGCATCGAGGTGCCGATCATCCCCGGCATCATGCCCATCACCAAGGTCGGCCAGGTCGAGCGCATGGCCGCCCTGTGCGGCGCCTCCATCCCCGACGGCCTGCGCCGCGAGCTGCACGCGCGCGGGGAGGACCCCGAGGCGGTGCTCGACTTCGGCGTCGCCTACGCCACGCTGCAATGCGCAGAGCTCCTCGCCGCCGGTGCCCCCGGCATTCACTTCTACACGCTCAACCGCTCGCCGGCCACGCGCGCCATCCTCAGCGCGCTCAAGCTGGCCAAGCCCTGGCGCAAGCGTGGCCGGCCCGGCCCGGTCTCCGGCCAGTCGGCGGCACGCGGCCAGCCGTCGCCCGCCACCTAGCTGTCCTGCGCACCTCGCCTGGCGGGCGTTCAGCGTGGCCGTCGCGCGCCACCGCCGCCTGGCGGGCGTTCAGCGTGGCCGTCGCGCTCCACGGCGGTGCTGCAGGCGAACATCGGCGCACTGGCGTGCATGCGCTGCATCGACGATCTCGCACACCTCCGCCGGCCCAGGTGCCAGATGCAGGACCTCCAGATCCGCTGCGTCGATGCGCCGGTCGGCCAGCGCACGAGCGCGCAGCCAATCCACCAGGCCGTCCCACTCGCCCTCGCCCGTCAGGATCACCGGGAAATGGCGGATCGTGCCGGTTTGGATCAGCGTCAAGCATTCGAACAGCTCGTCCAGCGTGCCGTAGCCGCCCGGGCAGATCACAAACGCGCAGGCGTAGCGCACGAACATCACCTTGCGCGCGAAGAAGTGACGGAAACGCAAGCCGATATCCACGTATTGGTTCAGCGCCTGCTCGCGCGGGAGCTCAATATTGCAGCCGATCGAAAGCGTGCCCGCGTCGCGTGCACCACGATTCGCCGCCTCCATGATCCCCGGCCCGCCACCGGTGATCACCGCATAGCCGGAGCGCCCCAGGTACGTGCCGATCTCGCGCGCCTGCGCATAGTGAGGATGCTCCGCCGGCGTACGCGCCGAGCCGAACACCGTCACCGCCGGGCCGATGCCCGCCAGCGCGTCAAAGCCGCGGGCGAACTCCGCAGCAATGTCACGGATGCGCTCGGAGTCCGCTGCGCGCACCTCCGCAGCCTCATCCCCCAGCCAAAGCAAAAGCTCCTCGTCGAACGTCAGCGCATCCGCTGCGCTCTGCTCGTCCGCTTGCACGCCGCCAAGCCTACGTGCTGGGTCGCAGAGCAGGGCGCTCGGCGGCGGCCGCAAGGCAGGGCGCTAGGCAGCACGCCCGACCGGGCGCGTACCCTCAGCGGAAATGGCTGAGCCGCTCACGCGCGAGATCCGCGAGATCCCCTACACCGTCCGCCGCTCCGCCCGCGCCCGGCGCGTCCGCGTGAACGTGCACGCCCACACCGGCGTCGAGGTCGTGCTCCCAGCCCGGGCACCCGAGCGCGCCGCCGCCGCCGCCGTCAGCGAGCTGCGCCCGTGGATCGAGCGACGCCTGCAGGAGAGCCGGGAGGTGCTGGCCAAGCTCGCCGCGCGCGCCGGCACCGTGCCCTATCTCGGCAGCACACTGGAGCTCGTGCCACAGCCCGACCGCCAGCGGGTACACCGCGACGGCGAGCGGCTGCTGGTTCCCGCCGGCGACCCGCGCCCGGCGCTGGAGCGCTTCTACCGGCGCGCCGCCCGCAGCGAGATCGAGCCACGCCTGGATCGCGCCACCGCGCTGGCCGGCAGCTCCTACAGCACGCTGGACATTCGCGCCCAGCGCACGCGCTGGGCGTCGTGCTCAGCCAACGGGCGCATGAGCTTCAACTGGCGGCTGCTGCTTGCTCCCGAGCGCGTGCTCGAATACGTCGTCTGGCACGAGGTCTGCCACCTGCAAATCCTCGACCATTCACCGCGCTTCTGGGCAACCGTCGAGCGCTACTGGCCAGACTACCGTCAGGACCGAGCGTGGCTGCGCCATCACGGTGCCACGCTCGTGCTGTGAACTTCACTCAACGGATACACTCGTATAACCATCGTTATACAGTGTATCTAACGCGAGACTCGCCGAGCCGAGCCGAGCCGAGCCGAGCCCGGCCGAGCTGAGCCGGCCGAGCCCGGCCGAGTCGAGTCGAGTCGGGCGGAGCCGAGTCGAGTCGGGCGGAGCCGAGCCGAGCCGGGCGGAGCCGCAGCGACCTCGCACTCGACAGGCGTCGCCCGGGCGGCCCTGCGATGGCTTCAAGCCCGCTGGTCGATCGGCACATAGTCGAGGTCGCGCGCGCCGGTGTAGATCTGGCGCGGACGGGCGATCTTCTGCTCGGAGTCCTCGACCATCTCCTTCCACTGCGCGATCCAGCCGCTGGTGCGTCCGATCGCGAACATCACCGGGAACATCGCCACCGGCAGGCCCAGCGCCTCGTAGATCAGGCCCGAGTAGAAGTCGACGTTCGGGTACAGCTTGCGCGAGGTGAAGTACTCGTCGTCGAGCGCCTGCTTCTCAAGCTCCGTGGCCACCTCCAGCAGCGGGCTCTTGCCGCGCACCTCGAACACATCATCGAGGTATTTGCGGATGATCCGCGCCCGCGGGTCGTAGTTCTTGTACACGCGGTGGCCGAAGCCCATCAGGCGCTCGTTGCCGGCCTTGACACCCTCGAGGAACGCCGGAATGTTCTCGACCTTCTCGATCCGGGCGAGCATCCGCAGCGCCGCCTCGTTGGCACCGCCGTGCAGCGGCCCATACAGCGCTGCCACCCCAGCAGCGACCGCCGAGTACGGGTCGACCTGGGTCGAGCCGACCGCGCGCACGGCGCTGGTGGAGGCGTTCTGTTCGTGGTCTGCATGCAGGATGAACAGGACGTCCAGCGCGCGTTCCAGGCGGGGATCCGGCTCGTACTTGAGCTCGGTCATTTTGTACATCATCCCCAGGAAGTTGCCCGCGTAGTTGAGGTCGTTGTCCGGGTACACGTACGGCTGGCCCATGTTGTGGCGGAACGCAAATGCCGCCAGCGTCGGCATCTTCGCCAGCAGCCTGATGATCTGGATCGCACGCACGCGCTCCTCGTGGATCTTGTTGGCGTCCGGGTAGAACGTCGACAGCGCGCCCACCGACGCCACCAGCATGCCCATCGGGTTGGCGTCGTAGCGGAAGCCCTGCATGAAGTCCTTGACGTTCTCGTGCACGAACGTGTGGATCGTGATCTCGTCGATCCAGCCCTCAAGCTCGGCCTTGTTCGGCAGGCGGCCGTTGATCAGCAGGTAGGCGACCTCGAGGTACGTCGAGTGCTCGCACAGCTGCTCGATCGGATAGCCGCGGTGCTGCAGGATCCCGGCGTCGCCGTCGATGTAGGTGATCGAGCTGCGGCACGCGGCCGTGTTCATGTACGCCGGGTCGTACACCATCAGACCGAAGTCCTCCTCGTCGGTCTTGACCTGCCTGAGATCCATTCCGCGGACGGTGCCGTCCTGGATCGGTAGCTCGTAGCTCTTACCCGTGCGGTTGTCGGTCACCGTGAGCGTGTCCTGCCCCGCGGCAGCTCCGGCGTCTGCCGTCTGGCCGTCGCTGTCAGTGATCGTCGGTTGTTGGCTGCTCATGCGTCTCTCCTGTCCGCGGTTTCGGATGCGCTAGCACCGATTATGAGCAACCGCGCGCGCCGGTTCGCCGCTCGCAGCGAAATTGGCGCTCGCAGATGTGCTCAAGTGCCCGCTCGTCGGCGCCCGCCAGCGCCCGCTCGTGGGCGCTCGCAGATGCGCTCGTGGCGCCAGCCAGCGCCCGCTCGTGGGCGCTCGCAGCTCAGCCACGCAGCTGCAGCGGCGTGCCGCTGAACTGCGTCATCGCATGCAGATCCTGGATGCGCTCGGCGATCTCCGCGCCGGCCAGGCGCTCGATGCGCTCGGTGCCGAACTCCTCCACGTTGAACGACGCCAACACCGTCGCATGGGCCATCGCGCGACGCAGCAGCGCATCGGTCAGCTCTTCCTGCGGATGCGCCGCGATGTAGCCGACAAAGCCGCCGGCGAACGTGTCGCCCGCACCGGTCGGGTCGATCACGCTCTCCAGCGGGTATGCCGGAAGCGCGAAAAAGCCCTCACGCGTGATCAACGCGGCGCCGTACTCGCCCTGCTTGGCCACGATCACGCTCGGCCCACGCTCGCCCGGAGAGCTCGACGAAGGCGACCACGAGAGGATCTCCCGTGCGGCGGACACGAGGTTTGGCTTGCCTGTCAGCTGTCGCAGCTCAGCGTCGTTGAGGATCACGCAGTCGACGCTCTCAATCGCCTGCACCAGCGAGTCACGCGCGATATCGATCCACAGGTTCATCGAGTCCAGTGCCACGAAGCGCGCGTGCGGCAGCTGGCCGCGGACCTGCTGCTGCAGCTCCGGCTGGATGTTGGCCAGGAACAGCACGTCGCTGGCGCGCGAGCCCTCGGACAGCTTCGGCGAGAAACCCTCGAACACCCCCAGCTGCGTGTCGATCGTCTCACGTGAGTTCAGGTCCCAGCCGTACTCGCCCTGCCAGAAGAAGGTCTTGCCGCCACTCACCAGCTCCACGTCGGACACGTCCACGCCACGGGCGCGCATCACCTCCAGCTGCTCCTCGCCGAAGTCATCGCCCACCGGGCCGACCACGCGCACGTCGTCGAAGAACGACGCTGCCAGCGCGAAGTGCACGGCCGCGCCGCCGAGCATCCGCTCGCGCTCGCCGAACGGCGTCTTGACGGTGTCATAGGCAATGGATCCGACGACGGTGATTGACATCGGCGGGCACCTTAGAGCATCGGCTAGCCTCGGCTCGTGCGTGCCATCCAGATGACCGAGTTCGGCGGCCCCGAGGTGCTCAAGCTGGTCGAGCTGCCGATCCCCGCTCCCGGGCCCCAGGAGGTGCTGATCAGGGTCACGCGCGCCGGGCTGAACTTCGCCGACACGCACACGCGCACCAACTCATACGTGCAGCAGGCGACGCTGCCGCTCGTCCCCGGCAGCGAGGTGGCAGGGGTGCGCGAGGACACCGGCGAGCGGGTGGTCGCGCTGGTGGGCAGCGGCGGCTATGCCGAGTACGCCACAGCGCCCAGGCACCTGGTGTTCGCGATCCCGGACGCGCTCCAGGACGGCGCAGCACTGGCGCTCCTGATCCAGGGGACGACCGCGTGGCACCTGTATCGGACCGCCGGGCGCGTGGCCGACGGTGAGAGCGTGGTCGTCCACGGCGCCGCCGGCGGCGTCGGCTCGATCGCCGTGCAGCTCGGGCACCCGATGGGTGCCGGGCGCGTGATCGCGACCGCCTCCAGCGAGCAGAAGCGCGCGGTTGCTCGGGATCTCGGCGCGGACGTCGCAATCGACCCTGCGCCGGACGGGCTGACCGAGCGGCTGATCGACGCCAACGGCGGCAGCCCCGTGGATGTCGTCTTCGACATGTCCGGCGGGGCGGTGTTCGACGCCTCCTACAAGGCGCTCGCGCATTTCGGGCGGATCGTCGTCTGCGGCATCGCCACCAGCGAACCCAACACGGTCGGCAGCGGCTCGCTGCTACGCCACTCCCGCGCGGTGGTGGGCTTCTACCTGTTCCACTGCATGGAGCGCCCTGGGATGTTCGACCAAGCGCTGTCCGATCTCTTCGCCAGGGCGAGTTGCGGCGAGGTTCAAGCTATCGTCGGGGGCACGTATCCACTCGAGCAGGCCGCACAAGCGCAGATCGACCTGCGCGAGCGGCGCACCACCGGCAAGCTGCTGCTCGACCCGGTCGCCTAAGCTCTCTCTTCCACAGCAATGCCCACGTCCTTCGCCGATCTCGGGCTTTCCGAGTCCACACTCCACGCTCTGCGCGACGTTGGCTATGAGTCGCCCAGCCCGATCCAGGAGCAGGCGATCCCGTCGCTGCTGCAAGGACGCGACGTGATCGGGCAGGCACAGACCGGCACAGGCAAGACGGCAGCGTTCGGCCTGCCGATCATGGAGTACATCGATCCGAGCGAGTCCACCGTCCAGGCGCTGGTGCTGACGCCCACCCGCGAGCTGTGCATCCAGGTCACCCAGGCGCTGCGTACCTACGGCGCGCACAGCGGCATCGACGTGGTCGCCGTCTTTGGCGGCGCGCCGATCCGCACCCAGCAGGCGCAGCTGCGCGCCGGCGGGCACGTAGTCGTCGGCACCGTCGGTCGCGTACTCGACCTGATCTCGCGCCACTCACTGGTGCTCCACGACTGCCGCTTCCTGGTGCTCGACGAGGCCGACGAGATGCTCGACCTCGGCTTCCTCGAGGACGTCGAGAAGATCCTCTCGCTGACTCCCTCGAGCCGCCAGACGGCGCTGTTCTCAGCGACGATGCCGCCGCCGATCCGCACGCTCGCCGACCGCTACATGTATGACCCGACGATCATCCAGGTGGAGGCCGAGACGCTGACGATCGACACCGTCGCCCAGTTCCAGCTGCCCGTCGAGACCAAGGCCAAGCCGGACAAGCTCGTCGAGGTGCTGCGCGCGGAGGCCCCAGAGCAGGCGATCGTCTTCGTGCGCACGAAGATCCGCTGCGACCAGCTGTTTCGCACGCTGCGCGACCGCGGCATGAACGTCCGCGCGCTGCACGGCGACATGTCACAGGGCTCGCGCGACGGCGTGATGCTCGCGTTCAAGGGCGGGCGCGTGCCGATCCTCGTGGCCACCGACGTGGCCGCGCGTGGCCTGGACATCTCGACGGTCACGCACGTCATCAACTACGACGTGCCCACCAGCCCCGACACCTACGTGCACCGCATCGGGCGCACCGGGCGCGTGGGGCGCTCCGGCCGCGCGATCACGTTCGTCGAGGACCGCCAGAAGCGCGAGCTGGAGGCGATCGAACGCCACATCGGCACGCACGTCGCGCAATGGGAGCAAGGTGCCGTCGCGGCGCCGACGCCCGTGCGCGAGCGCCCGCGCAGGCACTCAAAGCCCCGCATCTCCCGACGCGACGACAGCGAGGCCTACACCAAGCTCGTGCTCGGCGGTGGCCGCGCCGCCGGGCTGAGCGTGGCCGACATCGTCGCCTCGGTGACCTCCTCGGCCGGCCTCGACGGCGAGGCGGTACGCGACGTGCTCGTGCTCGACCGCTTCTCCTTCCTGTCGGTGCCCGCGACCGAGGCCGACCGCGTGATCGAGGCGCTCAACGGTCACGTGATCGGCAGCAGCCCGCCCCGGGCGCTCAGCCTCGAGCGCGTGAAGGTAAGGTAGGCGCATGTCAACCGCCACGATGCAGACCACAGAGGGACCGATCGTCTTCGAGCTGTTCGACGAGGACGCGCCAAAGACCGTCGAGAACTTCCGCAAGCTCGCCGCCGACGGCTTCTACGACGGGCTCACGTTCCACCGCGTCATCAAAGACTTCATGATCCAGGGCGGCTGTCCGCAAGGGACCGGCACCGGCGGCCCAGGCTACACCTTCGAGGACGAGATCAACCCGCACAAGATCGTGCGCGGCGCGCTTGCGATGGCCAACGCCGGGCCGAACACCAACGGCTCGCAGTTCTTCATCGTCACCGCCGACGCCTGCCCGTGGCTCGACGGCAAGCACACCGTGTTCGGTCAGGTGAGCGACGGGCATGGACGTCGTCGACAAGCTCGAGGGCGTCACCACCGACGGCGCCGACCGGCCGTCCGAGCCGATCGGCATCGCCTCGATCGATCTCTCTGACTGAGCGAGCTGTCGGGAGCCGGGCTCCACATGTGACCGGGAGCCGGCTCCACATATGACCGGGAGCCGGGCTCCACATATGAGCTAGCCTTGTTCGTTACAAGCCTTCAGCGAACAAGGGGAGCCGAGATGGCGAGCGTCGAGCAGCACGTCGAGCAGGAGATCCTCCAGGCAGAAAGCCCCATCTCGCATGCGGGCACGGAGATCCCCGTCGAGAACCCGGCGACGGGAGAGACGGTACGCACGGTCCCCGACCTGAGCGCGGAGGTGATCGCCGAGATGGCGGCGCGCGGACGCGCGGCGCAGCCCGAGTGGGAGGCCTACGGCTTCGACGGGCGCGCGCGGGTGCTGCTGCGCGCGCAGAAGTGGCTGATGGACAACGCCCAGCGCGTGATCGAGACGATCGTCTCCGAGACCGGCAAGACCTATGAGGACGCCGAGCCTCGCCGAGATCGGCTACGCCGGCAACGCGTTCGGCTTCTGGGCCAAGGAGGGGCCGGACTACCTCGCCGACGAGGCCGTCAAGTCCAGCCAGGTGCTGGTCAAGGGCAAGAAGCTGATCCTGCGCTACCGCCCGCTCGGGCTGATCGGCGTGATCGGGCCGTGGAACTACCCGCTGACGAACTCCTTCGGCGACTGCATCCCGGCGCTGATGGCCGGCAACAGCGTGATCCTCAAGCCCTCCGAGATCACGCCGCTGACCTCGCTGCTGATGGCCGAAGGCCTGCGCGAGTGCGGCCTGCCCGAGCACGTCCTGCAGATCGCCACCGGGCGCGGGCCGGCCGGCGCGGCGCTGGTCGAGCAGGTCGACATGATCATGTTCACCGGCTCCACGCGCACCGGCAGGAAGGTCGCCGAAGCGGCCGCCAGGCGCCTGATCCCGGCCTCGCTGGAGCTCGGCGGCAAGGACCCGATGATCGTGCTCTCCGACGCCGACCTCGAGCGCGCGGCCAACTTCGCCACGTACTTCTCGATGCAGAACGCCGGGCAGACGTGCATCTCGATCGAGCGCGTGTACGTCGAGGAGCCCGTCTACGACGAGTTTGTCGCGAAGGTCTCCGAGAAGGTGCGCGCGCTGCGCGTCGGCAGTCCCGACGGCGGCTTCGGCACCGTCGAGGTCGGGGCGATCACCTTCCCGCCGCAGCTGGACACGATCAAGGACCACGTCGCCGACGCCGTGCAGAAGGGCGCGCGCGTGCTCACCGGTGGCCAGCAGGTGCCCGGCGCGGGGCGCTTCTACGAGCCGACGGTGCTCGTCGACGTCGACCACACGATGAAGATCATGACCGAGGAGACCTTCGGGCCGACGCTGCCGATCATGAAGGTCGCCGACGCCGACGAGGCCGTGCGGCTCGCCAACGACTCGCCCTACGGCCTCGGCGCGTCCGTGTTCTCGCGCGACACCGCGCGCGGCGAGGCGATCGCGCGGCGCCTCGAAGCCGGCGCGGCCAACGTCAACGACGCGATGATCAACTACACCGTGCTGGAGCTGCCGATGGGCGGCGCCAAGGCGTCCGGGCTCGGCTCGCGCCACGGCGCCGGCGGGATCCGCAAGTACTGCTCCCAGCAGGCGATCGTCGTCACGCAAGCTGGCGATGAAGAAGGAACTCTTCATGTACCCGTACAAGTCGCGCACCTCGAGGCTGCTCGCCGGGTTGTTCAAGTTGATGTACGGCCGCGGCAAGCGCGACTGAGCCTGAGCCGCTCCGGTTTCCGGGCGCAGGCCGCCTCACGGGGCGCCGGCGGGGCTGGCCGGGCTTGCTGCTCGATCTGCTTCGGTGCGGTGCGCAACGATGGTTATACAGCGCCCGCGGTGTGTGTCTCGGCTTCGGCTTGGTGTATAGCGATGGTTATCCAGTGCCCGCGGTGTGTGTCTCTGCTTCGGCTTGGTGTATAGCGATGGTTATACGGTGCCTGCGCGGTGTGTGACTCTGCTTCGACTTGGTGTATAGCAATCGTTATACAGTGCCTGCTGCGGTTGTGACTCTGCTTTGGTTGAGCGTATAACGATGGCTATCGCTCGGCCGGTACGCGCCACTCACGGTGCGTGCGCACGCTACGCCGCTAGCGACACGCCGAGCAGCCGTTCGAGCTCCGGGATCGTGGTCTCGGCGCTCGTGTGGTGGACCGTGGCCATCCCGAGCTCCTGCGCGGGCGTGAGGTTGAACGGCAGGTCGTCGACGTACACGCACTGGCGCCGGCACGCCGGCGCGCTCGGCGCCGAGCTCGTACATGCGCCGCGAGGGCTTGCGGATGCCCTCCTCGGCGGAGATCACGACGCCGTCGAACAGCTCGTCGAACAGCTCGTGCGGGTAGCGGTGCACGCCCCACGAGTTCGACACGAGCGCCGTGCGCACGCCGGCGGCGCGCGCGCTGCGCACGGCCTGCACCATCGCCGTGTCCGGGTGCACGCCCGCGAACAGGCCGTCGATCAGGCCCTCGGGGTCGACCCCGAGCTGCGCGGCGAACTGCAGCTCGAAGGCGTCCTCCTCCAGCTCGCCCTTCTCGAGCGCGATCAGCAGCTCGCGGGCCGCCGGGTCGGTCCTGAAGCGGCCCATCAGCCGTCTCCGGCTCGATCCCGCCGCGAGGCAGTACGCGTGGAAGGACGCGAACAGGTTGGTCGTCAGCACCCCGCCCCAGTCGATCAGCAGCGCCGTGCGACGCTCGCCGTCGTGACGGCGCTCGGAGCGGCTCAGCCACCGAGCGCCACCTCCTCGGCGCGGCCGCGAGCTCGAGCACGCCCTCGCCGAACTGGCGCAGGTACGGGTCGTCGGTGGTGCCGGCGATCGCGCGCTTGTAGTTGCCCTCCATGAACACCACGCTCTTCCACAGCGCGAGCGTCATGTACCAGCGGACGTCGCCACCGAGCGGCCGGAGCGCTCCTCGTAGCGGGCGATCAGCTCGTCGCGGGTGTGGAAGCCCTCGGCGCGCGTGACGTTGCCGAGCTGCGCGCGCAGGCCCTCGCTGGGGTCGCCCGCCTCGGCCCACATCATGCACAGGTAGCCGATGTCGGCCAGCGGATCGCCGATCGTGGCCATCTCCCAGTCGAGCACCGCCGTCAGCCGCGCGGGCGCGTCGCGGCGCGAACATCGTGTTGCCGAGGCGGTAGTCGCCGTGGACGATCGTCGCGCTCCGAGCTCGGCAGATGCTCGGCCAGCCACGCGCCGACGGTCTCGACGGCGGGGATCTCACGCGTCTTGTTCAGCTCCCACAGGCCGCCGAAGCGCCGCAGCTGGCGCTCCAGGTAGCCGGTCGGCTTGCCGAAGTCCTCGAGGCCGGCGGCGCGCCAGTCGACCGCGTGGATCTCCACCAGCGCGTCGATCAGCTGCTCGCCGATGCGGCGGCGCTCGGCGGGCGTGTCGAGCGCGGGCGGGCACGCTCGCGACGATCGCCTCGCCGTCGATCCGCTCCATCACGTAGAACGGCGCGCCGATCGTGGCCGTGTCCTCGCACACGGCCAGCACGTCGGGCACACGCGCGGCGGTGCTCTCAGCGCGCGCAGCAGGCGCGCCTCGCGCAGCACGTCGTGGGCGCTCGGCGGCAGCGGCGGGCGCGGTGGACGGCGCAGCACGACCTCGCGCGTCGCCGCGCTCGATCAGGTAGGTGACGTTCGAGTGGCCCTCGCCGATCGGGGTCGCCCGGAGCTCGCCGTCGCCGAGGCCGTGCTCGTCGAGGAAGGCGCGCAACGGCTCGACCACGAGCAGCGGCGGACGGCTGTTACCCTCCGCCTCCGCCGGGGTCTGGACGATGTCGTCCGGTGCGATTGGGGCGCTCATGGACCCGAACGCTACAAAGACCGCAACCTTCTCTGCGCTGAGGTGTCTCAAGCGACCATGCCCAGAATCCGCACGATCCTCCTCTCACTGCTCGCCGCGCCCTGCTGGCGGGCTCCGCCGGTGCCGCCCAGGCGCTGGCCTCGCAAGACCAGATCACCTACTTCGAGGCGCTGCCTCGCTGCTCAACCCGGTCACCCGCCCCCACGCGCTCGAACAGCTGCAGCACCTCGGCGTCAAAGCGCTGCGCGTCGAGCTCAACTGGGAAACGGTCGCGCCGGACCCGACCAGCGCCACGAAGCCGACCTTCGAAGCGACCAACCCCGCCAGCTACGACTGGGGCCAGTACGCGATGCTGCTCGCCGAAGCCAAGCAGCTGGGCTGGCCGGTGCTGCTGACCGTCACCGCGCCGGCGCCGCGCTGGGCGACCTCCAACCAGCAAGCGCCCTACATCACCCGCCCCGACCCCAAGGACTTCGAAGAATTCATGACCGCCGTCGCGCGCGAGTTCGGCTCGGAGGTCTCGATCTACTCGATCTGGAACGAGCCCAACGAGCCCGTGTTCCTGATGCCGCAGTGGAACTCCAACGGCACGCCCGCCTCCGGGCGCATCTACCGTGGCCTCTACCAGGCCGGCTACGCGGGCCTGCAGGCCGCGCGGGCTCGAGCGCACCCCCAAGGTGCTCTTCGGCGAAACCGCGCCGGCGGCTACGACAC
Source organism: uncultured Solirubrobacteraceae bacterium (assembly GCA_963779665.1). GTDB lineage: Bacteria > Actinomycetota > Thermoleophilia > Solirubrobacterales > Solirubrobacteraceae > Palsa-744. The sequence goes on along the minus strand of CAVZYW010000001.1, from coordinate 465,820 downwards.
GGTCAGCGAGCGCAACGAAGGCGCCAAGGCGCTGCGCCACCCGGTCGCGCCGCTGGCGTTCATGCGCGAAGCGCTGTGCCTGAACGCCAAGTACAAGAAAGCGGGCTCCTGCAGCGAGCTGCAGATGACCGGCTACGCCCACCACGCGTACACGCTGCCGGCCGGGCCCTACTACGTCCCGCCGCAGCGCAACGACGTCGTCGATCGGCGCGCTCTCGCGGCTGTCGAACGCGCTCAACCTGGCCGCACGGCGCGCATGCGATCCCGGCGGACGTGCCGATCTACCTGACCGAGTTCGGCGTCCAGAGCTTGCCCAACAAGTATCTCGGCGTGTCGGTCGCCAAGCAGGCGGAATACGACGCGATCGCCGAACACATCGCCTACGAGAACTCCCGCGTGGTGGCGTTCTCCCAGTACCTGCTCAAGGACGATCCCGTCGGTGGGCCGGAACCGGGCGCGAGCTTCCAGACGGGCCTGGAGTACGTCAACGGCACGCCCAAGCCGCTCTACTCGGCTGGCCGGTGCCGCTGACGGTGACCAAGCAGCAGCACGGCGTCTCGCTGTGGGGCCTCGTGCGCCCGACGACGCGGTGCGACCAAGGTGACGGTGCTCGTCAAGGCCAAGGGCGCCAAGCGCTACCGCACGCTGAGGACGCGTCACGACCAACAGCCTCGGCTACTGGAGCTTCAACTCCTCCACCGCCGGCCAGTACTGGCGCGTGCGCTGGACGAGCCCGCACGGCGTCAAGTACGAAGGACCGCCGATCCGCGCGTACTCGGCCGGCGGCAGCGCGCTGGTCGGCGTACTCGCGGCATCGCCGCCTACGATGAGGGCGATGCCGGAGCTGCCCGAGGTTGAGATCACCGCGCGCCTGCTCGACGCTGCGCTGCGCGGTGCGCGGATCGCGTACGCGCGGGCGCCGGGGATCAACGCGCTGAAGACGTTCGACCCGCCGCTGTCGGCGCTGGCGGGGACGCAGATCGCGGCGGTGCGCCGGCGCGGCAAGCAGCTGATCGTCGACGTCGGCGGGGCCGCTGAGCCGCTGGTCGCTGCTGATCCACCTGATGTCCGCCGGGCGCCTGCAGCTCTACGACAAGCCCGCCGGCCCGCGCGATCGCAGCTCGCGGCTGCTGGTCGGGCTCGACGACGGCCGCGAGCTGCGACTGCGCGAGTTCGGCTCCAAGCAGGCCGCGTGGGTGAAGCTGCTGCGGGCGGGCGAGCTCGACGAGGACGACGCGCTCGCGCGCTCGGGCCGGAAGCGTGGCCGAGCCGGGCGAGCTCTGCGCGGCTGAAAGAGCTGCTCGACGCGCCGCGCCCGCTGCACGCGCTGCTGCGCGACCAGCACGTGATCGCCGGCATCGGACGCTCGTGGGTCGATGAGATCCTGTGGCAGGCGCAGCTTTCGCCGTACAAGCGCGGCGGCGACCTCGACGAGCAGGAGACGGGGCGGCTGCGGCAGGCGATCGTGCGAGACGCTCGGCGGCGCGATCGCGCACTACGAGGACAGGCGATCAAGCTGCCGATCCCGGACAAGCTGCCGATGCCGCTGCGGGTCCACCGCCACCAGGGCGAGCCGTGCCCGCGCTGCGCCACGACGCTGCAGGCCGTCCACTTCGAGGACTACGTGATCGCCTACTGCCCACACTGCCAGACCGAGGGCCGCGTGCTCAAGGACCGCCGCCTCTCGCGCCTGCTGCGCTGAGCTCGAGCTGCCGCACAAGACGTGTGCTACAAGTCCCCTCGTGTCCGATCTCAACGCGGCCGAGGCGAGCGCGGGACTCCGGGAACGTCGGGAGGCGGTCGTACGCGAACACATGGAGTCTGAGAACCACCACGACTTCGACACGACCATCGGCACGTTCGGGCACCCTCGCTACGAACTGATCGCCACCGGAGACGTCTATGACGGCGAGCAGGCGGTTCGCAGCTACTTCGCCGAGAGTCGTCTCGCCTTCCCTGATCAGCGCAACGAGCTGATCGCCCTGCATCACGCCGAGGACACGGTGATCGCCGAGTTCGACCTGCTGGGTACTCACCTCGGATCACTGCGCTCGCTGCCCGCCACCGGCCGCGCGTTTCGCTGTCGCATGGCTGCGTTCTTCGTCTTCGACGGCGACGGCATTGTCTGTGAGCGCGTGTACTTCGACCAGGCAACCATCCTGCGTCAGTTGGGCGTCGCGCATGATCCGAGCTCATTGGCCGGTCGCATCTCGACGATCGTCAGCCACCCGCTGACGATTGCGCGCGCGCTGCTCAAGGCTCGCCGCGCTCGGCAGTAGCGCTGCTCGCGCTCGCTAGGATCCGCGCATGATCGAACCAGGAGACAGGGCCCCCGACTTCACTCTTCCAGACCAGAACGGCAATCCAGTCAAGCTGTCCGACATGCGCGGCCGCCCGGTTGTCGTCTACTTCTACCCCAAGGCAGACACGCCGGGATGCACAACCCAGGCGTGCGGAGTGCGCGATCATCGCGCCGATTACGCAAAGGCGGGCGCGGTCGTGCTGGGAATCTCTCCGGACACTGTCGTCAAGGTCAAGAAGTTCCACGACAAGCAGGCACTCAACTTCTCGTTGCTCGCGGACGAGGGTCACGCGGTTGCGGATGCATACAGTGTGTGGGTGGCGAAGTCGATGTACGGGCGCACGTACTTTGGCAACGAGCGCACCACTTTTGTGTTGAACGGGGGCGGGCACGTCACAGCGGTGCTCCGTAAGGTCAAGCCCGGCGAGCATGATGCACTCGTACTGAAAGCGCTTGAGAAAGCCGATTCGCCGGTTGTCTAGCCGCAAACTGCGGGATAGATAGCAGTACCGTTCACTGTTTCTATTATCTCGGGCAGCCGCAAAGTTTGGAATGACCGGTACGATTGCTGGCGCGTTAGAGGTCGACTAGCTTTCTGTCCGGAGGATTCTGTAGCGATGCCTGGCGAGCACGTTTTCGAGGAGCGGGGTTCAGATCTTGCGGGTAGCGCTGCGCTGAGGTCGCAAGTCGCCTGCGCGGTGCTGGGCCTGGTGATCGAGAAGCCGAGTCATGGGTATGAGATAGGGCAGCGCTTCGAGGGGCGCTTCGGTGGGTTTCTGAGCGCGGGACGCTCGTCCATCTACGCTGCCCTGGGAACGCTGATGGATGCGGGCCTGATCGAGAAGATGTCCGGCCGTTCGACGACGGGCGTCCGTCGGGGGGCCAAGGCCGGCGCGCCCTACCGTGCCACCGCCCGCGGCGCGCGCGCGTATCGAGCGTGGCTGGCCGAGCGCGTTCGTACCGATCCGCAGCGGGTCGAGATGTTGGGCCGGATGACCTTGGCGGGGGTGCACAGCGTCGAGGCGGCTGTGGACTTCATCGCTCGCTACGAGCAGGAATGCGTTCGTGAGGCGCAGGAACTGGCTCGCCCGGTGAGGAGCACCACGGCAGACTCGTTGGGCGTGGCCGGGGTGGTGGAGCGGCTGCTGATCGAGGAGCGCCGACGGATGATCGACGCGCAGCTGGCATGGATCACCTACGCTCGGGCTGAGCTCCGCGCTGTCCAGCCCAGGGCGCCCGAGGACGACGATCCGTGATGAGCCTGCTGTCGATCGAGCACGCCACGAAGCGCTATCGCCGCGGCAGGCTGGAGCGTGTCGCGATCAAAGACGTCTGCCTGGAGCTCGATCCGGGCGAGCTCGTCGCCGTATGGGGTGCGAGGCGCTCAGGGCGAAGCACCCTGCTGCGCGTGGCCGCGGGGATCGAGTCGCCTGAAGAAGGCACAGTCAGCTTCGAAGGACGCGATCTGGCGCGTTGGCGCAATCGTGTCCTGGGCCGACGGATCGGCTATTGCCAGACCTGCTCCTCATCCACAGACAGTGGTCTCGTGGTCGACCACATCGCCGCCGGGCTGCTCGCCCAGCGCGCGTCGCCCACGGAGGCACGACGGCGAGCGTACGAGATGCTCGTGCGGGTCGGGGTGGAGCGCTGCGGCCAGCTCGAATGCCACGAGCTCGACGGTGCCGAGATCGCCTCCGTGGCCATCGCCGGTGCGTTGATCACGGCGCCGGCGCTGCTCGTGATCGACGAGCCGACCAACGGCGTAGATCTGCTGGAGCGCGATCCGCTCCTGGGTCTGCTGCGCTCGATTGCCAATGAAGGCACAGCAGTGCTGATGACCACGGGCGAAGCCCAGGGTCTATCGGGTGTCGATCGTGCGCTCTCGCTCGACAACGGCGAGCTGCGGGGAGAGTCAACGCCGGCGCAGGCTCATGTCGTGCCGCTGCGACGCGCCGAGTCAGGGGCGCGGTGGAGGTGAGCGGCGGCGCGTCCGGCGCTGTTCTGGAAATGCAGGAGGTTGTAAAGCACTACCCCGGTTTCGGCGGGGAGGTGGTGAGGGCAGTTGACGGTGTGACCCTGTCTGTTCAGGCAGGGGAGATCGTCGCTCTACACGGTCCAAGTGGCTCCGGCAAGAGCACGTTGCTGATGCTTGCCGCAGCGTTGATGAATCCCGACGCAGGCGTTGTGCGCTTCGAGGGCCAGAACCTCGCTGCTCTGTCCGCCGCCGAAGCAGCCGACTATCAGCGCCGGACGATCGGGTTCGTGTACCAGTCCTTCCATCTGATGGCTGGGGTGCCGGCTGTGGAGAACGCTGCGATCAAGCTGTTGGCGGACCGTGTGCCGCTGAGCCAGGCGCGACGCGCCGCGATCCCATGGCTCGAGCGCGTCGGGCTTGCCGATCGCCTGAGTCACACGCCCGACAAGCTCTCCGGCGGCGAGCGCCAGCGGGTCGCAATCGCGCGGGCGCTGGTGAATGAGCCACGTGTGATTCTCGCCGACGAGCCGACCGGGAGCCTCGATACCAAGCGGGGCGGTGAAATCCTGACGTTGCTTGCAGATATCGCCCGTCGCCAGCGAACGGCCGTGCTGCTTGTCACCCACGATCAGCAGGCGGCCGCGATCGCCGACCGCGTGTGCACGCTGCGTGACGGCAAGCTCGCGATCGACGACTCCGGGCTCGCCGAGCCGGAGCTCCTGCAACGCAGAGCGTGGGGATAGGACATGCGCTTCTCCGGGCTTCTGTACTTCTACGGCAGACGATTGCGTACGCGCCCCATCCAGGAGCTGCTCGCCGGCGTCGGTATCGCGATCGGCGTGGCGCTGGTGTTTGCCGTGCAGGTCGCCAACACAAGCATCACCGACGCCTCCAACGCGATCGTGCGTGGCATCGCCGGGAGCGCAAGCCTGCAGCTGCGATCGCGCGACACCAGCGGCTTCGACGCGCGCCTGCTCAAGCGCGTGCGGCGGCTGCCGGGCGTCGAACTGGCCGCCCCGATCCTCGACGAGAACGCCTCGCTCGTGGGCTACAGCGGTCGGCGTGTCGCGATCGACCTTGCCAGTGCCACGCCCAGCCTGGCCACGCTCGGTGGCAACATCACTCGCAGCATCTCCCTGCACGACCTTCGCGATCCCGGGATCATCCTGCCGAGCGCCACGGCCGATGCGATCGGTCTAAACGCGCGGTCGGCCAAGCCGCGAGTGACGCTCGAGGTGCGTGGACGTGCCAGCTCGGTCGCGGTCGTAGCCGTGCTCGGTCCGGAAACGCTCGGGGGCCTTTCCGGTTCGATGGCAGCTATCGCGCCGCTCGCCTACGTCCAGAAGCTGACGGGGCTGGCCGGGCGGGTGACGCGCGTGCTCGTCACGATCAAGCCCGGCCATCAGGCTGAGGTTCAACGAGAGCTGACCACGCTGGCCGGCGGACGCCTGACGGTGGCTCCAGCCGACCAGGAAGTCGCCCTGCTCAAGCAGGCCGTCGCCCCGAACACCGAGGCGACGGGGTTCTTCGCGCTCGTCAGCGGCATCGTCGGTCTGCTGCTGGCGTTCAACGCAATGCTGCTGACCGTGCCCGAGCGCAGACGCGTGATCGCCGATCTGCGCATGCAGGGCGTGAAGCCGTGGCAGCTGGTCAAGCTGCTGATGTTCCAGGCGGTCTGCCTCGGCTTGATGGCCTCCCTCGCGGGCCTGCTCATCGGTGACTTTCTCTCCCGCACGATCTTTCATGCAACCCCCAGCTATCTCGCCGCCGCCTTTCCACTGGGCACGGAGACGGTCATCGGCTTGCGCCCACTGCTGATCTCCCTCGTCGGTGGTGTGCTCGTGACGTGCGTTGCAGCCGCGCCGCCACTGCTGGACCTGCGCCGCAGCCGCGCCGTCGACGCCGTGTACTTCGAGGACGGTGAACCAGGGCAGGCGCTGGAAGGCAACGCGCACCTGCAGCTGTTCCTGGCGGGTGCTGCCGTGATCCTCGCGACCAGCGGTCTGCTGATCATCTGGCCGTCGGCGATCGTCGTGGCGATTATTGGGCTCGCCGTCGCTACGCTGCTGGCGATACCGCTCGGCCTGCAGGTGATGCTGTGGCTCGCCGAGCATGTCGCGTCCTAGACCGCGCGGCTGAACATGCTGACGGTCGCCGTGCGCGCGCTGCGGGCGACGACCGTGCGATCCCTCGCGCTCGCGGCCACCGGTGCGATTGCCGTGTTCGGTTGCGTAGCCGCCGAAGGCTCTCACAACGACCTGCTCCACGGCCTGTATCGCGACTACTCCGAATACGTCTCCACCGCCGAGCTGTGGGTCGTCAACGGCAACGACGACCTCGCCACGAGCAGCTTCAGCGCTCCTGGACTGCCCGCCCGCATCGCGGCTGTCCGGGGTGTCGCGGGCGTGCGCACCTACCAGGGTGGGTTCCTCGACGTCGACGGCCGGCGCATCTGGATCATCGCGCGCGCGCCCGGCACCCCCACACCGATCCCGACCAGCCAACTCCAGGAAGGAAGCGTCTCCGTGGCGACCGCGCGCCTGCGTCAGGGCGGCTGGATCACCGTCTCCCAGCAGATCGCCGAAGCGCATCACGTGCGCGTGGGCGACGCGCTGATGTTGCCGACGCCGACCGGCCCGGTCAGCTATCGCATCGCCGCCACCACAACCAACCTAGGCTGGAGCTCCGGTGCGATCATCATGAGCGGCGCCGACTACAGTCGTGCATGGGCGACGTCGGACGCGAGCGCGCTGGAAGTCGACACGCGGCCGGGGGCTGACGTACTGGCGGTGAGGCGCGCCGTGGAGGGCCTGCTCGGTCGCGATACGGCGCTAACGGTGCAGACGAGCGGCGAACGAGCCGCACAGGCCGATGCGCTCGCCCGCCAAGGGCTCAGCCGCATGAGCCAGATCACGCTGCTGTTGAAGATCGCGGCGGCGCTCGCGATGGCGGCGGCGATCGGCGCCGGGATCTGGCAGCGTCGAGCGTCGCTGGCGTCGCTGCGCATCCACAGCTTCAGTCCGTGGCAGCTGCGCGGCGTGCTCACGTGCGAGTCGATCCTTGTGCTCGGCACAGGCGCCCTCACCGGCGCGATTGCCGGAGTCTACGGACATCTGCTGTTCGATCGCTATCTCAGGCTCACGACTGGTTTCCCGGCGCCGTTCGCGATCGAAGGTATCCATACAGTGCAAACGATCCTACTAATCGTGATAGGAGCGCTTCTGGCCCTCACGATTCCGGGCTATATGGCCTCGCAGGTGCCGCCGCAGCTGGCGCTGCAGGACTAGAACATTGATTTGTTTTGCTTAAGAACCGTCCGCTGCTCATACCAGCATTGCTGGTATGCAAATCACACGCAGCGCCAAGGCGCGAGAGATCGCGCGCTTCTGACCGCTGGCGTGGTCTACTGGGTGACGATCTATCCCCGTGCCCGGCTGGAGATACGTCGCTGGAAGCGCCGTGCCCAGCAGATCCCGGACCCGACGCTTCGCGCTGCGGCCCTCTACAAGCTGACGCGCGAGCGTCTGAACCCCGAGGCGGCTGCCTTCTTCGCGGTGCTCGCGCCGCGGCGGCACCGGGGAGCGCTCGTGCGCCTGATGGTGGACTTCCAGATCGCCTACGACTATCTGGACGCGATCAACGAGCAGCCCACCTCGGCACCGCTGCGCAACGGCCTGCAGCCTTGCATCGCGCGCTCAGCGACGCCGTCAGCTCGCGCGCTGCGGACGCCGACTACTACGGCCTCCACCCGCAGCACGACGACGGCGGGTATCTCGCCGGATCTGGTGTGCGCCTGCCAGGCGTGCGCTCCGCAGCTGCCGTCGGCTCCGGCGATCGAGCCGCTGCTGATACACGCCGCCGAGCGCTGCGGCGAGGCGCAGAGCCGAAACCACGCGGTGCTGGTCGAAGGCGACAAGCAGCTGATCGAGTGGGCACGGCGCAGCAGGACGACCGTGGGTACCTGTGGTGGGAGCTCGCCGCCGGCCGGCATCTCGTGTCTCTGCGCTGCATGCGCTGTTCGCTGCCGCCGCCGTGCCACGACGCTGCCGGAGGCCGAGCGCATCGACACGCGCCTACTACCCGCCGATCTGCGCGATCAGCGCGCTGCTCGACAGCCTCGTCGACTCACGCCGACGATGCCGGCGGTACCAACCACAGCTTCGTCGACCACTACGACGACTTCGCGGTCAGGCCGCGGAGCGCTTCGCGCACGATCACCAGCGAAGCCCGCGACGCTCGTCGAGCGTGCTGCGCAACCACCGCCGACACGCGGTCATCCTCGCCGGGATCGCCAGCTTCTACCTCTCAGCCCCTGGGGCGCGCACCGAGCTCGCTCGGCCTGCCGCGACGCGCACGCTCGACTGTCTCGGACCATCCAGCGCGCCCATCCTCGCCGTGATGCGCCTGCGGCGCCGGAGTGCCGGTTGATCGCCGGCGCGGCGCCGTCGCGCGCCGCAGATTCTCTCGGAGTCGAGCGGCTCGCTCACAGCGGCAGCCGATACTTGCGCGTCGCGGGATCCTGCACGAGCAGTCCGAATGCCACGAGCGTGGTCATGTAGCGGTGCGTCGTGCTCGGGCTCAGTCCCAGCTGGCGCGCGACTTCCACGACGCCCCGGCCCTCTTCTCCGGAGATGAACAGCGCGAGTATCAGCAGCCCGCGGAACAGCGAGTGCGACAGGCGTCCGCTCTCCAGCTCCGCGCCAGTAGCGCTCTTCCAGCGAGCCCTCCGAGATCGCCTGCTCTGCGATCAACCCGGACAGCAGCAGGCTGAGGCTGGGTCCGCGCGCGTCGGCCGTCGCGCGCATCACGCCCTCGACCTGCGCCGTCGGTCAGCTCGAGGCAGACCAGGCCTTCCCGCACTCGCCGGTGCGCGGTCCGAGCTCGGCTCGGCCGTTCGGCTCCGCCCGGGCCTTGGTGGCATCGTCGACGACCATCGCGCGGACAGATCATGCGCTGCGTGGCGGCTCCTGCGATAAGGCTCACCGTGAATATTCAGCGCGTGGACTATTCAGTGGGTTGATTGACCCAACGGACCGATGCCGTCCACCTATGCCGGCTGACGCGGTTGATATCGTCCCGAGCATGCAGTCGAGGCACGATGGCGCGCCGGCGAGCAGGATTGGCGACTTGAGGCCGAGCTCGACGTGCCGGGAGGCCGGCGGCGCGCTGCACGAGCTGGTCGGCCGTCTGCGCGGCCCGGACGTCGTCGAGGAGATCGAGGCCGACGGTGCCGCGCGACGTGGTGATCACGCACGACGGCAAGCTGCTGTTCGCCTACGCCGCCGATCAGGCGACGCTGACGCGCCGCGCGCGGCGCGATCGAGAAGTGTGCTCCGCGCAGGACGGGATCCGGCGCGACCGTACGCGTCAGCCACTGGGACGACGAGCTCGAGAAGTGGCGCCAGACCGATCCGCCGCCACCGGCCGAGGAGCAGCCGCGAGCACGTCGCCGAACGCGACGACGAAGGCGGTCGAGACGCGCACGCTGGTCGTCAGCTCGGGCAAGATGATCCGCGCCGAATTCGAGCAGAGCATGCGCGAATGGGCTGACAAGCTGCAGCTGGAGTGCACGATCGTCGAGCACCCGCATCTGCTCACGACGCAGGTCGCGTTCACCGTCACCGGCCCGAAGCGCAAGATCGACGAGTTCTCCACGGGGGCTCGACGCCGAGGAGTGGGCGACGATCCGCACCCAGAGCGGACCGTCATGATGAGCCCGCTGTAGCGGGCCGGCGCGACCGAGGATCAGACGCCGCGGGCCGCGATCCAGCGCGCCGGCGTGCTCATCCCGCCGACGAGCATCCCCGAGCCGAGGTGCGCGCCGAGCACCGGGCCGACCTGGGTGCAGAACAGCGGCCCGAAGCCGAACATGGCGGTGCCCTCGGCGACCAGCCGCTCGGCATCGGCGGCGACCTGGGCGTGCTGCACGACCCAGTCGGTGGCGCCGCGGTCGTGCAGCTCGTGCAGGTAGGCGACCATCCGCTCGAGCGCGCGCCGGTGCGTGCGCACGCGACCCGACGGGCGCGATCTCCGCTGCCGAACGTGAGGATCGGCTTGATCTTCGAGCGCCGTGCCGACCATCGCCTGTGCCGCGCCGATGCGCCCGCCGCGACGCAGGTACTCGAGCGTGTCCAGGCAGAACCAGATGTCGAGGCTCTCTCGGCTGCGATCGACGCCCTCCACGATCGCGTCGAGCGCGTCGCCCTGCGCGGCGAGGCTCGCGGCGAGCGCCACCAGGCAGCCGAGGCCGCCGGCGCCGGTCTCGCCGTCGAGCACCTCGACCCTGCCCGGCTGCTGCCCCTCGGCCACCGTCGAGCGGCTTCGCGCGCGCTCTCGCACGTGCCTGACAGGCCGCCGGCGATGTGGATCGAGAGCACGTCGTGTCCGGCGTCGAGCAGTGGCCGATAGCAGGCCACGAAGTCGCCCGACCGACGGCTGCGAGGTGCTCGGCAGCTGCGGCGAGTCGTGCAACTTGACGTAGAACGCGTCGAGATCCCGGTACTCGTGCTCGGGCCGCAGGTCTCCGTCCCAGCCGACATACAGGCTGACCTGGTGGATGCGCCAGCGCTCGATCAGGGACTGGGGGAGATAGGTGCGTGCTGTCGTGCTCACCACGCGACGCTGCGGTGGGGACGCGCGCCGGCTGCGGGCTGGGAGGCGTTCACGGATTGCGTAGCCTACGGTGCATGGCCGTGGCACGCCTAGCGGATAAGCGGCTCCATCCTGCTCGCAGTGATCGTCTCGCGCAGCGTCTGCAGCGCGTCGTGGCGGGGCGCCAGCCCAGCTCCCGCCGGGCCTTGCTCGCGCTCATGATCACCGGCTCGCGTAAGGCGGCGATCCATTGGGCCTGTGCCGGCAGGAAGCCAAGGTGCGCGATCATCTCCGCCACAGCGTCCACCGCCAGCTCTGGCACCGGGATCGAATACCAGCCGAGCTCGCCCGCCAACTGCTTGACCGTCAGCTGTCCGGGGCCCGCGAGGTTGTACACGCCCGGCGCGCCGCGGCCGAGAACGGCCGCGCGCATCGCGCTGGCGACATCGTCGTGGTGCACCAGCTGGAAGGGGATGCCCGGGTCGGGCAGGACTGGCCTGAGGATCGGCAAGCCGTCGAGCAGGCTGAGCACTGCTCCCGGCAGGCGCTCCGGAGATCTGCGTGTACGGCAGGCTGTCGATCAGCAGCGGCGCCTGCGCACCGGCGACGATGCACGGCCGCAAGACGTAGGCGTTCGTGCTGGAGCCGGCGAGGGCCTCCGCAAGCAGCGCCTCCACGGCGGCCTTCTGGGCGGAGTAGTAGTGCGCGTCGGTGCCCCGCGCGGGCACCTCCTCGGTGAGCGGCTGGGGGTTGTCGCTGTGAAAGCCGTAAGCGGCCACCGAGGATGCGTACACCAGTCGCTTGGCGCCGGCGGAGACGGTCGCCTCGAACACGTTGCGCGAGCCGACGAGGTTGACCGCGTTGCTGGCGTCGGCGGCGCCCATGATCATGAACGCGAGATGCACGACCACGTCGGCCTCAGCCACCAAAGCCTCCACGGCGTCGCGGTCGAGCACGTCGCCGCGCCGGTAGGAGACCTTCTTCCAGCCCCTGGCGTGCGGGTCGAACGGTCGCCGTGCCATGCCGAGGATCTGCCCGATCTCGCGCGAGCGCTCCAGCGCCGCCACGACCGCCTTGCCGATCTCTCCCGTGGGACCGGTGACGGCGACGGTGAGACGCTTGTCAGCGGCCGGGCGCGACGCCATGCATCCTTTGTAGCGCATTGCTGATTGCGCTCGCCCTGTTCGGCCCCTCCCATGCGCGCTCGGCGCTGGATCAGGCGTGGCCGCCGTTTGTGCTCGTCGCTGGGCTGCTGCTGATCGGCCTGGTCGCCGGGCGCGACGGCCTGTTCGATGCCGCTGCCTCGCGCCTGGTGCGGCTGCCCGGCCCGCCGGTGGTGCTGCTGTTGGCCTGCTTTGGGCTGGTCGCGGTGGTGACGGCGCTGCTGAACCTGGACACGGCGGCGGTGTTCCTGACGCCGATCCTGATCAAGACCGCTCGTCGTCGCAATGTCGATGAAATGCCGTTCCTGTACGGGAGCGTGTTCATGGCCAACGCGTCCTCGCTGTTCCTGCCGGGGTCTAACCTCACCAACCTGCTGGTGCTCTCCGGTAGGCATGTCTCCGGTGCGACGTTCTTCGCACGCATGCTGCCGGTGGCGCTCGCGGCGCCGTTGATCACTGCTGCTGGACTGCTGGTGATCCATCGCCGCCGGCTGCTCGCCGGCGGCGAGCCCGTCCGTGAGCCGTCGCTACGCCCGCGGCTCGGCGTCGGCTTCTGGGGAGCGCTGCTGGCGGCCGGCCTGGTTGTGGCTCTCCGCAACGCTGCGCTGCCGGTGCTCGCCATCGGCTTGGTCGTGCTGGCGCTGCGCGCTCGCGGCGGGGAGCTCCCCTGGCGCGAGAGCCTCTCCTCGCTTGGTGTGCCGACGCTGCTGAGCCTGTTCGGTCTGTCGGTCGCGCTGGGGACGCTGGCTCGCGCGAGCGCGTTCCCAGCGGACGTGCTGCACACGCCTGGGAGCGTGGTGACGGCGACGGTCGCCGCGCTGGCCAGCGTGACCGTCAACAACCTGCCGGCCGCCGTGCTGCTGTCCTCGACTGCGCACCTGCCCACCCGCGCGCTGCTGCTGGGATTGAACGTCGGCCCCAACCTGGCGGTCACCGGCTCCCTGGCGGTGCTGCTGTGGTGGCGCTCGGCGCGCGCCGTCGGCGCGCGGCCGTCGGCGATCGCCTACTCCCGGCAGGGCCTCGTGTTGGCGCCGCTGGCGCTGATCGGCGCGCTTGCGCTCGGCGCGCTGTAGGGCGGGCGCCGTACGCTTGGGGTGTGCCTCTCGCGTCAGCCTCGCTCGGTCAGAGCATCAGCACCTTCTTCGACGCCGTCGGCCAGTTCTTCTCGGACCTTGCCGCCGTGCACTGGCCGGCGCTGGTGCTCGGCTTGCTGTTCTTCGGGCTCAACCTGACGCTGCGCTCGCGAGGCTTCTTCCACAGCCTGCGAGCTGCCTATCCCGCCGCCAGCTTCCAGTGGCGGCGCATCTGGGGCGCCTACTTCGCGGCGGTGGGCTTCAACAACGTCGTCCCCGCACGCGGCGGCGATGTCATCAAGCTGTTCCTCACGCGCTCTTCAATTCCCGGCTCGCGCTATCCGACCGTGGCGGCTGCGTTCTTCGTGGAGTCGATCTTCGACGCCAGCGTCGGCGTGTTCGTGTTGATCTTCGCGTTCACGCAGGGCGTCTTCCCCAAGCCGCCCGACTTCTCCAAATTGAGCTCCTTTGACATCTCCTACCTGGCAGAGCACTTCCGCCTGACGCTGTTCCTGATCACGGTGCTCGGCGTGCTCGGCCTCCTCGCTTTCGCGCTGCTGTCGGTACGCGTCAAGTCCTTCTGGGACCGCGTACGTCAGGGCGTGACGATCCTCGGCGATCGCCGGCGTTACCTGCGCGAAGTGGCCTCGCTGCAGGCGCTGGCGTGGCTGTGCCGCTTCGCCGCCTTCTGGTTCCTGCTCGACGCGTTTCGCGTCGGCGGCTCCGTCAAGAACGTGCTGCTCGTGTTCGGCGTCAACCAGGTTGCCGGCGCCGTCCCGTTCACGCCCGGCGGCGCCGGTGTGCAGCAGGCGCTGCTCGTGAAGGTGTTCGCCTCAAACGCACCCACCGCCGTGGTGGCCGCCTACTCCGTCGGTCAGCAGATCGCGATTGCCGCGTTCACCGCGCTCGTGGGGCTTGGCGCGATCGTGTTCATCTTCCGCTTCCGCTCGTTCAAAGAGGTGCTCCAGGCAGGGCGCGCATCGCGCGATGCCGAGCGGGCGGCCGAGCAGGCCGGAGCGCCGGGGTACTAACTCCGTCCAGGACCGTGCGTCCAGGACCGCGCTGGCGCGCCGGCTGGACTGATGAGATGCGTCCAGGGCGGCGCTGGCACGCCAGGATGGCGCTGGCACGCCGGCTGGACTACTGCAGACCCTCGCGCGCCTCGCGCACGAGGGCTACGGCCTCGGGGAACACGCGGGCGATCACCGTGCGGATCTGCTCGGCCTGGGCCTCAGCGTTCCCCTGCACGTTGACGCGTGCGACGGCGGCGACGGTCATGTCGACTGCGAGCTTGATGGCGTTGTCCGCCCACGCCAGTCGCTGGTTGCCTTGCATCTGTTCTGCGAACTCGGCGAGGCGCCTCTGGAGCTCCTCTGGATCACCGAACATATCTCCGAGTCCGCCACTATCCATGCTCGCATCATAGACTGCCGTGCTCATGGCCAGTACAGGAGAGATGAGCGAACAGGTTGCCGCGGAGACAGAGCGGCGCAACCGTCTGGCCGTACCGGCCTTCGGCGGCGGGTTCCTGTACCTGCTGAGCGCCATCATCATCGCCTCGACGCTCAACGGCGCGCCGAACGTCGGCCTGCTGCAGGGCCTGGCTCCGGCGCTGTCCGGCGAAGCGAACCCGGCAGTGAGCCCGCGCACGCCGTGGGTCAAATTCGTCAGCCATCATGCGTTCGCGCTGATCGCAGGCGGCGTGCTGTCAGCGGTTGCGCTGTCGGTGCTGACGTTGATCCTGCTGACGCTGGGGGATGCCACCAGGTTTCGTCGTCCCCAGAGCTGGAGGGCGGCTCGCCCGCTGGTGATCGCCGGCGGCATCGGGCTGGTGCTGACGAGCGTTGGGCACGAGGTGATCACGGCGATCGAAACGCACAAGTTCGCGGTCGGCGCCGATCACACCAACCATGCGGTCGAACAGGCGCTGCTGACGAGCACCGCCAACGCGGTGGTCGGCTACGTCGAGCTGATCGCAGGGTTTGCGCTGGTTGCCGGCATGATCGGCACGGCGGTCAACGCCCTGCGCGTGGGGCTGCTTCCGCGCTGGATGGGCATCCTTGGGATCTTCACGGCGCTGCTGATCTTCATCCCGGACATCAGCGCCGAGCTGCAGGTGATCCCGGCGTTCTGGATGGTGATGATGGGCATCCTCCTGCTCGGACGCTGGCCGAACGGGGACCCGCCGGCGTGGGCTTCGGGTGTGGCGATGCCGTGGCCGCCACGTGGCGGTGCACGGGCGGGTGCCGGGCAGCCGGTGGTGTCGACTGCGGGCGCGGGTGCGGGCGGCGTGCCGGCGCCGGTGCTGCCCAGCACGGATGGCTCATCGCGCAAGCGCCGACGCAAGCGATGATTAGAGCGCTGCGCGCGCGGGAATCCTAAGAGAGAGGGAACCTAGAGCGCGCGCAACTGCGCCTCCCGGTTCAAGAGGGATTACAGGCGTCACGCCGCCGGCAAGCCGGTGGCGTAAAGGAGGCTCTCATGGAGGCAGCAACTATCGAGCGTGGCCGGCGCGAGGATGTGGCGCGGCCGACAGGCCCGGGGAGCGCTACGTGGAAGCCCGCGGATCCGGGGCCGCTGGGCTTGGCGGCATTCGCGATGACTACTTTCGTGCTGTCGATGTTCAACTCCAACCTGGTCAACGCCAAGGGCCTGCCGGTGGTGCTCGGCCTGGCGCTGATCTACGGCGGCGTGGTGCAGTTGCTGGCGGGCATGTGGGAGTTCCGCACGGGCAACACGTTTGGTGCGGTCGCGTTCTGCTCGTATGGCGCGTTCTGGATCTCCTTCTGGGCGCTGCAGGCGTTCTATGCCAAGGACATCACCGGCAACGCTGGGCACGCGGTTGGCGTGTACCTGTGGGCGTGGGCGATCTTCACCACGTACATGGCGGTTGCAGCGCTGCGGACCAGCGGGGCGCTGCTGGGGGTATTCGTGCTGCTGGCGGCGACGTTCGTGCTGTTGGCGATCGGCGCCTCGGGTGCGCATGAATCGGTCACCCATTGGGGCGGCTACCTCGGCCTGGCCACGGCGGCGGTAGCGTGGTATGCGTCGTTTGCGGCGGTGCTGGGCTCGACCTTCGGGCGGAGCATCCTGCCGGTGCTGCCACTGGCGAGGCGATGACGGCGGCTGCGCGGCATCCGCTGCCATTGGCTTGGCTGCAGGGCCATGAAAGGATCCGTCGTGTGACTTCGATCGAGCGAGGGGAGTGAGGGCGAATGTCGAGGGAAGGCAACACCGCAGTGGGTGAGGCGCTCGACGGCGAGCTGGCCTCGCTCCTGAACGTCGAGCGCTTTGACCCGCCGGCGGACTTCCGCGAGCAGGCGCTGCTGAAAGACCCGGCGGTGTATGAGCGCGCGGCGGCCGACCCGCTGGGCTGGTGGACGGCGCAGGCTGAGGAGCTGGACTGGTTTCAGCGCTGGAGCCGGGTGCTCGACGACGATGACCCGCCGTTCTACAAGTGGTTCACCGGTGGCACGCTGAACGTGTCATACAACTGCCTCGACCGCCACGTGATCGCCGGCAGGGGCGAGCGTGTGGCGTTTCACTGGCGCGGCGAGGACGGCCAGGAGCGCGACCTCACCTACGCGCAGCTGCTGGCGGACGTGGAACGCTTCGCCAGTGCCCTGAAGGAGCTGGGCGTGGGCAAGGGTGACGTCGTCGGTATCTACCTGCCGATGATCCCGGAGGTGGTCGTGGCGATGCTGGCGTGCGCGCGGATCGGCGCGCCGCACAACGTCGTCTTCGGTGGCTTTTCCGCTGAGGCGGTGCGCGAGCGCATGGAGTTCTCGCAGGCGAGGGTGCTGATCACCGTCGACGGCGCGGCGCGCAAGGGCAAGACGGCGCCGGTCAAGGACCGCGTGGATGAGGTGATGGACGATCTGAAGAGCCTGGAGACGATCGTGGTCGTCAAGAGCAAGGGCACGGCCTGTCAGATGCGCGAGGGACGCGACGTGTACTACGAGGACATCGTGGCGGCGGCTGAGCCGAGCTGCCCGCCGGAGGCTCTGGACGCGGAGGACCCGCTGTACATCCTGTACACGTCCGGCTCGACAGCCAAGCCGAAGGGGATCCTGCATACAACGGGCGGCTATCTCACAGGTGTTTCAGCGACGCATCGATATGTGTTCGACCTGAAGCCCGAGTCGGATGTGTACTGGTGCGCCGCGGACGTCGGCTGGGTGACGGGACACTCCTACATCGTCTACGGGCCGCTGTGCAACGGTGCCACGTCAGTGATGTGGGAGGGCGCGCCTGACTACCCCCACCAGGGCATCTGGTGGGAGATCGTGGAGCGCTACGGCGTCACCACCCTGTACTGCGCGCCAACTGCGATCCGCGCGTGCATCAAGTGGGGGGCACAGTGGCCCGGTAAATACGACCTGTCCACGCTGCGCCTGCTGGGGTCGGTGGGAGAGCCGATCAACCCGAAGGCGTGGCTGTGGTACCACAAGGTGATCGGTGGCGAACGCTGTCCGATCGTGGACACGTGGTGGCAGACGGAGACGGGCGCGATCATGATCTCGCCGCTGCCGGGGATCACCTCCACCAAGCCTGGTTCGGCGACGCAGCCGTTCCCCGGCGTGTTCGCGCAGGTGCTGGACGAGTCGACGGGGAAGCCCGTGGAGGAAGGCCAGGGCCTGCTGGTGCTGACCCACCCGTGGCCGTCGATGCTGCGCACGCTGTACAAGGAGGAGGAGCGCTTCATCGAGACCTACTTCAAGCGCTTCGGTCGTGAGACGTATCTCGTCGGCGACGCCAGCCGCCGCGACGGCGACGGCTACTTCTGGGTGATCGGGCGCATCGACGACGTGGTCAACGTCTCCGGTCACCGCCTGTCGACGGCGGAGGTCGAGTCGGCGATCGTCGCGCACACGGACGTCGCAGAGGCGGCGGTGATCGGCCAGCACGACGAGGACTCAGGCCAGGCGATCGTTGCATTCGTGACGCTGCAGGGCGACTTGGAGGGCGACGCGGACACGGTCGAAGGCATCCGCGACACGGTGGCTGAGCGGATCGGCAAGTTCGCTCGTCCGAAGCGCATCATCTGGACGGACGACCTGCCGAAGACGCGCTCGGGCAAGATCATGCGCCGGTTGCTGCGCGATATCGCCGAGGGACGCGCACTCGGCGACGTCACCACGCTGCGCGACCCGACTGTGATGGGGCAGCTGGAGGAGCAGGTCAAGGCGATGCAGGCCCAGGAGGACTGACAGGCAAGCCGCAGGTCGGTTTCCGGGAAGGCCGTGATCGGCCTCCGGAGGGCTGTGATTCTTATGGGCGGCCTCCGGCCGCCTCTCGGCGTACGCGTGGCGAGCCTGCGGCCTAAGGGGAATCCCCTATGTGCGCTTGACATGGCGCTGGCATGATTGAGCGATGGCTTCTGCTCAGGCATCGGCAGGGCAGCCGAACGCTCCAGCTGCATCCTCGCTGCGCCGGCCACTGGACCGGGCGCTGCTCGGCGGTGTGTGCGCGGGTCTGGCCGAGCGCATGGGCGTGGAGGTGCTGGTGGTGCGCGTGCTGATGGTGATGGCCAGCACCGTGGGCGGCGTCGGCGTGGCCGTGTACGCGCTGGCATGGGCGCTGATCCCGGCGACCCCCGACAGCGCACGGACCGGTCGCCGGCCGGGGGCGTGGCGTCAGGCGCCGTTGATCGTGCTGACGGTGGCGGCGTTGTTCGCCGGCGTGCACCTGGCCGGCTCGCACGTGGGCGAGGGGCTGTGGCCGCTCGTGCTGGGGGCGTGCGGCATGGCGCTGCTGTGGCGCCCGGCGGTGGCTGCGGATGCCTCGCTGGGCAGACGGCGCCCGACCGTGCGCGAGTACCTGAACCGTCCCGCCCAGGTCGGCGCGCCCCGCCTGATCGCGGGGGGACTGTTTGTGGCGTTCGGCTCGGCTGCGCTGCTGCACGCGCTCGGTGTCCAGCACAGCCTCGGCAAGGCGATCTGGGCGGTGGCGATCACTGCTGTGATGGTTGGGCTGGTGGTGGGCCCGTGGGTGGTGCGGCTGGG
Source organism: uncultured Solirubrobacteraceae bacterium (assembly GCA_963779665.1). Classification (GTDB taxonomy): domain Bacteria; phylum Actinomycetota; class Thermoleophilia; order Solirubrobacterales; family Solirubrobacteraceae; genus Palsa-744. The sequence continues at coordinate 446,711 of CAVZYW010000001.1, read as the reverse complement.
GAGCAGCCTGTCCTTCGAGCGCGCGGCCCGTATCCGCGAGCAGGAGCGCGCGGAGGTGGCGGCGCACCTGCACGACTCGGTCCTGCAGACGCTGGCGTTGATCCAGAAGCGCGCGGGCGATCCCCGCCAGGTGGCCGGCCTGGCACGCCGTCAGGAGCGCGAGCTGCGCAGCTGGCTGCTGGCGCGTCCGGGCGATGCTGAGCAGGACAGCGTCGCGAGCGCGCTGCAGCGCGCGGCGGCGGAGGTGGAGGAGCTGCACAAGGTGCCAATCGAGGTTGTGACGGTCGGCGACGGGCCGCTGGACGGCAGGCTGGAGGCGCTGGTTGGAGCGGCCCGCGAGGCGATGACCAACGCGGCGAAGTTCGCCGGCAGCGAGCGCGTCGACCTGTACGCGGAGGTCGAGCCCGAGCGCGTCGAGGTGTTCGTGCGCGATCGTGGCATCGGCTTCGACGTGGACGGGATCCCGGCTGACCGCCGCGGGGTGCGCGACTCGATCATCGCGCGCATGGAGCGACACCACGGCCACGCGGCGGTGAACAGCAGCCGGGGTGAGGGCACTGAGGTCGAGCTGGTGATGGAGCGCGAGGCGAGCACGTGAGCCTGCGCGCGGAGCCTGGGATCGAGCGCGTGAATGTCGGCAAGCCGCGTGTGGTGATCGTTGACGACCATCACCTGTTTCGTTCAGGGGTGCGCGCGGAGCTTGGCCAGGAACTGTCAGTGGTCGGCGACGCCGGCACGGTGGGGGAGGCGGTGTCGATGATCCGCGAGCAGCGACCGGATGTGGTGCTGCTGGACGTGCACATGCCGGACGGCGGCGGCGTGGAGGTGATCGCGCGCTGCAGCGAGGAGTGCACGACGGTCCGCTTTCTGGCGCTGTCGGTTTCCGATGCGGCGGAGGACGTGATCGCGGTGATCAGGGCGGGCGCGCGCGGCTATGTGACGAAGACGATCTCAGCGGCGGAGCTGGCGGAGGCCGTCCGCAGGGTGGCCGGCGGCGATGCCGTGTTCTCGCCCCGCCTGGCGGGCTTCGTGCTGGACGCATTTGCGCAGGACGCCGGTGCGAGCAGCGCGGACGCCGACCAGCGCGCTGCTGAGGATCGCGAGCTCGACCAGCTGACGCCACGTGAGCGCGAGGTGCTGCGCCACATCGCGCGCGGCTACATGTACAAGGAGGTTGCGCAGAGCCTCGGCATCTCGATCAAGACGGTCGAGGCGCACGTGTCCGCGGTGCTGCGCAAGCTGCAGCTGTCCAGCCGTCACGAGCTCAGCCGCTGGGCGGTGCAGCGGCGCCTGGTGAGCCTCGACGGTCCGTGAACGACGTCGGTGTCACTCATCGCATGGCCGCCCGCCGCGCGGATTGGTCGCGAGCCTCAGTATGCGCGCGGCGCCGGCCCCTTAAGGGCAATCCCCGATTGTCAGGCTGCCTGCCGGCGATGACAATGCCCGGCAGATGGATCTGAGCTCCTCACAGCCGGCGATCGAGACCGCCGGGCTGACCAAGCGCTTCCCCCTCCGGGGAGGACGCGGCGAGCGCACGGCGCTCGACGGCATCGACCTGCAGGTGCCGCGTGGCTGCGCGTTCGGCTTCCTCGGCCCAAACGGCGCCGGCAAGACGACGATCATTCGCACGCTGCTTGGCCTGACGCCGGCCAGCGCCGGCAGCATGCACGTACTTGGGTATCCGGTGCCGGCTCAGCGGGCGCTTGCGCTGCGACGGGTGGGGGCGATCGTCGAGGAGCCGCGCTTTCACATGCACCTCACAGGGCGCGAGAACCTACGTATCGTGGCGGCCGTCCGCGGACCGGAGACGTTGGGGCTGATCGGCTCGTCGCTGGCGCGCGTGGGCCTCGCGGACAGGGCCGGCGAGAAGGTCAAGAGCTACTCGATGGGCATGCGCCAGCGGCTCGGGGTGGCTCGTTGTCTGCTGGCCGATCCGCTGCTGTTGATCCTCGACGAGCCCACCAACGGCCTGGACCCCGGAGGTATCCAGGAGTTCCGCGAGATGATCCGAGCGATGGTCGAGCAAGAGGGACGCACGGTGTTCATCTCCTCACACCTGCTGGATGAGATCGAAAAGACCTGTGACGCGGCGGCGATCGTCGACCGCGGGAAGATCATCACGCAGGGGACGATCGCCGATCTCGCCGGCGGGGGCGTCGCCCACCACGAGTTGATCATCGGTGTGGACGATCGCGAGCTGGCGCTGAGCGGGCTCGATGCCAGCGAGCTGGTGCTCGAGGCCCACCGCTCCGACGAGGGCATCCGCGTGGTGCTCGCGGGCGAGCCTGACAGCGCAGCCCAGGTGAACGCGCTGCTGGTGGGCGCCGGCGTGGGGGTCACGCGCCTGGAGCCGGCCCGCCACAGCCTTGAGCAGCGGTTCCTGGAGATCACCTCCAGGCTCGACGCGGACCTGATTCCTGAGGCGGTCAAGGGATGAGCGCGACGATCGCCGTGCGCATGGTTGAGGCGGACTTCCTGAAGCTGCGCAAGAAGCGCGGCACGCTGATCTGGGCGTTTGTGCTGGTGCTGGCGCCGCTGCTGATCTTCTTCGTCGTCAAGGCCCTGCAGCACTCTTCGAGCCCTGCCGAACACTCCCCGGCGGGTGGCATCGGCGGATTCAAGGATGCCCTGCCATTGCTGTCGCTGTTCTTCGGGCCGCTGGCGGCGATCATGATCGGCACCGACGGAGGCGCCGGCGATCTGGCTGCGGGTGTGTTCCGCGATCTCGTTATGACCGGGCGCTCGCGTCTGGCGCTCTTTGGCGCGCGGGTGCCGGCGGCCGTCGGCCTGTGCTGGCTGGTGGTCACGGCCGGCTACGCGGTGATGCTGATCGGCGCATACGCGCTTGCCTCCGGTAGCGGCACGCCCAGCGCGGCGTTAGCGCTGAACGGGCTGCTGTTCACGCTGTTCTCCACCGGCATCGTGTGCGTGGTGGCGGTCGGCTTCGCTTCGCTGACCGGCTCACGTCCGGCTGCGCTGACGGTGCTCATCGGCTGGCAGTTGGTGGCGAGTCGCATCCTGGAAAACATCGAATCGCTGGGTGGCTCACGCAAGCTGATCCTCAGCCAGGCGATCGCGCACTTCAGCCCGATCGGCCTCAGCGGCCACGGGCCGAAAGGCGGCGCGACGGTGGCGATGTCCACGGGCATCGCAGTGATCGTGTCGCTGGCATGGATCGCGATCTTCCTCGCGCTTGGCGCCTGGCGCACGCGCACGATGGACGTATGAGCGCGCGGCTGATCGGGGTCGGGCAGATATTAGAGTCTTGAAAAGATTTAGAACAGTCTCTAAGATTGTCCCGGATGTCAGCTACTGGGCGGATGGTCGGCCTGCGTGAGCGCCATAAGCAGGAGCGCCGAGAGCGCATCCTCGAGGCGATCCGCGAGCTGTTGCGTGAGCACCCCGACGAAACGCCCACCGTCGAGCGCATCGCCGAGCTGGCCGATCTCTCCCCGGCGACGGTTTTCAACCTCGTCGGGCCGCGGGAGCAGCAGTGGGCTGCGCTGTGCGACGCCCTGTTGAACCAGCTCGATGCCCGCCTCGTCCTGGCTGTCGATGAGGATCCACAAGAGCAGGCGCGCAGGATCGTCGAGGAGACAGCCGAGCTGCTGATCACCGACGCAGCCGTCTTCAGGCATCTGGTCAACAGCTGGGGGCGTACCGGCACGCTGCTGCAGGAGAACCCGATACCCAAGCTGCGCGCTGCCTTGCGTCGCGGGCAGGCAGACGGGATGCTCAGGCCGGATCTTCACGTTGAGGCGCTCGTCGGGCACATAGCTACGGCGTGTGCAGGTGCGTTGCGGCACTGGGCCGAAGGTGAGATATCAGACGCGACGTTTCGCAGGCGGGCGCGCTTTGCGGTCGACGTGGTATTCGCCGCCGGGGCAAGCGAGGATTGCGCCGCGGAGCTTCAAGTACCGCTCCAGCGCAATCGGCGTCGGCGTGGAGGATGACGCGAGCTGCCGTTGTGTTCAACGGAGCCCAGGGCATCCGTCTGGCCGCGGACGTCTTCGGCGCCCCGAACGCACCTGTCGTGCTCATGCTGCACGGCGGTGGCCAGACGCGGCATGCGTGGCATGCGACTGCGAGGAGCCTGGCGGACGCCGGCTGGCAGGCAATCGCGGTCGATCTTCGCGGCCACGGTCAGAGCACCCGTCCGTATCCCCCGGCCTATGCGCTTGAGGACTTCGCCGCAGATGTGCGCGCGCTAGTCGACGCGGTCGCGGGCAGTCCTGTCGTGATCGGAGCCTCGTTGGGCGGGATCGCCGGCCTCCTAGCCCTCACCGAGTCACCGCCGGCGCCCGCCGCCGGGCTCGTACTGGTTGACGTCGCCCACCGCTTCCAGGCGCGTGGCGGCGGCAGGATCGTCACGTTCATGGAGCAGCACCGCGACGGCTTTGCCAGTCTCTCCGAGGCGGCCGACGCTGTCGCCGCGTACCTTCCTCATCGCACACGCCCGCGTGACACGGCGGGGTTGCGCCACAACCTCCGGCATGATGGGCGGCGCTGGAGGTGGCACTGGGACCCGGAGATCTTGAGCCAGGCGCGCACGATGATGAACGATCCAGATCGGCTGTCCATGCGCCTCACCAACGCCGCGGCACGGCTGCGTCAGCCGTGCCTACTAGTCCGCGGAGCCGAAAGCGATGTGCTCAGCACCGGCATCGCGCACGAGTTCATCGAGCTCGCAGCGGCTGCCACCATCGCTGAGGTCCCGGGCGCCGGTCACATGGTCGCCGGCGACAACAACGACGCCTTCACCGCTGTGATCCGGGCATGGCTCGACACGTTCTGAGTGCTTACACTGACCCGATGGATGGCCGGGGCCCGAGCACGACGGCGATGGGAACAGCATTGATGCGGGCGGCTCACACGCGCTTGGACCATCCGGTGCTGATCGACGATCCGTGGGGCGATCGGCTGATCCTCGCCGAGGAGCGCGAGGCGATGCGCGCGCGTGCCGGCGCCGGCGATCCCGACGCTACCCTGCGGTTACATCCCTCATACGGGACGGTGATTCTGCGTGCCCGCTATACGGAGGATCTGCTGGCGGAGGCTGTCCGGTTGGGCGTCCGCCAGTACGTGATCATCGGCGCCGGCATGGACAGCTTTGCACTGCGGCGCCCGCCGTTTGCGCATGACGTGGAGATCTTCGAGGTCGATCACCCGAGCACGCAGGAGTTCAAGACGAGTCGGCTTGCGCTGCGCGGGATCCCACTGCCTGGAGGCCTGCACCTCTTGGCGGCTGACCTGAGCGACACCGGGCTCGACGATGTGCTCGCGAGCTCATCATTTCGACGCGATCGCCCGGCATTCTTCTCGTGGCTGGGAGTGACGAGCTACCTCACTCGTGAGGCCAATCTCGCAACGCTCGCAGCGATCTCCTCATACGCTCTTCTCGGGAGCGAGCTCGTGTTCAGCTATCTCGATCAAAGCCTGCTCGACTCCGCGAGCACGACGGGCCCAATGCAGAAGGCGCGTGCCCAGGTAGCTTCGCTGGGCGAGCCGTGGGTCTCCGGTTTCCACCCGCAAGAGCTCCAGTCCAACCTCAGCGACGTGGGTTTGGAGATCGTTGAGAACCTCGGACCGGAGCAGCTGGCGGCGCGCTACTGCGCCGGGCGTAGCGACGGCCTGAGGCCCAGCTCGGGGTCGCACATCGCCCACACACGTGTCGTTGCGAGCGGGCGGTAAAGACCCCGCGGGATGGCTGAGAGCATCGGAAGCGTTGTCGTTCGCCGCGCCGCACAATTGGATCTAGGCGCCCTGGCCTCGCTCTATGAGGAGCTGGCGGGCAGCAACATTGCCGCCAAGCCCGGTGACCACTCCGGCTGTGAGCCACTGTTGGCAGAGATCCTTGCAGACCCGAAGCGTGAGCTGACGGTCGCGGTCCTCGACGGGCGGCTCGTGGGCACTGCAGATCTCCTGATCGTGCCCAACCTGACTCATCGTGGCCGGCCGTGGGCGATCGTCGAGAACGTGATCGTCGCGAGCACTGCTCGCCGGAAGGGGGTCGCTACGGCGTTGATGGGCCATGTCACCGAGATCGCCCGAGCAGCGGACTGCTACAAGCTCCAACTGGTCTCTGGCAAGCATCGCTCGGAGGCGCACGAGCTCTACCGGAGCATCGGCCTAGAGGCGGTCGCCGAGGGCTTTAAGCTCTATTTTGATGAATAGGGCCCTGGTACTCGGCGGTGGTGGCGTCACAGGCATCGCGTGGGAGATAGGCATGCTGTCCGGACTGCTCGCGGTCGGGGTGGACATCCGTGACGCCGACGCGGTGATCGGCACCTCTGCAGGAGCTTTCGTGGGAGCTGCCTGTGCGAGCGGCTACGACATAGAGCAGTTGTACGCAGAGCAGCTACAGGCCAACGCTGCCGAGGTATCTGCCTCCGCGTCCCAGGAGACGGTGGCGGCATGGCTGCAGGCGTATACGGTCGGCGGCGCCGACCGCGACCGTGTGGGTGCCGAGTTCGGCAAGCTTGCCAGGGCCCAGCCCGAGCCGGTGTCGGCTGAGACTCGCCGTGCGGTGGTCGAGTCGCGCCTGGTCACCCAGGATTGGCCGGCGACCCTGAAGGTCACGGCGATCGACGCTCACACGGGCCAGCTGCACGTCTTCGACAAGCTCTCCGGGGTCGAGCTCATCGACGCCGTGTCAGCCAGCGGCGCCGTACCGGGCGTGTGGCCGCTGCAGCGGATCAACGGGCGCGATTGGATCGACGGCGGCATGGTTTCCGCGGCGAACGCGCATCTGGCCGACGGCTATGACCGTGTCGTCGTGGTAGCGCCGATGCCCTGGAGCTTCGGGGAGGTCCCGGGCGCAATCGAAGACGTCGAGGCGTTGAACGGAAACGGCGTGGCGACGCTGCTCGCGCCAGATGAGCTCAGCATGGCGGCAATCGGGCCAAACCCGTACGACCCAGATCGGCGCGCGCCGGCAGCGTCAGCCGGGCGCGAGCAGGCGCAGCGGGTCGCCGCCGAGGTTGCCGCCACCTGGGGCATCGCCGAGGCTCGATAGTAAACCCTTGGCGTGATTGGGCTGCTCGCGATTTCAGCACTCATCTCCTAGCTTGACGGGCAGTCCACCGGTCCCGCCGCGTGTAGACTCGCCACTCGTGGTGGCCGAGCAGTCTCCAGCGCTGTTTCGCTCCGGTAGCGGCGAGCCGGTGCTCCTGCTGCACGGCTTCACCGGCACCTGGCGGCACTGGGAGCCGCTGCTGGCGTCGCTGGCCGATCGCTACGAAGTGATCGCCCCGACGCTGGTCGGACACGATGGCGCGGAACCGTACCCGTCGGAGAGGGCGGTGACGATGACCGACTCGGCCGATTCGCTGGAGAGGCACCTCGACGCCATCGGCGTCGGCTCCGCACACGTGGTCGGCAACTCGATGGGCGGTGCGCTCGCGCTCGAACTTGCCAAGCGCGGGCGAGCCCGCTCGGTCGTCGCGCTGGCCCCCGCCGGGGGATGGAGCGCGGGCGATGGCGAGGCGCTGCGGCTGGCGCGCTTCTTCAGTCGCCAGATGCGTCTCACACGGGCGATCGCCCCGCGGATGGACATGCTGTTCTCCCGGCCCCGGATCCGGCGCGTGGCGTTCCGCGAACTCATGCGCCACGGCGAGGCGATGTCGTGTGCCGCTGCGGTGGGACTCGCGCGCACCTCGCTACGGTGCACAGTCGCCGAGCGCGCGATCGCTGCCCTCCGTGCCGACGAGGGACTCGCGCTGAGCGACCTCGACCGCATCGAGTGCCCTGTGCTGCTCGTCTCGCCCCAGCATGATCGGGTGCTCCCGCCGGCGCGCCACGCGCCACGTTTTCGCCGCGAGATCCCCGGCGTGGAGGCGCGCACGCTACCCGGCTGCGGCCATGTGCCGATGTGGGATGACACGCCGCTGGTGCTGCGGACCATCGGCGACTTCGTCGACGCCCACACGCAGAGGACGCCCGGCGAGCCAGAGCGCGCTCTCCACCGCTGAGTTGCCGGTCCCCGCGAACAGCTACGTTGCCCGGATGCCGCCCACGCTGACGCTACACGCGGTCCCGCCCTCGCACCCGTGCATGACCGTGGCGGCGGCGCTCCAGCTGAAGGGTCTCGCCTACGAGCGCGTTGACTTCGCGCCCGGCGAGCACGTCGAGCGGATGCAGGAGATATATGGCGAGGGCCGATCGACGGTGCCGGGTCTGATGATCGACAGCGAACCGGTGCATGGCTCGCGCGCGATCCTCGCGCGGCTGGAGATGCTCGCGCCCGAGCCGGCGCTCTATCCCTCCGACGAGGTCCGTGAGGCAGAGCGCTGGGGCGACGAGGAGCTGCAGGATCTCGGGCGGCGACTGCCGTGGGGGGTGCTCCATTTCCGCCCCGAGGCCATGGGCACGTTCGCAGGCGGTCCCCCGCTGGACGGGCCGGGAACGGACTTCGCGATCAAGTACGTGCGTGCGTCCTGGCGCTACCACGGCATCACGGCGGCGCGCCTGCACGAAGATCTCGCCGGCCTGCCCCAGAAGATCGCCCACGTCGAGCGGCTCGCCGATGAGGGCGTCATCGCCGGCGAGCAACCCAACGCAGCCGATCTCCAGATCGGCGCAACGATCCGGGTGCTGCTGCCAATCGTCGACCTGCGCCCGCTGCTCGCCGGCAGCGCTGCCGAGCGCATCGCGCTTGGGCTGTTCCCGGACTACCCAGGCGAGGTGCCGGCGGGTGCCTACCCCGCCGGGTGGGTCCCGACGCCATAGACGTCCCTTCTCGGACGACCTGATAAAGCCCGCTCCGCGATAGCCCCCCGCAGTCGCGGCTCCGTGCTTTATGCGATCGGGGCGCTGCGGGGTCCTTCGGTCTGCGTCCAGTACAGGTGCCCGGCGACGGCTGCAAGTGACTTCGGCTCGATGCTGCTCGTGCTCGCCAGCTGGATGGGCTTCGTCGAGTTTGCCGCAAGCTCATACACAGAGTAGGTCGACGAAGTTGCTAGCTCACTTCCCGAAGTGATCCACGCCACCGACCCGGCAGGCGTCACGACGATATCGGTGACGCCAGGGAGCGACGGGCCTCTTCCAGCCTCGTAAGATTCGCACGCTTCCGGAGCATCGGGGTCCGCACACACCGAGAATCGTCGGCCAGTCCTCGGACGCAGCCGGGATATCGTCCAGCTGTCGCTCGTGAAGCCATATTGACCCCCGCCGCCGTCAAGCGCGTAGGCAAGATGTTCTCCCGAGATTACAAAAGCCTTCAGTGAGATCAACGGCAAGATCGATTCTCCGACATAGTCGCCCAGCTTCGTGACGCGACCCGTCGGCAACCACCGCGCATACGTACTTTGAAATGGCCCTTCTCGGCCGAGATGGCGCTGTGTCGCTTGAAACACGCGCATCGAAGCATCTGCGCCCAGCGTCCGGCAACGATGCAGTACACACAGTGGCTGCTGAGCGTTGGCCCGCGCCGGTGCCACATCGAGCATCGATGCGCCACCGCCACTTGCACTTGCGACCATTACGGCGAAGGCGACGGCTACGCAGCAACGCACACGCCAGCCGATCGCGACCGGTTCGGTCCGTTTCATTGCGGCGTCTTCGTGCGATAGATGTAAAAGATGGGCCGTGGCACGCTTAGCGGTGCAAGCGCCCCCAATCCACTGACTCCCGGACGCTCACGTGGCCGAACAACAGCTTAACGATCGCGTGGTAGCTCGTCGTCTCATGGTGCGGCTTGCTCGTCGCGAGTGCCACCCTCAGGCATGGTCGAGGAACGTCGTGTTTGTTCAGCTACCCGCACGGGTAAGCGCCACATATGCTCGAATCATCAGCAATGAAAGATCATCAGCAATGAAAGACAGCGCCAGCGAGGCGGGTATGGCCCCGAATACTGAATCCCGCCAAGGGCGCGGCGTTTGGAAAGACCAACGCCGGTCGCCCGGCTACCTGCCCCAAGGACGGCGCGCGCCATTCGCGCTGCTCGCAATCGTTGCCTTCACCATCCTCTGGCGCGTGTTCGGGCGCCACCACATTCCCGTCGCGGTTCTCTCGCCGCTCGTGATCCTGATCGGGCTGAGCTCGTTTTGGGCCGCCGCGCGTATGAACGAGCAGCGACTACAGGACGAGCGCTACACGCGCGGACCCGGGTGGTGGCTCGGCTGGCTGATCTCAAAGACATCAGTCGGCTTTGCGCGTATGTTCTACGTCGTGCTGGGGATCCTCATCTGCCTGCTCGGCATCGTGGTCCTGCTCTAAGCCCTACCGCCCCGCATCGGTCGACATCCGTCGAACCTGCGGTGCCGAAACCGGCGGCAATGCCGGCCTCGGATAGCGTGATATAGCCACCCCAACGCGATGGAAGCTCGATCATCCTAAGACCGCCACTACACGAAAGCACTCGCGCGCGATCGCGACTGTCCAGCACTCGCTGATCGTCCGTAGCGGCACTGTCGAGCCCGTCGGGTGAGACGACTGCTTCGCAATCGGAGCAGTCCTGTGCTGGGGCGTGGCCTGCGATGGTGATGCTGCCTGGATGTGAGTAGGTTGGACGTCGTGGTCGAAGTCCCCATTCGCCTGTACGGGATCGCGCTATCGCACCCGGTGCTGGGCGTGCAGAGAATGCTCGAGCGAAAGGGGCTCACATACCGCTACGTCGAGCTGCTCGGCGGCGTCCATCCGCTGGCCCTTTTCGCGCTCCGGTTCACTCGGGCCACGGTGCCAGCAGTCAGGCTTCCGGATGGCCGTCGGGTGCAGGGCTCGCTCGCGATAGCCAAGGCGCTCGAGGAGCTCATGCCGAAGCCATCCCTTTACCCGAGCCACCCTGCGGCTCGCGCTGCTGCCGAGGAGGCCGAGCGCTGGGGCGAGGCGGTCCTGCAACCGGTGCCACGCCGCCTGATCCGTTGGGGCCTTCGACACCACCTGGACCAGCGCCGCTGGTTCGCCGATGTCGCCAGCCCACTGCCTGCACCGGCGCTGATGGGCGTCCTGCTCACGCCGGTGTTACCAGTCTTCGTGCGGCAGGCCGGGGCGAGCGACGAGCGGGTGCAGCGGGATCTCGGTGAGCTGCCCGGATTGCTCGACAAGGTTGACAGCCTGCTCGAGAGCGGCGTCATCGGCAGCGAGGAGCTCGGGGCAGCTGACTTCCAGATCGGCTCCTCGGTGCGAGTACTGAGCGCTATGCAAGACGTAAGCCGCCTCGTGGCTGGACGTCCGGCGGAGTCCTTCGCACGCAGGGTTGTGCCCGACTATCCCGAGGTGCCCGCCGCGCTGCCGGCGGATTGGCTACCTGCCTCGGCACAAGACGTGCGGTCGGTGGCAGTGATCGAGTCGGCGGGTCAGTAGCTGAAGACGGTCGCGTTGCTCCCGGCCCACTCCCACATCGGCGTCGCGCCCGCGATCCTGGCGTTTGGGACCTTCTCGGCGTCGCCGAGGTCGCGGGACTCGACGCAGATGGGGCAGAGCCACAGCTCGCCGCCGCCGTCCAAGGAAGCAGGCCCAGCGCTAGCGCTCGGGACGAATTGCGAGACCGCGACCGCCTGGCCTGCGAGCCCTGCTTCTGGCGCGGCGCAGGTGTCTCCGGAGCGTGGCTGCTGTTGCGCGCTCGATCTGACCTGTCGCATCGACCCGAGCCGGTACCGCGGGCTCCGGTGCGAGAGCGCCGAGATGAGGCCTCCCGGCCACGCGACGCACCTCAAGGCGTCCCGTGGTGGGGTGGCCGAGCTACTGCTCCTCGGCGTCTGAGCGCTTGAACCGCAGATTCAGTCGGTCGGCCGGGTCTTCGTCCGACTTGGGCGGGTCGAACCGGCCTCGGGTCAGGGCGCGGATCGTGCCATCCTCGGGATACTCCACCAGCTCGGGCATCACCTTGTTGGACACCATCAGGTACCGCACCGGCTCGTCGGTTCGATTTGCCAGCGTGTGGCCGCCGCGGCGGCCCCGGGGGAAGGCGACGATGTCCCCGGGCGCAAGCCCGGACTCGCCCTCGAGCGTCCGTAGCGTCGGCCGGCCGGAGATCACGATCGCCAGCTCCTCCATTGCGTGGTGGATGTGCAGCGGGGCGCCCTCGTGGCGCGGAGCCAGCTCGTACAGCGTCCCGCCGAGCAGCTCGCCCCCGGCGGCCTTCACGACCGGCTCGGCCCGCAGGCCGGAGCGCTCCCTGCTGAACCTCTCAGCGAAGACATTCGGCCGCGTGCCGCTCACGACAACGATCATAAGGCGCTGTGACGGGAGGTGCGAGCACAGCTTGCTCGACACAGCTTGGGCGTCTGTCACTCACCTCGCTTCGTGCGGCAGGCGGGGCGCGGGATGAGCGAGTCGGTCTGTACTCGTGCTCCTGCGATGCCGTGATCGATGATATATCGCAGTCTCAGCATGTGCGACCGCGGCTGCACCGTAACGACCGATTGGAGTGGAGATGGCCAAGCTGATCTATGCGGCGATCGCCTCGCTTGACGGGTACGTCGAGGACTCTCAGGGAAAGTTCGGCTGGGCGGCGCCGGATGACGAGGTGCATGCGTTCGTCAACGATCTCGAGCGGCCGATCGGCACCTACCTATACGGGCGCCGGATGTACGAGACGATGGTGTTCTGGGAGACCGTGAGCACCAAGGCCGATGAGCCGGCAGTGTTCTGGGACTATGCTGGGATCTGGCGGGCAGCTGAGAAGATCGTGTACTCCCGGGCGCTTCAGACGGTATCCAGCGCGAGGACGCGGATCGAGCGCGAGTTCGATCGAGACGCCGTCCGGCGGCTCAAGCAGTCCTCGGGGGCCGACATCACAGTCGGGGGTGCCGAGCTCGCCGGCCACGCAATCGGCGCGGGGCTGGTCGACGAGTGCCATCTATTCTTGTGCCCGATCGTGGTGGGTGCCGGCAAGCGCGCCCTGCCAGACAACGTCCGCGCGCAACTCGAACTTCTCGATGAGCGCCGGTTCCGAAACGGCGTCGTTCACCTCCACTACAGCGTAAGCGTCTGACCGAGCCGACAACGCAACGCCAGGCACAAGACCTGCTCTAGCTATCGCGCGAGCATCTGGCTGGCTCGCCGCAGCGACCCGCTCAGCGCGGAAAGCAGGCGCCCCCAGCGTAGCCACGAGACGCCTGAGTTGGACAATAAGCAGCACTCACCGAAACTCGCCGACCCGCTAGCGCTTCCGCCCGAAGGCGACCCTGCGAGCGAGACTGAGCGCGACGCGCTGCAGACAACCAGCGGCAATGCCGGCCTCCGCCGGCAACCGCGCGTCCTACACCTTGCGGTACTCCGGGACCCAGCTGCCGTCGTCCCGGCAGGTGAAGTCCTGGAACAGTCCCGGCGCCTCAGCCTGCATGATCCGCGCCAGTTTGTCGAACACCAGGCGCAGCTCCTCCTCCGCTCCCTCTGCCGTACGCATCTCGATCACGTGGCGCAATGTGCGCACGTTGGCCGTCCACAGGATGTCCGTGCTCAATCCGATCGGAGCCAGCCGGCGCAGTGCCGAGGTGACCTCCTTCTTGACGTGGAACGGCACCCCTTCCTCGTCAATGCCCAGCTCCTTGGCTGCGCTGAGCTGGAACTCCTCCAGCTGCTCCACGATCGACAGCACCCGATCGCGTACCGGCTCCAGGGCCGGAGGGACACGAAAGCCGATGTCCGTCAGGCGCACGTAGCGCAGGCTCTCCTGGCTGAACGCCGAGCCCGCACGATGGCGAACAAGCTCATGGGTGAAGACACGGCTGACGTTCCTGATTGCAAACGAGTAGCTGGCGTGCTCGAGCACGCTGCCGTGGGCCGAGCGCAGGATGTTGGCGAAGTACTCGCGCTGGTCGGTGCGGACCCTGGTTACGTTCGCGTTGAGTCCCGGCTCCCAGCTGCGGTAGCACGCGCGCCCGCCAAACTCAACGATCAGCTCGCCACCGTTGGGCTTGCCGTCGGCCTCCTCCACACGCCGCTTGAGCCACGACTCTCCACCCACGTCCCGCAGGTAGGCGTCCATCCCGTCCAGGTCGATCGACGGGCGGGCAAGGAGGAAGACCTGGGGGCTCGTCTCGTGCATCGGGCGCAGGATGCTAGGCGGTCTTCCGGACGTGGCCAGCGGCACCGTGAGCACACCGCCGGAGCGCACCGTGAGCACACCGCCGGAGCGCACCGTGAGCACACCGCCGGCGTACCTCAGGGTGTGGGCGAGACGGCCAGCACGCTGTTGGCCGCCACCGTCAGCTTCAGGCGATCGTCCGGTGAGAGGAGTTGCGCGCTCGACACGCCCGCGCGTGCCGGTCCCAGTGCCTCCACGGTCGCGCTGTGCACGCCACGCAGCACCACCGGCTCCGCTCGCGCATGCTGATTGTCCAGGATCAGCAGGCTCGTGCTCGCCGGTTGGCTCACCGCCGTCGCCACCAGTCCGCGCACGGCCAGGGTCCGCAACGACGCACCCACCGGCAACCATTGGTTCAGCGCGGCCAGCGCGCTGTCGAGCGGCCGAGCGAGGACTTCTTCGCCGCGGACGATGAACGGGTCATACGGTCCGCCGCTGAAGTGGAAGCGCACCTCGCGAAAGCCCGTCTTCACGGCGGCAAGCACGAAGCGCACGGCCCAGACGGCAGCCGCCGGGCTGTCGGACACCCCCGACACGCCTCCGCATGAAGCGGAGTTGGCCTCCGAGATGATCGCCGGCGCTCCCGCTGCGCTCGCGTCCGCGACCACCCACGCAAGGCTGCGTGGCGTTTCGGCCGCCTCCGAGGACAGCAGCCCCGAGATCGTCACCGCCTTCGGCGTCGTGCATGTGGTGAGCGGATACAGATGCACGCCGACCGTCTGCTCGTGCAGCTGCGCGAGCACCCGCGGCAGTTCGTGCTGCCAGTGCGCCGGCCTGGCCAGTTCCGGTCCGATCACCGGCGCGCCGCCGAGGGCCGGCTGGAGCTGTTCGGCGACCTGCAGGTAGGTGCTCACGTCCAGCGCTTCTTCACCCGCCTGGGGCTTGTCCAGCGACGAGTAGTTCGGCAGGGAGTACAGATCCGGCTCGTTGCCCAGTGAGAAGTCCAGTCCGTTGGTCGCTGCGCTCTGCGCACCCGCAACCATCTGCGTCGCCCAGGACGGCGCACCGGTACGGGCGTTCAGGCCCACCGTCAGGGGGTCGCGCGTCG
The DNA here is from genome assembly GCA_963779665.1 of uncultured Solirubrobacteraceae bacterium. Taxonomy (GTDB): domain Bacteria; phylum Actinomycetota; class Thermoleophilia; order Solirubrobacterales; family Solirubrobacteraceae; genus Palsa-744. The sequence goes on along the minus strand of CAVZYW010000001.1, from coordinate 431,634 downwards.
CGCTCAGCAGACAGTGCAGCTGACTCCAGAAGTTGGCCGGCAGCGTGTACAGCGTCGCCGTTTCCCAGGACGCCGACGGGCTCGGCAGCACGCCGCTGGGCACCGTCATGTCCTGGCTGGCCCCAGCCAGCGACAGCGGGGGCGAGCCGAGCTGTTGCAGCGCCGTGACGAGGGCCGGGGGAGGGCACGGGCCGCTACCGAGGTCCTGCGCCATCACCGGGTACTCCAGCGACACACCAACCGGCTGCATGGTGATTGGGACACCGCCGGCGCCAAGCGTTGGCGTCAGCGTGACTTCCGGGGGAGGCGGCGCCTTGTGGTGCGAGTGCCGGGTCCGATGATGGCTCGGCGTGGAGGCGAGCGCCGGCGCAACGCACCAGCGGCCGGCCGACAATGACACGGTCAGCAGCAGCGCCAGCGCCAGCAGGATCGCCGGTGGGCGGATGCGCTCGCAAGTCGCCATCCGCGCACGGTAGCGCCTGGTTGCCCGGCAGCGCTCCGTCGCTCGGCGGGACGCTCTAAGCTGGCGGCCATGGCCGCGCCAGCCTCTGCCGAGTCGAGCGATCCCGAGCTCCAGGCAACCGCCTGGGATCTGGAACCGCTCGTCGACGGCGACGGCCAGGAGGGCGTCGCACGACGCATGAGCGACGCCCTCGAGCGCGCCAAGAAGTTTGCCGCGCGCCACGCCGGTCGGCTCGCCGAGCTCGACAGCGCCGGCCTGCAAGAGGCGATGAGCGAGCTCGCGGGGATCCACGACCTCGTCGCTCGCGCCGGCTACTTCGCAGCGCTGCGCTTCTCCACCGACACCGCCGAGCCCGCCAACGGTGCGCTGCTGCAGCAGGTACAGGAGCAGGAGACCGGGATCCAGACGACGCTGCTGTTCTTCGAGCTGGAGTGGGCGGCACTATCCGACGAGCGGGCCGAGGAGCTGCTGGCAGGCGACGGTCTGGACTTCTGCCGCCACTACCTGCGCAACGTACGCCGCTACCGCGAGCACCTGCTCAGCGAGCCCGAGGAGAAGATCCTCGCCGAGAAGTCCGTCACCGGCGCAGGCGCGTGGACGCGCCTGTTCGAGGAGCTCACCTCGGCGATCGAGGTCACGCTCCCGAGTGCACAGCAGTCATCGACGCAGGACAGCACCGAGAAGCTCGCGCTCGACGTCGCGCTCAGCCGCCTGTCGCTCCCCGACCGCGATGTACGACGCACTACCGCCGAGGCTGTCACCGCGGCGCTGGCTCCCGGCCTGCGCACGCGCGCCTACCTGTTCAACACGCTGCTCGCAGACAAGGCCACCGACGATCGCCTGCGCAGCTATCCGCACTGGCTGGCCGCCCGCAACCTCTCCAACGAGGCCAGCGACGAGTCAGTCAGCGCGCTGATCGAGGCGGTGCGCGGGCGCTATGAGATTCCCCGCCGCTGGTATCGGCTGAAGGCGAAGCTGCTTGGAGTGGAGCAGCTCGCCGACTACGACCGCATGGCTTCGGTCACACAGGACCAGGCCAGCTTCCCGTTCGCGCAAGCGCGGGAGATCGTGCTCGACTGCTACTCCTCGTTCTCCCCCGAGCTCGGCGCCGTCGCCAAGCGCTTCTTCGACGAGCACCGCATCGATGCGCCCGTGCGCCCGGGCAAGCGCGGTGGTGCCTTCTGCGCCGCAGCCGTGCCGTCCGTGTTCCCGTACGTGCTGCTCAACTACACCTCCCGCAGGCGTGACGTGCTGACGCTTGCGCACGAGCTCGGCCACGGTGTCCACTTCGCGCTCGCCGCTCAGCAGGGCGTGTTCCACCAGAGCACGCCGCTGACGCTTGCCGAGACCGCGTCCGTGTTCGGCGAGACGATCGTGTTCGGGCGCCTGCTGGAGGAGGACTCGCAGCCCGCCTCGCGCCTGGCGCTGCTGGCGGAGAACCTCGAGGACACGATCGCCACCGTCTTTCGCCAGGTCGCCATGAACCGCTTCGAGGGCCTCGTTCACACAGCCAGACGTGAGGACGGCGAGCTGTCGGCCGACCGCTTCGGCGAGCTGTGGGCGCAGAGCCAGACGGAGATGCTCGGCGATTCCGTCGAGCTGACCGACGGCTACCGCACGTGGTGGTCCTACATCCCGCACTTCATCGGCAGCCCCGGCTACGTCTACGCCTACGCCTACGGGCAGCTGCTGGCGCTGTCTGTGTACGAGCGCTATGAGCAGACGGGTCCTGAGCTCGTGCCCCGCTATCTGGAGCTGCTGGCCGCCGGCGGCTCGCGCAGCCCGCAGGAGCTCGGCGAAATCGTTGGCGTCGATCTGGCCGATCCGGGGTTCTGGACGGCTGGCCTGGATCTCGTCGAGCGCCAGCTGCAGGAAGCGGAAGCGGCCGCGGAGGCGTCCGGGCGTCTGCAATGAGCACGGCGTTTGCAGGAAAGACGGTGCTCGTCACAGGCGCCTCGCGCGGGATTGGCCTGGCGACCGCGCGTCTGCTGGCCTCACAGGGGGCACACGTCGGCCTCGTCGCCAGCAACGCACAGCTGCTCGCTGACGCCGCCAAGGAGATCGACGGCAACCACCACGTGGTGGCAGCTGATCTCACCGATCCCGAGCAGTGCGCTCGCGCGGTCAGCGAGGTGAGCACTGCGCTGGGGCCGATCGACGTACTGATCAGTTGTGCGGGCGTGCTGCGACGGGACTTCGTCGAGGACGTAAAGCCCGCCGACTTGGAGCACAGCTACCGCCTGCACGTCGGCGCCGCGGTGTGGCTCGCGCAGGGCGTGTTGCCGGGTATGCGTGAGCGCGGTTACGGGCGCATCGTGCTCGTCTCCTCCGAGCTAGGGCTGATCGGCGGCCCTTCTTACACCTCCTACTGCACAAGCAAGTGGGCGATGGTCGGGCTGGGGGAGGTGCTCACCCATGAGCTCGCCGGCAGCGGCGTGCGCGCCACGGTCGTCTGCCCCGGCGATGTCAACACCGATCAGCTGGACGAAGAGCACGAGTGGGGGCCCACCGGCGGTGTCGTGCCGGAGAAGGCCATGTCAGCCGACTACGTCGCCCGTGCGATCGTGCGCGCCGCCGAGTCAGGCAAGCCGGTGGTCGTCATCGACCGCCCCCACCTGCGTGTGGCGTTCTGGGTGATGCGCCGCGCTCCACGCCTGCGCATCCCGATCATCGCCGACGCCTACAAGAAGCTCACACGCGCGCGAGCCGGCCGGCCGTGAAGCCGTGCAGATGCGCCAGCACCGCCGCCGCCGTTCGTTGACCGCTGAACATCGCCCCCTGAATCGACGCGGTGTCGCGATGGTCTCCGCACACGAACAGTCCGTCGCCCAGTGCCACCCGCCGGCGCGGGTCCAGCGGCGGCCCCTGCGCCGGCTGGCCGTGGGCGATCACGTCCGTGCGCAGATGCTCCCAGTCGGCGGTCATCGAGCCAAAGCACTCCGCCAGCTGCTCGCTCACCGCCGAGGCGAGCTCCGGCTCCAGCGCGCGCGGGCCGGGAACGGCCGCCGCCACCAGCGCTCTCCCCGGCGGTGCGTATGACGCCGACACCTCGCTGACCACCACCATGTTCAACGCCGGCCCGCCCGTCTCGCCGTCGAGCATCAACGTCGGCCCCCGCAGCGGAGCCTCCCGCATGGAGAACCAGCAGCACGCCGCTGCGCGCGATCCCGGGTCGGCCACGCGCTCATCGAGTAGACGGTGCGCCGTCGGGCCGTCTGTCGCCACAACCACCGCGCGGCTCTCAACTCGCTCGCCGTCCTCCAGCGTGGCGCGCGCCGGCCCGACCTGGGCGACGGGCGCACGCAGTCTGATCGCCTGCTCGGGCAGCGTCGCTGCGAGCTGTGCAGGTATCGCACCGATGCCCCTGCGCGGCAGCCCGGTTCGCCCGACCGCCAGCATGCGCAGGATCGTCTCAAAGCGACGGCTGGAGACCTGCAGCTCCGGATCCAGCTGGATCCCAGCAAACAGCGGCCCCCAAAGCAGCTCGATCGCTCGCTTGCTGAGCCCCGCGCCCGCCAGCCGCTCCGCCGTCGTGCCGTCCGGGCGCCTGAGGATGCTGCGAACAGAAGCACCGCGTACATCCGCCACCATCCGCACCATCCGCGCCTTGTCACGCATGCCGCCGATCGGCGCCGCAAGCGTCCGCGGGAGCTGCAGCGGGCGTCGCAGCGGGTCGCCCACCCGGTGGAAGCGCCCGCCGGCGCGGACCATCGCTCCCGGTTCGAAGTACTCCAGCTCAAGCGCCTCGAGGTCGATTCGCTGCTGCACCTGCGGATAAGCGCTCAGCAGGATCTGAAAGCCGCGATCGAGGATGAAGCCATCCACGGTGTCGCTGCGTACGCGACCGCCCACGCCGTCGGACGCCTCCAGCACGCGGCAGTCGACTCCCGCGCGCGTGAGGTCCTGGGCGCACACCAGGCCCGCCAGCCCCGCGCCGACGATCACCACGTCAGCGTTCACCTGAGAGCTATCTCAACGATCATCTTGCAGACAGCTTCCCGAGGGCGCGAGCCTCGCTGAACAGCGCTGCCGCCGCCGTGACCGGGTCATCCGCGACATGGCGCGCCCCGATGTCCGCCGCCAGCGTGCCACTCACGCCGGCTCCCGCCAGGACCAGCGGCAGCGTCTGGCCGAGCGCGGCCAGACCGTGTGCCGCGTCGGCGAGCTTCTCGCTGAGGCTGGCAGCGAGCATCACCAGCGTCGGCTGCACGTGGGCGCCGGCTTCCGCGATGCCGGCCGGTGGCGTATCCGCTCCGAGGAAAGCGATCCGCCAGCCGTAGCTGCGCAGCGCCAGCCCAAAGCAGATCAGACCGATGTCGTGCTGGTCGCCGGGCACGCACGCCAGCAGCGCCAGGGGCGCTTCGCCGCCGCCCCACCCGCGTGCCAGGCCGAGGAGGCGCCCGCGCAACACGGTGCTGGCGAAGTGCTCCTGCGCGATCGCCGGCTCGCCGCGCTCCCAGCGCCTACCCAACTCTCGCAGGTACGGCAGTACCGCCTCCGAGAGGACCGTCTCGAGCGCGAACGTCGCCAGCAGGCGGTCGAGCGCAGCGTGCGCGCCGGGCTCGTCGAACCGGTCGAGGTGATGTCCCAGCTCGCCCGCCAGCCTGCCAGCCGACGGCGAGTCGCTGGGCTCCGGCGAGTCGCGCACGCTCGTCGGGACGCCAGGGCTCGGTGGGGCGCCAGGGCTCGGTGGGGCGCCAGGGCTCGGTGGGGCGCCAGGGCTCGGTGGGGCGCCAGGGCTCGGTGGGGCGCCAGGGCTCGGTGGGGCGCCAGGGCTCTCGAACTCCGCACCAGTCAGCTGCGCCGCCTGTGCCGCCGCGATCCCTGCTCCCAGATGCTCGAGCATGCGCTCGGCGCGGCGCACGTCCTGCTCGTCGTACAGGCGATAGCCGGCCGGCGTGCGGGTAGGGGAGAACAGTCGATAGCGACGCTCCCATGCACGCAGCAGCTCGGTGTTCACGCCGGCGCGGCGGCTCAGCTCGCCTATGCGCAGATTTCGGGCCGGCGCGACTGCCATCGTCATCAAACAAGCATATACGATCCTCAGACAGACCTTATACAAAGATGTTACAGTCGATCTACCGTGGCCAACTACCCGGCGACCATCCCTACCCACGGCATCAGCGCCGGCGCGCGCTAGCCTCGGTTGTGAGCATGGACGGCTACTTCGACGACGGGTCGATGCTCCGCAAGGTTCACCGCGAGCGCGCCGTGGCCCTGTCGGGGCCGCGCGCGCTGCTGATGCAGGCAGCGCACCCGCTCGCTGTGTTCGGCCTGCTGGCTCACTCCACCGCGCTCGACGAGCCGTATGAGCGGCTGGCGCGAACTGCGCAGACGATGAACACAATCGCCTTCGGGTCGCGCAGCGACGCCGACCGCATCACCCGGCGGGTGCGAGCGATGCACCGCCGCGTGAGCGGACGCCTGCCCGAGACGATCGGCCCGTATGCCGCCGGCACCACCTACCGAGCCGACGATCCCCGGCTGCTGCTGTGGGTGCTGTTCACACTCGTGGACTCCGCCATCGTCGTATACGGCAAGTATGTCCACTCGCTCTCCCGCGCCCAGGAAGCGGCCCTGTGGCAGGACTACAAGGTCATCGGTCGGCTGTTCGGCCTGAAGGCCCGCGACATGCCCAACACGCTTGAGGACCTTGACGCCTACCGCGTACGGATGCTCGACGGCGATGAGCTGTTGGTGACCGACTGGGCACGAAAGCGAGCGCGCCAGATCGTGCTCGCCCCGCCCGTGCCCCTGCTGGCACGCCCGATCCTCGAGACCGTCAACTTCGCCACCATCGCCCTGCTGCCAGACCCCATTCGCGAGCAGTACCGGTTCTCGGTGCTGCCGCCCACGCTGATGCGTAAGGTGCTCGTCGCCGGTGGCGCCGACTACCTCAAGCGCGCCGTCATCCCGTTCCTCCCCGGCCGCCTGCGGCTGGTCCCCAGCGCACGCGCAGCGTAGAGCGCGCGGCACGGCGGCGCGGCCCGGCGGGGCGGCACGGCACGGCGAGGCGGCACGGCACGGCGGCGCGGCACGACGGGGCGGCCGGCACGGCGGGCGGCGCGGGCGGCCAGGGCGGGGCGGCGCGGGCGGGCAGGGCGGGGGGAGAGGCCGTCCGGGCTGCTTAGAACAGACCGCTGAGCGCGCCGCCGGCCTGGTGGACCAGGTCAAACAGCGGCTGCGGGATGATGCCAAAGAAGATCGTCGCTGCAGCCGCAAGCAGCGCCACGAGGACAACCTCGCCCTGCAGACCGGTTGCAGCCGGCACTACAGCTGCGCCGTCGCCGGCAGACGCGCCGAGCCCGCGCGCGTCGTCCAGCTCCGGCGAGCCGCCTGCCAGCGCCGGCAACGTGCCGCCGCCCGCGAGCGGGGCGCCCGCGGGCGCTGAGCCGCGAGCAGCACGCGCTTCACCCGCGGGCGATTCGCGCATCCACATCGCAGCCACCACCGGCAGGTAGTAGCCCAGCGAGATCATCGAGCCGACCACGATCACAACGCCCAGCCACGTGTACCCGCCGGCCACGGCAGCGTCGATCAAATAGAACTTGCCGATGAAGCCCGCCGTCGCCGGGATGCCCGCCAGTGCCAGCATCGAGATCGTCATCGGCCAGGCAAGCCACGGCCGCTCGCGGCCCAGCCCGGCGAGCGACTGGATGCCGTCGCCGAGGCCCGTTTCGCGCTCGCGCGCCACAATCACCGCGAACGCTGCCATGTTCATCAACAGGTACACAGCCAGGTAGAACACCGTCGAAGACACGCCCAGCTGCGTGGCGACGACGACACCCGCGAGCATGTAGCCAGCCTGCGCCACCGAGGAGTACGCCAGCATCCGCTTCAGCGAGGACTGCCCGAGCGCGCCGACGTTGCCGACCAGGATCGTGATCGTCGCCAGCACCGCCAGTGCCGGCCCCCAACTGCTCTGGGTGCTGATCAGGGCGACGTCGAAGAAGCGCAGGAACACGCCCAGCGCAGCCACCTTCGTGGTCACCGCCATGAACGCCGTGATCGGCGTCGGCGCTCCCTCGTACACATCCGGCGTCCACTGGTGAAACGGCGCCACCGAGGCCTTGAAGCACAGGCCGGCGACACACAGGGCAATGCCCGTCAGCGTCAGCGGGTCCGTTGCGATGTTGCCGTTCGACAGCGCCTGCGCGATCGCCGAGAAGTCCGTCGAGCCGGTCGCGCCGTAGATCATCGCCAGCCCGTACAGCAGCGTCGCCGAGCCGACCGAGCCGACGATCAGGTACTTCAGGCCCGACTCCAGCGAGTGCTCGCGGCGCAGTTCCGTTGCGCACAACACATACAGCGGGATCGACAGGAGCTCCAGGCCGACGAACAGCGCAACCGTGTTCTGCGCGCTGGCCAGCAGCGACATGCCGCCGATCGACGTCAGCAGCATCGCGTGGAACTCGCCGTGCGCAGCTTCGCGCGCCGCCAGCGAACGCCACGCCAGCAGCACCGTGCAGGCACCACCGGCGATCAGGATCAGGTTCAGCACCAGCGACAGGTCATCCACCCGCAGCGCCGCCGACACGATCGACTTTTCCGCGTTCCACTGCCAGATCGTCAGACCCAGCGCCGCGCCCAGCACGCCCAGGCTGACGGTCGGCACGAGCTGCGAGCGCACCCAGCGAGAGCCCAGCAGGCCCACCAGCAGCACAAGCACCGCGCCGCCCAACAACGCGATCAGCGGCGACAGGCCCGCGAAGTCCACGTGCGGGCCTTTCAGGTGCGCCGACGCGATCGTCGGGGAGTACACGGACACGTAGCTCATGGTTCGGTGCTCGCGAGCGCGGCGGTACTGGGCGTGCCGGTGAAGAAATGGAACTGGGCATGTGGGTTCCCAGTCAGCGCCTGCGCCTCGAACACGGCCTCCTTGACCGAGCCTTCGCTGCGGTGCAGCGCCAGCTGCGGATACAGCGCCAGGAACAGGATCACCAGCACCAGCGGCACCAGCACCGCGCCGTCGCGCCAGGAGATCTCACGCGACTGCACGCTCGCGCCGACGCGGTTGTGCATCGCGCGGATGAACAGGCGCAGCGCGTACACGCTGGCCATCGCAACGCCGCTGAAGGCCAGGATCGCGATCACCAGCTTCGCTTTGAACACGCCCAGCAGGATCAGGAACTCGCCGACGAAGTTCGACGAGCCCGGCATCGCCAGCGTCGCCAGCGACACGATCAGGAAGATGCTCGCCAGCACCGGCGCACGGAACGCGATCCCGCCCATCTCACGAATGTCTTCCGAGCCACCCGAGCGCCGGGCGAGCAGCGCCGCGATGAACAGCGCCGGCGCCACCACCAGGCCGTGGTTGACCATCTGCAGCAGCGCGCCTTGGGCGCCCTGCGGGTTCAGCGCAAAGATCCCAAGCGTGATGAACCCCAGCTGCGCCACCGACGAGTACCCGAGGATCAGCCGCGCGTTGGTCTGGCTGAACGCCTGCACCGAGCCGTACACGATCGAGATCAGCCCGATCAGCAGCATCAGCATCTGGAAGTGCACCGCCGCACGGGGGAACAGCGGCAGCACGATCGCCAGGAACCCATACGCGCCGACCTTCGACAGCACACCCGAAAACACCATCAGCACCTCGATCGGCATCGCCCGGTAGCCGTCCGGCATCCACCCGTGCAGCGGGAACGCCGGCATCTTCACCAGGAACGCCGCCGCGAAGAACAAGAAGATCCACTCCTGCGAGCCCGTGCTCAACGGTAGGGCCTGCAGCGAGGACAGCACGAACGTGATGTGCCCGCCACCCTGCTGAGCCGCCAGCACACCCGTCGCGATCGCCGCCGCCAGCATCAGCAGCGAGCCCACCAGCGTGTAGATGACCAGCTTGATCGTCGCTTTCACGCGATCCGGGCCCTGGCCCCAGCCGCCGATCAGGAAGTAGAACGGGATCAGCATCAAATCGAAGAACGCCACGAACAGCGCCAGATCCTGCGCCAGGAACGCGCCCAGCACCGCCGACTCGGCGAGCATGAAGTTGAAGTAGAACAGCCCCGGGCGGTCAACCGCAGGGCTTTCGCTGCGCAGGTTCGTGGCCAGCGTCGCCGCCGCGAACAGCAGCGTCGTCAAGCCCAGCAGGAACACGTTCAGTCCCGTCACCGCCAGCTTGTAGTGGATGCCCAGCGTTGCAATCCACACGACGTTGGTCACGTGCTGCAGGCCACCGCCCGCTTTGTAGTCCGCGATGTAGCCAATCGCCAGGCCCAACGCCACCACCGAGCCGAGCAGCGCCAGGATGCCCGGCACGCTCCACGATCCCCGCCCGGTGCTCTCGCCGCCGGCCGCGTCACCAGCCTCGCCGGCGGCTCCACCGCCGCGGGCGCCGATGCCCGCCAGGAGCGCTCCCACGAGCCCGCATGCCGCCGGCAGCCAGATCAATATCGAAAGTGGTGGCATCGTCAGATCCCCGTCGCTAGGTCTGCAGCAGGAAGTAGAAGCCGACGCCCGTGACGCCGAGGACAAGCAGCGCCGCGTAGTAGCGCACGAAGCCGCTCTGCGCCGCGCGCACCGCCGCCGATCCCGCGCGCACGATCCCCGTCGTGCCGCCCACCAGCGTCTCGTCGACGAACACGCGCTCGAACGTGTCGCGCGCGAACGCGCCCACCGCCGCCATCGGGTGCACCACCAGCGCGTCGATCAGCTCGTCGAAGTACCACTTGTTGACGAACAGCGCATACAACGGTCGCGTGCGTTCCCTGATCGCAGTCGACGCCTTCAGTTCGCGCCCGCCCACGATCCAGATGCGGTACGCCAGGCCAATCCCCGCCAGCCCGATCAGCGTGCCGATCGTCAGCCCGATGACCAACAGGCCCGTTTTGGTGTGCGGTTCATAGCCTTTCGCCGTGGCAAACGACGGACGCAGGAAGTCGTCGATCACAAAGTCCACTTTCGGGATCTGGATCAGACCCGCGCCGATCGCCCCCAGCGCCAGCAGACCCATCGCGATGCGCATCGGCAGCGCGCGCTCGGCGATCGCATGGTTGGGGCCCGGGAAGCCCACGTCCGCGTCCTCCTCCTCGCCGTTCGCCGGGTTGCGCGGCACCTCAGCGTGGTGCAGGTGGCCTTCTTCCAGCTCGCGCGCCTCCGCCACCGGCTCGCCGTGGAACGCGCGGAAGATCATCCGGAACGTGTACACCGCCGTGAAGAACGCGCCGATGTAGCCCGCCACATACAGGATCCAGTGCCAGCCGCCGCGCTCGCCCGTCACCAGCAGGATCTCGTCCTTGGAGAAGAAGCCCGAGAACGGCGGGATCCCCGACAACGCCAGGCCGCCGATGATGAAGCACGCGTACGTGAACGGCATCGCCTTGCGAAAGCCGCCCATCTTCTCCAGCGACTGCTCGCCCCCCATCGCGCCGATCAGCGAGCCCGCCGCCATGAACAGCAGCGCCTTGAAGAACGCATGCGTCATCAGGTGGAACAGGCCCGCCGCATACGCGCCCACCGACACGCCCATGATCATGTAGCCGATCTGCGACATCGTCGAGTAGGCGATCACGCGCTTGATGTCCGTCTGCGCCAGGCCGATCGTGCCCGCGATCAGCAGCGTCGCCGCGCCCACCACCGCTCCCACGTCCTGCGCCGCCGGCGCGCGTTCGAACAGCGGGTGCATGCGCGCGATCAGGTACACGCCCGCCGTCACCATCGTCGCCGCGTGGATCAGCGAGCTGACCGGCGTCGGGCCCTCCATCGCGTCCGGCAGCCACGTGTGCAGCGGGATCTGCGCCGACTTCGCAAACGCCCCCACCAGCAGCATGATGCAGCCCGCCACCAGGTCGCCGTTGTTCGAGCCGTGGCCGAACGCCGGATGGGCGCTCGATTCGACCGCGTGGAACGTCCTCAAGAAGTCCAGCGTATGCGTGTGCTTGAAGATGAAGTACGTGCCCAGCACCAGTCCCACGTCGCCGATCACGTTGATCACAAACGCCTTGATCCCCGCTTTCGTGGCAGTCGTGCGCCGGTACCAGAAGGAGATCAGCATGTACGAGGCCGCGCCCACGAACGCCCAGCCGACGATCAGCAGCAGGAAGTTGCCCGCCAGCACCAGCAGCAGCATCGAGAACACAAAGAAGTTCAAGTAGGAGAAGTACCGCACGAAGCCACGGTCCTTCTCCATGTACGAGATCGAGTACAGGTGGATCAGCGTCGACACGCCGCTGACCACCAGGATCATGAACACCGACAGCGGATCCACCAGGATCGACATCTGCGCGTCGATGCCAGTCGTCAACGCGTAGTTCCACAGCGACGACACGATCTGGCGGTCGCCCGCGGCGTGGCCCTGCAGCGAGATCAGCGCGCCCAGCGCAGCCAGGAACGCCAGGAAGATCGCCGCCGTGCCGATCCAGCCGGCAGAGCGTCCCGGCAGCACGCGGTAGCCGAACGCCGTGATCAGGGTGCCAAGCAGCGGGAACGCCAGCACCAGCCAGCCATACGTGGTCGTGCTCACCCGCCGCCTCCGCTCATCATCCTTGGAGCTCCCGCAGCTCGTCCACATCGATCGGCAGGTGGCGGCGATAGATCGCCACGATCATGCCCAGGCCGATGCACACCTCGCAGGCGGCGACCGTCATCACCACAATCGCCAGGATCTGCCCGTCGCCGTTGCCCCACATGCGCGAGAACGCAATCAGCGCCAGGTTGCCGCCGTTGAGCATCAGCTCCAGGCACAGCAGCACCACCAGCGGGTTGCGGCGCGTCATCACGCCCACCGCGCCGAGCGAGAAAATGATCGCCGAGACGGCCAGGTACCAGTCGATGCTCACGACGGGTACCTCGAGCCCGCTGCGTTGCCCGTGCTCGCGCCGACGCCCTCCGCCGTGGTGCCCGTCCCGCGCGGGCGCAGCAGGTCCATCGGCACGAACACCTCATGCTCGTCAGCCTCGCCGATACCGCCGCGACGGCGAGCGAGCACCACCCCGCCGACGGCCGCGATCAGCAGCAGGAACGACGCGAGCTCGAACTCGATCAAGAAGCGCGTCAGCAGCAGCTTGCCGATGTACGCCGGCGTGCCGAACGTCCGCGGGCCCGGAGCGTAGCCGGCGCCATAGCCGCTCGTCGCCTCAAGGCCCGTGCCCAGCAGCGCGATCAAGAGCTCCACCAGCAGCGCCCCGCCGACGATCGCCCCGCCCACGCGCAGCGCCGAGCCGCCAGGTCCTTGGGTGCCGGTGCCGCGCAGGCGCTCGCCGATCGAGTCGCTCTCACCGCCCACGTACGCCACCACGAACACGTACAGCACCATCACCGCGCCGGCGTACACGACCACCTGCACCGCCGCCACGAACTCCGAGCGCAGCAGCAGGAACAGCACCGCCAGCGAAATCAGGTGCGCTACCAGCGCCAGCACGCTGTAGAACGGGTTGCGCAGCACCACCACGCCCACCGCGCCAGTGATCGCGCCGATGGCCGCCAGGAAGAAGAGAACGGCACTCACCTTGCTGCCCTCCCCTCGCTGCCGTTGCGCAGCCAAGTCTGCCGCGGAGCAGCGATGCGGCGACGCTCGCCCGCCGCGTAAGCGGCCGCGAGCGGCGACGTATCGCTGCGGAGCCCGCTCACTCGCCCTCGTTCCTCAACGGCGTGCGCTCGAGCGGCTCCGCCAGCAGCATCTCCTTCGTGAAGATCAGGTCCGTGCGGTCGTAGTCGGACAGCTCGTAGTCGTGGCCCATCGTGATCGCGTCAAACGGGCACGCCACCTCGCAGTAGCCGCAGAAGATGCAGCGGGAGAGGTTGATCTCATACACCGCCGCGTAGCGCTCGCCGGCGGACACGCGATTCTCCGGCGTGTTCTCCGCGGCGACCACGCGGATGCAGTCCGCCGGGCACGCCGCCGCGCACAGCGAGCAGCCGACGCACTTCTCAAGGCTGGGGTGGGTGGGGTCCGAATCCTCGAAGCGGTGCAGCTTGTGTCGGCCGCGGAAGCGCGGATACACAGGCACCTTCTCCTCCGGGTACTGGATCGTGTTCGGGCCCTCCGCGATGCGACCGAACGTCGTCTTCAGGCCGCGCGCCGTCTCCACAAACGCGCGCCAGGCACCACGCGCCGCGCCCGGCGCCGGTGGGCGCTGGACCTCGATCACGTCCTCGCCCGGGCTCCACGCGGTGACGTTCAGGCTGACTGTCGGGGTTGGATCGCTCATCAGTGCGTGGTGACCACGAGGATCGCCGTGACGAGGGTGTTCAGCGTCGCCAGCGGCAGCAGCACCTTCCAGCCGAAGCTCATCAGCTGGTCATAGCGCAGCCGCGGGAGCGTCGCGCGCACCCAGATGAACAGGAACGTGACCAGCGACATCTTGAACAGGACAACGAACGGATCGACCCAGCCCGGGGGATGGATGCCGAACGGCAGCAGCCAGCCGCCGAAGAACACCGTCGTGACGATGCCCGACACGACCAGCACGTTGAGGTACTCGGCGAAGTAATACGAGGCAAAGCGCCCGCCACCGTACTCGGTGTTGTAGCCGCCCACCAGCTCGGCGTCCGCCTCGGTCAGATCGAACGGCGCGCGGTTGGTCTCCGCGAAGCTGGCGACCAGGAAGATGATGAAGCCGCCGAACTGCGGGATGAAGTACCACATGCCTTTCTGCGCCGTCACGATGCCCGTCAGCGACAGCGTCTGCGCGGTCATGATCACACCCACCAGCGCCAGGCCCTGGGAGACCTCGTAGGAGATCAGCTGCGCTGCGCCGCGCATCGCGCCCAGGAACGAGTACTTCGAGCCCGAGGACCAGCCACCCAGCATGATCCCGTAGAACGCCACCGCGCCGAACGCGAACAGGTACAGCGGCCCGATCGACACATCCACGCCGTACAGCCCCACGCGTTCGCCGAAGATGTGCTGGACGTTGCCGAACGGGATGATCGCAAACGCCGCCACCGCCGTCAGGATCGACACCAGCGGCGCCACCGCGAACAGGAAGCCAACCGACGTCGTCGGGCGGAACTGCTCCTTCGTCAGCAGCTTCAGGATGTCTGCCAGCGGTTGCAGCGCCCCATATGGGCCCACGCGGTTGGGGCCGTAGCGGCCCTGCATGCGGCCCATGATCTTGCGCTCCGCAATCAGCACCACCGGCACCAGCTGCAGCCCCACCGCGAAGATCACGATCGCCTTCAGAATCTGCACCCACCATGCTTCGTAGTAGCCCACCAGCGCCAGGGTGGTCATCGTTGCCACTCCCCGCCGGTGGGGAGTGGCGATGGTGTTACGGCGTTGCGTGGCGATGGTGGGCCGGCGCTGCGTGGCGATGGTGCGCCGACGCGTGCCGATAGCGATGGTGTTACGGCGCTGCGTGGCGATAGTGCGCCGACGCGTGCCGATAGCGATGGTGTTACGGCGCTGCGCGGCGATGGCCCGCCGGCGCTGCGTGGCGATAGTGCGCCGACGCATGCCGATAGCGATGGTGTTACAGACATCTTGGCAAGACACGTGGCGGGCGCGGCGGTCATGCCTCTCTCCCGCTGCTGTATGACAATGGCAATACAGCGTTCGTGCGAGGGAACAGGAACTCCAGCGCCGGCGAGTACTCCACCTCGGCCGCATCCCACACCGAGCGCCAGCCGGCGAGGTCGGCCGCCTCATCGGGCGATGGTGCTCCCCCCATATCCGCCGACGATGACTGCGGCTCGCCTGCCGTGCCCGGTAGTTGGGCGGGGGCGGGGAACGCAGAGGCGCCGTCGCGTTCCTGCCAGCGCACGCCGCGCCCGCCGATCTCCTCGAGCGTGAGCCCGGCGTAGAACGGTACCGCGTCAAAAAGCTGGCGCGAGGCCATCGAGCTGCTGAGCACGTCCAGGTCGAGGCCGACCCGCAGGGCGAGCTCGGCGAGCGTCTCCCAGCCAGCGCGCACGGAGCCCGGCCTAGCGATCGCCGGACGCAGGCGCTGCAGGCGCCCGTCAGGGTGGACGATCGTGCCCTCCTTCTCGGGGTACGCCTCGGCCGGGAACACCACATTGGCGTGCTCGAGGATGCCCTCGGTCAAGAAAGCGGAATGGGCGACCACGGTGCTGGCGCCGGCGAGGGCGCGCTCCCACAGCTCGCGGTCGGCCAGGTCGCGCAGCGGGTCCGTGTTCAGCAGATACAGCGCCGCCAGCTCGCCGTCGGCGAGCCCCTCGGCGATCGCGCGCGCGTCGCGCCCGTCCTCCCCGGCAATAGGGGAGAGCCCGGGGCCGGCGTTTGGCAGCACGCCGGCCTCGCGCAGGCCGCGGCCGTTACTCGCAGCTGGGAGTTCAAGCAGCCCGGCGCCGTCAACGTTGGCAACGTTTAGGGCATCGGCAAGCGTCAGCAGCGCCTGCGCCCCCGCTGCCCCGCCCGGCCCAGACGTCAGCCGCTCGCCCCACAGGATCACGACCTCGCGGGCCGGCGCATCGCCATCGCCATCGCCCTCGCCGGTCGCGGGCGAGTCCTCGCCATGCGCGCCTGTCAGCAGACCCGCCAGCTCGCTTACAGCCTCGGGCTCGGCGCCGGCCTGGCGGGCCAGCTGCTCCGCGTCATCTGCGCCGGCGAGCGCCGCGCCGAGAGCGGCGGCGAATGCCCCACCGCCACCAACGGCGTAGCGGACAGACAGTGCAGCGCTAGCGTCCAGCGAGCTCTTGTGCGGCGACGCGACGGCCAGCTTCAAGCCGTGCTGGCGCACGCCCTTGCGCAGGCGCAGATCAAGGATCGGCGCGTCGTTGACCGGCTCGGTGTCGAGCACGAGCACCGCGTGGGCGAACTCGAGGTCGCTGAGCTTGGCCTGCAGCGCCGGTGCGCCAAGCGCCTGGTGGTGCTCCAAAGTCAGCATGCCCGCGCGGCGCGAGTCGAGGTGCGGCGAGCCCAGCCCCTCGCGCAGCAGCCTTGTGAGCAGGAAGCCCTCCTCGTTGGTGCTCTGCCCACCGGCGATCGCGCCGGTGTGGGCGCCCGCGCGGGCCAGGCCTGCGGCGGCCTCTTCCAGCGCGCGCTCCCAGGAGACCGCCCGCAGCTGGCCGCCGTCGCGAACGAGCGGCTCAGTGACGCGCTCATCGACATGGAAGGACTGGTAGGCGAAGCGGCCCTTGTCGCACAGCCAGCCGTCATCGACCTCGACGTTGTCGCGCTGGAGCACGCGCAGCGCACGCTCGTCGCGAACGGTGATCGTGACGTTGCACTGCGCCGGGCACAACGTGCAGACCGATCCCGCCCCCTCGATGTCCCACGGGCGCGCACGGAAGCGATACGGCCTTGACGTGAGCGCGCCGACGGGGCACAGCTCAATGATGTTGCCGCTGAACGGCGCCACATAGGGGTGCCCGTCGAACGTCGACACATACGAGTGCGCGCCACGCTCCAGCAGCACCAGCTGATAATCCTCGGCGACCTCCTGGGAGAAGCGCACGCAGCGGTAGCAGAGGATGCAGCGCTCGCGGTCGATCGCGATCAGCGGCGAGAGCTCCAGCGGCTTGACGAAGTGGCGCTTGGGCTCGATGAAGCGCGAGATGCCCCCGCCCCAGCCAAAGGTGATGTCCTGCAGCGGGCACTCGCCGCCCTTGTCGCACACGGGACAGTCCAGCGGGTGGTTGATCAGCAGGAACTCCACCACCGACTGCTGCGCAGTCTTGACGCGCTCGGTTTCGGTGTACACGACCATGCCATCCTTGACCGGCGTGGAGCAGCCCGTCTGGAGCTTTGGAATCCCCTCGATTTCCACCAGGCACATGCGGCACGCGCCCACCGGCTGACCGAGCTTCGGCTCATAACAGAACACCGGGATCTCAACGTCGCCGTGCTTGGCGGCGTCCACGAGCATCGTGTTCTCCGGAACCTGCACCTCGCGTCCGTCGATCGTGAACGTGATCGTCCTTGCCTGTGGGCGCGGCATCGCTATACCCCGCCTTTCTGCGTGCCCGGTTCGTCCTTGTGCTCGCCCGGCGCTTGATCGCCGCTGCCCTCGTGTCCGAGCTGTGTCTCCGGATCTTCGGCAAATGCGCCCTGCGCGGCCAGCGCGAGGTCAGAGGCGGCGCTGCCGTTCAGGCCCCTGGACATGCGCGCGCGCTCGATGTGCGCTTCGAACTCGTCGCGGAACTTGGCGATCATCGAGCCGATCGGCATCGCCATCGCGTCGCCGAGCACGCACAGGCAGTTGCCGATGATGTGCTCCTGCACGGAGGCCATGATCTCCAGGTCCATCGGCGTCGCCTCGCCGAGGTCGATCCGCTCCAACATCTTCACCGTCCAGTTGGTCCCCTCGCGGCACGGGGTGCACTTGCCGCAGGACTCGTGGCGGTAGAACTTGGCTGTCTTCATCGCCACGTCCAGGATCGCCGTGGAGTCATCGACGACGATGATCGCGCCGGAGCCGAGCATCGAGCCGGCTTTGCCGAGCGAGTCGAAGTCGTAAGGGACATCCAGATCGTCGGCGGTGAGCACCGGCGAGGAGGAGCCTCCAGGGAACCAGCACTTGACCTCGCGCCCTTCTGCCGGGCCGCCGGCGAGGCCGTAGATGATCTCGCGCGAGGGGATCCCCAGCTCGATCTCGTAGTTGCCCGGGCGCTGGACGTGGCCGGAGACAGACACCAGCTTCGTCCCGGTCGAGGTCTCCACGCCGAGCTTCGCGTACTCCTCGCCGCCCATCTCGATGATCGCCGGGACGGTGGCCAGCGTCTCGACGTTGTTGATCAGCGTCGGGCCCTGGTAGAGGCCCTGGTTGGCCGGGAACGGCGGCTTCAGCCGCGGGTTGCCGCGCTTGCCTTCCAGCGAGTCCAGCAGCCCTGTCTCCTCGCCGCAGATGTACGCGCCGGCGCCGCGGTGCACGACCAGCGACAGCGTGTGTCCCGAGTCGAGGATGTCCTCGCCGACGTAGCCGGCAGCCCGCGCTTCGTGCAGAGCCGCGTCGAGCATGTCCGCCTGCAGCGAGTACTCGCCGCGGATGTAGATGAACGAGCGGTTGGCGCCGGCGGCGTAGGAGGCGATGATGATCCCCTCGATCAGCGTGTGCGGCGTCTTCTGCATCAGTTCGCGGTCCTTGAACGTCCCAGGCTCGGACTCGTCGGCGTTGCACACCAGGTACTTGTCCATCGCGCCCTTCGGCAGGAACGAGACCTTCGTGCCCATCGCGAAGCCCGCACCGCCGCGCCCTCTGATCTTGGAGGCTTTCAGCTGCTCCAGCACCGCCTCCGGCGTCATCGCCATGGCAGCGCGCAGCGACTTGTAGCCGCCGCGGCGCTCGTACACATCCAGCGTGTTCAGGCCCGGCTCGTCGATGTCGCTGAACAGAAGCATGGGAGAGGCGGCGGGGGCAGCCATCAGGACGGCTCCTCCTCGTGTTCCGGCCTGTCCTCGTGCGCCGCCGTCGGTCCCGGGCGGTCTTCGTCCATCGATGGGCCCAGGCCGGCGCGCTCAGGCGCGATGTCAGGGTTGGCTGCTCCTGCGCGCGCGGTGTGCTCGGCCGGGGATCGATTCCCGGCCGCCCACTCGCGGCTGTTGGCGTGGGGGTCGGCGACCAGCCTGCGCGCGAGCTGCTTCTCGGGCAGCACCGGGCGCCCGGTGCGGATGTCATCGAGTAGCTGCGGCACATCCGCGACCGTCAGCGGGCCCACATACACGCCGTCGACAGAGGCCATCGGCGCGATGTCGCAGGCGCCCAGGCACTCGAACGAGCGCACGTTGAAGTCCGCGTCCTCGCCGACGGCGGCGCTGACCGCCGCGTACAGCTCATCGGCGCCGCACAGCGAGCAGGAGATGTTCGTGCACACGTACACGCTGTGGCGCCCCACCGGCGCGGTCTCCAGCATGTCGTAGAAGCTCGCCACCGACTCCAGGTAGGCGGGCGTCACGCGCATCACGCAAGCAACCTGCTCGATCGCCTCCGGCGAGCACCAGCCGTGCACGCGTTGGGCGGCGGCCAGCGCCGGCAGCGCCGCCGAGCGGCGGTCGGGGTAGTTGGCCAGGTGCGCCTCGATCTCCGCGCGCAGATCCTCCGGCACCTCCGTCGTCGCCGGATCGGGGATCTCCGCCGGGTCCTTCTCCAGGTCCGCCGGCAGGTCCCATCCGGGGACGCGGGAGCCATGCCCGAAGCGCGGGACAGCGCGCCGTCCCAGCTCGGCGCCGCGCACTTCCTGCGCCCGAATTGCCCGCACGTCCTCGTTGGCGCTCATCGGTCGATGCCGCCCAGGATCGGATCGAGCATCGCCAGTGTGGCGATCATGTCGGCGATATAGGCGCCCTTGACCATCGGCGCGGTCGCCTGCAGGTTCACGAACGAGGGGTCGCGCATGTGCACGCGCGCGGGCTTTGAGGAACCATCGGAGCGCACGAAGCAGCCCAGCTCGCCCCGCGGGGACTCGATCGGGAAGTAAACCTCGCCCGGCGGCACGCGCAGGCCCTCGGTGACGAGCTTGAAGTGATGGATCAGCGCCTCCATCGAGGTCGCCAGCTCGTGGCGTGGCGGCAGTGCGATCTTGCGGTCCTCAGTGATGTGCGGACCCTCCGGCAGGCCTTCCAGCGCCTGCTCGACGATCTTCACCGACTCGTACATCTCCGCCAGGCGCACCGCGAAGCGGTCGTAGTTGTCGCCGGCGGTGCCCACCGGGATCTTGAACTCGAAGTCCTCATACGAGGAGTACGGCGCGGCCTTGCGCAGGTCCCACGGGTTGCCCGCGGCGCGCAGCAGCGGGCCGGTTACCCCCAGCGACAGCAGCGTCTCGGCGTCCAGCGGACAGGTGCCACGGAGTCGCTGCAGGACGATCTCGTTGCGGTTCAGCAGCGCGCCGTACTGGTCGACGCGGGATGGCATTTCCTTGAGGAAGCCGCGCAGCTTCTCGGTGAAGCCCCGCGGGATGTCCTCGATCACACCGCCTACCTGGAAGTAGCGCGTGTGCATCCGCTGACCGGAGGACATCTCGAACAGGTCAAGGATCTTCTCGCGCTCGCGGAAGCAGTACCAGAACATCGAGATCGCTCCCAGATCCAGTGCGCTCGTTCCCAGCCACACCAGGTGGGACATGATGCGGTTGAGCTCCAAGTGGATCACGCGCAGGTACTGCGCACGCTTGGGCACCTCGACCTCGCACAGCGTCTCCACCGCGCCGCAGAAGGCCAGCGCGTTGAAGTAGTAGGACAGGTAGTCCATCCGCTCGATCACCGGGATGACCTTCCAGTAGGACTTGTCCTCGGCGGTCTTTTCGATACCCGTGTGGACGTAGCCAATGATCGGTTTGACGTCGCGCACGAGCTCGCCCTGGAGCGTCACCAGCAGGCGCAGCACGCCGTGCGTCGCCGGGTGGTGGGGGCCGAAGTTGAGCGTCAGCAGCTCCTGCGTGGAGCCCTCCGCCTCTGTCTCGCCGAGCTGCTCCTCCAGCGGCGAGAGCGTGATGCTCTGCTCGCGCCTACGGTACTCAGAGATCATCGGCGAAGAACCTGCGGTGGGCTGGTCGGCGGGGCTCACTCGCGCGTCTCCAGCCAGCCGGCCTCGTCGCGGGTGAATATCACCGGTTCGCCGCCGATCGGAAAGTCGCGGCGCTGCGGGTGGCCCTCGTAGTCCTCCGGCATCAGGATTCGCCGCAGGTCCGGATGCCCACGGAAGACCACGCCGAACATGTCGTACACCTCGCGCTCCTGGTGGTTGGCCGTCGGCCAGCCCGGCGTGCCGTCGGCTCCCTCGCCGGTGACCGACTCGACCTCCGGGGCGTCGCTTCCCAGCCGCAGCTTGACCGTGATGCGGTCCACCCGGCTCATGTCCAGGAGCTCGTAGATGACTCCCAGCCGCGGCTCCTGCGGGTAGTAGTCGATGCCGTGCACGCTGGCCAGGAACGCATAGCCCTTGCCGCGAAGATGAGCAAGCACAGCACGGATCGACGCCGGCGCGACGCTCAGCGTCGCGCGGTTGCGGAAGAACAGCGTGTCGCTGACGACATCTGCGCCCTCCGCGTCTCGCAGCTCCTGGGCGATCAGCTCCAGACCGGTGGCGTCAGGCACCGGCCGCGTCCCCCTCCAGAGGAACGTTCACCACCGCTGCCTGTTCGCTGCTGTGCTCCCCGCTCGCGGGCAGCACCTCCTCGGTGCCACGCGCGTCGTAGCGGTCGCGCCAACCCATGTCTGGATCGTCCTGGACCATCTTGCGGAGCTTCAACACGCCGTGCATCAGCGCCTCCGGTCGCGGCGGGCAGCCGGGGACGTGCACGTCGATCGGCATGAACTTGTCGGCCGGAACGAGCGCGTAGTTGTTGAACACCCCCATCGAGCTGCAGCACGCGCCCATCGAGATCGCCCACTTGGGCTCGAGCATCTGGTCGTAGATGCGCCGCACGATCGGCGCCATCTTGATCGACACGCGGCCGGACAGGATCAGCAGGTCAGCCTGGCGCGGAGAGGCGCGGAACGCCTCGAAGCCGAAGCGCGCCACATCCACGCGGGCGGCCACGATCGACATCATCTCGATCGCGCAGCACGCCAGGCCGAACGTGGCCGGGAAGAACGAGTTGGAACGCGCCCACGCCACCGCCTTGTCCAGCGTCGTGGTCATGATGCTTTCTTCGACGTGGCGCTCGAAGTCGGCGCCCTCAAGGTGGGCGGACGGGTTCGGCCCTACCAGGTCTCCGCCGCGCAGCAGCTGGCGCGCGTTGAGCGAGCGCACCCGCAAGTCCTCGGAGCCGCCGGTGGCGCCCTGGGAGCCAAGGCCCGTGCCGGAGCCGCCGAGCAGCTGACGTTCTATCGCCACTCCAACGCCCCCCTGCGCCAGACGTAGCCGAAGGCTACGAACAGCAGCACGATGAACACGATCGTCTCCACCAGCGCGAAGCTGCCGTAGGCCCGTAGCTCGATTGCGATCGGGTAGAGGAAGACGACCTCAATGTCGAACAGTATGAACAGCATTGCGATCAGATAGAAGCTGATCCCGAATCGCAGGCCCTGCTTGATCTCAGACGGCAGACCGCACTCGTACGGGTCCTGCTTGTGGGGCGTGGCCCGACGCGGCCCCATGACCGAGTTCAGCACCGCGAACGCGCCGCCCACGACGCCGCCAAGAACGAGGAATACGATCGCCGGGAGATAAGTGCGCAGCACCGCGCGCTGTTATATCACTGCTTGTGTCAGGGTGTTACTAGTGGCAATCGGCTCGAAACCAAAGCCTTGACCGAGGCCGTCGTGGCGGGTGCGCTCGCCGTTGCAGCGCTGAACCTGATCCCCGCTCTGCTGGGCGCATCGGTCTGGTATTGGACCCCGTCCTCGTCGATGGTCCCCACCGCCTCCGCCGGTCGCGCGATCGCCGGCTTCTGGTTGAGCCTGCGCGTTGGACAGGGCTCCGCGCTGACACTGGCGATCGCGATCGGCGCGCTCGCCGCCGCGGGCAAGTACTCCAGCGAACATCTCTTCTACCTGTATGCGCTACTGCCGCTCGCCGTCGGCTTCGTAGCCGAGCAGCTGCGCGTCGCCTCGGCGCAGACGATCCTCGACCAGCGCGGGCTCGAGAACGCCGCAGCCGTGGGCGATTTGCCCGAGTCCGAGCAGCATGAAGTGGTCGCTGCGATCGTCCGTCGCGAGATCGGAGTGATGGCGACATCGGCCCTTGTGGCCGTGTTCCTGGCGCTCCGCGCGGCAAGCACGGCTCACGGGTTTTGAGTCTGGGCGGCCGGCGCTCCATGCCGGCCTCGGAGGCCGATGGGTCGGCCGGCGCTCCGTGCCGGCCTCGGGGCTATATATTCCCGGCGCATGAAGGTCGCAGCCAAGACGATTGCTCTACTCGCCTGCGCCGTGCTGCTGGGCGCGTGCGGGTCGCAGGGGATCCAGGTCGCCAAGACCAGCCCGTACTACAAGGGCGCGGTTCTGTTCCGCGACCACTGCGCCGGCTGCCACACGCTCGCGGCGGTCGGCGCCGAGGGCTCGGCCACGAGCATCTCCAACCGCGTTAAGACCAACGGACCCAACTTCAACTTCCGCAAGGAGGACGTCGAACAGGTCCTCTACGCGATCCGCAACGGCGGCTTCTCCGGCGAGATCATGCCCGAGAACGTTGTCGTCGGCGAAGACGCGAAGGCGGTGGCGGCGTTCCTGGCGAAGTATTCCGGGCTCAAAGCGGAAAAGGTGCCGCACACCGAAATCACGCTGTCCACGAAATAGGCGGGGACACGCCCGACCCGCCGCACGTCGGTCCGCTCACTCTCCGTCCAGCCCATGCTCGACCTCAAGCTGATCCGGGAAGACCCCGACGGTGTCCGTGCCGCGCTGCTGCGCCGCGGGGCAGCAGCAGCCGATGGCCTGAACGATGTGATTGCCGCCGACGAGCGTCGCCGGCAGTTGCTTCCCGAGCTCGAGGGGCTGCGGGCCGAGCAGAACGAGGCCAACGACCGTATCCGCTCTGCCGCCGACGCCGCCGAGCGCGAACGCGAGATCGAGGCGATGCGCACGGTCGCCGCGCGCGCCAAGGCGTTGGAGCAGGAGCTCGGCGATGTCGAGCACAGCCTGCAGCAGGCGCTCGCGCCGCTACCCAACCTGCCCGACCCCTCCGCGGCCCCGGGACCGGAGGACGAGCTCGTGCGCGAGGTCGGATCGGTGCCCGAGCTGGGCTTCCCGCCGCGCGATCACCTAGAGCTCGCGGGCGAGCTGATCGACATGGATCGCGCCGCCAAGCTCTCCGGCGCGCGCTTCGCCTACCTCAAAGGCGACCTGGTGATGCTTGAGCTGGCACTCGTGCGCTGGGTCCTCGAGAAGCTCCGCGGCGTCGGCTTCGAGCCGGTGATACCGCCGGTGCTGGTGCGTGAGCGCGCGCTGTACGGGACCGGCTTCCTGCCTGACACCGAGCAGCAGATCTACAGCCTTCCCGAGGACGATCTGTTCCTCGTCGGAACCTCAGAGGTCGCGCTGGCTTCGCTGCACGACGGCGAGATCATCGACGGTGAGCGCCTGCCGTTGCGCTACGCCGGCTTCTCACCCTGCTTCCGGCGCGAGGCCGGGGCTGCGGGGAAGGACACGCGGGGCATCTTCAGGGTGCACCAGTTCGACAAGGTAGAGATGTTCAGCTTCGTCGCGCCCGAGCACTCCCAAGCCGAGCACGAGCGAATCCTCGCGATCGAGCAGGAGATCCTCGGGGAGCTGGAGCTGCCGTATCGCATTGTCAACATCGCCGTCGGCGATCTCGGCAACTCGGCCGCCAAGAAGTACGACTGCGAGGCATGGCTACCCAGTCAAAGCCGCTACCGCGAGCTGACGTCGTGCTCGAACACCACCGACTACCAGGCCCGGCGCCTGAACATCCGCATGCGCCGCGACAAGCGCACGCAGACGCTGCACACACTCAACGGCACCGCCGTGGCTGTCGGGCGCACGATCGTGGCCCTGCTCGAGAACGGCCAGCGCGTCGATGGCGGCGTCGATCTGCCGCGCTGCCTGCAGCCATACGGCGCCCCCGCGACGCTCGCGTCCGGTGCCGCCGGCCAGGGGTCACGCGACTAGACAATAAGAAGATAGGCTCCCGCGCCGTTGTCAAGCAAGCGGGAGCGGTGCAGGTGAAGGACGCAGAGCGTACGAGGATCCTCGAGGCGATGGCCGAGGCGATGGCAGCACGCGGAGCCGCTGCCGGCTCGGTTACCGCTGCCGAGGTGATCGAGCGGGCGGGCGTGTCGAGTGCTGCCTTTCACGACGCGTTCGCCGACGGCGAAGCCTGTCTGCTCGCCGCCTTCGACCTCGGCGTGCAGCGGGCGCGCAGGCGCATGTCTCCCGCCTACGACGCCGAGCCGCGCTGGCTCGACGCGATCAAGGCCGCGCTCGCCGCGTTCCTGCGGTTCCTCGAAGACGAACCGGCCCTGGGACGTCTGCTCGTCGTCTACTCGATGAGCGGCGGCGAGCAGGTGCTGCGCCGGCGCGTCGAAGTTCTCGACGCGCTCGCCGCGCTCGTCGATCGCGGCCGTCTGGAGGGCCCCGCGACGCGGCAGCAGCCTGCCGCGGTGGTCGGCGAGGGCATCGTTGGCGCCGTCATCGCCGTGCTCCAGAACCGTCTGCGCGCCGAGGACGGAGGACTGGTGATCGAGCTGTTCGGCTCGCTCGTGAGCATCATCGTCCTGCCCTACCTCGGGCCGGCGATCGCGCGACGCGAGCTCACCCGCCCGGCGCCCCCCGCCCGGACCGCACTATCGAAGGCTCTCGGCGCTCCCGACGGCGCCGCCAGCGTCCGACTGACCCAGCGCACCGCCCTTGTCCTGAACGCCGTCGCCGACTATCCAGGGGCCAGCAATCGCGAGGTCGCCGAGCGCGCCGGGGTGGTCGATCAGGGCCAGATCTCAAAGCTGCTCGGGCGCTTGCACGCCGCCGGGTTGATCGCGAAGATCGATGACACTCGCAGGACCCGCGGTGCGCCCAACTCGTGGCGCCTCACAAAGGCCGGGGAGACGTTGCTCGGGAGGGCCCGCGCGCGGCACGATCCCATCTGATTGGGCGGGACTCGCCACCGGCCGGGGGTTTCACGTCGAGACGGCGAGCCTTCGTCCCGCGACGTGCGCGTCGACGGCCTTTGAGCGGCCTCGGCTGGCGGCGAACTTGGCCTCGTACAGGCGCTCGTCGGCGCGAGCGAGTGCAGCCTCCAGGCTCTCGCCTGCTGTCCACTCGCTGGTGCCTACCGACCAGCTAACGGGGTCATCGTCGCTACTGAGACGCTTGAGTGCGGCTTCGGCGCCGGTGGGTCCGGTGCACGGCAGCAACAGCACGAACTCATCGCCGCCCTGACGACCCAGGATGTCACTCGGTCGCATGCGCTCGCGCCAGCCCCGCGCGAGCGTCGCAAGCACCTCATCCCCGGCGGCATGCCCGGCGCGATCGTTGACCTGCTTGAAATCGTCGAGATCGATCACCGCCACGCACAGCGGCGAACCCGTGCGGTTGGCCAGCGCACGCTCGCGCGTCGCTGCCGCCAGGAACCCGCTGCGGTTGAGCAGGCCCGTGAGATGGTCGGTGCCGACCTGGCGGCGCACGCTCTCGCTGAGGTTGCCGAGCAGGATGCAGATCGACCAGATCGTGACTGTCACGACCAGCCAGTAGATCGCGACGTGTGGCAGTCCGCTGAGCAGCAGTCCGGCGCCGAAGCCGACGGAGATGACCAGGCCCTGTGCGTTGACGGCGCGGCGGGAGAAGAAGTGAGCCGCATAAATGGCGATCCACGGGTACTGGAAGGCGGCGAGCATCATCGCTCCGTGGGTGCTCGCGTGCGTGATCAGGGCGCTCGTAACGAGCGATCCGCTCGCCGCCAGCAGCTCAAAGCCCAACAGCGGGATTCGGTTCCCCGCCAGCCACACGCAGCATCCGGCGGCGATCGCCAGCGTACCGACGACGGCGACAAGCCCGGTCGACTCGCGGGTGCTGATCGGGAACGCGACCGTCGCCAGGCAGACGAGTCCCTTGAACAGGAACAGCAGCGCCAACGACCACGCGATCGCGGGGCGGTCGAGAGTCATCCTTCGCGCGAGCGCGTAAAGGAACGCCGGCTCCGTCGATGAGTCCTGGACGCGGACCGTAGCCATGGCTAGCCGATCCTGAACACGATCGTGCGTGCCGTGCCGCCCACGGGCGTGAGCGTCAGGCGATAGCTGCCCGCGCCCAACGCCCGGTGCCCGTTCAGCCGGCGGCTGTTGCGACCACTCAACCCCGCGATCGTGAATGGGCGTGCCAGGGCCTTCCAGTGCTCGTGCCCGCGCTTGCCGACCCGCTCTTCCAAGGACGCCTGCACACGCGCGGAGACGTTCAACGTGAACGTGAACGCGAGCTTGGCGATGCTCGGCCGGCTCCTGTTCAGGGCGATCAGGGCGTTGAGGGTGAGCGCCAGGCTCGACAGCTGGACCGAGCGTGCGGCCGTGGTGGTGGTGGTAGTGGGGGCGGTTGTGGTCGATGCGGGGCTAGCGGATGTGGTGTTTGCT
Organism: uncultured Solirubrobacteraceae bacterium; assembly: GCA_963779665.1. Lineage (GTDB taxonomy): Bacteria > Actinomycetota > Thermoleophilia > Solirubrobacterales > Solirubrobacteraceae > Palsa-744. Next base: position 404,315 of record CAVZYW010000001.1, on the reverse strand, counting down.
CCTGCGCTCGGGCCAGAGGTGCTCGCGACGTCTTCTCCTGAGCCGTTCGAGCCTTCTTCTTCGCTCGCTCCAGCCGGGGGCTGGAAGGCGGAGATACCGTCCGGTGTTCCCACGCCCGTGGGCCCGTCGTAGCCCGCGGCTGCCCGGCAGATCAGCTCCGAGGAACAGCTCGTTTTGGCCTCCGCGGTGGATGTACAGCGCGTCGAGCGGGTCGGTTCATCGAACGGCAGCAGACATTCTCCGTTTGACCCTTCAGTGACGTCGTGCAGCGATGTCGGCGATTTCGCTGCGTTTTCATACAGCGTTCGCGCGGGGTAGCTCACGCCGTCGGCTCCGCCGGCGAGCGCGTACGTCGCGGCGATCAACGGCGAGGCGAGGCTGGTGCCGCCGATCGCCCCCCATTCTTCCCCGTAGCCTAGGCCCTGGGAGTCATAGACGGCGATGCCGGTGTACGGATCGGCGTCCGCGGAGACATCGGCGATCGCGCGCTTTTTGACACAGCCAACCGACGACCAGTCGGCGACGCTCTGCTGCCACGGTGGAGCCGTGAACTGGGTGCTGCAGGCGCCCCCGCCTGCGCCGTGGCCGTCTTTGATCCCGCCGCTTTCGCCGCCATCGTTCCACACCGACTCGCGTTCCCAGCCACCCGCTTTGGTGAGCAGTAGACGGGTGCCGCCGACGGCCACGACGTGGGGCGAGGACGCGGGGTAGTTCGCGGCCGCCGTTCGCGGTTCTTCGAGCCAGTTGAGGTAGCCGTCATCGCCGGCCGCCGCGGTGATGACGGTGCCGGGATGGTTGAACGCCGCGCTGTCGCTCACGCATTCGCCGGCGACGCATTCCGGGCCCGCCCAGGAGTTGGAGATCTCGGTGGCGCCGAGCTGGACGGCTGCTTCCTCGGCGGCTTCCAGGGCCGCGAATTCTGTGGAGTCGGCCTCGACGAGCACGACGTGGCAGTTCTGGCAGATCGCGTGAACCGTCTCGATGTCCAGGGAGATCTCGACCGCCCAACTGTCTGCTTCTTCGAGCAGGTAGCAGGCTTCTTCCTGTTCGGCTTCGCACAGCGCCTGCTCTTCCGTCAGGCGCTGTTCGCTTTCCGGGAACGGCAGATGGTCGGCTTCGCCATGCTCGTTGACCTGCTTGAAGCATTTGTTCTGCGTGGTGCACGGGGGCAGCCCAAATTCGGCGTCGTACGTGGCCAGGTCGGATTCGGCGCTCAGGTCGTTGTACGCGTCGATCAGTGCGATCGTCTGCGTCGCAGACGCTTCCGTGGTGTCCGGCAGCTTGTATGCGTTGTGCAGATCAGCCGGTGTGTAGCCGTCTTCACCGGCTGCGGCCGGCCCGGCGGCCGGCGTTGCTGCGCCGGTGACACCAAGGGGGTGGGTATCTGTGCGCGCCTCGCGGCTACGCGGAACCAGTCGCAGTGCCAGGCAGGCAGCGTGCCCAGGCGCCGGCGGCGGACACACGGCGCTGACGCTGTATTCGGAGGCAGGCAGCGGCGAGGTCGTCGCCGCCGTCGCCTGAGCGCAGAGCAGCGCAAACACGGCCATTAGCGTGGCCGGTAGCAGGGCGGCTGTGCGGCGTTTGTGCTTGCTCATTAGCTGGCGTACGTCTCCCCGGATCTCCTCGACGCGAAGACGGCTTTGCTTTAGTGCGCGGCAGCGGCCCAGACGCACAAATAGGACGGTAACGCGATCGTCACACGGCGGTTACCGGACGGTCACGCGATCGCCTGGGGGTCGGCTCATGATGATCGCCGGGACGGTGGGAGAAGGCCACGGACACGGCCACCGACGACAGCCGGTCGATGTGGGGGCCGGTTCCGCGCGCGCACACCGAACCCGCGCAGGGCGCACCGAACGGGGCGGGAGGCAAGGCCCGCCCCGTTCGCCATTACGCTGATGCTCGCGGTGTCATCTCCACTCGGCTCTCTCCTGGCCTCACAGCAGCCGCCCCGCCGAGCGGGCGCGATCACCGCGCTCGTTGCCGTTGCGTCGTGCACCGCGATCGTGTATCCGCTGGCGCATGTCGCGCCGGTGGTCTCGCTGAGCGTCGTCTACCTGCCGGCGGTGCTGGTCGTGTCGGTTGTGTGGGGCGCAGGGCTCGGCATCGTCACAGCGGTGCTCAGCGCGGCGGCGTTCAACTTCTTTCACCTGCCGCCGGTCGGGGACTTCACGCTCCGGAACTCCAGCAACTGGGTTGCACTTGGCGCCTTCCTGGTTGTCGCCGTGCTGGCGAGCTCGGTCGCGGAGATCACGCGCGCGCGCACCCGTGACGCAGACGAGCGGCGCCGCGAGGCCGATCTTGCGGCGGAGATGGCCAGGCTGCTGCTGCGCGGGAACGATCTGGCCGAAGCATTGCCGACCGCCGCGGCACGACTGGCGCAGGCGCTCGAGCTCGGCTCGGCGGCGATCGAGGCTGGCGAGGTCGAGGCGGACGAGCGCAGCGTTGCGTTTCCGCTGCGCGAGGGCGGCACCCGCCTTGGGACGCTGCTGGTCGGCGCCGGCAGCTCCGAGGCCACGCTGCGCAGGTTGCAGGAGCGCGTTGTGCCGGCGCTGGAGGCGCTGCTGAGCGCGGCGCTCGAGCGCGAGACGCTGTTGGGCGGGGTGGTGGAGACGGCGGCACTGCGCCGGGCGGACACGGTCAAGACAGCGCTGCTGCGTGCCGTCTCGCACGATCTGCGCTCACCACTCACGGCCATCTCCGCCGCCGGTGAGGCCGTCGGCTCGCCTTCGCTCTCGCTGGAGGAGCGGGCGGACATGGCTGCGGTGATCCAGGAGGAGTCCAAGCGTCTGGCGCGGCTGGTCGACAACCTGCTCGATCTCTCGCGGCTGGAGGCCGGCGCGGCTGAGCCTCACCGGGAGTGGACGTCGATCGAGGAGCTGATCCACACGGCGCTCGACGAGGTCGGGGCGCCGCACGAGACGTTCAGCCTCTCGATCGACAGCGATCTACCGCTCATCAGCGTCGACCCGGTTCAGCTGGAGCGGGCGTTCGTCAACGTGCTGGAGAACGCTCGACGCTACGGGGGAGCTCACCCCGTTTCGGTCAGGGCGCGAGCGGTGCGCATGCTTGCCGGTACGCGCGCGCCGGCGATCCCGGTCGCAGGCGGGCACGACGAGCGCCCAGGGGGGCGGCGTCCCGGGGGCGACCGCGTGATCGTACGGATCGTCGACCGCGGCCCGGGGATTGCGCCGGCGCAGCTGGAGCGTGTGTTCGAGCCGTTCCACCGTGCCGGTAGCAGCCTGGGCGTGCACGGCGGCTCGGGGCTGGGGTTGGCGATCGCACGCGGCTTCACCGAGGCGAACGCCGGCCGGCTGCATGTCGAGTCGCTGCCTGGGCAGGGCGCCACGTTCGTGTTCGAGCTGCCGCTGGGAGAGCACGGAACGTGAGCGCCACGGAGATCGCCGAGCGGGCCAGGCCTCCACGCGTGCTGGTCGTCGACGACGAGCCGCAGATCGTGCGCGCGCTGAAGGTGGTGCTGCGCGAGGCGGGCTTCGAGGCGGTGCCGGCAGAAACGGTCTCGGAGGCGCTGGACCTCGCTGCCGTGCGTCCGCCGGATGCCGCGATCGTCGACCTGGTGCTGCCGGACGGCGACGGCATCGAGCTGACGCGGAGGCTGCGCGAATGGAGCGGGATGCCGATCCTGGTGCTCTCGGCGGTCGGCGAGGAGGAGCAGAAGGTCGGAGCGCTGGAGGCCGGAGCTGACGACTACATCACCAAGCCGTTCGGCACGCGTGAGCTCGTCGCGCGGCTGCAGGCCGCGCTGCGCCGTTCCGTGCGCGAGGAGAGCGAGCCACGTATCGAGGTGGAGGGTCTGGAGATCGACCTGGCGGCGAGGGTGATACGCCGTGACGGCGAGGCGATTCACCTCACGCCAATCGAGTTCGACCTGTTGCGCGCACTGGCGCGTAACCGCGGGCGGCTGATGACCCACCGCAAGCTGCTGGCCGAGGTGTGGGGGCCGGAGTACGTCGATGACATCCAGCCACTGCGCACGCACATCGCGCGGCTGCGCGCCAAGATCGAGCCCGAAGGCCAGGCGGCGGCGGGTGGGCATCGTCTCATCGTCACCGACTCCGGCGTGGGGTACCGCTTCTCGGGGTGAGGCCAACCCTCCGGTTTCACCGTCACAAAATCGTTATGCGGGGGGCTTGATTCGTTACGCGGTCGTGACGTGCGGGCGTCAATAGTGTCCTCATGGACGCGGTCGCAATAGCCATCGGAATCGCGATATTCCTGATTCTGCTGTTGATGGTCGAGGGGATCGACCGAGTATGAGCCTGTCGTTGTCCCTCGGCTTCTTCGTGGCGCACATGAGCGGCTCGGATTTCTTCGGCCTGATCGTGTCAATACTGGTGATCGCGTATCTCTTCTACGCGCTCATCCGCGGGGAGAAGCTGTGACCTTCGCCGGCTGGCTGACGATCGTGCTGTTTGCGGTCATGCTGACCGTGCTCGCCTTCCCGATCGGCAGCTACATGGCGAAGGTGTACACCGGCGAGCGTGTCTTCCTGTCACACATATTCGCTGGCCCTGAGCGGTTCCTGTACGGCATCCTCAGGGTCGATCCCGGACGCGGGCAGGACTGGAAGGCCTACGCAAAGAGCCTGATCGTCTTCTCGCTGGTCGGATGGCTCGCGCTGTATGTGATCCTGCGCACGCAGGACGCGCCATGGGTGCCCCATGCGCTGAACCCGCTCGGCTATCACTCCGCCCCGTGGAACGTCAGCTTCAACGTCGCGTCGTCGTTCATGACGAACACCAACTGGCAGTACTACAGCGGTGAGACGACGATGAGCTATCTCACCCAGATGATCGGGCTGACCGTGCAGAACTGGCTGTCGGCAGGCGTCGGGATCGTCGTCGCCGTGGCGCTCGTGCGCGGCATCATCGGGCGTAGCGGCAAGAGCATCGGCAACTTCTGGCAGGACATCGTGCGCACGATCCTGTACGTGCTCGCGCCGCTGTCGGTGCTCGTGGCGATCGTGCTGGCCTCCCAGGGCGTAATCGCCAACCTCTCGAATTACCTGATCGTTCACACGATCACCGGCCTCAGCCAGACCATCGCGATGGGGCCGGTCGCCTCCCAGCACGCGATCATGCTGCTCGGTACCAACGGCGGCGGCTTCTTCAACACCAACTCCGCTCACCCGTTCGAAAACCCGAGCCAGTTCACCAACTTCTTCGAGATGCTCGCGGTGCTCGTGATCCCCGCCGCGCTCGTGTTCATGTACGGGCGGCTGACCGGCAACCGCCGGCAGGGCTATGCGATCTACGGGGCGATGATGGTGATGTTCCTCGGCGCCGTCGCGGTCGCCTACATCGCCGAGGCCCACGGCTCGCCGGCCCAGCACGCCGCCGGTCTGAACACGCACGTGATCGCCGGCTCCACCGGCGGCAACATGGAAGGCAAGGAGCAGCGCTTCGGGATCGCCGGCTCGGCGCTGTTCGACGTCGTCACCACCGTCACCTCGTGTGGCGCTGTCAACAGCGCGATCGAGTCGTTCACCGGGATCGGCGGTGCCGTCCCCTTCGCCAACCTGTCCGCCAGCGAGGTGATCTTCGGCGGCGTCGGCACGGGCCTGTACTCGATCCTGCTGTACGTGCTGCTGGCGGTGTTCATCGGCGGCCTGATGGTCGGGCGCACACCGGAGTGGCTCGGCAAGAAGCTCGAGGCCAGGGAGATCAAGCTCGCCGGCCTGGGCATCCTGATTACCCCGCTGGCTGCGCTGCTCTGCACCGCGCTGGCCACCGCCAGCAAATCCGGGCGGGCATCGATCTCCGAAGTGGCAACGTCCGCCGGCAAGCTTGGCATCCACACGCCGCAGGCCTTCTCGGAGACCTTCTACGCCTACCTCTCCCAGGCCAACAACAACGGCTCCGCGTTCGCCGGCTACACAGGCTTCATCCAGCCGAATGCAGGTAGCGCCGGCTCGCACGGCATCACCTTCGCCGACGTGCTCGGCGGCTTGGACATGCTGCTTGCGCGCTACGCACCGATCCTGTTCGCACTTGCCGTCGCCGGTGCGCTGGCGGGCAAGCGCGTCACGCCTGCGGGCCTCGGCACGATGCGCACCGACAACCCCACGTTCGTGGTGCTGCTGATCGGCGTGATCATCCTCGTCGGCGCGCTGACGTTCTTCCCTGCCCTGCTGCTCGGCCCGGTCGTCCAGGGCCTGACCGGACACCTCTACTGACATGAAACGCGACATCGTCACGTCGATCATCGCCGTCATCGTCTTCACGGTGCTGTTGGGGCTGGTCTACCCGCTCGCGATCACCGGCATCAGCCAGGTCGCCTTCCCCGCCGACGCCAACGGACAGCAGATTCACCAGGGCGGCCGGCTCGTCGGCTCGAAGATCATCGGTCAGAGCTTCGCCACGCCGGTGCTGGAAAAGAACGGCAAGCCCAAGGAAAAGGAAGGAGAACTCGTCACTGAACCGGACCCGCGCTACTTCCAGTCGCGCCCGTCGGCCACCGAAGGCGGCGCCGACAACGCTGCCGCGAGCACGTTCTCCAACCATGGCCCCAACAGCGTGAAGACCAAGGAAGCCGACGAAGAAAACATCAAGGCCTATCTCGAACTTAACAAGAATCCAACCACCAAGAGCGAATACGACCCCGGGCTGGCCGTGGCCAAGATCCCGGTTGACGCGGTCAACAGCTCCGCCTCCGGGCTCGACCCCGAAATCTCGCCGGCAAACGCCTGGATCCAGGCCTACCGCGTGGCGGCCGTGCGACACCTCTCACGGACGATCGTCGACGGCCTGATCGCAAAGTACACCTCGGGTCGCGGGCTCGGCTTCTCCGGCGAGGAAGGCGTGAACGTGCTCGAGCTCAACCTCGCTCTAAACCGTCTCACCGAAGGGAGCCACTGATGTCCGCGCAAGGGGTGGGTGGGACCGTGAAAACCGAGCGCCGGGCGGTCTCGCTGTTCCAGCGCGAGATCGTCAGCCGCGCGCTGATCGATAGCTTCAAGAAGCTCGACCCACGTGTGCAGATCCGCAACCCGGTGATGTTCGTCGTGGAGATCGGCTCGGTGATCACGACCGTCACCTGGCTGATCCAGGTGTTCGGCGGCAAGCCGCTCGGCGGTGGCCACGAGCCGGCCTGGTACACGTTCACGATCTCGATCTGGCTGTGGCTGACGGTGGTGTTCGCGAACATGGCAGAGGCGTTTGCCGAGGGGCGCGGTCGTGCCCAGGCGGACACGCTGCGCTCGATGCGCAAGGAGACCGTGGCGAGGATGCGCGACGGCTCCACCAAGGCGGCCGCCGAGCTGACGCGCGGCGACGTCGTGGTCGTCGCGGCAGGAGAGCTGATCCCCGGCGACGGCACCGTAATCGAGGGCATTGCCACGGTCGACGAGTCCGCCATCACCGGCGAGTCAGCGCCGGTGATCCGCGAGTCCGGCGGCGATCGCAGCGCGGTGACGGGCGGCACGCGCGTGACGTCTGATGAGATCGTCGTCGAAATCACCCAAGAGCCAGGACAGTCGTTCCTGGACCGCATGATCGCGCTCGTCGAGGGCGCATCGCGGCGCAAGACGCCGAACGAGATCGCGCTGAACATCCTGCTGGCGGCGCTGACGCTGATCTTCGTGATCGTCGTGGCGACGCTGCGCCCGTTCGGCCTGTTCGCGGGCACCTCGATCTCCGAGACGACGCTGATCGCCCTGTTGGTCGCGCTGATCCCGACGACGATCGGCGCGCTGCTCAGCGCTATCGGCATCGCCGGCATGGACCGCTTGGTGCGCCGCAACGTGCTGGCGCTCTCCGGACGTGCGGTCGAGGCCTCCGGCGACATCGACGTGCTGCTGCTGGACAAGACCGGCACGATCACGATCGGCAATCGCCTGGCATCGGAATTCGTGCCGATGCCAGGTGTGGCCGAGTCCGAGCTGGCGGAGGTGGCGCAGCTGGCCTCGCTCGCCGATGAGACACCCGAGGGCCGCTCGATCGTGGTGCTCGCCAAGACTTACGGCATCCGCGAGCACGACATGACGAAGCTGCAGGCTGAGTTCGTCCCGTTCACGGCGCAAACGCGCATGAGCGGCATCGACATGGACGGCCAGCGGCTGCGCAAGGGCGCCGGCGACGCGATTGTGGAGTTCGTTCGGCGCGAAGGCGGCTCGCCGCCGCCCGAGCTGCAGGAGGCGCTCGATCGCATCGCTCGGGAGGGTGGCACGCCGCTGGCGGTTGCTCGCGACAGCCAGATCGTCGGCGTTATCTACCTCAAGGACACGGTCAAGGAGGGCATGAAGGTACGGTTCGACCAGCTGCGTGCGATGGGCATCAGGACCGTGATGGTCACCGGCGACAACCGCCTGACAGCGGCCAAGATCGCCGCGGAGTCTGGTGTCGACGACTTCCTCGCGGAAGCAACGCCAGAGCGCAAGCTGGCGCTGATCCGCGAGGAGCAGGCGGAGGGCCGCTTGGTCGCGATGACCGGGGATGGCACCAACGACGCGCCGGCGCTCGCCCAGGCCGACGTGGGTGTCGCCATGAACACCGGCACCCAGGCGGCGCGCGAGGCAGGCAACATGGTCGACCTCGACTCCAACCCGACGAAGCTGATCGAGATCGTCGAGGTCGGCAAGCAGCTGCTGATCACGCGCGGTGCGCTGACGACGTTCTCGATCGCCAACGACGTGGCCAAGTACTTCGCAATCTTGCCGGCCGTGTTCGTTGCCACCTACGCGACAGGAGTCGGTCCCCACCCATCCGAGGGGCCGCTGCACGTACTGAACATCATGGATCTCGGCACGCCGCAGTCGGCGATCGTTTCGGCGATCATCTTCAACGCGCTCGTCATCCCTCTGTTGATCCCGCTGTCGCTGCGCGGCGTGCGCTACCGGCCGATCGGCGCAAGCGCCCTGCTGCGGCGCAACCTGTGGATCTACGGTCTCGGCGGCATCGTCGCACCGTTCATCGGCATCAAGCTGATCGACCTGATCGTGCACAACCTGCTTGGAGCATGAGCGGCGAGGTGTCGCAGCGCTAGACACTGTGAATGAGCTGACATGGCTGACACGATCGATCAGAGCCGTGGCCGACTGAAGGTCTTCATCGGGATGGCTGCAGGCGTCGGCAAGACCTACCGCATGCTGCTGGAGGGCCACGCCGAACAGGAGGCCGGCCGTGACGTCGCAATCGGCTTGCTGGAGACACACGGTCGCGTTGACACCGCCCGCGCTGCCGAGGGCCTGCCGATCCTCCCGCGCCGGCGCCTCAGATACCGCGATACGGAGCTGGAAGAGATGGACGTCTCGGCAATCCTGGGCAGGGCGCCGGAGCTGTGTCTGGTCGACGAGCTCGCCCACACGAACGTACCCGGAGCCGAGCACGCCAAGCGCTACGAGGACATCGAAGCGCTGCTGGCGGCCGGCATCGACGTGCTGTCGACGCTCAACATCCAGCATCTGGAGTCGCTCAACGATCACATCACCGAGCTGAGCGGGATCCGCGTGCGCGAGACGATCCCTGACGCGATCCTCGGGCGAGCCGACGAAGTCGTGCTGATCGACCTCACACCGGAGGCACTACTCGACCGCTTGCGCGCCGGTAAGGTCTACCCGCCCGAGCGCATCGACGCGGCGCTCAACAACTTCTTTCGCATCGAGAATCTCTCCGCCCTGCGTGAGGTCGCCCTGCGCCAGGTGGCAGAGGAGGTGGGGGCCAAGCGGCTGACGAGCGAGCTCGTCGGCTCGCGCGAGGACAGCCTTGCCTCCGCGGCGCCCCAGGCCGTCGGCGAGCGGCTGCTGGCGCTGGTGGAGCCCTACCCGGGCGCGCAGCGGCTCGTGCGCCGGGCGTGGCGCTCGGCCCAGCGTCTCGGCGCTGGGCTCGACCTGCTGTGGGTGCGTGCGCCGGGCAAGGAGCTCTCCGAGGACGAGCAGCGATCGCTGGCCGCGCTTCGCCAGCTCGCATCGGTGCTGGGGGCGAGGCTGCTCGAGGAGGAGTCCGACGACCTCGCCGGCGCGGTCGCCGACATCGCCGCCAGGCGCGGAACGACGTACATCCTCATCGGCCGCTCGCGCCCGGCACGCGGCCTTGCCCGTCTGCGCGTGCCGCTGCCGCAGCAGCTTATGCAGCGTCTCCCGGGAGTCGACGTGCGGATAGTCGCCGATCGCTCCCAGCGCGCGAACGGCACGGACGGCGGCAACGGTGAGTCCCCATGAGCGCCTCGGTGATCGTGGCGGTCGCATGCGCCGGCGCTCTGCTGGGGGTCGCCGCCGGCTACTGGCTGCCGCCACACGGGCGGGTTCCCGCGCGCAACCGCCTGCAGGGCACGCGCCGGATCCTGCTGCCGTTCACCGGTGAGGAGATCTCCCGGCGCTCTTTCGAGGCTGCCGTGCGTCTGGCGAAGGCCGAGAACGCCATCATCATGCCGGCGTTCCTGGCACAGGTGCCGATGAGCCTGCCGCTGGAAACCGCGTTGCCGGTGCAATGCGCGCGCGGGATGCCGCTTGCTGGAGGCGATCGAGCAGCGCGCCTCCTCGCTTGGCGTGCCTGTTGACTCGCGCGTCGGTCGCGGGCGCTCGCCTCGCGATGCGCTGCGCAAACTGCTCGAACAGGAGCAGTTCGACCGCATCATCGTCTCCGCCGACGAAGACCCGCGTGCCGGTCTGGGCTACGAGGACCTACGCTGGATGCTCGAACGGGTACCGGCTGAGATCCTGATCCTGCGCCCGGCGCCGCAGGACACGCGGCGGATCTCAATCGGCGCCGTCAAGGGCCATTTCTGAGACCTCGGCCTCGGGCTTTGCATGGCGCGCGATCCAGCGAATCCCCGGGGTGTCGGTCAGGCCGTGCACGATGATCGAGATGAAGACCGCCAGCGCGGCAATGTTGAAGATGCGCGACCCGGCATGGATCTCGCGGCCGAGGATCAGCAGCGCAGAAGGTCATCGTGGCGACGCCCTTCGGGCCGAACCAGGCCATGAAGGCCTTCTCGGCGCCGTTGACGCGCGTGCCGGCCAAGGCCACCCACACGGCGACCGGGCCGCGCAATCAGGAACGTGGCCGCCACCACCGCGACCGCTGCCCAGCCGTCCGCGAACAGGCCGTGGACGGTGAGCAGCGAACCGAACACCGCGAAGATCGCGAGCTTGACGATCTCCACCACCTCCTCTGCGTGCTCCGCGAACTGTCGGCGCAGATCCGGACGGCGGACTCCGACCACGATCGCAGCCACGAACACTGCGATGAAGCCGTTTCCACGTGGCGGAAGCACCGTCAGTCCGTATGTGGCGAACGCGATCGCCGAGTCCGTACAGAGCCTTTTGATGGCCGGGAATCGCGGGAATCGAGCGAGCTGAGCGCCCAGCGTCGGCGCGTGGCATCAACAGCGAGCCGATCAACCCGCAGACGAGCCCGAAAGCCAAGCCGAGACCCACGTCCTGAAGCACGAAGTGCCACCACACGAAGTTCCCGTTGTTCGCTTCCAGGGCTGCCGCGAAGGCGAGCACCGCCGGCAGCGCGAGGCCGTCGTTGAGACCTGACTCGAGGTTGAGCGAATGGCGGATCAGCCGCGGGACGCGCGAGTCGGTTACCACGCCCGAGGACAGCACAGGGTCGGTGGGGGACAGAAGCGCGCCGAGCAGGAACGACTCCGTCCAGCTGAGCCCGACCAGCGCCCGCGCCACGAGCGCGACGACGATCGCGGTGATCGGCATCGCGATCACGAGCTTGCGCAGCGGCAGCTGCCATTGGCTCTGCAGGAGCTCGCCCTCGACCTCAAGCCCGTCACGAAAGAGGATCACGATCAGTGCCACCGTCGCCAGGTCGGTGACGAACCCCGAGCTCGCCCTGAAGTGCAGGACCCCGGTCGCGCCTTCCCCGAGCAGGAACCCGGCGATGCACGAACACAGCGGCCAGCGACAGCACGCTGCGCCGCGCCAGACCGGAGAGCAGCGAGCCCACCACGAGCAGCCCGCCGAGCACAGCCGCCCCCGTCTCGAATGAGGTCACTTCGGTAGCGTCCCACACCCGCTGGCGGATCCGGCGGCAGGCTAAACGCCGTGTAAAACTGGCCCCAGCGGGCAGGTCGCGACCTAAGTGCCTCGTAAGACTGTCGGGAGGGGCGCAACCCTCCAGCGCCTACCCTGTTGCGAATCCGTATGCAAACATCTCGCCGCCTTTACACGACCTTCCTGCTCTCGCTCGTGGTGACTGTGTCGGCTGCGCTCGCGCCGGGCACGATCAGCCAGGCGAGCGCCAGCGCCGGCAGCTCGCCCACGGCGCACGCCGCGAGCTCTTATCTGACCGGCCTCGGTGACGAGACGGCGTCGATGTTCCGCAACGCGCTGTACAAGCAGCTGCACACCAAAATCGTGCGCTACATCGCCCCATACGACGCCGTCGCGCACCCCTATTCGCTGGACAAGGCGATCGTGTTCATCGACGCTGCCCAAGCGGCGCACGAGAAAGTGCTGGTGGCGTTCTACCACTCCGAGTACACGCCCACGAAGCTGCCCAGAGTGTCCACTTACCAGAACGATGTCAAGAAGTTCGTCAAGCTATTTCCCTACGTAAAAGAATACGAGTCTTGGGACGAGGCCAACCGAGGCAACGAACGCGGGCAGTTCTCCAGCCCGAGCGCCGTGGGCGCGGCTCAGTACTACCAGGCGCTGCTGCGCGTCTGCAAGGGCTGCACGGTCATCGGCCTGGACGTGCTCGATCAGCAGTACATCGGGCCGACGCTCACCTACATCTCCGAATTCAAGCGCGAGATCGGCCGCCTGGAGACGGTCATGCCAAAGATCTGGGGTCTGCACAACTACTCCGACGTCAACCGCCTCGAAGGCTGGCGCACGCGTGAACTGGTGGGCGCCCTCGGCGGCCAGGTGTGGCTGACCGAGACCGGCGGACTGGTGAAATTCGGTGGTGCGTTCCCGAACAAAAACGGCTCGGGCCTGAAGCGCGCGGCGAAAGTCTTGAAGTACATGTTCGCGCTGGCATCCGCGCACGCGCGGATCAAGCGCCTGTACATCTACGACTGGAACGGCGGCACGAGCTCTACCCGCTTCGACGCCGGGCTGACGAACGCCCACGAACAGCCGCGCGAAGGCTACGTGGTCGTGTGCCGGCAGCTCCATGGCGCCAAATGCGGCGTCAAGATCGCCAAGAACTAAGGTCCAACCAGGGCCGCAGTGCCGGCCGGGACGGCTAGGAGCTCAGCGCCGGCTCTGGGCGTGAGCTTGCGCTCGCCTCACGCTGTGGCACAGGACGCTCCGGCGCGGAGCGTGTCAGGCGCATCGCTCCCAGGGCGAGCGCTCCAGCGACGGCAGCCACCGGGACGAGCGTCCTCAGCGGGTATCTGCTGCCTGAGTGCAGCTTCAGGTTGAAGGCCGTGTGATCACCCGCCCCGTAGATGCTTGCCAGGCCGGCGTGGTCGATACCCAGCAGCGTCGGCGCCAGCGCCGCGAACAGTGCCCACGCGAGGATGCTCAGCAGCCCCGCGCCGAGCGCCGCATTTGAGAGGCGCAGGCGCGGAGTCGCCCACACAGCCAGCAGCACCCCGCCGCCGGCCGCCAGCAGGAACGGCCAGATCCCGCCCCAGCCACGACCGAGGCCGTACGCCGATGCGATCGTCGGCTGGAAGTAGCCCTGGCTGAGGTAATGCATCCAGGTCACCGTCTCGTTCTCATAGCCAATCAGCGGATGGGTGATCGTGGCGATAACGGTCGTCGTGATGGAGATCCCCGCCAGTGCGATCGTGGGGCCGGGGAAGCGCTTGAGCGTGAGCGCGATCGGGAAGGCCAGGAACGGGAGCAGCGTGTCGAGGAAGCGCGGTCCCATGAAGCCACCGCCGAACGGCAGGTAGTAGCCGGCGTTGTAGAGCAGGTAACAGAGGCAAACCCCGGCGATCGTCAGTGCCTCCGCGCGCTTGCCCCTGCGGTACAGCAGCGCGGTGCCGATCGCGCCCATGATCAACGCGGGCGAGATCGTGAGCAGCCCGCGCGAGTCCAGCAGCAGCGTTGCCAGCACCTTCAGACTGGGGGCGCTGATCCCGAAGAAGCCCTGCTGCTGGCGGGGTATGTCGGAGTAGGCGAGGTGCGTCCATGAGTGAAAGGCGTAGTGGTTGTACAGCAGCAACGGGACGATGCCCACGATGCCGCCGGCCACATACGCGCCACCGCGCCGCAGGATTCCCAGCGGCGTCAGCGAGTCCTTGCGCGAGAGCAGGAACAGGCCGAGCACGATCGCGGCGAAGAACGTCGGGTACTCCGAGGAGAACGCGTAGCCCATCGCCAGCCCGGCCAATCCCAGCAGCAGCGGGCTGGGAGGCCCGTCACGCTCGCTCAGCATCAGCCAGAACGCGGCAAAGCACAGGAACGTGGTGAACATGTGCGAGAACAGCAGCTGCGAGAACGGCAGCACCATCGTGCCCAGCCCCAGGACGACCGCGGCGGCAACGCCGTAACCCGGCTCGTAGCGCTCGGCCACGCGCCACACGAGCAACAGCAGCAGCAGCCCCGGCAGCACGTTGCCCCACAGGCCGACCAGGTAGATCATCTCGTCACCGGGGTGATCGGGCGGCGCCACGTGCGCATTCGTCCACGATTCGGCTCCCACGACGTTCAGCGCGTCATAGAACGGAAGCGAGAACAGGGCGAGCCCGGGCGCTCGTGCAGAGTAGTAGTGCCCCTTGTAATAGGCCTTGTCGCCAGTGTTTTCCTGATATTGGTCGATCGTGGTCTTGCCGTCGTACAGCGAACGGATCAGGTCGTAGTGCGAGGTCTGATTCCAGGAGAAGCTCTGGATCATCGTCGCTGAGGCGATGCCCACGAGCACGATCGCCAGCAGCGCCTTGCGTTTGCTCCTCCGCGCCCAGGCGACGGCGGCGCTCGACCCGCTGGGATCGCCGTCCAGGGTGCCGTCGGCGCCTGCGCTCTGCCCTGCGATCCCGCTCGACGGCTCCTCAGCGCTCATCCATCGCTCCCGTGCAGAGCCGCCGGTCCCGGACCGATCTCATAGATGACGGCCGAACCGGCCTGCCGTCGCGTGACCCCCAGGCCGGCGATCGGCTTCTTCGCGGCGGCCGCCGGGTCGGGCGGCTCGGCGATGACGGCGCCGTGTTCAGGCGGTAGGCCCTTTGGGAGCACCGTGTGAAGTACGACGGTGCGGATGCCGTAATAGCGCAGCTTCTCAATGCTCGCGCGGTCCGGGAACCCGTTCATGCCCCCGCGGAGGTCATCCACCTCAGGCATATTGAACGTGCTGTTGCCGATTGGAACCTTGTAGAAGCCGTCGGTGGAGAAGTATTGCCAGATGCGGTCGAGTGCTCCATCGGTGGGCAGGTCCAGCAGCGGGCCTGGCAGCCCGACTTCAGCCTTGACCGGCTCCGGTACGACGGGATGGCCGAGGTGGCCCGCACCTTCGCCGAGGATGCCGACGAGCGCCACCACCCCGATGACCGCCGGTGCTGCCGTCAACGAGCGGCTCGTCAGCGATCTCTGCGCTGCCCACGCGCGTGTACGGGCAAGCCATGCTGGCATCAGCCCAACGAGCGCCTGCAGGCCGGCTCCCGCGAGCAGTGCGTAGAACAGCGTCGCGAGGGTGAAGATCCTGCCCGGCACGCGCACGCCGTCCCAGCCGGGGGCATAGTCGTACAGCAGGCGATACGGATAGCCCGCACCGGTGATGCCGAAGCCGAGGGCGAGGATCGAGCAGGTGGCGATCCCGATCACCAGGCCGAGGCGCAACCGCCGCGTGTATGCGCCGGCTGCGATCCCGATCAGCGCCAGCGCGAGGATCAGGCCGCCGGGAAAGAACACGCTCTCGTTCTTGGAGTTGACTTTTTCGCGCATCCCGGAGGTGACCGATCCCCACACACGGTTCTCCGAGGAGGCCGCCAGGAGCGCCGCGGGCCCGGCTGAGTAGGTTTCGACTTCTCCGAGGGTGCGCTTGGCCGTCGGGTACTCTTCCGCCACCTTCAGATAGGGCCTGGCCTGGTAGACGGTTACCACCCCGAGGACGGCCACTCCGATCAGCGTCACGGCCAGCAGCCGGCGCGGGATCAGCGGTCCGCGCGTGGAGCGAGTCGGCGCCGGGGAGCGCTCCGGGCCGGTGCTCGCCCCTGCTCGAGCGGAGGGCTCGCCGCCCGCGCGCGAGCGCCAGGCCGGGCCGGGCGTCAGGCGGCCGAACCACCAGTGCGCGAGCACGAGCAGCGCGAGCACGATCAGCAGATAGCAGTACTGCAGGCCGAGCGTGAAGCCGAGGCTGACCTGCCAGGCGGACAGCAGCCAGCCGATCAGCACGAGCTTGCGTGAGTCGCGCCTGTAGCCGCGCAGCAGCATGAACATCGCGAGCACGAACCCACCTGAGGAGATCACGTGCAGATGCCCGGCCTCTGTCACTCGGTAGGGCGCATAGGCGAACGCCAGACCGGCAGCGGCGCCCCCCAGCCGGCCGAGGCCGAGCTCGCGTGCGAGCAGGTAAGCGGCCACGAAGCACAGCGACCACACCCACAGGAATAGGAGGTTGTAGCGGACCAGCGCTGCGACGGTGCCCGATCCAAAGAACGCCGCCGGGCCGTAGCCGAGTAGGGAATCCGAGAAGGCGAGGCTGAGCGGGTGGGGATAGAAGGCGTTGGAGTCGAATATGTGCAGCGGGTCGTGGAGCATCGCGTGCCCCACCCAGGCGATCTCCCAGGCGGTTCGCACCGGGTCGCCGAGGTCCGGGGCGATGCGGCTGCCCATGTGCGCCACCAGCGGCCAGCTCGTCAGGATGGCCAGCACGAGGCCGCTCAGCGCCACCAGCAGGACCTCCTTGCGGTGGATCTCCGGGGAGGCCGCCCAGCGGGGGCGTCGCCTCGCGCGCTCGTCTTGATGCTGAGTCTCCTGCCCGGTGCGCCCCGCACCGTTGAGCCCCGGGGAAGCCGGCGTCCCCGGAGGGTCGCGTGGCGGGCTCGGAAGACCGGTGCTCATGGTCTAGGGGTGTTCGGGACCGCGCGGATCGGCGCAGCATACGTGAGGCGCCTGCGACATTGCGTCGCATCGACGCCGCATCCTTGTGACGTTCCGGGCTAGCTGTTTGCGTCAGACTGAGCGCATGAAGGTTCTCGTGGTCGGAGCAGGTGGTGTCGGTGCGGCGTTCGCCGCGATCGCGCAGCGTCGCGAGGCCTTTGATCACGTGGTGTTGGCCGACGTTGCCCAGGAGCGCGCGCAGGCAGCAGCCGAGCGTCTCGGCGAGCCCGATCGCTTCACGGCAGAGCGGGTCGACGCCTCCAGCCGCGAGGAGCTGGTGGAGCTGATCGGCCGCGTGCGGCCCGATGCGGTCCTCAATGCCTGCGACCCGCGCTTCAACGAGCCGATCTTCGCCGCCGCGTTCGATGCCAGGACCACATACCTGGATATGGCCATGACGCTCTCCCATCCTCATCCCGAGCGTCCGTACGAGCAGCCGGGGGAGATGCTCGGCGACCGTCAGCTGGCCGCGCACGAGCAGTGGCAGCAGGCAGGCCTGCTGGCACTCGTGGGGATCGGCGTCGAGCCCGGCCTCTCGGACATCTTCGCTCGCTATGCCTCGGAGGAGCTGTTCTCGAGCATCGACGAAGTCGGGGTGCGAGACGGCGCCGACCTGGTCGTCGAGGGATATGACTTCGCGCCGACGTTCTCGATCTGGACGACGATCGAGGAGTGCCTGAACCCACCGTTGATCTGGGAGCGAGCGCGCGGCTTCTACACGACGGCGCCGTTCTCCGAGCCGGAGGTGTTCGAGTTCCCGGAGGGCATCGGCCCGGTGGAGTGCGTGAACGTCGAGCACGAGGAGGTCGTGCTGATCCCGCGCTGGGTGCCATGCGAGCGGGTGACGTTCAAGTACGGGCTGGGGCAGGAGTTCATCGACGTGCTCGCCACGCTGCACAAACTTGGCCTGGACTCGACCGAGCCGGTGTCGGTGCGTGGCATGAAGGTGGCTCCGCGCGACGTCGTCGCTGCCGCGCTGCCAGACCCGGCAACGCTCGGCGAGCGCATGAGCGGGCGAACATGCGCGGGCACCTGGGTGACGGGCACGGGCAAGGACGGACAGCCGCGCTCCACCTACCTCTACCACGTGGTCGACAACGAGACGACCATGCGCGAGTACGCAAACCAGGCGGTCGTGTGGCAGACGGCGATCAACCCGGTGGTCGCGCTGGAGCTGCTCGACCGCGGCGACTGGAAGGGAGCCGGCGTGCTCGGCCCGGAGGCATTCCCGCCGGCGCCGTTCCTCGAGCTACTGGCTGAGTACGGCTCGCCGCACGGGCAGGTCGAGGTCCAGCCGAGCTGAGCTGACCGTCAGTCGCCGGACGGGTCGTCCGGCTTCTGGCGCTTGCGACCCTTGTGATCGGCGCGCCCGGTCCCAATGCACTCGCGGCAGACAACCCATTTGCCGTCCGCGCCGGGCGTGGTGGCGCCCGACCACCAGGTCCAGCCGGCACCGCTGCAGGTGCTGCAGCGCTCCTTCTCGGGTATGTGGCGGTCGCTTTGGGTCACAGGGCAAGCCTACTCCGGTCCGCGTGCTCCGGTCAGAAGTCCACCTGCGCGGGCAGCGTAGCGGGCGGGTGCTCGAGCACGCCGGGCGGCGCGGTTTCCAGCTTGCGCGAGAAGAACTCTTTGAAGGCGGGGCGCGAGGCGAGCATGATCAGCACGCCAAGGACCATGCCGCCGATGCCCATCCACAGCGGCAGCGTGATCCCGAGGATCGGCTTGGATTCCACGTTGGCGATATGGCCGTAATAGAACGCCGCCTTGACGCCGACACCCCACAGCATCAGGCCGCCGATCAGCGGTCCGACGCCGAGCAGCAGGAAGTTGCGCACGCTCTTGCCCAGCTCGTACCGGTAGTAGATCGGGCAGGCAACGCCGGTGAACCCGTAGTAGAAGCAGATCGGGAAGCCGATCGCGGTGATCGAGTCCACGAGCACGCTTTCGGAGAGCAGCAGAAGAACGACCGTCACGACGATCGAAAGAGCACCGAATCCGAGCGTGGAGACGGTTGGGGTGAGGTAGCGCTTGTGCACGCGCGAGAGCAGTGTTGTCACCGCTTTCCAATGAGCCATCGAGAGCGTCGTGCGTGCGGTCGGCAGGATCGTCGTCTGCGTCGATGCCGACGCGGAAGTGAGCACGGTGATGATCAGCAGCTTGTCGAGGGTGCCGCCCAGCACGCCTTTGCCGAGCGCGTTGAGGACGTCTTCCTGGTTGGCTTCGTTGGTCAGGAACCCGACGCCGTGGAAGGCCTGGGCGGCAGATGAGACGAGCACGTAGATGAGCAGCAGCAGCAGTGTCGAGATCACAGCTGCCTTGCCTGGCCCCTCCGCCGGGTTCTCGGACTCCTCGTTGACCGACACGCCGGAGTCCCAGCCCCAGTAGATGAACACTCCCAGCAGAACCGCATCGAGCAGGTCACCGAACTTCATGGCGAACGGGTTGAACCAGGAGATCGACGGATGGATCGAGCCGCTCGGCGGGTGGCTGCCATAGATCTTGACGAACGCGACCACCGAGAACAGCGCGAGGATGAAAACCTCGATGCCGAGCAGCCCCTGCTGGATGCGTGCGGACAGCTCGATGCCCCGGTAACAGATCCAGGTCATCAGCGCGATCCAAACGATCGCCGCGATGATGATCGCCGCTTTGGATTCTCCGAGGGCGGTGAAGCCGAAGAGCTTGAACGTGTAGATCGCAGCAATGTCCGCCAATGACGCCATCACGATCACGTCGGCGAGGAAGATCGCCCAGCCGTTCAGCCACCCCAGCGACGGGCCCATGGCGCGTGTGACCCATGCGAACGTGGTGCCGGCGTCGGGGTCGGCGCGGTTGAAGTATTTGTAGGCCGACGCCACCAGCAGCATCGGGATGAACGACACGAGCAGCACGGCCGGCGCGTGCACGCCAACGCCTTTGACGGCGACGACGAAACCGAGTGTGGCGGCGAGCGAGTAGGCAGGCGCCGTCGAGGCGACGCCGATGACGATGTTCGAGATGTAGCCGATGGCGCCTTTTTTCAGGCCCTTGTCCATGACCCCGGATTCGCGTTGTGGGCCTCCAACTACATCGGTACCTTCGATGGCCATGGACTGCTCCTCTCGTGGGATGCGGCGGACATGGCGCGCGGCTTGTGAAGGAAAGGTACGGATTGCGGCGGCAGACGCGCAATGGGCGCGATCCCCAAAACGTTAGGCCCCGGTTGGACAAGTCGTATAATCGCAGTGGCACCTTTTGACCGGGCGGCGCATTGAGGTGCTCATGGTGAGCGGTTAGCGTTGTCCTGAGTGTCTAGTCAGCTATCTGAGAAGGCGGTCTTCGATGTCCGGTGATCTCCAAGAGCAGGCCAAGCGGCATCTGTGGATGCACTTCACACGGATGGGCTCCTATGCGGACTCTGACCACGAGGTCCCCGTGATCGTGCGCGGCGAGGGCTGCTACGTGTACGACGAGCACGGCAAGCGCCACCTCGACGGCCTGTCGGCGCTGTACTGCGTCAACATCGGTCACGGCCGCCCGGAGCTGGGCGAAGCGGCGGCAGCGCAGTCGAAGGAGCTGGCGTTCTACACCAACTGGAGCTACGCCCACCCCCGCTCGATCGAGCTGGCCACGCGTATCGCGGAGCTCGCGCCGGGGAACCTCAACCGCGTGTTCTTCACCTCCGGCGGCTCGGAGGCGGTCGAGTCGGCGTGGAAGCTCGCCAAGGCCTACCACGCCGCGATGGGCGAACCGCGCCGTCATAAGCTGATCTCGCGCAACCTCGCCTATCACGGCACCTCGATGGGCGCACTGACGGCCACCGGCCTGACGCCGCTGCGCGTACCCTTCGAACCGCTGACGCCGGGTGGGGTGCACGTGGCCAACACGAACTCCTACCGCTGGGAGGAAGACCGCGACCCGCTGTGGGCGGCGAACGAGATCGAGAAAGCGATCGAATTCGAGGGGCCGGAGACGGTCGCGGCGGTGATCCTCGAGCCGGTCCAGAACGGCGGCGGCTGCTTCGTCCCGCAGGACGGCTACTTCCAGCGCGTGCGCGAGATCTGCGATCGCCACGGCGTGCTGCTGATCTCCGACGAGGTGATCTGCTCGTGGGGCCGTCTGGGCCACTGGTTCGGCTGCGAACGCTTCGGCTACCAGCCGGACATGATCACCACGGCCAAGGGCATCAGCTCCGCATACCTGCCGCTTGGGGCGCTGATCGTAGGCGATCACATCGCCGAGCCGTTCCTGCACGGCAAGGCGATCTTCAACCACGGCTTCACGTTCGGCGGACACCCGGTGGCATGCGCGGTCGGGCTGGCGAACATCGACATCATGGAGAACGAGCGGCTGTGCGAGAACGTGCTCGCCAACGAGGGCGCGTTCCGGGAGATGCTCGACAGCCTACGCGACCTGCCGATCGTCGGCGACGTGCGCGGTGCGGGCTACTTCCACGCGATCGAGCTGGTCAAGGACAAGGACACCAAGGAGACGTTCAACCACGCGGAGGCGGAGGAGCTGCTGCGCGGCTTTCTCTCGGGTGAGCTCTACCAGCGTGGGCTGATCTGCCGGACAGACGACCGTGGCGATCCGATCGTGCAGCTGTCGCCGCCGCTGATCGCCGGTGAGCAGCAGTTCGAGGAGATCGAGGCGATCCTGCGCCCGGTCCTGAGTGAGGCCTCTGAGCGGATGGAGCGATGGAGCTCACTGTCGAGAGCCTGATCGGCGAGCTGGGCCTGGAGCTGGTCTGCGGGCAGGAGTCTGCGCAGACGCACGTGCGCTGGGTGCACAGCACGGAGCTGCCGGACCCGACGCCGTGGCTGAAAGGCGGAGAGCTGCTGCTGAGCACAGGGATTCAGCTGACTGGACCGAAGTCCCAGCGTGAGCTGATCGACCGGCTTGCGGACCACAAGATCGCCGGCCTGGGCTTCGGTACGGGCTTCGCCCACAAGCGGATGCCGGCGGCGCTGGTCGCACAGGCGCGCAAGCGCGGGTTCCCGCTGTTCGAGGTGCCTTACGAGCTACCGTTCATCGCGATCACCGAGCGCGCGTTCGCGCAGCTGCTGGACGAGCGCTACGAGCTGCTGCAGCGCACGATGGTCGGCGACGTGCTGGCGGAGGTCCTCACAGGGCACCTGTACCCGGAGGACCTGCAGGCACGCCTGCGTCCGTTCGGGATCGGCGAGCAGGTGGCGGTGCTCGCGTTCAGGACGACCGATCCAAGCGCGGGAGCGGCGCTGGTGGAAGCGATCCTGCAGCGCGAACGGGTACCAAGCCTGGTGGCGATTCGCGGGGGGCTGCTGTGCGCTGTGATCGATCCGGGCGCCAAGAGCGGTGGGCTCGTGCCGTTGGAGCTGACGCGCAAGATCCGTGCCGAGCTGGCCGGCCGTTTCGGGGAGGTGCAAGCGGCGGCGAGCCGCGCCGGCGCTACGCACTCGTTGCGCATGGCCTTCCACGAGGCGCGCTGCGCGCTGGAGGCGGTTCGATTGCGCAACGGCAGCGCTCCCGAGGTTGCCTCCTACGCCGATCTAGGCGCCTTCCAGCTGCTGCTGTCGCTGCAGGACGACGAGGCGCTGGGCTCCTATTGTCGCAGCGTGCTCGACCCGATCGAGCAGGGCGAGGGCGAGTATGGCGACGAGCTGGTGCGCTCGCTGGATGTGTTCATCGAGCACAACGGGCATTGGGAGAAGGCTGCCAACGCGCTGTTCTGCCACCGTCACACCCTTCGCTATCGCATCCGCCGCATCGAGCAGCTGACGGGACGCGACTTCTCCAACGCGCGCGATCGGATCGAGTTTTGGCTGGCACTGCGAGGAAGGGAGTTGGCACGATGAGGATCGGCGTTCCCAGCGAGGTCAAGATCGACGAGTACCGCGTGGCGATCACCCCCGCGGGAGTCAGGGAGCTGACGAGTCGTGGGCACGAGGTGCTCGTGCAGGCCGGCGCGGGCGAGGGCAGTGCGATGAGCGACGAGCAGTTCCAGGCGCAGGGGGCAACGATCGTCCCTGACGCAGACGCGCTGTTCGGTCAGGCGGAGCTGGTGCTGAAGGTGAAGGAGCCACAGTCGCAGGAGGTGGGCAGGCTGCGCGAGGGGCAGACGCTGTTCACCTACCTGCATCTCGCGGCCGAGCCGGAGCTGGCGCGGGGCCTGATGGCCTCGGGCGCGAGATGCATCGCATATGAGACCGTCGAGGACGCCGAGGGACGGCTGCCGCTGCTGGCGCCGATGAGCGAGGTGGCGGGCAAGATCGCCACGCAGGCAGGCGCGTTCATGCTGGAGAAGCCGCTCGGCGGGCGGGGGATCCTGCTGGGCGGTGTGCCGGGCGTGGCGGCCGCCACGGTGCTGGTCATCGGCGGCGGCGTGGTGGGCATGAATGCGGCATTCATCGCCATCGGCATGCAGGCGGACGTGTTCGTGTTCGACCGCTCGATCGACCGGCTGCGCGAGCTCGAAGTGGCGTTCGCCGGTCGTGCCTCCACGGTGTACTCCTCGACGCTGGCGATCGAGGAGATGCTGGGAACGGCCGATCTGGTGATCGGCGCGGTGCTGGTCCACGGCGGACGCGCGCCGCACGTGGTCAGCCGCGAGCAGCTGAAGCTGATGAAGCGGGGCGCTGTGCTGGTGGACGTGTCGATCGACCAGGGTGGCTGCTTTGAGACCTCGCGCCCAACGACGCACTCGGACCCGACGTACGAGGTCGACGGGATCACGCACTACTGCGTCACGAACATGCCCGGCGCGGTGCCGATCACCTCGACGTACGCGTTGACGAACGCGACGCTGCCGTACGTGATCGAGCTGGCCGAGCACGGCGTCGAGCAGGCGCTGGCGAGCAGCCCCGGCCTGCGCATGGGCTTGAACGTACAAGACGGGGAGATCACGCACCCGGCCGTCGCGGATGCGCTCGGCTTGGCGGCCGTGTCTGCCGCGCCCTGAGTACGTGCTGCCGGTGCCCTGAGCACGTGCTGCCGGTACTCTGAGCACGTCCTGCCGGCAACGTTGAGCCCGTCCTACCGGCACGTTGACGCGCGTCCGCTCGCACGGCGTGTCGTAAAGCTGTCGAGCGATGTGGTCGAAAAACGTCTCGACTGCTTATGTTCACAGCGCCCACGCAGGAGCAAGCGGAAACCGACCCTGACCTGGGGCTGTATCGGGGCGCGCAGCATGAGCTGATACTCAGGGGCTCTGGGTTCCTGGGGATCTTCGGCTCGGTGGTGGCGCTGGTGCTGATGGCGTTCTATCCGCCGACAGCTCAGATCGGCGTGTTCGGATGGGTGCTGGTCGTGCCGCTTACGGCGCTCTCGATCGTAGGCGGGGTGCTCAGCGTCACGCTCAGGCACCGTCCGAGCCTGAATGCGATCCACGCCACCTCGTTCACGGCAGTCGTGCAACTCGCGGCGCTGATGTGGCTGGCCGGCGGCGGCAAGGCACCGTACACCCAGCTGCTGATCGCACCGATGCTCGGGGCGGGCGTGGGGCAGCCGATCAGGCGTTGCACACCGGTGCTGGTGCTCGCGACGCTCGCGGCGCTCTCGCCGGCTCTGTACAGCAGCGTCGATGTTCTGGCGATCGTCACCGAGTTCGCGATGTTGTCGGCGATGACGACAATGACGGCGTTTGTGATCACCAGCACGCGCACGCATCGCGCGCGCCTGATGGATGCCGGCGAGCACGCGAACGCGCTCGCCCACGTCGATCCGCTCACCGGCATGCCCAATCGCCGGGCATTCGACGAGACGCTCGCGCACGCGATCGACAGCCGTGGGATTGACGGCACGTTGGTCTCCCTGCTGCTGTGCGACGTCAACTCCTTCAAGCAGGTCAACGACAAATTCGGTCATGCCGTCGGCGACGAAGTGCTGCAGTCGGTCGCACAGGCACTGAGCGACGCCGTGCGCAGGCCGGATACGGCATTCCGTTGGGCGGGCGATGAGTTCGCGGTGATTCTGCGCGCCAGCGACGAGCTCGGCGCCAGCCGCGTGGCGGCGAGGATTCGCGAAGCGGTTAGCCAGCAATGTGTACGTCCCGACGGTGAACAGATCACGATCGGCACGGGAGTGGCCGAACTCAAGCCGGGTATGAGCGCGGAGGAAGTTCTCGTCGACGCCGATCGCGCACTGTTCTCGCATAAGGCACAGCGAGGCCAGCTGGTCGGTGCTGCTTAGCTACCGCGGCGCCGATCTCTGTCGGCTACGCGGGCAAGAGCCGGTCGATCCACCAGCGCGCATGCGGCAACAGCCGCTCCGGCGGGAAGCGCCCCGGATCGGTCAGCAGTAGGCGCGCGTACTCATCGGCGACGGCAGACAGGATCCTGGCCGTCAACTCGGGGTCGGGCATCTCGTGCTCAGGCGCCGATATCGGGCGCACCGCCTGCGCAAGGCGCTCCAACACCGCGGCGCGGCCGCTGATGATGCTCGTGCGCAGCAGCTCCGGCGCGCCCTCCGGTGGCATCAGCACGAGCCGCCACGTGGTCGGGTGCTGCTCGACGGCGCCGAGATACGCGCGCAGGCTGTCGAGCATCAGCTCCGGCGGGTCGCCCTCGCCGAGGTTGGTGAGCTCCGTCTCTGCGACCTGCGCCAACGCGCGAGTGACCTCGCGCTCCACCAGCGCCTCCAGCAGTCCGGACAGGTCACCGAAATGCTCGTAGACGATCGGGCGCGAGATTCCGGCTCTGCGCGCCACCGACTGGATCGACACGGCTTGGAAGCCAGCCTCGGCGACAAGCTCGGTGGTCACGTCAAGCAGCTGCTCGCGGCGTGCGGAGGCGGTCATCCGCGTTGTGCTTGGACTCGCCTGCTCTGACACAGCGCGTATGTTACGTTACTGTAAGTTACGCTGGTGTAGGTATGTAAATCAAGGGCGCGAGGGACTGGGGTAAGTGGACCAAACGCAGCAGCATCACAAGATCGTGATCGTCGGCGCCGGGTTCTCAGGAATCGGCATGGCGATCCGCCTGAAGCAGAGTGGGATCGAGGACTTCGTCGTGCTCGAGCGCGCGCCGGACGTGGGTGGGGCCTGGCACTTCAACACCTATCCGGGCTGTAGGTGCGACGTGCCGTCGCACCTGTACTCGTTCTCGTTCGCGCCGAACCCCGACTGGTCGAACACCTACTCGCCACAGCCGGAGATCCGCGACTACCTGCGCCGCTGCGCCGAGGAGTTCGGTGTCCGCTCCCACATCCTCACCGGCATCGAGGTGCAGGCGCTCGGCATGGAACGACGACGATCAGCGCTGGGAGATCGAGACGACGACGGGGACGTTCACCGCGAACGTGCTGGTCAGCGGCATGGGGCCGCTGACCGAGCCGAAGCTCCCGGAGGTTCCTGGTATCGAGAGCTTCCAGGGCAAGACGATGCACTCCGCGCAGTGGGACCACGACTATGAGCTGCGCGGCAAGCGCGTGGCGTCGATCGGCACCGGCGCCTCGGCGATCCAGTACGTCCCCGCGATCCAGCAGCAGGTCGAGAAGCTGTACGTGTTCCAGCGCACGGCGCCGTGGATCATGCCTCACGGCGCTCGCCCGATCAGCGAGCGCGAGCACTCCCTGTTTCGACGCGTGCCCGCAGTGCAGAGGCTGATACGCGAAGGCGTCTACTGGGCCAAGGAGCTGCTGGTGCTCGGCTTCGTCAAGCAGCCTCGTCTGATGGGTGCGCTCGAACGCCTGTCGAGCTCGCACATGCGCAAGCAGGTCTCCGATCCGGCGCTGCTGGCGAAGCTCGCGCCCGACTACGCCCTCGGCTGCAAGCGGATCCTGCCCTCCAACGACTGGTATCCGGCGCTGCAGCAGCCGAACGTCGAGCTCGTGAGCGGCGGCCTGCAGGAGGTTCGCGAGCAGCTCTGTCCTCGACAGCGACGGACGCGAGCACGAGGTCGACGCGATCATCTTCGGCACGGGCTTCCACGTGGCCGACCCGCCGGTCGCCGAGCAGGTACGTGGCCGCGACGGCAGGCTGATGCGCGAGGTTTGGCAGGGCACGCCGCGCGCCTACCTGGGGACCTCGGTGCCGGACTTCCCGAATATGTTCCTGCTGCTCGGGCCCAACACAGGCCTGGGCCACAGCTCGATGGTGTACATGATCGAGACGCAGATCGAGCACGTGCTGCAGGCGATCAAGGCGATGGACAGGCGAGGAGCGAGCACGATCGAGATACGTCCTCAGGCCTACGAGGAGTTCAACCGCGATGTCGACGCGCGCATGAAGGGCACCGTCTGGGAGACAGGATGCACGAGCTTCTACCTGGACGCCACTGGGCGCAACGGGGTGCTGTGGCCGGACTGGACGTGGCGCTTTCGCCAGCTTGCCACGCAATTCGACGAGGAGGCCTACGTGCTCAGCACGCCCAAGCCCACAGTGCGTCACGCAATGAGCCAGAAGCGAATCATCATCACTGGCGCCGCCAGCGGCATCGGACAGGCCACGCTGGCCGAGCTGAAACGCAGGGGAACGCAGGTGCTGGGCCTGGATCTGAGGGCTGAGCAGCCAGAGCTGATCGCCTGCGACGTTCGCGACCAGGACTCCGTAGATCGTGCTGTCGCGGAAGCCATCGGCCGTCTCGGAGGCGGTCTGGACGTGCTGATCAACTGCGCCGGCCTGGCCACGCCGCAGAGCGCCGGCCTGCCGCCCGACGCCAGGGCGCTGGCGGTGATCGACGTCAACATGGTCGGGCCCCTGGCGCGTGACCAGCGCAGCGCTGCCGGCGCTGCGAGTTGCGCGTGGTCGCGTGGTCAACGTGGCCTCCGGCATGGCCTTCGTGGCGCAGCCGTTTGCCGCCGCCTACGCGATGAGCAAGCACGGCGTCGTCGCCTACTCGCAGGCGCTGCGCCTGGAGCACGGCGACGCGATCTCCGTGACGACGGTCTACCCGGGCTACATCCGCACGCCGATCCACAAGGACTCCGAAGACTTTGGCCTCACCCTGGAAGGCAGCTCTCCCGAGGAGAGCCTCGAGGACGCCGTCAACGCCCTCGTGCGCGGCGCCCTCGACGAGCCTGCCGCGCGCGACATCATCACCACGCGGACCGGGAAGTTCACGGTGGCCTTGACGCGCCACCTACCAGGCCGGCTGGTCGATTTCATCGTGCTCAACGCCGCCCGCAAAGGCCTCAAGAAACAGACGCTCGATCACGCTCAGGCACCGTTGCTGGAATTCGCAGAGCGACTTAGCAGGCGCCCGCCGTACACTGGGAGCCGATGGCGAGCACGACGGAAACGCTGAGCAACTTCATCGACGGCGAGCGTGTGGCCACGGGCGGTGGCGAGAGCGAATCCGTGCTCAACCCGGCCACCGGCGAGGAGCTGGCACGCGCGCCGATCGCGACGGCCGAGGACGTCGATCGCGCGGTCCGCGCGGCGCGCGAGGCATTCGGCGGCTGGTCGGGTGCGACGCCGGCGCAGCGCGCGCAGGCGCTGCTGGCGCTGGCTGATCTGGTCGAGGAGCACGGCGCCGAAATCGCGCGCCTGGAGGCTCTGAACGCGGGCAAGCCGATCGAAGCGGTCATCAACGACGAGATCCCGGTGATGGCCGACAACCTGCGCTTCTTCGCCGGCGCCGCGCGGACGATGACGGGCCTGGCCGCGGGCGAGTACATGGAGGGCTATACCTCGTTCACGCGCCGCGAAGCGATCGGTGTGATCGGGCAGGTGACCCCGTGGAACTACCCGCTGATGATGGCGATCTGGAAATTTGGGCCGGCGCTGGCTGCGGGCAACACGGTTGTGCTCAAGCCGGCGGAGACGACGCCGATCACGACCATCAAGCTGGCGGAGCTGGCCGCTGATGTGTTGCCCAAGGGGGTGCTCAACATCATCACCGGCCCCGGCCGCCCGACGGGCGAGGCGCTGATCAATCATCCCGACGTGGACATGCTCGCGCTGACCGGCTCGGTGGACACGGGCAAGCACTTCGCGCGCACCGCCGCAGACACGCTCAAGCGCGTGCACCTGGAGCTCGGCGGCAAGGCGCCGGTGGTGGTGTTCGACGACGTCAGCCTGGAGAGCGCGCTGGAGACGATCGCGGGCACCGGCTACTACAACGCCGGGCAGGACTGCACGGCAGCAACGCGCGTGCTCGCGTCGAGCAGCGTCTATGACGATGTCGTCAGCGGTCTCGCCGGCCAGGCGCAGGGCCTGGTGATCGGCGACACGCTGTCGAGCGAGACGACACTCGGCCCGGTCAACTCCGCGCGCCAGCGCGAGCGCGTCGAGGGCTTCCTGGAGCGCCGGCCCGATCACGCGGAGATCGTGACCGGCGGCAGGGCCGCCGATCACGCCGGCTTCTACGTAGAGCCGACGGTCGTGGCGGGTCTGCGCCAGGACGACGAGATGATCCAGCGCGAGATCTTCGGACCGGTGATCACTGTGCAGCAGTTCGCCGACGAGGAGCAGGCGATCGCGTGGGCGAACGCCACCCGCTACGGCCTGGCCTCCTCGGTGTGGACGCG
Organism: uncultured Solirubrobacteraceae bacterium; assembly: GCA_963779665.1. GTDB lineage: Bacteria > Actinomycetota > Thermoleophilia > Solirubrobacterales > Solirubrobacteraceae > Palsa-744. Next base: position 374,923 of record CAVZYW010000001.1, on the reverse strand, counting down.
CGACGTCGGCCGCGCGCTGCGCGTGTCAAAGGCGCTGCGCTTCGGCTGCGTATGGATCAACGACCACATCCCGCTCGTCTCCGAGATGCCGCACGGTGGCTTCAAGGAGTCCGGCTACGGCAAGGACCTGAGCATGTACGGGGTCGAGGACTACACGGTCGTCAAGCACGTGATGGCCAACATCCAGTAGCGGCCTGCACAGGTTCTCCGGCCGCGAAGGGGCGGATGTAGCCGGTCGGGGCGCCTGGCACCAGGTAGGTAGGGTCAGTTTCACCGAGCTTGCGTGCGTTCCTGACGATCCGTCGAGCGCTCGGCGGTCGAGTACATCGCAGCGGGTGAGTGGCCGATACATCTCTTCGTGAGTCTCTCTCCGCTCGTGCGCGCCCGCAATCGCGGGCTCCCGATGAGCATCCTTGTAGTCGCCGTGCTCATTGCGTGTCCGGCGAGCGCCGCCGCGTCTGGCGCCCCTGGCGCGCCTGCGCCCGCGGCGTCAGGCTGGGACGCAGCGCAGCAGCGCCAGGTGGTTGGCGCCGGGCTAATGCAGGAAAGCGGCAGCTCGTTCAACGGCGCCGGCGAGCTCTCGGCTGCGCAGGCCAACCAGGCGATGCTCGCGCTCGCGAACAAGCTCCAGGACGCGACGAGCGAAGCAGGTGTCTTCGGTGAACAGGCCGCGCCCGGCGCTCAGCCTCTCCCCGGCGCTCAGCCTCTCCCCGGCGCTCAGCCTCTCCCCGGCGCTCAGCCTCTCCCCGGTGCCCAACCCCTCCCCGGCGGGCCGGCCTCGGCCGGCGAACCCGCCGCCGGCACGGCGTCGGTGCCCGTTGCTCACACCGCACAGAACCCGGTCACGGTGGTGAGCTTCGATCTCATGCTCGTTGAAGAGCTCGGGCTGATCGGCGTGGCCGAGCACGTGCAGGAAGTAGCCGCGGCGGCCGGCTTGCGCCCGCCTGTCTACTTCGGCTCGGAGGTGGTGGCGCGCTTGCTGGAACTGCGCTACGAGCACCCGGTCGGCAGCCAGAGGCTGGACCTCTTCCCCGAGCAGCCGATCACGCGAGCCGAGGCGGCATGGTCACTTGCCAGGGTCATGGGCCTGAGCGAATGGAGCATCACCAGCGCGCGCGAAGCGCTGTCCGCGTTCGAGCTGCCGCGGATGAGCGCCGCGCAGCGCCAGCCGCTGCAGATAGCGCTCTCGCGTATCGGCTACCCCTACGTGTGGGGTGGCACCACGGACAACACCGCCGACGGGCTGGAACACGGTGGCTTTGACTGCTCCGGGTTCGTGTGGCGTGTGTACAAGGTCTCGGGACTGCCGTGGGGCAACGAGATCAAGGGACGCACGGCGGCTGAACAGGCCGGCGAAATCCCTCGATCGCAGCGGCTGGCGATCCCTCAGCTGCAGCCCGGCGATCTGCTGTTCTTCGGCTCCGCGCACTTCAACAGCAAGGCCACCGCGAGCAACATCGTCCACGAGGGGATCTACCTCGGCGACAACTGGGTGATCCACTCCTCCGGGCAGGGCGTCTACGTGCTGCCGCTGAGCGGTAGCTGGCTCGGAAGCTCGTTTGCCTGGGGGCGAGGAGTGATCCACTAGCGCTTCTCTGCCAGGATGACCGAGACGGTGCGTACACCCCCGGCAGACGGAGGCCAGATGTCAATCACGCCCAGCCCGACACAGCTCGAGCTCCTCGTCGAGTCCGACTCCGAGGGCCCCGCGCAGGCGTGAGCGACCACGGCCAGCCGCTGCGCTTGGAGGATGTCGATCGCGATCCCCTGCGCCAGTTCGCCGGGTGGTTCCGCGCGGCGGGCACGGCGGGAATGCGTTTGCCGGAGGCTGCGGCGCTTGCAACTGCGTCGGACGACGGCGCCCCGTCGGTGCGTATGGTGCTGGTGAAGCACTTCGACGAGCGCGGCTTCGTGTTCTTCTCCGGCTACACGAGCCGCAAGGGCCGCGAGCTTGCCGCCAACCCGCGCTGCGCGCTGCTGTTCCACTGGGATGTGCTGGGTCGACAGGTGCGGATCGAGGGCGCTGTAGAGCGCACCGGCGCCGAGGAGACAGCTGCCTATGTGCGCAGCCGCCCGCGCGGGAGCCAGCTGAGCGCGCTGGCCTCACCGCAGAGCCAGACAATCGACAGCCGCGAAGCGCTCGAGCAGCGCGTCACCGAGCTGGAGGCGCGCTACGGCGACGGTGAGCTGCCGCTACCGGCAGACTGGGGAGGCTTTCGCGTGCTCGCGGACAGCTTTGAGTTCTGGCAGCAGCGCGACGACCGGCTGCACGACCGGCTGCGCTACCGCCGTGCCGGCGAGGCATCCTGGACGATCGAGCGCCTGGCACCGTAGACAGGCCGCTCTGGCGTTGGTAGCGCGCGCGATGTGGCATGCGCGAGCTCTGCTCAGCTTGCTAAGAGTCGAGTGACTGATAGACGGCATCGATCAGCGCACGGTTGCGCGGGTCCTGCCACTGCGGGCCGCCGTTGTTCATCACGTAGGCAAACGCCACGTGTGCCTCCGGGTCGGCGAACCCGAGCGAGCCGCCGGTGCCGAAATGCCCGAAGCTCCGCGCGTTCGGTCCCAGCGGACGCTCGGGCTGGGTCAGCTGGAAGCCGAGACCGAACCGCGACGGGCGACCGAGCACCAGATCAGCGCCTGCGGCGGCCTCGCTGGTCGCGTCCAGCAGCACCTCCCGGTCGAGGAACGACGGTGCGTCGCTCACGAGCGCGTCGTACACGCGGGCGATCCCCAGCGCGCTCGCGTGCAGGTTGGCGGAGGGCAGTTCCGCGTCCTGCCAGGCGAGCGTGTTGACCGTGCCGATGCCCGTTGCGCCAGGTGGGTTGAGGTAAGCACGCTCCCGCAGGCGCGCATCGACATCCGCGCGGCCGCCCTGGCCGGCGCGCGCGGCACGCGCAGGTTCGACCGTGCGCTCGAGGTCGAAGCGATAGTCGGCGCGTCGCGCACGCTCGCTGTGGGCGCAGCCGAAGCTGATGTCGGCATCGAGCGGGGCGGCGATCTCACGGCGCAGGAACGGTCCAATCGGCTCGCCGGCCGCACGGCGAACAATCTCACCGGCCAGGAACCCGAATGTGTGCACGTGATAGCCGTGGCCCGATCCCGGCGGCCACCACGGCCGCTGCCCGGCCAGTGCCGCCGTCACCAGGTCCCAGTCGTAGAGCGCTCCCGGCGAAAGGTCAGCCTCGATCGCCGCCAGCCCAGACCGGTGGCTGAGCAGTTGGCGAACGGTGACGGCGTCCTTGTCGGCGGCGGCGAACTCGGGCCAGTGTCGCGCCACCGGCTCGTCGAGATCGAGCAGGCCGCGGGAGGCCAGCACCAGCACGCAGAGCCCGGCAACTGCCTTGCCGACGGAGAACACGTTGACGATCGTGTCCCTCTGCCAGGCACGCGTGCGCTCAACGTCGGCCCACCCGCACCAGAGCTCGACGACAAGCCGGCCCTCGACGATCACCGCCACGCCGGCACCGAGCTCGCCCCTGTGTGCCAGGTTCTCGCATAGCGCCTCCTGCACGGCGGCGAAGCGCGCGTCGCATTTCCCGGCGATCTGGACGCTGTCAGCCCGGATGCCCAGACCATAAGGCATTGGCGATGCGCTGCCGCCTCGATACGGGCAGCGACCGTAATTGACGTTACGCGCTGATCCTGCGAGTTACAGGACGAACAACGGTCACGTCGAAGATGTCGCAGATTCACCCTTCAGCCAGAGAGGAGCATGTGATGGCGTTGAAGCGAATGGCGGCGGAGCTGGTTGGAACCTTTGTGCTGGTCTTCGGCGGCGTCGGCGCCGCTGTGATCGCGGGCGAAAAGATCGGAAACGTCGGCGTGGCGTTCGCTTTTGGCCTGTCACTGCTCGTGATGGCCTACGCCGTGGGTCCCGTGTCCGGCTGCCATATCAACCCGGCTGTCACGCTGGGGCTGCTCGTCCGCGGCAGGATCGAGCTGCCCGACGCCTTTCGCTACTGGGTGGCGCAGATTATCGGCGGAATTCTCGCAGCCGGGATCCTGCTGGCGATCGTGGCAGGTCGGAAGGGCGGCTATCACGCAGGCACCGGCGGTCTTGGCGCCAATGGCTACGGCGCCCACTCCCCCGGCGGCTACCCGTGGGGGTCTGCATTTGCAGTCGAAGTGCTGCTCACCGGCTTTCTCGTGTTCACGGTGCTGGCTGCAACCGACCGCATCTCCGAGACCGCCTTTGCCGGCATCCCGATCGGCCTCGTGCTGGTGTTGATCCACCTCGTGGGCATCCCTGTCACCAATCTGTCGGTCAACCCTGCGCGCAGCATCGGCCCTGCGGTGTTCGTCGGTGGCTGGGCACTGAGCCAGCTGTGGCTGTTCATCGTCGCGCCGCTGATCGGCGCTCTGCTCGGCGCGGGGATCCACGGGCTCCTGTTCACCGGCAGCGAGGAGATCGATCCGCAAGCCTCCGCGGTGGCTTCCGGTGCCGGCGAGGCCGGCACCGCCTAGCGCTCTCCAGTCCGCCCCCATGCCTACAGCAGCTCAGCGGGGCGGGCGCTTTTGCCGTTCTAGCTGTACGTGCTGCTCGCGCTCGAGGAAGCCGAGCGATCGGTAGATATCAATCGCCAGGTAGTCGGGGTCGGCGGCGATCACCAGGGTCTCTGCCGCGAGCTGCCCGAGCGCATAGCGGCTTGCTGCCAGCACGAGGTTGCCGGCCAGGCCGCGGCCCCGATGCCGTGGGTGGGTCTCGACGCTCTGAAACCTAGCGGTGCCGGGCCCCGCGCCGAAGATGCCCAGGCCGGACAGCAGCCGACTCTCGGCGAAGGCGCCGAACCACGCGCCGTGACCGAGCCGGCAGGCAGCACGGATCGATTGCATCTGGCATTCGAGGAAGGCGCGGTAGCCGGGCCCCTCGTCGTCTTCGTCGACGGCCACCCGCAGCTCGACAGCCTGGCGCCAATCGTCGTCACTACTCAGCTCGCGAAACACGGCCGGCGGCGGCTCCCGCGACGGCGGGCGCAGCCTGTCGGCTGTCATCACGGTGTCGGACTCGACGGTGACGCCCGCCGCACGCAAGGCGCCGATCTCGCCGAGCTCGCCGGAGGGACTGTCGAGTCCGATCGCCAGGTACTCGGCATCGGGAAACGCCAGCTCGAACCGCTCGATCCAGCGCTGTGCTTCGCCGGTGCGCGGCGGTGCGCCAAACAGCAGGAAATTCCCCCACCTGTACGCCGGGTTGCTGGTCGTGCGCACGAGCAGGTGGTCTCCGCGATCGACGATCTCCGCGCCTTCCATCCGGCGCAGCGCCAGATCCGTTCGCCAGCCGATCGACTGCACGCGCATCACGTGAGCGTATAGCGCTCCCGCTGCATGACGGCCCGATTGCACGCTGGTGGGCAGTCACGCGAGCCTGCTACGGTGGCCGTACGGGCGGCGACGTCGTCCGTGAGGTTCTTTGTCTTTGTTGGCGCTTCAGATGCGCGGATGGGGTCAGTCGAATCTCCATCTGCAGCGGTGGCCGTCAGGCTGCCAGAAGGAGCATCAACACATGAAGGACGAAACGTTCGCCGACCTCGGCGTGTCCGAGGTTGTCGTAAACGAGCTCGCCAAGCGCGGGATCGCCGCGCCGTTCGCGGTTCAGAAGATGGTCATACCGGACGTGCTCGCCGGTCACGACGTGCTGGCGCAATCGCCTACCGGCTCGGGCAAGACGCTCGCGTTCGGGGTGCCGCTGGTCGAGCGCCTGAAAGACTCCGACGCCCGCCCATCGGCGCTGGTGCTTGCACCGACCCGCGAGCTGGCGGTCCAGATCGTCGACGATCTGCGTTCGCTCGCGCATGCACGTGCCCTGTCGATCGCCGCCGTGTACGGGGGCGCCGGAATCGTCAAGCAGGCCAGGCTGGCTGCCCGCGCCCACATTCTCGTGGCCACGCCCGGGCGGCTGCTCGACCTGATCGAGCGCAGAGACGTATCGCTGAGTCAAATCCGCCTGCTGGTCCTCGATGAGGCCGACAGGATGCTTGACATGGGCTTTCGCCCGGTGGTCGACAGGATCGTGAAGATGACCGCTGCCAAGCGTCAGACGATGCTGTTCTCAGCGACGCTGGAGGGCGAGGTGGGGCGGATCGCCAAGGCATATACCTCCGACCCGCGTCGCCACGAGCACGCGCACTCGGCCGCGCGCAAAGGCGACGTCGAGCATCGCTTCGTGACGGTCACCCATGACGGCAAGGTCGCCCGCCTGGTGTCCGAGCTGGGGGAGGCCGAGCGTGGTCTGACGCTCGTGTTCGTGCGCACCAAGCGCGGTGCCGACCGGCTGGTCAAGCGCCTGGCATCCAGCAGCGTGCGCGCAGTGGCGATGCACGGCGACAAGTCTCAGGGGCAGCGCGAACGCGCGCTCGCCAACTTCGAGGCCGGTGTCGTGGACACGCTCGTCGCAACCGACGTCGCCGCGCGAGGGATCGACGTGGCGGGAATCACACACGTGATCAACTACGACATCCCGGCAACACGCGAGGATTACGTGCACCGCATCGGTCGCACCGCACGCGCCGGCGCCAGCGGTGTCGGCGTGACGCTCGTGGCCCACGACCAGACCCGCGAGCTGGCCGGCATGGTCAGCCAGCTCGGCTTGGATCGTGAGCTCAGCCTCGCCGGGATCGCAGCCGGCGCCTCGCATCGGGGCACCGCCGGGGGTGGTGGGGATCGCACCCGCGGTGGCCAGCGTCGCTCGAATGCCGCAAGCGGCGGCGGGCAACGCTCGGTCGCTCCCGCGCGCAACGGTGCTCGCCGGCGGGGTCGCGCTTCCGGCTCGGCTCGCTAGACCGCGCGAGGTAGGTCCTGGGAGCAGTCATTTCGGCCGGACTGTCAGCTAACGTCGCGCCAATGAACACGCCGAACCCGTCCAACCCCGAGTCAGGCGCCGGCGGCGACTCCGCGGAGGCCGGCTCGGAAGTCGATCTGCTCACCCAGTACGACATCCTGCGTGTGCGGGCCTCCAACCCGGGCCCGCTGACGCTTTCAGGCACAAACACATGGGTGGTGGGGCGCGACCCGACGTGGGTGGTCGATCCCGGGCCGCTGCTGGACGAGCACGTCGAGCGTCTTTCAGCAGCGATCGACGCGCGCGGAGGCCTTGGCGGGGTGGTGCTCACCCACGACCACCACGACCACTCTGAAGCGGTAAGGCCACTGCTCGAACACCACCCGGCGCCGCTGGCGGCCGGCCGCGGCGCGGTGGACATCCTGCTCAGCGCCAATGTGCGCTTTGGCCCGTTCGAGGCGGTCGCCACGCCGGGACACTCCGCCGATCACTTTGCGCTGGTAGCCGACGGTGCCTGCTTCACAGGCGACGCCGTGCTGGGGGAAGGCAGCGTGTTCATCAGCCCCTATCGCGGCGCAATGGCCGGTTATCTGCTGGCGCTGACGCGCCTGCGCCTGCGCGAAGACTTCAACGTGCTCTGCCCCGGCCATGGGCCGACCGTGTGGGAAGCTCACACCAAGCTCGAGGAATACCTCGCGCACCGTATCGACCGGGAAAACCGGCTGATCGCGGCGCTCGCGGAAGGCCGGCGGACGATCAAGGAGCTGCTGGCGGCGGTGTGGCCGGAGGTAGCCGAGCCGCTGCTGCCGCTGGCCACATCGACACTCGCTGCGCATCTGGACAAGCTCGAAGACGAGCAGATTCTGCCGAGCGGCGTGGAGCGGCCCAAGTTCGAGCGGACCGAGTGGTGAGCCCGCGCGCGAGGACATCCCCGGACGAGGGTTCGAATGCGAAAGGCGCGAAGGTGAACGGCGGCCAGCCGGCCGCAGGTAAGCTCGCAGCAGGCACCGCCTCTACCAGTTCTCCGTTCCCGCCGATCGCCGACTACGGCTTCCTGTCGGACTGCCACACCGGTGCGCTGGTCGCCTCGGATGGGTCGATCGAGTGGATGTGCCTGCCGCACTTCGACTCGCCGTCGATCTTCGGCGCGATGCTCGACCGTGGCGCTGGCAGCTGGCGCGTGGGACCGTACGGCGTGTACGTCCCGGCCGGACGACGCTACATCCCGGGCACGAACATCATCGAGACGACCTGGATGACGCCGCAGGGCTGGATACGGGTGATCGAGGCGTTGACGGTCGGCCCGTGGCACGACAACAAGGAGGGCTCCAGCCACACGCGCCCGCCGACCGACTACGACGCCGATCATCTGCTGGTGCGCATCGTCGAATGCATCCAGGGGCAGGTGCAGGTTGAGATCGTGTGCGAGCCAATGCTCGACTACGGCGCCACAGCGGCAACTTGGAGCGTCGTGGACGGCGGCGAGTCGGGCGTCTGCATGCTGGATGCCACCGATGATGTGACCACGTTCAGGCTGTTCAGCGACATCCGCATGGGCATCGAGGGCAACCGCACGCACGGCCGCCACACGATGAGCGAAGGTGAGAAGCGCTTCTGCGCGCTGTCCTGGACGGAGGATCGAGGAGGGCCGCACACGGTCGAGCAGGCGGAGGAGCATATGGAGCGCACCGGCCACTTCTGGCGTACGTGGCTGGCCGAAGGCACCTATCCCGACCACACCTGGCGCCTGCATCTCGAGCGCTCGGCGCTGGCGCTGAAGGGGCTGACGTTCATGCCCACGGGAGCGCTGGTGGCAGCGCCGACGACATCACTGCCGGAGACGCCGCAAGGGGAGCGCAACTGGGACTACCGCTTCTGCTGGATGCGCGACGCGTCGTTCACGCTGTGGGCGCTGCATGCGCTCGGGCTCGACTGGGAGGCCGACGACTTCGTCCAATACGTCGCCGACATGGAGCGCAACGAGGACGGCTCGCTGCAGATCATGTACGGGATCAAGGGCCAGAAGGACCTCAGCGAGCGCACGCTCGATCACCTCAAGGGCTATGAGGGTGCCCGCCCGGTGAGGGTCGGCAACGGCGCCTATAGCCAGCGCCAGAACGATGTCTTCGGCGCTGTGCTCGACTCGGTCTATCTGCACTCCAAGAAGCGCGATCACATACCCGAGCGGCTGTGGCCGGTGTTGGCCGATCAGGTGCAGTGCGCGGCAGCGGCATGGAAGGAACCCGATCAGGGCATCTGGGAGGCGCGTGGCGAGCCCCGTCACTACGTCTCATCCAAGCTGATGTGCTGGGTGGCGATGGACCGCGGCGCGCGGCTGGCGGAACGGCGGGGAGAGCAGGAGCAGGCGGAACACTGGCAGGCGCTCGCCGACGAGATCAGCGCCGACATCCTCGACCGTGGTGTTGACAAGCGCGGGGTCTTCCGCCAGCACTACGAAACCGACGCGCTCGACGCCTCCAACCTGCTGGTGCCGCTCGTGCGCTTTCTCGGACCCGAGGACGAACGCGTGCGCGCCACCGTGATGGCCATCCGCGACGAGCTCACCGACGGTGGCTTGGTGCTGCGCTACCGCACCAACGAGACCGACGATGGCCTGCACGGCGAGGAGGGAACGTTCCTGATCTGCTCGTTCTGGCTGGTGTCGGCGCTGTCGGAGATCGGCGAGCATCGCGAAGCCGAGCACATGTGCGAGCGCCTGCTGTCCTACGCCTCGCCGCTCGGACTGTACGCCGAGGAGCTAGAGGCCTCCTCCGGTCGCCATCTGGGCAACTACCCCCAGGCGTTCACTCACCTGGCGTTGATCAACGCCGTCACGCACGTCGTCGGCGCTCAGCAGCAGTCCTGACGTCCCGGCTGAGCGTGCCACGCGGGCTGATGCCCGTTCGCTGCCAAGCCGGCTCGCGTCGGCTCAGTAGCCGGGGTCGCCCGGCAGGAGGATGCGTGCGACCTCGCCCTCGAGGATCACACGCGGCTGCACGGGCTGCACCTCGCGTCCGCGGGCATAGTCCAGCACGTCGGTCGTCGAGGCGAAGTCGCTGAGCTGCTGCAGATGCTTGATCGTGGGAAACACCAGCACAATCTCGCCGTTGCCGTGGGCCTCCAGCGCGCCGGCCGGGGTGAACCAGCCCAGGTCCACGCACTCCTCGCCGTCGACGGCCGGCTCCTGGCCGGCCGGCAGCGCAGCCAGAAAGAAATGCGTGTCGAAGCGGATCTGCACCTCCGCAGGCGTGATCCAGCGGGAGAACTTGGTGAGCTCGTCAGGACCGGCGAGGACGATGCCGGCCTCCTCGTGCAGCTCGCGCAGTGCTGCGGCGCGGTGGGCGCCGTCGCCATCGCCCTCCTCGACGTCCACGGCGCCTCCGGGGAACACCCACACGCCGCCCATGAACCGCGCCTGCGGTGTGCGTCTGACGAGCAGCACCTCAAGCGCCTGCTCGCCGGCGGCGCCAATCCCGTCGCGAAGCAGGATCACGCTCGCCGCCTGGCGGGCGTGGACCGGGCGGCCACGGTTGTACTTCTCGCCCGGGCCCGGACGCTCGCTCTCCCCAGAACTGCGCATCAGCTGACCCTACCTGCCGCTAGTCTTGTGCGCATGAGCGACCCCACCGACCCAACGCACCTATGAGCAGCGCCACCGAGACCCTCCAGCGCTGGATCTGCGAGTCCTGCGGCTACATATACGACCCTGAAGAGGGCGATCCAGATGGCGGCATCCCCGAGGGAACCGCCTTCGAGGACATTCCCGACACCTGGTTCTGTCCGGTCTGCGGCGCGCGTAAGCGCGACTTCGTCATCTACGAGGACTAGGAGAAGTGCCGGTCGGCGCGATGCTGCGTCCTCCCCCTGCGGGGACGATGCCCTCGCTCGCGTGCTGAGCTGGCAGGAGCTGCTCGCGCTGGACTCCCAGCGCGTGTGGCACCCCTACGGCGCGCTACCGGCTGAGCTGGCGCCACTGCCGGTCGTCTCTGCCGAGGGTGTGCGGCTACGGCTGGCGGACGGTCGTGAGCTGATCGACGGCATGGCTTCCTGGTGGTGTGCGATTCACGGCTATCGTCACCCGTCGCTGGACGGCGCCGTGCACGACCAGCTGGGGCGGATGGCGCACGTGATGTTCGGCGGCCTCACGCACGAGCCGGCGATCCGCCTGGCGCAGCGGCTGTGCCAGCTGGCGCCCGCGGGCCTAGAGCGCGTGTTCCTGGCGGACTCAGGCTCTGTGTCCGTCGAGGTGGCGATCAAGCTGTGCCTGCAATACCAGCGCGCGCTGGGGCAGGAGTCGCGCACACGGCTGCTGACAGTGCGCGGCGGCTACCACGGCGACACTGCCGGCGCGATGGCAGTGTGCGACCCCATCTCGGGCATGCACAGCCTGTTCGCGGGGGTACTGGCAGAGCATGTGTTCGCGGAGCGCCCGCCCGACGGCTTCGCCGCGGGGCTGGACGAGCGCTGGGCCGCGCACGTGAGCGAGCTGGCGGCAGCCCACGCCGATCAGCTGGCGGCGGTGATCGTCGAGCCGGTCGTACAGGGCGCCGGCGGCATGCGCTTTCACTCCCCGGAGTGCGTGGCGTTGCTCAGGCGCGTATGCGACGAGCACGGCCTGCTGCTGGTGCTCGACGAGATCGCCACCGGCTTCGGGCGCACCGGCGCGATGTTCGCCAGCGAGCACGCCGGCGTGAGGCCGGACGTGATGTGCGTGGGCAAGGCGCTGACCGGCGGCTACATGACGCTCGCGGCCACCATGTGCACAGCTACGGTGGCTGACACGGTGTCTGGCGGCGAGGGCGGCGGGCTGATGCACGGGCCGACCTTCATGGGCAACCCACTGGCCTGTGCTGTTGCGCTTGCCTCGCTGGAGCTGCTCGCCGACGGCAGCTGGCAGTCACGGGTGCACGCGATCGAAGCCGGACTGCGCGCCGGGTTGGAGCCAGCTCGCGCGCTGCCGGGCGTGGCGGACGTACGCGTGTTGGGTGCCATAGGAGTGGTTCAGCTCGAACACGACGTCGACGTCCCTGCAGTCACCGCCACCGCCGTCGCGCACGGTGTCTGGCTGCGACCGTTTCGCGACCTGATCTACGCGATGCCGCCGTATGTCATCGACGAGCAGGATCTGGCCGCCGTCACCGCTGCGATGGTTGCCGCCGCGCGCAGCTCAACAGGGGCGTGCTCAACAGGGGCGTGAGCTGAGCGCGCACGTGCGCGCCGCCTCGGCTGCGTCGCTACTCGGGATCTGACTCACGGTTCTGCCGGCAACCATTGCCGCCACGGCAGCTGGTCGCCGGCAGCGGCCAGCTCGCCAGGGTCGGGGCTGTGGATCAGGGCGAGCGTCTGTACGTCGATGTCGCCCATGCGCGCGATCGTCTCGTGGTTAGAGCGCTCGAGCACCGTCGGCTCTGCCGGCCACGGTGTCAGTACCACAGCGCGGACGTCCAGCCCGGCGCTGCGGGCGACGCGCAGCGTCAGCAGCGTGTGGTTGATCGTCCCCAGCCCCGGGCGGGCAACGATCACCAGCCCCAGCCCCAGGGCGCCGGCCAGGTCACAGATCGTGAAGTCGTGCCCGAGCGGCACCAGCAGCCCGCCGACGCCCTCCACGATCAACATCTCACCGGCTTCGCCCGCACGAGCCTCCGCCAGCAGCCGCTGTGGGTCCAGCGCCTCTCCAGCGAGCTCTGCAGCCAGGTGCGGGGAGACGGCCGGACCAAAGCGTATGGGCGCCACCTTCTCCGGGCCCATGCCTGCGACGGCGCCCAGCAGCTCATGGTCAGCCGGCCACACATCTTGGCCTGCGTGTGGCGATATCTCGTCAAGCCCCGTCAACACCGGCTTGTATGCGCGCACCCGCTCGCCCGCCGCCACCATCGACGCCAGCAGCGACGCGCTCACGATCGTCTTGCCGACGCCTGTGTCGGTTCCTGTTACGAACAGCCCATGCATACCGGCGCGCCTCGTTGCATTCGCGCTCGCTGTGAGGCGCTAGGCAGCGCGCGCGCCGGAGATCTCGCGCTCGAAATCAAACGGCGCCTGCGGTGCAGACAGCGCCTGGGTACCCATCCGCGGCCCCCCGCGATCCTGCTCGAGGTCAAACGGCGCCGTGGAAGGCTCGTGGAAGCGCTCATGTGCAAATGCCGTCACCTCCGTCTGTTCGAACTCCGCAAGCTCCGTCGTCATCGGCCGGCGCTCCGGTAGTGGTGGCGCCATCGTCGCCGGGTCGAGCCCCAGCTTTCGGGCGGCATCGCCGAACACGCTGGCCGCCAGCTGCAGCTCGGAGGTGGTGTGCGAAGCCATCACCGTCAGCCGCAGCCGCGAGGTTCCCCGCGGCACCGTCGGGGGCCTGATCGCCTGGGCGAAAGCCCCGCGCCCGATCGCCTCCTGACACATGCGCATCGCCGCACGCTCATCTCCCACGATCAACGGCACGATGTGCATCTCCGAGTCCGCCACCGGAAAGCCCTCGGCGGCGAGAGCCCTGCGCAGGACCCTCGCGTTTGACCGCAGTCGCTGGACGCGTTGCGGGTGCTCCTGAATCAGGTCCAGCGCCGCCAGCGCGCCCGCGACCGCCGGCGGCGCCGGAGCGGTCGAGAAGATCAGCGAACGGGCGGTGTTGACCAGGTAGCGGATGACTTCCGCGCTGGCGCACGCATACGCCCCGTAAGAGCCGAGCGCCTTGCCCAGCGTGCCCACGATCACGTCGATCTCACCCTCCAGCCCCGCTGCCGCCACCGCGCCACGACCGTTCGGCCCGAGGTTGCCGACGGCGTGAGCCTCGTCGACCATCAGCCGAGCACCGTGCATGTCCGCCAGCTCCACAATCTCCGCCAGCGGCGCGACGTCGCCATCCATCGAGAACACCGAGTCGGTCACGATCAACTGCCGCTCGCCCGGGTGTCGGCGCAGGCTCCAGTCAAGATGCTCCACGTCACGGTGGCGGTAAACCACGACCTCCGCACGCGACAGGCGGCAGCCGTCGATGATCGAAGCGTGGTTGAGCTCATCGGAGAAGACCACGTCGCCGCGGCCGGCCAGCGCCCCGATCACACCGAGGTTCGCCAGGTAGCCGGAACCGAACAGCAGGCATGCCTCGCTGCGCTTGAACGCCGCCAGGCGCTCCTCCAGGCGGCCATGGATCGTCATCGTTCCCGACACCAGGCGCGATGCCCCAGCGCCCACGCCCCAGCGCATCGCCGCGTCCGCCGCCGCCTCGCGTACGCGAGGATGATCGGCCAGCCCCAGGTAGTTGTTCGAGCACAGCAGCAGCACCGGCTTGCCGTCGAGCAGCACCGTCGGTCCCTGCGGTCCGCTGACCAGACGCAGGCGGCGAGCGAGGCCCAGTCGCTCCATCTCCGCCAGGCGTTCTTCGATCTCGCTCATCTGCTCTTCCCCTTGAGTGGCTAGCCGACCGGCACTCTGTTGGCAGCGCCATCCGGGCGCGGCGGAACCGAGCGCTTGGCCCTGAAGCGCAGTTGCGTCGACGGATCCCACAGCCTCACCTGCAGGTCGACCGCCGCATCCGGGGTGCCGTAGCCCAGCAGCTCCTCGACCACATCCGGCGTCTCACCGGCAAGCCAGCCCGAGCGATTATCCGGACGCGGGTTGGACGCGTTGTCCGGCTGGCGCGCCACGTTCAGCCCGAGCTCCTCGAACATCGCCCGGTCGGTCTCCGGCTCGTTGCCCAGCGTCGTCAGGAAGTTGCCCATCATCACGCCGTTGATGCCCGCCTTGACTGCCAGCTGCTGCAGCTCCGCCAGGTTCTCCACGCGTCCGCCGCACAGCCTGAAAAGCGCCTCCGGAAGGATCAGCCGGAAGATCGCGATCCACTTGACCGCCTCCCATGGATCCATGTACTCGCGGTCGCCGAACTTCGTCCCCGGTCGCGGGTTCAGCATGTTGATCGGCACGCTCGTCGGGTCGATCGCAGCCAGCTCAAACGCCATCTCCACGCGCTGCTCGCGTGTCTCGCCGAGGTTGAGGATCCCTCCCACGCACGTCTCCAGGCCCGCCTCACGGACCGCGTCGATCGTGCGCAGCCGGCCCTCGTAACGGACCGTGCTCGTCACCTCGTCGTAATAGCTCTGCGCCGTCTCGACGTTGTGATGCACACGCTGGATGCCCGCCTCGCGCAGCGCCTTGGCGCGCTCAGCCGAGATGTGGCCCACCGACGCGCAACGCTTGAGGTTGGTCTGCTCGGAGACCAGGCGCACGCCCTGCAGGTACTTCTCAAAGTCGCGCTTGGACAAGCCCTGACCCTGGGTGACCATGCAAAAGCGGTGCGCCCCCGCCGCCTCCGCCGCGCGCGCGTGCTCCAGGATCTGCTCCGGCTCCATCATCGCGTGCATCGGCGTCTCCGCATCGGCAAAGCGCGACTGCGCACAGAAACCACAGTCCTCGGCGCAGCCGCCGGACTTGGCGTTCACCAGCGAGCACATGTCCGTCGAATCCGCGAAGCGCTCGACGCGCGCTTCCCATGCACGTTGAATGAGCGCTTCGATCTGCTCGCGATCCTCGATCTCCCCAAGCTGGAGAGCCTCCTCGCGTGTGATCAGCGGAGCCACGCGCAAACCGTATGCGGTGTGGCGGACGGCTATCGCGAGCGCTGTCGCGAGCGTCCGGCGACGCCGTGCAAGCGCCCGGAGCGACTACTCTCCGCGCCAGCGTGCCGGGCGTCGCTCGGCGAACGCGCGCAGTCCCTCGCGCAGGTCCTGGGAGGCAAACGACGCGCGGCGCAGCTCGATCAATTCCTCCTCCACGTCCGCCGGCAGCTCGCTCTCGGCGCGCAGCAGTGCCGCGATCACACGCTTGTTGCCCGTCTGCGCCAGCGGCGCGTTGCCAGCCATCTCACCCGCCAGCGCAAGCGTGACCCCGTCCAGCTCCTCCGCAGCCGCGATGCGGTTGACCAGCCCCCACTCAAGCGCCGTCGGCACGTCGATATAGCTACCCAGCAGAAACAGCTCGCGCGTGCGCGCCGCGCCGATCGCGTCGATGAAGCGACGCAGGCCCGTGTGCGAGTAGACCAGTCCCAGCTTCGCCGGCGGCATACCCAGCTTGATCTCACTACAGGCCACGCGCAGGTCGCACGACAGTGCCAGCTCCAGGCCGCCGCCGATCGTGTGACCGGGAAGTGCCGCCAGCGTGGGGTACGGGAAGGCCGCCAGCGCGTCGATCGCCTGCGTGAACGGATGCGCCACAAGACGCTCGGCGCGCTCTTCGAAGCGGTCGTCTTCAGGGATCTCGCCGATGTCATAACCCGCCGAGAACATCCCGTGCGCGCCCGTCACCACCACGCAGCGTGCGCTTGAGGACGGCGAGGCCAGCTCCTCCAGCGTGGCGCTGATCGCATCAAGGATCGGGTGATCCAGCGCGTTGCGCTTGGCCGGATTGGAGATCGTCAGCCGTACGACCCCGTCGGCCGGCTCGTCGATCAACAGCTTGCCGTCTGCCAGCTCGTGTGGGGGCGCGCTCGGGGACACCGGCCCGACAGGCTAAAGGAGCGAGGCCCGCGCGCGCACGGCGACGGCGGGTACTACAGCTAGTCGAGTACCACCAGCGTGTCGCCCTCGTTGACCGCCTGCCCCTCCTCGCAGCGGATCTCCTTGACGGTGCCCGCGTCCTCAGCCTCCACAGGCATCTCCATCTTCATCGACTCCAGGATCGCCACCGTGTCACCCTCCTCGATGGTGTCACCCACGGCGCACTCGATTTTCCATACCGTGCCGGTTATATGAGCCTCAATGTCAGTCATGTGCTCCTCCAGACGCCGCTCGCCACCACTGGACCAGCACAATAGATAGCGCTGCCGACCGATCCCCGAGCAGGCAGGTCGTGGTGGTGCTCGCCGCCTACAACGAGGCAGAGCGCATCGCCGCCACGCTCGCCGCGTTGCACCGTGCCTTCCCCGGTGCGCCCATCTGGGTGGCCGACGACGGCTCCACCGATGCCACTGCAAAGATCGCGCGCCAGGCGGGTGCCCAGGTCGTGCGCAGCGCGCAGGTAATCGGCAAGGGCGCCGCCGTGACCAGCGCCGCTCGGGCTGCCCTTCACGAGCCGGCTGCAACCACCAGCCGGCCAGACGATCCATCGATCTTCGTTCTCTGCGACGGCGATCTCGGCAACTCGGCGATCGAGCTGGCTGCGCTCCTTGACCCGCTGGAGCGCGGTCACGCAGACGTCGCCGTGGCAGCGTTCACCCGGCGCGTGGGAGGCGGCGTCGGGCTGGCGCTCGGATTCGCCGGATGGGCGATCCGCCGTTGCTGCGGGTTGGCAACCACCGCGCCGATCTCCGGACAGCGCGCGCTGACCCGTCGCGCGCTCGAAGACGTGCTGCCGTTCGCGCGCGGCTTCGGCATGGAGATCGGGATGACGATCGATGCCGTGCGCGCCGGCCATCGCCTGGTCGAGGTGGAGCTCGACCTCGACCACCGTGCCACCGGACGCACGCTTGCCGGCTTCGCCCATCGCGGCCGCCAGCTCATGGACTTCATGCGCGTCTACCTGTCGCGACGCCGGGGGGTCGCGCGTAACTTTGCACCGTCGGGGAGGTAGTGCGTTCGGATGAGCGATCTCGCCTCGATGCGCGAGCAGGTCTATACCGACCCGCGCCCCAAGGAGCACTTCGACCGGTTTCACGCGCGCTCCCGCGCACGGGAACCCGATTGGGCATACGAGCTGACGCGCGTGCTGACCTCGCTGTACGCCTACACGTTCCTGCGCGCCCGCGCCATCTCCGTGGAGAAGGTGCCCGGCAGTGGCGCCGTCATCCTGGCGCCCAACCATTTCTCGTTCATGGACCATTTCCTGATGGGCTGCTACATCCGCCGCAAGGTCCGCTTCATGGCCAAGTCACAGCTGTTCAAACGGCCGATGCAGTTCATCTACACCCACGGCGGCGTGTTTCCCGTGCGCCGCGGTGTGCGCGACGAGGAGACGTTCATCACCGCCCGCTCGATCCTCGAGCGCGGCGGCGCGATCACCATGTACTGCGAGGGTGGCCGCTCGCGCACCGGCAAGGTATCCGAGCAGGCCAAGCGCGGGATCGGGCGCCTGGCGCTGGAGACAGGCGCTCCCGTCGTTCCCATCGCCATCTACGGCTCCTCGCACATCCGCAACTGGAAGCGGCTGCAGTTTCCCAAGGTGACCATCCAGTACGGAGACGCCATGCGCTGGGAGCCGATCGAGGACGCCACGCGCGAGCAGCAGCAGGCGGTCGCCGACCAGATCCTCGTGGAGATTCGCCGTCTGTACGGCGGGCTCGAACAGCACGGCCGCAAGGGCATCCTCCGGCGCGTGCGCCAGCAGCAGCAGGCCGAACGCCGTTCCCCCGAGGGCGCCGCCGTCGCCTGAGGTTCTGTAGGTCGTCCAGTAGGTCGCGCAGCTAGGGTGTCCGACGTGACTCTGATCGACCTGCGACAGTCCGCCTCCGCGCCCGGTGGCAACTTACGTGTCCGAGCCTGAAGACCCGCCGACGGCGCCCGCCGGCTGGTATGTCAACCCGTCCGGGTCCGGCCAGCGTTATTGGGACGGCGAGCAGTGGACAGACAGCTACAGCGGCGCCGGCCCGCCCGCACCTCCGACCGCACCCGTCGACGAGCCGCGCCCTGGGAACATGGGGCTGGTCGTCGCCGGCTACGTCTTCGCCGTTTTGATCCCGCTTGTCGGGTTCATCCTGGGTGTCATCGTTGCCACCCGCCCCCAGAAGCCGATAAGCAAGCACGGGGTCTGGATAGTCGTCGTGTCCGTCGTCGTCACCGTGCTCTATCTCGCCGTCGTCCTGCGCTCCGGCAGCGGCAGCGAACGCACCACCCTGCACCTCTGAGCTAGCCTTGGCCGGCGCCTGGAGCCAAGGTGCCCCCGCTGCGCCATGTCGGCAATCAACGCATCCGAGCTGCTGCGCCCCGGCCTGCTGCAGGGACGTTCCATCCTGCTCGCCGGCGTGCCCATCGCCACCGACGCCGAAAGTTCGCTGACGGCCGCCGTGGCCAGCGCCTGCAGCCGGCTCGGAGCGGACGTCAGCGGCTGCCAGCTGGTGGGCTCGTCCGGCCACGACGAGGTAGCCATCGAGTCAGTCGTGGCACAGGCGATCGCCGATGCCCGCAGCGTCGAGCTGCTCGTCTTGGACTGCGCCGGCGTCTTCGCCCACGCGTGCCGCCGCGGAGTCGAGCATCACGAGGATGACCCGGATCGCGATCAGCCCAGCGCTGCGCGGTTGGCGCTGCGCGAATGTCTCGACATCAGCTGGAGCGTCACCCGCGCGGTCACCGACAGCGCGTTCCTTCCCCACGCACGCGGCGGGCGGATCGTCTACCTGGCGCCGCCTGCCGACGGCGGCCGTCATGCCGACGCTGCACGCGCAGGCATCGAGAACCTAGCCCGGACGCTCTCCATCGAGTGGGCCCGGCACGGCATCACCACCGTCGCAATCGCCACCGGCACGGCCAGCGCCGACGAGGTCGCCGCACTGACCGCCTATCTCGCCTCGCCCGCCGGCGCCTACTTCTCCGGATGCCTATTGGATCTTTCAGGAGGGCCTGGGTAGGCGCCCCGCCGGTCCATGAATGCCACTCCGCGAACGCTGTATAGCCATAGTGCTACAGCGTTTGTTGGGGACGGACCTCGGTGGGCGGCTCGCTGCGGGCGGGCCTGGGTGGGCGCCCGCTGGTTCCATGAATACCAGCTTGCGAACGCTGTATAGCCATAGTGCTACAGCGTTTTGTTGCGCGCGGGCCTGGGTGGGCGGCTCGCTGGTCCATGAATGCCACTCCGCGAACGCTGTATAGCCATAGTGTTACAGCGTCCGCGAAGCGGAACTGTCTTGCGGCGATCGTGTGCCGCGCCCGGCTTGCGCTCAGCCGGTCATACCGCCGAAGATGCCGCCGGTAACGTGAAGCGTCTGACCGTGCACGTAGTTGGACCATGGTGTGCACAGCAGGAAGATGCCTCCGGCGGCCTCCTCCGGTGTGGCGGGGCGACCCAGCGGGATGATGGCGGAGGCCATCTGGCGCATCTGCTCGGGGATGCCGAGCTGAATCTGCTCGCCGTCCTTCTCCATCGTGTTGTCGTCGACCTTGGCCTGCGTCAGGCGCGTGTCAATGAAGCCGAAGGCAACGGCGTTGACGTTGACTTTGAACTGACCCCACTCCTTGGCGACCGTTTTGGTCAGGCCCACGACGCCGGCCTTACCGGCGGAGTAGTTGGCCTGGCCGGCGTTGCCGAAGGTCCCGGAAGTGGAGGAGACGTTAACGATCTTGCGGAACACCTCGCGGCCTTCCTCACGCTCTTTCTTGGCGGGCTCGCGCAGGTACGGAGCAGCTGCGCGGATGACGCGGAAGGGGACGATTGTGTGGATGTCGAGCATCGCCTGGAAGTGCTCGTCGGAGAGCTTGTGAACGGGGCCGTCGATGGTGTAGCCCGCGTTGTTGACGATGATGTCGATCTTGCCAAATGCGTCGATCGCCTTCTGCACCAGCTGATCGGGTGCGCCGGGCTTGGTCAGGTCGCCGGCGAACACGGTGGTCTCACCGTCGATCTCGGTGGCAGCCTGCTCGGCAACGTCGCCGTCGAGGTCGTTGATCAGAACCTGAGCGCCCTGGGCGACCAGCAGCTCTGCGGTGGCGCGTCCGATCCCGCGTGCCGAGCCCGTGACGATCGCCGACTTGCCGTCGAGTACTCCCATAGCTTGAGGTCTCCTTCTGTTGGTCGAGGGAGCCGAAGTTATATCGGGCCAGGATCGCCCGGTCGCAGGCGGGGCCGCCCGTGCAGGGCGTGAGCAGGCCGTCAGTGGGGCGTGATGACGCCGAAGTCCTGCGTGTAAATGGCGCCTGCCTGGCCGTGGGCGCGCGAGGCCAGCGGATGCGGCGCGACGCCGATGCCGGTTTCCCGGTAGCGGCTGTCAAGGATGTTGGCGCGGTGTCCCGGCGATGCCATCCACGAGGCGACGATCGCCCGCGGCGATGCAAGGTTGAGTGTGCCCCAGGCGATGTTCTCACCCACTTCGTAGCCGACCCGCTTGCTGGAGATGTAGCCAACGGCCCGTAGCCGCGACAGCGGCGTCTGTCCGCGCGGCCCGACGTGTTCGAAGTAGTCCTGGAAGGCCATGCTTGTGCTGTGCGCCTGGGCGGCCCGCCGTAGTCGTGCGTTCGGGCGCAGCGGGCGCTCGCCGCGGAGGGTGCGTTCGCGGTTGATCAGGCAGAGCGTGGCGGTGCGGATCAGCTTGAGATTGGCGTTTGTGGGCATCAGCCCCGCATTGGTGCACCTGTGCGAAGCCGTGGCGCGGTGGTGGTTTCGTGTCCCGAAAGCCGACGCGCCGGCTGCGAATGCAGCGAAGCAGAGAGCCGTGAGGGCGGCGATACGGAGGAGACGCAGGGGGGCCATGCGGCCCTATCGGCACGCCGGTGTTTGGACCTGAGCGATGCAATATCGCGCTGGACATGTGTCCTAGTGGACCACCGCAGAGGCCTCGCCGGCGGGTGCGCGCCGGCGAGGCCCGGGCGCACTGAGGAGGGCTGTAGCGACCTTTACAGTCCGAGCGCGCGCCCGAGGATCTCGCGCATGATCTCGTCGCTGCCACCGCCGATCGGCCCAAGGCGCGCGTCGCGGGCGGCCCGCTCGATCGAGTACTCGCGCATGTAGCCGGCGCCACCGTGGATCTGCAGGCACGCGTCCATCAACTCGAAGCACGCGCGCTGGGTCAGCAGCTTGGCCATCGTCACCTCCTTGAGCGGCTCTTCGCCGGCGACGAAGCGGCGCAGCGCGTCGTAGGTGACACAGCGACACGTGTACGCGGAGGTGGCAAGGTCGGCGAGCTTGTGGCGAATAGCTTGATGGCCTGACAGGGGACGACCGAAGGCGGCGCGCTGACGCGCGAACTCAGCCGTTCGCTCCCACGCCAGCTGCATCGCGCCGACGGCCCCCAGCGCCATCGCCAGGCGCTCCCACTGGAAGTTGGCCATGATCAGCTTGAAGCCCTCGTTGAGCGTGCCGAGAAGGTTCTCCTCCGCCACGAACACGTCCTGGAAGCTGATGATGGCCGTGTCGGAAGCGTGCCAGCCGAGCTTGTCGAGCTTTGACGAGTCAACGCCGTCGCCCCGCTCGACGATCAGGAACGAGATGCCATGGTGGCCGCCCTCGGCGGTGGTCTTGACGGCGGTCACCATGAAGTGCGCACGTACGCCATTGGTTATGTAGATCTTCTCGCCGTTGATCACCCAGCCGCCGTCGACACGCTCGGCACGCGTGGACAGCGCTGCGACATCCGAGCCGGCGCCCGGCTCGGTGATGGCGAGCGCGCCGATCTTCTCGCCGCGGATTGATGGCACTAGGTAGCGCTGCTTCTGCTCCTCGCTGCCGAACTTCCAGATCGGAGGCGTGGCGATGTTGACGTGTGCCCCGATGCCAGCAGCCGTTCCCCCGGAGCCGATCCGTGCGAGCTCCTCGATCAGCACCGCCTCGTGCAGATAGTCGCCGCCCTGTCCGCCGTAGGACTCCGGGTACTTCAGTCCCAGCAGTCCCTGGGAGGCCAGCTTCGGAAAGACATCATTTGGGAACCACTGCTCGTCCTCCCACTGCTGCGCGTGCGGAGCCAGCTCGCGCTCGAGGAAGCCGCGGACCGACTCGCGCAGCTGTTCGTGCTCATCGGTGAAAGGTGGGTTGGATACGGTCATCGGGCTACGTGCTCGCAAGCGCAACAAGGCTGTTCCGGTAGGCGCATGCGCCTACCGGCGGGGGCGCACATGCGCGGCCAGGGCAGCGCGGATCACAGCCCGTAGGAGCGTCCGATGACGTCGAGCATGATCTCGTCCGTGCCGGCGCCGATCCGATTCAGGCGCATGTCGCGCCAGATGCGCTCGACGCCGTACTCGCGCATGTAGCCGGCGCCGCCGTGGATCTGGATGCACTCATCGGCGACTTCGCAGGCGATGCGCGCAGCGTGCAGCTTGGCCATGGAGATCTCGCGCACGGGGTACTCGCCGTTGTTGAAGCGCCATGCGGTCACGTACACCATCTGCCGCGCCGACTCGATTTTGGTAGCCATCTCCGCGAACTTGTGGCGGATCACCTGAAACTTGCCGATTTCCCGCCCGAACGCCTTGCGCTCGTGCGCGTACTGCAGCGTTTTCTCAAAGCATTTCTGGGCGCCTGCCACACAGCCGGCGGCGCCGATCAGGCGCTCGCCCTGGAGCTCCCACATGATGTGGTAGAAGCCCTTGCCCACCTGGCCCAGCACCGCCGAGGCGGGCACCCGCACGTCCTGGAAGGCCAGCAGCGCAGTGTCCGATGCGTGCATGCCCAGCTTCACCAGCTTCTTCTCGCGGATCACCCCCGGCGAGTCCATCGGCACCAGGAACAGCGTGAAGCCGTCGTGGGTGGGTGGGTTCGAATCCGCGTCCGTCTTCGTCACCAGCACGATCACATCGGCGCGGTGGCCGTTGGTGATGTACGTCTTGGAGCCGTTGATCACGTAGTCCTCGCCGTCGCGGACCGCGCGGGTCTTGATGCCGGACACATCTGAGCCGGCATCCGGCTCGGTGATCCCCAGGCACAGGATCTTCTCGCCCTTGATCGCCGGTACCGCCCACTGCTGCTTCTGCTCCTCCGTGCCAAACGCCAGGATCGGCGGCATCGCCATGTCCGTCTGCACGGCCACGCCCATCGCCAAGCCGCCCGAGTTGGCGTTCCCGATCTCCTCCGCCAGGACCAGGGAGGTGTAGTAGTCACCGCCCTGCCCGCCGTATTGCTCAGGCTTGTCCAGGCCGAGGAAGCCGAGCTCGCCCATACGCGTGAACACCGAGTCGGGGAACGTCGTCTCCTCCCATTCCTCCGCGTGCGGAGCCAGCTCTTTGACGGCAAAGTTGCGGATCGACTCGCGCAGCTGTTCGTGCTCGTCGGTGAAGATGAAGTGCTTGCGCTGGCCCTTGAAGTCGGGCTTGATGACGCTCTCCCCCTGCGGGGACGATGCGGCGGTGGCGGCCATTGGGTCGATCTCCTTGATGGTGGTGGTTCCCGCGTGCCGGTTGCCCCTCACGCGGACCGCTGCGACGCTAACGCAGGCATCCATAAAAGTAAAGAGTAAAGCTTCCCACTTCTCGCCTCGTCGTCCTGCAGCGCCGACCCAGCGGGTAGCCTGCGCCTCCATGTTCCTGCGATCCGGGGGTGCCGATGCTGAGAGGTGCGCTTGCGCTGGTTGCCGTGATGGTCTGTGCCGCGCCGGCGCTCAGCGAGGCCAGCACGGGGACGGGTGTGACGCCGCCGGCGCTGCAGTCACTGGAGCAGAAGATGCTGTCGCTGCAGCTGACAAGCGAGCGTTTCTCAGCGAGCGAGAGCCTCGTCGGATCCTTCGCGCCCGCCGGCCCGCTGGGCGGACTCGGGCTGGATGTGGCGCACGCGGCAACGTCTGTCCCACTACTGAGCTTGACCGGTGAAGCCAGCTTCATTCCCCAGGAGGCGAGTTTTCAGAGCAGTGTTCTCGGGTTGCCGATCAGTGGCCGTCTGATCGGCAGCACCCTTTACGTCGATGAGCCGTTCATTGCAAAGTTCGATGGCCACCGTCCATGGGTGCAGGAGAGCAATCAAAACCTGGAAGAAGTGACCGGCGTTGAACTTGGCACGCTGGGCGGCGGCGCCGGCAGCGGCGCAGAGCAGGCCTTCGGCAAGCTGATCGAACAGCTCAACAACGCAACCAGCATCCAAGAACTTGGTCCGATGACAATTGACGACCAGGCCACGACGGCGTTTAGCGCGTCGCTGGAGCTCGATAAGGTCGCCAGCCTCACCAGCAAGCAGAAGCGCGTCCTGCTCAAGGACCTGGAGCCGGTAGGTCGCCTGGAAGTGTTCATCGCCGAAGACGGACTGCCGGTTCGCACCAGCCTGGCGTTGACGCTGCGCCCGAAAAAGGGCCAGCACGGGGAACTGATCGAGCAATCCGACGTCCTCGCGATCAACGTGCCCGTGGTTGTGCAGGCGCCGCCGGCGGCGGAGACGATCACACAGGCCCAGCTGAAGCTGCTACTGGCGCGCACCCGCCACATCGCCAAGGTACGGAACAAAGGCACAGGCAAAAGTAAATAGTAGAGCTGCGCACTTCCTGCGGGACGGGATCGGGTTAGGATGCGGCGATGGCCGCAGAACCAGTCCTCTACGAAGTCGCTGACAGCGGCATCGCAACGATCACGCTCAACGACCCGGACACGCGCAACGCGCTCTCTCCGGAGCTGCTTGGCGGGCTGATCGCGAGCTTCAAACGCGCTCGCGACGACGCCACTGTCCGCTGCGTGGTGCTGGCGTCCTCGCATGAGAAGACCTTCTCCTCGGGCGCCAGTCTGGGAGGGTTCGGCGCTGACATGCCGCTCGTGGACAAGCACTTCGGCTCCGAGCGCTTCGTCGGCCTGTTCAAGCTGATCGGCGAGCTGGGCAAGCCGACGGTGTGCGCTGCGCGCGGGCACGTGCTCGCCGGTGCGCTGGGCATAGCGCTGGCGTGCGATTTGATCATCGCCTCCGAGCAGGCCACGTTTGGCACGCCGGAGATCAACATCGGGACGTTCCCATTCATGATCATGGCGCTGATCTACCGCAACGTTCCGCGCAAGAAGGCAAACGAGCTGCTGCTGCTGGGCGAGCGCTGGAACGCGCAGGAGGCGCTGGCGGCCGGCATTGTCAACCGCGTCGTCGCCGATGCCGAGCTGGATGCTGCCGTCGCCGATTGGGCAGGTCGACTGGCGGAGAAGTCGCCGGTGATCATGCGATTGGGCAAGGAGGCGATGCGCCGCCAGCTGGATATGCCGCTGGACGACGCCCTGGACTACCTGCGCGCGCAGCTGACCGTGGCGATGTCCACAGAGGACATCGTCGAGGGTGTCACTGCGTTCTTCGAGAAGCGCCAGCCGCAGTGGAAAGGCCGCTGATGAGCGCTCCCAGGGAGGCGGGCGATTCACCGGTGGCCTCGCTGCTACGTCCGCTCGTCGAGGACCTGCAAGCCCGCCGCGAGCAGATCCGCGAGGGCGGCGGCGAGGAGAAGATCGCGGCGCAGCATGCACGCGAGAAGCTGACCGCGCGCGAGCGCATCGCACTGCTGATCGACGACGGCACGTTCGTGGAGATGGGCATCCACGCCCGGCCGCATTTCTCCCAGCGGGCGATGGACGGCGTGGAGGCGCCTGCGGACGGCGTGATCACCGGCTACGGCAAGGTCAACGGGCGCCTGACGGCGGTGTGCGCGTATGACTTCACGGTGATGGCAGGCTCGATGGGGATGACCGGCGAGCTGAAGGTGACGCGCCTGCGCGAGCTTGCGTTGAGCAAGCGCATCCCGTTCGTCTGGCTGCTGGACTCTGCCGGCGCGCGCGTGCAGGAGGCTGCCGGTGCGATGTTCGCAGGCTCCGGGCACCTGTTCCGCGAGGAGGTGGTGATGAGCGGCGTGATCCCGCAGGTCGCCGCGCTGATGGGCCCGTGCGCGGCCGGCACCGCCTATATCCCCGGGCTGGCTGACTTCGTGCCGATGGTCAAGGGACGCGGTTCGATGGCGTTGGCGGGACCGCACCTCGTGCGTGCGGCGATCGGCGAGGACGTCACCCAGGAGGAACTGGGCGGCTCGCGCGTGCACTGCCGCAAGTCAGGCGTCGGCGACATGGAGGTGGCCGATGACGAGCAGTGCATCGAGCGGATCAAGCAGTACCTCTCCTACATGCCTCAGAACTGTGAACAGCCGCCGCCGATCCGGGCGGGCGGGGTGGGCGGGTCCCAATCAGACCCGATCGACCGGCGCGAGGAGGAGCTGCTGGACGTGCTGCCGGAGTCCAACCGCAAGCCGTATGACATGTATGAGGTGATCCGCAGGATCGTCGACGACGGCGAGTACTTCGACATGAAGGGCCAGTGGGCGAAGACGATCATCACCTGCTTCGCGCGCTTCGGCGGACGCCCGGCGGGAATCGTGGCCAACCAGCCCAAGCAGCTCGGTGGCATCCTCGACAACGACTCCGCCGACAAGGCCGCGCGCTTCGTCAACCTGTGCAACGCGTTCGCCATTCCGCTGGTGTTCATCCAGGACGTGCCCGGCTTCATGGTCGGCTCGAAGATCGAGGCCGAAGGCATCATCCGCCACGGCGCCAAGATGCTGCATGCGGTGGCCAACGCCACCGTGCCCAAGATCACCGTGATCACCCGCAAGGCCTACGGCGCCGGCTACTACGTGATGAACGGCCGCGCGTTCGAACCCGACCTGATCGTGGCATGGCCGACCGCAGAGATCAGCGTCATGGGCGCCGAGGGCGTCGTCGAGATTGCATTCCGTAAACAGGTGGATGCGGCGGATGATCCGGCGGCGAAGAAGGCTGAGCTGATTGAGAGCTTTCGCAAGATCTTCGATGTGTACATAGCCGCCGGCAACGACCTGATCGACGATGTCATCGACCCGCGCGAGACGCGCGAGACGATCTGCCGGGCGCTGGAGATGTCCGCCGGCAAGAAGGTCGAGCGGCCGTGGAAGCGCCATGGGGTGGTGCCGGTATGACCCTTTGCGCGCACCGTAGAACCATGGCTATACAGCTCCTGTCGTCTCCACCACTTTCTCCACCACTTCTTCCACGGGCTGTATCGCCATGGCTGTACAGCCCGTCTGAAGCGACAAGCAAAGTAAGGGAGCGCCGCCACCGATGAGCCTCGACGATCCCGTTGTCATCACCTGCTCCATCTCCGGCGCGATCGCCAATCGTGAGCAGTGTCCGGCGATCCCGTACACGCCGCAGGAGTACGCAGCGGAGGCACGGCGGATCGTGGACGAGGGCGGCGTGCACATTCACATCCACGCGCGCAAACCGGACGGGACGCCGTCATACGAGATCGAGGACTTCCAGGCGATCACCGATGCCATCCGCGGCGAGGTGGGCGATGCGGCGATCATCAACTACTCGACGGGCACAATCGGGGTTCCTATAGCAAAGCGCATCGAATATCTGCGCGCGTGCCGTCCGGAGGTGGCGGCGCTGAACATGGGCTCGATGAACTACGCGAAGTACTCGCGCTCGAGAAAACAGTTCGTCTTCAACATGGTCTTCGAGAACCCGTTCAGCGAGATCGTCGAGTTGCTGGAGGCGATGAACGAGCTGGGCATCAAACCGGAGCACGAGTGCTTCGACATCGGCCATGTGGGCAGCCTGGCGCCGCTGATCGACATGGGCGTGCTGAAGACGCCGCTGCATGTGGACTGTGTGATGGGCGTCGTCGGGGGCATACCGCCGACGACGCGCAACCTGGCGGCGATGGTTGACAACATCCCTCAGGGGGGAGGCGGGGGGATCGCCAATCATTGGGGCGTAATCGGGATCTCGCGCGACCAGTGGATGCTGGTGTCGGCGGCGCTCACGCTCGGCGGCTCGATCAGGGTCGGCCTGGAGGACAACCTCTACCTGCCCGACGGTGAGATGGCCAAGTCCAACGGCGAGCTGATCGCCAAGGCCAGGCAGATGACCGAAGACATCGGACGCCGGCCGGCCAGCGTGGCGGAGGCTCGGACGATGCTGGCGATCCCACAACGCGAAGGAGGCACGGCGTGAGCCTGCCACTTGAAGGCATCCGTGTGCTCGATCTCTCACGCCTGTTGCCAGGTGGCTTCTGCTCGCTGCTGCTGGCCGACTTCGGCGCGGACGTGGTCAAGGTCGAGGACACCGGCATGGGCGACTACATCCGCTGGTCGCCGCCGCATTACGAGGGCGCGCACCAGAGCGCCTCCTCGGCGCTGTTCCTGTCGCTCAACCGCAACAAGCGCTCGATTCGCCTGGACCTCAAGAGCGAGGCTGGACGCGAGGCGCTGATGGCGCTCGTGGGCGAGTTCGACGTCGTGCTGGAGTCGTTCCGTCCCGGCGTGCTCGATCGTCTGGGCGTGGGCTATGAGCGCATGCACGATCGCAATCCCGGGATCGTCTACTGCGCGATCTCGGGCTATGGCCAGACCGGCCCCAAGCGCGACGCGTCCGGCCATGACATGAACTACCTCGGGCTGATCGGCCTGCTGGGGTTGACGGGCGAACGCGGCGGGGCTGGTGGAGGTCCCATTCAATCGGCCGGCCAGATCGCCGACCTGGGCGGCGGTGCGCTGATGGCAGCATTCGGGATCCTGGCGGCGCTGCGCGAGCGCGACGGATCGTTGCAGCGGCCGGGCTCGGGCGAAGGCCAGCTGGTAGACGTGTCGATGTCCGACGGTGCGCTGTCATGGCTGGCGATGGTGGCGGCGGCGCACTTTGCCGATGGCGTCGTCCCGCGCCGGGGCGATCTACCGCTGGCCGGATCGCTGATCTGCTATCGGCCGTACGAGTGCGCGGACGGCTGGGTGACGCTCGGTGCGCTGGAGCCGAAGTTCTGGCAGGCATGGTGTCGCGGCGTCGGTCGCGAGGAGCTCGTGGCGCTGCAGTTCGAGCGCCCCGGCTCCGACGCGCACGCGCAGGTGCAGGCGATCTTCAAGGCCCGCAGCCGCGACGAATGGGACGCGTTCGCGCGCAAGCACGACTGCTGCCTGGAGCCAGTGCTGGAGCTGGACGAGGCGCTGTCCTCGGAGCTCGTGCGCGAGCGCGGGATGGTGGTCGAGCTCGAGCAGCCGGGGGTAGAGCGTCCAGTGCGCCAGCTCGGCTTGCCGATCAAGCTGACCCGCACCCCCGGCGAGCACGACCGTCTGCCGGGGCCTGAGCTGGGGGAGCACACCGAGGAGGTGCTGCTGGCTGCCGGCTACACGCAGGCACAGGTGGCCGAGCTGCTGGACGCGGGCGCGGTGGCCGGCTCGGCGCGGGCGACTGACAAGTCCCCTTCCCCTCCGACGTTCCGAGCGTGAGCGCGCACCCGCCGCTGCTGAAGATGAGCGAGCTGGCCGAGCGCTCGGGCGTGAGTGCCGGCACGATCCGCTACTACCTGCGCGAAGGACTGCTCGGCGGTGGCGAGGACGTGGTGCGAACGAGCCGCAACATGGCCTACTACCCGCCTGAGTACGTTCAGCGGATCGCGCTGATCAAGCGCCTGCAGGAGGAGCGCTTCATGCCGTTGCGGGTCATCCGTGGCGCGCTGGAGGACGATCCCGGGCGCGTGCGGGCGCTGATCGAGCTGGAGGACCGGATCCTCGAGCGGGCGCTGCTCGGCGCCGAGGACCAGAGCCGCGTGTCCAGGAAGGCTGTGCGCGAACGCTACGGCGTGCCGCGCAACGTGCTGGAGCGCCTGGCGGAGATCGGCGTACTGACGCCCACGCAGCGCGGATATGACCGTGACGACGTGAAGATCGTCGAGGCGATCGCCAGCTTCCGCGCCGGCGGCTATGACGAGGCGCTGGGGTTTACCGTGTATGACACGCTGCGCTATCGCAAGGCGTTGGAGCCGCTGGTGGAAGAGGAGGTGCAGGCACTGCTGGAGCGGCTGGCGGGCGAGGTGGAGGTGGATCGCGCGATGGAGATCGTTGCCGCCGGGACCGAGCCACTGCGCGAGCTGATCGGTGCGATGCACTCCAAGCTGCTGCTCGCGGCGCTACGTCGCCAGCGGGCGGCCGCGCCCGACGTTCAACAGGAAAGCTCCCGCGGTTGATGCTGTTGCGCGCGGACCGGGGTCGTTATGCTTCGACGGGTTGACTGACCAGTCAATCTATTCTGCTGCGGGGTCCCTGCGGGACCTGTGTGGGCGATGCCCGCAGGAGGGGATGCGCTCTTGAGGGTCGCAGCAGTCCAGCTCAACTCCACCGCCGATCAGTCCGCGAACATGGCCGTGGCCGATCGTCTCACGCGTGCGGCGGCGGCCGACGGCGCGAAGCTGATCGTGCTGCCGGAGAAGTGGACCGCGATGGGCTCCGAAGAAGATCTACGCGCGAGCGCGCAGACGCTCGACGGCGCAGCGATCAGCTGGGCTCGCACGACCGCGCGCGAGCTCGGCGTCGATCTCGTGGCAGGCTCGATCCTCGAGCGCCTGCCCGGCGAGAGCAAGCTGGCAAACACCTCCGTGCACGTCGATCCCCACGGCGAGATCGCGGCGGTGTATCGCAAGGTGCACATGTTCGACGTGGACGTCGGCGGACACTCATACCGTGAGTCGGAGCTGGAGCGCCCGGGTGAGGAGATCGTGCTGTCGCGAACCCTCGACGGCGTCGAGCTGGGACTTTCGATCTGCTACGACCTGCGCTTCCCGGAGCTGTACCGGATCCTGGCAGTGAAGGGAGCGCTCGTTGTTGCGCTGCCGGCGGCGTTCACGTTGAGCACCACGCGCGAGCACTGGGAGGTACTCACGCGCGCGCGTGCCATCGAGAACCAGGCGTTCGTGATCGCCGCCAACCAGGTGGGCGAGCATCCCGCCGGCCAGCACTCCGGCGGGCGCTCGATGATCGTCGATCCCTGGGGTGTCGTCCTGGCGCAGGCACCCGACAGCGAGGGTCACATCGTGGCCGAGCTGGACCTCGAGCGCCAGCGCGAGATCCGCACTCGCCTGCCGTCGCTGGCCAATCGCCGCCCCGATGCCTACCGCTGGCCGGTGCAGGAGAAGGTCAGATGAGCGCTTCACGACCGCCGATGGGGCGCGGCAAGGACGCGCCGGACAAGCGGCGGTTGATCCTGGACGCGGCCGTGCGGGTGTTCTCCAGGCAGGGCTTTCACGCCTGCCGGGTGTCGGACATTGCCGATGAGGCCGGGGTCGCCTACGGCCTCGTCTACCACTACTTCGCCTCCAAGGACGAGATCCTGGACACGCTGTTCCTGGAGCGTTGGAACGTGATGCTGGAGCTGATCCGCGGCGTTGACGGCGAAGCGATTCCCGTGCGCGAGAAGCTGCGCGCGATCGCGTCGTTCATCATCGACAGCTACCAGCACGATCCGGATCTGATGAAGGTGATCATCGTCGAGGTCACCCGTGCCGCCAACTCGTTCGGCAACACCCACATCGGCACGATCCGCGAAGCCTACGAGCTGATCGGGGGGATGATCATCAAGGCTCAGCAGCAGGGCGTGTTCAAGGCGGAGATCGACGCGCGGTTCGCCGCGATGGCGTTCTACGGAGCGATCGAGCAGCTGCTGACCGGTTGGATCTTCGGCCTGCTGCCGCGCGACGACGACTACTTCGAACAGGCCAAGTGGCTGGTCGTGGAGACGGTCTGCGGTGGCCTGGAGGCCGACGTCGCCGGGCGTGCAAGCATCGGTTGAGCCGGTCGGGGTGCGGGTAGGGTTGCGCGTGAGATGTGCCGTCACGCGGCTGTGACCGGGCGAGCAATAGACTGAGGCGATCATGGAGAACGAGATGGTCAAGCGGTTGATGTGGCAGGGCATGCTGGCGGGGGTGAGCGCGCTTGTCGGCATCGTCGCCAATCGTGCCGCCACCGCCCTGTGGCGGCGTGTCTTCGGCGAGGAGCCGCCGGAGTGAGTGGGGAGTACTCACCGCCGCCCGGAGAGCAGGGCGAGCCGGGCTCGCCTCAGAACATCGCCACGGCGATTGCCGAGATATCCGAGCGCGCCACGCTGCTGGTGCGCGAGGAGATCGAGCTGGCCAAGGCAGAGATGAGCGAAAAGGCGAGCAAGCTGATCAAGGGTGCCGTCGTGGGCGTGGCCGCCGGGATCTTCTTCTTCACGGCGCTGGTGTTCGCGCTGGTCGGGTGTGCCTGGCTGCTCTACTACTTCCTGCCGGGCAACGACTACACGTTCTTCTGGGGCTTCTTTGCGATGGCTGTAATCCTTGTGGTACTGGGAGTCCTTGCCGGCCTGATCGCAGCCAAAGTCGTCAAAAAAAGCTCGCCGCCAGTGCCCAGCATGGCGATCGAGGAGGCCCGCAAGATCCGCGAGGCCGTCAGCCCCGCCCAGGATTCCGGCCCGGCTACGGTGCAGAGCGCGCCGTCGACTGTTGCGGCGGGTGAGCACTGATGGCGCAACGCTCGCCGGCGGAGATCCGCAGCTCGATCGAGGCCAACCGCATGGAGCTGGCCGTGTCGGTGGCGCAGCTGCGCGGCGAGGTCACACGCCTGACCGACTGGCGCGCTCACGTGGAGCGCCACCGCACAGAGATCACTGTCGGCGCTGCGGTCGTGGGGCTGATGCTGGGGGCACGCATGCTGCGTCGCCGCCGTCGTCGCGGCTGAATCAGGCCAGCAGCGCGCGGGGAACTGCGCCAACGCCGATCAGGCCGGGGCCGGTGTAGGTGCCGATCACCGGTCCCACCTCCGAGGTGAACAGCGGCTCTGAGTCGAAGATCTCGCGGCAGCGATCGATCAGACGCTGGGCCTGCTCGGGTGCCTGGATGTGCTGCACGACCCAGCCGTCGGCGCCGCTGTCGTGCAGCTCCTGCGCGTAGGCCACCATCCGCTCGAAGGCCCGTCCGGCTGTGCGCACGCGCTCCACGGGCACGATCTCGTACTCCAGCGAAAGCACCGGCTTGATCTTCAACGTGCCACCAAGCCACGCCTGTGCCTTGCCGATCCGCCCGCCGCGCTTGAGGTACTCGAGCGTGTCCAGACAGAACCAGATGCGCAGCGCAGCCCGCGCATCACGCACGCGTGCCACTACCGCCTGTTTGTCGGCGCCGGCGCGGGCAGCGGCACAAGCCGCCAGCACGAGCATCCCCATCCCCCCGCAGGCGGTTTCGCCGTCAATGACATCCACGCGCTCGCCGAGCCCGCGCTCGGCCAGCAGCGCGTGCGCTTGGCGGGCTGCGTCACAGGTCCCCGATATGCCCCCCGCCAGGTGAATCGAGACTACGTCCTGGCCGGCTTCGATCAGTGGCTCCCACACGGCGAGGAAGTCTCCGATCGACGGCTGCGAGGTGCTCGGCAGCTCTGGGTCCTCGCGCAGCCGCTTATAGAAGGCGTCGAAACCGTCCATCTCCAACTCGCGCGTGGGCTGACCCTGCCAGCCCACGTACAGGCTGACCTGGTGGACCCGTTGCTCGTCGGCGAGGGCTCGGGGGAGGTAATGGGTGCTGTCGGTTGCGACCGCGACGGGAGCCATGCGGCGCGGGACGCTACAGCAACGCCTGCGCCAGCTCCCCTGACTCGTACATCTCGGTCACGATGTCGCAGCCGCCGATCAGCTCGCCGTCGACGAACAGCTGTGGGATGGTAGGCCAGTCGGAGATCGCCGACAGCTCCTGGCGAATCCGCGGGTCGGGCAGGACATCGACGGCGGCGAACGGCGTGTCGAGCGCCTGCAGGGCGGCGACCGTGCGCGCCGAGAAGCCGCAGCCCGGCGCCTCGGGTGTGCCCTTCATGAACAGGATCACCTTGTGCTCGGCGATTGCCTCGGCGATCGCCTCGCGGATCGGGTTTGACGCTTCGCTCGGCGCCGGCGCGTGGCTCGGCTGTGTGGTGTTCATCGGTAGCGGCTCGAACTGGCTAGCGGACATGGAACGCTCCTGGCTTTCAGATGGTCTGGATCGTCGCTTCGGTCTGGGTCTTCAGCGCAAGCGCGTGGATCGCGCCGCCGATCTCCGCCCCAAAGACCTCGTAGACGAGACGGTGCTGCTGGACGCGGCTGAGGCCGTCGAAGGCGGTCGCTGTGACGGTGGCACGAAAATGATCGCCGCCGCCGGTGTAGTCCTCGACGTCTGCGTGCGCCCCTGGGATGGCGGCCTCGATGCGCTGCTTTATGTCCTCTGCGGAGGGCATCGCCTCAAGAGTAGAAGGTCTCGGCGCGCGCCTGAGTGCGGTCTCCTCGCCGGTGTCTGCGCCACGCCAAACGACCGCTATACTTTGGAAAGTCTTGGAGTCTGTCCACAGGAGCGAAGCCATGATCGAGATCACTGACAAGGGCGCCGAGAAGGTGCACGAGTTCCTCACCTCCCAGCAGGCGGATGCGGCCGTCGCAGGCCTGCGCGTGGGAGTGCGCGGCGGTGGCTGCTCGGGCTTCCAGTACCAGCTCGCGTTCGACGAGCAGCGCGAGAGCGACGTCGTGTTCGAGAGCCACGGGCTGAAGCTGCTGGTGGACGGCGAGAGCCTGCAGTTCGTGCGCGGCTCAACGATCGACTACGAGGAGAGCCTGCAAGGCGCGGGCTTCAAGGTGAACAATCCCAACGTGGTCGCCGCCTGCGGTTGTGGCTCGTCCTTCCGCGTCGCCGACGAGGAACAGGTCTCAGCTGTCTGACGGCTCCGCGACTTTGCGGAGTGGGTCATCAACACCGGCTGAGGCGCTGCGCTGATCGTGGCGATCCTGCCTCAGTCACTTCGCGCCCTGACGCCGGCGCAACTGCGCGACGAGCCGCGCCTACGCGCGCTGGCTGTCGGGTTTGCGTTGATCCCGCCGCGCACGATGCATTCCGCCGAGGATCTGCGGATCTTGCTCGATGCCGCCCGCGGTGCACAGCGTGTGGTCGAGATCGGCGTGTACGAGGGCGCCTCCGCGCTGGCGCTCTGCCAAACGCTTGACCCCGGTGCGGAGCTGCATTTGATCGACCCATTCGGCTCGCATCCCGACGCACTGCCGAGCGGCTGGGGCGCCACGGAGTGGGCGACCCGTCGTGCCCTCGCCCGCGCTGCGCGCCGCCGCGGCGCTGGCGCGCCGAGCGTGCGCTGGCATGTCGCGCTCTCCCACGCCGTAGCCGCAGGCTTCTCCGGCGACGTGGACCTGGTGTTCATCGACGGCGATCACTCGCAGGCGGGCTGCGCGCTTGACTGGTCGGACTGGCATAGCTTTGTCAGCCCCGGTGGGCGCGTCGTCTTCCACGACGCGCGCGCGGGCGTGCCCGGTGGGCGCGGGCTGCCGGGGCCGACAGCGGTGGTCGACGAGCTGTTCCGAGACGGCGCCACGCCTGACTGGTCGATCGAGGCCGAGGCCGACCGCGCAGTCACCGTTCGTCGGCGCAGCTGAGCGCGACGATCGAGCACTCACACTTCAACATCGACGATTAAGTCGTACGGCCAGCCAGGCGGGCCGGGCCGGACGGGCGCAGATGTCAAGCCCGCGGTGAGCCCTGAGGTGGGTTGACATGAGCTCAAACGCTGTGGTACGGTCGCGGAGACATGATGTCAAACGTCGCAAGGGGCGTGGAACGCCCGGGCTTCACGCATGGCGCGAGTCTCCCGCGAGGGGAACTGCTGGCGTACGCCTCGACGTCGTCGGGCTTGACCTTGACGCAGACGATGTTTTCTGCAAGGGTTGAGCACACAGTACCGTTGGCTTTCCTAGTGACGGTATGACTGGCTTTGGGGTGACTCAGCCCTAGAGGGGGACAGTTGGTTCGGGGCCGGTCGATCTATTCCTAGAGGGAAAAGGAGCAGTGAGAGGATGAAACGCATCAGCATCGTAGGACTGTGCCTCGTCGCGATGTTCGCGATGAGCGCCGTCGCCGCCGGCACAGCGTCGGCAGCACCGGAATTGAAGACCTGTGTTAAGGCTGAAAAAGTTGGCAAAGTGTACCCCACAGGCGAATTCAGCGACAAGTACTGCGGCAAAGCGGAAGCAGGCGGTAAGTACAAGATCGGCTCGTTCAGCGAAGCCAAAAAGACAGGCCTGAAGATCAAGGGTGGCGCGGGCGCCAACTTCAGCTGGATCCCGACCGGCTACCCCGGCACGCCGACCGGCGCGACCGAATGCACCGGAGAAAAGGGCGAAGGCACCTACACCGCAACGGGCGCCACGTTCAAAGTTGAATACAAGGGCTGCCACAACGGTGCCAAAAAGTGCGCCTCAGCAGGCGCGAAAGCCGGCGTGGTCGTCGATGAAGAGCTCAAAGGCACACTCGTCGACCTGCCGAGCGGCAAAGTCGGAATCGACATCGCAAACGCTGCCAGCCCGGGCGGAACGCTCGCGGCCTACGACTGCGAAGGTCTCGTAGTTGACGCAGTCGGCGGCGTGATCGGCGAAGTTCAGGGCGGACGCACCGAAGCATCGAAGTCCCTGTTCTTCAACTTCACGACCGGTCCGAAAGGCGTGCAGCAGCAGTGGACGTACCCGCTCACGACCCTGAGTGAAGAAGAAGGCGACAAAGAAGCCTACCGTTACGTCAACGAAGAGTTCGAAGGGAAAACGCCGGCGGCTAAAACCCCGACGATCCTCTTCAGCATCATCTCCGGAGAAGCAGAAGCTACGCTTCCCTCGACGCAGGGCAGCAAATCAGAAGCTAAGGGTGAAGCCTTCAAGATCGTCGGCTGAGCAGCAGCCAGAAGGCAGTGGTAGACGCTGGTAACTCCAGCGACAGGCAGTGAGCGTGTGGGGCCTTCGGGCCCCACACGTCGTTCTGGGCGAACGTGTCCGCCGGTGATTAGTTGATAGTTGTGCCAGGAGCGGTTGACAGTGCTCAACACGACTTGTAGGCTCGCGACCGTCATGGCTGTAACGTCGGCGAAAGGCGTGCGCGGCTCGTTGGAGGGGAGAGCTAAAAAGAGGAGAGGTGGGTATGCGACCGATCAAGGGAGTGGGGCTTGTGTTGTTGGCTGCGGTGGTGCTGGCCGGCATGATCGCGGGGACCGCTTCGGCGGCGCCGGAATTCAAGGTCTGTATGAAAGTGGCCAAAGGAGCTACCGACGGCGAATTCAGCGACAAAGCCTGTGGGGAGGCGGAAGCCGGCGGGAAATACAAGCTGGCGCCTTTCAGCGAAGCGAAAAAAGCGGCGCTGAGCCTGCATAATCGCGCGGCGCAGAACTTCGCATGGATCCCGCTGGGGTATCCGGGGTACAAGCGTCAAGACGCTGAGTGCTCCGAGGGGCACAACAGCAAAGGCACCTACGAGGCGACGGGCGCTACGTTCAAGCTCGAATACGCGGGTTGCGAACTTGAGTCAACGAGAACATGCTCCTCGGCATATCAACCGCCGCGCGTGATCGTCAGCGAAGAACTCGAGGGCACGCTCGTGGACCTGCCGGAAGGCAAGCACGGCCTCGACATCACATCCGCAGCGGATCCGGGTGGAACCTTCATGCGCTACAACTGCGAAGGTATCGAATTCGACGAAGTTGGCAGCGTGATCGCCGAAATCCAGGGCGATAGCACTGAAGCATTGAAATCCCTGTCCTTCAACCTGGCTACGGGTCCCGACGGAGTTCAGCAGCAGTGATCGTACCCGCTAACGATCCTGAGCGAAGGAGAAGGCGGCCGAGAAGCGTACAAGTATGTCGAAGAAGACTTCGAAGGCAAGACACCGGTGGCTAAAACCCCGACGATTCTCTACAGTATCCTCACCGAATCGGGAGAAGAAGGCAGGGCGCCGTTGACGCTGATTGGTGGGTTCGAATCGACGGGCGAAGCCATCAAGATCGTCGGCTGAGCAACGGGGCTGTAGCAGACCAAGCGTCACAAGGTCGCAGCGTGTCCTGAGCCTGGGGCCTAGTACTAGGCCCCAGGCAGACGCGCGACCCAGATCGGCGCGCGGGGCTGTGCTTGAGCGCTTGCCTCGCGCTTGGAACGCCTCTGCCGAAGCGGCACTGGACCCCGACGGTTGACACTTGCGAACCCGCTGTGGGACTGGTAGCCTTGACGACAAGAGGGAACTTAAGAGGGGATGCAGGGGATGCTTGCAGAGGGACAGGGGACTCGACAGACATGAACGTAGGTACGGTGACGATGCGCACCCGCGTGAGCATCGGGATTCGCAGGTGGGTCCTCGCCAGCGCTGCGGTGCTTCTGCTGCTCTTGGTATGGAGCGCTCCTGCCCACGCCCTCGCGCAGCGAGGCCATGTGTTTGGTGGGAGTTTCGGCACCTCGTTCGGCGAAGAAGGCAAGGAAAAACTCGCAGGTCCCACGGCGGTGGCGGTCGATGAAGCCTCCAGCGGCGAAGGGGCAGGCGACATCTACGTGCTCGACCGCGCCGCGAACCGCGTTGTGGTGTTCGGGCCGAAACACGAATACCTCGCAACCTGGCAAAGCGGCGGCTTCGAATCGCCGGTCGCGATCGCGGTCGACGACTCGAAAGCGGAAGGCGATAAGTCGAAAGGCGATGTCTACATCGCCGTCACCCCGAAGCTCGTCGAGAAGTTCAACCCCAAGGGCGAAGTCCTCGACAGCAAGTTGCACCAAGCTAACGAAAACGGTGCGGGCGAAGTCGAGGGTATCGCCGTCGACCAAAACGGCGAAGTCTGGGTTGACCGCGAAGGCGGCCCAGAAGGAGAACCTACGGAAGACTACGTGCTGGAAAGGTTCAACGATGTGACGCCGCACAACGAAGCGATCGGAGTCGCGAGCGAACTCGAACTCTCTAACGCCGGAGCCGGCGAAGGCACGTCTCCAGCGAAGCCCGGGTTCGCGATCGAAGCCGAGGGCGAAAAATCGTTCGACGCCTACGTCACCTACGAGTCCAATGGCGAGGACGCCGAAGAAATGAAGGAAGAAGTGAAGGAAATCGCCGAACGCGAACACGAGCGCAAAGCCAGGCACGAAGAACTCAAGCACGAAGTGCCGCGGGAAACCCCGCAGGAACCGTGCGGGATCAACGCCTGCTTCGTACGCAAGGTCGCGCTTGAAGAAGAACCGAAAGAAGGCATCCTCAAAGAACCAAACGCGAACGAAGCTCTGATCGGCGCGCTCGACGATCAGAGCTCGACCGGCGTCGCCGTGGACCTCGCCGGAGGCGGTGCGCAGTCCGGCGACGTGTACCTTGACAACGCGACAAGCGTCGCGGGGCTGACCTCCGAGGGGGGGCTGATCCAGAGCTTCGGCTCCGAACAGCTCCACGCCGACGCCGGCGGCAGGGGCCTGGCCATCGACGGCGCCACCGACGAAGTGCTCGTCGCCGACGCGCCGGCCGCGCGGATTGACGTGTACGTGCCCGCGCCGGCTGGACCGCCGACGATCACGGCTCACAGCGTCGCGGTCGCGAAGCTGACGTCGAACTCGGCAGAACTGCGCGCAACGGTCGACCCGAGCGGGGCCGACACGCACTACCGCTTCCAGTACGGGACCACCAGCTGCGCAACGACGTCGTGCAGCGAAGCTCCCGCGGCGCCGGGCACGGATATCGGCGGCGAATTCGGCGATCAGGCCGCGGCCGTGGCGGTCTCGGGACTCACGCCGAGCACGACCTATTACCTGCGCGCGATCGCGGAAAACTCGTTCGCCGAAGAAGACATTTTCTCGGGGGAGCACCCCGTGATCAGCGAAGAAGTCACGTTCACGACCCCCGCGTCCGTGTTGACGTCTGCGTTGCCCGACGCGCGCGAGTGGGAACTCGTGTCGCCCCCGAACAAGCACGGCGCCTCGATCGAACCGCTTCTTGAACACGCCTCCCTGGTGCAGGCCGCCGCCGACGGCAGCGCCATCACATACGTGACGAGCGGTCCGGTGTATGAAAACGGAAGCGAAGTCCAGGGCAACCGCGCCTCCGAACGCGCCCAGATCCTCTCCACGCGCGAGGGAGCCGCATGGTCCACGCAGGACCTCGTCACGGCAAACCAGGTTCCGGCGGGCCTGTACTCCGGGGGCGCGAGTGAGTACCAGTTCTTCTCGACCGATCTCGGCGAAGCGCTGGTGGAGTCACTCGACTACCAGCTCCCGCTGTCCGCCGAAGCCAGCGACTTTCCGATATACCTGCGCCACGATCTGACGTGCGCGAGCGAACCGTCAAGCTGCTACGAGGCGCTGGTTACGCCCACGAACAACACCGCCGGAACCACCACGCCTCCCGGGGTGAAGGAAGCAATACAGGCGGCAACGCCGGACCTCCACCACGTGGTCTTCAACTCTGTTGAACCGCTGCTCGCAGGGGAGACCGACGGGGGTCTGTACGAGTGGTCCGCAGAACGAGGGCTGGCGCCCGTCAGCATTCTGCCCAACGGGGCTCAGGACGAACAAGCGGTATCCGCAGGCGGCGATCTGTCACCAACCACGGGTAAAGCCGGTACGCAGATGACCGCCACCGCGATCTCTGAAGACGGCTCGCGGGTCGTCTGGCATTCGGGGCATGGCGCCGGACTGGCAGGCACTGACCAGGCGCTCTACACGACCGACGTCCTGACTGGAGAAACGCTTCAGGTTGACGAACCCAACAGCAATGCGCCGATGTCCAAAGTCCAGCCGAGACCGGACTTCGAGACGGCCAACGCAGACGGGTCGAAGGTGTTCTTCACCGATACCCAGCGCCTCACGGCCAACTCGAACGCCTCGGAAGCGGGACAGGAAGAAGCCGACACAACGGACCTGTACGTGTTTGAAGCCGACAAGCCGGCGGGCGAACGCGTCACCGACCTCACGCCTGACACCGATCGCACTTCGCGCAGCGCCGTCGGCGAACCGTCGGACATCCTGGGCGAGGCGCTGGCCAGCGAAGACGGCTCGCTCGTGTACTTCGTCGCCAACGGCGCGCTCGCCGGAGAAGCCGAACCTGGGAGCTGCGGCGCATTTTTCTCGCCGCCTGGCGCGGAATGCAACCTCTACGTCGAGCACGACGGACCCGAAGGGTGGGAACTCCCCCAGCTGATCGCGCGGCTCTCCGGGGAAGACAACCCAGACTGGGGCAGGCCCGAACCCAAGAACGGCTACAGCCTGAAGCTGATGACCTCACGGGTTTCTCCCGACGGCGAATATCTCGCCTTCATGTCGAAGATGCCGCTGACGGGATATGACAACGACGACGCCAACAGCAACGTGCCGGACGAGGAGGTCTACCTCTACGACGATGGCTCCGGCAAGCTCCTATGCGCGTCCTGTAACCCGAGCGGCGAGCGGCCGGTTGGCGTACACGACGTCGAAGACTCCGGCGAAGGTCGCGGCCTGCTCGTCGATCGGCCCGAAGTCTGGATCGAATACGAAGGACACGTGGGGATCGACCACTGGCTGGCTGGCAGCATCCCCGGCTGGACGGGCATCTCTCTGCTCCACGCCAACCAGCAGTCGCGCTATCTCTCGAACTCCGGCCGGCTGTTCTTCAACAGCGCCGATGCGCTGGTGCCAACAGACGTCAACGGCAAGGAGGACGTCTACGAGTACGAGCCCACGGGCGTAGGCAGCTGCGAGACCGCCAACACGGAAGACGGATGCGTGGCGCTCATTTCCTCCGGCGAATCCGAACACGAATCGGACTTTCTGGACGCAAGCGAAAACGGTAACGACGTTTTCTTCCTGACAAGCTCGAAACTGTCCCCGTTGGACACGGACACCGCATACGACGTCTACGACGCGCGCGTGTGCGGCGTCAGCGGCACTGAAGCCTGCGCGAGCACTCCCCCGACGCCTCCCACCGCCTGCGACAGCGAAGCGTGCAAAGCGGCCGCGACCCAGCAATCGACCGCCGCCTCGCCCGCCAGCTCGGCACTCTCGGGCTCCGGAAACATACTTCCACAGGGGGAAGTGCTCGCGGCGAAAACCTCGGCAAAGCCACTGACGCTCGCGCAGAAGCTTGCCGCCGCGCTCAAGAGCTGTCGCAAGCTGGGGCAGCATTCCAAGCGAGCTGCATGCGAAAAGAAGGCTCGCTCGAGCTACCTGGCAGCCGCGCTCAAGCCCTGCCGGAAAGACACGCAGAAGAACAAGCGGGCTGCCTGCGAAAGCCAGGCGCGCCGTAAGGCCGGGATCCAGCAGTCCACCGCGAAGAAGGCAGGCCGGCGATGATGCAAGCCAAGCGCGTGACCACCCTCAAGCTGTTCGTCATCTCGCTGGTTGGTGCGCTGGCGTTGCTCGCCAGCGCCGGGGTCGGGCAGGCGCTCGCGAACGTGCCGCACTGGGACGTCGTCGCACGCACCGCGCCGCGCAGCCTCCAGCCCGGCAAGCCGGGCCGGATCACGGCTTATATCGTCAACCTCGGCGACGCGCCGGCGATCGGGACGACATCGAACCCGATCGTGATAACCGACAGGCTGCCGGCAGCCGTCGAAGCGGTTGGCGCGATGAAAGCACACGGTGCCGTGGGGACCGAAAGTCCAAATGGTGAATTTAAGGGCCAGTCATATGTAACGGCGACCTGCGTCGATTTGCGCTGCACGTATGTCGGCGAGGTTCCACCTTTCGTTGCGATCCTCGCAGAAGCCGAAGTTAGTGTGAAAGCTGGC
This sequence comes from uncultured Solirubrobacteraceae bacterium, assembly GCA_963779665.1. Lineage (GTDB taxonomy): Bacteria > Actinomycetota > Thermoleophilia > Solirubrobacterales > Solirubrobacteraceae > Palsa-744. The sequence continues at coordinate 332,240 of CAVZYW010000001.1, read as the reverse complement.
GCTTTCGGCGTGATTGGCGAAAACGAAATGACGGTCGAAGGCGGCAATGTGCCTTCGCGGACCTCGAAGCAGCCGCTGGAAGCGGGTGCCGCCGAACCCCAGTTCGGAGTCGAACGCTACGAACTCACCCCCGAAGAAGAAGACGGCGCGGTCGATCGCCAGGCGGGCACCCACCCGTTCCAGCTGACCACCACGCTTCTGTTCAACCAGACGTTCGCGGTCCCTGAAGCGAATTCAGGCTACGGTCGGCTTGCGGGCACACCTGAGCTGCTGAAGACGCTGCACACGACGCTCCCGGCCGGGCTCATCGCCGACACCACGGCGGTCCCAGAGTGCTCGGACGTGGACTTCTCTACGATCCGGAGCGGTGACAGCAACCTCTGTCCTGCTGACACCGCGATCGGCGTAGCCGTGGTGGCGTTCCAAGAACCCATCTACAAGCCCGCCGCACTCGAATCGGTGCCTGTCTTCAATCTCGAACCGGCCCAGGGCGAACCGGCACGCTTTGGCTTCGACTTCGACGAAGTGCCGGTGTCGCTCGAAACCAAGATCAAGACGGGGGAAGGCTACGCTGCGGAAGTCACAGCGTCCTACACCTCGCAGGTCGCCGAGGTGATGGGCACGATCCTCACGATCTGGGGCGTGCCCGGCGACGAACGCCACCACGAAGCGCGTGGCTGGGCATGCCTGGGCCAAGGCCATTACGTTCTCCGAACCTATTCCGAAGAATGTCCGCCGATCACGTCCGGAACGGAATCGCCCGCCTACCTGTCGCTGCCGACGACGTGCGGAACGGGCACGATGGCCTCGACACTGCTGGCCGAATCCTGGGTACCGGGTGAAGAAGCCAAAGGAGCCACGAACACCGACGAACAGATCAGGGCCGATCACGCTGCTGGGGACACGTCGGGCGAAGCAGAAGCCACAGCGACCGAGCAGACCCTCGACGACTGCGGTCAGCTACCGCTCAACCCCAAAATCAACGTTCAACCGGACCAGGGCGCGGCGAGCACCCCCAGCGGCCTGAACGTCGAAGTGCAGGTTCCGCAGGAAACGACGGTCCACGCGGGCACCAGCCCCGACGAGGCCGACATCAAGGAAACGACGATGGCGCTCCCGGAAGGCCTGCAGGTCAACCCCGGGTCGGCCGACGGGCTCGGGACCTGCGGCGTGACCGAAGCCGGCTTCCTGAACGCGGGGGGTGCGCCCGCCGCGAACAGCGACTCCGGTGGCGCGCTCGAATCCGAGTTCGCAGCGCAGCGCTTTACACCCGGCGCAAGCGCCTGCCCGGAAAACTCCGGCACGGGTGAAGTTCCGTCGCGGCTGGGCGAAGTCACGATCGAAACGCCGCTGCTGAAGAACGCGCTCAAGGGCTACGTGTACCTCGGCCAGCAGGACACCAACCCGTTCACCTCGCCGCTGGCGCTTTACCTGATGGCCGAAAACGCCGAAAGCGGCGTGCGCGTCAAGCTCGTAGGTGAAATCCGCATCAGCGAAAGCGGCCAGATCGTGTCCGTCTTCAAGGGAACGCCGCCGGTGCCTTTCAGCAGCCTCAAAGTGCACCTGTTCGACGGCCCCCGCGCCACGGAGACGACGCCCGCCTATTGCCATCCGTATGAAACCACGGCGTCGTTCGTGCCCTCCTCCGGCGAAGCCGCCGCGCAGGCGTCCTCGAGCTTCACACCCACGACCGGGCCGAACGGCACGCCGTGCCAGGCCTCCGGAGCACTGCCGTTCACGCCCAGCCAGCAGGCCGGCGTCACGAACAACCAGGCCGGCGGCTTCTCGCCCTTCACGCTGTCGATCAGCCGTCCCGACGGCGACCAGGCGCTGAAGTCGATCACCACACAGCTGCCGCCAGGCGCCGCCGCGCTGATCGCCTCCGTGACGCCGTGCCCCGAACCGCAGGCCGCGCTGGGCACATGCGGACCGGAAAGCGAGATCGGACACTCCAGCGCGAGCTCCGGGCTCGGCAGCGACCCGTTCACGCTGCCCGGCGCCGTCTACCTGACCGGCCCCTACGACGGCGCGCCGTTCGGGCTGTCAGCCGTCACCAACGCCGAAAACGTCGGCCCGTTCGATGTCGGCACGATCGTCGTGCGCTCGAGCATCAACATCAACAAGTACACAGCCGCCGCCACGATCGACACCGACGCGGCTCAGTTCTTCGCCAAGTCCGGTGAAACCAAGAGCTTCGAAGGGCTTCCAAACATCCTCAAGGGCGCGCCCGCGCAGATCAAACAGCTCAACGTGACGATCGACCGTCCCGGCTTCGAGTTCAACCCGACCAACTGCAGCCCGATGCAGGTCACGGGCACGTTGAGCGGCTACGAAGGCGGCTCGGAGCCCGTGTCCACGCCGTTCGAGGTGTCCAACTGCGCAAGCCTGCCGTTCGCACCCAAGCTCACCGCCACCACCGGAGCGCATGGCAGCAAAGTCGACGGCTCGAGCTTCGACGTGACGATCGAATCGGCCGGGCTCGGTCAGGCCGGCATCCACAAGCTCGACCTGACGTTGCCCGAAGCGCTGCCCTCGCGCCTGACGACGATCCAGAAAGCGTGCCTGGCGAGCGTGTTCGAAGCCAATCCCGCCGGCTGCGAAGAAGGCTCGGTGGTCGGCGAAGGGATCGTCCACACGCCTGTGTTCAAGAACCCGCTCAGGGGCCCTGCGTACCTGGTCTCCCACGGCAACGCCGCCTTCCCGGACGTGGAGTTCGTGCTGCAGGGAGAAGGCGTCCTGCTGGTCCTCGACGGCAAGACGGACATCAAAAAAGGCGTCACCTACTCGAAATTCGAAACCAACCCCGACGCGCCGTTCACCAAGTTCGAATCGATCTTCCCGACCGGACCCCACTCGGCGCTCACGGTCGACACCAAGATCTCCGCCGACTACGACCTGTGCGGCAAGACCCTCAACATGCCGATCGAAATCACAGGGCAGAACGGGGCCTTCAAAAAGCTGACGACGAAGATCGGCGTGATGGGCTGCGGCGGCGTCAAGAGCTACAAGGTCACCAAGGCGCAGCTGCTCGCAAAAGCGCTGAAGGCATGCAAGAAATACAAGAAGAAGAGCAAGCGTCTCGCCTGCGAGAAGGCTGCCCACAAGAAGTACGGGCCCAAGCACAAGACCAAGAAGAAGAGCGCCAAGAAGAAGTAGCGTCCCAGCGGCTCCCGCGCCCTGCTAGACGGGGCTCCTCGCTCCCCCGCTCGTCCTGCCGCTCACCCCGGCTCGTTCTGCAGCGAGCGCCATAGATACCTGCACGCCAGCGTTCGGTGTGGGCACCAGGGCTCGCCGATGCGCTCCATCGTCGCCGCATCCGGCAGGCCGTCGAGCCCATACGCACGTTCGATTGCGCGGCGGATGCCCAGGTCGCCCACCGGCAGCACGTCAGGGCGCTCCAGATGGAACATCAGGAACATCTGCGCCGTCCACAGGCCCAGGCCCTTGACGGCCACCAGCTCGACGATCACATCCTCGTCTGAAAGCTCGTCAAGTAGCTCCAGCTCAAGCTCGCCGGAGACGACATGCTCGGCCAGTGAGCGCAGATAGCTGACCTTCGCGCGTGACAGGCCCGCTGCTGCTCGCAGCTCTTCCGGATCATCGGTCAGGATCTCCTGCGGTGTCGGCGGGCGTCCATCGAAACGCGCCGTCAGCCGCCCGTAGATGGCGCGGGCAGCCAGCACAGACAGCTGCTGGCCGGTGATCGAGCGCACCAGCGCGCCGTAGTGCTCCTCACGCTCCGGGCGCCCGTCGCGGGCGTCGCCCAGCGGACCGACCGCGTCGATCAGCCCGGCCAGCACGGGGTCGGCGGCGCGCAGTTGTGCAAGCGCGCGTCTAGACAGAGGGCAGCGCCGCGAGCGCCACCGGCTCGCCGTCCAGGGCGTTCAGCGTGCGCTCCAGCGACATCGCCAGGCACGTGAAACTGGGCGTGTCGCGGACGGTGTAGCGCGAGGCCTCCGTTGTGCGCAGCCGCTGCACCAGATCCAGGAACGTGCCCACGTCGTCGGTGTCGAACGCCACCACGAACTCCTGGTCGTCGAGGCCGAACGAGTACGTCGTGTGATTGTCAACGCCCGGGTATTCGCGACCGACCTGAATGTGACCCTGCATGATTCGCCAGCGCTCGTCGGCCGGCAGCGCGTACCACTCGCGCGACTTCACAAATGGGTACACGAACACGTAGCGCCCGCGAAAGCCCCGCGGCACCATGCGCTCGTCCTCGGAGTACTCAGACGATTTCCGCATCCCCAGGAACGAATACGGGATCTGTGCCCACTTCATCAGCCCGCTCTGCGCCAGCACCACATGGAACTCGTGGATGCGGTCGAGGTTCTCAGCCTCAGACACCAGCAACAGCTCCGCGTCCCCCCGCGTGCCCACCAGCGAGAACGCCTGCAGCAGGTGGCCGTCGGCGAAGTCCTCGCACGCCGCGCCGAACTCGCGCTTGTCCTCTGCACGGCGCTCACCGTCGAGGCGGCGCCACGCCGGGTCCAGCTTCAGGAACGTGTACTTAACGAAACGACGCGCGGCCATCAGCCGATTATCGCACCGCCGGGCGTGCTGGCGGCACCCACGCCGCTCCCAGGCATCCTCGCGCAGGACTTGCGACCCCTTCTGCGGCTAGAGTATGAGACCGTGCGGATTGCGCTCGTCTCGCCGTACTCGTGGACCTATCCAGGTGGCGTCACGCGCCATATAGAGGCGCTCGCGTCCGAGCTGGCCGCAGCCGGGCACGAACCGCGCATACTCGCGCCGTTTGACCCCAACGATGCGCTCTCGGCGCGCCTGCACCGCGGTGCAGCCCCGCAGCCGCGCACCGTGAGGGAGGACTTCGTCTCGCTCGGGCGCACAGTTGGGCTTCCCGCCAACGGCGCCGTCTCGAACATGGCGCTGACTCCCTACGCCATCCGCAAGCTGCGCCACGAGCTGCGCCACGGTGGCTACGACGTCGCGCACATCCATGAGCCTGTCGTCCCGCTTGTCTGCTGGGATGCGCTCTGCAGCACCCGCGAGCTGCCGATCATCGGCACCTTCCACACCTTCTCCGAGAACCTCCTGACCAACGGCATCGCCGCCGTCCCGCTGGGCGGGCGGCGGCGGATGAACCGTCTGCACGCACGCATCGCCGTCTCCGAGGCCGCCGCATGGACCGCCCGGCGCTTCTACGGCGGGCGCTACCGCATCATCCCCAACGGCGTCCAGCTGCCCGGGCTGCACGACGCCGAGACGCATGCGCCGCAGCGGCAGCTGCGGATCCTGTTCATCGGCCAGGCCGTCGAACGCAAGGGCCTGCCCGTGCTGCTGCGAGCGTTTGAGGCGCTGCGCGAGGAGATCCCCGCCACGCTCACGCTCGTCGGCGCCAGCCGCGACGAGGTCGCCCACATGATGCTCGACGACCGCGGCGTGGAGGCGTTGGGCAAGGTCTCCGAGGAGCGCAAGCTGGCGGAGCTCGAACGCGCCGAGGTGGTTTGCGCGCCCTCGCTGCACGGCGAGAGCTTCGGCATGGTGCTCACCGAGGCGTTCGCCGCCGCCACGCCCGTGCTCGCCTCCGACATCCCCGGATATCGCGACGTTCTACGCCACGGGCGCGACGGGCTGCTCGTGCCGCCAGGCGACGCACTCGCGCTGGCCGAGGCGCTGCGCTCGCTCGCGCTGGACCCCGATCTCCGCGCGCGCATGGCGGGCGCCGCACGCGAGCGGGCCGAGCGCTTCGCGTGGCCGCACGTGGCCGCCGAAGTGCTCGACACCTACGAGCAGGCGCTGCGCGTCGGAATGCCGGCCACCAGCCTCGGCCGTGCCGCCGTTCGCTACGGGCTCGCGCCCGCCGACCTGCTGCCACGTGTTCCCGCCGAACGCCTGCCCTCTCTGAGCCCCGACGGTCCGCCGCTCGTCGGGCGCCCGCGCCGCCTGCGCACGCTGCGCCGCGCCGGACTGCTCGTCAGCTCCCTCGCCGCCGCTGCGCTCGCCGCCGTCGCGCTGCAACGCGTCGGCGTGACCCGCGTGGCCGCTTCGCTTGTCGCCTCCAAGCCCGGTCTGATCGCCGCCGGGCTGGCCCTGATGTGCGCCGCCATGTTCGCGCGCGCCATCTCCTGGCACTCGATCCTCGCAGCCGCCCCCACCTGGCGGCGTGTCAAACGCCGTGACGCCATGCAGGGGACGTTCATCGGCGTGCTCATGTCCGCCACGCTGCCCGCCCGGCTTGGAGAGCCATCGCGCGCGCTGATCGTCGCCCGCCGTCTCGGGCGGGCGCGCGAGAGCCTGCCCGTCGTGCTCGGCACGATGGTCTCCCAGACGCTGCTCAACCTGCTCGCGCTGACGATCCTCGGCGGCGTCACGCTCTCCACCGTCAGCATCCTCGACGACCACGACCGCGCGCTGCTGGCGATCGCGCTTGCACCGCTTGCAGCTCTCGCCGTGCTCGCGCTCGTGCCGATCCTCGCGCCTCCTGCCGCGCTGTCGCGCTCGCGGCGCCTGCAGGCGCTGCTCGCCGCCATGCGCCGCTCGCTGCTGCGCCTGCGCGACGGCCTGCGCGTGTTCAGGCAGCCACGGCGCGCCTTCCTCGCCACCTCCGCGCAACTCGCCGCATGGTCCCTGCAGTGGCTGTCCTGCTGGCTGCTGCTCGTCGCGCTTGGCCTCGACCCGCACGGCGGCGCCGGCGCGGCAGCCGGCGTGCTGTTCGCCGTCAACGTCACCGCCGTCATACCAGTCACTCCAGCCAACGTCGGCGTGTTCCAAGCCGCCTGCGTGGCCGTGCTCGTCGGGGCCTACCACGTCTCCACGCCCGATGCCATCGCCTACGGCATCGTCCTGCAGTCCGTCGAGCTCGCCACAGCGCTGATCATGGGGCTGCCCGCGCTCGTCAACGAGGGGCTCTCCTGGCGCGACGTGCGCCTGCGCACGATGCACGCCGCTCCCGTCAAGCTCGGACCGCTGCCGGGCGCCGGCGGCGTCGGCGATCTCCTCGCCGCCACCCGGCCTGAGCGCTAGCCCTGAGCGCTAGCCGCATGCCCCGGTTCCGGGCAAGCGTCTGATTCGGTCCAGCTGAATCCGGTGAATAAAGCAGGCTTCATCGCCCGCGCGGCGTATAAGTCGCGCATGGCAGATGCATGGGTGTACATCCTGCGCTGCAACGACGGCTCGCTGTACACCGGTTGGACCACCGACGTGCAGCGGCGACTGGAACGCCATCGCGACGGCACCGCAAGCCGCTACACCGCCAGCCGTCTACCTGTCGAGCTGGCGATGGTGCTGCCGATGGCGGACCGTACCGCCGCCAGGCGCGAGGAGGCACGGATCAAATCGCTCGACCGTGCAACCAAGCTCGCGCTGATCGCCGCATCCCCGCCGACGCCCGTTTAGGGCATGATGGGGGTATGGCCACACGACCCCCGGCGCGCAGCGTCAAGATCTCAGAGGATGAGCGGACCGGCTGGTCCTCCGACCGTCCGCGCCGCGACGGCGCTCCACCGCGGCCCGCCGACGTCACCGTCCACTGCCGCGTGCTCTCGCCCACAGACCGCCTGCGCTACTCGCCGGGCAGCCTGCTGATCGTCGCCTCGGCATCGGCTGCAGAGCGCGACAGCTTCGTCAATCGCCTGATCGAGGACCGCGCCTGCCTGCTGTCGCTCGGCAAGGTTCGCGCGCTGCTCGCCGGACGCGTGGCTGAGACAGGAGCTCGACGCGCGCGCGGAGGAGCTCCTGCGCGCCGCCGTGTCCAAGCGCCTGGAGAACAGGGAGACCGTGGTGCTAGCCGCCGAGGGCCTCGACGCCGGCGAGCGCGAGCCGTTCGTGCGCATGGCCGCCGCGCTCAAGCGACCGCGACACCTGATCCTGCTGGAGACCGCCCGCGAGCAGGTTCACGAGGATGACCTCGGTGCCCTCAACGAGCTGCGCCGCGCACTCGACGCCGGCGAGCTGGGGGGCGAGGGCTTCCAGACAGCGCTTCGTCTCGGCGGTGGCTCCGCCGGCGAGGTCAAGCGGATTCTCTTCCGCCCGCCGCCACGCGAAGACTCCTAGCCGGGCTTGCAGCTATTCAGTTGTATGCGCCTGGGGCCGATAGGTGCGCTGTGCAGAGCTCGACCGATGCTGCCCCTAGGTACAACTCCCGCTCCGTGGCCGGCGATGAACGCCTACCCGCGGCACCCGCGCGCGCAAGCCTGATCGACACCCGTCTGGTCCGCGCCGAGCTGGCCCGCTTGCGGGGGCCGCGTCCCGGCACCGAGGTGCACAGGGCGCGGGTCGTGCGCTCCACCGTCTCCGCCCACGCTTGACCCCCGCGTCGGCTCAGGAGGCCTCGCCGGCCATCGCCGGCTCATCCTCTGCTTCGATCGCGCCGTCCGGCGGGTCCTCGTCGTCGAGGTCGGCGAACAGCGACGGGTCGCGCTTGGAGCCACGGATGACATCGTCCGGCGAGCCGTTCGCCAGCAGGCGCCCCTGGCGCGTGCCGAAGTAGATCGCCTGCGGGTGGTGTGCGATCAGCGCGAGCGTCGACTGCTCCGGCTCCGGCGCATAGCCGTCGGTGATGCTCATCCCGATCTGGCCCAGGTCGAGCAGCTTCTCCACCTTCAAATGCTCTGACTGCTCCGGCACCGCCGGGTAGCCCCACGAGTAGCGCCGCCCCTGGGTCAGCGGGATGTCGAGCATGCGCCGCACCTCGTAGTGCAGCCACTCGGCCAGTCCCTCCGCCGTCTGCACGCCAAGCCCGTGCACGAACAGCTGCTCGGCGAACTCGCCTTCGGCCTCCAGCTTGGCCATCAGCTCGGTCACCTCCGAGCCGACCGTCACCGCCTGCACCGCGATCACGTCCAGCTCGGCCGGTGGCTGGGGCGCGTGGGACTGCATCCCCCGGCCGGTAGAAGTCGGCCAGGCAGATGCGATCGCCCTTCGGCTGGCGCGGGCACACGAAGCGCGTCAGCTCCGTCGTGCGGTCCTCAGGGTCGAGCAGGACGATGTCGTTGCCGAGCGAGTAGCACGGGAAGAAGCCCAGCAGTGCGCGCGGGTGCAGATAGGTCTGCTCGCGCCACATCCGCTCCAGGCGCGGGCGGAAGTCCTCGCGCAGCAGCGTTTGCCAAGCCTCGCCTTTGACGCCACGCCCGCCCCAGTGCAGCTTGAACAACACGTGCGTGTCCAAGTGGTGGTAGACCTCGTCGAGCTCCACGGGGATCTCTTTGACGCCCCAGAACGGCGGTGTCGGGATCGGCACGTCCGTGCGCGCGGGCGAGCGCACGGAGTCATCGGCGAGATTGACCTCCTCCACCGGCGCCTCGCCCTTGGCGCGAAACTCGCTCGCGCCGGCGAGCAGCTTCTGCACGAGCGCCCCACGTGCGTCGTTATCGATCAGCTGGTCCATCACCGCCAGGCCCTCGAACGCGTCCTTGCAGTAGAAGACGCCCGGCTCGTAGACGTCCTCGGAGTCTTTGCCGCCGGGGTACAGAACGCGGTAGCCAAACGCGCGGTTGATCGCCGCGCCGCCGATCAGCACCGGGTAGGAAAGGCCCTTGGCGTGCAGCTCCTGGATGCACGCAGGCATCTGCTTGGAGGTGGACACGAGCAGCGCCGACAGGCCGATCGCCGTCGCTTCATGCTCCTGCGCCGCGTCCACGATCGTCTGGATCGGCACCTGCTTGCCCAAATCCACGACCGTGTAGCCGTTGTTCGTCAGGATCGTGTTCACCAGCGACTTGCCGATGTCGTGCACGTCGCCGAACACCGTCGCCAGCACGACCGTTCCCTTCGTGTAGCCCTCGATCTTGTCCAGGTATTTCTCCAGCTGCGCCACCGCGCGCTTCATCACCTCCGCCGACTGCAGCACGAACGGCAGGATCAGTTCTCCGGCGCCGAACTTGTCGCCCACCTCTTTCATCGCCGGCAGCAGCACTTCGTTGAGCGTCGGCACGGCGCCGATCTTCTCCACGCTGCGGTCGATCCAGTCCTCCACCCCGTCTCGACGCCGGCGGAGGATATGGAAATGCAGTGCCTCCTCCGGCTCCATCCCCTCAGTCGGGTTCGCAGCCTCGGCGGCCTCTTCCGGGCCCTTGGACTCGAAGTGCTCGATGAACTTCTCAAGCGCGTCCTCGCGGCGGTTGAACACGAGATCGTCCGCCAGCTGCGCGCTCGACATCCGGGATCTCCGAGTACGGGGTGATGTGGTTGGGGTTGACCATCGCCAGGTCAAGTCCCGCGTCCACGCAGTGATGCAGGAACACCGAGTTGAGCACCGCGCGCGCACCCGGGGAGACGCCGAAGGAGACGTTGGAGACCCCCAGAGACGTCTTCACGTCCGGGATCTGCTCCTTGATCGCTTTGATCCCCGCGATCGTCTCTACGGCAGATGGACGCCACTCCTCGTCGCCCGTCGTCAGCGTGAACGTCAGGCAGTCGAAGATCAGCAGCTGCGGGTCCAGGCCGTGCTCCTCGCAGCAGAGGTCGCGGATGCGCTTGGCGATCTCCACCTTGCGCTCGGCCGTCTTCGCCATCCCCACCTCGTCGATCGTCAGCGCGATCAGCGCAGCGCCGTGCGCCAGCGCCACCGGCACGACGCGGTCGAGCTTGGCGCGGCCGGCCTCCAGGTTGACCGAGTTGACGATCGCACGCCCGGGGATCTGCTCGAGCGCGCGTTCGATCACCTCCGGCTCGGTCGAGTCCACCTGGATCGGCGCCGGCTGGGTCAGCGACACCTTCTTCGCCACCAGCCGCATCTGTTCGTCCTCGTCGGTGCGCTCCGTCAACGCCACGCACAGGTCCAGCACGTGCGCGCCGCCCGTCACCTGGTCCTCGGCGATCTGCACCAGCCCGTCGTAGTCATCCGCCAGCAGCAGCTCCTTGGCCTTGCGCGAGCCCTGCGAGTTGACGCGCTCGCCCACCATCGTCGGCGCCGGCTCCTGCTGCAGCGAGGTCGCCGCGATCATCGACGACAGATGCGGGGGACGGGGGAGGGGGCGCGGGCCCACCGGTCGGCCCGCGACGCGCTCGGCAATCGCGCGGATGTGCTCCGGCGTGGTGCCGCAGCAGCCACCGACGACTCCCACGCCGTAGCGCTCCACGAACTCCTTCAGCGCATCGGCCAGCGGCTCGGGCTTCTCCGGGAAGATCGTCTCGCCGTCGGGGCCCTGCAGCGGCAGCCCGGCGTTGGGGATGCACGCAACCGGCACCGGGCAGAGCTCACCGAGAAAGCGGATCGCGTCGCGCATGTCCTCCGGGCCCGTCGAGCAGTTCAGGCCGATCACGTCCACCTTCAGCGCCTCAAGCGTTGTGAGCACCGCCGAGATGTCGGTGCCGAGCAGCATCTTGCCGCCGTTGGGCAAGAGCGAAACGGACGTGTGGATCGGCAGCGTGCGGCCGGTGCTCTTGAACGCCGCGCGCGCGCCGAACACCGCCGCCTTGACCTCCAGGATGTCCTGCGCGGTCTCGATGATGATCAGGTCGGCGCCGCCGTCGATCAGCCCCTCGGCCTGCTCGGTGAAGACCGCCACCAGCTCGCCGAAGCGGATCTGCCCGAGCGACGGGTCCTCGGAGGCGGGCAGGTAGCCCGTGGGGCCGATCGAGCCGGCCACGTAGCGGTGCTCGCCGGCGGCCTTGCGCGCGATTTCCGCGGCCTTGGTGTTGATCTCCACCGTGTAGTCCGCCAGGCCCCACTCGCCGAGCTTGATCCGCGAGCCCTGGAAGGTGTCCGTCTCCAGCACTTCCGCGCCGGCCTCCAGCATCGAGGCGTGCACCCCCTCGATCACGTCGGGGCGGTTGAGGACCAGCGCCTCATGGCACTTGCCCTGCAGGCCGCCGTAGTCCTCCGCTGTCAGCTCGAACTGCTCCAGCGTGGCGCCCATGCCGCCGTCGTAGATGACGACGCGCTCGGAGATCGCTTGCAGGTAGTTGCGCTCGGACATTGCAGGCAATGCTAGAGATCAGCGAGCTGGATGCCGATGCTCAGCTCTCCAGGTCACGGCCTACGGCCATGTCAAGCCGACGGGGAGCGATAGTCCGTGGCCCTCCAGGCCTCTGATCTTCTTGGGGTTGTTCGTGAGGATCCGGATCGAGCTGAGGCCGAGGTCGACGAGGATCTGCGCGCCGATGCCGTAGTCGCGGAGGTCTGCGGGTAGCCCGAGGCGCTCGTTGGCTTCGACGGTGTCCAGCCCGTCCTCTTGCAGGCGGTACGCGCGGAGCTTGTTCAACAGGCCGATCCCGCGGCCCTCCTGGGAGAGATACAAAAGCACGCCGGCGCCCTCACGCTCGATCATCGACAAAGCCGGATTCCAGCTGCTCACCGCAGTCACAGCGCAGCGAGTGGAACACATCACCGGTGAGGCACTCCGAGTGGACCCGCACGAGCACATCCTCGCGCCCCGCGACCTCGCCCTTCACCAGCGCCACATGATGCTTCTCATCCACCAGCGAGCGGTACCCCACCGCCTGGAAGTCACCGAACGTCGTCGGTAGGCGTGTCGCGACGACACGCTCGATCAATGGCGCGCCTCGTTCTCACGATCCTCGTCATCACAAACCACAACCATCCGACCCCCACGAATCTCCTCAAGCGCCTCCTCGATCGAGGCAAACGGCGCAGTGGCTCGCGGCTCGACGGGCTGCTCGGCGGCACGGGCAGGGGAGCTCATGGCGTGGCGGCGGTGCAGGCATCGAGGATCGGCGAGATGCGATCGAGCTGCTCTAGGCGTTCGACGGTCTCGGCCAGATGTTGCACCTGCTCGGTCGGAAGGCGTCGCATGGCGTTGGACGTGAACTTCGCCCTGACGTCAGCATCCGACATGGGATTCTCGGGCGTTCCGTAGCTGGCCGGTATCCGCCGTCGCAGGGCGCGCCCATCGCCAAGTCGGAGTGCGACCTCGCCGGGGAAGTGCGTGGGGAAGTCGCTCTCCTCGTCGGGTGGGCAGACGACCTTCGCAGCCATGGCGAGAACGTCGGGGTTATCGAGCGGTTCGTCGTAGAAGGACGCCAGATCGACGCGGCGGGTGCTCAGCGCGCCGGCGACGACATACTGCACGCTGAACAGCGCGTCGTAGATTGTCGTAGGGGCGATCTTCTGCTCGACGGGCATCGTCACCATCGGGATCACGGCCGGCGAGGTGGGACACTCGATGCCGGTGACCTCCTCGGCGCTCAGCCGCTCGACGCCCAGCTCGTCCAGCAGCGCGAGCGCGGCGTCGGCGAAGGCGTGGATGAAGTGGCAGCACGGATACGGCTTGAGGGCGATCTCCGTGGTCATCCAGCGTTTGCCGAGATGGTCGAGACCCAGGGTGGCCGCCGTGGGAGTGTGGCCAAGGTGGCTGGGATAAACGCCGCCGGGTCCCTCGAACACGGTGGCAGGACCACGAAAGCCCTCCTCGGCGAGCGTCGCGGCGATGATGCCCGCGTGGGCCGCCCATCCTGGATGCATGCGCTTGAGCCAGGAGTCGTGGAGCTCGAGGATCCCAGCGGCCTGGCTGCCGCACAGTCCCAGCGCGTTTGTGATCTGCTCCGCGTCCAGCCCACGGATCTTGGCTGTGACGCAGGCGGCTGCGAATGTGCCGACGATCGCAGTCGGGTGAAAGCCGCGGGCGTGGAATTCGCCGGCGCCGGCGGCGGCGAGCCTGCAGCCGACCTCGATGCCGATCACGAGGGCGAGCAGCACGGTGGCGCCGTCCGCCTGCTCGGCTTCTCCGATCGTCAGCGCGGCTGCGAGAGCCGGTGCGGTGGCGTGGTAGATGGCGCCGATGTGCGTGTCGTCGAAGTCCAAGCCGTGGATCAGGGTGCCGTTGACGAGTGCCGCTGAGGGTGCCGGCATGCTCGTGCCGAAGCCGATCGCGCGACTCTCCTCACTCGTGCCGAGTCGCTGCGCCGCGCGATGCACCGACGCTCCGAAGTCCATCCCACTGGAGGCGACGGCGATGCCCAGCGCGTCCAGCGCGTGCTGCTTGGCGACCCCGAGCACCGTCTCAGGGACCTCCTCGATGGTGAGCTCCTGCACGAACTCCGCGATTGTCCTCGCCAGTGCGGGCGACGTGGCGGTTGGGTCGGTCGTGGCGGTCATGGCGACGATCACCTTCCTATTTGGGGATCAGGCTGGATGCGGCGATCGCCGGTGGCTCCATCAGTCGACGAAAGCGGCTTGCGTGGAAGACCAGGGGCTCGCGCGCCGCATCCGCGCCAAGCTTGCTCGGACGCAGCAGGACGATCTTGTGGTCGCCGGCAGACAGCTCGTCCTCGATCGAGCACGTCATCCATGAGGCCGCGTCCTCGAGCAGCACCGCCCCCTCGTCGGTGGCGCGCCAGGCCACCTCGGCGAAGCGATCCTCGCCCGGCGCCGCCAGCGCACGGCCCGCCGCGTGTTGGCAGGCGGAGAGAACGCTGATCCCGAGCGTGGGCAGCTTGCGCAGCATCGGCCAGGTCGTCGAGGTGTTCGCCACGCATACCGAGATCAACGGCGGGTCCAGCGAGACCGAGGTGAACGAGCTCACGGCCAGCCCCCGCGGGCGCCCGTCCGGATGGAGCGCCGCGACCGCGCAGACACCCTGAGGGAAGCAGGCGAAGACGGCGCGAAGCGCATCTGCGTCGTCTGTCGCCCTGGCCAGCTTCATCGGGCGGCACTCCCGGTCCGCTCAGCGGCCTCATCGGGAATCGCCACGTCGAGCAGCGGTGCGTGCTGCTGGGCGCCGAAGGTGTCGCGCTCGCCCACGCCCCCCTGCTCGCCACGCCTGATCAGCGTGAACTTGAAGGCCAGGGCAGGCTCGAAGAACATGCAGCAGGTGATGTCCTCATCCGGGACCTGGTACAGCTCGGACACACGCTCACGGCTCAGTGCGCCGCTGTCACGTACACGGGCATACACGGCCGGGTCGCTGAACATGACGTCGAAGGTCACCTCGAAGGGCCCGGCGTTCTTGCTGCGGATCACCTGCGCCAGGTCTTTCAGTGGAGTGGTTGCGCTCATGCGACGCCGATCTGGCGATGGGAGATCTCGAACACGTCGAGGTCCGTCGCATCCATCACGTGGAAGACGGTGAACGCGCACACCGGGCCCACCGAGTTGTCCATCGGGCTGAGCGGCAGCGCGAGGTTGCCGGCGGTTGCGAGCTGACCCGGGTAGGGCAGGTGCAGCACGGCGACGCGGACGGTGGTGCAGATCGCCTTCGCCTGAGCCGCGGTGGGAGCTGTGACCTCGCCGAGCACCCCCACCTCGTGGGGCACTTCCGTGGACGGCTCGAGCACGCCCATCACGCCGTCTCGGCCATAGACGTGGAAGTGCACGACCGCCTCGCCGGAGGCGAGGTCCGGGTGCAGGCTGCCCGCGATCTGCTCCACCCGGGCCAGGAATTCGTCGAGCTGCTCGATCAGGATCGGGTCGCGAACACCCCCGATGAACACCGCGCGATGACCGACGACCGCAGCACCCTCGAGCTTCACGGTCGGACGCTCGGACGCGTGCAGCCGGCTGCCCGTCACCCTGACTGTGCGCTCGTCGAGGGCCTCGTAGCGGCAGTCGCTGACGTCGAGCACGCCTGCCGGGCCGGGCAGCAGGTCCGGGCGACTCTTCTCGTAGAGCGTATGGGCTGCAACCGACAGCGGCGTGCAGCTCTGGTGCGGGCTCATCGGTGTCAGCTCGAATGAGTCCTCGAACACCCGGGCGAGCACGCCGCCGCCCTTCGGCTCGCAGCATGCGCCGCCGCACTCGAGGATCTTGCCCATGTGCCATGCGATCCCCGGCTCGACCCCGCGATCGATGCTCCATGCGGCGTGTGCAGAGGGGTCATAAGCCCGTCCCGCGACGACGACGTCGACGCGCTCGTCGCCGTTCATCGCCGCCAGGAACGGCTCGGCTCCCATCTGTGCCACCAGCGCCGCTGTCTCCGCGACGTCCTGCTCGCTGGGCAGCTCGCCACGAACATTGGGCTCCACGCGACCTTCGGCCAGACGCTCGATCACGACCGACGCAGGCACGTCGGCGTAGATGGCGGCCACCCGGAGAGGCAAGCCCTCCTCGACCGCGAGCCTGTCGATCAGCTCGACCATCTGGTCGACCTGGGCGCGGGTTCCGGCGCCTCCGGCAGAGCCGATCAGCAGCGGGATGCGCTTGCCGTGGACGGCCTGCAGCAGCGGTCGCAGATCGCGTGCGTAGGACTCCTCGCTCACGAGTGTCGCCCCGAGGCCCAGTTGATAGGGCCCAGGATCTGTCGATCCAGAGTCCACGGCGATCATGTCGACGCCGCGCTCGACGCAGTCCCAGAAGTCGGCTACCGGATAGCCGTAGCCGAGCATCCCGGTCGGGGTGAGAACCGTTGTCGCCGCCACCCGCTTCACGTCCGTCATCTGGCGCCGCCGGCGATCGCCTCGGAGCCCGGCCTCTCGGCGCCACCCGGTTGCGCCAGGCCGAGGTTCGCGCGCAGCGTCGAGCCGCGGTAGTCACGCTTGGTCAGGCCGCGTCGCTGAAGCTCGGGGACGACCAGCCGCGCGAAGTCCTCGTAGGAGCCCGGGACGGATCCCGCCGCGAGCACGAAGCCGTCGGCACAGCACTCAAACCAGGCTTCCATCTGATCGGCGACCTGCTCGGGGGTGCCGACGAAGCTCGGGCCCTCGTCGAGCGTCCCACGGCCGGAGTAGCTGACGAAGTCGCTCACCGTGGGGTTGGGCTTGCCGCTGAGCGTGATCACCTTGTCCCGGAGCCCCTGCCAGGACATGCTCGCCAGCTCGGCGTCGGTGAACGGCTCGTCGATCGGGCGATCGGAGAAGTCGACGTTGAGCGTCTCGCACAGCAGCGCGAGCCCGTCCTCGGGCCTGGCGGCTGCTCGCATCAGGCGCTCCTTCTCCGCCGCCAGCTCAGCGGTCTCGCCGACGATCACGCCCACCGCGGGGGCCACGGTCACCAGGGCGGGATCCCGCCCCGCGTCTGCCACCGCCTGCTTGATCGCCTTGTACTTGACCTCGCCGATCTCTTTGTTGGCGAAGGCAGCGAACACGACCTCCGCCCAGCGTCCGGCGAACGCGAGCCCGCGCCCGCTCTGTCCGGCCTGCAGCAGCACGGGATGGCCTTGTGGCGATCGTGGGACGGTGAACGTGCCGTGGACCGAGAAGAACCGGCCCTCGTATGCGGTGCGCTGCACCCTGGCCGGGTCGGCGAACTCCCCGGTGCGCTTGTCGAGCTTGAGCGCGCCGGGCTGCCATGCGCTCCACATCTGGGTGACGATCTCGACGAACTCATCGGCGCGGTCGTAGCGCTCGTCATGCCCGAGATGCTCCTTGCGCCCGAAGTTCGCGGCCTCTGCGTCGTTCAACGACGTCACGATGTTCCACGCGATGCGCCCGCCGCTCATCTGGTCGAGGGTTGCGAACTGGCGCGCGACCTGAAACGGCTCGTAGTAAGTGGTCGAGCTCGTGGCTCCCAGCCCGAGGTGGGTAGTGGCCATCGCCATCGCCATCAACACCACCGTCGGGTCCATCTTCACGCAGCGGATGCCGTACTTCACAGCGAGATCCGGGCTGCGCCCGTAGATCTCCGGCATCGCAAGTCGGTCGTCGAAGAACGCCATGTCGAACCTCGCGTCCTCGAGCGTCCGCGCGATGCGCTGGAAGTACTCAGCGGAGAGGAAATCCGACATCGACGCGGGATTGCGCCAAGAGCCGACGTAGTTCGAGCAGTTCTGCGCCTGCAGGAACGCGATGAGCGCCATCTGGCGCGACCCCTGAGACATCGTGACCACCTCCCGGAAGGCGAGCGAGCTCAGCGGTTCTGGCGGAGCGCTCGCGTTTTGACCAACTTCACTCAGCGTGGCGCAGCGGGCTGTATCCCCGCAAGTGAAGTTGCAGTATCTGCAACTTCATGTCAGGATGAACCGATGGGCAAAGCCGCTGTGATTGCGAGTGAGGCGCCCGAGTCCGGCACCGGTGCAGCCCTGCGCGCGCTGCACGTGCTGGAGCAGTTGGCGGGCATGGAGCAGCCCGCAGGACTGCCGGCGATCGTCGGGCGCACGCAGCTCAGCAAGTCCAAGGCCTACCGGGCGCTCCGCGCTCTGCAGGACGCGGGCTTCGTCGACCATGTCGGCCACGGTGGATACCGGCTGGGAACGAGGTCGGCCGCGCTTGCATCGCTGATCGGATCGCGCCCCGCTGTCGTGCAGGCTGCCCGGCCGGTGCTCGTCCAGCTCGCCAACCTGGCCTCCGCCGGCGCTGCGTTGCACCTGCGCAGCGGAGACCACCGCGTGCTCGTGCTGGGAGTCGTATCGGCCAAAGCGCCGGCTGACGCCAGCGTCCCGAGGGTGCCTGTCGGCGAGCGGGCGCCGCTGACCTCCGGATGCGGCGGCACCGCGATCCTCGCCTATCTCCCACCAGCGGAGGCTGACGCGGTGATCAGAGCTCGACAGCGTCGAGAGCCGCGGCCGAGTCGCGCGTCGCTCGCGCGCATCCGTGCCGCCGGTTATGCGGTCTCCTTCAGCGCCAACCATCCCGGCCTCAATGGGATCGGCGCCCCCCTGCTGGATCCGATCGACGCCTTCCCGCTCGGTTCGATCGCCATCGCCGCCCGCGATGAACAGCTACCCGAGGATGCACTACACCGGCTCAGCGACCCGCTGATCGCCGCCTGCGCACGCCTTGCGCCGCGTCTCGCGAAGGTGCTCGGTCCGAACTCATCCGAGCGTCGCGCCACGCTGGACGTGACGATCCAGGACGCCCATCGCGGTGGCGCCTAGCCCGAAGCGGACGACACGCATGTAGTCCCGCCCGGACGCCGGCATCGATCAAGCGTCCAACATCTCCGCCAGGCGATTCGCGAGGGTCCACACTCCCCGGCAACTGTCGAGCGAGTAGGGGGATTTCTCGATGACACCGCAGTTTCTGCTCCAGACACCTGACATGGATCAGACCGAGCGAAGCGGGCAAGCTTCGCCGGTCGAGCAACAGCGGGCGACGGCCGCCGGCGAGCTGCGCATCACCCGCAGCGCGGAAGCAGACCGAGCGCTCGTGGCGGTCGTGGGCCTCAGCGACGTCGGCCTGCCCAGCGCCTTGGCGCTGCGCCGCGCGGGCTTTCGGATCGTCGGCATCGACACGTCCTCCAGTCGGCTGAACGACATCCGCAGCGGCCGAGCCGACCTGCTCGGGGTGAGCGCCGAGGACCTACGGAGCCGTCTCTGCGACGAGAGCTTCACGCTGACCGACAAGATCGACGCGGTCCAGCTCGCAGACATGGTGTTGATCTGCGTGCCCACCACGGTCGACTCGCACGGGCGCCCCAACACCGAAGCCCTCAAGCGCACGTGCGCGGCGGTCGTGGCTCATGCACGCGCACATCAGACGCTTGTGCTGACGTCGACCACCTATGTGGGCAGCACCCGCGAGATGCTCGTGCAGCCGCTCGCCGAGCGCGGCCTGTGCGTCGGCGAGGACGTCTTCGTCGCGTTCTCGCCGGAAAGCCTTGACCCCAGCGTGTCCACCCATGCGCGACTGCAGGCGCCTCGGGTACTGGGCGCCGTGACCGAGAGCTGCTTCAGGCATGCATCAGAGCTGCTGCGCCCGATCTGCCAACGGATTCACCGCGTCTCCTCTCCGGCAGCCGCAGAGATGGTCAAGTTGTATGCGAGCAGCTTCCACGCTGTGAACATCGCGCTTGCGTTTGAGATGGCCGACGCCTGCCGCGCCCAGGCGCTCGATCCCGGCGAGGTCAGCGATGCTGCAGCCACGGTGCCCTCCAGCCTCATCGCGCACTACCCCAACGCCGGACTGAGCGGTCACGGCGTCGGCGTCGAGCCGCACTACCTGTTGCACTCGCTGCGGGAGCGCAACAGCCCGGCGGTGCTCGCCGAGGAGGCAATGCGCATCATCGCTGTGCGCCCGTATCGCGTGGCCATGCGCGCGCACGAGCTGCTACTGCGATCTGGACGGGCGCTGCGCGAGCTGCGTGTGCTCGTCGTCGGAGTCGCGTATGAGCCCGGCATCGCCGACGCCGCTCGGGCGCCGGTGGTGGAGATCATCTCGCGGCTGCTGTCCGAGGGGGTCCACGTCGACTTCCACGACCCGCTCGTATCGCTGCTTCGAGTCGACGGCGAGGACCTGTACGGCGTCGACCCCGATCCCCGCCGCGACGCCTCCGGCTTCGGCCCCGAAGACTATGAGCTGGCGATCATCCTCGGGATCCGCGCCGGTTACGACTACGGCTGGCTGGAGCGCTGCCAGCAGGTGCTCGACTGCACCTACCGTCAGCCCACAGGCCACCGCCACTTCTTGCTGTAGCGGCTTCGGCACACGAGCGAACGAGGACGCCGCACCGCGCAGCGCCCACGAGTCGCCAGCTACTTGATGAAGAGCATCTCCGAGTACTTCGGCAGCGGCCACAGGTCGTCGGCCACCAGCTTCTCCAGGCGGTCGGCGACGTCGCGGACGTCGTCCATGGCCGGGATCACCGTGTCACGCATGTACAGGGCCTCCTTCATCGGCGAGGCGTCCGGGTGGTTCTCGTCGAGGTTGGCGTCCTCGAGCTTCAGCAGCGCGAAGTGCAGCTCCTTGATCAGCGGCTCCACCTCGCCAACGAGATCCTCCAGGCCGGTGAGCTTCAGCTCGTTCAGATACCTCACGGCCGCCGGCAGCACCATTGTGCGGGCGAGCGAGGCAGCGGTCTCTGCCTCGATGTTGAGATTCATCACGTACTGCTCGGTGTAAACGTCGTAACGTGCCTCGAGCTCCCGCTTGCTCAGGATTTTGTACTTTTTGAACGTGGCGACTGTCGATTTGTCGACGATCCACGGCAGCGCGTCCGGAGTCGTTTTGAGGTTTGCCAGGCCGCGCTTCTCCGCCTCTTTGTGCCACGCGTCCGAGTAGCCGTCGCCGTCGAAGACGACCTGCTTGTTGGCCATCCACGCCTCCTTGACGACCGCTGTGACGGCCTTCTCAAGCGTCGAGCCTTTCATCGCAGACTTCAGCTTGCCCGCCAGCTCGTCGACCGCCTCGGCGACGATCGTGTTCAGGACCGTGTTCGGGAATGCCGGAGCCGCCGTCGAGCCGAGCGCGCGGAACTCGAACTTGTTGCCGGTGAAGGCGAACGGGCTTGTGCGATTGCGATCGGCCCCGTGCATCGGTAGCGGCGGCAGCACCGGGGTGCCAAAGCCGAGGAACGAGCCCGGCTTCGACGGCTGCACTTTGCCCGCCTCGATCGCCTTGAACACCTTCTCCAAGTCCGTCCCCAGGAAGATCGAGATGATCGCCGGGGGGGCCTCGTTGGCGCCCAGCCGGTGGTCCTGTCCGGCGCTTGCGATCGACGCACGCAGCAGCTCCTGGTGGATGTTGACCGCCTGGATGACGGCGGTGCAGAAGAACAGGAACGACAGGTTCTCCGACGGCGTGTCGCCCGGCTCCAGCAGGTTGGCCCCGGTGTCGGTGCCCATTGACCAGTTGTTGTGCTTGCCCGAGCCGTTGACCCCGGCAAAGGGCTTCTCGTGCAGCAGGCAGACCAGGCCGTAGCGGCGGGCCGTGTTCTGCAGGATCTGCATGGTGATCATCTGGTGGTCTGAGCCGACGTTGGAGTTCTCGAAGATCGGCGCCACCTCGAACTGGTTGGGGGCGACCTCGTTGTGGCGCGTCTTGATCGGTACGCCCAGCTTTGCCAGCTCCAGCTCGACCTCGAGCATGTACGCGAGCACCCGCTCTGGGATCGAGCCGAAGTAGTGGTCGTCTAGCTCGTGGCCCTTCGGCGGTTTTGCGCCGAACAGCGTGCGTCCGGTGGTCAGCAGGTCCGGACGTTCGAAGTAGTACTGCTCATCGATCAGGAAATACTCCTGCTCGCAGCCGGTCGTCGTGAACACGTGCTTGGCGTCATCGATGCCAAGCAGTTCCAGTGCGCTCACTGCCACCCCTGAAAGGGCGTCCATCGAGCGCAGCAGCGGAATCTTGTTGTCGAGCGCCTCGCCTGTCCAGGAGGTGAACGCCGTTGGGATGCACAGCAGCGTCCCGTTGGGGTTTTCCAGCACGAACGCCGGCGACGTCGGGTCCCATGCGGTGTAGCCGCGCGCCTCGAACGTCGCACGGATGCCACCGCTGGGGAACGAGGACGCGTCCGGCTCGCCCTGGATCAGCTCCTTGCCGGAGAACTCTGCAATCGCGTTGCCATCGCCGTCGGGGCCGTAGAACGAGTCGTGCTTCTCGGCCGTCGACCCGGTGAGCGGCTGGAACCAGTGCGTGTAGTGGGTGGCGCCTTTCTCCATCGCCCACTCCTTCATCGCCTGGGCCACCTGGTCGGCGATCGTCGCGTCCAGCGCCTCACCGCGCGCGAACGTCCGCTGCAGCGCCTTGTACACCTGCTTGGACAGGCGGTGACGCTGGACGGACGCTGAGAAGACGTTGGCCCCGAACACCTGGTTGTTCTGGAGGGTCAGGTCGAGAGACCCGAGCGCGGAGCCGTTGGCGCTCCACTGGGCGGCGGTGACATTTTGCTGACGGGTCCTGGGCATAAGCTGAGTCAATTCCTCCTGGAAGATTTGGGGCCCACCCGAAAGCGGGCTCCGACGAGGGCAAAGCCGAAGGCAATCGTAATGCCAAGGCGCCCGAAGGGGATCACCCAATGGCGAAATCGGAGGGGCGTGCTTTCGACACCCGGCCAAACCGGGCGACTCCTGCCCGGCTAAGCTCCTGCCCGCCTAGGGAGATGCGGGGAACTGCCCGACTTCAACGCGGCCGGTCGCCGGGTTGACGTGGGTCAGCTTGGGGGCGGCGGCGATGTCGACGGCGAACTGCCCCTGTACCGCAGCGCCTGAGGCCAATCGGGTTTTGGCCTTCCCGGCGAGCCCTGCGGCGACCGCGTAGTGCACGGTGTAGGTGCCAGACTTCACCGGCACCACTCGCCAGATGAAGGTCCTGGTCTTGCCGGGCGCCAGCGCGCCGAGCGCCCAGGTGTTGACGTAGGCCGTTTGACCGCCGCCGGGGACGCTGACGTTCTGTGTTTCCACAGGCGGTGAGGCGATCGCTCCGGGGCCACGTTCGATCGCCCACACGGGACGCTTGTCAGCTGCCAGTTCGGGATAGTTGGAGGTGTAGTCGAACGAGTCGACCGTCACCGCGACCGCCGGCACCGTGCGGCTGCCGGCGTTCTGCACCTCCAGCTCGAACTTCGTCGGACGCGAGATCGTCTGTGTGGTCGGGAAGCTCGCGTGGATGATCTTCATCGTGTAGCCGACAGGCCGTTCGGCGGCATCCTGGCGGGTGCCGCCACCGCAGCCGGCGGCCAGCAGGGCAATCGCCGCGAGCGCGATCGCCCCGAGCCATCTTGGCGTTCCGTTGGTCCCGAGCGTGCGCGCTCGCACAAGCGCGCCGCGAGTGCGACGCGGGACCACACAGAAGCCTTTCCACCTCCCCCTCACGATCGCGCCACGATACCAGCGGCGGTGGCGCTCCGTCACCGCCTGCGGCGTATCGTCCGCGGCTGGTTGTTGGCGTACAGGGGGCGCATCGCGTAGAGTTAGTCTGACCACTGATGGCGACCCGAGGAGGGGCAGGCAGAGATGGTTCGCAGCGTCGCCGAACGCGCGGGCATTCCGGCGAGGCACGTGCTGGAGGAATTCGGGGACATGATGATCCTCACGGGTCGGACCATCTGGTCCGCCCTGAGGCCGCCGTACCCGTACGGTGGCGAGCTCGTCTCCCAGTTCCTGTTCACGCTGCGCCTCGTGTGGTTCCCGCTGCTGATCTCCACGGTGGCGATCGACTACGGCGCCCCTGGTCTGCAGGCGGCGGACTTCCTGCGGATCTTCGGCTCGCTCGACCGGCTCGGCGGCTTCTTTGTGATCGAGGCGATCCGCGAAATCGGCCCGTTCACGACGGCCATCGTGGTCGCCGGTGTCGCCGGTACGGCGATCACCGCCGATCTCGGTGCGCGCAAGGTGCGCGAGGAGCTCGACGCGCTGCAGGTGCTCGGCGTTGACCCGGTCAAGAACCTGGTGGTGCCGCGCTTCCTGGCGTTGATGGTCGTCACCGGCCTGTTCGACATCTACGCGCTGTTGTTCGGAATCTACGGAGGCATCATCGCCGAGATCTACAACGGCGGCTCACTGGGACCGTTCTGGGGGACGCTGTTCGCCAATGCCGACGTGACCGATCTGTGGGGGTCGGTGCTGAAGTCGACGGTGTTCGGCGCGATCATCGCAATCGTGTGCTGTTACAAGGGCATGACCGCCTCCGGTGGTGCCGAGGGCGTCGGGCGCGCCGTCAACGAGGCCGTTGTGATCGCGTTCCTGGGGATCGGTGCGTTCAACTACGCCTTCACGCAGACCCTGCTGGCCACGCATCCACAAATTCTCGTGATCAAGTAATGAACGAACTGTTTGCGATGCCGCGCGAATGGCTCGCGGCCACGGGCGAAATCGGACGCTTCACCGGCGGCATCGTGCGCGACGTGTGGAGCCTGCGCGTGTTCAGGTTCTTCGGCGAGGCGCTGCGCCAGTCGGGAATCCTGATCGTCGGCTCGACGACCGTGATCTGGGGCCTTGTGTTCTTGATCGGCTTGGGCCCGTGCGGCATCGAGGGCGCCTACTTCACGGAGTCGACCGGTACGCCCAACTACGCGGGCATCTTCGCCGCATGGTGCAACCTGCGCGAGGCCGTTCCGATCGTCTTCGGCTACATGATGGCTGCGAAGGTCGGGACCGGGATCGTGGCGGAGCTGGGAGCGATGCGGATCTCCGAGGAGATCGACGCGCTCGAGGTCATGGGCGTGGACTCGATGACCTTCCTGTGTGCCACGCGGCTGCTGGCAGCCTGGCTGGTGCTGCCGTTCATGTACATAGGGGCCATCGGTGTGGCGTTCTTCGCGTCCTACCTCGCCGTCGTCGACCAGATCGGCTACACCTCCAGCGGTGGCTATCTGCTGATCTTCTGGGAGTTCCAGAATCCGGGGGACTTCCTGTTCAGCGTCATCAAGGGGATGACGATGGCGACGGCGATCGTGCTCGTGGCGTGTTACTACGGCTACAACGCCAGCGGTGGGCCTGTTGGGGTGGGCAGGGCGACGGCCAAGTCGATGGTGCTAAACCTGATACTCGTGAACCTGATCGACGCATTCGGCACCCAGATCTTCTGGGGTACCAACGCGCGAGCCCCGATCGGGGGCTAGCGATGGCGGAGGAGCGACCAGACGGCAGCGAGCTGCCCGAGGAGTCCTACGAAGCGATCGAGCACCACGCTACGCCGCTGGAGCCGGGCGGGGAAAGCGAGTTCGCACCCCCAGAGCCCGAAGTGGGGGATCGACAGGACGCGCCGGCGGGCGTGGTCGAGCGCTCCGGCCCGGCGCGGGCCCGCATGGCCGACGAGGAGGGCGAGGAGTTCAAGTACCACACGGGGACGATCCGCCCGTCCGAGGCGCCTGACGCGATCGAGTTCATCGACGTGCACAAGTCGTTCGGTCGCAACCACGTGCTCCGTGGCCTGAGCATGGGGCTGCCGGAGGACAAGATCTCGATGATCATCGGGCCCTCCGGGACCGGCAAGTCGGTTTGCATCAAGCACATCGTCGGGCTGCTGTACCCCGACGAGGGGGACGTGCTCGTGCACGGAGTGTCGATTCCGAGCCTGTCCGACGACGACCTGTTCGCGCTGCGCAGGAAATTCGGGGTGCTGTTCCAGGACGGTGCTCTGTTTGGCTCGCTCAACCTCTACGACAACGTCGCCTTTCCGCTGCGCCAGCACACCGAGAAGGGCGAGGATGAGATCGGGGAAATCGTCAACCGACGCATGAGCGAGGTCGGCCTGGGGGGAGAGGGCGCGAAGATGCCCAACGAGCTCTCCGGCGGGATGCGCAAGCGCGCCGGCTTTGCGCGTGCGCTCGTGCTCGACCCGGAAATCGTGCTGTTCGACGAGCCCGACTCGGGCCTGGACCCGGTACGCACGGCGCTGCTGTGCGAGCTGATCAAGGAGGTCCACGCCGAGAACGGCGGTTGCTACGTGGTGATCACGCACGACATCATGAGCGCACGACGCGTCGCCGAGCACATCTCGGTCCTGTGGAAGGGGCGGATCGTCGAATCCGGACCCGCGGAGGAGCTGTTCGCCTCCGAAAACCCGTTCGTGCGCCAGTTTCTCTCCGGGGAATCAGTCGGTCCCCTCGGCATGGAGTAAACCTGGCGACCGCCTCGTCGTCCCCAGGTGGCGTGGTTGATTTCTGGGCGACATAGCCTTCAGCTGTGAACTCATCACGAATCCTCTCCAGCCTCGCCGGCGGTGCGGCCCGGCGGCCGCGGCTGGTGATCGCGATCGCGATCGTGCTCGGCCTGGGTGGGCTGGGATTCGCCCTGCGCCTGCACCCGACTGCAGCCGAGAGCACATTCGTATCGAGCTCCAGCCCCGAATACCAGGCCACCCAGCGCTTCTATCGGAGCTTCGGCGAAGAGCCGATCGCGGTGCTCGTGAAGGGCAACCTGCAGCAGCTTGTGCTGAGCTCGGACATCGAGCGACTGGCCGGCCTCGAGGGCTGCCTGTCCGGGAGCGTTCCCGCCGGCGCGCTTGCCTCGGAGGGCGGCAAGAACGGCCCGTGCGGGCAGCTGGCGCGTGCAAAGACCGTGAAGGTTGTGTTCGGGCCCGGCACGTTCCTGGCCGAGGCGGCAGAACGGATCGACGAACAGCTGACCGTCGAGACCCACCAGGCCGAAGCTCAGGCTAAACAGGCCGAACGGGTCGTCTACCGCGCGGCGCTCGGGCGCGGCCTGCCGGTCTCCCAGGCACGTAAGCTGGCAAGCCAGGCGCACAAGGTCGAACTGGGGAGATTCGAAGAGAGCTTGGCTACGCTTGCGCTCGAATACGGGCTGTCGTCGCGACCCAGCATCGAAGACGCCAACTTCGTCTCGGACGTGGTGTTCGACTCGAGCAAGCCCGCCGGTACGCCCAAGTCTCGGTTCGCGTACCTGTTCCCGAGCCGGGAAGCGGCGCTGGTATCGGTGCGGATGAAGGCCGGTCTCTCAGAAGCGGCGAGAATCCGCACGATCGGCCTGATTCGCAAGGCCGTGAGGATGCCTCAGTGGCGGCTGTCACACGGCGAGAGCTACCTCGTGACCGGTGAGCCGGTGATCGTCTCGGACCTGACCAGCTCGATCAGCCACTCAATCGAGCTGCTGCTGATCGCGGTGCTGCTGGTGATGGCCGCCACGCTCGGCCTCGTCTTCACCGGGCGCCCCCGCTTGTTGCCGCTCGCACTGGCGCTGCTCGCCG
Source organism: uncultured Solirubrobacteraceae bacterium (assembly GCA_963779665.1). GTDB lineage: Bacteria > Actinomycetota > Thermoleophilia > Solirubrobacterales > Solirubrobacteraceae > Palsa-744. The sequence goes on along the minus strand of CAVZYW010000001.1, from coordinate 305,081 downwards.
CCGCGCTCACATTCGGCGCGCTGTCGCTGGTGGGGGCGTCGCTGACGATGGCCTCGATCGCTGTGCTGCCAGTGCTGGTCGGCCTGGCGGTCGACTACGCGATCCAGTTCCAAGCGCGGGTGGAGGAGGAGCAGGAGCGCGTCGCCGCCAAGCCCGGTGGCGCGGCCGACGGGGAGGCGCTCGTGCGCGGTGCCGCAGCGCTCGGTGCGCCCACGATCGCCGCCGCCTGCGCGGCCAGCGCGGCCGCGATGCTCGTGCTGCTGCTCTCGCCCGTGCCGATGGTCCGCGGCTTCGGCGTGCTGCTCGTGGTCGGGGTTGCCATCGCTCTGCTCTGCGCGCTCACCGTCGGCGCCGCGGCGGTCGCGTTGGCCTCTGGAGCACGCCCGGCTCGCGCCGGCGGTGGGCTCGCGGCGGCGCAGCTTGCGTCTGCTTGGCGGGGCGCTCGCGAGCTCGTGGCAGACAACCCGCTGACACGTGTGATCACGCGCGCCGCGCTGGTCGGCTCCGTGCGCCATCCCGGACGCGTGCTGTGCGCCGGCCTGGTGCTGGCTGCGCTCGGCTGGGGACTGGACACGCAGACCAAGGTGCAGACCGACATCACCAAGCTCGTGCCGCAGAACTTGAGCTCGCTGCAGAACCTGAACACGCTCGAGCGGATCACCGGCGTCGGCGGGGAAATCGACGTGATGCTGGAGGGCAAGAACCTGGCCACGCCGGCGACGATCGAATGGATGACCAAGTACCAGAAGAACGTGCTTGCCCGCTTCGGCTACAGCTCCTCGCGGGGCTGCAGCAAGGCGCGACTGTGTCCGGCCTTCTCGCTGCCGGACCTGTTCGCGGGGCGCACCACCGGCGCAGCCAAGACGCCGAAGCTCTCACAGACTGAAGTCAACGGGCTGCTGAGCGCGATCCCGTCGTACTTCTCCCAGGACGTGATCGCGCCAGACCGTCACACGGCCACGCTTGCTTTTGGCATCCGCCTGATGAGCCTCGACGAGCAGCAGCGGCTGATCGAACAGATGCGTTCGAGCCTGCATCCCCCCGCCGGCGTGAGCGCCAACCTCGTGGGCCTGCCGGTGCTCGCCGCGGCATCCGGCTCGCAGGTGGCCGACCCATGGCGGCGGCTGGAGACGCTGCTGGTCGGCCTGGCGGCGGTTGCGCTGGTGCTGATGCTCGCCTTCCGCGGCGACCGCCGCCGCGCGCTTGTGCCGCTCGTGCCGATCGTCCTGGCCACCGGATGGTCCGCGCTGATCCTGTTCGCGGTGCGGGTGCCGTTGAACCCGATGTCGGTGACGCTCGGCGCGCTCGTGATCGCGATCTCCACCGAGTTCAGCGTCCTCCTGTCCGAGCGCCACCGACAGGAGCGCCTGGCGGGCTACGACACGATCGAGGCGCTGCGGCGCAGCTACCGCCGCACCGGTGCCGCAGTCGCTGCGTCCGGAGCGACCGCCACGGTGGGCTTCGGCGTGCTTGTGCTGTCGAACATCACGATGCTGCGCGACTTCGGCCTGGTGACGCTGATCGACCTGAGCGTCTCGCTCGTGGGCGTGCTCGTGGCGCTACCCGCCACGCTGGTGATCGCGGACGCGGCCGCCGCATCGTCCCCGGAGGGGGAAAGTGGTGGTCGCGGCCAGCCGGTGGCGGCCGATCGTCGATCGGTGACACGTCGCCTGCGCGAGGTACGGGTCCGCTCGTGAGCCGGCCGCGGTACGCGCGCTACGCCGGACTGCTGGGGCTCGCGATCGCGGCGCTGGTGTTGATCAGCACGCTGCTTGCCAAGTCCAACGACGCCACCGGGATCCAGCCCGGCCACAAGCTCCCACCGTTTGCAGCGCCGCTGGCGCTTGGCAACCTGCAGGGTGAAGCGAACATCGCCACGCATGCTCACGAGGGTGCCGATGGGAATGTGCCGGCATGCGCCGTACGCGGGGCGCAGATACTGAACGTCTGCCAGCTCTACGAACAGGGGCCGGTGGTGTTGGCGCTGTTCGTGGACGGGGCCTCGTGCCCGACGGTGCTGGGCAGGATGCAGGCGCTTCTACGGAGCTTCCCCGGCGTGCGCTTCGCCGCCGTGGCGATCGGTGGCCAGCGCAGCCAGATACGCAAGCTCGTGCGCGCACGGGGGCTGAGCATGCCCGTGGGCCTGGACAAAGACGGGGCGCTGGCGACGCTCTACAAAGTGTTCAGCTGCCCACAGGTCAACTTCGCCTTCCCCGGCGGCGTCGTGCAGAGCAAGGCTCTATTGCAGACCCCCACGCTTGCCGCTCTGCGCGCGCGGGTGAGCGCACTGGTGAGCGCTTCCCGGGCTCGCGGCTGGCGGGAGCCGAGCGCTTGAGCGACGGTGCCCAGTCCATCACCGGTTGGCGCGCCCCCGAGGTCGAGGATGAGCTGCCGGGTCTGCGGCTGCTGATCGGCGAGGCGCTGCACACACGCGAGCAGCCGCTGACGGGGAGCTCGCCGCCGCAGGTCCGCCGCCGTCTGGCCGAGCTGTCCAACCGCTATCGCGGAGCACGCGCTGTTGGCATCCGCCGCGAGCCGGTGCCCGCCGCGTACCGAGTCTTCTACCGCCACATCGGTTTGGAGCCCGACACGGAGCGAACCCCGATCGAGGCGGCGATCCTGGAGCGGATGCTGCGCGGCGGTTTTCTCACGCGCTGCCTGCTCGAGGACGTGCTGCTGCTCGCCCTGGTGGACACAGGGGTTCCAGTGTGGGCGCTCGACGCAGAGTCGGTGGACGGCGCCCTCGGCATCCGCGCGAGTCTGCAGGGGGAGCGACTCGGCCGAGCGGCGGAGGCTCCCGTACTCCCGGCCGGCCGCCTGGTTGTCGCCGACTCCTCCACGGCGCTGGCGATCCTGTTCGGCGAGCCGGCGCCAGGCCACGTGCCACAAGCGGGCACGCGCCGTGTGACGCTGTTCGCCGTCCAGGTCGCAGGCGTCCCCGACCTGTTCGTCGAGGAGGCGCTGTGGACTTGCCGGTCGGCGCTCGAGCAGCCGTAGGCGCCCGCAGCCATCGCGCGCACGCGCTGGTAGAATTTTCGGCTCTGCAGCAAAGGAGGCGGGCGTGAGCAAGCACGAGCAGCCAGTCATCGATCGCGACGGTCCCGACCGCGGGCGGACGATCGCGCGGGGTACAGAGCTCGCCCGGCTGCAAGCGGCCGCCGGCGCGCCATCGCAATACCGGTCGGCTGCAGAGCGCGCCGCGAGGGCCTCGCTGCGAGCACAGATCGCGCGCCTGGAGCGGGAGCATTCGGCGATCGTCGCCGAGCGCTTTCCCCACATCTGCGCGCCTGCCGCCATGCCCGCCGGAGCCACCGGAGGGCCGTCACTGCTCGATCTTGGAGATCTGGAGCGCTCGCGCGACCGGCTCGCCGCCGCCGTGCAGGACCTGCGGGCGAAGGTCACCGAGCGCATACAGCACGAGCGCCTCGCGCGCGAGCAGCTGCAGCAGATGCGCCTAGAACCCGGCCGCTACAAGTTCGTACGCCTGCCCGTCAGGGATCTCGGGCAGGGCGTGTGTGGTTTTTGGGAGGTGCGTCCCCGGCTTGGTCTGATCGGCATGCTCGCCGGGTGGTGGCAGCTCAAGCTCTCGTCAGGCTGTCCGTTAGCCATGGGGTCGCGCTCCACGCGCGACCCCGGTTCACGGCGGTGAGCATCGCGGCCAGCGTGCGGCGTTGACGCTCGGTCATCGACCCCACGGTCTTCTTCTCGGACATCGGGACCTGGGCGAGGAACTTGCGGCAGCGGGTCTGGCCCCAGCGGCGCTGGCTCATCAGCAGATCGGCGACGGCCATGCTCTCAGCTTCCCACGGGCAATCCAGGATCACCTCGGCGACATGGGTCTCGCCGATGGCCACGCGCCGCTTCAGCTCGGCACGGGCAAGACGAACCTCGTTTGCGCGCTGAAGGGCACGCATGTACTGCGGACCGGTGTGGGCAGGGGCAGGGGCAGCTGGCGCTGTCGCGTTCATTAGGCACTCTCCCGGTCATCGCCGCGAGCCTCGCGCTGCGATGACGTGCTTGCTTGTTGACGGTTACGCGCTCGTCAGGCCGCAGGAAACCCAGCCGCTGGCACTTGCGGCTGTCCCGCCACATCGCCCCCCTCGCTACGGCGTGTGTCGGGTGAATCTCTAAGACGGTCTTGCAGAGCGCATGTGGAAGCTATGTCAGGACGGGGTCTGCGGTCAACCACTCGGAGGGCGCTTCGTCCGCTAGAAGCGATCTTTTTCGCTTCGCCCGGCACTTGTGAAGAAGCGGACAAGTGACCGGCCGTATCGGCCGGTCGGCCTCAGCTCGCCTCGGCCTGCGGCAGCGCTCCGTGCTCTGCCTCGAATTCGCGCTTGACCCGTGCGAACACCTCCAGCGCACGATCGAGCGTGGGCGTGTCGTGCGTGGCCATCACGCTCGTGCGCAGCAGCGCGCCTCCGGGAGGCACAGCCGGGTGCAGCGCGCAGTTGGTGAACACGCCGCCGTCATACAGGGCGCGCCACAGGAGCGCCGCCTTCCAGTCATCGCCGACGAGCACCGGCACGATCGGCGTGACGATGCTCTGCAGCGGCGCGTCCGCGCCAGGTCCCGTGCGCACCGGCTCGCCGCTGAGCGTCCGGTAGCCGATCGCCGTCAGGCCGTCGGCGAGGTAGCGCGCGCGCTCCAGCACCTTCGCCAGCAGCGCCGGGCCCTCGTCCGAGCGCACGATCTGCAGTGCCGCCAGCGCCGCTCCCAGCGCCGCCGGGACGGCGGAAGCGGTGAACAGGAACGAGCGCGAGGCGATACGCAGATACTCGATCACCTCAGCCGGGCCCGCTATGAATCCACCGCAGGCGGCGAGCGACTTGGAGAACGTGCCCATGCGCAGATCGACGCTTCGCTCGACTCCCAGCAGCTCGCTGGCGCCCGCGCCTCGTGCCCCGAGCACGCCGGCGCCGTGGGCCTCGTCCACCATCAGGCGTGCGCCGTAGCGCGAGCACAGCTCGGTGATGTCCACCAGCGGGGCCACGTCGCCCTCCATCGAGAAGACGCCGTCCACCACTACCATCACGCCGCCGCCGTCGCTCTGAGCGCGTTGGAGGGCGCGCTCGAGCTTGTCCATGCGGTTATGGCGGAACGGGCGCATCTTGGCCTTGGAAATCAACGCCCCGTCGAGGATCGAGGCGTGGTCGGCTGAGTCCACGATCACGGTGTCGCTGGGACCCAGCAGTGTCCCGAGCGTGCCCACGTTCGCCTGATGTCCGGTCGTGAACACGATCGCGTCGTCGGTCTCCATCCACTCGGCCAGCTCGCGCTCGAGCTGCAGGTGCAGCGGCGTCGTTCCGTTCAACAGCCGCGAGCCGGTCAGGCCCGTGCCATAGCGGTGCAGCGCATCCTCGGCGCCCTGCATCACGCGCTCGTCCCCCGTCAGCCCGAGGTAGTTGTTGGACGCGAGCATGATCCGCGGTGCACCCTCCATTTCCACGACCGGCATAGCCGGGGACTCGACGGTGCGGAAGTACGGCATCAGATCGGCCTCGCGCGCGGCGCGCAGGAGCTCCTCGCGCTCGTGGCCGCGGACCTTGGCGAAGACGTCTATCGAAGGGGGCATATAGGGTGCTCGACGCGATGGCAGTGGAAATCAGGCCGGTGCACAGCCGACGCGAGCTAAGCACGTTCATCAAGCTGCCGTGGCGGCTCTATCGTAACGAGCCCAACTGGGTTGCGCCGCTCGTAAGCGATCTCAAGGAGCAGTTGGATCAGCGCAAGAACCCGTTCTTCGAGCACGCCGAGGCGCAGTACTTCCTCGCCTGGCGCGACGGTCGCGCGGTGGGGCGCATCAGCGCCCACATCGATCGCCATCTACAGGAGTTCCAGGGAAACGACTGGGGGCTGTGGGGCTGGTTCGAGTGTGAGAACGACCCCGAGGCCGCCGGCGCGTTGCTGGCCGCGGCCGAGTCATGGCTGCGCGAGCACGGGGCCGGCACGATGATCGGCCCGATGAGCTTCACCACCAACGACGAGGCCGGTCTGATGGTCGAGGGCCACGAGAGCCCACCTATCATCCTCAACCCCTGGCACCATGCCTACTATCAGGAGCTGCTCGAGCAGCACGTCGGCATGACGAAGGTGATGGACATGTACATGTGGAGCCTGAGCGTGACCGGCCGCGACAAAGTCCACCCGGCGATCTGGGAGATGGCGGCGAAAGTCGAGTCCGAGCACGGGATCGTGTGCCGTAACTACCGCAAGAGCGAACACGAGGCGGAGGTGCGCCGTTTCCTGGAGGTCTACAACGCCGCCTGGGAACGCAACTGGGGTTTCGTGCCGCTGACCGAGCGCGAGGTGCGCCACTACGCCAAGAAGCTGGGGCCGGTCATCGACGAGAACTGGGCGATGATCGCCGAGAAAGCGGACACCGGCGAGGTGGTGGGTGCTGCGCTGACGCTGCCCGACTACAACCAGGTGCTGGCCAAGCTGCGCCCACGCGGACGCCTGCTTCCGTTCGGCTGGCTGACGGCTCTGCGCGAGCGGCGCAAGATCGACGCGGTGTACGTGTTCGCACTGGGGGTGAAGCCCGCCTATCAGCACACGGGGGTAGCGGCACGCTTCTACCAGATGCACTTCGACGCGGCAGAACGCACGCCCCAGAAGGGTGGCGAGATGGGTTGGATACTTGAGGTCAACAAGCCCATGAACCGCGCCATGGAAGGGATGGGCGGCGAGATCAAGCGTCGCTATCGCGTCTACGAGCGCGCCCTGTAGCAGCAGTCTGAGGCTCCCTCTACACTTGAGCAGGTGAGCGAGCCAACGCAGTCAGCCGCGTCGCAGGATCAGCTGGACGGCGCCGGCGCCGGCGAGGCCCTCGACGCGCTTCCGGTGCTCGCCGATGGGCCTTATGTGGTGCAGGCACAGCAGGCGTCGGGTGCGCTCACCGGGGACTGGCGCTCAGCGGGAACAGCGGTGCAGGCTGCTGCCGTGGCCGCCGGTGGGTTCGTCGCCGGCGCAGCGGTCGTGGGCCTTGTGCATCGCCGCCAGCATCGTTCCACGGCGCTGTCCAAGGGCAAGCGCGCTCGCAAGGGCGGCAAGGCGGGCGAGCTTGTCCAGATCGTCGGCAGCCGCTCATTTCTCGTCGACGTGCATCTGCTCGGCGGCCCCGGCGGGAATCGCTGAGGACCGGCACGCCGGCCGAGACGGTCGAGCTGCGGGCGCAGGTGGTGCCCGCCGGAGGCACGGGCTCTTTTCGACTGCCGCGCTGGACAGGTGCCGATGGGATGCTGCGCCGGCGCGGCGCAGTCCTCGAGCGCCTGCTTCACCACGGCGAGCTGCCGGTCGTGGTCAGAGTCGCCCTGACCGCCGGCGGTGAGGTGCTGTTCGGCGCCCGCGCGGCCACACGTGATGGCGCCGCATACGGCATCGAGCGCATGCGCTTCGCGCTGGGTGTCGACGACGACCTGCGGCCGTTCCTGCGACGCTTCGCCCGCGATCCGCTGATCGGGCGCTCGCTGCGGCGGCGGCCGTGGTTGCGGGCCGAGCGCCGTCCGGAGCCCTTCGAGGCGCTCGCCTGGGCGATCTGCGAGCAGCTGATCGAGTACGAGCGCGCGGCAGCGATCGAGCGGCGCGTGGTGGCGTCGTTGGGACGCCGAGCGGTCGGCTGGGATGGCCGCGACAACGGCCTGCGCGACCTGCCGACGGCGTCCGTGCTGGCGGACACCGCGCCGACGCTGCTGCAGTCCTTCGACCTCGGCGCCTCGCGCGCGCTGGCGCTTGTGCTTGCCGCGCGCGAGGTGGCACGCGGCCGCGTGGATCTCTACAGCAGCGACCACGAGCGTGCATGGCGCAGATTGCGCGCGATCCCCGGGGTTGGCTCGTGGACGGTGGAGATGCTCGCGCTGCACGGCCAGGGTCGCCACGACCAGGTCCCGGCCGGCGATCTTGGGCTGTTGAAGATTGTCGGACGGTTGCTCAGCGGCGGTGACCCTCAGGCGGTTGCGCAGGAGCTGGAGGTTCGGGAGCTGTTCGCCCCGTACGGCGAGTGGGCCGGCATGGCCGCAGCGCACTTGCTGATGCCGTGACACTGGACGCCTGCGCAGCGTGGACGCCTACGAAGCGTGGAACGCCTACTCAGCGCCGCGATCCCGAGGAGGAGCGGGCTACAGCTGTGATGGCACCCGGTAGCGGCGGGTGCGTGGGTCCTGTTCAAGCAGGCCAACGGCCAGCAGAGTGCTCATGTAGCGATGGGTGGTGCTGGGGCTGAGCTCCAGCCTGGTGGCCACGTCTGTGACGGCGAGCGCCTCACCGTCGGCGGGGAAGCAGGCGAACACCAGCAGGCCGAGCATCAGCGAGCGCGACAGGCGCGGGCTCGCTGAGAGCTTCGCGTAGGTCTCGCCAAGCTCGCGATCGGCCAGCCTGCGTAGCACGCCGGCGATCCGGCTTTCCTCTGAGCTGCCGCGCACGATCTGGTCGATCTGCGTGCGTGTCAGCTCTATCGTGGTTCCACTGTCGCTCATCGCGCTGTGATCGGGGAAATCAAACTGCGAGCCGGGCGCCGCATGGCACCCGGCTCGGCTACTGGCGAGACGAAAGCGGGATCTGGACCTTATGAGCCATACGTGGCTCACCCTTTAATCCATCCTCACGCAGCCGCAATCATGCGTCTTCAGCCCTGTTCGAGCAAGTGGAAAATCCAATACTTGAGTTTCGAGGTTTCAGCGACGGGACGGGCCGGCGCCGACGCGCTGGTCTGGTTCGGCAAGGTTGCTGCTGAGCATCTGCTCGACCGCGCGCCGTGCTCTCAGCACGGCCATAGCGGGCGTGGCCAACGCTCCCATCCTGTCCATCACCCGCTGTGTCGCCGGTGCTGTCTGTGGTGTGGCGGCGGCCGGTGCGGACAGGTAGAAGCTGGTCATGGCGGCAACGATCATCGCGTGCTCCGTGCCGTTCGGCAGCAGCTCGGTCGCGCGCATCGCCTGCGCCGCGATGGCGCTCAGACGGGCGGCGGTCTCCTCGGTCGAGGCATAGTGATCGATCAAGCAGTGGTGACCCTCGACGATGTCCTCGTTGCGATCGACGAGGCTGTCCAGCAGCACGTGTAGCGCGCCAATCCACGGGAAGTAGGCAGCTTCGGTCGCTGCTGCCTCACCTGCGCGCAGGACCGGCTGCGCTGCAGCGGCGATCAGCGCGAACACGGACAGCGAGGATGCAGCGGCGGCAGCCGTCTCCCACCAGCGCAGCCCGGTTCCCGCCGGCGTCAACGACTCGGCCCATCTGGCGAGCGCACCACGAGCGTTCCCCGATGTGCCGTGGTTGAGGCTCTGGTAGGCGACCATGCGCTTGGCGCAGCTCGTCGCCCGCTCGGCCACGGAGATGTGTGAGGGAAGTGCTGCAAACGCAGATCGACACGTGTCGATCAAGTTCCTCATATAGTCAGCGTCCCGGTTACCCGTCGAGTGCTCGTAATAGTTGACGTGGCGGCCATCTGGGTTCAGCGCGGTCACCAGCGCGAGATGAAGCTGGTGGCCATTGGCGACCGGGTCCTCGCAGGGTTGCTCGGCGAGCGTGTCGACGTAGTCGTATACCGCCTGGAAGGCCACGACGGCGCGTACCACTTGAGCACGGTGTGCGCGCGGTACCAGAACGGCGAACGCGGCTGCCCCTTCGAGATTCCCGCGCTCGCGCCGCTGGGTGATCAGCGCCAGCCTACGTAGGACCGGGTCGGGTATCGCATGTGCCCGCCTCTGCCAGTGGCGAAGCTCGTGGCCGAGGAGCGGGAAAACGCCGAGCCAGTATCTGGAGGCGGTTCCAGCGAACACACCCGCCAGCGAGAGGCGACTTCGGGTCGAATCGACCACCCGAACAGTTTCGTCTGTCTGAGCGTCGATACATAGTCATTCCTGAAAGCTTGTGCGCGCCGGGGCCCGCGCTGCGAACAGCCCGGGAACTGCGATCACGGCGAGCGCGATGGCGGCGAGGAGCGCCAGCGTGAGCAGCACTCTGCCCGCGCCCCACTGAAACGGCGCAGGGAAGTCCGTCTCGATCCTCAGCCAGCGACTGGCAAGCGCGTGACCGTAGACACCTGCCACGGCGCCGACGGCGCAGCCGATGCCGAGCACGACCGCGCTCTCCAGCAGCAATGCACGCCACAGCTGCGCCGTGGCGTAGCCCTGGATCTTCAACGACGCGAGTCTCGCGCGTCGCTGCCAGATGGCGGCGCTCAGTGCCGAGGCGACTGCCAGTGCTGCCGCTATCAGCAGCAGCGTTGAGATCTCGCTGAGGGCGTACAGGCCCTGGCGTGAGTCATTTGCGTACTGCGTGTGACGTTCGCGGAAAGTTTGGATACCGAGTCCCGGCCGTTTGCCGATAGCCCGCGCGACCGCCCGTCTGCCGGTCGCTTCGCCCACACCCGGGCGCAGGTTCACCTCCAGCGCTGAGGGCTGCGTTGTCTCCCAGTATCGGCTGTAGTCAACCGTGTTGATGATGATCGCGCCGGGCGACCAGCCGAGGTTCGTCGTGATTGCCGCCACCGAAAAGCGAGCCGGGCCTGCCGGTGTCGGCAGCGTGAAGGCCCTGCCCACGCGGAGGTGGTGTTCTTCGGCAAAGCCGTCTGAGATCGTCGCCCAGCCGCCTGCCCGTAGCAGGCGCGTGGCGAGCGCGTCATCGCCTTGCAGCAGCTGGCTGACGGGAATCGGTGAGGCATCGCCTGTAGGCCTGGCGATGATCCACATACGGCGACGGCCCACATCGAGGAATCCGCCCTGGTAGACGCGTACTGAGCTGACTCCCGGAGCACGGGCGATCGCCGTGGTGGCGCCTTCGGCGTTGAAGGCATTGGTGGTCAGGTCGTTGCCGCCGGTCGTCACCCATATCTGCGCCGTGTGCAGGTATTCCGTGAAGTTCCTATCCAGGCCGCGCAGCAGATCGGCACGCGCCCCGCCGATCGCGACGCTGCCATAGACGGCCAAGGCGGCGATTCCAGCCAGCGCTACCGACCGGGTTGTGATCGCACGAAGCTCGGACACGACGACGATCAGCGAGCTGCTGCGCACGCGTTCCCCGCCCCACTGCAGCGTTCGTGCAACGCCCGCGAACACAATGGGGATCAGCAGCAGGGTCGCCAGTGCGAGAGCCATGCCGCCGACGATCGTCAGGCGTGGCGTGATCAAGACCATTGCCGTTACCAGAGCGACCAACGCGGCGGCGAGGGTCGCCAACTTCATTGCCGTCCCCAATGCGATCACCTCGCTGCCGCCGGAGCGATCTCGGAGGACTGCGTCGGTGGGACGGCTCGGTCGCAGGTCCAGCGCGGGGGAGAGCGATGCGAGCATCGTCGCCAGCACGCCGCAACCGAGCGCCAGCAGCACGGTTCCAGCGTGCAGCGCTGTAACGTCGCCGATCGGAAAGGCGGTCGTCAGGTAGGTGGGTATGCGGTGCAGGAACGCGTGGGAGAGAACCGCGCCGAGAAGAACCCCCACCGCGGAGGCAGCCACGCCGAGCACGATCGCCTGAAATGCCAGCAATACGATGATCTGCCGCCAGTCATAGCCCTGCATGCGCAGGTTCGCCACGAAGCGTCGTCGCTCCGGCACGGTGAGCAGCATCGCGTTGAGCGCCAGCAAGAAGCCAACCATCACGCTGATCGCGGCAAACAGCTCGGTGGACTGGTCGTTGGGCTTGACCGCCTGTTCGAGCAGCCGTAGGTCGTTGTTCGCCGCGAGCACGTTCAGATGTCCTGCGGCAAGCGTGCGTAGCTCGCTCGCCACGAGGTGTTCCTGTCCGCGTCGGGGCTCGACGAGAACCTGTGTGACTAAACCCCGCATACCCGTCAGCGATTGGGCGATCGCCAGGGGCGTCACAGCCACCGGACTGGAGGCGAGCGCTCCGAACGGCGCGGCTTTGAGCACGCCACCCACGGTGATCGTGTGGGCGGCGCCGAAGGCCAGGACGGTGACGCGGCCATTTGGATGCGCGCCGACAGCGGCGGCGACGCTTGCGGGCAACAGCAGCCCACCAGCGAAGCGAAAGCCGGAATCCAGTCCGAGGTTGCGCGTACCGAAGCTGCCCAGGCTCGCCACCGCCGGAGTAACGCCCAGCAGCTGCACCGACTCGCGTCCTCGCGGCCCGACCACTGCCACGTTCTCCTGGAGCACCGGCGCCGTCGCACGCACGCCTGCCAGCTGGTGGCGGTTTCTGAGCAGGTACTGGGGAAATCCGTCATGCGAGCGTGCCGCAAGCTGTAGGCGTGCCGAGCCGATGAGTTGATGGACGAGTTCTCCTGCCGAGCCGGTGAGGCTGGCGTTGGCAACCAGGACGCCCAGGACCAGGGCCACGCCAACCGCGATGCCGCTGCCCGCCAGCAGCTCCTGGACAGCGTGGGAACGCAGGCGCACCCGGTAGAGGTGCGCCAACATGCTCAAGCGCAGTCCCGCGATCGCGGGGTTCAAACGGCAGTTCACAGGCGAGTCGTAGCGGGCTCCGGGCTCATCCCGTCTGCCAGGTGACCATCTCTCAGCGTATGCACGCGATCGACGAACTGCGTTGCGTCGGGATCGTGGGTGACCAGCAGGCCTGGGATGCCACGTTCGTGGCAGATATCGCGCATCAGCGCAAGCACCTCCCGGCTGCGCTCCGAATCGAGGTTGCCCGTCGGCTCGTCCGCGAGCAACAGACGCGGCTCATTGGCGAGCGCTCGGGCGATGGCGATCCGTTGACGCTCACCCATCGACAGCAGCTCTGGCGGATGCTCGGCCCGCGCCGTCATTCCCACGCGCTCAAGCCACGGCAGCGCTCTGCGCCGCGCCTCGCGCAGCGTGCAGCCGCCACCCGTCAGCTTGATCGTGGCGTTGTCGAGCGCTGAGGTGTGCGGCATCAGATGAAAGGCCTGAAACACGAAGCCGACATCGCGGCGACGGTAGAGCGCGCTGTCGCGCTCGTTGAGCTCGTTGAGCTCCCGTCCGTCGAAGGAGACCGTGCCGCTGTCGGGGACGCACAGCGCTGCGGCCAGCATCAGCAGGGTCGTCTTGCCCGAGCCGCTCGGGCCGTACAAAGCCACGAACTCCCCGCCGGAGACCGTCAGTGACACGCCGTCGACTGCCTTGATGGTCTCTATGCCACTCGAGTAGTGCTTGACGACATCGCGCAGCTCGAGCGCGCTCACTGCCCCGAGCGCTCCGCGCCCGCACGTCTTCGATCGGGCAGCGACACGACGGTAGCCCGCGCCTCGGTCGAGATCAGCTCGCCATCCGCAATCGAGATCAACACGCCGAAGCCCTGCAGCGCGGCCATTTCCTCGGAGGCGACCAGCAGCGCCATCTCGCGCTCGCGTGCGGCTGCGCGCAGCATCGTGTAGAAGCTGTCACGGTCGCTGAGGCTGGGAAACAGCGCAGGTTCGTCGAGTACCAGCAGCCGCGGTTCGCGAGCCAGCGCGCGCGCGAGCATCACCCGCACGCGTTCGGTCAGCGACAGTGAAGTGGTCGGCTCCTGGGCTCCCGCTGCGCCGACCTCTACCTGGTCGAGCACATGCATCGCCCGGCGTCTGGCTTCACGCATCGTCAGGCCCTCACTGCCCAGCGAGGTGGCCACATGGTCGACGACCGTCTCTCCCGGATTGGCGCGCCAATCCGCTGCGGACATGAACGCCATCTCGCCTCGTAGCAGGCGACCACGTTCGCTGCCGGCCATCTGCGAGATGTTGCGCCCATCGAAGCGGATCGTGCCGGCGTCCGGCAGTGCGATTCCAACCGCAAGGCGTAGAAGCGTCGACTTGCCCGAGCGACGCGTGCCGTAGACGCCGACAGAGACACCGGGGTCGATGTCCAGCGATACGCGGTCAAGCACGATGATCTCGCGAGCACCGTCGGGGTAGCTCTTGCTGACGTTTAGAAAGGAGAGCAGCGGCGTCATCGCGGCGATCGCGCTAGTGGCTGACTTCCAGAAACTCGTTGATTCGTCTGCGGGTGCGCGTCGCCCAATCGATCTCGACCTGCAGCTGCGCGTAGACGGCGTCGCGCGTGCAATCCATGCATAGCGCCGTCCACGAGCGGCCGGGGCCCTCGGTCGGAGACACGAGCTGGGCGAGCACCAGGCATTCGCGCTCATACGCCTTCAGTGCCACCAGCACACGTGGCGCGTCCTGCTGACGTGCCACCGACAACTTCGCCTGCAGCCCCAAGCGCACAGGCTCCCTGGGTAGCAGCGTCTCCATCCACAGCGTCAGTGCTTCCGGTGTCTGCTCAGTCGGGTAGTAGACAAGATGCGTGCGGCGGTGGTTATTGCGCTTGGGCTCGTCGCGGGAGGCCGCCAGCCCTGTGTTCTCCAGCTGCTCCAGCAGCCTGTAGACATCGTTGGTGTCCACACGCCACGTCTCGCCAAGGCGCACGGACAGCCGGTTGGCCAGGTCGCCGCCGTGACCCGGACGCTCGAGCAGCAGCCCCAGCAGGGCTCCCCTTAGCGGAGTCGAAGGGCCCCGCATCCATCTGGTCTTCTCTGGGCTTGCGCTCGCCATCGCTCCTCGTCTCGGGCCGAGTCGGAGCCGAGCCGGCCTGGCTGGACAATACAACACGCGCGACGTGATGCCGAATCGTTCCGACATCCAGTCGTTGCGCGGCCGCCGCCTAAGGCACCAGAACCGCCGCTCCGGTGAAACGTCCGGCGCGCAGATCCGCGAGCGCCTCGTTGGCGTCGTGCAGAGGATAGGTCGTCACTCGGGTGCTTACCCCCGCGCGGGGCGCGAGCGCCAGCAGCTCATCGCCGTCGCGGCGCGTGAGGTTCGCCACCGAACGCACGCTGCGCTCCTGCCACAGGATGCTGTAGGGCATCGCCGGGATGTCGCTCATGTGGATCCCGCCGCACACGACGGTGCCACCGGGTGCCACGGCGCGCAGTGCCAGCGGTACGAGTGCTCCCTCCGGCGCGAACACGATCGCCGCCTCAAGCGGCTCCGGCGGGCTCTCCTCCGAGCCGCCGACCCAGACGGCGCCGAGCTCCAGCGCAAAGGACTGCGCCGCTTCATCACCCGCGCGGGTGAAGGCGAACACCCGACGTCCCTGCCAGCTGCAGATCTGCGCGAGGATGTGCGCAGAGGCGCCAAAGCCGTAGAGGCCCACACGCTCGGCCTCGCCACACATCCGCAGCGCCCGGTAGCCGATCAGGCCGGCGCACAGCAGCGGCGCGGCCTGCGCGCTCGGATAGCTCGCTGGGATCGGAAAGCAGTAGCGCTCGTCGGCCACCGTGTACTCGGCCATGCCGCCATCGATGTCGCGTCCGGTGAAGCGGGCGTTCGGGCACAGGTTCTCGCGTCCGGTGGTGCAGTACACGCACTCGCCGCACGTCCAGCCAAGCCACGGCACGCCGACGCGACCGTCGCCGCCCGCCGCTGCGAGGCGCGCGCTGTGCCCCGACTCGACTGTGGCGATGATCTGATGGCCGAGGATGCGCGGCGGGGAGGGGATATCCACCTCGCCGTCGAGCAGATGCAGATCGGTGCGGCAAACCCCGCACGCCTGTACGCGTAGCAGCAGCTGGCCGGGCCCCGGCTCGGGGATCGGCCGCTCCACAGCCCGCAACGGCTGGCCCACGCCCTCGAACTCCATCGCCCGCATCGTTCCCGTGGACCTCGCTTGCGCCATAGTTGCAGCAGTGAACCACGAACCAGCGCAGCTCACGTGACGCGCGCCCTGTACTTCAGTCATCCGGCGTGCCTGGAGCACGACCCGCGCGTGTATTCACCGGAGCATCCCGACACCCCGGAGCGTCTGCTGACGCTGGAGAGCGCGCTGGCACAGCGCCACTGGCTGGGATGGGAGCGGCGCGAGGCGCCGGTGGCCGGCGAAGATCAGCTCGAGCTCGTGCACTCGGCGGCGCACGTGCGCTCGATCGCCGAGCTGTGCACACGCGGCGGCGGGGCGATCGACCCGGACACGTTCGTCGGCCAGTCGTCATTTCGTGCCGCTTTGCACGCCGCAGGCGGGGCCGGGGCAATGGTGGCCGCGCTGCTGGCCGGCGAGGCGCCGGTAGGCTTCTGCGGCGTGCGGCCCTCCGGTCACCATGCCGAGCGCGAGCGAGCAATGGGCTTCTGCCTGTTCAACAACGTCGCTGTCGCTGCGGCTGTGGCGATCGCAGAGCTCGGGCTGCGCCGCGTGTTCATCCTCGACTGGGACGTCCATCACGGCAACGGCACCGCCGAGATCTTTCGCGGGCGCGCGGACGTGCTGTTCGCGAGCATCCACCAGATGCCGCTGTACCCAGGCACAGGGCCGCTCCAGGACGCCGGCTCCGGTGCCGGCGAGGGCTACACGATCAACCTGCCCGTGCCGCCCGGCTCGGGGGAGCCGTTGTGGCTGGCGCTGCTGGAGCAGGTCGTGCTGCCGGCGGCCGTCGCGTTCGAGCCACAGCTCGTGCTGGTCTCCGCCGGGTTCGACGCCCACGCCCAGGACCCGCTGGCCGGATGCCGGCTGCAGACGAGCTCGTTCGTGGCTATGGCCGCACGGGTACACGACATGGTCGATGCCGCCGGCGTCCCGCTGGGGGTGGTGCTGGAGGGCGGGTATGACCCGGGCGTGCTGGCCGAGTGCGTGTGCGCGATCCTGCCCGTGCTCGCCGGCCGGGGTCAGGGCAGCGAGTACGCCCTGCAGCCGCTGCCCGAGCAGGACTCGCCGACGGCGGCTGCCGTATCGCAGGTGGGGCGCTACTGGCCGCTGTGACCAGCAGCGCCGACGGGCGCCACGCCTGCTGCTGTGCGCGCCGAGCTTTCGATCAGATCCCCTGTCCAGGTAGGAACTCGTTGGTGAAGGGCGGCAGGCCGCTGGTGTTGGGGTTGTGCTTGAGCAGCCCGTGCACGTACATCCAGTTGCCAAAGGACGCCCACGCCGAGGGGTCCTGCCAGCCGAACGGGTCACTCGAGCTGGCCGGTTGCGAGGCCGGCAGCGTCTGCTTGATCGATTCCAGCTGCAGCTTTTCTTCCAGCGAAGGATTGGCTTTGAGCACCAGTGCAGCCGCTGCGGCGGGGTTGGAGCGGACGCTGCGCTCGCCGCGCGTCAGCGCCTGCAGGAACGCCCGCAGGTCCTGGCCGTCGCTGCGCGCCTCGCCTTCGCGTACGACCAGCACGAGCTCGTCGTAGCTGGGAACGCCCGCCTGGTTGATGGGGATCGTGACTGGGTGCTTGTGCATCAGGGACAACTGGAGCGCCTCGTAGTTCCAGTAGCCGCCCAGTGTCGCGTCGACCTTCCCGGAGAGCATCGCCGGCACGAGGTTGAAGCCGACGTTCACTTCTTTCACGCTCGCCGGGTTCACGCCGGCGCTCTGCAGGGCGCTTCGCAGCTCTACCGCCTGGTATGGGATCCCGGCGGTGCCCACCGTCTTGCCGGCTAGGTCCGCCACGCTGCTGACGTGGGCTGAGGGCAGCGCAATGATCGACGTCAGCGGGCGCTGCACGAGCGCCGCGACGGAGACCACTCGCAGGCCCTGATCGCGAGCCAGCAGCACCTCGGGCTCGTAGGAGATCGCCATGTCCACCTTCCCCGCTGCGAGCAGCTTCAGCGGTTCGGCCGTTTCGGCGGGGATCACCGGTTGCACGTCAAGGCCGACCGCGTGGAAGTCACCGCTGGCGATCGCGGAGTACAGCGCGGCGTGGTCGGCGTTGGGGAACCAGTCGAGCATCACCTTGAAGGGCTTCGTGCTCGCGGAGGAGACCACGTCCTGCTTGGCGCCGCAGGCCGACAGCGACACGGCCAGGGACACGGTGAACAACAGGGTCGCGATACCTCGGCGGACAGCTGATGAAGCTTTCAACGGGTGTCTCCTCTCGATCGGTTGGCCCATGGCGCCAGGCGGCGCTCGGCCAGGGCAAGGGCATAGAAGCAGGCGATCGCGAACACGAACAACACCGTGGTCGCCGCATACGCGCGCGCGGTCTGGAAACCGCCGGCGTCGGTGATGATCTCGTGACCCAGACCGGAATACGCTTCCGTGCTGGGGGTGCTGGTCTCGGCGATGAACGCACCGATGACGCCGACCGCCAGCGCGATCCGCGCCCCACTGAGAGCTGCCGGCAGCGCCGCCGGCAGCTCGGCGAAACGGAATGTTTGCCAGCGTGAGGCATCGAATGTGCGCAGCAGCTTCGGCTGCTCGGGGTCCACGGCAGCAAGGCCGTCGACGGTCGTGACCAATACCGGGAAGAAGCAGATCAGCGCGATCACCACCAGCTTCGGGAACAGGCCGAAGCCCCACCAGAACACCAGCAGCACGCCGATCACCGGGATCGGCACCGCCTGCGAGCCGACCGCCAGTGGATACACAGCGCGGCGCAACAGCGGCGAGAGGTGGATCGCCACGGCGAGCGCAAGCCCGCACCCCAGCGCCAGCGCCAGGCCGAGCACGACCTGCTCCGCCGTCACCGTGAAGTTCCTCCACACGAGGTTGCCGTTGTTCCACAGGGCGCTCGCCACGGCGTGGGGTGCCGGCAGCAGGTCACTTTGCACCCCCGCGAGATCGACGTACAGCTCCCAGGCGCCGAGCAGGACGACGGCAAGCACGATCGGCGCCAGCCAGGCAGGGACACGCAGCGCAGCAGCCCTCACCGGCGTGCGCCCATACCCAAAGCGTCTAGTGCCCGCTCGCGCAGAGCCACCACCTCGGGGTCGGTGCGCAGACGCGGATGCTCGAGCCCTACCTCCAGCTGGACGATCACACGCGCCGGCCGCGCTGAGAGCACGACGACACGGTCGGCCAGCAGGATCGCCTCCTCGACGTCATGGGTCACCAGCACGGCCGTGTGTGGCTCGCGGGCGAGCGTCCCCGCCAGCCAGTCCTGCATCTCCAGACGGGTGATCGCGTCGAGCGCCCCGAACGGCTCGTCCAGACACAGCACCGGCTTGCCCGCGAGCAACGTACGTACGAACGCCACACGCTGGCGCATGCCGCCGGAGAGCTCGTACGGGCGGGCGTCCTGAAAGCCGTCCAGCCCAAGCTCGACGAACAAGACGTCCGCCCGCGCTCGCGCCCGCTCGCGCGCGAGATGGGCGATGCGCAGCGCCAGCGCAGCATTGTCGAGCGCGCTCAACCACGGCAGCAGCAGATCACGCTGGGGCATCAGCACCGCCGGTGGGCATGCGATCGAGCCGCTGTCGGGCGACTGCAGCCCGCAAAGCAGCTCCAGCAATGTGCTCTTGCCGCAGCCGCTGGGCCCGACCACCGCCAACAGCTCGCCGTCGCCCGCATGCAGAGAGAGATCCGTCAGCGTCTGCACGTCCGCGCCGTGGCGTCGGCGGTAGCTGTGGCTGACGTGCTCCAGCACGATCTCCCCGCCGCCCGCCGCCCGCTGGGGCTGGCGCTCAATAGGGGATTGCAGTTCAGTTGGCACTTCGCTCCCTCCGCGGGCATTACCCCACAGGTTCAAAGGGTCGGCGCAGGGGGATCGCTCCCTGTGCGCCATCTCAGCCGGCCTTCCCGCCAGCCCCCCTGGTGTCTGCTGTGCTCGTGCGCTGATGCTAGCGCGGCGCGCTGATCACCGGGCGAGTCAACGCTCGCACGAAATCCTCCAGCTGGGCGGTCGTCCAGCACTCGAATGCCGTACAGAACTCCTCGTAGGCGGCGATCACCGAGTCGCCGTAGTTCCAGTACAGCCGCGGCTCGGGGTTCAGCCAGAACGTGCGCCCGGCGCGCGATGCGATCTGTGCGAACACGTCCGCGCGGGGATCGCGCCCGTTGGTGCGCGCATCCCCAAGGACGATCACCGTGGCGCGCGGGTGCAGGTCGTCCTCGACCTGCACCAGGAACTCCGACCACACGCGCCCGTAGTCGGTGTAGCCGGAGATGTCCGCCACGCCTGCGTCGCCAGAGATCCGTTCGCTGACGGCTTTGAAGTTGCGCTCGTGTTCGAAGATGTCGGTGACCTCCGAAATGCGCTCGATGAACACAAACGAGCGCATCTTGCGGAACGTGTCGTGCAGCGCATGTAGCACCGACAGGAAGAACACCGATGCTGAGGTGACGCTGGTGGAGACGTCGCACAGCACGTAGATCTCCGGACGTTTGGGGCGGCGCGGGCGGTACTTGAGCACGACAGGCACGCCGCCCGTCTGCAGCGACGCGCGCATCGTGCGCCGCACGTCGACATGGGCATGGCGGCGATGGCCGCGGTTCTGCATGCCCTGCGTGGCCAGTCGTCGACGCAGCTGCGCCACGACACGGTGAACCGCCGCCAGATCTGCCAGCGGACCTGACGGCAGCGCCCGGTCGAGCTCGCCGAGCGCCCGCGCCGGCGGGAGACTGCCCGTGCGCTCGATCTGCGCACGCTCCAGCTCGCGACGCAGCAGCGCCTCGAAGCGGCGTAGCGCGTCTCGCGGCACCCCCTCGCGTCGCGGGTCCTCGCTAGGCAGTTCCGGCTGGGCCTCCGCGCGCAGACCGAGCGCGCGGCGGATGCGCTGCACATCCACGCCGATAACCCCCGAGCCCTCCTGGCGGCGGGCGAACGCGGCGATTGCCATCCGCGCGAGATCGCGCATCGCGCCCTCGGAGCCATCGCGCAGGGCAGCCGCAATCTGGGTGCGCAGCTCCTCCAGCTCAGCCTCAGACAGCTCCCCAAGCGCAGCCCTGTCCTCCTCGCGAATGCCCTGGTTGGCGGCGGCGATCTCAGTGGCGCGGAAGAAGAAGCGGTCAAACACCAGCTCGAACACACGGCGGTCCTCCTGGCTCTTGGCGAGCGTCGCCGCCAGCCCCTCGCGGAAGTCCTGCTGCGATGTCCAGCTGATCTCACCCAGGACCTCGAACGCGTCCAGCAGCTCCGAGGTGCCGACCGCCACGCCTTCGCGGCGCAGCTCCTCGCCCAGCTCCAGGATGCGTGCCGGCAGGCCCTCAGGCGACATCGGCCGGCGAGCGCAGCTTCAGACCCACACGGTCTGCCACCACATCCATGTCGGTGCGATGCTTGACGATCACCGACATCGTTTCCCTGAACGTGTCCTCGTCGATGTCCTTGACGCCGAGCAGCAGCAGCGCTCGCGCCCAGTCGATCGACTCGGCGATCGACGGTGGCTTCTTCAGGTCGAGCTCCCGCACCATGCCGATCACCTCCACCAGGCGCCTGGCGACCGTCTCTGAGAGCTCCGGAGCGTGCAGGCGCACGATCTCAAGCTCGTGCTCGAGCTCGGGGTAGTCCAGCCACAGGTACAGGCAGCGGCGCTTCAGCGCCTCGGTCAGCTCACGCGAGTTGTTGGAGGTGAGCAGCACGATCGGGTGCGTGCGCGACTCCACGCGTCCCAGCTCCGGGATCGAGATCTGGAAGTCTGAGAGCACCTCCAGCAGCATCGCCTCGAACTCCTGGTCGGTCTTGTCGATCTCGTCGATCAGCAGCACCACCGGCTCCTCGGAGGCGATCGCCGTCATCAGCGGACGCGCCAACAGGAACTCCTCGCCAAAGATGTCCTCCTGCACAGCCTCCCAGCCGGTGTCCGAAGCCTCCGCCTGGATCCGTAGCAGCTGCTTGCGGTAGTTCCACTCGTACAACGCCTTCGCCTCGTCCAGGCCCTCGTAGCACTGCAGGCGCACCAGCTCACGACCGAGGTAGGAGGCGAGCGCCTTGGCCAGCTCAGTCTTGCCCACACCGGCTGGTCCCTCGACGAGCACCGGCTTACCCAATCTCGTCGCCAAGAAGGAGACGAGCGCCGTGGACTCGCCCGGAAGGTAGCCCACCGAGCGCAGTCCGCTCGCCACCTCGGCGACGGTGGTGGGGAGCTTCGATGATGCAGGCGAGGGAGTGTCGGGCATCGTCACCGCAATGATAGGTGTCCGCCGCCGGCGCAGCCCAGCTGGGCGTGGACGTGAAAGGTGGATGTCGCCGGCGTGGGGGAGACGGTGCCGGGTGTGGCGGCCCGGCTGATCGGCCACGCGGACGCTGTATCGCAACTGCGATACGCGCCTCTCGAACGGACTACTCCGGCCTGGTAGGAGGGTCCTCGAACGAAAGTTGCTCCCCTCCCGGGGAGGATGCAGGCGGAGCCGGCGGGAAGCGGCCGCGCTGGCGCGGCGCTTCGGCCTCGCGCGCGGCCACCGGTCCGGGGCGCTGTCGGCGCGTCGCTGAGGAGGTCACGACCGTCGCCTCCCCGTCCTTCGCAGGACGCAGCTCTGCCGGGCGGCGTGGATCCTCCGGCGCTCGTGGCTCCATGGGCGGGCGTGGTCCCACGGGTGGGCGCGGTCGTTCGCGCCGCGCGCGCCTGAGCGGCGGTTCGGGCCGTTCCTCCGCGCGCATGCGTGCACCCGCAAAGATCAGCCCGAGCGCCAGCAGCAGGGCGATGAATATCCCCCACTCGACCCCCACCGTGGAAAGGAAGCGATTGTTGCCCTGCAGTTCCGGCTTGTCCAGCAGCCGATAGAAGATCAGCAACGCCGTCCACCCGCCGGCGAGCATCACGATCGCGCCGTCACCGCCGGGAAGATGAAAGGCACGCCCCTCGGCACGGGAGAACAGCATCGTGAGCACGCCCGCGCTGACGAGCAGCACGGCGGCCTCGACGAACGAGAAGGCCTGAAACGCACTGAGGCTCGTCTGTGTCGCCTTGGCGGCGCTGTGCACGACGACCGTGTCCGTCTTGTCGTACCACGGCAGGAACATCGACACGAACAACCCCAGCGACGCGAGCGCCGCCCGCCGCTGTGCCGACGCCAGCGCCCGCCATACGTCCGTGAGCCTGGTCATATGCGCTGCTCGCTTCCGCGGAAGGTCTCGATGGGTGCCACTTGCGCCTAGTCTAGGCGTGGCGCCTGAAGCTAATGACGGCTGACTACGACTGTGCCGGTCGTAGTTGAGAAGTTGCCTGCCAGATCGGTCGCGGTGAGCTCCACCGAGAAGGTCCCCCCGTTGCTCGGGGTGATCCAAAGTAGCCGCGGCTTGCCACGTTCGACGGAGGCTCTGTTGGTCCACACGATCTTGGAGCCTTGCCGGACGGTGAGGCTCACGGTCGAGATCTTCGATAGCGAAAGCTGTACGCCCGCTCGCGTGCCGCCGCGCAGCGTTTTGGAGAGCAGCGAGATCACCGGTGGAGTGTGCAGGTCGGCGGTGAAGCGCTGGGCGGTCGTGCAGTAGATCTGATCGCCTGGGATCTGAGTGCTCGTCTGTGACAGGCGGGCGTTTGGCTTGACCGCGGCAGCACCGGCCCCGCCGGTACTGGAGATGGGCGTGGTGGAGGTGGTGGTCGTTGTGGTGGTTGACGTTGGCGTCGTGGAGGTGGCGGTGGGCGTGGGAGGGGTGCTCGCCGGAGCGCCGCTCGCCGACGGCAGCCCTTTGCTGGTGCGTTCGCACAGGTGCTGGAGAAATTCCGTGAGCAGTTCGTGGTAGTTGAGGTCTGATTCGCCGAACTGGTCGTACATCGACCACGCGCCCGTGTCATATAAGGGGACGATCGTCCGGGCCTCGGCGTCGCCCGCTTCGAACAGCGCCAGTCCGACCGGGTCCTTGGTGATCGATGTGTAGTCGTACAGGCCGACCAGCGACTGAATGAAGCCGTTGAGGATTCTGTCGCTTGGTGCGTAGGTGTACTCCGCGTACATTGCGCCGGCCGGGGTCGTGACCCGCACGCCCTGCGGCGGCGGCGTCCGAAAGATCCCCAGCGCCTGCTGCGCTGCAGTCAGGTCCGCCGGTTCCTTGAAGCGCGACCACGCGCGCGCCAGCACCTGCAACGCGGTTCCCTGGGACAGGCCGCTGGTCCATGGCGGAGCGCCGCCGTCGAACGGGAACATGTACTCCCAGGCGATGCCGCCGGCGCGCTTGGTCGCCAGCGGGATCACTTCGCCCAGCAGTTGGCGCAGATTGGCGTTTTCGTTGCCCGAGAGGTAGTAGCCGTTGGCCTCGCCGAACGTCGCCAACCACTGGATCTCGATCCCCTCGCCGGGGTAGTGCTCCCACACTATGTGACTGCCGGGAAAGCTCACGCGCTCGTCGGTGCCCAGCAGCGGTTCCGTCGTCCACCACTGCCGATTGCGTTCAAGGGTCAGGAACAGCGCCGGCAGACGCGATGGGATCAGCTCGTTGGCGCTCGCCATTGCCTGCACGTTCGCCAGCACCGCGCCCAGTTCGCTCTGGCGCGTACCGCTGAGCTTTCCCAGCGAGCTTTTAGCGGCCACATATGCCGAGTAGTCCTGGTGGTAGACAGCTTCGCTGATCGCCGCACTGTGCAGCAGGCTCTGCAGCGCCGCCGAGACGCTTGGGCCATGGCTGGCGGCCGTGTGGGCACGGACTCCGCTGCGCACCGGTGCCAGCGCATCCGCCGTTCGAGCGTCGATCGGTCCTCTGATCGGTCCTCTGGCGAGGGCAGAAGAGGAGGCGGCCCCGCCGAGGGCCAACAGGCCGAGGGCGAGCACCGCGAGACGCTGGGCGCGCACGACGCGGATGCTACGCGCGCCCATCATCGTCACTGCATGAGCGCTTGCAGCTCTGGCTCCCGTTAGCAGCGGCACGCTTCTCGAACACATCGCTACACGTGGCAGTTGCGCTGCGGCCACGCGTCCGTCAGCTCACTCCGGTTCAAGCTCCAGTTCCTCGACCCCGTCGAGCTCGTCATCGTCCTCGTCATCTTCGTCTTCGTCGTCGTCCTCGGGCAGCAGGTCGGGGCTAGCGCCGTGGGAGAGCTGGAAGCGCTCCACAAGGTCATCGCGCTTGTCCTCGTCCAGCGGGGACTCCTCGGAGATCAGTACCCACTCCTCGCCGTCGAACTCGTCGGCCTCGAAGATCTCGTGGTCGACCTCCGGCGAGTCGTCAACCACGATCATGATCTCTGTTTGCGGGTTGAAATAGGTGCCGGGACGGATGGTGATCTCGTCGAGCTGGAAGCGGCGGGCGTTGGTCATTTGCCGTTTATACCCCACCGTGCGACTGTCGTGTTCACGGCCCAAGCTCCGCGATTGTGCGCGCCACCTCAGCGTCCACGTCGAGCGGCTCCAGTCCCTGGCGGATACGCCGATCATTACGGGCCATCACGAGCTGTCGCACCTCCGCCAAAAGCCCCGGATCAGGTGGGGGCGCCGGCTCGTTCGCCAGGAGCTTGGCGAGCTCGGCATCGATATCCAGCGCCGGCTGGCCCCTGCGCACGAGACGCTCGCTGCGGGCACCCAGCATCTGGCGTATCTCCCGCTCACGCTCGGCCTGAGTTGCCACCGACCCCGGTGGGGTTGGTGTTGACGTCCGGTCGTACTCGTCCTCGCGGGAGATCCCACCACGCCCGATCTCGTCGTACACGCTGCCGGCGCCCGACGACAGCAGTAGCAGCGACACGATCACCGACAAAGAGATCACGCCGAAGATCACAAAGGCGAGCACGTTCGTCGCCAGGGCCGGCAACAGCATCGAGGGCACGCTTTGCACGAACTCTGATTCTTGCCGATTGGCCGGCTGTTCGCTACGCTCCAACTGGATTGACTGACCAGTCAATCTATATCCACGTGCCAGCCCGTAAGGAGATCTGAGAATGGTCGATTTCACGCTCACAGACGAGCAGAAGAACCTGCGCGAGATGGCGCACGACTTCGCCGTCAAAGAGATACGCCCCGTCGCCTGGGAATACGACAAGGACGGCACGTGGCCTGAGGACATCATCAAGAAGGCCTGGGACGTAGGGCTGATGAACTCGCATATCGCCGAGGAGTACGGCGGTGCCGGTGCCAGCTACCTGGACGGTTGCCTGATCGAGGAGGAGCTGTCGTGGGGTTGCTCCGGCATCCAGACATCCCTCGGTTGCAATGGTTTGGCCACCGCGCCGATCGCGCTCGGAGGCTCTGAGGAGATCAAGAAGAAGTACCTCGGGATGCTCACCGAGGAGCCAAAGCTCGCGTCCTTCTGTCTGACCGAGCCGGACGCCGGCTCGGACGTCTCCGGCATGCGCACCACAGCCGTGCGCAAAGGCGACAAGTATGTGATCAACGGCTCCAAGTGCTTCATCACCAACGGCGGCTACGCCGACTACTACACCGTCTACGCCAAGACCGACAAGGATGCCGGGCACCGTGGCATCTCGGCGTTCGTGGTCGAGCGCGACTGGGGTGTGGTGGTGGACAAGAAGGAGGACAAGCTCGGTCAGCGTGCCTCCAACACGGCGACGATCTCCTTCAACGACGTCGAGGTCCCAGCCGAGAACATGCTCGGCGAGGAGAACCACGGCTTCAAGCTGGCGATGATGACGCTCGACCGCACGCGTCCCGGTGTGGCCGCCATGGCCACCGGCATCGCTCGTGCCGCGTTCGAGTTTGCCACCGACTATGCAAAGGAACGCGTGCAGTTCGGCGTCCCCATCGCGATGCACCAGGCGATCCAGTTCATCATCGCCGATATGGCAACCGAAATCGAGGCGGCTCGCCTGCTCACATGGAAGTCCGCGTTCATGCTCGACAACGGCGAACGCAACACGCTCGTCTCATCGCACGCCAAGCGCTTCGCCGCAGACACGGCGATGAAGACCGCCACCGAAGCGGTACAGGTCTACGGTGGCTACGGCTTCATCAAGGACTACCCAGTGGAGAAGCTGTTCCGCGACGCCAAGATCATGCAGCTCTACGAGGGCACCTCGCAGATCCAGCGATTGGTGATCGCCCGCGAGACACTGCTGCCGCGACGCGTCGAGGAGCCGGCCGCCGCAGTCGCCTAGCGCCGGCCGGACACCCCCGCTGCCGCCAGCGCCGGTGCACAGGGGTGCAGCGGTTTGCCCGCATCGTCACAACGTACTGAGAGGGCCGCCCTGGGCGGCCCTCTTTGCGTGTCGGAGCGCTCGTGCTCTGGACGCTGAGCGCCTGCGCTCTGGACGCTTGTTCGATCATCCCGATGGCCTCTGATCGCAGGATCTGCGCCGGCCGACGTCGAGCTTAGATGTCCGGACGCGGGCGCCGTGTGGGACCGCACGCTGAGTGAAAGCAGGCGGACTGCCGATAAGCAGGGTGACGGACCCGATACGCAAAGCGAGGAGGATGATGCTCAGACAAGCTGACAACATCGACCCGTCACCGGCGGCTCCGGTGGCATTCGGGATCATCAGGCACGACCTCGACGAGCGCACGAGTCTGATCGACGTTGAAGGAGAGCTCGATCTCTCGACCGCGCCCAAGCTGAAGTGGACGCTCGTCGACGCGCTCGGCGCCGGCCATAGCCAGCTCGTCGTCGACCTGTCTCGCTCCACCTTCATGGACTCCACGGCACTCGGTGTGCTGATCGGCGTCAACAGGGGCTTGGACGTGGGCTCGCGGCTGGCGATCGCCTGTGCGCACCCCAACGTGCTGAACGTTTTCGAACTCTCTGGCATGGATGCTGCGTTCGCGATCTTCTCGACGTTGGGTGACGCGCTTGCATACATCCAAGAGCCCGTCGCCGAGGCGAGGTGAATGGACAGACCCACCGTGGCAAGCCGGCCAAGCGAGCGCCGCTCACGTGCCCGGCGGGGTAGCCGGGCGCTGGTGGTTATCGCTGTTTGCTGCGTGTCGTTCCTCGCACTGATCTCTGCTGCAACCGCCAGGCCGGCTCGTCAGCCCGCCCAGCAGCCGGCCGCGAGTCAGCCTCCGGGCGCACCCGCGCCGAGCCAAGCACCTGCAGCGCAGCCGCCGAGCCAGACGCCCGCACCGGAAAGCGCTCGGCAGGGCGCTGGCCAAGGCGGCGGTCAGGGCGCG
Organism: uncultured Solirubrobacteraceae bacterium; assembly: GCA_963779665.1. Lineage (GTDB taxonomy): Bacteria > Actinomycetota > Thermoleophilia > Solirubrobacterales > Solirubrobacteraceae > Palsa-744. The sequence continues at coordinate 277,484 of CAVZYW010000001.1, read as the reverse complement.
GCAACCGGCAGGCAGCGGGAAGCTCGCGGGGGCGGGGCACCGCAAGACCCGCGGAGAGCGCGCCAGGCCCCGTCGACCCAGCAGGGCGAAGCCGAACCCCGGGAATCGGCAGCTCAGCCAGACGCGACGGCCCAGCCAGACGCGACGGCCCATCCGGACGCCTCCGCCGACCAGGCGCCGGCTGCGCAACAGCAAGCCGCAGGCTCGCAGGCTCGTGGACACCACAAAGAAGCCGGCGGGGAAAGTGGACACCACAAGGAAGGCGCCAAAGAAGCGGAACGTTCACATGAACACGGAAAGCGCAGCAAGGGCGGCTCCTCGCAGCCGACGCCCGTATCTGGCGGCTCCTCTGAAGAGCCGAGCGTCACCTCCGACGAAACGACGGTGACGTCGGCTCCGTCCGCCACCGCTCCGCTTGCCACCGCGGTTGCCGCGACTGCGTCCAGCGCGAGCGTCGGCAAAGCCACGACGTCAACGCCGGCACGGGCGCTGGAGCCGGCGGTGAGTGCAACGCACGCGCAAGCCGCGGGCAAGTCCTCCGCGGGCAGAGCAGCGCGTGCCCGGCGGACTCGCAGGCAGCTCGCGCCCAAGCGTGACGCCGCGCCCGGCGCAGTCGCCCTAGCGCCCGTCGCGTCGAAAGGAGCGCTGGGCACGGTCGCACGCGGTCGGCCTGCAGGGAGCGCCGGCAGCGGCTCACGTCGCGCCGCGCGAGCCACCAGGCCCACACCGTTGGCCACGACGATCACGCGGATCGTCGACGTGGTGCCGACGCCGGTGAGACTGTTGATCGCCGGTCTGCTCGCACTCGCGCTCCTGCTGGCGCTGCGCTCGCGCGTGGCAGCGCTACGGGCGCGTAGCCTTGAGCGCCAGCGGGTACAGCTACAGGAGGATGTTGGTCTTCTGCAGGCAGCGCTGCTCCCGATGCCGCCCGAGCGGCTGGGCCCGGTGGGCACTTCCGTTGCCTACAAGCAGGCCGCTGGTCCCGGGGCGGGCGGGGACTTCTATGACGTGTTCGCGCTCGAGGACGGGCAGGTGGCGGTGATCGTCGGTGACGTCTCCGGTCACGGACGCCAAGCGTTGCCGCATACGGCACTGCTGCGATTCACGCTGCGGGCATACCTCGAGGCCGGGCTTTCGCCACGGGACGCAATCCAGACGGCCGGGACCGTGCTCGAGCACCAGCTTGGAGGGCAGTTCGCCACGGTCGTACTCGCCACCTACAATCCGCGCAATCGGGTGCTCGTCTACTCCTGTGCCGGGCATCCCGCGCCCGTCGTGCTCAGCCCGCACTCAGCCACGGATTCGATCGCGCACATCACCGCCGCCTCCTCACCGCCGATCGGAGCGGGGTTGCGGACGGGCACACGGCAGACCAGCATGTCCGTGCCGGGCGACGCGCAGGTCTGCTTCTACACCGACGGTGTCACCGAGGCCCGCGTCGGATACGAGCTGTTCGGGACTGAGCGGCTCAGCGACACGCTTTCGGAGCTCGGACCGCCGGCCACGGCCGCTGCGGTCCTTGACAGCGTTGTCTCGCAGGCGGACGCGCGCCCTGACGATATGGCAGCGTGTCTGTTGCGCCTGGAGGGGGGCGACGGTGCGCCGAGCGTTCTCCTGGAGGAGCTGGAGCTCGACCGCGACGCCGCAGGGAGTGAGCGGACCGAACGCTTCCTGCTTGAGTGCGGACTCGAGCGCGTCGAAGCGCAAGAGGTGATGGGTTGGGCCGGTGAGGCTGCAGGGAGCACCGAGACGGTGGTGCTGGAGTGTCACCGGGCGAGCCCGCGGCCACAAGTCACGCTGCGCCGCGATCAGCTTGCCCATCTGCACGTGCGGCGCGCAACCGTGGAGGCAGCCAGATGAGCTCCGGACCGATTCTCGCCCCCGACGCGGCGATCGTATTGGGCATCGCATCCACCGCCATGCCATTCGCGCGTACCACCGAGGACGAGGTCGAGCGCTGGCTGCGGCTTCTGCGCCTGCACGGCCAGGTAGGCACGGCACTGCAGGCTTTGGGGGTCAGCGAGGGTCCTCTGCCGGAGGCCGAGCACAGTGCACCGGCGGAGGAGACGGCGATGCTCGCGGGCAGCGACCGTGACGCCGTTGCACGCGTGACCGAGCAGGCAATTCGGGTTGCCAGCGAGCGGGGTGCGCGGGCGCTGACCACAGCCGACGTACTCGTCGCCGTCATGCGCGTGTACGGCGGGGAGTTCGATCGTGCCCTGCAAGCACATGGCACCGATCGCGCTGAGGTGCTCGAGCGGCTTGGCCTGAGCTCGGTCGCGGGCGAGCCGGAGGACTGAGGCCACGCGCTGGCCTACACAGACCCCGCTCCGGGGTATCGCCGGCAGTACCCCAAGCAACTAGTACATCCGTCCATTCCTCCACGGAAGTCGCATGGTCTGGCTCCGCAACGAGCAATAGGGCGAACATGGTTGCGGTTGCGGTTGCGCTCGCGTTCTCGACGGCAGGAGCGCTGATCGGCGTACTCGTACCGCGCCGCCGCAGCTTCGACGACGAGCTCGCGCGCCACTACGACGCCTCACACGAAATGCTCGGGACTGTCGATCTGAGTGGATGCTTCACACGAGTCAGTCCCGTCTGGGCGCGCACGCTAGGTCACTCCAGCGAGTCGATGTGCGCGCGGGCGCTGGTCGAGTTCGTGCATCACGACGAACGCGCAGACGTGCGCGCCAAGATCGACGCCACCGCCAACGGCTCCAGCAGCAGCGTCGCGTCGTGCAGCCGCTTCCGCACCATCGACGGCAAATACCGGTGGCTGGAATGGAGCGCCTCCACTTGGTCGTCCGACGGCCTGATCCGCGTAATCGCGCGTGACGTAACCGAGCAGCGGAGCGCTCGCCAACAGCTCGCCAACAGCATCAAGTGGCTGGAGACAACGATCACCGAGCGAACGCACGAGCTCGATCACGCTCGCGCCGAGACGCTGCAGCTGCTGGCCGGCACCGTCGAGTACCGCGACGCTCGAATGTTGCAGCACGCCCAGCGGGTTGGCGCTCTCGCTGCCGAGATCGCCATGCAGCTCGGCCTCCGGGCCGAGCAGGTCATACGCCTGCGCCAGGCCGCCGGGCTGCACGACATCGGCAAGCTCGCGATCCCCGATCAGATCCTGAGCAAGCCCGGAAACCTCAGCGCCGAGGAGCAGCGCGTGATGCAGACACACGCAGCGCTCGGCGCGCGCCTGCTCTCGCGCAGCAGCTCACCAGTGCTACAGATGGCCGCAGTCGCCGCCGCAACCCACCATGAGTGGTGGAACGGGAGCGGGTACCCCAGCGGGCTCGCCGGCGAGCGGATACCGCTCATCGGCCGCATCGTCGCCGTCGCCGACGCCTTCGATGCCCTTACGCATGAGCGCCCCTATATGCCCGCGTGGCCCACCCGGCATGCGCTCGCAGGGATCCAGCGAGCATCCGGTAGCCAGTTCGACCCACGCGTGGCCACGGCGGTCCTGGCAATCCACGGGCAGGCGCAGCCGGCGAGCACGGACGCCGGTGAGCGTGGCGGCGACGGGCGTGACGCCGAGGAGCGGGAGCCGAGCACCAGCGCGTCACGGGAGCCGAGTACCAGCGCGTCACGAGAGTGGCGGCGAGCGTCGGCGCCAAGAGTGCGCCCAGGCGTGCGTGGGGCGCTTCGCTAGGCTCCCCATCCCAGCCACCAGAGGAGACCAAAAGCATGTTCGTGTTCAAAGCCGGTGTCGTCGGCGCCGGGACCATGGGCGGCCAGATCGCTCAGACGATTGCCGTCGCCGGCTTCCCCGTCGTGCTCAAGGACATCGACGACGCCCTGGTCCAGGCAGGTCTGGAGGAGGCCACCAACGTCACCCGAGCCCAGGTCGGCAAGCTGGTCGAGAAGGGCAAGATCACCGCCGAGCAGGGCGACGCCCAGATCGCCGAGATCGTCGGGCGCATCCACGGGACGACCTCATACGAGAGCTTTGGCGACGTCGACTTCGTCGTCGAGGCCGTGCCCGAGCGGATGGACATCAAGCAGGCCGTGTTCGCCGAGCTCGACGCCGCCACTCCCGGCCACGCGATCCTCGCCTCCAACACCTCCTCGCTGTCGATCACCGAGATCGGCGAAGCCACGCTGCGTCCGGAGAACGTGATCGGCTTCCACTACTTCTACCCCGCCTCGATCATGCCGCTGATCGAGATCGTCGAGGGCGAGGAGACCTCCGCGGAGAGCGTCGCCGCGGCGATCACCTTCGCGCAGGCGATCCGCAAGCAGGCCATCACCTGCGCCGAGGTCCCCGGTTTCGTCGTCAATCGCATCCTCACCGCCGGCAGCTCGGAGATCTGGCGCGAGCAGGAGGAGAAGGGCCTGTCGATCAAGCAGATCGACGACGGTGTCGGCGCCGCCGGCGTGACGCCCGTCGGTCCCTACTACCTGGTCAACCTTCTTGGCCTGGACACCGTCCTGCACGTCGCCGAGCACCTCGTCGAGTCCTACGGCGAGGAACGCTTCTACGTCCCCAAGGGCATGCAGAAACTCGTCGCCAACGGCAAACTCGGCGCCAAGACAGGCGGAGACGGCTTCTATGACCCCGACGGCAACCCCAACATCCAGGGCGACGGCGAGCCCGACATAGCCGAGCTGGTGGAGCTGCTGTCTCTGAAGACAGTGATCGAGGCGTGCCTCGTGCTCGAGGAGGGTGTGGCCACCCACCGTGACATCGACTTCGGGATGATGGCCGGCGCCGGACTGGACCCTCGCCGCGGCCTGCTGCCGCCGTTCATGAAGGCCGACAGCGAAGGGCTGGACACGCTGCTTGAGCGCATGGAGAACGCGCAAGAGCGCTACGGCGAGCGCTTCACCCCGCCCACGATCCTGCGCCGCATGGTCGCCCAGGGACGGCTGGGGCAGAAGAGCGGCCAAGGCTTCTATCCCTATCCCCAGCCCGACTCAGAGCAGCCGGCTGAGGTCATCAAGCTGGAGACGCGCGCCGACGGGGTCGCCATCGCATGGCTGGCCAACGGCCAGATGAACTCCATCTCCCCGCAGGTGGTCGAGGACCTGGGGAAGGTGTGGAGCCACCTGAAGAGCGCCTCCGGCCCGCCTGTGCGCGCGCTGGTGATCGCCTCCTCCAACCCGTTCCTGTTCTGCGCCGGCGCCGACATCAAGGCGTTCACCACCATGGACGAGTCCTCAGGTGCGCAGCTCGTCGACGATGCGCACGCGCTCTTCAAGGAACTCGGCTCCGAGGGGATCGTCACGATCGCCGCCGTCAACGGCCTAGCGTTCGGCGGCGGCTGCGAGTTGGCCATGGCCTGCGACGTGCGCATCGCCGCGCGCTCGGCGATCTTCGGACAGCCCGAGATCAAGCTCGGCATCATCCCCGGCTTCGGCGGCACGCAGCGCCTGCCGCGCCTCGTCGGCGAGAACAAGGCGCTTGAGATGAACCTCATCGGCGACCCCATCCTCGCCGACGAAGCCTTCGAGCTCGGTCTCGTAAATCGGCTCGTCGACGACCACGAGCTGCTCGACACCGCAGTGCAGTGGGCGCGCAAGCTCGCCGCCCAGGCGCCCCTCGCCGTCGCCCAGATCAAGCGTGTCTCCGCCGCCGGCGATCTCGACGAAGGGATCGACGCTGAGAAGCGCGCGTTCGCAGAGGTCTTCACCAGCGCCGACGGCAAAGAGGGAATTGCCGCCTTCCTTGGCAAACGGCCCGCGCGCTTCACCGGTAGCTGAAGGTGGCTGAGCGGGTGCTGAAGGTGGCTGAGCGCCGCCATCGCGCGAGCGTCAGGCGATAGCTATGGCATTACAGCCGTCGTTGGGGGAGTGTCTTGTCTTGACAGGGTGGCGATAGCTATGGCAATACATCGCCCGGTGGGGAAGCGTCTTGACAGGCTTGGCGATAGCCATGGCAATACAGCCGTCGTTGGGAACGCGTCTTGACAGGTGCGGCGATAGCCATGGCAATACAGCGATCGTAGGCGGAGCACTCTCCCCTACGAGGCTAAGGGCGCACGAACGTGTCCGGGTCCGGCCCCGTACGGTCGCCGGCGTCCAGCTCGTCGATCGCCTCCATCTCAGCGTCGCTGAGCTCGAAGTCGAACACGTCGAAGTTCTCATCGATCCGCTCAGACGTCACCGACTTCGGGATCACCACGTTGCCCAGCTGCAGGTGCCAGCGGATGACCACCTGCCCCGGCGTCTTGTCGTGGGCCTCGGCGATCTCCACGATCACCGTGTCGTCAAGCACCTTGCCCTGCGCCAGCGGACTCCATGACTCGGTGACGATGCCCAGCTGCTCGTGCTCACGACGCAGCCCGCGCTGCTGGAAATACGGGTGCAGCTCAATCTGGTTGATCGCCGGCGTCTCGCCCGTCTCCCTGATGATCCGCTCCAGGTGAGCCGGCTGGAAGTTGGAGACGCCGATCGAGCGCACCAGGCCCTCGGCGCGCATCTCCACAAACGCCTGCCACGTCTCTACATAGCGGTCGTGCGAGGGCACCGGCCAGTGGATCAGATATAGATCCACGTAGTCCATCTCCAGTCGCTCCAAGCTGGCGGCCAGCGCGCGTTTGGCCTTCTCGTGGCCGTGGTCGTCGTTGAAGCACTTCGTCGTCACGAACACGTCGCCGCGCTCCAGGCCGGAAGCACGGATCGCCTGTCCTACCTCGGCCTCGTTGCCGTAGGCAGCCGCCGTATCGATGTGGCGGTAGCCCGTGGAAAGCGCCCTCATCACCACCTCGGCGGTTTCGGCGGGCGGTACCTGGAAGACACCGAAGCCGAGCTGCGGAATGCTCTCGGAGCCACGCAGGGAAATCTTGGGAATCTGATCGCTGGTTGTGCTCATAACAGGTAGCTGCCCGCTTCTGTGGATGTCTAACCGGCCGCGAGCGCGCGTCGCGTGAGGTCGCCGGCAGGGTCGATTCCCCAGCGCTTCGCAACATCCGCCAGCTCTCCGTCAAGGCCCCAGCGGTCAGCCTGCGAGGGCCCATCGTGCTCGACGCTGGCGCCCTTCAGCGCCATGCAGCCGGTGTTCTCGCCGATCTCTCTGATCAGCTGCAGCTCATCGGCGCTCAAGCGCATGGTTTCCCTGTCGAACGACGCCAGCTCCGCGCGCTTGTCCTCCACCGGCCGCGCGTCCGGCCCGCTCTCCTGGATCAACGTCGGTGCCACGCACTTCACCGCCGGCTGGGCCAGGTTCCAGGCGCAAGCCAGCTGCAGCATGCTCAGCCCATGACGCTCGGCGATCGGCCGCATCCGCTCGAGCCGCTCGCGACCGTCCTGCACCCAGCCCTGCGGGCGGAACTTGCGGTGGTCGTACTCCGCAAAGGCATGGTCTCCCAGCACGTCGTCGTGGAACATGCCGCCGTAGTCCACCACGCGCGTGATCAAGCTCACGTCGTGGCTGGATGCCGCATCCAGCACCAGCTCGCCCGGCCACGGCTCCAGCGGGTTGAGGATGATCATCGCCCAATCGATCAGCGCAGCGAAGCGCTCCAGGCAGTCGATCAGGTCCAGCGTGAAGCCGTTGGCCGGACCGGGCGCCACGCCCAGCAGCCGTGTCAGCCCGGCGTCGCGGACCGCCTGCATGCCCTCCCACACCGCCGGGCTGGAGTAGCCGGTGCGATCCGGGTTGTGCAGCAGCAGCACGTCGAAGTGCTCGACACCGCAGCGCTCCAGGCTGCGCTCCGTTGCCATGCGGATGTAGTCCGCGTAGCCGCTCCGATCGCGCAGGCGCTGGTCGGTGAAACGGGGGAAGCCCTTCGATCCTTCGCGCTCACCCTCGTAGAAATCGTGGCCGATCGCCCCGATCAGGCAGTAGCTGTCGCGGTCCACCCCCGCCAGCGCAGAGCCGAGCAGGCGGTCCGCCTCCCCGGCGCCGTAAGCGTCGGCGGTGATAACCGTGTCGATCCCCTCGCCCGGGCGCAGCAGCGCCTGCAGGCGCTCGCCTGACAGGGGCTCGCCAAAGTGCATGAAGCGCCCACCGCTCCACGTTCCAACCGCGGTCGTCGTGGGATCCATCATGCTCACTTTACGCGCGTTGGAGCAGCATCGAGAACTCGCGTCGCGCGGCGACGCCTGCTAGGAGCCGAAGCCTGCCGCCGTCCGCGCGCGCAGCACCGCCTCCAGGCGCTCGAGCGCATGCGTGAGCACGTCTTCGTCGAGCTTCGCAACACGATTCTCGCCCGGCGCATCCGCCGGTCTCGGCAACGCCGCCCGCGCCTGCGCCTGCACTCCGGCGTGGAGCTGCTCCAGCTCCGCGATCCGCAACGCAAGATCCTGTCGCTGCTCCGCGCCAAGCTCACGGGGGGCTATCTGGAAAGCATGATCCAGCTCCAGCGCCGCATGCGCCAGGCGGTCGTGGTCGAGATCCTCGCGCGCCCGCAGCGCCAGCTCCTCGCACATCAGCGCCGTGCTGCGCACGCCCAGCAGCGCCGCAAGGCGCTCCTGCGGGCGCAGCGCCGAGGAACGGTCGCGGCCAGGACGCCGCCGCGACCCCGACCTGCGGGCTCGGGCTGGCCACGGCAGCGCGCGAGCGTGCAGCCAGCGCCCGTCGGCGACCTGCTCGCCCTCGCCCCAGCCAGCCCTGATCACCAGCGCTTGCGCCGGGGAGACCTCGTGGGTATACGGATCCGCGGAAGCGATGCGGTGCGAATGGATCACACGGTTGACCACCGCCACAGCAGCCCGGACCTCACGGTCGCGGTCGAGATCCGCCAGCCACGCCCGCGCCTGGTTCTCCGCCGACAGCGACACCGGGTCGATCACCGTCACCCGCGTCGTCGGCACCGGCGCCGGCTCAGGGCCGGCCGGGACAACCGGCGCCCTTTGGGCACGGCGACCCAGCAGCACGCTGCCCGGCCGGGCCGAGGGCACCAGCCCGCCGAGCAGCTGGCGTCCGGCCTCCAGCGCACCCAGCACAACCACGCGCTCCGGCTCACGATCCTCGTAGCGGCGGACCAGGTAGCGGCCGTCCGCAGGACCAAGCGCCCACGGAAACTCCAGCTGGATGAAGACGAACAACGGTTGAGGCATCGCTGCACCGTATCCTTCCAACCAGGCCAACGGCCCGCAGAATCAGAACCCGCCGTCGCGCGCGTCCATCCGACTCGACCGCGACTCGACCGTCAGGAGCAGAGCATGTCCGACGCGAGCAACGCCGCCAGGAGCTTGCGCGAGCGCCTCAGCGGCACCACCGAGGAGCGACTTGGCAAGGCGTTGACCGATCTTCTGGAGAACCCGCTGCTCACCGGCGCGATCGGACGCGCGTTCGATGCGCGTGAGAAGGCCGTTCAGGCGCAGGAGGTGGCCATGGGCGCGCTGAACATCCCCTCTGCCGCCGACATCGAAAGGCTGACGCGGCGTCTGCGTTCAGTCTCCAACCGGCTGGAGGGCATCGAGGACGGGGTCGACCGCCTCGACCGCTCGATGTCCCCCGCCGCCACCGGCACCTCCGAGATCGACGAGCGCCTGACCGCGATCGAGGCTCAGCTGCGCAGGCTGACCGACAAGCTCGAGCGCGCAGACGTGACAGCCGGGCGCTCCAGCGTCGCAAAACCCAAGCTCGCAGATGCAAAGCCCAAGCTCGCAGATGCAAAACCCAACGTCGCCCGGGCAAAGCCCAACCCCGGCGCAAAACAGAAAGCCACCGGCGCCAAGCCAAATACAGGCGCCGGGAAACCAAAGAAACCCAGGAAAGCCTGAGCGCTCACGCCGACAGTGCGGCAATCGCCGCACTGCCCATGGCTTCCGCCGATTCCAGCAGCGGCCCATCCGCTATACGTTGACGCTCGCCGTGCGTATCGAACGTATCCGAGACCGCCAGCATGCACGCCACTGGCACACCCGCATTTGCGCCCACCGCAAACAGCGCCGCCGCCTCCATCTCAACCGCCACCGCGTCCTCGCGTGCTCTGCCCGGCCCAGTCTCATAGAACAGATCGACACTGACAACGCTCGCCACCCGCGCCGCCGGCGCCGCCCGCGCCAGAGCGTCACTCAGAGTGGGATCGGCGAACGCACGCTCGCCTGCGCCCAACGCCTGCGAGGTGCCGTCCGCGCAGATCGCCTCGCGCGCGATCACCAGCTCGCCAAGTGCCAGCTCACCGCTCAACGCGCCGCAGGTGCCAACGCGGATCGCGCGCCTGGCGCCCAGCATGATCAGCTCCGCAAGCACGATCGCCGCCGACGGCCCGCCCATCCCAGTCGCCTGAATCGTCACCGGCTCGCCGTCCGCAGCAACGCCCGTGTACCCCCACAGCCCGCGGTGGTGATTGAACATGCGCGGCTCCTGCAGAAGCGACTGGGCCAACGCCAGCGCGCGCCCAGGATCGCCCGGCAGCAGCACGCGCTCGCCGAGCGGTGCCGTGGGGCGCAGATGAACGGGGACGCTGTGCGACAACGGCGGCGACTTTAGACTTCCACGTATGGGAACGCCCGTCTCCTCGCCCGCCTGAGTGGCCAAACCCGCCGATGACCCCGCCGGCGAGACAGGCGAGCTGACGCTCGCCCAGGTCGCCGCGCGCTCCGGCGTCTCGCCCGCGACCGTCAAGCGTTGGGTCCACGGAGGGCTGATCCCCGGCTATGACGGCAGCTGGACCCCCGCCGCCGCCGCCTACGCCCGCGTCGTCGCCAGGCTCCGTGCCCGCGGGCACTCGCTCGCGCAGATCAAGCAGGCCAGCGACAACGGCCAGCTGGCCGTCGGCCCGCTCGAGAACGTCCTCAGTAGGCCCGGATCCCGCTACTCGCTGCGCGATGCCGCGCGCGTCAGCGGACTTCACGCCGACCTGATCGAGCGGTTGTACGCAAACATGGGTCTCGCGGCGCTGCCGCTGGACGGGTTCACCGAGGAAGACATCCAGATCCTCAAATACGGCGCCGCAGTCCTCGACGCCGGCCTTCCCCTGACCGCGTTCATGCAGGTGATGCGCGTCTACGGGCAGGCCGTCGCGCAGATCGCCGATGCCGAGGTACGGCTCATCCACCTGTACGTGCACGAACCGCTGATGCGCGCAGGCGTGCCCAGCGTCGAGATCGCCGACGAGATGGAGGGGCTGATGCGCGACACGCTGCCATTCGCCACGCCGTTCATGACCTACCTGCACGACCGTCTGCTGGCGCAGTTCGTCGAGCAGGACATGATCGGCCACATGGAGGCCGATCTCGGCGAAGACGCCCTCGAGGAGGGACGCGTACGGGTGGCCGTCGCCTTCGCCGACATCGCCGGCTACGCGCGACTGACGATCGAGCGTGGCGACGAGGCCGCGCTCAGCGCCGTCGAGCGGTTCGTCGAGGCCGTCGCGCAGACACTCCCCGTTGACGCGCGGGTGATCAAGATGCTCGGCGACGAGGTCATGGTCGTCGGCTCCGACGCAGCCGCCCTGACCGGCTGGGCCGTCGAGCTGCAGGCGGGGATCGCTCCAGGCGAGCCGCTGCCACGGATCGGGATCCACTACGGCGAGGCGCTGTACCGCGACGGCGACTACTTCGGGCGCGAGGTCAACCAGGCGGCACGGGTCGTCGCACGCGCCGCCGGCGGCGAGGTGCTCGTGACGCGCCCAATCGTCGACATGGCCGCAACCGTCGACGGGCTCGACTTCGATCGCATCGGCGAGGTCAGGCTCAAGGGCTTCTCCGAGCCAACTGAGCTGTTCATCGCCACAGCTCGCACCGGGTAGCGCCACGATGGTCTGCCAGGAAGTCCGCGAGGCGGTTGGCCGTGGCGGCCTGTTCGCGCGCGACCGGCCTGTGGTGGTCATGCTCTCCGGGGGGCGCGACTCCACCTGCCTGCTGGACGTCGCCGTCGCGCTGCTCAGCTCCGCCTCGCTCAGCGCGTTGCACGTCAACTATCGGCTGCGAGCAGATGCCGACGGTGACGAGCGCCATTGCGTTGCCCTCTGCCGCCAGCTTGGCGTCGAGCTGGAGTGCGTGCGGGCAGACTCCTCGTCGATCCCTCGTGCCGCCGGTCACGTGCATACCAACGGCGAAGCCGGGGATGGTGCCGACGGTCCAGCCGGTGCTACGCCGCCGGCGGGCAACCTGCAGGCCTGGGCGCGCGATCTGCGCTACGCCGAAGCCAATCGCATCGCACGCGAGCGGGACGCGCTGATCGCCACCGGGCACACGGCCAGCGATCAGGTGGAGACGATCCTCTACCGGCTCGCAGCCTCGCCCGGAAGGCGCGCGCTGCTGGGGATGCCCGCGAGTGACGGTCGCCTGATCCGTCCGCTGCTCGGCGTCAGCCGCGAGCAGACCGCCGCCTACTGCCAGGCCAGGGGACTGCAGTGGCGCGAGGACCCCAGCAACGATGACCAGCGCTACGCCCGCACTCGCGTGCGCCACGGCGTCGTGCCGGCGCTGCGCGCCGTGCATCCCGCAGCCGAGTCCAACGTGCTCAGGACGGCGCTGCTGCTGCGTGAGGAGACCGAGCTGCTCCAGCAGCTCGTGGCCGCCGAGCTCGATGGCAGGCGAAGCATCGCGCTCACGCGGCTGGGGGAGCTGCCGGCCGCGCTCGCACGGTTGGTGGTCGTGCACCTGGCAGAGCAGGCCGCCGGCACCTACGTGCCGCAGGCCGGCGATCGCGTGCACGAGATCCTCGCGCTCGGGCGCCGCGGCGGCACCGCTGAGCTGCACGTCGGAGGACAGGCCGGCGCCGTCATCCACGACGGCGTGCTGGAGATGACCAAGCTCCCGCCGCGCGCCTGACAGGAGGTCCCCGGGAGGAGGTCCCCCGGCGGCTCCACCTGGATCATCTCTACACTCCCACCGGTGGCTACACCCGCGCGCCTCTCCAGCGAGCCAGGACTGGGCGAGGTGCTCGTCTCGGCAGAGGACCTGCAGCGCCGCGTGGTCGAACTGGGCGAGGAGATCTCCCGTGACTACGCCGGGCGGCCGCTGCTGCTCGTCGGGGTCTTGAAGGGCGCCGTGTTCTTCCTCAGCGATCTCATGCGCTACATCGACGTGCCCGTCGAGGTCGACTTCATGGCCGTCGCCTCCTACGGCTCAGCCACCGATTCCTCCGGCGTCGTGCGGATCCTCAAGGACCTGGACGCCGCCATCGAAGGTCGCGACGTGCTGATCGTCGAGGACATCGTCGACTCCGGCCTGACGCTGCAGTACCTGCTGCGCAACCTCGGCTCGCGCAACCCCAGCACGCTGGAGGTATGCGCGCTGCTGACCAAGCCCGAGCGGCGCAAGGTCGATCTTCCCACCCGCTACGTCGGCTTCGAGATACCCGATCGGTTCGTCGTCGGCTACGGGCTCGACTACGCCGAGCGCTACCGCAACCTTCCGTATGTTGCCGCTCTGGAGCGCTAGATCGCGAGCTGGGGAGCCGGCCTGCGCTGGGCGCGGGGGTTCCAGAACCGCCGGAATGCAGAACCCTGCATGGTACGCTAGGGCACTGTTGGCCATGACTTCAGACGGTGCCCGAAACCCCAGGAACCAGCCATGAGCCGTTTCTTCAAGAGCGCCGCATTCCCAATCCTCATTGTCGTGGTGTTGGCGTTCCTGGCCGTCAAACTCGTCAACCCGAGTTCCTCCAACAAGCATCCTCACAGCTACCAAACGCTGGTAGCCAAGGAGATCCCCAGCCACGAGGTCAAGTCCGTCAACTTCAAGAACAAGGGTCGCGCTCTTGAAGTGAAGCTCAAGGACGGGGAAAACTACGAAACCGGCTACATCGAACAGACGGTTCCCGAACTCACCAAGGAACTCCGCGCAGCCGGCGCCGAAGTCAACACCGAATCCGAAAAGAGCAGCGCCCTGCTGGGGTTGCTGACCTACATCCTTCCGTTCGCGCTGTTCCTCGGCTTCTGGATCTTCCTCATGAACCAGGTGCAGGGTGGGGGCTCCAAAGTCATGTCCTTCGGCAAGTCGCGCGCCAAGCGCATGTCCGCCGACTCGCCCAAGATCACTTTCCGCGACGTCGCCGGGGTCGACGAGGCCGTCGAGGAGCTGCACGAGATCAAGGAATTCCTGGAGAACCCCAAGAAGTTCCAGGCGCTCGGCGCGCGAATACCCACGGGCGTCCTGCTCTACGGGCCGCCGGGTACCGGCAAGACACTGCTCGCACGCGCCGTCGCCGGGGAGGCCGGCGTGCCGTTCTTCTCCATCTCCGGCTCCGACTTCGTCGAGATGTTCGTCGGCGTCGGCGCCTCGCGTGTACGCGACCTGTTCGAGCAGGCCAAGCAGAACAGCCCCTGCATCATCTTCATGGACGAGATCGACGCCGTCGGTCGCCACCGCGGCGCCGGGCTCGGCGGCGGTCACGACGAGCGCGAGCAGACGCTCAACCAGCTGCTCGTCGAGATGGACGGCTTCGAGGCCAAGGACAACATCATCATGATCGCCGCCACCAACCGGCCCGACATCCTCGATCCCGCACTGCTGCGACCCGGCCGCTTCGACCGCCAGATCGCCGTCGACCGTCCCGACCGCAAGGGTCGCGCCAAGATCCTCGAGGTGCACACCCGCGGCAAGCCGCTGGCCAAGATCATCGACATCGACGCGCTCGCCGGCCAGACGCCCGGGTTCACCGGTGCCGATCTGTCCAACCTGATCAACGAGGCCGCCCTGCTCGCCGCCCGTACCGGCAAGCGCGAGATCGGGCAGGTGGAGCTGGAGGAGGGGATCATGCGCGTGATCGCCGGCCCCGAGAAGAAGACACGCGTGATGAGCGAGAAAGAGCGGCTGATCACCGCCTTCCACGAGATGGGCCACGCAATCGTCGGCCACTTCCTCGAGCACTCCGACCCCGTGCACAAGGTCTCCGTCATCTCTCGTGGCCAGGCCCTCGGCTACACCATCTCCATGCCCCAGGAGGATCGCTTCCTGACCACGCGCGCCGAGCTCGAGGACACCATGGCGATGACCCTCGGTGGACGCGCCGCCGAGGAGATCGTCTTCGGTGAGATCACCACCGGAGCCTCCAACGACATCGAGAAGGTCACCGCCACCGCCAAGCAGATGGTCATGCGCTTCGGCATGAGCGAGAAGCTGGGCCCTCGCGTGTTCGGCCACGACCACGGACAGCCCTTCCTCGGCCGCGAGTTCTCCACCGAGCCCGACTACTCCGACGAGATCGCACGGGAGATCGACGACGAGGTCCGCCGCATCATCGAGGCCGCCCACTCTCGTGCCACCCAGATACTCACCGAGCACCAGCACGACCTCACCAACATCTCCGAGATCCTCGTCAAACGCGAGACCATCGAGGCCGAGGAGTTCCTCGCGCTGCTCGCCGGCAAGAGCGACGAGGAGGTGTTCGGCATCGAAGAGGAGGCCAAGCCTCAGCTGCCCGCGCCGCCGCCCGCACCCGTCGATCGCGCCGAGCGCGAAACGCAGCGTGGGATTCCCCGCCCCGGTCTCGCCGGCGGTACCGCCGAGATTCGCGCCACCGACAAAGAGCGGCCTGAGCC
The DNA here is from genome assembly GCA_963779665.1 of uncultured Solirubrobacteraceae bacterium. Lineage (GTDB taxonomy): Bacteria > Actinomycetota > Thermoleophilia > Solirubrobacterales > Solirubrobacteraceae > Palsa-744. The sequence goes on along the minus strand of CAVZYW010000001.1, from coordinate 262,095 downwards.
GGTCTGAGCACGCGCCGTCGCTGCCGGGTCGGGTGGCTTTGATGCTCCCGGCGGATCAAGTTGCCCTCGTCGTAGATGGTGTATAGCGATGGTTATACGGAGGATGATCGAGGGATGATCGTGCCGGGAGCGCCGGGAGCACCGCGAGTGCAGGGAGCACCGGGGGAGCGGGGAGCGCCGGGAGAGCCGGGATCACCGCGAGTGCCGGGAGCGCCGCGAGTGCCGGGAGCGCCGGGGGGGCGGGGAGCGCCGGGATCACCGCGAGTGCGGGGAGCGCCGTCCTCCTACCGTCTGATGGGGATCGTGAACGTGACCCCCGACTCGTTCTCCGACGGTGGATCGTTTCTCGATCCCGACGCTGCGATCGAGCACGCGCGCGAGCTGGTGGGCGAGGGCGCGGACATCCTCGACATCGGCGGCGAGTCCACACGGCCCGGCGCCGAGCCGGTCGGCGCCGATGAGGAGCTGCGCAGAGTGCTGCCGGTGCTGGAGGGGATCGCCGAGGCGGGCGTCGATGCACAGGTCTCGATCGATACCTCCAAGGCATCCGTCGCGCGCGCTGCGATCGCGGCAGGGGCCGGCATCGTCAACGACGTCAGCGCGCTGCGCGCCGACCCGGCGATGGTCGAGGTGATCGCCGCCGGTGGTGTCGACTGCTGCCTGATGCACATGCTCGGCGAGCCGCGCACGATGCAGCGGGCGGGTGGGGCGGGCGAGGCGGGCGGGCCTCAATACAACGACGTCGTGGACGACGTCAAGGCGTTCCTCGAAGAGCGGCTCGACTTCGCAGTGCGGGCAGGCGTGGCCGAGGAGCGGATCATGCTCGATCCCGGCATCGGCTTCGGCAAGACGGACGCCCACAACCTCGCGCTGCTGCAGCGTCTCGACGAGCTGGTCGCGCTCGGGCGTCCCGTGGTCGTGGGGACATCGCGCAAGTCCTTCATCGGGCGCGTGATGGCAGCGGCCGCCGGCGAGGCACAGGCGGTGCCGGCGGCGCGGAGACTGCCGGGGACGATCGCCACGAACGTGCTGGCGCTGGAGCGCGGCGCGAGCGTGTTCCGCGTGCACGATGTTGCACCCGTCCGCGATGCACTTGCCCTGGCGGCTGCTACGTTGGGCGGGCGATGGACGGCGAGGGCGGGGACGACGCAGACGAGCTAGACGACGACGCCGACCTCGGCGAGGATCGCGAGGACACAGCCGAGTCGGTCACAATCGAGATCACGGGACTCTCGCTGTACACCAACCACGGTGTCACCGGGGCCGAGCGCGAGGTCGGTCAGCGCCTGGTGGTCAACCTGCGGTTGGATATCGGCGAGACCGACGCAACCGTCACGGACTCGATCGAGGACACCGTCGACTACGCCGAGGTCTGCCAGCTCGTCGCGCTGATTGCCCAGCAGCGCTCACACAAGACGCTGGAGCGACTGTGCAGCACGATCGCTGACAGGCTGCTCGCCGACTACGATCTGGAGGGCGTTTGGGTCAAGGCGGCCAAGCCTGAGCCGCCGATCGCACTGAGCGTCGATGAGGTCTCGGTTGAGGTGTGGAGGGAAGCCGAGGGATGAGTACCGCAGCCGCCTTTCGCGCCGCCGTCGAGCGGTGGGACCTGGATGCCGTGCGGGAGCTGCTCGCGCCGGACATCGTCTTCCACAGCCCTGTCACGTTTCATCCATTCATCGGCAGGGACACGGTGGCACAGCTGCTTTCGCTCGTGGCGCAGACGTTCGAGGACTTTCGCTACACCGACGAGCTCATCGCCGACGATGCCCACGCGTTGATCTTCAAGGCCAGCGTCGCCGGCAAGGAGCTCGAGGGTATCGACCTGCTTCGCTTCGACGATGACGGTCTGATCGCGGACTTCACGGTGATGGTGCGTCCGCTCTCCGGCCTGATTCCCTTCGCCCAGGCGATGGGCGAGAAGGCCGCCGCCGCCGGCGTGCAGACGACGCGCAACTGAGGGCATTGGCTGCATGAGCGGGATGACGCGACGTGTCGGGCTGCTCGGCCTCGGCTGCAACCTCGGCGATCGCCGCGCACAGCTGCAGGCCGCCGTCAACGCGCTTGCCGGAGCCGGCGTGACCGTGCTCGCCTCGTCCTCCACCTACGACACCGATCCGGTCGGGGAGGTAACCGACCAGAACGATTTCCTGAACGCCTGCCTGCGGGTGCAGAGCACGCTCGAGCCACTGGCGCTGCTCGACACGGTCAAGCGACTGGAGCAAGAGCTGGGGCGCCGGGACAGCACTGTCCGCCACGGTCCCCGGGCGATTGACATCGACATCCTGCTGCTCGACGACTGCGAGCTATGCCACGAGCGCATGACGCTGCCCCACGAACAGCTGCTCACCCGTCGCTTCGTGCTGATCCCGGCGCTGGAGCTGGACTTCGAGCTGCGCGCTCGGGTGGACGGCCTCGGCTTCGTGCGGCTGGCCGACGCGCTGGCCGCGCTTGCGCCGCACGAGGGCGTGCGCTGGGCCGGGCCGCCCCTGGAGCTGCCCGACGCCTAGATCGGACGCGCGCACTCAGGAGGCCGTCGTGCCGCCCTCCTGCCAGCCGGCCAGCGCAAGCAGCGTCGCGCTGCCCACGCCACGCCCCGCCACCACGCACAGGTGCCCAGCGCGCTGCCAGCTGACCACGTGGCTGCCGTTCTGCACGAGCAGCCGGTAGCGCGTCCCGTCTCTCCAGCTCACCGCGCCGCCGCCCACCGCCGGCGCAGGCGTGCCGGCGACGATCGCATAGCCGACCCGCTGGCCGCGGCCGTTGGCATAGAACACCGTCGTGACCATCCGCCCGCCGACACGGTCGCTGCGTGTGCCCGTCGAGCGCCAGCCGAGGTCCCCCCAGTAGGGGAACGCCACGCCGCCCACAGACACCGCCAGCCGGCCTGCGTTGCGCCGGTCCTCAGCAGGCGCCGGCGCGGTCGCCGGACGCAGCGTCAACGCCACTGCCTCGCGCATCGTCAGACGCGAGCCGCCGCCGCCACCACCACCGACGGCGATAACGGCCACCAGCACCACAACCGCCGCGGCGAGCGCCAACCCTCCGGCGAGCTGCCAGCCGATCAAGCGCGGACGCCGGCGGGCGGGGGTCCGCTCGGCGACGAGTGCGTCGATCCTGTCGTGCAGCTCCTGCGGCGCGCGCACGTCGATCGCGTGCAGCTGCTGCAGAAGGTCCGATTCGGTTTTTGGACGTTGCTCGCTCATTGTGTTCCTCCACTTGACAGGACTCCGCCTGCGCCCTTCTCTTCCCGCTCGCCAGCCGTGCTGTGCTGTGGCTCCTCCGGCTGCGGCTCGTCCGTCAGTCTCGCGGCGACCTGCTTGCGCGCGCGGAACAGGCGCGTCGTCAGCGTCGCCTCGCGCACCCGCAGCGCGCGCGCCGCTTCGCGGTAGGAAAGCCCGAGCACGTCCACCGCCACAAGCGCCAGGCGGAAGGGCTCCGCCAGCTCTGCGATCGTCGCGTATAGCTCTTGGACCTCCAACGCCTGCTCCGGACGGTTCGTCGGCCTGGGGTCCGCCGCCACCACGTCCTCCAGCGCCGCCCCCGTGATCGGTCGACGTGACGCAGTGCGCACACTCGTCAGAAACGTGTTGCGCAGCACTCGCATCAGGTAGTACAGATCGTCGTCGCCGTGCAGCACCCGCGGCCGCGAGAGCACCCGCACAAACGTCTCCTGGACGAGGTCCTCGGCGTCCTCGCGTGACCCGCAAAGCGCCCAAGCGGCGCGGTACAGCCGATCCACGTGCTGGGTGAGTGACTGCGGATCCAGGGTGCGCATTGGCCCTACATGTTTGCGGAAGTCGCCAGCCATGCGGGCGGCAGCACTCCGGCAGGCACCTCGCCGACCATCGGCGGGAAGTAGCGCGTCAGCTGCGCCGCCGCGTGGACGGGCGGGCCCTCGATCAGCGGGCGCACATCGCCGATGCTCATCAGCATGCGGATCGTGCTGCCGATCTGCAGGTCGGCAGCGTTCGGTCGCTCGCCGCCGAGCAGGCCCTCGGCGATCCAGCCGTCGATCTGCTCCAGCTGGGCAGGCAGCGCCGCCAGGTCCACGCGGACGCTGTCATCGCGTGCCTTGTTCTTGAGCGCCATCAGCCTGGCGCTGAGTGGCATCGCCGGGCGTAGCAAAGGGCGCGGTAGCGGCAGTTTGGCGTTGGCTGCGTAGCTCTCCATTGATGCCGGGCGGCGTATGAAAGCCGCATCGATGATCCGCCGTGGCACGCTTTGCAGGACTTCCTCGCCCCAGCGCTCAGCCTCCACTACGCCGGCGTAGGAAGGATCCTCGGGCGGGGGCAGCAGTGGCGGCTCGGCGACCAGCAGGTCCAGGTGTCGCATGATTCGCCGCGAGCCAACCAGGCGCTGCCCGTCAATGCGCATGCCCGGGACGGTGCTGCCGCCGTACAGCAGCCGACCGAGCAGAACCTCCGTGCTCGGCAGCAGATCGACACGCTTGTAGGCGATCGACTTAAGCCGCAGCGCGGCCTCCACAGCCGCACACGGGTGTGAGCCGGGGAGCACGTACAGCCTGGGCTCTCTCGTGCTCATCGCCTGCCGAGCATAATGGTCGACCATGTTGCTTGCCGTCGACGTCGGGAACACACAGACCCACTTCGGGGTCTATCAGGACGGGCAACTGCTCGAGCACTGGCGTTTTGCCACCGTACGCCAGTCCACCGCCGACGAGCTCGGTGCAGCACTGCGCAACCTGCTTGAGCTGCGCGGCTACGGATTCGCCGACGTGGACGCCTCGATTGTCTCTTCCACCGTGCCCCAGCTCGAGCCGGAGTGGACCGCCGTGGCAAGCCGCTATCTCGGTCACGAGATGCTCGCTGTAGGGCCTGGGATCAAGACGGGGATGGCGATCCGCTACGACAACCCACGCGAGATCGGCGCCGATCGGCTCGTCAACGCCGTGGCCATCCGCGAGCGCTTCGGCGGGCTCGCCGTATGCGTCGACTTCGGCACCGCCACCACCTTCGACGTCCTCTCGCGCGAGGGCGACTACGTCGGCGGGGCGCTGATGACCGGCATCGAGATCTCCCTGGAAGCTCTCTCCGAACGCGGTGCCAGGCTGCCCAAGGTCGACCTCGCGCCGCCACGCAGCGTGATCGGCAAGAACACCATCGACGCGATTCGCTCCGGTGTCATATTCGGCTACGCCGGCGCCATCGACGCGATCCTGCGCCGTCTCTACGACGAGCTCGGGGAGCGCACCGACGTGATCGCCACCGGTGGGCTCGCCAGGCTGGTGGTGCCCTACACCGAGGAGCTGGAGGAGGTCGACGACCTGCTCACGCTAACCGGCCTGCGCCTGCTGCACGAGCGCAACAGCTGAAGCTCGCCACAATGGGGGCCATGGCCACCACCTCGCTGACCGATTCCTGGAAGCTTGGCTCGCTGAACGTGCCCAACCGGGTGATGCTTGCCCCGCTGGCTGGTATCGGCAACTGGTTCGTGCGTCTGCAGGCCAAGCGCTACGGAGCCGGCATGGCCGTCTCCGAGATGGTCTCCTCGCACGCCATCCACTATCGCAACGAGAAGACCTGCAACGAGATGCTGCGCATCGACCCGCGCGAGCGCACCGCAGGTACCGGTGGGCCTGTGTCGATTCAGCTGTTCGGCGAAAACCCCGACGTGATGCGCGAGGCCGCAGCTGTGGTCGCCGCGCTGGGAGCCGACGCGATCGACATCAACATGGGCTGCCCCGTGCCCAAGGTGCGCAAGACCGGCGCCGGCGCCGCGCTGCTCGATGCCCCCGATCTCGCCGTGGCCGTCGCGCGTGCGACCGTGGAGGGGGGGAGTGGCGTGCCGGTAACAGTCAAGTTGCGCTCCGGGCTGCGGCCCGGCGAGGAGAGCGGCTTCGAGCTCGCTCACCGCCTCGTGGCCGAGGCGGGCGTGGCGGCGATCGGCTTTCATCCGCGGTCCGCCGCCGTGCACCACAAAGGCAAGCCCGACTATGCCCTTGCGGCGCGCCTGGTGGAGTCGCTGCCGGCGCCGGTGATCCTCACCGGCGGCATGGACGACGTCGACGCGGTGAAGGAAGCGTTCGCAGGCACCGGTGCCGCAGGGGTGATGCTAGCCCGCGGTGCGCTGGGCAACCCGTGGCTGTTCGAGCAGCTCCTCTGCGGGCGCGAGTTGGAGCCGACCAGCGAGGAGGTTCTGGCTGAGCTGGAATGGACGATCGAGCGTGCCGTGGAGCATCTCGGCGAGCCGCGCGCCACGCGATATCTGCGCAAGTTCTACCCCTGGTATATCGCACGACTGACGCTGGAGGCGCCGCTTGCCAGGCGCCTGCAGGAATCGCTGCAGAGCACGCAAACGCTCGCGCAGGTTAGGCAGCTACTGCAGCTGGCTACGCCGCCTTCCGCGCTGGTCATGTGAGCCGCTTGCGGAGATTCGCCGCCCCGCTATACTGCTGCGCTCGCTGAAGCCCTCGGCCGGCGACATCCCCGCTGGTAGCGGGGTTTTGTATGTCGCGGACCGGTACATCAACCGCGATCGAGAGTCCATGCCCAAGGACGTCATCCTCACCCCAGAAGGTCTACAAAAGCTCAACGATGAGCTCGAGCTGCTGTCCACCGAGAAGCGACGCGAGATCGCCGAGCGCATCAAGGAGGCCAGGGAGTTCGGAGACATCTCCGAGAACTCCGAGTACGACGACGCCAAGAACGAGCAGGCGATGGTCGAGAGTCGCATCGCTCAGCTGCAGGAGAAGCTGCGGATGGCAACCGTCATCCAGGCCAAGGACCTCTCCACAGACGTGGTGCAGGTCGGCTCTGTCGTGCACGTCAAGGACGAACGTACCGGCAAGTCGGTCAGGTACACGATCGTCGGCTCTGCCGAGGCCAAGCCGGACGAACACAAGCTCTCCAACGAGTCACCTGTCGGTCGGGCGCTGCTGGGCCACAAGCGCAACGACACGGTGGCGGTGAAAGTGCCGCGCGGTCCAGCCCGCAAGCTCAAGATCACCAAGATCGACGTCGGCCTCGAGTAGGCTCGCCCGCCATGAGCGGAACCGACGAGCGCTCGTCGCCGGAGCAGCCAGGTGGGAAATCGGACCCACCCACCCGGCACGGGCTGGAAGAGCTGATCGCCGAGCGCCGCGCCAAGGCAACCCGCCTGCGCGCAGAGGACGAGCACGCGTTTCCGTACTCGTTCGCAGGCGCCCAGCCGATCGCGCAGATCCTCCCCCGCTACGAGCAGCTGGCGCCGGGCGATGAAACCGATCAGCGCCATCGCGTCGCAGGGCGTATCGCCGCGCGGCGTGGGGCCGGCAAGACGGCGTTCCTGGACCTCGTCGACCGCACCGGCAAGATCCAGCTGCACGCGCGCGTGGACGTGCTCGGTCGTGATCGTTTCGATCTGCTGACGACGCTCGACCTGGGGGACCTGATCGGCGTAGACGGCAGCGCCATCCGCAGCCGTCACGGTGAGGTGTCGCTGCGCGTGGAGAGCTTCCAGATCCTCGCCAAGGCGCTGCGTCCGCCGCCGGACAAGCATCACGGGCTGAGTGACGTGGAGACGCGCTATCGCCGGCGCGAGCTGGACCTGATCGCAAGCGCCGACGCCCGCCGGCTGTTCATCGATCGCGCACGGATCATCTCCGCCGTCCGTGGCTATCTGGACGGCGAGGGCTTCGTCGAGGTGGAGACGCCTGTGCTGCAGCCGCTCTACGGCGGCGCGCTGGCGCGCCCGTTCACCACACATCACAATGCGCTCGACCGCGACCTGTACCTGCGCATCGCCACCGAGCTGTATCTCAAGCGCCTGATCGTCGGCGGCCTGGAGCGGGTGTACGAGCTGGGCAAGGACTTCCGTAACGAGGGTCTCTCACCCAAGCACAATCCCGAGTTCACGATGGTCGAGTTCTACGAGGCATACGCCGACTACAACGACGTCGCCGGGCGCCTGGAGAGATTGGTCGCGCAGGCCGCCCAGGCGATCAGCTATGCCGGCGAGCTGGACTTCTCGACTCCGTGGCGGCGGGTGGGCTTCTTCGAGGCGATCCAGGAGCACACCGGTATCGATCTTGAGGCAAATCGTGACGCCGCGTCGCTGCGCACGGCCATCGTCGAGCGGGGCCTGGCGATGGCAACCGGCGACCTCAGCTGGCCAGAGCTCGCCGATGACCTGCTGTCCAAGTTCGTCGAGCCGACGCTGCAGCAGCCGACGTTCGTGATGGACTATCCCGTCGAGATCTCGCCGCTCGCCCGCGAGCATCGCTCCAAACCTGGGTTGGTCGAGCGCTGGGAGGCGTTTGCCGGAGGCATGGAGATCGCCAACGCCTTCAGCGAGCTGATCGACCCGGATGTCCAGCGCGAACGCTTCGATGCCCAGCAGCGGCTCGCCGGCGAAGGCGAGCAGGAGGTTCAACCCTATGACGAGCTGTTCGTGCAGGCGCTCGAGCAGGGGATGCCGCCGTCCGGGGGCGTCGGCCTGGGCATCGATCGGCTCGTGATGCTGCTCACCGGTCGCGAGTCGATCCGCGAGGTGGTGCTGTTTCCGGCGATGCGCGACTGACCGGCGCGTTACGCCGACGGCAGCCGCGGACGGCTGCCGAGCAGACGTCCGGCGATCAAGCCGCGACGCCTGCCTGCCGATGACCCCGATAGTGCAGGGTGGCCGGTTGGTAGACTGCTCCATAAGGCGTCATTTAGGGTCCGAAACCTTCGAGGTACCGTCCCAGTAGGAAGGAAACACACCATGTTCGAGCGATTTACAGAACGGGCCCGGCAGGTCGTCGTTCTCGCGCAGGAGGAGGCGCGGACGCTCAAGCACAACTACATCGGCACGGAGCACATCCTTCTCGGGCTGTTGCGCGAGGAGGAGGGTCTGGCCGCGCGTGTGCTGGAGAGCTTGGACATCACCGTCGAGCGGGTTCGTGCGCAGGTGGTGCGGATCGTCGGCTCCGGCGAGGAGGTCACCTCAGGTCAGATCCCGTTCACGCCGCGCGCCAAGAAGGTGCTGGAGCTGGCGCTGCGCGAGGCGCTGAGCCTGGGCCACAACTACATCGGCACCGAGCACATCCTGCTTGGGCTCGTACGCGAGAACGAGGGCGTCGCCGCACGGATCCTGCTCGACTTCGACGCTGACTCCGAGAAGATCCGCAACGAGGTCATCCGCATGCTCTCCGGTCCCGGCGGTCGCCGCCAGGGACAGTCCGGCGGAGCCGCCGCCGGGGCGGGCGCAGGCGCGTCCGGCGAGGGCAAGAAGTCCTCAAAGCTGCTCGACCAGTTCGGCAGGAACCTGACCAAGCTCGCCGCCGAGGGCAAGCTCGACCCGTGCGTCGGGCGCGAGACCGAGATCGAGCGGATCATGCAGATCCTCTCGCGGCGCACCAAGAACAACCCCGTGCTCGTCGGTGAGCCAGGCGTCGGCAAGACCGCCGTCGTCGAGGGGCTGGCGCAACGCATCACGAGCTCCGAGGTGCCCGAGCTGTTGAAGAACAAGCAGATCTACACGCTCGACTTGGCGGCGCTGGTCGCCGGCTCCAAGTATCGGGGCGAGTTCGAGGAGCGTCTGAAGAAGGTGATGAAGGAGATCACCCAGCGCGGCGACATCATCCTGTTCATCGACGAGCTTCACAACCTCGTCGGCGCCGGCGCCGCCGAGGGCGCGATCGACGCCGCCTCGATCCTCAAGCCGGCGCTGGCCAGAGGCGAGCTGCAGACGATCGGCGCGACTACGCTCGACGAGTACCGCAAGTACCTGGAGCGCGACTCCGCGCTGGAGCGGCGCTTCCAGAAGATCACCGTGGAGGAGCCGACGATCGACCAGACCGTTGAAATCCTTACCGGCTTGCGCGACCGCTACGAGCAGCACCACAAGGTGCAGATCACCGACGAGGCGCTGCGCGCCGCCGGTGAACTGGCCAGCCGCTACATATCCGACCGCTTCCTGCCGGACAAGGCAATCGACCTGATCGACGAGGCCGCCTCGCGGATGCGCATCAAGTCGATGACCTCGCCGCCGGCCAACCGCGAGCTGGAGGGCGAAGTCGAGTCCACGCGCCGCGACAAGGAGGCTGCGATCGAGGCGCAGGAGTTCGAGAAGGCGGCTGCGCTGCGCGACAAGGAGCGCAAGCTGACGAACAAGAAACGCGAGCTCGAGCAGGCGTGGGAATCCGGCGAGTCCGGCGAGCGCCCGTCGATCGGCGAAGAGGAGATTGCCGACATCGTCTCGATGTGGACCGGGATCCCCGTGTTCAAGCTGACCGAGGCCGAGACCCAGAAGCTGATGCGCATGGAGGACGAACTGCACAAGCGCGTGATCGGCCAGCACCCGGCGATCGAGGTCATCTCCAAGGCGATCAGGCGCTCGCGCGCCGGCCTGAAGGACCCCAAGCGGCCCACCGGTTCGTTCATCTTCCTCGGCCCGTCCGGCGTCGGCAAGACCGAGCTGGCACGAACGCTCGCCGAGTTCCTGTTCGGCGACGACGAGGCGCTGATCAGGATCGACATGTCCGAGTACATGGAGAAGCACGCCGTCTCCAGGCTCGTCGGCTCGCCCCCCGGCTACATCGGCTACGACGAGGGTGGCCAGCTGACCGAGGCGATCCGGCGCAAGCCCTATTCGGTGCTGCTGCTCGACGAGATCGAGAAGGCCCACCCGGACGTGTTCAACATCCTGCTGCAGATCCTCGAGGACGGTCGACTGACCGACGCCCAGGGGCGCACGGTGGACTTCCGGCACGCGATCGTGATCATGACCTCGAACATCGGCGCCGCCGAGATTGCCCGCAACACGCCGCTCGGCTTCGCCGTATCTGAGGATGAGACCGGCATCACGTACGACGATATGAAGAACCGGATCATGGGGGAGCTGAAGAAGGTCTTCCGGCCCGAGTTCCTCAACCGCATCGACGACGTGATTGTCTTCCACAAGCTGCAGAAGGAGGAGATCAAGCAGATCGTCGAGCTGCTGCTGCTGCGCATCCGCGAGTCGATGGCCGAACGCGAGCTGCAGCTGGAGTTGACCGAGCCCGCCAAGGATCTGCTGGTCGACAAGGGCTGGGACCCGGCGATGGGCGCACGGCCGCTGCGCCGAGCGATCCAGCGCTACATCGAGGATCCGCTCGCGGACTTCGTGCTGCGCGAGCAGCTGACCCCTGGTGCGACCGTGGTGGTCGATCCGGCCGACGGCGATCAGGAGGGCGAGGTACGCCTGTCGATCGTCAAGCCCAAGAAGCAGAAGACACCCGTCGGAGTGGGCGCCGAAGGAGCCGGAGCGGAGGAGATCGCCGACGGCGAGGGTCAGCCCGAGGGCGAGGCACCGGAGATCAGCGAGCCTGACGAGCAGTAGACGCTGGCAGCTGAGCTGAGCACCGGCAGGGTGAGCCCTGATGAAGTTCTACTGGCACGGCTGACAGCCGAGGATTGGCCGCAGGCGGCCACGGTGTATGAGGCCGGGATCGTGGGTGGCAACGCCACCTTCGAGTCCAGTGCCCCCACGTGGGAAGAATGGTGGCGCACGCGGGTCGGTTACCCCGCGCTTGGCGCCCGCACGGCCACCGGCGAGCTGCTGGGGTGGGCTGCGCTGGGGCCGACATCCAGTCGTGCCGTCTATCGCGGCGTGGGGGAGGTAAGCATCTACGTCGATCCCGAGCATGCGCGTCGCGGCCTAGGACGCACACTGCTGGACGCGCTCATCGACGCCTCCGAGCGCGAGGGCTTCTGGACACTGAAGGCCGGCATCTTCCCGGAGAATGCCGCGTCGATTGCCCTCCACGAGCGCGCCGGCTTCCAGCTCGTGGGTACCAGCAGACGGATCGGGCAGATGCCGGACGGGCGCTGGCGCGATGTGCTGCTGTACGAGCGGCGCAGCCCCACAGTTGGCAGCGACTGACAGCCCAAAGGGCGTCCCCACCGGCGCGTACCCTGCAGAGGTGGCACGGGACACCATCTACAGCTGCTCGCAGTGTGGCTTCCAATCGGCCCAATGGCACGGCCGCTGCCCCGAATGCGAGACGTGGAACACGCTCGTCGAGGAGCGTCTCCCGGCATCGCAGGGGCAGGCCCGCGCGGGAGGCAAGCGCGGTGTGCGTGGCGTCGGCTCCAGCCCCGGCGCCGGTGGACGCGCTAGGCGCCCGGCGCTGGCCGCGCGGCCGCTACGCGACGTCGGCTCCGCGCCGCTGCAGCGCATGCCCACCGGGATCGGTGAGCTCGACCGGGTGCTCGGCGGCGGACTAGTGCCAGGCTCGCTCGTGCTGCTCGGCGGCTCACCGGGAATCGGCAAGTCGACGCTGACCAACATGGTGCTCGGCCACCTGGAGCAGGCCGGCCACCGCACGCTGTACGTCAGCGGTGAGGAGTCTGCGGAGCAGGTCAGGCTGCGCGCCGAGCGGCTGGTGCTGAGTCCCTCCGGCTCCAGCGGGCCGGCGCTGAAGGTGCCGATCCTCGCCGAGACCGATCTGGAGACCGTGCTCGACACGATCGCCGCCGAACGACCGGCGGCGTGTGTGATCGACTCGGTGCAGACGCTCAACTGCGGCGATCTGTCCGGTGCACCCGGCTCGGTGGGACAGGTCCGAGAGGTCGCCAGCCGCATCATGGGACTGGCCAAGACACTGGGGACGGCGGTGATCCTGGTCGGGCACGTGACCAAGGACGGGGCGCTGGCAGGGCCGCGTGTGCTGGAGCACCTCGTCGACTGCGTGCTGCAGTTCGAGGGCGAGCGCGAGCGCCCGTATCGCGAGTTGCGCGTGCTGAAGAACCGCTTCGGGTCGACCAACGAGGCGGGTCTGTTCGAGATGCGCCAGGGCGGGCTGGTGGAGGTGCTGGACGCCTCCGCGCGGTTCGTCGCGGAGGCGACACGGTCCCCCGGCAGCGTGGTGCTCGCGGCGATGGAGGGCTCGCGGCCGCTGCTGGTGGAGGTCCAGGCGCTGGTCGCGCCCTCGGAGCTGGAGCAGCCGCGCAGGGTCGTCTCGGGCCTGGACCGCAACCGGCTGGCGCTGGTGCTGGCGATCCTCGCTCGCCACGGCCACGTCCGCACCGGCGGCGCCGACGTGTTCGTCAACGTCGTTGGCGGCGTACGCGTGGACGAGCCCGGCTGTGACCTGGCGGTTGCGCTGGCAGTGGCCAGCGCCAGCCGCGGTGTGCCCCTGAGAGGCACACCCAGAGCCTGCTTCGGCGAGCTCGGGCTGACCGGCGAGCTGCGCTGGGTGGGACACCCCGAGCGCCGCCTGGACGAGGCCACCAAGCATGGCCTGGAGGCCGTAATCGCGCCGATGGAGAGCGGGCCTTCGGCGTGTGAGGTGGCGACGCTCAGGGCAGCGCTCGCCGCAGCGCTGCCGTCGGGGGCTCCGGAGGGACGACCGCACACGGTCCCCGAGCCGGCCGGGTCGGAGCTCGCACGTGTCGAGGATCGACGCCCGTCCAGCGGCAAGCGCGCGCTGCGTCCCGCGCCAGAGCCCGCCGCCCGCAGCAGCTGAGCGCTCGTCACCGGTAGCCGACCATGCGGATCCCCTGGCGCCACAACGGTGTGCGCCCGTTGTACGAGCCGCTAACAGATTGCTGGATGCCCTAGAATGGAGGATCGTGGCTCCACGATCCGGCGAAGACCTAGACAATGAGGTAAGACCGGATCCAGGGCTGATGAGGGCGTTGGAGATGATCGCGCCCGGCACCGCGTTGCGCGAGGGGATAGAGAGCATCCTGCACGCACGCACCGGTGGCCTGATCGTGATCGGCGAGCCCGAAGATCTCAGCTTCCTGAACTCCGGCGGCATCAAGCTGGAGATCGACTACACGCCTGCGTTCCTCTACCAGATCGCAAAGATGGACGGCGCGATCATCCTCAACGCGAACGCCACCAAGATCACGATGGCAAACGTGCAGCTGATGCCCGATCCGACAATCCTCTCGCACGAGACCGGCACCCGCCACAGGACCGCTGAGCGCGTGTCCAAGCAGACCGAAGCGCTGGTGATCGCCATCTCACAGCGCCGCGAGGTTGTCTCCGTGTACGTCGACGGAATGAAGTACATCCTCGAGGAGATCCCCGTGGTGCTGGCCAAGGCCAACCAGGCGCTGGCCACCCTCGACAAGTTCCGCACGCGTCTGGATCAGGTCTCCACGCGCCTTACCGCGCTGGAGTTCGAGGGCGGCACCACGCTGCACGACGTGCTCACGGTGCTGCAGCGCTCCGAGCTGGTCACGCGGATGGCCGTGGAGATCGAGCGCTACATCGTCGAGCTGGGCAGCGAGGGACGGCTGATCGAGATGCAGCTGGAGGAGACGATGGTGGGCGCCGCCGCGGAGAAGGCTGCGCTCGTGCGCGACTACCTCTCCAGCTACTCCGACGAGGCGTTTGCCGGTGCGCTCGAGGAGATCGGGCGTCTCGCCCACCAGGATCTGCTCGACTTCGGCCGCCTGGCCGAGCTGCTCGGCTACGACCGCAAGCTGAACACACTCGACTATCCCGTCTCGCCACGCGGATACCGCGTGCTCGGGCGCATCCCCAGACTGCCAAAGATCGTTGTCACGCAGATCGTGACCGAGTTCGGCGGGCTGGACGAGCTGCTCGCCGCATCCGACGCGGAGCTTGAGGGCGTGGATGGTGTGGGGGAGATTCGCGCCAAGGACATCCGCGAGGGCTTGCGCCGCCTGCAGGAGCTCAATCTCGTGGACCGCTACCTACAAACTTGAACTAAAGGGCCGCCAAACGGTCGGTCGTAACGAAGGAGGACACTCATTCCCGCACAAGCAACTGAAGACGCCACGCTGACAGAGGACCTCGAGGTCACACGCGAGGTCGAGTACATCGAGTTCGAGCTCGGAGACCACGTCGTCTACCCGCATCACGGCGCGGGCAAGGTGCTCAAGAAGGAGGAGATGGAGATCCTCGGCGAACGACGCGAGTATCTCACCATCAAGATCCTCCACAACGACATGACCGTGCGTGTTCCCACCGAGAACGCCGCAATTGCGGGCCTGCGCAGAGTGATTGACGAGGAAACCGTCAAGAAGGTCCTCGACGTCCTGCGCGATGAAGTCTCGGAGATGCCCAAGAACTGGAACCGCCGCTTCAAGCACAACCGCGACAAGATCAAGACGGGCGACATCTACGAGCTGGCCGAGGTCGTGCGCAACCTCTCGCTGCGTGAGAGCGAGAAGGGACTGTCCACCGGCGAGAAGCAGATGTTCACCCGCACCAAGAAGATCCTCGCCTCCGAGCTGATGTACGCGCTCGACAAGGATGAGGACGAGGCTGAGAGCTATCTCGACGAGCTGCTCTCCGACTCCGCCGATCACCAGATGGCGGCCGCCGGCGTCAAGTAGACGAGGCTTTCGCGCACGCGGCAGCAAATTGCCGTGTGCGCGAGCGCCCCAGGTGATGACCGTCGCTTTGATCGTGGCCGCCGGCAGCGGCGAGCGCCTGGGGGCCGGTAGGCCAAAGGCACTTGTCGAGCTGGCCGGCCGTCCGCTGCTGGCGTGGAGCATCGACACGCTGCTGCAAGTCGCCGCCGTCGAGCAGCTCGTGATCGCCATGCCCCCCGGTGCGCAGCAGCCTTCGGAGATCGCGCAGGCGCACGCGGTCAGCTTCGTTGACGGCGGCGCCTCGCGCTCGGACTCCGTGCGCCTGGCGCTCGACGCGGCGCGTGAGCGCCAGCAGGAACAGATCGACTTCGTGCTCGTCCACGATGCCGCACGCCCGTTGGTCACAGTTGCGCTCGCCGAGGCTGTGATCGCGGCGCTGGCAGCCGACGCCGACGCTGACGCTGCGATCGCCGCCCGTCCCGTCACCGACACCGTCAAGCGCGTCGACGCTCACGGCGCGGTGCATGAGACATTGGACCGCAGCGAGTTGTGGGCGGTGCAGACCCCGCAGGTGTTCCGCCGCCAGGCGCTCGAGCGAGTCCTGAACGCTCCCGCACACGAGCTCGCGCGCGCGACCGACGACGCCTGGCTGATCGAGCGCGACGGCGGCAAGGTGATCGTCGTTCGCGCCAGCGACGAGAACCTCAAGGTCACTACGCCTCTGGACCTGCACGTGGCCGAGCTGCTGCTCGCCAGGCGCAGGTAGCCGCGCTCGACGCCGGTGCCGGCGAATCCTGCTTGAATCGCAGCCCTCCAAATGCTCACCGACTACCACGTCCATCTGCGACCGGACGGTCCCGGCTCAGACGTCGCCCAGTACCACGCCGCTGCCAATGTGGAGCGCTATCGCGCCGCAGCAGAGGAACGGGGCATCGCCGAGCTCGGCGCCTCCGAACACGTGTATCGCTTCGTCCAGGCGCTGGAGGTATGGCGCCATCCCTTCTGGGAAGCCCATGCGCGCGACGACCTCGACGAGTACTGCGGGTTCGTGCGTGAGCAGACCGATCTGCGGCTGGGCATCGAGGCGGACTTCGTTCCCGGCACCGAGGACCGGATGGCCAACCTGCTTGAGGCACGCGACTTCGACTACGTGGTTGGCTCTGTGCATTTCATGCGCGACGGCGCCGTGGACATGGACGACTACAGCGTCTGGAACTCCAGCCGCACGCATGGCCCGGAGGAGGTCTGGACCCGCTATTTCCAGGCGATCGGCGACGCTGCGCGCAGCGGGCTATTCGACATCGCCGCACACCCAGACCTGGTGAAGATCTGGGGCTCAAGTCACCCGCGGCGCACGCCCGAAGGAGACCTGCGGCGCTACTACGAGCCGGCCGTCGAAGGCATCGCCGAAGCGGGCATCGCCGTCGAGGTCTCAACCGCGGGCTTGCGTAAGCCTGTCGGTGAGCTGTACCCCGCGCAGGCATTCCTGGCGATGTGCGTCGATGCCGGCGTGCCCGTGGCGCTCTCCAGCGATGCTCACCGGCCCGAGGACATCGGCTTCGGCTACGACGCTGCGCTCGCCGCGCTCACCGATGTCGGCGTCAGCGAGCTGTGCGTGTTCGAGGGACGCGTGCGCCGCCTGGAGCCGATTGGCGCCGGCTCCACAAGCGAAACCTCGCAGCGATGACATTCGTCGGGATCGGGTTTGACTCCCATCGCCTGGCGGTGGGGCGCAGGCTCGTGATCGGAGGGGTTGAGATTCCCTACGAGCTTGGGCTCGACGGCCACTCCGACGCCGACGTCCTCGCCCATGCGCTCACTGACGCGCTACTCGGCGCAGCGGGCATGGGTGACATCGGCGAGCACTTCCCCGACACCGATGAGCACTGGCGCGACGCCGACTCGATGCGGCTGCTCGACAGCGTCGTACAGAGCTTGCACGCAGATGCTCTGAAGATCGTCAATGCCGACTGCACAGTCGTGATGGAGGCGCCAAAGCTCTCGCCCCACCGGCAGGCGATTCGCGAGCGGCTGGCTGGGGTGCTCGGGCTGGAGCTCGCACGCGTGAATGTCAAGGCGAGCACAGGTGAGGGCATGGGGTTCGTAGGACGCGGAGAGGGAGTGGCGGCGCTGGCGGTCGTGGGCGTGCTTCGCGCCGAGCGCTAGGGTTGCGCGGCGATGCGCGAGATCGTTCTGCACGACACGCTCAGCGGCGAGCTGCAGCCGCTGCGTCCACGAGACCCGGGCAAGCTCGGCATCTACGCCTGCGGTCCGACCGTGTACAGCCGCATCCACATCGGCAACGCGCGGCCGTTCGTGGTCTTCAACCTGCTCAAGCGCTTCCTCGAGCACGAGGGCTACGATCACCACGCTGGTGATCAATGTCACCGACGTCAACGACAAGATCTACGACGCCGCCCGTCCTCAGGGCCGTCCCAGCGCCGATCTGGCAGCGGAGATGACCGAGCACTACCGCGCTGACACCGACGCGCTGGGTCTGGGTCGTCCCGATCACGAGCCGCTGGCATCCGAGACAATCGGCCCGATCGTCGACTACATCCAGACGCTGATTCTCGCCGGGCACGCCTACGCGGTGGACGGCGACGTGTACTTCCGCGTGCGCTCAGACCCAGGCTACGGCACGCTCTCGCACCGACAGCTGGAGAACATGGACCAGGGCGAAGACGCAGCATCCGACCCCCTCAGCGCGCGCAAGGAGGATCCGCTCGACTTTGCCCTGTGGAAGGTGCACAAGTCGGGCGAGGACACCTGCTGGCAGGCACCGTGGGGCGCCGGGCGGCCCGGCTGGCACATCGAGTGCTCAGCGATGGCCGAGCAGCTCCTGGGCGTCGGCTTCGACATCCACGGCGGCGGCTCTGACCTCGTCTTCCCCCACCACGAGAACGAGGCTGCCCAGACACGCGCCGCCCGCGGTGGGGAGCTGACGAAACTGTGGATGCACAACGGCATGATCCAGTTCACCGGCGCGAAGATGGCCAAGTCGGTGGGGAACATCGCGCTGCTGCACGAGGTGCTGGGCGAGTACGGGCACGAGGCTGTGGTCATGTATCTGATCTCAGGGCACTACCGTCAGCCGCTGGCGTTCTCTGAGGCGGCGCTCCAGCAGGCACAGGCCAACGTCAAGCGCATCCGCGAGGCCGGCCGGCGGCTCTCTCGGGGTGACTCGCCGGCCGAGTTGGAGAGCCTGCGCGACAGGTTCTTCGACGCTCTCGCCCGCGACTTCAACACCGCCGAGGCACTGTCGGCGCTCAACGAGTGGATCCGGCAGGCGGGTGGTGGCGCGACAGGCTCGCCGGGCGATGCTCACCTGCGCGAGATGCTGGGCGTCCTCGGACTGGAGTCGCTGCTGGCCGCCGCCGCGCAGGCGCCCGAGCAGGTTCACGAGCTGGCCGTGCAGCGAGATCAAGCGCGCGAGCAGCGCGAGTTCGCGGAGGCGGATCGGCTGCGCGGCGAGATCGTCGCGCTGGGCTGGGAGGTCCGCGACGGGGCGGGCGGCTTCGAGCTGATCCCGCTGTGATCATCTACGGTCGCAACCCTGTCAAAGAGGCGTTGCGCGGACGCCGCTCGCGCAGTGTCAGTGAGGTGTGGGCCACCGCCGGAGCGGCTCGCGAGCCGTGGCTCGAAGGCGTGCCTGTGCGCACGGCGGCCGGGGAGGAGATCGAGCGTCGCTGTGGCTCCAGCGCCCACCAGGGCCTGTGCGCGGATGCAGGGGGCTATCACTATGCAGGTGCCGACGAGCTGCTCGCCGGCGAGAACCCGTTGCTGGTGGCGCTCGACCAGATTCAGGATCCGCAGAACCTGGGCTCGATCTGCCGCACGGCGGAGTGCGCCGGGGTGGCCGGCGTGGTCATACCGGAGCGCAGGGCTGCTGAGGTGACGCCCGCGGTGTGTAAGGCCTCAGCGGGCGCTGTCGAGCATCTGCCGGTGGCGCGGGTGCGCAACCTGGCGGACTTCCTCGCCGATGCCCGCAAGGCCGGGTGCTGGTGCTACGGCGCCAGCGCCGACGGTGTCTCCGGTGAGGCCGCGCCGGTGGCGTACGACACGCTCGACTACGGCGGCTCCGGGGTGGTGCTGGTGCTGGGCAGCGAGGGCAGCGGCCTGCGCCCGCGCGTGGCCAAGGCATGCGATCAGCTGATCTCGCTGCCGTTGCTCGGGCGGATCGAGTCGCTCGGTGTCAGCGCTGCAGCATCCGCGGCTTTGTACGGAATCTTGCAGAGTCGCCGCGCCAGACCTTGACAGGGTTCCATAACTGTGTATGCTCTCGCCCACATAAGGCTGAACCTAAGGTTGAGAAAAGCTTAGGTAAGGCAGTTATATATAGGTTGGCGCCAGGGGAGGAGTGCGCCACTGAGCACGTTTTGGGGCCGCCATGGAGGTGGTCCCTTAAGAAAGGATCTGCTCGTGGCCCGAATCTCCCATAACCCTAACTCTGAACCTAAGGTTGAGGATACCTTCCTCATTGCCCTTGCAAAGCGGGGCGATCGCAATGCCTACGAGCGTCTGGTGAGGCGCTACCACGGCTTTGTGCGACTGAAGGCCTCCTCGTACTTCCTGGCCGGTGGTGACTCAGAAGACCTCATCCAGGAGGGCCTCGTGGGCCTGTACAAGGCGATTCGCGACTTCCGCACGGACCGGGAGTCGAGCTTCCGCAACTTCGCCGAGTTGTGCATCACACGACAGATCATCACTGCCGTGAAGACCGCCACGCGCAACAAGCACACGCCGTTGAACCAGTACGTGTCGTTCTCCTCGACCCCGGCCGGCACCGGTGACGACGTGCCCACGCTCGACCAGATGCTGCCCGGACCGACGGTCCAGGACCCGGTCAACCAGGTGATCTCATCAGAGGAGCTGCGCTCACTGGTGGGGTGCCTCTCGACGGCGCTGTCCGAGCTGGAGAGCCGGGTGCTGTCGCTTTACCTCGACGGCTATTCCTACGAGCAGGTCGGTGGGCGTCTCTCCTGCGACACCAAGACCGTTGACAACGCGCTGCAGCGTGTCAAGCGCAAGGTTGGCGCGCATCTGCAGTCGCGCGCTGTAGCCGCCTGAGTAGAAGCCGCCTGAGGCACGCTGGCGCCCGCGGCGCCCCTGTGACCGCCCGTTCAAAGACGGCCACAGGGTTCCGTGGAGGCGTCCCCCGGCTTAGACCTGTCCTTCGGGCGGTGGCGTGGAGTTGCCCGGCGTCTCCGGTGCGATCGCACTCGCAGACGGGGCCGGCGCTACCTGGATCGTGAACGGCTCACTCACGACACCGCCGTTCTGCGGGTCACCGGGAACCCGGACCCGGAACACGCTCGTGCCCGCTTCATACACGGTGTGTTCGATGGCATAGGCCGAGGAGCCGGCCGGCCCTGCGGTGCTCGTGGAGACCTCGACGACGTGGAAGGCGACGGCGGAGCGGTCCTGCTGTTCGAGGTAGATCACGTGTTCCGCGCGTTCCGGGGTGATCGTTCCCGAGAACGTCAAGGTCTCCCCGACATCGACCGAGGTACCGGGGAGCACTGAGGCGCTCAGAACATCCTTGACAGCCTCGTAGAGCACCGCTGAGGAGCGGCCGTCTCCTTGGACCTCGTACAGGGTGCTGTCGATCGGCGTTTGGGCCGGGAACTCGTAGGCGCCTTTTGCTCCTGTCGTAGTCCGGGCGACCGGGGCAAATCCCTGCTGATGGACAGTGCGTGCAAGCAGCGTGACTGGGACGCCGGAGTCTGCGCCGGCCAGTGCGCCGCTGATCATCACCGGCTGGCCAAACGTGATCGGATCGGCGGCGCTGTCAATCCTCAGCCCCGGCTTCTCAGCCTGGGAGATCTCATACGTGAGGATGTTCGACTGGCTGGGGGCGTTGCGAAACTGGGAGCGCACGAGCACGCGAATGTCCGCGTCACCTGGCACGAGGAAGCGATGGGCGATGGAGAAGCTCCCCACGGTGGCGCCCGCAGGAACGATTACCTGGCCGGAGCCGATGCGGTGCCATGCGTTACCCGTCAGCGCATCCTGGCGCTGAAGCACGACGAGCGCTCCGCTGTCGCCCGGGGTGACACTGCCCTTGAAGATCACCTCGTTGCGGTGGCCTGTGCGACGGCCGGCGAACAGCTGCTGGTTTTCGGCCGGGCCTTCAACTGCGACCTGGGCCTGCACCTTGACCGACTTGTGCGAGCTCTCGGCGCCATCGGCGAGGACGTAGAAGTGGCTGTTGCCGGTCAGGGGGCCGGCGACTTCGATCTTGTATTCGCCGCTCTTTTCCGTCAGCGCCGTGCCGGCGGTGCTGTAGCCGGGCGTGGTGACGGAGCCCTGATAGAGAGTTACGGTCTGGTTTTCAGCTGTCCCCGAGGCCGGGCACGCAAGGCGGCCGGTAGCGGTGACCTTGCCGCCTGCGGCGAATAGCCGGGGCGCGACGCTGAGGCTGATGTGGCAGCCGCCGAAGGGCTTGTTGGTGTGCCGGCCCGGGTGTCTGGGGGCGCCGGACGCGAAGGCCGGGGCCAGCGCCAACAGGGCGGCCGCGGCCGCGCAGGCAGCGGTGAGCTTGATCGAACGCATCTGTGCCTTCTCCTTCTGCTGCCATTGATTTTGGGGCGGCGTCGCTCCACCAGCCTCTAACCCGCCGTTGCCTGCTTCGATGCGGTGAGCGGTGCTCGCTCGCGCCGCGCGAAATCGCCGGTATGATCGGTGTAGATCTCAAGATGTGAATAGTCAGAGCCCATGGGGATGGGGAGAACCGCTAGCAAAGGGAGCGTGCTATGGAGGCCGAAGTCACGGAATCTTTGACCCGCGAGGCCGTTGGTGCGACGACGATCGCGCACGCGTTCCGCATCACCGCTGCCGAGCGCGCCGACGAGGTCGCGATCCGCACCAAGGGCGATGCCTTCAGCATCACTTGGGGCGAGCTGCGCGAGCGTGTCGATGCGCTGGCGGGCGGCCTTGCAAAACTCGGCGTCGGTCGTGGCGACTCCGTGGCGCTGCTGTTGGGCAACCGCCCTGAGTTTCACCTGTGCGACCTGGCGGCAATGATGCTCGGCGCCACGCCTTTCTCGATCTACAGCACCTACACGCCTGATCAGATCCAGTACCTGATGACAGACGCCGACGCGAAGGTGCTGATCTGCGAGCAGCAGTACCTGCCGCAGGTTCGCGAGGCGCGCAGGGGGTTGCCTGAGCTTGAGTACGTGATCGTCGTAGACGGTGAGGCCCCCCTGGGCACGCTCGCCCTATCTGACGTCGAGGGCTCAAACCCGGACTTCGACGTCGAGGCGTCGATTGCGCAGATCAAGCCGACGGACGTGCTGACGCTGATCTACACCTCCGGTACCACCGGGCCGCCGAAGGGCGTGCAGCTGATCCATCGCAACCTACTTGCATCGGTCGAAAGCATCGACGAGCAGATCGCATTCCCGCGCGACGGCCGCGTTGTGTCCTGGCTGCCGGCTGCGCATATCGCCGAGCGCAGCGCGCATCACTACCTGCCGATCGTCTTCGGCGTGCAGGTCACATGCTGCGATGACCCGCGTGAAGTGCTCTCTTATCTGCCCGAAGTCCGCCCCAGCTGGTTCTTTGCAGTACCGCGCATCTGGGAGAAGCTGAAGGCGGGGCTGGAGACCATGGTCGCCGGCCAGCCCGACGAGCGACGCCAGCAGCTGCAGGAAGCGCTCGACGCCGGCGTGCGCAAGGTGCGCCTCGAACAGGCTGGGGAGCCGGTGCCGGACGCCCTGGCCGAGCAGGTCGCCAAGGCCGACGCCGAGATCTTTGCCGGCCTGCGCGAGATGCTCGGACTGGACAAGGTCGAGGCGATCAACGTCGGCGCCGCGCCCACCCCGATCGAGGTGCTGGAGTTCTTCCACGCGATCGGGCTGCCGCTGGCTGAGCTGTGGGGTATGAGCGAGACGTGCGGCGCCGGCAGCGTCAACCCTTCCGGGAAGATCAAGCTCGGCACGGTCGGGCCTCCCGCCCCCGGCGTGGAGATGAAGCTCGACACCGATGGCGAGCTGCTGGTCAAGTCCGACGTGGTGATGCTCGGCTACCGCAACATGCCTGAGAAGACAGCCGAGACCTTCACCGAGGACGGCTGGCTGCGGACCGGCGACATCGGCGTGTTCGACGAGGACGGCTATCTGACGATCATCGATCGCAAGAAGGAGCTGATCATCAACGCCGCCGGCAAGAACATGTCCCCGGCAAACATCGAGGCGACGCTCAAGAGCGGATCGCTGATGATCGGTCAGGCCTGCTGCATCGGCGACCGGCGCCCTTACAACACTGCGCTGATCGTCCTCGACGCCGACTTCGCGCCGGCATGGGCCGCCAAACAGGGGATCGACGACACCACGCTCGAGTCGCTGGCCGGCGACGAGCGCGTACGCGCGGCGATCCAGGACGGCGTGGACGCCGCCAACGCCAAGCTGGCGCGCGTCGAACAGGTCAAGAAGTTCGAGATCGTCGCCGGCGATTGGCTGCCCGGCGGCGACGAGTTGACGCCCACGATGAAGCTCAAGCGCAAGCCGATCGCCGCCAAGTACGAGAGTGCGATCGACGCGATGTACGCAGGCTAGAGCCGCCGTGAGGCGCCCGCCGCCAAGCGGCGACAGTTGCCGCTAGGCGCCAAGCAGCGCGGCCGCGAGCTCGTCAGGGGCTTCCAGCGCGGGCCAGTGCCCGACGTCTGCGAGTGCCTGGATCCTCGCCGCGGGAAGGCGCTCGCGGATCTGCTGTGCCATGTGCGCGCCTGACACCGGGTCGAGCATTCCCCAAAAGAACGCCAATGGCACGTCGGTGCGCTCCAGCGCACCGACCCAGCGCTCGCCATGGCGAGCGCGGTCGGCGATGTACTGAATCAGGCGGTGGCTGATCGCCTGACCGCCGTTGCGTGCGGTCGCGCGCCAGATCTCGGCGCTGTCGGCGGTGGCACCGTCGAAATCCGGGGCGAACGTGGGCCGCAGGGCAGCCACGAACAGCTCCTCGGTGAGTGCCGCGCTGAACCGGGGTCCCAGCTCGGGGTCCAACAGTGCGAGTTGACCAGGCTCGGGACGGGCGAGCTCCGGATACAGCCCGCCGTTGAGCAGACACACCGAGGCCAACTCCACGGTCAGGGACCCCTCCGCGCGTCGAGCAAGCAGCTCCTGCGCGACCGAGACTCCATAGTCGTGGGCGACCAGCGTGGTTGACTGAACGCCCTCCAGCGCCCACAGCGCCTCCACGAGGTCTGCCTGCTCGTGCAGGGAGTAACAATGCTCGACCGGCTTCTCCGAGGCCCCGAACCCGAGGAAGTCGAACAGCAGCAGCGTACGGCGCCGGGCAAGCGTCGGCGCAACCTTCGCCCAATCATGCGAGGAGCTTGGAAAGCCGTGCAGCATCGTCACCGTCAGCTGCGCCGAGCCCATCCGCTGCACGAAGATCGTGCGATCGTCCTCGCCGAGGCGGACGGTGACCTCCTCGCCCGCTGACCACCACTCCTCGATGCTCGTCACGAGGGTCAGTATGTCCGAACTACCGACCCAGCGTTTGGTGTGCCGCGAAAGCCGTGTGCTGCCGTGCCCACCCGCCTCCTGACTGGCCGCTCATTTGATAGATCGCTCTAGCTCGCGGGCGGCCTATCATCGTCTCGTAACTGCAACAGCGAGGGGGTGGAAGTGCCAGCTACGAAGGATCGGATCATGGACTCGAGCGCCGAGCTGTTTCGTCGCCAGGGTTACACCGGTACAGGCATCAAGCAGATCCTGGCCGCCGCCAACGCGCCGTTCGGGTCGATGTATCACTTCTTTCCGGGGGGCAAGGAGCAGTTGGGGGCGGAGACGCTGCGCTCGTCCGGGCAGCTCTACCTGGAGCTGTTCGCCACGATCGCCGCGCAAGCACCGGATGTGTGCACGGCAGTGAGCGACTTCTTCAGCGGCGCCGCAGAGACGCTGGTGGCGACTGACTACGCCGACGCCTGCCCGATCGCCACGGTGGCGCTGGAGGTGGCGAGCACCAGCGAGCCGCTACGTCAGGCGAGCGCTGAGGTGTTCGAAAGCTGGATCAGCGGCGCAACGGAGTACTTCGCCGCGGCTGGGATCGCGCGAGACACGGCGCGCGAGCTGGCGCTGTCGATGCTATGCCTGCTGGAGGGCGCGTTCGTCTTCTGCCGCGCTCTACGCAGTACCGAGGCGCTACAGGTTGCCGGTGCAAGCGCCGTTGCGGCGGTTAGAGCGGCGATGGAGTTGCCGACCCAGCCTCCGCGCTGAGCCGGGCGATAGCGCGAGCTGCCCTACGGCTCTTACCGGGCCTGCTCCTCGACGGTTCGCTCCGCCCACGGGACCGCCTCCAGGCGGGCATCTGGGATCGGCTCGCCGCTGTCCACCGAGACGCCGTACGTCCCCTCAGCCAGACGCTGCTCGGCGCGCTCGACAGCCTCCAGCTCGCTGTGAAGTCGCTCGCTCAGGCCCTCGTCAATCTCGGCGTCCAACAGGTCTCGTCCCGCATCTGAGCTGTCAAAGGCGTCGGCCCCATCGTTGTCATCGGGTGCAGCCAGATCCTCGAGTGCGCGCTCGATACGCGTACGCTCGCCGGCCAGCAGCTCCCGGGCGTGGTCAGTGTCCATGTCGGTGATTATGAACGAGCGGGCAACTCGTCGCTCGGAGCTTCAGCGGCGAGCGGCCAGTCGCCCTGGCAGCGTCAGTTCCGGCACCTCGGCCAGCAGCCACTGTCCGCCGGCATATACCGCGCGTTCAGGTGTACCGGCGTCAGCGACAAGCGCTTCATGTCCTGACACGACGATGCCGGTGCTCGCCCGGACCTTTGACAGACGAATCTTTTCGGCCCAGCGTTCCAAGCGCGACGTGAAATTCGCGGTGGAGCAGTTGTTGTTTGCCCGCTTCACGATGTCGCTGAGAGCCGGGTCCATGTAGGAGCGGCAGATGTCGATGAAGTCGCCGCCACCGGCATCGAGACCGATCGAGCGATACATGGCACGGACGCCCGCCGCGGTCTGTGGGGCACTGGCGGAGCTGCAGCCGGATACGAGCACCATCGACGCGCACACAGTCGCCAGGCCGAGACGTGACATGCCCGATAGCTTCACAGACAGCAGCGCCCACGACTGCGTCGCTTGATCGCTGGGCAGAGCCGACGGCCGGGATCGAACCGGCGACATCCGCTTTACAAGAGCGGTGCTCTACCAGCTGAGCTACGTCGGCGCCGCCCGGATCGTAGCGCCGCCGGCCACGCCGGGCCGTGAATTGCCGAGCAGTTCCTGTCCGGGCCTGTAACGGCGGGGTCGCCGGCGGTGTAACTGAGGCATGGAGGAAGCACCCACCCAGCAGCGCGAGCGCCAGGATCTTGCTGTCCGCGAGCGCGCGCCGGACGGCGCGTCGGTTGACCTGAGCAGCTTCCGCGAGCGTTCGCTGCAGCGCGGCGTCAACCCCGTGATCTACTGGAGCCTGCGGGCGCTGCTGGTGCCGTTCTTCCTGGTGTACTTCCGCATGCAGCGCGTCGGGCGCGAGCATCTGCCGCGCTCCGGGCCGCTGCTGCTGGCGTCCAACCACCGCAGCTTCCTGGACCCGTTCGTGATCGGCACGCTGGTGCGCCGGCCCGTGTACTACATGGCCAAGCGGGAGCTGTTCGAGAAGCGCTGGCAGGCGTGGGTGCTGAACGCGCTGGGAGCATTTCCGGTCGACCGCGGCGCCGGCGACCGCGACGCGATGGCCACCGCCCGCGAGATCCTCGCCCGCGGAGACTGCGTGGTGGTGTTCCCCGAGGGAACGCGCGTGCGCAAGGGGCCGTTGCGCGATCCGCGGCGCGGCATCGGGCGCCTGGCGCTGGAGAGCGGTGCGCCGGTGGTTCCCGTGGCGGTGATCGGCAGCGATGCCGTGCGCCGTGGCTGGCGCATACGTCCGCGCAAGGTTCGCATTCGTGTGGGCGCGCCGCTGCGCTTCCCCACCGTCGAGAGCTGCTCGCCGGCGCTGGCGTCCGGCGTGACCGAGCGAATCTGGGCGTGCGTGAGCCTGCAGTGGGACTGGCTGGGCGGTGCCAACAGGCCGGCCCCGGCGCTGATCGACGAGGGTCCCAGGCGCGAGATATCACGTGCCGCCTGAGCCGGTTGGGCGGGGCCCGGAGTCGATCCAGGGGTAGGGTGCCATGAGTGAGCGAGCAACCCAGCGAGAAGCCAAAGGCGCAGCTGGACGCCGAGTTCTCAGATCTCTACCGGGCGCACCTGCGCGACGTGTACAGCTATGCCTACTATCGCGTGGGCGATCACCACGACGCGGAGGACCTGACCGAGCAGACCTTCCTACAGGCATACCGTCACTTCGAGCGTGCGCAACGCGAATCCCACGGTCGACCGTTGCGCCCGTGGCTGATCCGGATCGCGCACAACCTTGCCGCCAACCTGTACCGCGACCGCTCGCGCAAGCCCGTGTCTCCGATCGACGACACCACGACCCTGGCGGCGATCCACACGACGGAGCAGCTGGTGGAGGGGCGAGACGAGCTCAGCCGCGTGCTCGACGGAGTGCAGACGCTTCCAGACGACCGCCGCGAGGCACTGATCATGCGCTTCGCGCTGGGCATGGACAACCGCGAGATCGCGCGTGCGCTCGGACGCTCCGACGGTGCAACGAAGGTTCTAATCCATCGTGCGATCAAGCAGCTGGAGGAGATCGTCCATGACTGAGGCGGCACCTAACTTCGAGGGGCTGCTGCGCGAAGCGCTCGCGCCGGTGGAGCCGCCGGCCGACATGGTCGAGCGCCTGGAGGGCACGCTGACGAGCATCACCGAGATGGCGGCCGACGAGCTGGAGGCATGGGAGCTCTCGGCGATGCGCGACCCGCGCAACTGGGCCCGCCCCGCGGCGGCGCTGGTGCTCGGAGGCGCCGCCGGAGCCGGGCTGGTGGTGCTGCGCGCACGCACCCGCGCGCACAGCTCCGCGGGAGGCCTCGACGGCATCCGCGACACGGCCGAGCGCACGGCCCGTGACGTCGGGCGCGAGGCGCGCAAGCTGCTCGGCCGTCGCTGACAGCGGCCGGCCGCGCCACCACCGGCCCGAGCCTTGTAGCTAGGCTCTGTATCCCCGACATGGCCACCTGCTACCGCCACCCCTCGCGTGAGACGGGGGTCTCCTGTTCCAACTGCGGGCGGCCGATCTGCCCCGACTGCATGACCACCACGCCCGTCGGGATGCGCTGCCCGGAGTGCGCAAGGCAACGCACGAAGGTGATGAGCGCGCGCAACATCAGCGCGATACCACGTGTCACGTACGCGCTGATCGCGATCAACGTGCTCGCGTTCCTGACCGAGCAGGGGCAGTTCACCCTGTTCGGATCGGAAATCCACGGCACCGTGATCGACGAAGGCGTGCTGTTCCGCGAAGCGATCGCGGCGGGCCACAGCCAGTACTGGCGCCTGCTCACGAGCGGCTTCCTGCACGAGAACTTCATTCACATCGGCTTCAACATGTACCTGCTGTATCTGATGGGCATGATGCTGGAGCCCGCCATCGGCTCGGTGCGGTTCGCCGCGATCTACTTCACCGCGCTGCTGACCGGGTCGTTTGGCGTCGTGTTCGCCACCAGCACGGCCAGCCTGGGAGCCTCCGGTGCGGTCTTCGGTCTCATGGGTGCCGCCGTGGTGGAGCTGCGGTCTCGTGGGATCAGCGTGCAGCAGTCCGGTATCGGCGGCCTGATCGTGATCAACCTGATCCTCAGCTTCACGCTGGCGAACATCTCCGTCGGCGCACACATCGGCGGGCTGATCGGCGGCTTCATCGTCGGGCTGGCGTTCCGCGAGGCCGACGCGCGGCGCGTACCCGCGCTGGGGCTGGTCGCGTGCGTGCTGCTGTCAGCCGCCGCCGTGTTCGGGGCGATAGCTATCTCGGGCGCGTCCGGCAGCGGCTTCGCCTGACGCTGACGGTTCGGGCAGCGAGGGGGCGGCTGGCACGAGGGGGCGGCTCAGACGCCGGAGCCGGCCAGCTGCACCGCCAGCGCCTGTGCGCCGGCCGGCAGCTCGGTGACCTGCTGCTGGTGCAGCACATGCGCGAGCAGCTCCAAGCCGTCGATCAGCCGCGGTCCAGGCCTTGAGAAGTACGCGGAGGCGTTCACCGCCACGACCTGTGCTGCGCCCAGGCTTGCCAGCTCGCGTGAGTACGTGAGGGCCTCGGCGTGAGCTCGCGGCGCGTCATAGCCACAGGGCATCACCACGACGATCTCAGGCCGGGCTGCCGCCAGCGCCTCCCAGGGGATCGTCTGCGACGGTTCGCCTGGCAGGCCCAGTACGTCCTCGCCACCGGCGAGCTCGATCAGCTGTGGCGTCCAGTGGCCGGCTACGTACACCGGGTCCAGCCACTCGAGCGCCGCCACCCGTGGGCGCTGCTGCGCACGCACGGCTAGCTTGACGCGGTCAATGCGGGCGGCGATGCTCTGCACCAGGTCCACCCCGTCCTCGCGGCGGCCGGTGGCCTCGGCCAGGGTGCGCACGTCGCCAAGGGTCTCGCCCAGCGTGTGAGGGTCAAGCGCGATCACACGCGGCGCCGACGGCAGCGTCTTGGCGATCTCGGCGACCTCGTCGTAGGAGACAGCACAGACAGGGCACAGCGCCTGCGTGACGATCAGCTCCGGCTCCAGCGCGGCAAGGGCATCACGGTCGAGCTCATAGATGGCCTGACCCTCCAGCGTGCGCTCCCGCACCGCCGCGTCGATCTCCGCGGCACTGAGGCCTCCCGGCAGCACATCGCGCGTGATACGCGGGCGCTGGAGCGCCGCCGGCGGGAAGTCGCACTCGTGTGTGACCGCCACGACCTCTTGGCCGAGGCCGAGCGCGAACAGCAGCTCGGTGGCGTGGGGGACAAGGCTCACGATCCGCACTCCCTGACTGTAGGGACAGCGCGATCAAGCTAACCTCGCAGGCGATGAGCCTGCTGAGCGACTCCGAGGTAGAGCACCGGCTGGCCGGCGTCCCGGACTGGCGAATGGGCGAGGAGCGCACGATCATGCGTGACCTGGGCTTCGCCAACTTCGCGGAGGCGATCGGGTTCGTCAACCGCGTGGCCGAGGCGGCCGATATCGCCAACCACCATCCGGACATCCTGCTGCACGGCTGGAACAAGGTGCGCCTGACACTGTCGACGCACTCCCAGGGCGGGCTTACCGACGCCGACTTCCAGCTGGCCGCGCAGATCGACCGTCTCGCGTAGGCGAGCGTCCGGCCGCGTCCGACCATCGCCCTTGCTACCTTTGAGCCGTCGACAAGCGCGATGAACGACGACGAAGATCTTCCCCGAAGTAGCATCGCCCCGACCGGCCTTCCGCGCCGTGGTCGCATCGGTTGGGGCCGCATGAGCTCGCGCGGGCGCAGGCGCATGCGGTGGAGCGCCGGTCCGGCGTGAGCGGTCTCAAGCTCATTCTGACGGCGCTGCTGATCGCGATCAACGCGTTCTTCGTGATCGCCGAGTACGCGCTCGTGCGTTCCCGCCGCGCGCGGCTGGAACTGATGCGCGAGGAGGGCGCCAAGGGGGCGGCGCTGGCGCTGTCGCAGCTGGCGAACGTCAACGAGTACATCTCAGCGGTGCAGATCGGCGTGACGATGACCTCGATCGGCATCGGAGCCCTGGGTGAGCCTGCGCTGGCGTCGATCCTCAAGAGCGCCCTGGGCAGCACCATCAGCCACGGCGTGGCCGTGGCGGTGGCGGTGATCGTGGCTTTTGTGATCATCGCCTCGGCGCAGCTGGTGGCCGGCGAGATGGTGCCGAAGTTCTATGCCATCGACCGCGCAGAGGCGGTCGCGCGACGGGTCGCGCGACCGCTGCAGGCGTTCAGCTCGCTGTTCCACCCGTTCATCATCGCGCTGACGGCCGTCGCCGATCGGATCCTGCGCCTGCTGGGCGTGGACATGAGCCAGGAGCGCCGCGGTGGCTCCTCGGACGAGCTCAAGCGCCTGATCGCCGAGTCTCATGAGGGCGGGCAGATCGACCCCGGCGAGGCGGGCATGCTGACGGGTGTCTTTCATCTCCACGAACAGGAGGCTCGCCAGGTGATGACCCCGGCGCCGGCGGTGGTCACGATCGACGTCTCCCAGGACGTGGAGACGGCGCTGGCGCTGTGCGTGTCCAGTGGCCACACGCGCCTGCTGGTCACCGAGGAGGAAGACCGCGACCGCATTCGCGGTCTGGTGCACGTCTCAGAGCTGGCACGCCAGCTGATGCAGGACGGCGCGCACACGCCGATAGCGCCGGTCGTCCACGACGCGCTGATCGTGCCCGAGACCAAGCCGCTGGACGATCTGCTCGCCGACCTGCAACGCCAGCGAACGTCGATGGCGGTCGTGGTGGACGAGTACGGCCGCGTGGTCGGCGTGGTGACCGTCGAGGACATCATCGAGGAGGTCGTCGGGGAGATCGCCGACGAGACCGACCCGGCGGCCGGGGAGATCCGCAGGCTGGCGGACGGCGACTGGTTCGTGCGCGGTCATGTGGCGGTCACCGACCTGGCCGACTATGGCCTGCACCTGCCGGTGGACAGCGATGCCTACAACTCGGTCGGCGGCTTCGTTTTCGCCCAGCTTGGGCGACTGCCCAAGCGCGGCGACACGGTGCCGGCCAACGGCTTCTCCATCCGCGTGGAGTCGGTGCGCGACAACCGCATCGAGGCGGTGCGTATCCGCGAGCGCCGGCAGGTCCCGCCGCGCGAGGGCCGCACAGAGGACTGAGCCTTAAACACGTCCGGCCCGCGGGGGGAGCGGACCGGAGCGTGTGCACTGGGAGGAGGCGGGTGTGCGATGCGACTTGATGTCGCCTAACCCAGTATTGCCAGCTTGATGAACAGCAGCTAAAAGTCAGGTGTTGCTGTCTAAATTCTGACGAAGAACGCTCGTTGGGCGCCGTCAGTAGGTATGGATGCCGCGTCCGCTCTTGCGTCCAAGGGCTCCTTCGGCGATCAGCTCGTGCACCCGCGCCGGCACCGTCTCGCCGATCGTCTCGCCGATCGCGCTTGATATGTCGAGCCCGACGAGATCGAGCAGCGCCAGCGGTCCCATCGGGTGCCCGGCGCCGAGGCGCATGCACGTATCGACATCGGCAGGGTCCATGCCGGTCTCTTCCAGCAGGCGCACGGCGCTGAACAGGTACGGGAACAGCAGGCGATTGACGACGAATCCGGGGACATCGGGCACCTCGACCGGTGTCTTCTCGAAGGTCTCACACAGGGCCAGAGCGCGCCTACGCGTGTCCTCGTCAGCAGTGCCGGGGAAGATCAGCTCGATCAGCTTCATCTTGGTCACCGGGTTGAACACGTGTAGCCCCAGGAAGCGCTTGGGGCGCCCGCTCGCCTGGGCGAGGCGCTCGACGGAAAGCGATGACGTGGTGCTCGCGAGGATCGCGTCGGCGTCGAGGATCGCGTTCAGCTCGCTGAGCAGCCGCGCCTTGACGTCGTGATCCTCGACGACCGCCTCGACGACGAACGTCGCCGGGGCGAGCTCCTGCGGATCGGTGACGATCTGGACGTGCTCGGGGTCGATTTCGGCGCCGAGCCGGCTGAGCGTCTTCTCGACCGTGGCGCGGGCGCGCTCGGCCGAGCTCTGTGAGCGAGCCAGCAGCAGCACCGGCCCATGGTGGGCGGCGGTGGCGGCCAGGCCGCAGGCTATGGCGCCGCTTCCGGCGATGCCGAGGCGTTTGCTGACGGGGCTCATCGGGCTCCTTGCAGGCCAGTCGCGCTCCTGGCTGACTGACCAGTCAATCGAGGGGACGCGGTAGAGTGGTGGTTCGGGCTCGGGGCATCTTATTCAGACGGGCCATCATTCTTGGGAGTGGGTTGGGTGGGTAGCTCGGAGGGCTCCTGATCGACTCCATAATCGCTGGGCAAACCCCCGTAGGAGGACTCCTGACATGAGGCAATCAGAGGGACGCGAAGTCGTGATCGTCGAGGCCGTGCGGACACCGATTGGCCGCGGCCACAAGGAGAAGGGCTACTACAAGGACATCCACCCGAACACGCTGCTGGGGACCTGTTACTCGGAGGTCATCAAGCGCGCCGGGATCGATGCCGCCGAGGTCGAGGATGTGATCGCCGGTTGCGTGGCGCAGTTCGGCGAGCAGGGTCTGAACGTGGCCCGCAACGCATGGCTGCAGGAGGGGCTGCCGATCGAGACCCCCGGCACCACCGTGGATCGTCAGTGCGGATCCGCTCAGCAGGCGGTCAACTTCGCAGCCGGTCTGATCGCAGCAGGCGTGCACGACGCGATGATCGGCTCAGGCGTGGAGCACATGGGTCACTTCCCGTTCGCGGCGACCGTCAAGACGCAGGAGGAGTTCGGCGTGGCGTTCCCGCCGGAGCTGCTGGCCAAGCACAACATCGTCGGCCAGGGCCTTGGCGCGGAGATGATCGCCGACCAGTGGGAGATCTCCCGCTCAGAGCTCGACGAGCTGGCCGTGCGCTCGCACCGACTCGCCCACCAGGCCACCGAGGAGGGCCGCTTCGAGCGCGAGATCGTGCCGATGACAGTCGGTGGTGACACCTACGTGACAGACCAGGGCATCCGCCCGGACACCAACCTGGAGACGCTGTCGCAGCTGAAGCCGGCGTTCAAGCCCGACGGCAAGATCACCGCCGGCAACGCCTCGCAGATCTCAGACGGCGCCTCGGCGGTGCTGCTGATGTCGGCGGACAAGGCCAAGGAGCTGGGGCTCACCCCGCGGGCGCGAATCGTCGACCAGACGACCGTCGGCTGTGACCCGGTGAAAATGCTCGAGGGCCCGATCCCGGCGACGCAGAAAATCCTGGCGCGCAACAGCATGCAGATCAACGACATCGATCTGATCGAGATCAACGAGGCGTTTGCGCCCGTCGTGGCTGCATGGCGGCGCGAGTTGAACCCAGACATGGACCGCGTCAACGTCAACGGTGGCGCCATGGCGCTGGGGCACCCGCTCGGCTCGACGGGCGCGCGGCTGATCACCACACTCCTACACGAGCTCGAGCGCTCGGACAAGGAGATTGGGTTCGTCACCATGTGCTGCGGCGGCGGGCTCGGCACCGCCACGCTCATCCAGCGCGTCTGACGCGATCGCATCTGACGCGCGAAAGCGCGTTGACGGTTTGACGTTTTTAGGGGCCGGCCTTCGGGCCGGCCTCGCGGGTTCGCGGGGTGGCTCTCATCGGGCGCCCTGCGGCTCGCGCGGCTGCCGGTGACGACTCGCCGTGAGAGCGGTGTATAGCGATGGTGATACAGAGCTTGCGCAGAGGGTTGCGCTTGCACGGGAGTGCGGAGCCGGCGGCGCGATCAGTCGCTGGGGCCGGAGCCGGTCCAGTCGACGGCCACGGGAGGCAATGCCAGCAGCGCGGCCCAGGTGGCGGCTTCGACGACGCCGGTGGGCGCGATCGCGTGCGCAGTCTGGAAGGCCTCGACGTTGGTCACCGTCTCTGAGCCAAAGAAGCCGGTGGTTTCCTGCGTGGGGATGGCGCTGGCCAGGTGCTCCTGCATCCACAGCACCTGATCGCTCTTTTTGCCGCTGCTCAGTTCAGGGTATTCAGTGTTGGGCGTGACGCTCGTCAGCGGTGCCAGCGGTGCGGCCAGCGTGCTCCAGTCGGTGCTCCCGCTTTCTTGCCAGTCCCAGAAGGACACGCCCGGGGAGCCGTAGTCGACGGCCTCCTCGCGGAAGCGCAGCAGTTCTTCGGAGGAGACCCCGCCGTAGGTTTGCCCGAGCGGGAAAATCGGTCGACCGTAGATGCGGTTGGCGATGTACGTGTTGGCGTAGACCGTGTCGACCGACTGGCCGATGTCTTTCCAGTACATCTGCGGTGCGTTGTATTGCGCCCCGTTGGGGCCAAGGAACACCGAGTAGGGGAAGGACGGGTGATCGAAGACGTACGGGAAGGAGGCCAGCCCGAGGGGATAGTTCGGTCCAATCTTTGCCCGCAGATCATCGACGTAAGTCTGCGCAGCGGCGTAGCGGCCTTCGTATTCGCCCTCGGCGTCGATCACCAGACAGTCGGCGCCGTCGGCCACGGCCTCCGCTCCGAGAGCCGCCTCGCCGACCGGTTCGCTCCCGTACACAAACTGCCAGGCACACACTTTGAGCCCGTTGGCGTGCAGTTCTGCCACCAGCTGCGCCGAGAACTGACTCCAATAGTTGGTCGAGCCGTCGGAGCTCTTGACGAACACCGTCGTCACGCCGGCGGCGTGGGCTTGGGCGACGAGCGAGGCGATATTGCCCCCATCGGACTTGCTGAGATACCAGATCCACATGCCCTGGCCTTCGAATGCCGTCCCGGTGGTGGCGTCGGTGCTCGTCGCCACGGGCGCGATTTTTGGTGGCGGCGGGTGCAGGGCGTGGTTGTAGACGTAGATAGGTCCGTATGAGCTCGTGTAGCGCCCGCCGCTGAGCAGGATCATGATGTGCCCCGAGTGCGCGCTCTTGGGCACGGTCACCACCAGGCCGGAGCTCGGCTTGTTGGCGATCGCCCAGCGCAGGTGCGCCGCCGGTGAGACGCTGCTGATGCGGGCGCCTGGAGATTTGGGGAAGCCGACGGCCATCCCCGGCGTCAGCCCGACGCCGGTCAGCATCAGCGTGCCGTGCGTCGAAACCTGGTGAGGGCTGGCGCTGCAGTGCGCGATCGGCAGGCAGCTGACGCTCTGGATGCGCACGCTGGTGATGTGCGGGGAGGGAGCCTTGGCCTTGGACGTCGAGGAGCCGCCCTTGCTCGTAGTGGAGCCTGCCGCCTGCGTACCCCCGGCGTTGGCTGCCGTGGCCGGCAGCGG
Organism: uncultured Solirubrobacteraceae bacterium; assembly: GCA_963779665.1. Taxonomy (GTDB): domain Bacteria; phylum Actinomycetota; class Thermoleophilia; order Solirubrobacterales; family Solirubrobacteraceae; genus Palsa-744. The sequence goes on along the minus strand of CAVZYW010000001.1, from coordinate 226,110 downwards.
GCGAGCGGCGAGCAGGCACACCAGCGCCGCAACCAATGCTGCTGCTGCAACGAACCTCAATTGCTTGTGCGCGCCTGTGCTCGCCAAGACCTGAAAACTCCTTCGCGCAGAAACACCCTCGGCCGGGTAGGGCAAAATTCACGCCCGACCGGCGGCCCCCGACGTTATCGGCTATGGGTTGCCAAACCGAATGGTGGCACGGAAGTTGCGCTCGCGGGGCCGGTCGCCGCTCAGCTCTGGTCTTTTCAGCCCCACCGGAAGCCGGTGGCGCTGGGCGCCGGTGCGAGTGGGCTGGACGGCAGGCCGGCGGGCGGGGTCGGCAGGTTGAACGCGCTCGGCGCGACATCGTTGGGGGCGTCAGGGTGAAACAGCGACGCCAGGTACTGGTTCTGGCCCCTGCCGACGCCCAGCTCGAATTGACCGCCACCGTAGTTGCCGATGCTGTGCTCGGCGCAGTAGTCGTAGGCGTCGAGCAGGTTGCGCAGGCCGCCCAGGCGGGAGGGCTTGATGTTGACCATGCGTGGCGGGTACTCGAGCTCTTGAATGTCCTCGATCGAGTGGATCGGAGCGTCCCAGGAGAAGCGCTGGCGATGTGTCGCCAGCACGGCATCGGTGTCCGGCGTGAGCGCCGGGTCCTCGATCCACGCGTCGGGGAACGCCTCCACCACGCGCCGATAGAGCACCGGGTCGGCGGGCTGATCGACGATCGAGCCGTGATAGTGGCCCTTGAAGTCGACCGAGTCGACCGCGCCCGTGTCCACCAGCTCGGCGATCAGTTGCTCATCCCAGGAGCTGGTGGGGTCGAGCTTGAAGCGCAGCCCGGGATACAGCGCCAGACGCTCGCGGATCGGCCCCAGCGTCGGCGGCTCGCCCAGGCGCAGCGAGACCACGAAGCGCACCGGGCGAGACTCGCGCCCGAGCGCCGCCTGGAGCGTCGTGCCGGCTTGGCGCAACGCCAGGTCCAGCGCCGCCGACTCATACGCCCACGCGCGATAGCGAGCGGAGACCTCGCGTTGCGGTGGCTGTTCGAACAGCTGCAGCTCAGCCAGATGCACGCAGAACGTGGCCAGCGTGAAGCTTCCCGCCAGCGGCAACGTCGGACCGGCCGCCTGCAGGACCTCGTGATCGACGGCGTCGTAGGTGACATCCTCGCCAAGGCCGTCCTGGCCGGCACCGCGAAGCTGCACAACGGTGCTCTTGCGCTCGAACTCGCTGGACACCGTCGCCTGCAGCGGCTGTAGCGCGTAGTCCTCGATCTCCAGCTGCAGGTCTGCCAGTCGCTCCCAGCTACTCACGTGCCTGCCTCCCAATCGGTCATCCAGGCTCCCGCCCCGGTCATCCTCCGGCCTCGTGTTCCAGGCGGCTGACGAGCTCATCCAGGCGCAGCTCCTCCAGCGCATCACCCACCGCCGCCAGCTGACTGGCGCACAGCTCGATCAGCATCTTGCCCTCGCCGACCAGCGCAAGCGTCTCGTCCAGGCTCGCCTCGCCCGAGTCCAGACGGCGGATGATCTCCTCGACACGCGCTGCCGCTGCCTCATAGCTGTGTGGCCGCTCGCCGGGCACCGCCGGCGCCGGGGCCTGTCCACCCACCGGCTGGGCGTTGGGCGGCACAGCGTCGTCCTGTGATGGACCGCTCACGGTTCGAGAATCCCGGCTGCAAGCGTGTCGTCGGCGAACCGCAGTCGCAGCTCGCCCGCACGCCGGGCGTCCGCCGCGCTCACGATCGGCTCGCCGTCGGGCGACTGCGCCAGCGCGTAGCCGCGTTCGAGTGTCCGCTGCGGGTCATGGCCGGCCAGCACGAGCGCAAGTTGCGCCAGCTCTCGCGGGCGTCGCTCGCGGCAATCCAGTACCGACGACGCCGCCTTTCGCTGCAGCACCAGGGCTCGGCGCTGGGTCAGCTGTCGGTCGGCCTCGGCGCGCCGACGTGAGCCGGCGCGAATCTCACGCAGCTGCTGGTGCAAGCGGACACGCTGGCGTTCCAGGTGCGCGGCCGGCGCGCGCGAGAACGTCGCCAGCAAGCGCGCACGCCAGAGCACCGCACGCCGGCCGTGCTCGCGCAGGCGCGCAGCAGCGGTGGGCAGCTCGCGGCGCGGCTGCAGTGCGCGTCGGCTGTGCTCCAGCAGACGCTTGGCGGCTGCCGCCTGCTCGGCACGGGCACGCGTGCAGTCCACGCCGACAGCGGCCTCGGCGGCGTGTGTCGGCGTTGAGCAGCTGACGGCTGCCACGTCGTCGAGCAGCGTGCGATCGGTGTGATGACCGACCGATGCGATCACCGGCACGCCCAGCAGGGCGACGGTACGGCAGAGCGTCTCGTCACAGAAGCACAGCAGGTCAACCAGTGAGCCGCCGCCGCGCGCCACGATCGCCACCTCGACCTCAGCCACGGAGGCGAGGTCTCCCAGCGCGCGCACGATCGCCGGCGCAGCGTGGCGATCCTGCACCGGCGCAAACGCCCACACCAGGCGCCCGGCCCAGCCGCGACGGGCCAGCGCCGCCAGCACGTCGTCACGGGCCTTGCCGCCCTCGCCCGTGACCACGCCGATCGTCTGCGGCAGCACCGGCCGGCGCAGACGCTTCTGCAGCTCAAGCAGCCCCTCGGCGTCCAGCTGCTTGCGCAGACGCTCGATCCGCGCCAGCAGGTCACCGTCACCGGCGAGTCTCAGGTCGAGCACCGTGAAGGAAAATGCAGGCGAAGAGGTGGCGCTCCCCGGGTAGTAGTCGCAGCCGCCGGCCACCACCACCTGCATTCCCTCCTCCGGCGCCCCTGCGCGAGCCACCATCGCCTCCCAGTCCTGGCGCCAGGCAGCACACGCGATCGCGCCGCCGGCATCCCGCAGCTCAAAGTACACACGCGCACGCGACGGGCGCAAGTTGACCAGCTCTCCCATCAACTGCACGCGGGCGAACGAGCGCAGCTGCGTTCGCAGCGCTGCCGCGTACTCGCCAACCGGGTACGGGCCGGGCAGGCTGCTGTCTGGGATGCCCTGGAGCGGAGCTGCCGCCGTGGGCTGCGAGGCGGCGGAAGGAGTCATGGACATCCGACGCAGCATAGGCGCTACGATCGACGGCGATGTGGCGCAGTGAACCCCGGTCTCGTTCCTAACGCCGTGGCAAAGCGCGACACCGCTCGGCGTGGACGCTCACGCAAGCGCAGGCCCGCCCCAGCAGGCAAGGTCGCCTCGACCGGCAAGCGCCCTGCGGCGAGCACGGCGCCGAGCCCTGCACCGAGCACGGCACCAAGCGCCGCGCCGAGCCCGCGCCGCCCCGCCCGAGACGCCGGCTCGCTCTCCCAGCCTGCCACCGCCGACGGGCGTCCGCAGGCCCCGTGGCATCCGCTGCCGCTGTCCGAGCTGTTGATCCTGGTCGGGGCGATTGGCACAGTGGTCGGACTGAGTAGAGCGAACCACGGGATCTCTGCAGCCGGTCCAACGCTACTGGCAGGCGTGGCGGCTGTGATGATCGGGACGATCGAGGTGACGCTGCGCGAGCACCGCAGCGGATTCCGCTCGCACGCTCTGATCCTGGCACTGCTGCCGGTGATCCTGTTCCACTCCGCGGTCGTCTTGATCGTCGACGCGTTCACCACAGTGCCGCGCGCCGTCAGCTTTGGGCTGCTGCCCGTCGACGTGCTGCTGTTCGCCGTGCTGTTCAAACTGCTGCGCGCCCGCTTCGCCGACGCCAAGCGCGAACGGCGGTTCACCGCCAGGCGCTGAACGCGTTCAGGCGCCGCGCGTGCCGGTCAACGTCACGGCTCGACCGGTGCCGAGGCGACGAGGTTCAGCGACGGCAGCGGACGCTCTCCCTCAGCAGCACCCTCGCCGCGGGTCTCGCCATCGAAGCCCAGCCGCTGCAACCGTGCGATCTCGCGCTCGCCTTCCACACGCGCGGGGTGATCGCCGGGCAGGCCACTGATCAGGTTGGCGATGCGGTTACGCAGCTGCAGCGCAAAGTGGGGCGTCGAGGCGCCCATCAGCTGGCGCACGTCCTCGACGGTCACCTCTTGGGCGCTCGCCTTGCGGTCGATACGGCGGGAATCCTCGGCTTGACTCAAGTTGGCCTCTATTCGACTTGCGAGTCGGACGTTTCTTCTTCTTCGGAGTTCTGTGTACGCGGGCTGATCTCCAGGATGGAGTCGATTTCCGCCTGTGTCACCGCTGATATGGCGCTTTCGTCGCCGATCAGCCAGCCGTGATTGTAGACACCTCGAACCGGCTGGAACTGCGGTGCGCTGGTATACGCCGGCTGGATGTCCGACAGGTAGTCGACGAGCGCCGGCGCGACCCGGCCCGCGCTCGCGAGCAGCAGCAGCGGCCCGTAGTCGCCGGTCGCCGACAGCAGCGCCGATGCGGGAGCGTCCAGCGGCCGCGCCGCATTGGCGAACACCAGCCCGTGCCCCGGTTCTTTGACACCCCAGCCGAACGTGCCGTCGGTGAAGCGGGCCACTTCAATCGCGTTCTGCACAGCAGCGCTACCGGCGGCCGGGGCGCGCAAGCTGGTGATCGACACGACGTGGCCGAAGTGACGGAGCAACTGCAGCGTCCCGGCGCCAATGGAAGAAGGGTCGATCACGTAGATCGAAGGCCGGTGCAGCGCCGTCAGCGTGGCGGCCGTCGCCGCCGGCACCAGCGGGGGCGTCACGTACAGGATCGGCGCGCCGCTCTCAGCGGACAGGCCCGCCGCCGGCATCGCCATCGCCGGCGTCGTACCGGCCGCCAGCACGATCACCTGCCGTGGAGCGCTGCCGCGGTTGAGCGCCACCAGCAGCTTCTCGATGTTCGCCGCTGTGACCGCCGGCGTGGCGGTAGGCACCGCGTGGGCGAGGTAGCCGGCGGGCGCCGTCGCGGAGGTACCTATGTCGATCACCTGCGCACCCCCCAACGTCGGCGCGCCCAGCGGGTGCATCGCTTCGAGCGTCTGGCGGCTCACGTCCGGGAGGGCTTCGCCTTCGCTGTACAGGATCGGGGCGCTCGCCGGCGAGCTGGCCAGCACGGACGCAGCGAGCGCGGCCTGCCAGTCGCTCTGGTTGACCAGCACCGCCGCCTGCGGCCGCGTCGCCGAGGTGAGGCCCGGGTAGGCGGCTCGGGCGACGGCCGCAGCGTCGGCTGCGACGTCCGCGCCTCCAAGTCGGGTGGTGTTGCGCGTGGCAACGCTCACTGCTCCCTGTTTGGCCACCGGCGCAAGCTCGCCGGCAGGGCCGCCACCGGAGGCATGTCCGGCTCCTGTCTTGCCGCAGCCGCACAGCACGACGAGCGCGAGCGCCAGCACGACGGCGAGCGGTCGCTGTGAGACAGTGCGCATGGCCGCACACTACCTGCCGCGTCGGAGCGCGATCAGCCCCCGGACAAAGCGCCCGTATTTGCGGGAAAACCCGCCAAAAGCTGTGCATCCCGCGCAAGCGTCATTGCACTCTGCTAGCCTGCGGCGCGAAATGCCGAGTCCTTGACCAGGTGTCAAGGAACGGGGGACCCAGGTTGTTGGGGCGAATCCCGCGGTAGGACCGTGAGAAGCGCAGGCTCTTTCAGCGCTAGCCCGTCAGCTAACCCCGCAGGCCAACGAAAGAGGTTCTAGTTGTGTGGGTTCGTAGCCTTGCTGTGGTTCTGTGCAGCCTGAGCATCGCGGTAGCGAGCGCCTCCGAGGCTTTCGCCAACGGTGCAGGCGGAGTTGTCGCCACAACGCCGACGCCATCCACGAGCGCCGCCGGAGGCGCCACGACCACGACCACGACCAGCACGCCGCCCGCTGACGCCGCGCCGGTCACCGCGAAGACGCCCAACGACACCTACAAGGGTCCGGTCTACGAGAAGACCACCACCGGTGAAGTCGTTCCCTATACGCCGCCCGTCCCTGCCGGTACGACCGGCAGCCCGACCGGTGGCGCCGCCGTGGCAGCCACCGCGGAAGGCAAGCCTGAGCTGCTCGTCCCGGGGACGATGGCGCGCTACGTCGACGGTCTGGCGGCCGCGCCAGAGTCCGCGCCTGCATCCGTCCAGGAGATCGTCTGGGCCGGCAACCAGCTGATCGGCCTTCCGTACATCTACGGCGGCGGTCACGGCTCGTTCATCTCTCCCGGCTATGACTGCTCCGGCACCGTCTCATTCGCCCTGCACGGCGCCGACTTGCTGGCCGCTCCGGAGGACTCCGGTGAATTCATGGAGTGGGGCGCAGGGGGAATCGGACGCTGGGTCACGATCTTCACCAACCCCGGCCACGCCTACATGACGGTGGCGGGGCTGCGCCTGGACACGAGCGCTGCAGATGACCCCACCAACGAGCAGGGTCCGCGCTGGCGCCCACTGCGCCAATCCAACGCAGGCTTCACCGTTCGCCACCCCGTCGGGCTTTGAGCAGTCCCCCGGTCGGCTACGCTTGAAGCTGTTGGCCGCGCTCAGGCCGGTCGTCTCGTGGAACAGCAATAGGAGGATCAGATGGCTGGCTTGACCGGGCGCATGTCCACCGTGGTGAAGGCGAAGGTCTCGAAACTGCTCGATCGGGCGGAAGACCCCGCCGAGACGCTGGACTACAGCTACCAGAAGCAGGTCGAACAGCTGCAGAACGTCAAGAAGGGCATCGCTGACGTGGTAACCGCCAAGAAGCGCCTGCAGATGCAGGAGAGCTCGCTGCAGCAGAGCGTGGTCAAGCTCGACACCCAGGCCCGCCAGGCCGTCGCTGCCGGCCAGGAGGACCTGGCCAGGACGGCGCTGGAACGCAAGAACGTCGCCCAGACCGAGCTGCAGGGTCTCGACACGCAGGTCACCGAACTCGAAGAGCAGCAGCAGAAGCTGACCGACTCCGAGCAGAAACTGCGCGCCAAGATCGAATCCTTCCGCACCAAGAAGGAGGTCATCAAGGCGCAGTACTCAGCCGCCGAGGCCCAGGTGCGGATCTCCGAGGCGGCCACCGGCGTCGGCGAGCAGATGGCAGACGTCGGGCTGGCGATGCAGCGCGCCGTCGACAAGACCGAAAACATGAAGGCGCGCGCAGACGCCGTATCCGAGCTGGAAGCCGCCGGCACCTTCGACGACGTCACGCAGCTGGGAACCGGCGAAGACGACATCGACCGTCAGCTCAAGCAGCTCTCCAGCCAGCCGGCGGTGGACAACGAGCTGGCGAAGATGAAGAGCGAACTCGGACAAGGCGCCGCTGCGCCGCAGATCTCAGCGGCCGACGCCCCGCCGGCGCCTGCCGAGGGCGCCCAGCAGCCGAGCGAGAACGGTGGCCAGGGATGATCGTGCGCATCTCCGGCGAGGGTCAGTACCGACTCGCCGACAGTGATGCCGAGCGCCTCAACGAGCTCGAGAACGGCGTCGTCTCGATCGTCGACGGCGGCCAGGAGGATGGCTTCGCCGACGCCTTTACAGCGCTCTTGGACTACGTGCGCACCCACGGCACGCCAGCTCGGCGACGACGAGCTGGAGGGCTCCGACGTGATCCTGCCGCCGTGCCGATATCAGCTTCGAGGAGGCCGGCAGGGAGTTCACCGGTGAGGGTCTGATTCCCGACTAAGCCGGTCTTGTCGTTCCGTCTGTCGTCGCTCTGCCTTCGCAGTGTGGCTGTGGCAGTAGCCAAGCTTGCTCGTGGTTGCATGCACCCACAACAAATGCTGTATGCCTATGGTTATACACCGTTTGCAAAGAGGGTCACTGGCCGGCGGTGAGGGTCATCGGCCGGCGGCGGCACAGAGGAGTCGCGCTGCGCTGAGCGCGCACGATGGCCTCAGATCGGGATGCCCCACAGCGGGAACCAGCGCTCCAGTTCCGGCTCGATCGGGAGTTCCGAGGCCATCTGTGCCTTGATCTGCAGCTCGCGCTCGGTCGAGCGCTGCTGCAGGCTTGGCGGGGTCTGGCACGAACGGGTACCAGTAGCCGCGCTTGTAGTTGTAGATGAAGTAGATGCGCTGCTTGCGGGCGTCGTCGAAGGCGAACACGGCGCACAGCAGGCGCTCGCCGTGGCCGGCGGTCTCGATCGAGCCGGAGACGGCGTTGATGCCGACGGCGAGGTCTTCGACGCTGGGTGCGCCGTCGGGGTTGTGCAGCACCATCCAGCGGTAGCCGTAGCTCGTCGTCCTCGGTCGAGACCTTCGTGCCGCTCTCGCCGCCGGTGGCGGTGACGACTTCTTCCATTTCGCGCAGCGTGGCTTCGAACTCGCTCGTGGCCAGCGCCTGGAAGACGATCGCGGCCTTGCCGGCGGGGTCGATCTGGTGCTCGGCCTGGAGCGTGACGTAGGCGGTGGAGATCGCGAACAGGCGGTCGGGCGCTGGGCCCTGGACCGTGTGGCGGCCGGTGAGGATGTCGCGCAGGCCCACGTCAGGTCAGGCGCTGGCCTGCAGCTGGGACTCCAGCCGCTCGAGCGCCGCCAGGCGCTGCTCCAGCGGCGGGTGGTCGGCAAAGATGTTCATCAGCGACTTCTTCGTGCGGGCGGGGATGATGAAGAACGCGCTCATCGCCTCCGCCTTGCGCAGGTCCTGGGTGGGCACTCGCTCCATCGTGCCGCTGATCTTCAACAGTGCGGACGCCAGCGCGCTCGGACGGCCGGTGAGCACGGCAGAGCCGCGGTCGGCGGCGAACTCGCGATAGCGCGAGAGCGCACGCAGCAGCAGGAAGGAGATCGCGTAGACGACTGCAGAGACCAGCAGCACGATCATGATGTCCTCCTCCTCGTCGCGCCCGCGCCCGTAGCCGCCGCCAAAGCCACCTCCGAAGAACAGCGCGAACTGGGCGATCATCGATGCGAGCGTGGCGAAGAAGCTCGCCAGCGTCATCACCATGACGTCGCGGTTGATCACGTGTGTGAGCTCGTGGGCCATCACGCCTTCCAGCTCCGCAGGGGACAGCAATTCGAGGATGCCGCGGGTGGCGCACACGGTGGTCGACTTCTTCGATTTGCCCATGGCGCAGGCATTGGGCATCGAGCTCTCGATCACGGCGACTTTCGGCTTGGGCAGGTTGGCCTGCACGCACAGCCGCTCGACGATCCCGTGCAGCTCGGGCTCTTGGGCCGGTGTGACCTCTTTGACGCCCATCGTCGCCATGGCGATCTTGTCGGAGCCGAAAAGCTGGACCATCAACAGCACCAGCGCGACGACCACGATCAGTCCTGCGCCTGCGCCGGCGGCGAACAGCACGCCGATGAACACCACGTATACGAGGCCCAGCAGGAACATCGTCAGCAGCATCCGCGCCTGCAGGCCGGTGTCCTTGCCAAAGTTCGATCGGGACTTCGCCATGGCGCTGATTGTCGCAGAAGCAGATACTGGTGCCCTAAAGTTCGGGCCGCGAGCGATGCCCCGCCTGTTGATGCCATGAAGCCGGAGATCGAGATCCTCGGCGTCTCGATCAAGACGTTCGGCGTGGTGTTCGCACTGGCCTTTCTGACCTGTGGCGTGCTCGCCGCGCGCCGGCTGCGCGAGCTGCACAAGCCGGTCGACTGGTCCTATGAGATCGTGTTCGCGGCGCTGCTCGGGGGCGTGATCGGCGCGCGTGCCTACTACGTGATCCAGAACTACAGCGAAGTCAAGCACGACCTGTTCAAGAGCATGTTCTCCGGCTCGGGCCTGGTTTGGTACGGCGGCGCGATCGGTGGCGCGATCGCGGTCCTGGCGTGGATGCGCTGGCGCGACGCGCTGGAGCTGAAGCTGTTCGACATGTGCGCGACGGCGCTGGCGCTCGGCTACGGGATCGGGCGCATCGGCTGCCAGGTGTCCGGTGACGGCGACTACGGGATCCGCTCCAGCCTGCCGTGGGCGATGGGCTACCCGCACGGGACGCTGCCGACGCCGCGGGCGTGCGCGTGCAGCCGACGCCGATCTATGAGACGGTGACGATGTGCCTACTCGCGTACGTGCTGTGGCACTTGCGCGACCGCGTGCGTCCGGGCGTGGTGTTCGCGCTGTACCTGGTGGGCAGCGGGTTGGAGCGCTTCCTGGTGGAGTTCATCCGTCGCAACAAGGAGGTGCTGGTCGGCCTGACCGCGCCGCAGCTGGAGAGCCTGGTGCTGCTGGCGGTCGGCCTGGCATGGCTGGGCCTGCTGTGCCGCCGCGGTGGCATCGCAGGGCTGCGCCCGGCGGCGGCGTGACCCATCGCGTGCCGCCGCTCAGATTGCGTCGAGATCGTCGAGTCGCGCGCGTGACAGCAGCACGCGCGCGCCGCGAAACGGCACAGCCTCCGCTTCCAGCAGTCGCCGCTGGCGGGCTCCCTTCGCGAGCGAGCCGTCGGCGCGAACCACCCGATGCCATGGTACGTCCGGCGCATCGGCGTGGCTTAGGACATAGCCGGCCAGGCGCGGCGCGCCGGGTGAGACATCTCCGTAGGTGCGAACGAAGCCCGGGGGAATCGCCTGCACCCGTCGCAAGATCGCGGCGCCGGCGGCACTGTTCACACGTGGCGGCACTCGCCGGATGGTGACACAGGCTGCCGCCGCGACGGCGACGCCAGCGGCTTTCCGGCCCGGCACGCGATAATCAGCGGCCATGGCCACCGGCACGAGCCTCTCCGCCGTATTTCCGCTGGGCAGTCGCGTCAACGAGCGCGGCCGCCTGGAGGTCGGCGGCTGCGACACGATCGAGCTGGCGCGGGAGTTCGGCACCCCCGCCTACATCGTTGCCGAGGACGATCTGCGGACGCGCGCGCGGGCGTTTGTGCAGGCCGGTCGCGATGCGGGCCACCAGGACTTCCACGTGGTGTTCGCGTCCAAGGCATTCCCGTGTACGGCGGTGCTGGCGCTGTTTGCCCAGGAGGGGCTGTGGTGCGACGTGGCCTCCGGTGGCGAGCTGCACCTGGCGCTGGCGGCGGGCTTTGCGCCGGAGCGGATCGTCGTACATGGAAACGCCAAGTCCGAGGCGGAGCTGCGCATGGCCCTGCGCCACCGCGTGGGCGCGATCGTCGTCGACAACTTCGACGAGATCGATCGGCTGGAGCGGCTGGTGGCGGAAGGCGCGCTTGCCGACCGCAGCTCCGGGCAGCCGGTGCTTGTGCGTGTGACGCCGGATGTCAGGGGTGAGACGCACGAGAAGATCTCCACCGGCCAGGCCAACTCGAAGTTCGGCTTCGCGATGGCGGCTGCCGGCGAGGCGATCGCGCGTCTGCAGGCGCTCGATGGCATCTCGCTACAGGGGTTGCACGCGCACATCGGCTCGCAGCTGCTGAGCCTGGAGCCGTTTCGCAGGGAGGCGCAGGAGCTGGCTGCGCTCGGTGAGTTCCCGGTCTGGGACCTCGGCGGTGGGCTGGGCGTTCAGTACACGGAGGAGCAGCAGGCGCCGGCGATCGAGGAATACGTAGGTGCGCTCATCGGCGCGGCACACGCAAATGGCATGGGCGCGGACTCGCGTTTGATGATCGAGCCTGGGCGGGCGCTGTGCGCGAACGCCTGTGTGACGCTGTACACGGTGGAGAGCGTCAAGCAGAACGTCTCGCGCTGGGTGGCCGTCGACGGCGGCATGTCCGACAACATGCGCCCGATGCTGTACGGCTCCCAGTACGAGGCCCACGTGGCCGATCGCCTGGGTGGCAGCACCGAGTGCGTGCTGGCGGGCAAGCACTGCGAGTCCGGTGACGTGATCGTGCGCGAGGCGCTGCTGGCGGACCCGCGCCCGGGCGATGTGATCGTCACGCCGGCAACCGGCGCATACGGCTACGCGATGGCGAGCAACTACAACGGGGTGCCGCGGGCGCCGGTGGTGTTCTGTCGCGACGGGGACGCCCGCATGGTGGTGCGGCGTGAAAGCTATGAGGAGCTGACGGCGCGCGATGTCCGCTGAGGTCGCGAGCACCGACGGCGCCGGCGCGCCGTTTCACGTCGGCCTGCTTGGACACGGCACCGTGGGTGGCGCGTTTGCGGTGCTGCTGGAGGAACGGGCCGCTGAGATCGAGCGCTTCAACGGTCGCAGGCCGGTGATCAGCGGCGTGATGACCCGCACGCAGGGCAACTTCGAGGAGATCATGGCGGGCGCGGACCTGCTGGTTGAGCTGATCGGCGGCATCGAACCTGCACGCGAATATCTGCTGACGGCGATGCGCGCGGGAATGGACGTGGTCAGCGCCAACAAGAAGCTGCTGTCCCAGCACGGCGAGGAGCTGTTCGAGACGGCACGCGAGCACGGTGTGCGGCTGCGCTTCGAGGCTGCCGTCGCCGGGGTCGTGCCGGTCGTGCGCGTGCTTGAGGAGTCGCTGTCGGCTACGCCGATCGAGCGCATCCACGGGATCGTCAACGGGACGACCAACTTCATCCTCACGGAGATGGCAGGCGGCTCGACCTACGCGCAGGCGCTGGCGGAGGCGCAGCGTGTCGGCTACGCCGAGGCGGACCCCAGCGACGATGTCAGCGGCCGCGACGCGGCAGCGAAGATGGCGATCCTCGCGCGGCTGGCGTTTGGCACGCCGGTGCACCTCGATGACGTGCACTACGAAGGCATCGAGCATCTGCACGCCGACGACATGGAGTTCGCGCGCGAGCTCGGCCTGGGCCTGAAGCTGATCGGCACCGCAGAGCGCCGGCACGACGGGCTGTCCGTGCGCGTTCATCCCGCGTTCCTCTACGCAGGGCATCCTTTGGCGGGCGTATCGGGGCCGTTCAACGCGGTTACGCTGGAGTCCGAGGCGATCACTGAGATCACGCTGTCTGGGCCCGGCGCGGGCGGTCGGCAGACGGCCAGTGCTGTGCTCGGCGACGTCGTCAGCGTGATGACCGGCGGCGCACGGCCGCCGGCTCCGCCGCTGGCGCTGGCGCTGATCGAGGATGTCGAGAGCGCCTTCTATCTGCACCTGGACGTGGCCGACCGTCCGGGCGTGCTCGCGTCTGTCACTAAGGTGCTGGGCGAGCACGACGTGTCAATCAAGTCGGTCGTGCAGCGGGGCATGGGCGAGCATGCTCGTCTGGTGATGATCACTCATCCCGTGCTCGAGTCGGGGTTGGAGGTTGCGATCGAGCGTCTGACCGACTTCGAGTTCGTGCGTTCGGCGCCCCGGACAATTCGTGTGATCGAAGAGGAGTTCGTATGAACGAGGCGAGCGTCAAGGTCCCGAGAGTGGAGGGCATTCCCCCGACGGGAGCGCATGTGCCGCTGATCGAGCGCTACCGCGAGCGACTTCCGTTCGCTGCGGGCGACCCGCTGGTGAGCTTGCAGGAGGGCTCCACGCCGCTGTTGCGCGCGCCGGTGCTCTCGGAGCTGGTCGGCGCGACGGTGCGCCTGAAGCTCGAGGGCGCCAACCCGACGGGGTCCTTCAAGGACAGGGGCATGACGTGCGCGGTCTCCGCGGCGGTGCGCGAGGGGGCCAAGGCGGTGATCTGTGCCTCGACCGGCAACACCGCGGCCAGCTCAGCCGCGTATGCGGCGCGCGCGGGGATCACCTGTGCGGTGATCGTGCCCGAGGGCAAGATCGCCCAGGGCAAGATGGCCCAGACGCTGGTGCACGGTGCACGCGTGATCTCGCTGAAGGGCAACTTCGACCAGGCGCTGACGCTCGTGCGCGAGCTGACCGCCACGCACCCGATTGCGCTGGTGAACTCGGTCAACGAGTACCGCATCGAAGGGCAGAAGACGGCGGCGTTCGAGATCCACGAGGGGCTGGACGGGGCGCTGGAAGCGTTGTGCATCCCGGTCGGCAACGCCGGCAACATCACCTCCTACTGGCGTGGCTTTCGCGAGATGGGCGCGGCGCCGAAAATGTTCGGCTTCCAGGCAGAGGGCGCTGCCCCGCTGGTGGAGGGCAAAGTGATCGAGCATCCGGAAACGGTGGCCAGCGCGATCAGGATCGGAAACCCCGTCCGCTGGGAGGACGCGATGGCCGCGGCGACGGATTCGCGCGGCGCGATTCGCGTGGTCAGCGACGCGGAGATCCTGCGTGCCTACCGCCTGCTGGCCTCCAAGGAAGGGATGTTCTGCGAGCCGGCGTCAGCGGCGTCGGTGGCCGGCCTGTTGAAGTACGGCGCCGACGGTGCCGAGCAGATCGTGTGTGTGCTCACCGGCCGCGGCTTGAAGGACCCGGAGACGGCGATCGCCAACAACGACGGCAGGATCATCACCTGCGAGGCGGAGACGGCGGCGATCGAGGAAGCGGTGCTGGGTGATCCCTAGAGGGTGGGGAAGTCGGCCGGATGCCGACGAGCCGGGCCCCTCGTTTCTCCGACGTCGTCGCCTGGTGCGCGTGCCCGCGTCCTCGGCCAACCTCGGCCCAGGGTTCGACTGCATGGCCGGCGCGCTGTCGCTGACGCTGGAGGTGGAGGTGGAGGAGACGGGCGAGTTCGTGGTGGAGACGGAGCTGCCGGTAGCCAGAGGGCGCGAGAACCTTTGCGTGCGTGCATTCGAGCGGCTGCATCCAGCCGACGGCTTCACGTTCAGGATCAAGTCGGAGATCCCGCTGTCTGGCGGCCTGGGGTCAAGCGCGGCGGCGATCGTGGCGGGCTTGATGGCTGCGGACCATATGTTCGAGCTGGACGTTGACCTGCTGGCGCACGCGAGCGAGATGGAGGGTCACCCGGACAACGCGGCCGCGGCTTTGTACGGCGGCTTTGTGGTGTGCGCGGACGGCCAGGCGACGCGTTTTGATCCGCCTACCGGCCTTGAGGCGCTCGCGGTGGTGCCCGCCACGGCGGTGCACACGCGCGCGGCGCGCGCGGCGCTGCCGGCGCAGGTGTCGATGCAGGATGCGGTGTTCAACGTTGCGCATGCGGCGCTGCTTACCCTCGGGTTGGCCAGTGGGGATTGGGACCTACTGGCGCGGGGCTTGCAGGACCGTTTGCATCAGCAGCAGCGAGCGGCGCTGTTTCCCCGCTCGCTCGAGCTCGCCGGGCGTGCGCGCGAGCTCGGGGCGCTGGGGGCGACGATCTCCGGCGCGGGTCCGACGGTGCTGGTGTGGTGCTTCTACGAGCAGACCGGTGCTGTTGCGGCTGCGTTGCATGAGCAGATCGACGGCTGGGCGACGCTGTTGCGGGCGCCGTTCGAGCCCCAGGGCGCCTACGTGGTGGCGCTGTGAGCGAGCTTTGCCACGCGCCTGGCAGCGCTCTCGAAGCCATCCAGGCGCGCCAGCAGCTCTTTGGCAAGCGCCAGATAGTCGGCTCCCAGGTCGGGGCGGTAGTCGAGGATCGATCGGGCGCGCTCGGCGGACTCGGCGTAGGCGATGGAGGAGCGGATGACGGCGTCGAACACCTGCGGCCCAAAGCGCTCCTTCAGCGATGCAAGCGCCTCGCGCGAGTGCACGGTGCGCATGTCGGCGAGGTTCAACAGCACCCCTAGCAGCGATAGCTGTGGGTTGAGGCTGTCGCGCGCCAGCTCCACCACCTCGATTGCCTGCTCTACGCCCTGCAGCGCGAAGTACTGGGCCTCGGCGGTGATCAGGGCACGGTCGGCGGCGACGAGCGCGTTGACGGTCAGCAATCCCAGCGACGGCGGGCAGTCGATCAGAATCACCTCGTAGTCGCCGCTCAGCTTGCTGAGCGCGCGTCTGAGCGTGAGCTCGCGGCCCATCTTGCCGCCGAGCGCCAGCTCGGCCTCGGCGAGACTCAGGTTGGCGGGGATGATGTCCTCGTGGATCGCCTTGGCGGCAGTGCAACGTCCGGTGAGCACATCGGCGATCGTCGGCTCGACGTCGGTGGGCAGGTCGAAGTAGTCCGACAGGTTGCCCTGAGGGTCGAGGTCGACGGCGAGCGTGCGCACGCCGCTGCGACGCAGGACGTCGGTGAGGGTACGCACCGTGGTTGTCTTGCCGGTGCCGCCCTTTTGCGAGAGCACAGCGATCGTGTCAGCCATCGTGCGGCCGATACTACGCTGGCGGGGCGCGCCGCGGCATCGTGGTCCGGTCACGGCCCCGGTGGGCCGTGAGCGTCTGTCAGCCGACGCTGTGCAGCGAGGACTCGCGGGCGTCTGCGCCCTGCTGCTCGCCATCGGCCGAGACGCTCAGGAAGGCCAGGCGGTAGCGCCCGACGATGATCTCGTCGCCGTCCTGGAGCGTCTTGCCGTCGACGCGGGCGCCGTTGACGAATACGCCGTTGAGGCTGCGATCGTCGAGCAGGCGAACGCCGTCCGGGTGGCGCACGATCAGCGCGTGCCGCCGCGACACGGTGGGGTCGTCGAAGCGCACGTCTGCGGCGAGGCTGCGCCCGATGCGTGTCCACTCGCGCGTCAGCGCGATCGTCCGCTGCTCGCCGTTTTCTTCGTAGCAGAGGTACTCGCCCGGCTGTTCGATCCGTTCGCGCGCCAGAATCAGGCGCTCGGCGCGATCGGACGCCGCCGGCTTCAGCAGCTCGCCGTCATTGCTCTGTGCCGGGACCTCGCCGGTGGCTCCCGCTGGTATCCGCTCGGTGCTGAACAGCGATGCGCGGGCGAAATCCTGGCCACCGCAGCCGGGGCAGGCGGTGAGTGTGTCCGAGGCTGCGAGCGTCAGCGTGTATCCGCAGTGCTCGCAGCTGAACGAGCCGGCGCCGACGACTGTGCCAGAAGTGACTGAATCCATGGTGTGCTCCTCCCTGTGTGTTGCTGCTGGCCGTTGCTGCCGGGGGGGCGGTCCCTCGGGTCGGAAACGGGTGGATCGGGGGAAACTTGTGGCGATCATAACAAGACTGTCAAGCCAGGCCGTAATTCTGGATAGCGATATCCGCGCATAGGTTATCGCTACACCACAGAGGGCTGCCGTGCCCCTGAAGTACCCTCGCCGGGCGAGGTTCAAACCGCGCTGGGACAGACGTTGTAACGGGAGGAGCACGCCGGTCGACGGCGAAACCCGAGACCGTCATGGCATCGCCTGCAGATCATGTACAGCAGCTGGAGCGTGTGCTGCTGCGACGGGGCGTCGGTGCGCTGGAGGCGAGCCGCAGCTCCTGTGCGGACTGCGGGCGCACGCCGCTGACGGGCGAGCAGATCCACCTGTACGCGGGCAACCAGCACCGGATCGTCTGCGAGCTGTGCCGTCCGGCACGGCGCGAGGCGCCGCTGGCGAGTGAGATCGTCAGGCACTTCGAGCATGGCCATGCCGTGCGTCTGACCGCCCGCGCCGCGTAGCTCAGCAGCGGCTCCTGCTCAATGCTCCCCGCCGCACGGCGGCGCTTGGCTGCGGCTTCGCAGCTACGGCCATTAGACTTCCGCTCGCCGTGGACCCAGTGACCGTATCGATCATCATCTCCGCTCCCCGCGAGCGCGTGTTCGACTATCTCCAGGACATTGCCAACCATCCGCAGTTCACCGACCACTATCTGGTCGACTGGCATCTCACACGGATCGACTCGGTCGGCACCGGCGCCGGTGCCCGCTTCCGCGTGAAGGCTCCCCGCAACCGCTTCGGCTGGGGAGATGCAACGTTCACGGAGGTGCAGCGCCCGCACCGGATCGTCGAGGTCGGGCGTACGGGCAAGAACAACCGCATCCGTACGCTCGGCGTCTACCAGCTGGATCCGGGGGCGGGTGGCTCCACGCGCGTGCGCTTCACGCTGGAGACCGTGCCGGTGACGCTGTCCGACCGGCTGATGGAGGGCCTCGGCGGACGCTCCTGGATGCGGCGCAAGAACCAGAAGGCCATGCGCCGGCTGCGCGAGATCTTCGAGCGCCCGGACGGTGTCGGCACGGACGCGGAGAACGTTGGCCGGCGCGTAACGGTCGCCGGCGGATAGACTGCCGCGTCGCATGTTCAGCCGCCTGCGCAAGATCCCCCTCGTACTGCTCGCCGTCCTTGCCGTTCTCGGCCTCAGCGCGTGCGGTGACTCACATACCAAGGTGAGCACCGGCACCTACGCCGGGGAAGCCGGCAAGGCCGCGCCGTACCTAAACGTCGGTCCGCTGCTGTACCAGGTCCAGGTCTCGCGCCAGCTGAACCCGGCGAACTCCGAAGACGCGACCTACCTGCAGGGGCTGAGCGAAGCCGAACGTAAGCTCGAACCGGGCCAGGAGTGGTTCGCGATGTTCATCCAGGTGTTCAACAACTCAAGCCAGGATCACCCGGACGCCACCGACTTCACGATCACCGACACCCAGGGGAACTCCTACACGCCGCTGACGCTCAGCGAAGCCAACCAGTTCGCCTACCGCCCTGGAACGGTGCCCGCGAAAAGCCAGATCCCCAAGCCGGGTACCGTCGCCGACGACTTCGGCGCCCAGGGCGCGCTGCTGCTTTACAAGATCCAGCTGGTCTCGCTTGACAACAGGCCGATGGAACTGAAGATCCTCAACCCCGAAGATCTTTCAGAATCAGCCTCCGCAATCCTCGACGTATAGCCCGACGGCCGCCTCGTCGCTGCTGGCTGTGTCCTCAGTCGCTCGCGTACCGAACCCGGGAGACACTCGCTGCGCTCGCATCCCCGTTTCGGCCAGCACGCCACGCTCCCTGCGTCCGTGCCAGGACCGACGATCCATCCGTCGATGTGATGATCAGTGTTCTGACTGCAGCGCCGCCTCGATCACTTCTCGCGCGACGGGGGCGGCTGTGGCGCCGCCGGCGCCGTCTTTGACGAGCATCACGCAGACGACGATGCGTGGGTCGAGCGCCGGCGCGAAGGCAGCGAACCAGGCGTCGGTGTTGGCGGCTTCGCTTTCGGCGCCCTGACAGCCTTCCTTGCTCGCGGCGGAGCCTCCGGAGGAGCCTGATTCGCCGGCCGAGGAAGGGGTGCAGGTGGTGGCGGTCTTCAGTTCGGCGGTGCCGGTCTTGCCGGCGACGGTCACACCGGGAATGGCCGCGGCCGTTCCGGTTCCCTCGCGCACGACGGCGATCATCAGTTTGCGCATGGTGCGCGCGACGGAGCTGCTCATGACCGACGTGCCGGTGCCGGTCTTGGCGGGCAGGAAGCTGGGGCTGGGCCGGCGGCCGCCGTCGGCGATGGTAGCCGCCACGGTGCCCATCTGCAGTGGCGTGGCCAGCACCTGCCCCTGCCCGATGGCGGTGGATCCGATGTCCAGTTCACCCTGGATCTCGCCGGCGGCGGGCAGCGTGCTCTCGGCGGCGCCGGGAACCGAGGGTTCGTGGTTGAAGCCGAAGCGTTCGGCGGTTGCCACCAGTCGTGTCGCACCCAGCTTGACCCCCAGCGGGGTGAACACGGAGTTGCAGGAGACGGCGAAGGACAGTTCGAGCGTGCCGCCGCATTCCTCGCCGTTGGCGTTGGCCAGCTTGACGCCGTCGAGCGTGGCGAACGTGGCGTACGGGAAGACGGTGTGCGGGGTGGCCAGCTTGGCGCTGAGGACGCCGGTGGTGGTGATCATCTTGAACGTGGAGCCGGGGGGCTGCAGCCCGTCGAGGCCGAGTCCGGCGACGGCCAGGATCTGTCCGGTGGAGGGCTGCATGGCGATGATCCCCCCGAGCTGGGAGCCGAGCGCGGTGACGGCGGTGCGCTGCAGTGCGGGGGAGACGGTGGTGCGCAGCGGCGGTGCAGCGCGCGGTGCGCCGTAGGCGAGCAGGCGCGAGCCGGCGAGCAGCTCGCCGCCGGCTTTGCCGCGCAGGCGGGTGTCGTAGGCCAGCTCCAGGCCGCTGAGGCCGACGCTGGCTTCGGGTGGCACGCCCTGTTCTTCCAGCGCCATGCGCCGGGCGTAGTCGGATGCGCTGCTGGGCAACGGTCCGACGGTGCCGACCACGGCTTCGGCGACGGCGCCCAGCGGGGAGGTACGAGTGGCTTCAGCTGCTCCGCCTGGGTCGGCGCCGGGCGGGCTTTCGGCGAGCACGCTGCCGTCGCGTGCCAGCAGCGTCGCACGGCGCGGCAGGCTGGTACGGCGGCTGAGCAGCTCGCCTGTGCGCAGGCCGGGGAACGCCAGCGAGCGTGACCAGGCGATGTGCGTGCCGCTGGTGTCCTTGACGGTCTTCAGCGTGAAGTCAAGTGACAGCTCTCCAAATAGCCGTGTGTCGACACGGACGGGCACGCTGACCTCCTCGTCGGGCAGCCCGCGTGCCTTGCCGGTCACCAGTGCGTGAGTGGCAGTGGCGGTTCTCAGTGCTTCCTTGTAGACACTGGCGAACTCGTTGACGGAGGTTGAACGCTGCGAGGAGTCGTCGATGTCCGAGTACATCGTCACGTAGTTGCCTCGCGTCCAGGCCGCCACAAACTGATTGGCGAGCGTGTAGGAGGCGGGCGTGGAATGGCGTGCGCCGAGGATCGCGCCGATCGCGAAGGCCACCGTGGCCAGCACGAGGACGGGGCGCGCACGGTGCAGGCGCTGATTGCGGCTTTCAGTCACAGAGCTTGTAGAACATGACAGGTGAATCAGCTGGACTGGCTAATCGTGGCGTTCGCGTTCATGCTCGCGTTCTTTGGGTTCCGGCAGGGTTTTGTCGTGGGCGCGCTGTCATTTTGCGGCTTCGCGCTGGGCGCGTTCCTCGGGACCCGCCTCGGTCCGCTGCTGTTGCCGAAAGGCTCGTCCTCGCCGTACGCGCCGGCGTTCGGTCTGCTGGGTGCTCTGCTGGGCGGCGCGATCCTCGCCAGCGGCCTGGAGGGCGTCGGCTTCCGGCTGCGCCGCTTCATGATCATTCCCGGCATGGGCCTGCTCGACGGGCTGCTGGGCGCGGCGCTGGGTGCGGCGCTGGCCCTGGGGATCGTGTGGATCGCCGCGGCTGTGGCCGGTCAGACTCCAGGACAGAATCAGCTGCGCGGGGACATCCAACGTTCGGCGATTCTGCGCAGGCTCAATCAGGTGTTGCCGCCGTCGGGGCCGATCCTGAACGCGCTGGCGCGGCTGGACCCGATCCCGTCGATCACGGGCCCGTCGCCCGACGTGGCTGCGCCGGAGCCGGCGATCGGTCATGCGCCGGGGGTGCACAGCGCCTCGCGCAGCGTCGTGCGGGTAGACGGCACCGCGTGCGGGTTGGCGATCGAGGGCTCTGGCTGGGTCGCGGCGCCGGACACGGTGGTGACGAACGCACACGTGGTCGCCGGTGAGCAGGACACGACGGTGGAGATCGACGGGCAGCAGCCGAGCCTGGCGGCGCAGCCGGTGGCGTTCGACCCGACGGACGACCTGGCGGTGCTGCACGTGCCCGGGCTGAACCTGCCGTCGCTGAGCCTGGCGGCCGCCCCGGCGTCGGGCACGGCGGGGGCGATCCTGGGCTATCCGGAGAACGGTCCGTTCGATGTGCAGCCGGGACGGATCGGGCACACGCAGGACGTGGTCACCCAGAACGCGTATGGCGAAGGCCCGGTCACACGGCTGCTGACGCCGCTGCGTGGGCTGGTGCGGCCGGGCAACTCAGGTGGCCCGCTGGTGGACGTCGACGGAGGAGTCCTGACGACGGTGTTCGCAGCGACCGTCGGCGGCGGACCGCGTGGCGGCTACGGGGTGGCCAATGAAACGGTGTCCACGGTGCTCGGCGAAGCGAGTGCGCACGAGCACGAAGGCACCCAGGTGGGCACGGGGCAGTGCACGAGCGGATGACGGTAGAACGTCGGTTGCTGGATCGCCCGCTACGCTGACCGCCATGTCCAAGACCCTGCTTGTCGCCGAGAAGCCCTCCGTGGGCCAGGACCTGGCGCGCGTGCTGCCCGGTCCGTTCAAGAAGGGCGAGGGCTTCCTGGAGGGTCCGGAGCACGTGATCACGTGGGCGGTGGGGCATCTCGTTCAGCTTGCCGAACCGGAAGCGTATGACGCCAAGTACAAGAGCTGGAAGATGGCTGACCTGCCGATCGTGCCGGATCGCTTCAAACTGGAGGTGCGCGACGAGCGCTCGCGCAAGCAGATGACGGTGGTCACCAAACAACTCGGCCGCGAGGACGTGGAGGAGGTGGTCAACGCGTGTGACGCCGGCCGCGAGGGCGAGCTGATCTTTGCGTACCTGTTTGAGAAGGCCAAAGGCAAGAAGCCGGTCAAACGGCTGTGGCTGAACTCGATGACGAGCGCTGCGATGAAGAGCGCGCTTGAGTCGCTGCGTCCGGCGGAGGAGTTCGAGCGCCTGGAGCAGGCGGCGCGCTCGCGCTCTGAGGCGGACTGGATCGTTGGCATGAACGCCACCCGCGCGGCAACCATCCGACTGCGCAGCTCCTTTGACGGCGCGGTGTCGCTGGGTCGCGTGCAGACGCCGACGCTGGCGATCGTGGCGCGCCGCGAGGAGGAGATCAAGGCGTTCAAGCCGGAGCCTTACTGGCTGGTGGACGCGACGTTTTCGGCGACAGGCACCCTGGGTGGGGATCCGATCAACGGCGAGGCCGGCGGCGAGCGCTCCTATCTCGGGCATTTCCAGGCGCCGACTGGCAGCCCTGGGAACACGAAAGGGCCGCGCATCGGCACGGAGGAGGAGGCGCAGGCGATCGTGGCGGCGTGCGAGGGCAGGCCGGGGACGATCACGAAGCTGGAGAAGAAAGAACAGCGCGAGAAAGCACCGATGCTGTACGACCTGACGACGCTGCAGCGGGAGGCCAACAACCGTTACGGCTTCTCCGCCAGGCGCACGCTGTCGGCAGCGCAGCGACTGTACGAGGAGCACAAGGCGCTGACGTACCCGCGTACGAGCTCGCGTTACCTGACGACGGACATGATCGATGAGATCAAGCCGATCGCCGAGCTGGTGGGCAGCCACTCGGAGTACAGCAAGGGCGCTGAATACGTGACCGGCCTGGACGTGCTGCCGCTGGGACGAGTGGTCAACGACGAGAAGGTCACCGACCACCACGCGATCATTCCCACGCGCTCGGAGCACAACCTGGAGAAAATGGGCTCCGACGACAGGCGCATTTACGACATGGCCGTGCGGCGCTTCCTGGCGGTGTTCCACCCTGAGGCGGTATTCGAGAACACACGCGTTGAGACGACAGTGACGCCGGCGGGCAGCGACGAGCAGGGCGCTGGTCATGTGTTCCGCACGCGCGGCAAGCTGCTGCTGGTGCCGGGCTGGCGCGGCGTGTACGACGAGGTCTCAGCGGACGCCAAGGGAGCGGACGCGAAGGCGGACGGCGATGAGGACGAGGCTGCCGACCAGCAGCTGCCGCGGCTGATCGAGGACGAGCAGGTGCAGACGCGCGGCATCGAGAGCCTGCGCAAGGAAACGAAACCGCCGCGGCGCTACAGCGACGCGTCGCTGCTGGGGGCGATGGAGACGGCGGGCAAGCTGGTGGACGACGACGAGCTGCGCGAGGCGATGAAGGACTCGGGCATCGGCACGCCGGCGACGCGTGCGGCGATCATCGAGCGGCTGATCACGGTTGGCTACGTGGAGCGCGACGGGCGCGCGCTGGTGGCGACGGAGAAGGGCTTGAACGTGATCCGGCTGCTGAACGAGCATGCGCTGACATCGCCGGGGCTGACGGGTAGCTGGGAGCAGCGCCTGGGCAAGATCGAGCGGGGCGAGGACTCGCGCAAGAAGTTCATGAGCGATATCGCCGGCTTTGCGCAAGAGACGGTGAAGGAGCTGGACGAGACGCTCAAAGACGTGCGCATCCCGCGGGCGCGGCTGGGCCCGTGCCCGGTGTGCGGCCATGAGATAGTGGAGAACCGCAAGGGCTACTCGTGCTGGGCGCGCGAGGACCCGGGCTGTGGCTTTGTGATCTGGAAGGCCAAAGCGGGCAAGACGCTGCCGCTGGCGATCGCCAAGGAGTTGATCAGGAGGGGCTTCACGGCGCAGGCGGTGACGGGCTTCCGCGGTCGCAGCGGACGCAGCTTCCGCGCGCATCTGGCGCTCAGCCAGACGGAGGAGGGCAAATGGCGCGTGGAGTTCGACGAGCTGTGGGCCAAGGAGGGCGCCAAGCCCCCGGAGGTCGAGGCCGACGCTGAGGCCGGCACTGAGGCGACGAGCGAGACCGTCGAGGCCCGCAGCGCCGCGTAGCACCTGTTTCGGGAGACACGTTCGCGCGCTCCCCGGTCGGGCCTTGGTGGCACCGGTCGCCACAGTTGTTTGCGCTGCGGAGGCAGACGAGCGTGTCGGGCGCGTGCGCAACGATGGGACGCAATGCCGATCACGCTGATCACAGGGCCTGCGAACTCGGGCAAGGCGGAGCTGGTGATGGACGGCGTGCGCCGTCACCTGGCCCACGGGCAGGAGCCGCTGCTGGTGGTGCCGACCCGTGCGGACGCCGATCACTACCTACGCGAGCTGGCGGGTGACGGGACGTCGATGGGCGTGCGCGTGGAGCGCTTCGCGGGTCTGATCGCTGAGGCGGTGCATTGCGCCGGCGTCGGCGAGCCGCTGCTGGCGCGCCTGGCGCGCGAGCGCGTGCTGGAGGCATTGGCCGAGCACGCGGGAGTGCCGGCGACGCCGGGCTTCGTGCACGCGCTGGCGGAGCTGCTCAGCGAGCTGCAGGTGCGGCGCGTGACCCCCGCGAGTCTCGGGCAGGCGCTGTCGAGCTGGGCTGCAGCGGACGGCGCGGGCGCCTCGCGAGCCGAGTTGGGGGTGCTGTTTGCGGATTACCACGCGACGCTTGCGCGGCTCGGGCGGCTGGACGGCGAGCAGCGTGCGGTACGCGCCTTGGACGTGCTGCGGCGGCGCCCTGCCCTGTGGGCGGCGACGCCGGTGCTGGTGTACGGGTTCGACGACCTGACGCGGCTGCAGCTGGACGCGATCGAGACACTCGGCAGGGTGGTGGGCGCTGAGGTGACGGTGTCGCTGTCCTACGAGCCGGGGCGCACGGCCTTTGCGGGGCGAGCGGCGAGCTTCCATGCGCTTGCGCCGCTCGCCGCCGATCACCGTCAGCTGGCTGCGCGCGCCGAGTACTACGCGCCGCAGGCACGCGCAGCGCTCAGCCACCTCGAGCGCTCGCTGTTCGAGCCGCAGGCGCCGGGGGTGGCGCCGGTGGAGGCAGGTGCGGCGGTGCGCCTGTTGGAGGGCGGCGGTGAGCGCGCGGAGCTGGAGCTGGTGGCGCGCGAGATCGCCACGCTGCTGGGTGAGGGGATGGCGGCGGAGGAGATCGCGGTGCTGGTGCGCAGCCCGGGGATCGTGCCGGAATTGCTGGAAGAGGTGTTCGCGGCGGCGGCGATCCCGTTTGCGCTGCAGCTACGCAGGCCGTTCGGCGACACTGCCGTCGGCGCAGCCCTGCTGGGGCTACTGCGCTGCGTGCCGGCCGCGGACGGGTCGCAATCCGGTGGGTTGAGGGACCTGTTGGCTTGGCTGCGCGCGCCGGGGCTGCTCGATCGGCCGGCGTTGGCGGACTGGCTGGAGGTGGCGGCGCGGCGCAGCGGCGCTGTGAACGCCGAGCAGGCGCGCGAGCTGTGGGAGAGCCGCCACTGGCCGCTGGAGACGATCGACCGGCTGTTGGAGGCACAGCAGCGTGGCGCCGGTGCGCTGTGCGATCGTGCGGCGCGCGAGCTGTACTGGCTGTTCTGTGCCCCCAGGCGCGCGGGCGCATGCGTGCTGGGGGCGGATGAGCTCGACGACGCGGGCGCGCTGGCGGTGGGGCGGCGCGCGCTGGGCGAGCTGCGCGAGCTGGCACGGATCGCTCCGGAGCTGGCCCCGGCGAGCGCTGCCGAGCTGGCGCGCGCGCTCGAGCGGGTGGAGGTGTTCAGCGGCGAGGCCGCGGGGGCCGGTGCGGTGGCGGTGCTCGATCCTCTGGCGCTGCGGGCGCGCCGGGTGCGGGCGCTGTTCGTGTGCGGCTTGCAGGAGGGCGTGTTCCCGGCGCGTGCGCGCCCGCAGGCATTCCTGTCGGAGGAGGAGCGACGGCGCCTGGCGGATGTCTCGGGGCTGCGGCTGGGCGAGCAAGTTGACGCGCTGGCGGCTGAGCGCTACCTGCTGTATGCGGCGGTGTCGCGCCCGCAGGAGCAGCTGTTCCTCAGCTGGCACGTGGCCGACGACGATGGCCAGGCGATGTCCAGGTCGCTGTTCGTGGATGACATTTGCGATCTGTTCGCCGACAGCCTGTCGCGCCAGCGCGCCCGCAGGCCGCTGGGCGCCGTTGACGGACTCCCGGCTTGTTCGCCGGCGGCCGTGGCGGTGGAGCGGACGCTGCGCGACGAGCGGCTGCTGGCGGAGCTGCGCGGGCGCGTGTGGTCGGCGTCCTCGCTCGAGAAGTGGATCGGCTGCCCGACACGCTGGTTCGTCGAGCGGATGCTCAGCCCCGGTGCGTTCGAGCCAGACCCGGAGCCGCTGGCGCGCGGCGGTCTCGCTCATGCGGCGTTGCGCGACACGCTGGAAGGGCTGCGCCGCGAGACAGGAACTGCGCGCCTGACGCCGGCCAACCTGGCACTGGCACGGGAGCTGCTGGCGGTGGCGCTGACGGAGAACGAGCCGAATCATCCGCTGTCGGTGGCGGCGGAGCGGCGCACGGCGGTACGCCGGCGCCTGCAATCGGACCTGGAGCGCTACCTGGCGCATGCGGCCGGCGCAGACAGCCCACTGGAGCCGACCGAGCTCGAGCTCGGTTTCGGCTTTGCAGCCGGCGACCACGGCTCCGCCCCGGCAGGCGAGCACGGCGAGGCGGGCGACCTGCCGGCGCTGGACCTCGGCGGCGGGGTGCTGCTGCGGGGGCGTATCGACCGTGTGGATGTGAGCGAGAGCGGCGATGCAGTGGTGTACGACTACAAGGGCAGCCGCGCGCCGGCGGGTGCACGCTGGATCAGGGACGGCAACCTGCAGGTGGCGCTGTACATGCGCGCGGTCGAGCAGCTCTTGGGCGTGCGTGTCGTCGGTGGCTTCTATCAGCCGCTGTCTGGCGAGGACCTGCGTGCCCGCGGTGTGCTTGACGGCGACGCGGGGGTGGAGATCGACTGTGTGAGACCGGATGTGTGCGAGGCGGCGGAGCTGCGTGAGCTGCTTGAGCAAGCGGTCGCCGGCGCCCGCGAGGTGGCCGCGCAGGCAGGCCGCGGCGAGCTGCAGGCGCGCCCGGAGAGCTGCGCCTTCCGCGGCGGTTGTATGTACCCCACTATCTGCCGCTGCGAGCGATGACGGTCGCGCTGACAGCCGAGCAGCGCGATGCCGTCACCCGCCGCTCGGAGCCGCTGCTGCTATCGGCGGCGGCGGGCAGCGGCAAGACGTCGGTGCTGGTCGAGCGCTTCGTGGCGGCGATCCGCGATGACGGGGTCGCGCCGGGGAAGATCCTGGCGATCACGTTCACCGAG
This sequence comes from uncultured Solirubrobacteraceae bacterium, assembly GCA_963779665.1. GTDB lineage: Bacteria > Actinomycetota > Thermoleophilia > Solirubrobacterales > Solirubrobacteraceae > Palsa-744. Next base: position 199,177 of record CAVZYW010000001.1, on the reverse strand, counting down.
CGTGCCGCCGGGGAGCTGCGCTCGCGGGTGCGGGCGCGCTTGCTGGAGCTCGACGACCGCGAGGCGGCACGCGACACGGAGGCAGCGTTCGTGGGGACCTTCCACGGCTTCTGCGCACGTGTGTTGCGCGCCCACCCGCTGGCGGCGGGGCTCGATCCGGAGTTCACGATCATCGACGAGGGCCTCGCCGGTCGCTTGCGTGAAGCTGCGTTCAAGGTGGCGTTGAGGGAGTTCCTCGCCGGCGAACGCCCAGCCGCGGTGGACCTGCTGGCGGCGTATGGCGTGGACCGTGTGTGCGCGATGGTCGAGCAGGTCTACCGCGAGCTGCGCAGCCGCGGTCAGCGCCTGCCGCGCTTGCCGGTGCCGACGCTCGACGAGGCCGACGCGATCGCGGCGTGCGGGCTGCTGGATGAGCTGCTCGAGGACTACGGCGCCGCCTACGAGCGGCTCAAGCAGGCGCGGCGAGCTGTGGACTTCGACGATCTGGAGCTGCTCACGCGGGAGCTGCTGATGGAGCGGGCGAGCGTTCGCTCGGCGTGGTCTGATCGCTTTGAGCTGCTGATGGTGGACGAGTTCCAGGACACGAACGCCCGCCAGCTGGCGATCCTCCAGGCGCTGGACCGCGGCAACCTGTTCACGGTAGGCGACGAGCTGCAGTCGATCTACGGCTTCAGGCACGCGGACGTGAGCCTGTTCAGGGCACGCAGAGTGCAGCTCCAGGAGCACGGCGGGAGTCTGCTGCTGACGCAGAACTTCCGCAGTCGCGAGCCACTGCTGGATGTGGTCAACGCGGTGTTCGCGGGGCGCTTCGCCGGTTACACGCCGCTAGTGGCCGGCCGCGTCGACGCCGCGACTCCCGACGGTGATGCGGCTGAGGCGAGCGAGGTTGGAGAGCCGGCGGTGGAGCTGCTGCTGACGAGCGTCCGTGGCTGGGAGGACTGCGAGGAGCTGGCGGATGCCATCGCGGCGGGCCTGCCGCACGCCCAGCTGTGGCGCCAGGCGGAGGCGCGGCTGCTGGCACAGCGGGTGGCGGAGCTGGTCGAGAGCGGCCGGGCGCGGGCGGGCGAGGTGGTGGTGCTGCTCCGCGCCGCCGGAGACCTGGAGGTGTTCGAGCGCGCACTGCAGCTGTGTGGTCTGCGCACGCTGGCGGCGGTGGGCACGTTCTGGGGGCACCAGCAGATCGGCGACCTGATCTCCTACTTGCGGGCGCTCGCGAACCCGCTTGACGAGGAGGCTCTGTATGCGGCGCTGGCCTCGCCGTTGGCGGGGTGCTCGCGCGACTGCCTGGCGCTGCTCGCCGACGCGGCTCGGGACGGGCGTAGAGGCGTATGGGAGACCGCACTCGCGGCCTCGATCGAGGGGGGCGGGGAGTCGATCGGGCTCGCAGCTGCCGATCGACGGGCCTTGGCGGACTTTTGTGAGCGGCTGCAGGCCGAGCGCGGGAGCGCGTCGCGGCGAGCGCTGGCCGAGCTGATCGAGCGGGCGATCGAGGCCAGCGGCTACCGCGAGCACGTGCTGGCGCTCGATTGGGGCGAGCGGCGACTGGCCAACATCCACAAGCTGCTGCGGCTGGCACGCCGTTTCGAAGCCGGAGAAGGACGAGACCTGCGGGCGTTCCTCGACCACGTGGCCTACCTCAAGGATGCGGTCAAGGTCGAGCCGGACGCGCCCGTGGAAGGGGTGGAGCCCGACGCGGTGCGGCTGATGACGATCCATGCGGCCAAGGGCCTGGAGTTCCCGGTCGTGTGCCTGGCCGATCTGGGGCGCCAGCCCAACACGCAGACCCCTGACCTGCTCGTTGACGGCGAGCGCGTTGGCCTGCGGCTCGTGCGCTTGGACGGCGCTGGGTCCAGCCCGGCGCTGGACTACGAGCAGCTCTGCAGCGAGCGCCGCGAGCGCGAAACCGAGGAGGAAGACAGGATTCTGTATGTGGCGATGACCCGGGCCCGCGAGCGCCTGCTGCTCAGCGGCTCGGTCGACTTCGAGCGTTGGCCGCGCTCGCGCCAGGCTCCCACCGCCATCTCCTGGCTGGCGCCGGCGCTGGCCGCCGAGTTGCCGGCGCTGGCCGCCGAGTTGCCGGCGCCGGCAGCTGCCGGTGAGGCGGCGCTGCACGATCTGCCGATCGCCGGCCGCTCGGGCGCGGTGTTCGTGCGCTGCCGGCTGAGCTCCCCAGCGACGGTCGGCGCCGTCCTTGACCCCAAGCGCCTGGCCAGGATGGCGAGCGCCCAAGTTGAGCCCGCCGTTGCGGACGTGGTTGAGTCGGTTGCCGGTGGGTTGGAGCCGCAGCCTGGGGCCGGTGGGCTGGAGCTGGAGCCGGCTGCCGGCGAGCTGCGGTCGCAGTCGGTTGCAGGTGGACTGGGGGCTCAGCCGGCTGCCGGCGAGCAATTGTCCTTTCTTGCGCAGCGTGCGCCATTGTCTATACAGCCGAGCGCCGCTGTGCCTACGATCGCTATCACTGCGTCCAACGAGCAACAACTGCCCCGAGACCCCGCTGCCCCCGGCACGTCTCCAGTCGCACCGGCCCGGGCTGTCGCACCGCCCTCTGCTCCAACCCCGGCTCCGGTCCCGGCGCTGGCGACGCTCAGCTACACATCGCTGAGCGAGCTGGAGCGCTGTGGCTACCGCTACTACCTGGAACGCGTGCTCGGGCTTGGGGAGGATCGCACAGCGGCGCGCGCGGATCCGCAGCACAGAGGCCTGGAGGCGCGCGCGCGGGGCACGCTGATCCACCGCCTGCTGGAGACGCTCGACTTCGCGCGAGCGAGCGGGCCGTCCCCGGAGCACGTGGCAAAGGCTGCACGAGAGCTGGGCATGCGCGTGTCTGGCAGCGAGCGCGAGGAGATTGCGACGCTGATCGGCGCGGCAATGGGGGCTGAACCGGGCGTGCGCGTAGCCGGCGCCCGCGCTGTGCGGCGAGAGCACCCGTTTGCATTCTCGCTGGCAGCGGGGGAGCCGCTGATCAGCGGCGTGATCGACGTGCTTGCGCAGGAGCACGACGGTGGGACGCTGGTGCTCGACTACAAGAGCGACAGGGTCGGCCCCGATGTGGACCTGGGCGCACTGGTGGAGCGCGAGTACGGGATTCAACGCCTGCTGTACGCGCTTGCGGTCCTGCGCGACGGCGCGCCCACGGTCGAGATCGTCCATTGGTTCTTGGAGCGTCCGCGCGAAGCGGTGCTCGCGCGCTTCCAGGCGGCCGAGCGCGGCACACTCGAGCAGCATCTGTCCACGCATGTGGCACGTGCCCGGGCCAACGGCTTCGGCGTCAGCCCCAATCCCCATCGCGGGCTGTGCCTGAGCTGTCCCGGCAGGGCGGGCCTGTGCTCATGGGACGAGCAGGCGACGCTGCGCGCGGACCCGCAGCTTGATTCGGCGCACGCGCAGGCTCACGAGGACACGCACGGCGCGGCGGTTGGGCAACAGCGCTGAGCCGGCTCTGTGGCTCCGGTTTCGGCGCCTGAAAAATTCACGTAGGCGGCTGGTGAGCAGCGCCCCTGCGCTGCTACGCTTTTGGCTCCGCCTCAGGTGCCCGCCTGCCTGCGCCACGGTGGGCATGTCCGCAAAAATGGTCTGCCAACCATCTGCGCGGGATGCACCGCCCCACTGGGAGCACTTCCATGAATTCGCACATCAAGCAGCCGCCAAAGGCCGTCGGACTCTACGACCCTCGCTTTGAGCATGACGCGTGTGGCGTGGGGATGGTGGCTCGTCTGGACAACACGCCCACCCACGAGGTGGTCGCACGCGCGATCACGGCGCTGGAGAACCTTGAGCACCGCGGTGCCACCGGGGCCGACCCGTGCACGGGCGACGGTGCGGGGATCCTGATGCAGATGCCCGACGAGCTGCTGCGTGCTGTCGTCGACTTTGAGCTCCCCCCGGTAGGGCAATACGGCGTGCTGATGTGCTTCCTGCCGACCGATGCTCCGGCGCGCGAGAAGCTCGAAGCGCTGCTTGAGCAGATCGTGCATGACGAGGGCCAGCAGCTGCTGGGCTGGCGCGAGGTGCCCACCGACGAGCAGCATATGGGCGAGGTTGCGGCTGCCTGTCGGCCGGTGATCCGCCAGCTGTTCGTCGGGGCTGGTGAGGCGCAGAAAGACGATCAGGACGCGTTCGAGCGCAAGCTGTACGTGATCCGTCGCATCAGCGACCTGACGGCCGGAAAGATGGACGCGGGCGGGCCCACCCTCTACGTGACGTCGAGCTCCTCGCGGACGATCAACTACAAGGGCATGCTGATCAGCTACCAGCTGGGCAAGTTCTACCCGGACCTCGGCGACGAGCGCACCAAGAGCGCGCTGGCGCTCGTGCACTCACGCTTCTCCACGAACACGTTCCCCAGCTGGGAGCTTGCGCACCCCTACCGGGTGATCTGCCACAACGGCGAGATCAACACGGTGATGGGCAACGTCAACTGGATGCGCGCGCGCGAGAGCGAGCTGCGCAGCGAGCTGTTCGGCGAGGACCTGGAGAAGATCCTGCCTGTGGTCACGGCCGGCAATTCCGACTCGGCGACGTTCGACAACGTGCTCGAGCTGCTGATGCTCGCGGGCCGCTCGCTGCCGCACGCGGCGATGATGATGATCCCGGAGGCATACCGCAACCGCGACGACCTGCCGGACTACCTGAAGGGCTTCTATGCGTTCCACTCCTGCCTGATGGAGCCGTGGGACGGGCCGGCGTCGGTGGCGTTCACCGACGGCCGCGTGGTCGGCGCGACGCTCGACCGCAATGGCCTGCGCCCGGGACGCTGGGTTGAGACCACCGACGGGCACGTGGTGCTCGGCTCGGAGTCCGGGCTGCTGGATGTCCCGCCGGAGCAGATCCGCCGCCTTGGGCGCCTGCAGCCGGGCAAGCTGTTCCTCGTGGACCTCGAGCGCGGGCGCATCGTGGAGGACGAGGAGGTCAAGCGCGAGGTCGCCACGCACCGCCCCTACGGCGATTGGTATGCCCGCCACGCCGTCCCGTTCGCAGAGCTGCCGCCGTCCGAGCAGGTCACGCTTTCCAGCCAGCCGCTGCACCTGCGCCAGCGGGCGTTCGGCTACTCCCAGGAGGACCTGCGCGTGCTGCTCGCGCCGATGGCCCTGGACGGCGCCGAGCCGATCGGCTCGATGGGTAACGACCTGTCACTGGCGGTGCTCTCCGACCAGGCGCCGCCGCTGTTCTCCTACTTCAAGCAGCTGTTCGCGCAGGTCACCAATCCGCCGATCGACCCGATCCGCGAGGAAATCGTGATGAGCCTGGCCACCAGCCTGGGCAACGAGCGCAACCTCCTGGACGAGACACCTGAGCACGCGCACAAGCTCCTGCTGGACCAGCCGATTCTGCTCAACCGCGAGCTGGAGACGCTGCGCCACGTCGAGCACGACGTGTACGCGGCGCGGACGATCGACATCACCTGGCCGGCCGCCGAGGGTCCGGACGGCATGAGCACTGCGATCGACCGCATCTGCCGTCAGGCGCGCGAGGCGATCGCCGAGGGCGTCAACATCATCATCCTGTCCGACCGCCAGCTTGGGCCGCGCCGGGCGCCGTTGCCTTCGCTGCTGGCGGTGGCAGCGGTCCATCACCACCTGGTCCTGGAGGGTACGCGCCTGCGCGCCGGGATCATCGTCGAGTCGGGTGAGCCGCGTGAGGTGCATCACTTCGCCACGCTGATCGGCTACGGCGCAAGTGCGATCAACCCTTACCTGCTGCTGGAGACGCTCGACACGCTGGTGCTCGAAGGACGTATCGCGCGCGCCGGCGCAGACGGCACGGCGCTCACGATCGGCCCAGAGGAAGCAGCGCAGAACGTCATCAAGGCGATCGGCAAAGGGCTGCTGAAGACGATCTCCAAGATGGGCATCTCGACGATCCAGTCCTACCGCGGCGCGCAGATCTTCGAGGCTGTGGGTCTGGACAAGAATCTGATCGACACGCACTTCACGCACACGGCCTCGCGTATCGGTGGGATCGGCCTGGACGTGCTGGCGGCTGAGGCGCTCGAGCGTCACGCTCGCGCCTACCCGGCTCCGGCCGACGAGCTGCTCCCGGTGGGCGGTGTGTATGCGTGGCGTCGCGACGGCGAGCACCACATGTGGAACCCGGAGACGATCGCGCTCGTCCAGCAGGCGGTGCGTGGGGCCAACGGCGACGTTGGCGCGGCGCTGAAGGGTGACCGCGAGGCATACGAGGCGGTGCGCGAGAGCCCGGCGTTTGAGACCTATCGTGAGTACGCAAGGACGGTCAACGAGGACGCCGCGCGCAGGGCCACGCTACGAGGACTGCTGCAGATCGGCGGCGAGGGCGCCGGCGCGGCGGCGATCTCAATCGAGGAGGTCGAGCCGGCTGGCGAGATCGTCAAGCGCTTCTGCACCGGGGCGATGAGCCTGGGATCGATCTCGCGCGAGGCGCACGAGACACTGGCGATCGCCATGAACCGCCTCGGCGGGCGCTCCAACACCGGTGAGGGTGGGGAGGACCCATCGCGCTTCAAGCCGGACGCCAACGGAGACCGCCGCCGCTCAGCGATCAAGCAGGTGGCCTCGGGACGCTTCGGCGTGACGATCCACTTCCTGGTCAACGCAGACGAGCTGCAGATCAAGATGGCCCAGGGAGCGAAGCCCGGTGAGGGCGGCCAGCTTCCCGGTCACAAGGTGGACGCCTACATCGGCTCGATCCGCCACACGACCCCGGGGGTGGGGCTGATCTCGCCGCCACCGCATCACGACATCTACTCGATTGAGGACCTCAAGCAGCTGATCTACGATCTGCGCTGCGCCAACCCGCAGGCGCAGGTGTCGGTCAAGCTCGTCTCCGAGGTCGGCGTTGGCACGGTGGCAGCAGGCGTGTCCAAGGCAAACGCCGACCGCGTGCTGATCGCAGGACATGACGGCGGCACGGGCGCGTCGCCGCTGTCCTCGATCCAGGCAGCCGGCATACCTTGGGAGATCGGCCTGGCGGAGACCCAGCAGACGCTGCTGCTGAACAACTTGCGCTCGCGCATCGTCGTGCAGACTGACGGCCAACTGAAGACCGGCCGCGACGTGGTGATCGCGGCGATGCTGGGTGCCGATGAGATGGGCTTCTCGACCGCGCCGCTGATCGCCACCGGCTGCATCATGATGCGTGCCTGCCACCTGAACACGTGCCCGGTGGGGATCGCCACCCAGGACCCGGAGCTGCGCAAGCGCTTCCGCGGCACGCCCGAGCACGTGGTCAACTTCTTCTTCTTCGTCGCCGAGGAGGTGCGCGAGATCCTCGCCTCGCTCGGGCTGCGCTCGCTGGATGAGGCGATCGGCCGAGTCGACCTGCTTGGTGTCGCCGACGCGGTCGATCACTGGAAGGCGCGCGGCGTGGACCTCACCCACATCCTCACGCACATCGAGCTTGGGGGGGAGGGATCGGAATTCCCGCCGCGCCGACGCGTGGAAGCACCCCCGGAGGTGCTCAGCGACGCGCTCGACTGGGAGCTCGTGGCGCTGGCCGAGCCGGCGCTTGCGCGCGGCGAGAGCGTGCAGGCGCAGATGGCGATCCGCAACCGCAACCGCTGCGTCGGCGGAATTCTCTCCAGCCACATCGCCCAGCGCTACGGTGCCGAGGGCCTGCCCGAGCACACGATTGACGTCAGCTTCGAAGGCTCCGCGGGCCAGAGCTTCGGCGGCTGGCTGGCCCCTGGCGTGACGTTCACGCTACGCGGCGACGCACAGGACTACGCCGGCAAGGGCATGTCTGGCGGGGTCTTCGCGGTTCGTCCGCGCGAGGGCATGGGCGAGCACTTCAAGGCAGAGCAGAACGTGATCGTTGGCAACACGGTGCTCTACGGCGCCACCGCCGGCAGGGCGTTCTTTCGCGGGCTTGCCGGCGAGCGCTTTGCAGTGCGCAACTCAGGTGCCTGGGCGGTGGTGGAGGGCATTGGTGACCACGGCTGCGAGTACATGACCGGCGGCAGGGTGGTGGTGCTCGGGCCCACGGGACGCAACTTCGCGGCCGGCATGAGTGGTGGCGTGGCGTACGTGCTGGACGAGGACGGGATGTTCCCCACGCGCTGCAACATGGGCATGATCGGCTTCGAGCACCTCTCCGAGGCCGACGCCATCGAGTTGCGGGCGATGATCGAAGAGCACCTGCAGCGCACCGACTCGCCGGTCGCGGCGCGCGTGCTGGAGCAGTGGAGCGAGCTGTTGGCAAACGACACGTTCGTGAAGGTGATGCCCAACGACTACAGGCGCGTGCTGCGTGAGCTGGCTGAGGAAGAGGCGGCGGCGAGCGCTGCAGGCAACGGCCACCAGGATGGGTCGCGCCCGCTGGACGCCGTCGGCGAGGCAGGCGTCTGATGGGCAAGCTCGGGGGTTTTCTGCAGATCGAGCGTCACGGGGTGCCGCAGCGCGACCCGCGCGAGCGAGCACAGGACTTCAACGAGTTTCTGCTCGCACGGCCCGTCCCCGAGCTCCAGGAACAGGGTGCCCGCTGCATGGACTGTGGCGTGCCGTTCTGCCACAACGGTTGCCCGCTGGGCAATCTGATCCCCGACTGGAACGACCTCGTCTACCGGGACCGCTTCGAGGACGCGATTGCGCAACTGCACGCCACCAACAACTTCCCCGAGTTCACCGGACGCCTGTGCCCGGCGCCATGCGAGGCGGCATGCGTGCTGGAGATCCGCGAGGGCGACTCGGTCACGATCAAACAGATCGAGAACTCGATCGTCAACCGCGCCTGGGCGGAGGGATGGATCGTGCCACAACCGCCGCGCAAGGATCGCGAAACCGGCCAGGCGGTGGCCGTCGTAGGCTCCGGACCGGCGGGCATGGCGGCCGCACAACAGCTGCGCAGGACAGGGCACCGGGTGACGCTGTTCGAGCGCGACGAGGCCATCGGCGGGCTGGTGCGCTTCGGCGTTCCGGACTTCAAGATCGAGAAGACGGTCGTGCAACGGCGCGTCGAGCAGCTGATTGCGGAGGGCGTGGAGATCCGCTGCGGCGTGGAGGTCGGCAGCGACGTGACCGTGGAGGAGCTGCGCGAGAGCTTCGACGCGGTCGTGCTGGCGACCGGCTCGCGCGTGCCACGTGATCTGCCCGCACCAGGCAGACAGCTGGCGGGCGTTCACTTCGCGATGGAGTACCTCTATCAGCGCAACCGCTTCGTCGCGCGTCAAACCGAATCTGCGCTCGACGCTTCGCCGTCGGCCGTCGTCCAGCCTCCGGTCGAGCACGAGATCTCGGCGGCCGGCAAGGACGTGGTGGTGATCGGCGGTGGCGACACAGGCGCCGACTGCGTCGGCAACTCGCTGCGCGAGGGAGCACGCTCGGTGGTCCAGCTCGAGCTGCTGTCCGAGCCGCCGGCGCACCGGCCCGACGACCGCACCCCCTGGCCGCAGTGGCCGCTGAAGTACCGGCTCAGCTACGCGATGGAGGAGGCCACGGAGCTGGGAATGGGCGAGCAGGACTTCTCAGTTACCACCACAGCCTTCAGCGACGACGGCAACGGAGCGCTCGCCGGTCTGCGCATCGCGCAAGCCACGCCCGAGCCGCCGTTCGCGCCGATACCCGGCACCGAGCGTGAACTGCCGGCGCAGCTGGTGCTGCTGGCGATGGGCTTCCTGCACCCCGAGCAGGAGCTGCTGGATCAGCTCGGGGTCGCCAAGGACCCGCGCGGAAACGTCAAGTCGATCCAGCCGTACACGACGTCGGTGGACGGCGTGTTCGCCGCCGGCGACGCCCGTCGTGGCCAGTCGCTGATCGTGTGGGCGATCAACGAGGGTCGCCAATGCGCGCGCATGGTCGACCGCTATCTCGCGGCACAGCGCGACGGCGCCCACGACACCGGCACATTCGGTCTCCAGGACGACGGCCTGTCCGGGCACAGTGACGCCGACCGCGGCCCCGAGGGCCCCCCGCAGCACGTGGGCCCGGGCATCGGCGCGCCCGAAAGCTGAACCCAGCCCGGCTGCGGCGCACGGGCGCACGCGAACGGGTATATCCCAATAGCGCCATGCCCACCTTCTGCCGCCACAACCGCTTCATCGAGCGCTGCCCGATCTGCAGCAAGACGCTCGCTGGCAACTCGCCGGGCACTGCCTCCAAGCCGCGTGCCAAGAGCACAACGCGCACAAGCTCCACCGGCGCCGACGGGCGGCGGCGGCGCGTGCGCTCAGAGAGCGTACGCATCCGACGTGAGGGTCGCGCCGAGGACGACGGCTACCGTTCGCCGCTCCTACCCGGCCTGAGAGCCTCTGCCGACGCCGTCCGCCTGGCCGAGGAGATCGCGTTCTCCAGCGGCCGTCTGCAAGCACTCGCCACAGCGCCGCCCGGCATGTACGGCGAGGTACGCGAGCTGGCCGGCGAGGACATCGAGCGCGCGACCTGGGCATGCCTGCTGATCGCCTACCTGTGCCCGCTGGAGGGCGAGGACCCGTTCGCCGGCGTGCGCCTGGCGCTCGACGGGGCTGTGGTCACAGACGTCTCCAGTCCCACAGCCGAGGTCAAGGACCAGCGAGAGCTACCCACCCTCGACGGCATACCGCTCGGCCCACGCACCTCCCACGACCCCGCCCGCGGCACAGCGACGCTGACGGCCTACTGGCAGTGGGTGCAGCGCGCCGGCACCGCCGACCAGTCACCCATCGCACAAGCCAGCCAGGCGCTCGCCATCACCGGTGACCCGGCATGGACCCCGCAGCGACGTTTCGAGCGGATATTCGAGCGGCTTGCGCTCCCTGGCTTCGCTCGTATGGGGCGCTACGACCTGCTGGTAACGCTAGGCGCACTCGGCCTGTACGAGCTTGTCCCCGACTCGCTGCACCTGGCCGACGTACGAGGTCTCTCCTCCGAGGATCTCACCACGCTGGCTGCCAAGCGACTATTCGGCATCGGTGATCCGCTGCTGCTGGAGCGCCGCGCAGCAGCGCTCGCACAAGCGATCTCCGTGCCGATCGAGACGCTCGATCTGGCGCTCGCCAACTGGGCGGCGCCGCAGCGTGCCAGCATGGGCTGCCCGCCGGACATCCACGACGACGACGCGTTCAGCCGCGCCGGCGACGCGCTGGAGCTGTAAGCGAGCCGGCCTCGCCACCGCTCTCACGCAGGCATCGCCCGCTCCAGCCGGGCGCCAGATCGCGGACGAGAAATGCCGTCCACACGGCCACCTACAGTCCCTGCGGTAAGTGTTCCTATCCCCACGGGAGAGTCGTGATGCCACTCTGCTTCATCGAGCCTCAGGATGCGATCCGCGTCATTGCCGAGTCTGTCGGTCGTGAGGCACGCCGCCAGCTTGTGGGAGAGGTTGTGCGTGCATGGGTAGACGACATCCCCGACCAGGAACTGTCGGTCCACTACGCCAAGGCGATCGCAGACCTTGACGAGGACGACCTGCACCTGCTGGCCGCTTGGCACGCCTCGCTGGAGGTCGGCCAGCCGATCCCGAACACAGACTTCCTGGTGGGCGTGTTTCCCAGCCTCGGCGAGAATCGGCGTGAGGCGCTGAAGATCGCGGCGGGCTTCCGCGGCGAGGAAGCCTTCCAAGCAGGCGTAGCTGAGGACCAGGCACTGGACACGGTGCTGCCGCGCCTGTCGCGCGAGCGGGCGATCGAGCTCGCCAACGAGTGCATTCAGCTGTACATGTGGGACCGCCTGGGCTGCGACAACTAGCGGGTCGTATGCCGGCGCGAGGCTGCGTCCTCGGCGGCTCGCGTGCGTAGCACGCCACGCCGCCTGCGTCCTGGCCTCGCTTGGCCTACGACCCGCTAGCGGCCTCGGATCTGAGTGGTGCATCGATGGGGCTAGACTGGGCCAATGACCGAGTTGGCAGCTGCCCCCAGCGAGGAGGACGTGATGGACGCTCTGTCCAACGTCATCGACCCGGAGCTTGGGCTCGACTTCGTGGAGCTGGGACTGATCTACGGGGTGGCGGTGGCTGAGGGCAACGTGCGCGTGACGTTCACGCTGACCACACCCGGATGCCCGATTGGCCCACAGGTCAACGAACAGATCGAGGAGTTCGTGGGCGAACTGGACGGCGTCAAGACGGTGGAGTCCGAGATGGTGTTCACGCCTGCCTGGTCGCCGGACATGATGAGCGAGGACGCCAAGTTCGCGCTCGGCTACTGAGCGCAGTTGCGATGGCGCTCGTGGCAGTGCCCGCTCGGCTCCAGTGTCCTGAGGACACTAGGACGGCGCGGTAGCGGACTTTCGTGCGAGCGCCACGAGCGTAGCCAGTTCAGCGGCGATGTTCTCGCCAATCGAGCCGATGTCCGGGAGCGCGTCGAAGTCTCCAAGCAGGCCGAAGTTCATCTGCCCGTTGTAGGACATGATGGCGATTGCCAGCGCATGGTTCTCCGGCAGGAACGCCACTGGAATCGCCTGCAGCATCTCGCGTCCGAGCACGTACAGCGGGAACTGCGGCCCTGGCACGTTGGTGACGATCAGGTTGAACAGGCGCGTGGAGAAGTTCAGCCGTGAGGCCTGCGCCAGGATCGTCGGTGGCGCGAAGTTCTGGGCGCCCGCGATCACCTCGGCGCCGAGCGCCTGCTTGGACTCCTTCAGGCCGTCCATCGCGCCGGACACGAAGCGCAAGCGGTTGAGCGGGTCGGTGATGTATGTGGGCAGTGGCCCTCGCATCACCACGATGCGATTGCCACCGCGGTCGTGCTCGCCCTCCGTCCTCACGGACACCGGCACCAGCGCGCGCATCTCCACGCCCTCAGTGTGCCGTCCGCGTGAGATCAAGAAGGAGCGAAGCGCGCCTGCCACCACCGCCAGCACCACGTCGTTGACCGTTCCGCCGAATGCGTTCTTGACCGTCTTCAGGTCCTCAAGCTGGCTGGTCACGCCGACGAACCGGCGGTGCGGTCCGATGGGCACGTTCAGCGGCGTTTCCGGCGCCGGGTTCAAGCCTGCCCACACGATCTCGCCGACGCCCTCGGCTGCCTCGCGTGCGTGAGCCAGCGCCCGGTCGGGGTGCGTCAGCGCCTCAATTGCACCCTCAGCCAGGGCGGCGCCCGTGCGCAGGGCTCCCAGCAGGCCGGCCGCCAGCAGGTGCGCGGTCCCTGGTTCCGGATGTGGCTGCCACGGGCGTCCCGAATACGGGATCTGCGGAGGGTCAGGGGACAGGTCGAACAGCACCGTCACCAGGTCCACGCCGGCGATGCCGTCGATCAGCGAGTGGTGGGTCTTGGTGATCAGCGCGAAGCGATTGTCCTGGAGGCCCTCGATCAGCCACATCTCCCACAGTGGCTTCGAACGATCGAGCTGCTGGGAGAAGATGCGTGCGGTCAGGTCCTGCAGCTGCTCCCACGACCCCGGCGCCGGCAGCGCTGTGTGGCGCACGTGATAGTCGAGGTTGAAGCTCGGATCGTCGATCCACACGGGACGTCCGCTGTCCACGGCGGTATGCGCGAGCTTGTGGCGGTAGCGCGGAACCAGGTGCAGCCGGCGCCGGATCTGTTCGAGGAACTCCTCCATCGCCGGGGGCGGACCTTCGATTATCGTCAGCCCGCCGATGTGCATGTGCGAGGCGCCGCTCTCCTGATGCAGAAACGAGGCGTCCACTGGGGTCAACCTATCGAGGTGACGTTGGCTCATTGGGCTTAGCGTACCGGGGCGCCCCCTACAATGGGAGCTGTGCTCAACACGGTCGAGAAGCTGCTGCTGGCGGCACCCCGCGGTTACTGCGCTGGGGTGGATCGCGCAGTGCAGACGGTACAGCGCGCGCTCGCCATCCATGGTGCGCCGGTATACGTGCGCAAGGAGATCGTGCACAACAAGCACGTGGTTGCCCAGCTGCGCGAGCGCGGGGCGATCTTCGTCGATGAGCAGACCGAGGTGCCCGAGGGGGCGGTGTGTGTTTTCTCCGCCCATGGCGTCGCTCCCAGCGTCCGCTCAGGCGCCGAGGAGCGTGGGTTGCGCACCATCGATGCCACCTGCCCGCTGGTGACCAAGGTGCATCGCGAGGCGGTGCGCTTCGCCGAGGATGGCTACACGATCGTGCTCGTCGGTCACGACGGTCACGAGGAGGTCGAAGGCACCATGGGGGAGGCACCCGAGCAGATCGTGCTCGTCCAAAACGAGCAGGACGTCGATGAGCTGGACATCGCCGACCCCGAGCGAATCGCCTATGTAACCCAGACAACACTGGCTGTGGGCGAAACAAGCGCGATCCTGGAGCGCCTGCGCGAGCGGTTCCCCAACATCGTCGGCCCCCGCACAGATGACATCTGCTACGCCACCACCAATCGGCAGGCAGCCGTCAAACAGATGGCAGGCAGCTGCGATTTGATGCTCGTGATCGGCTCGCGTAACTCCTCCAACTCGGTACGCCTGGTGGAGGTCGCCCGCGACTGCGGTACCCAGGCCCACCTGATCGATGCTGCGCGCGAGGTCCAGGAGAAGTGGCTGACGGGCGCACGGGTGGTGGGCATCTCCTCCGGAGCAAGCGCGCCTGAGGAGCTGGTGATCGAGCTCGTCGAGTTCTTCCGTGCGCGGGGCGTGCAGGACATCTCTGAGTTTGATGTGGTCCGCGAGGACGTCCGCTTCATGCTCCCCAAGCAGATACGCGACGCCGTCGTGGAGGCGCCGCGCCCGCAGGGCGTGGTCGGAGCCAACTGAACCCCCTGAGCCGGCAGTGCCTCGACGCTCGGCCGCCCGCAGCGTGAGCGTCTGACTCCAGCCCATGCGCACCCTGATCGTCTCCGACCTGCACCTCGGCAGCGTCTCGCGCTCTGACCTGCTGCGCCGCCCGGAGCTGCGTGCGCCGCTGCTTGACGCAGTCAGCGAGGTGGAGCGTGTGGTGCTGCTCGGAGACGTGCTCGAGCTGCGTCACGGGCCGATGCGTGACGCGATGGCAGCAGCACGCCCGTTCTTCGAGGAGCTCGGGCGTGCGCTGGGCAGCGGAGAGCTGGTGATCCTCGCCGGCAACCACGATCACGCGCTCGTGGAACCGTGGCTTGCGCGCCGCGGTGAACAGGACACCCAGCCACCTGCGTTGGCCGTCGAGCAGCTGCTCGACCCGGCGCAGGCCTCGCCTGCGCTCGAGCGGATCGCATCCTGGGTGGCACCCGCCACGCTACGCGTTGCCTACCCTGGCTTGTGGGTGCGCCCGGACGTGTATGCCACCCATGGACACTACCTCGACTGCCACCTGACAGTTCCGACACTGGAGCGTCTGAGCATGGGAGCGATGAGCCGCCTGCTGGGACGCCCGGCAGCCACGTTTGACTCGGTCGGCGACTACGAGGCGATCGCTGCGCCGGTGTTCGCTTGGCGAGACGCCGTCGCCAGAGACGCACCCACCGGTGCTGCGCTCAACGGCGCGGCCACCGTCTCCGCCTGGCATGCGCTCAGAGGGGGGTCCAAGCAGCGTGTGCGCGGGTACAAGGGGGCTATCCGTCGCCTTCGTGCCCTGGCGATCGTCGGCGCCTTCCCCCTTGCTGTCGCCGGCTTGACACGGGCAGGGCTGGGTCCGCTACGCCCCGACGTCTCCACCAGCGAGCTGCGTCGCGCGGGGCTGCAAGCCATGGGCGAGGTCGCAGCACGCCTGGGGCTCGGTGACGCCTACGTGGTGTTCGGTCACACCCACAGGGCCGGACCGCTACCCGGTGATAACCAGCAGGAGTGGCGCGGGCGCGACAGGGCGCGCCTGGTGAACGCCGGCAGCTGGACCTACGCGTCGATCTTCCTCACAGCAACAGCAGGCGAGAGCCCGTACTGGCCGGGCGTCGCAGTGCTCGTGGGGGATGACGGGCCGCCCGTGATCAAGCGCCTGCTCCAGGACCTCACGCACGCACAGATTCAACCTGAAGGCTGGGCTTAGCGGACGTCAGGAGCTGGACTCATCGGTGCAGCCGTGCTTCACAGAACCCCCGGTGTGAAACAGGTGGCCAGGCAGCTGACGCCTGCCCCGATCTCCAGGTCGAGCACTCCCACCGTGTGCCGATCGTGCTGCAGCAGCGAGTACGCGCCAGGGTGCGTGACGGCGACGTCCCGGCCGCCCGCGTCCGCGCCGCCGTCCACCTTCACCTTGCCCACGCCGTCCAGCACCGCCCACACCCCGCCCGCCTCATACGCGCCCGAGTACGGGCCCTGCTGGTCGGCTGTCTGCGCTGCCAGCGCGGTACCTGGCACATCCTCCGCTCGCAGCGGCGCCACCGGGTCGCGCTGCACGCCCAGCAGCTCTTGAATGGCGAGCTCGGTTTCTGTGTAAGCGCCCTCACCGTAGTGATAGTCGAACAGGCGGGCACGGCCGTCGAACAGGTAACGCGCCGGCCAGCCCTCGTTGGCATAGTCCTGCCAGACCTCCAACTCGCTGTCGATCAGCACCGGGTAGGAGATCTCTAGCCGCGCAATCGCCTCCCGCACGGCCTGCTCGTCGCGTGAGGCGTCGAAGCCCGGGCAGTGCACGCCCACCACACGCAGCCCCGCCTCGGCGTAGCGCTCGTGCCACGCCTTCACGTACGGCAGCGTGCGCAGCGAGTTCGGCCGGCAGAAGTCCCAGAACTCCACCAGCAGCGGCCTTCCGCGCTGGATCGTGCTCGTCCCCGCCGCCGGCGCGTTGACCCACGGCAACCCCGTCGGGAACAGCGGCGCAGCGATCGTGTCTACAGGCGCGCGCAAATGCGCGCCTAGCCGATTGAGCCGACCATCTCCAGCTGGATCAGCCGGTTGAGCTCGACCGCGTACTCCATCGGCAGCTCCTTGGTCACCGGCTCGATGAAGCCGTTGACGATCATCGCCGCTGCCTCGTCCTCCGTGAAGCCGCGGGAGCCCATGTAGAACAGCTGGTCGTCGGAGATGCGGCCCACCGTTGCCTCGTGCGCGACCGTCACGTTCGGGTTTTGGATCTGGATGTCAGGCCACGTGTCAGAGCGCGATTCGCCGTCCATCATCAGCCCGTCGCATTGGACGCGCGCTTTCGAGCCTGCCGAGTTGTGGCCCATCTTGACCAGGCCACGGTAGCCCATGATGCCGCCATCCTTGGAGATCGACTTGGCGAGGATGTTCGACGTGGTGTTCGGCGCCAGGTGCACCACCTTGGCGCCGGTGTCCTTGTGCACGCCTTTGCCCGCCACACCTACGTTCAGGTGATCTGCGCGCGCGCCCTCACCCATCAGGAATGAACCCGGGTAGAGCATCACGTACTTGGCGCCCATCGATCCGCCAACCCACTCCACGGTGCCTTCCGCGTCGACCACCGCACGCTTGGTGTTGAGGTTGTATACGTCCTTGGACCAGTTCTGCACGGTCGTGTAGCGCGCCTTGGCGCCCTCGTGCACGAAGATCTCCACGACCGCCGAGTGCATCGAGTTGACGCTGTAGGTCTGCGCGGTGCAGCCCTCGATGTAGTTCACCTCGGAGCCTTCGTCGGCGATGATCAGCGTGTGCTCGAAGGTGCCCTCGCCGGCGCCCTCCATGCGGAAGTAGGACTGCAGCGGCAGGTCGCACTTGACGCCCTTGGGGATGTAGCAGAAGGCTCCACCGGACCAAACCGCGCCGTGCAGCGCCGAGAACTTGTTGTCCTGCGCGGGCACGCACTTGGTCATGAAGTATTTCTCCACCAGCTCCGGGTACTCAGTGATCGCCGTGTCCATCGAGCAGAACAGGATCCCCTGCTTGGCGTACTCCTCCTTCAGGCCCTCGTACACGGGCTCTTGGCGCCACACGCCGACCACGCCGGCAAGGTGCTCGCGCTCGGCCTGGGGGATGCCGAGGTCCTCGTAGGTCTGCTTCATGTCCGCCGGGACGTCATCCCAGCTGTTGAAGCGTCCGGCAGTCGGGGGCGAGTACAGGACCAGGTCGTCCAGGTTCAGGCCGCCAAGGTCCGGACCCCACGTCGGGATCGGCTTGCGTTCGAAGATCTCCAGCGACTTCAGTCGTTTCTCCGCCATCCAGTCCGGCTCGCCCTTGATCTTCGAAAGCTCCGTCACGACCTCGCGCGAAATGCCCTGACGGGCACGCAACTGGCCCTGCTCGTCCTCGACGATCGGACTGGGCTTGTCAATCTTCGTGCGGTCAATCGTGGCCATGAGGCTCCTCGCTGGCGGTTCGCTTGGCAATCCAGTGCGCTGCACTAGGAATTGTATCGAGCGCAGCACCGCTCACCGGAACGGAGCGCGGCACCGCTCACCGGAAGGTGCTCCGATCGATCACGCCGGCCAGGCGTGATCGCCGGTGACCGCGCCGCGCACGACCTTCAGGTTCAGCAGCGCGCACTTGCGGCGGGTGGCCGACACGGGGATTCCGAGCAGATCGATCATCCAGTCAGCGTCCAGCTGCCCGATCTGCTCCAGGGTCATGCCCTTCAGCTCCTCTGACGCGATCGAAGCCGACGCCTGGGAGATCGCGCAGCCGTGTCCGTGGAAGCGGAGGTCCTCAATGCGGTCATCCACCACACGAATGTGCACGCCCAACTCGTCGCCGCACAGCGGGTTGTGCTCCAGCGCCTCGAGGTCGTGCGGCTCCAGCTCGCCGAAGTTGCGCGGGCGCTTGTAGTGATCGAGGATGTAGTCGCGGTACAGGTCGTCCATCGTCAGAGTCCAAAGACCTCGCGGCCGGCCTGCAGCGCGTCGATCAGCGCGTCGATGTCAAACCGGTCGTTGTAGACGCTCACGCTTGCCCGCGCCGTCGCGCCCACGCCCAGGCAGCGCATCAGCGGCTGCGCGCAGTGGTGACCCGCGCGGATGCACACGCCGCCGCGGTCCGCCAGCTCGGCGATGTCGTGGGGGTGGATGCCGTCGATCGTGAACGACGCCAGGCCGCCGCGGCGCTCGGCCGTGGGCGGGCCCACCACGTGCAGGCCCGGCACCTCCGCCAAGCGCTCGAGCATGTACGCCGTCAGCGAGCGCTCATGCACGCGGACCCGCTCCATCCCCAGTTGCTCCAGGTACTCGACGGCCGCGCCCAGGCCGACCGCCTCTGCGATCGGCGGCGTGCCCGCCTCGAACTTGTACGGCAGCTCGTTCCACGTCGTCTCCTGGAAGTCAACCGACGCGATCATGTCGCCGCCCGTCAGGAACGGCTGCATCCGCTCAAGCGTCTCCGTGCGTCCGTGCAGCACGCCGATCCCCGTTGGTCCCAGCGCCTTGTGGCCCGTCCACGCATAGAAGTCCGCGCCCAGTGCATCCACGTTCACGGGCATCTGCGGCACCGCCTGCGCGCCGTCTACCAACGTCGTCGCGCCCGCAGCGCGGGCTCGCGCGGTCATCTCCGCCACCGGGTTGATCGTGCCGAGCACATTCGACACGTGCGCAAACGCCAGCAGCCGCACGTCGCCGCGCGCCAGCTCCGCGTCCAGCTGTTCCAGCGACAGCTCGCCGTGCTCGTCCACCTCCAGGTAGCGCAGGCTCGCACCCCGCTCACGGCACAGAACCTGCCAGGGCACCAGGTTCGCATGATGCTCCATCTGCGTGATCAGCACCGCGTCGCCGGGTCCCACGTTCGCCCGGCCCCACGAGTACGCCACCAGGTTGATCGCCTCCGTGGCGTTCTTCGTGAAGATCGTCGTCTGTGGCCGGCCCCCGACGAACGCCGCCACACGTTTGCGCGCCCCGTCATACGCCGCATCCGCCTCCTGCGCCAGTGCGTACACGCCGCGATGCACGTTCGCATTGTGCAGGCGCAGGTGGTCGGCCAGCGCGTCGATCACGGCCTGCGGCTTCTGTGAGGTAGCGCCCGAGTCCAGGTAGATCAACGGCCGCGAACGCTCCTCGCCCGATCTTCCAGCGAAGATGGGGAAGTCAGCGCGCACAGGCGTCGACCGGCTCCCCGTCAGCAGATCGCTCTCAGCGACTGGTGGCATACGCCTCGATGTCCTCGCGCGCCGCCGCCAGCTTCTCCTGCACGCGGTCGCGCACAAGCTGCTCCAGTGCCTCGTCTTGGAGCTCCGCCACCAGCGGCTCGAAGAAGCCCTCCACGATCACCCGCACCGCCGCCGGGCGATCCAGGCCTCGCGTCTGCATGTAGAAGATCGCCGTCTCGTCCAGCTCGCCCACCGTGCCGCCGTGCGAGGCAGACACGTCGTCCGCCGACACCAGCACCGACGGGATCGCGTCGATCCGTGCCTTCGGCGAGAGCATCATCGAGTGGATCTGCAGGTAGGTGTGCGTCTGCTGGGCGCCCGGGTCGATCTGAATCAGGCCCTCGAAGCTGGCACGGCTCTCGCCCGTCGCCGTCCCACGCCAGTGCACGTCCCCGCCGGACGGGCCCGTCTCGTGCAGGTCCACGGCGAACACGTCCAAATGCTCGTGCTCCTCCGCGAAGAACACGCCGCGAAACGCCATGTCGCCGCCCTTGCCCATCACCGCCAGCTCCAGGTGCTGGCGCACCAGGTGCCCGCCAAGCAGCGCCGGCAGCCAGTGGCAGTAAGCGTCACGGCCCACGCCCACGAAGCGGGTCGACACGTCGAACACCTCGCCAGAGCCCCAGTCCTGAAACTGCGCCAGGCGACAGCGCGCACCGTCCTGCAGGTACAGCTCGAATGCGCCCGCATGCAGTGCCTGGCCTGTCGAAGTCCTCCGCCAGGTCGTACTCGTGCACGCGGAACTCGCTCGTCGGCGCGCCCAGCACCAGCGTGCGCCCGTACTGCGCCACGCCCGGGCGGTCGATCGCGTACACGATCTCAAACGGCTCCTCGACCACCACGCCCGCCGGCACGTACAGGAACGCGCCGCCCGTCCACAGCGCCGCGTTCGCTGCCTCCAGCTTGTGGCGGTCGATCGGTAGGCGCTTGGAGTACCACTGCGATGCCAGCTCGCCGTGCTGCTCGAAGGCCTGCTCCAGCGAACACAGGATCACGCCGCGTTCGGCCAGAGCCGGGTCCAGCTCCAGCTGCACCACCGCGCCTGCGCTCTGCACGATCCGCCCGGCGCGAGGGCGGTCGGGGAGCGTGCGGGTCACGACATCCGGCACGCCGCTCTCCTCCACGCTCGTCTGCAGCCCGTCGAGATCCAGGCTGGCGAGGCTCGTGCTCCAGAAGCCCGAGCGCCGCCACACCGGCAGCTCCGCCTCCTCGTATACCTTCAGCGCCGCCTCGCGCAGCTGCGCCAGCGTGCGGCCGTCGCCCGCGCCCGCGCCTGCCAGCGCGTGGTACAGGCTCGCCTCGCGGTGACGGCCCGCCTTGACCTGCACCGGTGCAGCGCCGTTCGTGTTCACGCCTCCGTTCTCCGCTGCGCTGGACTCAGACACTGCTGTCACCGGCTGAGATTGCGCCGGCCGTGCCCGCGCCAACCTCCTGGCGAATCTGGTCGTAGCCCTCGCGCTCCAGGCGTTCCACCAGCTCCACGCCGCCCTCGAGCACGATCTTCCCGTCCATCAGGATGTGCACGAACTCGGGCTTCACGTAATGCAGGATGCGCTGATAGTGCGTGATGATCAGCGCGCCCAGGCCCTGCTCGTCATGTAGGCGCTGCACGCCCTCCGCCACCGTGCGCAGCGCATCGATGTCCAGGCCCGAGTCCGTCTCGTCGAGGATCGCCACGTCCGGTGCCAGCATCGCCATCTGCAGGATCTCCGCGCGCTTCTTCTCGCCACCGGAGAAGCCGTCGTTGAGGTGGCGGGAGGTGAACGCTCTGTCCACGTCCAGCAGCTCGATCGCATGCTGCAGCTGCGTGCGGAACTCCTTCACCTGGATCGGCTCGTCGCGCTTGGCGTTGATCGCCATGCGCAGGAAGTTCGCCACCGACACGCCCGGGATCGACACCGGGTACTGGAATGCCAGGAACAGGCCCGCCTTGGCGCGCTCGTGCGGTTCGGCCTCGGTGATGTCCTCGCCCTTGAACGTGATCGAGCCCTCCGTAATCTCATACGAGGGGTGGCCGAGCAGCGTGTTAGCCAGCGTCGACTTGCCTGAGCCGTTGGGGCCCATCAGCGCGTGTATCTCGCCGCGGTTGATCTCCAGGTCGACGCCTCGCAGGATCTCGCGCTCGTCGATGCGTACATGCAGGTCTTTGATCTCTAGGTCGGCCATGTTCTGTGGTCAGGCTCCGGTCGTGAGGGGTTGTATTTGCAGGGGTGGCAGGGTCGCCGCCGCAGGCATCGTCGGTGTGCTCAGTAGGTCCGCAAGCGTCGTCTCGCGCAGCGTGCTCACGATCGAGAAGCGCACCCGCGTCCACAGCAGCTTCGTCGGGCACACGTGATCCGCGCTGGACTCGCGCGAGCACACGATCGAGCCGTCGGCCGCCTGCGAGATGCACTCGATCGGCGCGATCGAGCCCTCCAGCGCCTCGACCACCTCCGCCATCGTGATCTCACTCGACGGGCGCGCCAGCATGTAGCCGCCGCGCGAGCCCCTGCGCGAGTCAACCAGCCCGGCCTTGCGCAGGCGGGCCACCAGGTGCTCCAGGTACGCCAACGGCAGCCCGTCGTGGGCGGCGATCTCCGCCAGTGGTATCGGCTCACCGCCGGCGCGTCGCGCCAGCTCCACCATCACGCGTACGCCGTACTCGGCCTTGGTTGAGAACATCATCGCAAGATTTCCTACCTGCCAGCTAGGGTATCAGGGGTGGGTGGGAGCTCCATCGAGCCTCCGGATGTCGTGGCTGAGCGATTCAGGCGTCATCTGTTCTGACTGGAACAGCACCCGCTCCCTGCCGGCAGGGTCAAGCAGCATCACCGACGCGTATTCGTCAAACACGCGCTCGCCAGCGCTCGCCGGCTTGATCCTGTAGGCACGCCAGATCGAGCGCAGCCGCGGCAGTGGACCTGTCAGGTACTGGACTCGCCCGCTCAGCGATGTCTGCGCCAGGAACCGGTTCACGCTCGCACGCGAGTCCGCCGTCGGGTCCGCGCTCACGATCAGCACCGCCACCGGGCGCGCCAGTTCGTCCAGCGCACCGCGGATCTGCTGGGCGATCACCGTGCACGTGTCGCCGCACGTCGAGTACAGGAACGTCAGCACCACCACCTGACCGCGGTAGTCGGCCAGCGACACGCGGCGGCCCAACTGGTTGGTCAGCGTGAAGCCGGGCGCGCTGATATCGCCAGGAAGAGCCGCGCCGTCGAAGCTCGATTCCGGACCTGTCGCCGCCGGCGGCTTCGACGACGTGCCGTGTCCTGTCGAGCTCGCCAAGATCACCGCCAGCACCAACGCCAAAGCCGTCGCTGCGCCTAACGCAAGGCGGAGCGGTCTTAGTCGCCTCGGGGGCATGCTCGTGAGGGTAGGGGAGGGACGGCCGGAGCTATGCAGCCCCCAGGTTGGCGGCGTCGGTCCCACCGGACCTGCCGGTGACGCTGGTGATCCGTGCAGATCCAACATGCAGGAGGCCACCGCTGTACGGCGTACCTACCAGTGATGTTCGAAGTCCACCGCCGTTTTGTGGCGAACGCTCGTGCGCTGGCAGCGGTGCTCGCGATAGCTGTGCTCGGCGCGATGGTGCTCGCCGCTGGCGCCGCCGGCGAAGGTACCGGCCCCGCGGTCACGCCGCCGCCACCGCCCGCGCCGGCCAACGACACGCTCGCCGGCGCGCAGAGCATCCACAGCTTTCCCTCGTCTATCAACGGCACGACCGTAGGCGCCAGCACCGAAGCCGGCGAACGCGAATCCGCGTGCCGCGTGCCTACGGCAAACTCGGTGTGGTACAGCCTGCGTCTATCGAGCGCCCAGCGGGTCGCCTTCGACCTGGCTGCCTCCGGCACGCTCGATGCCACCATCGACGTCTATCACGCTGTGCGCTCGCAGCTCGTGTCCATCGGCTGTGAGCAGACCGAATCGCAGGGCAAGGCCTCGTTCTCGTTCAAGGCCGCCAAGAACGGCCTGTATGACATCCGCGTCGCCGCGCTGCAGAGCTCGACGCTGGCCCCGTTCACGCTTGAAGTCTTCCTGCCTACGCCGGCAATCCAACCGCCCGGCTCGTCGCTGCCCTCGGGCGGCGTCAGCGGCCAGGTCGACCGCATCCAGAACATCAACGCCGCATACGCCGTCACGATGCACGCCGGCGTCAGCTACATGATCAGCGTCGCCAACGAGACCGAAGGCGGCTGCGTCACCGGTTCGTTGTTCGCCCCTGGCACCAGCTCGTTCGGCAGCGAAGAAGAAGAAGGAGGCTCGTCATCCGCGCTGGTGCGGATTCAGTGCGGGGGCTTCCGGCTGTTCACCCCCGGCCCCGGCGAGGGTGGGCGCTACAGCTTCGAGATCACCCCCCGACTGTCGCACAGGGGCATCCAGCGTTTTCGGCTGCAGATCGCGCCCGCCGGCCCTGCAGAAACGGCTCCTGGTCTCGCCCTGCCCAACTACGGGCTCGCGCGGGGGCATCTCAGCGGACGCAGCGTGCAGGTGCTGCGCTTGTATCGCATGGAAGTCACCAGCCACTCCAACCTCACGCTCAAGCTGAAGGCCTCCAGCTCAGCCGAATTCAAGCTGCAGTTGCGCAACCAGAACGGCAACGTCATCGAATGCGACTGCGAAGGCAGCGGCTCGCAGACGCTTGCGCATCAGCTCCAGCCCGGCACCTACTACGCCGTCGTCTCCGTCCACAACGGCAGCTCCGGCAACTTCACGCTGGAGCGCGAGTCGCGCACCATCACCTCCAGCACCATCTCCTTCGCCAGCACCAAGGCCACGCCTGGGCAAGCGTTGGCGATCGACGTCAAGATCGCGCCCGCCGAGTCCGGACCCGTCAGCGTCGAGATCGAGCGTTTCGACCCCGTCTTCGGCTGGCAGTACTACCGCGAGGTCCACGCGTTCGCCAGCGGCGGCCTGGCCAGCGTGCCCTTCACCGCGCCCGCCGTCGGCATGTGGCGGGCTGACGCAACCTACGAAGGATCCAAAACCGCCAGCCCCAGCGCCGTCGGTTTCACCTACCTGCTCGTTTCCTGAAAACCTGCGCTCACCGCCGCTGGAGTTGGGCTGGCATCCAACCGGGGTGTTGGCATCCAGCCGGGGGGGCGAGGCGGGCATCAGCCGGGCCGTCTCGCGTGGACGGTGTGTATTGCCGGCACGGGTGCCGTATAGCCATGGCGATACAGCACTGTGCGAAAGACATGGGTGCCGAACCGGCTTCTGTCGAGTAGCCGGCAACCGTGCCAGGTGTCGCTACACTTTATGAAGTCCCTGAATCCCGACCACGGTTTAGGAGTTTTCAAAATGAGCCCGTCCGGCGCGGAGCTTCTCCGCCAAGTCAAGAGCCAGATACAAGAGGTCGACCCTGCAGAGGTCAACGAGCTGATCGACGAGGGCGTGGCGATCATCGACGTCCGCGAGAGCGAGGAGTTCGCCGCCGGTCACCTGCCCGGTGCCAAGCACGTGGCTCGCGGCTATCTTGGAGTCGCGCATCGAGGGCGTCGTGCCCGATCGCTCCACCCAGGTGATCGTCTACTGCGCCTCCGGCAACCGCTCCGCCTACGCGGCGCGCACGCTTGCCGAGGAGCTTGGCTATGAGCACGTGCGCTCGATGACCGGCGGGATCACCCTGTGGAAGGACCGCGGCTATGAGGTCGATGTGCCGCGCTCGCTCAGCCCTGAACAGCGTGAGCGCTACTCGCGCCACCTGCTGATCCCCGAGATCGGCGCCGAGGGCCAGCAGAAGCTGCTGGACGCCAAGGTGCTGCTGTTGGGCGCCGGCGGCCTCGGCTCGCCGACGGCGCTGTATCTGGCGGCAGCCGGCGTGGGCACGCTGGGCATCGTCGACGACGATGTCGTCGACCTGTCCAACCTGCAGCGTCAGGTGATCCACGACACCGACCGCATCGGCACCCCCAAGGTCGAGTCCGCCGAGCAATCGATCCGCGCGCTCAACCCGGACGTCAAGGTCGTCAAGTACCAGACGCGCATCGATGCGTCCAACATCATGGAGATCATCGACGGCTACGACGTGATCGTCGACGGCGTTGACAACTTCCCCACGCGCTACCTGCTCAACGACGCCAGCGTACGCCTGCAGATCCCTGTCGTCTCCGCTTCGATCCTCGGCTTCGATGGGCAGCTGTCTGTGTTCAAACCGTACGACGGCCCGTGCTACCGCTGCCTGTTCCGCGAGCCGCCGCCGGCCGAGCTGGCGCCCTCATGTGGAGCCAACGGCGTGCTCGGCGTGCTGCCCGGCACGATGGGCTTGCTGCAGGCGACCGAGGTCGTGAAGCTGATCCTCGACATCGGTGACCCCGCGATCGGACGGCTGCTGCTGTACGACGCGCTGGGAGCGACGCTCACAGAGGTCAAAGTCCACCGCGATCCCGAGTGCCCGATCTGCTCGCGTGACCCCGATGAGATCGCCGACGAGGAGATGGGCGTGTTCCCCGACTACGAGGCGTTCTGCGCCGCCGCCGGGTAGGCTGCGCTCCGAGTCATGGCCACCATCAAGATCCCACCGGTGCTGCGCGCGTCTGTCGGCGGCGAGAAGGAGGTCGGCGCCTCCGGCGAGAACGTCGGCGAGGTGCTCCGCGACCTTGCAACCTCGCACCCCGCCACCGAGACACAGCTGTTCTCCGCCGACGGAGAGCTCAACCGCTACGTCAACGTGTACCTCAACGACGAGGACGTGCGTGTGCTCAACGGGCTTGACACCTCCGTCGGCGACACCGACACGCTCGTGATCCTGCCGGCCATGGCCGGCGGGCGCTAGCCACAATCAGGTCGTTCACCAGGCGGCGGCGAACGCCCGTCGTGGCTACGACCGGTCGATCCGGGAACATCGGCTCCCGATGAGACCGCTACCGCACCTTCGTCGCCTCTCGCAGCTGGCCGGCATTGCAGCCGCGTTCGTGCTCGCCTGCACGGGGATTGCCCTGGCCGAGGCCAGCCACGCCGGCTGGCCGCGCGAAGAACATCACGAGGGGCACCCCAACAACGAAAGTGGCGTCATGCAGGGCGAGGACGGTGTTCACAACTACCTGCTCGGTGGCGGCGGAAACGACACGATCTATGCCGGCAACGACGGCGATGTGATCTGGGGAGACTCACATCCCGGCAATCAGCCCACCACCCAGCGGGACTTCTTGCACGGTGGCCCCGGCGAAGACTGGATCTACGCCAGCTGGGGCTACAACGTGATCTGGACCGGCGCCGGAAACGACCACGTCGCACTCGTCTACGGATATGGCACCGTGTACTGCAACGGCCCCGGCCTGAAGACGCTGGTGATGCGCTACCTGCCGGCAAACCGCCACTGGAATCTCGTCGGCTGCGATCACAAGGTGATCGTGCCCTACCGGGCTTGACGGTCACCGCACCGCACCGCGCTCGTCTCAGCGGCTATGCCACCCCACCGCACTGCGCGCGCTCGTCTCAGCAGCTAGGCCGCCGCGGCGCTCTCCGTCGGCGCTGCGCTCTGCCCATCGGCGCTTGCGCTCACCGTCGCCGGCACATAGCTCATCGCGTGCTCGGCCAGTGCCGTGATCGTCAGCGATGGGTTCACGCCAACATTCGCTGGGATCGCGGAGCCGTCGCACACGAGCAGGTTCTCGTAGCCGAACACGCGCTGGCGGCTGTCCACGACGCCTCGCTCGGCATCCGGTGCGATCACTGCGCCGCCGAGGATGTGCGCGGTGGAGGGGATGTTGAACAGCGCCTCCGTGACGGCGCTCTGGGCGATCCCGCCGGTACGTTGCGCAAACCACTCAGCCGCCTTGTTGGCGACTGGGATGAACGTCGGGTTGGGGTGCTCGGAGTCCTGTTCGGTCTGCAGCCACAGCGAGCCGAACGGGCCTTTGCGCGGTCGCAGCGCGATCGAGTTGTCGAGCGTCTGCATCACCAGGATGATGATCGTGCGCCGCGACCAGTGCTTGGGGAACAGCACCTTCGCCAGGCGCTTGGGATGGAGCAGCACCTGCACGAGCAGCTTCAGCGGCCGCGTCAGGCGCGTGCCGTCGCCGACAAGCAGCGTGTACAGGTGGTGCATCGAGTCGCCGTCGTCGCCGTAGGTGACCGTCTCGATATGCGTGTGCGGGTCCGGGTAGATCGATGACGTGATTGCCACGCGTTTGATCAGCTCGTCGGGGTAGTCCTCCGGCACTGTCACCGTCAGGATCGACTCGGAGTTCGTGCGCACCAGCTCGCCCAGGCGCTTGGATATGTGCGGCAGCGAGCCTTTCAAGCGGCAGCGCTGCAGCAGCTTGTTGGTCCCCAGGGGCCCCGCCGCCACGACCACGCCACGGGCGCGCTCGACCCGGCGTTCCTTGCGCAACCACGCACCCGAGCGGACGCTTTCGACCTCATAGCCTTCGCTGCCGTCCGACGCGCCCAGCGGGCGGATGTCCAGCACGGTGCGTTCAGGCATCACACGCGCACCGTGGCGCTCAGCGAAGTACAGGTAATTCTTCATCAGCGTGTTCTTGGCCCCCTGTGGGCAGCCGACCATGCAGCGCCCGCAAAGCGTGCAGCCCGTCCGCTCCGGGCCCTCGCCGCCGAAATACGGGTCCGCAACGGTCTCGCCCGGCTCACCGAAGAAGATGCCGACTGGTGTCCGTTTATAGGTGTCGCCCACGCCCAGCTCTTCGCCGAGCTCGCGCAGCAGCTGATCGGCGGGGTCCTCGTGCGGGTTCTGCACCACCCCGAGCATGCGCTGTGCCTCCGCGTAGTGAGGGGAGAGCGCCGTCTCCCAGTCCTGCATGCTCGCCCAGCGCTGGTCCTCGAAGAACTCGTTCGGCGGCACGTACAGCGTGTTTGCGTAGCCGAGGCTGCCGCCGCCGACCCCGCAACCCGAGACAACGGAGACATCTTTGAACGTCGTCAGCCGGAAGATGCCCTTCATGCCCAGCCGCGGGTTCCAGAAGTAGCGCTTCAGATCTGCCGTCGAACGCGGGAACTCGTCGTCGGCAAAGCGGCGTCCGCACTCCAGCACGCCTACCGAGTAGCCCTTCTCCGCCAGGCGCAGCGCCGAGACGCTGCCGCCGAAGCCGGAGCCGACGATCAGCCAGTCGTAGTCGTAGCTGTGTTGGGATGCATCCATGCTCTTCGGGCTCCCCCGTTCGTGGTCAGCGGACATGGATGTTAGTGAAGGCTTGGCTGGCCGGCCAGACAAAGGGCTGCAGGCTGGCAGCGGTTGTGCCCTGCCGCGCGCGCACCCCGCTATATTCCGTGAAGTAATGGCGGCGGAGCGGCTCAGGAACAGGCCCTGCGGGGGCCGGTACGCGGACATCGTGCAGTCCATCGGGCACACGCCGCTGATCGAGCTGCCGCGCCTGTCGCCCAAGCCCGGCGTGCGCATCTGGGCCAAGCTCGAGTCGCGCAACCCGACCGGCTCGGTCAAGGACAGGGTCGCCCGTGCACTGATCGAGGACGCCGAGGAGAAAGGCGCGATCAGCCGCGGTCAAACGATCCTCGAACCCACCTCCGGGAACACCGGTATCTCGCTGGCGATGATCTGCTCGCGCAAGGGCTACAAGCTCAAGGTGGTGATGCCCGAGAACGTGACGCCCGAGCGTACGCAGCTGCTGCGCATGTACGGCGCCGAGATCGTCTACTCGCCCGGCGACCAGGGCTCAAACGGCGCCGTGGCCATGTCGTTGGAGATGGCCGCCGAAGACTCCTCCTACTACATGCCCTACCAGTACGGCAACCAGGCCAACCCCAACGCCCACTACAACGGCACGGCACTGGAGATCCTCGAAGAGCTCGACGAGGTGGCGGCATTCGTGGCCGGGCTCGGCACCGGCGGCACGCTGATGGGCAACGGCCGTCGGCTTAAGGAGGAACTCGGCGATGCAGTCAAGATCGTCGCCGCCGAGCCCAAGCAGGGCGAGCCCGTGCAGGGCCTGCGCTCGCTCGACGACGGCTTCATCCCACCGATCATCGACATCTCGCTGCTCGACCGCAAGATCTTCGTCACCAACCACGACGCGATCCTCTGGACGCGCAAGCTGCTCGACGAGGAGGGCGTGTTCGCCGGTGTCTCCAGTGGCGCCATCGCTAGCATCGCTGTGCGCATCGCAGGGGAGCTGGATGAGGGCAACGTCGTCTTCGTCGTCGCCGACGACGGCTGGAAGTATCTGTCCAGTGGCATCTACACGCTGCCGGTCGAGGAGATCGAGAACCTCGAGTCGACCGTGTGGTGGTAGCGCGCCGCGCTGCACGTCGCTAGGCCGGGACCGACGATGGAGATCTCCACCGAGCTTCGCCAGCAGGTCGTGGCGCACGCACTCGAGGACCCGCGCAACGAGGTCTGCGGGGTTCTCGCTGTCACGCCCAGCGCGGCTGCTGGTGAGCCCGCTCGCGTCGTCAGCGTCCACCGTGCCACCAACGTTCACGCCAGCCCGCTGAAGTTCGAGATCGACCCCAAAGAGCTGCTTGAGCTCTACAACACGATCGAGGCCCACGGACGCGAGCTCGGCGCCATCTACCACTCGCACGTGCGCAGCGCGCCCTATCCGTCCCAGACCGACGTCAACTTCGCCGCCAACTGGCCAGGTGTGGAGTGGCTGATCGTCGGGCTGGCCGACGGCCAGGAGCCAGAGCTGCGCTCCTACCTGATCGAGCACGGCGAGGTCAGGGAGGTCCCGCTGCAGGGACGGTGATGGAGGAGGAGCAGATCGTCTGTCCGACCTGCGCTCGGGCGCATCCGCCCACCGAGCGATTCTGCGAGGCCTGCGGGATGCCGCTCGTGCACTCCGCAGGCAGTGAAGAGGCCACCAGCGAACGTCGACGCAAGGCCCGCAAGATCAAGCCCCAGTACACCGAGGGACCGCTCGTGGAGATCGCCCGCACCGACAGCCAGCCCGAGGCGGAGTTCCTTGCCGGGCTGCTGCTGGAGGAGGGGATTCCGTGTCTGCTACGCAACTCGATCGCCGGCTATTCGCCAATGATCGGCCCGCGTCAGGTGCTCGTTCCGGAATCCGCAGCCCAGGCCGCCCGCGAAGCCCTGCGGTGGGATAGACCCGTCTAGGCTGTCGATGGCCAAGCGAGGCGCGGACGCAGGGAGCGTGGCGTGCTTTGCACGCGAGCGACCGAGGACAAAGCCTCGCGCCGGCTAGCGGCGGCCTAGACCAGGACCGGCTGGCCGGCGGCTTCTGAGGTGATCGACCTGATCTCCTCGGATGCGCGCTCGAACTCGGCGTCGGAAAGCACGGGTGTGCCCTCGAACGGAAGTTCGCGCTGCAGCTCGATCCACGCGTTCGGGCCGATGTAGTCGTCCTTGACCTTGACCGTTACCGGTCGCGGGATGCGGTAGGTACGCAGCAGCAGCACATGCAGCGGCTGGCGCCCGCGCCAGCCGAGGCGCTTTTCGGCGTAGTCTGGCGTCCATACGTAGAACGGGGAGAGCGCGTCCACGCAGCGCGGGTCGACGATCGTGAAGTGATCGGTGACTTCCGCCCATGCCCGGATGCGGACACGGTCGGGCTGCTGCAGCGGGGCGCCTGAGACGAACGTGTGCAGCGGCGGCTCGCCGTCGCTCCAGACGCCCTCCTCCAGCGCGCGACGCAGCTCCGGCTGGTGGGACTCACGTACGAGATCACCGGGCTGGTGGTCGAACGTCGGGTACAGGAAGAAGCGCTCGTGGGCGAGCTTGAAGGGCTTTCCAGCCGGTGGCAGGACGCCCTTGCGGAGTGTTAGGAGCTGCTCACCTTCCGCCAGCGCGCGGACGGTGACAGCCCATTCTTTGAAAGCAATTGGCATAAGACAAGAACGAACGGGTGAGAGAGAAACGTTGAGTCTGAACTACGCGCGTCGCCCTGTAGGAAACATCGCGCGGTCCATTAAAGATACGAAACCTGAGCGAAAATCCCAAATCGCCTGCAAATGGCCTGTTTTTTTGGCCGTATGGCCAGTCTGGCGGCGCTGCGGCGTGCTCACAACCGTCGTCCGGCGAACCCCTCAGCAGCCTCGATCAGGGACGCGTAATCATCCTCGGCGTGGCCACGTGCCATTGTCGCGGACAGCATGTCTCGAGCATGGGCAGCCGCCGGAAACGGCACCCCAGCGCTCTCGGCCTGCTGCAGGCACAGGCGCACGTCCTTGAGCATGTGCGCCGTCTTGAACAGCGTCGTGTAGTCGTGCTCGCGCATCGCCCCCGACTTCAGCGCCAGCTGGGCCGAGCCCCCGGAGCCGGCGGAGGTGACCTCGACGAACGCGTCGAGGTCGATGCCCGTCGCCTGCGCCAGCAGCAGCGCCTCCGCCATCGCCGCCGCGTTGGCTGCGCCCAGTGAGTTGTTGATCAGCTTGAGCATCTGGCCCTGGCCGAGCTCGCCCACATATGCGATCAGCTTGCCCATGCTCTGGAGCAGTGCAGTGACGCGTTCGAAGCTCTCCCGCCTGCCGCCGACCATGATCGTCAGCGAGCCGTCCTCCGCTCGCGGAGAGGAGCCCGTGACCGGGGCATCGAGCAGCTCCACGCCGCGCTCGCCCAACGCGGCGCCGATCCGGCGTGTGTCAGCGGGTCCGATCGTGGACATATCAACGCACAGCAAACCTGGGCGGGCTGCCTCGATCACGCCGCCGGGACCCAGCAGGATCGAGGAGACCTGCTCGCCGTCCACGACCATGCTCACGATCACGTCGCTTCGCTCGGCCACCTCCGCCGGTGTCGCCATTGCCGTAGCGCCATGCTCGGAGGCCCACGCTGATGCCTTGCCGGGCGTGTGCGTCCACACCGCCAGCTGGAAGCCCGCCCGCACGAGGTTGGCCGCCATCCGTGAGCCCATGATCCCCAGGCCGAGGAAGCCCACCGACCCCACGGCATCTCGCTCGTTGCTCTCGTTGTCAGGCATGTCCGAATCCTCCTCCGCCGGGTGTTTCAATGCGTAGCCGTTGACCTGCACGCAGCGTACCGGTGCTCTTTGCTGCCAGCGGCTGCCCGTCGAGCAGATCGCGCCCGCACGCGCCTGGTCCGCCACCGTCGGCACCGCGTGGCCGGTGACGGCGACGCTCGGCGATCAACGAGAAGGTCATCTCCCTCAGTGCTTCCAGCTCGCGCACGACGCCCTCGCCGCCGTGACGACGCCCGGCGCCGCCGGAGCCGGCGCGCAGCGAGTACTCGATCACCCGCAGTGGGAACTCCCGCTCGAGCGCCTCGATCGGGGTGTTGAGCGTGTTGCTCATCGCCACGTGAACTGCACTTGGACCGTCGGCGTTCGCGCACGCCCCCTGACCGCCGCCGAGCGTCTCGTAATAGGAGAAACCGGCATTACCGAGCGACGATCCGCCGAGCGACGATCCGCCGTCGCCGAGGGTCAGGTTGTTCATCGTTCCCTGCCCCTGGGCGCGCCCGAACGCGGCAAGCACCAGGTCGGCGACGCGCGAGGACGTCTCGACGTTGCCAGCCGCCACCGCCGCGCCCGGCCGTGCGTTGAGCACGCTGCCCTGCGGCACGCGCAGCTCGATCGGACGGTAGGCGCCGGCCGTCGAGGGAACATCCGGGTCTGTCAGCGTGCGCACCGCGAACAGGCACGCCGAGCGGGTGACCGCGAGCGGGCAGTTGAGGTTGCCCTGGTGCTGAGGGGCGCTGCCGGAGAAGTCCAACAACAGCCGCTCGCCCGCGAGCACTGCGCGCAGGCGAAGCAGCAGATCCCCGTCCGTAGCCTCAAGCACGTCCTGCGCCTGGCGCTCGCCGTCCGGGAGCGCCGACAAGCAGGCGCGAGTACGCCGCTCGGAGTAGTCGAGCACCGCGTCGGTCGCCTCGCGCAGACCTGGCGGACCGAGACGCTCCGCCAGCGCGGCCAGCCGCTGCGCCCCTGCCCTGTTGGCGGCCAGTTGGGCGCGCAGGTCTGCCCTGCGCTGCTGCGGCTGGCGCATTCGCGCCACCAGCTCCTCAATTGTGGCCTCGTCCAGGCGCCGGGGCGAGATCACCACCCCCTCCTCCTCCAGCGAGCGACTGTCTGCGGGCATCGAGCCCGGCAGGCGCGCACCGACATCGGCGTGGTGGGCGCGGCTGGCCGCAAAGCCGATCAAACGAGCGTCCTGCGTTGCGAACACCGGCGTGATCACAGTGATGTCGGGCAGGTGGGTGCCGCCGGCGAACGGGTCGTTGAGGATCCACGAGACCGCCGGTGAGTGCTCCTCGTCGAGCACCGCCGCCACGGCCGCCGGCATCGCCCCGAGGTGCACCGGGATGTGCTCCGCCTGCATGACCATCTGCCCGTCCGCGTCGAACAGCGCGGTCGATGCGTCGCGGCGCTCCTTGATGTTCGACGAGTGCGCCGAGCGGATCAGCACCACACCCATCTCCTCGCATGCCGCGCGCAGCGCGCCCGTGACGATCTGCAGCTCGATCGGATCGAGCGCGCTCATGCTGCGGTGGAGTCGGTCAGGTGGATTGTCCCTTGCTCGTCGACCGTTCCCGACCAGCCCGGCGATACCAGCAGTGTTGCCTCGGGCAAAGCGCACAACGTCGGTCCTGATAGCGCCGTGCCGGGCGGGAGCTCGCCGCGGAGGATCGTCGTTGGTTGGGATCGGCCGTCGAAGTGAACCGCTCGAACGTCGCGCGCGGGCGCCGCCGTGTCGGGCACGGTGGGGCGCAGCGACGGCGAGCTGCCCCAAACCGAGACACGGATGTTGACCAGCTCGACTGCGGCGTCGTCGTCTCGATAGCCGTATCGCTGCTCGTGTGCGCCGGCGAACGCCCTACGCAGGGCCCCGGGATCGAGCCAGGCACACTCGTGCCCGTCGGCGCTCGCGCCCTCGCCCGCAACCGGCGGTATCTGCTGCTCCACAGGCAGCTCAAAGTGCTGCTCCACAGGCAGCTCAAAGGACTGCCCGCGGTAGCGCAGCTCGTGGCGAACGCGGACACGCGCCGGCGCCTGCGCCAGTGCGCCGCAGGCTTCGGCGATCAGCGTCTCCCGGGCATCGCGCAGCGGCTGCGCCGACAGTGGCGCAGCTCCTGGGGCGCCCAGCATGACCGTGCGCGCGGCATCGCGCCGCGGCGCGGCGGCTGCCAGGCCGAGTGCCGAGAGCACGCCTGAGGTACGCGGGCACAGCACGCGCGCGATGCCCAGTTCGCGCGCGAGCGCCACCGCGTGCAGGGGCCCGGCGCCGCCAAAGGGCATCAGCGCAAAGCCACGCGGGTCGATCCCGCGCTCGACGCTCATCACGCGCAGCGCCGCCAGCATCTCCGCCTCGGCGACACGCACGATTCCCGCCGCACACGCAAGCGGCTCCAGCTGCAGCTCGCTCGCCAGCCGTGAGATTGCGCGCTCGGCCGCCCGGCGATCGAGCGACAGGCCACCTGCCAGCGGCGAGTCCTCTAGAAGGCGTCCGAGCAGGAGGTTGGCGTCCGTGACCGTCGGCTGCTCGCCACCAAGCCCGTAGCAGGCCGGGCCGGGCCTGGCACCCGCCGAGGCCGGTCCGACGCGCAGTGCGCCGCCCGGGTCACGCCAGGCGATCGAGCCGCCGCCGGCGCCGACGGTGTGGATGTCCAGCGCCGGCAGGGAAAGCGGCCGTCCGGCGATCGAGCGCTCGGCGGTCTCGGGCACCTGGCCGCCGTCGATCAGGCAGACGTCGCAGGAGGTGCCGCCCATGTCGAAGCACAGCACCTGGGACTCGCCCGCCAGCGTGCTCAGCGCGAGCGCACCGCCGACGCCCCCGGCCGGCCCGGAGAGCACGGTCAACGCGGCGTGCGCGCCGGCGTGCTCGGGCTCGGTCAGCCCGCCGGAGGACTGCATGATCTGCGGCTCGGGCAGGCCGAGCGCCAGCGAGTCGTCGGTGAGCCGCCCCAGGTAGGAGGCCAGCAGGGGCGAAAGTGCCGCGTCGAGCACCGTCGTGGCCGTGCGCTCGTACTCGCGAAACGTGCCCACGAGCTCGCACGACAGCGACAGATGGGTTGCGGGGGCCAGCTCGGTGATCAGTGCTGCCAGTAGCTGCTCGTGAACAGGATCGGCATAGGAGTGCAGCAGCGACACGGCGATCGCCTCCGGCTCGGCTTCCAGGAGCCGCTCGACGAGCGCGCGGGCGCCGACCGGATCCAGCGCACGCACGGGACCATCCGGTCCCATGCGCTCGGGCACGCCGAAGCGCAGCTCCGCGGGCACCAGCGGCGCCGGCGCAGCGTCGCACAGCCTGTACAGATGCACCCGGTTCTGGCGGGCGAGCTCGATCACATCGGTGAACCCGGCGGTGCTCAGCAGCGCCGTTCGTGCCGCACGGCCCTCCAGTAGGGCGTTGGTGGCCACGGTCATGCCGTGGGCGAAGCGCTCCACGTCGTGCGCTTGCGCTCCAGCGGCGGCCAGTACCTGCGTCACCGCTTCGAGCACCGCCACGGACTCCCGGGAGGGCGTCGAGGGGACCTTGGCGGTGTGGATCACCGAGCGCTCGTCGAGCAGGACCGCATCGGTGAAGGTGCCGCCGACGTCCACGCCCAGGAGCATGCCTGGGAGACTAGGGGAGGCTCACCCGGGGACGCTCAGGCCGCCGCCAGCTCGCGGTCCTCGGTGTCGGCCAGATGCTGATGGGAGGGGCAGTAGCCGTTGTGGGGCAGCGGCGTGCGCTGGCAGGCTGCGCCCTTGCGCGTCGTGGCGCGGCATTGCGGCGGCGCACCGCTGACAGCCGTGTAGCCCTCGTGGGGGTGTTGGGCGAGGAACACCTGGGCGTAGCCCATGTAGCGGTCGATCACGCGGTGGACGTGACCCTGTGCGGACATCGGGAAGTAGTTACGGACGTCCAGGAACAACGTGCGTGCCGGGCGGGCGAAGTAATGGCGGTCGGTGGCCAGACGGGTGATCACCTGCTCGCACGCGCGCAGCACCGCGGCGTGATTGGCCGCCGGGTGAGCGCTGGGTGGTGGGGCGACGATCTGGGGAGCAAGCTCTCGATAGATCGCTCGACTGAACTGGTACATGGTGACTCCTCCTCACCCTCTCTCTAGCTCGGGTCTTGTGGTTTGGAGCACACCCGCCATTCCTCAAAGACGCCGATCGTTCTGAAACCTTCCATCCCAAAGCACAGAACACGCTCTGCATTAGAAAGGATCGAGATAAAGAGGGGCTGCGGATTTTCTTATGTAAGGGCGCAGCCCGGGTCTGGCTCAGTCCCAGGTTTGCCAGGCACACGAGTCCTGGCTTGAGATGAGCACGTGGCGGTAGTCCATCGCCGGATCGCGCTCGGGATGATCTGAGCGCAGGTGTGCACCGCGGCTCTCCGTGCGTTCCAGCGCGCTGCGGGCGATCAACCGCGCCAGTGGATGTGGCTCCTCCAGCAGCCTGCTGAGGCCCTCCCGGCTACGCACGACGCCCGCGTCGCGCCACAGCGCCGCCCGGGTCGAGGCGCCGGCTACAGGCGGTGCGGGAAGCTCGCGCAGCGCCTGCAGCTCGCGCTCGCTCGCCGGCGTGAGCTTCGACGGGTCTGCCGAAAGTGCGTCGGTGACCGCGCGTGCGGCGAACACAAAGCACTCGCTCAGTGAGTTGGAGGCGAGCCGGTTTGCACCGTGCAGCCCCGTGCACGCCGACTCGCCGACGGCGTAGAGCCCCGCCAGGCTCGAGCGGGCGTTCAGGTCGGTGACGATCCCGCCCATCATGTAGTGGGCGGCTGGGGCCACGGGGATCAGCTCGCGTGTCGGATCCAAGCCGGCATCGCGCAGCGAGGCGACGACGTTGGGGAAGTGGGCGGGGTCGATCGCGCGCATGTCCAGGCCCACAGAGGTCTCTCCAGAGCTCTCCAGCAGCGCCTGGATCGCGCGCGAGACCTCGTCGCGGGGAGCGAGCTCGTCGACGAAGCGCTGGCCGTCGGCGTCGCGCAGGGTTGCGCCCTCGCCGCGAATCGCCTCTGTCACGAGGAAGCCCTCGCGTCCGGGGACGCCGATGACCGCGGTGGGATGGAACTGGAGGAGCTCCAGGTCCGCCAGATCGGCGCCGGCGGCGTGGGCGAGCAGTACGCCGATTCCCTGGGAGCCCGGTGGGTTGGTGGTCCGCGCCCACAGCGCGGCAGCGCCGCCGGTCGCGACCACCACGGCGCGTGCGCTGATCACGCGGCCGTCGTCGCACACCAGGCCGCGGCAGCGTCGGTCAGTCGGATCTCCGTCTGTCCAAAGCGCCTGTGCGCGAGCGCGCTCGAAGACTCTGATGCGCGGCTCCTCCGCCGCCAGCGCCGACAGCTGGCGTACGACGCGCCTGCCGGTGGCGCTGCCGCCGGCGTGAACGACGCGCCTGACCGAGTGGCCGCCCTCAAGCCCGAGCGCCAACTGCCCGAAGCGGTCGGCGTCGAAGCGCACGCCAAGGGCCTGCAGGTCGCGAACGCGCTCGGGGGCCTCGCGCACGAGCGTTTCAGCGGCCGCGCGGCGTACCAGGGCGCGTCCGGCCAGCTCCGTGTCGCGCAGGTGCAGCTCAAAGCTGTCGTCTGCCGCGAGCGCCGCCGCAAGACCGCCCTGGGCCCAGTAGCTGGCCGTCTGCGCCAGCGGTGTGGCCGAGACGAGCACCACGCTGGCGTGCTCACGCGCGGCGCACAGTGCCGCATACAGCCCTGCCGCGCCCGCGCCCACCACTGCGATATCGGCGTCGTGGGTCCTCGCCGAGGAAGGGTCACCCATTGCCGGAACCGTATCTGCCCATCGGTCTTCGCCCATGACTCGTGGCTGCATTCCCGTCGCGAGTGCTCAGGTCACCGAAGCGTTGGCGCGCCCCTCACCTGCCGGGCGTGGCCGATGGTGCTTTCGCCAGCCGTGTTTGCGCAGCCGTTCGCTTAGCGCGGGCTGATCGCGCCTGGTGTGCTGGAGCGCGCAGTACCTGGAGCGCTCCCCGAACCTTTGACGCCTGGCGTCGCTGTGGTCGTGGACGACGTGGCTCCGGGCGTGGTGGTCGTCGGTGTGGTGGCCGTCGGCGTAGTGCCCGTTGGCGTAGTGGCCGTCGGTGTTGTCGGTGTTGTCGGCGTGGCCGTCGTCGCCGTGGTCGTGACCGTGGTCGTGACGGGAGGTGGGGTGGCGCCCGATCCGCCCGCGAGGTCCACCAGCGCTGCCGCGAGCACGCCGAGCGCCAACACGAGCACGACAGCCAGGGCGCCGATCGGGCCCCGCCAGCCGGGAGCTGCCGCCAGGCGTGTACGAGCGGCTGCGCCGCAGCTCAGGCACCAAGCCTGCTCGGGGTGCAGCGGCGCGCCGCACAGGGGGCAGGCCTCGCCGGCGAGTACCGGCGATGGTACCCCGGCAGGCATTCCCGCGCTGGGCGGCTGCGAGGCGGCGATGCTCACGAGCCGGGTAGTGGCGGACCGAGGATCTCAGTCGGTCCGTCCTCCACGCTCAAAGGCGAAGGTGCCTGCGATGGCGGCTCGGAGGATGGCGTCCCGGAAGCGCTCGGCGGAGCCGGCGAGCGACCGGCCGGCGAGCGACCGGCAGGCGCAGTGGACTGCGTAGGTGGTGTGGCCGCCGGGTCGCCTGACGGTGTAGCGTCGGGAGAGCGAGGTGGATCGGGTGTATCGGGCGCAGACGGCGGCGTGGGAGCGACAGGAGTTCCCTGTGGTGCATTTTGGCTCGGCGTCGGCGTCGGCGTCGAGACGGGACTTGTGCCTGCAGTTGTGGCTGGGGCGGCGATCGGCAGATCGGCGTGGCGGCGCATCGTAAAGCCGCAGTTGGGGCAGAAGTTGTCTTCGCTGCTGTGGATCGCCGCGCAGCGGGCGCACGCGGTGATGCCGGCCTCGCGCAGCACGGTGACGGGCCGACGTTCTCCCAGCGTGTCTTCAAGTGCACGCAGCTCGGTATCGATGTGTCCGAGCGTCGTCAGCTTGGCGAGGACCAGAGCGTCGTTGCGCTGTCCGAACCGGTGCAAGTTGAAGACCAGGCCGCCGAGGTCGCGGTAGCCGAGCTCGCGTGCCTTGCGCAGGAAGCGCGCGCGGCGCCGTATGCCGCCGCGGGAGCGGAAGCCGACGGGCTCGGGTGTCGAAGCGGCGCCGGCGGGCTGCTTGTCCTGCTGCGCCTGCTCTGCATCATCTGTGGTGGTAGTGCCAGTTATCTGATCCACGGCCGATCCATGCTACCCAGACCGTCGGTCCATGCAACTCGCAAACTAGGCCGGACGCTGCAGCGCCTCGTACCACGCAGCGGCGACGCGGGCGGCCATCTGCGGCGCCGAGAAGCGCTCCGCGCTCGCACGGCCCTCGATGCGGGGATCGGGCTCGTGTAGGTGCACCTCCAGCGCAGCTCGCCAGCTCGTCAGCTCGAACGGTGCACACAGGGTGTCCTCGACGCCGTCCAGAGCTTCGCGATGGATGCCCACCGGTGTGGCCAGAACCGGGACGTTGCAGGCGAGCGCCTCCAGTACGGCCAGGCCGAATCCCTCGCGCTCGGATGGGACCAGCACCGCGTTTGCGGCGTTGACCCACATGGGCACCAGCTCTGGATCGACCGCGCCGAGCGTCAGCAGCTGCACGCCGAGCGCATCGGCAACCGCGGCCGCGCGATCGTGGCGCTTCTCGGCGCGTGTCGGATCTGCGGCGAACAGGAGATACGGCTGGGCCGGGTCCAGGCCGAGCTCCATCCGCGCCTGCGAGCGCGACAGCGGGTGGAAGCGCTCCATGTCCACGCCGCAGGGCAGCACGTGCGCGCGTCGGCGCGCAGCACGACCGGGCAGTTCCTGTGCCAGGGAGGCGGAGACGGCGCCGAGCACGTCGATCCGCCCCAGCACCGCAGCAGTGGCCAGGCGCGTGCGCGGATGGCGGACGTCCGTGCCGTGCACCGTCAGCGCCCGCACGCGTGCCGGAACGGCGAGCGCCGGCCAGGCGCTGAGGCCGAAGTGCGCGTGTACGACGTCGAACGCCGGTGTGGAGCGCCGGTAGCGGCGACGCAGCTCGCCCGCGGCGCTCAGTAGCGCTCCGGCGCCCGGAGCGAACTCGTACAGCTCCACCTCCAGGCCCTCAAGGCGGCGCAACGCCGCGACCTGGTCGCGCACGAAGCGCCCACGCTCTGGGTGGGCGCTGTCGGGGAGCATGTTGGAGACCACCAGCGCACGCAAGATCCACCGACCGTAGCGCTCTGGAATGATGGCTCGCATGAGCAGCGGATCAATTGAGCGCAGCTACGGCCGCGGCGCGGACGGTCTGCGCCCGACGACGATCGAGCCGGGGTTCGTACGCACGGCCACCGGCTCGGCGCTGATCTCCGTCGGCGAGACACGCGTGATCTGCACCGCCTCCGCGCAGGAGGGCGTGCCGCGCTGGATGACCGGGAAGGGGCGCGGCTGGGTGACCGCCGAGTACGGGATGCTGCCGGCCTCGACCGGCGACCGCAAGCAGCGCGACGCCACCCGCGGTCGCCAGGACGGGCGCACGATCGAGATCCAGCGTCTGATCGGGCGCTCGCTGCGCGTGGTCGTCGATTTTCAGGCGCTCGGCGAACGGACGATCTACCTCGACTGCGATGTCCTGCAGGCCGACGGCGGCACGCGCTGCGCATCGATCACCGGCGCGTACGTGGCACTGTCGCTCGCCTGTGCCCGGCTGCAGGCCGACGGGCGCCTGGAGCGCTCGCCGCTGGCCGAGTCGGTGGCTGCGGTCTCGTGCGGGATCATCGACGGCGCGGCGCTGCTCGATCTCGACTACTCCGAGGACTCCACTGCTGAGGTGGACGCCAACGTCGTGATGACCGGCGGCGACGGTCTCGTGGAGGTACAGGCGACAGCCGAGCGCACGCCGCTCTCGCGCTCGCACCTGGATGAGCTGCTGGCACTTGCGGCATTGGGCATCGAGCAACTGCGCTCCAGCCAGGAGCAGGCGATCGCCGCAGGCTCTTGAAGCTGCTGCTGGCCACACACAACGAGCACAAGCGCCGCGAGTTCGAGCGGCTGCTGGCAGGCTCCACCGGTGGCGCCTGGGAGATCGAGACGCTGCCGGAGACTGTGGTCCTGCCGCCCGAGGACGGCGAGACGTTCAGCGCCAACGCGTTTGGCAAGGCCCGGGCCGCCGCCCGAGCGACCGGTCGCACGAGCATCGCCGATGACTCCGGTATCGCCGCAGCGGCGCTGGGCGGGGCGCCTGGCGTACGCTCGGCACGCTATGCCGGCGAGCATGCCAGCGATGAGCAGAACCTCCAGAAGCTCCTGCTCGAGGCACCCGCCGCCAGCAAGCTGGAGTACGTCTGCGCGATCGCCTACGTGGATCCTGCGAGCGGGTTGGAGCACATCTTCGAGGGC
Organism: uncultured Solirubrobacteraceae bacterium; assembly: GCA_963779665.1. GTDB lineage: Bacteria > Actinomycetota > Thermoleophilia > Solirubrobacterales > Solirubrobacteraceae > Palsa-744. The sequence continues at coordinate 157,241 of CAVZYW010000001.1, read as the reverse complement.
CGCTGTGGCGGGCAGCTGGCAGCGCGGCCCCGTGGCCAGGGAGGGTTCGGCTATGACCCAGCGTTCCTACCCGACGACGGCCCGCCCGGCCTGACGATGGCGGAGCTCAGCGACGAGCAGAAGGATGCGATCAGCCACCGCGGCCGCGCCGCGCGGACGCTCTTGGAGTGGCTGCAGAGCGACGCCGTGTAGCTGTCCGCAACACGGTCGTGCTGCCCGCGACCCGTTGCAGGGATTGTTCTCGTCAGCAACACCGTATAACCATCGTGATACAACGTTCTGCAGGGTGTTATCTCGGAGGGCCGCCGGCCACGCTACTCGGCCGGGGCGCGGCGTCCTACAGCAGGTTGATCGCCGCCGAGGCGGCCACGGCGACACCGAGTCCGGCATAGCCGTCGTAGCCGGATAGCAGCAGCAGTAGTGCGGTGATCAGCGCCACCGCCACCGTCACCAACCATGCGATGCGGCTGATAGCCATCTGCGTATTCTTGCGGATACGCGTGTCCGCACGCGGTGTTAGCTTCGACGCGAAGGTTTCACGAACGCGAATGAGGAGGGCGAAGTGACAAAGTCCGAGCTGGTCGACCAGGTGGCAGATCGCGCCGATCTGACCAAGCAGGATGCCTCGCGGGCAGTCGACGCGGTGCTCGCCACGGTGGAGGATGCGCTGCGTCGCGGCAGCGAAGTGACCGTGTCGGGATTTGGCAAGTTCCACGTGAGTGAGCGCGGCGCGCGGATGGGGGTCAACCCGCGCACAGGGGAGCGCATCCAGATCGCGGCTTCGCGTGTGCCCCGCTTCACGGCGGGCAGCGGCCTGAAGAGCGCGGTGAAGGGTCGCTGACGCCGCCGCTTTCCTTTGGCGACAAGCTGGCCGCAGCGGTCGCCGAGCGCGAGTCGCAGATCGTGCTCGGCCTGGACCCCGATCCGGGCGCGTTGTGGCCTGTGCACGGCGAGCAGCCGGGGCAGGAGCTCCCGGCGGCGCAACGCGCTGCCGCGGCGGTCCTGGATCACTGCCGTGCACTGATGGACGCCGCGGCGCCTGCATGCGTCGCGGTCAAGCCGCAGCTTGCGCGCTTCGAGCTGCTCGGTGCCTGCGGATGGGCGGCGCTGGAAGCGGTCGTGGCCCACGCCAAGAGCCTTGGCCTGCTGGTGATCGCCGACGGCAAGCGCGGTGACATCGATGTGAGCGCGCGTGCATATGCGGGCGCGCTGATCGGTGGCGCCGACAGCCCGTTTGGTCGCATCGAGGGGCTGGGCGCCGATCTGGTGACGGTCAATCCACTGATGGGCAGCGACGCGGTTGAGCCGTTCGTCAGCGCTGCACGCGAGGTTGGCAGCGGCGTGCTGGTGCTCGTGCGCACCTCCAACCCAGGTGCTGCGGATATCGAGGATCTGCAGCTCGCGCAGTCGGGAACGGTGTGGCAGCGAATCGCAGCGCTGGTCGACGATCTCGGCGGCCCCGGCGTCGGCCGGGCGGGCCTCAGCGACGTCGGCGCTGTCATCGGGGCCACCGCACCCGGACATCTCCAGCGGGCTCGCGAGCTGATGCCCAGCGCGACGTTCCTGCTCCCCGGTGTGGGCGCCCAAGGCGGTCGCGTAGAGGACCTGGCGCCGGCATTCCGTCCCGGCCGCGCAGGCGGCCTGGTATCGGCCTCGCGCAGCATCGCCGGCGCCCATCAGGCCCTGGGCGGCGAGCCCGCCGCGGCGGCCAGGGCGGAGGCGGAGCGCTTACGCCAGACGGCGTGGGAGCTCTCCGATCGCGTCCGCTAGCCTTTGTGTCGTGCATGCCAGGGCATCTTCTGCCGTTCAGGCGTGCCGGAAGGCGGGTAACGAGCAACGATGATCATCACGGTCACGCTCAACGCGGCAATCGACAAGTCGCTCGCGGTGCCGAACTTCAGGCTCGGACGCCGCCATCGCACCGTCGACCAACGGACGATGGCCGGTGGCAAGGGTGTGAACATCGCACGCACACTCAAGGCCCTCGGGCAGCCTGTGATCGCCACCGGGTTCGCAGGCGGCGCCACCGGCACGCACATAGTCGAGCAGCTGACGGAGGAGTCGATCCTCAACGACTTCGTGCGCATTCGCGAGGAGTCGCGCACCAACACCTCGGTGCTGGACCCAACCACCGGGGAACAGACCGAGATCAACGAACGCGGCCCGTTGGTCTCGGCGCGTGAGGTCGAGCTGTTCGCCAACAAGCTGCTCTACCTGGCGCGCGGCGCCGCCATCGTGGTGTTCGCCGGCTCACTGCCGCGGGGAGTCGAGCCGGACATCTACGCATCGCTGATCCGGGATCTCGAGCGCCTGGATGTGATCACCGTGGTCGACACCGACGGGGAGCCGCTGCGCCAGGCGGTTCGTGCCGAACCGGACGTCGTCTCACCGAACGTGCTCGAGGCGGAGGAGCTAGTCGGTCACGAGTTCGCCGGCGAGGACGAGCGCTCGCTGGTGGTAGCGGAGATCGCGGCGCTCGGTCCCCGCGAGGTGATCATGACGCTCCCGGACGGCTGCTTCGCACAGGTGCTCGTCGACGGCCAGCGGCGACTGAAGCGCGCCCGCATCGAACCGCGCGAGCCCGTCGCCAGGAGCGGCTCCGGCGACGCCTTCCTGGCCGGCTATCTGTCAGCGCGCTACGAAGGTCGCGCGCCCGACCAGTGCCTGCGCTTCGCCGTGGCCTGCGGGGCCGAGTCGACGGCGCGCCTGGGCGCGGGTCTGATCGACGCGCGCGAGGCGCGACGGCTGATGGGCGGCGTCGATCTGACCGTGATCGAGCAGGCCGCCCAGGTCAGCTGAGACCGGTGGCGATCGCCACTGGCGCGGGGCACCTCAGCCGATCTCTGCAAACAGCGTCAGCTCGCCCGACAGCTGCTCGTACAGGCGGCTGCGAAGGCGACTGTGGATCTGCGATACGCGGCTCTCGGAGACGCCCAGTCGTTCGCCGATCTCGCGTAGCTTGAGGTTCTGTGCGTACAGCATCACCGCCACCTCGCGCTCCTGCTTGGACAGCCGCGCGAACGCCTTGCGGAAGTGCGCCTTCGCCTCCTGGCGTTCGGCGTGTACAACCGGATCGCAGTCCTCGTCCAGGCTCTCCAACGTATCGATTCGCTCGATCGCAGAGCTCTCGTCGGAGCGCACGGTCTGGTTCAAGGATCCGATTTCCGCCACGGCCGCCTGGTCGATGCGGCCGCTCAGCTCAGCCGTGGTCATGCCGAGCCCGGCTGCGAGCTCATCGCGGCTGGGGCGGCGTTCATGGCTCGCGGTGAAGCGCTCCTGCGCGGCGTTGATCGCACGCTCGTCGCGTCGCACCGAGCGGGGCGCCCAGTCCTGGCGACGCAGCTCGTCGAGCACAGCACCGTGTATCCGCGTCCACGCGTACTGCTCCAGCGTCGCGCCCTTATCCGGGTCGTAACGCTCGATCGAGTGGATCAGCGCCTCCAGGCCGCAGGACAGGAAGTCCTCGACGTCGCAGTGCACGGGGGTTTCGCGGACCTTGCGGTTGACGATGTGACGGACCATCGGCATGAACGCGAAGATCAGCTGGTCGCGGTGGTGCAGATCTTCAGTGCGTCGGTATTCCGCCCAGGTCGAGAGCACCTCAGGTGCCGATGGCCTGACTGACTGCTTCGTGGCTAGTTGCATTTCGTGCTCCAGTTTCGAGGGAACTGGGGGCGTATCGGCGACGCACGCATGCACTTGAGGTCTGCAACGAGGCGTGACAGCCGGGTTGCTCACCGGCCGCCCGGCGGGTGGGTTGGCCGGCTGGGCGGGAGCGCTACCCGCCGGCGACGTCGCGGCGCAGCAGCACCAGATACGCGGCGAACAGCGACGGCACCGCATACAGCGCACAAACCCAGGCGGAGTGCGCGATCGGAGCCCAGTCGGTCGGCGTGCGCAGCAGGCCCTGCCAGCTCTGGAACTGCTCGGTCAGCAGATACGGCTGGATGCCTTCCAGTCCCGGTATCTCAGCGATGATGAACAGCAGGATCACCAAGCCGATCGTCGCCACCACTGCGGCAGCGCTGTTGCGGGCCACTGTGGACAGCAGCACACCGATGCTCGCCACGGTGAACAGCGGGATCAGGTAGACGGCGTTGGCGGCGAACACCAGCAACAGCGCTTCAGGTGCGGAGACGACTGTCCCCGAGAGCGTCCTCAGCGAGCTGAACCCCCACGAGGCCACGCCCGCTGCTGTGGCCACCGCAGCCGAGACGAACACCGCTACCGCGGCATAGGTCATCGCTGCCAGAGCCTTCGCCGCGAACACCTGGCCGCGATCGACAGACCGCGTCAGGATCGTCTTCAACGTGCCGTTGCCGTCCTCGTTGGCGACGATGTCGCCTGCGACCAGCGCCGCCACCACCGGCAGCAGGAACGCGGACAGGAACAGCAGCATCAGCACCGGCGTCGCCAGTCCCGATTGCGTGATCTCACCGGCGAAGATGCTTCCCGCCCCGCGATTGTGCCGCTGGTGCACGTTCTGGAAGACCACGAAGAACAGCGGCAGGATCATCACCAGCGCCAGGCCCACGTACGTGCGTATGTGCGCAAGCAGCTTGCGCAGCTCCCAGCGGTACACCGTCAGCGTGGACGGTCGCCGCCGGCGCACGGGCGCCGGCGCAGCGGCGGGGGCCGAGGTGGCGGCGACGCTGCTCATCCGATCTCCACCGTCCCGTTGGGCGATGCGCCGGCGCCGGCCCGGGCGTTGGCGTGGCCGGCCGGCGCCCCGCCCGCTGCCGGTCCGGGCGCTGCCGACCTGCCCACTGCCGATCCGTGCGCATCGCTGCCCTCGGTCAGCTTGAAGAACAGGTCCTCGAGCGTCGCCAGCTCGGGGCTCAAAGCGAGGATCCCCACGCCCGCCCGGGCGAGTGCCAGCGACAGCTCGCCGACGTCGTGCTCCTGTGCCTGAAAGCCGACGCCATGCTCATCGGCGCCGACGTGCTCGATCCCCGCCCGTGAGCGCATCAGCTCCAGCGCGCGCGCATCGTCGGTGGTGCGCAGCCGGTAGCCTGCGCCACCCTGGCGGCGCAGGTCTGCCAGTGCCCCCTCGTAGACCACGCGCCCGCTGTCCACAATCGCCACGCGGTCACACAGCTCCTGTACCTCCGGCAGCTGGTGGCTCGAGAGCAGGACGGTGATGCCCTCGTCGGCCAGGCGACGGATCAACGCCCGCATGTCACGCATGCCCGCCGGATCGAGGCCGGTGGCCGGCTCGTCGAGGATCAACAGGCGCGGCTTGCGCAGCAGCGCCGCTGCGATCCCCAGCCGCTGGCGCATGCCATGCGAGTAGCCGCCGACGCGATGCCCGGCGCGCGCGCTCAGCTCCACGACGTCCAGCACCTCATCGATGCGCGAGGCGGCGCCGTCTCCGTCGAGCGCAGCCAGCAGCTGCAGGTTCTTCAGTCCCGTCAGGTACGGATAGAAGCGCGGCGCCTCCACGAACCCGGCGACGCCCTCCAGGGCGCGCGCGCCCTGGAGTCGAGGGTCGCGCCCGAACAGCTCAGCGGTGCCCTCCGTTGGCGTGATCAGGCCGAGGATCATGCGCAACGTGGTGGTCTTGCCGGCGCCGTTGGGACCGAGGAACCCATACACGTCGCCGCGACGCACGTTCAAGTCGATGTGGTCGACCGCCAGTACGTCCTTGTAGCGCTTGACCAGCCCACGAGCGCGCACCGGCGGCGCGTCGTCGCTCACGCTAGTGCCTTGATTCTTGACTCACGACACTAGAGGCCTCGTGCGAGCGCCTCGATCGCGGCGGGCGTGACCGAGCCGGCGAGCAGGTAGCTCACACCATCCTGCTGGAAGCTCAACAGCGTGCCGAGCTCGGTGCGAAGCTCGCTTGCGCTGACGCCTTTGACCGTGACCTTCGGGAGCCCTTCGAGCCCTTCGCCGGCGCCCTTCTGGCCGGCGTTCTTGGTGTTCGCTTCCCCGTACCGGGACGATGTCAGCACGGCGATCGCGGCGACGCCGTGGCCGTAGGTGGTGATCTTCGGCCTGCCGGTTGTGTGGGTCGACTGGTTGCCTGCGTGGGAGCCTTCGCCGGGTGCCTTGACTTCCTCGATCTTGACGCCAGGCGGCGGGCTGAACGCGAACACCGATTCAGCCACCGGGCCATATGAGACTTCGCCGGCGGCCAGTTCGATCACTGGAGAGGAGCTGCCGGCCGCGTAGACGGCGCTGCGCAGGGGCACGCCGTTATTGGCGTCGAAGGACAGCTCCACGCCGCCAAACAGGCTGCCGCTTTCGTTCGGCGAGACGCGCACCGTGTACGCCGGCTGCCCGGCGACGTCGGTCGGCGTTGCGCCCGAAACATCGGCGTGCTTGCTCAGGCGCGCGATCGCTTCTTCGATCTTGGACACGCTCGGGACTTCATGACCCTGTCCGGTAGCGGTTTCGTGGCCCTGCCCGGTGCCCGTGCCTTCCCGCGGCGGCGGTGTATAACGGTAGAGCGTGTTGCCGGCGGCGTCGTAGAGCTGGAGGGTGTGCCCGTCATAGAGGATCTGGGTGTCGCCCTTTTCCGATTGCAGCTCCAGCCGGACGTCCCCGTCCTTGGCGATCCACAGCCGGCCGGAAGCGCCGGTGACCAGCGGGCTGGATGTCAGTTCCCCAGACTGCCCGCCGCCGGCGAGGCTGGCGCCTTCGAGCAGATGATCGGTGAACGTGATGCTCGCGCTGACGCCCTGGACCTGTCCTGTGCTAGCGCCGGACAGCGCGCCATGGATGGCGTCGGCCAGCGGCTTTGGTTGCGGGGTAGGCCCTGAGCCCAGCGCGAACGCGAGCGCTGTCGCGCAGGCGCCAACAGCCACCGCCAGGCCGCACACGAGCAGCAGGCGCATCAGGGGAAGGCGTCGGAAGATGTTCACGGCAGGAAGCTCACGTCCTTGGGTTGCCCTGTCATCCAGGTTAGCGCGGCGCCTTCGCGGCTCCTAAAGGTGGGAGAGTCCTCATTTGCAGGCCTGCGCGACGGCGCCGCAGCGCGTCGCTCGACCTTTCAGCGGCGCCACCCGATATCTTCTCGCTCCCATGGCGGATAAAGAATCGAAACTCGGTCAGCGCGGGGTCACCCTGGCGATCGTCGTGGTGTTCGCGTTCGGCCTGATCGTGCCTGCGCTGGTGCTGGCGTTCAACGCCGAGCACAAGGCCAGTGTCGGGGGCGGTGGCGTGCACCTCAACAGCGATCAGCAGAAGGGCCGCGAACTGTTCGCGCACGGGTGCACCGTCTGCCATACGCTGGCGGCGGTCAAGTCGGTCGGGCGCATCGGCCCGAACCTCGACGTGCTCGTGGGCCACCAGATCACCACCCCCTCCGCGCGGCGGGCGTTCGTGCTGAAGACGATCCTCGAAGGCCAGGCCTACGGCCTCGGCAACATGCCGGCCGATCTCTATGTCGGCAAGGAAGCGGAAGACGTCGCCAGCTTCGTCGCAGCCGTCGCCGGCCACTGAGACGGTCGATGACCTTCGCGGGGCGGCGTCCTCAGTCGCTCGCGTGCACAGCACGCCACGCTCCTTGCGTCCTTGCCCCACTCGGCCCTCGACCGTCTCAGACGCGCAGTGCCTTTGTATCGCCCTACGTTAAAGGGCCTTTGGCCAGACGTCTATACCGGCGGACGGCGGACATAGGTTAAGGTCCGATCTGGATGTCGGATCAGCCGAAGACCGCGGAGGACGTGAAGGCGTTCGTCCAAGAGCGCAACATCCGCTTCATCCGCTTCTGGTTCACGGACATCCTGGGGCAGCTGAAGTCGTTCTCGATCAACGCCGCTGAGCTGGACGACGCGTTCGAGGCGGGGATGGGCTTCGACGGCTCGTCGATCACGGGCTTCAACGCGATCGAGGAGTCGGACATGATCGCGATGCCCGACCCGAGCACGTTCGCGGTGCTGCCGTGGCGCCCGGAGGAGCAGGGGGTGGGTCGCATGTTCTGCGATGTGATCACGCCTGAGAAAACGCCGTATGAGGGCGATCCGCGCCATGTGCTGCGCCGCGCGGTGCAGCGCGCGAAGGACATGGGCTTTGACACGTTCAACGTGGGCCCGGAGCTCGAGTACTTCCTGTTCAAAGACTCGCGCTCCACAGAGGTGCTGGACGAAGGCGGCTACTTCGACCTGACGACGCTGGACGCCGGCTCGGACGTGCGCCGCGAGACGGTGCTGGCGCTGGAGCAGCTGGGGATCCACGTGGAGTACACCCACCACGAGGTAGGCCCGTCGCAGCACGAGATCGACATGCGCTACGCGGACGCGATGAAGATGGCCGACGACTGCATGACCTATCGCATTACCGTCAAGGAGTACGCGATGAAGTACGGCTGGCACGCGACCTTCATGCCGAAGCCGCTATTCGGCGAGAACGGTTCGGGCATGCACACGCACCAGTCGCTGTTCTCAGACGGCAAGAACGCGTTCTACGACCCGGACGACCAGTACTTCCTCTCAGACGTGGGCAAGGCCTTCATCGCGGGCCAGCTCAAGCACGCGCGCGAGATCTGCTCGATCTTCGCCCAGTGGGTCAACTCCTACAAGCGCCTGGTGCCGGGCTTTGAGGCGCCCGTGTACGTGGCGTGGTCGCGGCGCAACCGCTCGGCGTTGGTGCGCGTGCCGCTCTACCACCCCGGCAACGAGAAGGCGACACGTATGGAGCTGCGCTGCCCAGACCCGGCGTGCAACCCCTACCTGACGTTCGCGGCGCTCCTGCAGGCGGGTCTGGAGGGCATCGAGAAGGGCTATGAGCTGCCGGAGCCGATGGAGAAGAACCTGTACCACCTGCCCGGCGAGGAACGCAGGCGCCTGGGCGTGGAGCAGCTACCGGAGAGCCTTGGCGAGGCGATCGAGCTGACGGCCGAGTCCGAGCTGGTGCTGCGCACGCTGGGCGAGCACATGTTCAACCGTTACGTGGAGATCAAGCGCCAGGAGTGGGATGACTACCGCGTGAACGTCACGCAGTGGGAGCTCGACCGCTACCTGTCGATCCTGTAGGCATTCGTCTGCCGGGGGCGCAGCCGGGCGCTGAGTCGCCGGCCAGTGACTATCGTCTTGTCTCAGGGCAAAGCGAGCCTGGGGACCCCGACGATGAGCGACGACGAGCAGCAGCCTCCGACAGAAGCGCAGCGGCAGGACCAGCGACGCGTAAATCCGGCTCTGGTCAGGAACCTGCTGATCGTGTTTGTGATCATCGGGGTGGGCTTCGGCTTCGGAAGGCCGCTTGCCGCCGGCTACTACTTCGGCGGGTGCGATAACGCCGAAGACACCCAGCACTACGTGATCCACGTGTTCGGTGTGCAGATGTGCCGGGACACGTCATTGACAAGCGCGGCAGAAAGAAGTGCGGCCCGCGAGGAAGAAGGGACGTCGCTTACGGAACTCACCGAAGGGGAATCGACGTTCTCTGAAGGAAGCGCGCCTGCGCCCGGCACAGGCGAACCGGCTCATAGCTAGAGCCGCTGCCCCCGCGACAGCTCAGCCGATGCTGGGTCGATCGCGTGTAGGGACCGCACAGGCGATCGGCCGGGCGGGCGCGAGCTTCCAGTGCATCCCCTGCAGGGCGTGCCCGAAGGCGCCGGGATATCGCGGAGCGATGTCGCTGAGGAGCGCCAGCACCGATGTCGCATGGCGCTCGTACGCGTCCTCGCCGGTGAGCTGGGAGAGGCGCAGCAGGCCGACGGCGGCGCTGGAGGCGCCGGAAGGGATCGGGCTGTCCTCGAGGTCCTTGCGACGTGCGATCAGCGCTTCGCCATCGGATGCGGTCGAGTAGAAGCCGCCGCCGTCGGTATCTGCGAAGCGCGCGATCATCTCGTCGGCGAGCGCCGTGGCCTGCTCCAGCCAGCGCTCCTCGCAGGTCGCTTCGAACAGTGCGAGCAGCGCTTCCAGCAGGAACGCGTGGTCCTCGAGAAAGGCGTCGATCTTGGCCTGGCCGTGGTTGTAGGTGCGCAGCAGCCGGCCGCGACCGCCTGCCGGGGCGGAGCTGTGGTCGCGCATCTGCGTATGCAGGAACTCCCCACAGGCGATCGCCGCGGCTGTGTATTGCGCGCCGTCGGCGCCGCCCAGCGCCGCGCCGGCATCCGCCAGCGCACAGATCATCAGCGCGTTCCAGCTGGTCAGGCGCTTGTCGTCGAGTGCCGGGCGCCGGCGCCGTTCGCGCGCCGCGAGCAGCTGTGTGCGTATGCGCGCGCGAGTCTCGTCATCCGGTGCGCTTGCGCGATCGCTCAGCACGTTGAGTCCCGGCTGCGGGTGGTGCGGGTCGCTGAAGTTCCCCTGCTCTGTGACTCCCAGCCAGGTGATCGCCGCCTGCGCGTCACGTCCCAGCAGCTCCGTCAGCTCGTCGACGCTCCACACATAGAAGCGCCCCTCGACGCCTTCGGAGTCTGCGTCCAGCGCACTGTAGAAGCCGCCCTCCGGGCCACGCATCTCGCGCAGAACCCAGTCGAGCGTGTCGATGCAGACCGTACGCAGGCGCTCATCGCCGGAGACCTGCCAGCCGTGCAGATAAGCACGTGCGAGCAGCGCGTTGTCGTAGAGCATCTTCTCGAAGTGCGGCACCGTCCACGTGGCGTCGACGCTGTAGCGGGAGAAGCCACCGGCGAGCTGGTCGTGGATGCCGCCGCCGGCCATGGCGTGCAGCGTAGTCAGCGCCATTGCGCGCCCGTCTCCGAGCAGCAGGAACTCCAGCACCGGCGCCTGCGGGAACTTTGGCGCCCTGCCGAAGCCGCCGTAGCGTGCGTCGAAGCTCTCCGCCAGCTTGCTCACCGCCTGCTCCAGCATGCTGTGCGTGAGCGGCTCGCTGGAGGGGGACAGCTGCGCTCCGCCGGACAGGCGCTCGCGTAGCCGCTCGCCGCCGGCGCGAATCTCCTCGCGACCCGACTCCCAGGACTCGGCGATCGCCTGCAGCACTTGCGTCCACGCCGGCATCCCCTGACGGGCGTCGGGCGGGAAGTACGTTCCCCCGTAGAACGGCAGCTGCTCGGGCGTCAGGAACACGTTCAGCGGCCAGCCGCCGTGGCCTGTCATCCCCTGTACGGCCTCCATGTAGAGGGCATCGACGTCGGGGCGCTCCTCACGATCGACCTTGACGCACACGAAGCACTCGTTCATCAGCCTGGCGGTGTCGCTGTCCTCGAAGGACTCGCGCTCCATCACGTGGCACCAATGGCATGCGGAGTACCCGATCGAGACCAGCAGCGGCTTGTCCTGCTCTCGCGCGCGCCCCAGTGCCACGGGTCCCCACGGCAGCCAGTCGACGGGGTTATCGGCGTGCTGGCGCAGGTAGGGCGAGGTCTCCTGCGCTAGAGCGTTGGGCACCTGCTCAGGGTAGCCACGGCGACGCCAGCAACGATGAGGGCAGTCGCTCGCCGTGCGCGGTTGGCCTGTCGGAGCTCGTACTGCGATCGGCGAGCAGCCTGTCGATCGCTGCTTGTGAGGGCCATTCACGAGCAGCGCCGACGCGCGAGAGCTTGACCTTGGCGAGGCTGACGTCAAAGCGCCTGCCGCTGAGCGTGCCGCTTACGTGCTCGGAGCTGGCACCGAAGCGAACGGTGCCCGGCGAGGCTTCGGCGCCGGAGATGCGGATGTTCGTCGCCTGCAGCTCGCCGTCGCGTACCGGGAACGTCGCGCTGAGCTCGACGCCGGGAACGAACGAGAAGTCTTTGAGGATCGCCGCTGAGCTCGTGAGCTTGGCGTAGCCGCCGCGCAGGCCGCCGAAGCTGGAGCCGCTGGGAAGGTCCTCGTTGGCTTGGAGCGTGGCGGCGATCACCTGACGGTTGAGGTCGACGAGCGTGTCGAGCACGGCCGCCAACGTCCGTCCCGGACGGCCGCCGAGCGTCGCGGGTGCATGCACGTAGGCCAGCTTGGTTGGCGTGATGGGGGTCGGTGCGAACGGGTTGGGCGCGGCTGCGCATGGCTGGACTTGATTGCCTGCGAAGAAGGCGCTGAGCGCCAGCGAGGCACAATCGCTGAGGTCGCTGCCGATCACCGAGTGCCCTGTGAACGGGACCACCAGTAGTTGCGCATCGGGGATCAGGCTTGCCAGGTGACGTGCGCCGGAGGTGGGTGTCCTGAGGTCCTGCGCGCCGGAGAAGATCAGCGTGGGCACGTCTGGCAGCGGGCCCGTGGGTGGGGGCGGGGGGGAGGCGTCCGGCCATCCGGCGCAGTCGGGGACGAGGCTGTTGGCATAGGCGGCGACCGCGTCGAACGGGTAGAAATCGCTGGACGGCTGCGCATGCAGGTAGTCGAGGGCTTCGGCGAGCCGGGTCGTCTGCGAGGCCTGGCGCTGCCAAGGGAACGGGCTCTCCTCGCAGGTGGTGGATGCATACAGCGCTTCGTCGATCTCCTGCGCAGATTCACCGCTGCTGCCTTCCTGGGGTACGTTGGGGATCAGCCCCTCGGAGAGCAGGTGTAGGCGCAGCAGCGGGTCCGGGTCGCCCAGCAGCGCCGATTGCACGGCGGCGGGGAGCAGCGCGCGGAGCGCCGGGTTGAGGTCCCCCGCCTCGAGGATGTCGAGCAGGCCGTTCTCGTCGAGCGTGCTCGCGTGGCGCTTGCCTGACCCGTCGTAGACCGACCCGCTGAGCGGTCGTTTGCGCAATTGTGCGGCCAGGCCGGCGATATCGGCGACGGGATTGGCGGTGATGCCCGCGCAGGCATCGCCGGCGCAGAGCTCGTCGAGCACGCCTGCGATCGCCTCGAACGTGGGGATCGCAAACGGTTCCGGCCCATCGCTCGGCACGACGGAGTCGAGCACGAGCGCTTCCACGTTCTGGGGATAGCGTTCGGCGTACTCCAGTGCGACCTTCGTGCCATAGGAGGTGCCGTAGAGCACCAGCTTTTCGTAGCCGGCGGCCTCTCGCAGCGCCTCGATGTCCTGGACGGATTCCTGTGTGGTGAAGCCGCCGCGGGCGGTTCCAAGCTGGGTGGCGCATTCTCCGAAGACCTGACTGGCGGGCTTCGCGCTGAACGTTTCAAAGGCACTGCAGCTCAGCGGATCGGAGGAGCCGGTGCCGCGCTGGTCGAACACGAGCAGATCACGTGACCCGAGCGCAGGGGCGATCGCCTGGGAGATGAATTCGGCCAGCGGCAGTGCCGGCTGGCCGGGCCCTCCGGCGAGTGCCACCACTGCGTCGCGGCTGGGGGTGGCAGCGGCGAGCTTGCGCTCGACGCTCAGCGAGATCGTTCCCGCTACGGCTGCCGTGCGGTCGAGCGGAACTGGTAGCGACGTGCAGCTGAAGGCAGTCGCGCTGGGGCAGGGTATGAAGCTAAGGCTGGATGCGGCCGAGGAGCTTGGCGAGCCGGCGAGCAGCAGCACCGGCGCCAGTGCCAGCGCCAGGGTGATTGCTCGCCTGCGCATCGTCCCCGACAATAGCTGCAGTCGCCGTGGAACTCGCCACCAGCACGACGTGTTTGCCTGCGAGTCTGCCCACAAGCGATCTGTGGGGACCGAGTCGCAGCGTGCCACGAGCAGCCGCAGATCCGCCGACGTGCAGTTCAACTGCGCTTGCGGAGATCGAGCCCGACAGCGTCACGTTCGGCACGTAGGAGTAGCCGTGCAGGTTGAACACGCTGTCCGCGAGATCTCCCCAGCCGGCACGCAAGCCTCCCGTGCGCAGCACCGGTAGCGACCCGGGGCCTTCGGAGGCACCACTGAACGCCAGCTGGAGCTCCAGCTGGCGAATGAAGTCATCGAGCGTCAGCGTGACCGCATGCAGCGTCCGTCCTGGCAGGCCGCTGTAGCCGCCGCTGGGCGACACGAGCGCCAGCCGCTGCGGCGGCAATGGTGGCGGGCGCACGCTCGGCGGCGGCGGCGCTGTGCGGCAGGGCTTCACTGCGCTGGAGGCGAACAGCGACTGCAGCGCTTCGCTGGCACATGGTGTCTGCTCGGTGGTGAGCACCGAGTGGCCGGTGTAGGGCACTACCAGCAGGTGGGCGTCGGGAATCGCCTTGGCCACTTCGCGGGCGTTGGCTGTCGGGGTGCGTAGGTCGTCGGCGCCGCTGAGGATCAGCGTCGGGACGTTCGGCAGCGGCGCGTCGTCCGGCACCGGCGCCGGCGTGCTGAATGGCCAGTAGGCGCACGCGCTGACATCGCTGAGCGCCAGTGCGTTGGCAGCCGTGAAGGGAGCAAATGCGCTGGCCGGGAGTGCGTTTGCGGCGGTCGTGGCCTGAGCGATGCGTGCCTGCGGGGTGGCCGCGCGGCTCCACGGGAAGCTCTGCTCTTCGCAGCTCGTTGCGTAATACAGCGGCTGGTCGAAGTCTTCCTGTTCGCCTTCGGCGTGTGCAGCCGTCACCAGCAGGCGCGCAAGAGGCGCCGTGTCGCCTCGTGCAGCGGCTGCGATCGCGGTGAGGAATTCGGCGCGCAGCGGCGGCGAGAAGTCTCCGGCGAGCAGCAGTTCGACGAGCGCGTTGGACGTCAACGAAACCGAATGGGCGTTGCCTGCGCCGTCGACGTAGCGTCCGCGCAGGGGCGATCGGCTCATCCGCTTGACCACTCGTGTCAGGTCGGAGACGGGGTTGGTGGTGATGTGCGCGCACAGCTCATCGGCGCATAGCTGGCGCAGGATCCGCGGCACGGCCGCGAACGTGGAGCGATTGAGCGCTTCCGGTCCGTTGGGCGGGACGACCGAGTCGAGTACCAGCGCTTCGACGTGGCTTGGGTAGTCCTGGGCGTACTGCTCGGCCACCTTCGTGCCGTAGCTGGTGCCGTACAGGACGAGCTTTTCATAGCCTCCCGCCCGACGAATCGCCTCGATATCGGCAACCGTGTCAGCGGTCGTGTAAAAGCTTCGCGCCGTCCCCAGCTGATCGCCGCATGCTTCGATCAGCGAACCGAAGGAGTGGTACAGGTTGGGGACTTCGAAGGCATGGCAGGACAGCGGGTCAGACAGGCCGATGCCACGCTGGTCGAACACGATCAGATCACGCGTGGCGGCGATCGGGCCGAGCAGTTCGGCGAACGTTTCGGCGAACGGCAGCGCCGACTGTCCTGGGCCGCCGGCCAGCGCGATGATCGCGCTGCGCGCTTCGCCCACGGGTGCCAGGTGGCGACGGATGGCCAGCGTGATCGTGCCCGGCGTGACGCCGCTGGGGTCCAGCGGCACGGTGAGATGTCCGCAGGCGAAGTTGTTGCTGTTGTCGCACGGCGTGAACGCGATCTGGGCGTCGGCGGGGGCGCTCGACAGGAAGGCGCCCAGCACGCAGATCCAAGCGCAGGCCGTCAGCAGCGCTGCAGCTAGCTTCCGTGCCGAAGGTTGCATCCATCGGAATCTATTGCGTTTCGCGGCGGCGCGGCGCCGGGCGCGTGCCGGTGGACGGTAGTGTCCGGCTTGTGACCCAGGAACGCGAGACGGTTCAGGCAGCATCGGCCCCGCCCGCGATCGGGCCGTATAGCCATGCTGTGCGCGCCGGTGATCTGCTGTTCTGCTCAGGGCAGATACCGCTTGACCCGCAGACGGGCGAGCTGGTCGGCGCGAGTGCCGCGGAGCAGGCTCACCGCTGCTTGCAGAACCTGCAGGCGGTGTGTGACGCGGCGGGCACCTCGCTCGCGCGCGCGCTGCGCATGACCGTGTATATGACGGATCTGGCGGCCTTTGCGGAGGTCAACGAGGTCTATGGATCGTTCTTCACGGACGATCCGCCGGCGCGCGTGGCGGTAGAGGTGGCCGGGTTGCCCCGCGGCGCACAGGTCGAGATCGACGCGATCGTCGCGCTCGGCTGAGCGCTACGCGGAGATCGAGGCGACGGCTGCGTCGGCCGGCTCGGTCACGTCCGGCTCGGCACCCTTCAGCGCGCGCTTCAGCAGGCGCCATAGCGTGGCGCGTTCATCCGCATCCAGCGCCTGCAGGACGTCGTCCTCGATCGTCTCCTGAGCGCGCTCTGCGTTGATCAGCGCACTGCGCCCTGCCGGTGTCAGCTCGACGCGGTGGCGCCGGCGATCGTCGGGGTCGCGCCGTCGCGCGACGTGTCCGAGATCCTCGAGCTCGTTCAGCAGCAACACGACGTTGTTGGCGTCCATGCACAGCGCCTCGGCCAACTCCTGCTGGGGCGCGCCGTCGTGGTCGCGCAGGTAGCTGAGCGCCATCACGAGGCGCATGTGTATGCCCAGCAGCTCCTCGCTGCTGCGGCGGTAGACCTGCTTGGCCAGCCGCGTCAGCAGCACCATTGAGCCCAATTCGCACGACCGCGTGTCATCACTCATAACGCGCCGATTATACCACGGAAAGTCAACCATCACTGGTAACAAGATAATACTTGTAAGAATGATAGTCCCTGCTATGTTGTTCCCTCGACCGACACGAGAAGGAGCGACATGAGCACGATCACCGCCAGCAGCAACAACGCCGAACAGGCCTCAGCCGCAACCGCGCACAGACGCGAGCGCCGCCGCTGGATCGCGCTCGGGGTGCTGTGCCTCGGGCAGCTGATGATGGTGCTCGACGCGACGATCGTGAACGTGGCACTGCCGTCGATCCAGCGTGAGCTGCACTTCACGCAGGCGAATCTCACGTGGGTGATAGACGGCTACCTGATCACGTTCGGCGGCTTCCTGCTGCTGGCCGGCAGGTTCGGCGACCTCGTCGGTCGCAAGAAGGTGTTCCTCAGCGGGCTCGTTCTGTTCGTGGTGGCTTCGATCCTGTGCGGCGTCTCCGACAGCCAGGCGATGCTGATCGGTGCCCGCCTGATCCAGGGCGTCGGCGGCGCGGTGGCGTCGAGCGTGATCCTGGCAATCATCGTCACGGAGTTCCCCGAGCGTGCCGAGCAAGCCAAGGCGATGGGCATGTACGCGTTCGTCTCCGCCGGGGGCGGCTCGATCGGCCTGCTGGCCGGCGGGGCGCTCACACAGTCTTTGAGCTGGCACTGGATCTTCTTCGTCAACGTGCCGATCGGCATCTTCGCATTCGTGTTCGGGTCGATGCTGATCGAGGAGAACGAGGGCATCGGGCTCGCGGGCGGCGTGGACGTGCTCGGCTCGATCCTGATCACGCTCGCCACCATGCTGGGCGCGTTCGCGATCGTCAAGTCCAGCGAATACGGCGTGCTGTCAGCGCGCACGCTGGGCGCAGCCGGCGGCTCGCTGGTGCTGCTGGCGTCATTCCTGACGGTCGAGGCGCGCGTCGCCAACCCGATCATGCCGCTGCGCGTCCTGCGCCTGCGCATGCTGATGGGCTCGAGCCTCGTGCGTGGCCTGTTGATCACAGGCATGTACTCGGCGTTCTTCCTCGGGGCGCTTTACCTCGAGCGGGTGCTCGGCTACGACGCGATCGACACGGGCCTGGCGTTCATGCCGCTGACGATCGCGATTGCCGCGATGTCGATGGGGCTCTCCGCGCGTGCGGTCGAGCGCTTCGGTGCCGTACAGACGCTCGCGGCGGGGCTGGTGGGGATTATCGTCGGGCTGCTGCTGCTGGCGGTGCAGGGCGTTCACGCGAGCTACTTCCCCGGCCTGTTCTTCGCCTTCCTGGCGCTCGGCGTCGGCGCCGGCGCCTCGTTCCTGCCGCTGCTGAGCATCGGGATGGCCGACGCACCCGCGCGCGATGCGGGCTTGGCGTCGGGCATCATCAACGTCTCAGTCCAGCTGTTCGGGGCGATCGGCCTGGCGACGCTCGGTACCGTCGCCACAGACCACACGAAGGCGTTGAGCGCAGCCGGTCACCCGCTGCTGAGCTCGCTGACCGGTGGCTACCACCTCGCATACGCGGTGGCGGCAGCCTGCGTCGGGGTGGGCGTGCTGGCGGCGTTCCTGGTGCTGCGCCCGCCGGCGACGGTCGTGCAGGAGGCCGAGGAGCCCGTCGAGCAGGCACCGGCGATGGAGCTGATCGCCGCTTAGGCGCGCTGGCCTTGGCCGCGAAGCTGTGAGCGCTTGACCTTGCCGCTCGAGGTCTTCGGCAGCTCGTCCGCGAACTCGACGATGCGGGGGTACTTGTACGGCGCGGTCTCGCGCTTGACGTGCTCTTGCAGCTCGCGGGCGAGCTCCGGCGAGGCGACGTAGTCGCCGCCTGCCAGCACGACCACGGCACGCACGACCGATCCGCGCTCCTCATCGGGCGCGGCCACGGCGGCGGCCTCGGCCACGGCAGGGTGTGCGACCAGTGCGGACTCGACCTCGAACGGCCCGATGCGATATCCGGCGGAGACGATTACGTCATCTGCCCGCCCCTCGAAGTACATCCAGCCGTCATCGTCCTGGGTGACCCTGTCGCCGGTGTGCCACGGGCCCTGCTGCCGACGGTCCTCGACCTGCCAGCTCCGCCCACCGCCCGCGGCTCGCTGACCGGCGAGCACGTGCTCGCCGAGATAGCCGAGGAAGAACGTCGGCACGCTTTCGGGGTCGACCGTCAGCTCGCCCTCGACGACGGCAAGCTCGACGCCGGGGAGCGCTATGCCCATCGAGCCGGGTCGCGCGTCCAGGTGCAGCGGCGTGCCAGTCGTCTGGCCCGTCTCAGTCTGCCCGTAGCCATCGCGGATCTCAAGGCCCGTCGCCGCCCGCCAGACGCGCAGCACCTCCGGGTTGAGCGCCTCGCCGGCGGCGACCATCCCGCGCAGCTGCGGGAACGGGCGCAGCGTTGCGCGCTTGGCGATCACCCGGTACTCGGTCGGCGCCATGCAAAGCACGTTCACGTTCTCGCGCTCCAGCAGCGCAAGGCGCTCCTCAGGATCAAAGCGCGCATCGTGCAGCAGTGCCGTCGCCCCGGACAGCCACGGCGCGATGAACACGTTGCGCGCCGACTTCGACCAGCCGCTGGCGGCGGTGCACCAGACAAGCTCGCCGCTGCGCGCGCCCAGCCAGTGCTCGGCCTGCGTCCGCTGGCCGTCGAGGTAGCGCTGTGCGTGCATGACCGCCTTTGGCTCACCGGCGGTGCCGCTGGTGAACGTGATCAGGCACGGATCGCTGGGCTCCAGCTCAACGGCCGGCACAGGCTCGGCCTCGAACAAGCTCTCGTCGGGCAGGTAGGAGACGGCGACGTCGCCGGAGAGAGGAGCCACGGCGGCGTCGAGCTCCCGGCGGTTGCGCTCGTCGGCAAGGATCAGCGCCGGATCGGCGACGTCGATGCGCATGCGCAGGTCTTTCGCACGCAGCTGCTCCGTGCATGGCAGTACCACTGCGCCGATGCGAAAGCAGGCAAGCATGCTCAGCACCCACTCGGGGCGGTTGCCGATCAGTGTCATCACGACGTCGCCGCGACCCACTCCCAGGCGCTGCAGCGTTCCCGCCATCCGCGCCGAGCGCTCGGCAACCTGGCCGAAGCTCCACTGCCTGCGTGAGCCGTCGCGCCCGAGCTCGAGCAACGCCACGGCGTCCGGCTCGCTGCGGTCGAGGATGTCGCGAGCGAAGTTCACGGCGGTATTCTCCCTTGAACTCGCTTAAACGACCCTGGAGCACAAATCAGATGGCCGTAGCCGCCAACGCCTACACCGAGAAGACCGACGAGCAGCAGGCGATAACCGAGATGGTCCACCAGTTCGCCGACGAGCAGATCCTGCCCAACGCTGAGCACTACGACCACGAGGACGCCTTCCCGGAGCCGATCGTCGAGCAGATGAAGGAGCTCGGCCTGTTCGGGGTGACGATCCCCGAAGAGTACGGCGGCATGGGCCTGGACCTGACGACCTACGCGATGATCGTCGAGGAGCTCTCGCGCGGCTGGATCTCGATCTCGGGCGTGATCAACACGCATTTCATCGGCTCCTACCTGCTGATGAAGTTCGGCACCGAGGAGCAGAAGCAGAAGTACCTGCCGCGGATGGCAACCGGCGAGATTCGCGCCGCGTTCTCGCTGTCCGAGCCGGAGCTGGGCTCGGATGTGCAGGCGATAAAAACCTCGGCGAAGAAGGTCGATGACGGCGCATATGAGATCAACGGCCAGAAGATGTGGGTGACCAACGGCCTGCGCTCGGACCTGGTGTTTGTGCTGGTCAAGACCGACCCTGGTGCTGAGAAGGCCTATAAGGGCATGACGTGCTTCATCGCCGAGAAGGAAGGTGGCGTCAGCGAGAACACCGGTCCCTACGCCGGCCTGACGGTTCCGCCGCAGCTGCGCAAGATGGGCTACAAGGGTGTTGAGTCGACCGAGCTGGTGTTCGACGGCTACAGGTGTCCGGCCGAGAACATCCTCGGCGGCGAGGACGCAGGGCTCAACAAGGGCTTCCCGCAGATGATGGATGCGCTCGAGGTGGGGCGTGTCAACGTGGCCGCCCGCGGTGTCGGCATCGCCCAGCGCGCGCTCGAGCTCGCGCTGCGCTACTCGCAGGAGCGCAAGACGTTCGGCAAGCCGATCTCAGAGCATCAGGCGATCCAGTTCAAGCTCGCCGACATGGCTACCCAGGTCGACGCGGCGCGGTTGCTGACGCTGCGTGCTGCCCGCCTGAAGGATGCGGGCGAGCGCTCCGATCTGGAGGCCGGCATGGCCAAGCTGTTTGCCTCTGAGGCCGGGCGCTTTTGTGTGGAGGAGTCCTTCCGCATCCACGGCGGCTATGGCTACTCCAAGGAGTACGAGATCGAGCGTCTCTATCGCGATGCGCCGCTGCTGCTGATCGGCGAGGGTACCTCGGAGATTCAGCGCATGGTGATTGGGCGCAAGCTGCTGCAGCGTCATAAGATCTGACACAACGACGGACCGCCACGCGGGCCAGGAGGAGAGAAGCAGGCATATGGCAGACGACGCCAAGGCTCTGATCGAGGCTGCGACGCGCAGGTTCGTCGGAGAAGTGCCGGCGCTGGAGCCGATCAAGCTGGTTGTCGGCGTCGAGCTGCGGGGCAGGGGCGACGTGCAGCACTTCCGCCTGGAGATGCCCGGCGTCAAGGTGACCAAGGGACCCGCCGCGGACGCGCGGGTACGCGTGGACATGCGGCGCGAGTTCTTCAACGTGATGGCCCGCGAAGCAAAGGTGGCCGACTGGGTCGAGGCGTTCACCTACGGCCAGGCCAAGGCCTCGGGTCCCGAGCAGTTCATCCGCCTGATCATCAACGTCGTCGAGCGCCACCAGGAGCGCGAACGTACGCCGAAGGCGCGCAAGCACGGTTAGCCACCGCGGCGCTCCCGGTCCCCGGTGCTCCGCGTCAGTGGTAGGAGGTGAGCTCTACTGCCAGGAACGCCAGCGAGGCGAGCAGGCAGAAGCACATGACCACGAGGGAGAAGTTTTCGTTCATCGGCTGAGCCTACAGCTCAGCGCCGTCCTCGTAGAGCTTGAGCACGTGCACAGGCAGCGGATCCCACCCAGCCACCGCGTCCAGGCACAGGCGGCACAGCACGCACTCGTCGAGGTTCTTCTCGACGATCTCCAGCGTGCCGGCGGTGACGGCGAAGATGTCGACCGGGCAGACCTCCGCCAGCTTGGCCGCCGCGGCGGCGTCTGCGGCGACGGCGTCATCGACCTCGACGGCGATGAAGATGGCGTCCTTTCTCATGAAGGGCTCCTGTCCGCTGCCGGGGACGATGCGGCGATCTTCGCCCGGATCATCTCGGGGATGTCCTCGATCCGCTCAGCGACAGCGATACCGGCCTGCGCCAAGCGGGTGATCTTCTCCGAGGCGGTGTCCTGGATGCCTTCGACGATCGTGCCTGCGTGGCCGAAGCTCATGCCGGGCATCTCGTCCATGAAGCGTCCGGCCATGAACGCGACGATCGGCAGGCGCGAGTTGTGCTCGGTGACCCAGCGGGCCAGCTCGGCCTCCATGCGGCCGCCGGGCTCGGTGTAGATGACAATCCCCTGAGTCTGCGTGTCCGCCTCGAACAGCGGCATTAGCTCCGCATAGCTCTGGCCGATAATCGCGTCGCCGCCGATCGACACGGCCGTCGATTGGCCGAGGCCGGCGGCGCTGAGCGTCGAGGACATCTCGGTCGTCATTCCACCGGAACGCGAGATCACGCCGATCGGGCCCGGGGTATAGGCCTGTGCTGCGTTCTTGGCGGGGCCGCCGATGCCGCCCATCTTGATCACGTCGGGCACGATGATCCCCAGGCAGTTGGGCCCGATGATGCGAGATCCCCGCAGCGCGGCCAGCTCGACCATCTCGGCGACGTCGCGACGGGGAATGCGCTCTGTGACGATCACGATCAGCTTCACGCCGTTCTCGATCGCCTCGAACACCGCGTCCTTGGTGAACGCCGGCGGTACCGTCACGACCGAGCCGTAGATCGGCTCACCGTGGTGCTCGACTGCCTGGGCGACCGTGTCGAAAACGGGGACGCCGTGCACCTCGCGGCCGAGTCGCCCTGGTGTGACGCCGCCGACGACCTTCGCGCCGGTGCCGTAGTCCAGGCACTCGCGCGTCAGGTTGACCGCCTCGCGCCCGGTGATGCCCTGGACGATGAACGTCGTCTCCGAGTCGATCAGGATGCTCATGAGCCGGCCCCTTGGATCTTCTCGACGGCACGTCGCGCGGCCTCGTTGAGCGAGACGGAGCGGTCGGCGTAGTCGACGCCGTACTTCTCAAGGATCTTGAAGCCCTCTTCCTCCCAGGCGCCGGGAATACGGAAGATCGCGATCTTCTCCGCCGGGTCGTAGCCGAGCTCGACGCACGCCTTGATGACACCGCGGGCGACGATGTCCACGCGGGTGTTGGAGACAATCGACATCATCACTGCGATCTTGTCCACGCCGGGCTTCTGCAGCACGAGCTTCGCCAGCCCGCAGGCCTTGGACACCGATGGGTTGCCGCCGATCTCGCAGTAGTTGGCAGGCTTGCCGCCGTGTGCGCGTACGGCGTCGAACAGCGTCAGCGAACCTCCACCCGCTCCGATCACGAGCCCGAGGTTGCCGTCGAACTCAGTGACGTTGCCGGCGACGCCGCGATGGTCCTCGGAGTCGACGGCCTCGCCGGCGAGCTCGAACGGGGTTGCCTCACGTGCCTGACGCGTCTCATCGTCGCCGACACCCAGGTCGGCGAGCAGCTTCTTGTGACGCCCGCGGGCCTCGTTCTCGATATCCATGTGCGCGTCCAGCGCGACGAACGATCCGTCGGCGAGCCGTCCGAGTGGGTTGATCTCGGCGAGCACCATGTCGTTCTCGACGAACAGCTTCGCCAGGCGCGTGACGATCGGGACGAGCTTGTTCAGCGCCGAGCCGGTGACGCCGGTCGCGGCGATCACCTCCTTGGCCTGGAACTCGCTGAAGGGGAGGATGTTGGAGAAGTGCCGACGCCCCACCTTGTCGGGCTGCTCCTCGGCGACCTGCTCGATGTCGATGCCGCCGACGGGAGAGAAGATCATCACCGGCTGCTTGCGGATCCCGTCCCAGACGACGCCCGCGTAGTACTCCTGCTCGACTTCGGCCTTGGGATCCACGAGCACGCCGCGGGGCATGTGGCCGTTGATCTCCAGCGCGAGGATGTCGCGGGCGTGGCTCTCGGCTTCCTCGGGCGTGTCGGCGAACTTGACGCCGCCGGCCTTCATACGCCCGCCGGTCAGCACCTGCGACTTGATCACCGTGGGGCCGCCGATCCGCTCGGCGATCTCGCGCGCCTCGGCGGGATCGGTCGTGAAGCCGTAGTCGGTGACGGGGATGCCGGAGCGCTTGACGACCTCGCGGGCCTCGTACTCAAAGAATCTCATGCGGCGCGGAAGCCTATAGGTCCTCGCCAAAGCCGTACCGCTCGCGCAGCTCAGGATCCTTTTTAGCGAGCATTTCAGCGAGGTTGACCATCACCTTGCACTGCTTCCAGGTTGCGTCGTCCTGCATCTTGCCGTCGATCATGTGCACGCCGCGCCCGTCGGTGATCGCTGCGATCACCTTTTTGGCGAACGCCACCTCGTCGGGGTCGGGGGAGTAGACCTTCTTGGCGATGTCGATCTGCACCGGATGCAGCGACCAGGCGCCGACGCAGCCGAGCAGGAACGATGCCCGGAACTGGGTCTCGCAGCCCTCGACGTCCTTGATGTCCCCGTATGGGCCGTAGAAAGGCAGGGCACCGACGGAGGTGCAGGCATCGACCATGCGTGCAATCGAGTAGTGCCAAGGGTCCTGCTGGTAGCTGGCGCGCGGCGCATCCGGATGCTCGGTGTCAGGGTCGGCGATCGTGCGGTATCCGGGATGCCCGCCACCGACGCGCGTGGTCTTCATCCGCCGCGACGCTGCCAGGTCGGCGGGGCCGAAGCTCATCCCCTGGATGCGGGGCGAGGCACACGCGATCTCCTCGAGGTTGGCCACGCCCTGCGCAGTCTCCAGGATCGCGTGGATCAGCAGCGGGCGCTCCAGCCCGGCCTTGGCCTCCAGCTGTGCCAGCAGGCGGTCGACGTAGTGGATGTCCCACGGCCCCTCGACCTTGGGGATCATGATCACCTCGAGCTTGTGGCCGATCTCGGTGACCAGTTCGGTCAGGTCGTCGAGCACCCACGGCGAGGCGAGCTCGTTGACGCGCGTCCACAACGCCGTGTCGCCGAGCTCGATCTCGCGGCCGACCTTGATCAGCCCGGCGCGTGCAGCCAGCTTGCGGTCAACGGGGACAGCGTCCTCGAGGTTGCCCAGGAGGATGTCGACGGTGGGTGCGATGTCGGGGACCTTGGCGACCATCTTCTCGTTGGAGAAGTCGAGGAAATGGATCATCCGCGAGGGCTTGAAGGGGATCTCCCGCACCGGCTCGGGCGCGTCGATTGCGAGCGGCTTGAGGAAGTCTCGGGGGTTGCGCAAGGGCTCTCCTGGGTCAGCTGGGGCAGCGGTTTGAACGATCGGTGCTAAACAAGTATTGATGATGCGCGTCCGGTTGGCCCTGCTGACGCTGCTTGTGGCGACCGTGGCACTGGTTGCCAGCTCGGCCTTCGCCAGTGCTCCGAGGCCGCCCAACGCGGCCGGCCTCGACCGCGCCAACGCGTCATCCGGCGGGCGTAGCTGGTCTATCAGCCTCTCTGCCGCACCGGATGATCTGGCGCTGGCGGAGATCAGCTTCCACCACGCCGCCCAGGGGCAGAGAATCACGGCGAGCTCGCTGCAGCCGGCGGTCAGCGGGCCAGTCGGCGATGACTATCTGCTCGCCGGGACGGTGCAACGTGGGACAGCGGGTGTCCCACGGGCGCTGGTGCTGCTCGTCAATCGACCCTCGCCGCTGCTGGACCCCGTGTCCGTGCATGTCCGGCTCAGCGCACGACGCGCACTGGGCGTGGCCCTGGTGAGCACGCTTGCCGACCCGTTCACGCATCCGCTCACCGGGCCTACCTCCGCGCTGTGCGATCTGTCGCTGCACGGATCGCCGCTGGGCGCCCACGGGGTACGGCTGCTGTACTCGCGCGGGCATTCGCTGGTCGGCTTCGACGGTGCGAGCGCTCTGGCGCAGGCCTACGACGTCGTCTGCGGGCTGCCGTCCGCCGCTTCCTTTGCGCAGGCCGTCGGACAGTCGTCCTCGCCGACGCCGACGCCACCACCGTCGCCGGCTCCGACGCCACCACCGTCGCCGGCTCCGGTGCCCACCCCCGGGCCGCCCGGCTGTACGCCGTGCGATCCAGCTCCCGGATACGCCTGTCCATTGGCCGTTCAGCCGGACGTCTGCGCAGCGTCAGTGCGGCTTGGCGGGAGGCAGCCGGCACCCAGTGCCCACTAGAGTTGGCGGTCGAAATGCCGCATGCGGCTTGATCCGATCCCCCTGCCACAGGAGACCCACGACCTACATGAGCGAGACCCAGACCGTCGAGACCGAGCAGGCCGCGCGCGAGGCGAGCGGCGCCCACCCGTATGGCCGCTACCTGGAGGAGTTCGAGGTTGGCGCCGTCTACAAGCACTGGCCTGCAAAGACCGTGACCGAGTCAGACGATCACCTGTTCTGCCTGATCACGATGAACCACCACCCGTTGCACCTCAACGACGTCTATGCGGCCAAATCCCAGCAGGGCCGCAACGTGGTGGTCGGTCCGCTCGTGTACTCGCTGGCGCTGGGGATGTCGGTGAGCGACGTCAGCGGCAAGGCGATCGCCAACCTGGCGACCGAAGAGCTCAAGCATCCCGCTCCGGTGTTCCACGGCGACACGCTGTTCTGCGAGTCGGAGGTGCTTGAGAAGAAGGAGTCCAAGTCCAAGCCCGATCGCGGCACTGTCAAGGTGCACACGCGCGTGCTCAACCAGGACGGCGTGCTTGTGGCCGAGTTCAAGCGCCTTGTGCTCGTTCCCCGCAAGACTCCCGGCACGGGCTCCGCGGAGGGGAATGTCGAGTAGCCGCGCGACTTGCCGGGCGCTTGGATCGTGCGATACGCTTTGCCTCTCGCCCACGGAT
Organism: uncultured Solirubrobacteraceae bacterium; assembly: GCA_963779665.1. Classification (GTDB taxonomy): domain Bacteria; phylum Actinomycetota; class Thermoleophilia; order Solirubrobacterales; family Solirubrobacteraceae; genus Palsa-744. Next base: position 131,067 of record CAVZYW010000001.1, on the reverse strand, counting down.
GGGCGTTTTCTGTTTCCCGGAGCCAGCCGTGGCCCGGCAGCAGCGCCGCTCGGCGCGTGCCCATTTTGCCCGCCAACCTAGGAGCCGTTTCGACCCCATGAACACCACCGTTCCCGCCCCCACCAAGAACGAGCGCCTGCTGACCTGGGTCGAGGAGGTCGCGACGCTGACCGAACCCGACCAGATCTACTGGTGTGACGGCTCTGCCGAGGAGTACGACCGCCTCTGCCAGGAGCTCGTCGACGCGGGCACCTTCGAGCGGCTCTCCGACGCCAAGCGGCCCAACTCGTATCTGGCGCTGTCGGACCCGGGGGACGTGGCGCGGGTCGAGGATCGCACGTTCATCTGCTCCGCCACCGAGGAGGAAGCCGGCCCGACCAACAACTGGCGCGATCCGGCCGAGATGCGCGATGAGCTGACAGAGCTGTTCACCGGCTCGATGCGGGGACGCACGATGTACGTGGTGCCGTTCTCGATGGGGCCGCTCGGCTCGGACAAGAGCCATGTAGGCGTGCAGTTGACCGACTCCATCTACGTGGCGGTGAACATGCGGATCATGACGCGCATGGGGCAGGGCGCTCTGGATGCGCTCGGCAGCGAGGGCGACTTCGTCCCCTGCATGCACACCGTGGGCATGCCGTTGACGGACGGCGCCCAGGACGTGTCGTGGCCGTGCAATGCCGAGAACAAGTACATCGTGCACTTTCCCGACACGCGCGAGATCTGGTCGTTCGGCTCCGGCTACGGCGGCAACGCGCTGCTGGGCAAGAAGTGCTTCGCGCTGCGGATTGCCTCGGTGATGGCGCGTGACGAGGGCTGGATGGCCGAGCACATGCTGATCCTCAAGCTGACCTCGCCGGAGGGCGAGGTCAAGTACATCGCCGGTGCTTTCCCCAGTGCCTGCGGCAAGACCAACCTGGCGATGCTCGTGCCGACGATCGAAGGCTGGACGGTCGAGACGATCGGCGATGACATCGCCTGGATGAAGTTTGGCGATGACGGACGCCTGTACGCGATCAACCCTGAGGCCGGCTTCTTCGGTGTGGCCCCCGGGACGGGCAATGACACCAACCCGAACGCGATCCACACGATCGAGCGCAACACGATCTTCACCAACTGTGCCAAGACCGATGACGGAGACATCTGGTGGGAGGGTCTGACCAAGGAGCCGCCTGCGCATCTGATCGATTGGCACGGCAACGACTGGACGCCCGAGTCGGGAACGCCGTCAGCGCACCCGAACGCACGCTTCACTGCGCCGGCGGCACAGGACCCGGCGATCGCCGCCGAGTGGGAGGACCCGGCCGGTGTGCCGATCGACGCGATGCTGTTCGGCGGACGGCGCTCGACCGTCGTACCACTGGTGACCGAGGCGCTGGACTGGGAGCACGGCGTGTTCCTCGGCTCGGTAATGAGCTCGGAGAAGACGGCAGCAGCCGCCGGCACGGTCGGCGAACTGCGCTTCGATCCGTTCGCGATGCTGCCGTTCTGCGGCTACAACATGGCCGACTACTTCGCCCATTGGCTGGAGATGGGGAAATCCGATCCCGCCCGCCGCGCGAAGCTGCCGAAGATCTTCTACGTCAACTGGTTCCGCAAGGACCCCGACGGGCGCTTCCTGTGGCCCGGCTATGGTGAGAACTCGCGTGTGCTGTCGTGGGTATTCGCGCGCTGCGCAGGACACGGCGCGGCGAACGAGACGCCCATCGGCCTGATCCCGCCGGTCGGACCGGACGGCATCGACACCCGCGGCCTCGACGTTCCCGCGGAGGCGATGGCCGAGCTGTTGCGGGTCGATACCGACGAGTGGCGCAGCCAGCTACCGCAGTTCCGTGAGTACCTGGCGAAATTCGACAACCTGCCGGCTGAGCTGAACGCCCAGCTGGACGCGCTGGAACAGCGCTTGGGCTGAGCCGATGATCGGGGCGATCCCAGCGGTCGATCCCAAGAAGGCTCAGAGCTCCGAGCTCAAGCGTCGCCTGACCGCGTTCGCGCTCAGCAAGCCCGGTACCTGGTTCTCCTCGCAGGTCGGCGCACGGATCGATCCGTGGCTGCTGCGCGTATCGAGCGGGCGTGCGTCTCACACGCTCGGCGTGATCCCGATCGTGCTGGTCACCGTTCGTGGTGCGCGTTCGGGGCGCGAGCGGACCGTCCCGCTCCTGTATTTCACCGACGGCGAGGACGTGATCTTGATGGCGTCCAGCTACGGGCGAGCGAAGCTCCCCGCGTGGTACTACAACCTCAAGGCCAACCCCGACGTCAAGCTGGAGGCGATGGGGCGCACCGGCTCCTACGTCGCACACGAGACACACGGCGAGGACCACGCCCGCCTGTTCGAGCTGGCCAAGCTCGTCTACAGCGGCTACGACGCCTACGAACAGCGCACCGCCGGAATCAGGCCCATCCCAGTGATGCGCCTGTCACCGGTCTAGTCGTGGCCATGGTTCTCGCCGCCGGCTGCCGGCGGGCGTGACTCCTCGGCCAGCGAGGTGATCGTCAGCGCGCCGCGGGCGGAGGACTCGAGCACGTCGGTTGCCTCCTCCAGCGAGCGCGCATACAGCTCGACCAGCAGGTGCACGATGATGCGGGCGTCGTCTTCGTGCTTGTGGAAACGCACATGGGTGAAGAACTCGCGCACGCCATGCTCGCCGAAGGCCGCGTAGGAGAGCGCGTCGCCCGCCTCTGGCCCGGAGCAGCTCTCGACGTCTTCGGAGTCCACTGTGACGGTGCACGAGGCAACCCAGGGGGTGCCGGCGATCATTCGTTCCCAGCGATCCTCAATCGGCTCGACGCGTCCGTTGTTGAAGCCGAGGTGGGGCTGGTCGTGCATGCAGTCCAGACACTGCACGACCGCCTCCTGCAGCTCGTCGACTACTTCAGCGCGCTCGCCGGTGTCGGGGTCGATCTTGTGGATGCCCTCGTAGTGGACCTGGACCTCGAGATCCTGGGACCAGCAGCGATAGCAACGCAGCCAGCTGCGCGCGCTCGTCTCTGCCATCGAGCCCTCCATGTAGCGCATTGTAGGCGCACGGGGGCGCTCTGCCCGGGAGCGACGTCCGCGTCGGGCACTGCGGCCGGCTCTCAGCCGAACGTGAACGCGTAGCCGGTCACGCCGTCGGCGAACCGCAGCGACAGGCGGTGGCGTTCGTCGCGCCCCAGCGACACCAGCCAGTACAGGCGCTGGCGGCGCACGGTCACGACGCCGTTGTGGACGTCGGCGCCGGCGTCGGCTGCCGGGATCGGGCGACCGTCCAGCAGCACCTGCACCGGCAGCGGGCGTTCCCCGGGCGAGCTGAGCACGAGGTAGGCGTTCTTGGCGTAGAACTCCATGTCGATGCCCGCGCCGGAGACGGCTTCCGCGGGCTGGCCGGCGATGTTCCACGTGCCGCTGTAGGCGAAGTCGTTGAGCGCCAGCGCACCGCTCGGCGGCGGCCCGTAGTCGTGGAGCCCGGACTTAGGTCCGTTGATCCAGCCTTCCGCGCGTTTGGTCCCCAGGTAGGTCTCCGGGGTGGCAGCTTCCGTTGGCTTGACCACGTCCGTGGGGTGGCTCTTGGCGCCGACGTGGGCTCCGGCTTCCGCCAGCAGCGCGCGGATCGCCGTTTCGGTCTGTTCGTAGTCGCCCTCGCCGAAGGTGGCGTAGCGAACCTGGCCGTGGGCGTCGATCAGGTAGTCGGCCGGCCAGTACTCGTTGTCGTAGGCGTTCCAGGTGCCCATTTCGTTGTCCTGGACCACCGGGTAGCGCAGGCCGAACTGCGAGATCGCGTCGCTGACGTTGCCGGCCTCCTTCTCGAACGCGAACTCGGGCGTCTCCACGCCCACGATCGTGAGGCCGTCCTTGCGGTAGGCGGCATCCCACGCCTTCAGGTAGGGCAGCGTGCGGATGCAGTTGATGCACGTGTACGTCCAGAAGTCGACCAGCACCACGCGGCCACGCAGCGACGCCAGCGTGAGCGGGCGGTTGCCGGGCGTGTTGAACCAGTCCTCGGTGTCCGTGAATTCTGGGGCTTCAAATTGGTCGGGCAGCTTCTGGGCGTCGGCGAGCAGCGTCGCCTGGCTTGCGTCCTTGGCCGCCGGCCGAACGGTTGTGGTGGAACCGCCGCAGCTGGAGGAACCGTTGGCGGCCTTGAGCTTCGCTTCACGGCCGGTGATTTCATGCAGCCGGCCGGTGACCGTCTTGGAGCACTCGAGCGACGCGGTGAGGTTGACGTCCGGGATCTTTTCAGCGACGAGCTGGTCGAAGTTGACGTCCAGGTTGGTCACGATCGCGATCGCCGTGAGGATCATGATCGTCCCCAGCGCCCGCTGCAGCAGCGGACCACGACCGGCCTTACGGACGCGATCGAACAGACGTCTGCCACCGAGTGAGAGCACCAGCAGCACGATCGCCGAGCCGAGCGCATAGGCGAGCGCGATCGCGATCGTTTTGCCGGACGCCGCGCTGACCGAGATCACCGCCGCGAGGATCGGGCTGGCGCACGGGGTGTACACGAAGCCCAGTGCGCCGCCGACGAGCAGGCCTGAGACGAAGCCGTCACCGGTCGTGCGCGGGCCGAAGCGGGCGAGTCGTGACAGGGGCGCCTCAAGGCGCGCGGACACGCCCGGTAGCAGCAGCGCCAGGCCAAACGCCAGCAGCACCGCGATCGCCACGTCACGCAGCGGATCGCTGCCCAGGCCGACGCCGTCGACGACGTTGGCGAGCCCGACGATCGTCACCGTGAACGTCACCGACAGCCCGATGACGATGCCCAGCGGGCGACGCCGACCGCCGACGCCGCCGGCTGAGAGCAGCGCAGGCAGCACCGGCAGCACGCACGGCGACAGGGCCGTGCCGGCACCTGCCAGGAAGGCGAAGCTGAGAAGGATGATCATGGCTCTCCTCCTACAGACTGCCGCGGCGCGGTTTTGTTACGAAGCGCGCGCTGTAGTTCACCGTCTTGTAAGGCTATGTCGGCGAGCGGTGATCCGCGCCGGTAGGGCGGGTGCTCAGCGTCTGAGGATCACGTACAAGGTCATCGCGGCAAACGCCATCTGCCCGAAGGCGAGCGCCGTGCCCAGGTTGACCGCGCCGAGCGCGCCCGCGAGTGCGCTGGCGATCACGAACGCGCCGAACATGCTCAGCAGGTTGCGTCTCATCCCAGGCGCTGCTCCAGCGCCGCCACGAGCGCCGGTACGTCCAGGCCGGGACCTTGCGCGGCCAGCAACACCTCCGCTGCACGGCGGCCCCCGAGCGTGCGCACGCCATGCTCGCCGTGCTCCACGACGAAGTCGATCAGCGCGCTGGCCCGCCGCGCCCGCAGGCGCCGCTCGGAGATGTCAAGGCCGTCACGATGCTCAGCGAGCGCAGCTACAAGCTCCTCGATGCCGCTCGTGGGGGGCAGCGCAGAGACCGCAACCACACGCGTTGCCCGTGACCCAAGCGAGCGCAGCGCGGCGGCCAGGTCGCGTCTGGCGCGCATCGCAAGCTGGCCGAGATCAGCCTTGGTGACCACCAGCACGTCTGGAATCTCCATGATCCCCGACTTCAGGAACTGCAGCGCATCGCCGCTACCCGGCTGCACGACGACCGCGATCGTGTCCGCCACGTCGGCCACGTCCGTCTCCGCCTGGCCCACGCCGACCGTCTCGATCACCACGACATCGAATGCCGCCGCCAGCGCCTCCGCTGCCGCGCGGGTGGTGCGTGCCAGCCCGCCGAGACGCTGTTCAGCGGCGCTCGAGCGGATCAGCACGCCCCCGTCGGCCGGATCGAACTCGATCCGCGCGCGATCGCCCAGCAGCGAGCCGCCGGAGCGGCGTGAGCTCGGATCGATCGCCAGCAGCGCCACCGTGCGTTGCTGCACGCGCCAGGCGTGCAGCAACGCCGACAGCAGCGTTGACTTGCCGGCACCCGGCGGGCCCGTCACGCCGATCACGTGCGCCGGCGCCTCACCGCCGAGCGCTGCGGGGGAGACCTCGCCCAGCAGCGCCGCCGCCTGCTCGCGGTCGGCCGGGGCGCTGCTCTCAAGCAGGTTCAAAGCGGCCGGCGCCGCGCTCAGATCTCGCGCGCGCAGCCGCGCGCCAAGCGCAGCTCCGTCTGCGTTCACGCCGAGCCGTTGGCGGACGCGCCGCCCGCGGCAACTGTCGGTCGCTCGGCAGCCTCGGTCACGATCGCCACGATGTCGCGCATGATGCGGGTGATGTCGAAGTCCTTCGGTGTGTAGACGCCAGCCACGCCGGCCTTGCGCAGCGCCGCCACATCCTGCTCGGGGATGATCCCGCCGACCACCACAGGGGCGTTCACGCCGGCGTCGTGCAGCGCGTCCAGCACGGCCGGTATCAGCTCGCGGTGTGAGCCCGACAGGATCGACAGGCCGATCACGTGCACCCCCTCCTGCAGAGCAGAGGCGGCGATCTGCGCCGGGGTCAGGCGGATTCCTTCGTAGACGACGTCCATACCGGCATCGCGGGCACGCACGGCGATCTGCTCGGCGCCGTTGGAATGCCCGTCCAGCCCCGGCTTGCCGACGAGGATCTTCGGCCGGCGCCCGAGCAGCTCCTGCAGTTGTGCAACTTCCTCGCGCAGCTCGCTCAGCTCATCGCTATCGGCGCGCGCCGCTGCGGCCTCGCCGACGCCCGTAGGTCCGTGGTAGCTGCCGAACACGTTGCGGAGCGTGGCCGCCCACTCGCCGGTGGTCGCGCCCGCGCGCGCGGCAGCGATCGTCGCCGTCATCAGGTTCTCAGATGTGCTGTCCTCGCCTGCCACCTGCGCCAGCGAGGCCAGCGCACGGTCGACTGCCTCCTGGTCGCGCTCGGAGCGCCACTGCGCCAGCGCCTCGATCTGCTCGGCTTCAAGCGCAGGGTCGACCACGAGGATCCCGCCCTCGGCGTCGGCGGTCAGCGGCGAGATCTCCGTCTCGGTGAAGCGGTTCTGCCCGACAACGACCTGCTCGCCGGCCTCGATCCGGCGCAGGCGCTCACGGTGGGAGTCCACGAGCGCGGCCTTCATATACGGGACGGCCTCGACCGCGCCGCCGTGCTCGGCTACCACCGCCATCTCTGCGCGGGCCCCTTCCAACAGCTCCGCGACGAGCGCCTCCATCACCTTGGAGCCCTCGAAGATGTCCGGGTACTCGAGGATGTCCGTTTCGTAGGCGAGTACCTGCTGGATGCGCAGCGACCACTGCTGGTCCCACGGGCGCGGCAACCCAAGCGCCTCATTCCAGGCCGGCAGCTGGATCGCGCGTGCGCGCGCGTCGCGCCCGAGCGTGACCGCCAGCGCCTCCAGCACGATCCGCTGCACGTTGTTCTCCGGCTGCGCCTCGGTCAGACCCAGTGAGTTGACCTGCACGCCGTAGCGGAAGCGCAGGTGCCGGGGATCCTTGACGCCGTAGCGCTCGCGCCCCAGCTCCTCCCACAAGATCGACATCGCGCGCAGCTTGGCGTGCTCCTCGACGAAGCGCACACCCGCGTTGACGAAGAACGAGATGCGCCCGAACACCGCCTCCAGGCGCTCGTCGGGCACCCGCTCGCGCGCCGCGTCGAGCACCGCGATCGCGTTGCTCATCGCGTAGGCGATCTCCTGTACGGGCGTTGCGCCCGCCTCCTGCAGGTGGTAGGAGCAGATGTTGATGGGGTTCCACTTGGGGACGTGCTCGACCGTGTAGGCGATCATGTCCGCGATCAGGCGCATCGACGGCGCCGGCGGGAACGCGTAGGTGCCGCGCGCCAAGAACTCCTTGATGATGTCGTTCTGGGTGGTGCCCTGGAGCTGGTCCTGCGCGACGCCCTGCTCCTCGGCCGCGACGATGTACAGCGCCAGCAGCCATGCGGCGGTCGCGTTGATCGTCATCGAGGTGTTCATCTCACCGAGCGGGATGCTGTCCATCAGCGCCGCCATGTCGCCGCGATGGGAGATCGGCACGCCGACCTTGCCGACCTCGCCACGGGCGAGCTCGTCGTCTGGGTCATATCCAGTCTGGGTGGGCAGGTCGAAGGCCACCGAAAGGCCGGTCTGACCCTTCTCCAGGTTCAGCCGGTAAAGCTCGTTGGAGGCCTTCGCCGTGGAATGGCCTGCGTAGGTGCGCATCATCCACGGCCGGTCGGGTTCGGTCAGGCGTGCCGCGCGTTCGTTGCTCATGCCGTCAATTGTACGGTGGCGCCGATGGCTTTATCCTGGCGGCCATGGACCAGACGATCGAGAAGCCGCGCACCGGTGGACCGGGAGCTGGCTTCGGCGGCGCTTGGAGGGTGATCGTGTGCAACGACGATCACAACACCTTCGATCACGTCGCGCGTACGCTCGCCAGGTTCATCCCCGGGATCACGCTCAAGCGAGGCATGGAGATCGCCAATGTGATCCATGCCTCCGGCAGGGCTGTCGTGTTCACCGGTCAGCAGGAGACCGCTGAGCATTACTGGGAGCAGCTGAAGGGCGCGGGGCTGACGATGGCCCCCCTGGAGCAGAGCTGAGCGAGGACGACGCCTGGCGCCGTGTCCACGTCCGCCTCAGGCGATCTCGCCTACGACAGCGCCGTTGCCATGGCCATTGCTGCCGGGGTCGGTCTCGCTCTTGACAGCGCCGTGTGCGGTGTGGTCCCACCAGCTGTACAGGACGGGTATCTGGTACCAGCTCGAGTGCGCTGCGCGGAAGTAGGTCATCTCCGCTCCGCCCCAGTAGCGTTCCCAGTCGAGGTGCTCCTCGAAGGAGGCCAGCTGCTGGAAGCGGTAGCGGTCCTCGCGCGAGCGGTAGACGTCATAGGAGCTGGCGCCATATCGCAGCGCCGTGGCTGCGACCTCGTTGAGCGCCTGCTCGAAGCCGTCGGCGCGAAAGCCTGTGGCGTACCAGGGGACTATCACCGTGCCGGCCATCAGGCTCCCACCTCCGCGTGGATCGCGCCGGGGCCGTCGGCGGTCTTGCCCTGGCCCTCCCCGTCGGCGCCGACGAGGATCGAGATCTTGCCCAGATGCTTGTTTTCGAGCATCAGCTGGTGCGCTTCGGCGACGCCGTCGAAGCCGAGCGTGCGCCACAGCACCGGGCGGATCTGCCCGCTCTCGATCAGCTCGTTGGCCTTCGTGCACTCATACGCGTTGGCGAAGTGCGAGCCGAGGATCTCCTTCTGACGCATCCACAGGTACGCGACGTTGAAGTCGATGTCGATGCCCGTGGTGCCGGCGCAGATGACGATTTTGCCGAAGGTCTTGGCGGTGAACACCGACGTCGGGAACGTCGCTTTGCCGACGTGCTCGAAGACGATGTCGGGAGCGTCGCCGAGGATCTCCTTGACGCGCTTGGCGAACGCGCGCGAGACCTTGAAGCGCGCGGCCTCCTCCTCCTCGGACTCGCCGCCCTTGCGCATCATCCCCGCGAACTCGTCGCGGTTGATGTAGTCCACCGCGCCGAGGCGCTTGACCAGCTCGCCCTTCTCCTCGGAGGAGACGACGCCCACGCAATGGGCGCCCGCCGCGGCGCACAGCTGCGTGGCGAACACGCCCAGGCCGCCAGCCGCGCCCCAGATCAGGACGTTGGCGCCCGCCTGCAGCTTGCAGCGGGTGATCAGCATGCGATACGCGGTGAAGTACACGAGGCCGTAGGAGGCGGCCTCCTCCCAGTTCAGCGCCTGCGGCTTGGGCAGCAGCTGCTGCGCCTGCACCTTCGTGAACTGCGCGAAGGAGCCCCACGTCGTCTCATAGCCCCAGATCTTCTGCGAAGGCGCCGCCATCGGGTCCAGGCCGTGCACCTCCGGGTCCTCGTAGGAGGCCTGGTTGCAGTGCACGACGACCTCGTCGCCCGGCTTCCAGCGCGTCACGCCGGCGCCGACCTTCCACACGATCCCCGAAGCGTCCGAGCCGCCGATGTGGTGTCCGAACTCGCGGGTGGTCGCCGTAGCGCATCACACGACACCGGCTTGCCCAGCGCCGCCCACACGTTGTTGTAGTTGACGCCCGCCGCCATCACGCGCACGATCACCTCGAACGCCCCCGGCTCGGGGACCTCGATCTCCTCGATCTGGAAGGCGTCCTTCGGTTCGCCGAAGCGCTCCTCGCGGATGACCCACGCGGCCATCGTCTTCGGCAGCTCGCCGGGCTCGACGTCTACAGCGGAAACTTGTTGGAGATCGATCGCCACGTGCTCTGGAACCTCGTCGGTCGGGGTCAGGGAATCGAGCCCAATCCTACCGGCATCGCGCTACGCTCGATGGGAGTGCCCGACTCAGAGCCACCGGACGAGTCCGACCAGACCCCCGCGGAGCAGGGTCCGAACATCATGATGCCGCCGGAGGAGTTCGCCGGCAGGTGGGCGAACGCAGCGTCGCTGGCGCGCACGCCGCACGAGTTCACGCTCGACTTCATGCGCATCGGGCCGCAGGGGCAGCAGGGAATGGTCGTCTCGCGCGTGTCCTTCTCGCCGCTGCTGGCGAGCCAGCTGCTGGACCTGCTGGGCGAGCAGTGGCGCGAGTACATCGAGGAATCGGGCGTGCCGCCCGAGGGCCAGCGCGATGACTGAAGAGGACCCGTTCAAGGACGCGGAGGACATGGAGCTGACGAAACTCCCGCTGAAGGGGCCGAATGTGGCGAGCACGTTCGACACGCCGCCTCGCCCGGATGCGCTCAAGGCGCAGGAGGCGGCGATCCGCAAGCACCTCCAGGGCCGCCGGCCCCCGTCGAGCTCCTCCTCCGACGCTGCCTGACCGAGTTGCTGCGAGGAGCGCCCGCTCGCTCAGGCCGGCGGGAACGGCAGCGCCAGCACCTCTGCGCCGGCGCCGCGCTCACCGACGCCACGGTTGCGCCCGGCTGCAGCCTCGCGGCGTACGAGCGCGAGCGCGATCGGCCCAAGCCTGGGGGAGACCTGCGTGCTGCCCAGGCGACCCACGGTCCGATCGCCGAGTCGCAGCTCGTCGCCTACGCGGCCGGCTCGGACAGGCGCAGCCCCCGCAGGTGGCGGTTGGGCTTGCCCTTGTAGTACAGCCGCGCGACCGTCTCCTGGCCGACGTAGCAGCCCTTGGTGAAGCTGACCGCGCGCTCGTTGAGACCGGCCTCCTGCGGGATCACGGTGTCGTCGAGGTCGATCCCGTAGCGGGGGCGCCCGTGCTCGACGCGCAGGCACTCGGCGGCCTGCTCGGACACCGGCGTGGCGCCGCGCGTGCGCAGCGCCCTCCAGCAGCCCGGCGGTGTCGGCGCTGTCGCAGAGCAGATCGACGCCGACGTCGGTGCGCACCGCCAGCGCGTGCGATGCCGTCGATCGCCACGGCGCGTTCGCGTGCTCCTCCTGCGCGAGCGGCCCGTCGCCCGCCTGTCCCTGGGAGGTGGATCCCTCGACGCCGGCGACAGCGGCTGCGTCGGGGCCGATCAGCGACAGCAGCGCCGCGCTCGAGCGTGCGCTTGTGCAGCTCCACGCTCGTAGCCGACCTTGAAGCGGCGGATCATGTCGAACAGCGCCTGCAGCGCCACGCGCTCGGTGTCGAGCAGCAGCTCGGACGGAGTCCTCTGGCCGGGCATCGCCGACGGCGAGGATGCGCAGGTCGCCGAGCATCTTGCCCTTTGCTGTCAGGAACGCCGCGTAGCAGCCTTCGCCGGGCCGCAGTGCCGTCAGCTCGTTGGTGACCTGTCCGTTGAGGAACTCCACCGCCCCGGGGCCGGTGAGCGCGAGCTTCCCGCGCTCGGAGCGATCGAGCACCCCAGCGCCCTCCAGGAGGGTGCTGTACGCGGCGTCCAGCGCGTCGTATATGGGTGCTTGCCATTGCTTCGAGAATAGCCGCGGTAGGCTTTCGGCCAATGGCTTTCGCCGAGACCTTCCAGCGCGATCGTCGACTCGCTGCCCGAGGACTGGACCGACCTGGAGCTCGATCTGCGGATCGCCGACGAGTCGCGCTACGTCGAGGCGGCGCTGTACCTGGCCACGTGCAACGCGCGGCCGTACTCCCACCACGACTGGCATTGGCGCCTGCTGGTCGCCCACCGCTTCGGGCATGCCGCCGCCGCGCCGACCGTCCACGGCGCGCTGGGCCTGCTCGACGACGCCGGCATCGAGGGCGAGCTGGCCGTGCGCGAGACGCGCAGCGGGCGCGTGGAGGTCACGCAGATGTGGGGGCGCCCACAGTCGGCAGCGCGAGGAGTTTCGCCGCCTGCGAGCCCAGTAGCGATGGCGTGCGTGCTGGTGCTGACCGGCGACCTGCTGTTCGGCTCGCGGGTACAGGGCGCGCTGACGCTCGCCGGCCACGATGTCGAGCTGATCGGCAGATGAGGCACCGCTGCGCGAGCGGCTGGCGGGCTCCTCGGATGCCGCGCGACGCGCCGGCGGACGTGCTGGTCGTGGACCTGACCGACGCCGCACTCGACGGGGCAGGCGTGCTCCAGTCGCTGAAGGCAGCGGACGAGCTCGGAGCGACGCGCACGCTGGCCTTCTACTCGCATGTCGACGGCGCCGCTCGCGAGCGCGCGGAGGCGGTCGGCTTCGACATCGTGGTGGCGCGCTCGCGCATGGCCCGCGAAGGCGCCGAGCTGGTGGCGGGCCTGCTTTAGGCGGTTTGCGCGCGGCCAGCGCCGGCGACGCTGCGTGCGCGGCGGCCCTGCGCAGCAGCGGGTGATTCGGCGGCGCGCCAGGGCCGGGGAGCGCACGTGCGTCGCGCACGGACAGCTTCGCGCCGCAGCGCTCGCACACGCGATGCTCGTCGACCGCGCCGCCGCAGTCGCGGTGCTCGAGCAGCACCGCCGGCCCGGCTCGGGGGCGGCGTAGCGGTCGCCCCACTGCATCAGCGCGACGATCGTCGGCCACAGGTCGAGCCCCTTCTCGGTGAGACGGTATTCGTAGCGCGGCGGGTGCTCCTGATAGAGGCGCTTCTCCAGCACGCCCTGCTCGATCAGCCGCGTGAGGCGCGTCTGCAGCACGTTGCGCGCGATGCCGAGGTTCGCCTGGATCTCGTCGAAGCGGCGCAGCCCGAGCAACACGTTGCGCACGATCAGCAGCGACCAGCGCTCGCCGACCACCTCGAGCGCGCCGGCGATGCTGCAGACCTGGCTCTCGTAGTCGTTTCCAAGCATCGTGCAGACGCAGTCTAGACCATTGGGTTGCATGATGCAACTCTATGCTATGGTCCGTTTCGTGATGCAACGGAAATGGCGCGTGTCGCTGATCGTGTGTGTAGGGGTGTTCATGTCGAGCCTCGACCTGTTCATCGTCAACATCGCGTTCCCGGCGATCGGCAAGCACTTCGGCGGCGCCTCGCTCGGCTCGCTGTCGTGGATCCTGAGCGGCTACGCGATCGTGTTCGCCGCGCTGCTGGTCCCCGCCGGACGCTGGGCGGACGCGTTCGGGCGCAAGCGCGCGTTCCTGCTGGGCCTGGGCATCTTCGTGGCCGCGAGCACCGCCTGCGCGCTGGCGCCGTCGGTCGGGTTCCTGATCGCCGCGCGAATCGTTCAGGCGGCCGGCGGCGCGCTGATGCTGCCGACTTCGCTGGGGCTGATGCTGCCGGAGTTCGGCCCGCACGAGCGTCACGTGGCGATCGGCGTGTGGGCCGCCACCGGCGGCATCGCCGCCGCCGCCGGTCCGCCGCTCGGCGGCCTGCTCGTGCAGGCGGACTGGCGCTGGGTCTTCCTCGTGAACGTCCCGATCGGCCTGCTCGGTCTCGGCTTCGGCCTGCGCACGCTGGCCGAGCGGCGCGAGCGTGGCACCGCGCGCCCGGACATGCTCGGCGCAGCCGCGCTGATCGTCACGATCGGCTCGCTCGTGGTAGCGATCGTCAAGGGCCAGGAATGGGGCTGGGGCTCGCCGGCGATCCTCGCGCTGCTGGCCGTGACCGTGGTTGGTCTGCCGGCGATCTGGTGGCGCTCGGAACGCCACCCCGCGCCGATCGTGGAGCCGTCGATGCTACGTGTGCGTAGCTTCGGCCTGGCGGTGGGTGCCTCGGTCGTGTTCTTCGCGGGCTTCGGCGCGATGCTGCTCGCGGGAGTGCTGTTCCTGACGGGCGTATGGCACGAGAACGTGTTGACGGCCGGCCTGATGCTGTTCCCGGGCCCGGCGATGGCGACCGCGTTCAGCATCCCCTCGGCGCGGCTGGGAGCACGCGTGGGCTACCGCATCCCCGGGGTGGTCGGGCGCGCTGCTGTTCGTCGCCGGCCAGGTCTTCTACATCACGCAGACGGGCGACAAGCCTGCATACCTGTCCGAGTACCTGCCGGGGATCATGATCGGTGGAGCGGGCGTCGGTCTCGTGATCCCGACGCTCACCGGGGCCGGCGCCTCCTCGCTTGCGCCGGAGCGCTTCGCCACCGGCGCGGCGGTGCTGACGATGGGCCGTCAGATCGGCGCGGCGCTCGGCGTGGCGGTGCTCGTCGCTGTGCTCGGCACGGCTACCGCCAGCACCTCTGACTTCCACAGCGCGTGGCTGATCAGCGTCGTCGGCGGACTGGCCACGGGTGTCGCGCTCGCGGCCCTGGGGCGCCCCGTGCGAAGCGCCGCGTCAGCTGCCGTCCCTGCCGAGGCCGAGGCGAGGAGTGGGCAGGAGACGGGCGCACAGACGCCACTGGTCGTGGAGCGCGCCGCATGAGCACCACCGAGCGGCTGCGCACACGCACCTTCAGCTGGGAGGACCCGGCTGCGAGCGCCGCCGCCGGGCTGGAGCTGTCGGGCCTTCGAGTGCATGCAGGCGATCGTCGACGGCACGCTGCCGCCGCCGCCGATCGCACGGCTGCTGGACTTCACGATCGTGGAGGTGCAGGAGGGCCGCGCGGTGTTCGCGATGGAGCCGGCCGAGTGGATGTACAACCCGATCGGCTCCGTGCACGGCGGCATCGCCGCCACGATCCTCGACTCGTGCATGGGCTGCGCGGTGCACACCACGCTCGAGCCCGGAGTCGGCTACACGACCGGCGATCTGCAGGTCCGCTACATCCGCGCGATGGGCGACACCACCGGCCGCGTGCTGGCGGAGGGCCGCGTGATCCACAGGGGGAGACGCACGGCGACAGCCGAGGGACGGCTGTTCGTGGAGTCCGACGAGACGCTGATCGCCCACGGCACCACCGGCTGCGTCATTCTGAGTTGAGGTCATCCGGCCGCACTCCCCAGGCGGGGTGGTGTGTCCCCGGACGGAGTCTGTATCGCCATCGTTATACAGGCTTTGCAACGGGACATACGTCGAACGCGAGGCCTGCAACGGCGGGAGCAACGGCGGGACATACGTCGAACGCGAGGCCTGCAACGGCGGCCTGTCCGAGCGCTCAGCTGGCGAGCGTCGCCTCGTCGCCGCCAACATCGTTGTTCTCCCCCTCCGGGGACGATAGGGCGGCGATGGGGTCACCCCCGGGGGACGATGCGAGCGGCACGAGCGCGGCGTTGGGCACACGCTCGAAGCGAAAGTCGCCGTCGGGGGAGCGGCCGGCGAGGGCGGCGCGGATGACCATGCCGTGGCAGACGACGAGCGCGGGTAGCACGCCGCGTTCGATATCGGCAAGCGCGGCGCTGACGCGCACCTCCTGCTGGGCGAAGGACTCGCCGCCGGGGAACGCGAATCCGGGATCGGCGGCGGCGAACGCGTCGAAGCGCTCGGGCGTGCGCGAGCGCACCTCGGCGAAGGTCAGGTTGGTCCAGTCGCCGGCGTCGGTCTCCATCAGCCGAGCATCCTCTTTGGGCTCCAGGCCGACCTTGGCGGCGACGATGTCGGCGGTTTCGCGGGCGCGCAGCAGCGGGCTGCACCACAGCGCGTGGAAGCCGTAGCCGGCGGCGCGGTCGGCCAGCTCGGCGGCCTGCGCGCGGCCAGTGTCGTCGAGCGGCACCTGCTGCTGGCCCTGGAAGCGGCCCTCGTGGTTGTATGCGGTCTGTCCGTGGCGGGCGAGATAGATCTGGGCTGCAGCGGGCAAGGACATGGAAGCTGAGCATAATGGGACCGTGACCGTCCGGCACCGGCGCTGCCCGGCTGGCCGTGCGCAGGCGCATCCGCCAATGCAATCGCTGTACACCGACGACTTCGGAGGATCGACATGAGCGACACCCCGCCCCGCACCACCACCGACGCCGGCGTCCCGGCGGCGAGCGACGAGCACTCGCTGACCGTCGGGCCCGACGGCCCGATCGTGCTGCAGGACCACTACCTGATCCAGAAGATGGCCCAGTTCAACCGCGAGCGGGTGCCCGAGCGGGTCGTCCACGCCAAGGGCGGCGCGGCGCACGGCTTCTTTGAAGTGACGGAGGACGTGACGCAGTGGACGAGCGCGAAGTTCCTTGGCGAGGTCGGCAAGAAGACCGACACGTTCCTGCGCTTCTCGACGGTCGCCGGCGAGCTCGGCTCGGCCGACACGGTGCGCGACCCACGCGGCTTCGCGCTGAAGTTCTACACAGAGGACGGCAACTACGACCTGGTCGGCAACAACACGCCGATCTTCTTCATCAAGGACCCGTCGAAGTTCTCGGACTTCATCCACTCCCAAAAGCGGATGCCGGACACGAACACGCGCTCGAACAACGCGCAGTGGGACTTCTGGTCGCTCTCGCCCGAGAGCTACCAGCAGGTCGAGTTCCTGATGTCAGACCGCGGCACGCCCAAGAGCTGGCGTCACATGAACGGCTACGGCAGCCACACGTTCATGTGGGTCAACGCCGCCGGCGAGCGCCACTGGGTCAAGTACCACTTCAAGACCGTTCAGGGGATCGAGAACTTCACCGACCAGGAGGCCAAGGCGATGGTCGGCGAGGACCCCGACTACCACCTCCGCGACCTGTTCGAGTCGATCGCGAAGGGCGATGCCCCGGAATGGCGCCTGGAGATGCAGATCATGCCGTTCGACGACGCCAAGGACTACCGCTTCAACCCGTTCGACCTGACGAAGGTCTGGCCGCACGGCGACTACCCGCCGATCACGATCGGGCGCCTCGTCCTCGACCGGAATCCGGAGAACTACTTCACCGAGGTCGAGCAGGCCTCGTTCGAGCCGGCGAACCTCGTACCGGGTATCGGCGCCAGTCCCGACCGGATGCTGCTGGGCCGCCTGTTCAGCTACCCGGACACGCACCGCTACAGGATCGGGCCGAACTATCTGCAGCTGCCGATCAACCGTCCCAAGAGCGAGGTGCACTCCTACAACAAGGACGGCGCGATGCGCTACGAGCACGCGGGCGCCCAGCCGGTGTACGCGCCGAACAGCTTCGGTGGCCCGAAAGCCGATCCGGAGCAGGGCACCGACGTCTCCTGGCAGGCCGACGGGGACATCGTTCGCGCGGCGCAGACGCTGCACAGCGAGGACGACGACTACGGCCAGGCGGGGACGCTCTACCGCGAGATCCTCTCCCAGACCGATCGCGACCATCTCGTGGAAAACATGGTCGGCCACCTCGGCACGGACGTCGATCGCAACATCCAGGAGCGCGCGGTGGGCCACTGGACGAAGGTGGACGCGGACCTCGGCGCGCGCCTGGCGGCGGGCATCGGGCTGGACGGGTCCGGCAACGGATCGGTGCCGGAGCACCCCGGCCAGCCGGCAGAGCAGGGCGCCGGCGTGGCGGGCGGCTCGCCGCCTGTGGCTGCGCCGCAGGGCTGAGCGGCAGATCGCCTGACGATAGATAGGGACCCGCACCACGTGCGGGTCCCTCGGGCACCGCGCTATGGTGCTCGCGATCGCAGTGGCGGCGGTGAACGCCTGGGTCCTGCTGGTCGAGATCCTGCGCTGAGTGGAGCGGGTATGACGCACCCGCTCCACCATGGCCTCCGGGTCGTGGATCTTCGCTGAGGATCGAGCAGTGGCGCACACCGTCATAGACTCATGCCAATGCGTCGCAGGGTCACGTTCAGCCGCAACCTGACGCTGTCGCTGTCGCGGACCTGTCGCTGCTACTGCAAGTACTGCGCGTTTGCCACCCACCAGGCGCATCTGTACGCGCCCGAGGAGGTTCTGGAGATCCTCGACGGGGCGGCCAAACGCCAGGTCAAGGAGCTGCTTGTGCTGACGGGCGAGAAGCCCGAGGTCAACCCGGAGGTGGCCGCGCGGTTGCGCGAGTACGGCCACGAGGACTTCACGGCTTACGTCGTGTGGACGTGCGAACGGGCGCTCGAGCGCGGTCTGCTGCCGCACACGAACCTCGGCGTGCTCTCGCGTGAGGACCTGGGCCGTCTGCGCGAGGTGACCGCCTCGCAGGGGCTGATGCTCGAGTCGATCTCCGAGCGGCTGATGGACACCGTGCACGCCGGCTCGCCTACCAAGCACCCTGCGCGGCGACTGGAGACGATCCGCGCAGCGGGAGCGCTGAAGATCCCGTTCACCAGCGGCATCCTTGTGGGTATCGGCGAGACCGAGCAGGAGCGCGTGCGGTCGCTGGAAGCACTCGCGGCGGTGCACGCCGAGCATGGCCATATCCAGGAGGTGATCCTGCAGAACTTCGTTCCCCACCAGCGCTACTACGGGGAAGAGCCCGCGCAGATCGCGGACGTGGCCGCACGCGAGTACTGGCGCACCGGCGTCGGGGACTCGCGTCCAGAGCTGCCGCTGCCCGACTGGGCGTGTCCGGTGAACATCGATGACATGAAGCGCCTGATCGCCGAGACCAGGCGGCTGATGCCCGACGTGGGCATCCAGATCCCGCCCAACCTGGCCGACTGGTGGGGTGAGCTGGTGGCCGCCGGCGCCACCGACCTGGGCGGGCTGAGCGCCAACGGCGATCACATCTCGCCGGAGCACCCGTTCCCCTCGCCGCACCAGGTGCGCAAGGAGCTGCAGAGGGATGGTGTCGCGCTGACCGAGCGCCTGTGCGTGTATTCGAAGTACATCGACGCCGAGTGGATGGCGCAGGGCGTGATGGACACGATCAAGGTCAAGTACTGGAGCTTCATCCCGCGTCGGGGATCAGGAGGCCCGCCCACCCGCACCGATCCGCGCGCAAGCGGTGTCCCGCCGATCCGCCCGGATCTGGTCGCCGCCGCCACGGAGCGCGGACGCGAAGGAGTGGCGCTGAGCGCGCAGGAGCTGACGGCGATGTTCGCCGAGACGCGCCCGGAGGTGATCGAGGACATGCGCCAGGCCGCCGATGAGCTGCGCGCCGAGCTGGCCGGCGAGCTGGTGACGTTCGTGGTCAACCGCAACATCAACATCTCCAACGTGTGCACCGTCGGCTGCGCCTTCTGCGGGTTCGGCCAGGGCAAGCGCTCACCGGACGCCTACGAGCACGACGAGCAGGAGTTCGTGGCGCGCATCCATGACGCGCTGCAGTTCGGCGCCACCGAGCTGTGCATCCAGTCAGGCATCCACCCCGACTGGGAGCTGGAGGACTACCTGAGCTGGCTGCGCCTGGCCAAGGCCACCGCAGCGGACGCCGGCGCGGAGCTGCACCTGCACGCATACAGCCCGATGGAGATCGCGCACATGTGCGACATCTCACAGCTGCCTCCGGCGGAGGTGTTTGCGCGGCTTCGCGACGCCGGCCTCGGCTCGACGCCGGGCACCGCCGCGGAGGTGCTCCACGACGGTGTGCGAGAGCGCATCTCGCCTAACAAGCTGCCCGTGGCGCGCTGGGTGGAGATCATCGAAGCCTCGCACGCCGCCGGGCTGCGCTCGACCGCCACGGTGATGTTCGGCCACATCGAGGAGCCGTGGGAGCTGGCCGAGCACATGCGGGTGATCCGCGAGCTGCAGGAACGCACCGGCGGCATCACGGAGTTCGTGCCGCTGTCGTTCATCCCCTTCCAGACGTTGCTCGGGCGAACGCACGGGGTGGAGGAGATCTCGCGCGAGGAGAACCTCAAGCACACCGCCGTCTTCCGGCTAGCCCTCGGTCGGACCGTCCCCAGCCTGCAGGCCAGCTGGGTGAAGATGGGACTGGACGCCGCAACCGAGTCGCTGCGCTGGGGCGTCAACGATCTCGGCGGCACGCTCATGGAGGAGTCGATCAGCCGCCTCGCCGGCAGCTACCACGGCACGCGCCTGGAGCCCGAGCAGCTGGTCGCCGCGGCGCATGAGGCCGGGCGCCCGGCCGCCGAGCGCGACACGCTGTATGGGATCAGGCGCGAGTACCCGATGAGCTCCCCGCCTGCCCATGGTGAGCTGTCGGTCGCCGTCTAGACACAGCTCCCAGGCGCTGGCAGCGCAGCTACAGCTCGCGTGACTTGGCGCGGTTGACCAGCAACAACAGCAGCCGCTCCTCGCTCGCCGCGGGAACCGGGTGTGAGTAGCCGGTCGCTTCCAGTTCGACTTCAGCCTGACCGGAGACGAACGTGAAGATGTCGTGGTAGATGTGAACTCGGATCTGCCCGTTGCGCACGAGCGTTTCAGAGATCGTGCGCAGAAAGCTGTGACTCACCCCCGGCAACGGGTCGGCGACCGTGGCCACTCGCAGCGGGCCGAACTCGAGCTTTCCGGCGCGCTGCTTGTTGCGCTGCTTGTTGAGCTGCCTATGGGCGGCCGTCAGGTAGCGGTAGAAGCAGGCGCGACCGCGGGAGCTGAAGTACGTGGAGTTGTTGCGGAGCGCAAGGGCTGAGGTGGGCCACACTTCGACCGCCGATTCCACCGTCTGAGACTCAGCGGCGCGCCCGGCGGAGAACTGCTGTGAGCGGATCTTCAGCAGACGGCGGCTGTCGCTGACGCCGCCGTAGCAGTCGATGAACCCGGCATTCGAACGCTTGCCGGAGGCTGTTTCGCTGACTTCACCTTCTGTGAAGCTGCTGTGCATCGCGGGGACGTCAGCGGCGTGCAGATTGATCGCATGGGCGTAGGAGAGCGCCTGTGCTCTGGTGGTCGGTGTGCTCGTGCTGAGGGTGGCCGTTGTGGAGGAGCTGACACCGCCGCTGCCACAGCCGGTGGCGAGCACGCCGCACGCGGCGATGACGAGCATCGTGGCGGGGGGTCGTGGCACAGGCGGGATCATGCCAGCCTGGAGTCGGCTCAGCGAAACAGGTCCTCATCCAGGGGACGCAGCAGCGCAGCAGCCCCGTCGCCGTCATCGGCGGTGAGGAAGCGCTCCAGGCCGTCGATGATCACCACCGGCTCGCGCGAGTCCTTGGCGCGGAGGAGATCGGCGGTGCCGGCTGCGGCGTCTGCGATCGCCAGCCACGTGGCTCTGAGCTCCATGCCGGCGGCGTCGGTGCGTCCGCGCCAGTCATCCAGCGGCTGCATGCCCGCCAGCCCAATCGCCACGTCGACCTGCCCGTTGCGCCATGCGCGCCCGAAGCTGTCGGTGATCAACACCGCCGGGGCCACCGGCCCACCGCCGCCGGCGCCGCTGAGCTCGGTGAGGCGAGCACGTATGCGCCTGGCGGAGGCGTCCGGGTCACGCGGAAGCAGGATCAGCGTCTCCGCGTCGCCCGTCTCGGAGGCGTTGGAGGCGTCCACGCCGGCGTTGGCACAGACGAAGCCGTGACGCGTACGACAGATCAGGACCCCGCGCAGGGCGCGCAACACCTCCACGGACTCGTCGAGCACAACCTGCACGGCCCGCGCATCCCTGTCCTGGCCGGCGCTCTGCGCCTCAGCCGCCAGCTCGCGGGCGCGCTCGCCTGCAACGACGTCAGCGAGCGCCACCAGCGCTCCCTCGGCCTTGGACACGGCGGTATGGGCGATCACCACCAGCTGGCCGTCGCGCAGCGGCTCGCCGTCCAGCGCAGCGAAGATCAGTGCTGCCAGGTCGTCTCCGGGGCGCACCTCGGGGATCCCGCTGAGGGGCCGTGCGGACAGGCTTGACATGACAGGCTGCCTCAGACGGGGGTCGTCAGTGGGGAGAGATTCGCGTACTCCGGGCGGCCGAGCACCGCTCGGGTGCGCGGCGCCCGCGCGTCCAGGCCCGCCAGCCGCTCACGCAGCGCCGCGAGATCGGCACCGGTATCGATATCCAGCAGCAGCGATGGCGGCTGGCGCACGCGCACAGTCAAGCCGGCTGCGAGTGCCAGCTCGCGGTGTCGCTCGCAGCTGTCGGGCCCAAAGCTCGGTGCGATCGCGTCCGGCGGGCTGAGCAGCAGGCCGTTGGTGCCGGTGCCGTGCCGGTCCGGGACGATCACCACGCCATGCTCGCCGTCGCGGTCGGCGGCTGCGCTGCGCAAGAGCGCTTCCAGCTCGTCCGGATCGAGCGCCGGGCAATCGCCGGGAACGCACAGCACGCGCTCGATTCCCTCCGCCAGCGCCCACTGCACGCCCAGCGCCGCCGCCGCCGACTGGCCGCGCTCGGCCGCGTCGTCGAGCACGATCGCGCCCTGCTCGTGGGCCGTCGCGGCGACGGACTGCTCGCGCGTGACGATGATCGTGCGCTCGATCGACGCGGTCTGCGACAGCGCGAGCAGCACGTCGGCGACCATCGCGCGGGCGAGTTCCAGGCGCAGCGAATCGGGCACGGTTGCGCCCAGGCGTTGCTTGGCGCGGGCGAAGTGCTTGACGGGGAGGATCGCGGCCGTGCGCATCTGCCGCAGACGATAGTGCGGGTGCGCGGCGCTACCAGCCGAGCAACATCATTCCGACGCTTACGCCCGGCCCGATCGTCACAACCAGGCCGTGTTCGCCCGGCTGTGGCGTGTAGCGCTCGATCGTGTCCTTGAGTACGTAGAAGATCGACGGGGTCCCGACATTGCCGTGCTCGGCCAGCGCGCTCCAGCTGGTGGCGACGTCCTCTTCGGAGAGATTCAAAGCAGTCTGGACGTTCTCGATGATGCGCCTGCCGCCCGGGTGCACGACCCAGTGATCGATGTCCGCGTGCTGCAGGTTGTTGGCGGCCAGGAATCCCCCAACGACCGATGGCAGGCCGGCACCCGCCAGGTCCGGCAGCTCGCGGGCGAGGTGCAGGTAGCTGTCCTCGCCGGTCATGTCGAGCCTGACCGCGTGCAGCGTGTCCGGAAGCTGGTGGACTCGGGAGGCAAGGATGACCGGGCCCTCGGCGCGAGGATCGTTGGAGAGAACCGCGGCGGCGCAGCCATCGCCGAAGATCGCCGAGCCGACGGTCTTGGCTTTGGAGTCCTCGGGCGTCGCCGGCATGAGGATGCCGCTCATGCTCTCCGCCGCCACCACCAGCACCTGCTTCTCCGGGTGCTCGCGCAGTGCCTGGGACGCCAGCCTCATCAGTGGCACGCCGCTCGCGCAGCCGACGCCGGTGATGTGGTACTTGTCCGTCGTCGGGGCCATCTCGTAGTGCTCCAGCAGGCGGTGGGCCAGCGTCGGAACACCGAGCGAGTACAGGCTCGCGCTGAAGACCGTTCCCACATCCTGCGGGTTGACCTCGAGCGCGTCGACCGCTCGGATAGAGTGCGCCATCAACTCCTGCTCGATCTGCGCCGTGCGTCCCTGAAGCGTGCTCCCGAGGAAGTCAGGGCTCAGGTTCAGGTGGCGTCGCTTGACCCCGCAGCGTTCAAAGATGCCCTCCGCGAACTCATTTCCCGACAACCCCAGACGATCGAGGACTTGCTCCTGTGAGAGAGCCTCCGGCGAGTCGGACACCGCGATCCCCGCGATCCGCGGCCCCTTACGCCGGGGCTTGGGCGTGGAGAGGGACGGGCTGGAGAGAACCGAAAGCCCGCCGCTTGCGTATGTCCGGGTCGAGACGCTCTGCAAAGTCGATGCTCCTTGGTTGGCGGTTGCGCCCGGTCCGGGTCGTCAAGCTTGTCTTCGACGATATGCGCACCGGTGCCTGCTACCCGGTGCGCAGACGCCGTTCTTACCGACTTCTTCGCGGGCTCGGAGGTCGATCTGCTGCGATGAAAACGGCCATACGAGGGGAGAAGTTTAGATGAAAAACACGACAACCACCGGTCTGAAGGTGATCGGAGCCGGTCTGCCGCGCACGGGAACGCTTACGCAGAAGCTGGTGCTGGAGCAGCTCGGGGTGGGGCCTTGCTACCACTGGGTCAACGTTCTGGCCGACCTCGACCAGGTCGCGCTGTGGGATCGGGCGATAGACGGCGCCCCCGACTGGGAGCGGCTGTTCGAGGGTCACCATTCGAGTGCCGACTGGCCGGGCGGCTACTTCTACCGCGAGCTGATGGACTACTACCCCGACGCCAAGGTGCTGCTGAGCGTGCGCGAGCCGGTGTCGTGGGAGCGCAGCTTCAGGGACACGATCTGGACGATGAGCCACGGCAAGACGCTGATGCCGCTGCTGGCACACGCCCGCGCCGAGATCGACCCGCGCTGGCACGCCTATCTGGCGCTCGTCGATCGCATGTTCTGGGGGCCGCAGGGCACGTTCGCCGACGGTCACGAGGAGCCGGCGGTGATGATCGAGCAGATGGTTCGACACAACGAGCAGGTCAAGCAGGTGGTCCCGGCTGATCGGCTGCTCGTGTGGGAGGTCACCGACGGTTGGGGGCCGCTGTGCGAGTTCCTCGAAGTGGACGTCCCGGACGGGCCGATGCCGCACGTCAACGACCGCGACACGTTCCTCGAACGAGTCATCGGCGGAGCCCTGGACGCGCTGCAGGCGTGGCGCGACAGCGGCGCGCTGTTGATCGACAGCTGAGGCTAGGAGGCGAGAGCCTGTGCGAAGGACAGCGTCTGCTCGGCGACTCGTGCGCGGCCGGCCGCATCGGACATGCGCGTGTCGGTCTGCAGCGTTGTCAGACGGCTGACGTCTTCGTCGGCGACGATGCCGTCGAGCAGCTCTCCGTAGAAGTCGGCCACGCCGTCGGCGCTGCACTCCAGCGCGCCAAAGGCCATGAACGCCGCCGTGGGACCCTTCAGCACCTCGCCGCCGACAATCGGGCTGACCGCGACAACCGGCGCGGCGGCAGCCTGCAGCGCCTCGTGGATACCCGGCACGGCGAGGATTGGGGCGATCGACGCGAGCGGGTTGGAGGGGCCGATCACGATCACATCCGCGCCGGCGATCGCCGCCAGTGCCTGCTCACTGGCGCGTGCCTGCTCAGCGCCACGGTACTCCAGGCCCTCGATCATCCCGGCGCCGCGCTCGCGGATCATGAACTCCTGGAATGAGCACCAGCCGGCGGAGCCCGTGCGAACCCACGTGCGCACGGGGTCATCGCTCACCGGCAGAACGCGTGTGCGCACACCGATCGCATCGTTGAGGTGCGCCAGTGCAGCGGTGGGGGAAAGTCCCTCGGCGAGCATGCGCGCGCGCTCCATGCACCAGGCCAGGTCGCGATCGCCGAGGTTGAACCACACCTCCACGCCCAGTGCCCGCAGCGCGTCCATCACCGCGAAGCTGTCATCACGCAGACCCCAGCCCCGCTCGTCGATCGTGTCTGCAAGCCAGAAGGACACGAGGTCCGGGTCGGGCGAGACGTGCGCGCCGTAGATCTCGATGTCATCGCCCGTGTTGACGATCGCCGCGACACGCTCCGGGCCGGCGACATCGGCGAGACCCCGTGCGAGCTTGGCGCCGCCGGTGCCGCCCGTGAGGATCACGACCTCGGCGTCGCTCACCCCCACAGGTCCTCGGGCATACTCGTCAGATGGATGCCGGCATGGACCTTGTATCGGGCGTTGACCGAGATCAACAGTGCTGTCAGCGCCTCGGTCGTGCGTGACATCTCAAGCTTGCCGCAATCGACGCAGCGCAGCCCGTCGATTCGCTCGATCAGGCTCGCAGCACGGCGCTTTTCCGCACGTGAGTCACCGCACACGAGCACATCCTGCTCAAGCGGATGATCGAGGTCGCTGAGCGATGCGGCACTGACCGTGTGCAGGGCGGAGACGACCGGCACGCCGTCGGGCACCATCTCCAACGCTTGCTGGGCTGCTGAGCCCTGCCATACGCCGAGCATGCGCGTGGCTTTGCCGCTGACGGCTGCGGCCAGCGGCACGGTCGCATCGATCAGCAGCTGCCCGGGGGAGAGGGCGTCCTTGAGGTTCGTCAGGGTCTCGGACTGGTTGCGAAAGGGCACGCTCAGGATCACCGTGCCGGTGGGCCCCACCGCGCGCACCGCGTCGGCGTTCTCGTGCCCCGAGAAGGCTCCCGCGGGCAGCATCGCGCGTGCGCGCTCGGCCGTTTCAAGCGCCCGGGCGGCTTCACGCGAGCCAATAGCGATCGGCACACCGGTGCGGCCCAGCCTCAGCGCCAAGCCAAAGCCGAGCGCCCCTGAGGCGCCGATGACTGCAACCGGGTCGGAGCTGGACGCTGCCACGGCGGCCGAGTATAGGCTGCCAGGGATGACGCTCGAAGCGAGCCACAGCGACGTGAGCGAGTTGCCACAGGCGGTGAGCATCAGGGAGGTCGGCCCCCGCGACGGCTTTCAGAACGAGCCGGAGGTGATCTCCACGGCGCGCAAGATCGAGCTGATCGACGCGCTCGCGCGCACCGGCCTGCAGCGGATGGAGGTAACGAGCTTCGTGCGCGCCGACGTGATCGGACAGCTTGCCGACGCCGCCGAGGTGCTGGCAGGCATCGACGTGCCGGCGGGGGTGAGCGTATCGGTGCTGATCCCCAACGAGCGCGGGCTGGACGCGGCGCTGGCCCTGCTGAGCGCGCGCGCGGACGCCCGACGCCCGGCGTTTGACGAGATCAACGTGTTCATGTCTGCATCGGAGACCCACAACCGCAAGAACGTGAACCGCTCGATCGCCGAGTCGCTGGTCGGCCTGGAGGCTGTCGTGGCACGGGCGCGCGCGGCTGGACTGCGCTGCGAGGGCGTGATCTCGACATCGTTCGGCTGCCCCTACGAGGGCCGCGTCCCACCTGAGCGGGTGCTGGAGATCGCTGGACGCTTGCGCGATGCAGGCGCCCAGGAGATCGGCTTCGGTGACACCACCGGCATGGCCAACCCCGTGCAGGTGCGCGAGTTCTTCGCCGCTGCCCGCGCGTCGCTGGGGGCAGAGCTTGAGCTGACGGCGCACTTCCACAACACACGCGGTCAGGGGCTTGCAAACGTGCTGGCCGCGCTGGAGACGGGGGTGGCGAGCTTCGAGTCGAGCTTCGGTGAGCTCGGCGGCTGCCCGGTCCCGGTGGGTGCCACCGGGAATATCGCCACCGAGGATCTCGTCTCGATGCTGCACGAGATGGGAATATCGACCGGTATCGACCTAGATGCGCTGCTCGACTGCGCACGGCGCGTGCAGGAGATCCTCGGGCGTCCGCTCGGCAGCCACACGCTGGTGGCCGGGCCGGTCGACTGGGGCGCCTGACAAGGCCGCTGCAGACCGCGCGAGCATTTCGCGTAGGCCGAGCGCTCAGTGCTCGCTGAGCTGCGGCTCTCGCTCCGCCGCCTCGCTCGCGGCGTCGGCGTCGGCCTGTGCCTGGTGTGCCTGCTCGCGTCCCACGGCCACGCAGTACTCCTGCACTGCGATCTCCATCTCCAGGCTCTGGGCGATCGTGGGACGTGCTGAGGCGTCGAGCACGCGCTTGGCCCGGCCGACCGCCACATGGGAGTTGGCGAGCAGTTCGTCCACGAGCGCTTGCGTCGCCTGCTCGAGCTGCTCGGGTGCGACGACACGGTTGATCAGGCCGATGCGCTCCGCCTCGACGGCGTCGATCATGCGCGCAGTCATGATCATCTCCTTGGCGCGCCCGAGACCGACGACGGCAGGCAGCCGTGTGGAGCCGCCGACGTCCGGGATGATCCCGAAGCGCACCTCCGGCAGACCGAAGCTGGCGTCGCTGGATGCGATCCGCAGGTCACAGCCGAGGGCCACCTCCAGCGCGCCGCCGACGCACGTGCGGTGGATCTGGCAGACGACCGGCTTGGGCATCTCTTCGCACAGGTTTGCGCACTCCAAGAAGACGTCGCGAAACGTCCGCATGTGGCGCACCTCGCCGGCTGAGGCTGCAAGCTCGGCGAGATCCACGCCGGCCGAGAACACCGGCCCTTCGCCGCGCAGCAGCACGCAGTGGACGGACTCCTCGGCAGCCGCCTGACGCAGCGCCTCCCCGAGCGCGCGCAGCAGCTCCTGGCTCATCGCGTTGCGCTTCTCCGGCCGGTTCAGGACGACATGCCTGACGGCCCCGCGGTCCTCGGTGATGACGATGCTCATGGCTTGCTCCTCCTATCGATGCTCAGCTCAGATCCAGCACGGTGGTCGGCGCTTCGATCTCTTCGTCGTAGCCCTCGCGCGGCACGATCGCGGTACCGACAGCGAAGAACTCGATCGTGTGGCTGCCCCAACCGTGGCTCTTCTCCTGCAGATCGACGCCGACGATGCCCTCGGCACCGATTTCCTGCGCCTCTGACTGCATCCGCTCCATCGCCAGCTCGCGCGCGTCGTACAGGGCCTGGGTGAAGTTCGACAGCTCCACGTTGCGCCCCGTCTGGGCCATCGACTGCAGCATGCCGCGGTGGGCTACGTGGTAGACGCAGCTACCCATCACCATGCCCACCGGCCGGTGCCCGGTGCGCAGCAGCGTCCAGAAGTCCTGGCCTGACAGATCGCTCGTGAATGGCCTACCGTTGGGTGCACGGTGCAGGACGCCGTCACGGTGCTTGACGGCGGTGCCGATGGCGATGAACTCGGCCATGTCCTGGCCCCACTCGTAGCGTCCGATATCCAAGCGCACGCCCACCACGCCATCCGCGCCGAGCTGGTCGGCCTCCTCCTCCATGCGTGTCATCGCCAGCTGGCGCGCTCCGTACATGGCCTCCGAGAGGACCGTCATCTCCTGGCTTTTCTTCCACCCGGACATCTGGATGCCGATGTGGTAAATCGAGCTGCCCACCACGAGCCCCATCGGCTCGAAGCCGGCCTGCTTGACGAGCAGGAACTCGTTGACCGACAGGTCGGAGGTGAACAGGCCCTGGCGGTTCTGCTCCAGGCGGGCACGACCCGCCTCGGGTACGCCCTCCATGGAGGACGGGTCGTAGGGGGTCTCACGCTCGTTCATGCGGTGCTCCTTCTCAGGTGAACAGGTCGATTGTTGGTTTGGGGGCCGGGATCGTGGCCTCCCCGTGCTGTTGAATCGCGGTGCCGACGGCGGTGAACGTGACCATCAGTCCCCGGAGCTCGCGCCCACCGGCCAGACCGCCGCCCATGCCGCCGCCGCTAAGTGTGTGGGGTCGCACGCTGTGGCCGATCTTCACGCCGACGACGCCCGCCGCGCCGAGCGCGGAGGCCTGACCGGTGATCTGCTGCATGACCGCCTCGCGCGCTGTGTAGATGGCCTGTGTGAACTCGCGCAGCTCGAAGTTCTGCACGCCCATGCTCAGCGAGCCGCCGCCGAGCATCCCGGCGCCGACCATCCCGCCGAAGACGTAGCTGGTGAAGAACACCGAGCTCCAGGCGACGATCCCGAGCGGCTCGAAGCCGCCCTGCAGGAGCATCGCGTACTCGGCAACCGACAGCTCGGTCAGGATCGGATACTTCGCCGGCGCATCCTTGCGGCGCACGGCTGTGCCGACGACGACGTGCTCGAGCGCCAGCGTGCCGGTGTCCAGCTGGCTCTCGCCGCCACGCGTCTGCACGCCGACGACCGCGTCCGCACCGACGTGACGCGCCTCTTCACCCAGGCGCACCAGTGCCCTGCCACGGACCTCGTTGAGCGCCTGTGAGAGCGTGTCGAGCTCCATCAGGATGCCGCCGCTTCCGTAGCCGGCACCCCACGCGCCCTGATAGCCCATCTGGTAGATCGAGCTGCCCATCACCTGTGAAAGCGGCGTCAATCCAAGTTGGTGGCACAGCGCAAAGCCGTTGACGGAAAGGTCGGAGGTGAACGACCCGCCGCGCTCGCCCAGCTCCTTCAGGCGCCGCTCGGCCGACAGCGGGATACCGCCCTGCTCGATGCGCGCGAGTGACTGCTCCTGCTCTTCAGCCTGCTGACGCTCCTGCCCCGGTTCGCTCATCTCAGCACGCGCTTGTGCATCTCAGCGCAGCAGCTCCTCAAGCGCGGCCCTCGCCTGGGCGCTGCGCTCAGCCTCGACGCGCAGGTCGGCCGTGAGCGCAGCTATCCACGCGTCCGGGTCCAGCGACTCACGCTTGATCGCGATGCCGCCGGACTGGCGCTCGCGAAAGCCCTCGACGCGCGTGCCGTCCACCGCCAGCTGGTAACAGCACGAGCCGAGCTCTACCTGCACGCTGCGCACGCGCTTCTGCCCACGGCCGAGCAGACCTCCGCCCCGGCGCTCGACGCGCGCCACCCCCGGCAGCGCCTGCTCCAGCTTGGCAGCGAGCACCTCGACGGACATCGCCAGATCCGCGCCTTCGCCGCGCAGTCCCGCCGCCGCCAGGTCGAAGGTGTCCTCGGCTGTGCCCTCTTGGATATCGCTCACTCATTGCAGGGTACCCGCACCGGGAGGCCTGGTGTGTGACATGCGCGAAAGCGCGAGCTCGGCGCCGCCGCGAGCGGCGAGGCCGTAATAGGCTCCGTGGCCGAGACTGAGAATTCGAGGGAGGCTTGATGGCGCAGAGGATTGAGAAGGTTGGAGTTCTGGGAGCCGGGCTGATGGGTCATGGGATCGCCCAGGTGGCAGCACAGGCCGGCTATGAGGTGGTGCTGCGCGAGGTCGACGAGGCGACCCTGGGCAAGGGCGTGGGCAAGATCGAGAAGCAGCTCGCGCGGGCGGTGGAGAAGGGCAAGTCCTCCCAGGAGGACGCCGATGCCGTACGTGGGCGCATCCACGGCACCGTCGACTACGCGGATCTGGCCGACTGCGACCTGGTGATCGAGGCGATCACCGAGAGCTTGGCGGCGAAGCTGGAGATGTGGCGCGAGGTCGACGGGATCGTGAAGCCGGGGGCGGTGTTTGCGACCAACACCTCATCGCTGGCGGTGATCGACCAGGCGGCAGCCACGAGCCGCCCAGGCCAGTTCGTGGGCCTGCACTACTTCAACCCTGCGCAGGTGATGAAGCTGGTCGAGGTCGTCCGCTGCGTGACCAGCACCGACGATGCGTTTGAGACGGCGCTGGAGTTCGCGCGCGCTGAGGGCAAGCTGGCGATCCCCACCAAGGACAAGGCCGGCTTCATCGTCAACCGCCTGCTGGTCCCGTATCTGCTGGATGCGATTCGCGCCTACGAAGAGGGCGTCGGCTCAATCGCTGAGATAGACGAGGCGATGAAGGCCGGTGCCGGGCACCCGATGGGGCCGCTGACGCTCGCCGACTTCGTCGGGCTGGACACGATGGGCTCGATCTGCGACGTGCTGTTCGACGAGTTTCGCGAGCGCCGCTTCGCACGACCGCCGACACTGCGCAAGATGCTGAGCGCAGGCTGGCTTGGACGGAAGTCAGGAATGGGCTTCTACGACTACTCGGGCGAGGCACCGGTCGAGAACACGGCACTTTAGGGGCCGTCGAGAACACGGCACGAGGGGCCAGAGAGAACGCGCGCGCGTTCCCGGTTGGCTGCTTTTGTGCAGTCCGTATAACTATCGTATTACTCGCCAATACTATCGTTATACGTCGTGTTGCCTGGGCAACGCAATTTGTGCGTGGGCACACTTAATTGGATCGGACCTTGGCCGGCAAGGTACATTCAAGGCATGAGCGACCCTTCCCAACTGCGTGTCGCTGACGCAGACCGTGAGCAGATGGTCGCGGAGCTGCGCGAGCACGCGCTCGCCGGTCGGCTGTCCTCGGAGGAGATGGAGGAGCGTATTGGGAGCGCCTACAGGGCGATGACGCGCGGCGACCTCGACGCACTGCGGGCCGACCTGCCGGTCAGCTCTACCTCGGTGGCGCTGGCGCTGCGCAAGCGCAAGGGGCAGCTTCGTCGGCGCCTCGTCCAGGAGACCGGCGGTGGGCTCGGCGTGTCGGCGCTGTGCGTCGGCGTGTGGCTGGCAAGCGGTGCCGGCGGGAGCTTCTGGCCGGCGTGGGTGATCGGCGTGACGCTTTTGCCGGTGATACGCGACGCATGGCAGCTGCTCGGCCCTGGCTCCGACTTGGAGGTGGTGCAGGCGCGGCTGCAGGCGCGCCACGAACGCCGCTTGGCGCGTGGGCATCGGCACCGCTACCGGGGTCTGCCGTGGTGACGGTCGCTCGGTGAGCTCACTCGACCGCGCCGGCGAGCGCGCGCTCGCGGGCGGACCGGAGCGTCACAGGGAGAAGGCCAAAGAGCAGGGCAAGCTGCCGGTGCGCGAGCGCGTGGCGTTGCTGCTCGACGACGGCTCCTTCGCCGAGGAGGCGTTGCTGGCGAACTGGGCAGAGGACGGTCTGGGCGCAGACGGCGTGGTCACGGGCGTGGGTGAGATCGAAGGACGGCCTGTGGCGCTGATGGCCAACGATCCGACCGTGAAGGCAGGCTCGTGGGGGCCGAAGACGGTGGAGAAGATCCTGCGCATCCAGGAACGCGCCCTGGCGCTGCAGATCCCGATGGTCTACCTGGTGGACTCGGCCGGCGCGAGGATCACCGAGCAGGTGCAGATGTTCCCCGGCCGCAGGGGCGCCGGCAGGATCTTCCACAATCAGGTCAAGCTGTCGGGGTTGGTGCCGCAGGTGTGCGTGCTGTTCGGCCCTAGCGCCGCCGGGGGCGCCTACATCCCGGCGTTCTGCGACATCGTGATCATGCGCGAGGGCAACGCGTCGATGTACCTGGGCTCGCCGCGGATGGCGGAGATGGTCATCGGCGAGAAGGTCAGCCTCGATGAGATGGGGGGCGCGCGCATGCACACCGGCGTCTCCGGGTGCGCCCACCAGCTGGTCAAGAGCGATGCTGAAGGCATTCACGCGGCGCGCAGCTACCTGTCTTACCTTCCGACTAACTGGAAAACCCACCCACCCCAGCAGCCGCCGCCCGCACAGCCGGCGTCACCGTCGCACGGGCCAGAGGGGCAGGGCATCGCGGAGCTGATCCCGGCGGATGAGAACAAGCCGTTTGACATCAAGCTGCTGATCGACGCGCTCGTCGACGAGGGTTCGCTGCTGGAGATCCATCCGCGCTGGGCCAAGGAGCTGGTCGTCGGCTTCGCGCGCCTCGACGGTCGCGCGATCGGGATCGTCGCCAACCAGCCCAAGCACAAGGGCGGCGTGCTGTTCAGCGACTCCGCCGACAAGGCCGCGCGCTTCATCTGGAGCTGCAACGCGTTCAACGTGCCGCTGCTGTTCCTGGCCGACGTGCCCGGTTTCATGATCGGCACGCAGGTCGAGCGCGAGGGCATCATCCGCCACGGCGCGAAGATGATCAGCGCCGTCAGCGAGGCGACCGTGCCGAAGATCTCGGTGATCGTGCGCAAGGCCTACGGCGCGGGGCTGTACGCGATGGCCGGCCCGGCGTTCGAGCCGGACTGCTGCATCGCGCTGCCGAGCGCGTCGATCGCCGTGATGGGACCGCAGGCGGCGATCAACGCCGTCTACTACAACCAGCTGCAGGCGATCGACGACGACGACGAGCGCGCCGCGCAAGACCGAGCAGCTGCGCACGGAGTACGCGCAGGACATCGACATCCTGCATCTCGCCTCCGAGCTGGTGATCGACGCGGTGATCGAGCCGGAGCCGCTGCGCGCGGAGCTGATCCGCCGCTTCGCGCACGCCGCGTGCAAGCAGCGCGACTGGCCGGCCAAGCACAACGCGGTCACGCCCGGTCTAGCCGCCCGGTCGCCTCGCCGGTGCGGCAGGTCTGTCAGACAGCTCCGGCGCGCGCGTCTGCTCGTCCTGGAACGGCGGGTAGGTCTCGGTCAGCAGGAACAGGTAGGCGTCGCGGCGCGCCGTGTAGGAGTTGGCGAGCACCATCAGGTCGAACAGGCCGCGCGGCATCTTGCCGGTGATCACGATCACGACCCAGGCGGCGACCGCGCCGATCTCGAGCAGCAGGTTCATGACGTAGCGCACGATCACGATCGGGATCGCGAGGATGACGCGAAACAGCGTCTTCAGCGCGGCTGTAACTGCTCGAGCGCCACGAACTCCATGCGCACCGGGTAGTCCGGGTCCTCGGCGCCGCCGAACGGCGGGTAGGGATCGCTGAGCAGCGCGGCGTATGCGGTGAAGCGCGCGAGGAAGCGCGTGTAGCCGGCGACGAAGTCGTACAGGCCCTCCGGGTAGCGCGCCGGTCACGACGATCGCAAACCAGGCGAACACGACCGCGATCGACGCGACGATGCCCGAAGATGTAGAGCCAGATCGCGACCGGGATCGCGAGGATCAGGCGGAAGAACGTCGTCAGCCGGCTGCGCTGCTCGACGTAGTCGGCCTCGAAGCTGACTGGGTATGACATGCTGCTCTCCTCTCTTTTTGCGTTGGTCGCCAAGGCGCGCTCGGCGCCCGGCACGTACCCGTCGCCGCGTCCACATCGTGCGAACCCGACGACGCCCGCTGGGGATCGTAGGCCGATCCGCGGCGGAGCGGCGGGCGTTTTCAATAGATTGCCGTCGACGATGGACTCGACCGACCTCGCCTACGCCGGAATCGCCCGCCAGGCCGCAGCTGATCGCCGCCGGGCGAGATCTCCTCACGCGAGCTCGTCGAGCTCTACCTGGAGCGGATCGAGCGGCTCGACCGGTCGCATCGGGCAGAGCCTGAACGCGTTTCGCGTCGTCTTCGCCGAGCGCGCACGGCTCGAAGCCGACCAGGCGGACGCGCGTCGCGGCGCGCCGGCGGCGCAGCGCCCGCTGCTCGGTGTCCCGATCGCGGTCAAGGACGACATCGACGTGGCCGGCGAGGTGACGACGCTACGGGACCAACGCGCACGGCAGGCCCGGCGCGCGCGGACGCCGAGGTCGTGCGCCGCCTGCGCGAGGCGGGCGCGGTGATCATCGGCAAGACGAACGTGCCGGAGCTGTGCCTGTGGCCGTTCACGGAGACGGCGACGTTCGGCGTGACGCGCAATCCGTGGGACCGGCAGCACGCGCCCGGCGGGCTCGAGCGGCGGCAGCGCCGCCGCCGTCGCCGCCGGCCTGGTCGGCGCGGCGCTGGGCTCCGACGGCGCCGGCTCGATCCGGATCCCGGCGGCGTGGTGCGGGCTGTTCGGGCTGAAGCCGCAGCGCGGACGCGTCTCGATGGCGCCGCGCGTCGCGCGGCTGGCACGGCCTGTCGGTCAACGGCGTGCTGACGCGCAGCGTCGCCGACACGGCGCTGTTCCACGACGTCGCCGCAGGCGCGATCGACAGTCGATCACGACCGCGCGCCGACGCCGGCGATCGCCGTTCTCGCAGGCCGCCGCGACGCCGCCTGGCGCGCTGCGGATCGCCTACTCGACGAGTTCCCGCCGGGCGTGCATGCGCGGCTCGACGCGCGACGCCGAGCGGCGCCCTGCGAGGAGACGGTCGAGCTGCTGCGCTCGCTCGGGCACGAGGTGAGCGAGCGCGATCCCGACTACGGCTCGGGCGACGGCATGCTCGGCGCTCGTCGCCGCGCTACCTGCGCGGCATCCACGACGACGCCGCCGCGCTCGCGCACCCGGAGCGCCTGGAACGGCGCACGCGCGCGATGGCGCGGCTCGGCGGGCTGATCCCGGCGGCGCTGCTCGAGCGCTCGCTCGCCGGCGAGGCGCGAGCTGCGCGCCGGCTGAACAGCGTGCTCGAGCAGCACGACGTGCTGCTGACGCCCGCGACCGCGGCGCCGCCGCCGCAGATCGGCCAGCTGCAGGGGCGCGGCGCGCTGTGGACGCTCAACGCGGTCGCCGGCTGGGTGCCGTACAACGGCGTCTGGAACGTGACCGGCCAGCCGGCGGCGTCGGTGCCCGGCGGGCTTCGGCGCCGACGGCCTGCCGCGCGCCGTGCAGCTCGTCGGCGCGCGCCAACGACGAGGCGACACTGCTGTCGCTCGCGGCGCAGCTCGAGGCCGAGCGCCCGTGGGCGCAGCAGCGCCCGCCGAGTTCGCGTGAGCGAGACGACGCCGCTGCTGGAGGTGGCGGTCGAGTGCGGCGCACGGCTGGCCGGTGCGCTGCTGCTGGAGCGCGCCGTCGCGCGCGGCGCCGAGCGCGACGTCAGCAGCAAGAGCACGCCGACCGACCTCGTCAGCGAGGCCGACCTCGCCGCCGAGCGGGCGATCCGCGAGCTGCTGGCCGAGCGTCGGCCGGACGACGGCTTCGTCGGCGAGGAGGGGGGCAGCGCGGGCGGGCACGCAGCGGCCTCAGCTGGGTCGTCGACCCGCTCGACGGAACCGTCAACTTCCTGTTCGGCATCCCGCAGTGGTCGGTCAGCGTCGCCGTGCGCGACGGCGAGCAGGACGATCGCCGGAGCCGTGCTACGACCCCAATCGCGGACGAGCTGTTCACGCGCGACGCAGCGACGGCCGCCGCGACGGCTCGCGGGCGCGGACGGCACCGTCGACGCTGCCGGGCCGGCCGGACCGGGGCGGCCGCCGCGACGCAGGGCGCCGCGCGCTCGGGCGCGCGACGGCACAGCTCGCGAGGCGATGGTCGCGACAGGGCTTCGCCTACGACGCGGAGGTGCGCGCCGCGCAGGCGCGTGTGCTCGCGCGGCTGGCCGCCGCGCGTGCGCGACATCCGCCGCTTCGGCAGCGCCGCGCTCGATCTGACGCTGGACGGCGGCCGGCCGCTACGACGCGTACTTCGAGCGCTCGGTCAAGCAGTGGGACATCGCCGCCGGCGCGCTGATCTGCGAACGCGCGGGCCTGCGCGTGCTCGAGCTGCCCGTGCACGAGCACCTGCCGTGGGGGATCCTCGTGGCGCCGGCCCGGCGCTCGCGGAGCCGCTGCTGGAGCTGGTCGGCGGCCCGTAGTCGCGGCCGGTGACGCGCTCGCAGCGCAACGGCCGGCGCTGGAGTCGATCGATCGATGCGGCGGGTGGGAATCGAACCCACACGCCCTTTCGGACAGGGCCTTTTGAGGGCCCCGCGTCTACCGTTCCGCCACCGCCGCAATGTCCTCGATCAAGCGAGGATATCTGGGCCCGTCGATTCAGGGAGAGCGCGCGCGTCCGGCTCAGGCCGGGTGCAGCGGCGCTGCGGTGTACACGTCCTGCGCGGCCGCCGGGTCGCGGCGCTCCAGCTCGACGTTCCATCCCTGGGAGAAGCCGCGCATGGCGAACGCCACCAGCAGCATCTGCACGGGCACGACCAGCAGCGTCAGCAGTCCCGAGCAGCCCGGCGTTCAGGGCCGGCTGCGCGAACCCGGACTTGTTGCGATCGAACCAGCTCGGCCCGGCTACGAGCGCGAAGATCGCCAGCAGCACCGCCAGCGCCGCGGAGATCGGCAGCACGCCGCGGTTCCAGCGCGCGGCGAAGAACGCGAACGTCAGATACACGACGATGTATCCGATCTGCATCGGGATCGCGCCCTCGAGCACGCTCCAGCCGCCGATCGTGATCACCAGCACCAGCGCGACGCTGACGAGCAGCAGCACCACGACGATCGCGCGCGTGGCCTGCACCGCAGGCTTGTCGCGGTTGGGGTGCGTGATGATCACGCCCTGCTGGCCTTGCGTGGTCGGAGCCGGGGGCATAGCAGACATGACGATACAAGCTCGCGCGGCCGAGGTACGCTCTGGGCAGCCGCGCGGGCGTGGTGGAATTGGTAGACACGCCGGCCTTAGGAGCCGGTGGGCGAAAGCCCTTGGAGGTTCGAGTCCTCTCGCCCGCATCGCCTGCCCTGCCAGTGCAGGGGCCGGCAGCGCGCCCTATTCGTTGGTGGGGGCCGTCTCGCGAATGACGCGCCAGCCGGACTTCAGGGGAGCAAGGAAATACGGGGGCTCGTCTGTCGCCAAGCGTTCGTCGTATTTGTATTCCTTCAGATAGCCGGAGTTGTTGACGGTGCCCACCGCTCCGCGGAACTTCTGTGCAATGGCCCCGTAGACGCCGAGCGTGCCGAGTTGAGCGCCGCACTCGAAGTTATCGACGATGAACGAGTGGCTGGTGGACAGGATCGCTGCGTAGATCCACGGGTTCGAGAGCGAGCCGGTCTGGTTCGTGCCGCTCGAGGCGCCCGTGCAGGATGTGGTGGGGTGGTACAGGCGCACGAACTTGGTGGCGATCAAGCCCAGCGTCGCCGTACCGGTGGGAGCGGCCGGTGGCGTCACACCGTAGGGTGTGAGGTTTTTGTTGACGACGAGTTCGTCTTCGGCTGCGATCGTCAGCGATTGGCTGTAGGTCCCATGGACGTACACGGTTCCGCAGCCCTTCTCGTCGTTCGACTCCGTGGTGTTGTCGGCCTTGGCTTCTTCGTTGTTTGAATAGGTGTAGTCGCACCCGACGTTCGAATTGCCCTGGACGTAGATCAGCCCGTTTTTGGGCCACGTGAGAGTCCTCGTTGCAGCGACCAGGGTCCCGTTTGGTTCTTCTTTGTAGTAGCTCGCGCTGATCGTCCCGGTTTCGCCGTTGAGCGTCAGTTCCGTGCGCCCGGTGAACTCGTTTTCCTGAGGTTCGTGTTCGACGTAGGCTTCCAGGCTGGTGTCGCTTTCGGGTGGGTTCAGTTCTTCGCCTTTTTCCGGTTTGCCACTGGCGGTGTTGTACTTCGGACCCGAGCCGCCGCATTCCGGCCAGGTTCCGCCGTTCATTTCGACGCGGTCAGGTGGGTTCTGTCCTTCACGGCCGAAGGTGACTTTGTTGCTGCAGGTGACGTTGGCGGCATCATCGGTGTGCATCGGTCCGTGGACGCTGTCGTTTTCCGCGAATATCAGCGTTTCGCATTCCGATGAGCGTTTTTTGGATCCTTCCGCGTAGTATTCTTCGCAAGCAGCGTGCGGGTGCGAGTAGAGGCTGGGATCGATCAGTTCGTACTTGGTGAAGAAGACGTAGTCGAGGAACCCGGTCACCTGAAATGTGGCAACCAGCTTGCGGGTCGCCACGTTTGCGGTGAACTCGTCCTTCTGACCTTGAGTGGATGCAGTCGAGACGCAGCTGGCGCTCACATTGGCTCCAGCACACCCGGTGACTTCGATGCGGAACGTGTTGGCGAGCGTTCCCGTCGATTCGATCATCGACGTGAACGGCGATGAGGTCTGGCATTCTTTCGTGCCGGTGGGAGCTGAATGCGCCGGGAGCAGTTTGACTTCGTAGTGCTGGCCAGATTCTTCGTCGACAGGGACGGCGCAAGTCTGCCAGTAGTCCGGATTGTCCTGCAGCTTGTAGACGTACTCCTGGACTCCGGCGAGCGCAGCGTAGTAGGCCTGCGTCTGCAGCGAGTTCTTATGCGAGTTCTGAATTTCGCCGTCGGCGGCGGTGAAGGCGCCCACCAGCAGCAGTCCCGTGACGAGCATCACCGCGATCGCGACGATGATCGAGAAGCCGTCCTGCTCGGCGGCGCGTACACGCAGTCTTGTGAGAGTCGTTATTCGCATGGCTTGTCACTCAGTTTGGCTTCCGTGCGCGGCGCGTCGAGCGCGAGCGTCACGAGGCTTTCGAGGTTCAGGGACCGGTTGAGCTTCGTGTTCTTGTTGGTGGGCAGAGAGCGAAAGCTGATCGTGACCGCTGCTGCTTCTTTGGCCGTCGCCGCCGTGAGGGGGGACGTCGTGAGTTCGGTGAGGGCGCTCTCACCGGTAGTCGATGTGCCGGTCGCTTCGGCGGCGTACTTGTCGTAGCGAAAGATGTGCGTCCCTTCGACTTCTGCGATGTCGCCGCTTTTTCCGTTGAGGTAAGTGATGTTGGTAGGGGTGGAGCTCGTTTCGAATTCGAATTTCGGGTAGCTGCTACCCGTCTTGTTGGCCCAAGTCTTTTCCACGAGTTCGCCGCCTTCGAAT
Source organism: uncultured Solirubrobacteraceae bacterium (assembly GCA_963779665.1). GTDB lineage: Bacteria > Actinomycetota > Thermoleophilia > Solirubrobacterales > Solirubrobacteraceae > Palsa-744. Next base: position 91,685 of record CAVZYW010000001.1, on the reverse strand, counting down.
TTGATTATGTGCTCGAAGGCGGTGGCGGGTGTCGCTTCGGCGCTGTAGGCGTTGACGAAGATCAGTTCGTTGGGGCCGCTTTTTTCTTGTATCGGCGTGAAGCCCAGATACAGGCATGCCGAGTGCAGCTCGTTCACGAGGTGCGTCATCACGATGCGACCACGCTGCGTTGACTGAACGTAGTCGGTGTCGCGCGATGTCTGCCGGGCTGAGACTTCGAGAACCGTGAACAGCGCGCCCACGACGATCAACCCGGTGACCATCGCGACCATCGTTTCGATGAGGCTGAAGCCGTGCTCGGACCCAGGTGTGCGAAGGCGGCCGCTCAGCATTCGCTGACTCCGGAGGCGACGGTGATGCCGGTGGCAGATTCTTCGGTGTTTTCTTTTGTTTCGGTCGTTTCGCGTGCGGATTTGGCGCTTGCTTCTTTGGTATGGCGGTTGGCTTCGGTGAGCTTGTTTTCCGACTGTTCTTTCTGCCAGGCGAGCGATTGGGTGTGTTCTGCGGCTTCGGCGGTCGTTTTACGCGTCGTTTTTTCAGCCGTCGAGCGGTCGCCCAGATAGATGGTCGGGGACTGGCCGGCCACGGTTGTGTTCGTGTAGCTCACGCGGTAGGTCTTTTTGGCCGTAGCGTTGTACAGGCAGAGTTCGGCCTTGCCGAACGGCTGGAACGGGGCTTCCAGGTGGCCTTCCGGAAGGGTGCTGCTCTGTCGATGCACGTAGCTGACGGCCGCGGCATGGTTTGGGAGCGCCTGGACGGGGGTGGACTGGCTGCAGGCGGTATTGGTGATCTTGATCGGGTATGTGACGGTCGCGTATTTGATGGGAAGGGTGCCGGTGCCGAGGCCTTCGAGTACCGTGAGCTTGTCGTAGCTCATGGGCACTTCAACGGTCGTGGCTTTGCCGGCGTAGACGGTGGCGAGGCCATTTTTGACCGCCCCGCCGGTGACCACCAGTGCGTTGTTTTCCGCACAGTCGCCGGCGTAGACAGACCATTTGGAGTTTTCGGGGAAGGGGAAGAGGTCGCCGGTGGCATAGGTGGTGCCGGTAGCCGTCGTCGCAGGCACCGGCGTGTACCACTGGTAGGGCACGAGCGTGGTGCACGTGGCGGTCGCCGTGCAGCCGGGCTGCGCGGTATAAAGCTGTTCTCCGATGGTTTCGTATTTGAAGGCCGTGCCGCCGAGCTCGGTTTCAGGCGGGACCTGCATGCTGGAGTTGGCGACGAGGAACGTGTCGCCGGTCACGTTCTGCCCGGAGTGCACGGTGTTGCCTTCATAGGTGAACTTCGCCTGGATCGTGCCACCTTCGTCGTAGAGGACGTCGTGGTGCGTGGTCACGTTGGGGGCGATCGTGACTTCCACGGGCGCGATTTTGAGCGCGCCGCTGGGCGTCACGAAGTTTGGCTTCTGCACGATTTCGACGATCGCGCTGGTCGAGCGAATGCCGCCGAACAGGACACAGCCGCTCCCGCTGGTGGTGCCTTCGCGCGTGACCGTGGAGGTGGTTTCAAGCGGCGTATATTTGATGAGCGCCGTGACGCCGGAGATGCCGATGGTCGCGGCTTCGGAGTTGAGGACATCGATCTCCAGCGACGAGCCGGCGGGCGGTGTGATGATGCTGGACTGCGAGACTGCGGGCCTGCCGGTCCGCAGCTGGGGCCAGGTGACGGAGGAGCTGATACGGACGTTTGGTGCGACGCCGTGCTGGGATTCGGTGGCGACCGTGCATGTCGTGCCCTGCCCGGTTTCGCCGAGCGCTTCAGCCTTCTGTGTGACGGTGAACGTGGCCCCGTTGACGGTCTGTGTGTAGACGTGGGAGCTGATCTCCAGGGCTTCGAGCGTCGAAGCGGGCGCACTCCGCAACTCCTCCTGGGATTGCGAGGCGAGCAGGCTGGCGGCGTTGTGATCGCGCTGGTCGGAGGTGCTGCGGTTGACGCTCTGCAGGCCCGTGAACGTCGCAATCGCGATCAGGCCTGTGATCAGCGCGGTGATCATCACTTCGATGAGCTGGAAGCCGTCCTGTGCGCGGAGATTGCGAACGCCGGGTCGAGCAGGATCCCCATAGGGGCCGCCGCCGCGGGTGAGCGTGTCTTGGGCCAGCTGGCCCTGCTGCGACCCTCCGGTCGCAGATCGGCCACGGCACACGGGTTTACGGAAGAATGTGAGCATTGGCACAAGACGCAGCTAGGGCTGCTACGCGTGCTTCGGCATCCGCAAGCCGGTGCTTGAGCGTGGGACAAGCGTGCTAAACACTGAACCCCGCCGTCGGTGGCGCCGTCGCGAGTCGCGGAACGGCTGTCGATGCGACGGTCAGCCGACGATGTGCCGAGCATTTGCCAGATAGGCTCGGCGGCGCCAGCGCCTACAATTCGCGCGGCGTGGGGGGACTGGTGTATCGGTAACACGGTGGTCTCCAAAACCGCAACGCGAGGTTCGACTCCTCGGTCCCCCGCTCAGGAAAACGCCCCGGAAACGGGGCTTTTCCGCTTTCTAGAGCCGATGGCGGGGTGATGGTGGTGCGGGTGGCGATCCGCATCGATCCGCTGGAATCCGCTCGAATCGATCCCTTTCTATCCCTAGGACTATCCCCTGGGGCGGCTTCAGCCAGGCGGTGGCGGGAGGATCTCGCCGATGCTTGGGAGCGCATATCGGTCGAGCGCCCAGTCGAGCCAGTCGCCTTCAGCGTCGGCGAGGGCTTGCCAGGCCGGGATCGTTGCTCGGGCGCATGAGCTGAATCCCATGATGAGCGTCTCGCGGGCACGCAGCGGCCGGATCACGCGTCGCAGTGCTGCGCCGCTGCCCACTTGCACCATCTCCTCCGTCGCGGCTGGCGCCAAGCCCGCAGCCGAGCAGAGAACGATCCCCTCGGGCTTTTGATCGCCAAGCACGTCGTCGAGCGCGGACATCATGATCTTCAGCCTCTCGTCGAGTGAGCTTTGGCCCCATACCGTGAACCGCCACAAGCCCGTTAGCACGGTGATGTGCAGCCACTGTGCGCCCGACTCCTTCATCTTGACCGCCTTCTCAGCGATGGCGTAGACCATCCTCCAGAAGAGATCCTCTTTGACCGTTGGGCTATGCAGAGCGCCAGCATCGGTGGCTCGGCTTGCGAGCGTGAGGGAGGCGCCGTCCAGTGATAGTGACGGTCGCTCGCCTGCAAGGACATGGGCAGCGTTGCTCTTTACGAACTCTTCGACTGCGTCTCGCTCGCTCGGGGTGAGATGTCGGTCGAGTTTGCCTCCGATCCAGATACCTTCGGTGAGGCCGAGCATGGTCAGCCATTCCGACTCGCTCTCGACCGCCGCGAACCTCTCTCTCGCACGTTTGCTCTGAGTGAGCACCCGGATCTCCACGCTCGCGGTCCCAGCCGATGTCGAGAACTTCACGTCGGCGGGTCGACGGTTCTCCCGACTCGGCTCAAGTTCGACGGGCCATCCGAGCTTTGAACCTGCTGCGGCAACTGTGAGCTGCGCGCGTGTATGCAGCAGGCGCGCAGTCCGAGGATCATTCCGGAGGTCTCGGAGCATGTCTGCCCCGCCGTCCCAATCGCTGCTGAGGTCGAGTCTGATCGCCCACTCCAGAGCTTCGGCTAGAGCGAGTGTGTGGGAGCCCAGGAGATCCAGGGCGAGCGGGAACTCGTCATCGCTCTTGCTGACGGCTCGGCGCAGCCAGTCCTCGCCAAGTCGCCCGTGCAGCATCTCAAGTGCCCAGTACCCCACCTGTGCGTATGTCTCGTGTCGATGCGCGCGATCGAGCAGCGCTGCGACCTCGGTCCATCCCGGCAGCTCCGACGCTGGCATCGGCCCGATATCGACACCTGGTTCCATCGGACTACTTCGCGTGTTCTTGGGCCTCGATCGCTCTAGCGAGATCGCTGAGCGAAACATCGAGGGTCTCGACCAGGGCGCGGACGGTCGCCCACGCGGGCGCGCTCTTCGCCGACTCCAGGCGGCTGACGGTGCCGAAGGTCATGCCGGCGTGTGTTGCGAGTGCTTCCTGGGTGAGGCCGCGTTGTTCGCGTAGCTGTCGGATCGCTCGGCCGAGCGCGGGATCGGCTGGAAGCTTTGGCGGCATAGCCGGAGCGTTGCATGCGTGCTCGCGTACGTCCATGCGTTTGAGCCCATGTACGTAAGCGCTATACTTCCCGAAACAACAAGTGCCCCCGCGCCGCGTCAACGGCCGGGGGCTTGGCTCCGAGAGGTTGAGCTCCCGGCGCATAGGCAGCGTATCCCGACACGGGTTCGCTGGCCTCCCTCGCCAAGCTGTCTCCCGGCGCCTCCGACCACAGGAGGAACCGATGACGAGCACCACACCCAAGCACCCGGCCGACGCGATCCCCGACGATCTCATCCTCGCGGCGATCGACAGGGCAGAGCGCCACCGCGGCAACGATGTCTCCGGCGCTCCGATATGGGCGATCACCGAGCACCTGAGCATCGGACAGCGATCGGCCGCCGCTCGCCATGTCCGATCACGCCTCGCCGCATTGAAAGCAATGGGCAGGCTCGAGCTCTCGCGCCGTCATGGGATTCCGGTGTGGGCACTCACGTCCGACGGGCACCGGCACCTGCGACGGGCTGATCGCGCGGGCGATATCCCTGCGCTGCCCGAGTCGCCACAGCATTGTCAGTGGCGGCAGGCCCGCGCGCTCGCCGCGCTGGAGATCGAGCGCATGCGCGAGGTCGTGCGCGTAGGTCTCGACGAGACTGTGCTGCTGCTCGACGCTCGCACAGCCGGGTCGTCGGACGCCTGGTTCGAGCTGAGTGAGCAGCTGCGCCGTGCGGTCTGGCGGCTCGGCTCGGCCAGCTATTGCCTCCACGAGTGGGCGGAGCCTGTCGACGAGCAGGCGGACATCGACGACGGCAGCGACCCCGGCGACGAGCGACTCTCCGACACCGAGCGAACACGTAGACGCAGCCATCGCGCCGGCCGGCGCAACACCACGCTCTGGCGGGACCGCGAGTCCTGCTGAAGCTTCGGTGAGAAATGTCCGCAACGGTCCCTAGCGTTGGCATCGCATGAGCGAGCCGACAGCGGACAGGGATTATCGATGATGAGCAAACACCGAAAAGGCTCGGGCACCGAACCGCAAGCGCTGCCGCCGTCCGGGAGCTGGCCCGTTCGCTATCACCCGAAGGCCAGAGCCGAGGCGGACGCGGTCCCTGTGCAGGAGCGCAAAGCGATCGACAACGCAGTCGACAAGCTCGCCTCGCGCGGGCCGATGCTCCCGTTCCCGCACTCAAGCAAGGTCATGGGTGATCCTGGCGGCTCGCTGCGTGAGTTGCGCCCGCGTGCCGGGCGCAGCGCGTGGCGGTGCATCTACGAACGCATCGGCGACGTGTTCGTGATCGGTGCCGTCGGCCCCCGAGGCGCAGAAGAACAAAGCCGGGTTCGACAACGCCGTCAGCGTCGCCAAGGCGCGGCTCGCCGAGGTCGAGCTGTAACGCACACCGGCCCTATCACAAGTTTGGTATAGTCGCTGTCATGAAGCTCTCCGATCTGCCCACTCACGAGGAGGTGCTCGCCGAGCACCTCGACGCCGATCCCGACTACCGCCGGGAGTGGGAGCGCACGGCGCTCGCTCGTGCGGTGGCCGTGAAGGTGATCGCCTACCGTGCCGAGCGCGGCCTCAGCCAGACCGCGCTCGCCAAACGCCTCAAGATGAGCCAGCCAGCCGTCGCGCGGCTGGAGAGCGGTGAGCACAACCCGACGTTCCCGATGCTCCTGCGCATCTCCGACGCGCTTGGGGTCGAGCTCGCGATCGACATCACGCCCAGCGGTCGCGAGCCGCAGCTGATCGGCAAGCGCGCACGTCGCAACGCCCTGGAGTCCTTCCAAGGCAACGGCTACGCGGTCGTCGTCGCGGCTACCTGAGCCACGCTTCGTCTGACGATGCCCGCTGCACCACGGGCCGTCAGAGATGGCTCGCCAGCGTGTCCCGCACCTCAGCCCTCGCCGTCTGCGGGGCAGCAGTCCGAACCGCTGCTCGAACTCCTCCGGCGCTAGCTCGCGCTCGCCGTGGCGGGAGAGCATCGCCTTGACGCTCAAATCGGGGCGCAAGACCACACGGCCATCGGGACGACGTTCCTCGACCACGTAGTCGCCCAAAAGATCGCCGCTGAGCGTCACGCGAGCCGGTTCCATCGCTCGTACTGTCGCACGCCGCAACGACCGATCCAGGCCGACCACCGTCGCGGCCCGCTGCCGACGCCGGTCACTTTGCCGGCACTGCAACGACCAAACAGACGAGATGCACTGTGAGTGTGTGCACAGCAGTTGCTGTGTCGTGATCGTGCGTTCGGCGGCTGCGTTGTAGTCGACGTTCCCCCAACTGGGGGAACGTCGGGCCTGGTGTTCAGGCTGGCCCCGGTGGCGATGGACGTGACCCTCATATGCACTGGCCCTGCGCTCAGCGTGGGTGCTCTTGGCCTGATCTGTCCGTCTGTTGCTGCCGGTCCCGGCCTGGCCTCCGCTTGTGGCCTGATCAGAAGCCTGTCCGCCCCGTTGCGGGGGCGTGACTCATCACAGTCTTGCCCTTTGCGGTCCCGTTGCCCAGGCCGAGCACCGACAGACAAACCCCCAGGAACAGGAGGTCGTATTTCATGCTGGCAGACCAAGCCGATCATGTGCTCGGCGTTGACACGCACCGCGACTCGCACAGCGCGGCGATCCTTGCCGCGGACACAGCGGTCGTTGAGGGACAAATCACCGTCGCCGCAAATGAGCGCGGCTATCGACGGCTGCTGCGTTTCGCTTGTGAGAGCGCCCCTGGCCGCCGAGCGTGGGCGGTCGAGGGAACAGGCAGCTATGGCGCGGGGCTGGCCGTGTTCCTCCAGCAGGAGGGCGAGCTGGTCCTCGAGGTCGATCGTCCTCGCCGCCCCGCGCGCCGCGACCGCGCGAAGTCTGACGAGCTCGACGCGATCCGTGCAGCACGCGAAGCGCTCACACGCGAGCATCTCGCGCGTCCCCGCCAGCGCGGAGAGCGTGAGGCACTACGTGTGCTGTTGGCCACACGCGATAGCGCGGTGCGTTCAAAGCGCGCGGCGATCACGCTGATGAAGGGCCTGCTGGTCTCAGCCGCGCCAGCCCTGCGCGAAGGGCTGCGCTCTCTACCCACGAACGAGCAGCTCGCGCGCTGTGCGCGGTTGCGCATCAGTCCCATGCAAGACTCAGAGCAGCGCGCCACCACGATCGCGATCCGCGCGAGCGCACGACGAGCACTCGCGCTCACAGAGGAAGCACAAGAGCTCGAAGCGGAGATCAAGCCGATCGTTGCTCGCCTGGCGCCCTGTCTGGTCGCGGAGATGGGCGTCGGCGCGATCGTCGCAGCACAGATCCTCTGCGCCTACTCCCACCAAGGACGCATCCGCTCAGAGGCCGCGTTCGCGTCACTCGCCGGCGTCGCGCCGATCCCGGCATCCTCCGGGCAAACCGTGCGTCACCGCCTGAACCGCTCAGGCGACCGCCAGCTCAACCGGGCGCTTCACACGATCGTGCTCTGCCGCATGCGAGACGACGCTCGCACACGCGCCTACGCAGCCCGCAGACAAGCCGAAGGACGCAGCACCCGCGAGATCAGACGCTGCCTCAAGCGCTACACCGCACGCCACCTCTACCGGCTCCTACAAGCCTCACCGCCGAATCTCGCAAATAGCGACACTTGACAAACATAGAAGCATCACCCCTGCGGGTGCTGTGCGAGTGCTGTGTCCTGTGAGCGCAGCGATGACCCTGAGCGTGGTTGAGTAGCCGAGCGTTTCAGGGCGGCGAGGGGCCGCGCGTGTCGCTGGCGTGGGGCGCGCGACGACAGCGTGGTGGGCGCGGGCGTCGAAAGTGGTTGCGGCCGGGTGGCCGCTGTTAGCTGCATCGGAGGCGTCGGCTTCGCCTCCTCGTCCGCGCTCCCCTTGCGTGCCGGGAAAGTCGTTGGCCGGTCGGGGCCGGTTGGGGTCTTTACCGGGTGTGGATAGCCATCTCCCCGAAATCGGGTGGCCGTTTTCGGCCGCTCACGGTCATTAACAGTAGTGGTGACTGCATCGAGCATTGGTGCCGCGAAAGGCGGTGGGTACGCCCGGTATCTGGAGGGCAAGACCGTGCAGCCTGAGCGCGGTGACTACTACCTGACGCCCGGCGGCGAGCCTGCGCAGGCGCCCGGCCGTTGGCTCGCTTCGGCGGACACGCTCGCGCAGTTCGGGATCGAGGGCATGACCGTTGACGGCTCGGACTTCATCGCGCTGATGGAGGGCAGGCACCCGCGCGATGGCGGCTGGCTGCGACGTGGAGGCTTCGGTGGCCGGGGCGGGGGGATCGATGTGACGTTCAGTGCGCCGAAGTCGGTGTCGGTGACGTGGGCGCTCGGCGATGAGCACGAGCGCGCCGTGATCGAGGAGGCGCACCGAAGCGCTGTCGAGCAGGCGATTGAGCACATGACCGAGACGGTGCCGACGGTGCGGCGTCGGTATGGCGGCGGGGTGGTGGAGGAGCCGGCGCGCGAGCTGATCGCGGCGGAGTATCTGCACACGACCGCGCGCGGGGTGATGGGTGGCGACGCCCCGGACCCGCAGCTGCACAGCCACGTTGTTGTTACGAGTGCGGTCCGGGAGGATGGGCGGATCGTGGCGGTTGCCTCGCGGCCGATCTTCCGTTCGGCTCGTGAGGTTGGCGCGTTCTACCGTTCCGCGCTCGCGCACGAGCTGTCTGAGCGTGGCTATGAGATCGACGGCGGGACGGGCAAGGAGGGCCGGTATTTCGAGATCGCGGGGGTGCCGCAGGGGTTGATCGATGCGTTCTCGGCGCGTAGTCGTGAGGTCGCGGCTGCGGCTGAGCGGTTTCGGGCGAAGTGGGGGAGGGCACCCGAGCGCGGGGAGCTGCGGCGGCTAAAGCTGGAGAACCGCAAGGCCAAGCTCCCAGTTACCAGTGTAGATCTGCAGCGGGTGTGGGATGAGAAGGCTGCACGCCACGGGTTCCAGCTTGAGCTACACGACGGGACGCGCGGCGGTCGCTCGCGTGCGGGGCGTGCGCTTGAGGATCGCGTCGAAGAACGTTTGACTGAGCGCGCCGCGACGTTCGAGCCGGGCGAGCTGCGTGCGGTGCTGCTCGAGCAGTCCACCGGCGAACTCTCCCCAGCCGAAGCGCTCGCCAGGGCGCGGGGGATGATCGCCGAGCGCCGCGTCCTCCCGCTGGAGGGCGGCCGAATGACGACGCTCGCGATACGTGCCAAAGAGCAGGCGATCGAGCGCAGAATCACACAGCTCGCGCAGCCCGCCGGCAGGGACGTGGGCGCGCAGCGCGCGAACAGTCGCGGGAGACCAGCTCGCTGAGCGGATCGGCTCGCGCCTCAGCGACGAGCAGACCCACGCGCTTCAGACGATCACCGGCCCCGAGCGCGCCGCGGTCCTCGTCGGCCCAGCGGGCACCGGGAAGGGCGTTGTGATCGACGCCGCCGCCAGAGCAGAGCAGCTCACCGGCCACGCCACCTATCGGGATCGCCGTGTCCGGCTCGACCGCACAGCGTCTCGGACAGGACAGTCCCGCGCTGGCCGGGCGGACGTTCACGCTCGATGCGCTCGTGGCACGCGTCGAGCACGGCCGGCTCGACATTGACGCACGGACGACGATCTTCTTCGACGAGGCCGGAATGGCCGACACGAGCCGCCTGGACCGGCTCACCGAGATCGTCGAGCGGACGGGGGCGAAGCTTGTCGCGATCGGTGACGGCGCGCAGCTCCCCTCGATCGGCGCGGGCGGCATGTTCGACCGGCTCGCCGAGATCGCGCCGAGCGCACAGCTATCGAACGTGCGGCGCACCCTCGACCCCGCCGAGCAGCGAGCCTGGGCAGATCTGCGCGCGGGCCGCTCGGACCGGGCGATGGCGCACTACCTCCGCCGCGGCCGGCTGCACATGACCGACACCCGCGATGAGGCCATCGAGCGCGCCGTCCGGCGCCTGGGCAACGCTGACCAAGGAACTCCCGATCGAGCGAGGTCGCGCTCATCTCCGACGCATCCAACGTGGAGATCAACCGGCTGAACGCCCGCGCCCAGCACCACCGCGCCGAGCGCGGACGAACTCGGCGACATCGAAGCCAGAGTCCCCGGCGTCCACTACGGCGTCCGCGCGGGCGACCGGGTAGCGATGATCGACCAGCACCACCAGCCCGGCGTCGAGCGGATCGAGAACGGCACCCGCGGCGAAGTCCTCGACATCAACGAGGCCGGGCAGGTGCTGATCCAGTTCGACGCCGACCAGCGAGTGGCGCACACTCGCAGGCGACGAGCTCGGCAAGCTTGCGACTCGGCTACGCCAGCCACATCCACCGCGCCCAAGGCGCGACCGTCGACCGCACGCTCGTCGTCACCGGCGGCTGGCAGACCAGCAAGGAGTCCGCCTACGTCGAGGCATCCCGCGCCCGCCACGGCACCGACTGGTACGTCAACCGCGACGACCTCGGCACTGACGGGCACGACACCGACCGCATCAAACGCCTCGCCCGAGAGCATGGGACGAAGCCGCACGCAAACACCATCCCTCGCACACAGAGCCACTCGGCGACGACTGGCCATGGCTTCGACCACGATCTCAACCGCGCGTTCGAGCCCCCCGGTCCACGGCTCCCGGGCATCATCCGCACCCTCCACCGCGCCACCGAGCCACCAGCACCAGAGCGAGACACGATGACGAGCGAGAAGCGCATCCGACGCTCCGTGCCCCGCCTTGCCTTCAACCAGCAGGAGGCCGCGGAGGCGCTCGGCATCTCCGTGGATCACTTCGAGCGGCACGTCAAGGCCGACCTCCCGGTCGTCTACTCCGGCTCGCTGAGGCTCTATCCACGACAGGCCCTCGAGCAGTGGCTCGAGCGCAGCACACGATCCGACGGGGGCGACGTGTAGCGTGACCAGCATGCCGAAAGACACCAAGACTCGATATCAGGGCATCTACGCCCGCCACCGGCTCGACTGCGCGGTCGAGCACGGCCGAACATGCAACTGCTCGCCGTCCTACTGGGGCCAGGTATGGGACCGGGCCGCCGGCAAGCCGCGCAAGACGAAGCGGCTGCACTCGATCGCCGAGGCCCGCAACGCCCGTGCCGACCTCGAAGCGACGCTCCGCGCCGGGATGCTCCCGGCGTCGAGCACGATGCGCGTCGCAAGGCGATCGAGGCGTATCTCAGCCGCGATCGAGGCCGGTAGGGCGCTCAACAAGCACGGACGTCCATACAAGCCATCAGCCATCCGCGACCTCCAAGGCGCACTCGAAGGCTACGTGCAGCCCGTCCTCGGCGGCACATCGTCATGGCCGACGTGCGCCGCGGCGACGTCCAGCGTCTCGTGGACACGATGACGCCCGAGAAGTCCGGCAGCCGCGTGCGCACCGTCGTCAACTCGATCCGCAGCCTCTACGCATGGGCGCAGGACCGAGAACTGGTAGATCACGATCCAGCATCGCGCGTGCGCCTTCCGGCGATGAACGCAACCCCTCGCGATCGAGTGGCGACCGTCACCGAGATGCAGATGCTGCTCGACGCACTCGACCCTGCCGACGCGCTCCCGTACGCACTCGCCGCCTACGCGACCGCCCGCAGGGCCGAGATCCGCCACGCACGCGTCGAAGACGTGGACCTCGACCTCGGAGTGATCTACCTCGGCGCCGACGACCGCGGGCGCAAGTCGCGCGCCGCCCAGCGTGCCGTTCCGATCGCCAAGCCGCTCGCGGTCAGGCTGCGCCGCGGAGCTCATGCGCCGCGGTCGGCCCAACCCAACTGCATTGCTCTGTCCCGGTCGCAAGCCCGGAGGCCGGAACAGCGGCATGCTGTCGTTCGAGGGCCTGCAAAAGCGCGTCGACGACACGTGGGAACCGAAGGACGAGCACGGCAAGCCGACAGGCGAGAAGGTCGGCGAGCGGATCACCGCCCACGAGTGCCGCCACACCTGCGCCTCGTGGCTCGACGCCGCCGGGGTTCGTCCAGTGCTTGTCTCGCAGCTGATGGGCCACGCGGCGCCGGCGCGACAGATCGGCGCAGCGCAGATCACGCAAGAGCGGTACACACACGCTCTGCCGGGGAGCTGGAGCAGGCGCGCGAGCAGTTCGATCGATGGCTTGCCGATGCCACGGACGCGCGCGACGAGCTTCTAGCCCGGCCATAAGAGCGCTTATCGAGCGTTTGGGCAGATGACAGCATCAAAGAACCGGCCGAATCAAGCTGGCATCGGACGAATGCGCCAACGCGGCCCCGTGGAGCCGCTGCCCTGGCTCGAATCCGAGATTTTGATCGAAAGCAGCAGCCCCGTTGCTAGACTTCGGCCAGCTTCCAAGGGGAGTAGTCCACCCGAGAGTTGCGGCGCGTCGGGACCGATCAATCCCGGCGTGTCACTTTGGACGCGCGGCGTCAGTCGCCTGTCCGCTGGCAGAGCAAATTTTCCCTTCCGGAATCTCAGGAGGACGGACAGAGGCCTCGGCTTGCCGGGGCCTCTTCTATGTGTGAGACATGCGCGTCGAACGGGAGATCCTCAGAGAGGCAGGGCGGTTGATCGTCCGCCACGAGACACATGGCCGCCTGCTCGCCGAGGAGCACGCCCGCCGCAGCCGCCGCGCGAGCGCGGCTCCGCCCAGCCCGAGGTTGGCGCGCCCGCCGCATTGGCAGCTCGACCGTGGCTTTGACCCGTATCTCGTGCGGGGAAGCGCCGGGCGCATCGCCCACAGCATCCGCGAGGCGCTCTCAAAGCGCTCCTACCGCCCGCGTCACCCGCACGCCTACGACGTTGCCAAGCCCGACGGCGGGGTCCGAACCGTGTGCATCTACCAGGTCGCCGACAGCGCCGTCTCGAAGATGCTCTTCGACGGCGTGCTCAAGAAGAACCTGCCGCTGATGAGCGCGCGCTCCTATGCCTACCGCTCTGACCTCTCGGCCCAGAACGCGATCCAGTACATCAAGTCCGAGTTCGCGGGTCGCAGCCGTCTGTACGTGGCGGAGTATGACTTCAGCAAGTATTTCGACACGATCAGCCATGAGCACATCCGCCGTGTGCTTCACGACCACTTTCTGCTCACCGCGGTCGAGCGTGAGGCGATCGAGGCGTTTCTGGAGGTCGGCTTCATCCGTGGGAGCTATTCATCGCTCGACGGGCCCAAGCGTGAGGTGGGTGTGCCTCAGGGCAGGTCGATCTCGTTGTTCCTCGCGAACATCGCCGCCTGGGAGCTCGACCGCGCGCTTGAGGGTGAAGGTGTCAGGTTCGTGCGCTACGCCGATGACACGCTGATCTGGTCAACGGACTATGCGCGCCTATGCTCTGCCGTTGAGATCCTGCACAGCCACGCGGCGGCGATCGGCGCGTCCGTGAACGCCGCCAAGTCGCCGGGCATTCACCTACTTCTCCCGCCCGGCGTGGAGGGGGAGATCGAGACGGTGCATCACGTCGACTACCTGGGGCATCGTATGGGCATCGACTGCACTCAGATCAAGCCCGCCGGCGAACAGCGTGTGATGGCCCACGTCGACCAGCTGCTGTTCAACACGCTGCTGCGCGAGCCGCTGCGAGGCAATCAGAACCTTGCCCGCTTCAGCCACGGCGTCGACCGTGACTACGTTACGGTGATATCGCGCCTGCGCCGCTACCTCTACGGCGACCTCAGCGAGAAGGCGCTGCGTCGCTATCAGACCCGGGGCGCGCCGCTGAGGCGGTTCCAGGGTCTGATGTCCGCCTACCCGCTCGTCGATGACCTCGCTGCGCTCGCGCACCTTGACGAGTGGATCCTCACGAGGGTTTGGCTCGCGACCCGCAAGCGCGGCCGGCTGCTGCGCGAAGCCGGCGTTGCCGAGCTGCCGGTTCCGCACGGCCTCAGCGCCCCGGAGCTGCGCACCCTGACCGCGGTGAGCTCCAGAAGCGGAGAGCGGATCCCGCTTGAGGTTCCGAGCGTGCAGCGGATCGCGGGCGTGATCAGAGACGCGGCAAAGCACTACGGACCTGCGCGCGTCGGCCAGCCTGACGTCTACGAAGGCTACGGCTAGCGGCTAGCGTCCGGAGCGCCCGGGTCCATGCTCGTCCACCACGTGCGGTCCGGATCCCCGGGCGCCGGTACGTAGGAGGCCCCGAGACGAATCCGCGTCAGGGCGTGTGCCAGAGCGCCCGGTCCGGGCCGCGCTGCCTGCGCCCATACCCTCATCAGCCCGGCGGTGCTGTGCAGCTCCAAGATTCCTCGCTGCTGTGCCTCGCGTCGCGCGAGGCGGTCGTCGCTTGCGAGGGCGAGCCCCCGCGCGTGCGCGATCGCAAGGCTCGCGGCCTCGCCGTCGCCGAGCCTCGCGGCAAGCTCCACGAGCAGCGCGAGCTCGTGCTCCACCGGCGTCCAGATCTCAAGCAGGCCTTGCCTGACCATCGCCGCCAAGTCCATCTCCATGCGCTCGCCGAGCTCGTCGAGCACCCACAGGCTCTCCCGGGCGGCCTGCAGCGCAACCACTGGCATCAGCCCGCAGGCGCCGAAGACCTCCGCCCACACGTCCGAGGCGAAGATGTTGATCGCCACGCAGGCGTCGACGAGCACCGGTGGGTTGACGCTCACTGCCCACTGTCCTCCGGCAGCGTGGTGATCAGCTCGCTGACCGTCGCGCGCGTGCCGATCCGGTCCTCGCGCAGCAGGTGCGCCAGGCGCTCCTCGGAGAGCAGCCCCTGGTCGTAGGCGGTGACCGCCAGCAGCCGGAAGCGCCGCGGCAGCAGGCGCGCGTCGGCGGGATGCGCCTGCAGGCCGAGCAGGTCGCGGCCCTCGCCGACCTGGAATCCGCGCCGCGCGAGCCGGTCGTGCAGCCCCGGCTTGACCAGGCGCAGGTCTTCCAGGCGCATTACGTAGGCCTGGAAGGAGACGCTCCACCAGTCGGCCTGCTGCAGCAGCAGACCTGTCGTCGCCTTGCCCGCGTCGTTGACCGCGGCGTGGTAACGGCGCGTCACTCCCGAGGCGGGGAGCACGAAGTAGCGGGCGAACGCGTCGGCGAAGCGCTCGGAGGCCGGGACCCTGCGATAGCTGCTCATCAGCACCGTCACCTCGGCGCGGTCGCGCCGCGTCAAGAAATGGGCGTACTCGTGCGCCATCGACCAGCGCTGGCGCTCCCAGCGCTGGTTCGCGTTGATCGCCACGCACGCCCCGAGCTCGGGGTCGAACCCGAACAGCCCGGCGATCGTCGATGGCAGCCCGATCGAGAACACGCGTAGCCCGACATCGTTCTCGAGCAGCTCGCGAAGGTGGGGGAGGGGTCCGTCGCCGAGCCCGAGCCGTCCGCGCTCGCTTTCGGCCAGCAGCGCGGCCTCGGTCTCGATGTCGGCGTTCGGCGCGAGCGCGACCGGGGCGGGGTAGCGCGTCATCGCCCCCAGCTCGAGCAGCCGCTCGACCTCGACGTAGTCCTCGGCCAAGCGCTGGAGCTCGGCCGCCGCCGCGCGCAGCTCCTCCTGTTCGGGGCGCCGGCCGAAGCTCGTTCGGAACTGTGCGGCGAGCGAGCGTGGCGGCGGATCCTCGCGCAGCAGCCCGTCGAGGCGCTCGCCGTAGATGTCTGCGAGTGCGAGCAGCTCCTCCGGGCGCAGCCGTCGCTCGCCTTGCTCGATCGCGACGATCGTGGTGCGGGCGACCCCGAGCTCCTCGGCGACAATGCCTTGGGAGAGCCCTTGGTCCTCGCGGGCGCGACGCAGCCGCGCCAGCAGCACGGGGCTGTCCAGCGGCAGTGATTGCGCGGTCATCAGGACACTCCGGCCGCGGGCGCCAGGAACCGACTCACGAGTGGTGAGGGCAGTGCTCGCCAATCGCTGACGTAGCGCTCGAGCAGCTCGAGGAGCTGCTCCGATTCGCAGCCGAGCTCGCGCCGTGCGCCCGCGAGCTCGGGGTAGGCGTCCACGAGACCGGCCCAGCCTCCCTGACCGATCGCGCGCTCGATCGTCATCGCCTGGGCGAGCATGCAGACGAGCCAGGGCTCGGCGTGCTCGGCCTGCCGGCAGGCGAGGACGTCGCCGCGCATCCGCTTTACGTCGAGCGCGTCTATTTCGCTCAGCCCGGCGGCCAGCAGCGCCTGGCGGCGTAGCAGGCACGAGGTGCATTGTCCGCAGAGGTGCGTGTTGTCGGCGCGGTGCGTGAGGCCGGTGTCGCAGGAGACCGATTTCGCGATCAGCCTGTGCAGCTCCGCCGGCGCGTCGGCGCACATCTGCGCCTTGGTCATCCAGAAGTTCGGGTTGACGATCTCAAACGGGCGCTCGAGCAGCTCGGAGGCGAGGCGGCTCATCATGGCCAGGGTCTCCGGACGCATCGCCCGCGTGTTCATCGATCCGCGCTGTGCGCTGGTCAACGGCAGGTTCAGCGCGCCGACCCCGTTCTCATACACGCGCAGCTGATCGAGCCCGGCGGCGTCGGCGACGACGATCCCGAAGGCGATGAACAGGAAACCTCGGCTGCGCTGGCTTTCCTCTTCCTTTCCGTCGCTGAGGCGCCGCGCGGCGCTCGTCAGTCCGACCGGCACCGTCAGCAACCGCAGCGGTCTCGGCGTCACCTCGCCCAGGCCGCGCGCCAGCTGCTGCTGCAGGTGCGAGAGGCGGTTGTGTGTGTCGGCGGCCACGAGCAAGAGCTCGCCCTCCTCGCACATCGCGTCACGGTGTGCCCCGAGCAGCGAGTCAAGGCCACCGGAGAAGAGGCCCGCCTGCGCGGGCGCCCTGACGGCGCCTCCGAACAGCGGCTCCTGGGTCTCAGCCCAGCGCCGCGAGCTGGGGTGCGGTTCGAACTCGATCTCCCAGTCATCGTCGGTCAGCCACGCCAGCAGCCTGTGCAGGAGTGCGCTGACCTCCGCGCACGCCCAGAAGGACGGGTCCCGCACCGCCAGGCGCACCGGCAGCCGCCGCGACCACCACCGCCCGTCCTTTCGAGCGCGGTGCGGGCGGCGGCGGCGCAGCCTGTCGGTCACGTACACGGCAACGGCCAGGTCCAGCAGATCGGATTGCCGGGGACCTAGTCGTGTCCCGAGGCCGTGGGCGATCCGCTGGTCATCGAGACGGAAGTGCTCCTGCCAGCGCACGAGCTGCTGACCGTCGGCGACCCCGAACTCGAGTGCCTCATAGGTTGGGATCTCGCTCACTCGACCTCCTCATCGATCATCTGCGCTGTGGTCGGACGCTCCGCGGTGCTGCGCGGAGCGCGTACGTGTGACCCCCACTTCCTGACCACCTGCTCGGCGGCGTCGGGGATCTGCGCCGCGTCGAGGCAGCTCTCCTGGTAGCGCCGGGCCTCGGCGGGACTCTCAAAGCCGGCGGAGACGAGCGCGGGGAGCATCCCGGCGGGTCCCCACACGCGAGCATCGACGACGCGCCTGAGGGCGTTCGCCGCGAGCTCTTGGGCGACGGTCTGCTCCGGCATCGCGGCGAGCTCCTGAGAGCGACCCTCGAGCATCGCCTCGCCTTGGTTCACGAGCGCGAATGCGAGGTCGCTCCGCCCGGCGCGCTGCAGATAGCGGTCGGCCTCCGTCTCCCAGATGCTCGGGTCCCGCCATACGGCGCTATCGCGCAGGGCGCGCCCGAGGTCCCCCGCGGGCGGTAGGTCCGCGTCGCGGACGGTTGCGCTGAGCGCGAGGCGCAGCTCGTCCCCAACTTCGGCGGAAGGCAGGCCGCTCAGTCCGGCGCGGGCGGCGCGGCGCCAGATCCCTGCGACGCCTCTAGGTATGTGGTCGTTGTCGGGCATGCGGACAACTATGGCATACCTACCTGACAGATTCGGTTGCTAACGCCGTTTTACGATGGCCTGTGTCAGCGCCCGTATCTCGCTCGGCAGGTCCGCCGCGCCGGCGCCGATACTCATATGTCCCGGCATGCTCACGAAGATCCACATCAAGAACTACCGTGTCTTCAACGACTTCACGCTGGAGTTCTCAGACGGCCTGAACGTCATCGTCGGAGACAATGACGCTGGCAAGTCGACGCTGCTCGAGGCCGTGAACCTGGCGCTCACCTCGCGTCTCCGCGGGCGCCTCCTCGCCAGCGAGCTCTCGCCGCACCTCTTCAACCACGACGCGGCGGCGACCTACATCACTGCGGTCACCGACGGCAAGCACCCGGCGCCGCCGGAGATCTTGATCGACCTGTTCCTCGAGGACTCCGAGGACACCGCGTCGCTCAAGGGGACGAACAACGGCAGCCTCGAGAACGTCCCAGGCTTGAGGCTGCGCGTCGCCTTTTGGGAGGAGTTCGCCGACGAGTACGCCAACTCCATCGCGACCACCGAGCACCTCAGGCTCGTCCCGACCGAGTACTACCGGGTGGAATGGCTGAGCTTCGCGGGAAACCCCGTGACGGTCCGCAGCGTCCCCGCCAGCGCATCCCTGATCGACGCGACGGCCATTCGCCTCCAGAGCGGCACCGACCACTATCTCCAGCAGATCATCACCGATCATCTCGATCTCAGGCAGCGCGTTGAGATCGCTCGCGCCTACCGAAGTCTGCGCGAGACGTTCACCGGCAACGCGGCGATCGCCGCGATCAACGTCGAGCTTGCAGCAACCCAAGAGGGTCTGACCGACCGTGACCTGTCGCTCGGGATCGACATCTCACAGCGCGCCTCGTGGGAATCGAACCTCGTACCGCACCTCGACGACCTCCCATGTCAGTTCGTCGGCGGCGGCGCCCAGAACATGCTGAAGGTCCTGCTCGCACTCAACCGGACGGCTGACGCATGCCACGTAGTCCTCATCGAGGAGCCCGAGAACCACCAGTCGCCGGCCTCGCTCAACACGCTCGTCGCGAAGATCGCGGACCGCTGCGAGGGCAAGCAAGTTCTAGTCACCACACACAGCTCCTTCGTGCTGAACAAGCTCGGGTTGGACCGGCTCGTACTGCTCAGTCACTCAACCGGTCTCCGACTCACCGATCTCCCCGCGGATACCCTCGATTACTTCAAGAAGCTACCCGGATACGACACCCTCCGCATTGCGCTGGCCAAGCGAATCATCCTCGTGGAGGGACCGTCCGACGAGCTCATCGTGCAGCGCGCTTTTCTCGATGCCCACGGCAAGCTCCCGCTTGAACTCGGCGTCAACGTGATCAGCGTCCGCGGCCTGTCATTCAAACGCTTCCTAGACATAGCGCTGCGCCTCAAACAAACCGTCGATGTCGTCATCGACAACGACGCCAAAGAGCCGGCAGCGATACGCGAGAACTACTCCGAGTACCTCGAGAGTCCGCAAATCAAGCTCCACATCGGGGACCCGTCCGACGGGCACACCCTTGAGCCGCAACTCATCGCGAGCTGCGGCAGCGCGACGCTAAACGGAATCCTCGGCACGGAGCTCCCACTCGATGCGGAACTCGCTGACTACATGACGAAGAACAAGACGTCCTGCGCGCTAGAGATCTTCGAGCACTCAGGCGATCTGCAATTGCCACAGTACGTCTGCGATGCAGTCGCCGGGTGACAACGTCGCGATCCTTGCTGTAGCGGGGGCTCGCAAGACGGAGACGATCATTGAGGCGGCCCTCGCGGAACCCAACGCGAGAACCCTGATCACGACCTACACGACCGAGAACCTACGCCAGATCGCCCGACGCATTCGAGACAGGACAGGCGTGATTCCGGCCCACATCCGAGTTTCCGGCTGGTTCTCGTTCCTTCTCAGCGAAGCCATCCGCCCGTATCAGCACGCCGTGTTCTCTCAGGTCGGGCTAGTAAGAGGCCTCAACTTCGAGGGCAAACGCCAGCGCTTCGCACACCGAGGCGACCGCCACTACTACCTTGACTCACGACACGATGTCTACAAAGACGGGATGGCCGATCTCGCCTGCTACGCCGATGCAGCCTCAGGCGGCGCCGTCTCCGCCCGCCTGGAGCATGTCTTCGACCGCATCTTCGTTGACGAGGTCCAAGACCTCGTCGGCTACGACCTCGACTTCCTCGACCTGATGTTCAAATCGAGGATCGCGATCACCGTCGTCGGAGACCCCAGGCAGTACACAATCGCCACCAACCAAACGCCCAAGAACAAAAAGTACCGAGGCGCAGGCCTGGCAGACTGGCTCGCGGAGCGCAGCAGCTACTGCGAACGCGAGGACCGTAGCGTCAGCGTGCGCTGCAGCCAAGGCATCTGCGACTTCGCGAGCGCTCTCTTTCCAGGACTACCCGCACTCGAAGCGGGCGAGGACGCGCAGACCAGCCACCACGGCATCCACCAGATCGAGCCACACGAAGTGCACGACTACTTCGAGGCACACCACCCCGTCGTCCTTCGCAACAGCAAGAGTACGGCGACCCTCGGGTACCCGGCGATCAACATCGGCGTCGCGAAGGGAAGCACCTTCGACCGTGTCCTGATCTTCCCGACCAAACCGATGAAGCAGTATCTCGCCGACGGCGATCTCAGCAAGCTGAAGGCCCCCGAGCGTCTCTATGTCGCTGTGACGCGCGCCCGTCACAGCGCGACCTTCGTCATCTGAGGATCTCGGCACCCCACCCCCCAGCGACCTGATCGCCCTTTTCTATCCCTAGAGCTATCCCTAGAGAGCGCGCCGCCCCGTGTTCATTGGCCTAAACGCCCCGACCACGTGGTCTCCAAAACCGCAACGCCAGGTTCGATTCCTGGGTCCCCCGCTTTGGCCTGACCCCGGATTTCCGGCTAGCCCCGGCGAGGGCCATCGGCTCGCCCTGCTTTCGGTGGAATGGAGCGTTTTCGCTGGGCGTCTTCGTCCTTACAGGTGCCGGCGCCGGCCCTTGTAGAGTCGCAACCCGTGGAAGGTCAGGAGACATGCCCGCTGCCGGAGGAGCCGACGCTCGCAGCGATCGCCAGGGTGCTGAACGACGGGGGCCATTGGGCCTCCATCGTCGACCGCAACTGGCGGAACCTCTACATGACCGACGCTTTGCGCCTGAGCTACGGTGGGCTGCTCGAGCTCGCTCCGTTTCCCGTCGGGGCGCACATCTACAGCCCCGAGTCGCTCACTGCGCAGCTTGTAGGGCGTGGCCGCAACGTCACGCTGGAGATGTCGCGCGAACGGTTCGAGGCTCTCGGCCCGTACATGGTCGCCGCTGCCGAGGGCGGCCGCGAGGAACTGCGCGAACTGGTCGATCCGAGGGTCCGCGACCTCGTCGATCAGCTCTCACCAGCCGACTTGGTGGACGCGGTCTCGCTGGTGGTCTCCGGGAGATACATCGCCAGCATGCCCGTGGATACCCCGATCGCGCTGATACCCGTGCGGGACAGGGACGGCCAGCCCGTGGGGATCGTGATGCTGAGCAAGCCCGCGGCGAGCATGGCGGTGCTTGCGACGATGGCTGGTGGTGGTGACCTGCGCCACTTCGAGCGGATGCAGCAGGTCGCCAAACCGGGCAGGCGTCCGGCAGCGATCCTGTTCGCGGACCTGGAGTCCTCCTCCTCGCTTGCCCGGCGGCTGTCCACGGCCAGCTACTTCGCACTCGGCAGGCGCATGATCCGCGCCGCAGACCGGTGCGTCATCGATGCCGGAGGGCTCGTCGGCCGGCACGTCGGCGACGGGATCGTCGCGTTCTTCCTCGCCGAGAGCGCAGACTCGGAATCCGCCGCGGCACGCTCTTGCATCCAAGCGGCGCGCAACATCAAAGAAGCGATGACCGACGTCGCCGCGCGCAGCGACCTCGCGCCCGAGGACCTCGTCATGCGCTTCGGTCTGCACTGGGGCGCGACGCTGTACGTCGGGCAGATCGCCACCAGCGGCCGCACGGAGGTCACAGCGCTCGGAGACGAGGTCAACGAGGGTGCACGCATCGAGGCATGCGCCACCGGCGGACGAGCCCTCGCCTCAAAGGACCTATTGGAGCGTCTTGACCCGGAGGACGCCGCGGCGTCTGGATCTCGACCCTGTACGCATCACCTACACCCCCCTTGCCGACCTGCCGACCGCGACGGAGAAGGCCCGCCGCGACGCCCCGGCAATCGCCGTCTGCGACGTGTAGGGCACGAACCGGCAGCATTATCGACGCGATGACGCCGGCGGCGCCGAGAAGTGTGGTATTCTGCATAAAACAGATCGAGAATATGATGAAGATCGATGTACACCAACATCTATGGACGGAGCCGCTCGTGGAGGCGCTCGCGCGCAGGAGCGAGCTGCCGTTCGTGCGGCACGAGAACGGGCTGACGATCCTCTATCTCGCCGGCGAGCGTCCGTACGTGATCGACCTCTCCGGTGAGGACCCAGCCGAGCGCGCAGCGCTGATCGAGCGCGACGGCCTGGACAGAGCGCTGCTGTGCCTGTCCAGCCCGCTCGGCATCGAGTCGCTGCCGCGACGCCAGGCCGTCACGCTGATCGACGCCTACCACGAGGGCGCCCTGTCGCTGCAGGAGCCGTTCGGCGTGTGGGGCGCCATCGCCCTGGATCGTCCCGACCCCGACGACGTCGACCGCGCGCTAGCGCGCGGATGCATCGGGCTGTCGCTCCCCGCCGGAGCGCTTGCCAGCGTGGACGCGATCGCCGACCTCGCTGCCGTGCTCGCGCGGCTGGAGTCCAACGACGCGCCGCTGCTCGTGCACCCTGGGCCAAGGCTCACAGCTGATGCTGCCCAGAGCGTGGGGGAGACGTCGCTGTGCGAGCCGCTGTGGTGGCCGGCGCTCACCAGCTACGTCGCCTGCATGCACGCAGCCTGGCTGGCGTTCCTCGTCGCCGGGCGCCCAAGTCACCCGCGCCTGCGCGTCGTCTTCTCAATGCTCGCCGGCCTGGCGCCGTTGCACGCCGAGCGCCTCCACGCGCGCGGCGGGCCGGGCCTGTCGCTGCACGACCCGCTCGTCTTCTACGAGACCTCCTCCTACGGCCCGCAGGCCGTGCGCTTCCTCGCCGAGCTGGTCGGCCCCGAGCAGCTGCTCTACGGGTCCGATCGCCCCGTCGTCGACCCGTACGAGCTCGGCATGCTCGACGGCCTGGACTGGGAGCCGATAGTCGACTGCACCCGCCGCGCTCTCAGCGGCGCCGTCAGCCCGGAGCCGGTGAGATGAGCAGTACCGCTCTGAGCAGCATCCCCGGCGCGCCGTCGGCCGCGCAGGCCGCGGTCGATCGCAGCGCGATCGCCGGGATCCCGCGCCCACGCGGACGCGATCTCTCCGGCCGCGAGCTGGAGAGCTTCGTCAGCGAGCTTGCCGACCGACCCGAGCTGTGGATCGACCGCGTCAAGCACGACAGCACCCAGCGTGTCTATGAGGAGCTGCTCAGCGACGAGCACTTGACCGCCTGGCTGATCTGCTGGATGGACGAGCACGACACCGGCTTCCACGACCACGACATCTCCTCCGGCGCCGTCGCCGTCGTCAGCGGCGCCGTGCGCGAGGAGCGCCTGGCGATCGACGGTCCCACGCGCAACGGCGTCTTTCGCGCCGGCGCCAGCTTCCACTTCGCCGCATCCGACATCCACCGCGTCAGCCACGCAGGGTCCGATCCCGCCGTCACCCTGCACGTCTACTCGCCGCCGCTGCTGCGTATGGGCGCCTATGCGATCGGCGAGGACGGCGTGCTGGTCCGTCATCCGATGTCCTACCAGGAGGAGCTCCGCCCTCAGGACAGCCACGCCTAGCCGCCCGGCTTGGCACCCGTGCGACGCTCCACGCCTCCCTCGCCGGCGATCAGGATCAGGCTGACCAACTCCGGCGCGAACAATCCGTGCTCGACCACTCCCGCGGTGGCGCTCAGCTTCCCGGAGAGCTCCAGCGGATCGCCGATCGGGCCGAGGTAGTCGGCGATCAGGCCTCCGTCCGGGCTGCGCGGCACGTCGCGCAGCTGCGCCGGATCGAGCGCCAGCAGCGTGCGCTGCACGCCGAACGCCAGCAGCTCCAGCGGCACCGGTGCCTGCAGCTCCTCCACAGCCTTCTCCGCCGAGGCGATCACCACAAAGCGCCTGGCGGACACCGCCACGATCTTCTCGCGCGTATGTGCCCCGCCGCCACCCTTCACCAGCCAGCCGCGCGGATCGATCTCATCCGCGCCGTCGATCGCTATGTCCAGCTCACCAACGTCGTCGAGCGACTGCACCGTCAGCCCGAGGCCCCGCGCGGCGACCTCCGTCGCCGGCGAAGTCGCCACGCAGCGCAGCCCGCTATGGCCGCGCTCGGCGATCGCCGGCAGCAGCTGCGCCACCGTTGACCCGGTTCCCAGGCCGACGCGCATGCCGTCCTCGATCAGCTCAGCCGCCGCCTCGGCGGCGGCGCGCTTCTGGCGCGTGCTCGCGGCGTCGTCGCTCAGCGGCGATCGTCGCTGCCGCGCAGTCGCACGAGAGGACGCCATGGCGCGGACGTTACCGGGCCGGCGCTCCCTCTGAGACGCACGCGCTCCGGCGAGGCCGGTTCGTGCAGCAGGAAGCCCTGTCCCACCGAGCAATCCAGCTGTCGAGCGAGCGCCAGCTGCCGGTTGGTCTCGATTCCCACAGCCACCGCCGTCAGACCCGCCTCCTTGGCCAAGGCGATTGTCGCCACGAACATCGCTCGCCGTTCCTTGTCTTGATGGAAGTTCTCCGTCAGCCCGCGGTCCAGCTTCACCAGGTCCAGCGGCAGGTTGCTGGGAAGTCCCAGCGACAGCTGGCTGAAGCCGAATTTGTCGAGCGCGATCAGGACGCCCAGGCGCTTGAGGTCCGTCAGCGCCGAGCGTGCGCGGTCGGGGTCGCGCAGCACCGCCTCCTCGCTGATCTCCAAGCACAGCGCCCGCCCAGGCAGCCGACAGTACGCGAGCTCCTCGCGCACCCGCTCGGCGAGATCCAGCTCCGTCAGCTCGCGCGCCGAGATGTTCACCGACACCGGGATCATGATGCCGTTGCGACGCCAGATCTCTGCCTGCGCGCAGGCAGCGTGCAGCACCCAGTTGCCGATCTGCACGATCAGCTCGCTCTCCTCCGCCGGTGGCAGGAACGTCGACGGCAGCACCTCCGCGTTGCCCGAGCGCCCGTCGCCCCTGGGACGCCAGCGCACGAGCGCCTCCGCCCCGATCGCCTGCCCGCCGGCCAGCCGCAGGATCGGCTGGTAGGCCAGCACCAGCTCACGCTGGGGTAGGGCGTCACGCAAGCGGCCTTCGATCTCCACGTGCGTGCTCAGCTCACGGCGCAGACGCTCGTCGAACAGCTCCAGGCGCCGCCCGCCCGCACCCTTGGCGCGATACATCGCCACGTCGGCCTCGCGCAGCATCGCCTCCGGGTCCGTGTCCGGATGGTGGGAGACGGACACGCCCACGCTGGCCAGGATCGCCAGGTCGGAGGAGCCGAGGCGGAACGGCTTCTCCAGTGCATCGAGGACACGCTCAGCCAGCGCCAGCGCTTCGCCGTCGCTTTCGATGTCCTCGATCAGGATCACGAACTCGTCGCCGCCCAGACGCGCCACCGTGTCGCTGTCGCGCATCAGCTCCGCCAGCCGCTCAGAGACACCCACGAGCAGACGGTCGCCGACGTCATGGCCGAGGTTGTCGTTGATCGCCTTGAACTTGTCCAGGTCGATGAACAGCATCGCCACCACGCCGTGGTTGCGGTGCCGGTTCAGTCGCGCCAGCGCCTGGCGGGCGCGATCCATCAGCAGCAGCCGGTTGGGTAGGCGCGTCAGCGGGTCATGCAGCGCCTGGCGCTCCAGCGAGATACGGTCGGTCACGTCCCTGGCCGCCGCGTACCACGTGTCGCCGTCGCGGCGCGCGCTCCACAGCAGCGATCGCCAGGAGCCGTCGCGGTGGCGGAAGCGCGTCGTCACATCCTCGAGCTCGCTCGCGTCCTCACCAAGCATCAGCGCCAGCGTCTGCTCAGCGTCATCCGGGTGCATCAGCTCGCCGATCGAACGTCCGCGCAGCTCCTCGCGCGTCCAGCCCAGCAGTTGCTCCCAAGCCGGGTTCAGCAGCGTGAAGCGGCCGTCCAGCGACACCGTCGCCAACAGGTCGCTGGTCATCTCAAACAGGCGCGTTATGCGTGCCTTGCCGTCGAGTGCCGACTCGATGCTCGCCTGGCCCTGCGTGTTCGTCGTGTGTGATTGCATCCTTGCTGAGCACGTCGGCTCATTCGCGTCGTTGCTCGGCCCGGCTCCGCGTCAGTGGACGGATTGACAAGCAACGATTCCAGACCTTCGAACACCGGCAGCTTTCGCCGCCGATCGCGGCGTCGTTGAGGGATCTCCGCCGGCCCGTAAGGGTCCGATCGAGAGCCTACGAGGCGCTGCCGAGTGGCGCAGTCGGCTCGGGCCCGGCGCCCTGGCCAACCGCTGGTGTCACGGGCGCGCGGGCGCCAGGCGACACGTCGCCGCGCAGGAAGCGCCACACCGACAGGCATGTCAGGATCGTCATGATCACCGCGCTGGCCACGCAGTCCTCACAGATTTTGTGCAGCGTGAACACCTCGCGGTAGGTGAGGTACAGGCTGAAGCCGAAGCCGCCCAGCGTCAGCGCCGTCGTGGCGAATCGCGCCCGCTCGTCGTCGGAGATCAGCAGCGAGCCCAGGATGAACAGGTAGCCGATCGCACCGATCAGCGCCACCGGCACGCCGAGCAGCTCCGAGTACTGCGATTTCTGCACCTGCGCGCACGGGTCGCCCTTGAGCGAGCACAGCGGCGTCGTGCCCGAGTAGTGCACGTACGTCAGATAAGTCGCCCAGCCCAGGCCGATCGTCGCAAGCGCGATCAGCGTGATCCTGAGGGCCTTGGCGCTCATGGAGCTAGGACTTCAGGAGCTTTTCGACAGCTTCGTTGACGAACGTCGGATCTTCCGGCTCGCCGCTGTATTCGAGCTTCGACATCGAGCCGCCGGTCTTGCCGATCAAAAACGATGGCGTTCCCGTGAAGCCGTTGTTGTTGGCGAGCTGGGCGTCCGTGGCGACCTCGTTGGCCAGTTCCGGTTCGCTGCGCTCAGAGGTCCACGTCGCCAGATTCAGCCCCGGTACCTGGCTGGCTATGCCCTGGATGTATTTTTCCGTGACATAGCCCGAGTCCTCTTCCCCCTGCTCGTGGTAGAAGGTCTCGATGAAGTACCAACCCTTGTTCTGCTTGCCCGCCGCATACGCCGCGACCTGCTGCAGCTTGAACGTTTCCGGTTCGCGCGTGGCCGTCTCCAGCGAGTGGTATTCGATCCGCAGCTTGCCCGTACGCACCCATTTCTGGATTACCGTCGGCAGCGCTCCCAGCGTGAATTTCTGGCAGATCGGGCACTCGAGATCGCCGAAGTACTTGAGCGTCACCGGCGCCGTCGGGCTGCCGAGGGCGTTCCCGCTCTGGGGGATACCGTCGAGCAGCGCGGCGACTTTCTTCTGCGTCGTGGTTGCTCCCGTGCTGCCGAGCTTGGGCGGGGTTTTCGATTTGCCGCCGCCCGTCGCGATCAGGATCACGACCACAGCCACCACCACAACCGCCACCACGATCCCCAGCTGCGTCAGCCGTGCTCGACGCACCGCCCCCGACGCAGCGGCCTCCTCCATCGCCTTGCGCTCCGCCCGCGCCTGCTCGCGGCGCTGCTTGCGCGTCAGGTCCTCCTCGTCGCTCCCCACTGGACTCATGGATAGAACTTTTACAGATTTCTGCTCAAGCGCGCATAAGTAGGGCACCATGTTGCAGACAGCGCCTGCCCCCGTAGCTCAGCCGGATAGAGCATCGGACTTCTAATCCGAGGGTCGCTGGTTCGAATCCAGCCGGGGGCATCTCATTGCGCGGCCGCCGTCGCCGGCTCCTCGATCGGACCGCGCAGCGCCGAGGTGTCCACGAAGAACTCGCGCGCCAGCGTCGCGATCATGCGCGCCAGATCGGGGTGCTCCTCCGGACGCCAGCCCTCCAGCAGATCCGACAGGCGCTGCTCGCCCGTCGCCGTCAGGCGCTCGAGGATCTCCTGGCCGGCAGCAGTCAGCTCGAACGTCGCGCCGGTCGCGTCAGCGCCCCCGCCGGGTGTGAGCAGGCCGCGCGCCAGCAGCGCGTCGCGCGCCTCACACAGCCTTGCCAGCGCCACCTCCGAGCGCTCGGCCAGATCTTCCAGCGGCGTCGACGGGTCCGCGCTCAGGCGTGCCAGCAGCCAGCACGCCGCTGGGTCGAGATCGACGCCCGCCCGTGCAGCCACACGACGTATCAGCTCGCGCGCGCCCTGGCGGCGGTCCAGCCGGCCGATCTTGTCCACGATCACCGCCAGCGGGTCCGTGTCGCGCGGCGTCGCGAACGTGTCTCCCATGTCGCCCGTCGCCACCGTGTCGCGCAGCGGCAGCTGGCGGATGAACCACGAGAACGCGAACGCCACCACCGCGACCGCCGCCGCCACCTCGAACACCGTGCTCAGCGAATTTGTGAACGCGTGCAGGTAGCCGTCGCGCAGCGTCGGCGGCAGGCCCGCGATCTGCTTAGCGCTGACCGCGCTCACGGCATGCGATGAGCCGGCGCTGCCCGGCGGAAGCACGCTCTTCAGCTCGTTGCTGAGGCGATTGGAGAAGATCGCCCCCAGCACCGCCGTGCCCAGCGAGCCGCCGATCGAGCGAAACAGCGTCGCGCCCGACGTTGCCACGCCCAGGTCGGAGTAGTCCACGGCGTTCTGCACCGCCAGCACCAGCACCTGCATCACCATCCCCAGGCCCAGCCCCAGCACGAACATGAAGCCGAAGATCGCGATCTGGCTGCTCGTGGGGTCCATCGTCGAGAGCAGGTACAACCCCACCGTCATCACCGCCGTCCCCGCGATCGGGAACACCTTGTAGCGGCCAGTGCGCGTGATCACCTGTCCCGAGCCGATCGACGTGATCAACAGTCCGCCCATCAGCGGCAGCAGCTGCAGGCCCGAGCCGGTCGGGCTCGCGCCCTTGACCACCTGCAGGAACAACGGCAGGTAGGTGACCGCCCCGAACAGCGCAAAGCCGACCACGAAGCCAACCGCGCTCGTCACCGCGAACACGCTGTTGCGCAGCAGCCGCAGCGGCAGCACCGCCTCCTTCGCGCGGCGCTCCGCCAACACGAACGCCACCAGCGCCAGCACGCCGCCGATGCCCAGGCCGACGATCATCGTCGAGCCCCACGCATACGAGTTGCCGCCCAGCGACGTCGCCAGCACGATCGCGCTCAGGCCGCCCGCCAGCAGCAGCGTGCCCAGGTAGTCCACCACGTGGTGGACGCGCGCCGCCGCCGCCGGCAGCGTCGCCGCCAGCACGAACAGCGCGATCACGCCGATCGGCAGGTTCACGTAGAAGATCCAGCGCCAGCTCAAGTGGCCGGTCAAGAAGCCGCCCAGCAGCGGCCCCGCGACGCTGGCCAGGCCGAACACCGCGCCGAACAGGCCCGTGTAGCGGCCGCGTTCGCTCGGCGGCACCACGTCGCCGATCGCCGCCTGGGCGCTGACCATCAGCCCACCGCCGCCCAGCCCCTGCAGCGCGCGAAACGCGATCAGCTCGTCGAGGCTCTGGCTGAGCCCGCACAGCGCCGAGCCCGCCAGGAACACCACCAGCCCGACCTGCAGCACGATCTTGCGACCGTACATGTCGCCCAGCTTCCCGTACAGCGGCGTCACCGCCGTCTGCGCCAGCAGGTACGCCGTCACCACCCACGAGATGTGGCTGAGGCCACCGAGGTCGCCCACGATCGTCGGCAGCGCCGTCGCCACGATCGTCTGGTCCAGCGCCGCCATCAGCATCACCAGCAGCAGGCCCGCGAACACCACCCGCCGCGTGGACGCCTGAGGGACCTGCGGTTCGGGGCCGGCCTGCACGGCGCTCCCCGGAGTGACGCTCAACGACGCTCCTTCCCAGTTCACGCCCAGTCTAGGGAACACCCTGGCCAGAGCGCCATCGCACGGGGCCGGGCTATCCATCGCACGGCGCCAGGCTATATAGCATTGCCCGGCCCGCCCCCAAGGAGCCCGCCGATCGCCCGGCGGCTGGTTCGAGTCCAGCTGGGGCACTGATGTTCATCGCCACCGCGCTGCTCTATCCGTGCGTGCTAGCGGCGCTCTGTGCAGGTGCGGGGCTGCTCGTCGATCGCCTCAGCGGGCGCTTCCTGCCGGCAGCGCTGCTGCTCACCGTCGGCGCCGCCGCGCTGATCGCGCTCTCGCAGCTGAGCACCTACGTCTACCCGATCGCGCCAGCCACGCCCTACCTGATGGTCGCGCTCGCGCTCGCCGGCTTCGCGCTCGGGTGGGGGAGGGCACGGAGTCTTGCCCGCCGCTGTCTGCAGCATCCCTGGCTGCCGGCCGTGTCGGTGCTCGCCTACTCGATCGCGCTGGCTCCCGTGCTGCTCGCCGGTCGCGCCAGCATGTCCTCGTTCATGGCGCTGTCGGACTCCGCCGTGCACCTGATCGGCGCCGACTTCCTGATCCGTCACGGCCAGCACTACACGCACCTGGACCTGCGCAACTCCTACGGGCAGTTCATCAACCAGTACTACAACACCAGCTACCCATCCGGGGCGGACACGCTGTTCGGCGGCAGCGCGCTCCTGCTCAGGCTGCCGCTGATCTGGGCCTTCCAACCGTTCAACGCCTTCATGCTCGCCGGCGCCGCCGGGCCGGCCTGGCTGCTCGCGCGGCGCATGCGCCTGCACGGGATGTGCGCCGCGCTGGCCGCGCTCACCGCCGTGCTGCCAGCGCTCGTCTACGCCTACGAGCTGTTCGGGTCCGTCAAGGAGATCACCGCGCTGGCGATGATCCTCACGCTCGGCGCGCTCACCGTCTCGCACCGCAGCTGGCTGCGCGCCGGCGCCGCCCGCGCCGTCCCGTTCGCACTCGTCGTCGCCGCCGGCGTCTCCGCGCTGGGTGTCGCCTTCGCCGCCTGGGCGCTCACCGCCGCAGTCGTGCTCGCCGTGGTGCTTGCCCGTGAGCTGCTTTCCGGGGGCCAGGGGCGTCCGCCTGCGCCCGGACGGGCGTCTGCCCGCGCGTGAGGACAGCCGGCGGCGCACGCACGAGCGCCCGCCGGCCGGCGGGCGAGGACGCACCCGGCCCGCGCGAGCCACCGCGCTGCTGATCGCCGCCGGCGTGCTCGTCGCGCTGATCGCTGCATGGCCGACGTGGGTCGATCTGTCGGGATCGCTGAAAGTGGCGCAGGAGATCGCCTCAACCACCAACTCCGGCAACCTGCACAGCCCGCTGCGCGCCGTGCAGGTGCTCGGCGTATGGCTGGGCGGCAGCTACAAGCTGCAGCCCAGCGGCAGCGCCCTGACGCTGACGCACGCGCTGATCGCGCTCACGCTGCTGGCCGCCGTGCTCGGCGCCGTCCAGCTGCTGCGCATCCGTGCACACGCGCTCGCCGGCTGGATCGTGCTGATGCTCGCCGCCTGGCTCGCCGTCGACCACTGGGTGAGCACGTGGGGAACCGCCAAGACGCTGATGCTCACCTCGCCCGTCGTCGTGCTGCTGGCATGGGGAGGGGTGGCCTCGCTGCGAGCGCTCCCAGCGCGTGCCATCTCGCTCGCCACAGCCTCGCTGCTCGCGCTCGCGCTCACCGGCGGCGTGCTCGTCTCAGACGCCATGCAGTATCGCGCCTCCGACATGGCGCCCACCGCCCGCTATGACGAGCTCGCGTCGCTGAACTCACGCTTCGCCGGCGACGGCCCCACGCTGTTCACCGACTTCGACGAATACTCCATGTACGAGCTGCGCGACCTCGACGTCGGCGGCCCCGACTTCGTCTACCCGCCGCCGGCGCTCGCCGCAGCCGCCGGTGGCTACGGACAGCCCGTCGACCTCGACCGCATCTCGCCGACGGCGCTACGCGCCTATCCGCTGATCGTCACTCGCCGCGACCCCGCCGCCAGCCGCCCGCCTGTCGCCTATCGGCTGGTGTGGCAGGGCCGCTACTACCAGGTGTGGCGCCGGCGCCCCGGCGCCACAGCCGCGCTCGCGCACGTCGCGCTCAGCGGGCCGCCCGCCGCCCAGTGCACCGCCATCCAGCGCCTCGCCCGCCGGGCAGCCACCGACCCCGGTGCCCGGCTCGCAGCGGCACAGCCGCCCACGCTCGTGCGCATCCGCCTGCATCGCTCCCAGCACCCAGCCGACTGGGGGCACGAGCGCCAGGGGCTCGTGATGGGTCACCCCGGCCGGCTGCATGCCCACTTCACCGTCCCCGCCGCCGGGCGCTGGAATGTGTGGGTGCAGGGCGACATCATGCCCTCGGTCACGCTGAGCATCGACGGGCGCACGCTCGCCTCGATCGCCGGGCAGCTCAGCGGCAACTCCCTGGTGCCAGACACCGTGCCGCCGATCCCCGTGCAGCTCACCGCCGGAGCGCACAGCCTCTCGCTGACGCGCTCAAGTCCCGCATGGGGGCCCGGCGAAACCGGCTCCGCGGTGCTCGACGCCATCTTCCTCACGCCCGCCGGCGCCGGCTCAACAGCTGCGCTGCCAACGGTGCCCGCTTCGAGGTGGCAGTCGCTGTGCGGCCGGCGCTACCAGTGGGTCGAGATCCTCGGCTCCTGACGCACGCAGCGCCTTCGCCCGCCTGAACTCGGCGCCACGGCCGCTGCGGCCGGTGCCATGCGCGCCGCGCGGGAGCGCCGCACAATTGCATCCCACACATCTCCATCGGGGGGCGAACGTAGTCTCCGCAGCGTGAGCCCCGGCAAAGCCCCCGCCATCGACCAGATCCTGCTCGGCGAGAACCTGCAGCTGCTGCCCGCCTTCGCCGCACAGTCCTTTCAGCTGGTGTACATCGACCCGCCGTTCAACACCGGCAAGGTGCAGGCGCGCAAGACGCTGCAAGCGGTGCGCGACGCCGACGGGCAGCGCACCGGCTTTCAGGGACGGCGCTACAGCACGCGGCTGCTCGCCCAGTCCAGCTACAAGGACTCCTTCGACGACTACCTCGCATTCCTGGCACCGCGCCTGGAGCAGGCCCACAGGCTGCTCGCGCGCGAGGGCACGCTGTACTTCCACATCGACTACCGCGAGGCCCATCACTGCAAGCTGCTGCTCGACGAGATCTTCGGACGCGAGTGCTTCCTCAACGAGATCATCTGGGCGTATGACTACGGCGCACGCACCACCCGGCGCTGGCCCGCCAAGCACGACACCATCCTCGTCTACGTCAAGGACCCCAACGACTACTACTTCGACTCCCACGAGGTCGACCGCGAGCCCTACATGGCGCCCGGGCTCGTCACCCCCGAGAAGGCCGCCCGCGGCAAGCTGCCCACCGACGTGTGGTGGCACACCATCGTCCCCACCAGCGGACGCGAGAAGACCGGCTACCCCACGCAGAAGCCCGAAGGCATCGTCCGCCGAATGGTGCACGCATCCACCCACCCCGGCGACTGGTGCCTGGACTTCTTCGCCGGCAGCGGCACGCTCGGCGCCGTCGCCGCGCAGCTCCGGCGCCACTACGTGCTGATCGACTCCAACCCCGACGCCGTCCAGATCATGCGTGCGCGGCTCGGTGTCGAGGAGTCCGCCTCCGGCGCACCCGCCGCCGGTCACGCTCCTCAATAGCAGCGGCGCCACCCGACCGATGCCCGCGATCGACAGCGCGCCCGCGAGTGCCACGTGCGAGCCTTTGAGGTCGTGTACCACATCGAGCTGCGCCACTTCCCCCATAACGCCTCACGCTTCAACCTCACCGAGCAGGAGCTCCAGGCCCTGCTCCAACCATGGGTGCGCGAGCACGTCGTCGAGTTCGGCGAACGCAAGTGGAGCCCCCACGTCGCCAAACTCATCATCCTCGAAGGGCCCCAGCTCGACGTTGCGCAGCTCAGCATGGGCCGCGGCTGGCGCTCAGCGCAACGCACCAGCCAGGACGTCACCGACAGGGTGCTCGACGCCGCCAGGGAGGCCGCGCAGGCCTCGCCGCCTGTTGCCGCGCCCGCGCCCGTAGCGCCTGTGCCGCCCGCGCCCGTAGCGCCTGTGCCCGCCGCGCCCCCGCCCGCGCCACCCATCCCCGCCGCGTCGTTGCCTGCGCCCGCCGCGCCCGGGCCTCTGGCCGGCGGTATGACTGACCCTGTCGCGCTTGGCGTACACATCGCCGCGCTGCTCGGCTCAGACCCCGTCGCCCTGCTCGACGCCTGGCGGGCAGCAGCCGCCCGCTCCCCCGAGCTTGCGCCCAGCGAGAGCCTTGCCCTGGCCGAACATGCCGTCCGGGCCGCCGCGCGAGATCAGCGCTGATTCGTCGCTAAACTTCCCTGTCGCATCACGTGGTGGGCGTAGCTCAGTTGGTAGAGCTCCTGGTTGTGGTCCAGGCGGTCGGGGGTTCGAGTCCCCATCGCTCACCCCTTAGGTGCCTGTCAGTTGGCGCTCTTGAGGTCCTGTCGGGTAGCGCTCGCTGAAACCCTCCGACTCAGGAGAACCAGTTGGCAAATTGCTCAGTCTCTTCCACGCGGAGCCTTTGGCGGCCGAAGTAGGCCAGCTCCTCCCCGCGTGTCGGAGTGCCTGTCATGGCGGGACGGCAGGCGATTCCCCGCTCACCTCCATCCCATGCGAGCCGTCCGATCGGCTGACAGACGCGGTGGGCAATCATCTGGCCTCGGCCGTCGCGAGGGTAGGTCGTGGGGAGGTTCAGGGTGCGCAGCCCGGCGTCAGTCACGGCATTGACGTAGGCGTCGTCTGGAACGGTGGTGCGGACCAGCACGGGCCCAGCCGCCGGAAGAACGTCCTCCGGCCGGATGCCGCGATTCTCCAGTCGGGTGCGAACCAGTGCCCGCGCCACGTCCGGCGACGCGTTCAGGTAGACGACGCAGAACGCTCCTGGTGCGTTCCAACGTCCGCCGCGAATGCGTGAGTGCTCGCCGGACAGAGGGTCACGCCAGGAAGGGTCTGCCACCCGCAGGTAGGCGCCGCCGCGGCGAACGTGGCGCACTACGCCGCGGCAGCCCAGTCGAACGCGTTGCGGAGCTCATCGAGAACGAGTGCCTCGTCGCCGGCTGCGATCGCCTCGAGGATTGACCGGTCGCCATAGGCTGGCGCAGGGCGCCGGACCACGCCTGGGATGCGGTCCGGCTTGAGCTTCGCGATGAGCAAGTCGACGATCGCATCGAGCGTCGCAAGCTTCTCTTGGCGCTCCCCGGGAACACCGCGCGCCTCCCACTGTTCGATTGCCTGGCGACGCACGCCGAACAAGTTGGCGAGCTCAGTACGGCTGACGCCGAGCACCAGTGCAACGCGGTCGAGGGGCGTACTCACGCGCGCCAGCTCGTCACCGACCGCGCGATAGAAAAGTATGGCCTCATCGTCGCTCAGTGCCCATGACGGCAGATGATGCTCGCGCGGAAGAGCAAGGGGCTTGGTGTCTGGCAGCATCGAGCGAAGTTGCGCGACAAATGCCACCGCCGTACCTCGACCGACGCCAAGCGTCCCAACCCACTCGCTGAACGGCGCGCTCATAGCCTCCTGGTCCAGCGCGGCTTTGAGCCAGCGCACCGACGTCTCGCCATGTGCCTTCACCTCGCCCAGCAAGAGCACGTTGTGAACCTCATCGACGACGATCAGGTCGGGGCGTGCCTTGCCGACGGCATCGAGCATTTGCCTTCCAAGTAGGCGGTAGGCATCGACGTAGGCGCGGACCTGCGCACGCTCGCCTCCCAGGGCGTCCGCCACGCTCGACTCGATCTCCTTTAGCGCCGCCCGCGCGATCTCTTCGGCCGCGTCCGCGACCTTCTCTGGAGCGCGCTCGAAAAGGACTGTCTTAGCGAGGCTTGCTGGGCTCATAGGAAGCCTACGTTAGCGCAAGCAATACGCAAGCGCAAGCTAAACGCAAGCACAGGTACTGACGCCCCAGCCTCGGTCTCTCCCATACCAGTCGATCCCGGCAACCTCTATTCGTAGCGAAATGCCACGGCGCGGTTCTTCCTGGTCTTGGTCGTTTCGTCGGTGTGGATCGTCACTTTGACGTAGGCAGTCGACGGCTTCGCCGCCGGCGGCGTGACCGCCGTGCAGGTCGTGGTCGAGGTGCATTCGACAGACGTGGCAACTCCTTTGCCGATGAAGATCTCCGTCTCCGTTGCTCCCAGGCCGAACCCGCTCCCCGTAAGTGTGACGGTCGTGCCGCCGGTCGTAGGACCGGTTCCCGGCGTCACGCCCGTGACCGTCGGTTCCTTGAACTTGTACGGTCCAGCCTCGGTGCATTGGCGCAGTTCGTGTTTGCGCATCTTGCAGTTCTTCGGTTCGGTCGGACCGAACTCGGTGACTACTTTGACGGAGATCTTTTCGGCTGCGTGAGGAGGTGCCGTTGCCGTGATCGAGGTCGATGAGTTGACCGTGTAGCTGAGCGCCTCGGTGGTGCCGAATTCGACGGCCGTCACCCCGTCGAACTTTTCGCCGCTGATTTTCACGGTATTGCCGCCGGCAGCAGGACCGAAATTCGGCGAGACCCCCGAGACTTCCGGGGCTTTGAATGCTGGCCTGATCTCGCCTACGCCCCCGGCGGGGAACGCCAGCGCTGCCACGACCGCGGTAGCCGCTGCGATCGTGCTTCGACGCCCAGCCAGATTACGAAGCCCCATCTCCGTCCTCCTCGCCTCGGGCAGGCGCATGTGGCCCCCGCCTCGATTTAGCCCTCCGGCCCCACTCCGCAGTTGCAGCCCGGTCGAGAACTGATCGGCCGAGATGGTGCGACGACGCCGAGCATCCTAAGGGCTGTGCGCGGGACGTGCAAGACGTCAGCCCTCCGGTGGAGAGCGCATCTCGCCGTAGAGGTTGAAGCTCGCCCACGCGCTCTTGGTGACCTCGTCGAGCGAGCGTTCCGGGGCGCCGCGCCGGCGTCGGTACCTGTTCTGTGCCGCAAGCATCTGGTCGAGCTCGCCCAGCTCCAGTTCCACTTCTCGCTGTGGTGAGCGGGTTGGTTTCCAGTCCAGCAGCTCCCCGTATCCATCCTCGTGGAAGTGCCCTGCCAGTAGCGCCACCACCACCAGGAGCGCCGGCACTCCCAGCACCATCCCAAGGAAGTACAGCTGCTCAAAGAGGCTCATGCGCCTTCTGTGGCCGGGCGTAGGGTGGCTCTTGTGCGAGGCGCCCGGCTTCTGGCCGGCGCACGCTCACGCGGCGCCTCGTCGGCGATCTCCTCGGCTCCAAGTTGGTCGATTGCCACCTGGACGGCCGCCAGGCGGCGCAGAAGCAGCGTTCGCACGCGCTCGAGCTCCGGCACGTCGAGCAGCGCCGGGCCGACGCCCGCGTGCGCCCGGGCCGGAGTCACGGCGGGCGCCACGCCTGGGTGTTTGGCTTCCAGCTCCACCAGCGTGTGCTCCAGCGCCGCGATCTGCTCGCGCAGCAGACGGCGTCGTGCAGCCGGCTCGTCGGCGGGCTGTACGGAAGAGCTGGGGGAGACGTACAGGGCGGCCGCCACCTCGCGTGGGTCTACGCCCGTGTCGCGGGCCTCGCGCGCTGCCTCCGCTGCGATCGTGCTCACCGCCGACGCGCGCCGGGCGGTGGAGGCCACGAACGTGCCGCTGCCCTGATGGCTGTCGATCAGGCCCTCCTGCTCCAGGCGCTGGTAGACAGTGCGCACGGTGTTGACGTTCATGCCCGTCGCCTCCGCCACCTCGCGCAGCCCCGGGAGCCGGTCGCTTGGCTCCAACGCGCCGTCGCGGATCCGCGTGCGCAGCGCCCAAGCCAGCTGCACGCCTATCGGGATCTCCGCATCGCGATCGATCGCGATGTCCAGGCCAAGCGACTCAACCGCCTCGCGCTTCACAGTTGAACTGTAGCCCGCGCGGTGGCGGTTGCATAGTGTATTAGTCAACTAGTACACTATGCCAATGAGCGGTGGCGAGGGCGCAGCAGGCTTCTCCAGGTCGGTGGCCCTTTCCGCGACGAAACTGCTGGAGGAATTCGGGGAGATGATGATCCTCACCGGTCGGACCATCTCCTCCGCCCTGCGACCGCCGTACCTCTACGGCGGCGAGCTCGTCTCCCAGTTCCTGTTCACGCTGCGCCTCGTGTGGTTCCCGCTGCTGCTCTCCATCGTCGCGCTCGACTATGGGGCGCCCGGCATTCAGGCGGCCAACTTCCTGCGGATCTTCGGCTCGCTCGACCGGCTCGGCGGCTTCTTCGTGGTCGAGGCCGTCCGCGAAATCGGTCCGTTGACGACGGCCATCGTGGTCGCCGGTGTCGCCGGTACGGCGATCACCGCCGATCTCGGTGCGCGCAAGGTGCGCGAGGAGCTCGACGCGCTGCAAGTCCTGGGCGTCGATCCCATCAAGAATCTGGTGGTGCCGCGCTTCCTGGCGTTGATGGTCGTCACCGGCCTGTTCGACATCTACGCGCTGTTGTTCGGGATCTACGGTGGGATCATCGCCGACATCTATGACGGCGGCTCGCTGGGACCGTTCTGGAGCACTCTGTTCTCGAACGCATCCACCACCGACCTGTGGGGGTCGGTGCTGAAGTCGACGGTGTTCGGCGCGATCATCGCAATCGTCTGCTGCTACAAGGGCATGACCGCCTCCGGTGGCGCCGAGGGCGTCGGGCGCGCCGTCAACGAGGCCGTCGTTACCTCGTTCCTCGGGTTCGGAGCGGTCAACTACGTCTTCACGCAGATGCTGCTGGCCACCCATCCGCAGATCCTGGTGATCAAGTGAGCGGATCAGTCAGGTCGAGGTAGCCTGGGCGGATCAGCCAATCGACCGCTTCAAGCGCGCTCGATCACCAGCTTCGTCCAGCCGCCCTCCAGCAGCGCCTCCGCTGCGTCCTCCCAGCCGACCACGCTCGTCGTCACCAGCTCCGGGCGCAATGCGCCGGATGCCGCCAGGTCGAGCACGTGTGGTATCGCCGGGCGCGCATTCGCTCTACCTGTCTTGAACGTGATCCCCTTCGTGTACATCTCAAGCAGCGGCAGCGACGGCTGCTCGCCGAAGTAGATCGCCGTGCTCGTGCAGATGCCGTCCGGCGCGGTCGAGCGCAGCGCCAGCGCCAGGCCGTCCGGATCGCCGCTGGCATCGACGGTGATCGCGTACGGCCCCACGCGTTTTGGCGTCTCTGCGAGCGTCTGCGCTCCCAGCTTCGCCGCCGTCTCGCGGCGCGACTCGTCCGCGTCCACGTACAGCACCGACTGCGAGCCCAATGCCACCGCCAGCCCCGCCGCGTACAGGCCGATCGAGCCTGGGCCGGCGCCGCCGACGACCAGCACGTCCGCGCCGGGATGCTCGGCGAGCGTCGGACCAACCGTCCGCCAGGCGTCGCTGATGTTGTCGGAGGCGCTTGCCACCGCCGCCGGCTCCAGTCCGCTCGGCAGCGGCACGAGCATGTGCTCGGCGTAAGGAACGCACACCACGTCCGACAGGAACCCGCCCCACTGCTCCACCGCCGGGCCGAAGCCGTAGCTGGACATGAACGCCACGCCGCTGCAGTTCGACGTTCGCCCCTGCCGGCAGGCATCGCACTCGCCGCAGGAGATCTGGAAGGGGACGCTGACCAGCTGGCCCACCGCCGAGCGAGCTGACCTGATCGCCGACGTCGAGCACCTCCGCCACGCACTCGTGGCCGATCGCAAACGGTGGCGGGAACGGTGAGCTGCCGCCGATGATCAGCGAGTCCAGGTCGCATGTCGCCACCGCCCGCGGGCGCACCAGTGCCGCCGTGTCCGAGCTCAGCCGGGGTTCCGGGGCTTCGCGCCACTCGAGTGCGTTCGGACCCGTGTATGTCAGCTGCAGCATCGCGCCGCTCCTCTCTACTCAGTAGACCGGTCGTTATACTAATGGAATGTCCGAGACGGGGAGCAGCAGTGGCTCGCAGCGATCTTCGCGCGAGGCGTTCATCGACACCACCGGGCAGCTGCTGCGCCGCCAGGGCTACGCCGGCACGGGGCTGAACGAGATCGTCGCCCGCAGTGGCGCCCCCAGGGGCTCGCTGTACTTCCACTTCCCCGGCGGCAAGGAGGAGTTGGCCGTTGCCGCGATGCAACGATCCGGCAAGCAGCTCGGTGGGGCGATCACGGCACTCCTGGGCGCCGGCGCCGACCTCGGCGAGGCGCTGGCAGGAATAGTCGACGCGCTGGCAGCCGGGCTGCAGGCATCCGGCTACCGGGACGGCTGCCCGATCGCCACCGTCACGCTTGAGGCCTCAGGTACCTCCGAGCCTGTCAGGATCACCGCCGCGGCCGTGTTCGACACCTGGCTGGGGGCGCTGGAGGAGCGCCTGGTGCGCGCCGGTCTGTCGCCCGAGGCGGCAGCGCGGCGGGCGCTGCTCGTGCTGAGCGCCATCGAGGGGGCGCTGATCCTGGCCCGCGCCAAGCGCGACATCGGGCCGCTGAGCGCCGTGCGCGAGGAGCTCGTCGCGCTCTCGTCCTGACCGCCGCCGCTTGTCCCCGCGGCGGCGCGCACGCGGCGCCAGTCCAGCGGCGTCAGCCCAGCGGTGTCGTGTACGCGCCGCTGAGACCGCCGTCGATCAGGAACGTCGACGCGGTCACGTAGCTGGAGTCATCGCTGGCCAGGAACAGCGCGCCCTTGGCGATCTCCTCCGCGTGCGCGAAGCGGCCCATCGGCACGTGCACCAGCCGTCGCGCCGCCTTCTCAGGGTCCTTGGCGAACAGCTCGCGCAGCAGCGGCGTGTCCACCGGGCCGGGGCACAGCGCGTTCACGCGCACGCCGCGGCGCGCGAACTCCACGCCCAGCTCGCGCGAGAGCGCCAGCACGCCGCCCTTGGAGGCGGTGTAGGAGATCTGTGAGGTGGCGGCGCCCATCACCGCCACGAACGAAGCCGTGTTGATCACCGAGCCGCGCATTGGCCCGTCGTTCTCCAGCAGGTGCGGGATGCCGTGCTTGCAACACAGGAACACGCTGCGCAGGTTCACGTTCTGGACGCGCTCCCACGCCTCGAGCGTCGTCTCGATCACCGAGCCGTCGTCGTTGGGAGAGATGCCCGCGTTGTTGAACAGCACGTCCATGCGCCCGTAGTCATCGCGCACGCGCTGCAGGGCCGCGTGCACCTGCTGCTCGTCGGTGACGTCGACCTCCAGCGCCAGATCACCGGGCGAGTGCGGCTGCAGGTCGATGCCCACCACGGTCGCGCCCTCGCGCTGGAACAGCGCCACCGTGGCCGCGCCGATGCCGCCGACGGCGCCTGTCACCACGCACACCTTTCCCGAGAGCCTGCCAGGTGCGCTCATGCTTCCTCCCCCTCCGGGGACGATGCTGTCGCGTAGAAGATCGTCTTCACCTCTGTATATGCCTCCAGTGCGTGCGGTCCCAGCTCGCGGCCGTAACCCGATTGCTTGAAGCCACCGAAGGGCGTGCTCACGCGCACCGACGTGTTCGCGTTGATCGACAGGACTCCTGTCTGCACCGCGCGTGCCACGCGCAGCGCGCGGGCGCCGTCGCGCGTCCAGATCGACCCCGACAGGCCGTAGATCGAGTCGTTGGCCAGGCGCACGGCGTCGGCCTCGTCGCTGAACGGGATCACCGCTGCGATCGGGCCGAACACCTCCTCCTGCGCCACGCGGTCGCTGGGCTTGACGGGGGAGAGGACCGTCGGGGCGAACCAGAACCCGGGCCCCTCCGGCGCGCTGCCACGGAACGCGATCGGCGCCTGCCCATCCAGGAACGAGGTGACGGTCTCGCGCTGGGCCGCTGAGATCAGCGGGCCCATCTGCGTCTGCTCATCCAGCGGGTCGCCCACGCGCAGCGCCTTCACCTCC
The DNA here is from genome assembly GCA_963779665.1 of uncultured Solirubrobacteraceae bacterium. Taxonomy (GTDB): domain Bacteria; phylum Actinomycetota; class Thermoleophilia; order Solirubrobacterales; family Solirubrobacteraceae; genus Palsa-744. The sequence continues at coordinate 50,211 of CAVZYW010000001.1, read as the reverse complement.
ACCTCCAGCAGCTCCATGAAGCGGTCGAGCGCCTGCGCCTGCACGAGGATGCGCGAGCGCGCACAGCAATCCTGGCCGGCGTTGCCGAACACAGCCAGCGGTGCCGCCGCCGCGGCCGCCTCCAGGTCGGCGTCGGCGAAGATGACGTTCGCCGACTTGCCACCCAACTCCAGCGTCACGCGCTTGATCGATGCTGCCGCGCCCGCTGCGATCGAGCGCCCCACCGCGGTCGAGCCGGTGAACGCGATCTTCGCCACGTCCGGGTGCTCCACCAGGCGCTGGCCGCAGGTACTGCCGGGGCCGGCGACGACGTTGACGACACCCTCGGGGATGCCGGCCTCCAGCGCCAGCTCGGCGAAGCGCAGCGCAGTCAACGGCGTCAGCTCCGCCGGCTTGAGCACGACCGTGTTGCCCGCCGCAAGCGCCGGTGCGAGCTTCCACGCGGCGATCGTCAACGGGAAGTTCCATGGCGTGATCAGTCCCACCACGCCGACCGGCTCGCGCACCGTGAACGCATGGCCGCCCGCCACGGGAATCGTGTCGCCGAGCAGTCGCTCGGGTGCTCCTGCGTAGTAGCGGAACGTGTCCACCACCATTCCCATCTCGCCACGCGCGTCGCCGATCGCCTTGCCGGCGTTGCGCGCCTCCAGCACCGCCAGCTCCTCCAGGTGCGCGGCCAGGATGTCGGCCAGCGCGTGCAGCACCCGCGCGCGCTCGCCGGGGGCGATCGCGCGCCACGCCGGCAGCGCCCTCACGGCGGCCTCAACCGCCGCGTCGACGTCCTCGATGCCGGCGCGCGCGATCTCGGCCAACGTCGCCTCCGTGGCCGGCTCCAGAACTGACAGCCGACCGCTCAGCGCTCAGCCATCCGTAGCCGGCGGAGCCGTAAGGCGGAGCCATTCATCGACTTCAACCCTGCCTCCTACGGCGCCTGCGCGATATCGGGCAGCGTCACAGAGGAGTCGAGATCGTCGATTGTGCGCACCGGGCCCTTGAACGTTCGTTTGGCGGACACCACAAACCATACGGTGACTGCGAGCATCACACCGATTGTCACCAGCGGAGCGTAGTTGACCGCCGACCATTCAAAGCCGCTCTTGAAGAACACGCCCGCCGGTGCGAACGGCAGACAGAAGATGACCACGCAGATCGCTACCCAGCTGAACGCGATCGGGTTCATCCATTTGTATTTGTTGCCCAGTGTCCACGGGCCGGCTTTGAAAGCAGAGCCCATCCGCCAGCGCAGGAACACTGGGATGGTGTAGGCGATGTACAGCCCGATCACCGAGATCGACGTCACCGCCAGGAACGCCACCGGCGTACCCAGGTGGTTGGGGAAGTAGGCGGGGATCGTCACGGCCATCGCGCACAGGCACACGAACAGCACCGCCCACGTGGGCGTGCGGTTCTTGCCCAGCCGCCGCCACAGTCTGTGGCCGGGGACGGCGCCGTCGCGTGAGAAGGCGAACGTCATCCGCGAGGCGCTCGTCACGCACGCCATGCCGCAGAAGATCTGCCCGATGGTGGAGATCAGGATGACCGCCTTGGCACCGGCAGTGCTGAGCGCGGTGGTGAAGATCGCAAGCGCCGGGAAGCCCGCTTTCAGCAGTTCCGGTTCCTTTGACTTCTGGATCGCGAAGGTGATCGCCAGCAGCACGATCCAGCCGACCACGGCCGAGTAGAACACCGAGCGCCACACGCCTTTAGGCACTGCCTCGGCCGCCCCGTGCGTCTCCTCGGAGACGTGCGCGGAGGCGTCGTAGCCGGTGATCGTGTACATCGTCAGCAGGAAGCCCAGCGGCAACACGTAGAACCAGTACATGTGACCGCTGAAGCCCGATGCGTTGGCACGGTGGCCGAACACGTAGGAGAGGCTTGCGTGGTGACTGGGGACGGCGATCAGGATCACGACGATCACCGCCACGCCGATCAGATGCCACCACACGGAGACGCCGTTGAAGATCGACACCAGGTGGCTGGAGAACACGTTGATCATGCCGTGAATCGCCAGCAGGATTGCGAACAGCGCGAAGTTGACATGGGCGGAGTAGTGCACGTTGGTCGCGGCCGCCGCCTTGGTGAAGTTGAAGATGAAGTGAACGTTGTACAGGCCGAGCAGGTTCATCAGGAAGCTCGCACACACATAGTCCACCGAGGCGACCACTGCCACGAGGCCGATCAGGTTGAACCAGCCGGTGAACCAGCCCCAGCCAGCGCCGCCGAGCTTCGAGGACCAGTAGTAGATGCCACCCGCCGTCGGCATCGCCGAAGCCAGCTCCGACATCGAGAAGGCGATCATCAGGATCAGCACGCTGATCACCGGCCACATGATCGAGATCGCGATCGGGCCACCGTTCTTGAACGCCTGCCCGTAGGTGGTGAAGCAACCGGCGAGCACGGAGATGATCGAGAAGGAGATCGCGAAGTTTGAGAACCCGCTCCAGCCGCGCTTCAGCTCCTGTTTGTAGCCCAGCTCGGCGAGGCGCTGCTCGTCCGTGCTCAAAGTCCCGGTTGTGCTCATCGGCTCCCCCTCGAAGAAAAGGTTTGGTCGTCCGTCCTTCAATCGTGACAATAAGCGCGATGGCCTTCGGGCGTCAAGTGCAGTTGACGCAAATCGCGAGCTTTGGGGCGGACAGCTGGCCAACGGCGCAGCTGCGCTGGGCAGAGCCAGATCGCGCGTGATCTAGCCGCTGGGCAGCAGCCCGGCGAGGATGTGCTCGGTGCCCTGCAGATGCTCGGTCATGACACGCGCAGCGCGCATCGCATCGCCCTCGCGCACTGCCGCCAGCAGCCTGCGGTGCTGGTTGTTGGAGGACTCCAGCACCTGCGGCGGGTGCGCGATGTAGGCGATCAGATCGGTCATCGCACCCTGAGCCTCGGTCATCGCGCGCACCAGGCTCGTCGAGCGCGTCGCCTCGGCAAGCCCCACGTGCAGTCTGATGTCAGCTTGGCGGTAGGCCGCGAAGTCCTCGACCGTGCCCTCGAGCACCGCGATCACCTCATCCAGCGCGTCCAGGTCGGCGCTGTCGGCGCGCTCGCACGCCAGCACCGCCACGCCGATCTCGACCGCCAAGCGCAGGTCGCAGGTCTCGCGCCACTGCGCCAGCATCTGCGGTGACGGCGGGTCGGTCGGCGGCTGCGGATCTGACACGAACGTGCCACCACCGCGCCCGCGCGTGGCGAACACGTGACCGCTCTGGCCCAGCGCGGTCAGCGCTTGGCGCAGGGTGGAGCGGGCGATTCCCAGCCGGGTGCACAGCTCACGCTCGGCCGGAAGCCTCGATCCTGGCGCCAGCAGCCCCAGCTTGATCGCGGTGCCCAGGCGATCGACGGTCTCCTCGAAGGCCGTCTGCGAGCGCACCGGCGCGAAGATTGCATTGGGTGCCGTCAGCGTCCCTGCACCGACTCGACCCTCAGCTCCGCCTGCCATTTCTCTCCGACTCCCACACGATCACAGTCGCTCGAATCCACGTACGCGCTCCCAGTCTGTCACGGCCGACTGGAAGCTCGTCAGCTCGACATCCGCCGCATTGAAGTAATGCGCGACGACCTCCTCGCCAAAGGCCGCCCGTGCCACGTCGCTTGAGGCAAACAGCTCGCGCGCGTCGTGCAACGTGACCGGCAGCTGCGGGCGCTCGTGCGCCGCATATGCGTTTCCCTCCAAAGCCGGCTCCAGCTCCAGCCCGGCGTCGATCCCGTGCAGCCCGGAGGCGATGATCGCCGCCAGCGCCAAGTACGGGTTCAGGTCGGCGCCGCCGACGCGGTTCTCGAAGCGCAGCGACGGCCCGTGGCCGACGACCCGCAGCGAACACGTGCGGTTGTCGTGCCCCCAGGCGACCGTCGTCGGCGCGAACGTGGCAGCCGCATAGCGCTTATAGGAGTTGATGTGCGGCGCCAGCAGCAGCGTCATCTCGCGCAGGCACGCCAGCTGCCCCGCCAGGAATGCGTTGAACAGCTGCCGATCGCGCGCGAACAGCGGGGTGGGTAGGTCCGAATCGTCAGCCAGCGAGAAGTGAATGTGGCAAGAGTTGCCCTCGCGTTCGTCGAACTTGGCCATGAACGTAATCGCCACGCCCTCCTCGGCCGCGATCTCCTTGGCGCCGTTCTTGTAGATCGAGTGCTCGTCTGCCGTGCGCAGCGCGTCGGCGTAGTGAAAGTTGATCTCGTGCTGGCCAAAGTTGCACTCGCCCTTGGAGTCCTCCACGACCATCCCCGCCGCCACCATGCTGTTGCGGATGCGACGGATCAGTGGCTCCACGCGCGCGGTGCCCAGCAGCGAGTAGTCGACGTTGTACAGGTTCGCCGGGTCCAGGTCGCGGTAGCCCTTCTTCCACGCCTGCTCGTAGGTGTCCTTGAAGACCAGGAACTCGAGCTCGGTGCCGGCGTTGGCGCTCCAGCCGCGCTCGGCCAGGCGCGCGAGCTGGCGGCGCAGGATCTGGCGCGGGGAGGCCGGCACGTCCGATCCGTCCGCCCAGGCGACATCGGCCAGGCACACGACCGTGCCCTCCTGCCATGGCACCGGGCGCAGCGTGTCCAGATCGGGGACCAGCAGCATGTCGCCGTAGCCGCTCTCCCACGAGGACATCGCATAACCGTCCACGGTGCGCATGTCGACGTCCACCGCCAGCAGGTAGTTGCAGCTCTCGGCGCCGTGCTCGGCCACCTCCGCCAGGAAGTGGGTCGCCGTCAGGCGCTTGCCCTGCAGGCGCCCCTGCATGTCTGTCATCGCCAGCAGGACCGTGTCCACCTTGCCCTGCGCGACCGCCTCGGTCAGTTCCTCGAGTGTCACGATCGTGAAGGTACTGCAGTCGAACCTCTAGCGGCGGGCAGTCGGAGCGTTATCGTGGGCGAGGTGCCATCCACGTCGCCCTCACTGATCGAGTTCCCCGCCGATGATCCTGAGCGCGCGCGGCGATTCTGGGCCGGCTTTCTGGGTGCCGAGCTGCAGGAGCGCCAAGACGCCGAGGGGGAGGGCTGGCAGACGCGCTCCGGGGCCGCCGCCGTCGGCGTCCACGCGCGCGGGCGCGGGCCCGGTGACTCGTTCTCGCTGCCTTACTTCGCCGTCGATGACATCGCCGAGGCGCTCGCCAAGGTTCGCGCGCTGGGTGGAAGCGTCGTCCATCCGGGGGAGCGGTGGGCGATCTGCAAGGACTCGGAGGGCAGCCCGTTCGGGCTCGCCGGCGCCGGCGAGAGCCTCGACGGCTAGCTGTAGTGCCCAGCCAGGCCGGCGGATGCCGCTCAGGCGGGTGCGCCGGCGGACAGTCCCACGAGCTCGGCGCTGCGCTCCCACAGCCCCTCGGCGAGCGTCTCGTCCTGCGCCTGGGCGCTGGGGACCTTGACCTTCTCGTCGACCACGTACTCGCCCGTCAGCTCCGCCGCCCCGTGGGAGACCGCCAGCCAGACCAGCGAGGAGGCGCCGCGTTGGGGTGAGCGGAAGAACGGTGCGCCGAGCGTCGTCAGCGCCTTCCAGATCCCGTTTTCGTTCTTGCCGAAGCCCGTGCGCACGACACCTGGGTGAAAGCAGTTGGCGTGCAGCTCCGGCGCGCGCCTTGCCAGCTCGCGGGTGAAGAGGATGTTGCACAGCTTGGAGGTGCCGTACACGCGCATCGCCGCGTATGACTTCTCCGACTGCAGGTCGTCGAGGTCGAGGGTTCCCGATGTGTGGGCGTCCGATGCGGTCGTCACGACGCGCCCGCCGACCAGGCGATCGCGCAGCAGGTTGGTGAGCAGGAACGGCGACAGATGGTTGAGGGCAAAGGTCTGCTCGAAGCCCTCGGCGGTGAGCTTGTGTGAGGCAAACAGCGCGCCGGCGTTGTTGGCCAGCACGTCCAGGTGTGGATAGCGCCCGCGGACCTCCTCCGCCAGCGCGCGAACATCGGACATCAGCGTCAGATCGGCGACGTGTTGATGGACGGGCGCACTGCCGCCGACCGCTTCGGCCTCTTGTGCCACATCCTTCACCCGCTCGGGGTCGCGCCCGACGAGTGCCACCTCGACGCCCTCGCGTGCGAGCTCGATCGCGGCGGCGCGGCCGATGCCGCGCGTTGCTCCAGTCAGTAGAACCAGTGTCACCTGCTCGACTCTACAGCCAAGCATGCTCAGGAGGGATAGTGTGGGGGCTGTGGACAGCGAGGCGATCGGGACAGTGGTGAGACGACTGGCACGTCCGCACGGCTCCGGCGGCATGGTCATCGAGCGCTCGGTGATCCTCGCCGAGGGTGCCGACTCGGCGGCGATCCTGACGTGGATCTCCGATCACGATGGCGTCGCCGACTCCAGCATGGCGAGCGTGCGCGGAACCGGGTTGCATGGCGTGCGCACCGCTGCCGAGCAGAATGCAGGCCCTGCTCGGCGCTTCGTGCTGCCGGCGCGCGCGTTCGACTGAGGCTTCAGGCGCTGAGTGCGCCGCCCGAAAGGCTGGCTGTCAGCCCTCGTCTGGTGTGAACCTGTCGAGCTCCGCTCGCCAGGCCAAGCGGGCATGCTCGATACCGCTGGGGTCGTTCATGAGCTGTCGCTGCCAGTTGGCTGCCATGCCGAGGGCGTTCAGTCGGAACGCGATCGCGGCGGCGTCGAGCCCGGCGCGCAGCTCTCCAGCCTTCATCGCCGCCTGCAGGTTGGCGCTCAGCACGTCGATCCACTCCTGCATGGCGGTTGCCACGGCATCGCGGATCGCTCCCGGTCGTCCGTCCATCTCGGCGGAGGCGGCGCACAGGAAGCAGCCGCCGGCGAACACGTCCGCGGCGAGGTAGTCACACCAGGCGTCGCCGATTGCCAGTAGGCGCGGCAGGCCTGTCGAGCAGGCGAGCGCTGGCACGATCACCTGCTCGATGAGGATCGCCCGCGCGGCGGCGACGGTGGCGAGCTGCAGCTCCTGCTTAGAGCCGAACAGCGCATGCACGCTGCTCTTGTGCACCCCCAGGTCTGCGGCCAGGGTGCCGATGCTGAGGCCTTCGAGGCCTTCGCGTGAGGCCATCTGCACCGAGCGCTCGAGCACCGCGGCGCGGCTGCGCATCCCTCGCGCCAGCCGACCGTCGCGTGGTTGCGGCTGCGTCGGGCGCGGGAGCAGCGGCTCGTGTGGCGAGCCCGGCATCAGCGCCCCCTCGATGTGCAGTGGGGGGCCGGTCTGCCGCGCATGTGATCATTCTATCTGCAACTAGACGGACGATCGTCTATATTTCGAGAATGGGCAACCGATGGAGGCGATGAGGATGGCGAGACCGGGCACCAACGACGACGATCCGCTCGGGGACTTCGATCCTCGTGTGGTGACACTTGAAGGCGTGGCGAAGACGGTGCACGTAGCCGGCACCGGGCCGGCGGTCATCGTGATGACGGAGATGCCGGGCATCAGCCCGCACGTGGCTCGCTTCAGTCGCTGGGTCAGGGACGCGGGATTCACCGTGTACATGCCCTCGCTGTTCGGCCGCGACGGGGCTCTTCCGGACGTCGAGGAGGGCGCTGCCACGTTCCGGCGGGCGTGTGTCAGCGCCGAGTTCCGCGCCTTCGCCGCCAACAAGTCGAGCCCGGTCACGCAATGGCTGCGCTCGCTGGCGCGGCTGGCCCACGAGCAGTGCGGCGGTCCGGGCGTGGGCGCCATCGGGATGTGCTTCACGGGCAACTTCGCGCTGACGATGATGCTCGAGCCGGCGATGCTGGCACCGGTCCTGTCGCAGCCGTCGCTGCCGCTGGACGACCCCGCGGGGATTGAGATCGCTCCCGAGGAGCTCGATGCGGTCAGGCAACGACTCGAACGCGAGGACCTGACGGTCATGGCCTACCGCTTCGAGGGCGATCGCTTCTGCAGAGCAGAGCGCTTCGCGGCCTACTCACAGGCGCTGGGCGAGCGTTTCGTTGCACGCGTGCTGCCGGACAGCGCGGCCAACCCGAGCTCGCCGCCGTTCTTCGAACAGGTGGTCGGGTGCCCGCACAGCGTCGTGACGGCGCACCTGATCGACGAGGCCGGTCAGCCGACGATCGCCGCACGCGATGAGATCCTGGCTTTCTTCGCCGAGCGGCTGACGGCCTAGAAGAGGCGCAATGACAGGGCGGCCGCGGGCCGTTGGCCTGGCCAACGTTGGCCAGGCCATTTGTTACGGTGGTGAGCGCGTGGCAAAAGTCGAGGCAGCCGATGCTGAGTACGACCCCCCGCGTCGGCTCGAGCAGCTCCCCAGTTGGCTGGCGGCGCAGGTGGCTTTGCACGCCGGGCGCCTGGTGAGTGATGCGCTGGCTGAGGAGGGCGTGCGCAGGCAGCATTTTGCGGTGCTGAGCGCGCTTGCCGAGCGCGGCGCCGTCAGCCAGGCGGCGCTTGGGCGACGCCTGTGGATCGACCGCAGTGACCTGCATGCCATTCTGGGCGAGCTGGAGCGCGATGGCTTCGTCGCCCGCGTGCGCGACGGAAACGATCGCCGCCGCAACGTGGTCGAGCTCACCGCTGCCGGCGCGACTGCCCTGGAGCGCTTTAACGTCCGTGTCCAAGCGGCCCAGGACGAGCTGCTGGAGCCGCTGTCGGCGACCGACCGCCGGCACCTGCAGCGGGTGCTGAAGCGGCTGGTCGAGCACCAGGCCGTGGTGTCCGAGCGGTCAACGCCGGCGGCCTGAGCCACCTCCTCGAGTGTCGAGATGCCGGACCGCTCAGATGGTCCGGTCCAGCAGCGCGAACAGCGCGTCGAAGTGGCGCTCCGCGGCGTCCTCGTCGTACATGGAGGTGTCGGCCATCGTGTATCCGTGGGCGGCGCCGTCGTAGAGCTCCGAGCGGTAGGTCACGTCGGCCTCGCCCAGGGCGTGCTCGAGTGCGGCGATGTTCTCGGGGGTCATGCTCCGGTCGTTGTCGGCATGGCCGAAGTAGACCTCGACGGTCAGCTCGCCGGCGCTCCGGTGCGGGCTGTCCTCGGCGTCGGTGACGAGCCCCCCGGCGTGGAAGCCGGCGAGGGCCACCACCCGGTCCGGGTGGGCGGTCGCGATGCGCCAGCCGAGCCGGGCGCCCATGCAGTAGCCGGTGATCGCGAACGGCCCGCGGGCAACCTCGGCGAGGAAGTCGAGATAGCCGCGACTGTCGCTCGCTATCAGTTCGGGCGTGAGCTCCTGCATCATCGGTCTGATCTTCTCCATGAACGGCGCCCGCTTGTCGGGATCCGCGAGATCGGGCATCGGCAGCACCGGGGCGCGGCCGTGCCGGTAGAAGACGTTGGGCGCGAGCACCACGAAGCCGCGCTCCGCGATCCGAGTGGCCATCTGCTCGATCTGCCGGCGGAGCCCGAACGCATCGACGAGCAGCAGCACGCCCGCCCGGCGGCCGTCGTCGTCTGCGGGTCTGGCCAGGTATCCGTCGGCGACGCCGTCCTCGGTCCTGATCTCAATGTGCTCTGCGCTCATGCTCCTCCTCGTCGGGGTTCGTATGCAGATCCGCTCGAGGACCCCGCAACTGCGCAGATCTTCCTATGTGCCCCGGATCTTCCTATGCGCCCGAGTGGCTCGACCACCACGGGGAAAACTCCCGCAGGGTCCTCAACCTTGACCAGCCTAGCCATATACATCCGCCGGCGTCCCGTGCAGGCTGTCACGCGGCCGGTTCGCGGGCGTGCATCGGTAGCCGGAAGATGAGCGCGAACGCGGCGGCGACCGGGACGAGGCACGCCCAGGCGGTGATCGCGAGTGCGTGCGTCGGCGGGTGGCGGGCGAAGGCTGAGAAGAAGATCGTTCCCAGGGCGGCGACGCCGACCGCGCTCGAGAGCTGCTGCACCGCCTCGAGGACGCCGGAGGCGGAGCCGACTTCGTCCATTCCGACGCCGGCGAGGATGAAGTCGAACAGTTGCCCCATCGACATCCCGGCGCCGGCGCCGATCAGGAACAGTCCGGGAGCGAGGTCCAGTGTCGAGGCCGTGCTGCGCGCCGGTCACGGTCAGGGCGAGAACGACGGTCCCCGCGGCGACGATCGCGACGCCGACGTGCAGTAGGTGGCGGCCGAGGCGTGCGACGAGCGCTGTTCCTGCGCCCATTCCGACGATCAGTCCGACGACCATCGCCAGCAGCGTCAGGCCGGCGTGGATCGGGGAGAACCCCTCGCCGAGCTGGCCGAACAGCGACACGCACAGCAGCAGCCCGCCGAAGGCGCCGAAGAAGGCGAGCGCGACGAGGATCCCGCTCGTGTAGGTCCGGTTGGCCAGCAGCCCTGGCTCGATCAGCGGATCGCCGTGGTGGTGGCGCTCCCACAGCACGAACGCGCCGAGCAGTGCCGCTCCGGCGCCGAGCGTGATGAACGTCCAGGCCGGCCAGCCGGCCGCGCGGCCCTGGATCAGCGGGTAGATGATCGCGGTCAGCGCGAGTCCGACCAGGATCATCCCGCCGGTGTCGAGCCGGATTCCGGGGTGGGCGACGGTGCGCGGCAGGACTCGCACGGCCCCGGCGAACGTGGCGATGCCGATCGGGACGTTGATCAGGAACACCAGCCGCCATCCGATCCCCCACAGGTTCGCCTCGACCAGCGCGCCGGCGAGGATCGGTGCGGCCAGCATGGACAGCCCCATCATCGGCCCGAACGCGCCGAACACCTTGCTCATCTCGTCCTCGGCGAAGCACTCCTTGAGCATCCCGAATCCCTGGGGGATCATCAGCGCTCCGAACGTGCCCTGCAGCACCCGGAAGCCGATCAGCACCGAGGGTGAGGGGGCGGCTGCACAGGCGGCGGACATCAGGGTGAAGCCGGCGGAGCCGATCAGGAACAGCCGGCGGCGGCCGAACATGTCCCCGAGCCGCGCGCCGGTGATCAGGAACACCGCGAACGCGAGCGTGTAGCCGGCGCTCAGCCACAGCAGCGTGGAGGCGCTGCCGCCGAGCGCCGAGCGGATCGACGGACCGGCGACGTTGACGATCGTCGCGTCCATCAGGTCCATCACGTTCGCCGCGAGGACGACCGCGAACACCAACCAGCGCAGCGGGTTGCGCGCGACGGGCTGCGGTGGTTGACGGGGTGAGCTGGGGCGATGGTCTCGGGCATCGGGCGATCTCCTGATTGGACGAACAGCGTTCGTGTACGAACACTGTACGTCACGAACGACGTTCGAGTCAAGTAAGATTTCCGCATATGGACGCCCCGACCCGCCACCGCTCGACCCGCGACCGTCCGGCCAAGGCGCCGCTGAGCGAGGGCGCCATCGTCGATACCGCCCTCGCGATCACCCGCGCCGAGGGGCTGCGATGCGGTGACGATGCGGCGGGTCGCCGCCGAGCTCGACACCGGCGCTGCCTCGCTGTACGTCTACTGTGCGCAACCGCGACGAGCTGCTGCGCGCGATGATGGACCGCGTCGCCGGCACGGTGCCGCTGGTCGTGCCCGAGCCGGAGCGCTGGCGCGAGCAGGTCCACGACCTCATGCGCGCGTTTCGCGATGCGCTGGAGGCGCTATCCCGGGCTGGCCGTCGGTCCTGACGGGTGAGCCGCCGACCACCGAGAACGCCCTCGCGGGGGCCGAGAACCTGCTCGGGATCCTGCTCGCCGGCGGCATCGCCTCCCAGGACGCCTCGTGGGCCGTCGACATCCTGATGCTGATCGTGACCGCGACGGCGACCGAGGCCGACGTCCGCCGCGCCGCCGGGCACACCACCGACGGCGACGGCGACCATGCGGTCGCCCGGATCCGTGACACCTTCGCCGGGCTCTCTGCCACACGCTTCCCGCTCCTCGTGCGCCACGCCTCCGAGCTCGTCGCCGGCGCCGCCGACGAGCGATTCCGCTTCGCCGTCGACACCTTCCTCGACGGCCTCGTTGCCCGCGGCGCCCGGCCCTGATCCGCGCTCTCCGCGCCGCCGGCGGCTGCACTCTGGTGGCGCTGGCCCGGGCTCACGGGCGGACGCTGATTCGCAACGATCAGGTGGTCATGCCGCGGGGTGGTGGTGGGATGGCTTGCACGGTGCTCGCGTCCAGTGGCGTGCAGCCGGCCGGCGGCCAGTCCGTCGCGAACACGCATGTGATGAGCGATCCGGGATGTGCGGAGCTGGGGGCTATGAGGCCGGCCCATCCCTGGCGCCAGAGTTGCTCACCAGCCCGTTGATAGGCAGGCCATGTCCTCCGGCTCGGTTGGGGGGCGTCGAGTGAGACGCGGCGTAGTTGCTCTACGTCGCTGAGGTCGGCAAGCTCGAGGTCAAGGCGCCAGCGATGATGGTCGTAGGGAATGTGATCTTGGGGCGAGAGTCCCCACTCGGCAAGCGAGCGATACCACTCCGCTGTCGCTGTCGCTGTCGTGTCGGCGAGATACAGCGCAGGCACGACCTCACCTCGTTGCCAGCGCCCATCCGATGGCGTGTCCGCTCGTCCGAGGAGGGCGGCTTGGTGCGGTACGTGCCTGATCCACGTGCCCTCGACGGTGCGAGGGCGAACGGGAAGTTGCGCCACGGTCAGGAGACGCCGGGGTACTCGATCTCAGCGATCAACTTCGCGACCCTGCGGTACTCGCCACGGGCGATCAGCTCGATCGGCTTCTCGTCGTCCAACGCGAGGATCGGACGCTGCAACCACACTGGGATGGACTCCGGTCGTAGCACGAGGGCAAGCCGTTTGATCATCTCGGCGAGCTCGATCAGTCGTTCGGCGCGCGCGCCCGACGGCTCGCTGCGGCCCGAGAGCCATCCCCGCACGGTGCTCGGCTTCGCCCCCGTCGCGGCAGCGATCATTCGGTCCGATAGACCGGCCACGTCGTGAACTCGCTGGGCGTCTTCGAGCAGTGGGCTCATGGACTGAAGTCTAGCTCGCAATCGCAATTACGTCGCGAAACAGTCGTACGGGTCGTGGCCTATGCGTATGGCGCTGCTCGGCGAGCTCGCTAGACCTCCGCATAGCGGGGCTGTCGAGCTCGCATCTGGGCAACGGCAGGCGCGGCCAGATGACCTTCGCGTGCTCTCGCTGCGCGTCCGGCGCGAGGTCCGGTCGGCGTCGACGCGACACCTGTATGCCTTCCCAGATCCAGCGGTCCCGATCGCCGGCACTGTTAGGCGAACGCTCGCCGCGGGCAGCTGGGGCCGTCCGAGGACCAAGGCCGGTGAACAGCCCAACGGCCTGCCGTTTGGGAGATGATGTGCTGATGCGGACGGTCACGCTAATAGAGGCCCCGACGAGCGCCGGCGCGTATGCGCCCGGTCAGGAGGACGGTCCCCGTGCGCTGCTCGACGCCGGCCTGCGGGAGGGGCTAGAAGCGGTGGGCGTCACGGTGAACATCGGCGGGCAGGCGAGCCCATTTCGATGGCGCCCGGACTCCGAGAACCCGCGGGCCGCGAATGCCGGTGCGGTGATCGATCGAGCCGGCCAAGTCGCCTCGCTGGTCCGATCAGTGCCAGCCGGGGATACGATCCTGGTCCTCGGTGGAGATTGCACCGTTGGTGTCGGCACCGTGGCCGGACTACTGGACCGCACCGCGCGGCTGGGCCTCATCTACGTCGATCGGCACGCTGATCTCAACGTGCCCGGCAGCACGGTCGACGGCGCCCTGGACTGGATGGGGGTGGCGCACATGCTCGACATCGACGGCGCCGTCGATGGACTCGCCGCGCTCGCCGGTCAGCGCCCGATGCTGAGTGCCGGGCAGATCAGCTTCCTCGGCCTTGGCCCGCACACGGACTTTGAGGCTGAGGTGATCGCCGACCGCGGGCTGCCTGTGGTCGACGTGCGAAGCACCGCCGCTGATCCGCTACGCAGCGCCCGAAGCGCCCTCGCTTCGCTCGCCGCCTGTGACGGTTTGGCCGTCCACTTCGACGTTGACCTTGTCGACTTCCTCGACGCGCCCCTGGCGGAGAACACGGATCGCGGTACCGCCCCATCGCTGGAGGCATGCGGCGAGATACTGAGCGCGCTGGTCAGCGATGAACGCGTGCGCGCGCTCACGGTAACCGAGTTCAACCCGCACCACGGATCCGAGGACACGGACACCACCCGGCTTCTCCTGCACGTCCTGATCGAGGCCCTCCGCGAAGCCCCAGTAGCGCCCCGTCGTCTCAAGTAACTCATTGAGGCTCACGGGCAGGGAGAGCCTATGTCTGAGCGTCTCGGAGCGGTTCGCGCGTCACGACAGTGAGCGTCGCGTGTTGGCGGACGCGAAAGCCAAGCGCCTCGTAGAGCCGGATCGCCCCCGTATTGGTGGCCATGACGTGCAGGAATGCGCGCTCCGAACGCCGCTGGATGCCTGCGATCAACGCGCCCATCAGTTGGGAGGCTAGTCCCTGGCCACGATGATTCGGCTTGGTGCAGACGGCGCTGATCTCGGTCCAACCGTCCAGGTGAAACCGCTCGCCGGCGATCGCGACGAGTGCCCCGTCGCGCCGTATGCCCATATAATCGCCAAGCTCGATGGTCCTGCTCAGAAACGGCCCTGGCTCGGTCTCGGCGACTAGCTCAAGCATGTCGGGGACATCGGCGGCACCGAGCGAGATCGCCTCTGCGCAATCGATGCCTGTGACGCGCTCCTCGATCATCTGCACCAGATCGAACGACTGAACCGCCCGCCAGTCGTCCGGCAGCTCGGCGCCGCCGTATCGGCCGGCCACGTGGGTTCCCGGTGCAACGAGACCGGCGGCGTCCTGCCAGTCCTGTGCCGACGGCGGCGAGGGCAGAGCGAGGAACGGCGCCACATCGGGCGGATATCGGCGAGCGCGCCCACGTACCTGCGCTAGCCGCGCATGCGCGCCGCACAGCGACGCGTACGCCGGATTATCGAGCAGGGTTTCGTCGGTCGGCAACATGCCTGCTTGAGATATCACGCGGATGGCCCCGCTTCCGGCGAGGATTGCGGCAGTGCGCGGGATAGCGACCTTCTTCTCGCTTGGCTCGACGCCTTCAGGGAGACACAGCCCAATTCGGTCTTCGCCCGTAGTTGGCCGGACGCTTCCATCACGCCTATTTAGGGCCCCCTAATTAGGGTTGCCTAAGCTGTAGTATGGTCCGCGCGGTCAGCGTGACCCCCGCCGGGCGTTCGTCCCGATCTTCTCCAGAGCCTCGCGACAGGCATGCAAAGCGATACCGATCCCCCGCTCGCCCTGACTGTGTGGCGAGTGCCGTCCGCGCTCGTGGCGGCGCTCGCCGTGGTGGTTCTACTCGCCGCCTGCGGCTCCTCCTCCAAGCCCGCGCCCTCCAGCGCACAGATCAAGAAGCAGACCTGCGAGCAGGTCGAAGCGGCGCTCAGCGACGGCCCGGACCCGGAAGCCGACCCGGTCGGTCATGCGCAGGCGCAGATCCTGCCACTGCGGGAGATCCACACCGCTGACGGAGCTCTGCATCAGGCGATAGACGCACTCGCCGCCGCGTATCAGTCATTCTCGTCGAGCGACGGGTCTAGCGCCGCCAAGAGCGCCGTGAGTGCAGCCAGCAAGACGATCGAGCATATCTGCCCGGGAATCGAATGATGACCACCACCGACCGACCGAGGACACTGATGATCAGCACACGACGCATCGCTTCTCTCGCGGCGGTACTCGCGCTCACAGCCGGCTTGCTGGCTGGCTGCGGGAGCTCCTCCTCGGCGGGGTCGGGGAAATCGATCACCTTGTATAACGGCCAGCACGAGCAGACAACGGACTCGCTCGTTGAAGGCTTCGAAAAGCAGACGGGGATCAAGGTGAACGTACGCAACGACGACGAGGACACCCTCGCCGACGAGATCGTGACGGAGGGGTCGCACTCGCCGGCGGATGTGGTCTACACCGAGAACTCGCCCGCGCTGGCGTACCTGCAGGGCAAGGGGCTGCTCGCCCCGGTCGACTCATCGACGCTCGCGCACACCCCGAGTAAGTGGAACTCGCCGCAGGGCGATTGGCTCGGCGTCTCAGCAAGGGTGAGTGTGCTGATCTACAACCCGAACCTGATCAGCGCGAGCGAACTACCGAGCAGTGTCACCGAACTGGCCGATCGGAAGTACAGCGGCAAGCTGGCCTTCGCGGCCGGGGAGACCGATTTCCAGCCGATCGTGACGTCCTACGC
This sequence comes from uncultured Solirubrobacteraceae bacterium, assembly GCA_963779665.1. GTDB lineage: Bacteria > Actinomycetota > Thermoleophilia > Solirubrobacterales > Solirubrobacteraceae > Palsa-744. The sequence continues at coordinate 34,254 of CAVZYW010000001.1, read as the reverse complement.
ACGCGCCTACGGCGAAGCGGCTGCGCTGAAGTGGTTGGAAGCGATCAAGTCAAACGCTGGGCAGCCACGTCTACCCAGACAACGAGACGATCGCGGATGAGGTCAACCGTGGCGCGGTCGCGTTCGGCGTCGTGAACCAGTATTACTGGTATCGGATGCGGGCTGAGCTCGGTGCGTCGAACGTGCCGTCGAAGATCACCTACTTCGCTCCGCGCGACCCTGGGTATGTGCTGGACGTATCGAGCGCTGGGATATTGAATTCCTCCCGGCACAAGGCGGACGCGCAGAAGTTCCTCGCGTTCATCGTCTCAAAGCAGGGGCAGGAAATCATCGCGCACTCGATCAGCTTCGAGTACCCGATCGCCTCCGGCATCAGCACCGCCGCGCCGGAGACCCCGTTCGATCAACTCCAGCCCAACCCGATCACGATTTCCCAACTCGGGGACGGGTCGACGGCGATCGCGCTGCTGCGCAAGGCGGGCCTACTGTGAGGCACCATGCTCAATCCGGCAGCCGCTGGTGAGCACCGTGCCCGCACCAGCCGTCGCTGACAGCTCCGCCGGCGACGGCACAGCACGGCGGGGTCGTGCCGGCCCGCCATGCTTTCCGGCCCTGGGGGCTACTCACGCTCAGCCTGGCGGTCGCAGTCGTGCTGGTGGCGCCGTTGTGCTTTCTGCTGATCGAGGCGCACGGTGCGGGGACCTCGACGATCGTGAACCTGATCTTCCGGTCGCTGACGGCGAGCCTCTTGTGGAACACGATCAGGTTGACCGTGGTGGTGACGCTGTTGTGCGCGGCGATCGGGACCTCGGCAGCGTGGTTCATCGAGCGGACCGACCTGCCGGGCCGAAGGGTGTGGGCCGTTTTGGTCGTGGTTCCACTCGCGATCCCGGACTTCGTGGTGAGCTTCGGCTGGGCATCACTGAGCACGTGGGTCGAGGGGTTCCGCGGCGCGGTGCTCGTGATGACCCTCGCGATCTACCCGCTCGTTTATTTGCCGGTTGCCGCGAGCTTCCGTCACGCGGACCCCGGCCAGGAGGAGGTTGCGCGCAGTCTCGGCGTCGGGCGTCTGCAGACGTTCTGGCGGATCACCATTGGACAGGCCCGCACGGCGATCCTCGGCGGCTGCCTGCTCGTCGCGCTGGTGCTGCTGGCCGAGTACGGCGCGTTTGAGATTCTCGGCTACCAGACGTTCACGACCGAGATCTTCACCGAGTTCAACGTCTCCTTCAACGTCCCGACGGCCTCAGCGCTGTCGCTTGTGCTCGTGTTGCTCAGCCTGCTGGTGCTCTGCGGTGAGGGACTGGCGCGGGGTAGGGGACGCGTCAGCCGCTCGGGACCGCTGGCGCAGCGCGTCACAGCACGCCACCGCTTGGGCCGCGCGAGGGTGCCGGTGCTCGCGGGCTTCGTGCTGCTCGTCGCCCTTGCGCTCGGTGTGCCGGTCGGCGCGAGCGTCTACTGGATACTCGAGGCGGGGCACAGCTATCTCACCGGCGTCTCGCTCTTGGACGCCGCGTGGCATACCGCGCTCTACAGTGGCGTCGCCGCCGGATTGGCGACGCTGATGGCGCTGCCGGTCGCGCTGCTCGCCGTACGTCACCGCGGTCGGCTCTACCAGATGCTGGAGCGCAGCACCTACCTCGTGCTCGCGATGCCCGGGCTGGTGATCGCACTCGCGTTCTCCTACTTCACCGAGCGCTACGCAGACGGGTTCCTCTACCAGAGCGCCCCGCTGTTGATCCTCGCCTACGCGATCCTGTTCTTCCCGCTCGCCTTGGTCGGCGTGCGCGCATCGGTCATGCAAGCACCGCCCGGCCTTGAAGACGTCGCTCGCTCCCTCGGCCAGCGGCGTCCGGCGGTGCTGTGGCGTGTGACGCTGCCGCTGATCGGCCCCGGCCTGGCGGCGGCATTCTGCCTGGTGTTCCTCTCCGTGGTGACGGAGCTGACCGCGACGCTGATCCTGATACCGACCGGCGTGCAGACGCTCGCCACCCAGTTCTGGGCCTATCAGCAGAACCTCGCCTACGGGCAGGCTGCGCCCTTCGCGTTGGCGATCATCGCGATCGCGGCCGTACCGAGCTATGTGCTTGGGCGCTTCTTCGACAGGCTCCCCTCACGGTCTTCGCCGTCGACATGAGCGGCGTTCAGATCAACGACCTATACAAGAGCTTCGGAGCGCACCCCGTTCTCGTTGGCCTCGACCTGGAGGTGCCAGCGGGGTCACTCACGGCAATCCTGGGACCGTCCGGCAGCGGCAAGACGACGCTGCTACGCGTGCTCGCCGGCTTCGACAGACCCGACTGCGGCACCATCAGGATCACCGGGAGGATCGTCGACGGCGATGGCACGCACATCCATCCGGAGCAGCGCCGGATCGGCTACGTCCCCCAGGAGGGTGGCCTGTTTCCCCACCTCACGGTGCAGTCGAACATCGCTTTCGGGCTTCCCCGCGCAGCACGACGGCAAGGAGTCGACGACCTGCTCGAGATGGTCGGACTCACGGGCCTCGAGCGGCGTTACCCCCATCAGCTCTCCGGCGGCCAGCAGCAACGCGTAGCCTTGGCTCGGGCGCTCGCGATCAAACCCGAGATCCTGCTCCTGGACGAGCCGTTCGCCTCGCTCGACGCGCACATGCGCGCTTCCGTGCGCGAGGAGGTCGCGCGAATCCTCCGGCAGTCCTCGACCACAGCGCTGCTCGTCACCCACGATCAGGATGAGGCGCTCTCACTCGCCGATCTCGTCGCGGTGCTGAGGGATGGCAAGATCGCGCAATGCGGCCCACCACAGGACCTCTACGCCCGGCCGGTGGACGATGAGCTCGCGCAGTTTGTCGGGGAGGCCAACATTCTCGACGGCGTCCTGGACGGCGCGTTCGTCGACACGCCACTGGGAAGGCTTCCCGCCCACTGGCACGGCGAGATGCCGCCGAGCGGACCGCTTGTCAGTGTCCTAATACGTCCCGAGCAGATTGAACTGCACCCCCGTGATCGCGAGCCCGGTCTTACCGGTGAGATAGCACGGTCCGGCTACCACGGCCACGATGCCGTCGCACACATAACAATCCACCAAGGGCACAGCGAGCAGGTCCTGGTCGTCCGCACCCCCGGAGACACCAACCTCTCGGCTGGCTCGCAAGTCAGACTGGTCGCCCGCGGTCCGATGCTCGTATGGCCAGCACCAGGCCGGCACCATCGCTCAGCCGAAGTCAGCGCACCCGCCCGCCAAAGCGCGGACATAGATGCCGAGCGCTAGTCATGACCGGCGTGATCCAGGCATCAGCGCTCAGGCGTGCACGACGATGACCCGCTTGAGCACCGTCGTCACACCCTCTACGGGCGTGACCGTGATCTTCACCGTTAGTGGCAGGTGCCCGTGGCGGCGTAGCGCGGCTTGACCCTGCGTGCTCAGGGTTATCGAGAAGGACGCGGTGCCCGCCTTCAGCGCCGAGCGCACGAGCCGCCCGACGCGGACCTGTGTGGAGCGTCCAGCGTTGCCCAGCGACGCGGCGCTTGCCAGCAGTTCGATCTCGACGTGAGCGCCAACCCCGGCTTGGGATATCTGCAGGGAGCCGTGCACCGACCGACCGTGTTGGGTTCTTGCCAGCTTGATCGCGTTCGGGGCACTGCCGCTCAGCGGCGAGACGGCTTCATGGCCGGACCGGGGCTCTCCAGAAGGAACCGGTGGCGCTGCGCCGGTCGCGCTACTGCCGGTCATCGCGGGCGTGGTGGGCATCACCATTGTGGAAGTGGTCATCGTTGTGGTGGTTGTCGTGGCCGTCGGCGTGGTCACGGTCGTCGCGGTTGTGGTTTCACCGGCGTTGACAATGACCTTGCCGGACATCTCTTTGCCGTGGTAGGAGCAGTAGTACGCGTATGTCCCTTCTGTCGGGAAGGTGCAGGAGCCGCTCCAGCTTGATGAGTAATGCCCGGCACCGACGGGTACGCTGCTTTCACATATGGGCGTGGCCGGCCCACTTTCCCAGATGATTCCATGTGGTATTCCACTGGTGTTCTGGAACATGACTGTTCCCCCGGTTGCGACCGTGACTTCCATCGGGGACCACATGATGGACGCGGTGCCGCTCACGCTCGGTGATCCAGAGCTCGCGATCGCCGGCATAGCCGCGATCGTGGCTCCGAGTACGCCGGCCACGAGTAGATAACGCTTGCGCAGCTTCACGATTTCCCACCTCTCAGTCGAATGACGTAGCCACCCAAGGACTCCGGCTCGACGCGATCCTTCCCTCCAGCGCGACTCTGCTGGAGCTGGCCAGCTGGAGTGATCGCGCGAACACCTCCTGACGGCGGGAAGGTTCGCGGTGTCGCGGTGTCTATAGGAGCGATGACAGTTACATGCCCTAGCACCTGAACCTTTGGAGGAACGATGAAGCGAACCTACCTCTTCTTGGCCGTCGCCTTGACATGCGCCGCGAGCGCCGCGACGGTTGCTAGCGCCGACCCCGGCGCTTCGGCCGCACATTCGAGTAGCGCTGCCACGGTTGCGCTACGTCACACGAGCCTCGGGAACATCCTCGTCAACAGCTCGGGACGGACGCTTTATGAGTTCACGAGGGATCGAGCCAACAAGAACACCTGCGCGCCGATCAGCGGCTGCTCAGAAGCATGGCCATCGTTGCAGACAAGCGGTCGCCCGACGGGCGGCTCTGGCATCAAGGTTTCACTTCTTTCATCCATCAACCTGCCCGGAGGCGGCAAACAGGTCACCTACGCCGGCCACCCCCTCTACACTTACAGCGGCGATAGCGGACCAGGGAAGACGTCCTACGTTGGAGCCATAGCATTCGGCGGCACGTGGTATGCGCTCAACGTCTCCGGCGGCACCGTGAAGTAGCGACGTTTTCGCGGCGTCGTCTCGGTAACCGCGTCAACAAGGACGCCGGGGCACTACCCGGCGTCCTGTTTCTTCCCGATCGTGTAGGTCGCTTTCGCGTGTTTGGTTGGCGGTCTAGCTTCCGAGCGCGAGCGCTAGGTGTACTACCGTTGAGATCGCGTAGCCGAGGCCGAGCAGGCGGCGGAACCAGTTGACGCCGTGCAGTAGCTCCTCGTAAGCCCATGTGGCCATCGCCAGGAAGGACATCGCGGCGAGGTAGGCCTGGCCTGGATCATGCGTGCTCGAGGCAGCTGCGCCGGCGAGGAACGCGACGATGAGTGGGGCGTTGGGGAACTGCACGATTGGGAAGTCTCTGGGCCATCCGAGCTGCGTCAGGCCTACGAACTTCCGCCACAGCCTGCGCGGGCTCGACCAGAGCGTGTGCCCGTGTGCTACGTCCTGCGAGAGCGGCTTAATAGTCGTAGTTGCCGCTGCCGGAGGACTCCGAGGTGCTGCCGGCGGGCGCGATCAGCAAATGCCAGACGGCGAGGCAACCGGAGCTGGTGCAGATGAGCTTGCCGTTCACCTCGCCGCTGAGGTGATACAGCGTCATTCCGGGGCTGTTGACCAGGATCGTGCCGAGTGGATTGGAAGCTGTCTTGACTGGTAGGGAGAGCTTCAGTAGGCGGCGCATGTGTTCACTCCTGCGACGAGTCGGGCACCGAGCTGGTGCGTGTGTTCTGCTGCGCCGATAAGGACTCCGCCGACGGCGCGTTCCTTCCGGTGCGCCCCCTCCGCTCGTCAGTGCAGCAGCCGCAGCGTGTTTTCGCCGTCGTCCACGTAGTAGATGCCCTTTTCTTCGGGGGCGATGACCAGGCCGAACAGCGAGCCGGCGCCCGTCTTCGTGTCGGCGGTCTGCGCGATCGCCTGCTTGCCGGCGGGGGTCGTTTCAACGATGTTGCCGTCACCCGCGTTGGTGGTCAGGATGTTGCCGTTCGGGGCTAGTACCAGCCCGAGGGGCTGCTTGAGCAGCCCGCCTTCGGACACGGTCCTGCCGCCGTCCGGCACCGCGGTCGTGCGGGTCATCGCATCGGGGATCGCAGCGATACGGCTATCGAGCGTGTCGGCGAGATACAGCGTGCCGTTGCTCGCCAGCGCGACACCCGTGGGGCCGATCACCAGCGCTTCCGGATCGTCGCGCCACGGGATCTTGTTAGCGATCACCTGTTCGCTTAGAACCTTGGGGGGCTGGCCGACTCCCGATCGCAGGCGGATGCGCAGCACGGTCGAGTTCTTAATCGTGTGAATGCCCTTCGCGGCCCCACCATTCAGGGCGTTGCTGACGAACAGCGTCGTTTCGTTGCCCTGGCTCGCAGAGGTCATGTCCCACGGACCGGCGATCTGCGGGCTGGAGATCGTGCTCACGGGCTTGCCGCTCGAATCGAGCACGATCAGGCACCCGAGCTGCGCCGTGGCTGACTTGCCGTTCGTCGTGGGCAGGCTTCCGACGACGACATAGCCACCGGCGAGCACACTCAGTGCGGTCGTCAGCCCGACGCCTCCGGGACAGCTACCCGGCAGCGAGCTTGCCCTGATGGTCGAGAACAACGATTGCTTGCCCGCGGGGGTGATCTGCACGATCGTCGTGCCGGTCCCCTGATTGTTGGCCTTGTCATTGAAATTGCTGACCAGCAGATCACCGGCTGTGAGCTTGGCGCTGCTCGTCGGCACGAGCACGAGCCCGTAGGGGTTGACGTCTCTGTTGGGCGGAACCGTTGACCCGACTGTCGAGACTGTCTTCAGCGGTGCGAGGAAGGCGCTGCTCGCGGGCGTCGTGGCGGCCGGCGCAGGCGCGTTCGTGGTAGCGGAGCTCGACGTACTGTTGCTGGAGCTGCCGCACCCGGCGACGACGAGCGCGACGCCGGCGAGAGCAAGAATTGACAGTCTAGACACTGGTGTATCTCCTGTAGTTTGGTATCGGATGGGGTCGCGGTGCGCTCGCTGCCTGCATTGACTCCGCCGCCACGAGATTCCTTCCATCGAGTGTGTGCTGGCGCGCGACTGCCCACCGGGGCGCGGCGGGTCAGACGCGAGTGAGCTTCGGTGTGGCGCTGCTCACGCTGGCGGGACTCGATCGGCTCTCGCCCGATTCGCTTGGCACCGCTGTGAGGTAGCTACAGCTAGAGCCCGGCGCGGGCCAATAGTTCCGAGGCGGATGTGCCGAGCGCCGCCGTGATCTTGAGCAGGGTATCCACAGTTAGGTTGAACTCGCCACGCTCGATCGCGCCCATGTACGAGCGATCGAGGCCAGCGGCGAGGGCGAATGCTTCCTGTGTGTAGCCCTGCTCTTTGCGTGCGGCGCGGATGGTCCGGCCCACGGCTTCATTGACGGCGGTCTTTTGTAGCGGCATCCGCATGTAGCTTGCCGGAATGCTGCAAGCTATTCCACCGTGTACGATGCCACGGGATAGATATAGCGGCTTGGCGCTAGAGCTTGGCCCGCTCGAACAGCTCGGCTGCGGGCATGTCCAGGCCGGCGGCGATCGCCATGATCGTGTCTACGGTGACGTTGAACTCGCCGCGCTCGATCGCGCCGTAGTAGCTGCGATCGATCTCGGCCTTCAGTGCGAAGGTTTCCTGCGTGTAGCCCTTCTGCCCGCGCAGCGCCCGGATTGCGTGCCCGAGCGCCTGGTTGGCTGGGGACTTCTTAGATGGCATGACGGGCATCGTGTCTTATTGACGCGCTCTATTCCACCGTCTAAATTTCCACCGTGTACAATTCTCATTGCAAGGCGACGGGTCCGCTACAGAGACTGAACCGACGCCACTTCTAGATAGGAGACGCCCTCGCTCCGATGCAGCGCGCAGAGTATTTGGTCGTCCTGCAGGTTGTGGGGCGGGTTCGCGGCCGGGAGCACGAGAGGATGTATCGAGCGCTCCGTAGGTCGCCGGCCGAAGTCGATGCGGCAATCGAGAGCCTGGAGCAGGCCGGTGTCGTCGCGGTCAAAGGTGCGCGCGTCCACCCGTCGCCGACGCTCAAGCGGTTGGACGAGCTAGGGCTGATTGGTGTGTAGCATCGTGGCGCTGCGTGCGATGACACCCGCCGAGTGCGCTGCGCTGCGCGATCTGGAGACGGCAGAACTGGCCGTCGGCGCTGCCCTGGCGACCCGCGAAGCAGCCCGTGCACGCTTGGAGCTCATTATCCGGCGGGAACGTCGGCGGGAGGGAGCCACGAGCGCCTCTTCGCATCTGCGGTTGATCGTCGGGCGCGGCTCCAGCCAGCTTGAGGAGTCTGAGAACAACGTGAGGCGTCCAGACGACGGCGCTCGCGTGACCTCCTCGCGCTGATCGCGTGCGCGATCGGCATCCTCGCCTTACAGCGGAAGCTCGGCATAGGCTGCCGCCGACTGCGAAATACCCGCCTAGCCTCGTAGACATCCATGCACATCTGGAAAGCGTCGAACGCCCATATCGCACGACCGGTAGTCGGCGACGAAATGTGAGTGTCCAATCGCGTAAGAGGTCCCTGTCCCCTTAGCGTCAGAGGATGCGCGAGACGGGGACACCTCTGCAGCCCAATGGGCTGCGAGAGAACGCACGCATAGATTACTCCGCGACGCGTGTGCCTGGCCACTGCGAATATCTAGCGTCTCAGCATTCCGATAGGCCAGCGTGTCCAGGCAGGCATGACCCACGTGAACGACATCTCGGTCCACGATCAGCCGCACGTGCCGCTCGGCGGCGAGAAGCAGTCGGGCATTGGACGCTTCTGCGGGCACTGTATCCTCGACGAGGTGACGATCGAGCATCTCGTGTCCGTGCAGCGTCACCCGCGCACCTACAAGCTATGAGCAAACAGACACAAGGCGTTGGTGCTCTGATCGTGAACACCTGGAGCGTTCAAGACGGTCTGCAGGATCAGTTCGTGGCTGGCCTTACGGACCTGTTCGAGCACGTCCGTACTGTGACTGGGTTCTTGCAGGGGCAGATCCTGCAGGGCGCCAACACCACGCGCTACATCTCGGTTGTTGTGATGCGCTCTCCTCTCGAGCGCGATCGTGCGCTTGAGGACCCCGAGACCCGGCGACGACTACGAGAGCTGCGGCGCATCGCTCGCGCCGACGCCCACGACTACGTGCCACTTCGCGTATTCGGGCCCGTCGTGGACACCAGCGCGTAGCGGTTCGACTGAAAGGGCGGCGGAGGGGATGGCGAGTGGCTCCGATGCCACAGTCGGCGGATGGATGCCCGCGAGCATCTGCGTCAAGCACATCGCACGCTCACCTCGATAGGGGCGGGATCCGCCGAACGCACGCGTCACGAGCTGCCGGCACTGGCGAGAATGTGCGCTGGTGCACCCGCGTTGCGCCAACGCCCCAGGGAGCAGCAGATCGCCCACCTCGCACGCGAAAACCCCAGAGATCGGTGCGCGTCTCTTGATCAGTTACCGCACTGTCGAATGGCACCTGCGCAGGGTGTTCACAAAGCTCGAAATCAGCTCGCGAAAGTGCCTCCGTGAGGCGCTGCCGACTCCGGAGGGTTGCACTCGTGAGCGCGCCCACACAGGTGATGCGATCAAGACGGTGGACGCCAACCTCTGGCCAGGGTCGTCTGGCCCACCTCGATCAGGTAGCCGTCAGGATCACGGATGTAGCAGCGCATCTCGGTCGCGTGCTTCTTCGGCGGCGTTAGGAATTGGGCGCCCCGCTCGCTCCACTCAGCGTACACCGCTTGGATGTCCGCAACCCGGATGTTGAGGAAGCTGTTCACCCGATCTGGGTCGGGCGGCGTCTCGAGCGTGACGGTCGGCTTGTCGTCGGTCGGACCTCCTCCGACGTTAATGATGATCCAGCTGTTGGCTAGCGCTACGTACGTCACCTCGTCATCCCCCTCGCCTGAGATGACGGTCTTGCCGCCGAGTACGTCGGTGTAGAAGCGGCGGGAACGCTCGACATCATCTGAAACGATGAAATGGGCCAAGACCATCCCCTGGTCGATGGTGCTCATGCTGACCTCCGTTGTTGGGATTGATTCCATAATCGCGCTTTACACGGCACATCGCGCCTGTGTATGTCTCTTGTCCCCTGCCGGGCGCCGTCGCGCGTTCGCCGCCCGCTTCGCGCAGATTGGCCCTACGACGAGGACCTCGCCCCGGCGCTCAGGGCGACAGATCGTCAGGGCTGATGGCTTTCATCCAGTTGCCGTACACGCAGTGCGCTGACGGCCCTTGTCTACATCAGCTGGGCCTCTCAGTTGGTCGGGACGTCTGTCGTCGAGTGGCCCGGAGATACGTTCGGCGGATTGTTCGGATATGGCAAGACTCGTATCACACCAATCTTGTACGTGATCACAAACAGATCACAAGCAACCGAAACACTGTCATTTGCAGCTATTTTATGCGCCGAGTGGACTCGAACCACCACGGGAAAATCTCCCCACAAGGCCCTCAACCTCATTCGCCGATGCCATATACGTCCGCCCGCGTCCAGATCGTCCGTTGTATGCGGGTTCGCGGACACATCGGACGCATCGGACGAAATGACTTGTGCCAAAGATGTGCCACGCCCAAGATGTGCCACATCTCGCCGAGCTGGTGTCGCGGGTCTCAATGGCGCGCAAGGGTCCGCACCGAACATCCGTTTGGGGGCATGTTCGCTCGGCCGAGCTTGCTGAGGGGTGAGGCTACGCATCGTCAGTCGCCAGCTTGCCACAACGACCGGCGTGAAGCTGAGGCCGGCGGGTTCTACGCGCGTGGCGACGCGCTGGCCCGATTCAATACAGCGATGAAGTCGCAACGCTCAAACATCCTCCGTGAGCTCCAGACGCCCGACGAGGCGACGTTGGCCTTCAACAGCTTCGGGCTCGGAGGTCGTCTGAAGCCCGAGGACGCCGCCGAGTTCCAGGCCATCACGATCGCTCGCGCCGTGCTCGCCGACAACGTGCCCGAAGACGTGCGCAACAACTTCGAGCGAGCACGCAAGCTGCACCTCCACGGCGTACTGGAGTACGAGTTCTTCACGGCCGCCGGCGACTACGCGCTGCTCGTGCTCGAGGGTGCCCTTCGGGTGCGGTTCCTCGCCTTCTACAGCGACGGCATCCCGCTGATGTGCGGAGAGACCGAGGAACTGCTGCTTGCGACGACGTTCGAGGACGTGCTCGAAGCACGCCGCGCACGGCTGCGCGGAGCCGATGGCACGACCCACCGGCTGCCGCTGAGCGCAGACGCTCTGCTCTCCTGGGCACGACGCGAGCAGCTGCTCGCTGGTACGAGAGCGAAGATCATTGAGGGCCTGCTGTCCGAACGGCGAAACCACGCCGCCCATCCCGTCGGGCACACGATCAACATGCCGGTGGACTCCGCTCGCACGCTCCGCGATGTGGCCGAGACGATCAACAAGCTATGGGGCCACGGCACTCCAGGCGGACGCCTCTTTCCCGCCCCGGTGGCCCGCCAGCCGAGGGTCGCCGCGGTGGCGCCAGACGGCGACGGCGGCTGCGAAATGCGCCTCGAGCAAGTACCCGAAGCCGACGAGTGCGAGCGCGGATACAACTATGGCGTGTTCCTGGCGGTCGAGGACGATCGGCTGATCGCGCCGGGTCGCAGTGGCATCGGCTTCACGCATCAGCCCGGCTTCCAGACCACCCGATACCCCTGCAAGATGACCTGGCAGGGCAGCTGGGAGGAGCTGACTCAAGCCATCGAGCAGGGCACCTTCTCTGGACTGGACGACACCGCCAACCATCTCGATCGTCTCTTTCTCATACGTGTCAGTAAAGGACAGATCGACCTGGCGCGCTCACCCGCTGACCTGCTCGCGCTCGATGTGCAGCCTCGTGGCCAGTGGTATGCGGTGACTGCCGACGCGCCCCTGGATGCCTGGGTGCACGTGAGGGACCACGAGCCCCACGTGGCCGGCGGCAGAGAGTTCTGCCCGGAGTGCTGCGTCCAGATCACGGCGAGGCGCGTATCGACCGAGCAGGCTGTAGCGATCGCCAACGATGCCTTGAAGCGGCCCTAGCAACCGCGCCATGCAAGCCGGCGATCGACACCAGGTTCATGGCGCGTAGCTCAGCAGCGCTGCGACTGCGCGAGTTGCTCGGTGAGGTGAAGCTGCTCGCACGCGAGTATTACCTTTTGACCGACCGCCCACTCGGAGTCACCGGAGAGATGGCGGAGTATGAAGCGGCGCGCATCCTCGGCGTGAAGCTGGCTGCTGCACGGCAAAAGGGATACGACGCCATCCGAAGGGCCGACGGCCGGGACCAGCTGCTGCAGATAAAGGGCCGCTGTGTTCCTGGCAGTGGCGGCTCCCAGCGCGTCGGTGCGATCAACCTGGAACGCGAGTGGGACGCGGTGCTCCTGGTCCTGCTCGATGAGGAACTCAACGCGATCGAGATTTACGAAGCCGACCGCGCGCCCCTCACTGAGGCACTACAGCGTCCCGGCTCGAAGGCGCGCAACGAGCGAGGTCAGCTCAGCGTCTCGCAGTTCAAGGCCGCCGGACGACGCATCTGGCCCACTTGACAGCTAACGCCGCTTATACCCTTAGCTCGTCAGTCGACTCGTCGCGTGACGATCAGCGCCTGTCCCTCGAGCGCCCGGCAACGTAGTCGCGGGGCGCGGCCTTCGGCCTGAACCACCTCCATCGCAGCGGCTCCCTCGATCGCCTGTTCAACGGTCAGCGTTGGATGGCCGCAGAGATCGGGGAGGGGCGCCGCGAACTGCAGCAAGGATTCCGGCTCGGCCTCGGGGTCGGTCTCGGCAGGCAGCGGCGCGTCGAATGTGCCCGCGCACGGCACACGTAGCTCGTCGTCGTGCAGGAGCTGCAGCACCGTTTCGGCCAGCACCAGCTCTCGGCGGTCGATCGCACTCGGGATCGTCCGCACGCGACCATCATGCTTTTCCAGCTCGGCGAGGGCGCCGGCCACGATCGCAGCCACCTGCCAGACCTTCTCAGCCGCCGGCTGCAGCGGCGTGCGGCCCTCTGATCCAACGCCGCCCTCGGGAAGCAGCCCCTGACACTCGAACAGCACCCCGTCGGCCTGACCGAAGGCGCGAGCGAAGCCGAGCCCTCGCACGGCATCGGTTGCCGCCTCGTCTTCCATGAATAGCGTTACGTCGAGCCAGCCGTCGAAGCGGATGTCCTCATCGTCGGCGTGCTGCTCGCTCGCAAGATTCAGCGCGAGCACCGTTCCGTGGTAGGCACCCGCGTAGGAGAGTGCATCGCCAGGTAGCTCGGGCACCCGGTAGAGCAGCAGCGGCTGGATTACCTCCTCGCCGTCGAACACCATCGTCACGGTGAGCACCAGCGGCTCGGAAAGGCCGAGCTCAAGGCGACCGTTGCGCAGCAGGCCGTTCGGGTCGAGCAGCGACCGGAACCGATCGGGCACCGAGCCTGGTTGAAGGCCCACCGCATCTCCGTCGAACGCGATCACCTGGCCCTTGGCGAGCGTTACCCGCGCCCGCATTCGCGCCTTCTCGCCCGGCTCGTCGTCGGCGAACCACGGTTTGGGTTGCGTAATCACTGCATCTGGGCGGGGCTCCGCTGTCAGTCCCTTCACTGCCTCGCCCTCGCGCACCCTCATCTCATAGCGCGGCAGGCCGTCACGCTGATCCTGGCGCATCGTGAACGCCAAGCGACGGTTCTGCGGCGCCTCCTGCTCGCTGGCCTCGCTTTCGCTGCGCGTGTACGCGAAGTACGGATCGTGGCGGCCGATCTCCGCCGCAGTCGGCCCGGCCAGCCGCGTATCGTCGTTGAGCAGTTCAGCCCCCGAGGCGAGCGGGCTCGCGCCGCTCTGCGCGATCCGTTCGATCATTGGCCGCAGATAGCTCGCCAGCGCGCCGTCGTTCAAGAGGTCGATCAGGTCGGGGCGCGCTTCCAGACGTTCAGCCAGATTGTCCCACTGGTCGAGTGTCTTCAGCTGCGGATAGAGCGCCTTCTGCTCAGGCACGAACTTCTCTCGCCAGAACGTCAACTCGCCCTTCTTCAGCTTGCGCGGGAACACGAACGTGTAGTGCGGCGGGGGTGACGCAAGAGCCATCGCGGCCTTCAGCGATTTCCGGCATTCCGTCCAGTCGATCTTGTCGCCGCAGTTCTTCGCCTGCCAGACACGCTTGGGCGGCACGTTGAGATCGGAGAACACGTCGATCCCGTCGTCCTGCCCCGGCCCGGTGCGGTAGGCATCCGGGTAGTCCGGGCGCACCAAGCGCAGGACTAGATCCTCCAAGCCATCGTCGGAGAGGCTCGCCAGCAGCACCAGCACAGCGCGGTAGCGGTTGGAGTCGACCATGCTCATCTCCAGAGCATCGTAGGCGCGCGGCTACACCACGACGACCCGTGCAGCCCAACTCAGTGGCTTCAAGTGCCGGCTCATCTAGCATCGCAGCGTGCGCTTCATCGACCTTCTCCCGGCGGTCGAGCACGCACACGCGGCGGCCCGTCTCGTGATCGAGGGCACAGGCTGCCAACTCGCTTCCTCCTTGCTGACGCTGGACCTAGATCGCCAGGGCACACGGGCGGAGTACGTGCGGGGGTATTACTCGGGGTCGCCCCAGCAAGAACACTGGTGGGTAGAAGCCGAGGGCTTGCTGCTCGACCCGACGCGCGACCAGTTCTCGGAGGACCCGTTCGCCGAGCACTACGCCGGCGAGTACGAGCGCATCGACGCCAAGCCCGCCAGCAAGATGGAGTACGAGGCGACCATGCACCTGCGCCTGCACTGGTCGAGCAACCGCCGTGTGCGGGACGCGATCGAACAGGTGGCTGGTCAATACGGTCTGGATCTCGAGGAGATCATGGAGCCGCCGGGCTTGTTCATGCCTGTTCGTGCAACTCCCGATGGAGCGTGACCGAGCAGCTGCACATCCTCGGTAGCGGTCAACATGATGCAAGCGGCGGGCGGGCCGACACCCGCGCGGTCTACCGTCCTGTCAGGCAAACCTGTTGACGATGTTCGATCCACCGCAGGCGGAATCGAACGGAGGCCACGCAAATGAACGATGACAAGCTCATCTCCGCGGTTGTTGCAGTCGAGCAGCGAGGTTGGAGCCCGGCGCCATTGGATATGGTCGCCGACGAGGCGCAGTGGCGGGGCGCGGGGCTGGAGCAGGAGCTCGACCGCCTCGCGTCCCTCGGCTGCCTCAACCGCCGCAAGCAGCCGGACTGCGACCCCGCGTATGCCAGCCTCCAGACCTAGCGGGCACGCGAGCGATTCCCGCGAGCAGAGACTCGCCGAGCCGCTGATCCTCGCCAGCGTCGCAAAGGAGCTGGGCGTCGAGCTCGCACCACGATCGCTGCGTCTCGAGCACGGTGCTCGTGTCGACGTCGATGGCGTCGCGCCCGACGAATCCGTGCTCGTCGAGGTCTTCGCACACCAAGGGCGCCTCCGCGGCGGCCAGTTCCACAAGGTCGCACGCGACGCGCTCAAGCTCATCACCCTGAAGCGCGCCCGACCCGCCGCACGGCTCGTCCTCGCATTCGGCGATCCTGATGCCGCCACCTGCGTGACAGGCACGAGCTGGCTCGCCGAGGCGCTGCGCGCATGGGGAATAACCGTGCTCGTCGCCGAGCTGGACGACGACGTTCGCGCGGGGCTCAGCGCAGCGCAGGCCCGCCAGGTCATGGCGAACCCCTCGTCTGCCGGCAGCTAGCGGGCGCCCCTCACTACGCGCACCGCGGGAGACTCGACCACGCTGGGCGCCCGTAGCGGGAGCCGGCTTGCCCGGCCATCGTCGCATCCCCTGGCGGGGATGCGGCCGGGGCTGCGACCGGCCCCGCATCGGGCGGGGCCATCCATCCAAAAGGAAGGCGACATGCCCGCAGGACTCACAGACTCAGATTCGATGTTCTCCGTTCGCGTCACACCCTGGCACGGCCTCGGAGCGGTGCTTGAGCAGCCGCCCGCGACCGTGGGCGAGGCGATCGAGGCATCCGGCCTCGGCTGGAGCGTGGCGAAGGAGCCGATCGCGATCGACCACGGCGATGCGTCGAGCGTGTGGCCGGCGCCGCGCCACGAGGAGATACCCGGCTACTACGCCACCGTGCGCCAAGACAACCGCGAGGCGCTCGGGATCGTCGGCGAGCGCTACCGGATCGTGCAGAACCACGAGGCGTTCGCGTTCGTCGACCAGCTGCTCGGTAGCTCGATCCACTTCGAGACAGCCGGCAGCCTGCACGGCGGCCGCCGCGTGTGGGTGCTGGCGACGCTGCCCGATCATGTCGAGGTCGGAGGCGACGACGTGCGCCCATACGTCCTGCTGATGAACAGCCACGACGGCTCGACGGCGGTGATCGCCGCCACGACACCGATCCGCGTGGTCTGCCAGAACACCCTCAACTGGGGTCTCGCCGACGCCCTGCAGAAGTTCTCGATCCGGCACACCGAAGCGGTCACGCAGCGCGTCCACGAGGCTCGCCGTGTCCTCGAGCTCTCCATCAACTACTACGAGCAGTTCAAGCGCTTCGGCGACGAGCTCGCCTCCCAGCGCTGCACCGAACGCCAGCTCCGGGGCGTGCTCGACAAGCTCTACCCGAACGGAACGAGCGACTCCGTGACCGAGCGCACGCGCAAGTCGCGCCAGCAGACGAAGGACCGCATCGCCGAGCTGTTCATGCGCGGCGACACCCAGGGCAACGCGCCCGGCTCGAAGTGGGCCGCGGTGAACGCCATCGTGGAGTACGGCGACTGGCTGCGCCCGCTGCGCTCGAGCGGCCAGCGCTTCGCCCGCGCGCTCGATGACGGACCCGAGAAGACCCGCGCACTGCAGCTCGTCGCTGTCGCCTGAAAGTGGGGGCTCGGCGTGCGTACAACTCGCCGAGCCCCCCCAAGACCTCGCCGTCGAAGCTCACCCGCATCCTCGCCTACAATCAAGATCAAGGACTCGGCCCACGCGGCCGATTCTTCAAGGAGCGTTTGCAATGGCTACTCGAACCGACAACGAAATCCGCGAGCTAGGCCCCGAGGAATGGGCACAGCTCGTCGATGAGAAGGCCCGCGCCCTGCTGGGCATGAGCGGCGAGGAGTTCGAGCGGCGTCTGAACTTGGGCGAGATCGACATAGACGACAGCCCCGAGGTCACGCGCGTCGCAATGATGCTCCCGCTCAGTGGCACCTCCAAGTAACAATCCCGCCGAGGCCGTCGAGCACTATCGCGGCCGAACAGTGCGGCTGCTGTCTTGCTTGACCAGCGCCCACACCACCGTCAGCGGCTACCACGCGGCCGATCACCCGCACCGCCTGCTGCTCGCCCGCGGCGACGCTGCGCGGCTGCACGCCGAGCCACGTCTCACGCTCCTCGTCACCGAGCAGTACGAGGTTCGCCAGAGCACCGCAGGCTGGCATGTCGAGATCGTCGGCTACCTCTACGCCATCGGATACGAAGGCCACGAGCTCGTCTCCTACCACTGGCATCCGAGCGGCAAGAGCACGATCACCCAGCCGCACATGCACGTCGGCGCCGCCGTCCAGATCGGAGATCAGTGGCTCGGAAAGGTTCATCTGCCCACCGGCATGGTCGGCCTCGAGCAAGTCATCGCGCTCGCCATCGTCGAGCTCGGCGTCGAGTCACTCCGCGACGATTGGGAACGGCTGATCGACGAGGCCACCGCCGCTCGCTGACGTCTCGGCTGGAACGCAGCCCGGTCAATATCGCTATCGAGCGGAGCGGCGCTGCCGGTGAAGCGTGCTCGTCACGGCGGCCTCGTGATCGAGCCGCGCGCTGACGCGGATCAACCCCTGCGCAGCCGTCCGCGGGCCGAGCCTGAACATCAACGTCAGCCGCCCATGCTTGAGCGCTCCGGCCTTCGCGGCGGACGCGACGAGCTTGCCCTTCAGCTTGCCGGTGAAGCCGACGCGGACCCTTCCGCTGCCAGGACCGCTCACATGCACGATCAGCTCGCGCCCGTGCAGCGTCTCGGTGACACGGATCTTCGGCGTGCCCGTCGTCCCTGGCCCAGGACCTCCCGAGCCTGGGGCCGAGACGACGACGCTCGCATGAGCGGCATTGGCAGGGTTCGCATTGCCCGCCGCGTTGCTCAGCCACACCGCGATGCTCCAGTCACCGGGGCCGGGCATGGTCACGGTCGCCGGCCCAGCCGCGGGCGCGGCCGTGGGAGTGCCGCACGCACCCGATCCGCTTGCCGAGCACACCTGGTAGAGCGCGCCGGTGATCGGGGCGATCTGGCTGTCGGGTAGGCCGAGCGCATTGCTGCGCTCGGCCCCCCTCAGAACCGGACGTGCGGGTTTCCTCGCATCCGGCTCAAGCAAGCCCTGTGGGGTCGTGGCTGTGCAGAGTTCCGGGGTATTGCCGGCGCTCGTTGGTGTGTCGAGTGCGGCAGTGGGTGTGTATGAGACGGGGTTCTTGTTCGTCCGGCGTGTCGTCCTTTTGCTCGACGTCGCGAACGATCGTCGGGCGGCTGGTTGACAGCCACTGCTCCCACTCGCGTGGGGTTTGTGGCGGGTCTTCGGCGTGCAGGAGCCAGTCCCCGCAGTGCAGGCAGCGACCATCCTGGGTCTGGTAGAGGCGCCAGGTGGCCTTGCCGGCCGTTGGGGGTGGTGTCCTTGCTCGGCGTTCGGCCCAGTAGGCGGCCAGGGTGTGGTCGTCCGGGGACGCGGTGCCCTTGACCATCCGGTGCCGGACGATCCTCGTCCACGCGAACTTCGGTAGGTAGGCGCCGCTCTCGCGGTCGCCGAATACCCATCGGTCGCGCCTGGAGGGGTTGAACATGCCGAAGTACCGGGCGCTAACCCAGAACCGTGGCTTGTTCGAGTGGTTGTAGCTCGCCCACTTGTAGGTGAGCTTCCACAGGTAGTCATCCAGCGTCTTGAACGTCTCGCTGGAGACCGCGCTCCGGTAGTAGGCCGCCCAGCCCCTGATGATCGGGGTTAGGCGTTTGAGCACCGCGGCTGCGTTGGCCCCGCGCAGGGACCGCATCTCGGTGCGTAACCGTTCCCGGACCCGTCTGATGGCCGCCTTGCTCGGCTTGACCAGCAGCTTGCCGCGATAGCGACGGACGTTGAACCCCAGGAAGTCAAAGCCTTCTTCGAGGGTGACGAGACGTGTCTTGTCCTCGTTGAAGGCCAGCCCCCTGGACGCCAGCCACTCGGCGAGCCGTGCCTTGACCTCGATCGCTTGGCGCCTTGTGTGGCACAGCACGACGAGATCGTCGGCGTATCTGACAAGCACCGGGGAGCCCGTGACCGTCTTGCCAGCTTCACTGGCAGAGGTGCGGTAGCGGACTCCGGCGGCCTGCTCCATTCCGTGCAGGGCGATGTTCAGCAGCACGGGACTAATCACTCCGCCCTGGGGAGTTCCCTCCTCGGTCGGAGTGAAGTGACCGTCCTCGACCACACCTGACTTCAACCATTCCCGGATGAGTCCCCTCGCGGGGAACGTGCCGATCATGGCCAGGATGTGATCGTGGTTGATGCGGTCGAACGCCGCCGCCAAGTCCGCGTCGAGCACCCACCGGCGCTTGGGGTTTGCGCCCCGCGCGACACGATAGATAGCCTCGATCGCGTCATGACAGCCACGGCCGGGGCGAAACCCGTAGGACCTCGCCTCAAACCGTGCCTCCCACTCAGGCTCCAACGCGCTCACGACGCGTGCTTGGTGCACGCGATCGACGATCACGGGGATACCGAGCGGGCGCCGCTTCCCACTGCCCTGCCTCTTCGGGACATACACCCGCCTGACCGGACGGGCGCGCCACGACGCTGCCTCACGCTGCACCTGATGAGCCAACTGCATTCTCGCCCTCGGTGTCAGCGCGACCTCGCCGTCCACTCCCGCGGTCACGCGGCCGGTGTTGCGCTCGCTCACCCGCCGCACACTCAGAAGCGTGTTCGCGCGCGAACGAAGCAACAACCTCTGCAAACTGCGGACCCGCTTGAGGTCCCCAGCCTTCGACGCCGTGAAGATCCGCTGCCGCAGCCGCCGTACGCTCTCCTCGCAGACACGCCACTCAACAGCGCCCCAATCGAGAATCTCGCCCTCCGGTCCGTTCACCACGACCACAGCCGCGGCGCCCAACTTGCCCTTCGGTTCCGGTGCCATCGCCATCTTCCTCTTCACAGGCTCACCTGACCGTGTCAGCACCCTTTCAGGTCCGGGCACTAGCGTCCCGTATCCGGCCGGTTATCCAGGACGGCGAGCTGGAGGAGCCAGCCATGATGCCCCGGTTTCCCGCTGCCTTTCGGCTACCGGCATTCGCTTCTCGGTCATCCCATCCCCGCCAGGGAATTGGGCCTCCCTCACGGTCGGCTTACCGGGCCAAAGGACCGGACCCCGACGGGGTTACTACGTTCCGCACGCACGAGCTACGACCGGGGAGGGCGTCTCTTATACCCCGAGGACGATGGTGCTCACCCCAGCCAGGCACAGTCCCCGACCGGCACCCGCCGCTTCCCAGCGACCAGTCCCTACACCCCGCTAGAACATCCCATCCACGAGGCTGGCGTTGACGAGGCATCAACAGAGATTCACGCAATTCACCCGTCCGGTCTTCCCCTCGCCTGTGACCCCCAGATGGAACGGGCGCCCTCGGGCTTTCCCCCGAGCTCCGAACCCCGCCATTACTGGCGACGCACGTCGGGGCAGGGACAGGCCATGAGCACGAGCCTGGAACTATGCGCTCGACATCAGCCAAGCCTCCAATCCACAAAGTCCTCTCGAAACGTGCGACCTCGCATCGCACCTGCGGCACGCCCCAAGTGAGCGTGAACGTGGAGCTGCCGCTCCGCACGGGCGTCGCTGAGAGCCCGACTGGCGCCGGTGGCGCGCTGTTGTCTACCGTGATTTCCTCGGAGGCGACAGTCGACTGATTGCCTGCGGCGTCAGTTGCGACGAGCGTGAGGCTATGTTTGCCGTCGCCGAGCTGACTCGTCGCCAGGCTCAACGTCTGCGTGCCCGTCGAGGACGGGCACGGCTGCGAAAAGGTGAAGTTGCACGGCGCGGAGTAAGTCTCCGTCGGATGCCCGTCGACCGACAGAGTGACGCTCGCTACGCCGCCACCGACATCCTGCGCGGAGACGGCGATGCTTTCGGTGCCTTTGTGAAAGCCTCCTTCGCCTGGTCCCCACAGCGCGCCCGAGGGCGCGCTCAGCGTCGGTGGTGTCGGATCGGAGAGAGTCACCGTGGCTCCGTACATCGTCGCCCAAACGGCGTGCTGCGTTGCCCCTGTAACGCATTCCCGTCCTGTGGGCGGCTGACACACGATGCCAAGTGACAGTTCGTGCGCAGAGAGGCCGGTGATCCTCGCGGGTTCGCCTCCCGTGCCCGGTGGCCCACCGATGGAACACGTCTCATTATTTTCGACCGTATCGAGGCAGGTTTCTTCAGGCACGATGGCTCCGTCGGCGCGCAATGCCGGGGACCAAGAGTTCTTAGGATCTAGGGAGTGGCCGATGTAGCGTTCGTAGGTGAGCGCTGTAATCGTGGTGCCTGCTGGCGCGGTGAACGTCCAGCCAGCGCTCGTGCCAGGCGCGGCGTCACTCGACAGACCGAGCGCGTCGGTTGTCGATAGGCCGCCTTCCTGGTCGGCCTTGCCGCCTGAGCCTCCCAGCCGATACGGGCAGTTGACGTGCTCGGCGTAATGGGGCGGGTTGGCCGGATCATTCGTCGCCCACATCCACGAGTTATTGGCGGCTTCCGGCGCAAAGTTGCACGCGCTGACTTCATAGCTTCCCGCCGCGAGCGCGGGAGCCGGCGACACCCAAGCCAGCACGGCGAGCATCGCGACGATCGTTGCGTTCCATGCTCTCATCGTCCGCGCCGTGCCTTGCTCGCGGTGCTCGGTGATGCGGCAATGCGAAGCGCTATCCACGGGCTTGCCCGCTGGACGTCGTAGGGATCGGTGTAGCGCACCCACACCTCTGCCACGCCAGACCTCGGCAGCGTCAAGCTCGAGAAGGCGCCGTGCAGGGTGCGCAGGACGTGCAGCTGGCGCGAGCGCCGACGGTGGCCGAGGTATCGGACCTGGACTTCGGCTTCCTGCGGGCGGCCGGTCAGTGCGAGCACGAGTCGGTGCCTGACTCGCTTCAGGTGCGCCCGTGGGCGTGCGAACGGTCGAGTGAGCGCCATCGCCGTCAATGGTGCCACCTGCTGGGGAGACGATTCTGCGGTCGCGCCTGGCCGTGCGCCCGGCTCGCCTGCTTCGCCTGCGGAGACGATGGCTCCGAGGCCCGCGTTGCGGAATGTCTGCGCGATGTTGAGGACGCCGCTGTCGGCTTCCGTCAGGTCCTTCTCGGCCGCTTCCGGCGACAAGCTCGGCTGATAGGAGTCGAGTGCACCCAGCGCCGCCGCTGCGATCACAGATGCCTCGCTCGTGCCTTGCCAGTAGTTGTAGCTCGGGGTGCCGCTCGTCGGTTCGGCCCCGTCGAGGTCGCAGCCTGGCGCGAGCAGCCGCAGTCCTTCCCCGCGGTTGCTGAACGAGCAGAAGCCGCCGCCCTGCGTGTCGTTCGCACCGACAGACAACACGCCGGGGTACGCCGCGGGATACTCAACGGGACCGCCGTCATCGTTTCCCGCTGCCGCGACTACTGCGATGCCGTTGTTGATAGCGCGTTCAACCGCGTTTCCTACCAGTTCAGTGGCTTCCGCTGAGCGTCCTTCCGATGTGCCGAGCGAGAGATTCACTACGCGGATGTTGTACTTGTGCTCCAGTTCAAGGCATTCTGTGATTCCCGATGCGTAGGCGCTGTATGGGAACGTCGTCCGGCTGGGCTCGAGGATGCGCACCGAGACGATCTGGATCGCGTGCGGAGCGGTGCCGACCATGCCCCACCCATTTGCTGGCGCCGCCGCCATCATCGCCAGCACAGTGCCATGCAGCGTCGGCGACACATCCCCGCCCGAGCCGCTGTCGAGCGCGGTGCGTTCCACCACGACGCCTTCCGTGTCGGGGTTCAGGTTCACGCCAGTATCAACAAGGCAAAGACCCGCAGGCTGCGCCGGCGCCGGAGCGTAGGGAAGGAAGGCCCCGTCGTCGGCGACGGCCTGCGCCGTGATCGCGGTCTCGGCCCTCACCGTCGATGGCCACAGCAGCGCCAGCGGGACGAGCATCGCCACGATGCACATCCAGCAAGATCCTCGGCGACCACGCCTAGCCAGTGCTGACATTCACCACCCGGCTCTCCCCGCTGCCGAACGGAAACCCCGCCTGACCGCCAGGCACCTCGGCGCGAAACGGGAAGCGCCCGACGCCACCCTCGAACTGGTAGAGCACCCGAAAGCGCCCACGTCCGTTCGTGCGAGGCGTCCTGAACGGCTCCCAGCGGCCACGGTAATGCACGAGGAGGTCCACGATCGTGCCCTGCCGCGGGATCGGTCCCTCGACCGTCCCCGAGAGCACGATCATCCCTTCCGAGCCGGTGCGCGTCGGGCTGATGCGCAGCCGGACCCCGGCGGCCACCGTCTCCCTGACGCGCCCGAGAGCCGCATAGCCAGCGTCGCCGGAGAACGCGCGGTAGCCGACGTCGATCAGCCGCGACGGTCCACTGCCTACACGCACCCTGAACGTGCCATCGACACCCGTTGTGGCGTGGCCGATGACCGCCGGCGCCGCTGCGCCGTCGATCTGTTCCAGCACATCCAGGCTGGCGTGCGCGATCGGCTGGCCCTGCCCGTCGAGCAGTCGACCGGAGATCACGATCGCGCGGTGCGCGTAGCTGCGGGTGATCGTGGCCGGCAAGCCGAGCTGCAGCTCGGCTTTCTCGCTCGCTCTGATCCCGTTCGCGTTGCCGATCCCGAGCGTCTGCAAGCCGGTGCTGCCGGGGCCGGGAAGCGCACCCAACGGTGATGTCTTCGAGGAGTTCTGGATCGTCACCTCGCCGCTGTAGATCACGCTCGTGTTCTGCGCAGCATCCTCGACGACGAGTTCGACTCGATGCTCGCCGTTGGCGACCGTCGCGGTGTTCCAGCTCACGGTGTCCGACACGCTCGGCGGGCACGCCTGAAAGTTCGTGTAGGAGCAGCTCGCCAGGTAGTCCCTCACGGCAACAGGTTCACCGTCCACGCGCAACTGCACCAGCCGCACACCCGAGCTCGTGTCCGCCGCCTGATAGCTGATCGAGGACGCGCCCGAAACCGTCCCTGAGCTCGCAAGCGCGCCGCCCATCACTGTGCCGCTCGGCAGCGTCGTGTCCTGCAGCGTCAGCCGCGACCCGTACAGCTCGAGGATGTTGTTCTCGCCAGACCCGAAGGTGCAACCGGCGCCGGCGTCGTCGTTGGAGCAGTAGTTCGCCAGCGTGATCTCGGTGGTGGTGGACGGCAGCACATAGGTGCTGGGTTCACTACCCGTCATCGGGGTCGTGCTTTCACCGACTGCGCCGTCGTTGTCGGCGGCGATCGCAAATGTGTCGGCGCCGCCGATCTGATGAGCCGCCTGCCACCACACCTTCGCTTCGATGATCGTGATGCCGCTCCCTGCCGGCACCCCGATCTGTACCCCTGCGGTATTGCCAGGGCTCATGCTGCCGCCCCTCGGCCCGATGTAGTCGCCGGGGCCGCCGCTGCACGTCCCCTTCACATTCTGAGGGCTGCCGAACACGGCCCAAGAGCCAGCATCGTCAGACCCCGCCGACGGGCAGTTGTCGATCACATACGTTCCAGCGCTCGCGCCCGAGGCGAGCGTCAGCGCCAGCGCGCCGGCGGCGACCGACACGAGGGCGACCCTGCGCAACGATCGGCAGGCGCGGTTGGCCGCGGCGCGCGGGACTCTCTCAACGAGTGGTGACATTCACCGTCCTGCTTTCGCCAGGTGCAAACGGAAAGTCGCCTTGGCTGCCGAAGACCAGCGCGCGGAACGGGAAGCGCCCGATCCCACCCTGGAACTGGTAGACGACATGGAACCGTCCTTGGCTGTTCGTGCGTGGGTCGCG
Organism: uncultured Solirubrobacteraceae bacterium; assembly: GCA_963779665.1. Classification (GTDB taxonomy): domain Bacteria; phylum Actinomycetota; class Thermoleophilia; order Solirubrobacterales; family Solirubrobacteraceae; genus Palsa-744. The sequence continues at coordinate 9,546 of CAVZYW010000001.1, read as the reverse complement.
GAAAGGCTCCCACCGCCCGCGGTAGTGGACGAGTAGCTCGATGACGACGCCCTGCGGCGGTATCGGGCCGAGCACCCTGCCGCTGAGCGCGATCGTGCCCTCCGAGCCGGTCCTGTGAGGGTTCACCGCGAGCTGCACCCCCGCGCGCACCGACTCATGCAGCCTCGCGCTAGCCGCGTAGCCGCTGTCCGCCGAGAATGCCCGGTAGCCAATCTCGATCATCCGCGAGGGCCCCGCGGGCACAGCAGCGACGAATGTGCCATCCGCACCCGTTCGGGCATGGCCGACCAGTTCCAGGGTTGCGCCGCTGTCCTGCTGCAAGACATCGAGCGTTGCGCCCGCGATCGGAAGGCCCTGAGCGTTCAGCAGCCGACCGGAGATGCGCAGCGCCCGCTTGCTGTAGGGGCGCGAGATCGCTGCGCGCACGCCGAGCTGCAGGTGCGCACCCTCACTGGCGCCAGCACCGTTGGGGGTGCCCGTGCCTGTCGACGCGGCGAGCGAACCGGCTCCCGGCAGCGCCCCGAGCGAGCTGGCCACAGCGCTCGGGTTACTGACCGTGACCGAGCCGAGCGCGTCGTTGGTCACGTTGCCCGCGGCGTCCGTGATCGTCAGGCTCGCCGCGTAGGCGCCGTTCGCCAGCGCATCGGTGTCGAGCGAGAAGCCGCTGATTGTTTGTGTGAGCGGGCAGGCGTTCCACGAGTCATAGGCGCATTCGCTCGAGAAGCTGAATGTGTGAATGTAGGGCGCGCCGCCGCCCAGCGGGCTGAGCGTCAACGCTGCGCTGCGGATGCCGCTTTCGGCGTCGCTGCCGGTGAACGTGATCGACTGCGCACCCGTCACCGACGAGCCGCCGGCAGCCGCTGTGGCAAGCGGGCCGCTCACGCTCGCCACCTTCGGTGGCGTGTCGTCTTCCAGCGTCAACGTGATGTCGTTGAGCGCGGGCACGTCGGTCGCGTCGGCGAAGTCGCAGGAGGGCGAGCTGTCGTCGGTCGAGCAGTTGACCGACGCCTCGAAGTCGCGTGCGCCCTGCGGCAGCGTCCAGGTTTCGCTCGCCGTGTACGGGCTCGCGCCGCCGTAGGGCAGCTCAGCGCCGCCGGGCAGCGACTGTCCCGCCGAGGTGAACTCGAGGAAGGCGTCATCGCCGGTCACGGGAGACCCGATGACCTGCGCCTTGATCGAGTGGATCGCCACGCCCGGCACGCTGCCGGGCACGTCGAGGCGCAGACCGACCTCGCTGCCGCTGTGTCCGTTCTCGGTCACGATCCCGCCGTGTTCTTCAGTGACACGTAGACGCCGATACTGCCGCCAGCCGGCACGTGTCGAACAGCACCGTGTCAGCCTGCGTGTCGAGCGAAGACGCTCCAGCCCGCAGAGACCGCCGGCACGCCCGCCGCGCACTGATACATCGAGTACGTGCCCGCGCTCGCAACGGTGGCGAACAACAGCCAGCGGCGAGCAGCACGATCGCCACGAGGACGGCGCGCCGGCAGGGGAATCGGCTAGTTGGTGTCACGTCGACCACCTCGCTCAACCCGCGGCCAAGGCGAAATCAGCCTCGCTCGGCGAGACTGGGCGCGGAACGGAACCGCCCGACCGCGCCTCGAACTGATAGACGACGGTGAAGCGCCCGGCGGCGTCCGTCCGTGGCGTGCGAAATAGCTCCGACCGCCCGCGGTAGAGGACAAGCAGGTTCACGCTGACGCCTGGCGCGGCACCGCCCCGAGCACCCGCCCGGTGAGCGTGATCGTGCCTTCCGAGCTCGTGCTGGGCGTGCTCACGTGCAGCTGCACGCCCGCCCTGACCGTCTCTGTGATCCTCGCCACCGCGGCATAGCCCGCGTCGGTCGAGAAAGCGCGGTAGGCAGCTCAAGGGTCCGCGAGGTCCGCCTCTCACCGTCGTCGCGACCGTGCCGCTCGCGTCGTGCGCGCGTGCCCGATCACCCTCCAGCTGTTCGCGCCGCCACCTGCTGCAGCACTTCGAGCGCTGCGCCTCCGATCGGCTCGCCCTGTGCGTTCAGCAGCCTGCCCGACACGCGCAGCTCCCGCTTGGCGAACGAGCGCGAAGCCGCCCGTGCTGGCCGAGCTCGAGGCGCGCGCCCTCGCTCGCCGCGACCCCGTTCGTGTTCCAGCGACGCCGCGCCGCCCGCGCCGAGGCCCAGCAGCGTGCCGAGCGAGCCATCGGAAGGCTGCAAGGTGCTGATCGGCCCGTCGTAGACGACGCTCGCGTCCTGGGCGGCATCCACGACCGTGACCTTCAGCGTGTGCGCACCATTCGGCAGCGTCGTCGTGTTGATCGGCACATCGACGGACTCGCTGGTCCGGCATGGCTGGCTGTCGTCGACTCGAGCGCCCTTCGCTCGATCCGAGCCCCACGCATCGCCCTTCGCTTGCTGTCCGGCGTGCCTGAGTAGACCGTGGTGCCGTCGATCTGCACGACCACAGGCGCACGCCTCGGCCGCCGGGTCGCTGGCCTGGAAGGTCAGTCCTCGTGCCGTGCGCGTTCGGGTTCAGCAGGTTGCCGCCGAAGCCGCTCGCCGCGGGCGTCGCATCGTTTGCGAGCTCGATCGCGGCGCTGCTGAGGTTCATGGCTGCGTCGATCCCGCCCGTCGCCGGGCAAGAGGTGGCGCCTTCATAGGGGCCGACGCACACCGCGACCGCATACAGGTTGCTGCCGCCGACGTGCGTGATCGGGAACGACCCGGTGAGCGTGCCATCCGCGCCGCAGGGGAGGTTGAGCTGGCAGTTGGCCAGCACATTTGCCGAGTCGTAGGTCGCGGCCGGCGTTGCGAGCCATGCCTGCCCGTGCGGTGCGCTCAGCGATGCGGTGATCGACCCGCCGGCGATCGTCGACCCGGTCGGCGAGGTGAACACCCACTCGGACCTTCATAGGCGCCCTGCGGCGCTTCGCCGCTCGTCACCGCGCTCAGGTCCCCGCCTGCAGCGCAGGAGTTCGTGTCGCCGCTGTCGAGCCCGACATCGCCCGTCGCGCCTGTGCTCCAGCCATCGTTCGGCGCGGCTGACCGTTGGGCTGGCGGCGGAGAGCAGCATCCACGTCCCCGCGTCGAGCCTCGCCTGCGAACGCCAGCGTCAGGATGCACGCGAGCGCTGCGAGCGACAGGACAGCGCCGACGCGCTGCACGCCCGTGAGATCGATCCAGTTCGTGGTGACATCGACCGCCTTGCTTTCGCCGCTGGTGAACGGGAAGCCACCCTGTCCGCCGAACACGAGCGCCCTGAACGGGAAGCGCCCGATGCCGCCCTGGAACTGGTAGACGACCTGAAAGCGTCCGCGCGAGTCGGTGCGTGGAGCCCGGAACGGCTCCCACCGGCCGGCGGTAGTGCACGAGCAGCTCGACAACCACGCCCTGCGGGGTATCGGGCCGAGCACTCTGCCGCCGAGGGTGATCGTGCCTTCCGAGGCAGTCCTGCGCGGTGTCACGGTGAGCTTCACGCCAGCGTCGACTGCCTCGGCGATCGTGCCCACCGCCGCATAGCCGGCGTCCGTCGAGAACGCGCGGTAGGCGATCTGCACAGTCCTCGTCGGCCCGCCCGCCACGTTGGCAAGGAATGTCCCGTTGGCGCGAGTGCGGGTGCGCCCGATCACGCTCGTGCTCGCTGAGCCGTCGAGGTGCTGGAGCACGTCGAGTGTCGCGCCGGCAATCGGATGGCCATGCCCGTCGAGCAGGCGCCCGCTGACCCGCAACGCGCGATGGCCGTAGGTGCGGGTGATCCGCGCCAGCCCGAGCGTGATCCGCGCCGTGCGGCTCGCTGTCGTACCGTTGCTCGCAGCCGCGACGGCCTGGGGAGCTGGCCGCGCCCGTGCCAGGGCCGGGCAGCGCCCCGAGCGAGTTGCTGGCCGGCTGCTTGGTCGAGATGCTGCCGTCGTAGACGACCGCCGAGTTACCCGCAGCGTCCTGCACAAGCACCTTCAAGGTGTGCTGGCCGTTTGGCAAGCTCGCCGTGTTGATCGGGAGATCCACCGACTCGCTCGCCGGGCACGGCTGGCTGTAGTCGAACATCAGCGCGCCGCCGCTCGAGCCACCGGCACGCACTTCCCGCCGTTGCTGTTCGGCGTGCCCGAGTAGAGCGTTTTGCCGTCGATCTGGACGACCACCAGGTACACGCCGGGGCCGTTGGGGTCGGCTGCGTTGAGCGTGAGTTCTGCTGTGCCTTCGGCGTTCGGACTGAGCAGCGTGCCGCTGACACCGCTACCTGTCGGCGTCGCTTCGTTTGAGAACAGCAGGTTGGCCCACCACAGGCGCACCAGCGACCATGCGCCTTCGCTGCCGCCTTCGTTGCAGACCCTCCCGGCTTCCGGTTGTCCGCCGCAGCCGGCGCTCAGGTAGAGATTCCCGCCGCGGCCGCTCGGAATCCCAAGGACACCCGAGTAGTCATACGTGCCATTGGCGCACGGAGGCAGCCCCGAAGCGCACTGGTAGAAGACGTTGGAGCTGTTGTAGGCGTATTCAGGCGTGTACGCGACTGCCGTGCCCGAGGCGCCATAGCCACGTCCGTCGGCGAAGAAGCTCACGTCCAGCGAGCCGCCGATCAGCGTCGATCCTCCGGGCGGCGTGTAGTGCAGAGTCTCGTTCGCACCCACCCCCACGGCGGCGTCAGTGCTGAGGATTGCGAACATCGGGCTGCCCGGCCCGCAGCCCGTCCCGACGTTCGAGCCGTACCCGCCGCCGCCCGCGAAGCTCGACCAGCCTTCGCTCGGCGCCGCCGACTGGCTCGGGTTCACGCACGAGACCTCCATCCAGCTGCCCGCGTAGGCGCTACTCGCCGTCAGCCACCCGGCCGCCACGGCAATCGTCAACAAAGCGAGCGTTAGCGCGCACCGCCAAGACCCATCGTGCTTTTTGCTCATCGCGTTCATTCCGTGTCCGGGCCCCGCTTTATGGGGCTTCAGGGGTTGATGACCCCGAGCGCGCCAAACCGGCCAACGGATTTTTCCGGGGGTGCTCATGGGCTGATCTGCCCGCCGCCGTGCTGGTCTTCGGAGCTGCTCGCCGCCCGCGCCGGCACAGCCGACGTGCTTGGTGTCGTCGGGACGCCGAGATAGGCAAAGCCGCCCGGTTCGCGCTGCCCCGCAGCGCTCGCTCGCGCCGCGCCTGACGAGCGACGGGCGCTGCCCCGCCGGCGGTTAGAGCGCTTGGAGGTCTTCACGCCACGGTGAGCACTCGCGCACTGCGTCGATACGAACGGCGAGCTGCTCAGGGGCCGTGTAGCCGCTGACGTTGGCGCGACCGCCGCGCTGTGCGCCACGTGCCTGTGGGGAGACCGCGGGGTCTGTTCGAGGACGTGCGTGGCAACCGCCCCGCCGGCGAGCACGCCCAGCGCCACGACGCCGGCCGCGACCTTCGCCGCCGGCGCCGGCGCCTGCCAGCACCGCGGCCGCCCGTTCGCGCACGCCGCCCGGCCCCAGCGGCAGGCCGTGCCGGCCCCCAAGCGGTGCTGGCCAGCAGCCTCGCGCGCGCGGCCAGCCGGCGCGAGCCACCCGAGGCGGCCCAAGGCCGCGGGCATCGGCAGCAGCGTCGGCAGCCTGGCCGCTGGAAGCGGCGCCGCAGCCGCTCGGGCGGTCGTTTGGTGCTCGAAGCGCGGCAGCTGCGCGCAGCTCTCCAGGTGCGCGAACGCGCGGCTCGGCCAGCTCCTCGCTCGTGCTCTCCCCGGCCTGCAGCGCCGTGGATCGTCTGCGCCGCGGTAGCCGCACAGCCGCCCCGTGTCATACGAGCAGCTGGAAGCGCTCCCGCTTCCGCTCGCACGACCCGCGCCGCGTTGCGAGCCGTCGTTGGTCAGCGATGCTCAGAGCGCTGTCGCGATCAGCACGGTACGGCAAGGCCCTCCGCCAGCCCGCCGAACAACCCGCCGCTCCGGCGCGGCTCAGCTCGGTCAGGAACTCCGCCTGCGACCAGGCCGGTCCTCGCGGGTCGAGCGCCGACGCGCTCCGGTGGCACTCCTGCCCCGCCTGCGCCTCCGCGGCACGATCGAACGCTCGTGGCGCCTTGCGGGCTGAGGATCTCGACTAGCGGCGGCCGCTCGTCGCGGTGCGCCGCGCAGCGCCCGCCGCTTGAGCCCGGCCCGCAGCGCGTTGCGAAGATGCACCTCGCCGGCGTACCGGCGCGCCGATGCAGCGCCAGCTGCCGTGTCTCTGGTAGATGTCCTCGAGCTGCGCTGGTCGCTCAGGCCCGCGGCACTCCGCCGAACCCGCGAGCGATCCGCAGCTCCGGCCTGCTGCCATTGCACCGAGGACTCTCACCGACGTACCCGGCTGCGGCGTCCTGGGCCGGCGCCGGCCACCACCGTCGGCGCGAGCGAGGTCCTCGCGACCCGGTGCCTCGCCGGGCGATCCAGCCGCTCGACCCGCGCTCGACCTGCCGTCTCATCCTGCGACCTCCAGGTCAGCCGTGACCACAGCGACACGCTCCTGCGGTCCAGGACGAGTTCCGCTGGGCACGATTGTACTTGCAACGCTCCGTGCAAAGCGTCGTCAATCCGGTCGTCCGCGTCGCTGCGGGCCCACAAGACGATCAACCAGCCCGTGGGCATTGAACACGCGCCGCGCTTCATCGGTGGGGCACCGCGACGGTCTCAAGCACGGCCGCGCACAACAGCACCCCCGCGATCAGCGCGAACACCCCGGCCCCCTCCCTGACCGTGAGCGCGCCTTCGCCGCTGCAGCGAGCCAGGCGCTCGCGCCGAGCGCCAGCGCCGCCCCACTCGAGCGGCACCTGCGGGAGATAGGCCACCAGCGGCCGCGCCGTAGGCGCCCAGCGCGGCGCCGACAGGCAGCGCGTTCGCAACCAGCCATCACCAGCGATCGAACGCCGTCGGCGACCCGCCGCGCGAGACGGTGGCGGTGCGCGCCAATGCACCCCGAGCAGCAGCGGCCACGCCGCGAGCGGGAGGTTGTGCGCGGCCAGCGCCGAGCACCTGCGCGATGCTGCGGCGGCGCGTTGCGCTGCGCCGCTCAGGCGCGACGCCCGCAGCCACTCGAACGGCGCCGCCCGGCCGACGCGAGGTTGCCCAGCGAGCGCGATCACCCCCGCTGGCGCTGAGCGTCAGACGTCCACGCCGCGAGCATACGCCGGCCCACCACGCGCGCGCGCAGACCCACAGCCAGCCAAGCGGCGGCGCGCGGCGTGGCCGGCATGGACGCCCGCTCAGCTCTGCGGCAGCCACGATTCGAGTCACCGAACCCAGCCGCCTGGCACGTGCGCCAGCCTGCGCCAGCGTGACGTGGTACGCGGCTCGGCTAGCCCTTCGTACTGCGCTCGCTGCCGCCGGTCTGCTCGCGCGTGACGATCGCCCACGTCCCGGTGCTGGGAGCGCTCGGGTCGCCACGCTCACGATCTGCCCCGCTGTTCCGGATGTGCCCGCGCGCGATCGTCGTGTCCGCCTCGCTCGCGGCCGCCGCCTCGGCGCTCGGCTCAAGCCGCGCGGCGACCGGAGCCGACATCGCCGCGAGCCTGCCGCTGATCTGCCGGCGAGCGTCCAGTACGTCCAGTACCGACGTACGAGCCGCGCTGAACGCCGCCAGCGCCGCCGCCGGTGCGTCGTCTGCACCCCCATGCGGTGCCGCCGAGTGCCGCCGGGGGACGGCGGCGGCGGCGCCGGCGGCTCGCCCGGCGTTCTGCGGCGAGCTCGTCGAGGCCGTCCCCGGCCGTCAGCGCCCGGCGCGTCGGGGTCGCTGCAGCCCGACGGGACCGCGAGCGCCACCACGAGCGCGACCGCGGCCGCAGAGCTTTCGAGAGCGGGACGACTGCGTCATGGCCCAGCGCGGGTGTCTGCACGGCCCACGTCGCCCAGCCTCGGGACCGACGCCGTAGACGCGCCACTTCGGGCCGGGCTTCGCCGCAGTTGGGCCCCGTGTCACCAGCCCGGGTCCGTCCTACGGTGTCGAAGCGCAGCCCGCCGACGTACACGAAGGCGTGGCCGGCGTTGGCGTAGACCGAGACGTAGCGGCCGGGGCCAGGTTCGCCCGTAAGACGCTCTAGCTCGGTGGAGTCCTCGGCGCACTCGGGCCGAAGCGCCCCGCCGGCGTGCAAGCACGTATGAGACGGCCGAGGAGCAGTCATATCCCGGCTGCAGCGTGTCCAGCGATGTGCCCGTGCCCGCCGCCCCAGACGATACGCCGGCGCCGAACAGGCGGTTGCCCGCCGCCACCATGCTGCCTGCACCGCACGCGGCGCTTGCTGCGCCGGCGGCCGCCAGGCCGCTACGCAGCAGGATCTTCGTCTGCGCGTCCCGGCGTCAGCGGCAGCGGGACGCTGCCCTGACGCCTTCGACCGCCGCGCAGGATTCCCCGCCCGCTTCCCCGCCTTCGCCGCTCGCTTCGCTCGAGGATTCGGGCAGCGCACCGAGAGTGCCGGCCGCGCCCGTCGCCCGGCGCGAGCTGCGACCCTGCACCGCGCTCTTTGCTGATCACCGAGGCTGCTGCGCGGCCTGCCACCACACGTCCAGCCGGTAGGGCTGGCCGTCCGGCGATGAACTGGCCCGGCCCCTGCCCGTAGCCCGCGTCGCGCTTGACGCAGCAGGCGCTCGCGGCCATGCGTGAGCGACCCGCAGCGCCTGCCAGGTACGGCAGGTGCCCGAGCGCGTTCGCGTCCGCGAACGTGAAGCCACCACCGTGTTGGCCGGGTTGCTGTCGAGCACCGACAGCTCCGCGAACGAGTCCGGGTGAGCGGGGCAGATAGGACTCGCCCGGGTTCGGGGATCGACCCATAGAGCACCGCAGCTCGGGCTCGCCCGGCCCGCCGTACTCGGTCGCGCCGACCTCATACCAGCGCCCCGGCGCCAGTTCCAGCGGCGCGGCACAACAGCACCGGCAGCCAGCGGCCCCCCGCCCGCAGGCTGCGTTGACCACGCCGACCACCACCGCCACCGCACGCGCTTTCGGCTGCCCCGCAGAACAAGCCGAGCGATCCCCGGCGGCCACGATCACCGGCAGCAGCACGACCAGTCAGCGCGCCCACCATGCAGCACCGTCTGCACCTGCCGGTTTTTCAGGAGCGCTATCGCGATCCGCGCCTGCATCACGCCGCCAGCTCCAGCTCTGCGATCGCCTGTGCACGCCAGCGCTCATCCGCGCACAGCAACAGCGCCTGCCAGCGCTCCTCCCAGGTCTCATCGCCGGTCTGGCGCAGCGCCAGGCGCCGCACCGGGTCATCGCGCGCAGGGCTCGACGTCGCGATCCAATACTCGAGCTCGGCGACGACCACCTGCACGATCGCCTCGCCGCGAGCACCGTTCTCCACGCGCTGAGCGCGTACTCGCCGGGGACCGTGCGCAGCTGGGTCATCGCGGCCTCGCGCTCCTCGGTGTTGCTCAGCGCCTCGCGCATCCGCGCGAGCTCCCGTGACTCCTGGCGCCCTGACACGCGCATCCGGGCGTTTGACACGAGCGCCTTGCCGTACTCGTTGTCGAAGTCGGTGAGCTGCTGGGAGATCGCGATCACCCACGTCGCCCAATGACGACTACGCCTGCAGAACTCGTTGAACCAGCGGCCCGTGGCCGGGCGCTCGGTCAGCTTCCAGCACTCGTCGATCGC